>NZ_JACIAU010000001.1:0-3427330 GCF_014194105.1 Rhizobium sp. BK529 | reverse complement strand
CGTCGCCTGGATAACGCGGGGTGGAGCAGCCCGGTAGCTCGTCAGGCTCATAACCTGAAGGCCGCAGGTTCAAATCCTGCCCCCGCAACCAAACCGTAAGCGGTGTTTTCCTCCCACATTGACTAAGCGCGAAAGATCGTACCGATTATCATCGCTGCTTGATTGATGGCATGAATGCACCGACCGGGACGAGCCTTTGTGCGTTGATGAAGGAGCTGTTCCACCCCATCCCGGTCGTAAAGCTGCAAGCAAGCGGGGCCTGCAAGCAACCGATTCATAAGCACAGTGGTGCCGTCGTGGCTAAGCAACAGCGCCAGCGCGTTTTCAGGGCTGCGCCTTCACCGGAAGTCGGAATGGCGCGCCTAGACGGTTGAAGGCGTTCATAGCTGCAATCGTGATTGTAAGGTCTACCAAATCCTTAGGCTCGAAAACTGCCGAGACAGCAGCATAGGCTCGGTCAGAAGCATGTGTCTCGCTGACAAGCGTCACCTCCTCGGCCCAGGCCAGCGCCGCGCGGTACTGTTCGGAGAAAAGATACGGCACCTCTTCCCATACCGGGACCAGAGCGACCTTGTCGGCTGCCATGGTCTTCAGCAGATCGCGGGTGTGCAGGTCGATACAATGTGCGCAGCCGTTGATCTGCGATACGCGCAGGAACACGAGATGGATAAGTTCCTCAGGCAAATTCGTGTTGTGTGTGACGTAGTGATGGACGCCGAAAAGGGCCTTGGCTCCAGCGGGTGCTACCTCGTACCAGTTGAGGCGCGTTGTCTCATTCATGATGGTCTCCTGTGAGTTGCGCCAACAGCCGGCGCTGCTCGAGTGACGACGCGGCGATGGGAGGCGTGACATCTCGACCTGATTTTATTTTGGCATGTGCCATGTCACACTTGCACGAACTCGCTCGTCCACGAGTCAAGCGAGCGAGTGCGAGGAAAGTGGCATGTGGCACAACGGCAGGAACGCAACGAATCGGTCTCATGACATCCGCGAGGGGGTGATGGCCAATGAAGCGAGCGCTGATGTGCCGCTTAGCGACCAAAGAACCGTAGAATTCGAACTGGATCGCAAACGCTTGCTGCGTCTGAGCTACCGGATGCTAGGGTCGATCACGGAGGCGGAAGATGTCGTGCAGGATGCGTGGTTGCGTTGGGTACGCGTTGAAGACGAAGTCCGTACTCCGACCGCCTATCTCACTCGCATCGTCACCCGACTATGCCTTGATCGGATGAAGTCGGCGCGAGCGCGCCGCGAGATCTATGTCGGCCCATGGCTACCAGAGCCTTTGGTCGAGCCTCTTGATGCGCAAGAAGCCATTGCTGACGATGTCACTGTGACGCTGATGTTAGCGTTGGAGCGACTTTCGCCGCTAGAACGAGCGGCCTTCCTGCTCCACGAAGTGTTCGACGTGGCGCTGACCGAGGTCGCGGTCGTGCTTCATCGTGAACCTGCCACCGTTCGGCAACTTGCTTCTCGCGCACGCAAGAATGTTCAGAATGCACGACCACGATACAGCGTCGGGGCGGCAGAGGCTGATGGAATTGCGCGCGCTTTTTTTGCGGCTTCGCGTGACGGCGATGTCACCGCGCTTTCGGCGTTGCTTGCGCGCGATGTCGAGATACATAGCGACGGCGGCGGCAAGGTGCTGGCGTTCCGAGAAGTCATCCGCGGCTTGGAACGTGCACTGCGACTCTTCGTTTCCGCTCAGCGAAAGGCCGCGACTCCGCCCACCTTGCTGCGAACCGCAACTATTGACGGCCTGCCCGGGTATGTAAGCCTTGATTCAAATGGTGGGCTGCAAACAACAGCTCTCGGCATTCGCGACGGTAAGATTTTCGCGATCTATATCGTCAAAAACCCGAATAAGCTGACGCATATTGACGTTTAAGATCGCCGCTGCGGCCTTCGAGCGTCCGTCCGCACAGCATTCATCTAAGCGGTATTCTCAGGCCACGGTCTTGGTTTCTGGCTGGTCGGCGAAGGCCCAAGGCAACAGGTCGTCGAGCTGACTATTCGGGTGGCCATTGACGATTTTGGTGATGACGTCGGCCAGATAGGCAAGTGGCTCAACGTCATTGAGCTTGGCCGTTTCGATGAGCGAGGCGATCGTTGCCCAGTGTTCGGCCCCGGCGTCGGAGCCTGCGAACAAGGCATTCTTCCGATTGAGGGCGATCGGCCTGATGGAACGCTCGACAGTGTTGGAGTCGATCTCGATGCGACCGTCATCGATGAAACGGGTCAACCCGTCCCAGCGTGAGAGCGTATAGCGGATGGCTTCGGCGAGCTTGGTCTTCTGGCTGATGAGGGAGAGTTGTTTGGTCAGCCAAGGCGCAAGACTGTCGATGATCGGACGGCTCGTTTCCTGTCGGACGGCGCGGCGTTCCTCATGGGTGATGCCGCGGATATCGTCCTCGATTTTGTAGAGTTCGGCGATACGCCTGAGCGCTTCGCTGGCAATGGGTGCAGGACCGGCGGCCGACAGCTCATAGAAGCGCCGGCGCACATGGCTCCAGCAGAACGCCAGAGACACGCTGTTGCCGGCGGCGAGCGCGCGATAGCCCACGTACCCGTCCACCTGCAGGACACCGACGAATCCATCAAGATGCGCCATCGGGCGTTCGCTCTTGCGATCGGGCGCATAGACATAAATGACGCCGGGCGGATCGGCTCCCTGCCATGGCCTGTCGTCGCGAGCATAGGCCCAAAGCTGCCCAGTCTTCGTCTTTCCCCGACCCGGGTCGAGCACTGGAGCGGTCGTCTCGTCGGCGAAGAGCTTGGACGAGGCCTTCAGATGCTCGAGCAGCCTTTGGTGAACCGGGCGCAGATGCCAGGCGGCTCGACCGACCCAGTCAGCGAGTGTTGAACGGTCGAGATCGATCCCCTGTCGCTTGTAAATTTGCGCTTGCCTGTAGAGCGGTAAGTGGTCGGCATATTTAGAGACAAGCACCTGGGCAACGGTCGCCTCGGTCGGAATGCCACCCTCGATCAGCCGCGTGGGAGCTGGAGCCTGGACGACGACTTCCTCACAGGCGCGGCAAGCGTATTTGGGGCGGCGCGTCACCAGAACGCGGAACTGGGCCGGCACGATGTCGAGCTTCTCGCTGACGTCCTCGCCGATCCGGTGCAGGCCGTTGCCGCAGCAGGGGCAGTCATGGCTCTCGATGTCGATGACCACATCGATGCGCGGCAGATGGGCAGGAAGTGAGCCGCGGTTTATCCGCCGTCTTGCGACCCGCTCCCGGTGCAGATCACTGGATGCATGCTCCTTCTCCTCCAGACCGTCCGTCTCGACCTGTTCGGCTTCTTCGAGCCCAAGGAGAAGCTGATCCTCCGGAAGCGTCTCGGCTCTGCGGCCGAAGCGGTGGCGCTGCAATTCCTTGATGATCTGGCGCAGCCGGGCATTCTCCGCCTCGCGCGAAAGCACCATGGCTCTGAGCGCGTTCAGGTCGTCCGGAAGCTCGTCGGCCGTCATCGTCATGGAGCGACAACAGCATAAACCGGCGACCAAAACGAGGGCGTGGGTGAGCCTGATTCAATTGGTCGCATTGGCTATCCAGCCTTCTCCGGGGCGCGCGTCTCGATGGGCGCATGAACGCGCTTCCAATCCAGCCCCTCGAACAATGCCGAGAACTGAGCGGCCGTCAGGCGCATCGCACCATCCTGCATCTTGGGCCAATGGAACTCTCCATCCTCAAGGCGTTTGGACACAAGGCACACCCCGCTGCCATCCCAGAAAACCAGCTTGATCCGGTCCGCGCGCTTGGCCCGGAACACGTAGATCGTGCCGGAGAACGGGTCAGCACCCATCTCGGCCTTTACCAGCGCAGCTAGGCCCTCCGCGCCTTTGCGGAAATCGACAGGCCGGGTGGCGACCATGACCTTTACCGCTCCCGACGGCCCGATCACGACTGTGCCTTCACGGCTTGAATGACGGCGGCAATCGTGGCCGCGTCCGCTCCGGATGCGATCCTGACGAGCGTCCCGCCGATCTCCAATTCGATTGCGCCGCTGCTCGACTTCTTTCTCGATGCACGGGCCGGTTCAGGCTCTTTCGCCACAGGCTTCGTCGGCACATCCAGGATCGCCGGCGCAAACATTGGAACATCCTCGACATCAGGTACAGTGTCCAGCGGCTTCCGGGCGAGCCGACGCCAGGTGAACAATTGCTGCGGGGTCAATCCATGACGCCGCGCCACGGAGCAGACCGTCACTCCCGGCTCATAACTCTCCGCGACGATCTGCGCCTTACGCTCGTCGCCCCACTCGCGCCGCCGGCCGCTGCCTGTGAAAACCTCGAACCGCCGCACCGGCTCTTCATCGCTGGATGTAAGCGTAAGCTGTGAAATCGACATATGTCCAAGCCCTTGTTCGGGGCTCAACATCGTCAATCACGCACTGATCCGGAAGGTGCGGTCAAAACACCGCTTACACCAAACCCTGCCCTGCAAAAACACAGCGCCCTCCGCTTATCGCTGACGGAAAAGCTGCGCTTGCCCGCCGATGGTAGCTCCTCCTCCGCACACGTCAGACCCACGCATGACCGCAATTGCTGCTTATGCGATGAGATCAACAACGGAACGGAGCCATTGGTCGACGCCCGTTTTCGGCGATGCGGCCTGGAAGATGCGCTGGCATCGGCGACTAAGACAGGCGACGTGAGTCCGGCTGTGCTGGCCGCCAACGCAAATCTTGAAGCTGCGGTTCATCGAGCTTTAGATTTTGCCCCGGGTGGCGAATACCAGGACCTTGAGCTGATCGACATCGCGGACACCCTGTCGGTAGAGTTCGATCGTGATTGCCGCGCTTCTGGATGTCTGAGCGTCATCGTCGGCAAGCTGAAATTCCGCTTTCACGGCTTCCAAGACTTGCTGGCAGACAGCAAGATCTTGCGAGGTCATCGGCCGGTCGCGTTCAGTGATTTTGCGCTCATTCATCGATTTCTCCACGCGCGAAATCAGCATCGATCATAGGTCGAAACCGATGGTTTTCCAAGCATGTCCGGTTCACCAGATGAAGGCGGGCCAGAAAATGTCAGAGTTGGAGAAGGATGCCGGGCTTACGGAATGGGCGAGCCTCCTCCTGTCGAGTCTGCAGTTCAGCGGAAGCAAAACTAGCAGGCAAGTTCCCGTCGGCCATCGGACTAAGGTCCGATCAGGTTCCCGTTTGATTCGATGATGGAACGGACGTGGCTGGCGAAGGTCATGCCAGTGGCATGGCGATAGTGACGTTGCACCGGACGGTGCTCATTCAATCGATATCGCCTTCGATGGCGTCGCTACGGATGATGACGCCGGCGCGCCAGGCATCCTGCGAAACCTTCGTATCGTCATAGCGTACGAATACCCAGATCAGCCCCGAAAGCCAGATACAGCCACCTGGACGCTTGCGCTCCAAAGCGTTTTAACGCGCCGACTGGGGAGTTGCGGACGAGCGACGAGGCGGCTTCAACTGCTGCGGATCACAAAGCAACCTTGGTGAAGCTGCATTCGAAAGATCCAGTTGCTCCCAGGGAACAGCCAGTCCTTCACCTGAGCGAAGCCCGGCAGCTCCGAGGACTGCGCGGGCGAACGAAGAGGAAGCCAGGCGCTCAAGAAGCGCAAAGGTTCCGACGTGGTATTCGACGATGAAGAGTTCGTCGCCATGCGCTTCTGCGACGACTTCCTCGATGCGTCCCACCACCTCGTTGCCCGGTCCTAACACCCGTGCGCCCAGCAGATCCTGGAGAAATAGCTCACTCATGACAGCCCGCCTGGAATCCACCCTAAAATCCTTCGACGAAGCCACTGCTGCCAACGCTCCAGCGGCAGTTCCTGGCGATCGACATCGATGGTTATGTCGACGCCAACGTCGGCGACATGAGACCAGGCGATCCGATATCCGCGGCCTCGATCCCGAGCGAGCGTTCGAAGACCAACGCCTTTCAACAGCCGTCTGGCAAGCGTCGACCACCCGAGCTCGATCGCTACGACTTTCGGCTGCCCGTGCTCGTTAAGGTGTAGAATGATCCCATCTGCCCTGCCGACGCGAACCTCTGCCTGGTCGACGAGTTGCTTGTCTAGAACATCTCGCACGAGATGCATGTCAGCCTCCCCAGATTTGCAGCGGTACGGTGACGATCGCAAGCGTGAAGGCCAGCCCGATGATGAACAGGACGACCACATTACCTATCCAGCCGTTCGTATGGTCGCCAACGAAGGTTTCATCGTTCATCAGGAACAGAAATGGTATGACTCCGAGAGGAAGGCTCATGGCGGTAATTGCCATCGAGAAGATGGTGACCTGCAAGGGATCGAGACCAGCGGCGATGGGAATGACGGCGATAACGATGGCGACCGTATAGACGAGACTGAAGGCGGGATTGGTTTTCGGTTTTGCGTCCTCGGACCAGTTCCAGCCAAATCCCTGAGCGGTAATATAGGCCTGGGCGAGGCTCAGCTCCAAAGCGGCCCCGAAACAAGTGATCAGAAGCGAAAGGGAAAAGATGTAAATACCCCAGGTGCCAAGAGCTGGGGTCAAGATCATCGCGATCTGCTCGTAGCTTTCTATGTTCTCGATGCCGCGAGCAGGGTAGACCATGGCCGCAAGCACGATGATGGCAACCGACAGCGCGCCTCCAAACGCCATGCCGAATGTTGCGGTGATCTTGTTTATTCCAAAATACGATTTGTCCCATTTCTCTTCAATGGCGCCGGCCGAATAGAAGAAGAATAGATAGTTGGAGATCGTGGCGCCGAGGATGCTGACTGCGATGAATGCGTAATGCGATGCGTCCTTGTCGGGAAGAGTTGGCAATGCGCCCTTTGCCACTTCTTTCCATGGCGGCCCCATAACGAACATGGCGACCACGAACGAGAGCGCGATCAATCCGAGCGCCGACACTCCCTTCTCGATCGTTCCGAACGTGCCGCGCCATAACAGCAGCCATGTGGCGAAGGCGACCGGCAATGCCCACCATTGAAAACTCCATCCAGTCAGAAACTGAAGCGCAAGGGCAACACCACCAATCTCGGCCGCCAACACCATGATACTGACGATGGACATCACGACGATCACGAGGATGAAAAAATTCGAACCGAACCGGTCCCGGATGCCGTCTGCGATCGTATGATGACTGGCGATGGCGAACCGTCCAGACATTTCGACGAGAAAGATTAGACACCCCGTGCCGAGGATGACAGCCCAGATGAGGCTGAAGCCGTACGCCGCCCCTGCCTGGGCGGAGGTCGCAATCGACCCGGTCTCAAGAAAACCGCCTACGCTGGTGACGACCCCAAGCGAGACCTCGAGTAATTTCTTCATAGCATCCCCGTTGGGATCAAGATCGTTCTGCATCCGCCTGAAGGCCGAGACGACGCGCGTTCCTTGAAGCGACTGGCGAAGAGTAACGCAAATCTCGGCCCGCTGTTCCTCTGGCCACTGTTTCGCCAAAAGAAGGAAACGGAGGTTCGGCGCATTCACGGCAGAACGAGAACCGACATAGCTCCCGGTAGGATGGTGGCGATCTCGTCAACCGTGCGTCCGACTCCTATCCGTCGCGTCTCGGATGCGCTGTGCTGAGACACGCCGTCAAGCGTCGCCGCGACATCTCTTAGCGTCCTGTGTAAGGTCTTATGGCCGTCACGCAGAGGCATTTCTTTGAGCGGTGCCGAGATGTTGAGGAGTGGGTTTTCACCACTTCCTCAGCTTGCCGCAATTTTTACTCCCCATCCCAGCTGAATCGGACGTCGCGAAAGATCGACCGAGTTTCTGCGTCACGCTGATTTGGCATTGGCTGCGGACATAGCGAGTTGCGCCAATTTCTTGTCATCCGAAACGTGACCACCGTTGAGGACCTCACAAACGAGCCAATGAAAGATTTTATGGTCAGTCGGAGGCCTGAGCGACAGAGAAGTCTTTTTTGAACCACGCAGCGCCTGGCGTTAACGCTGATCGGCTGCGCCCCGGATATGGCGTCCATACCGCAAAAGATCGAAGATATCGTCGTCTATCGTGTTGCAAATGAAGGCGGCGGTTCGACCGCATAATGTCGTTGGCCCCGGCGGCACAGATAGACCTCGCGTTCCGGATGGTCGTCGATTCGGAAGCCGGCACTGCGCAGCATTGCCTCGACGGCCGCCTGGTTGGGGATGAACCAGTTGGTGGGATCGGACGCATAGCGTTGCTCTACGAAGAAAAGCTTTGGATATTCAGGCTTATCGAAGATGCTCCATTCGGAAAAGTCGTAGTCCTCTTCGAGATCGGGAATGCGCTCGTCACCGCGCTGGAGGCACTGAAACAGCATCATGTCGCCGACAGCGTGTTCATAGAGAAGATCCAGCGCCAGCAGTGGGTGGCGCAGGTGATAGAGCACGCCCATGAAGATCACCAGGTCGAATTTCTCACCCAGCCGGCCGACATCATAGACCGACATCTGCCTGAACTCGATTTCCATTTCAGCCTGCTCAGCAGCAAAGCGCGCCTGCTTCAGGTAGTGGGGATCTGAATCGATACCGACCACGCGGGCGGCGTTACGCCGCTTCATCTCAAGCGCATAGAAACCTGCATTGCAGCCGACATCGAGCACGCTGAGACCTCCAAGGTCGGTCGGAAGCACATGCCGAAAACCGTTCCACTTGAAGGCCGGATAATCTCCGAGGAAATGATCGGGGGCGGTCATGTGGCCGTCGATGTTCAAATTCTGAAACCATGGCCCGAGTTCCTCAATCCGTCTTTGTAGATCCTGATGTTCTGTTGGGCGTGCTGCATCCATGTCGGTTCTCCTTCATCACCTTACGGCGCGGTCCTCTGTTGGCAGGCGTCGAGCGAGGTGCGTCCGGCTTTTGAACGCGGCGGCAATCTCGAGCGACGTTGGGCCTTTGAGCTATCGAAGCGCCCGTCAGGACGGATCGAGGCCGTGAACCAATCGGCTGTCAGGCGAAGACCTTCGGCAAGCGGAATCATCGGCTGCCAGCCGAGCAGTTCTTTCGCCCGCGAGATGTCCGGTCTTCTGCGCTGGGGATCGTCTTGCGGCAGCGGCTTGTGGACGATAGTCGATGTCGATGGCACAATGCTCATGACCAGGTTGACAAGCTGGTTGATCGTAAATTCGCCGGGGTTGCCGAGATTGACCGGAACGCCGGGATTGGGATCAACATCCATCAACGCCATCAGGCCCGCGACGAGATCGCTGACGAAGCAGAAGGAGCGCGTCTGGTTACCGCTTCCGTAAATCGTAAGCGGCGCGCCGGAGAGGGTTTGCACGAGGAGATTGGAGATGATCCTCCCGTCGCTCGGCTGCATGCGCGGTCCATAGGTGTTGAATATGCGGGCAATGCGTGCATCCGCCCTGCCGGCCCGAAGCATGTCGAAGCACAGGGCCTCCGCTGCCCGTTTGCCTTCGTCGTAGCAGGCGCGGGGACCGGTACAATTAACATTGCCGCGATAATCCTCAGTTTGTGGATGCTCCACCGGATCGCCATAGACTTCGCTTGTCGACGCTTGCAGGAAAGAGGCGTGATATTGTTCGGCCAGCGAAAGCAGATTGCCAGTACCTGCAACGCAGGTCATCATCGTATGCACCGGGTCTGCTTGATACTGCGGCGGTGAAGCTGCGCAGGCCAGGTTATAGATCTGGTCTACAGTCTCGTTGAGACTCTTCAGATGACAAATGTCCTTCTCGATCAAACGGAATTTCGGATGATTGATCAGCGGCCGGACATTGTCCTCCGATCCGGTGATATAGCTGTCGACGCAGATCACACGGTCACCGCGTGCCAGCAGCGCGTCGCATAGATGCGAGCCGACGAAACCAGCTCCTCCGGCGACAAGTACAGTCTTCACTCTTCCGTTTCGAGTCCTTTGCAGCATTATGCCTCTCCTAGGCTGAAATGGGTTGAGGGGTGGGTCGGATTCCGGCTTCTGGCAGTCCTTGAAGCGCGGCGGCGAACTCGTAGGCCCGCCTCTCGCCGGTGTGGCCTTGCATCACGGTCGCCCTTGCAGCCGATGCCAATGTGAACCGATCCGCTGCGGGGATCGTCGTCAAGGCTTTAACCACGTCGTCCGATCGCCGAGCGATGATGATCGCCTGGCCCTCGGCAAAAAAATCGTTGAGCCCGCGCCAATCGTCACTGACAATCGGTGTGCCACAGGCTGCGGCCTCGAACAGCCGGACGCTTGGCGACCAGCCGGCTGCGATCATGTCGCTTCGGGTAACGTTCAGTGTAAAACGCTGCCGGCTATAGAAACTCGCATGATCGGCGGGAGGCAGGTGCTCGATCCGTTCGACGTTTGATGGCCACACGATGTCTTCAGGATATTGAGGGCCGGCGACCGCGAAGCTGAGATGCGGCAGCCGCCTGGCAGGCTCGATCAGGAGCCGCTCCAAGGTTGCCTGGCGGTCG
This sequence comes from Rhizobium sp. BK529, assembly GCF_014194105.1. Taxonomy (NCBI): domain Bacteria; kingdom Pseudomonadati; phylum Pseudomonadota; class Alphaproteobacteria; order Hyphomicrobiales; family Rhizobiaceae; genus Rhizobium; species Rhizobium sp. BK529. Next base: position 3,416,951 of record NZ_JACIAU010000001.1, on the reverse strand, counting down.
GGGCTATAGGTACCGAGATAGCCGAGGTCCCAACGGAAAGCTTCGCCGGTTGCTCGGTATCGGCTGGCATCGACGGAGCAATAGAGAGCCAGTGCCTTGCGCGCGCCGTAGTCGCGTTCGATCCTGCCTAAAGCGTCTCCGCCTGAAAACGAGAAGTAGCTGTCGAAAAGCGGGATTTGTCGGCGGGCCAGATATTCCTCGTCGCCACGGGCGAGCTTGGCCAATGTGACCGGCGTGTCGATATCATAGAAACAAAGTCGTTGTGGCTGAAGGGCCGCAATCCTGTCGATGACTGTCACGCCGGATGGGACGTATGATCCCACGATCACGGCGTCCGCCGCTTTGATCAGGCCAGCATGGATTTCAATCATTTCGTCAATGTCGTTGTAGTGGATGAGCTGGCAGAAGTCGGGATTGGGCAGGTCGCGGTGCGACGCGTACCAGGGCATATCCCGCTCCAGGAACCATACCCTGTGTCCCTGTACGCTCAATCCGCGGATGAGGGCGCGATAAGTCGTAGCGTGACCGTTGCCCCAGGATGACGACAGGGACAGGCCGAGGATGACGATATTGAGCGATCCGGTCATTCGGCCGCCTCCGGCCGTGCGGCACCTACACGGAAGATGGCATCGACGGTCGCGGCGCGATGCGCATAGGTATGCCCGTCAAGCACGCGTCTCAGCGCTTGCTGTCCTATCTCCTTGGCCCGCTGGCTTGTGAGGCCAGCGAGAAGTTCGGCGACATCGTGGCCGTCACGTGCCACTAGTATTTCGTCACCGGGCTTGAGAAAAAGATCAATGCCGTCCCAGTGGTCAGTAATTAAGCAGGCACCTGCGCCGGCAGCCTCGAAGATCCGTGTTGCCGGCGAAAAACCGTTTTCCGCCATGCTTGACCGCGAAATGTTGAGCACCGCCTTCGGTGTTGCGTTGAAGGCATTGTGATCGCGGGTCGAGACATGGCCGATATAGACGATGTTCGAAGACAGCGGCTTGTTGCTCCAGCCCGAACCACCGAGCAAAAACCTTTGCTGCGGCAAGTGGGCGGCCGGCTCCAGAAAGAACTGCTCGACTCGTGTTTCCCGATCGGGCAGGCGGTTGCCGAGAAAAGCGAGCTCTGCAGCAAAGCGAGCCTCTTTTTCGACCGGGTGATGGGTTTCGGGATCAAGCGCGTTATAGATCGGTATGCAATCCGCCGCCCCAAGGCTGCGATAGGCGTCGATTACAGGATCGCCGCCACCATAGGTGAGGACTAGATCGATCTTTGCCAACGATCTGCGAAGCGGATGGTCGGGGCTCTGTCGCAGCTCGGAAAGCGTTGCCGGCGCATCCACGTCCCAAAAAATCTTCAAGGCGCCTTGCCTGGCATGGCGAAGGATCTCCTGGAGAAGGAGATCGTCCTCAAAACCCACACCGCTTGTTTTGACGACGATGTCGGCATCGACTGCTGCTGCCGTCGCCGCCTTCAGTGCCTCGGTAGTGCCTTGATAGACGACAACCTTGCACCATTCCGGTGGATCGATGTCGCGATTCTTTTGTCGGTCATAGACGTCGGGTTCGTAGAAGGTGATGTCGTAACCCTTTTGCGCTAATGCGCGCAACAACCCGCGGTAGTAGGTTGCGGCACCGTTCCAATAGGCTGAAAGCAGGCTGGATCCGTAAAATGCGATCTTCATTCGGCGGCCTCCTTTGCAGGCAGCTGGCTGACGACGCGTGCGGTGCCGCATCGTTCCAGAATGGTGAATAGTTCATCGATACGATGCCGGCAGGTGTGTCTCGACCGGATTGTTTCGAGACCGGACGCGATAAGGGCAGCCGAAAGATCATCGTCGGCCAGCACATCGCGCAGCAGGCGCGTCATCTCCTGGCCGTTTTCGGCGACGAGATAGTCTCTGCCTGGCCTGAAAAGTGCCTCAACGTCGTCCCAAGGCGCACAGATCAGCGGAATGCCGCAGGCAAGAGCCTCGAAAACACGAATCGTCGGAATGCCAGGAAGGTTTTCGACGTAGGGCCGTCGTGGAATATGCATCGTGACTCTGTGGCTGGCGAAAGCGAGCGGCACCTCAGCATTGGCGATCCAGCCCCCATACGCGATACCTGCGTCCTGCAGGGCGTCGAGCGCCCGCCGAGGGTAGCGTACGCCGCGCACAGTCGTTTTGAGCGCGAGATCACGAGCCGGGCGGACGAGGAATTCCGCAATCTCAGAGGAGCGCTCGTCGTCGCCCCAATTGCCGATCCAGATGAGATCACCTGTCGTTGCGACCTCCGGTCGCGGGCAAAACAATGCCTCGTCAGCAGCCTCATGCCAGGTGAAGACCGACCTGCCCCAGCCGGCCTGCAGGTAGCGCCGCCGCAGCGTTTCACCGAAGGCGAGCACACCATCGTAATCCTCGAGCGTCAGTCCAGCGATATCGCCCTTTGCGGAGACGGCGCGGTGATGCGTGTCATGGAACAACAGTGTAAAGCCGGCGCCATTGCGCCGCGCGCGACCGATCCGCTCCACAAGCGCCGGTTCAGTCCACTCGTGAACGATGACGACATCGGCGTTGGCGATAGCTGCATCGTGGTCGAATTGTTCTCCGTAGATTTGCGACTGTAGCTGCGGGAACGTACTGTGGAATTTTTCGATCGCCTGCAGCCCTTGATCGCTCAGAAGATTACATCGGCTCCACGAGTTCTCGGGTTCCAGCGCCAGCGCCTCGTGATGCCTCCGGGTCAGCTCCCGCATCACGCCACGCAGAAAATGCGCGTTGCCATGGTTCCAGTCGGAAACCAGCGAATGGGTGTAGAACAGAAATCTCATGATTGCTCCGCCGCCGCGAGGTTGAAGGTGCGATCCATCAGATGCACGTAAGTGTCGAGCATCGATGCCGCCTGCCGTTTCAGATTGAACCCCCGCGCCCGCGCCCGCGATTTTGCCACCAGCTCTTCCCGCAGCTGCGCGTCGCCGCTGAGCTGTGCGCAGGCAGATGCTAAGGATTTCGGATCATAAGGATCGAAAAACAGCGCGCATCCATCCCATAGCTCCCGATAGGTGGGAATATCCGACAGCACCAATGCAGCGCCGCATCGCGCGGCCTCCAGAGCGGTCAGGCCGAACGGCTCGTAGACGGATGGCGACACGACGATTTGTGCGCATTGCATCAAGGCAACGGCCTTGGAATATGGCAGTGGCCCAAGGTCGTCGGCGTTGCTGAATTGCAGTCTCTGGCCATTGGGGCCCACGCAGGAGCCCGCCATGACGACGGGCAGTGACATCATTGCAGCCGCCTTGTCGAGCACCGCACCGTTTTTGCCTTCGTCCCACCAGCGTCCGGCTGCGAAAGCGAAGATCTTCTTTGAATGCGGTTCGGCCTCGACGCTGCTGGCGTTATGAACCACCTTGAGCCGGGAGACCGGACCATAGGCCGCTCGTAGTGCATTCGCATGACTTTCGCTCGGCGAGAGCACGGCATCTGCGCGATCGAAGCCTTCCCGGTTCACATCGCGCTGCCAGGCCCAGCCCGGCGGCACCGGCGTTCCGCGCACGGCGGCAAACCATGTGACGACGCAGGAATGGGAAACCACGACGATGGGCAGCGGCGTATCGATCCCTGCTGCCTGCGACGGCAAGTTGAGGTGGAGCAGACCGACAGCGTTGTCTCTGGCGATCCGAGCGATTTCTTCTGAAACGCCGGCTATCTCAGCCCTGCCCGTGGCCATCCAGTCGAGAGGAGCATCAAGCCACACGAGTTTTCCCAGCGCCTTCGCCTCACTAACCTGTGTCTCCGACGGTACGGGACCAAGACCGACAAAGACGATGTCCACTCCTTCGCACCGAAGACCGGCCGCGAGATCCATAGCGTAGCGCCAGACTCCTCCGACCGAATCGACGGTCATCAATATTCGGATGTGCCGATCGATCATGCCGAAACCTTTCGATCGTGGCGTAGAACAGGCCGGCCCCCGAAACGGTTCTCGATAAGCCATTCCGCCAGGTGTTGCAGGCCGCTCTTCCAGCCGACACGCGCACTCCAGCCCAGCGCGCTTTCCAATCTGCGTGTGTCTGCGACGAAGAAATATTGGTCTCCGGCCCGCCAGTCGCCAAACGAGGTCTCGATTGGACGCCCCAGCAACCGGCCGATCTCGCGAAGGACCTCCAGAATACTGACGGCGTTTGCCGGGCCACCTCCAAGATTGAAGGCGCTGCCTCTGATCCTTTCGATGCCGTCGCGCAAAGCGCGATAGGCGGCAACCGCATCCGCGACGTGAAGAATATCGCGAACTTGCTTGCCGTCGCCGTAGATTGAAACAGGCTCGCCCGCCAGCGCCCGGATGAGGAAGTGCGCAACCCAGCCCTGGTCTTCGGTACCGAACTGGCGTGGACCGAAGATACAGCTCATACGCAGCACGGCCGTAGGAATATCGAAGGATTTCGCATAGTCCAGCACATACTGATCGGCCACGCCCTTGGAGCAGCCATAGGGAGTGCAGAAATCGAGCGGCCGGTCTTCGCCGATACCAAACGCCCGGATAGTATCATCCATTGGCATATAGCGATCCTCGAACTCGTGCATTGCAAGGTCCTCAAGCCCGCCATAGACCTTGTTGGTACTGGCAAAGATCACGGGCGCGCGGCGTCCCGCTTTCCGTACCGATTCCAGAACATTGATCGTACCCCTTGCGTTCGCCTCGAAATCGTCGACTGGATGAATGAGGCTCGTCGTGACCGCGGTCTGGGCGGCGAAATGAAACACTGCCTTGGCATCGGCAAATGCTGCGTCGATGCTTCTGGCGTCTCGCACGTCGGCAAGCACCGGATGCACCCTTGTCCCATGCCGTTCCATCAGCCAGCCGAGGTTCTGATCGACGCCGGATCGCCCGAGATTGTCGAGAACAACCACGTCTTCACCGTCCTGAAGATAGCTGTCGGCGAGATTGGAGCCGATGAAGCCGCAGCCTCCGGTAATCACGATCGGGGCTGCTCCCTTGGCGAGGTTAGGAGCTGCGAGCCGCGCGACCTGCTTCAGCCGGTCAACGCCGCCTTCCATCAATAGCCGTGCAAGCAGCTTGGGCTGGTTATCATCGGTGACAGCTCCGAGGTGATAGTGCCGAGGATCGAACCACAGGCCTTCCTGCACCGCAACATCCGGCGGTACATCGCGCCAGGAATACCAATACATCCGCTCAGCCGGCACGCTCAGAGCATTCACGAAACGCCGTGCCTGTTCCATCTCGTCATTGCGCCAGGTCGAGTAACCGGTTTCGGTAATCCAGATCTCGGCATCGCCATTGAAACGGTCGATAATCTTTCGCGTCTCGCCGAGATGCATGTCCCAGCCGCCCCAAGTGCCTTCCTCGCTGTCCCATGTACCGGGGAATCCGTGGAAGCCGACGGCATCGACGACGCCAAGAACGCCGCGCTCGCCCATCAGGTTAAGCCAATAGGGATCAAATGGGCACGGGCCACCGAGCACGGGTTTCCAGCCGCGATGTTTGGCCCAATAGGCGGCGCCCCCGACCATCTCGCAGAAGAGCAGGAAGTCCTTATCCTCTCGCCAGTCCCAGTCGAGCAGATTGTTGGGCTCGTTCCACAATTCGATATGGCTGAAATACCGGCCGTACCGGGTGAGCACATGATCGACGAAATCAGCATATGATTTGAGATCGGCCGGTGCACCCGAAGACCGCCCCGTCCGGGATAAGGATGGCGGCGTATAGTGAATGCATGGGAGGAGATCGATGTCGCGCCCGAGCTTCGGGATCAGCCAATCGAACCAGGCCTCGCCACCGGGCGCAAGATATTCGGCCCATGAAAGATGAGTGCGCAGATAGCTTGCGCCGCTCAATCTGACGTCTGCAATCGTCTGCAAGGTCCGCTCGTGTTCGCCGGGACGGAACCACTCCACGAATCCATAGGATTTTTGAGACCCATAGGTTTTGGCGGTCAATCCGGACATGGTCATGACACCAGCCCTCTTTCTTCCAACTGCCGTTTCATCTCCGCTCCGCGATCAATCGCTCCGGCATTTCTCGCCCAGTCGGCGAAAGGTCCCAGAGAGTTTTCCAGTCTGAAGCGCGGCTCGAAACCAAGCAGCTCTCGCGCCTTGGAAATGTCTGCAAAGCAGTTGCGGATATCGCCCGACCGCGCCTTGTGCATGATCTCGGGCCGTATCTCCGGCACCCCCATGGCTTCGGCAAGAAGCGTCGCTACTTCAGCGATCGTGTAGGCTTGGCCGCTGCCGATGTTGATCACATGCCTTGACGCATTGGGTTTTTCGAGTGCGAGACGGAAGGCGCGGGCCACATCGCGTACGTGCACGAAGTCTCGCCTCTGCTCACCGTCCTCGAAGATCATCGGCGGCTGGCCGTTGGCAAGCCTGGAGGCAAAGTTCGCCAGCACACCGGTGTAGGGATTGGACAACGCCTGACCGGCGCCGAACACGTTGAAGAGGCGCAGTGCCACTGCATCGACTTCGTAGGCATCCCCGAAGATCAGAACCTGTTTTTCCTGCGCGTATTTGGTCAGAGCGTAGATCGAGGCGAGATCGACAGGTTTCTCCTCGTCCGTGGCGACGGGTCTTAAAGTCTTGCCGTCACCGCCGAGCAGATCCCATTGGCCGGCCTTGATGCGATCACTCCTGCGCCTAACCAGCTCGAGGACGGTGCCGTCTGCGGTCTGATAACGGCCCTCGCCATAGACGCTCATCGACGAAGCGACGACGATGCGTTTTGGCCGGCGGCTGATCATCGCTTCCAGAAGAACAGCTGTGCCGAGATCATTGGTGCCGACATATCGGGCAATCTCATACATGGACTGTCCGACGCCAACCTCTGCGGCAAGATGGATGACGCCATCGACGCCCGAAAGCGCCTGCTCGACCGTATTCTTGTCCCTGATGTCGCCGCGCAAGAGCTCGGCAGCCTCGGGCAACGATGCTTCGGCATCGCCGTGAACCTGGTCGATCAATGCGTCGAGGACCCGCACGCCAAAGCCGTTTTCGAGAAGTTCCTCGACGACATGCCTTCCGATGAAGCCGCAGCCGCCAGTCACAAGGATCATCGCCATTAGATTTCCGTCCGCTCAGGTTGAAGATGATCTGCCGAACGAAGCTCGGCGGAGATTGTTCCTGGTTCAATGACATCTTCTTTGACATGTTCTTTGACATCATCCGGAACATTCGGCGGCGTCTTTGGTTAGACGGCCAATTCTTCGGCGAAATATTCCTCGAAGATTTGAGGGCGTAAGGTCATCAAGGCGGATGGCCGGAGCGGGGCGTATGTCCCGCAGCAACGACGCCGCCACTGACAATGTTCCAACCGGAGGAGCAATTCATGAATATGTTGCCGAGAGCGTCCGAGGGACGGATTCGGGCGGCCATCATTACTGGCCCGGGGAAGATCTCCGTGGAGGAGAGGCCCTTCCCTCAGCCTGGACCGGGGCAGGTGAGGATCAGGCTCGAAGGCTCGGGCGTATGCGCCTCCAATCTCGGGCCTTGGGCAGGGCCGGAATGGATGACCTTTCCAACAGAGCCCGGCGCCCTCGGTCACGAAGGCTGGGGGAGGGTCGACGCGCTTGGGCCTGGGGTGTCGACCTTTGGCTTAGGAGACCGGGTCGCCGCGCTTTCATACCATGCCTATGCCACCCACGACATTGCCGATGTCGAGATGCTCGTTCCATTGCCATCGGCCCTCGACGACCAGCCATTCCCAGGCGAACCACTCGGATGTGCGATCAACATATTCAGGCGTAGCGGCATCGGGCCGGGTCAAACGGTCGCTATCATCGGGATTGGATTTCTCGGCGCCCTGCTGACACAGCTTGCCAGCGGCGTTGGCGCGCGCGTCATTGCAATCTCTCGCCGTCCGTTTTCGCTGGAGGTCGCCAAGCAGATGGGCGCCGCAGAAACTCTTGCGATGGACGATCACTGGCGGATCATCGAGGCTGTAAAACAACTGACCAGCGGTGCTTTCTGCCATTGCGTCATAGAGGCGGTCGGCAAGCAATGGCCGCTTGACCTAGCCGGCGAATTGACTGCGGAGCGTGGCCGGCTGGTTGTGGCAGGATACCATCAGGATGGCCCCAGGCAAGTCAACATGCAGCTCTGGAACTGGCGCGGGCTCGACGTGATCAATGCCCATGAACGCGACCCGAAGATCTATATCTCTGGTATGCGTGAGGCGGTCGAAGCGGTCGTAGCCGGCAGGCTCGATCCGTCACGGCTTTATACGCACGTCTATCCGCTCGAAGGCCTGGGCGAGGCGCTCGATGCCACCCGCGATAGGCCCGATGGCTTTCTCAAAGCAGTGGTGATGCATAAATGAATACGATGATGGAAAAGCGCTCCATTCAGACGAACGTGAAGCCCGCCAGGCTCGGCTTTCTCGGTGTCGGCTGGATCGGCAGGAACCGAATGGCAGCGATCCTCCGGTCAAATTCGGCAGTAGCTGTCGCCATCGCCGATCCCTCTGAGGAGAGGGCGCATGAAGCACTTAGCCTTGCCCCTGACGCGAAAATCGTCGCCGATCTCGACGCGCTCTTAGCGCACGATCTCGATGGTGTCGTTATTGCTACTCCGAGCGCTCTGCACGCAGAGCAGTCGATCCGAGCCCTGCAGAGCAGCGTTGCGGTGTTCTGCCAGAAGCCGCTCGGCCGGTCCGCGGCGGAGGCGGCGGCGGTTGTGGCCGCCGCTAGGTCAGCCGGCAGGCTGTTGGGCGTCGATTTATCCTATCGTTATACCGAGGGGATGCAGTGCATCCGCAATCTGATCAAGCATGGAGAGCTCGGCAAGGTTTTCGCCGCCGATCTCGTTTTTCACAACGCCTATGGCCCTGACAAATCCTGGTTCTACGACAAATCGCTATCCGGCGGGGGATGCGTGATTGACCTCGGCATCCATCTCATCGACATGGCACTCTGGTGTCTCGATTTTCCTCAAGTGGCTGAGACCACCAGTACTTTGATGAAAGCGGGGGAGCTTATCGATAAGCTGGAAGATGTTGAAGATTTCGCGGTCGCTACGCTCACGTTGGCAAATGGTGCTGTCATCCGGCTTACGTGCTCCTGGCGACTGCATGCAGGGTCCGATGCTGTAATCAGCGCCGACTTCTTCGGAACAGCAGGGGGCGCATCGTTCAAGAACGTTAACGGATCATTCTACGACTTCGCCGCTCAGCGTTTACGCGGCACTGCCAGCGAAAGCCTTGTTCAGCCGCCCGATGATTGGGGAGGGCGGGCGGCGGTGGACTGGGCGGCGCGCCTTGCCGGCGGTCAGACCTACGATCCAGCCTGCGAACGGCTTGTCGACCTCGCAGAAGTTATCGAGGGTATTTACGGGAGCGTGAAATTTTCGCCATGACGCTGGTTGTTTGGCCCGATCTGACAGAATTGTTTGATGTCATCGGTGAAACGACTGGAACCGCCAGGCCTTCTGCCGGTTTTGGCGATCGCAATTCATTTGCGGGATCAACATGGCCTCTCGACCAGCAAGGACGACGTCGAAGCCGCGGGCAGCCTCGAGCGACATGCTCGCCCGCAGTAAGATTCCTGTCTGGATCGTAAGGGCGCTTCTTTCCAATGGCGTCAAGCGGGTCAGTAAACTGGCGGCGATGACCGACGACGAACTTCTGGCAATTCCGGGTATCGGCAAGCGGGCGGTTGAACTCATTCGGTCGGCTGTTGGCGCCTTCGATAGCGGAAGAAGCAAGAGGTAAACGGCCAGAATTGCGCAATAACGGAAGCATTCAATGTCATCGACAATATCCGATCGGCAGATAAGTAGGACTGCCAAGCAGCTCGACCGCAACATTGAGGCCCTGCTAAAGCGGCGGGAGCAAGAGGCGCGACAATCGACCATGCAGGAGCGGGCGGCAGATGCCATTACTCGTTTTGCGGGATCCTTGGCCTTCGTCTACCTGCACCTGTTGATATTCGGGCTCTGGATCATCGCCAATCTCGGCCTGCTCCCTTTGGTGCCCGCCTTCGACCCATCGCTGGTCATTCTCGCCATGGTCGCGTCTGTCGAAGCCATCTTCATTTCAACATTCGTACTGATCAGTCAAAATCGCATGGCGGAGGCCGATGACAAGCGCTCCGATCTTAATTTGCAGATCTGCCTTCTTGCTGAGCATGAGGTGACGAAGCTGTTGACCCTTGTTGCGGCCATTGCCGACAAACTCGACGTCGAAATCGAAACGAAAGCCGAGCTTGAGGAATTGAAAGAGGAGGTGACACCGGAAGCGGTACTGGACGAAATCGAGGAGAAAGTACAGCGGCGAGGAGCCAGAAAGCCACCGCCAACACAATGACGCCGTGACCTTGTCTTGGCATCCACCTCACTGGAGAAAAATATTGGTTGCCTCGAGCCGTGTCAGCTCGATCGCGGAACAACCTGCCTTTTCCGGAGTTTGACAGCAGCATTACTCGTCGCACCACGTCGTGCGTCAAAAGTATTCCAGTCGGTAATCGATCTTCTTGGCGGATTAGCAGATGCGCCAGGGTGTCCGTCGAGATCCTAGATAACGCCCGGGACGTTTCATTATGACGCCAAAACCCAGAAAAAAACCGAAGATCGGCTTTGATAGCGGACCAGTGGGTGGGTGGGGTTCAGCAAAATCGGTGGGAGAAATTCTTATCCGCGAACATATTCCGGTCTCTGGTCCTGCGCTGCTGTCACATCAGAACAAGCCAGACGGATATATGTGCGTCAGCTGCGCCTGGGCCAAACCGGCAAAGCCTCATCCGCTGGAGTTCTGCGAAAACGGTGCCAAGGCGACGATATGGGAGACGACGAGCCGACGTGCGGATCGCGCCTTCTTCGCGGCGCACTCCCTGACGGAGCTGGAAGGCTGGCGCGACCACGATTTGGAAGAGCAGGGGCGTCTGACCCATCCGATGCGATGGGATGAGGCAACGGACAAATATGTTCCGGTCTCCTGGCAATCCGCATTCGAAGAAATCGGCCGCGAACTGCGTGGAATTCCGCCGGAGAAGGTAGAGTTTTATACTTCTGGCCGCGCCTCGCTCGAAACCTCATACATGTATCAGCTTTTCGCTCGTATCTTCGGCAGCAATAACCTGCCGGACTCTTCCAACATGTGTCACGAGAGTTCATCCGTCGCGCTGCCGGAAAGCATTGGTGCTTCCGTCGGTACGGCGGTCCTCTCTGATTTTCAAAACTGCGATTGCATTTTCTACCTCGGACAAAATGTCGGAACGTCGTCGCCGCGACTACTGCACGACCTTCAGGACGCGGTTGATCGCGGCGTGAGGATTGTCACGTTCAATCCGCTCAGAGAACCAGGTCTCGAACGCTTCATCAATCCGCAAGCGCCGAGCCAGATGCTGACCGGCAAGGAAACGCCGATTTCCAGCGAATATTATCAGGTCAGGAACGGCGGAGACATCGCGGCGCTCTTCGGCGTCTGCAAAGCGCTGATAGAAGCCGACGATGCCCTGCATAAGCCCGGCTTCAGCAAAGTGTCGGGTTCCGACGCAGAGCCGGACGATCCTGCCAATGCGGCCGCTGTGGCCTTCGCTGCCTCGATCCGGGCGGCTGACAGAAAACATGTCCTCGATCATGATTTCATCGCCGAACACACATCCGGATTCGAAGAGTTCGCTGCCGCCGTCAGAGGCCATGGATGGCAGGAGCTGGAGAAGGTATCTGGACTTACGCGTGAGCAGATGACTCAGGCTGCCCGCACCTATGCCGCATCTGACGCGGTTCTCATGGTCTACGGGATGGGATTGACCCAGCATGTCATGGGTGTCCAGAACGTTCAGATGGTGGTCAATCTCGCCTTGCTCCGAGGCAATATCGGCAAACCGGGCGCCAACATCTGTGCTGTGAGAGGCCACTCCAACGTACAGGGCCAGAGAACGGTCGGCATCACCGAAAAACCTGATCTTGTGCCGTTGGATAAGCTAGCGGAGCTCTATCATTTCGATCCCCCTCGCTGGAAGGGCCATGGCACCGTGGATGTGTGCAAGGCCATATGCGACGGCGAAAGTCGGGCCTTCATCAGCCTTGGCGGCAATTTTCTGCGCGCTGCGCCCGACACGGCGGCATTGGAAGCGGCGTGGCGAAAGCTGCGCCTGACCGTGCAGATTGCCACCAAGCTCAACCGGAGCCACGTCATCCACGGTGAGATCGCTTACCTGCTGCCATGTCTTGGCCGGTTGGAGATCGACAAGCAGGCGAGCGGCCCGCAGGCGGTCTCGATCGAAAGCTCGGTGGCGCATTTCCACGGCTCGCGCGGCAGGGCAGCACCTGCCAGTCCCGAACTGCTGTCGGAACCCGCCATTATCGCCGGGCTGGCCAAGGCGACATTAGCCGAAAGCAGCGTGCCCTGGGATCGCTGGGTCGCAGACTATTCCGAAATCCGCGACGCAATAGAGCGGACATATCCGGAAACCTTCAAGGGGTTCAATCAGCGGCTCTTTCAGCCGGGCGGTATCCCCAGGCCGCTGCCAGCCAGGGAACGCCGATGGGTGACACCGAACGGCAAAGCCAACTTCATCACGCCGCCACGCCTGTTTCCGCAGTTCGGAATTGTCGAGGATGAAAGTGTTCTCCATCTTGCGACCTTGCGGTCAAACGATCAGTTCAACACCACGATCTACGGTTATAGTGATCGCTTCCGCGGCGTCGATGGTACTCGCCGAGTCGTCTTTCTGAATGCCGCCGACATCGCCCGTCTAGGCTTCGTCGACGGAGATCGCGTCGATCTGTCGACCGCGATCGAACCGGAGACGAAACGGATGATCTTGGGCTTCCGGATTGTCGCTTATGACATTCCGAAAGGATGTTGCGCAGCCTATTATCCCGAAGCGAACCCGCTATTCCCGCTCAGCCACCATGACGAAAAGGCAAAAACGCCAGCGTACAAGTTATTGCCAGTGCGCCTCAGCCGATCCGAGACGGCACCGCTCGAGTGAATGGCGCTGAGGATCGAGCGATGCCGGAAAAGATCTTGAAGAGAAGTCTTGGCTGGTGTTCGAGCATCGTTGTTTCAGTCCTTGCAATGTGTCTGGCTGCCTCGGTTGGTTGGCTGCGTGAGCCAAGACAATATCGCGCCGATCCACCTGTTGCCGATGCGCTCGGAGGCATACGGTTAATGGCCAACGGAATCGGAGGCATGCCGCCAGAAGTATACTTTGCTCTTAACAAACCATACGAGACGAACGGCTACGATCTTAGCCAGGGCAAGCGGCTTTATGCCTGGTTCGGTTGCTCCTCCTGCCACGGCGACGGCAGAGGCGGGATTGGTCCATCCTTCCTCGACGGGTGGTGGCTATACGGTCCTTCCATGGTCTCGATCGTCGCCTCCATCCGCGACGGGCGGCCGCATGGGATGCCGGCCTTCAAGGACAGGATGACGATCGATCAGATTTGGCAGCTTGCCGGCTACGTCAAGGCGGTCGGATCTTATACCGCCAGTTCGGTTGCACCTGGCCGCGACGACGACCGTTACACGCGCCCAGCCGAAAACCGCGCACCGGCTGCCATTTTTTTCGAACAGGGTCCGTCTGCCTTGAAACCTGACCAGGGTCCGTCACCGTGAAGAGCCGCTCTCTGCCCGCACTCCTGCTCCTGCTTTCGGGATGCGGCGGTCCCCAGTCGGTTCTCGACGCATACGGTCAGGCTGCCATCGCACTGAAGGATCTGATCGTCTTCATTGTCCTGGTCGCAATCCTCATCTGGCTCGCGGTCATGATTTTCATGGCGCTCGCCCTTCTACGCCGTCAGCGTCAACTAGTTCCGGATTCTCGATCAGAGCGGCGGATAACAACTGTTGTGGCAACCGCCACCGCAGCGACCGCTCTTGTCGTTGCCGTCCTGACCGTAGCAAGCTTCTATACGACGCGTGCCCTGAACAGCGATGGAACCGCCGATCTCACGATAACCGTTCGTGCTCAGCAATGGTGGTGGCAGTTCATCTATGCCGATCAGGATCAAAAGCAGCTCTTCCAGACGGCTAACGAGCTTCATATTCCGGTGGGCAGAACTGTCCGCCTTCGACTTCAGGCGGCCGATGTCATTCATTCCTTCTGGGTGCCGAGCCTTGCGGGTAAACTGGACCTCATTCCGGGGCGAGAGAATATTTTGACCTTGCGCGCCGAAAAGCCTGGCGTCTATCGCGGCCAATGCGCCGAGTTCTGCGGCCTCCAGCACAGCCATATGGCCTTCGTTGTCATCGTCGAAGACGGTGCCGACTATCAGCATTGGTTGGCCACGCAGCGGCTCGACGGAGCATCTCCAACTGGAGCCGAGACCGTTGCCGGCAGGGCCGTTTTCCTGGCAAAACCATGCGCTGCCTGTCATACAATACGCGGGACACCTGCAACGGGATCGACCGGACCTGATCTCACTCATGTCGGAAGCCGCCGCACGATCGCAGCCGGTTTGCTCGATACCACCCGCGGCTCGCTTGCCGCCTGGATAGCCGATCCCCAAACGCTAAAACCAGGAAACAACATGCCGGTCGTGCCGTTGACGGCTGATGAGCTGCGGCAGCTTTCCGCCTATATGGAAAGCCTCCGATGACACAGGATCAGGCTTCCGCAGCTCCGACAGATATCGAACTCGCCGATGCCGAGGTCGAGCGACAGCTTTCCGTCACCTGGGGCTCGCGTCGGGGCTTTTGGGGCGCCATTGCGACCGTCGACCACAAGGTCATCGCAAGACGTTACGTCCTGACGGCCTTCATCTTCCTCATCCTTGGCGGAATACTTGCGCTTGCCATGCGCCTGCAGCTGGCACAGCCGGAAGCCCGTTTCATCGGCCCCGACCGGTACAACCAGATCTTCACCATGCATGGGTCGAACATGATGTTCCTCTTCGCCGTTCCGGTGATGGAGGCCATGGGGGTTTACTTCGTCCCCTTGCTGGTCGGCACCCGCAACATTGCCTTTCCAAGGCTGAATGCCTTTTCTTATTGGATATTCCTTTTCGGAGGCATCCTGCTCTGGCTGTCTTTTGCCCTCGACACGGCCCCCGACGTCGGATGGTTTGCCTACGTGCCGCTGTCGGGACCCGAATATGGCTCCGGCAAACGCGCCGATATCTGGGCGCAGATGATTACCTTCACCGAACTCTCGGCGCTTGCCGTTGCCGTCGAGATCGTGGTTACCGTCTTCAAGCAACGGGCGCCGGGCATGTCGCTGGATAAGGTTCCCGTGCTGGTCTGGGCGATGCTCGTCATGTCGTTTCTCGTCATCATGGCAATGCCGGCGATCATGTTCGCCAGTTCGACGCTGATCCTCGACCGCTTGGTGGGTACGCAGTTCTATAATCCGGCAGAAGGGGGCGATGCGCTGCTGTGGCAGCACTTGTTCTGGTTCTTCGGCCATCCCGAAGTCTACATCATTTTTGTTCCGGCTGTTGGAATGGTGTCGACCATTTTGCCTGCCTTCGTTGGACGCCCGCTTTTTGGCTACCTGCTCATGGTGATGGCGCTGATTACCACCGGGGTTCTTTCGTTCGGTCTCTGGGTGCATCACATGTTCACGGTCGGATTGCCGCGGCTGGGAGAGAGTTTTTTCACCGCGTCCAGCATGGCTATTTCAATCCCCGCTGGCATCCAGATCTTCTGTTGGTTGGCGACGATTTGGGCAGGGCGGCCGGTTTTCCGCACGCCCTTTCTCTTCGTAGTCGGCTTCATCGTAACCTTCGTCATCGGCGGCCTTACCGGCGTCATGGTGGCATCGGTGCCGTTCGATACCCAGGTGCATGACACCTATTTCGTCGTCGCGCATTTCCATTACGTTCTGATCGGCGGCGCGGTCTTCCCGCTGATTGCCGCCATTTATTACTGGTTTCCCAAGATGACCGGCAGGATGATGAGCGAACGGCTGGGCCGCTGGGCTTTCTGGCTGATCTTCATCGGTTTTCACCTGACGTTTTTTCCGATGCATATACTTGGCCTGATGGGCATGCCGCGCCGCGTCTACACATATCAGCCTGAGTTACCGTGGGCTGGTTTGAACCTGTTCGTCAGTCTGAGCTCGCTCGTCCTGGCTCTTGGCTTTCTTATTTTCTTCATCGACGCGTTCCGTAGCTGGCGCTACGGAGCACTCGCAGGTCCCAATCCCTGGAATGCAACGACCCTGGAATGGACGACATCGTCGCCACCGCCCTCTTATAATTTCCGACGCATTCCTGTCGTTGACACCAGGGAATTGCCATTGCCGGACGACGGTGAGATCGCAGTTGCGAGTGGACTGAGAACCGATCGCCGCGAGCTGTTGGTGACCAGCGTTGTTGAAGCGCTGCCGGAAGCGCGCGAGTCGTCGCCAGCCGACAGCGTCTGGCCTCTCTGGGCGGCCATTGCGACCGCGATCATGCTGATCTGGTCGATGTCCTCGCCCTGGGCCGTGGTCTGGGGCTCTATCCCGATAGCAATCACCCTTATCGGGTGGTTCTGGCCCAAAGGCAGCGCAGAGGACGAATCATGAAGGACCGGATCGTGCTTGATGTTTCGCGGTTACCCCTGCACGGGATGGGCTCCGCCTCCCCGACCTGGTGGGCAACGGGGGCATTCATGCTGATCGAAGGATCAGGCTTCGGTCTGGCGATTGCCGTTTATTTCTACTTGATGAGCCTAGCGCCGCAATGGCCGATCGATGCGCCGCCACCGGATTTGCTTCCCGGTACGCTCCTGACAGCACTACTTCTCGCCAGCGTTATCCCCAACCTGATGGTGTCGCGATGGGCAAAGCAAAAAAAGTTGAGAAAAGTGCAGATCGGTCTGGTGGTGATGTCGCTTTGCGGTGCTGCCCCGTTAGTCTTTCGCGTTTTCGAATTCCCGGCCTTGCATGTGAGCTGGGATGATAATGCCTATGGTTCGATCGTCTGGACCCTGCTCGGGTTGCATACGACCCATATCCTCACCGATCTGATCGATACGCTGGTGCTGACATGCCTGATGTTTACCCGGCACGGCGACAATGCGCGTCGCTACGGCGACGTTCAGGACAATGCGCTCTACTGGAACTTTGTGGTCGTCACCTGGCTTCCGCTCTATATCTGCATCTATTGGGTGCCTCGCCAATGAGTGTCGCTATAGCAAGAACTTCTGGACTGACTCTATCGCCGGCCGCCTGGGCGGTGAGCAGCCAGCTCGGGCAGATTCTTCCCTACGCCGATTGCGGCGGGGGAACCGCATGGACCGTATTCGCCGCCTTTGTGGCGACTGCTTTGGCTGTCGCCGGCGCGGTGCTTTCATGGCGGGGCCATCAGTCAACGGAATCGCGCAGTGCGCTCTTCATCAGCAAGGTCGGAATTCTCTTGGGGTTTGGCTTTGCCTTTGCATTGTTTCTTCAGGGGGCAGCGACGCTGCTGTTGAACCCATGCCTACGATGATCACTCCGATCATGCCGAGTTCGTCGATCCACGTCGCAAGCAGAGGAGGGTGTCCGTGCAAATCACTTTCACTCGCCTTAACTATGCCTTGACCACTTTCGTTCTGGCTCTGACTTTTATCGGTTTCGCAGCCGATCGAGTTAGGGACAAAGAGAAACGTCAGGCTGTGGCGATCGCCATGACGTCAGGCGATCCCTCTCGGGCACCAGCGATCTTTCGCCGCTATGGATGCGGAGGGTGCCACGTCATTCCAGGCATTCCCGGCGCGGATGGGAAAGTTGGCGGGCCGTTGATCGATCTGCGACAACGCCTCTATATTGGCGGTGTCGCCAGTAATACGTCCGAGAACCTCGTGCAATGGATCGTTTTTCCGCAGCGCTTCTCGGCAAACTCGGGAATGCCTGCAACGGGGATCTCTGAAGCTGAGGCAAGGGATCTGGCTGCCTATCTCTACGCGCAGTAAAATCAAGGATGGGGTGTCGGTCGGGCCGGCAGCGATTTGATATAGCGCGCGATTGCATCACGATCATCCTGAGGCAGTTGCGCCGTGTTGGTGACGACATCTGCCATCGATGAGCCGATCCGGCCGTGGTCCGGGGTTTTGCCGGTGCTGAGCATGGTGGCGATTTGCGCTTCCGTCCAGCCGCCGATCCGGCTCGGCGTGATATTCGGCACAAAGCCGGCGCCTTCGGGGTCAGGCCCTCCGGCGAAACGCGTCGAGCGCTTGATTGCGCCCAGCATGTTACGGGTCGAATGACACTCGGCGCAGTGGCCGAGTGTCTCGACCAGATAGCCGCCGCGATCGTGCATAGCATCGCCGTTGAGGGAAGCTTCGGACTTGCCCTCATGAAAAAACAGCAGCTTCCAAAATGCCAGCGGTCGGCGGAACCTGAACAGCAACGGCAGTTCATGCGGCGGAGGCCGCCCAGCTACCGGCTGCAGCGTTCGCAGATAGGCGTAAAGATCCCTTACATCGTCGAGCGACATGCCGGTGTAGCTCGGATAGGGGAATGCGGGATAGTAATGTTCGCCGCGAGGCGAGACGCCGCTGATCAACGCGTTTGCAAGATCGGCGACCGACCACGACCCGATGCCATCCACGGGGTCGGGCGAAATGTTTGGCGGCCTGAACATCCCGAACGGTGAGGCGAGCGCCAAGCCGCCCCCCAGTTTCAACCTGTCCGGCTGACCAGGTGTGGCGTGGCATGAAGAGCAGTCGGCAGCCAGAAAAACCAACTCTCCTTTGACAGCGTCGCCCGGCGTCAACGCGGCATCCTCAGGACTGAAGCGGCGATCGGCTTCTGTGACGTACAAGAAAAGAAGAACGGCGATCAATGTGCAGCCGATTCCGGCTGCAATCAGCCAAACCGGCGCCGATGACAGCAAGTTTCGAGCGCGAAGACGAGCGATGCGGAGATTGCCATCGGCTGAAGACGAGCTGCTCATCATGTCCTTCCGCCTGACCACAGCACAGATCGTCGTACATCCTCCCGCTGTTCAAGGCGTGCCCGGAAGATCGGTCGTGGTCTCCGATAGGTCCTTTTCCTGCTCTCCCGCAGCCATCATCTCGCGGAGCGGCGAGCGGGACACATTTTTCTCGATCGCTGCATGACCTGGTGTGTCGGGAAGCGCATTGCGGAAGTTCTTGGCGTAATCTTTCGGCATTTTCGGCGGCATCATCGGCTCGTATTGGTCGACGAAGGCCTGAATGACGACCGGACCATCCACAGAAAAAGCTTCTGCCAAAATCGGCTCTATCTCCTCAAAGCGCCTGATCGTGAAGCCGCGACCTCCCATCGCTTCTGCCGCCTTAGCAAAATCAATCGGCGCCAGTTCGCAGGCGAACTGAGGATTTCCGAGAAACATCATTTGCTCCCAGGCGATCTGATTGAGCATTCCGTTGCAGATGACCAGCAATTTCAGGGGAAGGCCGAGGCGGACGGCCGTCGAAAACTCTCCGAGCTGCATGCCGAAGCCGCCATCGCCGACGATAGCGTAAATTGGTCGCTTTGGATCGGCGACGCCGGCGGCGATCGCATAAGGCAAGCCGGAGGCCATCGAGGCGAGGGCGCCGGAGACGGCAAATTGGTTTTCGGTGCCAAGGTCTATATGGCGCGCCGCCAGCTCCGTGTTCTGGCCGGAATCGGCTACCACGACGCCGTTAGCCGCGATGCGCAGTCCGAAAGCTCGAACCACGGCCTGTGCCTTCAATGGCGCGCTCTGATCTGTCTCCATGGTATTCATTTTTTGGCGCCACGCGGACATCGCCCTTTGCGCCCGTTCCAGAAATGACCGATCCGCCTTTCTCGTCAGCTTGCTGTTGAGGAGCCGAAGCGATTCCTTCGCATCCCCCACGAGACCGGCATCGACGGGGAAGCGCAGCCCCACGCGCTGCGGGTCGCTGTCGATCTGAACGCCGCGGGCCGCCTCGGGTCGCGGATAGTATTCAATATAGGGAAACGACGAGCCGACGATCAATACGGCATCACATTGTTCCATGACCGCCTGTGACGGTTCGGTACCCAAGATCCCGATGCCGCCCGTGGTCAGGGGATCATCGTCGGCGAGAGCCGTCTTGCCGAGCAGGGCTTTGACGACCGGCGCAGCCAACAATTCGGCCGCCTCGCGCAATTCCTCCTGCGCACCAACGGCGCCCCGACCAGCGAGGATCGCTACCTTGCTGGCATCGTTCAGAATCTTTGACGCGTGATCAAGCTCGGTATCGTCGGGTACTTGGCGGCCTTGGAAATAGCGGTTCGGTACATGTTTTGGCCGGTTCCGTTTCGAGCGGGATTTCGAGTCCATTTCTTGAACGTCGTTGGCAATCGAAAGATGTGCAACCCCGCGGCGCGAGAGCGCCGAGCGGCAGGCGAGACTGGCGACATTTTCCATGTGCGACGCGTCACTGACATGCGCATTATAGATCGCGACATTGTCAAACACGCGGGTGAGGTCGACGTCTTGCTGGGTAAAGGTTTCGATCAGGTCATGAAACTGCGTCCCTGTAATCGCAAGCACCGGCATCTGGTCGAGCTTGGCGTCATAAAGGCCCGTCAGCAGATGAGTGCCACCCGGCCCAGACGTTGCGAGGCAAACGCCAAGCTTGCCGGTGAACTTCGCATAGGCGCTCGCCATGAAAGCTGCTGATTCCTCATGACGGACCTGTATGAACCGGATCTGATCCTGGCGCTTGCGCAACGCCTCCATCACGCCGTTGATGCCGTCTCCGGGAAGGCCGAAGATGACTTTGACGTCCCAATCGATTAGGGTGTCTATCAATATGTCTGCGGCGTTGGGCATCGAACTCGTCCTTTGCTTGTCAAAGACTGCAAACCTCTTTCACCATCAAAGGTTCCGAGATGTTTGCCTGAAGTACTTGCTCGGCGCGCGATCGCCCGAGAAGCAGGACAGCAGGATCCCCACTTCTGCGGTAATGCCCTAAGTTAGATCTGCTAGGAAGCTGGCCGATCGCTCATTGGTTGGAACTTTAGCCAATCGCATTGGTTCGATTCAGTGCCACGCAAGAACGGCGGAAATGCTGGAGGACGTGGGACGAAGCGAAATGGAGGCTCCAATGACGACGGCAAATACGACAACCGACCATGCGGCAATTCGTAAGTGGGTGGAAGCCCGCAAAGGGCATCCTTCCCGTGTCAAGGGTGCCAAGCAAGGAGGCATCTTGCGGATCGATTTTGGAGAGCCGGAAGAAAACTTGGAAGAAATTTCCTGGGATGAGTTCTTCGCCATTTTTGATGAAAACGAACTTGCTTTTCTTCATCAGGAAAAGACGGAGGGTGGTGAGAGAAGCCGATTCAATAAATTTGTCAGTCGCAACTGATGACTGACGGACAATGCTCGGCGCCATGACTGCGCGCGGACATCAAGATGGAACGAACCTTTCGCACGCTCTGGCTTTCTGCCGCCTACTAATTGTCCTGCGTTGTGCGCGAGATGTGGCGCTATCGCGGCGCCAACCGATCGAGCCTGTTCTTCCAGTCCTTGTACGGCAGCAGCATCTGACCCGGAAACCGCTTCTCGATCGCACTTTCCGTAAGAACGATTCTTGCGAATACCTCATTTGTTGGTGAAGCCTGATCCGACGCTTCACTCCGCCTCTCTAGGTCGGCCATCAGCTCGAAAAGCTCCTCATCTGTCATCGCCTCGAGCGCTGAGGCGAATTCACGCTCCGGCAAAGTGGCAATATTCGTCATGATGCACCTCCTGCCGGTAGCTCACTTTGGGCTCGATCTCATCAGCGCCAGTGGTTGACGCTGCCGGAAGCCTGTTCTGGGTTCCTTGCCAGTCCGGCGGCTGAAAGGGTGCCGCACTGGCCGTTACTGTTGTCGAAGCTTCTGCTCTCCTCGTTAGTGGCACTAGAACTTCAAAAGCGTCAAACTGTTCCCGGTCCCGTAGAACCGTCGTCGCCGCTCATCGCTCAAGGAGTTCACAGCTGCCGTTGCGTGGTACGCCGCTACAGGCACGAGCTGAAAGCCTAACGCAGCAATCTCGACGCGGCTGCATTCGTCCGGCGAACGGTTCATTGGATGGTTGCGTGAGGGCTCGGGCGACCCTGAACAGAAATGCTGCGGCCAAGGGCAGTGAAGCCGGTATCCACATCAAAAGTCCGGCGAGTTGCTGATCTTCAAGAGGTGACAGGCCATAGGCTTGCGATGTTAGAAAATGCGGGCTGAACAGAGGGTGCGGCGCAAAGGTCAGAAAAGCACCAAGCGCCGTCATCTGCAGGAGCGTTGCGGCGGAGACGATAAGTGCGCCGCCTACAGGCCGTCTCACGTCAAGAATTTCCTTCCAAAGCCATACGGCCGACAAGAAAAGCGGTACTTCCATGATCCAGTAAGTAGCATTTCCCGACAGCGCCCAAGCATAGGGTACGGGCAGATGCCATAACCAGAGCATCGTCGTGTGAAAGCCGAAGACCAATATCGATGGCACTCGATCCAAGAACGTCTCCCGGCTGAAGATAAAGCGCCAGATAAGCGGCGCAGCGAATGAGATCAGTATGAAGTGATGAACTGCTCTTGCCGAGAACAACGCTGAACTCAGCGCGCACAAGGGAGAAACGAAGGCGACAACGAGGAGAACGATAGCGGCCAGCCATTGATGGATGCGATTGTCTCGACGTGCTGGCAGCCAGGTCAATGCAGCGATAACGCTTATCGCGAGCAGCAGGTAAGGATCGACGTTCCAATCCGATATCAGGAGTTGAGGCGGTGGGGCGCTACCGCAGTATGGATCGAGTTTGAAAGTCATACCGCCCCCAAACATTGTTGTTTCGGCCACTAAACACGTGTGATTGGGGTTTGTTCCGGCGACCGCGGATCGCATTGCGCGTGCTGCCGAAAAGCAGGTCAAAATACGGTCGCCACACGCGGTCGTCTCAGACGAAGAACGTCACGTTGGGCACTCAGGGCGCACTGGGAAACAGCACTCTCACTCTCTGTTCTGCAGCTGTCCAGGTTTGAACGTGATAACGCCGCATGGCTGCAACGTTTGCCACGAAAATGACGATTCCCAGAACAACTGCGACAGTGACGCTCGATCCGACGACCGTCTTGACGACTATCCCAGTAAACACGCCGGCGATTGCTCCGGCGATGACGCTCACCAATCCTGCCGTGCTCATGAACGATTGCCAGCGCGACGCCTTGAAGGCCTTGTCGCTCAACACGGCCTGATCATCGTTCGTGAGTGGAATGGATCAAATATTTTTCCATCAGCGGCGCGATTTCGATGTAATAGTGGTGGATCCGTGCGATCCCACGCGCATGCACCATGTCTTCGATGGCAACCTGCACGGTCCGCACGAAAGTTACGAGACCGATGAAGTAGAGGCACGGCAACAGGATCAGGCTGAACAAGACAAACGACTGCCCCATCTGCGTAACCTGGGCAACAAAGGCGAGGGCAATCGTCGCGCTCGAGACCGACGTCAGAAAGAGGTTGGCGCGCTGGTTCGCCTCCTGGATCGTTGCCGTGCGGGCAGTCTGCAGTGCGAAATGTTCGGTAGTCATGAATTGCAGCACCTTCGGCCCGGATTTAGCCTCGTCTGGCCTCGGACCGATCGCATCACTCGCGTGCCGCTCCTTCATTGCTTTTCTTGCACCCCATCTGGTTTGGAGTCCGCGACACGGTGCCCGCAGCGAACTCTCAAGAGTGTCGATTTTCATGATGCGCTCTGCAA
Source organism: Rhizobium sp. BK529 (assembly GCF_014194105.1). Taxonomy (NCBI): domain Bacteria; kingdom Pseudomonadati; phylum Pseudomonadota; class Alphaproteobacteria; order Hyphomicrobiales; family Rhizobiaceae; genus Rhizobium; species Rhizobium sp. BK529. The sequence continues at coordinate 3,393,411 of NZ_JACIAU010000001.1, read as the reverse complement.
TGCAGATACGCCAACGGGCTCCGTTTTCGAAAGCACCAGTCGGATCCTGCGACGAAGAACACGCCGGCTTCGATAGTGTTCCATTGAAGACGGAAACGAGAACGCGCTGGAGGACCAATATCTGCTCTCGGTAGCGGTCGGGCGGCGCTTACGCCCAGCCGCGCCTGCTGTCATATTCATCGACGAGGGCCGGGATGAAGACAGCTGGGTCAGCAGGTATGCCGCTCGATCTCGCGCCGGCAAAGACGCGTTCGGAGGAATCGGGGATTCCACCCTTCATCGGTCCACTGTTGGCTCGGCCAGCGGCTGCTTGTTTATCAGGCGAGCGTAGGTGGCGCGAACCGACCTGAAGATACGATCTATCCAAATCGCGGATGCAAATGGCTAGCCCCTAGCGAGCGCAATATAATGCCGATGGCCGCTCGATCTGCAGCATGACACATCGAGGCCGGGCACGAGCCCGGCCTTTGGGATTTTCGAGCGCCGTCGAACTCTGCTTCGGCGGCTCTGAACGATATGACAGTAAGAGCTGACACTCTCAAGATCACCTAGGCCGTGATGATGTAGACGATCTCCAGACTGCTCGGATCGACGATGACGATCCGGCCGTCCGCGAGGACGAAAAAGTCATAGCCTTTGTATTCCGGGACGATCTTCACAATTCGCGGCGGCAGCGGTTGAAGACGGACTTTCTTCGGAATCTTGGTTCCGACGGTGACGGTAAGGTTTGCCTCCTCGACAGGTCGGACGTGCACTTCCTTCACGACCTGGCGAATTTCGGTCTGCTGTTCCGTCGTGATGTTGACATTCGCCGTGGTGTTCGACGACTGGTTCTTGGTCGTAGTGCTGCCCGTCGTTTCACCGCTGGGCTGCGTGGTCGACTTCTGCTGCGTCATCGAGCTGCCGGAATTCTGCTGCGACCCGGGTTTTTTTATCGTGGTTTCACCAGATGCCTGCCCTGTGGTGGTTCCGCCGGCCGAGGGATTGGTTTTCGAGGGCTGCTGCGCGTTCTGCTGCATCTCCGTGCCCTTGCCCGAATTCTGCTGTACCTGTTTGCCCTTCTCCGGTGTCGGGCAGCCTCCCGATGCATCGGGTGTCGGGCAAGCCGTCGTGCCGGACTGCGGCTGCCCGGATTGCGACTGCCCGGAGTCGGATTGCGACTGGCCGCCGCCCTGCATGTTCTGCTGGGCCGAGGTCGGGAATGCGGCAAGCGGCGACACGCTGAGCGACAAGGTCGCTAATACCATGGTCAGATGAGTGGTTTTCATGTTGAATCTCCGTGGATTCTGGCGCGCCATGCCGTTCGCATCTTCAGCGGTTCATCCGCTTTTTCGTAAACCGGAAATCAAGAGAACTGTTCCCGGTATGGGACCTAAGTCTGAAGCTCAGAGCTCCCATCCCGCCCCTCCTAGGAGCGGTGTCGACTTCACGATCAGGCCGGTGTCGCCTGGGATGGAAAGATCCGGCAGTCTGGCGTGATGAGTCAACAATATCGCACGCCCGCTAGCCAGGCTCACCCAACATGCAATCCAAAACATCACAGGCGGACGTCCTTGGAACTCACAGTTGGTGACCGTCTCTTCAGCGACCTCTGCCTCGCGACAAAGCTGGTCGCGAGTTATGTCGAGCGATGGGCAACCCCGGGTGAACGCGTCTTCGTCGACAAATATAGATTAGCCGCCTCGCCGCCGCCGAGACTTGCGCCGCCTTGAGGGTACAGGCGGCGGACGTGGTTACCATCGTCAGGCTCCCGCGTTGGCGTCTGAAAGCTGCGCGGAGATCTTGCAGCTGACGCCATCCACGTCATAGATGACGATCGATTCGCCGTTCAGCTCCGTCGCGAGCAGGCGTTCGATCAACAGTGAGCCGAAGCCTTTTTTTGTCGGAGCGCTGACGGCCGGCCCGCCTTTTTCGGTCCATTGGAACTTCAGGGTTGACGCGTCCTTCCCTTCGAGTTGCCAGGTGATCAAGACCCGCCCATCCGGGACCGAAAGGGCGCCGTATTTGGCAGCATTGGTGGCAAGCTCGTGAAGCGCCAGCGAAAATGCCACCACCGCTCTCGCGGGCAGGGGAACCGGTACGCCCGTTACATGAAATTTCTCCGCCGCGAATGGAAGGAGGGCTTGGTCCACGACCGATCGTAAATCGGCCTTCTGCCATGTTCCCTGGATGAGGAGGTCATGGGCGCGGCCAAGAGAAGACAGTCGTGCGCCGAAGGTTTCGACATCAACACTGTTCTCCTCGTTTCGTCCAAACGTCTGCCTTGCGATTGCGGTTACAGTGGCCAGGACATTCTTGACCCTGTGATTGAGCTCGCCGACCAACAGGGCCTGAAGACGTTCCGCTTCCTTTCGGGCAGAAATGTCATGCGCCACTTTTGAAGCGCCGACAACGCGGCCCGTTGCGTCATGAATGGGTGAAACGCTGAGCAAAACATCCACAAGCTTGCCGTCCTTGCACCGTCTGACTGTCTCGTAGTGCTCAACGATCAGGCCGGCGGCGATCTGTCTGAGAATGGCGGGCTCTTCTTCCTTGCGGTCATCGGGGACAAGTATCAGCACGGATTGCCCGATCGCCTCCGATTCTGAATATCCATAGAGCTTCGTCGCTGCCGCATTCCAGCTGGTGACTTTCATGTCGAAATCGAGGCCGAGTATGGCGTCGTTCGAAGAGGCAATCATCGCCGCTAGATGTGCTTCGACCTGACGCACGCGCTTACGTTCGGTAATATCGACGACGATTGCGCCGGCCCGCTTGATCCGGCCATTCTCGTCACGAATGGGATAGACCGAATTTGCGGTCCAGACGTGATTTCCATTCTTTCGAACATGGCGCTTCTCGATATTGAAGCTTTCGCCCGTCTCGATCATCGTCCGATAGAGGCGAAGACTCTCGGCGCGGTCATCCTCGACGGTAATGTCGTGCATCTTCATGCCGAGAAGTTCTTCGGCGGAATAGCCTACCATCTCGCAATAGCGCTGGTTCACGCTCAGGAGCTGACCATCCAGATCGGCCTCCACTATGCCCGCCGCCGACTGGGCAAATATCGCCCTCAGGCGATCCTCGCTTCCGCGAAGTGCGGCTTCCGTTCGAACCCTTTGTGTTGTCTCGTTGACGATGCAGAAAACGCCTAGAACGCAGCCGGTTTCGTCACTCACCGGCGAGTAGGAAATATCGAAATAGACGGTCTCGGGGCGGCCGTATCGCTCTAGGTAAAAGGGGCGGTTCTTAGCGAATACGGTCTCGCCACGATCAAGAACGCGGACCAATAGCGGCTGAAGATCATCCCAAAGCTCGCTCCAGTTTTCCCGGGCCGGCCGTCCGAAAGCCCGCGGATGCTTGTCTCCAATCGTCGCCGCATAGGCATCATTATAGAGTGCGACAAAATCCTCACCCCAGAAGAGCACGATCTCGGCCTGCGAGGGAAGCATGATATCGACGGCGGATTTCAGACAGTTCGGCCATTTGTCCGAAGGGCCAAGACTGGTCCGCGACCAGTCCGTTGCGGAGAACAATCCTTTCATCTCCCCGGCCATGGATGGTCCTTCGCGTTATGACATGTCGCCATCGTGAATGTTTCTGCAATTCAAAGACTTGTGCCAGCCCAAGTCATCTGTTGGAATCCGAAACTTAACGCATGTCAATCATCGCGCAAGGGCATGGAAGAGTGCGGACGGGCTCTTTTCTTTTGAAATAGGGATCGCCCCTGGTCTCAGCGCCCGCAGACCGCAGCGCCTGAACCGCTTCGTATTTAGGATGTCTTTGAGAGCACATGAGCGGCAGCAATCAGTTCGGCATCTTCTAGGAGAAGATAGGCACCGTTAACGCCCTGCAATCGAGGGCGGTCGAGCGAGAACGCTGTTATCTGCAGGCTTGATCAGATGGCGGACTTCAAGGTTGATCGCTTCGGTCGCGAAAGATTCCGATACTTCCGAGTCGCATCTGGGCTGCGGACATCGGCGAACGGCCGCTGCCGCTGCTCGGCCCGGCCGTTACTACTGGAACGTCCGCGGCAACCGCCGCTCCAGCCGCAGGCGCGGCACCAATTTGCGTAGGACCCATGCTGCGGCGATGGCGAAGCCGATGTGAAGCCACGGGTGGGTATCGCCATGGTCGGAGGAAGCATCTTGCGTCTCTCCACGAATGACAGCCAGCCGCCCGCGCAGATCAGCGACTTCCTTTCGGAGCCATGCGATTTCCTTACGAGCTGCATCGAGGTCAAGATCCAATGCGTCGTCTGGGGAATCGGTCACAGGCGGCTCGTCTTCCAGTTCAGCAAGATGCTGTTCCAGGGCGGCTTTGGCGAGACGGCCTTTCGTGCGGATATTGGTCACAGGTTGCCTCCTAATGCTTCCGGGTATGGGAGCACCGGATCGTTGCCGGGCTTGCATTGGCGCTTTGCCGGACGGCGCTTATCGCCGGTTGAGTGAGTGGTCGATGGATTCGAGCTGTCCTGTTGCAATCTGCCAGGCGCACTGGCTTTCGCCCTTATGTCGATGAATGGGTGCTTTGACAGAGTCATTGTTCCTGGAAAAGGAGAATGCACGGGGTTCCGAAAGGATGCAGGCAGAGCGTCAAGTTTCCAGACAGTTATCGCAGGCATCACGGTCACGTCATTGTTTCGCGGCGCGGTACGCCCGACATTGGCGGGGTCGACAAGGGTCCGTCTGGAACTCGACCGGAAATCCGCCGGTCGCACGAGCTGCAATTCGAGCGTATCGGTCAGACCTTTGAAGTCACCAATGCCGTCATCGTCCTTGAAGGTTGCGACGTCCGGGCAGCAGATCACACTGTTCTTGTAATAAAGATCAATCATGTCACCCATCCGTTCAACGCGGCACGAAAACGACCACGCTAGGCGGCCGTTGTCAGTGGCATCTTGTTGTTCAGGCGGCCTTCTTGCCCTTGGCATTGGCCACGGTTTCTGCAAGCTTCGTCAGCTTCTGGTCGGTCGCTTTTTCTTCTTTCAGATTATCCTGGAGAAGTGCAACGGCGTCGTTGAGGCCGAGCTGCTTGGCCCATGCGATCAGCGTGCCGTAGCGGGCGATCTCGTAATGTTCGACCGCCTGGGCGGAGGAAATGAGGCCGGCATCGAGGGCCGATGAATTCTTGAATTCCTCGATGATTTCCTCACCTTCTGCAAGTATCCCCTGAATTGCCTCACAGGTCTTTCCTCGGGCCGGTTTTTTGATGATTTCGAACACCTGCTCAAGCCGTTCGACCTGCGCTTCGGTCTCGTCCCGGTGCTGCAGGAACCCTGCCTTGCCCTCTTCGGATTGCGCTGCCCGAGCCATTTTCGGCAGAGCCTTCAGGATCTGCTTTTCGGCGAAATAGATATCCTTGAGGGTGTCGAGGAACAGGTCTTCAAGCGTCTTCGGATTTGCCATTTTATCATCTCCTAGGATTTTGATCTCGGCAATCGGACAAAGTCCAAATGCGGCTGAAAGTTCCGGCTGTCTTTGCAGGTTCATAGCTCTCCACGGGCTTGGTCTGGCCTACAGTGCATCAATTTAGGCTTTCGTGGCTCCTGTCAGAGAATTTCGTGGCGCGGTGTCAACGATGCGACCGGTTGGAACACCAAATACGGATCGATTTGTCCGGAAGGCTCAAATAGGATTCACTGCAGCGATGTCTTGCTCAGAGGGCGCGTGCAGCGAGGAACCGGGTGTCAGCGACGCGCGTTTGGAACGTGCCTGCAAGGCTGAAGTCAGCCACTGGCCCTGAAGGGAGCAAAGCAAATGGCACGCTCCTCTTTCAGACTATTGCCGAGGACCCGGAATGAGCGAGACAAGCGCAGATATTGGCGAGCTAGTGGGACGAGCAATCGAGGTTGCAAAGGCGGCATATTTTGCAGCCGAAGCAAAAATGCCCTATCGCTCCCCCGGCGTCGCGGAATTTGGAAAACCTGATAAGGTCTCGTTGACAATTTATATCGAAGGCGGCGCGATCACCATAGAGCTGCCTATAAAGCGAGCCGTGGCTTCTACACGAAAGTGAGGCTGCCCACGGTATGTCGGGAGACTACCCTTCAGATTTCATCGACATTTGGATCGGCGCGCAGGATCTCGAGTGTCCGCAGACCCGCGATGTATTTGGCGGTATCGGCACCAGTTTTTTTTGCTTGTGCAAGATTGTCTTTCAGATCGGCGAGCTTTACCGGACGTGCTAATGCATTTCCTGCGGCGCGGGTGACGAATTCCTCATCGGTTTCTTCAGGTCTTCGTGTAAGAGCATTCACAGCGTCGATAATCTCCGACGTAAAACCTTCGGCCCGTATCCGCTCCAACGTCCAGCCCTTGCCTTTCTCCACAATGTCATGCAGGTAGGCGACGATCTTTTCGCCGTCGCTTTCAACACCGTCCGCAACCCGTTGGCAGTGCGAAAAGTAAGGCGCACCGGTCTTGTCAGATTGCCCCTCGTGGGCTGTGGCAGCGATTTGCATTGCTTTCGCTAGTTCGTTCAATTTCTGTTCTCCGACCGTCTGATCGTAAGCGCGCTTGCAGGTGTCCTGTCATTGACATGATGTCACCTCCACTTCTGCCTAACGGAGCAGTGTGTCGCAGGTTCCCCCACCAAATACAGGTTTGCTGGTCCGGACATTTGTTCAAAACACAACCTGCAGGGACGCCAGGCTCCCAATCAGCCTGAGCAGGTGACGGCAAGCGAGTCCCGCAGATAAACCAGTCACAATACTGGCGGCCCGCCCGACGACCCTGAGAGGACGCAAGTATCAGGAACATTTGCCGTGTCGCCCCGTTAAGTTGCGACATCAGACCCTATGAGGTGCCGCCATGCAGAGCAAATTGCTTTCCGACGAGGCCGATGAGCGGACCTTTATTCTGATCCTTGATGATGGCGAGGAGGCGTTCGCGGCGATTTCGCGATTTGCAGAACTCCAGTCAATTGATGGCGCGTCGATCAGCGCGATCGGTGCCTTCAGCAGCGCCGTCGTCGGTTTCTTCGATTTCAAAACCAAGACCTACCGGAAGATCCCGATCGAAGAGCAATGTGAGGTGTTGAGTACGCTCGGTGACCTCGCCCGGGGCGACGACGGGAAACCGAGCCTGCATCTGCATGTCGTGCTTGGACTTTCCGATGGAAACACCCGTGGTGGCCATTTCATCGAGGGGTTCGTTCACCCGACGCTCGAAATCATCATTCGAGAGAATCCGGTAGGGCTGCGGCGCAAAAGGCGGCCTGATCTCGGAATTGCGCTGATCGACCTCGATTTGGAGGCGGATCCGCCACCACCCATTGTCCCGTTTTCTCGCTGACCTGAATAGATTTCGGAACTCTGAAATCGGGATTGTGGGTGACAACGCGGGCGCAGACCGATGTGAATGATAGAGCGCGCGCCGCCTGGCGATCACCGCATCAATCGGCCGGATCGCGGTCGCCCGGTTCGGGCGACGTTACAGACCTTGTTCGCGTATTGGAACGTCCGGCAATTCGGGCCGTTTATGTCGGTCTCCTCCATCGGATTCATTCATGCGATCGCATTTCAAGCCATTCCTCCTCTTCGCTTCGACGGCCCTGATCTTTCTATTCGCAACGGCCAACGCCTTTGCTGTCGGCGGCGAAAGCGCGTCTAAGCCGTCCGAAGCGCTCTTTCTTGTTCAGATCATCCTGCTGGTCGTCGCCGGACGGCTCACAGGTGAATTGATGGTTCGTCTAGGCCAACCGTCGATCATGGGACAGATCATTGCCGGTATCCTGCTTGGCCCTTCGATCCTGGGTCTCGCATTCCCTGATATTCAGGCGATGCTCTTTCCGGCTGGCGAAGGGCAAAAAAGCATGGCGGATGCGGTCGGGCAGCTTGGCATCCTTTTCCTGTTGCTGCTCGCCGGCATGGAAACCGATCTCGTGCTGGCCAGAAAGCTTAGACGTTCGGCGGCCGGAGTGTCCTTGACCGGCATTGTCATTCCCTTCGCTGCCGGCTTCGCGCTCGGCGAGTTCCTGCCCGAAACGCTCCTTCCTGATCCGGAGAAACGGCTTGTTACCGCACTTTTCCTCGGCACCGCGCTCTCGATCTCTTCGGTCAAGATCGTCGCCTCCGTAGTGCGCGAGATGGATTTCATGCGGCGTAACGTCGGACAACTCATCGTGGCCTCGGCGATCATCGACGATGCGATCGGTTGGGTAATCATTGCCGTGACCTTTGGTCTGGCAAGGACCGGGGCGGTCGATCTCCTGACGCTTGCGAAAAGCGTGATTGGCACGGTGGCTTTCATGGCTGTGAGCTTCACGGTGGGTCGGAGGGTGGTCTTCGAGATCATTCGCTGGACGAACGACAATTTCCGCAGCGATCTGCCGGTCCTGAGTGCAATCATCACCATCATGGGTGTCATGGCACTGATCACCGATGCGATCGGCGTCCATACCGTTCTGGGCGCGTTCGTCGCTGGGATCCTCGTCGGCGAATCGCCCATCCTGACCCGTCAGATCGATGTCCAGCTTCGCGGATTGACGACGGCATTGTTCATGCCGGTTTTCTTCGGCCTGACCGGCCTGCAGACGGATCTGACGATTTTATCCAACCCAGCTATTCTGTTGCTGACGGCAGCCATCGTCCTGATCGCGTCTGTCGGAAAGTTCGGAGGTGCATTTGCCGCAGCCAGGATCGGCGGCTTCTCAACGCCAGAAGCTTTGGCGCTCGGCTGTGGTATGAATGCACGAGGCTCGACCGAAGTGATCGTCGCAACGATCGGTCTGTCCGTCGGGGTTTTGAACCAGCAACTCTTCTCGGTGATCGTCGCCATGGCGATCATCACAACGATGGCAATGCCGCCGAGCTTGCGCTGGGCACTGGCGCGTCTGCCCTTGCGGGGAGAGGAACGGGATCGCCTTGATCGCGAGGCGTTTGAAGAAAATAGCTTCGTGGCGAAGTTCGAACGCATGGTGCTTGCCATTGACGAATCGTCGAGCAGCCGGCTGGCGGGGTGGCTCGCAGCATTACTTGCTTCCACGCGCCAGATGCCTATCACCGTCGTCGATATTGCCGGACGCGAGCAGCATGCCGATGTGCTGGAGGTCAGCGAACGGCATTCGCAAAAATCCACCAGTGCGGAAGCCATCGCAGCAATTATCAGAGAACGAGCCCGGGATCTTTATGCGGCGCACGAGGGCGAAGGCATAAAATCCGGGCCCCATGTCACAACCTTCGCGCAGGATGGGCCAATCGAGCCGGTGCTCAGTGAAATGTCGGAAACCGGGCACGACCTTCTTCTGGCCGCAGTGGAGCCGTTGACGGCCGCTGACGGCGGCTTCAGCGATACCCTTCAGACAATCACCCGCGCGTTCAAGGGGACGGCGGTCGTTATCTCTGCGAGGGGCATCCTTCCGCAGCGTAGCAGGGATCTGCGCATTCTCATCCCGGTGAGCGCGACTGAGCGCTCGACGCGGGCCGCGGAATTCGGGTTTGCGCTCAGCCAAGCGGCGGGTGCCCAATGCGCCGTCATCCGTATCGAGGAGCCCCGTCAGGTCGCAGCCCTTCCGCGTGTCAGCGACCGCGGCAATTCCAATGACGATGCATTCCGGTCTATCAAACCCATTGCCGAATATTACGAGCAGGCGCCCGAGAAAATCGTGCAACGAGGCGGCTCGCCGGAATTGGCAATTTTGCGCCATGCCCGTTCCGGCGGCTATAATCTGATCGTTCTTGGTGTCAGCCGTCGCGCGGGTGACACTCTGTCGTATGGCGAAATCGCCGAGACGCTTTTGCACACGGCGGATCGCTCCTGCGTATTTGTCGAGACGGAACTACCCATGCCGGCTACGAAGAGCGAATAGTGCCGAGTTCTACCACGTACCAAAGTCCCGAAAACGGACCCTCTTCCTCATTCAACCCGGCGGCCGAGCGTATCGGCGACATAGGCACCCCGCGCGCCCATCGGCCGCGACGGTCCGGTCGTCGTGTCGCGAGCTGTCTGATGTTCCAGTTCGGCATTGAGCTCGGCGCCGACGATGAGGATCGTGATCGACAGCCAGATCCAGACAAGCAGGCCGATCAAGGCGCCAAGCGTGCCGTAGGTCGCATTATAATTGGCAAAATGGTCGAGATAGAAGGCAAAGCCGACGGACATAACCGACCAGGCGAGGGTGCTGAGAGCAGCGCCCCAGGTTAGCCAGCGTAATCTGGCCGGCTCGCGGCTTGGCGCAAACCGATAGATCGTCATCACAGCAGATGTAACGATGATGAGCAGCAGCGGCCAGCGGCCGAGAAGGGCGAAGTCCTCCTCGAAGCGGTCGAGCCAGACATAGGAGAGCAGCAGCGGTACGGCAGCCACCAGGGCGATGATGACGATTGCGCCGATGATCGCGCAGAGGGTGAAGGCAAGCGCGACGAGGTTCAGGCGGACGAGACCGCGCTTCTCCTTTTCCTCATACGCGACGTTCATCGCATCGAAAAGCGCGAGCGTGCCGCTATGGGTGCTCCAGAGCGCAAGGGCGAGGCCAACGAAGAAGGCGACCCCGAGGCTTTCCTCTCGTCGGCCGGCGAGTGCCCGGATCTGGTCTGCGACGATGTCGAAGGCTCCCGGCGGCAGAAGGATTGCAAGCTTGCGCAGATGGCCGGCAATCGTTAGCGGGTCGGCTGCGAGGCCGTAAAGAGAAACCAGCGCAGCAAGTGCCGGGAACATGGCCAGCAACAGATAAAAGGTCACGCCTGCCGCAACGAGCATCACCCGATCATCGCTGACTTCCTCGAGGAGACGCCAGAAGACATCACGCAGACCGTGCATCGGGATCTCCTCTGGAACCTCCGCGCGTCTGCCTCGGTCATCATTCAGTGCGGTCGCGACGCCTCCTGACGATCGCCTTGAACTCCGTCCTTGATAGGCCAGGGCAAAACCGCCGACAGCAACCAGCAGTAAGGCCGCAGTGGATAGAATTTGCCGCTGGATCATGGTGACCGTCTGCTCCGTTCAAAAGACTATCCGCGCCAGTCGATCCTATGGGCATGCGCGCTGTCGATGAGGCAATCGTGCATGTGGCCCTTTTGTTCCGCATCCGGCACAGCTCGCACCGTTCCGGCAAAGCCATCGATTGCCTTTGCTTTTAGCTAGGCATGGCGATGAGGCCGGTATAATCAGCGGAATAATTCCCGGCCATGATAATTTCGTCGTAGAAAAGCCCCGCTCTGTTGAGTTTTGTGAGCAGCCTCAACGGCAAAAAGGCGACATAGGGAGCATTCCGTTACTGCTTGCGCAACGCCGGGACGAACTACCAACCGCAGTGCCCGAGAAAGTCTTTGAGCCATGTCCAAAAAAGGAAATGTTGGGTGTCCGTCTCGATAGACCTGATCCCAGTTGTCGCGAACTGCGTCATACGCGATACAATGGAGTCGATGCATATGCCGCTCCCATATCCATACTCATACCTAATTCCAGAAATTCTAATTAACGGGAAGCATCGATCCTCAAATAAGTCGTGCGGGTGACCCCAGATGTGAAATGGGATTAGTCCTTGCGGCCAAGGTTTTTGTCTAAAAACTAGAGTGCGACAATCCGCGGGCTCGCATGGATGAAGGCCCAGAGCGCCTTGCTGATATCGACAATCTCAGCAATCGACATCTCTAGAAGCTCCATTTCCCGCTCATCCATCTGTTCGACTTTGCCGTAGCGGATTTCCTTGTCGTCTTCGACCAAGCGCATGAGCTGCGTGCTGGAGATTTCGCCCTTCTCATCGAAGGAATAGATGCAATGATTGTATTTGTTACGCATCTTCGATTCCTTTTTCAGACGCGCCATGGCCGAGAGGATCGCTTCGCGGTCCGCGGCAGGTGTCGAAGGAAGCTTTGCGAGACGCTCGACGAGGTCGATGCGCGCACGCGTTGTATTGAGCGTCAGGAAAACCACGATCGCCGCCTCCTTCTCCACGTCGAGAAGATGCGCGATAATATATATCAGCAGACTTTCCGTGTTCGTCCAAACATAATTCAGCCGTCCAACGCTCAATAACACATCGGACATGGCCGTCATGCTGAACTCCCTTGGTATAGACAATAACAATATATGGACTATATCATGTAATTCCGTGGATATTTCGATCTTGTCTGCCCCTAGCGCTCCCTTGAAGGCGCTCGACATGTTGTCCGACGATAGGTTTGCTCGGATATTTGACGAAGGTGCGCTCCGAAGCCTGGCTCAGTACTTCGGCGGAATGCAGGGAACGCGCGGAATCTGTGAATACGGGCGATTTCAGCACCTGGAATCTTTACGCGCACAATGTACGTGTCCTTAACCGATAAGCCCGCATTCTCTTGGAGGTTAGTGCTCACTGGTATCTTCGGCGACATCGGAAACGTGCGAGTTGCCGCCGATGCCGCTGGTGTTACTGAGCATATTCGCACCCTGAACCAGTTCCAGATGGAAGCCCGAACTGGCGAGGATCGCGGAAGCGCCTGCGGTCGAAGGGCCAGTGCCGGCATCATTGGTTACGCCGTCGACTAGGGCGCCCACCTTCACCGTGTCGTCGTCGGAGCCCTGCGGACAGGGCTTCGGATGATAAGGCATTCCAGTTTCCTCCAGCAAAAACCGGAGCAGCTTTCGAAGTCCCTCTCATCTCAAATGGGATCTTTGCCCGCGCTTGCTCCGATGCGTTAACATCGGCAGATGTACTCACTACCTTGTCACCTGCTGCTTCATCGCGATCTGTAGGCCAAATTCTCTGTTGGGATCGGGCCTATTCAGTACAAAGACTGCCAAATCCGGTTCCGGACTCGATATGGACGCGAGCGAGGCGGTCGAACCGTTCTTTGTATTTCCTCAAGAAGACCGAGTAGCAAAACACATGGCGATACTTGATTTTCACATCGTCACATCGGTGACCATCATAAACTGATGGAAAAAAATTCAGGCCGATAGTTATCAATTTGGGTTAAGGCACCTGAACGCCAGCTCAATACGTCAGGCGGGCAGCATGCTTGACGAAAGTGGTGTGTGGATTCGGTACGGTGCGCCCTTACCTCGGAATCCGTCTGTTTCGATTGATTGCGATATCGCGAAGTTAAGCCCGAAAGGTTCTCCGTCTTATTTTAAGATATCATCTGCCCATTACCTCTTTGCTTTCGTGTGTCTCGAACTAATACACAGCGGTTTATACCGCGATCTAGTTGAAATACCGCCCACTAGTATGTTTGTTGCCAAAAATGCAACCATAAAGTAGCAAAAAATAATATAACTTCATGGTAACTAACCCATTTGGGCCATTTCTTTCCTTTGAAATCCATATTAACATAATTAAGAAATGCCTAAAAGATAAGGCGGTCACGTGCCAATGTTCGTCGGCATGTAATACCCGCCACCGCGCCAATGGGAGTAGATGCTCCGAGTTTTAGTATAGTGTAGCGCTAGGGGAGGCGTATATGTTCATGGTTGGGTCGGAAGTAGGAGATTCGGATCAAGCAAGGAGACTGGGTCCGAGTGGGGAAACAATTCTGGTAATCGCCAAGCCGGATTTATTCTCCGAATGCATGGTCGAAGCACTGGCGAAGAAATTCCCGAATTTCGATGTCTTAAGCGTCCCGAGCGCGCAGTCCATATCCGAGAGGGATATTCAGGACATGCGGCTTGTCCTGTTTTACCATATCGCCGGTATCGAATTGCATGATGCCATGCAGACCGTTCGAGAAAATCGTCCGGACGCATCGATCGGCCTCGTCGTCGAAGCTATCGACATGATGGAGCCTTATATCAGCCGCCTTGTCGAAGCGCGCGTCATCGATGGCGTATTGCCGCTCAATCTGCGCCTGGACGTTTTCATGGCTGCAATCGATTTGTTGATGAAGGGCGGCGAGCATTTTCCGTCCGCGCTTCTCGGCCGTCTGTCCAATCGGGCGACCGCACAGATCGAGCCTTCGCTGTACCAGACGAAGTCTGTCGACGCAGCACGCGCTAACGCGCTGAAGCTTCGCCGCAACAGCATGGCGGCTCTGACGACGCGAGAAGTGCAAATTCTCGATCTCATCTGCAAGGGCACACAGAACAAGATCATCGCCGATAAGCTTCACCTGTCCGAAAACACGGTGAAAGTTCATGTCCGCAATATCTATAAGAAGATGAACGTGAGAAACCGCACGGAGGCGGCCTCCCGCTTCTTCAACGACACTTCGGACAACGGTGATATTTCCGGCAGGTGGCCGCATTAGTCCGTCAATCCATCAGGGATGAGCGGGAGAAACAGCGCGACTTCTGGCCGAACCGCTTGGTGAGCAGATATACGGTGCAGAGCCGGGATATTCTGCGGCGTTGACCCTTGCCGGAGCGGTGATCTTCGGTTCGGCAGCATAGGCGAAGTCCTTCGTGGCGTGTGAAACGCGCGCCACCATAACACTCTTCTCCGTACTTCCTACGGTGCTCGCGTGACGACTGCACAAGACATCGGTCCGGAATCATCATTGCTGCCAAAGCCTAAGAATTGAGTCTGCATATAGATGTGCCAGGCACTTGGTGATGAACTGTCATCCGGCTCCTTTATTTGGGCGATAGTGACGCGCCCTTCCATCCAATAGCTGAGATTTCTTTTATATCGGCCTTTGGCTGAGGCTAGAGCAGCCGGATGAAAAGCTTCGCAGAATAATTCTTTAAGGATTAATCAAATGAGTGCCGGGTTTTGCTATAGTAGCTATTTGGAATTGTACCAACGTTTTTAAATTGACCTCGGTTGATATTCTCCTATCATTTTCAACATGGCTACAATCATTCGAGGAATAACTGATAGTATTGCATGATCGATGCTACTTCATGTTGAGGTAATCGAGGGGGATGAGAAGGAGCCTAAAAAATAGAAGGGTCCAGAAGGACCCCGTCTCATGGGAAGGAGTTTGTAGTGCGTAGTTTCATTCCCACGAAAACTCATCGGGAACCTGCGTCCGCATCGACACCATCACGGCGAAAGGCAGTACTGGTCAACGGCGGCGCTGGTTTCCTGGGTTCCCATCTTTGCGAGCAGCTTCTCGATCGTGGCCATCAGGTCATCTGTCTCGATAATTTCTACACCGGCCGCCGCGTCAATATCGAGCATCTGCTGCAGAACGCCCGCTTCCAGCTTCTCGAACATGATGTTCGGCAGCCCTATGATGTCGAAGCGTCCGTCATCTTCAACTTTGCTTCGCCGGCCTCGCCACCGGACTATCAGCGCGATCCCGTCGGAACGTTGCTGACCAATGTTCTTGGAGCCGTCAATACGCTGGATGCAGCCCGCCGTAGCGGGGCAACAGTCGTTCAGTCCTCGACTTCGGAAGTTTACGGAGATCCGCACGAGAACCCCCAACGCGAGACCTATTTCGGCAACGTCAATCCGATCGGTCCCCGCAGCTGTTACGACGAAGGCAAACGGTCAGCTGAAACCCTCTTCTTCGATTATCACCGCAAATATGGCGTCGATATCAAGGTTGGCCGAATCTTCAATACTTACGGTCCGCGCATGCGCCTCGATGATGGACGAGTCGTGTCCAACTTCATCGTCCAGGCGCTTTCCAACGCAGACATAACGATCTACGGCGACGGCCGGCAGACCCGTTCTTTCTGTTATGTCGACGACCTCGTTGAGGGCTTCCTGCGTTTCGCCGATACCGGCGAAAGCTGCATCGGCCCGATCAATCTTGGGAATCCGGCGGAGATCACGGTGCGGGATCTTGCCGAAATCGTTCTCGATCTCACCAATTCGCGCTCGCGTGTCGTTTATCTTCCGGCCGTAACGGATGATCCGCAGCAGCGCCGGCCGGATATAACCCGCGCCAGGGAAGAGCTGAGCTGGTGGCCTAGCACGGAACTGAAGACCGGGCTGAAGCGCACGATAGCCTACTTCGATGCACTGCTGGCCGAAAAGCAAGTGGTGGAGGCCGTATGAGATGCCCCGCTACATCCTTGTTACGGGCGGTGCCGGCTTCATAGGTAGCCACATCTGCAAGGCACTTGCGCGTGCCGGCATGGTTCCGGTGACCTATGACAATCTTTCGACCGGACATATCGACAGCGTCCGGTGGGGGCCGCTGATCCAGGCAGATATCGCCGATGGTGTAAGGCTGCGACAGGTCATGGCGGAGTATTCGCCCGATTGTGTCATTCATTGCGGTGCCAATGCCTATGTCGGTGAATCCGTCGAAAAGCCCGGCATCTACTATCGCAACAATGTCATCGGCAGCCTGTCGCTGCTTGATGCTTGCCTCGATCGCAATATCGACAGGATCGTTTTTTCCAGCAGCTGCGCGACCTACGGCATTCCGAAGACAATGCCGATTAATGAGAAAACGCCGCGGCAACCGGTTAATCCCTATGGCAGGACCAAGCTGATCTTCGAAATGGCGCTGGAAGATTATGCCGCGGCCTACGGCATCCGCTTTGCCTCCCTTCGTTACTTCAATGTCGCCGGCGCCGACCCGGAGGGCCAGCTTGCAGAACGGCACTATCCTGAAACCCATCTGATTCCGCGCGCGCTTCTCGCGGCCAGCGGCCGGATCGACAGCCTTGATGTTTTCGGCACGGATTATGAGACCGAAGACGGCACTTGTGTCAGGGACTATATCCATGTGAGCGATCTCGCCGAGGCGCATCTCGCTGCCGTTCGCTATTTTCTGGCCGGCGGCGACTCGTTGAGCGTCAACCTGGGCTCCGGCCGAGGAACGTCCATCCTCGAGATTCTCGATGCGATCAAACGCAAAACGGGCCACAACGTGCCGGTGCGCTACCAGCCGCGCCGTGCCGGCGATCCGCCGATTCTCTTTGCCGACACGGAAAAGGCCCGCCTGGAATTGGGTTTCACACCCGCGCTTTCGGATATCGACACGATCATCCGCACGGCCGGTCCGACATTCGGACTGAATGTGATCGCATGAGAGCGAAATAATCCGCGAGGCCAGTCTTCTGCCGCAAAGGCCGAGATGTTCGAGCCTGTCCTGCTGGCTGGAGTCGAGCCATTCAGCTGCGGCAGGAAAGTGATCCGGCTGGCATAACCGGGCTGGCATCGCCAAAAGAAAGGCCCGCGATCGGCGGGCCTTGCTTGCTCATACCGGAGGGTATCAACCTTTGATCGTTGCCTTGCCGGTCTCGACGAGCTTCTGTGCGGCGTCAGCCACCGAGATACGCTCGAAAGCCAGCTCGTCACAGGTCGGGCGAAGAACGCGCTGGTCGAATTCGGTGGCGCCCATCGGTACCGGCGGCGGATATTCGCCGACCTGATCCTTGAGCAGGTTGACGTATTTGACCGTTTCCTGCTCCGTCGGGTTGAGTTGCGGCAGAATGGCTTCGCGAACCACCGGCGACATTGGCACGCCGCGTTCAACGCCCAGAATCTTGCCTGCTTCGGGATCGTTAACAAAGAAGTTGATGAATTTTGCAGCGGCTTCACCCTGCTTGGTGGTCGCGCCTACACTCCAGATCAGAGCGGGGCGGTAGTAATGGCCTGACGGCCCGCCCTTCTTCTCGCGCGGCAGCATGGTGATGCCAAGCTTGTTCTTGATGATGAGCTGGTAGCCGACCATTTGGTTGGAATAGGCCATGCCGATCACAGATTTGCCGAGGCCGAGGCAATTGGTGTCGATGGTGTTCTGATCGAGCGTCTGCACATCGGCGGCGACCGTACCGCCGGCCTTGCGCAGCTTTTCCCAATAGTCGAACCACTCCTTGGCATCATCGACAGTAAAGCCCAGGCCGACGCTTTCCTTGGCAAAGAGGCTCTTGCCGCGCTGACGCAGCCAGGCATCGAACACGTAATTATAGCGCGCCGCATAGGGGCCACCGCCCTTACCGGAGGCCTTGGCCAGTTCTACGGCGAGCTTGGCGTACTCATCCCAAGTGAGATCAGGCGTCGGCACCGGAATGCCTGCCTTTTCAAATTCGACGGTATCAAAGAACATGGCGAAGGAGTTGAGGCCGAGGCCGACACCGTAAAGTTTGCTGTCGACGGTGGTCAATTTCAGCATGTCCGCACCAAAGCTGTCGACCTTCAGCGTCGAGGGGACGAATTCATCGAGCGGCAGGCAGGCGCCGCGCTTGGAATAGTCGGAGATCGTGCCCGGCTCCAGCTGGAAGACATCGGCGATCGAACGGCCGGCCATCTGTGTTGCAAGCTTCGTCCAATAGCCGTCGCCAGAAAGTGATTCACCGACAATGGTGACGCCCGGTGTCTTCGACTGATAGAGCTTTGCGACGTCGAGCGTGCGCTTGGCGCGGTCGTTGGAACCCCACCACATGGCGCGAAGCGAGGCTTCCTCTGCGAATACGGGGGTCGAGCTGCCGGCGCCAAAGGCGAGGCCGGCCGCGGCACCCGCGGTTCCCATCAAGAATGAACGGCGATTGACCTGCATGATTTCCTCCTTTGTCTGATGCCCGGCGCCATCCTCCAACGGTCTTTCCGGGCAATCCCGAGGTTAGAGTACGCAAAAAATTTCTCTTTGCAAGAAATTATGATTGTCTTGCAAATTTGCATGATTTGCATAATCTTTGCTGCATGAATGAGATAAAAATGACCGAAACCAAGACCAAGCGGCCTCGCCAGGCCGATATCGCGAGCCTCGCAGGTGTTTCCGTTTCCACAGTGTCACGGGTGCTCGCCAACGAGCCCGGCATCAGCGAAAATGTGCGGCGGCACATATTGAAGGTCGCTGCCGAGCACGGTTATCCGGTCAAATCCATCTTGGAAAGCGTTCCCGGCGGCCTCGCGCTGATCGCAAGCGACGGTGCGACCGGCGGCCTCAGCGTGTTTTATGAGGCGATCGTCGAGGGCCTTCGCGCTGGTGCTGCAGATGTCGGCATGCCCTTCGAAGTGCGGCTCGTGCGCGAGGACCGCACTACGCCTGATGTTGTCGGCGAATATATGCAGACGGCAGAAGCCGAAGGCCTTTTCCTCGTCGGTATCGATCCCAGCGATACTCTGCGAGCCTGGTTGGAAGCCACCGGAACGCCAACTGTTCTGGTCAATGGCACCGATCCGCGCCTGCGTCTCGACGGCGTGTCCCCGTCCAATTTCTTCGGTGCCTATGAGGCGACAAGCCGCCTTACGAAAGCCGGCCATCGTCGTATCCTGCATCTGACCGGCTCGCATCGTCACACGATCCGCGAACGCGTGCGGGGCTTCGAGGCGGCAATTGCAGCGGTTCCCGGCGCCGAAGGAAGGCTCGTACCGCTGACCTTCCAGGGCAGCGCCAGCCGCGAGGCACACGAACGCACAGTTGCGATGCTTGCGGAGGATCCAGGCTATACGGCTGCCTTCTGCATGAATGACTTCATCGCTGTCGGCGTTCTCGAAGCCGTCACGGAAGCTGGCCGTCGCGTTCCGGAAGATTTCGCAATCGTCGGCTTCGATGATCTCCCTTGCGCGGTGATGACCAATCCGCAGCTCTCGACGATGCGCGTCGACCGCGCAGCGCTTGGCCGCGAGGCAGTTTCCCTGATGATTTCCCGCTACCGCGACAGGACCGCGCCGGCCCGCCATATCTGCCAGGCCGTCGTTCCTGTTGCCGGAGGCACTGTTCCCGATACCGACAAGCTGTGAGTGATGCCGATGACCTATGATCCCGCCAGCCCCAACCCGCTTGCAGGCAATCCGCTGAAGACGCGCTCCGACATGATCCGTGCCGTCAACGATCTCTTCAACCCGCTGCTGCCCTTCTTCTCCAAGGGGAATGCCCGTGTTCGCCTCGATGGCGCCGGCGCCCATTTCGACCGGGCTGCCGCCGATCTCGAGGGTTTCGCCCGACCCCTTTGGGGTCTTGCGCCGCTCGGCGCCGGCAAGAATGATTTCGCCTATTGGCACCGCTTTGCCGAGGGTCTTGCGAACGGCTGCGACCCCGCTCATCCAGAATACTGGGGCACGGTCAACGCCCGCGACCAGCGAATGGTGGAATTGGCCGCCCTCGGTTTTGCTTTGGCACTGGTGCCGGAGAAGATCTGGGAGCCGCTCGACAAACGTGCTCGCGACAATATTGTCGCTTATTTCAAGCATGTCCGGCAGTTCGACTATGCCGACAATAACTGGAAATTTTTCCGCATCTTCGTCGATATCGCCCTCGACCGTCTCGGCGCCGATTTCGACCGCAGCCTGACGAAGCAATATCTGGAAGAACTGGAGGGTTTCTACATCGGCGACGGATGGTATCGCGACGGCAATATCCGTCGCATAGACCATTACATACCCTTCGCCATGCATTTTTACGGCCTGATCTATTCCAAGCTGGTCGATGACGAATATGCCAAGCGCTACCGCGAGCGCGCGGTGCTCTTCGCAAAGGATTTCCGCCACTGGTTTGCGCCTGACGGCGCGACCATCCCCTTTGGCCGCAGCTTGACCTATCGTTTCGCCTGCGCGGGCTTCTGGTCGGCGCTCGCCTTTGCCGATCTGGAGGCGTTGCCCTGGGGCGAGGTCAAGCATCTCTGCCTCGAACATTTGCGCTGGTGGCGCGACAAGCCAATCGCCAGCCATGACGGTGTGCTGACCATCGGCTTCGGCTATCCGAACCTGTTGATGTCGGAAAGCTACAACTCCGCCGGCTCGCCCTATTGGGCCTTCAAAGCCTTTCTGCCGCTCGCCATCCCTGAGGATCACCCCTTCTGGACTGTGGAGGAAAAGGCGCCTGAGCAAGTCCCCGAGGTCGTTCCGCAACGTCACCCGGGTATGGTGATCATGCGGGCCGGCAATGATGTTGTGGCGCTCTCGTCTGGTCAGGAGAATCTGCAGATGCGCTTTGGTACGGAGAAATACGCAAAATTCGCCTATTCTGCTCGCTACGGCTTCAGTGTCGAGGCGGATGAGCGAGCCTTCGCACTTGGCGCCTTCGATTCCGCGCTTGCCTTCAGTGATGATGGCCTGCATTACCGGGTCCGTGAAACGAACGAAGAAGCGAAGATTGCCGGAGACGTTCTTTATTCCAAATGGTCTGCGTTCGAGGATGTGAAGGTTGAAACCTGGCTGGTGCCGTCGGCACCTTGGCATATCCGCGTTCACCGCATCACCACGCCGCGTCCTCTGCAGACGGCCGAAGGCGGCTTTGCCATCGCCAAACGTGATCTCGATGCTGATACGCTGTCAGCTGCACAAGGCTCTGCCTATGCGATCGGCGAGGCGGACTTCACCGGCATCGTCGACCTCGGTTCATCGATCAAACGACAGGGCCTTGCCCAGAAGGCGTTGCCGAACACCAACATGATCGTTTCCAAGACCCTCGTGCCGCAGCTGCGTGGTGAAATTCCTGCCGGTGAGACAATTCTCGTCACTGCTGCACTGGCCATGAACGATCTGGCAACTGTGTCCGGCGCGTGGGCAATGCCTCCGAAGGCGCCCGATATTGCCGCTCTCAAAAAACTAGTCAGCGAAGAGGGCGTCACCGTCAGCGCTATCGAAGCACCGGGACATATGCCATGAACCATCCCCCTATAGTTCTTGCCATGCAGACCTCCCGCACCGAGCATATCCTGCCCGAGGCGGTACTTCGTCGGCTGGATGGTTTCGGCCGCCTGCTCGATGCCGAACCGCTGGAGCGCTTTGACGATCAGCGTGCGAAACGCCTGCTTGCCGAAACGGAAATCCTCATTACCAGTTGGGGCGCACCTTATGTCGGTCGTGAGGTTCTGGACCTTGCTCCGAAACTGAAGCTCGTCGTTCATGCGGCGGGAACGGTGAAAGGCATCATAGATGCCGATATTTTTGAAGCCGGGATCGCCGTCAGCCATGCGGCGGCTGCCAATGCCCTACCAGTCGCCGAATTCACGCTGGCCGCAATCATCTTTGCCGGCAAGCATGTCTTCCGGTTCCGCGACTTTTACATTGCAGATAGGCACCGCGACCGAACCTATCCGATGCAGCGCGAGGCCATCGGCAATTATCGCCGCACGGTCGGCATCATCGGCGCTTCACGCATTGGTCGCCGGGTCATCGATCTGCTGAAACCTTTCGATTACCAGGTGTTGCTGTCAGATCCCACAATCGACGCACATCAGGCACTGGACATGGGCGTTCAGAAGGCGGAACTAGACGATCTCATGCGCCGCTCGGATATCGTTTCCCTTCACGCGCCGTCGCTGCCTTCGACCCATCACATGATCGATGCTACGAAACTGGCGCTGATGAAGGATGACGCTACGCTGATCAACACCGCGCGCGGCGCACTGATTGACGAAAAGGCCCTGCTGGCCGAGCTGAAGACCGGCCGTATCGATGCCATCATCGATGTGACCGATCCCGAAATACCGGGACCGGAATCGGCCTTCTACGATTTGCCCAACGTTTTCCTGACACCGCACATTGCCGGTGCAGTCGGCCTGGAGCGTAGCCGGCTCGGTGAAATGGCAGCTGATGAGGCCGAGCGTTTCAGCAAGGGCGAACCCTTGCTGTACGGACTTACCCTCGAAAGCTTGGAAAACACTGCCTGAGACGTCTTACAATATCTTCAGCGAGTTCGGCGAACCGTCATTGGCAAGCTCCGGCATAAGGTCGGAGATGTTGACGACCTTGCCGGTGCGCGAGCTCGTCAGCGCCGCAATGCCGCAAAGCACGGACATGGCGCCGGCGCGGGTGCCGGCCCGCTGTGCGAGCCTGTCCTGCATGTCGGGCTTGAAGATCATGTTGCGCATCCGGTCGTCGCCGCCGTAATGGCCCCCGGAGGAATGCGGCACCTTGATGCGTTCGACCGCTTCTTTGCCATCCGGAAAGCTGCGGATCAGCAGGATGGTGTCTTCCTTCGGCTCCTCCCAGGGCTGGGCCTCATATTGGCGAAGCTCGATGCGGCCTTTCGTACCATTGAAGGCGAGGTGATGGCCTTCGATCGGCTGGAACGTATTCAGCGAATAGGAGACATGAACGTTATTCCGGTAGCGGATGGAAACGACCATCGTATCGGGAATGTCGATATCTTCGCGGAAAACGCAACCGTCGCGGAAATAGCCGTCGATCTTGGAGGGATCCTCATAAAGCGTGTCGAGGAACGGATCCTTCTTGAGATCGAGATAGTAGTCGCATTCCTGCGTGTGCGGACAGAGCTTGCAGCGAGGGCCGCGGAACGGTCCCTTGCGGCCGTAATTTTGCAGATCGGCAAAGGAGGTCACGGCGTCAGGATCGCTGTCGAGATACCAGTTCAGAAGATCGAAATGGTGAGTCGCCTTGTGAACGAAGAGGCTGCCGGAATTTTCCGTATAGGCATGCCAGCGGCGGAAATAGTCGGCGCCGTGTTTGGTGTTGAGATACCAATGGAAATCGACTGACGTGACCCGGCCGATCTCGCCGGAATTCAGGAGTTCCTTGATCTTGGCTGCTGTCGGCGCATAACGATAGTTGAATGAGACGTCGACCCGGCGGCCGGTGCGTTTCTCGGCATCCAGAATCCGGCGGATCTTCTCGACCGAGGTCGTCATCGGTTTTTCGGTGATGACGTCGATACCGGCTTCCAACGCACGCACGACGATATCGTCATGCGTATGATCGGGCGTGCAGACGATCACCAGATCCGGCTTCTGCTCCGAAAGCATCGAATCGATGTTTTCATAGAGTGGTGCATTGCTGCCGATCATGGTGCGGGCGCGCTCGCCACGCAGCGAATTCTTCTCGACGATCGCAGTCAGGTCGACATGCTCGCGCCAGCCGGCCAAGAGATCCTTGCCCCACATCGTGGTGCCGCGATTACCGGTGCCGATCAGGGCAAAACGGCGTTTCTCCATCGAATGATTCCTCCTTCATACGTGATGAAACGAATGGACTTTGAAGCAATTCTAGCAAAAGTGTGCAGCGGTTTTGCGTCCAGAATTGCGTGAAAACAAAGAGATAGAGCATTTCCGGATTCGAAGAAAAACGGAATTGCTCTAGAATCAGATCTGGCAGCAGCTCCTGAAACGCTCGACACAGGTGGCGATCACCTCGTCGGCGGGACGCTTCCACCAATTTTCGGCGGAGAAGATCTCGACCTCCTGCGCACCGAAGAAGCCGGCGGCTTCCACCATCCGTCTTATGCCTTTGAGATCGATCACGCCATCGCCCATCATGCCGCGGTCGAGCAGCAGGTCCTTGGTCGGCACCAGCCAGTCGCAGATATGGTGAGCGAAGATGCGCTTCATGCCTCCCGCGCGGGCAATCTGGTTTGCAAGATCGGGATCCCACCAGACGTGGTAGACATCGACGGCAACGCCGACATCCTCGCCAAGTTGCTCGCACATATCGAGCGCCTGGCCGAGCGTGTTCACGCAAGCCCGATCCGCGGCATACATGGGATGCAACGGCTCGATCGCGAGTTTCACGCCTGCCGCCTGGGCGTGCGGCAGCACGGCGGCAATGCCGTCGAACACCATCTGCCTGGCTGCGACGATGTCCTTCGAGCTGCCCGGCAAGCCGCCCACGACGAGCACGAGGCAATCGGCCGAAAATGCCGCCGCCTCGTCGATGGCGCGCTTGTTGTCGTCGAGGTTCTTCTGCCAATCGGCCTCGTTTGCGGCCGGAAAGAACCCGCCACGGCAAAGCCCGGTCAGCTTGATGCCGTTCGACTTGACGATCCTCACCGCCTCGTCGAGACCGGCTTTGGCGACTTGATCGCGCCATGGCGCGATCGAGGTGATGCCGTGCTTCAGGCAAATATCGACGGCTTCGGCAAAACCGCACTGCTCGCGGATCGTCGCGAGGTTGATCGAAAGTCCTTCGACCTGCATGTCATTCTCCTCCCATTGCCGTGCCGGCGATCAGTGAACGCCGTTGACGGCAAGCACCTGCTTCATGCGTGCCGTCGCCAGTTCCGGGTCGGCAAGTACCCGGGCCCTGTCGGCCAGGCGGAAAAGCTCCGCCAGGTGCGTCAGCGAACGTGTGCTCTGCTGGCCGCCGATCATCGTAAAATGATCCTGCAACCCGTTGAGATAAGCGAGGAAAACGACGCCGGTCTTGTAGAAGCGGGTGGGCGCCTTGAAGATATGGCGTGACAGCGGAACCGTCGGCTCGAGCAAGTCGAAGAACTCGTGATTGCTCTTGCGGCCAAGTGCATCAAGTGCGGCAGAAGCCGCCGGCGCGATGGCGTCGAAGATGCCGAGAAGCGCATCCGAATAGCCCTCTTCGTCGCCGGCGATCAATTCGGCATAGTTGAAGTCGTCGCCGGTGTACATGCGCACACTCTTCGGCAGTTGCCGGCGCATGGTCACTTCCTTCTCCTTGGAAAGAAGCGAGATCTTGATACCGTCTACCTTTGCGGTATTGGCTTCGATCACCTGCAGGCAGGTTTCCATTGCCTTCAGATGGTCGCCATTGCCCCAGTATCCGGCCAGAGCCGGGTCGAACATTTCGCCGAGCCAGTGAATGATGACGGGTTCCTTTACCTGACGAAGGATCCGGTCGTAGACCTTGATATAATCGTCCGGCCCCCTGGCTGCGGCCGCAAGGGCGCGGCTTGCCATGAGGATGATACGGCCGCCCGCGGCCTCGACCGTCTCGATCTGTTCCTCGTAGGTTTTGATGATCGTGTCGATTGTTACGTCGGGGCCTGGCGTCAGATGATCGGTCCCGGCGCCGCAGGCGATCAGCGCGTCCTTACGACCAGCTGCCTCGGCCAGTGCGCGGCGAATGAGATCGCGGGCTTCCGGCCAGCCGAGGCCCATGCCGCGTTGTGCCGTATCCATTGCTTCGGCGACGCCGAGGCCGAGGTCCCAAAGACGGTGGCGGAAGGCGAGCGTTCGTTCCCAGTCGATCGCCGGCGTGAGCCAGGGATCATTGTCGGCGAGCGGATCGGCGACCACATGGGCAGCGGCAAAGGCGATGCGCGGGAAGCTCTTGGCATCCCCCTTCTTGAGTTCGATCGGCGTGCCGGTCAGCCTATAGGGCGTGATCTTGCCGTCGAGAGGAAGATTGATCGTCGTCACCGCTCAGAACTCCAGCACTGGAACATCGAGCCAGCGGCGTTCGGCCCAGGATTTCAGGCCGAGTTCCGCAAGCTGCACGCCCTTGGCGCCGGCCTCCAGACCATAGGGCCACGGAGCATCTTCGACGACATGGCGGATAAACATTTCCCACTGCGCCTTGAAGCCGTTGTCGAAAACCTGCGTATCCGGCACCTCATCCCAGGTCTTGTAGAAGTCGATGGTCTGCGGCTGGTCGGGGTTCCAGACCGGCTTTGGCGTGTTGACGCGGTGCTGGCTCCAGCACTTGGTGAGGCCGGCGACGGCAGAGCCATGTGTGCCGTCCACCTGGAAGGTCACGAGATCATCGCGGCGCACGCGAACCGCCCAGGAGGAATTGATCTGCGCGATCGCGCCGCCTTCCAGTTCGAAGGTCGCGTAAGCTGCGTCGTCGGTGTCGCAGTCATAGGGCTGGCCCTGTTCGTCGATACGACGCGGAATATGCGTCGCACCGAGGCAGGAAACGGCCTTCACCTCGCCAAAGAGATTGTCGAGCACATAACGCCAGTGGCACAGCATATCCAGGATGATGCCGCCGCCATCGCCCTTGCGATAATTCCAGGATGGGCGCTGGGCCGGAACGCCCCAGTCGCCTTCAAAAACCCAGTAGCCGAACTCGCCGCGCACCGAGAGGATCTTGCCGAAGAAGCCGGAATCGCGCAGCAGCGCCAGCTTGCGCAGGCCGGGCAGGAAGAGCTTGTCCTGTACCACGCCGTGCTTGAGGCCGGAGGCGCGCGCCTTGCGGGCGAGATCGATTGCCACCTGCAGGTCGTCGGAAATCGGCTTCTCGCAATAGACATGTTTGCCGGCATCCAGCGCCTTGGAAAGGAGTTCGGCGCGCATCAATGTCGTACCGGCATCGAAGAAGACGGTATCGTCAGGATTGGCGAGCGCAGCATCGAGATCGGTCGACCAGCGCTTGATGTTATGCTTGCGGGCGAGCTCTTCCATCTTCGCACCGTTGCGGCCGACGATGATCGGGTCGATCTCCAGTTTCTCACCGGATTTCAGGGTGATGCCGCCCTGATCGCGGAAGGCGAGGATCGAGCGAACGAGGTGCTGATTGTAGCCCATACGGCCGGTAACGCCGTGCAAAATGATCCCCAAACGTGCCACTTTTCCCTCCCTGGAAGCTTTTATGCATCGGGAGCGGGCAGTCAGGCCCGGCCCTCCCGAGTCGGTAACTAAACAGTTACTTGATGGCAGAAGAGGATTATGGCTGTCAATAGCCAATTCGGTTTTTTGGAAATCAGCGCTTTATCGAGGAAAGCGTCACGTGAACGATATGCCTTTCCCAGGCATCGAGATTGGCCGGCGTAATGAGATCACGGCCGAAGATCGTCGAAAGCGTGTACTGGTTTGAGAGGTAGAAATAGCCGAGTGAGGCAATCGTCAGATAGACGTGCAGCGGATCGGCAGTTTCGGTAAAGACCCCTGCCTTTTTGCCTTCTTCCAGTACTTGCGAGAGCTCGCCGATCAGATGCGAATGCAGTTCCTTCAGGCGTACGGATTGGCGCAGCCAGCGGGCCCGGTGCAGGTTCTCTGTCCCGAGCAGGCTCAGGAATTCAGGATGCTGCAGGAAATAGCGCCAGGTAAAGAGCGCAAGCTCCCCGATGCCCTCTTCGGGGCTGCGGGTGCTGATATTCAGCGCGCGTTCCGCCGTACGGATGCTGACATAGGCCTCCTCCAGCACACGCAGATAGAGCTGCTCCTTGTCGCCGAAATAGTGGTAGAGCATGCGCTTGTTGGTGCCGGCGCGCTCGGCAATGGCATCGACACGCGCTCCGCCCATGCCGTTTTCGGCAAATTCTCGGGTGGCAGCCTCCAGTATAGCCGCGCGGGTGCGCTCCGGATCGCGTTGGGCGGTGCGCTCGGCGGACGGGCGCTTGACTTTCTTTTTCGCGCTCTCCCCAGTGTCGTTCATGCGATTTCCCCTATCTTCCCATGTTGCGCTCATAAGGCTTAAGCGGAAGAATGTAAAAACCCGATTTGGTCAGAGCAACCGGGCCAGCAACACCGCTTGACAGCCCGGAGGCTTTGAACATAACTTGTAACCAATTAGTTATTTGTTGCAAGATGGCTAATTCGGAAGCGTGTGGAGGCGCTTCCTATTGGGAGGAGGAAAACCAATATGACTTTTCGTGTAAGCAGACGTAACTTCATGGCGGGCGGGGCAACGCTCCTGTCGCTTTCGGCGCTCGGAAACAGCGCTTTGGCACAGGAAACCCGCCTGCGCCTCATCTGGTGGGGCTCTCAGCCACGCGCCGACCGCACAAACAAGGTCTCCGACCTTTTCAAGACGAAAAACAGCGGTGTTTCGATCACCGGCGAGTTCCTTGGATGGGCCGATTACTGGCCGCGTCTTGCCACGCAGGTGGCCGGCCGCAACGCCCCCGATGTGATCCAGATGGATTATCGCTACATCGTCGAATATGCCCGGCGCGGCGCTCTTGCCCCGCTGGAATCCTACATGCCCTCGAAGCTGCAGCTCGATGATTTCGATCCGGCGCAGATCGAAGGCGGCAAGGTCGACGGCCATTTCTACGGCGTCAGCCTCGGCGCAAACTCGGCTGCGACCGTCATCAACACGGTCGCCTTCAAGGAAGCGGGCATCGACGTGCCGACGAACAAGACGACCTGGGAGGAATTCGGCAAGATCGGCGCGGAAATCACCAAGGCAGGCAAGCGCAAGGGCTATTTCGGCTTTGCCGACGGCAGCGGCGCCGAGCCGCTTTTCGAAAACTATGTGCGCCAGCGCGGCAAGGCGCTCTACACGGCGGATTCGAAGATCGCCTTCGGTGCGGATGACGCCGCGGAATGGTTCGACATGTGGGCCAAGTTCCGCGATGCCGGCGCCTGCGTGACGCCCGATATCCAGGCGCTCTACAAGGATACGATCGACACCAGCCCGCTGACCCTCGGCAAGGCTGCCTGTGACTATGCCCACTCCAACCAGTTCGTTGGCTATCAGGCGATGGTCAAGGACAAGCTGATGCTCAGCAACTATCTGCGGATCAAGCCGGACTCCAAGGGCGGCCATTACCGCAAGCCTTCGATGTTCTTCTCGGTTTCCGCCCAGTCGAAGGTGATCGATCAGGCTGTCGATTACGTCAACTTCTTCGTCAAGAATCCCGATGCCGCCAAGATCCTCGACGTCGAACGCGGTATTCCGGAATCGAAGGCGATGCGTGAGGTCGTTGCCGGCACGCTCGATGAAACCGGCAAGATCCCGCTCGAATATGTCGGCGGCCTTGGCGATCTCGCCGGCCCGCTTCCGCCCCCGCCGCCGACCGGCGCCGGCGAAGGCCAGGTCGTGCTGCGCACCATCTCTGAACAGGTCGCTTTCGGCCAGGTCAAGCCGGCCGATGCCGGCAAGCAGCTCGTGGATGAAATCACCCGAATTCTCGCGCGGGGTTGATCTTATATGACAAATGCGATGCGCACGTCCGCAGGGACGGTAACCGTGGAAAGATATCAGGGAGTACGGGCCGACGGACGCTTCCGGCGGCTGTGGAATGCCAATGCTCCCGGCTATCTCTTTCTACTCCCCTGGCTGATAGGCTTCTTCGGCCTTACGCTTGGTCCTGCCCTGATTTCGCTCTACCTGTCCTTCACCGACTTCGACATGTTGAGGGCGCCGGGTTGGGTAGGGGCGGCAAATTACGTGCGCATCGCCACAGCCGATCCGAAATTCGCATCGGCCATGTCCGTCACGCTGACCTATGTTGTATTGTCGGTTCCTTTCAAGCTGACTTTTGCTCTACTCGTCGCGCTTGCCCTGAATCGGGGCCTGCGCGGCCTGCCGATCTACCGCGCTATTTTTTACCTTCCGTCGCTTCTTGGGGGCAGCGTCGCGATCGCCGTGTTGTGGCGTCAGCTCTTCGCCAGCGATGGCCTTGTCAACGCCGCGCTCTCGCATTTCGGCATCGTCGGTCCGAGCTGGATCTCGCACCCGAGCTATTCGATCTACACGCTGGTGGCACTCTCCGTCTGGCAGTTCGGCTCGCCAATGATCATCTTCCTCGCCGGCCTGCGCCAGATCCCGCAGGATATGTATGAGGCCGCAAGCCTCGATGGAGCCTCGAAATTCCGCCAGTTCTACAAGATCACGCTGCCGCTCTTGACGCCGGTAATCTTCTTCAATGCCGTTGTTCAGACGATCGACGCCTTCAAGGCCTTCACGCCGGCCTTCATCATATCAGGCGGTACGGGTGGCCCGATCAATTCGACGCTGTTTTATACGCTCTATCTCTATCAGGAAGCCTTCGGCAATTTCCGCATGGGTTATGCCTCGGCGCTCGCCTGGATTCTCGTGGTGATTATCGCGATCTTCACCGCCTTCTCCTTCCTGACCTCGCGCTATTGGGTACATTACGATGACTGAGATGACCGCTTCCGTCACCGCGCCCCGGCCGCCGTCGGATATCACCAAACGCAGCCTGCCCGCTTCGATTATCATCCACGCGCTGTTGATTGCCGCCTCGCTGCTGATGCTCTATCCGCTCTTGTGGATGGTGTCCGCATCGGTCAGACCGGAAAACGAGATCTTCTCCTCGACCTCGCTCATTCCGTCATCGGTAGATTTCTCGTCCTATGTGCGCGGCTGGACCGGCCTCGATATTACCTTCGGCCGCTTCTTCTGGAATTCGCTCGTCATCTCGCTGCTGGTCGTAGCTGGCAATGTCATCGCCTGTTCGCTGACGGCCTTCGCCTTCGCGCGGCTGCGGTTTGCGGGCCGGAACTTCTGGTTCGCGATCATGCTCGGCACGCTGATGATCCCCTATCACGTGACGCTGATCCCGCAATATGTGCTGTTCCTCGATCTCGGCTGGGTCAACACCATCCTGCCGCTGGTCGTTCCGAAATTCCTGGCCAGCGACGCCTTCTTCATCTTCCTCATGGTGCAGTTCTTCCGCGGCATCCCGCGTGAGCTCGATGAGGCGGCGATGATGGACGGCTGCAGCGCCTGGCGCATCTATTGGAAGATCATGCTGCCACTGTCGCTGCCGGTTCTGGCCACCGCCGCCATCTTCTCCTTCATCTGGACCTGGGACGATTTCTTCGGTCCGCTGATCTACTTGAACGACATGAATACCTACACGATCCAGCTCGGCCTGCGCACCTTCGTGGACTCCACCAGTGCATCGGACTGGGGCGGACTGTTTGCCATGTCGACGCTCACTCTCGTGCCCGTCTTCTTCTTCTTCCTGTTCTTCCAGCGTCTGCTGATCGAAGGCATCGCCACGACCGGCATGAAGCGTTGACGGGTGAGACGGAAAAGCCAGACAGGATGAATGACATGAGCATCAAGACAGTCGCGATTATCGGCTGCGGTATCGGCCGCTCTCATATCGTCGAGGGCTACCTGCCGCATCCGGACAAGTTCAAGGTCGCCGCAATCTGCGACCTGAACGAGGAACGCCTGAAGACGATCGGGGATGAATTCGGCATCGAACGGCGCACGACCTCTTTCGACGAGCTGCTCGCAGACGACAGCATCGACATTATCGATATCTGCACACCGCCAGGCATCCATAAGGAACAGGTCATCGCGGCTCTCGCCGCCGGCAAGCATGTCGTCTGCGAAAAGCCGCTCACCGGTTCGCTCGCCGGTGCCGATGAAATCATCAAGGCCGAAAAGACCGCCAAGGGCACGCTGATGCCGATCTTCCAGTATCGGTATGGCGACGGAGTCGAAAAGGCCAAGCGCATCATCGATGCCGGTCTTGCCGGCAAGTTCTACATGGGCTCGGTCGAAACATTCTGGCGCCGCAAGCCGGAATACTATGCCGTTCCCTGGCGCGGCAAATGGGCAACCGAGCTCGGCGGCGTGCTCGTCACCCATGCGCTCCACCTGCATGACATGCTCTTCTATCTTGCCGGTCCTGCTGCCCGCGTCTTCGGCCGCGTGGCAACCCGCGTTAACGAGATCGAGGTCGAAGACTGTGCTTCGGTCAGCCTGCAGATGCAGAACGGCGCGTTTGTCTCGCTGTCCTGCACGCTCGGCTCGCAGAACGAAATCAGCCGGCTGAGGCTCCATTTCGAAAACATCACCTTCGAAAGCAACCACGAGGCCTATGCGCCTGGCCAAGATCCCTGGCAGATCATTGCTGCCGATGATGAGGTACAGGCGAAGATCGATGCCGTCATCGCGGACTGGCAGCCCGTGCCGCTGCGCTTCAACACTCAGATGCTGCGCTTCCACGACTATCTGATGGGCAAAGGCCCGCTTCCGGTGACGAGCGCCGATGCACGGCGCGCGTTGGAGCTGGTCACAGCCATCTATCAATCCTCCGATAGCGGCGCTGATGTCGCCCTGCCGATCGGTCCTGACAGCCCGAAATACGCCGAATGGCGTGCAAGAACCAAATAAGAGGGGATTTCGGAACATGGCAACGAGTGTCGTTCTTCAGAAAGTCGAGAAGCGTTATGGCTCGCTCGACGTCATCCACGGCATCGACCTGACGATCGATCCCGGCGAATTCGCCGTCTTCGTCGGCCCTTCGGGCTGCGGCAAGTCCACGCTGCTGCGCATGATCGCCGGGCTCGAAGAGATCACGGGCGGCGCACTGATGCTCGACAACGAGCGCATGAATGAAGTGGCGCCGGCCAAGCGCGGCATCGCCATGGTTTTCCAGTCCTATGCCCTCTATCCGCATATGTCCGTCTACAAGAATCTCGCCTTCGGTCTGGAAACCGCAGGTTACAAGAAGGCCGAAATCGAACCGAAAGTACGCCGTGCCGCGCAGATCCTGCAGATCGAGAAGCTGCTCGAGCGCAAGCCGAAGGCACTCTCAGGCGGCCAGCGCCAGCGTGTCGCGATCGGCCGCGCCATCGTGCGCGAGCCGCGCATCTTCCTCTTCGATGAGCCGCTGTCGAACCTTGATGCCGAGCTTCGCGTGCAGATGCGCGTCGAGATTTCCCGCCTGCACCGTAGCCTCGGCAACACGATGATCTACGTGACCCACGACCAGGTGGAGGCCATGACTATGGCGGACAAGATCGTCGTACTGAATTCCGGTCGCATCGAGCAGGTAGGCGCACCGCTCGACCTCTACAACAATCCCGCCAACCGCTTCGTCGCTGGCTTCATTGGCAGCCCGAAGATGAATTTCGTTAGCGCTAACATCGAGAGCGTCACGGAAGCCGGCTCGACCGTCAATGTCTGCGGCAATTCCATTCAGCTCGGCCGCAGGCTTGCCGGCCAGGCTGGCCAGAGCGTCACCTTCGGTATCCGTCCCGAGCATCTCTCTCTAACGGAAGGCGGCACAGTTCTTTCGACCGTCAATGTCGACCTCGTCGAAAATCTCGGCGGCGCCACGATGCTCTACACCACGACGCCCGACAGTCAGGCGCTGACCATCGCGCTCGACGGCCAGCAGAAGGTCGAGCGTGGTACCAATGTGAAGGCCTCCTTCGATCCGGCGCGTTGTCACGTCTTTGATGACACCGGCAAGACGATCTAAATCAGCCGAAACTTGACAGCCGATCCCTCACAAGCCCATCATTTCCTTGAGGGTTACGAGGGGGACATGCGTGACGCCTGAAGAAAGGATTCATGCGCTTGGCATCTGGCATGGCCCGATCGACATAGCGCCGATCACCGGTGGTATCACCAACCGGAACTATCTCGTAAGGGATGGCGCAGTACGGCGCGTTGTTCGCCTCGGCGACGACATTCCGGTTCACCACATCAACAGGCAGAATGAATTTGCAGCAAGCTGCGCCGCTCATGCTGCCGGCATTTCGCCTGCTGTAATCCATCACGTGCCGGGCGTGCTGATCCTTGATTTTATCGATGCCGCGCCGCTGTCGCC
Organism: Rhizobium sp. BK529; assembly: GCF_014194105.1. Taxonomy (NCBI): domain Bacteria; kingdom Pseudomonadati; phylum Pseudomonadota; class Alphaproteobacteria; order Hyphomicrobiales; family Rhizobiaceae; genus Rhizobium; species Rhizobium sp. BK529. The sequence continues at coordinate 3,359,741 of NZ_JACIAU010000001.1, read as the reverse complement.
CAACGATGTCAGAAAGCCGGAAACGCTTGCTCGTCTGATCCCGCTGATCCGCACCTGCCACCACGATATGGCCCGCCATTTTCGCGGGCAGGCCATGATCTTCTGGGTTTTCCATGTGATCCGCGATTATGTGGCGAACCTGAAAGCCGCCAACAGCCCTCATGCGCCGTTGCTGGGCAGCCTGCTTGAGAAAGCCGAGCAACTCGAACAGGCAGCCGGTCCTTTCGACATCGCCTTCGGCCACAATGATCTGTTGGCCGCCAATTTCCTCGACGACGGCCGGCGGCTCTGGCTGATCGACTGGGACTATGCAGGCTTCAACACGCCGCTTTTCGATCTCGGTGGCCTCGCCTCCAACAATGAGTTTTCCGAGAAGGTCGAGCGCTTGATGCTGGAGACCTATTTCGACCGGTCTTTGACGGATGATCTCAGCCGTCGCTACCAGGCCATGAAATGCGCCTCGCTGTTGCGTGAAACCCTCTGGAGCATGATCTCCGAAATCCATTCGACTATCGATTTCGATTACGCCGCCTACACCGCCGAAAATCTCGCCCGTTTCGATCGCGTCTACCGGGCATTTGAACAGGATCATTGAATGACGAAGGATTTACCGAAAACGGCGAAAGCCGTAGTCATCGGTGGCGGCATCATCGGCTGCTCGACCGCCTATCACCTGGCAAAGCTCGGTTGGACGGATACTGTGCTCCTGGAGCGCAAGAAACTGACATCCGGCACCACGTTTCACGCCGCCGGTCTCGTCGGTCAACTGCGCACAAGCGCCAATATCACCCAGCTTCTGGGATACTCGGTCGATCTCTACAAGAAGCTGGAAGCCGAAACTGGCCTCAGCACCGGCTGGAAGATGAATGGTGGCCTGCGTCTTGCCTGCAATCAGGAGCGCTGGACCGAAGTCAAGCGCCAGGCGACGACGGCACAGTCCTTCGGCCTCGAAATGCATCTTCTAAGCCCCCAGGAAGCCTTCGATCTCTGGCCGCTGATGACGACGGACGATCTCGTCGGGGCTGCTTTCCTGCCAACGGACGGCCAGGCTAATCCTTCCGACATCACCCAGGCGCTGGCAAAAGGCGTCCGTATGGCCGGTGTATCGATTTTCGAGGATACCGAAGTTCTCGATATCGACATCGACAACGGCAGAATCCGCGCCGTGATCACGGCGCAAGGCCGGATCGAATGCGAGCGCGTCGTGATTTGCGCTGGCCAGTGGACCCGCAGTTTCGCTGCCCGCTTCGGCGTGAACGTGCCGCTCGTCTCGGTCGAGCATCAATATATCATCACCGAATCCTTCGGCGTGCCTTCCAATCTCCCGACGCTTCGCGATCCCGATCGCCTGACCTATTACAAGGAAGAGGTCGGCGGCATCGTCATGGGTGGCTATGAGCCGAATCCTATCGGCTGGGCTCTGGATGGCATTCCCAAGGGTTTTCACTACACCCTTCTCGACAGCAACTTCGATCATTTCGAGCAGATCATGGAGCAGGCGCTCGGCCGCGTGCCGGCACTGGAAAACGCCGGCATCAAGCAGCTTCTGAACGGGCCGGAGAGCTTTACGCCCGATGGCAATTTCATTCTCGGCGAAGCGCCGGAGCTGAAGAATTTCTTCGTCGGCGCTGGCTTCAACGCCTTCGGCATTGCATCCGCCGGTGGCGCCGGCATGGCGCTTGCCGAATGGGTGACGAAGGGCGAGCCACCTTATGATCTCTGGCCGGTCGATATCCGCCGCTTCGGCCGTCCGCATTTCGATACGGACTGGGTGCGCACCCGCACGTTGGAGGCTTATAGCAAGCACTACACGCTCGCCTTCCCCTTTGAAGAATATGCAAGCGGCCGACCCTGCCGGAAGTCACCGCTCTATGACCGATTGAAGTCGCAGGGTGCCTGCTTCGGCGAAAAGCTCGGCTGGGAGCGGCCCAACTGGTTTGCCGATCTCTTCGCCAATGAAGAACCAAAGGACGTCTACACCTACGGCCGCCAGAACTGGTTCGATGCCGTTGGCCGTGAGCACAAGGCCGTGCGCGAAGCTGCTGTCATCTTCGACCAGACATCATTCGCCAAGTTCGTGCTCAAGGGCAGGGATGTCGAGGCTGCCTTATCATGGATTGCCGCCAACGATGTCGCAAAGCCCTTGGGCTCACTGATCTACACGCAAATGCTGAACGACAAGGGCGGCATCGAATGCGACGTCACCTGCGCCCGCATCGCCGAGAACGAATATTACATCGTCACCGGCACGGGCTTCGCCACGCATGATTTCGACTGGATCTCGCGCAACATTCCCGATGGCCTTCATGCCGAACTGGTCGACGTCACCTCGTCCTATACCGTGCTCTCGCTGATGGGGCCGAATTCCCGTTCGGTCCTGGAAAAGGTCACGACCAGCGATGTCTCCAACGCCGCGTTCCCGTTCGGTCGGGTCAAGACCATTGGCATAGCCGGCTGCCCTGTCCGGGCATTGCGCATCACCTATGTCGGCGAGCTTGGCTATGAATTGCATGTGCCGATTGAATATGCGACGACCGTCTACGACGCGCTGATGGCGTCAGGCGCCCGGGTCGGTCTCGTCAATGCCGGTTACCGCGCCATTGAAAGCTGCCGTCTGGAAAAAGGCTATCGTGCCTGGGGCTCCGATATCGGTCCCGACCATACGCCTATCGAAGCCGGTCTCGGTTGGGCCGTAAAGGTGCGAAAGAACACGCCGTTCAAAGGTCGGGAGGCGATCAAGCGCCAACTCGAAGGCGGCGTGAGGAAAATGCTCGCCTGCTTCGTGCCCGAAGATCCCGATATCGTGCTGCTCGGCCGTGAAACCATCTATCGTGACGGCAAGCGGGTCGGCTGGCTTTCCAGTGGCGGCTTCGGTTACACGATCGGTAAACCGATCGGCTATGGTTATGTGCGCAATCCAGATGGCGTGACGGAGGATTTTATTCTCTCCGGCACGTATGAACTCGATGTCGCCCGTGCGCGTGTGCCTTGCAGGGTCAGCCTAAAGCCGCTCTACGATCCGGAGATGAACCGTGTGAAGGCCTGAGTCTCACGACTGGCTGGATTGACACAATTCGAGCAGAACTCTGCGGCGGTTTCACATCCGAGCAGGTCCAGGGATCTGGGCCTGATCGATCCCCGCGGCGAACGGAGATGGTTAGAAAACATCAATATAGCGGTAGTCTGTCGTCCTGAATCAGGATCTCCAGTTTGTTCGCCACATCCTCAGTCCAGGCTATATTGCCGGTCAGCGCCTTCGGAAACAGCCCCGGGAGCTTGAACAACGCCGCTGAAATTGCCCCGCCATTGCGCGGCACATCGGCGAGAAGCGTTGCAATCTCTGCCGCTCGCGGATCGCGCAGTTCGTAGCGGTCGCCATTGCCGTTGACGCCCATTGCGTAGCGCATCCAAGCTGCGACGGCGATCGCGTAAGTCTCCGCCTTGCCGCCCTTTGCGAGCGCTTCGGTCGCCGGCTCTAGCAGGCGCTGCGGCAGTTTCTGCGTACCGTCCATTGCGATCTGGTAGGTCCGGTGGGCAATCGCCTTATTTGCAAAGCGCGCTATGAGCTCGTCCGCATAGGTATCGAGATCGATGCCGGGAACCGGATCGAGTGTTGCGGCCGCAGCATTCATGTGTCGGCGAGCCAGTGCCGCAAGACCGGAATCATCCATCACGTCACGGATAAATTCATAGCCTGCTGTATAGCCCAGATATGCAAGCAGCGAATGCGCGCCATTCAGCATCCGTAGCTTCATTTTCTCATAGGCCGAGACTTCCTCGACCATCAGCGCGCCATGCACCTTTTCCCAGGCTGGCCGGCCATTGACGAAATGATCCTCGATCACCCATTGCGTGAAAGGTTCTGTCTCGATCGCCGCGAGATCGCTGCGGCCCGTCAGCCGTTTGGCATCGGCATAGGTCGCATCAGTGCTTGCCGGTGTGATGCGATCGACCATCGTGGACGGGAAGGGTACGTTCGCTTCGATCCAGTCATGCAGCTCGGTATCGATGCGGGAAGTGAATTCCAGGACGAGGCGCTTCAACACCGCGCCATTGCTCGGCAGGTTGTCACAGCTGAGTGGCGTAAACGGCGCGATGCCCTTCTGCCGGCGGCGCGCGAGGCCTTCAACCAAATAGCCGATAACGCCGCGCGGCGCATGCCGGTTGGCAAGGTCGGCGACGATATCGGGATGCTTGAGGTCGAGCCCGCCCGTTGCCGGATCGAAACCGTAAGCCTTTTCCGTCACCGTCATGCTGACGATGCGGATATCAGGGTCTTCGAGCCGCGCCAGCAGGCCGGCCGGATCGCGTGGCGCGACATACGCTCCAAGAATTGAGCCGACCACTTGTGCCGTCGTGCCCGAGGTGTCGCGGATCAGCATCGTATAGAGCCCGTTCTGGGCGGTGAGATTGTCCGCGACATCGGGTGTGCGAAGGCTCGCCACCTCAATGCCCCAGTCGCCGCCTGCAGCTGCGAGCGCAGCATCCGTGAAAGGCGCAAAATGCGCGCGGAAGAAAGCACCGGGGCCGAGATGCAAAATGCCGGCCCTCAGTGTACCCCGGTCATAGGCGGGAAGCTTTGCCGTCGGCGCAAGGCCGGTTGTGGTTTGCAGCCTGTCACTCACAGCTTGTAGGCCTTCTTCGCATTGTCATAGGAGAGTTCGCGCGCGACGATTTCGGCATCCTTCCTGGAAATCCGATGCTCAGCTGCAAGCTGCGCCAGGAAGCGGCAGATCTCGCGGCGCCAGACGTCGTGGCGGGCAGGGATCGACAGCAACGCGCGCGTGTCATCGTTGAAACCGGCAAGATTGGCAAAACCGGCCGTCTCCACCACCTGGTCGAGATAACGGCGGATGCCGAGCGGGCTGTCGTGGAACCACCAGGGCGGCCCGATCATCAGGCAAGCCCAGTGGCCCGCCATCGGGGCGAGTTCGCGGGCATAGGTTGTCTCGTCGAGCGTAAAGAGCAGGATACGCAGGCCTGGCGCATGGCCGTATTTCGACAGCAGGGCATTGAGACCGCCGACCCAATCGGTCCGCGTCGGAATATCGGCGCCCATATTCGGTCCGCGGCTTTCGAAAAGTTCGCGGTCGGTGTTTCGGCGCGCGCCGGCATGGATCTGCATCACCATGCCGTCTTCGGCGGACAAACCAGCCATTTCCGTCATCATCTGACCGCGGAAAAGCTCCGCGTCGGAAGCTGAAAGCGGTCCCTTCAGCGCCTTATCAAGCAGCCCCTGTTTCTCGGCCAGCGGCAGGTCGGCGGTAAAGGCGGTCGGTACGCCGTGATCGGTCGCCGTCGCGCCGAACTGGCGGAAATAGGCGCGCCGCTTGCGGTGCGCGTCGATCAACCCATCCCATTTAGTGATGTCGCAGCCGGTGATCTCGCCGAACTTGACGAGATTGTCACGGAAGCCAACGGCATCAGGATCGGTGACGCTGTCCGGCCGATAGGTGGTGCGCACCTTGCCGATCCAGCCGTCAGCTGCCATCTTCTGGTGGTGCGGAAGCGGGTCGAGCGCGCCTTCGGTCGTGGCAATCGTCTCGATGCCGAAGCGCTGATGCAGCGCCCGCGGGCGGAATTCCGGAAGTTTCAGCTGCGCGTTGATGTGGTCGTACAGCGAGTCGGCATTCTCAGGTGTCAGCGGCTCGGTGCAACCGAGCACGGCCGACATGGCGTGATCGACCCAGAGGCTGGAAGGCGTTCCGCGGAAAAGGTGGTATTTTGCAGCGAAAGCGCGCCAGATATCCCGCCCGCTTGCTACTGGCTTGCCGTCAAGCCGCGGCACGCCAAGCTCATCGAGCCTGGTGCCGGTGCTGTGTAGCATGCGGAAGAGGTAGTGGTCGGGAATGACGAGCAGCGAGGCGGCATCTTCGAAGGCCTTGTCGTCTGCAAACCAGGATGGTTCGGTATGTCCGTGCGGGCTGAGGATTGGGAGGCTGCGCACCGTCTCGTAAAGATCGCGCGCGATTGCCCGCGTTGCCGGATCGGCGGGAAAGAGCCGGTCCGGATGAAGAAAGCCGTTACCTACATCCATTAGTAATCCTCCCTGATGGATAAGGCCCTACCCCACAAGAACGGATGCGGCAAGGGCTTTTAGTAACCAGACGGTTCACATTCGGATTCGTTTTTCGTTGGCCTTCGAACCATTGACGTTCCGGCCTATTTGGGCTTTGGAATGCCCCTGATATCAGGGAGAAAACCGATGTCCGACGAGACAGCCCGTGTCACTAAGTTGGAAGAAATGCTGGCGCATCAGGCAAGGACGATCGAGGAGCTTTCCGATCAGCTTGCAGAACAATGGAAGGTCGTCGAGCAGACGCGAGCGAAGCTCGATCGGCTGACTGAGCGTTTCCTGAGCCTCGAAGAACAATCGCTGGAAGCGCCGGCGATCACCAAACCGCCACATTATTGAGCGGGGCCTGTAGCGCGGCCACCTCGTGGCCGGCTACGCAGGAAAGCGGTTTCGCGCGTCCGCCCTTTGCGATATAGCCCCGGAAAGACAAAGCTGACCGAGAGACATTCCATGGCTGTCACCATCCGTTCTCATCAAGGCGATATTTCTGCAGCGGATGCCGCCCGTTATACCGGCGCCATCGCGATCGATACTGAAACTCTCGGCCTCGTGCCGCGCCGGGACCGCCTCTGCGTCGTGCAGCTTTCGCCCGGCGACGGATCAGCCGATGTGATTCGTATTGCGGCCGGCCAGAAAGAGGCGCCGAATCTCGTTGCACTGCTTGCCGATCCGTCGCGCCAGAAGATCTTTCATTACGGTCGCTTCGATATCGCTGTGCTCTTCCATACCTTCGGTGTCACGACGACACCAGTCTTCTGCACCAAGATCGCTTCACGCCTGACCCGCACTTACACGGATCGTCATGGCCTGAAAGATATTCTCAAGGAAATGCTGGAAGTCGATATTTCCAAGGCTCAGCAGTCCTCCGATTGGGCGGCCGAAACGCTGTCCCCGGCGCAGCTCGAATATGCTGCCTCCGACGTGCTCTATCTGCATGCGCTGCGTGACAAGCTGAACCAGCGCCTTATCCGAGATGGCCGCCTGGAGCATGCGACGGCCTGCTTCGAGTTCCTGCCGACGCGCGCTAAGCTCGATCTTCTCGGCTGGGAAGAGGCCGATATCTTCGCCCATAGCTGAGACGCATTTCTTCGGACATGCCGGTACGGCCGCGGATATCGTCTGCGGCCGTTAGCTATTCGTTAAGACGTTTTCGTTAACATTATTATCAATTTTTATGCATTCGATAGCGCGGAAAATTGCGCCGACGCGGACAGGAGGATCTGCCAGGATGCTGGGGACCGGATGAGCACGGTCCTTTTGTGAACCTGCTTTCATAGCCACTTTGCGAAAGGAGCATGCCTGTGTTGTCTCCCATTCGTTCAGCGTCCAATGCAAGCCTTTCTTCTCAAGGCCAGACGGCGGCAGTCGTTGCCAGTGGCCTCGACCGTTCGGTGGTCGCCCCCGCCCCGGTGAATGCGGTTGAAGCAGCCGACCTGAACGCCGCGATTGCGGGCAAGCTCAATATTCTGCTCATTGCCGCGCGGCAGCGCATGATCGAAGCGCTTCTCGACATCATCAATGCCACGGGGCGGACCATCTCGCTGCAGCGAAGCGAAGGTGAGACCGATCAGGCTTTTGCCGCTCGTGTTGCTGATGCCATCCGCCGCCTGCCCGACGCCGAGATCGACGAAGTCGAGCGTCAGCTTTCCGAAGACGGCCACAGCCTGCCCCTGAGGATGGTCGCCGCGGCCCTCAAAGACCCCACTGGCCTGCAGGCCGCCCGCGTGATCGCCTATCTTGAGACCGTCCGTTACAAGGACCGCGATCTCGCGGCCCGCGCCGTCGTGCGCTCATATGGTCAGAATGACGCCTCGCCACCGCCGCGCGCCGAAGCGCGGCCGGAAATCCAGCTTCAGGAATCCGGCACTCGTCTGCCGACAGCAAAGCCTGCCGAAAATGTGGCCCTGCCCGTGGCAGCCGAAGAGACCACGCGAGCTGAAGCCCTTGTCGCTGCAGCCGACATGACCGACATTGCCGCCGAAACCCAGAAGGCTGGCTCTGTGGCTGTTACGCGTGAAACTCCTCCACAGTCGGCCACATTGCGGGACACCAACGAGACACCGGCTGTCTCATTGCCGAACGAACAGGAAACCATAGCGGCGGAGCAGATCGAATCCGTTGACCTGCCGCAGCTTCAACAGCAGGCGATCTCTGCCAAGGCTGATCCGGTCATCCCGCGTAACTGGACCGGCATTGTCAGCTCCATGACCGAACAGGTTTCGCAGATGATCGCGACGATCATCCACGAGCAGGAAGCCGCTGCTCTGTTGATGGATGTCCCTGTCGAGGCAGCCGTCGAAATCGATGCGATGCTGGACGAGGCCGTCATGATGGAGGCGACGGAGAGCCTGGTTCGCACAAGACCGGACGACGTGGCCGAGCCCGCATCTGCCCAAGCCCCCCCGGCCTCTCGTCCGTCCCAGGCAGAAATTGCCGCGGTCGCCCAGGCGCCTCGTCCTGACAGGGAAATCGCCGCCCAGCCGCAACCGGTTCCCGGCGCAGTCGCCGAGCTGCCCTCATATGTTCCGCTCGCGGCACGTATGCCGGACGGTCTCCCATATGCGCAGACGCCATATCAGTTCGCCCGCGATGAATATAAGGCGGCCAAGGCCGACGAGCCTCCTCGTCGCCATCATGAGAACGATGGTTCGCAGGATCAGCAGCAACAGCAGGCGCAATCCGGTCGGGGCGGCGATGAACAGCAGGCCGGCGACGGGGAAGCTCCGCGGGAGGAGCGGCGCCAGCCGAAGATGTTTGATCCCGACCCGTCCACCGCGCCGGTAACGGTCGCCGACCCGGTCTATGCCCTCTACCAGCGCATGGTCGGATGGGAGTAGCCAGCCAGTAATCTAAACGAAAAACCCGCCGGATCGCTCCGGCGGGTTCTTCAATTCTAAGGGATCAGCGAAGGATTATTCGCCGCCGCGGTTCTTCAGAGCCGCGCCGAGGATGTCGCCGAGCGAAGCGCCCGAGTCGGACGAACCGAACTGTGCGACGGCTTCCTTCTCTTCCGCGATTTCCAGAGCCTTAATGGACAGCATGATCTTGCGGTCCTTCTTGGAGAAGTTGGTAACGCGGGCATCGACAGTCTGGCCGACCGAGAAGCGTTCCGGACGCTGCTCGTCGCGATCGCGAGCGAGGTCGGCGCGACGGATGAAGGAAGTGATGTCTTCGTGGTTGACGAGCTTCACTTCGATACCGCCGTCGTTGACAGCGATGACTTCAGCCGAAACGACGGCGTTCTTGCGCAGGTCGCCGGAAGCTGCAGCTTCGCCGACCGAGTCCTTGCCGAGCTGCTTGATGCCGAGCGAGATGCGCTCCTTCTCGACGTCGACGTCCAGAACGACAGCCTTGACGACGTCGCCCTTGTTGTACTCCTCGATAACCTGCTCGCCCGGACGATTCCAGTCGAGGTCGGAGAGGTGGACCATGCCGTCGACATCGCCGTCGAGGCCGATGAACAGGCCGAATTCGGTCTTGTTCTTGACTTCGCCTTCAACCTCAGTGCCGGCCGGATGGCTGCGGGCGAATGCTGCCCACGGGTTTTCCAGCGTCTGCTTGAGGCCGAGCGAGATACGGCGCTTGGACGGATCGACTTCGAGAACGACGACTTCGACTTCCTGGCTCGTGGACAGGATCTTGCCGGGGTGGACGTTCTTCTTGGTCCAGGACATTTCCGAGATGTGGATCAGGCCTTCGATGCCTGGCTCCAGCTCGACGAACGCACCGTAATCGGTGATGTTCGTGACGGTACCGGAGATCTTCTTGCCTTCCGGATACTTGGCCTGAATGCCATCCCACGGATCGGACTCGAGCTGCTTCATGCCGAGCGAGATACGGTGGGTTTCCTGGTTGATGCGGATGATCTGAACCTTGACCTGCTGGCCGATGTTCAGGATTTCCGACGGATGGTTCACACGGCGCCACGCCATGTCGGTGACGTGCAGCAGGCCGTCGATGCCGCCGAGGTCAACGAACGCACCATAATCGGTGATGTTCTTGACGACGCCGTCAACAACCTGGCCTTCTTCGAGGTTCTGAACGATTTCAGAACGCTGCTCGGCACGGGATTCTTCCAGAACCGTACGACGCGAAACCACGATGTTGCCGCGGCGCTTGTCCATCTTGAGGATTTCGAAGGGCTGCGGGTTGTGCATGAGGGGCGTAACGTCGCGGATCGGACGGATGTCGACCTGAGAACGCGGCAGGAAGGCGATCGCACCGTCGAGATCGACCGTGAAGCCGCCCTTGACCTGGTTGAAGATAACACCTTCGACGCGCTCGCCAGCTTCGAACTTGGCTTCGAGCTTGATCCAGCTTTCTTCGCGGCGAGCCTTCTCGCGCGACAGAACAGCTTCGCCCAGGGCGTTTTCGATGCGCTCAACGTAAACTTCGACTTCGTCGCCGACCTTCAGCGAACCGTCCTTGGCACGTGCGCCGAATTCCTTGAGCGCAATGCGGCCTTCGACCTTCAGGCCAACGTCAACAACGGCGACATCCTTTTCGATGCCCGTGACGATACCCTTGGTAACATAGCCTTCAGCCAAATCATTCTTGGCAAAGGACTCTTCGAGAAGGGCCGCGAAATCCTCGCGAGAGGGAGTTGCTACTGACATAAAATCTCCTGCGTGGCCTTCGATAGCGTCAAGGCTCACGTATGCGCCGGTTGGTTCGAGTTGAATGGGCCTGAACCCAGTCCGCCCCTCTTTCAAGAAGGCAATCCGGCGCTTGGACGGAATTTCAGGCTTGCTTTCGCATGGCGTCCCGCGCACGAAGCACGGAAATTGCTGTTTTAGGCATTTCGGCTCAAGGCAGCGTCGATAAACGACTTAGCAGCTTGAAACGCGGCCTCTATACTCATTTCCGACGTGTCAAGCAAGTGTGCATCGACTGCCGGCTTCATCGGGCTGTCCGCCCGGTTCATGTCCCGATCGTCGCGTCGCTTGACGTCTTCGAAAATGCCATCGAAATCCGCCGAGCCGCCCTTGCCGATAATCTCGTCGTAGCGGCGTTTTGCACGCACTTCCGGCGATGCCGTCACAAAAAGTTTCACCGGGGCCGCGGGGCAGACGACGGTGCCGATGTCGCGGCCGTCGAGAACCGTCCCCGGCGCCTTCTCCGAAAACCGCCGCTGCGCCTCGACCAGTGCCCGTCGGACCGACGGCATCACGGCAATCTTCGAGGCAGCTTCGCCGATCTCGTGTTTGGACAATATATCGCGATCCAAACCGCCCAGTTCAACCTCGCGCGCTATCTTTTCGGCAATGGTTTCATCATCGAGCGGCAGTCCGGCGTCGATCAGCGCCTTGGCGGTCGCCCGGTAAGTGAGGCCGGTATCGAGATGGTGAAAGCCGTAGTGCTCTGCGATCCCTCGCGAAAGCGTACCCTTGCCCGCCGCGGCGGGGCCGTCGATAGCGATGACGAAGCTGTCGGTCATAAAATCATTCCGTGCCGAGGCCGCCGTAGCGGCGCACCAATTCCTGCATTTCCGCCTGCTCTGCCATTTCGCCTAGGCCCTTGGCAACACCCTCCCGGTCGGCAATCGGCCGGTTCTGGCTCACCTTCCACTTGCCTTCGATCTCGGTGATCTCGATTTCGATGCCGATGATGCCCTTGAGCTGGGAGCGGATGAAATCATCAGGCGCATCGCCGATGGACCACGGTTTTTCGCGCTGGCCCTCATGTTCGCCGGTAATCGCGTTGATCTGTGAAAGCAGCCAGCCGCTATCCTCGATCACCCGGGCCGGGCCGCGCGCCTGTACGATCGCATAGTTCCAAGTCGGTACCACTTTGCCGGTCTCGGCCTTCGTCCTGTACCAGGAAGGCGTGACATAGGAATTGGCGCCTTGGAAGACGACAAGCACTGGTGCACCAGCGGCGATATCGCGCCACTGCTCGTTCGCTCGTGCCAGATGCAATCGAAGCGTACCTTTCTCCGATGCGTCGGCATCGAGATGGAACGGCAGGGAATTGGCGATCAACCCGGAGGCGCCTGCCGTAATCAGCAGACCAAGCGGGTGTGCGCGCATCAACGCGTGCTGCACGCCAAGATCGTCTTCACGGAAATGCGGTGGCTGATACATGTCAGGCCTGCTCGATCCTTGCCCCGAGGCTCTTCATCAGATCCATGAACTGCGGAAAGCTGGTGGCGATCATATTGCTGTCGTCGATCCCGACAGGATGCTCCGAAGCCAGCCCCATGACAAGGAAGCTCATAGCGATACGATGGTCGAGGTGCGTGACGACCCGCTCACCCGCTGCATTGCCAAGCCCCTTGCCGTCAGGCCGACCGGTTACGGAAAGCCAGTCCTGGCCCTCCTCGCATTCGGCGCCGTTGAGCTTGAGTCCGTCCGCAACGGCAGAGAGACGATCCGATTCTTTGACCCGCAATTCCTGCAGGCCGTTCATGATGCTCTTGCCTTTCGCAAAGGCGGCGGCAACCGCAAGCACAGGATATTCGTCGATCATCGCCGGCGCACGCTCTGCCGGTACGCTGACGCCTGTCAGTTCGCAGTGGCGCACGCGCAGATCCGCCACGTCCTCGCCGCCTGCCAGGCGGAGATTGAGAATCTGGATATCGGCGCCCATCTCCTGCAGCGTCAGGATCAGCCCCGTTCGTGTCGGATTCATCAGCACATTGGAAATTGTGATGTCGGAGCCGGGCACCAGCAAAGCTGCGATAAGCGGGAAGGCGGCAGAAGAGGGATCGCCGGGCACCTCGATTACCTGGCCGGTCAGCCTGCCGCGCCCCTGCAGCCGGATCGTCCGTGTACCGTCCTTGTCAGTCTCGATCGACAATTCTGCGCCGAAACCGACCAGCATCTTTTCGGTATGGTCACGCGTGATCGCCGGCTCGATAACCGTCGTCACACCCGGTATATTGAGGCCGGCAAGCAGCACCGCCGATTTCACCTGCGCCGAGGCGACGGGCAAGGTGTAATGGATCGGGGCCGGCGTTTCCGGTCCGCGCAGCATGACCGGCAGACGATCGCCCTCTACGGCCTTCACCTGCACGCCCATACGACGCAACGGGTCGAGCACGCGGCCCATTGGGCGACGGGACAGCGAAGCGTCGCCAACAAGGACGGTGTCGAAATCATAGACGCCGGCAAGGCCCATGGACAGGCGCGCGCCGGTGCCTGAATTGCCGAAATCGAGCGGGGATTCCGATGCCAGCAAGGCGCCATTACCTGTCCCGTTGACAATCCATTCGCCGCCGTCCTTGCGGATCACGGCGCCCATCGCCTGCATCGCTTTGCCGGTATTGAGCACATCCTCGCCTTCGAGGAGGCCGGTGATGCGCGTTTCTCCCGATGCCAGCCCGCCGAGCATGAGCGCGCGATGCGAGATCGACTTGTCGCCGGGAATACGGACGGTTCCGGAAAGCCCGGAAGATTTGCGAGCGATGGCCGGCTTCGGTGTGGAACCTTGGGACATGGGTTAATCCCTTGCAAAGGCAACATATTCAATCCGCTCACAGCTCAGTGCCAGCATATTTTTTCCAGCGAGCCCCGCGGCAATCGCGGCTGGTTAGCACAAACTCGCCGAGCGGTCATCCGGAATGCCGGGCAAAAGGCTGAAGTGCCCTGTGAAGTTTAGCTTTGACACGGGAAGCCGTAGCGATTAAGGGGACCGGCTTATAAATTCCGAACAGAACGCCGATTTGACGGCATTTGCCGAATGTTGAATTCGGCCATTCTCACGAGGCTTATAGTGGCGAAAGCGGAACTTGGAACCAAGCGCACCGATCCGGAAACCGGCAAGAAGTTCTACGACCTGAACCGGGATCCGATCGTTTCTCCTTACACGGGCAAGTCCTATCCCCTGTCCTTCTTCGAAGAAACCTCGGCAACCGCCGAAGTTCAGGACGAGGATGAGGTTGCTGAGGTCGATACCGAAAACACCGAAGTCGAACTGGTTTCGCTCGAAGACGCTGAAGACGGCGCTTCCGGCGATGATATCCCTGATATCGGTGATGATGATGTCGAAATCGAAGGCGATGATGACGATACCTTCCTCGAAGCCGATGAAGACGATGAAGATGACGACATGAGCGACATCATCGGCGTCACCGGTGACGAAGACGACGTCTGACAGGACGAACGGCGGCCCGGATGACAAAAATTTTCCGGGCCGGATTTTTTAGGCTTGCCATCTGCGAAAACCGCAAGTAATAAGCCGCCACTCCTGAGGGAACGCCCTCCCGAGTATCCCAGGACCGGCCAGTCCGGACCACCCTAATGGGGCTATAGCTCAGCTGGGAGAGCGCTTGCATGGCATGCAAGAGGTCAGCGGTTCGATCCCGCTTAGCTCCACCAAATTTCCTAATGCAGTTCAGCGGGCATTTCAGGTCAACATAACTGGCATTTTTCCGTCATTAGCCAGTTGTCGTATTGTCGAAGGCTGAAAGCGGGTTTTTATATCGGTTGAGGTCACCCGATTCGGCGCCTCCTGGACCCGGACACCATGACACGAGCAAGACGCCGCCGCATTATCAGAACCCGCAGGACTGCGACCGGACTGGCGCTGGTCGGCGCGATCTCCTTTCTTGCGGGAATGACGGATGCAACCGGACTGCTTCTGACCGGCGATTTCGTTTCCTTCATGACGGGCAATACGACACGGGGGGCTCTTGCTCTGAGTAGCGGCGATGTAAGGCACGCCGCCGTGCTGCTGTCCGCCATCATCGTCTTCGTGCTCGGCAATGCCGCCGGGATCGTCGTCGCGCACCGGGCCGAACGGCGCATCTTCGTCGTGCTCTGCTGCGTCAGCCTTTTGCTTGCATTGGCCTCGATGATGACACTGCAGGATCTGTTGATGGCACGGTTCTATACGATCGTTCTCGCAATGGGCATGGTGAATGCGGCGGTCGAGCATGTAGAAGGATTGCCGATCGGTCTGACCTATGTGACTGGTGCGCTGTCGCGCTTCGGCCGCGGCATAGGCCGCTGGATCATTGGTGACCGGCGCGTTGACTGGACCATTCAGATCGTGCCCTGGGGCGGCATGATGCTTGGTGCCGTCAGCGGTGCCCTCATGACACGTCTTGTGGGCGCGCAGGCGCTGTGGCTGGTCTCCATCTTCGCGATGGCGCTGGCGATTGTAGCCTTGTTCATTCCGCGCCCGCTGCAACGTCGGTTTAATCAAAAGATTGCATCTCCTCAACCGCATCCGGTACGCGCGAGGTGATGCCGACCATTGCGGTCGCTTTCGAAGCGGGCAGGAAGACCGAACGGTACCTAGCGAGAAGTTGAGCCATGCCGCGTTCGATTGGCCTGTTTCGCAAGCTCGGCATCGAATCGTGCTTGGCCAATGGATTACCGCACCACCGGCAATGTCACGCTTGGTCTCGATCTTACGCAGCCGAGCCGGAACGGCCAGAACCTGGGACTGCCTTTCGCGAATGGTACGGCCTCGTCGGTTACTACCTCGCCGGCCGCACCTCGGCGCTCTTTCCGCGCTGAAACCTATTTCTTGGAGATGGTGACGAATTTTGCGCCGCGCACACGCGTGGTCACTACGCAGGGATCGCCGCTCGTGCGGTCGCAGAAGCGGGGATTCATCTTCATCGCGAGAACCATATTGCCAAACCGCTTCACGAAATCATAGCCGAAGATCTGCGCGGTCGCGATCATGAAGTAACCGCCTTCGGCGACCTGCAGATAGAAATTATAGGTGCAACCATCTTCGTTGCATTGCGGTCCCTTATGACCATCGCAGGTGAGTTCGCCCTCGTTGATGACGGCATCCATCAACCCGTCATTGTTGATATCCTGACGGATGAGGAAACCATCGCCGAAGGAGGCTTCCGTGCATTGCTCCTGGAAATGTTTCTTCTCGTAAATCTCGGGGTCGGAGATCAGCGATTGCTGAGCGAAGGCCGCAACCGGCTCGACCAGCAGCACAACGACGTTCAGGAGTACGGGCAGCAGCTTCACGGCTTTCCTCTTATGGATAAAGGCTTTCTGGCCTTCTATTCTGCGCGCGCCGCCTTGCGCCGCCCTTGCCGCGATGATTCAGTAATGCCTCATTTCGCCGGTCGGAGGCTTCGATGTCATTGCTCAATTATCTCGATTACGCCGGCATTGCCCTCTTCGCCGCTACCGGCGCGCTGGCTGCCTCACGCAAGCAGCTCGATCTGATCGGCTTCCTGTTCTTCGCGATCGTGACGGGAACAGGCGGCGGCACGGTGCGCGATATCATTCTCGGCCGCGTACCGGTTTTCTGGGTGTTGAATCCGCTCTATATCGTCATCTGCTGCATTGTCGGCGTCGTTGTCTTCTTTACCGCCCATCTCCTGGAATCGCGCTATCGCCTGCTGATCTGGCTCGATGCAGTCGGTCTGGCTGCCTATTGTGTGCTTGGTGCCGCCAAGGGACTGGCCGCCACCGGCTCACCGACGATTGCCATCGTCACCGGTGCCTTGACGGCGACCTTCGGCGGCATCCTGCGCGATCTCCTGGCAAATGAGCCTTCGGTGCTGCTGCGGCCGGAAATCTATGTGACGGCGGCTCTGGTCGGGGCAGGGGTGTTTACCAGCGTCAATGCGCTTGGGGCGGAGCTCTATATCGCGTCGGCCTGTGGGGTTGCAGCCGCCTTTGCAGTACGCGCCGGCGCCCTATGGTTCGGATGGACATTTCCGACCTACAAGCACAAGCCCGGCCGACACCCTGATGACGTGATGTGAAAATCAGCTCTGCTTCGGGCGCAGGCGGATCACCACGTCGACATGGGCGATTTCCATGCCCTTGGGCGGCGGCGGCAGATTGTCGATGGTCAGATTGCTGATCGGGATATCGAGCACCTGGTTTTCACCTTCGACGAAAAAGTGATGGTGGTCGGAGACGTTGGTGTCGAAATAGGTCTTGGTGCTCTCGACAGCGAGAACGCGGATCATCCCTGCTTCGGTGAACTGGTGCAGCGTATTGTAAACGGTCGCGAGCGAGACAGGCACGCCGGCGGCGACCGCTTCCTCATGCAGTTCTTCGACGGTCAGATGCCTGTCACCCTTGGCAAACAAGAGATCGCCAAGCGCGACGCGCTGCCGGGTGGGGCGCAGGCCGGCGGCACGCAGCCTTACCTCTATGGCGATCGGGGCTTGACCCGTCATCAACACCAACTCCAGTTATTCTGGCATAAAGCAATCAGGTTTCCTCAATGCGATATAACTTTTGCGCAAAAGCCTTTCAATAGTTCAATGGGGACAAGGAGGCTCAAAAGGCCGCAAAAACGGGCTTTTGACGCAATTAGGTCTGGTCGCGGCCTTGGCCTTCCTGTATGCGACCACCAAATATTGGCTCAGGCCCAGTCGGGAACTCAGAAAAGAAGCCGCCATGCTTGCGCTTCATTTTCTTAGGAACTTGGACTAAAGACACACATCCATCGCAAGAACGCGGGGGGAAACAGAGATTTATGACAACCAGACAGTCTAGTTACTCGTACGAAGAACTCATCGCCTGCGCACATGGTGAACTGTTCGGGCCTGGCAATGCACAGCTGCCGTTGCCGCCCATGCTCATGGTTCACCGCATCACGGATATTTCCGAGACGGGCGGCGCCTTCGACAAGGGCTATCTGCGTGCCGAATATGATGTGCGCCCGGACGACTGGTATTTCCCCTGCCACTTCGAAGGCAATCCGATCATGCCGGGCTGCCTTGGCCTCGATGGCATGTGGCAGCTCACGGGCTTCTTCCTGGGCTGGCTCGGAGAGGAAGGTCGCGGCATGGCACTCTCGACCGGTGAAGTGAAATTCAAAGGCATGGTTCGTCCGCACACGAAGCTGATAGAATACGGTATCGACTTCAAGCGTGTCATGCGCGGCCGTCTGGTGCTCGGCACTGCCGATGGCTGGCTGAAGGCGGACGGCGAAACCATTTATCAGGCGACCGATCTTCGCGTCGGTCTCTCGAAAGACAAGACGGCCTGAAAACCGCATTGCGAGCGGCTCACGAAAACAACAAGGGTTTGATCAGATGAGACGGGTAGTTGTCACGGGTCTAGGTGTCGTGTCTTCGATCGGGAGCGACGCAGCCGAAGTCACCGAATCCTTGCGGCAGGCAAAGTCGGGAATTTCCTTCTCCAGCGATTTCGCCGAGCACGGCTTCAAATGCCAGGTTTGGGGCAGCCCCAAGCTCGGTGCCGACAAGCTCGCCGAACTGGTCGACCGCCGTGCCATGCGCTTCCTGTCGCAGGGTGGCGCCTGGAACCATGTCGCCATGAAACAGGCGATCGCCGATTCCGGCCTGGACGAAAAGGAATACAGTGAGAACGAGCGCGTCGGCATCATCATGGGCTCCGGCGGCCCGTCCACGCGCACGCTCATCGAAGCGGCGGAGATCACTGTCAAGAACAACAGCCCGAAACGCATCGGCCCCTTCGCCGTGCCGAAGGCCATGTCGTCCACCGCATCGGCAACGCTCGCCACCTGGTTCAAGATCCATGGTGTCAATTATTCGATCTCGTCAGCCTGCTCCACATCCGCGCACTGCATCGGCAATGCCGTGGAAATGATCCAGTGGGGCAAGCAGGACATGATGTTTGCCGGTGGCCACGAAGACCTCGACTGGACCATGTCGAACCTCTTCGACGCCATGGGTGCCATGTCCTCGAAGTACAACGATACCCCGGAGAGCGCTTCGCGCGCCTATGACGTCAGCCGTGACGGCTTCGTCATCGCCGGCGGTGCGGGTGTGCTCGTCCTTGAGGAGCTGGAACATGCCAAGGCGCGCGGCGCCAAGATCTATGCCGAGATCATCGGCTACGGTGCCACCTCGGACGGCTATGACATGGTCGCTCCCTCGGGCGAAGGTGCCATCCGCTGCATGCGCCAGGCGCTGGCGACCGTGAAGGGTGACGTCGATTACATCAATACGCACGGCACCTCGACGCCGGTCGGCGACAGCAAGGAAATCGGCGCCATCCGCGAGGTTTTCGGTGATAAGCTGCCGCACATTCAGTCCACTAAATCGTTGACTGGTCACTCGCTTGGTGCTGCCGGCGTGCAGGAATCAATCTATTCGCTGCTGATGATGCAGGAAGGCTTCATCGGCGAAAGCGCGCATATCACAGAACTCGACCCTGAATTTGAAGGCGTGCCGATTGTCCGCAAGCGCATCGACAATGCCAAAATCGATATTGCTCTCTCCAACTCTTTCGGCTTCGGCGGCACCAACGCCACGCTCGTATTCCAGCGCTACAACGGATAATAACATGACGGGAATCATGCAGGGTAAGCGCGGCCTCATCATGGGCGTCGCAAACAATCATTCGATCGCTTGGGGGATTTCTAAGGCGCTTGCTGCCCAGGGCGCCGAACTGGCTTTCACGTTTCAGGGCGAGGCCCTCGGAAAGCGCGTCAAGCCGCTTGCAGCCGAACTCGGATCCGATTTTCTCCTGCCTTGCGATGTCGAGGATATCGCTTCGGTCGATACGGTCATCGATACGATCAGGGAGCGTTGGGGCAAGCTCGATTTCATCGTTCATGCGATCGGCTTTTCAGACAAGAACGAGCTTAAGGGCCTTTACGCCGATACGACGCGTGAGAATTTCAGCCGCACCATGGTCATTTCCTGCTTCTCCTTCACGGAGATCGCCAAGCGCTGTGCGCCGCTGATGGAAGATGGCGGTGCGATGCTGACGCTGACCTATAACGGTTCCACGCGCGTCATCCCCAACTACAACGTCATGGGTGTCGCCAAGGCAGCCCTGGAAGCGTCCGTGCGCTATCTGGCCGCCGATTACGGCCCGCGCGGCATCCGTGTCAACGCCATCTCCGCAGGCCCGATTCGCACGCTCGCCGGCGCTGGTATCTCGGACGCTCGCGCCATCCTATCGTGGAACCAGCGCAATGCGCCGCTGCGCAAGACCGTCACCATCGATCAGGTCGGCAGCTCGGCGCTCTACCTGCTTTCGGATCTGTCGACCGGCGTGACCGGTGAAATCCATTTCGTCGATGCCGGCTACAACATCACGTCGATGCCGACGCTGGAGACGCTGCGCAAGGCAGACGTCGAATAAGGCGGGGCAGAGCTTCAAAGAAAAGGCGGCCAAGGGCTGCCTTTTTTATTTCCTTGCCCACAGCACTTTGAAACGCGCGTTGCGGCAGGTCTCGCCGCTCTCCTTGAAGTGCTCTGCGAGCACCGGCTCATAGGGCAGGCCCCGATTGGCGACCAGCATCAGCCGCCCGCCCCCGCGCAGTGCAGAAGCGGCAGTCTTGATCATCGCTTGGCCGAGCGAGGGCTCGGCTGCATGGCCCTCGTGAAAAGGGGGGTTCATGATGACGAGGTCGTATTTGTCGCGCACTTGCTCACCCGCCAGATCGTGCCAGAAGAAGCGCGCAGGCGCGTTCGGGCAGTTCTCCGCCAGATTGGCCTTGGCGGCCTCCAGCGCCTCGTAGTTGGCCTCATAGAGGTCAAGGCGGGCAAGATTTGGAGACTTCTCAGCTAGTTCGACCGCAAGATACCCCCAGCCGGCACCGAAATCGGCCGCATCGCCGGTAAAATCCGTCGGCAGACGAGAAGCGAGAAGCTGCGACCCGGCATCGAGCCGGTCATGCGAGAACATACCGGGCGAGGCGATGAAGCGGCCCTCGACACGCACGGGCGACGTCCCGAATTTCGAAACGATCTCGCTGATATTGGCCGGCCGGCCGAACCAGAGGGCAACGCCATGATATTTCGGCATGTGTTCGATATCGAGGCCGAAGTTTTCCACGCGTTTACGCAGCGGCTGGATACCGTCTTCCTTGCCGCCGGCAACGAGGATGAGTCCCCCTGCCTTCACGCGCGAAACGGCCGCGGCGATATTGGCCTCGTTCTCACCCTTGTGCTTGGTGCAGAGCACCAGCGCCGCGTCGTAATCGTTGCCGTCGATTTCGGGCTTGGCCTCGATACGCTGCGCCAGAAGCTGCCTGTAGAGCGGCTTGAAGCCCTGTACGGCCTCGAGCGAGGCGGCAAAGCCTTCGGGAAGCGCAAAGCCCGCCTCAGCGCCGAGGAAGAGCACACGCTGGCCTTCGCCGGGCGGCGCGATGGTTTCACTGGCAAAGGGATGAAAGAGGGTCTTAAGCGTCTCGCGGCTCATCGTCTGGTCCCGTCATCTGGAGCAATTCCAGGAAAATGCGCAGTGGGCTTCCGTCCGCAATTGCGCAAAGCTCGAATACAAAAAGGGCGCGGAAACAGTCCCGCGCCCGATATCAGAGGAGAAGGCGCAGCTTATTCGGCCGCTTCGTCCTTCTTCTTGTCGCCCTTTTCGGCCGCCGGGATTTCCTGGCCGGTGGCCTGGTCGACGACCTTCATGGAGAGGCGAACCTTGCCGCGTTCGTCGAAGCCGAGCAGCTTGACCCAGACCTTGTCTCCTTCCTTGACGACATCGGTCGTCTTGGCGACGCGCTCGGAAGCGAGCTGGGAGATATGGACGAGACCGTCACGGGCACCGAAGAAGTTGACGAAGGCGCCGAAGTCGGCTGTCTTGACAACAGTGCCTTCGTAGATCTGGCCGATTTCCGGCTCGGCAACGATCGAGTGGATCCACTTGCGGGCCGCTTCGATTTCCTTGCCCGAGGAAGAGGCGATCTTGACGGTGCCGTCGTCCTCGATGTTGATCTTCGCACCGGTCTTTTCGACGATTTCGCGGATGACCTTGCCGCCGGAGCCGATGACTTCGCGGATCTTGTCGACCGGAATGTTCATGACTTCGATGCGCGGAGCGAATTCGCCGAGCTGGCCGCGGCTTTCGGTGATGGCCTTCGCCATTTCGCCGAGAATGTGGGCACGACCGCTCTGCGCCTGTTTAAGGGCGACCTTCATGATCTCTTCGGTAATGCCGGCGATCTTGATGTCCATCTGCAGCGAGGTGATGCCATCGGCGGTACCTGCAACCTTGAAGTCCATGTCGCCGAGGTGATCTTCATCACCGAGAATGTCCGAGAGGACGGCGAAGCGATCGCCTTCGAGGATCAGACCCATGGCGATACCGGCAACCGGCTTTGCCAGCGGAACGCCGGCATCCATCAGCGCCAGCGAGGTGCCGCAGACAGTCGCCATCGAAGACGAACCATTGGATTCGGTGATTTCGGACACGACGCGCAGCGTGTAGGGGAACTGCTCAGCCGACGGCAGCATCGGGTGGATGGCGCGCCACGCGAGCTTGCCGTGGCCGATTTCGCGGCGGCCCGGCGAACCCATGCGGCCGGTTTCACCGACGGAGTAGGGCGGGAAGTTGTAGTGGAGCATGAACTGCTCTTTGTACATGCCCGTCAGGCTGTCGACATACTGTTCGTCTTCGCCGGTGCCGAGCGTGGCAACGACGATCGCCTGCGTCTCACCGCGGGTGAAGAGGGCCGAACCGTGCGTACGCGGCAGCAGGCCGACTTCGGCAACGATCGGGCGAACCGTTTCCAGGTCGCGACCGTCGATGCGGCTCTTGGTGTCGAGAATGTTCCAGCGAACGATCTTGGCCTGCAGGTGCTTGAAGATTGCGCCGACTTCTTCGGCCGTATACTTGGCTTCAACGCCTTCCGGCAGGAAGTGAGCCTTGACTTTTGCCTTGACGGCGTCGACGGCGGCGTAACGATCAGCCTTCTGAGTGATCTTGTAAGCTTCGCGCAGTTCGGCTTCGAAATGCTTCAGCATTTCGCCTTCGAGTTCGGAATAGTCTTCCGGCTGGAAGTCGCGCGGTTCCTTGGCGGCGACTTCGGCGAGCTTGATGATCGCGTCGAGAACCGGCTGGAAGCCCTTGTGGCCAAACATGACGGCGCCGAGCATGACATCTTCCGGCAGTTCCTTGGCTTCGGATTCAACCATCAGAACGGCATCGTAAGTGCCGGCAACGACGAGGTCGAGGGTCGACTCGTCCATCTCGTCGAGATGCGGGTTCAGGACGTATTCGCCGTTGATATAGCCGACGCGCGCGCCGCCGACCGGGCCCATGAAGGGAACGCCGGAGAGCGTCAGAGCAGCAGAAGTGGCGACCATGGACAGGATGTCCGGATCGTTCTCGAGGTCATGCTGGACGACGGTGACGACGACCTGCGTATCGTTCTTGTAGCCTTCCGGAAAGAGCGGACGGATCGGACGGTCGATCAGGCGGGAAACGAGGGTTTCGTTTTCGCTCGGACGGCCCTCACGCTTGAAGTAGCCGCCGGGGATCTTGCCGGCTGCGTAGGTCTTTTCCTGGTAGTTGACCGTCAACGGGAAAAAGTCCTGGCCGGGCTTCGGAGCCTTGGCAGAAACGACGGTCGCGAGAACGACGGTTTCGCCATAGGTGGCGAGTACGGCGCCGTCAGCCTGACGGGCGATCTTGCCGGTCTCGAGCTTGAGTGGGCGGCCCGCCCACTCGATTTCTACGGTATGTGTATCGAACATGTCCTGTCCTTCAATGCAGCCATCGCGCCTTCTCCATCAGGAGCAGCGCAGGTCGACCGCAATCAGTGTGACGTATCACGGGCAAGACAACGGGAAGCTTTGAGCGGACGATTTCCCCTAAGGGAAATCGGGCCAAAGCTCTTGAGAAACTCTGGCCGAAAGCATCCGGCAATCCTGCCCCATGACAGGTCAACGGTTGGTCTGGCAGAACCGGCCCATCCGGGCCTGCCGTCTTTCCATTCACGCAGATAGCGCGCGCCTGGAAAATGTCACCGGGAAATGCACTCCCGAAAAGATATCCGGCGGGCGAAGTGCTTCGCCCGCCGGAAAATCATTAGCGGCGGATACCCAGGCTATTGATCAGCTTGGTGTAGCGGCCTTCGTCCTTCTTCTTGAGATAATCAAGAAGCGAGCGGCGGCTGGAAACGAGCGTCAGCAGACCACGGCGGGAATGGTTATCCTTCTTGTGGTCCTTGAAGTGTTCGGTCAGGTTGTTGATGCGCTCGGTGAGGATCGCAACCTGGACTTCCGGGGAACCGGTATCGCCTTCGGCGGTCGCGTATTCCTTGATCAGCGCAGCCTTGCGCTCAGCAGTGATCGACATCGGACAATCCTTTCTATGAGAGGAGTTTCAAGTCGCCAAAAGCCGGGATGTCGTCCAGCCTTGGCCGCGAATGCAATCGGGGATAGCCCCTATGCTGGCGCTGCCTATAAACCAATTATGCAGCGATGGAAAGAGGCTCTCCCGCAGCGGGTTTCAAGGCCCTGCAATGGCGTTCCGGATCATCGCGTCGTACCCCTCGGGATCCTGCAGCATGGCGAAATGGCTTGCATCCTTCAGTACGACGAGTTTTGCGCCCGGAATCTCCTTTGCCATCATTTCGGTATGGTCGAGCTTCACGGCCTCGTCGTGGTCCCCGATGGCGAGCGTGACCGGCACTGTGATCTTTCCGAGGTCGGCTGCCGTCCAGGCGGGCTGTGTTGCCCACATATCGGAGATCTGGTTGACGAAGGCATCGTACTCGTTCGGCGTCGGCGACAGTTTCTTGTAATATTCGCCGGCGACGTTGATGTAATCGTTGAACGTCTTGTTGTTCATCACATCGGATTTTACGCCGTCGGTCGTGACATTGGCCGCCTGTGCGATGACGCGTACAAGCTTTTCCGGATGCTTCATTGCCATGTCGATGCCGATGATGCCGCCATCCGACCATCCGACCAGCGTCACCTTGCCGATCTTCAGATAGTCGAGCAACGCGACATAGTCGGACGTCATCAGATCATAACCGAAAGGCTGTTGGCTGCGCGTCGAGCGCCCGTGGCCGCGGCTATCGGCAACGATGACAAGATGATCCTTAGCAAAATCGGCGACCTGATATCCCCAGACGTCGGCATTTCCAAGTCCACCATGGATGAAGAGGATAGGGTCCCCTTCGCCATACTCGGCGTAATACATCTTGATGTCGTTCACATCCGCCATGCCGCTCGTTTTGGGCGTCGGCATCGCAGGAAAGGCAGGAAGGCCGGCCCAGCGCTCGGCGGATTGAGCGCTGGCAACGGTCAGAAACAGCGAAAAGAACGTCAGTATTCCCAGTGTAATTCTGCGCATATTCTTCCCCTTTGGTTGGCCTTTGTGGTCCGCCAGGAAACATACCGCATCGTCATTGTCTGGCAATTGCCGCGATGCTCGCGGTTGCCCGTCAGCCGAAGACGCGCTTCGGCCGGAATTCGCCCTGTCCGATCTCGCCGATAGCGATCAGCCTGCCGCGTGCCGTCGCATAGGCCTCGCTTTCGGCAATCGGAGCATCTCTGCCGCGCACCAGGATGGGATTGCCCATCTTCAGCCGGTGCGCCTGGTCGTCGCTGATAACAAGATGTGGCAGGGCCGACAGCGCTTCGCAGGTATCGATCAGCAGGGCATCGAGCGCGGCAAGGCGCTCATCCATGTCCTCGATCTCTTCAAGCGCGGTGAGCTTGACAAGCGGCACCATCGTCTCTTCGGCGAACGGCGCAACGAAAGTCCGGCGCAGGCCGGAAATATGGCCGTAGCAGCCGAGCTCGCGGCCGAAATCGCGTGCAAGCGCCCGCACGTAGGTACCCTTTCCGCATTCCACCTCGAAATGCGCCGTATTGGAACCCGGGCAGGCGAGAAGCGTCAGGCGATGAATCGCGACTTCGCGCGAGGGTATCTCGACCACCTCGCCATCACGTGCCAGATCATAGGCCCGCTCGCCGGCGATTTTGATGGCTGAGAACTGCGGCGGGACCTGGCTGATCGTACCGATATATTTCGGCAGGATGTCACGGATCTGCTGCTCGCTGGGCCGCTTGTCGGAGCTCAGCGTAACCTCGCCTTCGAGGTCGTCGGTCGCCCGCTCTTCGCCCCAAGTCACCGTAAATTCGTAGATCTTGCGGCCGTCCATCACATAGGGAACGGTCTTGGTGGCATCGCCGAGCGCGATCGGCAGCATCCCGGATGCGAGCGGATCAAGCGTGCCGGCATGACCGCATTTCTGAGCCTTGAAGAGCCACTTGATCTTGGAAACGGCTTCCGTCGAGCCGAAATCCACCGGCTTGTCGAGGATCAGCCAGCCGGAAACCGGGCGGCCCTTGGGTTTGCGTGGTTTGGACATCTGTTCTTCTGTTATTCGTCGTCGCTGTCGAGATCGCGACTCACCTCGGGCGAGCGCAAGAGGTCGTCGATCTTCTTATAATTGTCGAAGCTGGTATCGTCGCGGAAGCGCACTTCCGGCATGTATTTCATCTGCCGCAGCTGCGGCCCGAGTCGGCCGCGAATGAACTTCGCGTTGCGGTTCAGCGCATCGATGACGACACTGTGGTCGGAAACGCCGAGCGGCGTCACATAGGCCGTGGCGATCTTGAGGTCGGGCGACATGCGCACCTCGGAGATCGAGATCACTGTCGCCTCGATGATGTCGTCGCGCACTTCGCCACGCTGCAGCACCTGGGTTATTGCTGCGCGAACCTGTTCGCCAACGCGCAGCATGCGCTGCGAAGGTGCCGAGGATGTGGGTCTTGTTGCCATTGTTCTTTATCCCAAAAGGATCGGGCGCCGGACTGGATCATCCGGCGCCCGTCCAAGATTTCAATCGTGATCCGATCAGAGCGTGCGCGTGATATGTTCCACGCGGAAGCACTCGATCGTATCGCCGGCGCGGATATCCTCGTAATTCTCGAAGGCCATGCCGCATTCCTGGCCCATCGGCACTTCGGAAACCTCGTCCTTGAAGCGCTTGAGCGTCTTGAGCTTGCCTTCGTGGATGACGACGTTGTCGCGGATGAGGCGCACGCCCGCACCACGTTCGACCTTGCCTTCGGTGACGCGGCAACCAGCAACCTTGCCAACCCTGGTGATGTTGAACACTTCCAGGATTTCGGCATTGCCGAGGAAGGTTTCGCGCCGTTCCGGCGACAGAAGACCCGACATCGCCGCCTTCACGTCATCCACGAGGTCGTAGATGATGTTGTAGTAGCGGATTTCGATACCCTGGCGTTCGGCAAGCGTACGAGCCTGCGAATTGGCGCGGACGTTGAAGCCGATGATGGCAGCACCGGAGGCCTCGGCGAGCGAAAGATCCGATTCCGTGATACCGCCGACCGCCGAGTGGACGATACGGGCGCGCACTTCGTCGGTGCCGAGCTTTTCGAGAGCACCGGCGATCGCTTCGATCGAACCCTGCACGTCGCCCTTGATGACCAGCGGGAATTCCTTGACGCCGGTCGTCTGGAGCTGCGTCATCATCTGTTCCAGCGAACCGCGCTGTCCCGACTGGCGGGCAGCGGCCTTGTCGCGGGCAAGACGCTGACGGTATTCCGAGATCTCGCGGGCACGGCTTTCGTTTTCGACGACGGCGAACTTGTCGCCGGCCTGCGGCGTACCGGAGAGACCGAGCACTTCGACCGGCATGGCCGGTGGCGCCTCTTTCATGTGCTCGCCCTTGTCGTTGACTAGGGCGCGGACGCGACCCCAGACATCGCCGGCGACGATGATCTGACCGGGCTTGAGCGTACCGTTCTGAACGAGAACCGTTGCAACCGAGCCGCGGCCGCGGTCAAGCTGGGCTTCGATAACAGTACCTTCCGCGGTGCGGTTCGGATTGGCCTTGAGATCAAGGATTTCCGCCTGCAGCAGAACGGCTTCGAGCAGCTTGTCGAGGTTCTTGCCGGTCTTGGCAGATACTTCGACGTCAAGCGTTTCACCGCCCATCGATTCCACGAAGACTTCATGCTGCAGAAGCTGGTTGCGAACCTTCTGCGGGTCAGCCTCGTGCTTGTCGATCTTGTTGATCGCCACGATGATCGGAACACCGGCCGCCTTGGCGTGATTGATCGATTCGATCGTCTGCGGCATGACGCTGTCGTCGGCCGCTACGACGAGGATCGCGATATCGGTCGCCTGCGCACCGCGGGCACGCATGGCCGTGAAGGCTGCGTGGCCGGGCGTGTCGATGAAGGTGATCTTCTGACCGTTCTGCTCCACCTGATAGGCACCGATATGCTGCGTGATGCCGCCTGCTTCGCCAGCAACCACGTTGGCATGGCGGATGGCGTCGAGCAGCGAGGTCTTGCCGTGGTCGACGTGCCCCATAATGGTGACGACGGGCGGACGCGAAACACGATCGCCTTCGACGTCGGCGACATTGAAGATGCCGAGTTCGACGTCGGATTCGGAGACGCGCTTGACCGTGTGGCCGAATTCGCCGGCAATGAGTTCTGCAAGGTCGGCGTCGATGACGTCGCCCGGCTTCATCATCTGGCCTTCCTTCATCAGGAACTTGATGACGTCGACCGCACGTTCAGACATACGCTGCGACAGTTCCTGAATGGTGATGGTCTCCGGCAGGACGACTTCGCGCGAAATCTTCTCACGCGTTTCCTGCATCTGGCTGCGGCGGAATTTCTCCTGGCGGCGACGCATGGAGGCAAGCGAACGCCCGCGTGCATTGCCTTCGTCATCGACGTCTGCGGTCGTCACGGTCAGCTTGCCCCGGCGGCGGTCTTCCTCGCTCTTCGGGCGGGTCGTCACTGGCTTTGCGGGCTCCGGACGAACCGGGCGACCACGGACCGGACCGCCGCGCGAAGTGCCACGTTCATCATCTTCGCCTTCACTACGGCGACCACGGGCGCCTGCCGGCGCACCCGGCGCAGGCCGGGCCGTTGAGGGCGACGGAGTGGCTTCCGGACGGCGAGCGGCCGGTGCGGATGGCGGTGTCGGCTGCTGCGGACGCTGAGTTTCAACGCGCGCTTCCGCTACGGGAGCAGCAGGTGCCGGAGCTTCGGCCTCGGCGGCTGCTGCCGCCTCGGCCTGGCGTGCAGCCTCTTCTGCAGCGCGCTGCTTGGCCTCTTCCGCTTCGGCAGCCTGACGTGCAGCCTCTTCGACGGCACGGCGCTTTTCTTCCTCCGCGCGGCGGATGGCATCCTGGGCGTCACGGGCCTGCGCTTCGGCAAGCGCGCGGCGGCGGGCATCCATTTCTTCCGGCGAAAGGTGGTTCAGCACAACGGGGCGCGGACGATCCTGCTGGCGCGGTGGCTGGTAGGATTGCTGCGGCCGCTGGTTGCTCTGCTGCGGGCGCTGGTTGTTCTGGCCGCCGGGCTGATGGACGCGCGGGGCTGGCGCCGGCTGCTGCGGGCGAGCCTGCACGGGCGCCGGTGCTGGTTCGGGCGCGCGCGCCGGAGCAGCGGGAGCAGGCGTGATCGGCTTTTCGTCTTCAGGGCGCATCGGGCGCCGCTTGCGGGTCTCGACGACGACCGCCTTGGTGCGACCGCGACCCATATCTTGGCGAACGGTACCCTGGCTCATCCCTGATGGTTTCAAGGTGAGGGTCTTCTTCCCCGTTACGCTGAGTGTCTTGTCGTCGTTGCTGTCGGTCATTCGTTCCCGTTCCTTCGGACAGGGAACGATGAAACCATCATACCCTGTCAATCACATACAATCGATCAATGATATTGGGGCCGGCTTCCGCCGGTGACCGCATCATTGTTTTTGCTGGCCAGCGCCGCCCGGTGCCCGGGACTGACCGCCGTTACGGTACTGTTCGAGCATCTTTGCGCGCTTCACTACACCCTCACCTGCCTGCCCTGCAAGCACTGCGGCATGGATAAAAGTATTCTGGCCCATCACCCCTTCCATTTCGTTCTCCGAGAAGAGACGGAAGGAAGGTATTTCCTCCTCGGTTTCCATTCCGAGGTGCCAGGCCTTGCGGGCCTGGTCTATTTTTCTGACACCGTCGGCTGCCGCATCCGTCGAGTGGAACACCGCAAGCGCAGCTCCGCTGCGGATTGCTGCATCCACCTTGGCGGAGCCGGTGACGAGCTGGCCTGCTTTGCGCGCCATGTTCATCATCTGCAGGAGTTGCTGCAAAAACAGCCGCTCCAATCTCTCGCCGAGGTCATCGGCGGCCTTCACATCGGCCTTCAGGGCGCGGGCGAAGAGCTTCTTCGCCACCGCCTTTTCCACCAGTGACCGATCGATCTTCACCCAGCAGCCGCGTCCCGGCAGCTCGCGCTTAAGATCCGGCACCACCGTCCCGTCAGGGGCGGCCACGAAACGGATCAGCTCATCAGGCGATCCGCTCTCGCGTGTCACGATGCACATGCGGCCGTTCACGTCGTAACCTGCAAGATCGTCGTCCTCAGGAGATGTGTCCGGCGTTAGCGTCATTATGCGTCCTGCTCGGCAGCATCGGCCTCAACAGCCTCTGTGTCCTTCGCAAGGTCTTCCTCTGTGATCCAGCCGGCCAGCAGGCGGGCCTGCACGACCATCTGTTCGGCTTCGACACGCGAAATGTCGAATTTCGAGAACAGGCCCTCGAACTTCTTCGTCTCGCCGTTCTTGCGTTCGGTCCAGCCGACGAGGTCGTCGGCTGCACAGCCTGCGAAATCCTCGATCGTCTTGATGCCGTCCTCGCCGAGCGCGACCATCATCTGGGCAGTCATGCCATCGATCTGGCGCAGCTCGTCGGAAACGCCGAGAGCCTTGCGCTTCTCGTCCATTTCTGCCTCGAGCTTTTCGAGGAATTCGCGGGCGCGGGTCTGGATTTCCTGCGCGGTATCTTCGTCGAAGCCGTCGATCGATGAGATTTCGTCGAGATCGACATAGGCCAGTTCTTCGACGGCAGCGAAGCCTTCCGAAGCCAGAACCTGTCCGACCATCTCGTCGACGTCGAGCGCATCCATGAAGAGGTTGGTGCGCTCGTTGAATTCCTTCTGACGGCGTTCCGATTCTTCGGCTTCCGTCATGATATCGATGTCCCAGCCCGTCAGTTGCGAAGCGAGACGAACGTTCTGGCCGCGGCGGCCGATGGCGAGCGAAAGCTGCTCGTCCGGTACGACCACTTCGATGCGCTCTGCGTCCTCGTCGAGAACGACCTTGGCGACTTCGGCCGGCTGCAGCGCGTTGACGACGAAGGTCGCCGGGTCCTGCGACCAGGGAATGATGTCGATCTTCTCGCCCTGGAGCTCGCCGACGACGGCCTGAACGCGAGAACCACGCATACCGACGCAGGCACCGACCGGATCGATCGAACTATCGTTCGAGATCACGGCGATCTTGGCGCGCGAACCCGGATCGCGGGCGACCGACTTCACCTGAATGATGCCGTCGTAGATCTCGGGCACTTCCATGGTGAAGAGCTTGACCATGAACTGCGGATGCGTGCGCGACAGGAAGATCTGCGGGCCGCGCTGCTCGCGACGCACATCATATACGTATGCGCGGACGCGATCGCCATAGCGGACGTTCTCGCGCGGGATCATTTCGTCGCGGCGGATAATGCCTTCGCCACGGCCGAGGTCGACGATGACGTTGCCATATTCGACGCGCTTGACCGTGCCGTTGACGATTTCGCCGACGCGATCCTTGAATTCGTCGAACTGGCGGTCACGCTCGGCTTCGCGCACCTTCTGCACGATGACCTGCTTGGCCGACTGCGCGGCGATACGGCCGAAATCCATCGGCGGCAGCGGATCGGCAATGAAATCGCCGATGGCAGCGTCCGGGTTGCGGTCGCGGGCCAATTCCAGCGGGATTTGGGTGGAATAGTCTTCAGCCTTCTCGACGACTTCGAGCAGGCGCTGCAGACGGATTTCACCGGTCTTCGGGTTAATGTCGGCGCGGATATTGGATTCGGTACCGTAACGGGAGCGCGCCGCCTTCTGGATGGCATCGGCCATCGCGGCAAGCACGATTTCGCGGTCGATGACCTTTTCGCGCGCCACTGCATCTGCGATCTGCAGAAGTTCGAGCCGGTTTGCGCTGACTGCCATTGTTCTGTTTCTCCGTCCTTGACTACCCGGGTTCCCGTCCCTGGAGCTTACGTTGATCGGTTATTCTTCGTCGTCCGCTTCGTTCTGGTTCGCAGCCTGCGCCTTCGCCAGCTTGTCGGCGCGCAGCGCATCGCGGATCAGATCGTCGGTCAGAATGAGTTTGGCATCGCTGAGCGCTGTGAAGGGGATGACGACCTTCTGCTCCTCGCCGTAGGCAACTTGATCACGTTCGATCGTAAACCCGTCGGCGTCCGCTTCGACGATCTTGCCGCGGAAGCGTTTGCGATTGCCGATCATGATCGACGTTTCGCACTTCACGAGGTGGCCC
This sequence comes from Rhizobium sp. BK529, assembly GCF_014194105.1. NCBI lineage: Bacteria > Pseudomonadati > Pseudomonadota > Alphaproteobacteria > Hyphomicrobiales > Rhizobiaceae > Rhizobium > Rhizobium sp. BK529. The sequence goes on along the minus strand of NZ_JACIAU010000001.1, from coordinate 3,327,689 downwards.
TGCCAGCGAGTGAAATCGGATTTCCGCACCAGAGGGCGGTCGATACCCGGCGAAGACACCTCGAGATGATACTCTTTATCGATCGGATCTTCCACATCGAGCACCGGAGAAATCGCCATGGAGACCTGCTCGCAGTCCTCGACGGTCATCGTGCCATCGTTCTTCTCGGCCATGACCTGCATCGTCATGCCGTTCTGATTGAGCATGCGCACGCGAATGAGGCGGAAGCCCATGTCCACGAGCACAGGTTCGATGATATCGGCGAGGCGCTGGTCAAGCCCGGTCTCGGTGATCAGCCGCGGCTCGCGTTCGTTGTCTGCGTTTGTCAGATCCGACAAGCGGTGCGCTCCCTGCGATTTTCTGGCATTCGGGATGATCGCGCTAACAAAAAAGAGCGGGTCCTCGCGGCCCACTCTTCATCGTACGATCAAGAATTTGAGTGCCATATAGTCCCGTTCTATAGAAATTGCAAGGTCGAACGCGATTCCGTCTCTTTGGCCTCTCAAGCGCAAGCTAACCTATGGCGAGCATTTATCTTCCGCATATATTGCTTATCAAGGCATGCGATAAAAACGGGGGAAGCGTGGCCAGTACGACATCGACATTTGCGCCTTTGCGGCACGAGACCTATCGCACCATCTGGTTTGCAAGTCTCGCCTCGAATTTCGGCGGCCTCATCCAGGCCGTCGGTGCCGCTTGGATGATGACGAGCATCACGTCATCCGAGGATATGGTTGCACTGGTCCAGACCTCGACGGCGCTGCCAGTCATGCTCTTCTCGCTGATCTCAGGCGCACTCGCCGACAATTATGATCGACGCCGGATCATGCTGACGGCGCAATCGGCAATGCTCGTGGTCTCGATCCTGTTGACGGCTTGCGCCATCCTTGGATGGATTACACCCGGTCTACTTCTGTTCTTCACGTTTCTCATCGGCTGCGGCACGGCGCTCAACAATCCCTCCTGGCAGGCCTCGGTCGGCGACATGGTGCCGCGCGCCGATTTGCCGGATGCAGTCACGCTGAACAGCATGGGCTTCAATATAACCCGCAGCGTCGGTCCGGCGATCGGTGGTGCCATCGTGGCCGCCGCCGGTGCGGCCGCGGCCTTTGCGGTGAACGCGCTGAGCTATGTCGCCCTGATCTATGCACTGTTTCGCTGGCGGCCGAACACGCCGGCCTCGACATTGCCGCGGGAAACACTTGGCAGCGCCATCTTTGCCGGCATGCGCTATGTCTCCATGTCCCCCAATCTCGAAAAGATCCTCCTGAGAGGACTGGTGTTCGGAATCGGCGCAAGCTCCATCCAAGCGCTGTTGCCTGTCGTCGCGCTTGATCTCGTTTCCGGCGGGCCGCTGACCTATGGTTTCATGCTCGGCGCCTTCGGCATCGGCGCGATAGCCGGCGCGGTGCTCAGCGCCAAACTGCGCGAAATGTTTTCCAGCGAGACGATCATCCGTCTCGCCTTCCTTGGTTTTGCGCTGAGCGCCGTGATCGCGGCTCTGAGCCCAAGCGCCGTGCTCACCTCCGCCGGATTGCTGATTGCCGGCGCCTGCTGGGTTTTTGCGCTTTCGCTCTTCAACACCATCGTCCAGCTATCCACGCCGCGCTGGGTGGTCGGCCGCTCCCTTTCGCTCTATCAGACCGTCACTTTCGGCGGCATTGCCGGCGGCAGCTGGCTCTGGGGCGTTGTCGCCAACAATTACGGTCTTTCCAACGCATTGCTGATGTCGGCTGCGGTCCTGCTGCTTGGCATCGTCATTGGCCTGCGATTTTCCATGCCCGCTTTCGCCTCGCTCAATCTCGATCCGCTCAACCGCTTCATCGAGCCGGCTCTCGGCCTGGACATCACGCCACGCAGCGGCCCGATTGTCGTCCAGGTCGATTACCAGATTGCCGACGACGATCTGGCCGAATTCATGACGCTGATGGGCGAGCGCCGCCGCATCCGTATCCGTGATGGCGCCCGCAATTGGGCTCTGATGCGCGATCTCCAAAATCCCGGGCTCTGGACGGAAACCTATCACACGCCGACCTGGGTCGAGTATATAAGGCATAATCTGCGCCGAACGCAGGCCGATGCCGAAAATACCGACCGGCTTCGCGCGCTGCACCGCGGCGAAAGCCCACCGGGTGTTCGCCGCATGATCGAGCGCCAGGCCATACCGCCCGTCGACGACGTCTTCCACAAAGCCCCGATCGATCTGCATCATTGAGACCAGGCATGCACATGTTCAGAACCGCGCGGTTGTCCGATCTTCCTGACATCGTCCGCATGCTCGCCGATGATGACCTCGGCAGCACGCGCGAGGTCGTCTCCGACCCAATCGACGCACGCTATCTCGCCGCCTTTGCCGCAATCGACGTGGACCCCAACCAGTTGCTTGCCGTTGCAAGTGACGAGACGGACCGGGTTATCGGCTGCCTGCAATTGAGCTTTATTCCAGGTCTTTCGAGAACGGGCATGTGGCGCGGCCAGATTGAGAGCGTGCGTATTGCAAGCCACCGTCGCGGTTCCGGACTTGGCTCGCAATTCGTCGAATGGGCGGTCGCCCGCTGCGCCGAGCGCGGCTGCGGTCTCGTCCAGCTCACCACAGACAAAACGCGCGCAGATTCGATCCGTTTCTATGAAAAGCTCGGCTTCGTGGCGAGCCATGAAGGGCTGAAGCGCAGTCTATGACATGGCGTGTGGCGTTACTTCAGTTTGCCCTTCATCGACTCCTCTGGAAAGCAGGTCGGTTTCATGCCGTTCCTTTCCTGCCATTGGCCGATCGAGCGGCGTGTCTTGTAGCCTGGCAACCCGTCGGTGCCGCCGACATCGTAACCCTGCCGCTCCAGCGCGTGCTGCATGGCGGCGACATCCGAGCGCAGCATCTTGCCAACGTCACCCCATTGCCCCTGGAAGGCACCAGAACCGAGGGCAATGCGGTCGGCGAGATTGCCGATGTAGAGCGCATAGAGATCGGAGTTGTTATATTCCTTGATGATGTAGAAATTGGGCGTGACGATGAATTGTGGCCCGTCGCGCCCGGCCGGCACCAGCATCATGCCCTGCGCCTTTAATTCGCCGGACGGAAAGCCCTTGCCGGAGATGCGGTCGACGCCAAGCGACGCCCAGTGGGACAGGGGCTTGGCAAGGTCAGGCCCTTCCTGCGCACAGGAGACGGCTTGCGGGATCGTCACCTCGAATCCCCAGTCGCGACCACGCTGCCACCCCTTCTTCACGAGGAAATTCGCGATCGAGGCGAGCGTGTCAGGAACCGAGGTCCAGATGTTGCGGTGACCGTCGCCGTCAAAATCGACCGCATATTTCAGGTAGCTGGTCGGCATGAACTGCGGCTGGCCGAGTGCCCCTGCCGACGATCCCTTGAAATCTGCAGGTGTTACGTCGCCACCGTCGAGAATATGGAGAGCAGCGATCAGCTCCATGCGGAACATGTCCTTGCGGGTCGACATGAAGGCCTTGGTCGCCAATACCTCGATTGCCGAACTGGGGATCTTTGCTGCACCAAAGCCGGTCTCGCGGCCCCATATCGCCAGCACGATTGACCCCGGCACGCCATAGATCTTTTCAATGCGGCTGAGCGTCGAGGCATATTGCGAGGCAAAGCCGCGCCCGGTCATGGCGAGCCGTCTCAGCCGATCCTCGTTGAAATAGGGACCGGGTGAGGAAAATTCCGCCTGCGTCTGCTTCTGCTCCTTCGGTGGCGGAAAGCCGGGAGGGGCGAGATCAGTGAGGGTCCAATTGAGTTCAACACCGGAAAAGGCGGCCCGAAAAGTCTTCTCCGAAATGCCGTTCTTTTTCGCCTCCGGCCAGAGATTGGCCTGTAGCCATCTGTCGAATTGCGCTTCGACATCGGCCTTTGATGGGCCAGCAAGGACGGGGGAGGGGAAAAGCGCCGTTAGCATGATGAGCGTCAATATCAGCAACCGCCGCAAAATACCCCCGTCTGGCCTGCCGGGCATCTCTCCCATAGGTCGGGAGATTGATTGGATGCACTGTTTTCCGCCAGCTACCGACGTCTCAACCTGGCAAGCAGTTAGTGAGGCGGGAAACCAAAGCCGCTTCTGATCTCCCACCTTGTGGAGGAGATGCCCGGCAGGGCAGAGAGGGGTAGCTCGCCGCATCCTCAATTCCCTCATATTGCCGTCCGCGCTCGAAGCGCCGCCGACAGCGTACCCTCATCGAGATAGTCGAGTTCGCCGCCCACAGGCACGCCGTGGGCCAGCCGCGTGATCTTCACATTGAGATCGGCAAGCTGGTCGGCGATGTAATGCGCCGTCGTCTGCCCCTCGACGGTGGCATTGACCGCGATGATGATTTCCTTGATGCCGCCTTCGCTAACGCGATTGATCAGTCCGCGGATATTGAGGTCGTCAGGCCCGACGCCGTCGAGCGGCGAGAGCGTGCCGCCGAGCACATGGTAGGCGGCATTCAGCGCTCCGGCACGCTCCAGAGCCCAGAGGTCGGAGACATCCTCGACGACGATGATGACGGACTGGTCGCGCTGCGCATCAGTGCAGACCGTGCAGGGATCGACCGTATCGACATTGCCGCATCGCGAGCAGATCTTCACCTTGTCATAGGCCTCGCCCATCGCATGCGAAAGAGGACCTAGAAGCTGGTCCTTCTTCTTGATCAGATGCAGTGCCGCCCGCCGCGCCGAGCGCGGCCCAAGGCCCGGCACTTTCGCCAGAAGCTGGATCAGTTTTTCGATTTCGGGGCCGGTGACTCGCTTTGCCATGCGCCGTTCTTAACTGATATGGAACGAAAACGGAATCGCGGAAGAATCGCTGCAACCATGAAAATCCTCGCCGTCTGCCGAGGCACAGCCGAAAAGCTGCCCGGCAAGAGCTACAAGACCGGTATTTTCAAGCACGCCGTCAGCGGCGGCGTCATGATCGATGCGGAAGGTATCGTGGGCGACGCGATCTGCAACAGGAAACATCATGGCGGGGCCGATCAGGCTGTCTATATCGAAGGATCGCTGACGCTCGACTGGTGGGCGAGGGAACTCGGCGAACCCGTCACTCCTGGAACATTCGGGGAGAACCTCGTTATTGAAGGCCTCGACAACCGACAGGTCGCGGTTGGCGACCGTTTCACGACAGGCAAACTGATCCTCGAGGTCACTTCCTGCCGCATCCCCTGCGCCACATTCGCCGCCAGGATGAACGACCCGAAATTCGTCAAGCGCTATACAACGGCCGCTCGTCCCGGCATTTATTGCCGCGTTATTCACGTCGGCATTGTCGAAGCCGGCACGCCAGTGCGTCATCAAGCCTATGCGGGTGCGAGAGTGATGATGCCGGAAATGATGGAAACCTTCGGCCGCCGGCTTTCGGACGGCGACCGGGTGCGATACCTCGCGTCTCCGATTCATTATAAATTGCGGGCGATCCTGCAGGCCGAGGCCTAGCTTAGCGCATCGCAATCGTGACGGCAGCCCCGGCCATTGTTCCCGCGCTCACCCGGTTGGCGATCCGTACTGCGCGACGGCTCCTCAGGAAACCGCGCGCTTTGGCGGCAAGGAACATCCAGCTGCAATCGACGATAGCAAGGACGACGAACAGGGTGACGACGAGTTCGGCCCAGCCGGCGAGAGACACCGAGGGGATGTCGATGATTGACGGCAGAAGGGCCACGTAGAACAACATGATCTTTGGGTTGCCGAGGGCAATCGCCAGGCCGGTCAAAAACATCCGGCCGCGCGAGCGCTCCTGCGGCAGCTCCTCTTCCTCGACATCGGCTTTGGCGAACCACATCCGCCAGGCGAGATAAAGAAGATAGAGCACGCCGAGCCATTTGATGACGACGAAAACATGGTAGAAGCTCTCGGCAATGGCCGAGAGGCCGGCAATCGCGCAGGTGAGCCAGATCGCATCTCCGGCCCACATGCCAAAGAGGAAGGGCAGCACGTCACGCGCGCCTTTCGAAATGACGCGGGCCACGAGCGCCGCAATGCTTGGTCCGGGTGTGCCGGCGGCAATGAAAAGAGCGCCGGCAAAAGCCAGCAATGTCGTGAGCGTCATCATCTCCCGTCTCCTCCTCCGGGACCAGGCGGTAAAATCAGAACGGCAGCTTGAAGCCGGGCGGGATCGACAGGCCGGCTGTCAGCGCCTTGGTCTTTTCGGCGGCAATCGCCTCGGCCTTATCCTTGGCGTCCTTGTGGGCGGCAACGATCAGGTCTTCGAGGATCTCCACATCGTCTTCCTTGAAGAGAGAGGGGTCGATCTTCAGGCTCTTCAGCTCGCCTTTGCCTGAAATGATGACGGTCACGAGGCCACCGCCTGCCTTGCCTTCGGCAGTCAGCTCGGCAATCTCAGCCTGCATCTGCTCCATCTTGGCCTGCATTTCCTTGACTTTGCCCATCATGCCCATGATGTCGCGCATCGTCTTCTCCTTCTTGAACTCAGAATTCTATGTCGTCGCCCGGCAGAATGTCGCCTTCTTCGGATTCCGCGGCGGCAGGCAGTGCAACCTCCTCGGCTTCTTCCTCCGGCGTCGGCGCCCTCACACGCACGTCGATGATCTTGGCGCCCGGAAACTGGGCGAGGATCGCCGCGACATCGGGATCCTGACGCGCATCGCTGACGCGCTGTTCCTGCGCCCTGGCTTCCGCCTCCACCATTGTCGGCGCGCCTTCCTCGCGGCTGAGGCTGACGATCCAGTGGATGCCCGTCCATTCCTTGAGCTTGACGGCGAGCTCGTTCAGCAGCGTGCCGGGTGCGCCTTCGGTAAGGTTCACATCCAGCCGGCCCGGCTCGATGCGCACAGGTCGTACGAAATTGCGCACCAGCGCCTTCACCTTGACGTCGCGCTTCTCGCCGGCAAGATCGACGATATCGCCGATCGAATTGACGCGCACGAGCGGTTTCGGCGCTTCCGCGGGCCTCACCTCGGTGCGTCCGATAGCCTGAGGCTCCGGATTGGGCACGGCACGCAGCATGGCGGTCGGGCCTGACGGCTGCGGCCGCAGTGCAGGTTCGGGCGCTCGCGCCGTCACGTTCGTCTGATAGGGAACGCGCGTCCCGCTGCCGCCGCCGGAAGGTGCCGGTGAGGAGGAGCGGGACACTCCGTCGTCATTGGAGAATTCCGCAAGCCGCCGTGCCGCGTCTTCGGGAGCCGGCAGATGTGCGGCATGTGCCAGCCGGATCAGCACCATTTCGGCCGCGCCTGCCGTACGCGAAGAATTTTCCGTTTCCGGAATGCCCTTCAGCAGCATCTGCCAGATGCGCGAGAGCGTGGTGACGGCAATCCCTTGCGCAAATTCTGCTGCCTTGGTGCGCTCCACTTCGCTAAGCGAAGGATCGTTTGCGGCATCGGGCACATATTTCAGCCGCGTGACTAGATGCGTGAAATCGGCAAGATCCGTCAGCACTACGACCGGGTTTGCGCCCGCCTCGTACTGGCTCTGGAATTCATTGAGCGCGCTGGCCACTTCGCCGCGCACGATATGCTGGAAGAGATCGACGATGCGGGCACGGTCGGCAAGACCGAGCATGCCGCGCACAGCCTCCGCCTGCACTACGCCGCCACCGTGGGCAATCGCCTGGTCCATCAGCGACAGGCCGTCACGGGCCGAGCCCTCCGCGGCGCGCGCAATCATCGCGAGCGCATCCGGCTCCGCCTCGATGCCTTCTTTGGCGGCGATCGTCGAGAACAAGCCGACGAGATCCGAAGCGCTGATGCGGCGCAGGTCGAAGCGCTGGCAGCGGGAGAGAACGGTGATCGGAACCTTGCGGATTTCCGTTGTCGCGAAGATGAACTTCACATGTTCCGGCGGCTCCTCGAGCGTCTTCAACAACCCGTTGAACGCTGCCGTCGAAAGCATGTGCACTTCGTCGATGATATAGACCTTGAAGCGCGCTGAAACCGGCCGATAGCGCACCTGTTCGATGATCTCTCTGATGTCGTCGATACCGGTATGCGAGGCGGCGTCCATCTCGATCACATCGACATGGCGGCCTTCCATGATCGCCTGGCAATGTTCCCCAGGCACGCGAAGGTCGATCGTCGGCTTGTCGATATCGGCCGTCTTGTAGTTCAGCGCTCGCGCAAGAATGCGCGCCGTCGTCGTCTTGCCCACCCCGCGAACGCCGGTCAGCATATAGGCCTGCGCGATGCGGCCGGTCTCGAAGGCGTTGGTGAGGGTGCGGACCATCGGCTCTTGGCCGACCATCAGGTCCGTGAAATCCTTGGGGCGGTATTTGCGTGCCAGCACCCGGTATCCGGTGCCCGTCGAGGCGGCATCTTGTGACTGTCGCTCGGTGTCGCTCATCGCCCTGCTTGCGCCCGAAAGCCCGGGCTTCTTGGAAGAGAAGGTGGGAGGCTGGCACGATGACCCGTGCCGGGGCTCGTTAGGGCTGCTTCCTTCCGGACCTGACCCGGTTGGCGAGTGGCTCGTCCACCACCAACCTCCCGGATGCACATATCGGCAAAATCGTCATCAAATGCAAGCCAAGCTCCAAAAAAACTGCTAGTCCATTGGAAAACATGAGGAGAATGCCCTTGAGTGATTTCGTGCTCGACCTCAGGCTCGAAAGCGACAGCACCAGTATCATGGTCGTTGGCCTGTGCGATGTCCGGCTGTCCAAGGATGCCCGCTGGCCGTGGCTCATCCTGGTGCCGCGCCGGGCAGGCATCACCGAGATCTTCGAGCTGACGCCGCTCGATCAGGTGCTGCTCACTTTCGAAACCGAGCTTGTCTCCTCAGCGCTCAAGAAGGTCACTGGTGCCACAAAAATCAATATAGGGGCTCTTGGCAACATCGTCCGCCAGCTTCATGTTCATGTTATTGCGCGTTCCGAAGGTGATGCGAATTGGCCGGGCCCTGTCTGGGGCTTCGGCAAGGCTGAGCCTTATGAGGACGCAACCAGAGACGAATTCATAGCAAAGCTGCGGGAAGCCCTTTCACCATGAGTCATTCGCTTTTCGATTCGGATGTGCCGCATCCGGAACCCAGCAATCTCACGGCCTTCGCCGCCAACGACCTGAGCCGCGACAGCGAACATCGCGATGAAGGCTCGGTCGAAAAAGCGCTTGCCCGCGAAGGCACACATATCTTTGCCTTCGCCAAGGACAAGCTCGTGCTGAAGCATGACGGTCAGGTGCTTGATCCGCTCTTTGTCCGTTACGAGCTGCAGGAGCTGAAGCCGAATTGGGACGAGACCGTTCTGCTCGGTTACCGCAAGACCGGCGAACCGCGCCTTGCTGTGCCCGTCGGCATCGACGTCGAGGATATGGCGAGCCAATATAAACCCGTGGACGGCCGCTCGCTCTTTCGCGACCAGCTGGTCGATGAAATGTTGCTCGGCGAATTCGCGCAGGCTGCAAGTCTCATTCGCTGGAACAGCGACAACCGGTTTTGCGGCCGCTGCGGCTCGGTCATGGAAATCCATATCGGTGGCTACAAGCGCGTCTGCACCGCCTGCGAGCACATGATCTTCCCGCGCACCGACCCCGTCGTCATCATGTTGACGATCGATGAAGAGCGCGATCTCTGCCTGCTCGGTCGCAGCCCGCATTTTGCGCCGGGTATGTATTCCTGTCTGGCCGGCTTCGTGGAGCCCGGTGAGACAATCGAAAATGCCGTTCGTCGCGAAACGCTGGAGGAATCCGGTATCAAGACCGGCCGTATCCGCTATCATGCCTCGCAGCCCTGGCCGATGCCGCATTCGTTGATGATCGGCTGTTATGCCGAAGCGAAGTCGCGCGAGATCCACCGGGATGAAGCCGAGCTCGAGGATTGCCGCTGGTTCACCCGCGAGGAGACCATCGAAATGCTGGAGCGCCCCGGCGCCAACGGCAAGGCGCCGCCGCCGAAGGGTGCGATTGCCCATCGGCTGATGCGCGACTGGGTGGAGTGGAAACGCTAGGCAGAGGCTGTAATGTGGGGGCGATCGTCGTTCGTCTCTGGTCAGCTTGCATGAGGGTATAATCATGGTCGCCCGCTCGGAACGGCTGCTGACCCTGCTTCAGACGCTCCGGCGCTATCGGCGGCCGGTCACCGGCACCGTGCTTGCTGCAGAAACCGGCGTCAGCCTGCGCACGCTCTACCGCGACATTGCAAGCCTGCAGTCGCAGGGGGCGATGATCGAGGGTGAGGCGGGCATAGGTTACGTGCTGAAACCGGGCTTCATGCTGCCGCCGATGATGTTTTCCGAAGAAGAGCTGGAGGCGCTGGTGCTTGGCTCCCGCTGGGTGGCTCGCGCCGCCGAGCCGCGGCTTGCGAACGCCGGCGCCGATGCACTGGCAAAGATTGCCGCCGTCCTGCCGTCCGACATGCGTGAAATGGTCGATTCGGCGACGCTCTTCGTTGGCCGCAAGCGCCAGGACGAGGACAAGGCGGATGTCTCGGCCATCCGCAAGGCAATCCGCCTGGAGCGTGTGCTCGAACTGCATTACGGCGACGAGCAGGGTCGTGTCTCGCGCCGCCGTGTCTGGCCTTTCGCGCTCGGCTATTTCGAGCATGTGCGCATCATCATGGCCTGGTGCGAGCTGCGCCAGGATTTCCGCCATTTCCGCACCGATCGCATCATCGATATGACAGTCCATGAGACACGGTATCCACGCCGCCGCACGGCGCTCCTGAAGGAGTGGCGGGACACGCAGGATATTCCTGTCGAGCAGTGACGCTGCTGCCATAAACTGTCAGCAGGTGGCGCTATTATCAGTACCAGTCCAGCAGGAAAGGAGTACTGATCATGGGAATGCCTCAAGTCGTTCAATATGCCGGCCGTCGTACTTCCAAGGAAGCCGGAAGGACCCTTCGCTCTCGTCTGGTGCGCTTATTCGCAGATAGATTCACCAGAGCGTCATCACGCCGTCCGCGCCTTGATCTTGAGACGATCCCGCAATGGCGTAAACGCGATCTCGGCCTCATAGATGGTCAGGATTGGCGCGTCGGCGACGATCTCTTCCGGTAGCGCCGCGCGCCTGCCTCATTGATATTCCTCCCGGTAACGAAGCGGCGCTGCCAATAGCGCTGTAATCCGAAAGCTACTGCCATAAAATGGCAGTAGCTTTCGGCCGGGGATACTTTTCAACCGTAATCGGAGAACTGAAATGGCCAGCCCCAATCTCATTATCCTCTATGTCAAGGATCCCGCTGAAAGTGCCGCTTTCTACCGCAATATCCTGAGCCGTGAGCCGGCCGTGGAAGCACCGAATTTCGTCGCTTTCCCGCTGGATGGCGGTTTCACCCTCGGCCTCTGGCGCCGCAGCAAGGTCGAACCGCAGCCTTCCGCCATCGGCAATCGCGGCGAGGTCGCCTTCATGGTTGATGGCGAAAACGCAGTCGCAAGGCATTACGAAGACTGGCGCAGCCGCGGGCTGCCCGTCGCCCAGGAGCTGACCGAACTCGACTTCGGTCCCACCTTCGTCGTGCTGGATCCGGACGGACACCGGTTGCGCGTTTGTGAGCCGGATAAATAACTGGCAAATCGCACCCGAGAAGTCCCTCCGGCCCCCATGCCGGAGGGGCCATATTCGTTGCTAGCTGCAGCGCCTAAAGAAGTCCGCGCATCGGATGGCCCTTATAGACGCCGAGGATGCGGACCTTCTCGGAGAAGAAGCGCAATTCTTCAAGCGCGCGGCGCACATGCGGGTCGTTTGGATGGCCTTCGATATCGGCGTAGAACTGCGTCGCTACGAACTTGCCGCCGAGCTGATAGCTCTCGAGCTTGGTCATGTTGATGCCGTTCGTCGCAAAGCCGCCGAGCGCCTTGTAGAGCGCTGCCGGAATATTGCGGACGTTGAAGACGAAGGTGGTGACGATTTTCTCGTCGCTGACGGAGCGCTGTGCCCACTCCTCATCCCGCGACAGCACCACGAAGCGCGTCACGTTGTTTTCCGTGTCCTCGACATTCTCGGCGACGATGTCGAGCCCATAGAGATCAGCCGCAAGACGCGGCGCAAGCGCTGCCATGGAGCGGTCGCCGGTTTCCTTGACGAGCTTCGCAGCCCCTGCCGTATCGCCGGCGATCACGGGCTTCCAGCCGTTGGCGCGAACGATCTTGCGGCACTGGCCGAGCGCATGGATATGGCTGTGCACGGTGCGGATCTCGTCCTTTGTAACACCCGGCAATACCATGAGCTGAAACCGAATCGGCATGAAATATTCGCCGATGATGTGCAGGCGCGATTCCGGCAGCAGATGGTGGATGTCGGCGACACGGCCTGCGATCGTGTTCTCGATCGGGATCATGCCGATATCGGCGTCGCCATTGTCGACGGCGGTAAAAGCGTCCTCGAAGGTCTGGCAAGGCAACGGCTCCATCGTCGGGAACATGTCCCGGCACGCCATGTCGGAATTGGCGCCGAACTCGCCTTGGAAGGCGATCCTGTTGGTCTTGATGTTCATGAGGAAAATCCGTCAGTTGGCCTTCGCGGAGAGAATGCGCCACGCCTTTTCGAGGTCGGCGGGAGTATCGACACCGAGCGGAACCGTGTCAACGATCTCGACATCGATGCGCATGCCGGCTTCGAGCGCGCGCAACTGCTCCAGTGATTCGCGCTTTTCGAGTGTACCGCGCTCAAGAGAAACAAAGCGCTCGAGTGCGGCACGCCGATAGGCGTAAAGCCCGATATGGTGGTAAAGCGGTCCCTCACCATAGGGCGCGCTCGTGCGGGTGAAGTACAGCGCGCGCAGGCGACTTGCCGAAAGGGGGGTGCCGACAACCTTGACGATGTGTGGTGCCGTCTTGTCTTCCTCGTTGTCGATTACAGTCGTCAACGTAGCGATATCGACCTGCGGGTTCTCCAGGGGGCGCAATGCTGCGCGCACGGTTTCCGCGTCGATCGTCGGAAGATCACCTTGAACGTTCACGACGATTTTCGCCTTTCCGTCTGGATCAACCTTGGTGAGCGCTTCGAAAATGCGGTCCGAACCGACCTGATGGTCCTTGCTTGTCATGATCACTTCGAAGCCGGCTGCAGCCACGACGTCGTAAACTTCCTGCTCGTCGACCGCCACGATGACGCGCCCGATGGCCGCTTCGGCGGCCCGTTTTGCGACCTGCACGATCATCGGCAAACCACAAATATCGGCCAGCGGCTTGCCCGGAAGGCGGGTGGAGGCCAGGCGAGCTGGGATCAGCACCAGCACGTCATCTAATTTTGAATCAGTCATTGTTCGGGCCTTCTAATCCAGGCAGAAAAGTGGCAAAAAGTCTCACGCACAAGACCATTTAGACAGTTGCAACGAATAGCCAAAAGACATAGGTTCCGCGCAATTTCAAGATGGTCCGGTTTCTGGTCTGCCGGCTGCAAGGGGAGCATTGCAGATGAATTCATACGTCAATACGGCCGTGGGGGCACTGCTTGGAACGGTTTTCGTTCTGATGTCGGTTTCCATCGCGTCCGAGGGGATCTTCCATTCCGAGGCGCCGGAAAAGGAAGGTTTTGCCATCGTCGCCGAGGAAGCACCCGCCGCCGGCGGTGAGAGCGCACCTGCAGCCGCTGCTGTTCCGATTGCGAAACTTCTTGCAAGCGCCGATGCCAAGGCCGGCGAAACCGTATTTAAGAAGTGTCAGGCCTGTCATGACGGCACCAAGGGCGGACCGAACAAGGTTGGTCCGAATCTCTTTGGTGTCGTAGATCGCCCGATCGCCTCACATGAAGGCTTTGCCTATTCCTCTGCCATGAAGGATTTCTCCAAGGGCGGCAGCGAACATTGGACGTTCGAAAACCTCAACAAGTTCCTGACGGCGCCGAAGAAGGACGTTCCGGGCACGGCTATGGGCTTTGCCGGCCTGCCGAAGGATCAGGATCGCGCCAACGTCATTCTCTACCTGCACACGCTGGCTGATTCGCCGGTTGCGCTGCCGGATCCGAATGCTCCGGCTGCAACGCAGTAAGAGCCGTCGAGCGTTTTTAAGAAGAAGCCCGGCCTCGCGCCGGGTTTTTTGTTGCCTTAGGTGCCGAGGATATAAGCCCAGAAGGAAACTGTGATGGCGCCGAGCGCCGTGGTCACCGAGATCGTAGAGGCGGCCAGGCTGTGGCCGACACCGAAGCGATTGGCGATCAGCCAGGCATTTACCCCCGTCGGAACCGATGAAGTCAGTACCAGCGCCGCCGCCCATTCGTTGCTGAGGCCGAACAGGTGGCTTGCCGCCCACACGCACCCTGGCAGCAGCAGCAGCTTGAATGCGGAGGTCACGCTGGCGATCCCGATATTCCCTGAGACGCCGTATTTCTGGAGTGCCATGCCGAGCGAAATCAGCGCCGCCGGGCCGGCGGTGCCGGCGATCTGCCCAACGACGGTTCCGACCGTTGCCGGCATTGTCAGGCCCGAGACATGAAAGGCGGCGCCTGCGGCGATGCCGATGACAAGTGGATTATGCAGCAGATTCAAGCCGATCTGCTTGAGCACTTGAGCCATGCTGCGCTCGCTCTTGCCTGAAATCTTGCGTTCGGCATGTTCCATCATGATGGTGCCGGCCACCATCATGATAGGTAGATGGATGGCAAGCAGGATGGAAAGGGCGACGAGCCCTTCGCTGCCCACAGTGCGTTCGACCAGCGGCAGGCCGATGAAAATGTTGTTGGCGAAGGCCGAGGATACGCCGGCAAGCACGCCGATCCGCTCGTCGCGGCCGAAGAAACGCGTAGCGACGATGTGCCCGGCTGCCCACGTCACTGCGACGCCGGAAAAATAGACGGTCCAGAGCCGGAACGGCGATGCGCCGTGGAAATCGGCTTCGGCGATCGTGCGGAAAAGCAACAGGGGCACGGCGATCTTGAAGACGAACTCGCTCAAGGCATCGCCGACGCTTGCCGTCAGCACGCCGATGCGGACGATCAGCCAACCGATGAGAATGAGAAGGAAGATCGGAAGAACGTCGAAGATGATGGCTGACATGAACTGCTGCTCTGCGCGGGGAAGGTCCCGAGGTCTAGCAGCATATTGCCGGCCATGACAAATGCACGGCATGCATTTCTTTTCGCGTCGCAATAAAAAAGCGGGCTAAGCCCGCTTTTCCGCATCCGGTCCTGCCGGATACCCAGATCCGACACTGCCAGTTCATCCGTGGTCAGCGCCGTTCCGGTAAGACAGAAGGGATCATCCCTCCCGGTAACCAGCTCTACGAAAATACTGCATGCCGGTCTTTCCGAGGAGATTTTTAGGCAGGTAAGGTGACAGCGGCATGACGAATAAGCGGCAGTTTTGCGAAGACTTATAAACCTGTGTGCGGTTTATCCTTCCAATACCAATAAATTTCGCTAAGACCGATTACCGGCTATCACAAATCCGGGACTTCCCATTTCATGACCAAATTCGATGTTCTGACAGTCGGCAACGCAATCGTCGATATCATCGCCCGTTGCGACGACCAGTTCCTCATTGACAACAAGATCACCAAGGCGGCGATGAACCTCATCGATGCCGATCGCGCCGAACTGCTCTATTCCCGCATGGGACCGGCACTGGAAGCTTCCGGCGGCAGCGCCGGCAATACGGCCGCCGGTATTGCCAGCCTCGGCGGCAAGGCTGCCTATTTCGGCAAGGTCGCGGAAGACCAACTCGGCGAGATCTTCGCGCATGATATCCGCGCCCAGGGCGTTCACTATCAGACGAAGGCCAAGGGCACGTTTCCGCCGACCGCGCGCTCGATGATCTTCGTCACCGATGACGGCGAGCGCTCGATGAACACCTATCTCGGCGCCTGCGTCGAACTTGGGCCCGAGGATGTCGAAGCGGATGTCGTGGCGCAAGCTAAGGTCACCTATTTCGAAGGCTACCTCTGGGATCCGCCGCGCGCCAAGGAAGCGATCCTCGATTGCGCCCGCATCGCCCATGAAAACGGCCGTGAAATGTCCATGACGCTGTCGGATAGCTTCTGTGTCGATCGTTACCGTGGCGAGTTCCTGGATCTCATGCGGTCCGGCAAAGTCGACATCGTCTTCGCCAATCGTCAGGAGGCGCTGTCGCTTTACGAGACCGACGATTTCGAAGAGGCACTGAACAAAATCGCCAAGGATTGCAAGATTGCCGCCGTGACAGTGAGCGAGGACGGCGCCGTGATCCTGAAGGGTAACGAGCGCCATTACGTCGACGCGATCAAGATCGACGAACTCGTGGACACCACGGGCGCCGGCGACCTCTTTGCTTCTGGCTTCCTCTACGGCTACACGCAGGGCCGTACGCTGGAAGATTGCGGCAAGCTCGGCTGCCTTGCGGCCGGCATCGTCATCCAGCAGATCGGCCCGCGGCCGATGAAATCCCTATCCGAAGCCGCAAAGGAGGCAGGCCTTATTTAAAGGCCTCGCCCGGATAGGCCCCCCAGATTTCCGACTGCGCCACCCAGCCCTCGGCGCCGTCGGTCTTTGCGAAGCACCACTCTCCGCTGCATTCACCGATGGTGATCATCACGCCGGGCTCCAGCTTTGCAACGATGCTGGAGGACGGCTGCGCTTCACGGCGGAGGTTGACATAGACGCCCTTGCCCTTGCCCTTCATCCACGGCGCGGCGATGGCCGCGCGCTGGCCTGACAGCAGCGACTGGTTGACCCAGCCCTCAGTGCCGTCGGCATCGCGGATACGGCGCCAGTTATCATATTCCTGGATGATTTCGACCGGCAACCCAGACTTCAGATACAGCCAGGAAACGGCGTAATCCGTTCCCGGGCCGATACGCAGGTTGACGCGCTTGGACTTCAGCGTCACGAATCGCGGCAGTGGCAGGCCGCTCGGCCCCTTGGCTGCCGCCTGGGCTTGCGCAAACTCAATTGTGCCTGCCGATACGGCAAGGGCGACCGCCAGGACGAGGCAGGGCTTTAGAACAGTGCGACGCATGGAAGCTTCCGTTGGCTCGAATTCGAAGCAGGCCTTGCCTGCTCGCTTTCCGGGATTCCCCGCGCGCCTCGCGAGTTTTGTTTGTCTTCGCGTGCGGGTCTGGTAGAAAATGCCCGTTATGGGAAATGATCGTCCAACTTGGTTAAAGACCTCTGAACAAGGCACCGCAAGCCGCTATGACAACGAAGAAAAAACCGAAGGTCTATATAACCCGCAAGCTGCCTGACGTCGTCGAAACCCGGATGCGCGAGCTTTTCGACGCCGAGTTGAATATCGACGATACGCCGCGATCCGCCCTTGAGCTTGCCGAAGCCGTCAAGAGCTGCGACGTGCTCGTGCCGACCGTCACCGACCGCATCGACGCAGCGCTCATCGAGCAGGTCGGGCCGCAGATGAAGCTCATCGCCAGCTTTTCGAATGGCACCGACCATATCGATGTCGATGCGGCTGCGCGTAAAGGCATCACGGTCACCAACACCCCGAACGTACTGACCGAGGATACCGCCGACATGACCATGGCGCTGATCCTCGCCGTGCCGCGGCGGATCGGCGAGGGCGCCCGCGTTTTGACCGACAGACCCGGCGAATGGGCAGGCTGGTCCCCGACCTGGATGCTCGGTCGCCGTATTCATGGAAAGCGAATCGGCATTGTCGGCATGGGTCGCATCGGCACGGCCGTCGCACGGCGGGCCAAGGCTTTTGGCCTGTCGATTCATTATCACAACCGCAAACGCGTCAATCCGGCGACCGAGGATGAGCTGGAGGCGACCTATTGGGAAAGCCTCGATCAGATGCTTGCCCGCGTCGATATCGTCTCAGTCAACTGCCCTTCGACGCCAGCGACCTTCCATCTGCTCTCGGCGCGCCGCCTGGCGCTGCTGCAACCGACAGCCTATCTCGTCAACACCGCCCGTGGCGACGTGATCGATGAGGCTGCGTTGATCAAAAGCCTGCGAGAAGGAAGGATCGCCGGTGCCGGGCTCGATGTCTTCGAGAATGAACCGATGGTCAATCCGAAACTGGTAAAGCTCGCCAATGAGGGAAAGGTCGTCCTGCTGCCGCACATGAGCTCGGCGACGATCGAGGGACGTGCGGAAATGGGCGACAAAGTCATCATCAATATCCGCGCCTTCATTGATGGCCACCGGCCGCCAAACCGTGTGCTGCCCGGACGATAGGGGCCCGAGGCGCTCACATCCTTAGCCGGTAAGCGTTTTCCGCATTTCGACAAATGTCGTGCGCGTAAAGCCCGGATGCGACTTCTCTGCGGTTCTGGCAAAACCCCAGGCGGAAAAGGTCGAGTGATTGTCGACGAGCTCTACCCGCGTCTCGAGCCTCAATGCCGGAAGGTCGAGGTCGCGCGCCGTCTCCTCGGCAATATCAAGCAGGCGGCGGCCGATGCCCTTGCCTTGTGCGGATGGCAATACCGCAAGCTTCCCGATGTAGAGACAGTCCGCCTCAGGACGCAGGAACATGCAGCCGGTGAGCCATCCGTCATTCTCCACGGCATAGGCGATTTCTGCCTTTGCTTTTTCCGTGAGCGATTCCACCGTCAGACGGATTGCCGAGGAGGGTGGATCGATGCGGCCGTCCATATAGGCGAAGGACGCTCGAATGAGATGAAGCAGCTCGCTCCAGCGCGCAAAGCTCCCATCGATGCGGAAAGGAGTCATGCAGTCCTGCTCTCTTTCGCGCGCCGACGTTTGTAGCGGATCGTGTCGAAGCGGGCCGACAGCGCGTTGTAGAGCAGCAAACGGCCGATCAACGGATCGCCGGCACCGGTAATGAGCTTGATCGCCTCCATAGCCATCAGCGTGCCGATTACACCGGTCAGCGCGCCAATGATGCCGGCTTCCGCACAGGCAGGGATCAGTCCGGCCGGCGGCGCTTCCGGAAAGAGATCGCGATAGCCGGGATTGGCTATGCCGTCTTCGGCAACCTCATAGGGTTTCAGTACGGTCAGCGAGCCGTCGAAGCGACCGACGGCACCGGTGACGAGCGGGATGCGTGCTTCCTCGGCCGCATCGGCAGCGGTATAACGCGTGTCGAAATTATCAGAGCCGTCAATCAGGAGATCGAAGCCGGAAAGGTATCGGCGCGCAACGTCTGCCGAAAAGCGCTCCGTGAACCGGATGACCTTGATATGAGGGTTCAGCCGCGCAATCGCTTGAGCTGCGCTCTCTGTCTTCAGCTCGCCGATCGTGCCGGAATCGTGAATAACCTGCCGCTGCAGATTGGACAGGGAAACATGGTCGTCATCGGCAATGCCGAGCGTGCCGACGCCTGCTGCCGCCAGATATTGCAGGATCGGCGCGCCGAGCCCGCCGGCGCCGATCACCAGCACGCGGGCGGCCTTCAGCTTCTGCTGACCCGCGCCGCCGATTTCCGGCAACAGGATATGGCGATGATAACGCGCAATTTCGTCCGGGCTGAGAGGTTCCATGGGCATGATGCTATCACGCCCCGAACTGGCAGGAGAAGTGTTATCGCTCATTCAAAATCTTCCCGTCGGCAACGGTAAAGAACTGCGCCCGCTCCCCCAATGCCGCAAACATCTGATGGTCCGTTCCCGTCATGAAGGCCTGGCCGCCGAGCCCGTCTATCAGGTCGAACAGTGCGGCACGGCGTCCTTCATCGAGATGCGCGGCGATCTCGTCCAAAAGCAGGATCGGAGCATGGCCCGTGAGATTGCCGACGAGCCGCGCATGGGCAAGCACGAGGCCAACCAGCAGAGCCTTTTGTTCACCGGTCGAGCAGCGTGCCGCTTCCATCTGCTTCTCGCGATGATGCACGATGAGATCGGCGCGATGCGGCCCCTCCAGCGTACGTCCGGCGCCGGCATCGCGGTAACGGTTGGCGAGGAGTGTCGCCGCATACTCGTCTTCCAGGTCGACCGACGGCCTGGAGAACTGGCCGTCCATGAAGCCCGAGAGCTGTAGCGATGCCGATGGGAAGGGGGAAGTCTCGCGGCTCTCCTCTATCAGGCGCGTCAATAGACCAAGCATTTCCTGCCGCGCGAGCGCCATGGCGATACCGAGGCTTGCCATCTGCTCTTCGATACCGGAAAGCCAGGATGGATCGAAACGACCTTCGTCGAGCAGCTTGTTGCGGCTGCGCATCGCGCGCTCGAAATCGCTCGCTCGCCTGCCATGGTCCGGGTCGAGCGACAGGACGAGCCGGTCGAGGAATCGCCTTCGATCCGATGAGCCGCCGGTGAAGAGCCCATCCATGGCCGGCGTCAGCCAGAGCACGCGCAGGTGATCCGTCAGTTCATCGACTGTTTTCGCGGTCGTTCCATTGATGCGCAGCCGGCGTGTGGTGGTTTCGTCGCTGGTGTCGATCCCGGTGCCGATCTCGACATTACCTTCCATGCCATCGAGCTCGGCAAAGATCGACAACCCGCCCGCCGCATTCACACGGGTGATATCGCCATAGGCGGCGCGGCGCAGCCCTCGTCCGGGTGACAGGAAGGAGACGGCTTCCATGAGGTTGGTCTTGCCGGCGCCGTTGTCGCCGGTCAGCACCACATGCCGTCCATCGAACGAAAGCGAGGCCGATGCATAATTGCGAAAATCGGTCAGCTTCAGACGGGAAAGGGCAACCTTATGCGGCATCGGATATCCGGAATCATCAAGGCTGACAGTGAGAGCCTTTTCTGGCTAGATTGAAGCATTCTGCCGGAGCAGGTTTCCGTCAGGCCGAAGGCGATCGGCAAAGGACATACTCCCTGGTACGTCCGAGCCGATCGCCTTTGATCCTGCCGGAAAGATGTCCGGCCCTAGCTGGTTTGCAAGCAAACCACCGCGGTTGGCTGAAACGGGCCGGCTTGGCCGCAGGTCCGGGCTACGACGCGCGCTGGCCGGTCGACCACCCGTCTCTGTTTGAGCCAACAGAAAGCTTCAATCTGGTCAGGAAAGGCTCTAAGCCGAAGCTGCACGGATATCAAGGCTGGGAGCGGCTTATGTCCCTAATGCATGCTGGGAGGGGGAATTTCGAGCTGGGCCTCGGCCTCCGCAATTGCCCTTTCTATCCAATAGAGGAGGTCGGGCCGGTTCTTTATCGAACCGCGCAAGGATCTTAACGAGTCGAGGATCATCATCAGCTGCTGGCGGCGCATATCGATGATGATACTGTCGGCATCATGTTTCCCGGTGGGAGCGGATGTCATGGCAGTATTCGAAGCCTCTCGTCAGATGGCGCTATAGGGTCCGGCGCGACTAACTATCGTCGCCCAAGATGAAGTCAACCGGAAGCTGTTCAATTTTTTGTAACATCGCCGCTAAGTGAGCGAATGACAAACGGTAGTTGAAGAATTTGCCCGACAGCAACTGACGCATCAGCCTAACGCCCAAAAAAAGTCGGTTGAAATTTGCAACTTCTCGGTTGAGATATTCGGCTGACGCTATATGGTAAATGAAGGGTTTTTCGGGAGAGAGAGTGGCAGTGCCGGATCCGATTGATATCATTGTCGGTCGCAACGTGAGACAGCTTCGCGCTCGCCGGCGTGTATCTCAACTTGAACTCGGCGAAGCACTCGGCCTGACTTTTCAGCAAATCCAGAAATACGAAAAGGGGACGAACCGCGTCTCTGCGAGCAAGCTGCACCAGATTGCAGTTTTCCTGGACGTCGATATTTCCGAACTCTTCGAGGGTACGGGCATTTCCCAGTTCAGTAATCGCGTCGAGCTGAGCCCGGAAGCCTATGAGCTGGCCATCAATTATGACAGGCTGAACTCGCCTGCAGGCAAGCAGGCGGTCAAGACGATCCTGAACCTCATGTGCGGCCAAGCAACTGAAAACGCCGCCTGAGCGTCTAGACATCCGTGAAATGCTAGGAAGTCAGTGAAGCTCGCGCTCGTGCAGCGCGAAGAGCAGGGTATCCTGCGTCTGGTGGCCGGCATGATAGAGGTCGATTGCGATGCTGGCGATCGAAAGGCCCTGCTGGCTGCGCAGCTTGATGTTGCGTTCCGCGCACCATGTATAAAGCGCACCTGCAAGCACATCGACATCTTCGGGCATGCAATTGGAAAAGTTCGTCGCCGACATGGAAACACTCTCGATTGGTTCAGGGGCTGAGAACCGCAGACTGTATGAATTTCAGGAGCTTGCAAGCACGTTCAGGTCTCTGCGTTAACACAAAACGCCTGCATGGCATCGCCCGTCCCGACTTGGGACATGTGTTTCAAATCAGAGCGCGCATGAAAAAAGCCGGAGGCAATACCTCCGGCTTTTGTAACCTTGAGAGATATCGAGATCAGCCCTCGAAGAATTCCTTCATCCGGGCAAAGAAGCCCGTCGATTCCGGATTGTTCTCCTTGGAGGACAGCTGCTCGAACTCTTGCAGAAGCTCGCGCTGGCGCTTGGAGAGCTTCTGCGGCGTTTCGATCTGAATCTGGATATAGAGATCGCCCGTCTGGCTGGAGCGCAATACCGGCATGCCCTTGCCCTTCAGACGGAATTGCTTGCCGGCCTGCGTACCCTCGGGAACGCTGACGCGCGATTTGGTACCGTCGAGCGTCGCCACATCGAAGGTGCCGCCGAGCGCTGCCGTCGTCATGGAGATCGGCACTGCGCAGTAGAGATCGGCACCGTCTCGCTGGTAGAACTCATGCGGCTTCACCGACAGGAAGATATAGAGATCGCCCGCCGGGCCGCCGCGCATGCCAGCCTCGCCTTCGCCCTGCAGGCGAATGCGGGTGCCATCCTCGATGCCGGAGGGAATGTTGACCGAGAGCGAACGCTCTTCCGTCACACGGCCCTGGCCGTGGCACTTCGGGCATGGATCGGGAATGATCTGGCCGCGGCCATGACAGGTCGGGCAGGTACGTTCGATCGAGAAGAAACCCTGTGCTGCGCGTACGCGGCCCGAGCCCTGGCAGGTACCGCAGGTCTTCGGCTGCGTGCCTGGTTTGGCCCCGGAACCGGAACAGACATCGCAGGTGATCGACGTCGGCACGCGAATCTGCGCCGTTTTTCCCGAGAAGGCTTCTTCCAGCGAGATTTCCATGTTGTAGCGAAGGTCGGCGCCACGTTCGCGGCCACCTGAAGAGCGCTGCCGTCCACGGCCGCCGCCCATCATCTCACCGAAAATGTCCTCGAAAATATCGGAGAAACCACCGGCGGCAAATCCGGCGCCGCCACCGGGGCCACCCATTCCGCCCTGTTCAAAGGCCGCATGGCCATAGCGGTCATAGGCCGCACGCTTCTGCGGGTCCTTCAGCGTTTCGTAAGCTTCGTTGATTTCCTTGAACTTCCGTTCGGCGTCTTTGTCATCCGGGTTCTTGTCCGGATGGAATTTCATTGCCAGCTTGCGGAAGGCGCTTTTCAGCTCTTTTTCATCCGCCGATTTGGCTACACCCAGAGTTTCGTAAAAGTCCGCTTTTGCCAATTTAAGCCCCGGAAATGGATTTCCGGCTGCCATGGTGAGCAGCCGGATGTCTATCGTCTAGCGTACGCGAGCCCACCGATTAAGCGGACTTCTTACGATCGTCGTCCTTGACTTCTTCGTAGTCGGCATCAACGACATTGTCGTCCTCGGCAGAAGCCTCGGCTGCGCCGCCTTCTGCCTGCTGGGCTTCATAGATCGCCTGGCCGAGCTTCATGGAAACTTCCATGAGCGTCTGGGTCTTGGCCTTGATGTCTTCGGCGTCGGCCTCGGTTGCCTCGGTTGCGGACTTCAGAGCGGCAATCGCATCGGAGATCGCGGTACGGTCGGCTTCGGAAACCTTGTCGCCGTAGTCTTTGAGCGACTTTTCCGTGGAGTGGATCAGGCTCTCGGCCTGGTTCTTGGCTTCCACGGCCTCGCGGCGCTTCTTGTCTTCGGCGGCATGCGATTCGGCATCCTTGACCATCTTTTCGATGTCGGCGTCAGAGAGACCACCGGAAGCCTGAATGCGGATCTGCTGTTCCTTGCCCGTGCCCTTGTCCTTGGCAGAAACCTGCACGATGCCGTTCGCGTCGATGTCGAAGGTGACTTCGATCTGCGGAACGCCACGCGGTGCCGGCGGCAGGCCGACGAGGTCGAACTGGCCGAGCAGCTTGTTGTCGGCAGCCATTTCACGCTCGCCCTGCGAGACGCGGATGGTGACGGCCTGCTGGTTGTCGTCGGCGGTCGAGAAGGTCTGGCTCTTCTTCGTCGGGATCGTCGTGTTGCGTTCGATCAGACGGGTGAAGACACCGCCGAGAGTTTCGATACCGAGAGACAGCGGGGTTACGTCGAGGAGCAGAACGTCCTTGACGTCGCCTTGCAGAACGCCGGCCTGGATGGCTGCGCCGAGAGCAACGACTTCATCCGGGTTGACACCCTTGTGCGGTTCCTTGCCGAACAGCTGCTTGACGACTTCCTGGACCTTCGGCATGCGGCTCATACCGCCGACAAGAACGACTTCGTCGATCTCGGCTGCAGTGACGCCGGCATCCTTGAGGGCTGCCTTGCACGGAGCAATCGTGCGCTGAACGAGGTCGTCAACCAGGCTTTCGAGCTTGGCGCGGGTCAGCTTCAGCGTCAGGTGCTTCGGGCCGGAAGCGTCAGCCGTGATGAATGGCAGGTTGATTTCGGTCTGCTGCGAAGAGGACAGCTCGATCTTTGCCTTTTCGGCAGCTTCCTTGAGGCGCTGCAGGGCGAGCTTGTCATTCTTCAGGTCGATACCATTGTCCTTCTTGAACTCGGCAACGAGATATTCGACGAGACGCATGTCGAAGTCTTCACCGCCGAGGAAAGTATCGCCGTTGGTGGACTTCACTTCAAAGACGCCGTCACCGATCTCGAGGATCGAGATATCGAAGGTACCGCCGCCAAGGTCGTAAACGGCGATCGTCTTGCCATCTTTCTTGTCGAGGCCGTAAGCGAGCGCAGCCGCGGTCGGCTCGTTGATGATGCGGAGCACTTCAAGACCGGCGATGCGGCCGGCATCCTTGGTTGCCTGGCGCTGCGCGTCGTTGAAGTATGCGGGAACGGTGATGACGGCCTTTTCGACCTTTTCACCGAGATAAGCCTCGGCGGTTTCCTTCATCTTCTGAAGGATCATCGCGGAAATCTGTGCGGGCGAGTAGGCCTTGCCGTTGGCTTCAACCCAGGCGTCGCCATTGTCACCCTTGACGATGCTGAAGGGAACGAGGTGCTTGTCCTTCTCGACAGTCGGATCCTCGTAACGGCGGCCGATGAGGCGCTTTACGGCGAAGAGAGTGTTCGTGGGGTTGGTGACCGCCTGGCGCTTGGCCGGCTGGCCGACGAGGCGTTCGCCATCATCGGAAAATGCCACCATGGAAGGGGTCGTGCGCGCGCCTTCCGCATTCTCAATGACCTTTGCGTCTTTGCCGTCCATGACTGCGACGCAGGAATTTGTCGTTCCAAGGTCGATACCAATTACTTTTGCCATGTCATTCTCTCCTTGAAGCAAGCTGTCGGAACCCCGAGAAGGCATTTCCCTGACAGCCCCTTACGGGATGGGTCTACTAAGATTACGCAATCGTGATTGCGGTGATGCGGCGTATATAAGGAGCGGTTTTCTGGACTGCAAGGCGAGAAATAGCTTGGAATCCAGCAAAACGAATGTGTTGCATTCAATTTTTACAGTAGCCGGAAAAGGGTCTGTTTTGCACAGCCAAACCGTGCAAATCCTGCGTGGCTCTCCTAAAGCGGGACCGTGCTGCCGCAAGGCGCCCGAATCCCGTTCCAATACTGTTACTGGCCCATGATGAGGTCAAGAAGCGTCGTGTGTCGCGGCCGCGCCCCCGAGCTTGCCTGCGGTCCGCCGACATCTCCTGGCGGCACCATGTCGTCGTAACCGCCGCCGGCAACATCGGCAGGTGGCACTGGCCCGCCATTCACCGGCATCGGTGCTCGAGGCTGATCGGGTACCGGCGGATAGCGGTTCAAACCATCATTGCCACCGAAGACACCGGAAATGATACTGCCGACGGTCGAAGGCTGTTCGGGCATAGGCTGGGCCTGCGCCATCGGCTGGCCGTTGTTGGGATCGATGCCGGGATCGGCAAAGGTTTGGCCCATGCCGAAGAGCGGCGCGGGCGAAAGCCCCTTGTGCGCGGCGACCATGAATTCTTTCCAGGCCTTGGCCGGGAGCCCGCCGCCGGTCACCTTCTTCATCGGCTTGCCGTCGTCATTACCGAACCATACGCCCGTCGTCAGGTTGCTGGTGAAGCCCACGAACAGCGCATCGCGCGAGTTCTGCGTCGTGCCCGTCTTGCCGGCGGCCTGCCAGCCGGGAAGCTTGGCGCTCGAGCCGGTGCCGCCGTTGATGACGCCCATCATCATCATGTTCATTTCGGCTACGATCTGCTCGGAGAGCACGCGTGGCGGGCTGTCATAGGTGTTCTCATAGAGCACCTTGCCATCCGTGGTCGTCACGCGACGGATCACATGCGGTGTTGCCTTGTAACCGCCGTTCATGAAGGCCGCGTAGGAGGCCGTCAGTTCCATGAGCGAGACTTCCGAGGTGCCGAGCGCGATCGAGGCATTGGGCTGTAAGTCCGATTCGACGCCGAGGCGATGGGCGAGTTTGATCACCTGATCCGGCCCGTCATACATCACAAGCTGCGCAGCCACCGTATTGAGCGATTTTGCGAGCGCAGTGCGGAGCGTCACTTCGCCGTTATATTTCTTCTCGTAGTTCTCCGGCGTCCAGTTGCCGATGCGGATCGGCGCGTCGTTGAAGACCGAATCCGGCGTCAGGCCCTTTTCGAGCGCAGCCGCATAGACGAAAGGCTTGAAAGAGGAACCCGGCTGGCGTTTGGCTTTGACGGCACGGTTGAACTGGCTCGTCGCATAGTCCCTGCCGCCGACAAGCGCGCGGATCGCACCGGTACCGTCGATCGAGACGAGAGCCGCCTGCGACGCATCGAACTTGCCGCCTTCCTTGTCGAGGACATCGACGAGCGACTGTTCGGCCTTCTTTTCGAGCGTCTTGTCGATCGTCGTATCGACGATGACGTCTTCCTTCACGTCGCCGACCAGGCCCTGCAGTTCGTCCATCACCATGTCGGCGACATATTGTCCGGCGCCCGACCAATAGCTGCGGGCTGAAGCGGGCGTCTGCGACATTGCCGTCTTGATTTCGTCAGCGCTGATATAGCCCTGATCGCGCATCGCCTGCAGCACGACCTGGGCGCGGGCATTTGCCGCCTCCGGATCGCGCGCCGGCGAAAGGCGGGACGGCGCTTTCACCAGGCCCGCAAGCAGTGCTGCTTCGCCGAGGTTCACATCTCGCGCCGATTTGTTGAAATAGCGGCGGGAAGCCGCTTCAACGCCATAGGCATTCGAGCCGAAATAGACGCGGTTCAGATACATCGCAAGGATCTGGTCCTTGGTATATTTCTGTTCCAGCCAAAAGGAGAGCAGGACCTCCTGAACCTTACGCTCCAGCGTGCGGTCTGGCGAGAGGAAGAGGTTCTTGGCGAGCTGCTGCGTCAGCGTCGAACCGCCTTGGATCGGCTGGCCGGTCAAATTATTGATGAAGGCGCGCGCAAGGCCGAACGGGTCGACGCCGAAATGCGAGTAGAAGCGCCGATCCTCGATGGCGATCACAGCTTCGGGGATATAGGGCGACATGGTTTCCAGCGAGAGAGCCTCGCCGCCGGTCGTACCGCGATTGGCGATCACGCTGCCGTCTACCGCAGTAATCTTGACGTTCGGCGGCCGTTCTGGAATTGCCCAGGTGCTGGCGCTCGGCATGCGCGATCCATAATAGAGCACGAGCCCGGCGACGCCGATGCCGGCCCAGATGCCGACCACGATGCACCAGTAGACGAGCCTGCGCAGGAACGAGAAGAGGCCGCCGCCTTCGCGTTCCCGCGGCTCGGCACGGCGCTTTGCCGGTGCACGGCGCGGCGCGGGTGATCGCGATTGGCGCTTGGAGCCATGTCTGCCGTCGATGCGGTCGTCGTCATCGAGCGCGAATTCGTCATCCTCGCGGCCGCCACGGGCGTTGAAGGACGGTTCGATCCTCTCGTCTGATCTACGTCTGGCTACCATAGCGGAGTGGCGCACCCTTGCTGTAAAGACCGCACCCCTCGGCAGCGGTTTTATCCGACTGAACTGTAAATGCGGCGATTTAACGGGCTGTTAAGAACAACACCAATACGGCCAAGTACTGTCGTTGCCTACCTTTTCTCCGTTAACCGTCCTTGTTTTTCCGAATGGCGGCCATTCGTGAGGATCGCCACAAAACCGACAGATATCGCCGCGGCTTCCGCTCGCTAACGAAGCTGAGCGCCATAGCCAGGCGGAAAACGACGATCGATCCTGACAGAACAGGCGAAGCCCGCCTCCGCGAAGTCTGGAGCGTGCCTGCCTTTGCGCAGCATTAACGGCTCGACAGGGAGGCGGCTGAAGATGCTGCTCGGCACCTATGCGGGAATGCGCGAGCTGCTGGCGACCTAGCATCGCACATCCTCCGGCGGGTAAGGGAACCAATAGGCTTCGCGGCAGTTTTACCTGAGCGGGGCATACCCCTCACGTCCCGCTCAGATCGGCTCGTCTCCCCTCTACACGTGCCGATCAATATCATGCCCGGCGTATCACCAGATACGTCGGGTCCTTTTGTCAGGGGCGATAGGGGCCGCGGTCGCGATAATAATAATCCGGCCCGCGGCGCCAGCGGTCCCGATCACGGTAGAAGTCGCGGTTGCGATAATATCGGTCCCAGTAGGGGCCGACGCTGAAGGTCACTGTCGGAATCCCGAGCGGGCGGTAATATTGCGGGCCGACATAAATCCGGCGTTGCTCATAGGTCGCCTGGACATATTGGCCGGAAACCCAGCCGCGGCCCCCGTAGAATTCCACGTCGCACCAGGGCGTATCGGCGAGGCAGCCGCGGATTTGCAGCGGCGTACCGTTTGGAATCACGGCAACGGCAGGATAGCGGGTGCTCGGACCCGCACGCATGTTCACGTTCGCAGTCGAAATCCCCTGCGCTGCTTCGGCAATGGCTGGCGCAATCAGCAACAGGCCGCCCGCAGCAATTTTCAGAACAATATGTTTCACCTTTTACTCCTCGCAATAAATGATGGCTGCCGGGCATCGGAACCAACATTTCCCCGGCAAGGCAAAGATAGAGCGCCTGCGGCGCAGGTCACGCATCGCAGGTTTCGCTTTCTCTTTCAAAGGCTTATAGAGACGATCGGATGAACGCAGCTTGAACGGCGGCAAGCTTTTACGGGGTCTTGAAATGTGGAGGGCGGCTTCCGATATACTCTCCAAGAAATCGCAGCCCGGAAATGATGTGCGCTTTATCAGTCGTACCGTTTCCGAGATCTGGTTGGATCGATCGTTAACCGGTCGTTAGTCTTTCGAGATCAGTCTAGCTGTGCACTATCCGCTTCTCCTTTGACCACGGATGTACTGGCACTGAGATGAGGTGGATAGCGGAAGGCCGGTTTGCCCCGGCCTTTTTGTTTGCAGATTTCGGATGGCGTGCCGCGCGAGAGCGCGGGCGCGCCTTTTTCGTTTCAGGCCTTCAGCGCTGCAAGGATGCGTACCCAGGAGCGAATGCCTTTGTGGTAGGAGGCAAGTTCATACTTTTCGTTCGGCGAATGGATACGGTCATCGGAAAGACCGAAGCCGACAAGCAGAGATTCCATCCCGAGCATCTTCTGGAAATCGCCGACGATCGGGATCGAGCCGCCCATGCCGATGACGACGGCGGGCTTCGGCCATTCGTCGGAAAGCGCCGTGCGCGCCTTGGTCAGAACAGGCGAGTCGTAGGAAAGGTGGATGGCCGGCGAGGCGCCATGCGGATGGAATTCGACCGAGCAATCGGCCGGAATCTTCGAGCGGACGTAATTGCGGAAGCTTTCGCGGACCGCTGTCGGATCCTGCGTGCCGACGAGACGGAAGGAAACCTTCGCCGATGCCTTGGCCGCAATCACGGTTTTGAAGCCTTCGCCGGTATAACCGCCCCAGATGCCGTTGACCTCGGCCGTGGGACGCGCCCAGGTGAGTTCCAGGACCGAGCGTCCCTTTTCGCCCGAGGGAACGGAGAGGCCGACTTCGCCGAGGAAGCTTTCCGCCGACTTGCCGAGCGCTTCCCAGGATGCCTTGATGTTAGAGGGCGTTTCCTCGACGCCGTCATAGAAGCCATCGAGCGTGATGCGTCCGGTCTCGTCGTGCAGACCGGCAAGGATTTCCACGAGAATATGGATCGGATTGGCGGCAGCCCCGCCGAAAAGGCCGGAATGCAGGTCGCGGTCAGCGGCCGTTATCACGACTTCTTCGCCGACAAGACCGCGAAGCGCCGCTGCGATTGCCGGCGTATCGCGATCCCACATGCTGGTATCGCAGACGAGGGCGTAATCGGCCTTGAGTTCGGCAGCATTGGCTTCGAGGAACGGCTTCAAGGACGGTGAACCGGATTCTTCTTCACCTTCGAAAAGAATGGTGACGCGGCAGGGAAGCGCTCCGTTGGTCTCCTTGTAGGCGCGGCAGGCTTCGACAAAGGTCATAAGCTGGCCCTTGTCGTCGGCAGTGCCTCGGCCGGTCAGGATCTTACGGCCATTCCCAGCGTCCTTGACGGCGGGATCGAAGGGATCGTTTTCCCAGAGCTCGATCGGATCGACCGGCTGCACGTCATAATGACCATAAAAGAGGACGTGCGGTGCATCAGCCGAGGCGCCTTCGTGATGGGCGACCACCATCGGATGGCCGGGCGTGTCACGAACCGAGGCATCAAAACCGAGGGTCTTCAGATATCCGGTGAGCCATTCGGCCGCCTTGCGGCATTCGGCTTTATAGGCCGGATCGGTGGAGATCGACTTGATGCGCAGTAGCTCGAACAACTTTTCGAGGCTCGAATCGAGATTTTGGTCCGCACGCGCAAGCACAGGATTTAGTTCGGTCATTTCCGACTCCTTTTGAAATTCGGCCGGACGATAGACCCAATTGGCGACGCTTTCGAGCGGCAAATTTTACACTCGCCGCGTGGCGCCAAATGCGGCAACGGATGCAGTAGAGGTGTCTAATACAATTTACAGTTATTTAGCAAACTCTAAATAATCTCGCCCCGAGGTCGATCTTCGAGGTAGCAAATGTTCTCCGTTATTGCCTGCATCAGGGACAACCATGATTGGCGGCTGATCATCGCGGCTGCAATCGTCTGCCTCGTCGGCAGCCTGACAATGATGCTTCTTCTCTCCCGTGCGCAGGAATGCGATGTCGGTCAGCGCAAGCTCTGGATCGGCACTTCAGCCTTTGCCGCTGGCGTCGGCGTGTGGGCAACGCACTTCATCGCCATGCTCGCCTATGATGGCGGCCTGCCGATCAGCTATAATCTCGGCCTGACTTCTCTCTCGGTTGTCCTTTCGATCTTCGGCTCATGGGTGGCGATCCTGATCGCCTCGGAAGGTCGAGCCGCCTATTCCTTTGCTTTCGGCGGGCTGCTGATGGCGCTCGGCGTTACGGCCATGCATTTGACCGGCATGCAGGCGATCGAGGCGCAAGCCGTCGTCGTCTATGATGCCTTCGCTACGGTGATCGCTTTCAGTTCCTGCGCGGCTCTTTCTTTTGTCGCCTTCCTCGCCTTCTTCAAACTGAAGGGCATGAAACGCTTTGCCGCATCATCCATCGCCTTCGTGCTGGCAATCTGCACATTGCATTTCATCTCGATGAGCAGCATCGCGCTGGTGCCGGATCCAGCGCGCGAGGTCGCCGCGAAAGTGCTTGCGCCGGAAGTGCTTGCTGCGATCGTCATGGCCGTTTCGACGGGCCTCATTCTCATGTCCTTCGGCGCGGTTTTCCTGGAAAGCCATCTGACCGATCTTCGCGGCCTTGCCAACGTGTCGCAGGACGGCCTCGTCATTTTGCGGGAAGGCAGGATCGTCGACACCAATGAACGCTTCCTGGCCCTGTCCGGCTGGAAGCTCTCCGAGCTCACCGGCAATACCCCCTCGAGCGTGCTAGTGCTCATCCATGTGGAGCAGGAGAGCGATCATAAGGAAATGCTGTTAATCGCTAAGGATGAGAGGGAAATCCCGGTCGAGGTCGTCACGCGAAGTATCGTCTATCGCGGGCGTTACTGCGACGTTCTCGTCGTTCGCGACCTCTCCGAGCGGAAGCGCACCGAAGAATTGATCGAACATCTCGCTCATCACGATGTTCTGACGGACCTGCCGAACCGTTCGCTTTTCGATACCCGCATTCGCCAGGCCTTACATGTGGCTGAACGCAAACGGACCGAGGTTGCCCTCGTCTGCATCGACCTCGATCGCTTCAAGGCCGTCAACGATATCTTCGGCCATGCGGAAGGTGACCGCATCCTGCGCAAGGTTGCCGTGATCCTCAAACGTTGCGTCGATGCGGACGATACGATTGCGCGGCTTGGTGGCGATGAATTCGCCATCGTCCAGCCAGGCAAGAAGCAGCCCGATGCGGCGCGTCGTCTGGCAAGCCGAATCATCGATGAGTTTGCGGCCGAGATGGATACGGCCCGCGATCCGACGGCCGTCGGCGCCAGCATCGGCATCGCGCTTTATCCCGCGGATGGAAAGTCTGCCGAAGAGCTTTACAACAACGCGGATACCGCCCTTTATCGCGTTAAACATGCAGGGCGCGGCGCCGCCTGTTTCTTCGATGCGGAAATGGACGAGTCGGTGCGCACCCGCCGCCAGATCGAGCATGAGCTTCGCCACGCTATCCTCCGCAGGCAGCTCCACGTCAACTATCAGCCAATCCTCGACGCGCGCAGCGGTGAGATCAACGGCTATGAAGCCCTCATGCGGTGGAACAGGCCGGGCCACGGCATGAGCGAGCCAGACATCTTCATTCCGATTGCCGAGGAAAGTGGCTCCATCGTTCAGCTCGGCGAATGGATCCTGCGCGAGGCTTGCATGGAGGCGGCCCGCTGGCCGCAACCGCTAACGATTGCAGTCAATGTCTCTCCAGTGCAGTTTCTGCTGCCCAATCTCTGCGAGCGCGTGACTGATATCCTGAAAGAAGCCCGTCTGGCGCCCCAGCGCCTGGAACTGGAGATCACTGAAGCTGCACTCGTGCGGGATCGCAAACGGGTCATGAGCACGCTTCAGCGTCTGCGTGCTCTTGGCGTGCGTATCGTCATGGATGATTTCGGCACCGGCTTCTCTTCACTGTCCAACCTGCGCTCCTTCCCTTTTGACAAGATCAAGGTCGACCGCAGCTTCACCGGCGTCCTGGAACACGATGCGGGAGCCCGCTCGATCGTGCGCGCCATCATCGGCTTGGGACATAGTCTCGGCATGCCTGTTGTCACCGAGGGCGTGGAGACGGAAATGCAACGGCAGATCGTCGTGGACGAAGGTTGTGCCCAGGTGCAGGGACTGCTGCTCGGCAAGCCGGATATCGAGCCGAGCATCAAGCTCGCGGCTCGTGAAAACTCCGTGGGGGCGACGGGTCCTGAGGCGCAGGTGATAAAGCTCAAGCGCACACGCAATCGCGCTGCGGCGGAACGGTTCTAGAGCGTCTTGGCGTTGTCGATCAGCCGCCGGATATATTCGAGCATCAACTCTCGCTCGAAGGCCCTGAACCCCTTGAACAGGGCAAGATCAGCCTCGCGCGCAATATCGATTGCTTCCGCTTCCATCGCCTTGGCTTTCTCCGTCAGAAAGATCAGCTGGGCGCGTTTGTCGGTAGGGTGCGGACGGCGCTCGATCAACCCATCGCGCGCCATGCGCGAGAGCGTGTTGGCCATGGTCGCCTGCTCGATATCGACGCGTTCCAG
Source organism: Rhizobium sp. BK529 (assembly GCF_014194105.1). NCBI lineage: Bacteria > Pseudomonadati > Pseudomonadota > Alphaproteobacteria > Hyphomicrobiales > Rhizobiaceae > Rhizobium > Rhizobium sp. BK529. Next base: position 3,294,188 of record NZ_JACIAU010000001.1, on the reverse strand, counting down.
CAACTGCTTCTGGGTCAGCCCGTCTTGGGCCCAAAGCTCCAGAAGTATGGGGAACTGACCGGGAGAAAAACCGAGTCCCGCCGCACGCTGATGCAGCGAGCGGGCAAAACCCTTGGCCAGCTGGCTGGCAAGGTAGGCACCGGATTCCATTCGATTAAATCCCATGATTGCAAGTTAGGCTCAAAATCCTGCCGCAGACAATGCAACAAATTGCATACGATGCATCAAAACACGCGGACCAAGCAGTTAAATTTTCGAGAGCCATATCTCGAAAACTTTGTAGAGGCTGAAAAACAAAGCCGCCACGGCCTGGAGGGAGGCCATGGCGGCTTGAAGATGGGGACAAAGGCCCGGAGAGGGGGATAAGGCCTTTGTCCAAGCCTGACGCGGGCGGGGGACAAGCCGGCTATCAGACCCGCGGCGCGATCAAACGCCGGTAGGCCAGATTTGTGATTGAGATTGTGGTTTTTCAAGGGAAAGAGGAAAAACCGTCTATTACAAATTAGTAACAGTTTGGTGAGGCGGAATCTTTTTTCGCATCTAAGTTTATATGGACCTTACCAGGCCGTCGCGCTATCCATGCTGCCATGAAAAAAGGCGATCACCTCTTCCTCGTTGACGGTTCGGGTTTCATCTTCCGGGCCTTTCATGCCCTGCCACCACTGACGCGCAAATCGGATGGTCTGCCGGTCGGCGCCGTCTCCGGTTTTTGCAACATGCTCTGGAAGCTGTTGCGAGATGCGCGAAATACGGATGTAGGTGTCACGCCTTCTCATCTCGCCGTCATTTTCGACTATTCGGCGAAGACCTTCCGCAAGGATCTCTACGATGCCTATAAGGCGAACCGTTCGGCGCCGCCCGAAGAGCTGGTTCCCCAGTTCGGCCTGATCCGCGAGGCGACGCGCGCCTTCAATCTGCCCTGCATCGAGACGGAAGGTTTCGAGGCTGATGACATCATCGCCACTTATGCCCGCCAGGCCGAGGCCGTTGGCGCCGATGTGACGATCGTCTCCTCCGATAAGGATCTGATGCAACTCGTCACGCCGAATGTCCACATGTATGACAGCATGAAGGACAAGCAGATCGGCATCCCCGACGTCATCGAGAAATGGGGTGTGCCGCCGGAAAAGATGATCGATCTGCAGGCCATGACCGGCGATTCTGTCGACAACGTGCCCGGCATTCCCGGCATCGGTCCCAAGACGGCTGCCCAGCTTCTTGCCGAATACGGCGATCTGGACACGCTTCTCGAACGTGCCCATGAGATCAAACAGGAAAAGCGCCGTCTCACGATTCTCGAAAACATCGATAAGGCAAAGCTTTCCCGCGAACTGGTACGCCTGCGTACCGACGTGCCGCTGGAGCTTGACCTCGACGCGCTCATGCTGGAGCCGCAGAACGGTCCCAAGCTGATCGGCTTCCTGAAGACCATGGAATTCACGACGCTCACGCGCCGTGTAGCCGAGTTCTGCAATTGCGACGCCAGTGAAATCGAGCCTGCCTTCGTCAAAATCGAATGGGGTGCGGACGCGCACGGCCCGGATCTTGATATGGCCAAGCCGGAGCCTGTCGCGGGCGCCGTTCCGGATGTTGGCGGCGAAGCTGTGGCGGTCCCGCCGCGCGCAAAGGCGAAGACCGCAGTCGAAGGGACTTTCGCGCCGGCGGACCTAGCCAAAGCACGTGCGGAGGCTTTCGCGACGCTGCCGTTCGATCACTCCTCTTACGTGACGATCCGCGACCTTACGACCCTTGATCAGTGGATCGCCGACGCGAAGGAGACCGGCCTCGTCGCCTTCGACACCGAAACGACCTCGCTCGATGCCATGCAGGCCGAGCTCGTCGGCTTCTCCATGGCGATTGCCGACAATGCTGCCGATCCGACCGGCACGCGCATCCGCGCCGCCTATATCCCGATCGGCCACAAGACCGGTGTGGGCGATCTGCTCGGCGGCGGCCTTGTGGAAAACCAGATCCCGATGCGCGATGCACTGTCGCGGCTGAAGGCGCTGCTGGAGGATGAATCGATCCTCAAGGTGGCGCAGAATCTAAAATACGACTACCTGCTGATGAGGCGGTACGGCATCGAGACGAAGAGTTTCGATGATACGATGCTGATATCCTATGTGCTCGACGCCGGCACCGGCGCACATGGAATGGACCCGTTGTCGGAAAAATTCCTCGGTCACACACCGATCGCCTACAAGGATATCGCTGGCTCCGGCAAGTCGAACGTCACCTTCGACCTCGTCGATATCGACCGCGCGACCCACTATGCCGCCGAAGACGCCGACGTGACGCTGCGCCTCTGGATGGTGCTGAAGCCGCGTCTTGCCGCCGCCAAGCTGACGCGCGTCTACGAGCGTCTTGAGCGCCCGCTTGTGGCTGTTCTGGCGCGTATGGAGGAGCGCGGAATTACAGTCGACCGGCAGATCCTGTCGCGCCTCTCGGGCGAATTGGCCCAGGGTGCAGCCAGATACGAGGATGAAATCTATCAGCTTGCAGGAGAGAAGTTCAACATTGGCTCTCCCAAGCAGCTCGGCGACATCCTGTTCGGCAAGATGGGCCTTGCAGGCGGTACCAAGACCAAGACCGGCCAGTGGTCGACCTCGGCGAGCGTGCTGGAAGACCTGGCGGCAGCCGGCTTCGAGCTGCCCCGCAAGATCGTCGACTGGCGCCAGCTTACCAAGCTGAAGTCGACCTACACGGATGCCCTTCCGGGCTACGTCCATCCGGAAACGAAGCGGGTCCACACCTCTTATTCGCTGGCATCGACGACGACGGGCCGTCTTTCCTCCTCGGAACCGAACCTGCAGAACATTCCGGTTCGCACCGCCGAAGGCCGCAAGATCCGCACCGCCTTCATTTCGTCGCCGGGTCATAAGTTGATCTCCGCCGACTATAGCCAGATTGAGCTTCGAGTACTCGCCCATGTCGCCGAGATCCCGCAGCTCGTACGCGCCTTCGAGGAGGGGATCGATATCCATGCCATGACCGCCTCCGAAATGTTCGGCGTGCCGGTCGAAGGCATGCCGGGCGAGGTGCGCCGCCGCGCAAAGGCCATCAACTTCGGCATTATCTACGGCATTTCCGCCTTCGGCCTGGCCAACCAGCTCTCCATCGAGCGCTCGGAAGCCAGCGACTACATCAAGAAGTATTTCGAGCGTTTCCCCGGCATCCGCGATTACATGGAAAGCCGCAAGCAGATGGCCCGTGACAAGGGCTATGTCGAAACGATCTTCGGCCGGCGAATCAATTATCCCGACATCCGCTCGTCCAATCCTTCGGTGCGCGCCTTTAACGAGCGCGCCGCCATCAACGCGCCGATCCAGGGTTCGGCCGCCGATGTCATCCGCCGCGCCATGATCAAGATTGAGCCGGCCCTCGCCGAGGCCGGTCTTGCCGATCGGGTGCGCATGCTCTTGCAGGTGCACGACGAATTGATCTTTGAGGTTGAAGACGAGGATGTCGAAAAGGCGACGCCAATCATCGTCTCGGTCATGGAAAACGCCGCATCGCCGGCGCTTGAAATGCGCGTGCCGCTTCGCGTCGACGCACGCGCCGCCACCAATTGGGACGAAGCGCATTAAGGCGTTTCGTCAAATTACCCCAAAGATTTTTCCCTTCGACTCAAGCCTCTGAAATTGATGATGTTTCATCTTTTTGGCCGTCCCACAGCGGGACGGCTGGAAGGAACTTATTAACCTTCGTTTTCTATCCGGAAGGATGTCAGAAATTACTAGGCATGAGTGAGTAGCTGTCGCATGCGTTTTCCAAGAACCAATTTGACGGATGCCGGAGATTTCTCATCCGGAGTTGAAGCCGAACATCCCGTGGAAAATGCGCCCGTGGAATATGAGGGCGAAAAGCCGGTGCCGCCGCTCTGGCAGAGCAATTTCTCGCTCGCCCCGAACGTCCGCTTCACCCGCACGCCGGAAACGCTGATCAGCAAGCGCCGCGCACCTGAAGAGCCGGTTCGCGTAGAGGTCGTCGCACCTTCCGCTCCGCAGCCAGCACCTGCGCGCACGCATGCACCGATCACCGTCAATGTGCCGTTCGATATCTATCTGCCCGAAGTGGCCGAGCCTGTTGTCGTACCGCAGCCGGAACCTCAGCCGCAGCCCATCGTCGTAACGCCGGCCGAAACCGCACTACGCGCGGCATCGGAACTTTCCGCGATCTCGGATTTCGCCTTCTGGGAAGTTATGGCTTTCGAGGAAACCGATGCCGAACCGTCGCGTGCTCCAGCCATTGCATTGCCGCAGGCCGAATCGGAATCGATCACTTCGCGCTTCCGCATCATGGAGTGGCGCCCGGGCCGGCATAACCCGGCGCCGGTAATGCCGCGAGTATCTGTTGCGCCGCCGCGTGCGGCGACACCTGTTCCAGCTGCTGCGGTCAGGCCCACGCGTTCGCCGGCAGTCGGTGCGCCGGTGGTCCAGCCTCCGGTCGCTCCGATCATTGAGGCGCCGGTCGCCCAGACCCCTGTGAATCAGCCGCAGTCGCCGCAGCCGGATCTGCCGCCCGCGCCGCGTGTCACGGTTGCCGCACCCGCACTATCCCCGGTTCGCCCCTCGCGCATTGTTGTCGATCAGGTTGACGCTTCCGGATACGAGTTCCCGCCGCGCGCCCTGTTGCAGGAGCCGCCGGAGCGGCTCGGGGAGATCATGTCGCAGGAGACGCTGGAGCAGAATGCCGGCCTTCTGGAAAGCGTTCTGGAGGATTTCGGCATCAAGGGCGAGATCATCCATGTCCGCCCCGGCCCCGTCGTCACACTCTACGAATTCGAGCCGGCGCCTGGCGTTAAATCGTCCCGTGTCATCGGCCTTGCCGATGATATCGCCCGCTCCATGTCGGCGCTGTCGGCGCGCGTAGCCGTCGTTCCCGGCCGCAACGTCATCGGTATCGAACTGCCGAACCAGACGCGCGAAACCGTCTATTTCCGCGAGATGATCGAGAGCGAGGATTTCGACAAAAGCGGCTACAAGCTGGCCCTTGGTCTCGGCAAGACAATTGGCGGCGAGCCCGTGATCGCCGAACTCGCCAAGATGCCGCATCTCCTAGTAGCCGGCACGACCGGCTCGGGCAAGTCCGTCGCCATCAACACGATGATCCTGTCTCTGCTCTACCGGATGACGCCGGAACAGTGCCGCCTGATCATGGTCGATCCCAAGATGCTGGAACTCTCCGTCTATGACGGCATTCCGCATCTGCTGACGCCTGTCGTTACCGATCCCAAGAAGGCCGTGATGGCGCTGAAATGGGCGGTGCGCGAGATGGAAGAGCGCTATCGCAAGATGTCACGCCTCGGCGTGCGCAATATCGACGGCTACAATGGCCGCGTCAGCCAGGCCCGCGAAAAGGGCGAGACCATCCACATTATGGTCCAGGTTGGCTTCGACAAGGGCACCGGCGCGCCGATCGAAGAGCAACAGGAACTTGATCTTGCGCCGATGCCCTACATCGTCGTCATCGTCGACGAGATGGCCGACCTGATGATGGTCGCCGGCAAGGAGATCGAAGGCGCAATCCAGCGTCTGGCGCAGATGGCGCGTGCCGCCGGTATCCACTTGATTATGGCGACTCAGCGTCCCTCGGTCGACGTGATCACGGGTACGATCAAGGCGAACTTTCCGACCCGTATCTCCTTCCAGGTCACCTCGAAGATCGACAGCCGCACGATCCTCGGCGAACAGGGTGCCGAACAGCTGCTCGGCCAGGGCGACATGCTGCACATGCAGGGCGGCGGCCGCATCGCCCGTGTCCATGGCCCCTTCGTTTCCGACGCCGAAGTCGAAAAGGTCGTGGCACACCTGAAGACGCAGGGCCGCCCGGAATATCTCGATACGGTCACGGCCGGCGAGGAGGACGAAGCCGAGGATGAAGAAGATAGCGCCGTCTTCGATAAGAGCGCCATGGGTGCGGAAGATGGTGACGAACTCTATCAGCAAGCCGTCAAGGTCGTCATGCGCGACAAGAAGTGCTCGACATCCTACATCCAGCGCCGCCTCGGCATCGGTTACAACCGTGCCGCCTCGCTGGTCGAGCGCATGGAAAAGGAAGGGCTGGTCGGCCCGGCAAACCATGTCGGCAAACGCGAGATCGTGTCGGGTCGCGGCGACAGCGAATAGTCTGAGTGCGGCTGGTTATCTCCCTTCGGAAGCCAACCGCAGCGTCTCAAGCACGAAATCGCTCTTGCCGCCGGTGTAATAATCCCAATCGTCATTTGCCTCGCCCATAAGCTTCAGCTTGAGAGCGGCATAGGCTTTTGCTCGTTCCGGATGTGACCGCAGATAGTCCCGAAAGGTGATCCGGTCCCTCAGCACGGCATTATCCGCCGAGCAAAGATAGAGCCGCGCACCGTGGGAGCCTTTACCGCTGGTGAAGGTCCAGGTCTGTTGCTTGTATTTGTCGCCGTGGAAGATAAAGGCGCCGAGCGATTGCACGCGTTCGATCGCATCGGCAAGGGGATCTGCATTTGCAAAGGCGGCGTGCAGATCAATCTTCGGCTTGGCGGCCAGTCCGGGGACGGATGTGCTGCCGACGTGGTGAAAGACGGGATGGAGATCGGCGAGCAACGGTTCAAGCTCGCCGACGATTTCACGGAAGCGAGACGGCCATTCGGGGTCATAGTCGACGACGTGAATGGCCATTCCCATTTCCCTTTCGCGTTCAGACGATTTCCGTCAGAAAGCCGTCCAGGATATCGATCATCTTGCGCTTGGCTTCTTCCAGCGAGCCGCTGTTGTCGAGCTCCACAACATCGTAGTCGCCGCGCACCGTCAGCGGGCCGCGCGCCAGGCGCGCCATGATGTCCTCATGCGTCTCGCGGCCGCGGGCCTCAAGACGCCCGGCCAGCACTTCCGGCCGGGCGGTCACATTGATGACCTTCAGCCGCGGGAAGGCGGCCTGGAAGCGGTGCAGCGCCGAGCGCGAGCCGTTGGCGACGACGATGTGGCCCTTGGCGAGCGACACGGAGACCTCAGCCGGGATCCCATATTTCAGGCCATGCGCCTCCCACCAGACGGCGAAGGAGCCGGCCTGCTCCATCGATGCGAATCCGGCATCCGAAACGGCGAGATGATCTTCTCCGCCGGCATCGCCATGGCGGGTGATGACGCGGCGGACGAAATGCACGTCCTCACGGTGGTCGAAATGCCGGGCGGCCAGGTTCATCAGCGTGTCCTTGCCGGCGCCGCTCGGGCCGACGACGACGACCATGATGCCATGTTCGGCGCCAGCGCCTGGATGGGGTTCGTGCGACATCGTCATGCGACCCGGCGCCCTTCTCGCCACACCGAACGCGTCACCGGCACGCCATGCGAACGATGGACGCGGACGAGATCGGCCCGCAATCCGGTTTCGATGCGGCCGCGGTCATTGAGGCTGACGGTACGCGCCGGCGTTGCCGTCACCATCGCGATCGCTTTCGGTAGCGTTATACCTTCAATTTCATCGGCAAGGATGAAGGGCGCATGCAGCAGGCTTAGTGGCACATAGTCGGAAGACAGCACGTCGAGCACGCCGAGCTGCGCCAGGTCGCGGGCGGCGATATTGCCGGAATGCGATTTGCCGCGCACGATGTTCGGCGCGCCCATGAGCACGCTCATGCCGTTTTCATGCGACAGCCTGGCTGCGTCGATGCTGGTCGGGAACTCGGCAAGGCGAACGCCGTTTTCTATCGCTTCGTCGACATGGGCGGATGTAGCATCGTCGTGACTTGCGACAGTGATGCCGCGTTCGGCGCAGACCTTTGAAATCGCCTCCCGGTTCGGCGTCGAATTGCGGTCGGATTCGGCGATGCGACGGGCGCAGAAACGGGCGAACTCCTCGTCGGAAAGGCCGCGCTTCTTCTGATAGTAAAAGATGTACTGATCCATCGTCTGGAACTGACGCTGACCGGGCGCGTGGTCCATCAACGAGACGAGACGCACATAAGGATCGTTCTCGAAATCAGCGAAATGTTGCAGCACGTTGTCGGCAGAAACCTCGCAGCGCAGATGGAGGAGGTGTTCGGCACGCAGGCGGCCTTCCTTTTCGGCCGACTGGATGGCGTCGGCCATTTCGCGCATCTCGCCATGTTCGAAGCCGCCGTCTTCATCGGCGCCCATGCGCAGGCAGTCGAAGACCGTGGTGATGCCCGAGGTAACGATCTGCGCGTCGTGTGCCTGGACTGCTGCCGTCTTGTTCCAGCGGATGCCCGGACGCGGCGAATAGTGGCCTTCCAGATGGTCCGTATGAAGCTCGACGAGACCTGGGATGATGTAATCGCCCTCGAAATCTTCGCCGGCTATGGACTTGCCTTCCGAAATGTCGGCAATCCTGCCGTCGCGAATGAGAATGGAGCCCGAAAGAATATCATCCTCGAGAATGATGCGGGCATTTGAAAGAACGGTTTCTTTGCTCATGTCAGAAAACTTTCAGCTTCTGGCGCCAGCGAGAGGCAGCCATGTGTGGACTTTGAAGGGTGCGCCGCGAGCCTCTTCGCTAAAGACGGCAAGGCCGGAAATACGAAGCGGCCTGCCAGTGAAATCCGCGAAACGCTCTGTCAGAATCGTCTTCATCACCTCGGCGCGCTCGTCCGGCACCGGGCCGGTCAGGGTCATGTGGAAGCGGAAGTCGTCCATGACGTAAGGATAGCCCCAGCGCAGGAGATTGCTGCGCTGGCTTTCGCTCAGCCTTTCCGGTTTGCGCCTGAGAATATCGGCCTCAGAGAGCGCCGCCCGAAAGGGCTCGAAGGACTTTACCACCGTTGCCGCAAAATCCTGAAGCGGCTGATGCAGCGAGCCCGGCACGAGCGCGAAAAAGTGACCGAGCTGCCCCAGCACCAGCTCCGGAATGTCGAAGGCCGGCGTCTTGGCGGCAAAATCCTCGACGACCGTCATCAGGTCCTTTTCGGTTACGGAAGAGGCAAGCTCGAAGGGCGCCTTGATGGTCGCATGGAAGCCGTAACGGCGCGGATCAGCCGTCAGCTCAAACTGTTCGTCAGCCGGCAATGTCTCATGACCGGGCGCAGGATAGGTCTCCCCGGTAAAGGCATTGCGGCCAAGCCAGACGGAGGCGGCACCCGTCAGGGGATCATCCTTAGACGGCGAAAAATAGAGAGCGTAGCGCAAAGCTTTTATCCTGGAGATCGTCCGCACGGGGAGCGTAATGTGCAGTGATTTGGCGGCGAACCGCAAGCAGGCTCCGGCTAAAAGATTTCCATGACAGAATGATGATGACGGCAGTGCCGTCATCATCATTTGCTGGAGTTAGTGACCAGCCTTGGTGCCCATCAGGCGGTGACGCAGCGCGTTCGATGCGGCGTCGAACAGAAAGACGACAATCAGGATCAGGATGACCATGTAGGCGACGTTTTCCCAGTTGGAATTGGTGCGCATGGCTTCCCAGAGCTTGAGGCCGATACCGCCGGCGCCGACGGCACCGATGATCGTCGCGCCCCGCACGTTCGATTCCCACTGATAGAGCGTCTGGCTGACGATGACTGGAACGATCTGTGGTATGATACCGTAACGATGCACCAGCACGGTCGAGGCGCCCGTCGACTTCACGCCTTCGCGCGGTTTGTTGTCGATGTTTTCGAGACCTTCCGAGTAGAGCTTGCCAAGTGTGCCTGTCTCCGTGAGGAAGATGGCGCCGGAACCGGCGAGCGGGCCGGGGCCGAAGGCGCGCGTCAGGAAGAGCGCCCAGATCAGCATGTCGACGGAACGCAGGAAATCGAAGAAGCGCTTCAAAGCCTGATTGAGGAACCTGTTCGGCGTGATGTTGCGCGCCGCCATGAAGGCGAGCGGGAAGGCGGCGATCGAACCGAGCAGCGTGCCAAGGAAGGCCATGACGATCGTCTGGAACAGCTTGGTCCAGACATCGCCATGCTGCCACGCGCTGTTGTTCCAGATATTGTCGAAGGCGAGCGACAGGTTCGATTGGTCGGGATGGATGCGCGGGCCTGACACGATGAGGCTGATGACTTCGCTGACCGGTTTGTCGAAGAAAGGCGACTGTGTGTCGAAGACGAAGTTCGCCCAGCCGATGAAGCGCTTGCGCACCTTCACGCGGTCGACGGAAATGCTGACATCACCGGCAAAGCCGAGATCGGCAAGCACGTTATCGTCATAGACTGTCATCCAGCTCGGCACTGGACCGACGACTTTCGGCGCGCCGCTGGAAACGTCGATCGGCACCGTGATGCCCCGAGCGACGATCGTCGTCTGGCTCTTGCTGACGGTCACCGTGCGGCCGCTGCCGCTGACGAGAACCGTGATGCTGCCATCGGCATTGCTCTTCACCCAGTCTGGATGCGGATCGTCGCCGAGCGGCGAGAAACGTGGATAGCGCGTCTGGATCGTGCCATCGTCCTGGATACGGAATTCCGGCTGTACGTCATAGCTGATCCACTGGCTCATATAGATGCCGAAGCGCTCCCAATGCGCTTCGGCGACGAGTTTCGGCAGATCGAAGAACCAGACGGCATAGATGCCGTAGAGGATCGTGGCAAGGACGATGAGGAGACCGCCGAAACGCTGACGGAAGGATCGGTGAAAATACTCCGGATAGCGCGCTTCGATCTCATGCATGCGGTTTGCGTCGATGACCGTCATGGCAGCCTCAATGTTGCAGGAGGAAGGCATGTTCGCCGACGAGTCGGCGGCGCAGCCAGGCGGAGAACTGGTCGACAGCGACGATCGTCACGAAGAGCAGCAGCACCAGAGCCATGGTCTTTGCGCCGAAGCCGCGGGAAATGGAGAGCTTGAGCTCTTCACCGATACCGCCGCCGCCGACGGCACCGATGATGGTTGAAGCGCGCACGTTGATCTCGAGACGCAGCAGCGCATAGGACGCATAGTTCGGCATGACCTGCGGCAGCGCGGCAAAGCGCACCCGCTCCAGCCAGTTCGCGCCGACGGCCCGCATACCCTCGTCCGGTTTCATGTCGATGTTTTCGGCGACTTCGTAGAAAAGCTTGCCGAGCGCGCCGATCGTATGAAGCGTGATGGCAATGATGGCGGCCACCGGGCCGATCGAAAGGATCGCCGAAAACAGACCGGCGATGACGATCTCCGGGAAGGCGCGCAGGAATTCCATGATGCGCTTAGTGAAAATGCGTAGCGGCCAGTTCTTCGTCAGATTGCAGGCAGCAAAGAAGCTGAGCGGAACGGCGAAGATGAAGGCGATGATGGTCGAGACAAGCGCGATATTGATCGTGATGATCATCAGCTCGAAATATTCAGGGATATAGAAGCTGCCCCAGACATAGACACGACCGTTGGCGAAGTTGAACTCCTCGCCCCCCTTGTCATTCGGGCTCGCAATATCGAAAAGCGCGCGCCAGACGTCGGTCCAGTCTTTCGGGATAAGCCAGCTCAGGAAGTCGAAAAGATGCGGCAGGCGGTCGAAGAAGTGACCGGCATTGCTTTCGTCGGCAAAGCGCACGGAGCTTACGAAGGCGACGATGAGGATCACCAAGCCAAGGGCGGTATAGAAACGCCGCTTGGCGATCATCTTGTCCCAAGCGGTGGCGATTTCCTTTGTGCTCTGCATCGGCACATGCGGCTGTATATCGGCAATAGTCATGAACGCCTCGCCTACTGCATAGGTCCTTAAATCGGGGTCGATTTAAGGATGAAATTATGCAGCAATTTAAAGTGTTAAAGCGCCCTTTGCGCGTCTGACGCACGGCGCTATAGTCACAAGAAAATGGGCGGCCGTTGCCGGCCGCCCCGTACATGAGTGGCGTAATCAGCCGCCGATAGCAGCCTTACGAACTTCTACAACGGCATTGTAGAAGTCGTGCTTGACCGGGGCGTAGCCCTTGTAATCGCCGCCTTCGACAGCAGCGAAGCACTTGTGGTCCTTCTCCGGCAGGGCTGTGAAGAAGGCGGTGAGCTTCTTCTGCCACTCTTCGCCGAGAGCGTTGCGAACGACGAGCGGGCCGTTCGGGATCAGCGGCGAACGCCATACTTCAACGAGCTTGTTCGGATCGACGGCGCCCTTGTCGACTTCCTTGCGGAAGGTACCGGAGGTGTAGCCATCCTTGAAGTCGCCGATGCCCGAGCTGTCATCAACGGCAACATCGACCTTGCCGTCATAAGCAGCGAGCAGGTTGTTTTCGTGACCGCCGTTGAACTGCGTCGAAGCGAAGAACTTGTCGTTCGGCATACCGGTGTCCTTCGGGATCTGCGTCAGCGGGACGAGATAGCCCGAGGTGGAGTCCGGATCTGCGTAGCCGAGCTTCTTGCCCTTGGCGTCCTTGATGGTCTTGATGCCGGAGGACTTCAGAGCGAGACCGATCGAATAGTAGCCGGTCGAACCGTCCTTCTGCTGCGTCGTCAGGATCGGCGTAACAGCCTTGGGATCCTTCAGGTAAACCGATGCGTAGCCGGAAGCGCCGAGTTCGGCGAAGTCGAGCGTGCCGCCGAGCAGGCCCTGGATGACGCCGTCATAATCGGCGGCCGGGAAGAGCGAAACCTTCTCGAAGCCGAATTCCTGCTTCAGGTGGTCTGCAAGGCAGGCGTAGTTGCGCAGGCGGTCGGTTTCGTTTTCGCCGCCAAGGATGCCGACGCGGAATTCCTTGAGGTCAGCGGCATTGGCAGCGCCAGCTGCGAGCGACAGGATCGCCGTTGCAGCAAAAAGTGCTTTCTTCAACATGGGGTCTCTCCTGAATGGCCGGGGGTCCGGTCGTTTGTTACGAAGAAATGTGCCCTTGACGCGGGCGTTCGATCGCGGCCGTCCCTCTCACAGACCGGCCAGCGCCAGCGGTTGGTCGCCGGCGGATTGGTTTTCCGCTCCACCCGGAGCGATGTTGATTGCGGTCGACGTCATCGTCTCGTCGATGCCGGCGCCGTCCTTGTCCGTGCCGTAGATTTCCTTGACGGCCTCGGTAGTCAGTTCGGAAGGCTTGCCGTCGAAGACGACGCGGCCGCCTGCCATGCCGACGATGCGTTCGCAGTAGTTGCGGGCCGTATCGAGCGTGTGCAGGTTGGTTATGACGGTGATGCCCTCGCGCTCATTGATGTCACGCAGAGCGTCCATGACGATCTTGGCGTTCAGCGGGTCGAGTGAGGCGATCGGTTCGTCGGCAAGAACCATTTTCGGGTTCTGCATCAGCGCGCGGGCGATCGCCACGCGCTGCTGCTGACCGCCCGAAAGCGTGCCGGCCGCCTGCAGCGCGGTCTGCTCGATGCCGAGGCGTTCGAGCGCGGCGATGGCCTGGATACGTTCCTCACGGCCGAAGACGTTGAGCAGGCTCAGCATCGTCGAGCGGTGGTTCAGACGCCCGAGCATGACGTTGGTGAGAACGTCGAGGCGCGGCACGAGGTTGAACTGCTGGAAAATCATCGCGCAGTCGCGCTGCCAGTTGCGCAGCGCCTTGCCGTGAAGGCCGGAAACCTCGACACCCCCGAAGTGGATGGTGCCGGAGGAGGGTTCCTGCAGGCGGTTGATCATGCGCAGCAGGGTGGACTTGCCGGCGCCGGAGCGGCCGATGATGCCGACCATTTGGCCCTGGGGAATGTCCAGCGTTACGGAATCGACAGCGAGCTTCTTTCCGAAACGGCGTGTGACATTCTTCAGCTCGAACATCATGCTCTTCCTTCGTATTTCAGGCTTGTTTAAGGGATCGCATTAGTCCCGCTTCATGAAGCTCGCATGTCAGTTTTGTGTAAGTCCTGTCACAAAACTCCGCGTCGCGGCATTCAGCTCACCCGCCGTAGCGGGAGAGGAAATCTTCGGCCTCAAGCGCCCGGAAATCCGCCAGTGCATCGCGCAAGCGAGCATGGTCCCAGTCCCACCAGGCAAGCCTGTCCATGCGCTCGCCGACCTCCTTTGGGAAACGTTCCCGGATGAGCTTGGCCGGCACGCCGCCGACGATCGTGTAGGGAGCGACGTCTTTGGAGACGACGGCGCCAGCACCGATGACCGCACCATTGCCGACCGTGACGCCGGGCAGGATCGTCGCGCCATGGCCGATCCAGACATCATTGCCGATCACGACGCGGTTCGAGCGGCGCCATTCGAAGAATTCCGTCTCCATGTCGGCATCCGGCCAATAGTCGACGGCGCGGTAGGTGAAGTGATGCAGCGTCGCGCGCCAGGTCGGATGGTTGGTGGCATTGATGCGCACCGCGGCGGCAATGTTGACGAACTTGCCGATCGTCGCGCACCAGATGGAGCCGTCCTGCATGATGTAGGAATAGTCGCCAAACTCCACCTCACTGATGCGGCAGCGCTCGGAGACTTCTGTATAGCGGCCGAAGGTCGACTTGGAGACGGAGGCGGTCGCGTGGACATAGGGTTCGATGCCCAGATTGCGGCTCATGCTGCGATTGCCTTTCGGGGAGAGAATTGCTGAACGTCGAGAATGCGGTCGGCAGCTGCCTCGCGCACTTCCTCATCGTGGAAGATGCCGAGGAGGGCGACGCCCGCCTTCTTCTTTTCCTCGATCATGCCGACGACGACGGCGCGGTTCTTCGCGTCGAGCGAGGCCGTCGGCTCATCGAGCAGCAGGATCGTATGATCGGTGATGAAGCCGCGGGCGATGTTGACGCGCTGCTGCTCGCCGCCGGAGAAGGTGGCGGGCGGCAACTGCCAGAGCGCTTCCGGCAGGTTGAGCTTTTCGAGCAAGATGGCAGCCTTTTGTCTGGCGCTGGCGGCAGCTTCACCGCGCGCGAGCAGCGGCTCTGCGACCACATCGATTGCCGCCACGCGCGGCACGGTGCGCAGGAATTGGCTGACATAGCCGAGCGTTTGGCGCCGCACGTCGAGAATGGTGCGCGGGTCGGCGGAGGCGAGATCGACAACCTTGCCCTTATGGTTGACGAGGATCTGGCCGGTATCGACGGCGTAATTGCCGTAGATCATCTTGAGCAGCGAGCTTTTGCCGATGCCCGAGGGGCCACCGAGCACGACGCATTCGCCCGAGGCCACCGAGAAGGAGACATCGGAGACGACCGGCAGCTTGATGCCGTCGCGCAGGTGCATGGTGAAGCTCTTGGCCACTTCTGAAACGACGAGAGGCGTTGCCATGGTTCTTCTTTCTTAAACCTGCAGGATCGAGGAAACGAGGAGCTGGGTGTAGGGCTCGCGCGGATCGTCCAGCACGCGGTCGGTGAGGCCCTGCTCGATGACCAGGCCATCCTTCATCACCATCATGCGATGAGAGAGAAGGCGGGCGACGGCGAGATCGTGGGTAACAATGATGGCCGAGAGGCCGAGATCGTTGACAAGGGTGCGCACCAGATCGAGGAGACGCGCCTGCACGGAGACGTCGAGACCGCCGGTCGGCTCGTCCATGAAGACGAGACGTGGGCCGGTCACGAGATTGCGGGCGATCTGCAGGCGCTGGCGCATGCCGCCGGAAAAGGCGCGGGGCTGGTCGTCGATGCGGCCGGCATCGATCTCGACGCGCTCCAGCCAATCAATGGCGGTGGAGCGTATCTTGCCGTAGTGCCGATCGCCGATCGCCATCAGGCGCTCGCCGACATTGGCGCCGGCAGAGACCGTCATGCGCAGCCCGTCGGCCGGGTTCTGGTGCACGAAGCCCCAGTCGGTGCGCATCAGGAAGCGGCGCTCGGCCTCGTTCATGTGATAGAGGTCGCGGTAGGTACCGTCGCGCATATGGTATTCGACAGTGCCGGTGGTCGGCATCAGCCGGGTTGAGATGCAGTTCAGCAGCGTCGTCTTGCCCGAACCGGATTCGCCGACGATGGCGAGAACTTCGCCCGGCCAGAGTTCGAAGGAAACGTTCCGGCAGCCGATACGGTTGCCGTAGAACTTAGAGAGGTCGTTGACTTTAAGAAGCGGCGTGTCGGTCATTCTGCAGCCTCCCGGGCCAGCATTTCGCCGGCATGTCCGTGTGCCCGGCGGTCTTCGCAATGGTCGGTATCGGAGCAGACGAACATCCGCCCGCCCTTGTCGTCGAGGATCACCTCGTCGAGATAGACGTCCTCGGCGCCGCAGAGCGCGCAGGGCTTGCCGAACCGCTGGATTTCGAAGGGATGGTCTTCAAAGTCCAGGCTGACGACATCGGTATAGGGCGGCACGGCATAGATGCGCTTTTCGCGACCGGCGCCGAAGAGCTGTAGCGCTTCCGATCTGTGCATCTTCGGATTGTCGAATTTCGGCGTCGGCGAGGGATCCATGACATAGCGGCCATGAACTTTGACCGGGTAGGCATAGGTCGTGGCGATGCGGCCGTTGCGGGCGATATCCTCGTAAAGTTTCACATGCATGAGGCCGTACTCCTCGAGCGCGTGCATCTTGCGGGTCTCGGTTTCGCGCGGTTCGAGGAAGCGCAACGGTTCCGGAATCGGCACCTGATAGACGAGCACCTGGCCTTCGCCGAGTTTTTCCTCCGGAATGCGGTGGCGCGTCTGGATGATCGTCGCGTCCTTGGTATGCGTCGTGACGGCGACATTGGCGACCTTCTGGAAGAAAGCGCGGATGGAGACGGCGTTCGTCGTGTCGTCGGCGCCCTGGTCGATGACCTTCAGAACGTCCTCGGGCCCGATGATCGAGGCCGTTACCTGCACGCCGCCCGTACCCCAGCCGTAGGGCATGGGCATCTCTCTGCTGGCGAAAGGCACCTGATAGCCGGGAATGGCGATCGCCTTCAGGATGGCGCGGCGGATCATGCGCTTGGTCTGTTCGTCGAGATAGGCGAAATTGTAGGTGGCGAGATCACTCATTCGGCGGCCTCCTTCTGGGTCTCGCCGCTGCTGCGCGCGGCTTCGAATTCGCGGCGCATGCGGCGGACGAGGTCGAGTTCGGCCTGGAAGTCCACATAGTGCGGAAGCTTCAGGTGCTCGACAAAGCCGGTCGCCTGGACGTTGTCGGAATGGGAAATGACGAATTCCTCGTCCTGCGCCGGCGCGGTGATATCCTCGCCGAGTTCTTCGGCGCGCAGCGCGCGATCCACCAGCGACATCGCCATCGCCTTGCGTTCGCTCTGGCCGAAGACGAGGCCGTAGCCGCGCGTGAATTGCGGCGGAGCCTTGGCCGAACCCTTGAATTGGTTGACCATCTGGCATTCGGTGAGCTGGATCGTGCCGAGCGATACAGCAAAGCCAAGCTCTGGCACGTCGAATTCCACCTCGACTTCACCGATGCGGATTTCACCGGTGAAAGGGTGGTTGCGGCCATAGCCGCGCTGGGTGGAATAGCCGAGCGCCAGCAGAAAGCCCTCGTCGCCGCGGGCAAGCGCCTGCAGGCGGAGATCCCTAGTCATCGGGAATTCCATCGGTTCGCGCGTCAGGTCGCCCGTCTCGTGGTCTTCGGGAAGCTCACCGTCGTTTTCGATCAGGCCCTCCTGACCGAGGATTTCGGAGACGCGCATGACGCGGCCGGTCTCGGCCGGACGCTGGGCAGGCTCTTCCACAGCCTCATCCGTCAGAAGCGTCGGATCGAGCAGACGGTGCGTATAGTCGAAGGTCGGGCCGAGCAGCTGTCCGCCCGGGAGATCCTTGTAGGTAGCCGAGATGCGGCGCTCGATCTGCATGTCGGCCGTATCGAGCGGCCTGGAGTAGCCGAAGCGCGGCAGCGTCGTGCGATAGGCGCGCAGCAGGAAGATCGCCTCGATCATGTCGCCGCGCGACTGGCGTACGGCAAGTGCGGCAAGCGTGCGGTCGTAAAGCGAAGCTTCGGCCATGACGCGGTCGACGGCGAGAGCGAGCTGTTCGACGATCTGCTCGATGCCGATAGCGGGCACGGAACGATCGCCGCGCCGGCGGTCGGCGAGCAGGCGGTGGGCATTGGCGATGGCGGCCTCGCCACCCTTGACGGCAACATACATGAGCTCAGATCTCCGTTGCTGTGATCTTGGTGGTGCGCGGCAGGCAGAGGAAACGCTTGCCCGCCGTCAGCACGATGTCTACGCCGCGTGGGAAAAGTGCGCGGTTTTCCGTCCAGAGACGCAGGAAGGTTTCCGGTAGGCCGATAGGGGCGATCTCGATTACGCTCTGGATGCCCGGCCCCATCAAAGCGAGACGGCGCCCGCCTTCGAGATCGGCAAGCTCGATCACGACGGTCGTCGAACGGTCGGGATATTCCTGAGTACCGGCCGCAAAGAGGCCGAAAGTAGAAAGCGCCATACCGGCTTCGACGAAGGCGAATCGCGCTTCCGCCTTTTCCGCCGTCAGCGGCGCACCGGCATGGAAGCCGAGCCACTCCGGAACGGCCGACTTGGCAAGCTCGGCGGAGAGCCAGACGGGGGTGTCGTGGTCGCAGAGCGTCAGGCCGATCGCGCCAGCGGCAATGCCGAGTGGTGCGGGCGGCGTCACATCGGGCGTGACGGACTGGATCGTGCCGGGGCGGGCCATGCCATCCATCAGCATCTTGAACACGCTCTGTGCGTGGAAAACCGGCTCAGTGAAGCCACCGGTCAAAACGTCGGTCTTGAGGTTCATCAGTCTTCTCCCCGGACCATGGTGAAGAAGTCGACGCGGGTCGCGGACGTTTCTTCAGCCTTGCGGTTGTTGTCATCGGCGATCCGCCGGGCGATCGGCGAAAGCAGTTTTTCCTCGACGAAGCGCATGGTTGCCTCTTCCTGCCAGAGTGCGTCGAAGATCGCCGAAAGCCGTGCCTTCTCGCGGTCGGTGCCGAGCGCCTGGGCGTGACCGACCGAGCCGGATGCAAGCCGTACCGTCGCGCGCGTCACGGTCACTTCGCCGAGATTGAAGGGCGCACCACCGCCGCCGATGCGGCCGCGAACCATGACGAGACCGGTTTCCGGGCCGCGCACCGGCTGCACCACCGGCTGTTCGGCAAGCGCGTCCCACGCCGCCAGCAATTCCTGTTTTTCGGCGCGCGCGAGCAGATCGACGGTACGCTTGCGCCCGCCCTCCGTCCGCGCCGCAGCTTCCGTCTTCTCCGCTGCCGTCATCATCTTTTCCTCGAAAATGTCTATTGATATAGACAACCGTACAAGCTATACCTATCCCTAAATCGGCGACGTGACAAGCGTGTGACAAGGCGCGTCCGAATTGGCTGGATGGGGTGTAATGGCAGGAATAAAGCAGGTGCAGCGGCAGACGGGTGTGGCGCTCTGGCGCCAGATCGCCGACAGGATCCGCGAGGCGATCAGCAGTGGCGTTTACGATCAAACCGGCATGGTGCCACCGGAAACGGTCCTTGCGCTTCAATTCGGGGTCAACAGGCATACTGTTCGCAGCGCACTTGCCGCACTTGCCCAGGAAGGCATCGTGCGTGCGGTGCAAGGCCGCGGCACGTTGATCGAGCGCAAGGAGCGCCTGAATTTTCCGATCAGCCGCCGTACCCGCTTTACCGACGGCCTGAGGGACCAGGCGCGCGAGACACATGCGCTCCTGCTCGGCCATGCGGAGGAAGCGGCCGATGCCGAGGTGGCCCGCTGGCTGCGCGTGGAACAGGGCACGCCGGTCATTCGTCTAGAAACGGTGCGCGACGCGGATAAACGGCCCGTCGCGCGCGGAACGAGCTGGTTCCCGGCCGCTCGTTTTGCCGGCATCGGCGAGATCTATCGGAAGACGGAGTCCATCACCAAGGCCTTTGCCGCACTCGGCCTGTCGGACTATGTGCGTGCCACGACGGAGATCACCGCCGCCCATGCCGATTCCGGAGATATTGCCGATCTGGAACTGACGCCGGGCGCCGTGCTCTTGATCACCAAGGCGATGAACACCGATCTGGAAGGCGTGCCGGTGCAATATTCGATCAGCCGTTTTGCGGCCGATCGCGTTCAGTTCACCATCGAAAACTGAAAACGGAAAAGGCCGGACTCACGCCCGGCCTAGCTTTACTGGTGCCTGACCGCGCTCAGTGCGCGCCAGACATGTCGCCGAGTACTTCCTTGGAAGCGACCGTCGAGTCTGCGTTCAGCTTGTATACCATGGGCACGCCCGTCGCCAGGTTCAGCGACAGAACCTGTTCGCGGTTGAGGCGGTCGAGAACCATGACGAGCGAACGCAGCGAATTGCCGTGCGCGGCAACGAGCACCTTTTCGCCACGCAGCACGCGTGGAAGGATTTCCGTGAGATAGTACGGCCAGACGCGAGCCCCGGTGTCGCGCAGGCTTTCGCCGCCCGGAGGCTGGATGTCGTAGGAGCGGCGCCAGATATGCACCTGCTCTTCGCCCCATTTGGCACGGGCATCATCCTTGTTGAGGCCGGAGAGATCGCCATAGTCGCGCTCGTTCAGCGCCTGGTCGCGGATCGTTTCCAGGCCCGGCTGGCCGACCTTGTCGAGGATCAGCTTCAGTGTGTGCTGGGCGCGCACGAGTGCGGAGGTGAAGGCGACATCGAACTTGATGCCGTAGTCGGCAAGCGCCTGGCCGCCAGTCGTGGCTTCCTGGATGCCGAGCTCGGTCAGATCAGGATCTTTCCAGCCGGTGAAGAGATTCTTGAGATTCCAGTCGCTCTGGCCGTGGCGAACGAGGACGAGGGTACCGCTCATGAAAAATGCCTCCGAGAGATGGTCAATGAGAAGAAAGCCCGAGAACGTCGAGCATGGAATAGAGACCCGGTTTCTTGTCGCGCGCCCAAAGGGCCGCCTTGATGGCGCCGCGCGCAAAGATCGAACGGTCGGTTGCGCTGTGCGAAAGCGTGACGGTCTCGCCTTCGCCGGCAAAGAGTACGGAATGCTCGCCAATGACGGAGCCGCCGCGCAGCGTCGCAAAGCCGATAGTGCCGGCGTCCCGCGCGCCAGTATGGCCGTCGCGCACACGCACGGATTTCGAGGCAAGATCGATATTGCGGCCGCTTGCAGCGGCGTCACCAAGCAGCAATGCGGTGCCGGAGGGCGCATCGACCTTGCGCTTGTGATGCATTTCGAGAATTTCGATATCCCAGTCAGCAGGGTCGAGCGCCTGAGCAGCCTGCTGCACGAACACGCTGAGCAGATTAACCCCGAGGCTCATATTGCCCGACTGGACGATGCGGGCATGGCGGGAGGCGGCCGCGATCTTGGCATTGTCCTCGTCGGAGCAGCCGGTCGTGCCGACGACATGAACGATACGCGCCTGCGCTGCCAATCCGGCAAATTCCACTGACGTGGCGGGCGATGTGAAATCCAGCACGCCCTCGGCGTGCAGGAACGCTGTCAAGGGATCGTCGCCGATGATGACGCCATTGGCGCCGAGACCGGCGACCTCACCGGCATCCTTGCCGACGAAGGGCGAGCCCGGCCGCGCGACCGCTGCATGCAGCGTCACGCCGTCGATGGAATGAATAAGACGGATGAGCGTCTGTCCCATGCGTCCCGCCGCTCCGACCACAACCAGTTTCATCGCAGCGTCGCTCATGTCAGTCCGTCATCCCGATTAAAATGAATCAGAAGCCGAAGGCCTCTGCAGATTGTTGAGGCGAGCGTAAAGTCCGTCGCTGACCTTCGCAAGCGTCTCGTGACTGCCTTCTTCGACGACGCGCCCCTGCTGCATGACGATGATCTTGTCGGCGCGTACCACGGTCGAAAGCCGGTGGGCGATGACGACGACAGTGCGGCCGGTCATGGCTTCGTCGAGTGCTTTCTGTACGGCCGCTTCCGATTCCGTATCGAGTGCCGAGGTTGCCTCGTCGAGCAGCAGGATCGGTGCGTTGCGCACCAGCGCGCGGGCGATCGACAGCCGCTGGCGCTGGCCGCCGGACAGCGTCACGCCATTTTCGCCGACGGGCGTATCGTAGCCCTGCGGCTGTGCGACGATGAAGTCATGCGCATAGGCAAGCCGCGCTGCCTTTTCGATTTCGTCGTCCGTCGCTTCGGGGCGGCCGTAGCGGATATTGTCGCGGATCGTGCCTTCGAAGAGATAGGGCTGCTGCGAGACATAGGCGAGCTGGCGGCGCAGCGACTGCTTGGTAACATGGGCGATATCCTGTCCGTCGATCAGGATCTGACCTTCCTTCGGATCGTAAAAGCGCGGAATGAGGCTGATGACGGTGGATTTGCCGGCGCCCGAAGGGCCGACGAGGGCAGTCGTTTTTCCGCCCTCAGCCGTCAGCGTCACGCCGTTCAGGACGCTCTCGTTGCCATAGGCGAAGGAAACGTTGCGCAGCTCGATCTTCGCCTCGGACACGACAAGCGGCTTTGCATCCGGCAGTTCGCGCTGGCGCGGCTCCATGTCGAGCAGCTCGTAGATCATCCGGGCGTTGACCACGGCTCGCTCCATCTGCACCTGTAGGCGCGCGAGGCGGCGGGCCGGATCATAGGCGAGCAGGAGGGCCGTGACGAAAGAGAAGAAGGCGCCCGGCGGCACGCCCTGATAGATGGACCGATAAGCGGCATAGGCAAGCACGCTTGCAACGGCAAAGCCGGCAAAGCTTTCCGTCAGCGGCGAGGTACGCTCCGAAAGCCGCGCGATACGGTTTGCCCGGCCTTCGGCAGCGGAAATCAGCTTGTTGACCTTGTTCTCCAGCGCTTCTTCCATCGTGAAGGCCTTGACGATGGAAATGCCTTGGATTGTTTCCTGCATGGCGCCGAGAACATGGCTGTTGAGGTTGACCGCTTCCCGGGTGGCCGAGCGCAGTCGCTTGGAAACATAGCGCAGCGCATAGAGCAGCGGCGGCGCCAGGATGAACACGGCGAGGCTGAGCAGCGGATCCTGCAGCACCATGACGCCGATCAGCGAGACGAAGGTTAGGAGATCGCGCACCGTCGAGGTAATCGTGAGGTTCAGCACGTCGCGGATGCCGGTCACGTTCTGGCTGACCTGCGCGGCGATATGGGCCGAGCGTGCCTCGTTGAAATAGCCGACGGAGAGCGTCATCAGATGTGAATAGATGCGCCGCTGATAGCGCGCGACGATATCGTTGCCGATCCGCGACAGCGCGACGCCCTGCCCGTAGCTCGCAAAGCCGCGCAGCATGAAGGCGATGAAGATCGAAAGACAGATGATCCAGACGACGTCGGCGCGCCGGTTGGCGAAGGCCTCGTCGATGATCGCCCGCATGATCCAGGCGGTAAACGCTGTCGAAAGCGCCACGACGATAAGGCAGGCGATTGCGAAGACATAGCCCCAGAGATGGTCCCGGCCGTTTTCGGCAATGATACGCTTCAGGACGCCGGTCACGGTATCGCTGTTGACGTTTGGCTTTCTGCTTTCGGCGGCTTCCAAAAATAGGCTTCCTGTCTCAGGGCCGCATGCCGCAGGCGCGGCACGCATATTCGCGCGCTCTATAAAGAGTTGGAGGAGCTTTGGCTAGCTGACTTAGAGCCTTTCCTGGTTAGCTTGAAGCATTCTGCCGGAGCAGTTTTGTGTCAGGGCGGAAGCGATTGGCGACGGGCATACCTCTAGATACGTCCGAGCCGATCGCTTCTCCTGGCGCAACGATGCCCGGCCCTAGCTGGTTTGCAAGCAAACCACCGGGGTTGGCTGAAACGGGCCGGCTGATCGACCGGCCGGCTTGGCCGTAGATCTGGGCTACGACGCGTGCCGGCCGGTCGACCATCCGACTCCGTTTGAGCCAACAGAATGCTTCAATCTAATCAGGAAAGGCTCTAACGCCGCCAGCGTCGGCCGTCCGTCGAAACGCCGAAGTTTCCGGGCATGCGCGCATAGGAGGAAAGCCCGGCCAGAGCGGCGAGCGGATGCGTCACGACATAGGTTGGGATCGTTCGCAGCAGCGCGGAATGCGGCGCCTTATCCTCGAAGGCGGCGCGGAATTCCGGCCCTTTCAGCGCCGGAAGAATCTTCTGCGAGATGCCGCCTGAGAGATAGACGCCGCCGCGGGCCATGAAGACGAGCGCCATGTCGCCCGCGACGCGCCCGAGATAGGTCGCAAACAACGAGACCGTTTCGACGGCAACCTTGTCGCTGCCGGCGAGTGCATGCGAGGTGATATCGGCCGGATCGGACATCGTCGGTTTGAGACCGTCGGCGGCACAGATGGCGCGATAGAGATTGACGATGCCGCGGCCGCAGAGGATCTGCTCGGCCGAAATCCGGCCCTCGATGGTTTCGACATGCGGGAAGATCTCATAGTCGCGCCTGCTGCGCGGTCCGAGATCGACATGGCCGCCTTCGCCGGGAACTGGGATCCAGGTCGACTGAGCGTGAACCAGGCCGCCGACGCCGAGGCCGGTGCCGGGCCCGAGCACGACGCGGGACGCCACCATGTCGTCAGAAGTATAGCCGATGCGCTCGCGGTTTTCGTCGGACAGTGCGGCGATCGCCAACGCCTGGGCCTCAAAATCGTTGACGATGAGCACATCGACGAGGCCAAGCCCCTCGATCATCGTCTTCGGCCGCACCACCCAAGGGCAGTTGGTCAGCGGGATTTCATCGGCCTTGATCGGGCCGGCGACGGCAAGGATTGCGGCGCGCGGCTGCACGGACGTCTTGTCCAGGACACCTTTCTGGATCGCTTCGTCGATCGTCCCGTAATCGGCCGTGCGCACATTCGGAAACTGCTTCGGCTCGGCATAGGCATCCGACAGGATGGAAAAGCGGGCATTCGTGCCGCCGATATCGCCGATCAGGATCGGAAAGGGCAAGGGAGTGGAGGATGCAGTCATGGCCGGTTCCGTGCTGTAGCCCGAGATATCAGGCGTTAAGGGTAGGGAGAAGCTTTTCGGCTGTCGACTCGTTGAGCGCCATCGGAATGTCGTAGACGATCGCAAGCCGCATGAGCGCCTTCACGTCGACATCATGCGGCATCGGCGTCAGCGGGTCCACGAAGAAGATCAGGGCACTGACTTCGCCGGTCGAGATCAGGGCGCCGATCTGCTGGTCGCCGCCAAGCGGGCCGCTCTTCAGCCGCGTCACGTGAAGGTCGGGAACCGCGTCAAGCACGCGCCCGCCGGTCGTGCCGGTGGCGACGATTTTCCATTTGGCGAGGAGGTCTCTGTTGCGGCGGGCAAACTCCGCCATTTCGTCCTTCTTCTGGTCATGCGCAATCAATGCGAGGCATTTGTCGCCGGCCATGAACGGAACCTCCGCGCGAGTAATTCAATCGGTTTGGCCGCTTCTACACCAGCCGTTTGCGATTTGAAAGACAGCCGCCGGCAGCCTTGTTGCACAGGCCTATGGCCCGACGGGCTTGTCGCTCGGAAGCGGGCCGACGGAAGGCAGTGCAGTGCCAGCATCGATGGCGGATGCGGTAGCCGGTGCCGCCGCCAGTGCACTCGCCGCAGAAGGGCCGCCATAGGTTCCAGCTTCGGCAGAGGCGATGGACGGGGCATCGACAACGGCAGAGCAGGCCTTCGGCAGGTCGGAGACCATGACTTCACGCGGCGGCTTCGGTATTACACCGGGCTTCGGCGGTTTCGGCGGCGCCCAGGGTTCCCTAGTGAACCACCAGGCAAGCGACT
Organism: Rhizobium sp. BK529; assembly: GCF_014194105.1. NCBI lineage: Bacteria > Pseudomonadati > Pseudomonadota > Alphaproteobacteria > Hyphomicrobiales > Rhizobiaceae > Rhizobium > Rhizobium sp. BK529. The sequence continues at coordinate 3,268,919 of NZ_JACIAU010000001.1, read as the reverse complement.
TGTCGCAGCCGTCGCCGGCGGCGACGGGCGGCTGCGGCGTGCAGCTCTTGACGCCTGGCGGGCATTTGATGCGGATATGGAAATGCGAATCGTGCCCGTATTCGGGCCTGAGCTTGCCGAGATTGGTGCGATCACCCGTCCAGGTGTCGCACATCTTCTTCTTGATCGCCGGATTGACGAAGATGCGCTCGACCTGCGGATAGCTCGCAGCCAGCATGAGAAGCGCTGCCCGCTGCTCGCTCCAAACCTTGGGATCGATGGTCAGGAACTTGTCCTTTTGCAGCATGCTGATGAAGGGCAGGTTCTCCCGTTCTTCGTAGCTCATGCGGTGCGAGGGCATCGGCGTCAGCCAGACGTCGGCATCAAGGCCGATCTGATGCGAAGCATGGCCGTTGATCATCGGCCCGCCGCGCGGCTGGGCGATGTCGCCAACGAGGATGCCCGGCCAGCCGATCCTGTCATGCGCATCCTGCGAGAATTTCTCCAGAAGCGCGATCATCGCCGGATTACCCCAGCGCCGGTTGCGCGAAAGCCGCATCGCCTGCCAGGTCGGCCCGTCTGCCGGCAGCGCTTCGGCGCCTGTCATGCAGCCCTTGGCATAGAAACCGATCGGCTGCGCCGGTCCCTGCGTCGGCAATTTCATCGCGCCGAAAACCGCCTTGGCGCTGCCGGGGCTCGGTGTCTTCTGCTGAGCGCCGACATCGCCGGCGACAAGGCTTGCGCCCATTGCGCCAGCGAATATCAGCTTGCCGAAAGTCCCGAAAGCTTGAGTCCCGAAAGCCCGAATTAAGCCGAAAGCCATGCCGTTCCCATATTGCGCCAGAGTGATTTGCAATCGAATCTACCGTGAAAAGCAATTTTGGTGAATCGATGATTGGCGGGTGGCACGGGAAAGGCTTTAGCCGTTGGAAAGAACATCGGCCGTTTTGCGCACCCTCGAGAGCCGAGGCAGGATGCGCCCGCAGGAAAGCGCATGCATTTCGGCGGTGAAGGTCGCCATCGCATCCTCGACGGCGATGACGGCGTAGTTATGGGCAAAGGCATCGCGGACCGTTGCCTCGACGCCGAAATTCGTTGCGATGCCCGTCAGGATCACGGTCTTGATGCCGCGGCGGCGAAGCTGGAGATCCATCGCCGTACCATAAAAGGCGCTCCACTGCTGTTTGACGATATGGACGTCGACATCGAGCGCGGCGATTTCCGCAGGAGCCGCAAGCGCTTCGGCCGGAAGGCCGCCTTGAGGGAAAACCGCCGGCTCGTCCACCGGCTGGTTGACAGCATCGGCATAGTCCGGGGAGAATCCGACGGTAACGAGGATCACCGTGCCGCCTTCGGACTTCAACTTCCGTGCGATCGCGGCGGTATTCTCGACCACCTGCTCGGCCGAATGCGGCGCAAGTTGCCGGCTGACGATGAAGCCCTGCAGGTCGATGGAAATGAGTGCTGTGGTCTTGGGATCGTAGAGGGACATGGGAATCTCCGGGGAAGAAAATATGAGGGTATCCTCACAATGACAGATACGAGGATAACCTCACAAAAATCAAGCCCCGAACCGCAGACCCGCGTGCCGAAACGTCAGCGCGGCCACGACCGCGTCGCCGTCCTCCTCGAAGCAGCGGCCAGGGTCTTTCTCGAAAAGGGCTATGACGCCGCGACCATGACGGAGATTGCCGCAGCCGCCAATTCCTCTATCGGCTCACTCTATCAATTCTTCCCGACCAAGCTCCTGCTTGCCGAAGCGCTACACATCGACCGCCTGCAGCAGTTGAACGGCTGCCTCACCGAGCTCGCGGAGAAGACCCGCGGCGGGAGTGCGGCCGAGATCGGCGATGCGATCTTCACGCGGTTCGGCCGCTTTCTCGAGGAACATCCGGAATTTCCCGTTCTCGCCGCCAGGCGCGATGTACCCAAGGAGCGCAAGGCAAAATCGCGCGCGGAGCTTCGCGTCAGCATCACCGCACTCCTCAAGAATGCCGAGCCTTCGGTCGAGCGTGATGTCGATCTTCTGGGCGCTCTCGTCCTCGAGCTGCTGCGCATCGTCGTCGCAGCCGCCAATGACCCCGATGGCTCTGGTGATCCACGTCTCGTTGGCGAACTGCGGCGGATGTTGCGCAAGCGTCTCGAGGAAGTGACGCCCTGCACGTAAACGGTCAGGTCAAAATATTGCGAGCCCGGCAAAAAACAAACTCTCACCTGTTTTTCGCCGGCATTTTTCGTATTGTCGGCGAAAGCTAATAAACAGGGAAATGCTGAATGATGGCCTCGTGGTCGAAAATCGGTCTGCTGGTGGTTTTGGCGGGGGCGCTCGCGCCTGTGACTCTGTTGGCTGAGGACCAGCAGTTCCAGATCGGCAGCTCGGTCATCAGCGAAATGAAGTACAAGCCGGGTTTCACTCATTTCGACTACGTCAATCCCGGTGCCCCGAAAGGCGGTGACCTGCGCCTGTCTTCGAGTGGCACGTTCGACACTTTCAATCCGCTGCTGGCGAAAGGCGAGACGGCTGTCGGCCTGTCGCTTGTCTACGACACGCTGATGAAATCGGCAGACGACGAACTCCTCGTCTCCTACGGTTTGCTTGCCGAAGGTCTTTCCTATCCGACGGATGTTTCCAGCGCGACCTTCCGACTCCGCAAGGAAGCGAAATGGGCAGACGGCCAGTCGGTCACGCCCGAAGACGTGATTTTCAGCCTCGACAAGACCAAGGAGCTCAATCCGCTCGCCGGGAACTACTACCGTCACGTCGTCAAGGCCGAAAAGACGGGCGAGCGGGACGTCACATTCACCTTCGATGAAAAGAATAATCGCGAGCTGCCAAACATTCTCGGCCAGCTGGTTGTCGTGCCCAAACATTGGTGGGAAGCCCCGGGACCGGACGGCAAGCCGCGCGACATTTCGAAGACGACGCTCGAGCCTGTCATGGGTTCGGGACCTTACAAGATTGCCGCCTTCTCGCCCGGCGCGACGATCCGCTACGAGCTGCGCGACGATTATTGGGGCAAGGACCTCAACGTGAATGTCGGCCAGAACAATTTCCGCAACATCCTCTACACCTATTATGGCGATCGGGACGTGGAGTTCGAGGCTTTCCGGGCCGGCAACAGCGATTATTGGCAGGAGACGACCGCGGCGCGCTGGGCGACGGGATATGATTTTCCGGCCGTGAAGGACGGGCGCGTCAAGAAGCAGGACGTTCCGAATCCGCTGCGTTCCACCGGGATCATGCAGGCTCTCGTGCCGAATATGCGCCGCGACATTTTTAAGGACGAGCGGGTTCGCGAGGCCCTGAATTACGGCCTGGACTTCGAGGAGTTGAACCGGACCGTCGCCTTCAACAGCTACAAACGCATCGACAGCTATTTCTGGAATACCGATCTCGCCTCGTCCGGCCTACCCCAGGGCAGGGAACTGGAAATCCTTCAGGGCTTGAAGGATCAGGTGCCGCAGGAGGTATTCACCACGCCCTACAGCAATCCCGTCGGCGGCGATCCGCAAAAGAGCCGGGACAATCTTCGCAAGGCCATCGCACTGCTGAAGGAGGCCGGCTGGGAATTGAAGGGAAACCGCATGGTCAATACCAAGAGCGGCCAGCCGATGAGTTTCGAAATCCTCCTGTCGAGCCCGATGCTGGAGCGTTGGGCAGTACCCTATGCCAATAATCTGAAGAAGATTGGTATCGATGCGCGGGTGCGCACCGTCGATGCGGCGCAATATACCAACCGTGCCCGCAGCTTCGATTACGACATGATCTGGAATGTCTGGGCGCAGACCATGAACCCGGGCAACGAGCAGGCCGATTACTGGGGCTCGGGTTCCGCCAACCAGCAGGGCTCGCGCAACTATGCCGGCATCGCCAATCCGGCCGTCGATGCGCTTGTTCGCATGATCATCTTCGCCCCCAACCGCGATGAACAGGTCGCCGCCATCAAGGCGATGGACCGTGTGCTGCTCGCCAACCATTATGTCATTCCGCTGTTCTACCGCGACACCTATTCGATTGCCTATTGGAATACGGTGACGCCTCCGGCGGAGTTTCCGACGTACAGCCTTGGCTTCCCCGATGCCTGGTGGTCCACCGCGGCGAAATGAGCAGGCTTGCAATGCGAGGGGGCCTGCGCTCCAAATGGCATCCGCGAATCACGAAATGCCGGCATAATCCGGCAAAGGAAGGCTGGCAGATTGAACGGCAATAGACTGGACGGCGCGCAGGCGACGATATTCCTGGAGGCCCGAGACTGATGGGCGCCTATATTCTTCGCCGCCTGCTTCTGATGATCCCGACCATCATCGGCATCATGGCGATTTCTTTCATCGTCGTTCAATTCGCGCCCGGCGGTCCGGTCGAACAGGTGATCTCCCAGTTGACCGGTCAGGCCGACAGCGCCGACCAGCGCATCTCCGGGGGCGGCGATCTCCTGGGCGGCGCGGGAGATGACGCCAATTCCAAATATCGCGGCGCCCAGGGCCTCGATCCGGAGCTGATCGCCAAGCTGGAAAAGCAGTTCGGTTTCGACAAGCCGCCGCTGACCCGCTTCGGCGAAATGATGTGGAATTACATACGCTTCGATTTCGGCGAAAGCTTCTTCCGCAACACGACCGTGCTCAATCTGATTGCCGAAAAGCTGCCGGTTTCGATCTCACTCGGCATCTGGATCCTGATCTTTTCCTACGCCATCTCCATTCCGCTCGGCATCCGCAAGGCAGTCAAGGACGGCTCCTCCTTCGATGTCTGGACCTCAGGCGTCATCATCGTCGGTTATGCAGTGCCGAGCTTCCTCTTCGGCATCCTGCTGATCGTGCTCTTCGCCGGCGGTTCCTTCTATGACTGGTTCCCGCTGCGCGGTCTCGTCTCGGACAATTTCGACCAGCTGGCCTGGTGGCAGAAGCCGCTCGATTATTTCTGGCACCTCACGCTGCCGCTGATCTCGCTGTCGCTCGCATCCTTCGCCACGACGACGCTTCTGACCAAGAATTCCTTCATCGACGAGATCAAGAAGCAATATGTCATCACCGCGCGCGCCAAGGGCCTCACCGAGCGCCAGGTGCTCTACGGCCACGTTTTCCGCAATGCCATGCTGATCATCATCGCGAGCTTCCCCGGCGCCTTCATCTCCGCCTTCTTCACCGGTTCGCTCCTGATCGAGAACATCTTCTCGCTCGATGGTCTCGGCCGCCTCGGCTATCTCTCGGTCGTCAACCGCGACTATCCGATCGTCTTTGCGACGCTCTACATCTTCTCGCTGCTCGGCCTGTTCGTCAGCCTAATCTCGGATCTGCTCTATACATGGATCGATCCGCGCATCGACTTCGAGCGGAGGGACGTCTGATGGATGCCGCCGCAAACCCGACGACGACGCCCGTACGCCCGCCCCGCAAGGGCCTGCTGTCGCCGACCAACATCCGCCGCTGGCGGAACTTCAAGGCGAACCGGCGCGGCTACTGGTCGCTCTGGCTCTTCCTTATCCTCTTCGTGCTCAGCCTCTTTGCCGAGTTTATCGCCAATGACAGGCCCATCATCGCCTCCTACAAGGGCGAAATCCTTTTCCCCGTCATCATCAATTATCCTGAGGAGAAATTCGGCGGCTTCCTGGCCGAGACGGACTATCGCTCTTCCGTCATAGCAGATGAGATCAATGCCAATGGCTGGATGATCTGGCCGCCGATCCGCTATTCCTACCAGTCGGTCAATTCCAATATTCCGCATTCGGCCCCGACGCCGCCGTTCTGGCTGATGTCGAAGGAGGAGCGCTGCTCGGCCTATCCGCAGGGTGCCAACGATCCCGATTGCAGGCTTGGCAATCTCAACTGGCTCGGCACGGACGATCAGGCGCGCGATGTCCTCGCCCGCGTCATCTACGGTTTCCGCATTTCCGTGCTCTTCGGCCTGGCGCTCACCATCTGCTCGGCCGTCATCGGTGTCACGGCCGGCGCCGTCCAGGGCTATTTCGGCGGCTGGACGGACTTGCTCTTCCAGCGCTTCATCGAGATCTGGTCCTCGATGCCGGTGCTCTATATCCTGCTCATCATCGCCGCCATCCTGCCCCCCGGCTTTTTCGTACTGCTCGGCATCATGCTGCTCTTCTCCTGGGTGGGCTTCGTCGGCGTCGTGCGCGCCGAGTTCCTGCGCGCCCGCAATTTCGAATATGTCCGGGCCGCCCGCGCGCTCGGCGTCAACAACCGCACCATCATGTGGCGGCATATGCTGCCGAATGCGATGGTAGCGACGCTGACCTTCCTGCCCTTCATCCTTTCGGGCTCGATCACCACGCTGACCTCGCTCGATTTCCTGGGCTTCGGCATGCCGCCGGGCTCTCCCTCGCTCGGTGAGCTGATCGCCCAGGGCAAGGCTAATCTCCAGGCGCCATGGCTCGGCCTGACGGCTTTCTTTACCATGTCGATCATGCTCTCGCTGCTGATCTTCATCGGCGAAGCAGTGCGCGATGCTTTCGATCCGAGAAAGACGTTCCAATGAGTGAATCCCTGCTCTCCGTCCGCGATCTCTCGGTCGCCTTCCATCAAGGCGGCGAAACCTCGCTCGCCGTCGACCGCATCTCCTTCGATATCGGCAAGGGCGAAGTCCTGGCGCTTGTCGGTGAATCCGGGTCCGGCAAGTCGGTGTCGGCAAATTCGATCCTGCGGCTTCTGCCCTATCCTTCGGCCAGCCATCCGGGCGGCGAGATCCTCTTCAAGGGCAAGAATCTCTTGAAGGCCTCCGATCGCGAGTTGCGCGAAGTGCGCGGCAACGACATCACCATGATTTTCCAGGAGCCGATGACATCGCTCAATCCGCTCCACACGATCGAGCAGCAGATCGCCGAGATTCTGGCGCTGCATCAGGGCATGACGGGGCAGGCTGCGCGCACCCGCATATTGGAACTCCTGAACCAGGTCGGCATCCGCGAGCCGGAAAAGCGCCTGAAGGCCTATCCGCACGAGCTCTCGGGCGGCCAGCGCCAGCGCGTGATGATCGCCATGGCGCTCGCCAACCGGCCGGAACTGCTGATCGCCGACGAGCCGACGACAGCGCTCGACGTGACCGTCCAGGCGCAGATCCTCGAACTTTTGCGCAAATTGAAGGGTGAGCATGGCATGTCCATGCTCTTCATCACTCATGATCTCGGCATCGTGCGCAAGTTCGCCGACCGCGTCTGCGTCATGACCAAGGGCAAGATCGTCGAGACCGGCACGGTGGAAGAGGTCTTCGCCAATCCGAAGCACGATTATACCCGCCACCTGCTCGCCTCCGAGCCGCGCGGCGAACCGCCGGTCACCGATCCTTCCAGGCCTGTCGTCATGGAAGGCAGCGACATCAAGGTCTGGTTCCCGATCAAGGCCGGCTTCATGCGCAAGGTCGTCGATCACGTGAAGGCGGTTGATGGCATCGATCTGACGCTGCGCTCCGGCCAGACGCTCGGCGTCGTCGGCGAATCCGGCTCCGGCAAGACCACGCTTGGCCTGGCGTTGACCCGCCTCATCTCCTCGAAGGGCCGCATTTCCTTCGTCGGAAAAGATATAGCGAACTATTCATTCACGGAAATGCGGCCGCTGCGCAACCAGCTGCAAGTCGTTTTTCAGGATCCCTATGGATCGCTCAGCCCGCGCATGTCGGTCGGCGATATCGTCGCCGAAGGCCTGAAGGTGCACGAGCGCTCGCTTTCTGCCGAGGAGCGCGACCAGCGCGTCTGCTGGGCGCTGGAGGAGGTCGGGCTCGATCCACTGACCCGCTGGCGCTTCCCGCATGAATTTTCCGGCGGCCAGCGCCAGCGCATCGCCATTGCCCGCGCCATGGTGCTGAAGCCGCGTTTCGTCATGCTCGACGAGCCGACCTCGGCGCTCGACATGAGCGTGCAGGCGCAGGTGGTGGACCTCTTGCGAGACCTGCAGAAGAAGCACGATCTCGCCTATCTCTTCATCAGCCACGACCTGAAAGTGGTGAAAGCGCTGGCTAACGATGTCATCGTCATGCGCTTCGGCAAGGTGGTGGAGCAGGGGCCATCGGCGGAGATCTTCCGGGCGCCGAAACATGACTATACCAGGGCGCTGATGGCCGCCGCCTTCAATATCGAGGCGGTGCCGACCGCAGCGGTCCAGCAATAAGACGGACAGCAGCAAAGAAAATCATGTCAGCAAAACCTCCCGTTGTCGTCGACCTCAAGTTCGATCCCCAAACCGTCGCCCGTATCCTGAAGACCGCCTTTGCCGACCGCGGCAGCATCAATGCCGCCGACCCGGACAGCAAGGCGCTGGACCTAACCGGCATCGACTACGCGCTGCTCTGGAAGCCGGATGCGGATATTTTCAAGCGCGCCCCGAACCTCAAGGTGCTCTTTTCCGGCGGCGCCGGGGTCGATAGCATCCTGTCCATTCCCGATCTGCCCGATCTGCCGATCGTCCGCTTCGTCGATCGCAGCCTGACGACGCGCATGAGCGAATGGGTGGTCATGCAGTGCCTCATGCATCTGCGCCTGCAGCGCCAGCATGACAAGGACCAGCGCAACCGTATCTGGGGCAAGCTCGTGCCGCCGGAAGCTGCCGAAATCACCGTCGGCGTCATGGGCCTCGGCATTCTCGGCCAGGATGCCGTCGCCAAGCTGCGTGTCATGGGCTTCAACGTCATCGGCTGGTCGCGCTCGAAGAAAGAGGTCGATGGCATCGAAACCTTCAGCGGGCCGGAGCTCGACGCCTTCCTGGCAAAGACCGATATCGTCGTCGGCCTTCTGCCGCTGACGCCGGATACGACAGGCCTATACAATAAGGCCTTCTTCGCCAGGCTGCGCCAGGGCGGCGCGCTCGGCAAGCCCGTCTTCATCAATGCCGGCCGCGGCAAGAGCCAGGTCCAGGCCGATATCGTCGCGGCGATCGAGGCCGGCGTGCTCGGCGGCGCCTCGCTCGATGTGTTCGAGGTCGAGCCTCTGCCGGCGGACGACCCGCTCTGGCAGCTGGAGAATGTCTTCATCACGCCGCATGACGCCGCGATCTCCGAAGAGAACGCGCTTTTTCGTCATGTCGAAATGCAGATCGCCCGCTTCGAACGTGGCGAGCCGCTGCAGTTCGTCGTCGATCGCAAAGCGGGATACTGAGCCGCCTCGGAACCATCCCCGCCGCATGTCGTTTTCCTGGCAGGAGCTCCGCAAGCCGAAACCTGCGGATTACCGGAAGGAGACGATCATGACCCATACGGAAACGCGTTGGGAAAAGTCCGATCAAAAGCTTCACGCCGAAGAACAGATTTCGCCTGTCAAGGCCAAGCAGGGCCGTACGGGTTATCGCATCCTGGCCGTGCTGATTGCTGCGCTGGTGCTGGCCTTCCTCGTCTGGATCCCCGTCGAGATCTGGGGTCAGAAGGAAGCCAATGATGTCGCCCCGCAGCAGCCCGGCCAGCAGATGCAGTCCCAGGTTCCGCAGCCTCCGCCGCAGAATGGCGGCACAGCGCCCGCCCAGCCTGCCGCACCGGCACGATGACGGGTTGATACCATACATTTGAAGCGCGTCCTGCAGCCACTCCGCTGAGGTAACTCGCGTGTTGTTTTTTCTGGACTTTGCCGATCTATTTTTCGATAAGAAGGCGCACGAGCCGGTTTCGTGCGCTGGTCGCAAACGGCCGCACCTGACCGGATTGACGGACAGGCAGGAGTTTCATGGCCAGGACCGATATAGCAAGGCGCGTCTACAATCACACCTGGAAACTCGATCCGATCATCCGCAGTCTGATCGATACGGATTTCTACAAGCTCCTGATGCTGCAGATGATCTGGAAGCTCTATCCTGACGTCGAGGCCTCCTTCACCCTCATCAACCGCACCAAGCGCGTGCGTCTCGCCGAGGAGATCGATGAGGGCGAGCTGCGCGAGCAGCTTGACCATGCGCGCACGCTGCGGCTCGCCAAGAAAGAGATGATCTGGCTCGCCGGTAACAGCTTCTATGGCCGCGCCCAGATCTTCGAGCCGGAATTCCTCGCCTGGCTCTCCAATTTCCAGCTGCCGGAATACGAGCTTTCCAAGAAGGACGGGCAATATGTGCTCGATTTCCATGGGTCGTGGAAGGAAACGACCATGTGGGAAATCCCCGCCCTTGCCATCATCAACGAGCTGCGTTCGCGCGCCGCCATGAAGGCGATGGGTCCCTTCACGCTTGATGTGCTCTATGCCCGCGCCAAGGCCAAGATGTGGGCCAAGGTGGAGAAGCTGCGCGAGCTGCCGGGCCTGCGCATTTCCGATTTCGGCACCCGCCGCCGCCATAGCTTCCTCTGGCAGCGCTGGTGCGTGGAAGCGCTGAAGGAAGGCATCGGCCCGGCCTTTACCGGCACCAGCAATGTATTGCTGGCTATGGATTCCGATCTGGAAGCCGTCGGCACCAATGCGCATGAGCTGCCGATGGTGGCCGCCGCTCTTGCCGAGACGGACGAGCAGCTCAGGAACGCGCCCTACAAGGTGCTGCGCGACTGGAACAAGCTTTACGGCGGCAACCTCTTGATCGTGCTGCCGGATGCTTTCGGAACGGCCGCCTTCCTGCGCGATGCGCCGGAATGGGTGGCTGACTGGACCGGCTTCCGCCCGGACAGCGCCCCACCGATCGAAGGCGGCGAGAAGATCATCGACTGGTGGAAGAAGATGGGCCGCGACCCGCGCCAGAAGCTCCTGATCTTCTCCGATGGGCTCGATGTCGATGCGATCATCGATACCTACAAGCATTTCGAGGGCCGGGTGCGCATGAGCTTCGGCTGGGGCACCAACCTGACGAACGATTTTGCCGGCTGTGCACCAACCGATACGTCCGACTTCCTGCCGATCTCCATCGTCTGCAAGGTCAGCGACGCCAATGGCCGCCCAGCGGTCAAGCTCTCGGACAACCCGCAAAAGGCGACTGGCGAACCGGCCGAGGTCGAGCGCTATCTGAAGTTCTTCGGCACCGAGGATCGCACCGATCAGGCGGTGCTGGTTTAGACTAAGGTGAAGTGCGCAGAGCTGGCCAGTGCCGGCGTGGCTCCTCGACCATTGTTTTCCCGCCGCGGCGTTTCGGCTTGACGGCGAGACTGTCGTCAGGCGGCAGAGCGACGCCGAGCTGCTCGGCAAGCGATCGGGCATCGACTGGCGCACGCACCTTCACGTCATTGTCGAAATAGACATAGACATCGCGTCCCCTTGCCGATCGTTTCAGCGGCGGCTTGATGCGGTTGGCATCTTCGGGTTCGATTCCATGTGTCCAGGCATCGATGCGCCCGGCCCAGCGATGAAGCGCCTCATCGCTATAGCCGCTGACGTAAAGCTGCTCCGATCCATGCAGGCGGCAATAGACGAAATCGGCCGTCACATCCATCAGCAACGGCCATTCCACCGTATCGGCAACCACCAGCCCGACCTTGTGCTTGCGCAGCAGTTCGATGAATTCGGGCGCACAGAAACTGTCGTGGCGAATTTCCAGCGCATGCCGCATCGGCTGCGCCGCTTCGCTCTTCGTCCAGGCGCGGCCGTCGAGCCGCTCGTCATGCCCCTTCGCCATATCGGCCGCATCATCCGTATCCTTGGGCAGCATTGACAGGAAGTTCTCGAAGAGCTCGGCATCGAATTTCTGCCGTGGTGGAAACTGCCAGAGGATCGGCCCAAGCTTCGGCCCCAGGCGCAAGAGGCCGGAGGCGAGGAAATTGGCAAGCGGCTTCTCGATGTCGCGCAGGCGCTTGAGATGGGTGATGTAGCGCGAGCCCTTGACCGAAAACACGAAACCATCAGGGGTTTCATCGCGCCAGCTGGCGAAAGCGTCCGGCTTCTGCAGCCCGTAAAATGTGCCGTTGATCTCGATGGAGGGAAACTGCCGCGAGGCATAGGCAAGCTCGCGCTTCTGCACCAGCCCCTTGGGATAGAAGACACCGCGCCAGGGCGCATAGGTCCATCCCGATATGCCGATGCGGATCGTGCCCGCTTTTGCCATGGAGGTTTTTGCCATGGAAAGGAAACTGAGCCGGCGCATGCTTGTTCCCAAAAGGCGCTGCCTTGCCGCCAGCGCCTCGCAGGGCCTTCACGGATACGGTCAGGTACGTCAGGACCCTATAATCCTGCTGGGCATCAGGCAAATCAAAGAGGCGGCCGGCATCAGCCGCGCCAGCATTTGCTGGGCCTGCCAGCTTCCATTCGTCGATGTCGATTCCCGCACCCGATGGCGCCGGACGCAAGAAGTGGTGCGTTTTTTACGTCGCTTTTAAGGGCAAAAAGACGCCCGCTGACGCGGGCGGAAGGTAGACCGCCGGCGATCTGATCTAAGGTTGAGGAACAAACGTCAAGCGGTCCATTAAAGAACCGCAGATATTAGATAAGGTTCCGTCCGCTAACGAAGGAGTGATCGCGGCTTTGCCGACCGGCAGGTCCTGGACAACAGCCGAAATTGGCAGGAGGGGACGGTTGATCCCTTAGACAATCAACCTGACTGAACGCTGAGGGAAGCGCTTCCCGATCTCCATGGAACCGGCTCGCTTCGGCGGATTTTTACGCAAGTACTCGGGACTCATCGTCAACGGCCAGATAGTCGTCACCGCGGAAAAACCGCTTGAATGCGACGCTCTGGAAAGTGGAAACGATGGAGCCGGCCGGCGTAGCAGCGGTGATGCGCCACGAGGCTTGACTTTTAGACCACGAAGAGCAGAGGATTAGATATGGGGTTGCGATCACCCCACGAGGCCAAGGCCAAAGAATCGCGTCCTTTGAACCCGAACAAACGGAGGGACGCGCTATGCCGTCATTTCTTGAAATTTCTTCCGATAAGCTGAACCGTATCATCGGCACGCCCAACCTGCCGACGATTATCGATGTGCGCAACGACGAGGATTTTGCCGCCGATCCGCGCCTTGTTCCCGGCTCCACTCGCCGCGACTATCGCACCGTGGCCGATTGGGCGGGCGAAGTGGCCGGTCCGGTCATCGTGCTCTGCCAGCGAGGCCAGAAGCTCGCGCATGGGACTGCCGCCCACCTTCGCGCCCTCGGCGTTGAAGCGGAGGTTCTCGAAGGCGGTTTCGAAGGCTGGCGCGATGCAAAGGGCATTCTGGTGCCCGACGTCAAGCTGCCGCCGCGCGATGCCAGGGGGCGGACTGTCTGGGTCACGCGGGCGCGGCCGAAGATCGACCGCATTGCCTGCCCCTGGCTGATCCGCCGTTTCGTCGATCCCTCGGCCGTTTTCCTATTCGTGCCGGCCGCCGAGGTTCCTGATGTCGCCGATCGCTTCAACGCGGTGCCGTTCGACATTGAAAACGTCTTCTGGAGCCACCGAGGGGAGCTTTGCACCTTCGACACTATGATCGAAGAGTTCGGCCTCAAAACCGAGCCGCTTCTGCACCTTGCGACGATCGTTCGCGGCGCTGACACCGCCCGGCCGGACCTTGCACCTGAAGCGCCCGGCCTCCTGGCGGCATCGCTCGGCCTTTCCCGCATGTTCAACGATGACCTTGCGCAGCTCGAGGCCGGAATGCTGCTTTATGACGCCTTCTATCGCTGGTGCCGCGATGCGACCGACGAGACGCACAACTGGCCCAATCCCAGGAAGGGGTAGAGCCCATGACCGACCTTGCAAAAGACGCGGCCGAGCAGCCCGGCTCGGCCCAAAAGGATGTCGTGCCGCTCTCCGAGGCCGTAAAGGTCTGGGCGCGCGTCGCCGCCCTCAGCTTCGGCGGCCCGGCAGGACAGATCGCCGTCATGAATCGCATCCTCGTCGACGAAAAAAGGTGGATCGGCGAGCACAGGTTCCTGCATGCCCTGAACTACTGCATGCTGCTGCCCGGGCCTGAAGCCCATCAGCTGGCAATCTATATCGGCTGGCTGCTGAACAGGACTCTGGGCGGCATGATCGCCGGCATCCTCTTCGTCCTGCCGGGCCTCTTCTCGATCCTGGCGCTGAGCTATGTCTACGTCATCTTCGGAAACGTGACCGTCATCGCGGGCATGTTCTTCGGCCTGAAATGCGCGGTTCTGGCGATCGTGGTCCAGGCGGTCTTCCGCATCGGCAGCCGGGCGCTGAAGAACAATGTCATGGTGGGGCTCGCAGCCGCCGCCTTCGTTGCAATCTTCTTCCTGCATGTTCCGTTCCCGGCGATCATCCTTGCGGCCGGGCTGATCGGCTATTTCGGTGCGCGCGCCGGTATGACGGCATTCAAGCTCGGCGGCGGGCACAAATCCGGCGCCGGCAAAATCCTGGAAGACAGGGATTCGCTTCTGGGCGAGGAGATCCCCGCCCACGCCCGCCCCAATCTGGCGTGGTCGCTGAAGACCTCGGGCGCGCTTGCCGCCGCATGGCTTCTGCCGGTCGCTCTCCTTCTCCTCACACTCGGTCCCGACAATACCTTCTCCAAGATCGGCCTGTTCTTCAGCCAGATGGCCGTCGTGACCTTCGGCGGCGCTTATGCGGTGCTCGCCTATGTCGCACAGGAGGCGGTGCAACATTTCGGCTGGCTGCAGCCGGGCGAAATGCTCGATGGTCTGGGCATGGCGGAAACCACTCCCGGGCCGCTGATCATGGTGACGCAGTTCGTCGGCTTCCTGGCAGGCTATCGTTCAGCGGGACCATTAGGCCCACTCACGGCCGCAACGCTCGCCGCCATGCTGACGACATGGGTCACCTTCATCCCGAGCTTTCTCTGGATCTTCGCAGGCGCGCCCTTCATCGAGAAGATGCGCGGCAATGTGGCACTTAGCGGTGCGATGTCGGCAATCACCGCCGCCGTCGTCGGCGTGATCCTCAATCTCGCCGTCTGGTTCGGGCTGCATGTGCTGTTCCGCGAGACGACGCGCTTTACCTATAGGGCGTGGACGATGGATCTGCCCGTCCTGACGTCCATCGCCTTGCCGCCTCTGGCGCTGACCATCTTCGCCGCAGTCGCCATCTTCCGGCTGAGGATGTCGGTGATACCGATCCTGGCGACGACAGCTGCTTTGGGCGTTGCGTGGACAGTGCTTTTTTCCTCTTAGAAGTTCTGTCGCCTGTATAGGATGCATACGCCGTGTGGGAAATGTCAGACGATGACATGACAGCTATTGAATCCGACATTTCCCAGAGAGTGTTGAAAATTGCCTATGCATCCTACGCCGCCGGATCTGAGATCCAGCTCATCGCACTCTGCTGATTTCGGCGTGATTGCTTCCGGAAAGGTATCTACTTCGACAGCCAGCTTTCGAAGTAATGGCGAACAGCCGCGCCGGCGCCGAAATGATCGGTCGTATCCAGCCTCGCAACCGCGCCACGCACGACATCCGCCATGACGGCTGCAGGCACGATGCCAGACTTGACCAGGGATTGAAACAGTTCCTCCATCAGGATGATCGTTCCGATCGCTTCGTCCTCAGCCTTGAAATTCGTCATCGCTGGTCTCCCCTCTCCGTCGTTGGCAATGAAGTGGTTCTGTGCTGAAAGTCCGGAGCAGCTTATCGTCTTACGATGGCGTTGTAGACCAGCCCGAAGAAATTCGTCGCTACCTTGTTAAATGGCTGGCTGCCACATAGGACGCGCTTGGTCCATTAGCTTTTGCTTTGCCTGCGCGTTAGTTATCTGCACAGTCACCATCGCTCGTGGCCAAGCGCCTTTCCGAGGATGATTGCGGCTGGGAATGCTTCGCCGCACAGAACTCTCAGCGATCGGAGGCAGGCGAGTCGGCATTAAATAATGCAAAAATTTCAGAACATTAACGTAAGGAAAAATGGCGGACAGAGAGGGATTCGAACCCTCGGTACGCTTTCACGTACACACGCGTTCCAGGCGTGCGCCTTCAACCACTCGGCCACCTGTCCATTTGCGTTTCGCACCGGAGAGGAGCAAATCGTCGGAACGGCGCGATATATACCGATGAATTTTTGCCGATCAACCCAAATCTAACAGTTTTTTGACTTCTTCTGATAAAACTGCGCGCATGCCGTCCATTGCGCCGTGTCTGCCGCAAACCTATGTCTGGTTTGGGTAGACAATGGCGCGGCTCGCCGGATATCAAGGCATTACCGTCGTCGGAGGATTTGATGCGTTTCTTGTTGCGTCTCGCCAGTCTGTTTGCGCTGGCAGCGGCGGTCATTGCCGGAACCATCGATTCGATTCAATCCGTCGCATCCTCGCAAGTGATCATGACCCCGATGGCCGATGCCTGGCAGGATGTCAGCCCCACGACGCTGACGGCGCTCCAGTCGTCCCTCTCCTACTATATCCACCCGCGCTTCTATGCCTTTATCTTCCAGTGGCTCATGTTGCAGCCGGCCTTCGCCGTGTTTCTGGTCTTGTCGCTCCTCTTCTGGATGATCGGCTATAAGAAGCCGCCGGTGGCTGGCCGCTTTACCGCCTGACCGCTGACGCCAGCCAGCACTATCTGCAGGGTGTGGAACGGGCACGATCGGCCGGTACTGAAGCAGCGGGATTCTGGTGCTGATGACGAGGCGCCGTTGATCAGAAAATCCGCACTTTAGCGGCAGATTTGCCCAGAATTCAGCACCCGAGGACTGATTTTCAGCAATGATGGCAAATCTTTACCAACCGAAAAATTTCTGGTGAATTTTTCGCTGAGCCATGCAAGGATGCACGCAGCCAGGCCTCCGGGGGGAGGTCGGTGGTTCCGCAGACATGCCTCAAAAGGCTTGCGGGAGGACCCCAAACAAATAGTAACAACAGGGCTGCAAACTCATGAAAAAATCCCTTCTCACCCTCCTTGCCGTGGCAGCGATGTCGACGACGGCGCTTGCCGCCGACATCAAGCCGGCTCTCGTTTACGGCACCGGCGGGAAGTTCGATAAGTCCTTCAACGAAGCGGCCTTCAACGGCGCCGAAAAGTTCAAGAAGGAAACCGGCATCGCCTACCGTGACTTCGAACCCACCGGCGACACCCAGGGCGAGCAGGCTATCCGCAACTTTGCAAGCCGCGGCTTCAACCCGGTCGTTGCCGTTTCCTTCGCCTGGACCTCGGCTGTCGAGAAGGTTGCCGCTGAATTCCCGGATACCAAGTTCATCATCGTCGACTCCGTCGTCGACAAGCCGAATGTCCGCTCCGTCCTCTACAAGGAAGAGGAAGGCTCCTATCTCGTTGGCGTTCTCGCTGGCCTCGCTTCCAAGTCCGGCAAGGTCGGTTTCGTCGGCGGCATGGATATTCCGCTGATCCGCAAGTTCGAATGCGGCTATGAGCAGGGCGCTCGTTCCGTCAAGTCCGACATCGAAGTCTTCCAGAACATGACCGGCACGACCGGTGCAGCCTGGAACGACCCGGTTCGCGGCGGCGAGCTCGCCAAGAACCAGATCGATCAGGGTGCAGACGTCGTTTACGCAGCAGCCGGTGCAACCGGTCTTGGCGTTCTGCAGACGGCAGCCGACAACAAGAAGCTGTCGATCGGCGTCGATTCCAACCAGAACCACCTGCATCCGGGTTCCGTTCTGACCTCGATGGTCAAGCGCGTCGATCTGGCCGTCTACAATGCCTTCAACGACACCAAGAACGACAAGTTCACGCCCGGCGTCCTGGCCCTCGGCATCAAGGAAGACGGCGTTGCCGCTGCTATGGACGACAACAACAAGCCGCTGATCACGGCCGAAATGCAGACTGCCCTCGACAAGGCCAAGGCCGACATCGTCGCAGGCACCGTCAAGGTCCACGATTACACCACGGACAACGCTTGCCCGAAGTGAGTCGAAACTGAGATCGGGCGTATGGCGGACAAGGATTTTCGCCATACGCCCTTTTCTTATTTGGAGCCTGCTGTGACAGACCAGCCTGCTATCGAACTTGTCGGCATCGACAAGAAATTCGGCGCCGTTCACGCCAACAAGGACATCAACCTCACCGTCGCCAAGGGCTCGATCCACGGGATCATCGGGGAAAACGGCGCGGGTAAATCGACGCTGATGTCCATTATCTACGGTTTTTACCATGCCGATAGCGGCGAGATCCGCGTCAACGGCCAGCCGGTCACCATCCGCGACAGCCAGGCCGCCATCGCAGCCGGCATCGGCATGGTGCACCAGCACTTCATGCTGGTCGATAATTTCACTGTCCTCGAAAACATCATGCTCGGTGCGGAAGGCGGCGCGCTGCTGGCGAAGGGCGTTGCTTCCGCCCGCGCCGAACTCAAGCGGCTGGAAACCGAGTACGGCCTGGAGGTCAATCCGGATGCGCTGATCGAGCAGCTCCCGGTTGGCCTGCAGCAGCGCGTGGAAATCCTCAAAGCCATGTATCGCGGCGCCGAAATCCTGATCCTCGACGAGCCGACAGGCGTGCTGACGCCGGCCGAAGCCGATCACCTTTTCCGCATCCTTGGCGTGCTGCGCGATCAGGGCAAGACGGTCATCCTCATCACCCATAAGCTGCGCGAGATCATGGCGATCACCGATACGGTTTCCGTCATGCGCCGCGGCGAGATGGTCGCCACCCGCAAGACGAGCGAGACTACAGTCGAGGAATTGGCCGAACTCATGGTCGGCCGCCGCGTGCTGCTGCGCGTCCAGAAGGGCGAGGCAAAGCCCGCCGATGTCGTTCTGTCCATCCGCAACCTTACGGTCAAGGATAACAGGGGCGTGACGATGGTCGACAACGTCTCCTTCGATGTCCGCGCCGGCGAGATCGTCGGCATTGCCGGTGTTGCCGGCAACGGCCAATCGGAACTGCTGGAGGCGATTGCCGGCATCCGCAAGCCGGCGTCAGGCGAAATCCTGCTCGACGGCCAGCCAATCGACAAGGCTGATCCGGCCCGGCTTCGCGAGCTCGGCCTCGCCCATATTCCCGAAGACCGCCATCACATGGGGCTGGTCCTGAAATTCGAGGAATATGAGAATTCCGTGCTCGGCTATCATCGCCATAAGGGCTACAGCCGCGGACCGCTGCTCGATCTCGAAGCCATTCGCAAGGATGCGATGGAGAAGATCGAGAAGTACGACATCCGCCCGCCGAACCCGCGGCTGAAGACGGCGAATTTCTCCGGCGGCAATCAGCAGAAGATCGTCGTCGCCCGCGAAATCGAGCGTGACCCGAAAATGCTGATCATCGGCCAGCCGACCCGCGGCGTCGATATCGGCGCCATCGAATTCATCCATCGCCGGATCATCGAGATGCGCGACGCGGGCAAGGCGATCCTGCTCGTATCCGTCGAACTCGATGAAATCCGTGCCCTTTCAGACCGTATCCTTGTCATGTTCGCCGGCCATGTCGTCGGCGAGAAGGCGCCCGATGCCGGTGAACAGACCCTCGGCCTGATGATGGCCGGCATTGCCGCGTGAGGCCTTGATGAGCACTGCTTCCGTACCCCTACCGAGATGGATCAATTACGGCCTGATCCCTCTTTTGAACCTGATCGTCGCCTTCCTGATATCAGGCTTCGTCGTCTGGCTGATAGGCGAAAGCCCGCTGGCCGCGCTCTCGCTGCTCATCGAAGGCGCCTTCGGCAGCGGTGAAGGCATCGGCTTCACGCTCTATTACGCGACGAGTTTCATCTTCACCGGCCTGTCGGTCGCCGTCGCCATCCATGCCGGCCTCTTCAATATCGGCTCGGAAGGCCAGGCCTATGTCGGCGGCCTCGGCTGTGCGCTGGCGGCGCTGGCGCTCGACAAATATGTGCCTTGGTATGTGACCATGCCGGTTGCCGTCGTCGGCGCCGGCCTTTTCGGCGCTGCCTGGGCCTTCATTCCTGCCTTCCTGCAGGCGAAGCGCGGCAGCCACATCGTCATCACCACGATCATGTTCAACTATATCGCCGCAGCGCTGATGGTCTATCTGCTGGTGCATGTGCTGATCGTGCCGGGCAAGATGGCGCCGGAAACCCGCACCTTCCTGGAGGGCGGGCAGCTTCCGAAACTCGGCTGGGTCATGGCGATGTTCGGCAGCAAACTCGGTGCTGCTCCGTTCAATGTCTCCTTCATCATTGCGCTGGTCGCGGCCTGGTTCGTCTGGGTCCTGGTCTGGCGCACCAAGCTCGGCTTTGAGATGCGCACGCTCGGCGTCAGCCCGACAGCGGCCTCCTATGCCGGGATTCCCTATGCGCGTATCGTCATTATCGCTATGCTGCTCTCTGGAGCGCTGGCCGGCATGATGGCGCTGAACCCGGTCATGGGCTCGTCGGCGCGCCTGCAGGTGGAGTTCGTCGGTGGCGCGGGTTTCGTCGGTATCGCCGTCTCGCTGATGGGACGAAACCATCCGCTCGGCATCATCTTCGCCGCAATCCTCTTCGGCGTCCTCTATCAGGGCGGCGACTGGATCTCTTTCGAAATGCCAAACATCACCCGCGAGATGATCCTCGTCATTCAGGGTCTGGTGATCCTGTTTGCCGGCGCGCTGGAATATATGTTCCGCCCGGCGATGGTGCATATCTACCAGCAGTTCAAGCGAGCCTGAGGAACGGACGATGGAATATTATGAAATTTTCATCAGCGTTCTGAGCTCGACGATCCGGCTCTCCATTCCCCTGATCTTCACCGCACTTGCTGGCCTGTTTTCCGAGCGCGCCGGCATTTTCGATATCGGTCTCGAAGGCAAGATGCTGGGCTCGGCCTTCGCCGCCGCCTGTGTGGCCTATCTCACCGGCTCGGCTTGGGCCGGCCTTGGCGCCGGCGTGGTCTGCTCGGTGGCGCTCAGCCTCGTGCACGGCTTTGCCTCGATCACCAATCGCGGCAATCAAATCATCTCGGGCGTCGCCATCAACTTCTTCATCGCCGGTATCACCATCGTGCTCGGTCAGGCCTGGTTCGGGCAGGGCGGCCGCACGCCGCAACTGGACCCGCAAGCGCGTTTCGCGCCGATCGTGCTTCCGGGTGCGGATGCCATTCGCGACGTGCCGATCATTGGCCCGCTCTATGCCGGCGTGATCTCCGGCAACAATATCCTCACCTATCTTGCCTTCCTCGCCGTGCCTTTCTCCTGGTGGGTTCTCTATCGCACGCGTTTCGGCCTTCGCCTGCGTGCCGTCGGTGAAAATCCGGGTGCAGTCGATACGGCAGGCATTTCGGTAAGCTGGCTGCGCTACCGCGCCGTCATGTGCGCCGGCATTCTCTGCGGCTTCTCCGGCACCTATCTGTCGATCGCCCAGTCTGCTGCGTTCATCAAGGACATGTCAGCCGGCAAGGGCTATATCGCGCTTGCGGCACTGGTCTTCGCCAAGTGGAAGCCGGTCCCGGTCATGTTCGCCTGCCTGCTCTTCGGCTTCCTCGATGCATTGTCGAACTTCATGCAGGGTAAGTCGGTACCGTTGATTGGTGAGGTGCCCGTTCAGGTTTTCCAGGCGCTGCCCTATATTCTGACCTGCGTGCTGCTCGCCGGTTTCATCGGCGTCGCCATCCCGCCGAAGGCCGGCGGCGTGCCCTATGTAAAGGAGCGTTGATATGTCCCACGACCTGTTCGAAGCCGCTCGCGGCGCCATGGCCTTCGCGCACGCGCCCTATTCCAAGTTTCCGGTCGGTGCGGCGATCCGCGCCGAAGACGGCAAGGTTTATACCGGCGCCAATATCGAGAACCTCTCCTTCCCGCAGGGCTGGTGCGCCGAGCCGACGGCAATCAGCGCCATGATCATGGGCGGCGCCAAGAAGATCGTCGAAATGGCCGTCATCGCCGAAAAGCTGCCGCTCTGCCCGCCCTGCGGCGGCTGCCGGCAGAAGATTTCGGAATTCGCCTCGAAGGGCACGAAGATCTACCTTTGCGACGAGACCGGCGTGAAGAAGACCATGACCATGGATGAGCTTCTTCCCTTCAGCTTTGAGACCGAACTCGGATGATTGCGACTATCGATCTGCTCACGGCGCTGCTCGGCGGGCTGAAGCCGCGATACGGCATCGTGCTCGGCTCCGGCCTTGGCTCGCTCGTCGGAGAGATCACCGGTGCGGTTTGCATCCCCTATAAGGATCTGCCGGGTTTTCCCGTCAGCGCCGTCTCCGGTCATGCCGGAGAAGTCGTCGCCGGCCATCTCGGTTCGGTGCCGGTCATCATGCTCTCGGGCCGCGTCCACTATTACGAAAAGGGCGACCCAAACGCCATGCGCCTGCCGATCGAGGTCCTGCAGGCGCTCGGCGTCGAAGCCCTCATCCTCACCAATTCGGCCGGTTCTCTGAAAGAGGAGATACCGCCCGGCTCGGTGATGCAGATTGCCGATCATATCAATTATTCCGGCATGAACCCGCTGATCGGCGAAGAGAGCGATCATCGTTTCGTCGGTATGACCAATGCTTATGACGCTGAGCTTTCGGCGGCCATGCGAGATGCAGCAAAGAAGCTGGATATCCCGCTCGCAAGCGGCGTCTACATGTGGTTCTCCGGCCCGAGCTTCGAGACGCCGGCCGAAATCCGCCTGGCCCGTATTCTCGGCGCCGATGCGGTCGGCATGTCGACCGTGCCGGAGGTCATCATTGCAAGAATGCTGGGGCTGAGGGTTGCGGCTGCCTCCGTAATCACCAACTATGGGGCTGGCATGACCGGAAACGAGCTGAGCCACGAAGAAACCAAGGATATGGCGCCGGTTGGCGGTGCCCGTCTTGCCGCTATACTCAAAGAAATGATTGCCGGAAGCTGATTGCCGGTGGAGGAAGCGAAATGAATAGCCATTCCAGCCGGGAAACGGCCGCTGTCGCCCTTTCCCTTCTCGATCTCACCAACCTGAAGGACGACTGCATGCAGGAACAGATTGATGCACTTTGCGCCCGTGCGCAGACGCCCTATGGCAACAGCGCCGCAATCTGCATCTGGCCGCGTTTCGTCGCCCATGCCCGCACCGTGCTCGGCAAAGGTCACCCAGTCCGCATCGCAACCGTCGTCAATTTCCCGTCCGGCGATATGGAAATCGCCGATGTCGCCGCCGAAACCCGCGAGGCGATCGCCGACGGTGCCGATGAGATCGATCTCGTCATTCCCTATCGTAAGCTGATTGCGGGCAACGAGAAGGCCGTCATCGACATGGTTTCGGCCATACGCGCCGAATGCGTAGCACCTGTGCTCCTGAAGGTGATCATCGAGACCGGCGAACTGAAGGACGCGGCCCTCATCCGACGCGCCTCGCAGCTGGCGATCGACGCAGGCGCCGATTTCATCAAGACCTCCACGGGCAAGGTTTCCGTCAACGCCACGCTGGAAGCCGCCGACATCATGATCCGCGCCATCAGGGAGAGCGGCCGCAAGGTGGGTTTCAAGCCCGCCGGCGGTATCTCGACCGTCGCCGATGCGGCACTCTATCTGAGTTTGGCCGAAACTATCATGACGCCGGACTGGCCGATGCCCTCCACCTTCCGTTTCGGCGCCTCTGGCCTGCTCGACAATATCCTCGCCGTGCTCAGCGGCACGGAACCGAAGCCGGCGGTTGCCTCGAGCTATTGAGATGATCCCGCAGGAGATCATCCGCCAGAAGCGCAACGGCGCCGAACTGCCGTCAGGCGATATCGATGCCTTCATCTCGGCGCTTGCGGCAGGCGAGTTGTCGGAAGGCCAGATCGGTGCCTTCGCCATGGCGGTCTGGTTCAAGGGCATGTCGCGCACGGAAACGGTGGCGCTGACGCTCGCCATGGCGCGCTCCGGCGACATGCTCTCCTGGGCAGGCGTTGACCGCCCCGTTGCCGACAAACACTCGACCGGTGGGGTGGGCGACAACGTCTCGCTGATGCTTGCCCCGATCGCCGCCGCCTGCGGTCTGGCGGTGCCGATGATATCCGGCCGCGGCCTCGGCCATACCGGCGGTACGCTGGACAAGCTCGAATCTATTCCAGGCTATACGATCAATCCGGATGCCACGCTCTTTCGCAAGGTGGTGAAGGACGTCGGCTGCGCCATCATCGGCCCGACAGGCGCCTTGGCGCCAGCAGATGGCCGGCTCTATGCCGTGCGCGACGTGACGGCGACCGTCGATTCCATCCCGCTGATTACGGCGTCGATCCTGTCCAAGAAACTCGCTGCTGGTCTCCAGACGCTGGTGCTCGACGTCAAGACCGGCAACGGCGCCTTCATGGCCGATCCGGAGCAGGCGGCTGTTCTGGCGCATTCGCTGGTCGAGGTCGCAAACGGCGCGGGCGTGAAGACATCGGCGCTGATAACGGACATGAACCAGCCGCTGGCCGACAGTGCCGGCAATGCCGTGGAGGTACGCAACTGCCTCGATTTTCTGGCAGGCCGAAAGGCCGGCACCCGGCTTGAAACCGTCGTCCTCGCCTTTGCCGCCGAAATGCTTGTGCAATCGGGTGTTGCCGGCTCGCTCATCGAGGCGGAGAGCAAGGCGCAGGAGGCACTTTCGTCCGGCAGGGCTGCGGAGATCTTCGCACGCATGGTGCATATGCTTGGCGGCCCCGCCGATCTTCTGGAGCGGCCGGATGCCTACCTGCGCAGAGCCCCCATAGAGCGGGCTATTCCGGCATCCCGCGGCGGCTGGCTCGCTGCCTGCGACGCCCGCGACGTCGGCGTGAGCGTCATCGACCTCGGCGGCGGGCGACGCCATCCAGCCGACAGAATCGACCACAGCGTCGGCTTCACCGGCCTGCTGCCGCTTGGAACGCATGTGCATGAAGGCGATCCGATCGCGCTCGTTCACGCGGCCGACGAGGCTTCCGCCGAAAGAGCTGTGGCCGCACTTGCCGCAAACTATCGCATTGCCGACGAGAAACCGGCCCTGCTTCCGGTTATCGCCGGCCGGATCTGATCGAACTACTGTTTGAGGCTGAGCGAACCGTCGGCGACGGAGTAGGAGGCCAGCTTCCGCAGAAAGCTCATGCCGACCAGCGTGCCGCTCAGCGCCTCGTCTTTCAGCACGAAGGCCTCGACGCTGCGAACACGGATGCCGCCGATTTCCACGCGGTCGAGCGTCACATGCGCGGCCTTGGTCTGGCCGTTGGCCGTATTGACCGCGTAGCGGAAGTCAAGCTGGTTGCCGCTGTAACCGAGCCTGCGGGCAAGGCTTTCGTTCAGCGCGACATAGGTGGCGCCTGTATCGATCAGCCCCTGCACCGGCTTACCGTTGATCCTGAAGTTGCCTGTATAGTGACCCTGCGCATCGGCCTGCAGGCGCATCGTGCCACCATTGGCGATCGGTGCAGAAGCGTCAGGTGGGTCATCTTCGGTCGAGACGAAGTTGGGGGAGATCGTATTGCCAGGCTGCCGTGTCGCGACTGCGAGCAGGGAAGGCACTTGTGTCGCCAGCACCGCCGCTATGCCGGCAAATAGGACAGCTCGCATGAGCATGAACAGAAATCCTTCCTGTATAACCCCGCCTCATGCGGAACCCCATGCTTCAAGCAGCTAATCCGCAAGTGCTGAGAAGTTGCTAATCGCAACACTAAAAAGGCCCGGAATGGACGACCGGGCCTTGGAAGTCTTTCGATTTGGTAAACGAAGTCGAAATTATTTAGTGCCGTACATCCGGTCGCCCGCATCGCCGAGACCGGGCACGATATAGCCCCTCTCGTTCAGATGGCTGTCGATGGCGGCGGTAAAGACCGGAACGTCGGGATGCGCGGTGCGGAAGTTCTTGAGGCCCTCGGGAGCGGCCAACAGGCAGAGGAAGCGGATATTGTGCGCTCCGCGCTCCTTAAGCTTGTCGATGGCGGCAATCGAGGAATTGCCGGTCGCCAGCATCGGATCGACGACAATGATCAGGCGCTCGGCCACATCTTCGGGCGCCTTGAAGTAATATTCCACCGGCTGCAGCGTTTCATGGTCGCGGTAGACGCCGATATGCGAAACCCGGGCAGACGGTACGAGATCGAGCATGCCTTCCAAGAGACCGTTGCCGGCGCGCAGGATGGAGGCAAAAACCAGCTTCTTGCCTTCCAGGATCGGCGACTGCATCTCCTGGATCGGCGTTTCGATTGTCTCCATGGTCAATTCCAGATCGCGCGTCACCTCGTAGCAGAGCAGTGTCGAGATCTCGCGCAACAGCCGGCGGAAGCTGCCCGTCGAGGTTTCCTTGCGCCGCATGATGGTGAGTTTGTGCTGCACGAGCGGATGATCAATGACTGTGACGCCGTCCATAGGGAAACCTTCCAATTCTTTGTTCTTATCGGCTGTTTCTTCCATGGAAACCGCCTCCACTTCAAGAGCGGAGGCTGATTTGCCTGGACCATTAACAATCCAGCGCACCCGTTAAAGGCGCGCGAGCAGCGCCTTGCGGGTCTCTTCATCGACGAACGCTGCCTCGATAGCTGTGCGCGTCATCGCATCGATATCGGCATCGTTGAAGCCGAAAGCACCGGAGGCCAGCTCGTATTCCCGCTCGAGCGACGTATGGAAGAACGGCGGGTCGTCGGAGCTGATCGTCACCTTGACGCCCGCGTCCTTCAGCCTGCGCAGCGGGTGCGAACTGAAATTCTCAAAAACCCTGAGCGCGATATTCGAACCGGGGCAGACTTCCAGCACGGTGCCGAGATCAGCCAGACGCTTGACGAGTTCGGCATCCTCGATTGCCCGTACGCCATGGCCGATGCGCGCGGGGCGAACCTCGTCCAGTGCATCCGAGACGCTGAAGGCGCCGCAGACTTCGCCGGCATGGATGGTCAGGCCAAGCCCGGCGTCGCGGGCGATGTCGAAGGCACGCGCATAGTCGGCAACGCGGCCCATCCGCTCCTCGCCGGCGAGATTGAAGCCGGTAATCAGCGGATTATCGGCCTTTGCTGCATATTCGGCAGCGCCGATCACGCTTTCCGGGCCGAAATGCCGTTCCCCGGTCACGATCAGCCGGGCCTCGATGCCGCTCTTTGCCTTTGCCCTCCGAATGCCCTCGCACACACCGGCGATATAGGCATCCGCGCCGAGGCCGATGCGCTTGCCGTGGTCGGGGGAAACGATGAGTTCGCTGTAGATCGTGCCGATGCCGGCAAGCTCCTCCAGATAGGTCTCTGTCAGCAGCGCATAGTCCTCCTCGGTCTTGTAGACCTCGGACACCTTGTCATAGCATTCCAGAAAGCTCGCAAAATCGTGCCAGACGTAGACGCCATCCTGCAGATGGGCACTGATGTCGATGCCGTATTTACGGGCCTGCGAAGCCGTCAGGTCTGGGGGGGCCGCACCCTCCAGATGGCAATGCAACTCAACCTTCTTCAAATGCGACGTCACAAAAAACTCCTTCCATGCGGGCCTACGGGAATGCCGAGATGGCGCGCAACACTTTCGCCGATATCGGCATAGGTCCGGCGCACGCCGACAGAGCGTGACCGGATGCCGGGACCGTAGGCGATAACAGGCACGCGCTCGCGCGTATGGTCGGTGCCGCGCCAGGTCGGATCGCAGCCGTGGTCGGCCGTCAGGATCACAAGGTCGCCTTCCCGCAGCTTCTGATGAACCTCCGTCAGGCGCGCATCGAAGGCTTCGAGCGCGGCGGCATAGCCCGCCACGTCGCGGCGATGGCCGTAGATCATGTCGAAATCGACGAAATTGGTGAAGACCAGATCGCCGTCCTCCGCCTCGTCGATGGCAGCCAGGGAAGCATCCATCAGCGCATCGTTCCCGTTTGCCTTGATGACCCGGGAAACGCCCTGATGGGCGAAGATATCGCCGATCTTGCCGACCGCATGCACATTCCGGCCATGTTGGACCAGCCGGTCGAGCAGCGTCGGTTCCGGCGGCGGCACCGAGAAGTCGCGGCGGTTGCCCGTTCTCTGGAAGGT
Source organism: Rhizobium sp. BK529 (assembly GCF_014194105.1). Lineage (NCBI taxonomy): Bacteria > Pseudomonadati > Pseudomonadota > Alphaproteobacteria > Hyphomicrobiales > Rhizobiaceae > Rhizobium > Rhizobium sp. BK529. Next base: position 3,241,370 of record NZ_JACIAU010000001.1, on the reverse strand, counting down.
CGCGACGCTCTGGCCGATGAAGGGCCGGGCGATGACGCGGCCGATATTGTAGGGATCGAGCAGGCTGCGGGCGATCTGGCAAAACTTGAGCAGGCGATCGAGGCCGAAATAGACCTCGTGAGCTGCGACCTGGAACACGGAATCCGCTGATGTGTAGCAGATTGGCTTGCCGCTGCGCATATGCTCTTCGCCGTAGCGGGCGATGATCTCGGTCCCCGAAGCATGGCAATTGCCGAGAATGCCGGGCACGTCGGCCGCCCGGCAGAGCGCTTCGATCAGCACCGGTGGAAAGGCATCGCCCTCGCTCGGAAAATAGCCCCAGTCGAAGGTAACGGGCGTTCCGGCAATTTCCCAATGTCCTGACGGCGTATCCTTGCCGCGCGAGGTTTCGTTGGCGGCGCCATAGATACCGTAAATCCTGTCCGGCAGCGGCATGCCGGCGGGAAATTGGCCGGAAGCCGCCCGCGCAATATGCAATAGGCCGAGCGCCGACATGTTCGGCAGCGAGAGGGGACCGGAACGCAGACCCGTCCGGTCAGCGGCACCTGCCGCACAAAATTCGGCGATATGGCCGAGCGTATCGGCGCCTTCATCGCCATAGGCTGCCGCATCCGGCGCCCCACCGACACCGAAGGAATCCAGAACGAAGAGAAAGGCACGCGCCATTTTTCACCCGCATTATCTACTGTCGTCAGCCTCGGCTGGAACGATCTGAATAACGCCCAGCCATATAATGACGGAAACCGCTTGGCAAATCTGAGGTGTGGAAGCGCGCGCATGTCGCGCAATAGTGCGTAGCGGTTTTTGGGATAACGACATGCGCTAGACAGAGAGCATGTCGCGCAAAGGCGCGCCAGACTCTAGCAGTCGCCGCAGGGGATATTGTCGTTCTGCCGCTGGCGATAAAAATAGCTGCGGCTGATCGTGATGGTGCGCATCCCGGACGGCATGAAATCGGGGGCAAAGACGAACAGCGTATAAGGCGTGCTGAGTTCGGTGCGGATGAGGAAGCTGTTTGCCTTCTTCATTTCCGTAGGCACACCGGAAACCGCACTGTTCTTGGCATAGGGCGCCGTACCGCTCGGGGCCCAGGACCAGAGAACCGTGGGATTTGCGCTGCCGTCGATCTGGATTGCTGTGACCTTCAGCGACAGATCGGAACTGTCATAAGGCGCGAAGATTGCCGGGGCGGCTTTGGCGATATCGGCGAGCGAGCTTTTGGTGACATTCTGCTGCTGGGTGATGATATCGGCGATCGCGCCGGCGGCACGTGTCGTGCGCTTGCTGACGCTGAGCCCGATCGTGATCTCGAACGCGCCCAGATAGAGCATGATCAGAACCGGGAAGATGATTGCAAACTCGATGGCGCCGACGCCCTTCCTGTCGCGGGCGAAGCGCCGCGTCGTCGAAGCCAGCCATACGAGAAGTCCGCAGCGCGCCATCATGGATACTGTTCGTTCTGGAAAGCTGCCGTCGCAACGATGAGGTATTCGCTCGGCATGGAACTGCCGACAGGGCGAAGGCCGGTGACATAGGGACGGACGAGGTCGACAATGATGGACCAGCGATAATAGGCGCGCACCATATTGATCGTGCCGGGGCCGCCGGGCGTGAACTTGAAATCCGAAATCTTGAGATCGGAATATTTGTCCGCAGATACTCTCGGGATGGTGGTTGGAATTGACGCGAAGGTCGTGAAGCTCCGTACATCCAGGTAGAGCTTACTGGGTGTTGCCGCCTCCGTTTCCGAGCAACGGATGATGATCGAGATCTCGTTGCAGAAAGCCTGTCGGAACTGCGTCTGCGTCTTATAGGTCGGGCGGGTGGAATCGATGAAGGTGATCTGCCCTGTCCTCATCTGGCGGCTCATCGTATCGACGGCGTTCGAGACGAGTTCTTCCGCCGCAAAGGCGATGAAGGTTTCCAGGATGGCGAATATGACGATGAAATAGGGGATAGCCAGCAACGCGAATTCGATAGCGGCGGAACCATCGCGCGAGCGGGCCAGGGCGCGAAGTCTGGATAAACGGAGGGACACACGCACCTTGCCCGTCTCCTGCTCACTGATCGCCATAGTCTGGCCTCGAAAATGTTCTTCGGGCGCCACACTAGGGCGTGTTCGTTGATTTTCCGTTTCAGGCCGGAGCAGCTATTTTAACGAATGCGCGTGAGTTTCTTTCATATCGGCTAGTTTGTGGAAGCGGCTCCTTGCTGCGCATGCTGTTCGCAGTTGGGGGTGCAGGAAAGAACCGAGCGCTCTGTCTGGCGATAGACACGCACCGTATTGCCTTCGTCGATGGAAACGAGAATGCGTTCGTCCAGAATGGCGTTGCCATCGCCGTCGAGCAGCACGATGTTGGTCGTGCCGAAACTGCGGCCTGTCAACACGATCGTCCTGGCATCGGCAACCGTCGCATCGGCAACCTTGGCATTGCCGACGATGACCTTGCTGACCGGACGGTCGAGCTTCAAAACGCGCGCGTGATCCATATAGACGCGCAGCATGTCTTCCTGGGCGAAGGCTGTGGATGCCGTGAGAGCCGCAATCACCCAGGCAAAGAAAACGGTCTTGCCGTTCGATGGCATTTTGGCCTCTTTCACGATCGCAATGCAAATTGCAGATAGAATGGAAAAAAATGGTGAACGAAGCTTTAAGCTTCCAATGCCATGTTCACGAGTGAAACGCATTGGATCGTTTCGGTTCGCGCCGGCGGGGCGTGAAATCGACGAGTGGCAGAAATCTGTGCCGTTACTGGATGCCTGGAAGCTATTGGTCCACATTTCTTCCGGAAATTCATTTAAAAATGCAAGCAACGCGGTAAGGAGTTACTTACCCTGAGTGGGGCGGTTGTCTCGTTTATATCCTGTTAACGCATTTCATTAAGTCGATGGAAACGGCCATTCGATACGTTGCGGGCATCCGATCAACGGCAAACAGTTGGCGGACGTGCTGAACATCAACTGGAGTTAGAAGTAGCCATGACCAAGCTTTTTAGCCGTTTTCTGAAGGATGAATCCGGCGCGACCGCAATCGAATACGGCCTGATCGCCGCCCTGATTTCCGTAGCCCTCGTTGCTGGCGCCACCACGCTCGGTGGTAAGCTGAACTCTACGTTCGTCGAGCTGGGCAACAAGCTGGACTCTGCAGTCAACTAAGCCCGGATAGATGCGGGGCACGGCTCCGGTCTAAAAGCATCTGGCTCACGAGCGAACCGCCGTGAGCCTATTTGTTTTGGGCACGGGCACTGGAGGACTTAGGGAGGTGAGAAGATGATCGTAGCCGCAATCCTTCTGATTTTTCCGCTTTGCCTTGCTTTTGCAGCCATATCCGATCTGTTGACGATGACGATCCCCAACAGGGTATCGTTGATCCTGGTAATTTCATTCGCCCTGCTGGCGCCGTTGAGCGGCCTTGCTGTTCCCGCTATCGGAATGCACGCCCTTGCTGCCGCCATCGTCTTCGGCATTTGCTTTGCTCTCTTTGCCCTCAATGTGATGGGCGGCGGAGACGCGAAACTCTTGAGCGCGACCGCGATTTGGTTTGGTTATGATCCCGCTCTCTTGTCGTTTCTGACCTATGTTGGTGTCATCGGTGGCTTGGTCACGTTGGCGATCCTGTTGATCCGGTCGCAGTCGAATATGATATTGGCCATCGGTCTCCCCGTGCCCAATTCGCTCCTGCTCGCCAAGAAGATTCCCTATGGCATTGCCATCGCGATCGGCGGCTTTCTGGCTTTCCCATCCTCACCGCTGTTCATCGCAGCACTGGAAAGCCTGAAATAACGGCATTTTAATCGGCCGTTAACTTAAAGTGTAAGTGTTCCATTAACCATAATTATACCAATTCCTGAGCATTCTGCGGGGCGAACGCGTCGTGCCCTAAGGAATGATCAATGAAACCGGCCCGCCTTATTATCCTAGCTGTCGCTGTGGTGGCAGCCGGCCTTGCCGGTTTTCTCGCAATGAACATGGCCGGCAATCGAGGCGTCGTGACGAAAATCCAGTCCGTCATCGAGAAGGAGCCGACCGTCAACGTCCTGGTCTCAAGTGCCAATCTTCCCGTTGGTGCCAGGCTGGACGAAAAAGCCGTTCACTGGATGGCCTGGCCGCAGAATGGCGTTGTCCAGGGTTTTATCACCGAGACTGATCAGCCGGACGCCATCAAGGATCTGCAAGGGGCTGTTGTGCGCTTGCCCGTCTTCGAAGGAGAGCCGATCCGTCCGGAAAAAGTCGCCGATTCCAACAGCCGCATCCTGTCTTCACTGTTGCCCGCCGGCAAGCGGGCCGTTGCGACCGAAATCTCCGTTGCGACCGGCGCCGGCGGCTTCATCCTCCCCAATGACCGCGTCGACGTCATCATGGTGCGCAAGGGGCAGGGCACGGACAAATACATCACCGAGACCGTGCTCAGCAACGTTCGCGTCCTCGCCATCGACCAGCAGATCGAGGAAAAGGAGGACGGCAGCAAGGCAGCCGTCGGCACCACCGCAACGCTGGAACTGACTCCCGATCAGACAAAGGTTCTGGCCGTTGCCCAACAAATGGCAGATCGCCTGTCGCTTGCCCTGCGCTCGGTTGCCGATGCGCAGGAGCAGGATACCAGCGCGGCAGACTATCTGCTGAGCGGCGATAACGGCAGCGCAATCATTCAGGTCATCAAATCCGGCTCCATCGTCACGGATGCCACCGGCTCAGTGAAGCCAGAGTAAGGGAAATGCAGATGGGCAACTCAAAACAGCGCGCCAGGCTTTTCCTGACCGGCTGCCTTTCGCTGGCAATGGCCGCGACGGGTATTATGCCGCTATCCTTTCCCGCGCTCCTGGGCGTAGAGCAGGCGAGCGCCGCATCGGAAAGCCTCATCCGCATTTCTCAAAGTGGCCCGGGCGCACATCGTCGTCTGAAACTCGGCCTCAACAAGGCTCTGGTCGTCGACCTGCCGGAAGACGCACATGACATTCTCGTTTCCGATCCGAGCATGGCGGATGCCGTGACACGCACCTCGCGGCGCATGTATCTGTTCGGCAAGAAGGTCGGGCAGACGAATATCTTTGTCTTCGGCGCGAGCGGCGAGGAGGTCGTCAGCCTCGACATCGAGATTGAGCGCGATGTCTCCGGTCTCGAAGCCAATCTGCGCCGCTTCATTCCGGACTCCGCTATCAAGGTCGAGATCGTCTCCGACAATATCGTTCTGACAGGCACCGTCCGCACGCCGCAGGATGCGACCCAGGCAGCCTCGCTTGCCGAAGCCTTCCTGAAAGGCGGCGAAGCCACGACGCGCACGGAGACGGCCTCCGGTACGGGGGGCGATAGCGCCGTTGCACTGTTTGCCGAAAACCGCCAGGTCTCTCAGGTCGTCAATCTCCTGCAGATCCAGGGCGAAGACCAGGTTACGCTCAAGGTGACGATCGCCGAGGTTCGCCGCGAAGTGCTGAAGCAGCTAGGCTTCGACAATCTCGTCACCAACTCCTCGGGCATGACGGTCGCACAGCTCGGCAGCCCATCTGCTGATAGCGCCACATCCGTCGTCGGTGGGGGCCTTGCCGCGCTCTTCAAGAATTCGATCGGCAAGTACGATATATCGACCTACTTGAATGCACTGGAGCAGGGGAAGGTCGTGCGCACGCTGGCTGAACCCACGTTGACGGCGATCTCCGGTCAAGCTGCGACGTTCAATTCCGGCGGTCAGGTTCTCTATTCGACGACGGACAATCAGGGCAACGTCACGGTCGTTCCCTATAATTACGGTATCAATCTGGCCTTCAAGCCGGTGGTCCTGTCTTCCGGTCGCATCAGCCTTCAGATCAAGACCAATGTTTCCGAACCGGCGCCCTCGGTATCGGGCGCTGCGCCAACCTATCAGCGCCGGTCGGCCGAAACTTCGGTCGAACTTCCCTCCGGTGGTTCGATCGCTCTTGCAGGCCTCATCCGCGACAACATTTCCCAGACGATGAACGGCACGCCCGGCGTCTCGAAGTTACCGCTTCTCGGCACGCTCTTCCGCCAGAAGGGAGTTGAACGCCAGGAAACAGAGCTCGTCATCATTGCGACGCCCTACCTGGTGCGTCCGGTGGCCCGCAATCAACTCAATCGGCCGGACGATAATTTCAGCCCGACGAATGATGCGTCCGCCTTCTTCATGAATCGCGTCAACAAGGTTTACGGCAGCCCCCAGGCGCCGATCGCCGACGCGCAGTTCCACGGTTCCATCGGATTTATCTACAAATGAGCGGGGCGCAGTCTGAACCGATGAGAAAGAACAGAGATCAGGCGATGGTCCATCTGAATGCGAGACATTTCTGCGCTGCAAAACCTCTGCTGGTGGCCGCATCCATAGCCGTTGCAATGCTTTCCGGCTGCGCCGGACCGCGCGATCAGCTGACGACCGGCGGGATTCCCGACGACTACCGGGAGCGTCATCCGATCGTCGTTACCGAAGCCGAGCAAACCGTAGACATCCCCGTCGCCTCTACCGATCGCCGCCTCTCTATTGCCCAGCGCGAGATGATCCGCGGCTTTGCGCAGAACTACCTGTCGCGGGCATCCGGCCCGGTCTATATCCTGTCTCCGGAAGGCTCGCCGAATGCGGGAGCCGCCCGCGCCTTGCGCAGCCAGGTCCGTGCCGAACTTGCCTCGCGCGGCATCGCCAGCAACAAGATCATCAATACATCCTATGCGGCAACGGGCGTTTTGGATTCTGCACCGCTGCGACTGAGCTTTACCGGCACGACCGCGGTGACGACCCAGTGCGGCCAGTGGCCGCGGGATATTGCCGCCGATTTCACAAACCAGAATTACTATAATTTCGGCTGCGCCTCGCAGAACAACCTAGCCGCTCAGGTCGCCAATCCGGAAGATTTCATCGCTCCGCGCGGCATGACTCCGATCGACGCAGAGCGGCGTAACGAGGCGATCCAGGAATACCGGACGACCACCAGCACGATCGAAGATGTCGAATCCGGTCAGACCGGTTTCTGATCAGGCGGAATGAAACGATGAGCACCGTCGAATACGAGATCAAGAACACCAGCGAGCTCCGGCAGGCCGAGGAGGCAGTGCGTATGGGCGAATTGGAAAACATGCGGCCGCTGCCGCGCATCTCCGTTCACGCCTTCTGCGAAAGCGAAGGATTGCAACGGGTCATGGAGCGCTGCGCCAGTGATCGGCGCCTGTCGAAAGTCACGATGCGCATCACCAGCGGCGGCACGGCTGCTGCCGCAAACATGTTCTCGAACGCACCGACACCGAACCTGATCATCTTGGAAACCAGGGCGAACCCGGCCAACCTGCTTGCCGAGCTCGCCCCGCTCGCTGCCGTCTGCGATCCCTCGACCAAGGTCATCATCGTCGGCTATTACAACGATATCGGCCTCTATCGCGATCTGATCCGCAACGGCATTTCCGAATATCTCGTTCAGCCCCTCGCCATGCCCGACATCATGGGCGCGATGGCGGCGATTTTCGTCGATCCGGAAGCCGAGCCGCTCGGCCGCAGCATTGCCTTTATCGGTGCCAAGGGTGGCGTCGGCGCGTCGACCATCGCTCATAATTGCGCCTTCGGCATCTCGAACCTCTTCTCGACCGAAACGATTTTGGCCGATCTCGACCTGCCCTATGGCACGGCGAACATCGATTTCGATCAGGATCCGGCCCAGGGCATTGCCGAGGCCGTCTTCGCACCGGAACGGCTCGACGAGGTTTTCCTCGATCGCCTGCTGACGAAATGCTCAGATCACCTTTCGCTGCTGGCCGCCCCCTCGCTTCTTGATCGCGCCTATGATTTCGACGGTCAGGCCTTCCAGCCTGTCATGGATGTCTTGCAGCGCAGCGCGCCGGTCTCGGTGCTCGACGTTCCACATGCCTGGTCGGACTGGACCCGCTCGGTACTGTCGAACGCAGACGAAGTGGTGATCTGCGCGGTTCCCGATCTCGCCAACCTGCGCAACACCAAAAACATGCTCGATGCGCTTCGCAAGATACGCCCGAATGACAAGCTACCGCACCTCATTCTCAATCAGGTTGGCATGCCGAAACGGCCGGAAATCTCGATTTCCGATTTCTGCGAGCCGCTGGAAGTCGAGCCGATTGCCATCATCCCCTTCGATATCGGCCTCTTCGGAAACGCCGCCAATAGCGGCCGGATGATCTCGGAGGTCGATCCGAAGTCGCCCACATCGGAGACCTTTTCGCAGATCTCGCACATCGTGACGGGTCGCGTGGCAGTGAAGAAATCCCGCAAGGGCGGCCTGCTCGGCCTTCTGAAGCGCAAGTGAACGAGCAGAATTGGATCGGGTCCATGTTCGGAAAACGCGGAAATGATGGTTTCGGAAAGGCCGGTGTCGGCGGCATCGCCGCTCCCCCGCCGCCGATGCCGGTTGCCGCTTCGGTAGCGTCATCCGGCCCTTCGGTGCTGGTCGAGCCGTCCCGTGAACCCGTTCGCCAGCAGGTGGCGCCTCCGCCGATGCAGACGCCGCAGCGCAGGCGCCCGGCCCGCACCGACGAATATTACGACACCAAGGCACAGGTCTTTTCCGCGCTGATCGATACGATCGACCTCTCGCAGCTTTCCAAGCTGGATGGCGAAAGCGCGCGAGAGGAAATCCGCGATATCGTCAACGATATCATCACCATCAAGAATTTCGCGATGTCGATCTCCGAGCAGGAAGAGCTGCTCGAGGATATCTGCAACGACGTCCTGGGTTATGGTCCGCTCGAGCCGCTGCTGGCGCGTGACGACATCGCCGATATCATGGTCAACGGCGCAGGCCAGACCTTCATCGAAGTCGGCGGCAAGACGATCGAATCCGAAATCCGCTTCCGGGACAATTCGCAGCTTCTGTCGATCTGCCAGCGCATTGTCAGCCAGGTCGGCCGCCGCGTCGATGAATCGAGCCCGATCTGCGACGCGCGCCTTCCCGACGGCTCGCGTGTCAACGTCATCGCGCCGCCGCTCGCCATCGATGGCCCGGCACTCACCATCCGCAAATTCAAGAAGGACAAGCTGACGCTCGATCAGCTGGTGCGCTTCGGCGCCATTACACCCGAAGGCGCGACCGTTCTGCAGATCATCGGCCGCGTCCGCTGCAACGTCATCATCTCGGGCGGTACGGGTTCGGGTAAAACGACGCTCCTGAACTGCCTGACGAACTATATCGACCGCGACGAGCGCGTCATCACCTGCGAGGATACCGCCGAATTGCAGCTTCAGCAGCCGCATGTCGTGCGTCTCGAAACCCGACCGCCCAATATTGAAGGCGAGGGCGAGATTACCATGCGCGACCTGGTCAAGAACTGCCTGCGTATGCGTCCCGAACGCATCATCGTCGGCGAAGTGCGCGGACCGGAAGTCTTCGACCTCCTGCAGGCTATGAACACCGGCCACGACGGTTCCATGGGCACCATCCATGCCAACAACCCGCGCGAATGCCTGAGCCGCATGGAATCGATGATCGCCATGGGTGGCTTCACCTTGCCGGCAAAGACCGTGCGCGAGATCATCTCCTCCTCGATTGACGTCATCATCCAGGCACAGCGCCTGCGCGACGGTTCGCGTCGCATTACCCAGATCACCGAGGTGGTCGGCATGGAAGGTGACGTCATCATCACTCAGGACTTGATGCGCTACGAAATCGAGGGCGAGGACGCGAGCGGACGCCTGATTGGCCGTCACATGTCGACTGGTATTGGCAAGCCGCATTTCTGGGATCGCGCCCGCTATTATAACGAAGAAAAACGCCTCGCCGCTGCGCTCGACGAGATGGAATCGAAATCGAAGGATTGAGATGTTCGGCATCGATCCGACAGTGTTGGCAATCATCGTTCTTGCAGCTGTTGCGGCCGCCGCGGTGAGCTATGCCGTATTGTTCTCGCGGATCGAGAGCGACAAGAAATCGGCAACCCGCATCAATCGCGTCAAATCGGCCGAAGTTGATCGCACCAAGGTCAAGGCCGCTCGCGACCGCGTGCAGGAATTGTCGAAGCGCCGCAAATCGGTGCAGGACAGCCTGAAGGATCTTGAAAAGCGACAGCACGAAAAGACCAAGAAAACGCTATCGCTCAAATCCCGCCTGGTGCAGGCGGGACTGCCGATCACGCCGGCCCGCTTCTATCTGTTCAGCGCGCTCTTCGCGTTTGTGCTGCTGGTCGTGCTTTTCCTCGCCGGTGCATCAACGCCGATCATGCTTGGTATTCCCGTGGCCGCAGGGCTTGGCCTGCCGCGCTGGGTGCTTGGCTTCCTGGTCTCACGCCGCCAGAACAAGTTCCTCGACGAATTTCCGAATGCGCTCGACGTCGTCGTCCGCTCCATCCGCTCCGGCCTCCCGCTGAACGACGCGATCCGTCTCGTCGCGACCGAAGGGGTTGAGCCCGTCAAGAGCGAATTTCGCCGTATCGTCGAATCGCAGCAGGTCGGTCTCAGTGTGCCCGAAGCCTGTGCCCGCATGACCAATCAGATGCCGCTGCAGGAAGTCAATTTCTTCGCTATCGTCATCGCCATCCAGTCACAGGCCGGTGGCAACTTGTCGGAGGCGATCGGCAATCTTTCCAAGGTGCTGCGCGACCGCAAGAAAATGAAGGCCAAAGTCCAGGCACTGTCCATGGAAGCCAAGGCATCTGCCGTGATCATTGGCGCCCTTCCATTCATCGTCGCCCTGCTCGTCTATCTGACCTCGCCGCAGTACATGATGGTCCTGTTCACCGATCCGCGCGGCCACTTCATTCTGGGCTTTTCGGCCGTCTGGATGTCGATCGGCATCTTCGTGATGCGCAACATGATCAACTTCGATATCTAGCGGGAGAAAGCAGCATGTCGCAGGAACTCGCCGCAAGCTTGACCGATCCCGCCAACATCGTGGCCGTGCTGGTCGCCATCGCCGTCTTTGCCACCTTCTACACGCTTGCGGTTCCCTTTTTCGAGCGCGGCGATCTCAACAAGCGCATGAAGGCAGTCTCCACGGAGCGCGAGCAGATCCGTGCCCGCGAACGCGCTCGTCTGAACACCGATGCCGGCGCCAAAGCCACGCTCAGAAGCCAGAACAACCGGCCTGTCCGCCAGATCGTCGAGCGTTTCAACCTACGCAAGGCGCTCGTCGACGACAACACGATGAACAAGCTGCGTGCAGCCGGGTTTCGCTCGGAAAATGCGTTGAACACCTTCCTTGTTGCACGCTTTCTTCTGCCATTTCTCTTCCTTGCTGTTGCCGCTTTCTGGATGTTCGGCCTCGGCAACCTTGTCGACAAGGGTTTGCCAATACGGCTCTTTATCGTCATCGGTATCGCCTATATCGGCTTCTATGCCCCGAACATTTATATCTCCAACCGTATGACCAAGCGTCAGCAGTCCATCAAGCGCGCCTGGCCGGACGCGCTGGACATGATGCTGATTTGCGTCGAATCGGGCATTTCGATCGAAGCGGCCATGCGCCGTGTTTCCGAAGAACTCGGCGAACAGTCGCCGCCGCTCGCCGAAGAAATGGTGCTGACGACCGCTGAGCTGTCCTTCCTGCCGGATCGGCGCGTGGCGCTTGAGAATCTCGCGACCCGCACCCAGATCGATCTCGTCCGATCGGTCACCCAGGCGCTCATTCAGGCAGACCGCTACGGCACGCCGATTGCGACGGCGCTGCGTGTGCTGGCGCAGGAGGGTCGCGACGAGCGCATGAACGAAGCGGAAAAGAAGGCTGCCGCCCTGCCGCCAAAGCTGACCGTGCCGATGATCCTCTTCTTCCTGCCGGTCCTGATCGCCGTCATCCTTGGCCCCGCCGGCATCCAGGTTGCCGACCGGTTCTGACGCTTGCCGCTATAACGGAATCCGGCTAGCTTGCACCCTGCATGACTGGCGAGGTGCGAATTTTCACGACTTGCCAGGGCAATCCGCGATCGCCTGAACAATGCCAGCAAAAGTGTTTAGCGATTTTGCGTCCGGAATTGCATGAAAACGTAGGTCAGCCATGTCTTCTCTCGGAATTTTTATCAGCATCATTTCAGCCTTGATGATCGGTGCCATGAGCCCCGGTCCGAGTTTTGTGGTCGTCTCACGCATCGCCATTTCCCGATCCCGCATTGATGGGCTTGCCGCGGCGCTCGGTATGGGTGTTGGTGGCGTGACCTTCGCCGTGCTCGCTCTTGCCGGCCTGACGGCGCTGCTGTCCCAATTCGAGTGGCTCTATATCGTGCTGAAGATCGCCGGTGGCGCCTATCTGATCTACATAGCATTCGCGATCTGGAAGGGTGCGAGCGAACCGCTCGCGCTGTCGGGCGATGTCGCCGGTAAGAGCATGCCGGCGCGCAGTTTTACGGCAGCAATGCTGACGCAGCTGAGCAATCCCAAGGCAATCGTCGTCTACGCCAGTATCTTCGCGGCACTGCTGCCGAAGACCGTGCCTGTGGAGCTTTTGCTGGCGCTGCCCGTCGGAGTCTTCCTGGTTGAAGCGGGATGGTATGCGATCGTAGCGCTCGCCTTTTCGGCCCAGCAGCCGCGCAGAGCCTATCTTGCCGCCAAAGCCTGGATTGACAGGGCCGCGGGCGCGGTCATGGCTGGCCTCGGCCTTCGTCTCATCCTGTCCGGATTGAGCAGCAAATAGGTCAGTTGGTATTGCTGGCGGGCGACGCCGCGTCCTTCGCAGCAAGCTTCTGCCAGGAATTCTGCTGGGAAAGCATACCGCGCAGATAGGCGACGTTGGCATCGGCTTGCTGCGGCGAAAGCTCGCGCCGCGCAATCTGCTCGGCCTCCGCAAAACGGCCCTGCAGCCCAACGACGAGGGCGAGGTTCTGGCGCACGCGGCTGTCGGCGGAAGGCTGGCCTGCCGCCGAACGAAGGTAGGTTTCCGCCGTGCGCAAATCCCCCGTGAGGAGATAGGACATGCCGAGATTGGAAAGGATCGACGGTTCGTTCGGCTGGATGTCGAGCGCATCGCGGTACCGCTGGCGCGCATCGTTCGGCCGGCCCATCTGGTCGAGAATCGCGCCTTCCGCCGAGATCAGCCGCCAGTCGGGACGGTCTGGCGTCTGCGCCCTACCGATCGTGTCCAGCGCCTGCTGGAGCTGTCCTGCAGCTGCCTGCGCCTTGCCATAGGCTGCAAGCACGTTGCGATCTTGAGGATTGGCGATGGCGACCTGCTGCATGACGGCAAGCGCCTGCGCATCGCGCCCATTCATGCGCAGCAGATTGGCGTAATTGACGCCGTTGACGGGATCGCGCGGGTTTTTCCCATAGGCCTGGCCGACGCGGTCCGTTGCAGCCCTCAATTCGTTGGCGTCCATCTGCTCTACCGGCTTGTCGAGCTTCGGTATCGAGCCCGTGGTCATCCGGTCCTTCGCCGTCGTCGAGCAGCCGGCAAGCGCCAGCATGACGAGGGCAGCCGCGGTTCCCTGCGAAATACGCTTCTTGAGAGGAGTGAAAGACGAGACGGGCATTGCGCGATCCTGAATGAAATCGGCGCCTGACCTCAAAGCGGAACAGGGAAAGGTTTGACGCAATCTTCGCTCCAGCAATAGTCTGTTAACCCTAACAGACAGTTAAGAATTGATTCCGCCCCCCGCCTCCAAGGACAATCATGGCTCCCTTCCAGTTCATCGAGAGATCGACTCCTTTCAACACCAAGGGTGGATCGACGCTGCCGATCTTCGCTGTCACACCCGCCCATATCGAAACCGGCACCATCGATCCGATCGCTCTCGATTGGGCTCGCAAAGCCGGCTACAAGGCGGAAAGCGCCTCGCTGCTTCTGATCCCGACAGCTGACGGCCATCTCGGCGGCGCGCTTTTCGGTCTCGGCACGAATCCATCGGAGCAGCCCTACATCACCGGCAAGCTCGCCCGCGCGCTTCCGGCCGGTGACTGGCACATCGAGACCGCTCCGTTGACGGCAAACCGCCTGTCGCTCGGCTTCGGCCTCGGCAGCTATCGATTCGATCGTTACAAGTCCGAAAAATCTCCGACCGCGACGCTGATGATCCCGCGCGACGCCGACGCCAACGAGATCAAGCGCCAGCTTGCCGGCGTCTTCCTCGCCCGCGACCTCATCAACACGCCGACCAACGACATGGGTCCGGAGCAACTTGAAGCCGCCTTCCGAAGCCTTGCCACCCATTATAAGGCCGAGATGTCGGTCATCATTGGTGACGACCTGCTCAAGGAAAACTTCCCGCTGGTCCACACCGTTGGCCGCGCCAGCGCCGACGCGCCGCGTCTCTTGGAGCTGCGCTGGGGCAAGAAGGGCCATCGCAAGGTAACGCTGGTCGGCAAGGGCGTCTGCTTCGATACCGGCGGTCTCGACATCAAGCCCGCATCCTCCATGCTGCTGATGAAGAAGGATATGGGCGGTGCCGCAAACGTCATGGGCCTCGCGCTCATGATCATGGACGCCAAGCTGAAGGTCGATCTTCGCGTCATCATCCCCGTCGTCGAGAATTCCATCTCGTCGAATGCCTTCCGCCCCGGTGACATATACAAGAGCCGCAAGGGCCTGACAGTCCAGATCGACAATACCGATGCCGAAGGCCGCCTGATTCTCGCCGATGCGCTTGCATATGCGGACGAGGAAGAACCGGATTTGCTTATCGACATGGCGACCCTGACAGGCGCCGCCCGCGTCGCCCTTGGCCCCGATCTGCCGCCCTTCTTCACCGATGATGCGAACCTCGCGCACGATCTGATGGAGGCAAGCCTGGAGACGGACGATCCGCTTTGGCGCCTGCCGCTTTACGCCGGCTACGAGAAGGATATCCGCGCCAAGTTCGCCGATATCACCAATGCTCCGGCAGGCAGCATGGCGGGCGCGATCACCGCAGCACTCTTCCTGAAACGCTTCGTCAATAAGGCAAAAAGCTGGGTCCATTTCGACATTTTCGGTTGGGCGCCGAACGAGCGAGCCCATTCGCCGGGAGGCGGCGAGGCGCAAGCGATCCGCGCCCTCTATCATCACATCCGCAACAGCATCCGCTGAGCCGCCAAGGCCTTTGCTGAGGCAATCGTTAAAATTTTATTCACCTTGCGGGGCGGCATTCTGTGCCGCCTCTTGCTTGTGCACTGTAACTACCGGAAAATGAAACGCCAGCGTAACGACTTTCCGGAGGGGCCGTGCCGATCGAACTGACTGCCTCGCAGGCGCTTGGCCTCTGGCACGGGGTGGCGCTCAATCTGGTCCGTCACGACAACAGAGATTTGACGTTGCGCCAGATGGCGATCCTGCTGCATATCTATCTGGTGCCGCCGCCGCATACCGTGCGCGGGCTGGCTGCGACCCTCAACGTGACGAAACCGGTCATCACTCGCGCACTGGATACGATGGGTCAAATGGGCCTCGTCGACCGCGTTCGCGACGATTCCGACAGGCGAAACGTTATCATCAAGCGCACCGTCAGCGGCGCGCTCTATCTCGAAAAGCTTGGCGACCTCGTGCGCGAGCAGGGCCGCAAGCTTCCGGTCTGAAAGGCCTCGATTGAAAGGAATCTCATGACGATGCTCGACCGCCGCCTCCATGCCTACCGCCCGGATCTCGCGGAAGCCGGCCTAGAAGGCAAGGTGGAGGCGATGCGCTTTGTGAGCGGCACGCCGGCCCGCGTCTGCGTCCCGGTCATTGCCTTGCGCGCGCAGCCGGTCCTTGCCCGCGGCATCGATACGGAACTGCTCTTCGGCGAGGAGGTGACGGTCTTCGATCGCGCTGACGGCTGGTGCTGGGTCAAGGCCGCATCCGACGGCTATGTCGGCTACCTGCCCGAACAAGCGATCGCGGAAGCAACGCCCGCTCCGACCCATATCGTCGTTCCGCAGCGCACCTTCCTCTATCCGGAGCCGGAGCTTCGCAAGCCCTACAAGGCGGTGCTTTCCATGGGCAGCCGCGTCCATATAACCGGTGAGGTAGAGGCGCGGGGCAATCACTATCTCGTGCTCGGCGACGGTACCGCGATCTTCGCGAAACACCTCCAGCCGCTTGGGGCGCTGGACGGCCACGATTATGTCGATATCGCCTCTCATTTTCTGGAAACGCCCTATCTCTGGGGCGGCCGCTCGGGCCTTGGCATCGACTGCTCCGGTCTCATCCAGCTTGCGCTGCTCATGACCGGCAGAAACGCGCCGCGTGATACCGACATGCAGGCGGAAGGCCTTGGCGAGCCGATCGACCGTTCGGACCTGCGCCGCGGCGATCTGGTCTTCTGGAAGGGGCACGTTGCCGTTTTCGAAGATCCGAAGACCATCATTCATGCCAACGGTCATACGATGACAGTCGCGCGCGAAAATTTCGAGGCTGCCGTCGAGCGCATCGGCTGGCTCTACGAGCAGCCGACAGGCTATCGTCGCCCCTTCTAACGCCACCTGACAGCGTCAGGTTGGCGGCTTGGGCCAGTCCTTCACGCCGCCCGTCCAATCCTCGTAAGCCTTTGAGAGCCTCAGTACGCGCATATCGTCGAAGCGCGGCCCGACGATCTGCAAACCGATCGGCATGCCCTTCGAGAAGCCGCAATTGATGGATGAAGCCGGCTGCTCCGACATGTTCCACGGCACCGTGAAGGCGATATGTTCGAAGGGCAGCTTCGGATCGTTGGTTGGCGAGGCCCATTCGGCCGGATAGGAAACAATCGGGTTGGTCGGTGACAGCACCGCATCGACTTCGGTGAAAAGCCGGCCGCAGGCCTTGCGCATCTCGATCGTCTGGTTGAAGCCCTTGACGGCATCCACGCCGCTGATATCGGCTCCACCCCTCGCCCATTCGTAAATATAGGGCAGGATCTCTTGCCGGCGTTCCTCGCTGAGCCCGGCAATATCTCCCCAGAAACGCGAGCGCCAGAAATTGTCGAGCCCATCCAGCATGGCGCGCGTCAGCACGGGCGCAACTGGAACGATCGTCGCGCCCGCTTTCTCGAAGAGCTTTGCAGCCTCTTCGACGGCTATCCTCACATCCTCATCGACCGCAAGACCGCAACCGGCATCGAGCATCAGCCCAATCCGCATGCCGCCGAGATCGATGTCGAGATCCATCCAGTCGAAATCATTCGGCGGCAGGCTGGTGCCGTCGCGCCAGTCGGGGCGCGAAAGCGTCGCCATCGACCAGGCGGCATCTTCCACGGTGCGGGTCATCGGCCCGGCGCAGCGTCCGACATAATAGGGATCGACCGGAATTCGCCCATGGCTTGGCTTGAAGCCGAAGACGCCCGTCCAGCCGGCCGGCAGGCGTACGGAGCCCCCGATATCGGTGCCGATGTGCAGCGGGCCGTAGCCGGCCGCCGCAGCGGCCGCAGCTCCGGCACTCGAACCGCCGGGGTTTTTCGTGATGTCCCAGGGATTGCGGCTGAGATGATGAAAGCTAGAAAGGCCGGACGAAAGCATGCCGTAATCGGGGCAGGTCGTCTTGGCAAACATGATCGCGCCATCCTCGCGCAGCCGTGCTGCTGCCGGCGCATCCGCGTCCGCAGGCGTCAGCTCGACGGCCTTCGTGCCGAGCGGCACCGGCTGACCCTTCGTGGCGATCAGCTCCTTCAGCGTGACCGGGATACCGTCCAGCGGCCCAAGCGTCTCGCCCTTCATCCAGCGCGCGGACGAGGCATTCGCCTGCGCGCGCGCCGACTCAGGGTCGTAGAGATAGAGGGCCGCGATCGATGGCTCCCAGGCCTCGATGTGCTTTTCCAGGGCGAGCCAGTAGTCGAGCGGGGAGAGGCTTTTGTCAGCGAAGCGTCGTCGGAGTTCTGGGATGGTGAAATCGGTTTCGGTCATAGGCTGATCTTTCGCACATTTGCCTTGGGAGGACATCACCGGCTTGATTCGCGCGGATCTAAAAGGTCACGCAACCCGTCGCCCAGCATGTTGAAGCCGAAGACGGTCAGCGCGATCGCAAGGCCGGGCAGGATCGCCAGCCATGGCGCGAGGGACAGGAATGTCTGTGCATCCGCCAGCATTCGTCCCCAAGTCGGCGCCGGCGGCGCCATGCCGAGACCGAGGAAGGAGAGGCCGGCTTCGGTGAGGATCGCAAGACCGAGCTGGATCGCTGCATGCACGATGATCTGGCTCAGGATGTTCGGCAGCACATGCCGCACCGAAATCCCAAAACGGCTGTTGCCGAGCGCCTGCGCCGCCAGAACGTAATCGCGGCTCCAGGCCTGTAAAGACGTGGCGAGCGTCACGCGCGCAAAGACGGGCACCATGAAGACTGCGATTGCTGTGATTGCGGTAAAGCGCCCCGATCCCAGAAATGCGCCGAGGATCATGGCCGAGAGGATTGGCGGCAGCGCAAACACCACATCGCAGGCGCGCATCAGGAGCGCCTCGTAAGGGCCACGGATGACAGCCGCGGAGATGCCGGCAACCGAGCCGAGCATCCCGCCGATGGCGACAGCGCTGATGGCGATCGACAGAGAATTCCAGCATCCGGCCATCAGCATGGAGAGCACATCGCGGCCGAATTGGTCCGTGCCGAGCAGGCCGAACGCAAGCGGCGGCTGCAGCTTGTGAATGATCTGCATCTTTGCCGGCGGCAATGGCGTCCAGAAAAGCGAAAGCAGAGCAACCGCTGCCAGAAAACCAATGACGATAGTCCCGCTGATCAGGTTCATTCGCCGGCTAAGCCTGAAGCTTCGGCGGTGCGATATGATGGCGGAAGAGACGATAGGTGCCATCACGCCGCCTTTCGCATGCGCGGATCGATCGCGAGATAGGAGAGGTCGACGATGAAATTCATGACGATGACCAGTGAAGCGAAGAACAGTACGACATCCTGCATGACGATAATGTCGCGCTGCGAGAGCGCCTGGAATGCAAGCCGTCCGAGACCCGGCAGGTTAAAGATGTTTTCGACCAGCACGGCACCGGCAACGAGGAAGGTGAACTGCAGCCCGAGGATGGTCAGGATCGGCACCAGCGCGTTCGGCACGATATGCCGCCAGAGCACCGTGTTGCGCGACAACCCTTTGGCGACGGCGGTGCGCGCGAAATCCTCGTGCATGGTGTCGAGCACCGCCGACCGCGCCACACGTGTGAGAACGCCGGCCTGCGGCAACGCCAACGCCACAGCCGGCATCAGCAGCGCCTGCAGTGCTGGCAAGAGCCCTGCGCCCCACCCCGGGAATCCGCCTGCCGGCATCAGTCCGAGTGTGGTGGAAAACAGCATGATCAGCAGTAGCGCCACCCAGAAGGCCGGCACGGCGATGCTGATCTGCGAGAAGACCGTGGCGATCGCATCGATGATCCCGCTGCGCCGCGCTGCTGCCAGCACGCCGAGCGGCAGCGCAATCAGCACCGAAAGCACGATGGCGATCAGAGCGAGCGGCAGCGTCACCGCCAGCCGCTCGACGATCAGCCCCGCAACGGGGACTCCATAGGTATAGGATTGCCCGAGATTGCCGGAGAAGACGCCGGCAAGCCATTGGCCGTAACGAAACAGAAGCGGCTGGTCGAGGCCAAGCTCATGGCGCAGCGCCGCCAGTGTTTCGGGACTGGCTGACGTGCCGAGCATGATCGAGGCGGGATCGCCGGGCAGCAGGTCCATAACGGCGAAAATGACAAGCGATACGACGAGAAGAGTAATGACAAGGCCGGCGAGGCGGCGGGAAAGCAGTGCGATCATTTCGTGTTCATCACCCTGTCAGCCGTCGCCTGCATCCGATATCTACTCTTCCCAGGAAACGTTGCTGAGGACGTTGGAGGGAATTGGCTCGTTCTCCCACAGTCCCTTCAGCTTCTTGTCCCAGACGCCGAGTTTGGGCATGACAAAGAGGTAGAGCGCCGGCACGTCCTCGGCGAGAATCTTCTGCGCTTCGCCATAGATCTTTGCCTGTTCGGCCGGATCGGCGGTTTCCTGCGCCTTCTTCATCAGGTCGTTGAAGGCGGGGTTCTTATAGTTGAAATAATAGGGATCGCGCGAATAGATGTCGATGTCCATCGGTTCCGCATGGGCGACGATCGTCATGTCGTAATCGCGGCTGGTCATGATATCCTTGACCCATTTCGCCGGAAATTCCGTGGGCTCAATGTTAACAGTCACGCCGATTTCCGCAAACATGGCCTGCATCACCTGCGCGCTGCGCGGTGCATAGGCCATCTGGGGCGATTTGATCGTGAAAGTGAAACCGTTGGGATAGCCGGCCTCGGCAAGCAGCGCCTTCGCCTTCTCGACATTGTAGGGCAGGACGCCGGTCATGTCCTGATAGCCGGGATCGTTCGGCGTGTAATGGCTGCCGATCGCGGTGCCGAGGCCGGACCAGGCGCCGTCGATCACCGTCTGGCGGTCGATCGCCATCATCAGGGCCTGGCGCACACGCTTGTCGTCGAAGGGCTTGCGCGCATTGTTCATGCCGGCCACGACTTTGAGTTCGGTGTTGCCGATCCTGGTTGCCAGACGAGCATCGCCATCGAAGGAGCTCATCAGCTCCGGTGCAGCAAATTCCGGAAAGGCATCGAGATCGCCGGATTTCAGTGCGGCGGCCTGTGCCTGCGGATCGTTGATGAAGCGGAAGGTGACCTTGTCGAGCTTTGCCGCGCCATCCTTGTTCCAGTAGTCGGCATTCTTCACCAGTTCCACATGATCGCCCTTGGCCCAGGTGGAGAATTTGAACGGTCCGGTACCGACCGGCGTCGTCTTGTCGTCTGCGGCAGACGCCGGTCCTACCATGACCGAAGCCGGCCAGCCAAGCCAATAGATCAGGCTTCCGGTCGGGCTGGAAAGATGCAGCACCAGTGTTTCGGCATCCGGCGTGTCGATCGATGCGATCGATGCGAAGAAGCGCTTCTGCGGGTTGACGGAATCCTTGCCGCGGGCGCGGTCGAGGGCAAATTTGGCGGCAGAGGAATCAAAGGCCTCGCCGTCATGGAATTTCACACCGCCCTGCAGTTTGAACGTATAGGTCAATCCATCTGGAGAAATCTCCCAACTCTTTGCGAGCTGCGGCTGCACCTTGCCGGCCTCGTCGATCCTGACCAGGCCTTCGAAGACGTTCTGCCAGGTGACCTGGCCGATGGCCACGGGAGCGGCGATCGTGGGGTCGAGGCCGGTTGGCTCGACGCTCATGCCGAGATTGAGAGTGGTCTTGGCGGCTGCAGCGGGTGTCAGCGCCAGCATCATGATGCCTGCAGAAAGAGCCGCGCCCATGGAAAGATGCCGCGCAAGACGCACCGTTGGCGCGAGCGAAACCTTGATCATCCTGTTCCCCTGTCCGGTTCCGCTGCCTGGCGGGACCCTTTTACGTTAAATTGACACCACGCCAGTGCACACACAATGACGATTTTGTGTGCTCGGTGTAGCCGAAATGGCTACACACCAATTTTTGCCCCAATGCAAGTCCGTGAATTCTACTCTTTGGTGTCGGCCTTGCTGTTCGACCGCTCGCGCATGAACCGTTCGATGAAATCGAGAAGCTTCGCTGCGGCAAAGGAAAGCTGGCGATCGGGCGCCACGCAGAGATCGACATGCGTGCGGATACCGGTCTTGCCGGCAAGGGGAATGGCCGAGAGCTGTCCAGCCTCGATCTCGCGGCGGACGGTCAGCGCCGGCAGCAGTGTCACTGCCGCGCCGCTCAACACCAGTTCCTTGAGCATCTCCAGCGAACTCGTGACGAAAACCGGATCGAGGCTTAACCCTTCCTTCTCGAAGAGCGCGTCAAAGGCCTGGCGAAAACCAAAGGATTGATCGGGCAGGGCCAGGGCAAAGTCGGCCAGTTCCCCAAGCGAAATCTCCGGAAGCGCCGCTGCCGGATGGCGTGGCGAGGTGATGAGATCATAGGCGATTTCCGAGCGCAGCCGCACTTTGGTGCCGGACATCGGTGGCGCAAACAGGGTCACCGCAATATCGGCTTCGGCGCTGTTGACGGCATCGATGGCCGCTCGTGCGCTGGTAATCGTCACGGCAAAGCGCAGCTTCGGATATTTCAGGCTGAATTCGGCGAGCGCCGGTGCAAGCAGATTGGCAACGGTCGCACCGTTCGCATAGATGTTGACTCGGCCGCGTTGCAGGCCCTTCAGGTCCTCGATCAGCTGCTGCACATGGTCGAGCTCGCGCAGCGTACGGCCGGCGCGTGCCGCCAGGAGCTCGCCGGCAGCCGTCAGCTTTACGCCGCGGGCGCTGCGTTCCACGAGGGGCGCGCCGAAATGGTATTCGAGATTCTCGATCTGCCGGCTGATCGCTGTTGGTGCGACATTCAGGTTTTCGGCCGCCTGGCGCATGGAGTTGGTTCGCACCAGCTCGTCGAAATACATCAGCGCCCGAATCTGCATTCACCCGTTCTCCGCCGTCAGGCAATTCACGATAGTCTAGGTAATCAGCGCCCGACCGCATAGCGGTCGCGCCACGCCATCTGTGCGCCTGGCACCGGAAGCGCCGTCGCCTCATAGACGCCACGTGCGATGGCCCGCGCCATGACGATCCCGGCCAGATGGCACAATTCCATCAGGCTTGCCATATCGTCGCGCTTCCGTTTGCCGGTGGAAGCTGCAAAAATCGTATCGCCGTCAAGCGGCAGGTGAGCGGGCAGCACCGCGCGTGCCAACCCATCATGGGCGGCGATGGAAAGCCGGTGTGCCTCTGCCTTGACGAGCGATGCGTCGGTGACAACAGCGCCGATCGTCGTGGCTGTTGTCTTCACACTCTTGAGTCGTAGCTGGTAATCGATCTCTCCGGGCATGCCGTACCCGCCGAATTCTCCATCCTGTTCGAAAGGGGCTGCCCAGAAATGCGGGCCTTCACCGATTGTCACCGAACCGACGGCATTGACGGCGACGATGGCCGCGATGCGGTACCCAGCGCTACTGATGGCGCTTGCCGAACCGAGTCCACCCTTGAAGGTCGCAGTCGTGGCGCCCGTGCCGGCGCCGACGGTGCCGAGAGCGAAGCCCCCCTTGCTGGCCGCCTTGGCGGCTTCATATCCCATCTCGCGATAAGGCGAATGCACGCCCCAATCCTTGTCGCCGCCGTTCAACAGATCCATCAGGATCGCCTGCGGTACGATCGGAATCCGTATAGGGCCGACCTGGAATCCGCGCCCCATCTCCCGCAGTCCCGCCTGTACGCCGCCTGCAGCATCGAGGCCGAAGGCCGAACCGCCCGACAGCACGAAGGCGTCGACAGCATCGACCACCATGGAGGGATCAAGCAATGCGGTATCGCGTCCGCCCGGCGCGCCGCCGAGCACGATGCCGGACGCGATGGCCGGGTCATCGAAGACGATGGCCGTGACGCCGGAGCCGAGCGATGGATCGGTCGCATGGCCGACCGCAACGCCGTCGATATCGGTGAGGAGATTGAGAAGATCGGACAAGCGCGGATTCCTGTCATGAAAAGGGAGGCGCGCCGATTGGAAGTCAAATGCCGTTAAAAGACAAGACGGGCAAAAACAAGACCGGCCCGTCTTGCCGGGCCGGTCGAAAATCCTCGTGTCGTATCAAAGCCGCGTTCCGCGTCAGGCATGGAGGGGCTTCGGGTCGCGACGGGTCATCAGATCGTGAATGGCCAGCTTCACCTCGGCGGGTGAGCTGAAATGCTGCTCGTCGAGATCATGGACATGGAATTTGACGGCGATAAACTTCAGCCGATCTTCATCCGGAACGACGATCCCAACGGGAACGCCTGCATATTCGATAACTTCTTTCTTCATGCATAGAACTCCTGCCGCGCGGGTGCGCTGGCTATGGCGAATTGACTTGTCTGGTACCGTTGAAAGGGGGACGAAGGTCACATTCGACAGTTCGGGCGGGAGAGGGCGCCCGGACGGTCATTGCCAAGCACAGATCGCCCCGGCAGTACGGCGAGAATTGCGAAATCAATCATGTCTCGTTCCTTGCGTTGGCGTTGCACTTGCGAGGTCCCGGAAAAGCCCGGGCCGGTGAAAGACCATTTCTATAATCTACAATCTTACTAGAGAATAGCTGGTCGTCTATAAGAAACATATTCCGAAACATGTCAAAATATCGACGATCCGAAAAATTTCATTCCATCACATTTCGATCTACAGAAAGAATTCTATCACGCCTTCGTGCAATCCATGTGACGGTGCGAGAGCTCTCGTCATCATCGAGGCAGACATAGGAAGTCGATCTGATTCCGGCAATGGGTGTTTCGTCAAAAATCGAAATGTCCCGAAAAGACTCAAATCCGCTAACGGCAAAAACCGCTGCCTACCATCCTTCCCGCAGCACCTTTTCCAGCATGTCGACGAAGAAATCGGCGCTCTGTTCCGTCAGGCAGAGCGGTGGCTTGATCTTCAGCACATTCAGGTGATCGCCCGTCGGCTGCATGACGACCCCGAGTTCTAAGAGCCGGTCGCAGATTGCCGCCGTCTCTTCGGTTGCCGGCTCCAGCGTCACTCTGTCGCGCACGAATTCGAGGCCGAGATAGAGACCCATGCCGTGCACGGCGCCGACGATCGGGTAGCTGTCGATGAGTGCCGCCAGCCGCGCCTTCAAATGGTCGCCTGTCATGCGGGCGTTCTCCTGCAAGCGCTCCTCGGCCATCACGTCGAGAACAGTCATGCCGGCAACGCAACTGACCGGGCTGCCGCCGGCCGACGAGAAGAAATAGCCTTCCTTCTCCAGCGAAGCGGCGATCTCTTTCGTTGTGATGACGGCGCCGAGCGGGTGGCCATTGCCCATGCCCTTGGCGATGGTGATGATATCGGGCACGACGCCCTGCTGCTCGAAGCCCCAGAAATAATGGCCAAGCCGCCCATAGCCCACCTGCACCTCGTCGGCAATGCAGAGGCCGCCGCGTTCCCGCACCTGCCGGTAGACCTCCGTCAGATAGCCGTCGGGCAGCGGAATGCCTCCGGCATTGCCATAGACCGATTCCGCAATGAAGCCGGCCAGACCTTCGCCCTTAGCATCGATGGCCTCCAGCACCGGCATAACGGCGCCGAGATAATCCGCAGTCGACTCCGGCCCGCGGAACCGACCACGATAGGTGTTCGGAGAGATAACCGAATGAACCCAGTCCGGCCTTGTCGTCAGAGCCTGCGGATTGTCGGCGATCGAGGTGGAGACTGCGTCGCTTGCCACCGACCAGCCGTGATAGCCCTCCAGCAGGCAAAGCATGTTGCGTCGGCCGCTATGCGCCCGGGCAAGCCGCAGCGCCAGATCGTTGGCTTCCGAGCCGCTGTTGACGAGGAACACCGCATCCAGGCCGTCGGGCGCCAGCGATGCAAGGCTCTCGGAAAACTCAGCGACGGCGGCATAATGGAAGCGTGAATTGGTGTTCAGCATCAGCCACTGCTGCCTGACCGCATCCGCCATGCGCGGATGGCCATGGCCGAGGATCGTGACATTGTTGACCATATCGAGATAGGCGCGCCCTTCGACATCGAAGAGATGCTCCTTCCAGCCGCGCTCGATCTGCGGCGGGTGCGCGTAATAGTTCTTCTGCGGACTGGCGAAATGCGCCTGCCGCAGCTCGAGAAGTGCTGCCGTTTCAGGTTTCGGCGCATCGGCGCCCGGTCCGAGCAGCGCAGAAGGCGACGGGCAGAGCGCGGACCACGCCGCGGCTTGTCGCGGTGTCGCAAAGAGCGGCGGCTCGAAGCCAGTGATGCTGCAAAGCTGCAGGCGCAAGCCGCCGAGTGACGACATCTCGCCGGAGACGGTGCCGAGTTCTTGACCGGCAGCAACTTCGCTGCCGTCATCGACGGACAATTCGATACCGTCGAGATGCAGCTTTACATCGGTGCCGGTGAGGACCAAATGCTGGTCGTACCAGGTGATCCGGCCGTCAAAGGGCGCGGCAACGGTACTGCCCGCCGCAAGGCAAATATCCATATGCAGGGCATAGGTCGCCTGGGCTTTTGCATGGTGCAGGCCGGTGCGAGACAGGCGATATTCGCCGTAGCGCGTCGCTGCTGCTCCCTTTTCCGCTGCCGCGCGGGCGAGAAGCCGCCAATCCATGTCGGTCGCCAGCCAGTTACCATCAGAAAAATGCGGGCTCTGCACGCCGAGATCGACATAGGCGATGGATGCAGGATCAACTTGCGGCAGGAGAGACTGCCAGTCTTCCATCTTGACACTGGCAACATCGAGACCGGCCGTTTGCAGGATGGCCGCTTCCATCAATTCGAACGGCACGGATATCGCCGTATCGAAGATCCGCCTTTCGCCCTCCAGATTGCCTCTGACGTAGGCGTTATCCGGATCGATTGCGATCTGCTGTTCGCTGCTGGCGACGAGAATGACGGCGCGCGCCACGATGAGCGGCCAGAGCGCCTTCAGCTCTTCCTCGATCAGCGGATAGATCTCGTGATAGGCCTTCACCGCTGGCAGAATATAGAAGGGATCGCCGTTTGCCTGATGTAGCAGCGAGGCGCAGGTCACGGCAAGGTCGCCGACCAGCCAGCCGCGGATGATGTCGCCGAAATCGATCACTCCGTCAGGCAGAGGCCGCCCATACGCGTCGGGCCGGCCGACGACATTGTCGCCCGTCACATCGTGATGAACCGCCTGGAGCCGCAGCGACGGCGCAAGCGGCTGGATCCGGCGCACAGCCATGACCATCGTCTTGGCGATCCTGTCGCGGGCGGCGCTGTCGGTAATGGAGGAAAGGAGTTGCACGGCCACCGGTCCCGCACGGCGCAGGTCCCATTGCAGGCTGCGGTCGAGTCCGGGATGCGTAAAATCGGCAAGCGCCTGAGCCAGCCGCGCGCAGAGCGCGCCGAGCGCTGCGACCGAGGCGGGCGCCAGATAGGCACGATGTGTCAAGCCTTCGCCTTCGAGATATTCCAGCAAGCGGACCTGATAATCCTGCTCCCGTACGCTGACGGAAACGATCTCCTGCCCCTCACTGGAAGTCATCACATTTGGGACACGCGGCGCATCCGGCTTAGCGCGTAAATGATGAATCGCCGCATTCTGCGCTTTGAGTTCTTCGGCCTCGTAGACGGCATGGCAGATCTTCAGCACATAACGCCCGTCGTCGGTATCGAGCCGGTAGTTGCGGTCCTGCTGGCTGCCAAGCTCCGACAACGTGCCGGAAAGCCCGTAATGTGAAAGCAGGATATCCGCGGCTTCGGAAGTGGTAATGTCGGGGCGCGGCAGCGCCATGCGGTCCACAAGCGCTTCCTCGGTCATGGCACCCCCTCCGCGGCATGATTCGATTATCTATTAAAACAGATAATCAGGCACTTGCCGACAAGCAACGGAAGATTGCACGACGGCATCGGCCCGAAAATCGCAACCGATTTTCGGAAAGCCTCACGCGTAGGTTCAAAGACTTAGAGCGTCGTGCGTGCGAATGGACGCACGACGCTCCAGCCGCGGATCTGGCGGAAACGGGTTGTCCGCCTCAACCCATGCGTTCGGAGGCGTAGCTCCCGGGGCTGGCGGGGAAGACGATGGTGCGATTGCCGTTGAGGAAGACACGGCGGTGAATATGGGCGTGAATAGCACGCGCCAGCACCTGGCTTTCGACATCGCGGCCGATCGAGACATAGTCCTCGGCGCTCTGCGCGTGGGTGATGCGCGCTGTATCCTGTTCGATGATCGGGCCTTCGTCGAGATCGGCCGTCACGTAGTGGGCCGTAGCACCAATCAGTTTCACGCCGCGTTCATAGGCCTGCTTGTAGGGATTGGCGCCTTTGAAGCTCGGCAGGAAGGAATGGTGGATGTTGATGATGCGGCCCGACATTTTCCGGCACATGGCATCCGACAGTACCTGCATGTAGCGGGCGAGAACGACGAGTTCCGTACCGGTCTGCTCGACTAGGTCCATCAGCTGCGCTTCGGCCTGGGGCTTGTTTTCCTTCGTCACCTTGATGTGGTGGAAGGGAATGTCGTGGTTCACGACCACCTTTTGGTAGTCGAAATGGTTGGACACGACGCCGACAATATCGATCGGCAGCGCGCCGATCTTCCAGCGGTAAAGCAGGTCGTTGAGACAGTGACCGAATCGGGAGACCATCAAGAGCACCTTCAGGCGCTCGCTTCCGTCGTGCACCTCCGCATCCATGCCGAATTTCTCGTAGATCGGCTTGAAGCCTTCCTTAATCTCCGCAAGGGTGGCGCCCTCTTCGGAGATGAAGCTCACTCGCATGAAGAATTTGCCGGTATCGAGGTCGTCGAACTGCGAACTGTCGATGATGTTGCAACCCTTTTCGGCGAGATAGGTCGAAATCGCCGCCACGACGCCGCGCGTCGACTTGCAGGTTACCGTCAATACATAGTCCGTCATGTCCTCTGCCCTCCTTGCGGCCGCCGCGCAGTGCTTAGATCAAAGCCGCGGCCACGAACAGGCCGGCACGCTTTCATTTCTGCAATAAATTGCAAGCCGAACTTTCATGCCTGTGGCATTTGCTTTCATGGCGCCAAGCTTATGACAGGCCGTGCAGGATTCCGTTCTGCCTGCGCCGTCGGAAATTCCGTCTTCGCCTTCCGGTATTTTTGGCGTCAACCGGTCGGCCGGCTGGCAACCCGGACTTTTTTGCGCGGCGTGATGATTTCATGAATGATCGCCCCGACGATGGAGGAGAGCACGAGGCAGAGGATCACGAAGATAACAGGATGCTGAAGTGCACCGATGGGGAAGCGATTGGCGATTGTTCTGAGGAGTGCCAGCGTGAAGGCGTGGGTGATGTAGATCTCATAGGAAGCATCGCCGAGATAATTTAGCCCGCCGACGAAAGGCAATCGCGAGAAGTCGATGGAAATGGCGCTGTAGACGATGAAGATCGCCGGTATGCCCCAGCCATAATAGCGGTTTTCAGGCGGTACCAGACTTTCGTTGATGAAGAGAAAAGCGAAGCCGACAAGAAGCAGAAGCCAGGCCCAGCGCTGCGGCAGCAGGAGTTTCTGGAGATAGAGCCAGCCAAGAAAAGTGCCGGCAGCAAATTCCAGAATGATCGGCTCGCCGTAGAATGTCGTTGCCGTCGTTTCCGGCAGCAGATGGCAGACAATGAGAATGGCCGCGAAGGTGCCGAACAGAGCAGGCAGGCGATAGTCTTCACGCATCGGCAGGAGCATCGCGAAGACGAAATAGAAGAACATCTCGTAGTTCAGCGTCCAGCCGGGCACAACGACCGGCGTGATCGTCGTTGGATCGGCCGGGTTGACCCACGGCAGGAACAGCATCGAAGCGAGGAGATGTGGTAGGTCGAAAATTGTCGACTTCAGAACGGATGGCGCGACGAGCGCAACGACTGCAGAAAACAGCGTTGCCAGCCAATAAAGCGGTACGATCCTGCGGATACGCTTGCGGGCGAAGTCGATTGGTGTCGTTTCCCGTCCACTCGTCGTCAGCCACATCACGAAGCCGCTGAGCACGAAGAAGATATCGACGCCGGTTTCGCCATAGAGGAACGAGGTCGCGTCGATGGAGGGATTGATTTTCGGCAGCTGCAATATCGCATGGAAATAGACGACCATAAGCGCAGCAAACGCGCGCAGGTATTGCAGCTGGACAAGCATCGGGCGCCTTGCTCCCACGGGCTTTCGCGGAACCGCCTCGGGCGTGCCGCTTCGTCAACTCTCTACATTTGCCGGACGGCCCTGCCGGACGCGTGGCGTGTCGCAGTAACGCATGTGCCCGATAATAAGCCACAGAAGGCCGGCGATCTTCATGGAGAAAATCGCCGTTCCGCCAATCATCATATTCAGAAAAATGAAAAGAGAAAGTGAATGAGCGCAACGCAATTGGGCCGGAGTGCGCCCTGCCGGAAAGAGGCAGACGAAAAGCCAGAAGGCGATGACGCCAAAAATCGTCGCACCATAGATCAGATAGACATAACCGCTGTCGGCGAACTCTGCGACGCGATCGACGGAGAGCCCGACGACCGCAAGCGGATCGAGGTCGAACAGCTTCTTCATCGTCAGATTGATGCGGCCGGTGAAATTGTCGCCGACTGCATTAGGATCTTTCATGTAAACCAGGAAGCCGGCGCAAACGATAAGCGGCATCAGCGCCAGATTGAAGACTTTCGGGATTTTCGGAAAGATGAAATAGCCGATGATGCAGCAGCCGGAGAAGATGAGCATCGTGCGTGTATCGTTGGTGGTGAGGATCAGCACGGCGGTTGAGATCGCCAGCACCCGATCCAGCACGGAAATCCGGCTCCACAGCGAAATAAGATAGACAGCGATCACGCCGCAAAAATTGGCAAGCGACACCTGTTCCAGGAAGATCGACGAAGACCGATGGTCGATCAAGCCGAAGGAGAAGCGGCCCTCGAAGCCGAGCGCATTCTGAAACAGACCGGTCTTATTGTAGCTGAGCGGGAACAGCCCGCGCGTATTGGCGAAATAGTCGGAGGGATGCACGATGCTGACATAGAAGGGTACGCTGATGATTTCGAAGATCAGGAAGAGCAGTACCGTGAAGCAGGCCAGCCGGAAGATCAGCTTCATCGTTCTTTCGTTGCACCAGCTTCCAAGCCCGGTGAAGCAGAAGATGATGAGCACGTTACGGAAATGGTCGATAAAGGCCATCTTGTTGAGCACGCTCACATAGATCGTCACGATCAGCGTGAAGAGCATGAACAGGAACGCTGGGAGGTCCTCCTCGTAGATGCCCTTGTGCAGGATGTAGATGATCGCGCTCGCCATGATCAGGCCTTCGCTGGCCGCCACATGCGTCAGCGAAAGCGGCACGACATTGTGGTTTATGAAGGCCAGGATGCCGTTGTAGAGAACCGAGAGCAGCCCGAGAGTCAGGATCGGGTAATCGAGACGCGAAGCCGGGCTGACCGCATCTGCGGCCGATTCGAATCTCGCGCTGGTCTCCCCGATTGTTGCCACGTCATGTCCCCACAGGTTTTACCGCGAGGCAGACGGGCGCATGTTTGGCTACCATCTGCTCGAGCAGACGCATTTGTGGGCGCTCGTCGGTATCACGCGGCTGTATATTGAACGGTTCGTTGGCCGGCCACCATTCCCCCGCCGCCCAATAGGAGAAGCCGATCCATGCATCGCTGTTGTCGGACATGGTCGTCAGCATCGTCTTCAGCCCGTCGAGGCAATGCGCATTTGCGGATGCGCCGAATTCGCCGAGAAAACCGCGCTTGCCGTTTCTCTTCAGCCATGCGGTCACACGGGTGATGGCATCGGCCGCAGCCTTCGCGCCTTCGCATGTATCGTGCGTGCCGGAGGAATCCGCATCGAGATACTGATGAAATTCATAGGCGTAGAAATTGAGCGGATCGTGCACGCCGAGCATGACGGTGCCGTTCGCGCCGCCGATCACATCCTGTTCCCAGCTCGCCGCTCCGCTCCAGGCCGTGCCCGGAACCAGGATGAGATTGCGGGCGCCGACAGCCCGAATGCCGCGGATCGCGGCATTGGCGGCTTTCAGCCAATCGTTGGCGGGAATATCATGCGGCTCATTCATCAGTCCGAAGAGCACGCCGTCCTGATTGGCAAACTCTAGCGAAAGCCGAGCCCAGAAATCGGCAAAGGCTGCATTCGTCGCGGGTGGCTTACCAACCTGATCCTTGTCGTAATAGCCGAAATTGTGCGGATCCAGCAGTACGTTCATCTTGTGCTTGCGGACCAGCGCTACCGTATCCTTCAAGCGCTGCAGTTCATCATCGTCGAACCTAGTGCCAAGCCTCGGCTGCAGCCGCTCCCAACGGAAGGGCAATCGGATGATCGTCATGCCCTTCCGGGCGAAATAGCTGATCGTTTCCTCACTCGGGTAGGTGTAATTCGTGCCATAGACGCCGCCGCGCTCGCCATATTCTGCGCCGGAGAGATTGACGCCGTAATAACAGAGTGGCCCGTCGGCGGCATGGACGGCGGACGAAATGGCCGTGACGGCGGCAAGCAGCAGCCTTTGCAGCAGTCTTTTCCGTTTCATGGACCGTCCTTGCGAGGGCGCGGCAGGTTGCCACGTCGGCTTCGATAGCGGCATCTTAACGGTCCGTTAGCTAAGAATTTCTAAAGTCGCCGTGTCCCGGTCATGCTTTCTCGCCGGGCGGATGCGGTGTTTATGAATCAGAATGACCGGAACAGGGTAAGCCGTCTGCCTGCCTGGCGCAGTTATGAGTCGTCTCAGCCTGCGCTTGAGGGCGCCCGTGCGCGCAGCCCAATCATTCGGCCGACCGATTTCGTTCCTCCCCCGCCGCCTGAACCCGAACCCGTTCGGGTGCGTTCGGCAATGCGTGAAAGCCGTCCCGCCGAGCAGGCTCCGCCGCCGCACGGCATGGTTCCCCCGGTTGTCGTGCCGGCGCAAACCGCACCCGCTATCGCGGAGGCGCCGGTCGCCGCCGTGCCGCTCCTGGACATACGATCCGCAGTTGCTGCCATCTGGAGCAGGCGCATCGCCGTGGCCGGCCTATGTGTACTCGGCGCTGTCGCAGGCGCGGTCATCGCGCCCCGCATACCGCAGAAATTCACCGCCGTTGCCGCCCTTTATTTCGATCCGCGCCAGATCGGCCTCGCTGACGGCGGCACGCAGAACGCAGCGCCCTCGCCGGAGATGATTTCGACGCTGATCGACAGCCAGGTGCAAATCCTGACCTCGGGCAATGTGCTGCGCCGCGTGGCCGACGCCATGAAGCTCGACCAGGATCCGGAATTTACAGCAGGCAGGACGGACGGCGCCGCCGTCATCGGCGCGCTTCAGAAAGCTCTGCTGATCACCCGCGAGAACAATACCTACGTCGTCTCGCTTGCGGCGACGACCCATGATCCGGAAAAATCGGCCAGGCTCGCAAATCAGGTCGTCACCTCCTTCATGCAGGAGGAAAACAGCGCTTCAAACGGCCTTTACGAAAGCACGTCATCGACGCTCGACAGCCGCCTGAATGACCTGCGCCAGAAGGTGCAGGATGCCGAGCAGGCAGTTGAAACCTTCCGCGCCGACAATGATATGGCCGCGACGGAAGGAAATCTGATCTCGGATCAGCGCCTTGCCTCGCTGAACACGTTGCTCGTTACCGCTCAGGAAAAGACCATTCAAGCCAAGGCTCGCGCCGATGCCGCGGCAAACCTGCGTGTCGAAGATGTCGTTGCCGGCAGTCAGACGGACGGGGCCGGCGGCACATCGCCGCTTGTCAGCCTGCGACAGCAATATGCCGCGCAGGCGGCGGTCGTCGGCAGCCTGCAGAGTCAGATGGGCGCCCGCCATCCACGCCTTCAATCCGCCCGCTCTTCGCTGAGCAGCATCGGCGCGGAAATCAAGGATGAGCTGCAACGCGTCGCGACCTCGGCAAGGGCGGACTACGAACAGGCCAAGAAGGCTGAAGACGATATTGCCAAGGAGCTGGCAGTGCAAAAGGCGCTGCAGGCAACCACCTCGGACAAGCAGGTGCAGCTCAACGAATTGCAACGCAAGGCGACAGCCACCCGCGAACTTTATGAGGCCGTGCTGAAACGCTCCGGCCAGACCAGTGAGGAACAGAGCCTTACTCAGAGCAATATCCGCGTTGTCTCGCCAGCCGACGTCCCGGTAAAGCCGGACGGGCCGAGCAAGAAAATCGTCTTCGTCGCAGGCATCATCGGCGGCCTGCTCGCCGGCTTTGTTGTCGGCGCAGGCTTTGCGATCCTCACAGGCCTCTTCTCTCATCCGGTCATCAGAAGTTATTTCCGCAAGCCTGCCCGCACGTCCGCTTGATGGCGGCCTCCAATCTTCCTACATCCCAGGAGCGGGCAACGAACGGATGATGTCCGGAAAAGAGGTTGTAATGCGGTTTGTTGCGGTTCTCCTGCTGTCGCTTGCTGCCGGCGCTGCCGCCGCGCCCGCCTTTGCTATTGACTGGCAGAGTTCCGGCAAGCAGGCCGTGCAGCCGCTGTATCCCTACAAGGATCTTCCGGGCGTGAAGGCCCAGCCGGATAAGAAGGAGGAAGAATCCTATGCCTGTCACACCGAAACCGTGCCGATCCGGCGCCGTCACGACGAGATCTTCCGCTCCGGCGGTATGCCGACGCTGATGTATGTCTGCGAACGTGACGGCGTGGTGTCGATGGACAGCCGGGTACCACTGCGCGGCCATTACCAGCCGGTGCGGTGAAAGCCGACCGATGGGTTCGCATTCAGGCGGAGCGGGACAAAGTCGCGCGACCGTGATCCAATTTCTCCGAGACGACCTCGATCAAAACGTTTGCCACGCGTTCAATGTCGGCTTCACTCATGTCATGGTAGCTTGGCAGGTTGATCGCTCGTTCCGGAATACTCCAGGCGTTGATGTTGGCCGGCCTTTCCTCAAACATGGGGAGACTGGAAAGCGGATGGAAGAAAACGCGGGCATCGACATTGGCGGCTTCGAAAGCCTGCTGCAGCATTTCACGGGTGATGCCAATCGCAGGGTGGAAAACGGCTGTGGGCATCCAGGCGCCGTTGACCGTGCCCGTGTATTCGGGATTCATACTAATGCCGTTCAGGTGTGATAGGCGTACCATATAGGCGGCAAGGATTTCCCGTTTGCGAGATACCAGTTCCTCAATGCGCTCCAGCTGCGCGCAGCCGATTGCCGCCTGAATATTCGACATCTTGTATTTGAATCCGACCTCGTCCGGCCAAAATTGCTTCGTCTGGCCGCGGGCGCGACCGTGATTGCTGAGCGTCAGCACCTTTTCGTAGAGGTCGGCATCGCTTGTCACGAACATACCGCCTTCGCCGGTCGTCAGCGTCTTCGTGCCGTGGAAGGAGAAGGTGCCGAAAATGCCCATCGAGCCTGTGCGACGGCCATGCCAGACGGAGCCGATGGCCTCAGCTGCATCCTCGATGACAGGGACGCCGGTGCGGCGACTGATATCGAGCAGCGCATCCATGTCGCAGAGATTGCCGTAGATATGGGTGGCGATGATGGCGCGCGTGCGCGGTGTGATATGACGCTCGACCTCAGCCGGGTCTATGCACCAGCTATCGGGCAGCACATCGACGAAGATGGGCTCGGCTCCAAGATGCTGGATCGGCGCAGCGGTTGCGATCCAGTTGGTGTCCGCCAGGATCACTTCGTCGCCCGCACCGATGCCGAGCGCTGCCAGGCCCATATGCATGGCGCCCGTACAACTCGATGTCGCGATCGCATGGTTGCTGCCGAGATAGGCCGCGAATTCTTTTTCGAAGCGGATGATATAGTCGTAGCAGCGCGCGCCCCAGCCATTCGCCGCAGCATCGGCTGCGTAACGTGTCTCAAGCTCGGTGATCGACGGTTTTGTGTAGAAGATCCTGTTGTTCATGGCGCTGACTTCTTCGTGATGGAAACTGAAAATCGTGGCAGGCAGATCGAGCTCGTGCGTTAAGCAGGCCAGGCTTTACATAATCACGTGACGGGTGAGATCATGCTCGTGGAATGTGATCCCAGGCAGGTAGCCCCGTGAAACGAAAACCTCTCGGTTGCCGCTCTCGGCGATGAAGACTGCAGTTGTCTCAACGGGATCGGATCCGATTTCGGTCGTAACCTTCACGTTCGGCTTCAGCCCTACGTCTCGCATCAGTCTCTCGAGGCCGGATGTTTCAGGAAAGCCCGAGAGCAGGAGCGTATTGACGCCGATCGTAGAATTGACCTCACGGACAAGCGTTTGCACTGCCACCATGAGGGGCAGTTTCTCTTTATATGGCCGGATCTCAGGATGGTCGGCAATGCCTCCCCAGACGATCCGGGTGTAGAGTTCATATGCCTTGAGGAAGTTCTTGTGCTGGATCCAGAATCGGAAGGCGACCGCCATGCGATTGAGGGTGAAAATCTTGCACATTTCCTCGTACAGAAAGCGCGTTTCCCCGGTGAGGTTCAACGCGCCACGCTTGGCACCGGTGAAGAGGAAGTATTCGAGACCGGCGCGATAGCGATCCCAGCTCGTCATCACCTCGTCGGTGCCTGCCTGGGGACGATCACGGGCGGTTCTTGGATTGGTAACGGAGCGATAAAACGGCTTCTTGAGGAAACTGACGGCCCCTTGATCGAGGAAATGGGCGAGAAACGAGAAGGGGTAGAAGCAAAACTCCCTGGGCACCCAAGCCGAGCGAAGGGCCGAAGCGCGATAGAGCGCGATCTCGGGGAAAATATGCCGTTCGTATAGCAGCTTGAACACTTCGGCGAAGCTGCCCAGCGGAAACTTGAAGTCCTGGTCGAGTTCGAAAAACTGCCCCAGATCTCTGGATGCGACTTCGTCATGGAGGAGCCAGGGCGCCTGCGCAGCGACGACATCGGAGTTGTTATCCATGTATCGGACGGTCTCTGCCACAGCATCTGCGATCAATATGTCGTCGTCGGCGAGATAGATGAGATATTCGCCTTTGCCGAGACGGAATGCGCTGGCGAAATTCGGTCCGCCGCCAGCATTTTCTTCGCGCTTGAAGTAGCGGATCGGCAGGCCCCGCGCGATGAACTCCTCGGCCACCTGCTGAGTCCTATCGGTGGATGCATTGTCGCAAATGACGATTTCGTACGGGAAGTCGAAGGCCTTGTAATCGCGTTCGCAGTAGCCCAACGTGTTGCGCAAGAAGAGCTCGCGATTGTAGGTCGGAATGCAGATGCTGAGTTTGATGCCGCTCAAAGGCCTGTCTCCTGGCTGTAGCTTGCAAGCGCGGCGTCGCGCTCGCTGATGACGCTCGGCGTGAAGGGCCAGGCGATGGAAAAGGCGGGATCGTCCCAGCGGACGCCGCGGGCAAGCTCCGGCACATAGACTTCCGACATCTGGTAGAAGAGCTCGCAGTCGTCCTCGAGCGTCAGGAAGCCGTGTGCGCAGCCGGCCGGTATGTAGAAGGCGTTGTATCGCGTGGCATCGAGTTCAACGGCCGCCCATTTGAGATAAGTCGGCGAATCACGTCTCAAATCCAGCGCCACGTCGAAGACCCTGCCACGCGTCACGCGTACCAGCTTGACCTCCGGCCGCGGCGCGGCCTGATAATGCATGCCGCGCAACGTCCCGCGCTTGTGGTTTTGCGAAATGTTGCACTGCGGGTAAACAGGCACGAGACCGTGGTCGGCAAAGCTCTTGGCGTCGAAGGTCCGCGCGAACAGCCCGCGCTCGTCGGAACGAGCATCGACTTCCACCACAAATGCACCGGAAACCGCGGTGGGAACGAATTTCATCCGATCACCGTCAGTTCCGGCACGGCGACGGCGAAGCGTCCACCCCAGGCGCCGACCCTGCTATTGGCTGCAACGACTTCGTTCTTGATGTTCCAGGGCAGGATCAGAATATAGTCCGGCTGCGTCTCGTCCATCTTTTCCGGCGCATAGATCGGCAGTTTGCTGCCCGGCAGGAAGTGGCCCTGCTTGTGCGGATTACGGTCGACGACATAGTCGATGAGGTCGGTGCCGATGCCACAGAAATTCAGAAGCGTGTTGCCCTTGGCGG
Source organism: Rhizobium sp. BK529 (assembly GCF_014194105.1). Classification (NCBI taxonomy): domain Bacteria; kingdom Pseudomonadati; phylum Pseudomonadota; class Alphaproteobacteria; order Hyphomicrobiales; family Rhizobiaceae; genus Rhizobium; species Rhizobium sp. BK529. The sequence continues at coordinate 3,204,187 of NZ_JACIAU010000001.1, read as the reverse complement.
CAGCACCGTATGCAGCGACCGTCTTGCCATTGCGCTTGGCGTCGGTGAGGAAGCTGAGCAGCCCGTCCTTGATGGGTGCGACGCGGCTCTGGAAGGCCTCATAGGTCGCGACCTTGTCGAAGCCGGCAGCTGCCTCGTCGGCGCGCACCTTGGCAACTCCTGGGCCAGTCTCATGAGCCTTGGACGTCGCGCGGCAGGCGAGCACGCGCAGGCTGCCGCCATGCGTCGGCAGCTCTTCCACGTCGAACACCGTGAGCCCGTGCGCCGCAAACACCTTCTCGACGGCCAGCAGCGACAGATAATAGAAATGCTCGTGATAGACGGTATCGAACTGAATGTTTTCCATCAGCCGCAACAGGTGCGGGAATTCGACGCTGACGACACCGTCCGGCTTCAGAACGGCAGAGAGCCCGCCGACGAAGTCGTTGATATCAGGAACATGCGCCAGCACGTTGTTGCCGATGACGATGTCGGCAGCAAGGCCGCGCGAGACGAGATCGGCAGCCGTTTCCTTGCCGAAGAAGCGGGCTTCCGTCGGCACGCCGATTTGCCGGGCGACCTCAGCGACGTTTTCGGCCGGTTCGATACCGAGCACCGGCACACCCGCCTCGACGAAATGCTTCAGCAGGTAGCCATCATTGCTCGCCACTTCGATAACCTGCGATTTTTCATTAAGGCCGAAGCGCTTGCGGGCCACGATGGTAAATTGGCGGGCATGCTCCACCCAGCTGTCGCTGTAGGATGAGAAATAGGCGTAATGGCTGAAGATATCTTCCGGCGGTACGAAGGCATCGGCCTGTACCAGCCAGCATTCGGAGCAGACGAAGGCGCGCAGCGGATAGGATGGTTCCGGCTGCTTGAGCTGCTCTTCCGTCAGATAGGCGTTGGCAAGCGGTGTCGAGCCCAGATCGACGAAACGATGCTTCAAGGGAGCGCCGCAGAACCGGCAATTATGCGCTGTCATGATATTGCTTCCTCATAGGCCACGATCTGACCGAGCGAGAAGGCGCGCATGTCGGCTCCTTCGCGGTTGGCCTTGTACCAGGCGGCTGTCCAGTCGATTGTCTGCTGCAGGGTGAGGCGCGGTCGCCAGCCGATAGCCGAAAGCGCCAAATCCGAACTCAATGTCAGGGCAGGAGCTTCCGGCAGATGCATTCCCGGTGCTTGCTTCCAGACATCGTTGACGCCATGGGCGAGGCCGAGCGCTTCGGCAAGTTCGGCAACGGTCGCGAAACTCTGTGGGTCCGGTCCGAAATTGAGCGCCTCGGGCAGCTCATTTTCATCCGAAAGCGTCAGCGCCTCGGCGAAAGCGAGGTAGCCGCCGAGTGGCTCCAGCACATGTTGCCAGGGCCGGATCGCTTGCGGGTAACGAAGCTGGATCGGTTGATTGCTTTCAAACGCGCGGATGAAATCTGGGATCAGCCTGTCTTTCGACCAGTCGCCGCCGCCGATGACATTGCCGGCACGCACGGTCGCGATATTGATGTCGCGTTCCCTAAAGAAGCTGTCGCGATAACTCTGAACGACGAGTTCGGTGCAAGCCTTGGAATTGGAGTAGGGGTCCTTGCCGCCGAGCGTATCGCTTTCGATAAAGGGAATGCCGCTACCGTTATTGGCGTAGACCTTGTCGGAGGTGATGACGAGGACTGTCCTGACGGAGGGTGCATCGCGCACCGCGTCCAGAACGTTTGCAGTTCCCAACACATTGGTCGCGAAGGTCTCGGTCGGATTTGCATAGGAGCGCCGCACCAGCGCCTGCGCTGCCATGTGGATGACGATTTCGGGCCTGAAATCGATGAGGTGTTGCTTGAATGTGACCGCATCTCTGATGTCGGCAATGTGGTGGCGTTGCTTATCCCAAGGCGAGAGACGACTGTAAAGGGAAGGGCTTGTTTCTGGCTCAAGGGCGATGGCGGCAATCTCTGCGCCGAGCTTCTCAAGCCATAGCGAGAGCCAGGAACCCTTGAAACCCGTTTGCCCGGTAAGAAAAACCCGCCGCCCCTGCCAGAATTCGTTCACTTCCACACCTTCCACGGTGCTTTTCCGTTGCTCCAGAGCTCTTCGAGATGATTGCGCTCGCGCAACGTATCCATCGGCTGCCAAAAGCCATCATGCTTGAAGGCGGCGAGCTGGTGATTGGCCGCGAGCCATTCGAGGGGATCGGCTTCGAAGATCGTGTCGTCGCTCGGAATGAGGTCGAGCACAGAGTGGTCGAGCACGAAGAAGCCACCGTTGATACGTTGGCCGTCGCCGCGCGGCTTTTCGAAGAAGGAGGTGATGAGCTCGCCTTCGATATTTGTCGCGCCAAAACGTCCGGGCGGAGTCACGGCGCACATCGTGGCCTTCAGGCCGTGCTGGCGATGGAATGCGACTTCGGCCGCGATATCGATATCGCCGACGCCATCACCGTAGGTCATGCAGAACGGCTCGCCCGGGGTCAGATATTTACGCACGCGACCGACGCGACCGCCAGTCATAGAATGCATGCCGGTGTCAACGACCGTCACGCGCCAGTTCGGCTTCTTGCCTTCGTGATATTCGATCGCGTTGGAGGCGAGATCGACGGTGATATCGCTATGGTGCAGCACAAGGTTTACGAAGTATTCCTTGAGCATATAACCCTTATAGCCGGCACAGATAATGAAATCATTCAGCCCGTGATGAGCATAGATATTCATGATATGCCAAAGGATCGGCATGCCGCCGATTTCGACAAGTGGCTTTGGGCGAATAGTGGTCTCTTCCGAAAGCCGCGAACCGAGGCCGCCCGCGAGAATGACGACTTTCATCGAGAGAAAACTCCGAAAAATGGGGCAATAGGTTTCATCAAAGCAACCTGTTCGAGTTCATTCCGGTATCGGCCATTCATCTTGTGCGAGCCTTGCCGGGACTTTGGTTGACGTGGGGTAATCGTCGTCTTTACTTTGCGCGCAACAGATCGACCAGTTGCTTGGATAGCGAATATCTCGGGTGACTTCGTGCCTCAGCCCTTGCGGGTGGCTTCGACCCTGTAGCAATAGGAATTGTCGTTGCTGACCTCGCCCTTTTTCCCGATGTCCCAACGCGCTTCCCCATTGTGGTCGGACTTGATCAGTGGGTATTTCTCCCATAGGCCGAAACCCATTGCGCGGTTCAGCATGATCGCGGCGGCATTGGTCGTCAGCACGTAGCCGTAGACCGTACTGACCTTCGTTTTCTCGAAGAGCCAGTCGATCAGCGTTCTGCCGGCGACAGGCAGCAGTTTCGGATGTCCGCCACGTTCGCCGCGCATGGCGTTGTCGAGCAGCACCTCGTCATCCCTAAGATCCTTGAAGCCGAAATGGCCGATCAATTGGTCTTGTGAATAAATCAGGAACATCAGCTGTGTCGGGTTCTTAAAGACGACATTGGCGAGCCAGTTACGTGTGCGCTCCGCCGTCGCTGTGAAATGCGTCAGGAAGAAACCCATGTTCGCATTGCGCCATTCCGTCATCTTTTCGATGACATCGTGATCGTCGAGATGCCGGATAGTCAGTGGCACGAGCTTGCCGATCACCTCTCCTGCCTCGTCCTTCAGGTCGATGACGGCCGTGATCTTATTGTGCACGATGTCGTGGATATACTGCTGGGTCTCGTTCATCCGGCTGCCCCTATTCAAAATGGTCCGGCAGGATGACCTCGTCTGCCGCGAGATCGGTCTTCATCCGCTTGCCAATGAGTGTGTGCAGTTCGGTAGGAGCAATGCCGGTGCCCGGTCGCTTGGCGTCGAGATCGTCGGCGGTGAGCACTTCGCCCATCTTGAGCGCGCGCGCACTGATGACGCTGCGACGCATCTTTGGAATCTGGTCCTTTTCCGAAGGATTAAGAATGCGACCAGTTCCTCCAAGCGCCGCATGTACCGAGCGGCACGCCTCGATCATCCGCTTCATTTCATCAGGTTCGGTGGCCATCTGGTTGTCCATGCCAATGCGCGAGCTATCCAGAGTAAAGTGCTTCTCGATCGCGCAGGCGCCGAGCGCGATTGAAGCGGCTGGAATCTCGATACCGACGCTGTGGTCGGAATAGCCGATCGGATAGTTTGGGAATTCGCTGCGCAAGCCGAGGATGTTCTGTAGCCGGATCGTTTCCGGCGGGGCCGGATAAACCGATGTGCAATGTAAGATGATGATCTGTCTGTTGCCGGTTGCTTCGATAGCAGCAACCGCGCTGACAATCTCCTCAAGCGTACCCATCCCCGTCGACAGGATCAACGGTGTTCCCAAGCTGCCAAGATAGGTGAGATAAGACAGGTTATTCAACTCCATCGAGGCGATCTTGATGAAGGGCACCTTGCATGTTTCAACTAGGAAAGCAGCCTCGGCGCGCGAGTAGGGGGTCGAGGCAAAATCGATGCTAATCTTGCCAGCATATTCGGCAAGTTCGGCGAGCTTCTCGTCAGTCAGCGCAAACTTGTTGACGATGCGCTTTGCAATCGCGTTTTCGCGATAGTAGCTGCTGGCATAAAGCGAATCGGTGCTCCACGATTGGAACTTTACGCAGTCGCAGCCGGCTTCCTTAGCATGGTCGATCATTGATCGTGCGATCGTCAGGTCGCCGAAATGGCTGGTATTCAGTTCGGCAATGACATAGGGGGCGAGATAGTCGCCAATGACGCGGCCGCTGCGAAGGGTGATCGTTGCCATGATGTGCTCGCTGCTTACTGGTCGATGGGATCAATGACCATTTCTGAGAGGAAGAGGTCGCGGTCGAGGAATGGAATTTGATCCTCCAGCGGGCGGCGGACAAAACGCTTGTCCACTTCGCTGCGCGTCTGGCCAAGCTCGATATATTCCTGATCGTCGCGACCCATAATCTCGCAGAGTACCGGCCGATCTCGCTGCAGTAGGTCTCTGATGCCGACATGGAGCTCTTGCGGGCTCTCGATGCGGATGTAGTCGAGATCGAAGCAGTCTGCGACCTTTGAGAATTCGGGGCAGCTGACGCCGTTAGCCGGGTCGGTTCCGATTACACGCTTGCGGAAGAGATCCCGCTGGCGCCGCCTGATGATCGAATAGACGTTGTTGTTGATGACGATGATCTTGATCGGCAGCTTGTTGTAGCGGATCGTCTCCAGTTCCTGCAGGTTCATCATGATCGAGCCGTCGCCGATCACGGCGATTACTGGTTGGCCACTGGCATAGTAGGCGCCGATTGCGGCAGGCAGCGCAAAGCCCATCGCGCCTTGCATTGCAGGGTGCACACAGGTCATCCCATCAGAGAATTGCATGTTGGTTGGCAGAATGACTTCGTTCAGTCCGGAATCGGTGACCAGTGTCGATGGTTTCGGCATAAGCTCGGTCAGGCAGGCCGCAAGTTCGTAGAGGTCGACGCGTTCGGAATCGGTAAAAGCCGGCTCGACACTTGAAAATATGGCCTTCCAGTGCTGGCATTTGGCGATCCAGACCGGGTCGGCGGATGTGCCTTGTGTCTCATTCAGCCGCTTCAGGAAATCAGCGAGCTCTCCGTTGATGAACCGGTCGATTCGGACCGTTTCCTTGTCGTGCTCGACGGCATCGATATCGACCACGATGACCTTTGCGGCGCGGGCGAATTTGGAAAAATCCGGCCCTGTCGTCAGTGATGTCAGGCGGCATCCCAGCACGAGCAGCAGATCGGCGTTCTGTACGGTAAAGTTGCCTGCGCGCGAACAGCCCATCGAGCCGACCGATCCGATCGAAAGCACATTGGCGCTGCCGTAGGTGTCAGGTGCCGAGGCCGCGAATGTCACTGGAATGTTGCGGCTTTCGACGAATTGTCGGAATTCCGCCTCCGCGCCGCTGGAGCGTACGCCGCTGCCGATTAAGACGACTGGGCGCTTCGCCTCGGCAAGTGCGGCCGTCACGTTTTCGATATCGTCGGTCGATGCGGTTGGAAGGACCTGCGTCAGATCGGGCAGCGGAATTTTCTCCGGATCGATCTGTGCGCTCTGCAGGTCGAGCGGCACATCGATCCAGACTGGGCCTTTGCGGCCGGAATTCGCAAGTGCCAGCGCCGTCTCCATGGCCTCGACGATCTCCTCGCCGGAGGTGATCATGCGGGCATATTTGGTGATCGGCTGCACGATCGAGATGATGTCGGCTTCCTGCTGTCCGAAAGTGCGCAACGGAATGCCGGTGTAACGGCTTGTCTCTTTCAGGATGTTCTGGCCAGAGATGAAGATACAGGGAATGCCATCCTGCCACGCCGAGAGAACGCCGGTCAGCGTGTTGGTCGAGGCACAGCCAGTTGACACGAGGCAGGCGCCGATGCCGTGAGTCTCGTGTGCATAGGCGACCGCTGCGAAGGCAGCAGACTGTTCGTGGTGTACGGAAACCGCGTTGATCTCGGTATGCTTTGCCAGCGCATCAGTCAGGAAGAGTGCTCCGCGCCCGGTGACAAGGAAGACATACCCGATCCCCGCTTGCGAGAGGCGCTGCATTATGTAATCGGCAACTCTCATCGTATCAAAACATCTCAGGCGGTGCGGGGCTTGAACCGGTCCAGGATTTCCGGAATGGCGACGACTAGATCTGCACTGCAGGCAGGTTCGCCATCGACGAAGCTTTGGACAGAGCCCATGGCAAGGCCGCGTTTGAAGGAATTCAGCGTCGCGTCGATCTTCAGCACATCGCCAGGAACGATCTTGCGCTTGAACTTCACGTTGTTGACCGAGACGAAGTTCGTTTTCATGCCCTTATATTCCTCCATGCAGAGGAAGGTCATGATGAATGTTTGCGTCAACGACTCGATCTGCACGAAGCCCGGTACGTTCGGCTCATCGTCAAAGTGACCGGGGAAGAACCATTCATTGTAGGTGTAGCACTTCACGGCGGAGGCGCTCTTGCCCGGATCGACCGCGGTGACGCGATCGATCAGAAGGACCGGATAGCGGTTCCGTTGGTGGCGGATGATGCCGTTGATGTCGAAGGCGATCGAACTCGGTTCGCCGCTCATGCCGCCTGCTCGATGATGACGTCGTATTTGGCGAGAATTACCTGACCGGTCTCGTAGCTGGAGAATTCGATGATATCATCGATGTCCATCTCGATGCCGAAAGTCTCCTCAAGCGCCGCCATCAGAGCCATGTGGCCGACACTGTCCCAGGCTGCGGTCTCTTGATATCTCAGATTTCCCAGGTTTCCGGGCTCCAGCATGAAGGTTTCGGTGAAAGCCGCCTGATATTTCTCGCGGTTGCTCATAGTCTGATTTCCTCGCTCAAAGGCGTTCGGATCACATCGGAGATCTGAACGTTCAGACCGACTATGTCGCGCCTGCCTTGCGCTAGGCTGTACTGACGATCCGCGACAGTTCCTGAACGAGATTGTAGCCGTCCCAGATGACACCCATGTCCAGTGCCTTGCCGACCGGCACGATACGATCGATACCCGTCAATCCCTGTTCGATAATTTGCTGAACCAGGCCATCCCGGTCGACACCGAAGCTTGTCAGCGTCTGGTAGCGTTCACCGACGATCTCGGACAAGCAGCTTAAATCCTCGGTGATATATTCGTAGAAGAAGCCGTACTGGCCACGGTGGCGTTCGATATCGGCAGGCAGCGCGTTCAGGCTGACGCGATAGATCAGGTTGTCGTGCCGCCTGCTGCCGGTTGCTTCCGACAGCGTATTGGCCGCCCGGCAAAGATTGACGAACTTGTCGACGGCGTGGACGGGTGCAATGTTGTAGCGCTCTTGCAGATACTCGGCCATGGCCGACCAGAATCGATCCTTGGCTCGTTCGGCCTGCGCTTCATTTCCCTGCCAGATGACGAGATGCGGAGATGAGCAGGCATTCTGATCGAGAAGGAACGTATCGTTGAAGAAACCTCTGGTAAGTTCGGTTATCTCCCGGTCATCCGCGTCGACAACAGCCGCAGGGTTCATCAGGCAGAATGAATAGCGGTCGGCAAAGGCAATATCGACGCCGCGCGGATGCGTGGGAAGTTTCCGCAGATGGGTTATCGTCGCATCGCCCCCCCATAGCAGACGCGCCTGGCAATGGGCCGAAAGGATTCCGGTAATCTCGTCGCTGCGCGGATAGCGAATCAGGCGGTTCATTGCGCCGATCCTGCTATGCTCCGACATGGCGAAAAGCCTGTTGATCTCATCGCAGATGATCTCGACCTGCGGAAAGTCGGCTTCCGGAATGCGCACGATATTGGCGTTGCCGGCGAGCAGTCCGAAGGCAAAGGAAAAGGCAAAATTGACGGGAACGTTGGCGGGTGCGATGTGCAACACCAGGCCGCGGCCAAGGCGCGGATATTGCTTGCCGAAATCGCGAGACATCCTTGCGAGATTTGCCGACCTGCACCAATAGGCGAATGTCGCGATATCGGGATATTGGCGGCTTGCAGGCAAAGCCAGCAGCGCTTTTGAAAGAGCCGATAGGAAGTTCACCGCCTGCTCCGAATAGGGTGGCAGCGGTCTGCATTCCAGCACACTTAAGGCATCACCAACGCGAAGCGTGACGGGTAGTTCAGGAATTTGCTTCATATGTGTCGCTGCAGCCTCTGACCTCGGCCTTGGCGACGCGACCGGCCACAGAGAAATATTTGCCGAGTCGGCCGCATGGGCAGTTATCCTCGCCTTCGATCCGGCCGATATCCTCCGTCAGCAGCGCATGTCCGGGATAGCTGCGGGGGATGAGGGACATCACCTCAATCAAGCCGTTGCTTCCGGCTTCCAATGGCTGAAAGTCGGTGGGATCGCGAATAATGACATCGGCGTAGATCGGCGCGTGGAGATGACCTTCCTCGCATTCGAGAAAGATCGACCCGGTTTGCTCGACCATCCCGTAATAATTTACGATCCTGTCGATGCCCGTACATTCGGAAATGGCCGCCCGGAACTCCCTATTGCCGACGGCCTGATCCTGCAGCTTCTTCCATCCACCGCCATGCAGTACGATGCCATTGTCGAGCGCAAGGCGTTTTCCTAAGGCTTTCAACGGCGCGTAGAAATGCTGCCAGATCATGAAGGTAAAGCCGAACAGAAAAATTGGCTGATTCGGGTGGCGTTCGAGAAAGGCTTCGATGGCCGGTAGATCGAGCTGCATCTCATCGTTGAGCGCATAGGTCACGTCCTGGCCGAAAAAGGAAAAGCCGAGTATGCCGGCGCCGCGGGCCGAAAAGGCGTTTCTGTTGCGCAGAACGCTCGGTGAATCGATGACCAGCATCGGCAAGCGCTTCTTGCCAAGGAGCTCGGCCATCAGCCGGGAGAGCACCTTGCTCTGCAGCGCCGCTGTCTCCTTGTCGAGATAGATACGCGATACCTGTTGGCCGGACGTGCCCGACGATGTCATCGTCTTGAAAATCTGGTCCTTCTCGATACTCATCAGATCGAGTTCTTTGAACAGGCGGACCGGTATGAACGGAACGTCTTCCGGCTCGTCCACCTGCTCTTGCCCATCGTAGACGATATCGAGGATACGGCTGTATTCCCCACAGCGACCGCGATGCCATTCGGTCAGATCGCGCATTGCCTGCGTGAACGAATGGGATTTTTCAGCAGCATTCAACGAATAGGGCTCGAGATTAAGCCAGTGAGAATGATCTGGTCCACTCATATGAGCGCGTTTCCTGCGAGCAGCTTGAGCTGGCTATATAGAATTTTTCCGGCATCACTTCGTGGCACTTCGGCGATCGCATAGACGCTGACTGCCTTTGGATTGATTCCGAAATCCGAGGCGACTTTGCTCTTGATTAGCTTGCCTGCCTCGCCTGAACCTTGAGGAATATACACCTCAAGCATATCGTCCTGGCCGGCGCAAATAACGGTGTGACCGGCAGCCAGCAATTGCGCCTCGACATCCTGCAGGTTGATCCGATGACCGAACATCTTGAGGAAGCGCTTCAAACGGCCAACGATGTAATAATCTCCGTCTGAATCTCTGCAAGCAACGTCTCCGGTGCGCAAAACACCATCGCGCTGATCGCCGAGCGCAAGGTCTTGATATCCTTCGGCATACCCCATTGAAACATTGCGGCCCCGATAGACGAGCTCGCCAGCCACGCCCGGACCTTCGATTATTTCTCCGTCTTCGTTTTCCAGCCAGAACTCACCGCCTGGGATCGGTTGTCCAATGCTGCCGGCTTTTGCCTGCGTTTTCTCGGGCAACAGATAGGACATGCGGGCAGTCGCCTCCGTTTGTCCATACATGCTGAAATAACGGATACCCTTGCGCTCGCAGTGTTCAGCAAACTCCCGCGTCAGTTCCGGCTCCATGCGCGCACCGGCTTGCGTCAATGTCTTAAGGCTTGGCAGATCCATCAAGTGGAAGCGCAATTTCTTTAGCATTTCAAAGTGATAGGGCACACCGCCGAAGCTGGTTGCCCCGGCCGACTTCAGGAAGTCCCAAAAGCCTCGATCAAAAAAGGTCCTGTTTGTCAGCGCGATCGTGCTGCCCGCCAGTATGTGGCTATGCAGAATCGAAAGGCCAAAAGAATAGCTGGGCGGCAGCGTCGTGATCGGACGTTCGTCGGCCGTGATATCGAGATATCGCCCGATTGCAGCGGCATTGCTGAGCATGTTGTCGTGCGAAAGTCGGACGAATTTCGGTGTGCCGGTGCTGCCCGACGTGCTGAGCAGCAATGCCAGGGATTCATCCATGGGATAGGTCTCATCCTCTGCGGAGGCGACGAGGCTGTATCCCAAATGAGAGAGCAACACCCTTCCATCGACAAATTCACTGACGCGCTTCTCCGGAAGCCACGCAAAAGCCGGGCGATAGGCTGATACTAGGTTCTGGAATAGTGCAGGCGCTAGATTTGTCCCGAGCATGAGCGGAACAGCATCGACGGACAGCAGGCTGAGATAACCCGACAATCCACCCGGCTCGTTATCGCACATGCAAAACACGAGCCGACGACGGGTGTCGCGAAATGCGGAATTTTCGTTCAGGTGGTTTTGGCTCGAATAGGAGAGGTTTGTTCCATCATCGCAGTGAAACAGGATACGGTCCGCATGGAGCGAGAGGCTATCTCTCAGGCGAGAGATGTTTTGGATGGATGAGATCATCGAGAGGTTCACTCAGAGCTGCCCTTAGCGTCTCACCTTCCACAAGGCTCCGATTTGGCGTGTAGCCGCAAACGCGTGACCCTACCGGGAAGCGGATGTCATGCACCAGTTCCAGAGACCTTGATCGAGCGAGTGCCCGAATCAATAAGCCTAATTAGATATCGCGCTTATAGTATGCCCGCGCCATGAAGCCAAAACCACCGCGTGGAACGGACGGACGGCGAATTGTTGAAGAATGGCAGTTAGGATCGCACTGGAGACTAGAATAGCATACGCTTGATTTGCAGATTGGGCATGAGCCCGGCCGTATGCGCAGCGCGATACGCGTCGCGCGCAGCATCGAACGTCACGCCCCACATGATGGCGCTCAGAAGAAAGGCGATGATGTAGACCTGAATCCGCATGGAGCCATAGAAATGGAGCATATTGGCATATATGTGGCAATGTTGAAGCGGGCCGCTCTGGCCAGCTTCATGACAAAAGCTATTTTAAAACAAGCTATTTCGAAAGGAAATGGTGCCCAGAAGAGGACTCGAACCTCCACGCCTCGCGGCACAGGTACCTGAAACCTGCGCGTCTACCAATTCCGCCATCTGGGCGACGGAGAGCCATGTAAGGGGGTGGCTCTTTGCTGTCAACAGTGTTTTTGAAGTTTTGCTGACAGTGGGTGAAAAAGCTTCATGAGGTCTCTTATCGGCAGCGTGCCCTGCGGATGGCGCGGCCTGTTTCTCCGACCTATATAAGAGATATCGGAAAGGAACATGTCATGTTCGACCTTCGCTCTGCTCTTCTTGTCGGTCTACTTGCCGCGGTGCCTGTTGCTGAGGCCGGGGCCGCCTCGCCGTCGCTTGGGCCAGTCGATACGCGATCAACGATCTGCGATTATCGAGGCTGTTTTGGTTTCGGTCCGCAACAATGGCATCGCCCGGCCTATGTCCAGCCGAACTATCGCCCGCCGAATGCCGTCGGTCCGAAATATTATCAGCCGCCCGGCACACCGCCGCCGAGACTGACCTACGACCCGCCGCCGGTGCAGCGGGTGCAGCCTTCGGCTGACAATCAGACCCGCCATCAGCAATGGTGCCGGAACGAATATCGCTCCTACAATCCGCGTACGGATCGTTTCCTGACCTATGAAGGCATCTACAAGACCTGCAACTCGCCTTATAACTGACTGTCAGCTTTCCAGTGAGGCACGGTCGGTATGGCCGAGATCGCGGTTGGGCTCGATGATGTCGCGCACGCGCTGTTTGAGTTCCTTCGGCCCCGGAAAACCGCCATCCCGCTTGCGCTCCCAGACGAGATCGGCATTGACGCGGATTTCGAAATTGCCGCCGGTACCGGGAATGAGGGCCACCTCGCCAAGGCTATCAGTGAACGTCTGTAGCAGTTCCTGGGCCATCCAGGCGGCGCGGAGCAGCCAGTTGCACTGGGTGCAGTAGAGGATGGTGACGCGGGCTTTCTCGGTCATGGGAGGCTCCTTTTTTCAAGGGATCTAGGGACTCGCGAGAGGCCCCGCAATCCGCTGACGCCGAATCAGCGGACCGAAAGTTCGGATTCAGTCTTTTTTGATAATTTTCCGTTAGCTATTCCGGATTGGTGTTTTCACGGAATGGCTGAAGCACCTAGTTCATATTTTGCGTACGGGTGCTCATGCGTTCCACGGCTGTCCCAGCGATCCTCGTTGCCTGCCTCGCTCTGGCGGGTTGCTCGTCGGCTTCCGGTCCGGAAAGCCTCGCCACTGGCGTCACACCGAAGCCTTCGAAGGAAATCACGGCTTCCGTCACCCCGCCGCCGGCCCCTGTGCCGCAGGCTACCGTCGCCGCGGTTGATGGAGATGATGCGGTACCGCAGGCGAGCCTTGCCTGGGAAGCGCCCGTGCCGGAGCCGCGTGCCTTTTCGGCGATGACGCCTTCAGTTGTTTCGCAGCCCGGAATGCCGGTTCCGAGCGAACGCCCTGTCGAACTCGCAATGGCGGCGGCACCCGCCATCGAGTCGCCGACTCGCGGACGCTCGCGTGTCTATGGCTATGGTTTCCGCGATGCCAAGCCGATCAATTTCGGCAAGATCTCGCCGCGTAAGCTCGCCGTTCACGGCGTCGATGTTTCCCGCTGGCAGGGTAACATCGATTGGGAAACGCTCAGAACCCGCGGTGCGAATTTCGCCTTCATCAAGGCCACGGATGGCGGCGACCATCTGGATCCGATGTTCAAGACCAATTGGCGGGGCGCCAAGGAGGCCGGCATCAAGCGCGGCGCCTATCACTTCTTCTACTGGTGCCGCACAGCCGGTGAACAGGCCGACTGGTTCATCCGCAACGTCCCCCGCGATGCGGACGCATTGCCGCCGGTGATCGATGTGGAATGGAACGGCGAATCGAGCTGCAAGGTCAAGCTTTCGCGCGCCCGCGTGCTCGAAAAGATGCAGGTCTTCATGGACAAGATCGAGCGCTACTATGGCAAGCGTCCGATCATCTACACGGCTCCGGATTTCTATGCCGACAATCTCGAAGGCGCCTTCCCGAACCATCACTTCTGGCTGCGTGCGGTCGCGCAGCATCCTTCGAAGGTCTATCCGAACCGCAAGTGGCTCTTCTGGCAATATTCCGGCTCCGGCCTCTCGCACGGTGTCGAAGGCCGCATCGACCTCAATGTCTTCCGTGGCAGCGAGGAAGAATGGCACCGCTGGGTGGCCGGGCTCTAAAAGGAAAAGGCCGGCTCAGCGGCCAGCCTTTTCTTTCATATTCTATGCTGGAGTTCCGGATCTCCCGGTTTACTCGTCGCCCATTTTGAGCGCGGCGATGAAGGCTTCCTGCGGGATCTCCACCTTGCCGAACTGGCGCATGCGCTTCTTGCCTTCCTTCTGCTTTTCGAGAAGTTTGCGCTTGCGGGTGGCGTCGCCGCCGTAGCACTTGGCCGTCACATCCTTGCGCAGCGCCGAGATGGTTTCGCGGGCAATGACGTTGCTGCCGATCGCTGCCTGAATCGGGATCTTGAACATGTGCTTCGGGATCAGTTCCTTCAGCCGCTCGCACATGTCGCGGCCGCGCTTTTCAGCCGCAGCGCGGTGGACAAGCATCGAAAGCGCGTCGACCGGCTCGCCGTTGACGAGGATCGACATCTTCACGAGATTGCCTTCGCGGTAGCCTTCGAGGTGATAGTCAAAGGAAGCATAGCCCTTCGAGATCGACTTCAGGCGATCATAGAAGTCGAAGACGACTTCGTTGAGCGGCAGCTCATAGGTCACCATAGCGCGGGTGCCGACATAGGTCAGCTCGGTCTGAATGCCGCGCCGGTCCTGGCAGAGTTTCAGAATGCCACCAAGATAATCGTCCGGCGTCATGATCGTGGCCTTGATCCACGGTTCGCGGATTTCGGCGATCTTGACGACATCCGGCATGTCAGCCGGATTGTGCAGTTCACGCTCGCTGCCGTCGGTCATCGTCAGCTGATACACGACGGAAGGAGCGGTTGCGATTAGATCGAGGTCGAATTCGCGCTCGAGGCGCTCCTGGATGATTTCGAGATGCAGGAGGCCGAGGAAGCCACAGCGGAAGCCGAAGCCGAGAGCGGCCGACGATTCCATTTCGAAGGAGAAGGATGCATCGTTGAGGCGTAGCTTGCCCATCGCCGCACGCAGGTCTTCGAAATCGGCCGCATCGACCGGGAACAGGCCGCAGAAGACGACGGGCTGCGCCGGCTTGAAGCCCGGCAGGGCCTCGGTCGTCGGGCGCTTGTCTTCTGTGATCGTATCGCCGACGCGCGTATCGGCCACTTCCTTGATCGAGGCGGTGATGAAGCCGATCTCACCTGGGCCGAGGCTGTCCACATTGACCATCTTTGGCGTCAGCACGCCGACGCGCTCCACCTGATACTTGGCATCCGTGCCCATCATGCGGATCGTCTGGCCCTTGGACAGTACGCCATCGATGACGCGCACCAGAACCATGACGCCGAGATAGGTGTCGTACCAGCTGTCGACGAGCAGCGCCTTCAACGGCGCCTTTTCGCCGCCGGGGCTTTTCGGCGCCGGCAGCTTGTGGACGATCGCTTCCAGCACGTCGGGGATGCCAAGACCGGTTTTGGCCGAGATCAGCACCGCTTCGGACGCATCGATGCCGATCACTTCTTCGATCTGTTCCTTGATGCGGTCGGGTTCGGCCGCCGGCAGGTCGATCTTGTTGAGAACGGTGACGAGCTCGTGATTGTTGTCGATCGCCTGATAGACGTTGGCCAGCGTCTGGGCTTCAACGCCCTGCGACGCATCAACGACGAGCAGCGAACCTTCGCAGGCCGAGAGCGACCGCGACACTTCATAGGCGAAGTCGACGTGTCCGGGCGTGTCGATCAGGTTCAGTACATAGGTTTCGCCGTCCTTCGCTTTGTAGTGAAGGCGCACGGTCTGTGCCTTGATGGTGATGCCGCGCTCACGCTCGATATCCATATTGTCGAGCACCTGCTCGGACATCTCGCGCTCGGCAAGGCCGCCGGTCGTCTGGATGAGGCGGTCGGCAAGTGTCGATTTGCCGTGGTCGATGTGGGCCACGATCGAGAAGTTGCGGATATGGGATAGCGGAGTCGTCGAATTGGTGCTCATGCGCGCCATATAGCAGCGCGCAGATCGCCCGCAAAGCGGTAATTATACCGGGGTTTACCCTATTTCACCGACTGCCGAGCTGTCCTCAGACCGGCCACTTCTCCAGCCGCCAGGCCGAATCCCAAAACATCCATTCATATTGGGAGGCGCGCACGAAGGCGTCCATCATCTGCTGACGCTCTGTCGCCGAGGCGGCGCGGGCGGCGATATCCGTCAGCGCGATCACTTCGCGGGCGCCGGCCGCAAATTGCGGATCGCCATAGGTGTTGATCCAGGCCTGGAACACATTGCCCTCGATCGCCGGCCTGCTCTTGATGCCTTCGCCAACATGCCAGTAGATCCAGAAGCAGGGCAGGATGGCCGAAAGGGCAACCGCGTAGGAGCTGTGATAGGCTGTCGCCAGCAGGAAATTCGTATAGGCGAAGCAGGAGGGCGAGGGCTCGGCAGCCGTCACGTCCGCGCTTGAAATGCCGAACTGCGTGAGAAAGCCGGCATGTAAGCCCTGCTCGACGGTGATCGCCTTCTGCGCTGAGCCGAGGAAGCGCAGCACCTGCACATTGTCGGGTGCTTTGGCGGCGACGATGGCAAGGCACCGGGCATAGTGCTTCAGATAGATCGCGTCCTGCAGGATGTAGTGACGGAAGATTTCCGGCGGCAGCGTGCCGTCGGAGAGCCGTTCCAGCAGTGGCAATCGCTCGATCTCGGCCATGATGGGCTTGATCCGGTCCCAGGCGGCAGTCGTAAAGCCTCCCACCGTCTCAGTGCCCTGCGTGATGCCGTCCATGCTGCTCTCCGATCTTGAATGCCGCTGCCATATATCGACGACGCTGTGGTGAAAGCAAGGCTGCTCACGAGGGCTTGATTCCATCATTAGATCGTGTATTTCTCTTATAGTAGAATCACGGATTGAAAAATGGAACAGGAACTCGAACAGGCAATCGGTATCCGCATCCGCACGCTGCGGCTGGAAAAAGGCCTCACGCTGGATGATCTCGCTACTGCCTCCGGTGTGAGCCGCGCCATGATCTCCCGTATCGAACGCGCAGAGGCGAGCCCGACGGCTTCGCTTCTGGCAAGGGTCTGCGCCGCACTCGGCCTGTCATTGTCGGAATTCTTCGCTGACGAAGGGCAGGCGGCCTCGCCCCTTTCTCGTCGTCAGGACCAGCAGGTCTGGAGGGATCCCGAAACGGGCTATATGCGCCGCGCCGTCTCGCCGCCGGGTACGGCTTCCGATGTCGATATCGTCGATGTCGAGTTTCCCGCTGGTGCCCGCGTCAGCTTTCCGCCGCATGCCGCAAGTCGCGGCATGACCCAGCATGTCTGGCTCTTCGATGGCGAGCTGGAAATGACCGTCGGCGAAACCGTTCACCGCCTCAAGCCCGGCGATTGCCTCTTCATGCCGGTTGGCGATGGCCATGCCTTTCACAATCCAGGTCACGTGCCGGCACGCTATTGCGTCGTGCTGGATCACGGTGGCCGCTAGTTCACGCGCTTATCTATCAGGGGAATATTTATGCCGACCATCCGCCGCCTCTCCGCCGCCGAAGCTCGCGCGGCCATTCCCGATCTTTGCGAGGTGCTTGCCGATTGCGTCAACGGCGGCGCCTCGGTCGGCTTTATGCAGCCGTATACGCTGGCAGATGCCGAACCCTACTGGCGTAGCGTCGCCGAAGCCGTGGCAGATGACGCCACGCTGCTCCTGGTCGCCGAAGTCGACGGCAAAATTGTCGGCACCGTACAGGTCGGCGCGGCCCAGATGCCGAACCAGCCGCATCGCGGTGATTTGAAGAAGCTGCTCGTCCATCGCTCCGCTCGCGGCCGTGGCCTGGCGCGTCTGCTGATGGAGATGGCCGAACAGGAAGCGGCTCGTCGCGGCAAGACGATCCTCGTGTTGGACACCGCGACCGGCAGCGATGCCGAAGCGATCTACCCGCGGCTCGGCTGGGAGCGCGTCGGCGTTATCCCTGATTACGCGCTGTGGCCGGAAGGTGGGCTTTGCGCCACCACCTTCTTCTACAAGCGGGTAGCCTGAGCATTCACCGTAAATGCGGCGATGGCATCGGCAAGCGCTGATGCCGGCGTCCAATGCAATGCCTTCCAGCCGAATTGCGTGGCGGCCGCAATATTCTCTTCGACATCGTCGATGAAGCCGATCTCATGCGGCGCCACATCGACGCCATCTGTCACAAGGCGAAAGAAATGGCTTTCGGGCTTCCGAGTACCAAGCGCTGCGGAATAGAAGATGCCCTCGAAAAGCGCCCCGAGTTCAAGCACGTCACGCAAATAGGCGGCGCGCCGATGCTCCTGATTGGTGGGAAGGTAAAGAAGCGTGCCTTCGTCCTTCAGGCGGGCCAGATCGGCAAGCAACTGCCGGTCCAGGCGTGAGTCGTTTTCAAACCAGTAGTCGAGCAGCGTTTGGGCGCTAAGATGCGGCGCGATCCGGTCGAGAACGTCCGTCAAACGAGGTTCGATTGGTTCCTTCCCCGTGATGATCCCTGCCCAATAGGGTTTGAAAAACTCTTGCTGAAGCAACGGTGCGGAGAGGCCGAGATCACGCTCGAGATAGGTAAAGTGAGGCAGACCGTCCGTCGGTCGTCCGTGAACCAGCACATCATCGACATCGACCATCAGGATTTTCATGGGTTTAATCTCGTGAGGAAAAGGGACGCATTCTGAAATCGGTTTGAACGTGGCGTCATCAGCAGCAGCGATCAAGGCGTGTTCAGCGCTTTTTTCTTCGCGCCGGCCTGTGTAAGGCTTGAGTATGACAGGCTGATTTGCGGAGGACACTGTGCGCGTCATCTATTCCGAGGACCACAAGCTGCGTGATGCGAAAACGGAGCTGCATGACGGTCAGCTCGTGACGCCCTTCGAGGCGCCCTTCCGCGCGGAGTGGATTCTCGCCGCAGTGCAGGAGGCGGGTTTCTCGGATGTTGTCGCGCCAGAAGCTCATGGCCTCGAAACGGCATGCAAGGTGCATGATCCGGCTTACCTGGAGTTCCTGGCGACGGTCTGGGATCGCTGGGTGGCGGCGGGATACAAGGGCGAGGCGATCGCCAATTCCTTTCCGGTCCGCCGCACAAGCCAGCGTGTGCCCGAAAACATCGTCGGCGCGATTGGCCATTATGCCAATGCGGCCGATACCTCGATCAGCAAAGGGTCCTACGAGGCAGCTATTGCCTCGATGCGTTGTGCGGTGACGGGCGCGGACTGGCTGAACGCAGGCAGCCGTTTCGCTTTCGCCCTCTGTCGCCCGCCCGGCCATCATGCCGGCGTCGATCTCTTCGGCGGCTATTGCTTTATCAACAATTCCGGCGTTGCTGCCCAGCGCCTTCTGGATCACGGTGCGAAAAAGGTTGCCGTGCTCGATGTCGATTTTCATCACGGCAATGGCACGCAGGACCTCTTCTATCGCCGCGGCGATGTCTTTACCGCGTCGCTGCATGGCGATCCCGTCCACGCCTTTCCCTATTTCCTCGGCCATGCGGATGAAGTCGGCGAAGGAAAGGGCGAGGGCGTCAATCGCAATTACCCGATGGCGCGCGGAACCGGTTTCGAGGTCTGGTCGGCAGCCCTTGCCGATGCGCTCTCGCGGATCAGGGCATTCGGCGCGGAAGCGATCGTCGTCGCCCTCGGCGTCGATACGTTTGAACGCGATCCGATCTCCTTCTTCAGGCTGAAATCGGAGGATTTCATCCGTATGGGTGAAATGATCTCCGCTGCCGGCCTGCCCGTCGTTACCTGCATGGAAGGTGGCTACGGCGTGCCGGAAATCGGCCTCAACGTCGCCAATGTGCTCAAGGGCCTGGAAGCCTGATCGCTGCACATGACCGACGAGACCGTTCCATCCGATATCCCGACGCCCCGCATGCTAAGCTGGGCGCGCAACTCCACGATCTATCGTCTCGAGCGGCGCATGATGACGGAAAAGCAGCTCTTCAATGCCATTACCCGCAAGGCGAAGGAGAAGTTCGAGGATATCAGTGCTGCACAGCTAAAGGCCGTTGCCGATTTCGCCGTCAAATTCGCCTATGACAACAAGGCGATCGATGATGGCGCCTATGCCGAGATCAGCGCGCGTTCTGCCGTGCGCAGCGGCAAGTCGAAGCGCGCCATCGCCCGGAAGCTTGCCGTCAAGGGCGTATCGAGCGACAAGGTCGAGGCTGCGCTGGAAGAGGCCGACGATCTTTATGCCGCGGCGATCTTCGCCCGCAAACGTGCCTTCGGCCCCTTCCGCCGCGTCGAGCTGGATGAAAAGCGAAAGGCAAAGGAGCTCTCCGCCTTCGCCCGCAACGGCTTTAGCTTTGATATCGGCAAGACGATCTTCGAGATGAGTTTCGAAGATGCCGAAGAACTCATCCTTGCCGGTCGTCTCTGATATCGCATCAAGGCTCTTGCTGGCCCGATCAGAAGTTTGAATTTGTCGCTCGCGCTTTGCCTTCGTATGAAGAGCACGCAATCGGAGACTTCAATGGAAGACAAGACGAATGCCGGCGCGGGCACGCTGACCGCTCAGCCATCAACGGCATTCGGCGGCGCCGCGGCTGGCGGGCTGATGTGCGTGATGTCCATGTCATCGATCCAGTTCGGGGCAGCACTTTCCTCTTCGGCCATTGCCACCTTTGGGCCGGTGGGTGCCACCTGGCTGCGCCTCGCCTTTGCCGCCATTATCCTGGCGATCGCCGTGCGCCCGCGCATGTCAAGCTACAGCCGTGCCCAATGGACAAGTGCTTTGGTCCTCGGCACGACAACCGCGTTGATGACCATGAGCTTCTTCTCGGCGATCGAGCGCATTCCGCTCGGTCTTGCCGTGGCGATCGATTTTCTCGGTCCGCTCACTGTAGCAACCATCGGCTACGGATTCGGCCGGCGGCTAGTCTGGCCGCTCGTTGCCGCGCTCGGTGTTCTGGCTCTGGCGCATGACGGCGAAGGCTGGGTTGGCGATGCCTTGGGCGTTCTCTTTGCATTCGGCGCGGGAACCGGCTGGGCGATCTATATCGTTCTCACGAAGAAGATCGGCGCGAGCTTTAAGGGGCTGGAGGGGCTTTCCATGTCGCTCATGGTGGCTGCCGTGGTCGCGACGCCCTTCGGTTTTGCCGGCGCCGTGCCGAAGCTTGATGTCTTCGGCCTGATTGAAATGGCAGGCCTTGCCATTCTCGTGCTGCTGCTGCCCTACACACTGGAGCTGATCGCCCTGCGGTGTATGCCGACATCCTCTTTCGGCATTCTCATGAGTCTGGAACCCGCCATCGCAGCGCTCGCAGGTTTCCTCATTCTGTCTCAGCCCATGACTCCCTTGCAGATGGCCGGAACCGCGCTGGTCGTTGCCGCAAGTGTCGGTGCGACCTTTTCGGCAGGGCAGTGAGCATCAGCCCGTCTTCTTCGTGGGATCGTCGAGCGCCGGATTGTAGAAGAGAGATAGGGTCAGGCTCTTGGCGATCCGCTCCGCCGTCGCCATGAACCAGTCCTTGGCATCCGGTGTGGGTGCCACATCGTCGAGCGTTTGCGAAAACAGTGAAAGCCACTTTGGAAAAAGCTCCGGCGTCATGTTCGCGACGCCGAGATGCGCCTGCACCGGCTTGCCGCCATAGGCGCCGCTGCGGAAGGCAACGGCCGACCAGAAACTTTTCATTTTGTCCATATGTTCCGGCCAGCGTCCGGAAAGCCGAGCATCGAAAACCGGCCCAAGCTCGGGATGCGCGAGCACCCGCCCATAGAAAGTCTCCACCAGCTTCGAAATGAAGGCCTCGTTCACACCGATCTCTTTCATCTCGGCCTCGGCTTTTTCGCGGATCGCGGCAACATGCGCGGCCCGCCCCTGTATCTCGCTATTCATCTTTAACCCCGGTGCTGCTTGCAGCTAGCAGCCCTCATATAGGTTGATGCGCCATTTCAGCAAAGGGCGATCGGCTGATCGCGGCATTCTGTCAATCCGGCCGGGCTTTGACCTTGACCCGTGCAGCTTGTCTCTTTAAATTTAGAATAATTCTAAAATTATTGGAGCATATCTATGCTGGCCCGGTTTTTCAGATCACCAAAACGTTCCTTCCGTTCCCTCTCCGAGCAGGAAATTCTGGCGCTCGCCATCGCCTCGGAAGAGGATGATGCCCGTATCTATCTCGCTTACGCGGAACATCTGCGACACGAGTTTCCGGCCTCCGCCAAAGTATTCGAAGATATGGCTGAGGTAGAAGACACGCACCGCAAGTCACTGATCGAAATTCATCGCCAGCGCTTCGGCGAGCGCATTCCCCTGATCCGCCGAGAACATGTCGAAGGCTTTTACGAGCGCAAACCCGACTGGCTGCGCGCCAACCTCTCTCTCGATGCGATCAGGCAAGAAGCCGAAGAGATGGAAGCACAGGCCTACCGCTTCTATGTCGAAGCGATTAAGCAGACCTCCGATGCCTCGACCCGCAAGCTGCTCGGTGATCTCGCGCTTGCCGAACAGGGTCATGAGGACATCGCCCGTATGCTCGGCGACAAGCACACGCCTGAACAAGTGAAGAAGGAGGAGGATGAGACGGCGCGGCGACAGTTCGTCCTGACCTATGTGCAGCCGGGCCTTGCCGGCCTCATGGATGGCTCCGTCTCGACGCTGGCGCCGATTTTTGCCGCCGCCTTTGCCACGCAGGATACCTGGCAAACCTTCCTCGTCGGACTTTCGGCCTCGGTCGGCGCCGGCATCTCGATGGGTTTCACGGAAGCCGCCCATGACGACGGCAAGATCTCCGGCCGGGGCTCACCGATCAAGCGCGGCCTTGCTTGCGGTATCATGACGGCGCTCGGGGGCCTTGGTCATGCGCTGCCCTACCTCATCCCGCAGTTCTGGACCGCGACCATCACCGCTGCCATCATCGTTTTCTTCGAACTGTGGGCGATCGCCTTTATCCAGAATAAATACATGGAGACCCCGTTTCTGCGCGCCGCCTTCCAGGTAGTCGTCGGCGGCAGTCTCGTGCTGGCGGCAGGTATCCTGATCGGGAATGGGTGAGGAGCGGTCGGCGCATCCGAGCAATCGATCCGGTGGATCGATTGCAGCGACGAACGCCCTGAGCCCAAAGCGAAGGGCCGGACGCGGGTGCGGTAAATACTGAATACTGAAAATGAAAAAACCGGCTTTAGCCGGCTTTTTCACACTCCCCCTCAAAACTCTTTATTTCAAAGCGCCGACCAGAACGTCGCGGCCATTCTCGATGGTAACCCAGCGGCCGGCATTGAAGCTCGACTGGCGCTTGATGAACGTATAGGGCGTCGAGAACCACGGCTTGACCTCGGTCGCGAGGTTGTCGAGCACGAAGTCCCCCTCGGCCGTGCGCAGCGTCAGCACCGCGTGGCCTTCACCGTCAGGCTTGCGCACGACGGTCATCAGCAGGTCGGCAGGCGAGAAGCCCCGCTGGATGAGGATACGGCGCTTCAGGAGCGCGAAATCCTCGCAGTCGCCGGCCGTGGTTGGATAGGCCCAGACCTCGTCCTTGCCGTAAATTTCCTTGTCGGTCATCGGCGTGATGGTGCGATTGACGGTCGCGTTTACCGTACGAACCGTAGCCCATTTCGCGCCGGTCATGGCCACTGGACCGCTATTGCGGTTGGAACCGCATTCTGCGCGATGCGTCTGACAGAAATCGTAATGACCGATCGGTTGCGATGTCGCACTCCCGGTTACCATAGATGCATTCTTGCTCGGAGCCGGAATAGCGGCCGGCGCCATTGCAAACACGGCCATCATGGCCACGACGAAACCCTTGATCCGCACGCCCTACTTCCCTGCATCGCCCTTTATTTATTAACAAACAGTTAACGGAGAGGGCGGAAAGGAGTCAATCGTTACTTCTTGGGAGGGCTTTGCAACTCGTAGACATGGTTAAAATGCAACGTAACCCTGAGGATAGTTGCATATGACCTGTGCAACCGCCTCCCTATGTTCGGATGGTTGCATATTACTTTATAGCAGTCGGCCTTCGCCTAACGGATGAGGCTTTTAACGACGTTGCGCAATCGTTCGATATCCTGCGGACGTGAAAGCCTATGGTCGCCATCGCGGATGAAGGTCAGCACCACATCGTCGGCAGGAAGATGTTCGACCAGCTTCATTGCGTGCAGATAGGGAACGTCGGCGTCCTTCATGCCCTGTAGAATATGGATTGGACAGCCCGTTTCGATAATGCCCGTCAGCACCCGGTTCTCGCGCCCGTCTTCGATGAGTGCCCGGGTATAGATATTGGGCTCAGGACTATATTGCGAGCGCTCTTCGAAATAGCCGCGCTGTTCGAGAGAGGTGCGTTCCTTCTTCTTGAGGTTCGGCTCGATGAGATCGGAAGTGAAATCAGGCGCCGGTGCGATCAGGACCATGCCTTCAAGCTTCGGGCCGCCGTGCTTGGCAAGCTCCTGCGCCACCCGAAGTGCAATCCAGCCACCCATCGAAGAGCCGATCAGGATCATCCGTTTCGGCGTGTTATGGCGGATCACCGCGAGCGCTTCCTCCAGCCAGCGCGAAATCGTACCGTCCGTGAAGGCCCCGCCGGAAAGCCCGTGGCCGGAATAATCGAGGCGGATGCAGGCTGCGCCCAGTTCCGCGGCCAGCCGATCGATTTCGACCGCCTTGCTGCCGCTCATGTCCGATCGGTAGCCGGATAGCCAAACGAGCGCAGGAAGATCGGTATCATCCTGAGCTGGACGCACCAGCATGGCGATCCGCCGTGCAAGCTCGCGTTCGCCGACATCGAGGAACTCGGGCTCGGGGACGGGCATCTGATCGGACATCGGGCTCAACTCCTGTTGTTTTGGCCTATAAAACAGATTCTTGACGGGCTGACAGCGGGTGATTTTTCCGCTAAAGGATGTTATTGAATCCGTTGCAGTGATGACGTGACCCGTTTGTGCCCCCATTGGATTAGGGACACGAAGCTGCAACGTTCCGATCAACGCGAGGAGAATACGACCATTCGCAGACCCTTTAAAGCCGACGCGCCCGTAAAGGATGGGCCGCGCTCGAACCGGGAGATCCGCATTCCCAAAGTTCAGCTGATTGCGGCTGACGGACAGAATATGGGCATCGTGCCCACCGACCAGGCCTTGAGAATGGCGGAAGAAGCCGGCCTCGACCTCGTCGAAATTTCCCCCAATGCCGAACCGCCGGTGTGCAAGATTCTCGATCTGGGCAAGCTGAAATATGCCAACCAGAAGAAGGCTGCCGAAGCGCGCAAGAAGCAGAAGATTGTCGAAGTCAAAGAAATCAAGATGCGTCCGAACATCGACACCCATGATTATGAGGTGAAGATGAAGGCGATGGGCCGCTTCTTTGACGAAGGCGACAAGGTGAAGGTAACGCTGAAGTTCCGTGGCCGCGAAATGGCCCACCAGGAACTCGGCATGAAGCTTCTCCAGCAGGTCAAGGCGGACACGCTCGAGATCGCCAAGGTTGAGGCCGAGCCCAAGCTCGAAGGCCGCCAGATGATGATGGTGCTGGCGCCGAAGTGAACCGGTGCCCGCATCCTTTCGCTCAAAGCCGTCCGACAGGGCGGCTTTTGTGTTTCCCGGGGCGGCAAGATTCGTCATTCGCCCCGTTGCACTTTCATGGCGCTGCGGTTATAAGCGCGCGTCCGAACTGACCGGCAGGGCATGCCGTGGCAGTTTCGAATGCTTGCGGGCAGGTTTCGTCACTGGACCCGCAGATCAACAACAAACGCTCCCGCGCGCCTTTGGCGAAGACCGGATACCGGGCTTTCGCAGAAGGGCTTCTTTTAACGAAGCGGGTGAGGAGCTCTCAGAATGGAGTAGCAAAATGCCCAAGATGAAGACGAAGTCCTCTGCCAAGAAGCGGTTCAAGATCACCGCCTCCGGCAAGGTCAAGGCGGCTGCCGCTGGCAAGCGCCATGGCATGATCAAGCGCACGAACAAGTTCATTCGCGATGCACGCGGCACCATGGTTCTGGCAGAACCCGATGGCCGCAAGGTCGTGAAGAACTATCTGCCGAACGGTCTCTGAGACTATTCCGGTAACGCGTTAGATTAAGGAGATCATGAAATGGCACGTGTAAAGAGAGGCGTCACCGCCCACGCCAAGCACAAGAAGGTTCTGAAGCAGGCCAAGGGTTTCTATGGCCGCCGCAAGAACACCATCCGTACCGCCAAGGCTGCCGTCGATCGCGCCAAGCAGTACGCATATCGCGACCGCAAGGTTAACAAGCGCAATTTCCGCGCCCTCTGGATCCAGCGTATCAACGCTGCCGTCCGCGAATTCGGCCTGACCTATGGCCGCTTCATCGACGGTCTGAACAAGGCTGGCATCGAAGTCGACCGCAAGGTTCTCTCCGACATGGCAATCCATGAGCCGGAAGCATTCGGCGCGCTGGTTGCTGCGGCCAAGAAGGCCCTTGAGTACCTCAAGGAAACCGGCACGGCTAACGAGTTTGAAGGCGCGGTTCGGTAACCAGCGCTTCCCAAGCTTGACGCTTTTTTGAATTTTGGGAAACCCGCGCTGGTTTGGGCTAGCGCGGGTTTTTCTTTCTCTATAGTGCTGGCGCGGCCTTGCCGAGCCCGCCTTTCGAACGCCGCCTGATCCGGACGAAAAGAAGACAATGTCAGATATCGACCAGCTCAAATCCTCCTTGCTTGCCGAAATTGCCGCCGCCAATGATGAGCCTGCGCTCGAAGCCGTCCGTGTCTCCGCGCTCGGCAAGAAGGGCTCGATTTCCGAGCTCCTGAAGACGCTCGGTGCTATGACTCCGGAAGAGCGGCAGACCCGTGGTGCCGCGATCAATGCCCTGAAGAACGAAGTGACCGACGCCCTTGCCAACCGCAAATCGGTGTTGAAGGAAGCGGCGGTCAACGCCCGTCTCAAGGCCGAAACCGTCGACGTCAGCCTGCCGGTACGCTCCTCGCCGGCCGAGCGCGGCCGCATCCATCCGATCAGCCAGATCGTCGACGAGATCACCGCGATCTTCGGCGACATGGGCTTCTCGATTGCAGAAGGTCCCGATATCGAGACCGATTACTACAATTTTACGGCTCTGAATTTCCCGGAGGGCCACCCGGCCCGCGAAATGCACGACACCTTCTTCTTCAATCCGGATGAGAAGAGTGAGCGCAAAGTTTTGCGCACGCATACCTCGCCGGTGCAGATCCGCACGATGGAATCGCAGAAGCCGCCGATCCGCATCATCATTCCCGGCAAGACCTATCGCCAGGATTCCGATGCCACGCATTCGCCGATGTTCCATCAGGTCGAAGGTCTGGTCATCGACAAGAAGGCCAATGTCGCCAATATCCGCTGGGTGCTGGAAGAATTCTGCAAGGCCTTCTTCGAGGTCGACAGCGTGACGATGCGTTTCCGCCCGTCCTTCTTCCCCTTCACCGAGCCCTCTTTCGAGGTCGATATCCAGTGCGATCGCTCCGGCCCGATCGTCAAGTTCGGCGAAGGCACGGATTGGATGGAGATCCTTGGCTGCGGCATGGTTCACCCCAACGTGCTGCGTTATGGCGGTCTCGATCCGGACGAGTATCAGGGCTTTGCCTGGGGCATGGGCCTCGACCGCATCGCCATGCTGAAATACGGCATGCCGGACCTGCGCGACTTCTTCAACGCCGATGTCCGTTGGATGAACCACTACGGCTTCCGCCCGCTCGACATGCCGACGCTGTTCGGCGGCCTGAGCGCTTAAGGGAGGATTGGAACTATGAAATTCACGCTCTCCTGGCTTAAAGATCATCTGGAAACGGACGCCACGCTTGATGAAATCTGCGCTCGGCTGACCGAGATCGGACTGGAAGTGGAAGATGTCGATGACAAAGCCACCTTCAAGCCCTTCGTCATTGCCAAGGTTCTCTCGGCTGAAAAGCATCCGCAGGCCGATCGCCTCAAGGTGCTCATGGTGGATATCGGCCAGGGCGCTCCGGTGCAGGTCGTCTGCGGCGCACCCAATGCGCGCGCTGGCCTCGTCGGCGCATTTGCGGCGCCCGGCACCTATGTTCCCGGCATCGACGTAACGCTGTCGGTCGGCAATATCCGCGGTGTCGAAAGCCGCGGCATGATGTGCTCGGAAAAGGAACTGCAGATTTCCGACAATCACGATGGCATCATCGATCTGCCTGACGATGCGCCTGTCGGCACGAGCTACGCCACTTACGCCCATCTCGACGACCCGGTCATCGAGATCAACCTGACGCCGAACCGTCCGGACTGCACCTCGATCTACGGCATTGCCCGCGATCTCGCAGCCTCTGGCCTCGGCACCCTTAAGACGCGCCCCGCTCCCTCCTTCACCGTCGAAGGTGAAACACCGGTCAAGCTGACGCTCGATCTTGACGATCCGAAGCTCTGCCCGGGCTTCGGCCTCAGGCTGGTGCGCGGCGTCAAGAACGGTCCGAGCCCGCGCTGGATGCAGCAGCGGCTTCTTGCCATCGGCCTGCGGCCGATCAATGCGCTGGTCGACATCACAAACTACATGACCTTCGATCAGGGGCGGCCGATGCACGTCTTCGACGCCGCCAAGGTCAGAGGCAACCTGACCGTCCGCCGCGCAAGGGAAGGCGAAACTGTGCTGGCGCTCGACCAGCGCGAGTACAAACTCGGCCCGAACAACGTCGTCATCGCAGATGAGGACGGCGTTGAATCGATCGGCGGCATCATGGGCGGCGAACATTCCGGCTGCGACGAAAACACCGTCGATGTGCTGATCGAATCCGCTCTCTGGGATCCGATGAACATCGCCAAGTCCGGTCGCACGCTCGGCATCATCACCGATGCCCGCTACCGCTTCGAACGCGGCGTCGATCCGGAATATATGGTTCCGGGGCTCGAGCGCACGACGGAACTCGTGCTCGAGCTTTGCGGCGGCATGCCGGCCAAGGCCGAGATTGTCGGTTACAAAGGCTACGAGCCGAGGGTCGTCGACTTCCCCTATTCGGAGGTCAAGCGACTGACCGGCCTCGAAGTCTCGACGGAGGAAAGCAATATGATCCTGACCCGTCTCGGCTTCAGGGTTTCGGGCTCCGGCGAACGCGTTTCCGTCTCCGTTCCCTCCTGGCGTCCTGACATCGATGGCAAGGCCGATCTCGTCGAAGAGATCATGCGCATCCATGGCGTCGATAAGATCAAGCCGGCGCCGCTCGAAAGCCATGCCGCCGTCAACGGCCGTATCCTGACGGTGCTGCAGATCCGCACCCGCGCCGCCAAGCGCGCGCTCGCCTCGCGTGGTATGCTGGAAGCTGTCACCTGGTCCTTCATTCCGGAAGACCAGGCAAAACTCTTCGGCGGCGGGTCCGCAGCCCTCAAGCTCGCCAATCCGATCGCCGCCGAAATGTCCGATATGCGGCCTTCGCTTCTGCCGGGCCTGCTGACGGCTGCCCAGCGTAATGCCGACAAGGGCTATGGCGACGTCGCGATCTTCGAAGTCTCGGGCACGTATGAGAACGATACGCCGGAGGGCCAACGCCGTGTGGCCGGGGGCATCCGCCGTGGCACGGCGTCGCTCGCCGGTGCTGGCCGCATGTGGTCGAACGCCTCAAAAGGCGGCGGCAAGCCGGTCGATGTTTTCGACGCCAAAGCCGATGCACTCGCCATTATCGAAGCTTGCGGTCTGCCAACGGCCAACATCCAGATCGAGCCGGGTGGTCCCGAATGGTATCACCCCGGCCGCTCCGGCACGATCAAGATGGGTCCGAAGGTGATCCTTGGCTATTTCGGCGAGTTCCATCCGACCACGCTTGAAAAACTCGATGTCTCCGGCGCGCTCTGCGGCTTCGAAGTTTATCTCGACGCCATGGCAGAGCCGAAGAAGAAGGCAACCCGCACCAAGCCGGCCCTCGACCTCTCGCCCTTCCAGGCTGTCAAGCGCGACTTCGCCTTCGTCGTCGACAAGACGGTGGAAGCCGGTGCCATCATCAAGGCGGCAGCTGGTGTCGACCGCAAGCTTATCACGGGCGTGAACGTCTTCGATATCTTCGAGGGCGCCTCGGTCGGCGAGGGCAAGAAGTCGGTCGCGATCGAAGTCCAGATTCAGCCGGCTGACCGTACGCTGACCGACGAGGACTTCGAAGCGCTGACCCAAAAGATCGTCGCCAGCGTTGCCAAGTTCACCGGCGGCGTTCTGAGAAGCTGAGCCGGCTACAGGCATGATATCGATGACCGGCGGCGTTAGCTGCCGGTCTTCTCATATATGAAGGTGATAGAGCTTGCTGACGATGGTCCAGCGGCCCTCAATCTTCAGCAAAGAAAGATAATCGGTAAAGCGCATGCCGGCAAATTCGTCGGTGACTTTCACCGTCGCCGCATCGCCTGATATATCGATGCTGCCGATATCCATGTAGGGCTGGGTGCCGGGCGGTGCTGCCCCCTCCTCGATTATTGCGGCAATAAATTCATCACGAGAAAGCCATTCAACCGCATTCT
Source organism: Rhizobium sp. BK529 (assembly GCF_014194105.1). Taxonomy (NCBI): domain Bacteria; kingdom Pseudomonadati; phylum Pseudomonadota; class Alphaproteobacteria; order Hyphomicrobiales; family Rhizobiaceae; genus Rhizobium; species Rhizobium sp. BK529. The sequence goes on along the minus strand of NZ_JACIAU010000001.1, from coordinate 3,174,189 downwards.
GATAGTGCCCGATGATTGAGCTCTTCGGGTGGAACGCTTTCTTCAGGGCCGCCTCGTTGGCGAAGGCCATACCCTCCACGTAGAGATGAACCGTTGCTTCGATTGCCTGCCTGTCGGCCATATCGACACCTCGCCCATGTTCCCAATGAGATGATAGCGGGGTGGCGAGCGAAGACAAGGTCGGAGGAGGAAGAGCAGCCAGTGACGACTGCTCTTCTATCCAACATCAGGCTGCTCGCGAAGCCTTCTGGTTTGCAGCAGTCGTCGCGAGTTTGGTCAGGAGCTGGTCGGTCTTGCCTTCTTCCTGCAGCGTCTGGTCGAGAAGCGTGACGGCTTGCTTGAAGCCGAGCGTCTGCGCCCAGGTCTTCAGCGTGCCATAGCGGGCGATCTCGTAGTGCTCGACGGCCTGGGCCGAGGAGATCAGACCGGCGTCGATCGCGGGCGTGCCGTTGAATTCCTCGATGATTTCCTCGCCTTCGGCGATGATGCCCTGGATTGCCTCGCAGGTTTTGCCCTGGGCGCGCTTGCCGATGATCTCGAAGACCTGCTGCAGCCGTTCCACATGGCCTTGAGTTTCTTCAAGATGCTTCTCAAACCCCGCCTTCAGCTCCTGTGACTGGGCAGCGCGCGCCATTTTCGGCAGAGCGCGCACAATCTGGCGTTCGGCATAGTAAATGTCCTTGAGCGTATCGTAAAACAGATCTTCCAGCGTCTTTTCCTTGGCCATTGTTTCCGTTCCTTGTTTGGGAGTTTACGCGCTTGCGGCGACACTCCGTAAAGTGTGCTCGGCGCTAATTGTTCCCTCCGTATTTCGGGTGGAACGGCATCGCCGTCCGGGCGATGATGTCAGAAAGAATCGAGGAGAGAGCGCATGAAGAGACCGGGGTCGATGAAGGGGCTTGAGGATCTTGGCCGGGTACGTCTGTCGAAGAACTTCTTCTTCCGAGATTTTCTCCATTCCGAGATCGCCGATTTTTATCGCATCCCGAATATCCCCGAAGATCCCGACCTCGCCATCGAGACGGGCAGGCACCTGTGCGAGGAATTGCTGGAACCGTTGGAGGCAACCTTCGGGCGCCTGCATATCCGTTCCGGCTACCGTTCGCCGCCGGTCAACCGTTTTGGCAACGAGAACAAGCTGAACTGTTCGACCAACGCTGCTACAGCCGCTCATCACATCTGGGATATGCTCGACCTTGAGGGCTGCATGGGGGCCGCTGTCTGTATCGCCGTGCCTTGGGTTGTCGATCGCTACAGCGATGAAAGCGATTGGCAAAGACTTGCATGGTGGATCCACGACCATCTGCCTTACGCGTCGCTCTGCTTCTTCCCGAAACTATGGGCCTTCAATATCCAGTGGCATGAGCGGCCGAAACGGGTGATCCAGAGTTACGTGCGCCCGCGCGGCATCCTCACCAAGCCAGGTATGGAAAACTGGGAAGGCGACCATTCGCAATGGTATGAAGGCTTTCCGCCGCTCAGAAATTGATGCGATAGCGGATGTGTCCGTCGCTTTCGACATAGGAGTCATAGAGCGTGCGGGCTGTCTTGTTCTGCTCGCTCGTATGCCAGTAAAGCCGCGACCAGCCATTCTTCTTGCAGAGATCGACGAGGTCGTCCATCAGCGCCCGGCCGACGCCCCTGCCGCGCGCTTCCCTCGACACGAACAGGTCTTCCAGATAGCAGTCCTTGCCACGGATCCAGGTGCCCTCATGCGTCAGGCAGAGCGTGAAGCCGACGACCGCTCCGTCGAGTTCCGCCACCCGCATGAAGATAGCCGACGCCGGATCAAAAACCCGGCGCCAGGTGGAATCGGTGATGTCGGCATCGACGGTGACCTCGTAGAAAGCGAGATAGTCGGCCCAGAGCGCACGCCAGCGCATCTCGTCTTCAGGCTTCGCATCGCGGATCGTCACAGTCATCCCGTCACCTCGTTTCAGGCGCCTGCCTGATCAAGCAGCGCCATCGCCTCGTCGGAAAGCTTGAGCGTTGCGGCTTTCACCAGGCTCTCAAGCTGGGAAAGGCTCGTAGCACTGGCGATCGGCGCCGTCACGCCCTTCTTGCGCAGGAGCCAGGCAAGCGAGATTTCTGCTGGCTTGGCGCCAGTCTCCGCCGCGATCTTGTCGAGGGCGGCAAGAATACGCATGCCCTTGTCATCGAGATACTGCGCGACCCGGCCCTCGCGTGCGCGCCCCTCCGTATCCGCCTTGCTGCGGTACTTGCCTGAAAGGAAGCCGGCTGCCAGGCTGAAATAGGTGATAACGCCGATATCTTCCTTCAGGCAGAGGTCGGCAAGCGGGCCTTCGAAGCTCGAACGTGCATAGAGATTATATTCCGGCTGCAGCGCCTGATAGCGCGGTAAGCCCGTCTTGTCTGCGGCGTCAAAGGAGGCCTGCAACTGGCTTGCATCAAAATTCGAGCAGCCGACGGAGCGGATCTTGCCCTGTTCGAGAAGCTTGGCATAGGCACCAAGCGATTCCTCATGCGGCGTATCGGCATCCGGCCAGTGCGAAAGATAGAGGTCGATATAGTCGGTCTGCAGGCGGCGCAGTGAATCCTCGACCGCCTTCAGGATATAGTTCGCCTTCAGCGTCTTGCCTTGGCCCATGTCTGAGCCGACCTTGGTGATGATGATTGCCTTGTCGCGGGAGACCTTCCCCTTCTTCAGCCACCTGCCGATGATCTCTTCGGAATCGCCGCCCTTGTTGCCCGGCACCCAGGCGGAATAGACGTCGGCCGTATCGATGGTGTTGAGGCCAGCGTCGAAAAATGCGTCGAGAATGTCGAAGGATGTTTTCTCATCGGCCGTCCAGCCGAATACATTGCCGCCGAAGACGATCGGCGAGACCGAAAGACCTGTTTTTCCAAGCCGGCGCATTTCCATGGCGCTCTCCCAAAATGCTGAAGTGATTGAAATCTGCGAAGCGGCAGAACGCCGTCCGCAAATAACCTAGCGCGGAGTACCCTCGAAGGAAACCAAACTTCCGTGATCACCCGTCGCGCCATTGCGCCACATGAGTGGGCTGAATAAGGTGCGCCCAATCGATTTAAGGAGGACTTCTCATGTTGCGTTTCGGTATTCTTTCAACGGCCAAGATCGGCCGCGACAATGTTGTTCCCGCCATTCAGGACGCAGAAAACTGCGTCATTACAGCGATCGCCAGCCGCGATTTTGCCCGCGCCCGCGACATGGCAGACCGGTTCTCCGTGCCGCACGCCTTCGGCTCCTATGAAGAGATGCTGGCGTCCGATACGATCGACGCCGTCTATATACCGCTGCCAACCTCCCAGCATGTCGAATGGTCGATCAAGGCCGCCGATGCCGGCAAGCACGTGCTCTGCGAAAAGCCGATCGCGCTCAAGGCATCCGAGATCGACGATCTCACTGCCGCCCGCGACCGCAACAATGTCATCATCAGCGAAGCCTTCATGGTGACCTATTCGCCGGTCTGGCGGAAGGTTCGCTCGTTGCTGCAGGAGGGTGCGGTCGGCGAACTCCGTCATGTGCAGGGCGCCTTTACCTATTTCAATCGCGACCCCGGCAACATGCGCAACATTCCTGAGCTCGGCGGCGGCGGCCTGCCCGATATCGGCGTCTATCCAGTCATCAGCACGCGCTTCTCCACTGGCAAGGAACCGTTCAGGATCCAGGCGACCACAGAACGTGATCCGGAATTCGGCACCGATTTCTATTCCAGCGTGAAGGCGGATTTCGGCGAGTTCGAGCTGAGTTTCTACATCTCCACCCAGATGGCCGGGCGCCAGATCATGGTCTTCCACGGCACCGAAGGCTATATCGAGGTCAAGTCGCCTTTCAACGCCAACCGTTGGGGACCCGAAGAGATCGAAGTGACCAATCGCGGCCACTCCGAATCCTATATTTATCGTTTCCAGGATAGCCGTCAGTACAAATCCCAGGCTGAAGCCTTTGCACGCGCTGCGTCAGGGGAAAAGGAAGAGATCGTCACGCTGGAAGATTCCAAACTCAATCAGAAGGTCATCGATGCCATCTACCGCGCCAGCGAACAGGATGGCTGGGAAGCCGTTTGATGCTTACCCGGCGTTTCCTCGAAAGACGAAGCGGGAATAACCGAAGAAGCTGAAGAACATCGACGCTGCGGTCGCGAGCACCATCGCTGCAAACGGCTGCAGCGCCGGTAGTGACAGTAGCAGCGCCGAATAAAGCCCATAGTTGACAAGGGCGGCCGTCACGCCGACGGAGCCGTAGCGAAAACCTTCCGCCGCTAGCGAGTGGCCGGAGCGGTCGAAAGTGAAAGTCCGGTTGAATGCCCACGTCGTTGCCATCGCGAGCGCAATGGCAATCAGCCGGGCAATGAAGGGACCGAGTGGCGTCAGCTGCAGCAGCAGCGCAAGTACGCTCGCGTCGACGACGAAGCCAAGCCCACCGGCGATCGCGAAGCGAATGAGCTTCTTCATGCCGCGTCCGCCTTTTTGCCATCAAGCGTTGTGGGCAAGGTCTTGTCCTTTGCGGAGACCGGCGCTGCCAGGCTCATGTAATGGATGCGCAACTGCTCTGCCCGCGCCCGCGCGACGGAATCGAGAATGACGCCGGCCGTAAACAGCATGATGGAGATCATCGCGAGCGCTGTCGCGAGCACCCAGGTCGGCATGCGGCTGACGAGTCCTGTTTCGAAATATTCCGCCAGCACCGGCCCCATGAAGCCGAAGCTTGTCAGCATGAAAAGCGCGCTGATCGTGCCGAAGAAGGCAAAGGGCCGCGTCTCCTTCATCAGCATGGCGAACATCCAGAGGATCTTGCCGCCGTCGCCGAAGGTTGAAAGCTTCGAGTGCGATCCTTCCGGGCGTCTGCCGTAGTGCAGTTCCAGTTCGCTTACCGGCAGCTTCAGCCGCGAAGCGTGCACCGACATTTCCGTCTCGATCTCGAAGCCGCCGGAAACCGCCGGGAAGCTCTTGACGAAACGGCGCGAGAAGGCCCGGTAGCCGGAGAAGATGTCGGTGAAGTCAGATCCGAAGATGATGCGATAGAGTATGTTGAACAGCCGGTTGCCGAGGGCATGTCCCTGCCGGCCGGCGTCGTCACGCACGCCGCGCCGCGTGCCGACCACCATATCGGCCCGCTCTGTCAGCAGTGTACGTACCAGCTCCTCGGCATCCTCAGGCGCATAGGTTCCGTCGCCGTCGGCGATGATATAGATATCTGCATCGATGTCGGCGAACATTCGACGCACGACGTGGCCCTTGCCTTGCCGCCGCTCGCGCACGACATGCGCGCCGGCAAGCATGGCATGCAGCGCCGTGCCGTCGGTGGAATTATTGTCGTAGACGTGGATATGCGCATCGGGCAGCGCCGCCCGGAAGCCCTTGACGACAGGGCCGATCGTTGCCGCTTCGTTATAGCAGGGAAGCAGAACGGCAATATCAGGACTTTCGCTGAGCGATCGCTCCATAGGGTTACACTCATTACAAAGAAACCGGGGCGAATTTACCGCATCCAGCGTTAACAAGCCCCTATGAGGAAATGAAAGAGGCATCTCCTGTGGTTTACACTTTCTTGATAAGCCAGGGCTAAGGTTTGCCCATCACGCAACGACCTGGCTACGATGATGAACGCAGTGCAGCCGATCGCCAAGGCGCAATCAGCATCAGCCAGGACTGGATTCATTAGCGGAATCCGGCAGCTGCTGACACAGCTGCTGCCATCGGCCCTCATCTACACCATTATCCTGATCGGCATCATCACCGTCATGAAATATGCCGGCGGTCCGGTCGATTATGTCGGCCCCGATAATGACGACGGCATGCGCCTCGTGGAAATCAGAGATTTCCTGAGCGGGCAGGGCTGGTTCGACCTGATGCAGTATCGACTCGGCCTCGGCGAGGGTACGCTTATGCACTGGTCGCGGCTGATCGACCTTCCGATTGCCGGTTTGATCCGTTTATTCGGCCTCTTCCTTAGCCATGACGCCGCGGAGGCCGCCGCACTCGTCGTCTGGCCCCTGTCGCTTGTCTTTCCCCCCATGTTTGCCATGGGTCTCGCGGGTCAGCGTGTCGGCGGCCTTGCCGGCATGCACCTGTCCTTCTGTTTTGCCGGCATGGCAATCTATACCGGCAATCGCTTCGCGCCTGGCGCCATCGATCATCACAATGTCCAGCTCGGGCTTGTCGCAATCATGACCGCGATGCTCTTCGATGAAAAACAGCGTGTCTGGAACTATGTCGTTGCCGGGGCAACAGCTGCATTGGCGATCGCGATCGGCGCTGAAACCACGCCCTTCGTCGCGACCTATTGCTTGGTGGTGGCCCTGCTTTGGGCCTGGGAGGGCGAACCGTTCGAGGCCGCTACCAAGGCTTTCGGCCTCAGCCTCGCTGTCACGATCAGCATCTTCTTCTTCGCAACGGTGCCGCCATGGCAATATTCGGCGGTCACCTGCGACAACCTCTCGCTCGGCTTTTATAGCCTTGCAACTATTGGGGGTGGCCTGCTGTTGGTTTCCGCGGTCTTTGCCAGCCGTCTCGGCCGTGGTCTGCGTTTTGCCGCGCTCGCGGCCGTCGGCGCCGCCGTCCTTGCTTCGGCATTGGCCATCGCGCCGCAATGCCTGGGCAATCCGCTCGGTAATCTTGATCCGATGTTGGTCGAGCTCTGGCTGCGCAATGTCTCGGAAGCGCAGTCCATTCTCGCGCTCAGCCGGACAGATCCCTTTTCCATCGGGGCATTCTACGCGCCTGGCCTGCTCGCGATAGCCGTCTGCATCTTCCGCTCGGTTAGAGGTGATCGCGTGCAGGTCCATCTCGTGCTTTTGGCGCTTTTGAGTGTCAGCTGGGCCGTCGCCCTGGTTCAGGTTCGGGGCGCTGTCTTTGCAAATCTGCTGTCTATCCTGCCGCTCACCTTGCTGATCATCGAAGTGCGCCGCATATCGAATGGCGATAGCGAGAATGCCGCGGCAGCTCTTGTCTATATCCTGACGGTTCTGGCAAGTGTGCCGGCGGTGTGGGCGGTTGGTGGCGCACTTGTCGAAATGCAAGTCAACAAGACGAAGAATGCGAGGAACCCAGACCGGCTCTCCTGCTCATCGAAGCAGGCGCTCGCTCCGCTTGCCGCTCTGCCGCCCGGCATGATCTCGGCGCCGTCGGAAATGGGCGTGCCGATCTTGCGCTACACATCCAATCGTGTCCTGTCGGCGCCCTATCACCGTAACCAGGGTGGCATGCTGACCGAAATGCACATCGGTCTGGCCGAGCCAAAGGAGGCCGAAGCATTTCTAAGAGGAGCGGGCGTTACGACGTTTGCGTTTTGCCCCGATGATCTGCAGACGAGTGAAATCGCCAGATTGAAGCCCGACGGGCTCTATGCGCAGCTCCGCAAGGGTAATATTCCGCCCTATCTCGATCCGCTGCCGAAGGCCGCCGACAGCGGCGTCCAGTTCTTCCGTTACTGGCCGACGTCGGACTGACCCCCTATCTTTCAGGAATGGGCGAGGACCGCACGTAGACGATCGGTGGCAAAGAGACCGCCGAGATAAAGCAGCAGACCGGCATTGTAACCGATGATCGTGTAGAGAAGCGCCAGGAATGATACCGCGCCGCCGGAGGCGATCGCGGCGAGGGCAAAAGTCAAGCCGATGAACATGGCGACCAGTGCAATAGCGCCGGCCGAGCGCATCAGGCCCACGGTGAGGCCCAGTGTGGTTGCTGTCAGGATGATCATGTCGTCACCTCTTCTTCAGGTCGTTTGCAGGAGCCTAGGGGCCCTCCGCTAACAAAAGTTTATTGGGCATCCTCCATGAAAGCTTGAATTGCAGCCATGGTTACGGATGCGTTCACCTGACGGCATTTCCCCCGGCTTGCGCCGGGTATATGTTTCGATCCAGGTCAACTCTGTTACAGGCTGAAAAGTTCCGTGACTATTTCTCTTACGTAAACGGAACTTTCCAGCTGGGCCACAGCGTTGAGACGAAGCAGCGTCATGCTGACAATTCGATCGATGCCTGATCGACTGGTTGTTCGGAAAGAGAGCGAGCCGAAACCCTCTAAAGGGTATTGAGCATAGCGACGGTAATAAAAGAGACTGTTCCCACACCGTTCATCGGTGGGGAATTTTCACTGCCAAGCATGCTCATTTTTCGGGTCGGGTGTTCGCCACTCCCTACGAACATGAGTAATACTAAGTTTTTTTTACAAGTTGCGATATCCCTATTTCTTGGGTCCTCCACCGATTTTTGGATAAAAATTCACCCTTCGCCGGCCTCGACCTTCCCGTTTGGGGGCTATCAAAATAGAAAGAGGAGATGAGCAATGTCTTTGATGGCGATTCGCCCACCAATCTTGCGGAATATTCGGTCTCTGAGCTGTCCGGTTCCATCAAGCGGACCGTCGAGACGGCGTTCGACCAGGTGCGCGTGCGCGGCGAGATTTCCGGCTACCGGGGTCCCCATTCTTCCGGCCATGCCTACTTCTCGCTGAAGGACGACCGGGCTCGCATCGATGCGGTCATCTGGAAGGGCACCTTTTCCCGCCTGAAATTCCGCCCGGAGGAGGGCATGGAAGTGATCGCGACTGGCAAGGTCACGACCTTCCCCGGCTCTTCCAAATACCAGATCGTTATCGAGACGCTGGAGCCTGCCGGCGCCGGCGCGCTGATGGCATTGATCGAGGAGCGCAAGCGCAGGCTCGGCGCGGAGGGCCTCTTCGATCCCGCCCGCAAGAAGCGCCTGCCCTTCATGCCTGCTGTGATCGGTGTCGTCACCTCGCCCACCGGCGCCGTCATCCGCGATATCCTGCATCGCATCTCCGATCGTTTCCCTGTCCATGTCATCGTCTGGCCGGTTAAGGTGCAGGGGGAGGGCTCCGGCGAGGAGGTGGCGAACGCCATCAAAGGCTTCAATGCCCTGGAACCCACAGGGGAGATCCCGCGTCCGGATGTGTTGATCGTTGCCCGCGGTGGCGGCAGCCTCGAAGATCTCTGGAGCTTCAACGACGAAATCGTCGTGCGTGCTGCAGCCGATAGCCGGATTCCATTGATCTCTGCCGTCGGCCACGAAACGGATTGGACGCTGATCGATTACGCCGCCGATGTCCGCGCGCCAACGCCGACGGGTGCCGCCGAAATGGCTGTGCCGGTCAAGGCCGAGCTGGAAGCGCAGGTCGCCGCGCTTACTGCCCGCCTGCAGGGCTGCATGAGCCGCCAGATGGACCAACGCCGTCAGTCCGTCCGCTCCCTGATGCGCGCCTTGCCTTCGCTCGACCAGCTGCTGGCACTGCCTCGCCGCCGCTATGATGAGGCAGCTGCTGGCCTTGGCCGCGGGCTGGAGCTCAACACGATCAACAAACGCCGTGGCTTCGAGCGCGTCGCGTCGCATCTGCGCCCAGACGTACTGTCCAATCGCATCACCGAGCGTCGCCAGCTTCTCAGCGAGCGCATGGCCCGCGCGGAACGCAGGGTCGAGCGCCTGCTCGACCAGTCGAAGTCCCGTATCGAGCGCGCCGAGGCGATCCTTGCCTCTTTGCCTGCGCGGTTGAAGACCCAGACCGACCGCAGCCGAGAGCGTCTCGGCAATCTCTCGCGCCATGCCGATACGGCAATCCGTCATCAACTGACCCGCGCACGTGCAGAACTTTCCGCACAGGACCGCGTGCTGCAATCGCTGTCTTACAAGAACGTGTTGAAGCGCGGCTACGCCGTCATCCGCGACGAGGATAACAGGCCTGTCTCGCAAGCCGCCGCACTTTCCGCCGGCATGGGCATTGCTATCGAATTCGCAGATGGCCGCGTCGGCGCCGTAACGACGGAAGGCAGCGCGCCGCCGACCGGATCGAAGAAGCGCGCGACCAAAGCCAGCGAGCCGCCTCCGAAACAGGGAAGCCTGTTCTAGCGATGCGAATCCTGCTCGTGCTTGCCCATCCGCTACCGGAAAGCTTTGCCACCGCGGTGGCGCGCACCGCCCGCGAAGCGCTGGAAGCCTCAGGCCATGTCGTCGATCTGCTTGATCTCTATGCCGAGGATTTCGATCCGCGCCTGTCGGAAGCGGAGCGACGCGGTTATTTTGACACGCCCTACGATACGTCAGCCGTTGCCGGCTTCGTCGATCGGCTGAAGGCGGCCGAGGGGCTTGTCCTGGTCTTTCCGCAATGGTGGTTCAATTTTCCGGCCATCCTGAAGGGCTTCTTCGATCGCATTTTTACGCCGGGTGTGGCCTTCACTCATGATGCCGCCGGCGGTCGCATCGTACCGCAGCTCACCAATATCCGGTTGCTCTATGCACTGACGACGACAGGTTCGCCCTGGTGGCTGGTGCATGTGTATATGGGCAATCCGGTTCGTCGCCTGCTGAAGCGCGGCATCGCCAATTTTTGCTCGAAAAAGCTGATCTTTCGCATGATGAGTTTGCACGATATGGATCGTGCTTCTGAAGCTAGGCGCAAGGCGCATCTGGAGCGTATCCGCAAAGCGCTCGCTGCCATCTAATTATTCGAAATCCGATAGGAATTTCTTAAGCAGCCGGTTGAGCTCCGCCTTCTCATCGGTCGACAGATTGCGCGCCAGCCGCTGCTGGTTAGCAACATGAGCGCCGACTGCTGCTTCCACAGTCGCAAGCCCCTTGTCCGTCAGCGCGATCAGCACACTGCGTCGGTCTTCTGGGTTGAACAGACGCTCCACGAATCCGGCCTTTTCCAACTGATCGATCCGGTTTGTCATCGTGCCGGAACTGACCATGGTCATGCCGAGCAATTCTCCGGGTGACAGCCGATAGGGGGCGCCGGAGCGGCGAAGCGTTGCCAGCACATCGAAGGCGGAGGTCGACAGACCGTGCTGGAGAAGCACCGCCTCCACCTCGCGGCTGATATGCGTCGTCAGCCGTTTCAGCCGGCCGAAGATGCCCATGGGTTCGACATCCAGCTCCGGCCGTTCGCGCCGCCATTGCGCCAAGATCCTGTCTACGTGATCTTCGTTGGTTTTGCTCATGCTGCATCGATATCAGCAGATCTCTTGACGTCAAGATAAAATGTGTTATTCTGGATTTATCTTGATGTAGAGATTCTTGATATGAAGAAAAATTCCCGCTATGTGGCCGATGTGCTGACAACCGCGATCGCCCCTGCAATATGGGGCAGCACCTATTTCGTCACGACATCTTTCCTGCCGCCGGGGTATCCGCTGACGGTTGCCATGCTGCGCGCGTTACCAGCCGGCCTGCTTCTGCTGCTGATTGTCCGGAAACTGCCCACGGGCATCTGGTGGGGCCGTGCCTTCATTCTCGGCGCACTGAACTTCTCGCTCTTCTGGGCAATGCTCTTCGTGTCGGCCTATCGCCTGCCAGGCGGTGTTGCCGCCACGGTCGGCGCCGTCCAGCCATTGATCGTTATTGCACTGTCGCGCCTTGTCCTTGGCAAGCCGATCCGCTCCCTCGCCGTCATTGCAGGCCTGATCGGCATGGCGGGGGTCGGGCTTCTAGTGCTGACGCCGAGCGCGGCGCTCGATCCCGTTGGTGTCGCCGCAGGTCTCGCCGGTGCAGTGTCGATGGCCTTCGGCACGGTATTGACCCGCCGCTGGCAGCCGCCGGTCTCCAGCCTGACGTTTACCTCATGGCAATTGACTGCAGGCGGCATCCTGCTCGTACCTGTGGCCCTTTTCCTGGAGCCAGCGTTTCCGGTGCCGACAATGGCCAATATTCTCGGCATCGCCTGGCTCGGACTTGTCGGCGCGGCTTTCACCTATCTGCTCTGGTTTCGCGGCCTGTCACGAATCGAGCCTTCCGCCGCAGCATCGCTCGGTTTTCTAAGCCCCGTCGTCGCAACCCTGCTCGGATGGCTGGCGCTCGGCCAGAGCCTGACGCCGACGCAGCTTGCCGGATTTGCCATGGTTCTTGTCAGCGTCTGGCTGAGCCAGCACAACCTGATGCCGAAGGCGGGTGTTGTTACGCCCATTCCCCATGGCGCATCACCGGCACCCGCGATCCGTCAGGTTTGATGCCGTCGATATCGACCTTGTCGGAGCCGATCATCCAGTCGATATGGATCAGGCTGGAATTGCCGCCTTGCGCCTTGATCTTCTCCTGGCTCAGCGAAGCGCCATCGAGGAAGCACTTCGAATAGCACTGGCCGAGCGCGATATGGCACGAGGCGTTCTCGTCGAACAGAGTGTTGTAGAAGAGGATGCCGCTTGCCGAGATCGGCGAGGAATGCGGCACCAGCGCCACTTCGCCGAGCCGGCGTGCACCTTCATCCGTATCCAGCACCTTATTCAGGACCTCCTCGCCGCGCGAGGCTTTGGCTTCGACGATGCGGCCATCCTCGAAACGAACCCTGATATTGTCGATCAGTGTGCCCTGATGCGAGAGCGGCTTGGTGCTCGACACATGGCCCTCGACGCGCAACGCATGCGGCGTGGTGAAGACCTCCTCGGTCGGGATATTCGGATTGCAGGTGATGCCGTTCTTGGCCGTGGAGGCACCACCATGCCATTCATGGCCGTCTGCCAGGCCGACAGTGAGATCCGTGCCCGGTCCGGTGAAATGCAGCGCGGCGAAACGCTCGCCGTTCAGCCAGGACGAACGCTTGGCAAGATTGGCATTGTACTCGGCCCAAGCTGCGATCGGGTCGTCGAGATCGACGCGCGAGGCCGCAAAGATCGCCTTGGCGAGCCTGGCAACGGCGATCGCTTCCGGGTCATCGGGAAATACAACCTTTGCCCAGGAAGGGTTGGGATAGGAGACGATGTTCCAGTTGATGTCGAAGTTGGAGATCTTCTCCAGAGCCGGCTTATAGGCCGTGGAGTTGGCGCGGTTGGCGCGGCCGACCTTGCTCGGATCCTGCTCCGCCAGCAGCATGGGGTTGTCGCCGGCGACGGCCAGACGGGCGGCACCGTTCTCATAAGCCTTCGCCATCCCATCGTATAGCCAGCCGGAAGCCCGGTCAAAGCTCTCGTCGCTGCCATATTGATAGCGCGCCAGTGTCGTCTCCTCGTCGGAGTAGAAGGTAGAAACCAGTCCGGCGCCGGCGAGGTAAGCGTGTTTGGTGATGAGCCGAACCAGCGGCAGTGCCACGACAGGAGCGGTAATGACGAGATCCTGCCCCTGCCGAAGCCGCAGGCCCACCTTGATGGCGACTTCCGCGAGCTTCTCGAGTTTGACGGGATCAACGGCGCTGTGGCTCTGGGGCATGAACGTCATGGGTCAACCTGCCTTCTATAATCTGCGACGGGTAGAGATTTAGACCCCTTTAAGGCGAAATTGAAGCGTCCGCATTCGATTTGAAGGGCGGCCGAATGCATATCCGGCCGCCTTTGCGAGTCAAGCGGCGGCGGGCAGTTTAAGCAGTATCGAGTTATGCTTATCGAGGAATTCCATCAGGCGTTGCGCATAGTCTTCGCCAACGGCGTCCCGAACGCTTGCTCGCTCGGACAACGCTTTGCGCCAGCGTTTGACCCGCTCGAGCCCGTCGAAGATCGGGCTATCACCGAGGGTATCGAAGAGATCGAAGTACCGAAAGATTGGACCAAAGACCGCGTCGACGAGGCTGAAGCCGGCCCCGGCGAAATAGGGTCCATCCGTCAGCGCGCCCTCGATCGTTGTGAATTTGGCGACAAGTGCCTTGTGCTTGACTTCCAGTTGCGCAGCATCCTGTGCCGTCTCGTAGCCCCAGAGATCGGAAAGCACCGAAGAGCCGAATTCCATCCATCCGCGATGGCGGGCGCGGCTCAAAGCATCGGTTGGATGTAGGGCAGCACCCGCCTGCGTTTCCTCCAGATATTCGCAGATGACGCTGCTTTCGAATAACACCTCTTCGCGGCCATCGTCCTCCTGTATCCGGAGCAAGGGCACCTTGCCGAGGGGCGAAATTTTTCGGAACCAATCCGGCTTGTCGGCAAGATCGATATTGATGCGTTCGAACGGCACGCCCTTTTCGAGGAGTGTGATCGCTGCGCGCTGCACGTAGGGGCAGAGATGATGACTGATGAGGTTGAGCCTGCTCATGAAAGTCTCCGAGTGGTTCGCAAGGGATTGGTCGGTTGGCGTGTATGCAAATGCATATAATATCGCTTGCGATAGGATTCAAGGTAGATGTAATTACATTTATGCCTGAGAATATTCCGAAGCCGAACGACGCCGTTGTCTCTGCCTGGACGCGCCTCATGCGCGCCCGCGAGCGGCTGCTTGGCCTGATCGAAGCCGATCTGAAGGCGGCCGGCATGCCGCCGCTTGCATGGTATGACGTGCTTTGGGAACTGGCGCGCTCGCAATCCGGCAGGCTGCGCCCCTATGAGATCGAGGAGCGGACGCTGTTGGCACAGTATAATCTTTCCCGCTTGATCGATCGGCTGGAAAAAGAGGGTCTGGTCGGTCGCGAGGTCTTTGAACAGGATGGGCGCGGCCGCTGGGTGGTGATCACTGATGCTGGGCGGCAGCTTCGGGAGCGAATGTGGACCGTCTATGGCAAAGCGATCGAAACACACGTCGGCTGCAAGCTTGCCGAAGGCGAGGCGAAGATGCTTGCCGGCCTTTTGGATCGCTTCCTCTGATCAGGCGATCAGTGGCGCAGTAGTGGCCTTCAGTGCCTTCAACGCCTCTTTCGGATCGAGCCGAACCTGCAATCCGCGCTGCCCGCCATTGATGTAGACCAGCGGCTCGGCGAGTGCGGTTTCCTCGATCGCCGTCGGCACGATCTTCTTCTGTCCGAATGGGCTGATGCCACCGACATGATAGCCCGTCAGCCGCTCGGCATCGGCTGGCTTCATCATATTGGCGGATTTGCCGCGAAAGGCACTGGCGAGTTTCTTCATGCTGACCTCGCGGTCAGACGGCACGACAACGCAGACCGGCTTTCCATCCACCTCCGCCATCAGCGTCTTGAGCACGCGATGCGGATCCTCACCGAGCGCCTCCGCCGCCTGCAGCCCGACACGCTCGGCGTTCGGATCATAATCATAGGTATGAAGCGTAAAGATGACGCCCGTCTGTGCAAGAACCTGGGTCGCGCGCGTGGTTTTGGACATGGCTCAGCCCTTGAACGTCTGTGCGTAAATTTCGGGCTTGAAGCCGATCAGCAGCTTGCCGCCGGTTTCCAGCACCGGCCGCCTGATCATCGACGGCTGGTCGAGCATCAGGGCGATTGCCTTTTCCCGATCGAGATCTTCGCGCGCCGCATCCGACAGATTGCGGAACGTGGTGCCAGCGCGGTTCAGCACTGTTTCCCACCCGGCCTCGTCGATCCAGCGTTCCAGATGCGCACGGTCAATGCCGACCGCCTTGTAATCGTGAAAATCATAAGCGACGTCGTGGCCATCCAGCCAGCTACGGGCCTTCTTCATCGTGTCGCAGTTCTTGATACCGTAAATGGTAACGGCCATGCCGGTGAGTCTCCCTGTTTGGTCAGCGAGATAACACGCCGGATGAGCGCTGCAAACGCCGTCTGGTTCTTATCCCTCGAGCTCTTCGATGAGCGCCGGCAGATCGGCTACCGTCTCGATTATGTAGTCGGCCCCGACTGCAATCAGCTTATCGCCGATCCGCTTGTGCAGCTCGGCGCGTGCCTCAGGCGAAAGCGCATCCACCTCATCAGGCGTCAGGCCGGCCTCGTTGCCGGAGAGCGTCAGGCCAACTGTGACGCAGCCGGCGGCAGCGCCTTCGGCAATGCCGGGCTCGGTGTCATCAACCTTGATGACGGCGGAAGCCGGATAGACCATCAGGTCGAGGAAGCACTTATACATGCCGATCGGTGTAGGCCGGCCGAGTGGTAGGTCGTCGGCGCAGATGAGATTGTCAGGCGCGTAACCCTGCGCGGCGGCGAGCGGCAATACCCGTTCCATGATCGAGCGCGTGTAACCGGTGGTCGAGCCGATCCTCATCTGCCGCTCACGCAGATACTCGATCGTCTTGATCGCGCCAGGCACGAGCGTGCAGTAATCGGCCACGACAGACTCGTTCAGCGGCACGAAGAGCTCATACACTTTATCGATTGCTGCCTCGTCGGGAAGCGCACCCTGTGCCGCCTGCCAGCAGGCGGCGATATGCGGCTCGGCGAGCATCGCGGCAATATGCGCGCGCTTCGGAAGCCCCATTGGCTTGCGCGCATCGGCGATCGTCACCTCGACGCCAAATTTGGCGAACGTTTCAACAAAAGCGCCCATCGGCGCGAAAGAGCCGAAGTCGATCATCGTTCCGGCCCAGTCGAAGACCACTGCCTTGAATTGAGTCATGCTGCGCTCCCGAAAAGATCCTCGATGGTTTCCTCGCCGATGCCGAAAGCGGTCGAAGCACCGCAGCCAGCCGTGACGACGACGATGCGCAATGCGTCGGAAGGCTTGTCCGTGAAGCGCCAGCGGTCCGGTGCAGAGGCATACGTGCCGATCCAGCGCTCGGTAATGAAGCGTCCCGGCAGATTGAGCACGGCGTCCATCTCGTCAAGGGTCAGCCGGTCGACCCGCTCGAGACCGAATGGGTCGGGCGTTTCGGAATAATGGTGGCTGTCGCCGACGATCAGCGAGCCATCCTCCGATTGCGTAACGATGAGGTGGATGCCATTTTCCCGCTCCGGCTTGAACTCACGGTCGAGCCGCGCCTTCAATGCTGTCGCTTCAGGTAGTTCAGCATAACCGAGATAACGCCCGAGCCCGAGATCGGACATGACGGCCGTGCTGAGCGAGACCCGCTGAGCCGGCACGACACGCATCATCTGCAGCTTGCAGCGTGTCAGGTTATAGGCAGCAATCCGGTCAGCAAATAGGCTCTTGAAATCATCGCCGGGGCAGACAACCACAGTCTCTGCTTCGATCAGGCCGGCTGAAGTCTCGATCCGCGGTGGTTCCGCGGCGCTCACCGCCGTCGAGCGGCGGAACTCGATGCCATATTTGGCTTCGAGATAGCGAGCGAGCAGCGGAATGGCCGTGCGGGATTCCACGCGCAGCTCATGCGGGCTGTAAAGCGTGAAACGCGCCGCCTCCGGCCGCAGCGCCGGCACCAGCCGCCGTGCCTCGTCGACTGTTAGTCTTTCGCAACTCTCGCCCATCGCGGTGCGCAGGAACGCGTCGATCACAGCTTCGGATTCGTCGAGCCTTGCTGCAAGTAGCAGTCCGCGCTGCAGGACATCGATGCCGGCATCGTCGACAATCTCGGCCCAGATATCGCAAGCGCGCCGTGCCTTGTCCCAGCAGTCACCGGCTTGCTGGCCGGTCACAGTCACAAAGCCGAAATTGCGCACCGAAGCACCGTTTGCCTGTGCGTCACGGTCGATGACCACTACGCGCTTGCTGCGTTTTGCCGCCGCCAGCGCATGCGCCAGCCCGACAATGCCCGCGCCGACAATCGCAATATCGTAATGCGCCATGAAAGCTCCTTCGCAACATGTCTGCAACGGCTTGGCGGATTTTCTTGAAGCCTGTGTGACAGTTGCGCGGAGCCTTACATTCGCGTGTAGAAAAGAACGCCGGTTCAGTCTTCCAGCGTACCGGCCTTTCGCGCTGCCTTGCTTGGCCGGTCGGCCGCAATCTTCATCAGGTCGCCGCGCCGGCGCACGAGCCGGTCGGAAATGCGGGTCAGCAGCAACCCGTCCTGCGGCGCCCTGATGTCGATATCGCCTTCCACAAACCCGGGTCGGGTAACGATCGTCGCCAGAAGGTCTCCTTCCGCGACATGCTCGCCGATATTGCGATGGAAGAGCACGGTGCCGCCCTCCGGCGCGCGTATGATTTCAACATTGTCGAGCGGTACGGCCGGCCCGGAGAAGGCCGCATCTCCCGCCGCCCTGCCACCGACGACACCGCGTCCTATCAGGAACTGCAGCAGGCCTTCGGCATCTTTCGCGGCCATGTCGGGATAGACATCGCGCCGGCCGCGCAGTTCCACCGTCACCGACAGCTTGCCCGGAAGCTTGGCTTTGCGCTCGCCCGGTACCTCGTACTTCCAGGCAAAGCCGACAGCTTCCTCGAAGGCGGAGCTTTCGCCATCCGAAAGCAGCACCGCCTCCATGTCGAGCGCGGTCGCAAGGTCTGCCGCTTCCGGCCAGAAGGCTTCGTCGATATAGGCATATTGCAACGATTCATCGTCACAATGCAGGTCGAGCACCAGATCGGCGCCTAATGCCATGTGGATCAGCTGCCGCTTCAGACGATTGGCGGCTGAGCACTTATCAAGTTCGTCGACCAGCTCTGCGCGATCACCGACGGCAATCAGCGGAAAGTCGCGGTTGAAATTGGTCCTCGAACCGAGATCGAACCTGCCTTGCAGCTCGCCGAAATGCGATTGCGCCGCTCCGATTGGATTTGCCTGCGGCACGACCGTGATATCACCGGCGATCCGGCCCTCGCTCTCGGCTTGCCGTAACTTGCCGCAGAAAAAATGCGCCAGCGCCGTCCCCGGCAACTCGTTGGCGTGCAATGCGGCCTGGATATAGACTTTGGGGGCAGCAGGATCGCTCCCCTTGAAACGGATGACCGGTAACCGCCATTCGATGCCGGGCGTATCGCCGGGGATGATGATCTCTGAAACGTCCACTGTCTTGCTCCGCATTGCATATTGGGTGGGAGTTTTATGCGACTCCCCACCCGCGGCGCAAGCTTGGATCAGCCTAGCAGCGGCCAGCGGCCAAGTACATTATGCTCGCTCTTTCCATAGATACTGTGGATCAGCAGGAACTCCCGGATATTCCACTGCACCGGCCGGCTGAGCTTTTCGGGCAGAATGGTCTTGCGATCATAGAGCAGCGTCATGTGCGGCGTCAGGTGGCCGCCGAGGTTGTAGGGCAATCCAGCCTGGTACAAGCCTTCCTGGATCTGGCGGCGAAGGTCCGTCAGCTCCTCGTTTTCCTGCCTGCTGCAGATGACGAAGGCTTGCGATTTGCCCTGGTGGCGGAAGCTCATGACTTCATCGAGCACAAGATCGAACGGCCGGGCGCACACTGTCGCAGCGATCTGTTCCGCGCCGAACACGATATCCTGTGGAAGCTTTCGATAGGCGCCAACGCCATTGAGCGTTATGTGGAGCAGCTCACGAGGCCGGATTGGGCTGATCAGGGAATGGATTGTTCGGTAGGTTTGAGCGATCTCCAGCGCTTCGTCTGCAGCTTCAGTAGTCGGGCGAAGCATGAAGAAAAGCCTGTGGTGAGGTTCGCCGGCTGGGCTGGATTTCTTCCGGGGATCTGAGCCATTCGGATCGAGTGGAAAGTGAGGCATTCGAACTACGGACTACATCGCCCGCCTCCTTGTTTTACAAGGAGGAGCTTATCAGAGTTGCAATTCTCGTCAAGAACAAAACAGGAACATTAGTCATGAAAGTTACGATTAGAACAGCAACGGCTGCCCAGAGGCAGCCGTTGCTGACTTCGCATCAACCGATGAATGCGCGCCTCAAGCAGCATCCTTGACGGCTTCAGTCACCTTCTTGGCTGACCTGGCGCGTGCTGCCTTCGGCGGCACGAGACGAAGAATGTCATCTGTCAGCATGCGGGCATTCTCCTGCGCCTTGTCGAGATTGCTGACGCGGGATGGATCCATCGTATAGAGGCTGCCGCCGGAAACGAACATGTCGCGATACGCGGCGCGCTCGACCAGTGCCGTGTTGACCACGTTCACCTGCTGCTGCGCCAGCAAGCCCCTGACGGCGAGCAGCGCGCGGGTGGTGATGATCGAGCTGATGCGGGTCAGCACGACTGAGTGCGGGATGCGGATATTATGCTGAGCAGCAAGCTGCTTCATGATCTCCAACACTTGGGCGCCGCCGACGGCATCCATTGCGCAACCCTGCACCGGAACCATCACGTGATCGGAAAAGCCGATAGCCTTCGCCATCAGCGGGCTCATGCCTGCCGGCAGATCGACGATGATATAACCGCTGTGCTTCTTGAGGTCCTTGATCTGCTGTTCGATCGTCTCTTCTGCGACATTGTTGATGACGGCGAATTCGGCTGCTTCACCGGACAGACGATGCCAGCGGCTGGCCCACTGCTGCGGATCCGCGTCCAGAACGGAAACGCGATGGCCACGGCGAGCCAATTCTGTGGCAAGAACGAGAGCGACCGTCGTCTTGCCGGCCCCTCCTTTCGTATTCGCAAATGTAAGTGTTGGCATCGATTACCTCGGGTTGAAGTGTTTGGCGGCGGTCATCCTGCAAGAGGCGCGTCTCGAGCTTTAAGGAACGGCGTCTTTCGCAGTGATGAGGCGAAAAGGTCAAACAGCAACCTTGCGTGGCGCTGTTTTAGCCCGATGTCCGAGGTTGATTTTTGTGTGCAATTAATTGGCGGGCGGTAGGGTCCCTCGGACCGGTTCAATCCCAGCTACTCCGGCAAACCGGCTGCTCGCAGAGCATCGCCAAGAGGTGCCGCAAGCTCAGGAGCACAGTTCACGCCCAGAAATTGGCGGCTGTAGCGAAACGCGGGGTGCAGTTCCAGCACCCTGGCCGCTGCCGACCTGGCCTCCTCAAGCCGCCCAAGTTTGACGAGCGCCGCACTCAACTGCACATAAGTGATGCTATGCGCAGGATTGGCCTGAACCGACCGATAAGCCGCACGCGCCGCTTCTTCGTAGCGGCCGCAGCGGAAATGACCCATCGCCTGTGCGTCAAAAGCGGCCCAGGCCCAAGAATCGAACGGGCTGAGCCGTACACCCCGCTCGCTCCATTCTATCGCGCGCTCGGCTTCTCCGCCCCACCCGAGGATGACGCTGCCGAGGATGTACGTCAGCGCGGATGACGGACTGATGGCGAGTGCAGCTTCCAATGCTATGAATGCGGCGGTGCGATCGTGCCCATCCATGCCGATGGAAAATCCGGCCCAGGTCAATGCAAGCGCGTCGTCCTGTCCATGAATAATGGCCAAGCGCGCGTGGCGGATTGAAGCGGCACGGTTGATCTCCTGCAAGCCGGCGCGAAGGAAGAGGCAGTGGTGGCACATCGCCGCGTTGCCATGCGCCAGCGCATAAGCGGGATCGAGATCGATGGCGCGTTCGAGTAGCGAGAGCGCCTGCGTGACCTGATCCGGCATCCCTGAATCGACGTCGGGCTGAGCCCGAAGCACCAGGTCGTAGGCATCGAGGCTATCGGGCCGTTTCCGCTTGACCCTGTTGACTTCGGCACGACGCAGGCTCGGCGCTATGGCGCCGACAACCGACAAGGCGACTTCATCCTGAAGGGCGAAAATGTCATCAGACCTATGGTCATATCGCTCGGCCCACACATGCGCTCCTGTTGACGCATCGATCAACTGGCCGGTGATGCGCACACGATCAAGCAGCTTACGGGCGCTGCCTTCGAGCACGTAGCGCACGCCGAGCTCGCGCCCGACCTGCTTCACGTCCACCATCCGACCTTTGTAGGCAAAACTTGAGTTTCGCGCGATGACAAATAGCCAGTTGATGCGCGACAAGCCGGTAATGATGTCATCGACCATCCCATCGATGAAATAGTCCTGTTCCGGCTCACCGCTCAAATTCGAGAATGGCAGCACAGCGATCGACGGTTTCTCGGGAACCGGCAAGGCGATCGACGGTGCCGCTTCGTTCGCGCGTGCCACCGGTGGGCCGATATAGCGATAGCCGCGGCGCGGCAGCGTCTCGATCCAGCCAACACCATTACCCCGCTCGAGTACGCGGCGTAACGCTGCAATCTGCACCGTAAGATTGCTGTCCTCAATCGCGAGCCCCGGCCACGCCGCCTCAATCAGCGCGTCTTTGCCGACAGGCAATCCGGCGCGCTCGAGCAGCAAGCGCAGCAAGGCAACGCCGCGCCGGCCAAGCAGCGTCGGCTCGCTGCCATCGAACAGCATGCCCGAGCCAGCATCGAGCGCAAAATGGCCAAATCTGAATATCTCTGACATGCCACGCATTCTGCCTTGTCGGCGATATTTCGCAACAATTTCGGATCGGATTTGCGACTTTCGGCCATCGGAAGGGCAGGGTGGAAGCGTTAGACATTCCTCGTGTTACGGAGATTTCAAATGATCGCAAAGGCAATCATCCGAATGCCCGGCGAAGGCAAAAAAGTGCACCTCGGTGGCCAGCCAATGGCGTTTCTCGTCACTGGCGACAACACGCGCCACACCTCGATGTTCGAATGGACAATTCCTGCCGGCTTCTCCACCGGGTTACACGTGCACCGGACGCAGGAAGAGACCTTCTATGTGCTTGAAGGCGAGTGCGAATGGCAGGTCGGGGATGAGCGCATACACGCAACACCGGGCACCTACCTGTTCCTGCCGCCCGGCGTGCCGCACAATATCGGCAACGCCAGCGAAAAGCCGGCGCGCGTGCTGATGACGGTCTCTCCGCCCGGCCACGAGCATTACTTTGAAGAGCTCGCAGACATTGTCGCACGCGGTGGCGCAGCGGACCCGACGAAAATCGCCGATCTGCGTGCGCGGTATGACACGGATCAGCTTTCGGCACTCAGAGAATAAGGCGCGTTCGCCGTTGCCGAGGCTCGGGAGACGTCAAGAGTGACATGCTGAGATTCACGAGAACAACCACGGCAAGCGGCAACACCGCGACCCAGATTAGCGGCGCCGCCTCGGCGCGGCAGTGCGCAATCTCGGCCGGATCGAACTCCCTTCCAGCCGCGGCGCATTCGCGCAGCCGGTCAGGCCGAGGCGAGTTGTTCTGGTGTCGCTGGCACGCCTTCGCCGGCCTTGCGCGGCGGCCGCGACGCAGCCACCACAGTCCAAAGCCAAGCTCACTCCCACTCGATCGTGCCGGGGGGCTTGCTCGTCACATCGTAGACCACACGGTTGATGCCGCGGACTTCGTTGATGATACGGGTCGCGGCGCGGCCAAGGAATTCCATGTCGTAATGGTAGAAATCCGCAGTCATGCCGTCGACCGAGGTGACGGCGCGTAGCGCGCAAACGAACTCGTAGGTGCGGCCGTCGCCCATGACGCCGACGGTCTGGACCGGCAGCAGCACGGCGAAAGCCTGCCAGATTGCGTCATAGAGGCCGGCCTTGCGGATCTCGTCGAGATAGATCGCATCAGCCTCGCGCAGGATGTCGAGCTTTTCGCGGGTAATGCCGCCGGGGCAGCGGATGGCGAGGCCCGGGCCCGGGAAGGGATGGCGGCCGATGAAACTGTCCGGCAGGCCGAGCTCCTTGCCGAGGACACGAACCTCATCCTTGAAGAGTTCGCGCAGCGGCTCGACGAGCTGCATCTTCATGCGCTCCGGCAGGCCGCCGACATTGTGGTGCGACTTGATGGTGACGGAGGGGCCGCCGGTGAAGGAGACCGACTCGATCACATCGGGATAGAGTGTGCCTTGGCCGAGGAAATCGGCACCGCCAAGCTTCTTGGCCTCGTCCTCGAAGGTCTCGATGAACAGGCGACCGATGATCTTGCGCTTGGTTTCCGGGTCGGAAACCCCTTCGAGTTCGCCGATGAAGCGGTCGGAGGCGTCCACGTGGATTAGGTGCAGATTGTAATGCTCCCGGAACATGGCAACGACGCCGGCCGCCTCGTCCTTGCGCATCAGGCCGTGATCGACGAGGATGCAGGTAAGCTGGTCACCGACGGCCTCATGGATGAGCAGGGCCGCGACAGACGAATCCACGCCGCCGGACAGCGCACAGATGACGCGCTTGTCGCCCACCTGCTTGCGGATGTCTTCGACCGCCTTCTGGCGGTAGGCGGACATTGTCCAATCGCCCTGGATGCCGGCGATGTTGTGGATGAAGTTTGCGATCAGCTTGGCGCCGTCGGGCGTATGCACCACTTCCGGATGGAACTGCACGCCGTAATATTTGCGCTTTTCGTCGGCGATGAAGGCGTAGGGCGCGTTGGAGGAGGTCGCAACGACCTCGAAACCTTCCGGCAATTTCGTAACGCGGTCGCCATGGCTCATCCAGACCTGATGGCGCGATCCCTTGGACCAGAGGCCTTCGAACAGGGCGCAGTCCTCGTCGACCTCGAGGAAGGCGCGGCCGAATTCACGGTGATGACCGCTTTCCACCAGGCCACCAAGCTGCATGCACATCGTCTGCTGGCCGTAGCAGATGCCGAAGACCGGAAGGCCGCTGTCGAAGATGACCTGCGGCGCTCGGGGCGAACCCTCATCGACCGTCGAGGCCGGGCTGCCGGATAGGATCACGGCTTTCGGCTGAAGGCGCCTGAAGCCTTCTTCGGCGGACTGGAAGGGAACGATCTCGCAATAGACGCCGGCTTCGCGCACGCGACGTGCGATGAGCTGGGTCACCTGGCTGCCGAAATCGACGATGAGAACGCTGTCGGGATGTGCTGTCTGGGTCATGGCGAGCCTTTAATGAAAAGCGCCTCTTCTTGCAATCCGGGAATTCAGCTGCAGCAGGCTTTTATTGTCCCGATTGTCCCTGTTTCCAAGCCCTCAGAACCAGAAAACGCCATCCTCCAGAGCCGTAAACAGGCTGTCGACGGCGTAGGAAAGCTTGCGGTCGACGATATGCAGATATTCCGTCCAGCCTGAAATATGCTGCAGCTCGACAGCGCCATCCGAAATGCCGCGGAGGCCGATCAGCGGCAGCTTATAGCCTTGGCAGGCGCGCAGCACCGCATAGGTTTCCATATCGACCATATCAGCTGTGATATTGGCATAGGCAGCACCCGAGACGACATTGCCGCCTGTCGAAAGCGTGGCTTCGGGAATGCCCGGAATACGCAGCGGCAGTTCAAGATCGGCCGGCAGGTCGAGGAAAGGCGTCTTGCCTCTTTCGAAGCCGAGCGGCGAGGCATCCATGTCACGATAGGAAACGGAGGTCACCTGATAGACTTCGGTCTGCTGCAGGCGCGCCGAGCCGGCCGAGCCGAGCGAGACGACGAGATCGGGAAGATCGTCGGAACCATCGAGACGAGAGAGGGATTTGGTGAGTGCAATCGCTGCCTCGACCGGGCCGACGCCGGTTATCAGCGGTTCGATGCGCGAGCGCAGAAAGGGACCATATTCGGCCTCCGCGGCCATGACGAACAGGATGGACTTGCCTGCAACCGATTTCAGTTCGAATTTCATCCCGTAATTCCCTCTCTTCCGCGGATAACCATCATCGTCCCGGTCATGGACGCGATGAGCTTGGCCGGCCCGTCGCTGATCGCATAACCTCGCCCATCGGCAACGATGATGTTGGAGCCGGGCTTGGTGATCTCGCCCCTGAAGAGGAAGCGCTCGCCCCGCCCAGGCGACATGAGGTTGACCTTGAACTCGATCGTGAGGATCGAGGCTTCGGCATCGATAACGCTGTAGGCGGCAGAACCACAGGCCGAATCGAGCGCTGCGGAAATGATCCCCGCGTGCAAAATGCCGTGCTGCTGTGTCAGTTTGACGTCGAAGGGAAGTTCGATTTCCACCATGCCGTGCTCGACACGCGTCAGCTCCGCGCCGATCGTGTGCATGGCCGCCTGTCGTGCAAAATTCTGGCGGATCCGCTCCCGGAAATCGCCTCTATTGGTCTCGTTCATCGCAGCCCTCTCGCGACCGCGAAAGTGGCATGGCCGGCCGGATTCGACAAGTTGCAATCCGGCTCACGATGTTTTTGTATTGAACCAAGGCTTTTCGATCACGGGGGCCTTCGGGTGTTTGTCCGTGCCACTCGTCGCGGTTGAGAATCGCTTTTGCTTGTTTTGCCACGGGTTCTCTTCTGAACAACGCTCAACAGGATTATGATCAATCAAACCTGAGGGCGAGCCAATGAAGGCATTTTCTCAATCTATGAGCGATTACGAGGCGTGGTTGGCCCATGAGTTGCAAGGCGAGCTCGTGCAGGAGGGCATCGACGAAAAGCACCGGAAGATGCGCGAGAAGGCTTTCTCCTTCCTGCGTGCCACCTATTGGCGCTGGGCCGAGGTTATTTATAACGTCAAGCCGGAGCTTGCCGAGATGCCGCAAGTGCTTTCGATCGGCGATACGCACCTGGGGAATTTCGGCACTTGGCGGGATATCGAGGGGCGGCTCGTCTGGGGCGCCAACGATTTCGACGACGCGGCGATCATGCCCTACGGGCTGGATCTCGTGCGGCTCGTGGCAAGCGCAATTCTGGCTCAGCCGGATAAGGGCATCTCCGGCAAGGCGATGGCCGAGCTCATTCTCACCGGATATGTACGCGGCCTTGAACATTCGACGCCGATCATCCTGGAGCGTGATCATCCCTGGCTGCGCGACAAGCTGCTCCTTTCGGAAGATGCGCGGGAAGATTTCTGGAAAAAGGCAGACAAGCGCAAGCCCGGTGAAAAGCCGGCTCCTGGCCGTTTCGTCGACGCGTTGAGAAGCGCGCTGCCGAAGGGTTCGGGAAATTTTACGCCCGTACCGGTGCTGAAAAAGGGAACGGGCAGCCTGGGGCGGCCGCGTTTCATCGCCTATGTGAAGGAATGGCGCGGCGGACCCGTGCTGCGCGAAGCCAAGGCGCTCGTGCCTTCCGCCTGGTCGCTGGCAAAGTCCGCAGATCGTGTGATCAGAACCGCTGTCATTGCAGGGGGTCGGATGCGCAGCCCTGATCCGCATTTCGCGGTGACGGGCCGCATCCTCGTGCGTCGGCTTTCGCCGAATAGCCGCAAGATCGAAATCGAGACGGATGCAAAGACCCTGTTGAACGGCACGATGCTGGAGCTGATGGGTTTTGAGATCGCCAACTGCCACTCTGACGATGCGGCAGCCGTTGCGGCGATCCGCAGCGATCTGCTCGCACGCGGCGAGGATTGGCTCTACAAGGCAGCACAGGCGGCCGCCGAATTCACTGAAAAGGAATGGAAGGATTATCGTATCAGCGGCGGGTGAGCGATCCGCACGATATGCTGGTCCCAGGCGACATCGCTGTGGTTCGACAGGAAGTCGCCGTCATAAGAAGAAACGGCAAAGCCGCCAGACGCAGGCGCTATACCAGCGGCATCACGCACGCTTTTCTCGCGCAGCACCTTGCCCGTTTTCGCATCGATGGTGACAGACGCGCCGCCGATCGGCGAGGTGACACCGACCAACCCTTCCTTCCGGTTGACTGCGATCGCCCCGACATAGTTGGCAAGCCGCCGGGTCGTCTCCTCGGGCAGGTCGATGAAAGCAAGATCGTCACCCCGGCGGAAATGGCCGACGAGCGGTGGCAGGTCCCTGCGATGGCCTTCATACTGGCAGGCAAACCAGATGCGACCGCTGGCATCGAGATCGACATGCCGTGTCGAGACCGATGACCATCGCGGCGGCAGCGTGTGCTTTTCGATCAGTGCGCCGCTTGCCGCATCGATAAGCGTTAGAGAAGGCTGCATATTGCCGAGATTGAGCTTGGTGCGGCCAAAATCCGGGTGGGTTTCGATGCCGCCATTGGCAATGATCAGTATGCGGCCATCATCGGAGACCGTCATGTCATGCGGGCCGACGCCATAGGTCTCATATTCGCCGATGCGGGCAAAACGGTTCGCCGCATCGTAGAGGCCGATCATGCCTCGGTTATTGTCGAAGTCGTTCTCGCTGGCATAGAGCAGCCGGCCGTTTGGCGAAAAGGCGCCATGTCCATAGAAATGCCGGCCCTCCGGCGAGGCGATCACGATAGGTTCACTCTTGTTCCAAGGATCGAAGATCATCGCAAACGTGCCGGGGCGACGGGCGAATGCGACCGTGCGGCCGGTGGCAGTGCTATAGGCCATACCATGGGCGCGGGCAGGCAGCGCCACCTTATCGACGATCTCGCCGCGTTCGGTGACTGTCGCCACGGCAAAGGAGCCGTTGGCGGTGCGGATACCGGAGGCATAGACGGCATCGGCGCGGTTGAGAGCCAGCAGCGCCTCAGGTTTCAACGCTGCCAGAAAGCCGATGCCGGCAGCTTTGATGAAGCCTCGGCGGTCGATGGCCGCACTGCGCCACATCGGCTCAATCTCCGTCCGAGAAGGAGAAGCCGGCAGAAAGGCCGATTGCCGCGCCATACTGGTCGCTGATCGTGGTGATTAGATCGCGGGTCTCCGTCAGTAGCGTATCAAGCTTTGCTTTTTCCGCGTCACTGATGGCGACTTCCATATCCGGGTTCAGCTTCGAGATACTGTCGATGATCGTCTTCAGCTTGGTATCGATCGCATCGGCAACCTGCTTCTTTTCCGGCGGCAGCAGCTCGGCCATACCGGCTTTCTGCCAGAGCGTGCGGATGCCCTCGAGATTGGCGGCCATGGATTTCCAGGTATTCTTCGAACGCCAGTAGATCGCCATGCGAGGGCGGGCAGGCGTGTCCTTACCCTTGTAGAACTGCTCGAGCCGCTGGTCTCGGACATTCTCCGCGCCATGAACGAGGATGCCGAGCAGAGCGGTAACGGCTTCCTTGTTGTCCATGAAATCATTGCTTTGCGGCCCGGGATGCTTCCAGCTTGCCTGCACGCCGTCAGGCTTCTCCCAGGCGGCGACCACTTCGCCGGCCTCGCGCTGGATATTGCCCGCCACCGCCTGGCCATAGAGGCAGCGGAAGCCGCCCTTTTGATTGATGAGGTCTTCGGAGCCGCTACCATAGAGAATATATTCGAGTGCAGTCAGTCCCTGCAGGGCTACACTCTTGCCGGAGATCGCGTCGACAGTCGCGTCCTTCGGATCCGCCTTAGCGATCAGCGCCTGCACCTGCTTGAGGCCGACACCCTTGCGGTCGGGATAGAAGAGGATGTGCTCGAAGAGATTGTCCTGGATGACCGGCCCGGTCTGCACGATCTCGATCGTCGACCAATAGCGGATCGTGTCGTCGAAAGCGGACTTGGCGCGATCGAGCGTCTGCTGTGTGCCCGCGGCGCAGAGATCGTTCATGGCAGTCGTCAGACGCGCGGCCGATTGTTGCATATTGCGATAGCCGGGGCGAATGACTTCGTCGACGGCGCGCTGCATGACGGAAGGCACAGCATCCTCGTTGAGGCCCGCGGCGGGCGGCGCGGCGCTCTGGGCGGCAGCCGGTGTGGCAAGGCCGGTCAAGGCGAGGCAAAGGAGGGTGTGCCAGGGGCGCATCAAAGTGACTCCAGGAATGTAATCAGGGCTTCTCTATCGTCTTTTGACAGCGAGGAGAATGCGTTGCGGGCTTTTTTAGCCTCGCCGCCATGCCAGAGGATTGCTTCGGTGAGATTTCTGGCGCGGCCATCGTGTAGAAAGAAGCTGTGCCCGCTGACAGTCCGGGTCAGTCCTATACCCCATAGCGGCGGCGTGCGCCATTCACGTCCGTTTGCAAGTCCCACTTGCTGTCCGTCTGCAAGACCGTCGCCCATGTCATGCAGCAGAAAATCGGAATAAGGCCAGATAAGCTGGAAGGATTGCGCCTTCTCTGCAATATCGCGGCGGGTGACAAACTTCGGAACATGGCAGGAAATGCAGCCGGAGTCGTAGAAAAGCTGCTTGCCACGCAACGTGTCGGCAAAGCTCGCCTTGCGGCGCGCCGGCACCGCGAGGTTCTCTGAATAGAAGGTGACGAGATCGAGAACCGGGCCAGGCGCTTCCTCGTTGCCGAGCCTTTTTTGCACCCCGTCCGGCATGACGAGGCACTTTGTCTCAGCTGCGGTGCAGTCGCCATGGGCATCGGGTCTGTCCGGTGTCGAAATGCCGATATCGTTAGAGAAGGCATCGGCGCTCTGGTCGCGCACAGTGGCGTTCTGCGCCTTCCAGCCGAAGCGGCCGAGACTGATCTCGCCGGTGCGGTGGTCGCGAACGATGGCCGCCTTGCCGGAAATGCCGTCGTGGTCGAGGTCATCAGGATCGGCATGTGCGAGAATATCGGCCTCGGGAATTGCCTGGATAAGACCGAGGCCGATCATCGGCGGAGCGACGCGCGCCGAAATCGTCGTCGCCGGGTCGAGCGGGCCATAGGCGAGATCTTTGACGGTATAAACAGGCTTACGGAGCCTTACCGTCTCGCCGTCGGCCAGCTGGGCGATCTCTTCGCTATAGGCAACGGTAAGCTTGCCCTCGGCGGCAAGTCCGGGAACGGCGAGATCCTGAAGCTGATAGCCGTAAACCGGATCGGGGAAAGTGACGACATCAGCATCGGTGAGCGCCTTTTCTTCCTCCGGCGCCTTCGCGGCCCGGGCAAGGCGCAGGAACATAGAGGTGGCGCTCGGTCCGCCCTCGGGAGGTTTGCCACGGCCATCGTTGAGGTGGCAGCTCATGCAGGAGCGGGCGTTGAAAAGCGGGCCGAGCCCGTCGGACGCCTGTGTGGAGGAGGGTGCGGAAACCCAGAGCTTGCGGAAGAGCGCATTGCCAAGCCGGAAATTCTGCTCTTCTTCGAAGGGGATATTGGCAGAAATATGCGAGAAACTGTCTTCGGTGACCGAATCGATTGAGGTCGCCGCACCCGCCTGCATGGCCTCGTATTGCTCAGCCTTGCTGAAATCCTGCGTTGGTCTGACGATGTCTGCGACACGCTTGACGTCGGCCTCAGAAAGATCGGTCCGTCTGTTCGGAAGGTTGAAGGCGCCGGCAAAGGCGACAGGAAGCCCCGCAACGGAAGCGCAGATGACTGCACTGATGAGAAGACGTCGGGCCGGGTTATGCGACATTTCAAGGGTCCGGGCCGCTCCGGCTTCGGAGCGGCCCGCCTTTGCTCATTTAAAGACGGCGTTAGGATTATCCAGGCTGTCGGAACCTTCAAGCTCGACAGTGCCGAGGTCGAGTGCGGCAATAACGCGCTGCACCGACTTCGTCTGGTCGATGAGGCCGTCGATGGCTGCCTGGACGACAGCATTGCCTTCCTTGTTGCCTTCGCCGATCATCTGGTCATACTTCTCGACCGTTTCACCGCGCTTGGCCATGGCGTGCATGGCGTCCAGCGTCGTGTTGAGTTTGCCGGTCATCTCGGCATCCAGAGCCTTGTCCTTGGCTGCGACGAGGTCGTGCAGCGACGGGCCGGTCATCTTGGTGCCGTCGACCCGGGTATAGTCGCCCGTATAGGCGGCCGCGATGCCGATCGCGTCGTTCAGGTGCGAGTTATAGGTATTGTCGGAGAAGCAATCATGCTCTTCTTCCGGATCGTGCAGCAGCAGGCCGAGCTTCATGCGTTCGCCGGCGAGCTCGCCGTAGGAGAGCGAACCCATGCCTGTCAGGATGGCGACGAGGCCAGCCTTCGGATCGGCTTCAACATGCTTGGTGGCTTCGCCATCCGCCGCCCAATTGTCGGTCATTTCCTGCAGATCGGAAACGAGCAGCGTGGAGGCCGACTTCAGGTATTCGGCGCGGCGGTCGCAATTGCCGTGCGTGCAATTCTTGAGATCGTAATCGCTGGCGGGACGCTCGCCGGCGCCAGGTCCGGTGCCGTGCAGATCCTGGCCCCAAAGCAGGAATTCGATGGCGTGGTAGCCGGTTGCAACATTGGCTTCGATACCACCGGCTTCAGCGAGCGTGCCGGAGAGGAATTCCGGCGTCAGCTTGGAAGCGTCAACGTCCTTGCCGTCGATCTTGATCGTCTTATTAGCGATGACGTTGGCGACATAAAGCGAGTTCTCATCGCTTTCCGTGCCGTAGGAGGGATCGACGTAATCGATCAGGCCTTCATCGAGCGGCCATGCGTTGACCTTGCCTTCCCAGTCGTCGACAACCGGATTGCCGAAACGATAGACTTCCGTCTGCTGATAGGGAACGCGCGCCTTGATCCATGCATCTTTGGCAGCCTTCAGCGTCGTATCGTTGGGCGTCTTCAGAAACGCGTCGATGGCCACATCGAGCGCCTTGGCTGTCGTCAGCGAGTCCTCGTATTTGGCGTGAGCGATTTCGGCATAATGCTTTACGACAGCGGCTGCGTCCGTTTCCGCATGGGCGGGAAGGGCGAGCAGGGCGGCGGGGGCGATCGCCAGTGCGGCTGCGCGGAATGTGCGGTTGAGCTTCATAATCCTCTCCTGTGACGGATTTCCGTCTGAATCCGGCTGCCGTCTCTTCGCGCAAAAGCAAACTGGTGTCAAACACTCTAGTTTGGAATTGTTTTAAGGATAGATTTCCGAGATCAGCCTGCCGGTTGAAATGCATTTGTTCGCAAATCCAGGATGACTGCGCTGTTAACCTTTCACTCGCCTTCAGCGAGACGGAGCACGATGTGGATCAGCCATTTCTCTTGAGACGGCAGAAGAAGAAACCGTCCGTATCCGTCGAGGCCGGTGTCAGCGTGATCGTCTTGCCGTCGGAAGAACGCGGACGCGTTCCCTCCCTGCCGAACAGGCTGTCCCAGGCGGGTAGGGCGCTGACGATCTCGAAGTCGCTGTTGTCCGCAACAAAGCGCCTTACCTGTTCTTCATTCTCCTGCGGCAGCACTGAGCAGGTGATATAGATGAGCTCGCCGCCGGCGCGCACGAAGCTACTCGCCTGCTTTAGTGCGTCCTGCTGCTGGGCTGTACGCTCATCAAGGTTCTTGGCGGTCAGCCGCCATTTCGTATCAGGCCGGCGACGCCATGTCCCCGTACCGGTACAGGGCGCATCGACCAGAACCTTGTCGCAGCGGTCGCGCAGATTGGACAAGCTCCTGGCATCGTCATGGACCTGGACATTGCGTGTACCGGCGCGCCTCAGCCGTTCGATGATCGGCGCAAGCCGCTTGCGATCGGCGTCATAGGCGTGGACCTGACCCTTATTGTGCATGGCCGCCGCCATGGCGAGCGTCTTGCCGCCACCGCCGGCGCAGTAATCCAGCACCTGTTCGCCATCATTCGGCAGAACGAGGTCGGCAACGATCTGCGATCCCTCGTCCTGAACCTCAAACCAGCCTTTTTGGAACGAAAGTTCGGCGGTGACGTTCGGAAGACGTGAGGCTCCTTCGCCGGCGGGAATCCGGATGCCGTAGCGTGCGATCTTCGCCTCATTTGCGCCGGTGCGTTCCAGCGCCTTGAGGGCCTTTTCGCGAGTGGCCTTCAAAATATTGGCCCGCAGATCGAGCGTCGGGCGCCCGGCAAGCGCCTGCGCTTCGGGAAGCCAGTTTTCGCCGAAAGCCTGTTCGAAGGAGGATTGGACCCATTCGGGAATGTCGCCCTGCACATGTAGGGGCGCATCGGAAAGTGAGCGGCTCGTGAAAGCCGCAAGCGCTTCAGTCGAGAGTGGCGTCGGCGCAAACTTGTCGTCGGCAAGTTCGGCGGCCAGCGTTTCCGGCGTGAAGCCCCACTGGCGGAACATGACGGCATGCGCAATAGCGACGGCGCTGTCGTCGTCCATCAGATAGGCATGGGAGAGCCGCATGCGCAGAGCGTCGTAGACGATGTTGCCGATCGCCGCCCGGTCGCCGGAGCCGGCAAAACGGTGGGCGAGACCCCAGTCCTTGAGCGCATCGGCGACAGGCCTTTTGCGGGCGTCGATATCAGCCAGAACCGAAATCGCCCCTTCGAGGCGGCCGCCCAAACGCATTCAAACTTCTCCTGTTGCCTTGGCTGGTAAACGATCCGCGCAAGAATGAACCCCCAGCAAAGCTGATTGGCCGGGCGGATTGTTCACAAGTCCCAACCGCGTGGTTACCCGCGATTGACGGCAAGAGCAAGCGCCGCATCCGGCGCAGGGATTTCGCGGAGGACCTGGCCTCAGCTGATGACTTCGTAGCAGACCTTCGCAGTGCCTGTGGAGACCATGCCGATGTTCTGTGCGGCAGCGCGCGACAGATCGAGCACGCGACCGCGGATAAACGGACCACGATCATTGATGCGAACGACGACGCTGCGGCCGTTGTTGCGGTTGGTGACCTTCACCTTGGTGCCGAACGCCAGCGAGCGATGTGCGGCAGTATAGATGGCCGGGTTCATGCGTTCCCCGGAAGCAGTTTTGGAGCGAAGTGCGTACCACGAAGCACCGCCGCATCCGTTTGCAGCAAATACTTCCGCCGGAAGGATGGAAGAACAGGCTGCAATCGCTACGACGGTGATTAGAGAACGGCAGATTTTCTTCAAAACGGATTGTCCCTCAACTATTGAACTCACGCCTTTGGGGCGGCGGGGCTTAAATCCGCCGAAAAGTGGCGAAAAAGTGCCGACGCTGATCACGGAATGTAACAATCTGTAATAATTGTAATTCCAATAACATTGCGGTAGCAGAACACCGCTTCGGCGATTTTTGGAAAAAACCTAATGAAATCAGTTAAAATCCGAATGATTTTTTCGAAGAAACGGTAAACATCCTATAGCTTCTACAAATCACAAAAATTTTTTACTCATGCTGTCATATTTGACGCCACATTTGCGCAAATTTAGGGGCCGTTAACCATAATACGAAGCGAAATTCGGCTCGCGAAAATTAGAAAGTAGGAATTTCCTACTCTTTACGGGTTATAGCCCGTTCACCCGAACGAGAGGGCTTCATCAGCCCTTCCAGCGGCCGTTTTGCCAGAGTTGGGCGAGCGACATCGGATAATTCGGGAAGGCAAAATGAAAGCCTGCAGCCTTTAATTTTGCGTTGGAAACCCGCTTGTTCTCACCATAGAAGGAGCGAGCCATCGGCGTCATCTCGGCCGTTTCGAAAGCCTGTTCCGGCGGCGGCTCGACACCCATCAGGCGGGCCGCTTCGACGATGACGTCCTGCGCCGGGCCGGGCTGATCGTCGGTAACATTATAGATGCCGTTCAGCGCGTGCTCTGAGAGGAAGCGGGCGGAAGCACCGATATCCTCCACGCGGATGCGGTTGAAGACCTGGTCTTTCTTGATGATGCGACGCGCCGTGCCACGGTTCAGATTGACGAAGGCATTGCGTCCTGGCCCATAGATGCCCGAGAGACGCAATATCGCCGCCGGCACGCCGCGCGCGCGTCCGAGTGCCAGCCAGCCCTGCTCCGCCTCCAGTCGTTCCTTTGAGCGGCCCGAGACCGGAACGCAACGAGTTTCTTCCGTCACCCAGCCGCCCTTATGGTCTCCATAAACGCCGACAGTGGAAAGATAGCCGATCCATTGCAGCTTCGGCAGAAGGAACGTTCCATCCTGGCCGAGTAATGTAAGCAGCGGATCGACATCGCGCGGCGCGATTGACTGGACGAGATGGGTGACGTCTGCCATCGCCGCTTGCAGCTCATCGCTCAAGGTCTCGCCATCGAAGATGGAGGCTTCGATCCCGGCGTTACGCAGTTCTTCGGCTTTCTCCTGCGACCGCGTCGTGCCGGAGACGCGCGTGCCGCTCTCGCCAAAGGCCTTGGCGATGGCAGTGCCGGAATAGCCGCAGCCAAAGATCATCACGTGCATCACCTTACTCCCGCCAATCGCCATTCTCCGAGGACGTCCTCGTCCGACTCATTGTCCCTTTGTGCGGCAAAGATGCCAAATTCGCCAGCCTCCATGAGTCGCGACAATGCCCAGACCGCCATGCCGCGAACGATAGGCGAGGCATCGGCGGCGAGCAGGCGACATCGCTCGATGAGGTTTCGTTCGCCGGAATTGCCGGCAGCGATCAGCACGTTACGGATGAAGCGGTCACGGCCGATGCGCTTGACCGGCGAGCCGCTGAAGAAGGTACGGAAAGTCGGATCGTCGAGCGTCAGAAGGAAGGCGATGGAAGGCTCCTTCAGGTCCTGGCGCGCTTTGAGCTTCATTTCCGAGGCTTCGCTTGCAAACTTATTCCACGGACAGGCGGCAAGACAATCATCGCAGCCATAGATGCGATTGCCGATCAACGGCCGGAATTCGGGATCGATCGGTCCCTTGTGCTCTATGGTCAGATACGAGATGCAGCGCCGCGCATCGATCTGGTATGGCGCCGGAAATGCAGCCGTCGGGCAGGCATCGAGGCAGGCGCGGCAGGAGCCGCAATGATCCGCCTCCGGCATATCTATATTGAGATCGGCTGTGGTGAACATGGAGCCGAGGAACAGCCAGGAGCCATGCTCCCGGCTCAGGAGATTGGTGTGTTTGCCCTGCCAGCCGAGACCGGCCGCCGCCGCAAGCGGCTTTTCCATGACGGGTGCGGTATCAACGAAGACCTTCACATCCGCACCGGCCTTGGCGGCAAAACGTGTCGCAATCTCTTTCAGCCGGCCTTTGATGATATCATGATAATCACGATTGCGGGCATAGACGGAAATCGCCGCCTTGTCCCTCTTGCCAAGAATGCTGCGTGGATCCTCGTCCGGCCCGTAGTTGAGGCCGAAGACGGCGACGGAGCGCACGTCGCTCCAAAGCGTCCGCGGATCGCCGCGGCGCTCCTGTGTCTCCGCCATCCATTCCATCGTCCCGTGCCGGCCTGCATCGATGAACTGGCCGAGTCGTTCCTTTGCCTCCGGAATGGAATCCGGACGGGTGATGCGGCAGAGATCAAAGCCGAGGGCGACAGATTCCGCCTTCAGGAAGGTGGTCAAATTGTCGCGGCGCTTGCGCTCTTTTATATCATCGGTTCTTGCGTCGGGCATGAAAAGCCCTCGTCAGAAATCCAGATCGGCATAATGGGACACCGGCGTCAGACCGCGTACGCGCTCGGTCAGAAGCGGGCGGAATGAGGGGCGCGATTTCAGCCGCTGGTACCAGTCCTTTGCGAGCGGCGATTCCGACCAGTCGATCTCGCCAAGATAATCAAGGATCGAGATGGAGGCCGCCGCCGCAAGGTCGGCATAGCTCATCCGGTCGCCGGCGAGCCACTGACGCGAGCCCGCAAGCCAGGTGAGATAACGCATATGCTGGCGGATATTGGCGCGCGCCGTGCGCAATATCTTGGAATCCGGGGCTCCGCCGCCCTGGTCAGCCGTCATCTGCAGCTTATAGACGCGTTCACGCGCCAGCGGCTTGGTAACGTCATTTTCCATCTTTTGCATGAACCATTCCGTCAGGCGGCGGATTTCCGCGCGCTGGAACGGATCTTCGGCGAGCAACCGGCGGTCGCGTTTCAGCACGCCGTGCGTCTCGTCGAGATATTCGGAAATGACGGTCGCGCCACAAAGCGCTCGCATGCTGTCATCGACATAGACAGGCAGCGTGCCGGCCGGATTGAGCGCCAGGAAGTCGCGGCGCTTCTCCCAAGTCTGTTCCTCGATCAGTTCCGCCTGATAGCCGTATTCCGCCAGGATGAGCCTGACGAAGCGGGATGCGGACGACATGGGATGATGATAAAGCGTGGGCATCGATACTCGGACTTTAATTGCGGTAAATGGGCTAAAGGGCGCGCCGATTATACCGCCCTAGTCATGACTCATTGGTTGAAGCTATAGGAGCTTGGCCCCTCCAATACAAGCGAATCGGGCCGTACCTGCCTAACAAGGGACAAAACACGGCTGCATGAACCATCGCAACTTCCGCTCGCCTTTTCTTTCCCCGCTCTGGCGAATGATGATGGTGCAGTGCAATATAAATCTGATCGCAATTCCAGTCCGACCGAACCCCAAACCGGAGACACTTTATGGACTATCTAAGCTCTATAATTCTGGGCATTATAGAAGGGATTACCGAGTTCCTGCCGATCTCGAGCACCGGCCACTTGATCATTGCGGAACAATGGTTCGGCGCTCGTAGTGAGACGTTCAATATCGTCATTCAGGCAGGCGCGATCCTCGCCGTCACGATCATCTACTGGCGCCGTCTGCTCGATCTGCTGCTCGGCTGGCGCGATCCCAAGAATCGGGACTACGCCTTCAAGCTGATCGGCGCCTTTCTGATCACGGCGGTTCTCGGGCTTATCGTCAAGAAGCTCGGTTTCGAACTGCCTGAAAACGCCACACCGGTTGCCTGGGCGCTCATCATCGGCGGTATCTGGATGATTTTTGCCGAATGGGCTGCCGCCCGCCGGCCGCCAAGCTCTCACATCACCTGGCTCGTCGCCATTCTTGTGGGTATCGCCCAGATCGTGGCCGGCGTCTTCCCTGGTACATCCCGCTCCGGCGCCACGATTTTCGTCGCCATGCTGGCCGGCACCGGTAACCGCGCTGCGGCGACCGAATTCGCCTTTCTCGTCGGCATTCCGACCATGTATGCGGCAAGTGCCTTCTCGCTGCTGAAAACCCTCAAGGATGGTGGTGCGGCAAACGAGGATTGGACCGCGCTCGGCATTGCCTTCGTCGTTTCCACTGCTGTCGCATTCATCGCCGTCAAATGGCTGCTTGCCTATATCAGGAGCAACCGTTTCACGGTCTTTGCGATCTATCGCATCATTTTGGGTGTCGTGCTGCTCGGCATGGCGATGGCCGGCATGATTGCCTGAGGTCGCTGAACCTCCGAGCGCTCGAATAGGGCCGCTCACGCCAGGATAAAGATGAAAGCCGGTTCGAAAGGACCGGCTTTTTTAGAACATATCGCGCAAAACTATGCAGCGGTTTGGCGACAATGACATGCGTGGAACAAGATTTGAAGCGTAAGCGGATTTGAAATATCGCAAACGCTTTAGTGGGTAATGGAGGCCGTCGAGCAGGGATCGACGCCGTAAGCCGGCGAGCAACCGCCCTTCACCGCTGCGACCGAGCCCGGCGCAATGAAGGAGCCTGCGAGGATTACCAGTGCCGCACACGCAAAAAGAAGCGCGATTGACTTACCCATCAGAAATAGCCTTTCACAGTGATTGCCGCACGCCTGCGAGGCGCTTTGAGTCTTTGTGGAGACGCGCGGGGTGTTTAGTCAGTGGAATGGCAAATAGCAATAAATGTTCCTGCTAAATTTGATGTTAATTCCACTAAATTTCCTATGCGTCTTTTCTGCAACGTCACACACTATGGAACGCGTCTTAACACGCCAGACTTGCGCCGGATTTACCATTGCAAAAAAGAAGCGCCGCCCGCGAAGGTTCACGAGCGGCGCTTGCGCTGTCGGCTATCGATTATCAGGCAGCCTTGCCGGATCCGGTATATTGGCCGTGCGGGCGGTATTGCACGAGATAGGAGCCGAGCACCGAAGTCACCATCGTCGGCGTGATGCCAAGGCCTTTCAGGGTACGGCCTTCAGCTTCGGCCTCCTTCGAAACGACATTATCTTGCTTAAGCAGCTTGACCTGATCCGGCGTGATTGGCGGTGCAATGAATGGCACGAGCGACGCAATGCTGCCGATCAGTGATGCGATGCCGAAGGGCAGCGAAACGAGTCGGTTCTTGCGGGCCGTGACCTTGAGCATTGTCTCGAGACATTCGCGGAAGCTCAGAACTTCAGGGCCACCAAGCTCGTAGATCTTGCCGCCTTCGACTTTGCCATCGACGGCACGGGCAACGGCCTCGGCGATATCCTCGACATAAACAGGCTGAAACTTCGTCTTGCCGCCGCCGACGAGCGGCAGAACCGGGAACAGGCGCGCCATGTCGGCAAACTTGTTGAAAAAGCTGTCTTCCGGGCCAAAGACGATAGACGGGCGGAAGATCACCGCGTCCGGCTTGATCGACAAGATCGCGGCTTCCGCACGGCCCTTGGTGCGGCCGTAACTGGAATGGGAACCGGAGTTGGCGCCGATGGCGGAGATATGAGTGAGCGTCGCACCGGCGTTGCGGGCCGCTTCAGCCACGGCACGGCCGCCGAATTCCTGCACGGCATCAAACGTGTTTCGGCCGCTCTCGAAGAGGATGCCGACGCAGTTGATGACGTGGTCAGCACCTTCGACGGCGCGATCGATCGAGTTGCGGTAGCGCAGGTTGGCCTGAACGAAGGAGATCTGACCGACATTGCCGAGCGGCTGCAGAAAGCCGGCGAGATCCGGGCGACGCACTGCAACGCGGATGCGGTAACCGCGCTTTGCCAGCGCACGCACGACGTGTCTGCCGATGAAGCCGGACCCTCCGAACACGGTGACGAGCGGCGGCAGGTTGGCAAGGGTCATGGCAGGCTCCTCGAAAGGCTTTGGAATGCTGTGATGGATTTCGTCTTAGCCGAATCCCGGCGCGACGAAAAGGGCCATCGCGCCGCAGTTTTCACCCGTCGAAACTGGCTTAGATACCTTCGACGACAACCATTTCGGCATCGGCTACTTCCTGGCGGATTTTCGCGGCGGCTTGATATTCCGGCGAATTGTAGCAGTCGACGGCATGCTGCATCGAGGGGAATTCGATGACGACATTGCGGGCGCGCGCCTTGCCTTCGAGTTCGGTGAATGCGCCGCCACGGGCAAGGAAGTTTGCACCGTATTTCTCGAAGGCGGGCTTTGCGGTTGCCACGTAGTCCTTGTAACGCTCTGGGTCGCGCACGTCGACGCGGGCGATCCAATATCCCTTGCCCATTATTCTCTCCCTTTCATCGGTTTGCCGGCCAGAGCGCGGCGACCATTTCATTGAGGATTGCCCGTGCCGCTTCCCGCGGTTCCGGCGCCTTGACGATCGGGCGGGCGACGACGAGGTGGGTGGAGCCGGCCTTCAGCGCATCCGAAGGCGTCATCACCCGCTTCTGGTCGCCCTTTTCGGCGCCGGTCGGGCGGATCCCGGGTGTGACGATCGCCATATCCGGCCCGATGATTTCGCGCACGCTGGTCGATTCCTCGGCCGAGCAGACGATACCGCCCATGCCGGCCGCATGCGCCTGTTCGGCGCGGCGCGCGACGAGTGCCTTCGGATCATATTGGTAGCCTGCCTCGATGAGGTCTTCCGCATCCATGGATGTCAGTACGGTGACGCCGAGCAGACAGAGGCCGGAGCCCTTTGCAGCTTCTACCGCCGCTTTCATCGCTTTCGGATAGGCATGCAGCGTCAGCATCGACATGCCCATCTTGGCGATGTTTTCAACGCCGGACGCGACCGTGTTGTCGATGTCGAGCAGCTTCATGTCGAGAAAGATCTTCTTGCCGCTTGCGGCAAGGTCGCGAGCAAATTCGAGCCCGCCCGCAAAGACGAGCTGGTAGCCGATCTTGTAGAAGAGAATGTCGTCGCCGAGCGTGGAAACCAATCTTTCCGCTTCGCCAATCGTTGGAACATCCAGTCCGACGATCAACCGCTCGCGTGCGTCCATCTCAAATCACCCCCGCCAGTCTTCGATGGGTGTCCAGTCGCATGATAAGCGCCGATCCGCAAGGCCGAAAGCATAGAGATTGCCGCCACCGACCGGCTGGTCACGATCACGCGCGATCGGTGCGCCCATCAAATGGCATTTCAGCAGCGTTCCGACGCCGCCGTGGCCGATGAAAGCAATCGGTGCATTCGGATCGTGCGAACAGAGGATCGCTTCGACCGCAGAGACGATGCGAGCTTGCGCATCCGCGGCCCGCTCCCAGCCCTTGAAGCTCTCCTGCGGATGGGCGAAGAACCAGTTGACGGCCTCTTCGAACCTGTCCGGCGGCAGGAAACCTGTAGCAGAGCGGTCGTTCTCATGCATGCCATGCATGATCTCGATTTTTACGCCTGTAGCCGCGGCAAGGATTTCCGCCGTTTCGATCGCCTTTGTCTCATCGCTGGAGACGATGCGGGCGAGCCGCTTCGCCCAGTCGCTCGCAGCAGCCTTACGGGCGCGCTCGACGCCAACGTCTGAAAGGCCCCATTGGGGAACGGGAACCGCAGGGTCGATCTTGACCTGCGGGTGGGTAATATAAAATCCAAACATTTATCCGCGCCGATAGATCCAGAGTTGAGCCGGCGGAATATTGCGCACAATGAAATCAAAATGATGAATGCTGTAACGATCGGGATTGGCAATGATTGGTGAGACCGCGCCATAGGAGATCTGCACCATCGGCCGCCCGGCCGGCATACGGTCCAGCAGATTTTCCAGCAGTGCGATGCGCGCCTGCATCGGGAAGTTCAGGAGCGGTATGCCCGAGACAACGCAATCGAATTTTTGATCCTTGAACGACCCGAGCGTCCTGTCGAGATCGAAGGCGTCGCCATTGATGAAATTCACGCCCGGGTAAAGGCGCAGGAGATGCTCGTAAAAGTCCGTCGAATATTCGACAGCAACGAGCTTCTCCGGCTTCACGCCATGGGCGAGGATCGCCTTGGTGATGGCTCCGGTGCCGGGGCCGAGCTCGAGAATGGGCAGATCGGAGTACGGATTTGCGACGCTCGCCATCTTGCGGGCGGTGATCGAGGAGGTCGGAACGATGGAACCGACTGTCTTTGGCCCCTGCATCATGCCTTTGAAGAAGCGGATCTCTTCGTCAAACTTTCTGCCGAGCCTTTCCTTGAGCCGCAATGCCATGCCGTCCTCCCATGCTTGCTGTTCACCCCGCCCTTAATTGCAGGAGGGTGAAGCAAAAACAAGAGGCGACGTCGCAATCAGGAAAGTTTTGAAGCCAAAAACGACGCGCGTTTAAACGCGCATCGGCATCAGCACGTAGAGGGCGTCGTCGCCGGCGGTGTCGCGCACGAGTGTCGGCGAGCCGGCATCGGCCAGCAGGAAGATCGCCTCGTCGCCGGAAAGCT
This sequence comes from Rhizobium sp. BK529, assembly GCF_014194105.1. NCBI lineage: Bacteria > Pseudomonadati > Pseudomonadota > Alphaproteobacteria > Hyphomicrobiales > Rhizobiaceae > Rhizobium > Rhizobium sp. BK529. The sequence continues at coordinate 3,132,093 of NZ_JACIAU010000001.1, read as the reverse complement.
GCGCTGTGATGTCGAGCAGATACTTGGCGTTGAAGCCGATCTCCATCGGATCCGTATCGTAGCCGACGGCAACTTCTTCCGTAGCGCTACCGGAATCCGGATTGTTGACGGTGAGGAGGAGCTGACCATCGGATAGCGCGAGCTTCACTGCGCGGCCACGTTCCGACGAGATGGTCGAGACGCGGTCGACGGCCTGGGCGAAGCTTGTGCAGTCGACGCGCATTTCCTTGTCGTTATTGGTCGGAATGACGCGCTGGTAGTCAGGGAAGGTGCCGTCGATCAGCTTCGACGTCATCACGATAGAGCCGATGGTGATGCGGATTTTGGCATCGGAGACTTCGACGGTGACGATCGCGTCCGGCGCGTCGACGAGCTTTTGCAATTCGCCGACCGTCTTGCGCGGAATGATGATGCCCGGCATGCCTTCCGACCCGGAGGGTGCGTCCACATCGGCGCGGGCCAGGCGATGGCCGTCGGTAGCGACGGCGCGCAGCTTCAGGTCGCCGCCGCTTTCGATCGTATGGAAGAAGATGCCGTTCAGATAATAGCGGGTTTCTTCGGTCGAGATCGCAAACTGCGTGCGGTCGATCAGCATCTTCAGGTCGCTCGCCTTCAGCTTGAAGGAATGCGTGAAGGTACCGGCGGTCAGATCCGGGAAATCGGATTCTGGCAGGCACTGCAGCGAGAATTTCGAACGGCCCGACTGCACGTTCATGGAGCCGCCATCCTGCGTGGTGGCGAGCAGCACTTCCGCGCCATCGGGAAGCTTGCGCACGATGTCGTAAAGAAGATGGGCGGGAACGGTCGTGGCGCCAGCCTGCTCGACATTGGCAGGCGTCGCTTCGGTGATTTCCAGATCGAGGTCGGTCGCCTTCATGTCGAGGCTCTGGCCGTCCGCCTTCAAGAGAACGTTGGACAGGATCGGGATCGTGTTGCGGCGTTCGACCACGCGGTGGACGTGGTTCAGCGACTTCAAAAGGTTTGACCGCTCAATAGTAATACGCATGGGATGCTACCGCTTTCGACCTTCATTGTCCGGGCGCCTGCAAGCGCCGCGTCACTGCTTTCCCCTTGGGAGAGGGGAGTGGACAGGCAAAATGGCAGAACTTTGCCAGCGATTGCAAGAGGCATGGCTGCCCGCAGGTCCGCAAATGCCGTTTTGCAGTGCAATGCTCACAGAAATTGCGGCCCCTTGTCGAAGCAGCGCCGCTCGCCCATAAAGAGAAGAGGCCGGCGGGACGAAAGCGAGTGACATGACGGAAGAGACGACAGCGGAAACCGGCGCCCGGCGCGGCTTTCGCGTGCACAATATTGCGGTGCCGGCGCGCCCGCTTGAACAAGCTCTCTATCTCGTCGCCACACCAATCGGCAATCTCGGCGACATTACCCTGCGCGCACTGGAAACGCTTGCGGGTGCCGATGTCCTGGCATGCGAGGACACGCGGGTCACCCGCGTTTTGCTTGATCGTTACGGCATCCAGAACCGCCCTTTCGCCTATCACGAGCATAATGCCGATGAGGCCGGGCCGCGGCTCCTGCAGGCACTTGAAGCCGGCAAGTCGGTGGCGCTGGTCTCCGATGCCGGAACACCGCTCGTCTCCGACCCCGGCTATCGTCTGGCACAGCAGGCGATCGAGGCTGGCTACCGTGTCATTCCCATTCCTGGTGCCTCCGCGCCACTTACCGCCCTCGTCGGCTCGGGCCTTCCGAACGACGCCTTTCTCTTTGCCGGTTTCCTGCCGACCAAGGACAAGGCGCGCCGCGACCGGCTCGCGGAATTCATGAGTGCGCCGGCCACGCTGATCTTCTTTGAATCGCCTCATCGCATCGGCGCGACGCTGCTTGCCGCAGCCGATGTGCTCGGCGGTACGCGCCAGGCATCTGTCTGCCGCGAGCTGACCAAGACCTATGAGGAGTTCCGCCGCGGCACGCTCTCCGAACTGGCCGGCTATTATAAAGAGCATGACAATGTGAAGGGTGAGATCGTGCTCGTCATCGGTCCGTCAAAGGACGAGCCGGCGACCGAGGCGGATGTCGACGCGGTTCTCGCGGATCTTTCAAAATCCCTGCCGACGGCCAAGGCCGCGACGGAGGCGGCGCGCCTGACCGGCCTGCCGCGCAAGGTGCTCTATCAGAAGCTTCTCGATATGAAGGCTGCGGATGGCTGACGGCGAGGTCACGTTCCGCAGGAGAAAGGCGCTGCGCCGCGGCTGGGCGGCGGAATATATCGCCGCCGTTTTTTTGATGCTGAAGGGCTATCGCATCCTCGCCCTACGCTACAAAACGAAGCTCGGCGAGGTCGATATCATCGCCCGCAAGGGGGATCTTGCTGTCTTCGTTGAGGTCAAGGCGCGCGCCGACGAGATGGGCGCGGTAAATGCCGTCTCCTATGCCTCGCAAAATCGCATCAGGGCCGCCAGCGATCTCTGGCTCGCCCGCCAACGCGACTATGCCATTCTCTCTCAACGGTATGATATCGTTGCGGTATTACCGGGAAAGCTCCCCCGGCACTTCCCGGATGCTTTCTAGCTGCGCGCATGAAGCCGTCAGTGACCGTGCCCCTCCAACACATGGATGAGTCAGCTTTCATTAAGATTTTAGCGTCTGCTTGAACGGGCTTTTACGACTCTTTTGCTATCCACGGCGCAGCTAGGGGTAGCAAATTGGGGGTGTTCCATGGCCTGGAAGATGATGCTTGCAACCGCCGCCGCTGCGGCTGCGCGGTCGGTGCCTTATGCCGCGTTGAAGCCATCTGGCAAATCTTTCGTCGCGCAGGCAAGTGACGGCATGGTGCTGAAGTCGACGCCGATCAATCCCGACTGGATCATCAGCGGCAATCCGCAGGCGCGTACCGCAGAACATTCCCGCGGCCATGACGAGGCATCGCTGACGGCGATCTGGGACTGCACATCAGGTGAATTCCGCTGGCGTTTCGGCTGGGACGAGACCGTGATGATCCTCGAAGGCGAGGTGCATGTCACAACCGAAGACGGCATAGAGCGCACGCTGCAGGCCGGCGATGTCGCCTTCTTTGCCGGTGGCACCTGGGCGAGCTGGCGGGTGGACAATTACGTCCGTAAGGTCGCCTTCCTGCGCAAGCCTTTCCCGAAGCCGCTCGCCATCGCTTACCGGCTGCGCAACCTTTTGCGCAACAACGGCGGCAATGGCATCGCGGCCTGAAAATAGCGCGCGCTGAAGTTTCCCGAGGCGTTTGATTGCCGTTGCGTTTGATGCCTGACCGACCTACATCTGGGCGGCATCAGCTCAAGGGATGGAAATGGCCAAGATCAAGAATGTAGCGGTCCAGATGGACCATGTCGCCGGCATCAATATCGCTGGCGATTCCACCTTCGCCATGAGTATTGAGGCGCAGGCGCGCGGCTACAAACTCTTCCATTACACGCCAGAGCGCCTGAGCTTCCGCGACGGCAAGCTCTATGCGTCCGTCGAGCCGATGGTGCTGCGCGATGTAAAGGGCGACCACTATGAGCTGGGCGCGCCGGAGCGTGTCGACCTGTCGACCATGGATGTCGTCCTGCTGCGCCAGGACCCACCCTTCGACATGGCCTATATCACCTCGACTCATCTTCTGGAGCGCATCCATCCGAAGACGCTCGTCGTCAACGATCCGGCCTGGGTGCGCAATTCGCCGGAAAAGATCTTCGTCACCGAATTTTCCGACCTGATGCCGAAGACGCTGATCACCAAGGATCCCGCTGAGATCCGCCGCTTCCGCGACGAACTGGGCGATATCATCCTGAAGCCACTCTACGGCAATGGCGGCGCCGGCGTTTTCCATTCCACCAGGGACGACCGCAACCTGTCCTCGCTGCTCGAGATGTTCGGCCAGCTCTTCCGCGAGCCCTTTATCGCCCAGCAGTATCTGCCTGATGTGCGCAAGGGCGACAAACGCATCATTCTTGTCGACGGTGAATTTGCCGGCGCTATCAACCGCGTCCCGGCAGAGCATGACAGCCGCTCCAACATGCATGTCGGCGGCCGCGCCGAGCCGACCGAACTGACGGCGCGCGAGAAGGAAATCTGCGAGCGCATTGGTCCGGCTCTCCGCGCACGGGGCTTCCTGCTCGTCGGCATCGATGTGATCGGCGATTACATGACCGAGATTAACGTGACGTCTCCGACCGGCATCCGCGAAGTGAAAAAATTCGGCGGCGCCGATATCGCAAGCCTGCTTTGGGATGCCATCGAGCGTAAGCGCGCCTGAAGCAATTCCGGCAAAAGTCTCGAGCTATTTTGTGTTTGGAATTGCGCGAAAAAGGGAAACTCAAGCAACAGAGCACAGCAGTTTGTGCCCGAAAAAGGCGTTCCGCGTTTGATCGCCTTCGTTCCAACTTTACAACCCGTCGCAATTTGATTGCAGTTGATAGGCGAATCCGTTCGCTCATCGTTCTTGTTTTATTCTGAGTTCCATGCCAAGTTGTGACCGCCTTCATAGGCGGGGTGTAAATAATACGGGGCAGGGGCATGGTCGCGCGCGTCAGTACGGTGGCGTTTCAGGGTATTGAAGGTGTGCCGGTCGAAGTCCAGGTGATGGTTGCTCCCGGCAAAATGGGAATCCAGATCGTCGGCCTGCCGGACAAGGCGGTGGCCGAAAGCCGCGAGCGGGTACAGGCAGCCTTGCATGCCTCGGGTCTCGCACTGCCAGCAAAGCGCGTGACAGTCAATCTCGCGCCTGCCGATCTTCCAAAAGAAGGCAGTCATTTCGATTTGGCCATCGCACTCGGCCTGATGGCAGCACTCGGCGCCATTCCAGCGGATGCCTTGTCTGATTATGTCGTTGTCGGCGAACTCAATCTCGATGGCACGATTGCCGCGATCGCTGGCGCGCTTCCGGCTGCCATTGGAGCGAACGCCACCGGAAAGGGCTTGATCTGTCCAGCTGAAAGCGGTGCGGAAGCCGCTTGGGCGGGTCCTGAGGTCGATATCCTGGCGCCGCGCAGCCTGATTGCGCTTGCCAATCATTTCCGCGGTACGCAGATCCTCTCGCGTCCGGAACCATCCATTCGTCCCAACGCGGCAAACCTGCCCGACCTTTCCGAGATCAAAGGACAGGAAAGCGCGAAGCGGGCGCTCGAAGTAGCCGCCGCCGGCGGCCATAATCTTCTGATGGTTGGGCCGCCCGGTTCCGGCAAGTCGATGCTGGCCTCTAGGCTGCCGTCTATCCTGCCGCCGCTTTCAGCAGCCGAGTTACTCGAAGTCTCGATGATCCAATCCATCGCCGGCCAACTGTCCGGCGGCAAGCTCTCGGATCGCCGGCCGTTTCGAACACCGCACCATTCGGCGACCATGGCAGCCCTCATCGGGGGCGGGCTGCGTGCCCGACCAGGCGAAGCCTCGCTTGCTCACCACGGCGTGCTCTTCCTCGACGAGTTTCCGGAATTTGCGCCCCAGGTGCTTGATGCTCTGCGCCAACCGCTGGAGAGCGGCGAATGCATCATCGCGCGGGCCAATCACCGCGTCTCCTATCCGGCACGCATTCAGCTCGTTGCGGCCATGAACCCGTGCCGTTGCGGCATGGCGGGCGAGCCTGGCCATACCTGCGCCCGCGGGCCGCGTTGCATGACCGACTATCAGGCCCGCATCTCCGGACCATTGATGGACCGCATCGATATCCGCATTGACGTGCCGGCCGTTTCTGCCGCCGACCTCATCCGGCCGACAACGGCGGAAACGAGCGCGGATGTCGCAAGACGCGTTGCGCGAGCCCGCGACATTCAGCGCGAGCGTTATGCCGCTGCGGGCGCCTCGGGGATTTCCACCAATGCCGGCTGTTCGACCGCGATGATCGAAAAATTTGCTGAGCCGGATGCAGCAGGATTGCAGCTATTGCGCGATGCCGCAGATAAGATGAAGTTTTCCGCCCGCGGTTATCACCGCGTCCTGAAGGTTGCCCGTACGCTTGCCGATCTCGACGGCAAGGACACCGTTGGCCGTATCCATCTGGCAGAGGCGATTTCGTATCGCGTGGCCGGCGAGAGGCTGACGGCGGCAGCTTGAAGAGAGAAGCGAATAGGGCGTGGCGAATAGCGAATAGATAAAGGTTGCCGATACCGAGCAGCTCTTCAGACTATTCGCTATTCGCTATTCGCTATTCGCTATTCGCTATTCGCTATTCGCTATTCGCTATTCGCTATTCGCTATTCGCTATTCGCTCAGTTCCCCAATCCCTCAAACAACGCCGTCGAGAGATAGCGCTCGGCGAAGGATGGGATGATGACGACGATGTTCTTGCCGGCATTTTCCGGGCGGCGACCGACTTCGATGGCGGCCATCAGTGCCGCGCCCGAGGAGATGCCGACCGGCACGCCTTCGAGCCTCGCGACAAGCCGCGCCTGCTGGAAGGCATCGTCATTGCTGACGGTGACGACTTCATCATAGATGCTGGTATCGAGGATCTTCGGGGCAAAGCCGGCGCCGATGCCCTGGATCTTGTGCGGACCGGGCGTGCCGCCCGACAGTACCGGCGAGTCGGTAGGCTCGACCGCCACGACGCGAATATCCGGTTTGCGGCTCTTCAGCACTTGACCGACTCCGGTGATCGTGCCGCCGGTACCGATGCCGGCGACGAAGATGTCGACCTTGCCATCGGTGTCGTTCCAGATTTCCTCGGCAGTCGTCTGTCGATGAATTTCGGGGTTGGCCGGATTTTCGAACTGCTGTGGGATGACGGCGTCGGGAAGTGAGGCAGCAAGCTCTTCGGCCTTGGCAATAGCCCCCTTCATGCCCTTTGGTCCCTCGGTCAGCACCAGTTCGGCGCCGAGCAGGGCCAGCATCTTGCGGCGCTCGACGGACATCGTTTCCGGCATGGTAAGGATCAGCCTGTAGCCCTTGGCAGCCGCAGCGAAGGCAAGCGCGATGCCGGTATTACCCGACGTCGGCTCGATCAGCACGGTCTTGCCGGGAGAGATCTTGCCTTGCGTTTCCAGGCTTTCGATCATCGCCACACCGATGCGATCCTTCACCGAGGCTATCGGATTGAAGAACTCCAGCTTGGCGAGGATGTTGGCAACTACGCCTTTTTCCTTGGCGAGTTTGTCGAGGCGAACGAGCGGCGTGTCGCCGATTGTGTCGGTAATGGAGGAATAGATGCGGCCGCGGCCCGGTTTGTGCGACATGGGTGCTCTCCCTATGAAATCCATTCTGAAATCTGCGGAGAGAATAGGGTCAAACGGGCGGTGAGGCCAGAGTGGCTTCATCCGCCACTCGCGCAAGCCAGAGAAAAAATCCTTTGAAACCCATTCGTTGCCGAATGTTTATTTCAGGCCGCACGGGTGGCGATGAAGGCCGCCGTGCCCGCCAGGATGCTTGCTGCAACGCGGTTCAGCGTCTGCAATGCGCGCGGCTGCTTCAGCATCGTGCGGGCGCGCGAGGCAAGCAGCATATAGGGAATGAGCACGATCATCAGCACCATGAAAGTGATGGCGAGCAGTATGACATATTCGCGCATTCCGACGCTGTTGAGATCAATCAGCGTTGGCACAAGCGCCACATAGAAGAGCATGGTCTTCGGATTTCCGAGCGTCACCAGCAGGCCGGACAGGAAGGACATGCCAGCGCTGCTGGATTTTTTCGCGGCGATATCCTGCGGCAGCAGGCCGGCAGTCCAGAGCTTCCAGGCGATATAGCCGAGATAGAGCGCACCGGCGATCTTGATGACGAGAAATATCTCGGTGAAGGTCTGTGCCACGAAGGCAAGGCCGAGGATAACGGCGGTCAGATAGGTCATGTCGCCGAGCACCAGACCGAGGCCCATGAAGAAGGTCTCGCGGAAGTTCGAACCGAGCGCACGTGCGACGATCGCCGTGATTCCTGGGCCGGGAATGGCGGCGGCGATGAACAGGGCGCCAGCGTAGGCGATCAGGGCGGCAAGGCTCATCTTCGGATCCAAGAGATTGTGTCATCTTCCTATAGGGCGCCAGGTGGGCTTCATCAATCGCCTCGTGCTGATCTGTCCATAACCATAAAGAATAGGTGGGCTGGACCATGATCTACTTGGCAAGTGACCCGGCCTTGCTATTTTCTCCTTGCAAGCGGCCGTAGATACGGCCTGCCGCGGCCTCCCCCAAGCCGTCGGCGCAGAAGGATTTCATCACCAAGGAGAGAATGCATGTCGCCTACCTCAGCTGAAGCCCGCAGACGTTCGCCGCTCAAGACTCCTTCCGACCTGCCGACCAACGCGATCACCGATATCTCGGCCGCATTGACCGCGATGCTCGCCGATGTCTTCGCGCTCTACGTGAAGACCAAGAATTTCCATTGGCACATGTCCGGTCCACATTTCCGTGACTACCATCTGCTGCTCGACGAGCAGGCAGAGCAGATTTTTGACATGACGGACGAAGTTGCTGAGCGCGCCCGCAAGATCGGCGGCACAACGCTGCGCTCGATCGGCCAGATCGCCCGTCAGCAGCGCATTCCGGACAATGATGCAGATTATGTCACCCCTGAGGACATGCTCTCGGAACTCCGCGAAGACAATCTTCAGCTCGTCTCCATCCTGCGCGAAGTGCATGAAGTCTGCGACGAACACAATGACGTTGCGACTGCCAGCCTGATCGAGAATTGGATCGACCAGAGCGAACGTCGCGTCTGGTTCCTGTTCGAAACGACACGCCAGCAGAAGTAATCGCTTAGCTTCTGGTCGCCGGCAGGCGAACGAGCCGGCCTGGCGACCAGCCGAGATTCATGCCTGCGGCGGCAAGCAGAATGACCACCGCCCCAGCGATCTGCATCGGCTGTAATGCGTGGCCGAAGGCAAGGCGGTCGACCAGAATGGCGGCGACCGGATAGATGAAGGATAGAGCACCCGTCAGATGCGTCGGCAGCTTCTGGATCGCGCCATAGAGCAGCACATACATGAGGCCGGTGTGGATGACGCCGACGGCGGTCAAGATCAGCCATGATCCTGCATCGACCGGAAGATTCTTAAAATCGGTCATCGGTGCCAGCATGACAATGCCGGTTGAAACCTGGATCAGCGCGATCAGATGCGGCGGCGTACCGCGCAACCACTTGGCGGCAAGTGCAGCGAGCGCATAGAAGAAGGCAGCGCCAAGCGCCATCAGGATGCCGAGACCGTAACTGCCTGAGATGGCATCAGCTTGCGGCTTCGCCTCGACGATGACAGCCATGCCGCTGAAGGAAAGCCCGAGCCAGAAGAGCTTGGTAGCTGTGATCTTCTCGCCGAGGAACAGCGCGCCAAGCGCAAGCAGCATGAAGGGCTGCGTATTGTAGACTGTGGTCGCAATCGAGATAGACGCGTGTGAATAGGAGACGAACAGCAGAAGCCAGTTGGAAACGATGGCGACGCCGCCGAAGACGGCAATACCGAACGCACGCAGGCCGATGATGCCAGGCCTGAACAGGCCAAGCGCGGCGCAGATGACGAGCAGGGTCAACGCACCGAAAAAGCAGCGCCAGAAGACCACGCTACTGACGGGCTGGCCAGACATGACGACGAACCAGCCGATCGTTCCCGAGATCAACATCGCTGCCGTCATCTCCACTGTGCCTCTTCTGATTTCAGCCTGCATCGCCATCTCCATTCGTTAGCGGGAAATTGTATTGCGGCATCGCAGCATTTTCTATAAGCTAAGAAAGGGAAAGGCTGGATAAACCTAATCTTGTTAGGAGTTTTTGCCATGTTGGCTAACGAGATGCAGGCAGTCGACGATATTGACCGCGCAATGATAGAGGCGCTGGCTGGAAATTCGCGTATTTCCCTAAAAGAACTCGCTCAGGCTGTAGGACTTTCTTCGCCAAGTGCAGCGGAACGTCTGCGACGGCTTGAGGATCGCGGTGTCGTGACGCTCTTCACCATTGATCTCGATCCGGCCGCAATTGGCTACCCGCTTCAGGCGATCGTGCGGGTGCGCCCGCTGCCAGGCCAACTCCATATCGTCGAACGGATTATCCAGGACACGCCGGAATTTATCGAATGCGACAAGGTAACGGGAGACGATTGTTTCATCGCCCGTCTCGTCGTTCGTTCCATGGGCGAACTCGACAGCATTCTCGACAAAGTGGCCGAGCGGGCGGAAACCAACACGTCGATGATCAAGTCCTCGCCGGTCAAGCGCCGTCTGCCGCCGCTGATACGGAAAAAGTGATCTCAGAAATCCGCCATCGGCGAAAGCATTGCGGGGTGATCGAGCCTCACCTCTTCCATCCCGCGCAACATCAGCCGCGTTTCGCCTCCGTAAGGAACTGCCTCGCCGGACCAGCCGAGCCTGTCTGGCCGAAAGAGCGTTTCGACAGACCTCGCCTCTACCCTGAGGCCGGCAAGGATTGCCGCAAGTGACGGGATTTCGGGCGCGACGACATCGAGAAGGATGAAATGTCCTGAAGCCGCCATCTTCCATGCAATGGCGGCTTTGCTCTCTTCCAGATAGCTGAGGCGGATATTGGGGTCGAACTGTGTGTTGATGAGAAACATCGCCGGGCTGCTGGCGACGGCGAGCGTCTGCGAAACCGGCGTTCGGCTCGCAAGCAAGTCCTGAAGCAGGGCAAGATCATTGGCATCGCGCGGCTGCAGCGGCCTTGATGTTGCGGAACCGACCGGGACAGGTGCAGCGCCGATATATTTGTGAAGCGGCAGCGAACGGAAGCCATAGGGCTCGTAGAGACCGGGCTTGTCCGTATAGAGGATGACAACACCGAAACTCTGAGCCTCGCACCAGGCGAGTGCCTTCCGCGTCACATCGCGGTACAGGCCGCGGCCCCGCCATGGCGGACGGACTGCACCGGATTGCAATGCGGCCGCATTGATAAGTCTGCCGTTGAAGACGAAGGGCATGGCAAAAGCCGAGAGGTTGGCAGCAAGCACGCCCTCCTCGGTAAACCAGCCGAAGGGCATGCTGGTCGGATCCGCGCCGCCGAGCTCTCGCAGCGGATCGATATCGATGCCGAACGTATCGTCGAGAAGGGAAACGAGAGCGGCCCAGGCTGTCGGATCGTTGAAATAGTCCTGCCGAAAGGTAAGGCCGGTCGTGTCGAAGGCGCTCATACGCCGGTCGAGCCGAAACCGCCAGCCCCCCGAGCGGTTTCGGTCGTCTCGGAGACCTCGGCAATGCGAGCCTGGATGAAGGGCGCAATCACCATCTGCGCGATCCGCATGCCGCGGGTGATGGTGAATTCCTCCTCGCCGTGATTGATGAGGATAACCTTCACTTCGCCGCGATAGTCGCTATCGACGGTGCCGGGTGCATTCAGACAGGTGACACCGTTCTTGGCCGCGAGGCCGGAACGAGGGCGAACCTGGCCCTCGAAACCCTCAGGGATTTCGAAGACGAAGCCGGTCGGCACGAGCGCGCGTTTGCCGGGCGAAAGCACCAGCGGCTTGTCCTCGTCGATAGCCGCACGCAGGTCGATGCCAGCAGCACCGCGTGTTTCATAGGCGGGCAGATCGAGGCCCTGGCCGTTCGGCAGGCGGATCAGATTGAGGGTCGGGTGGGTCTCAGTGTGAATGGTCATGGGGCATTACTTCGTGCCTCGTGCAGCAAGGTCAATTGCAATGGCGCGCTTTAATCGCTAGATACGCGGCAATTCCACAGGATTCACATCATGGCCGAAAGTCTCGCCGAGGCGGTTTCCCGCCGCCGCACATTCGCTATTATTGCGCACCCGGACGCGGGTAAGACGACGCTCACCGAGAAGCTGCTGCTGTTCGGCGGCGCCATCCAGCTCGCCGGCGAAGTGAAGGCGAAGAAGGATCGCATGCAGACCCGCTCGGACTGGATGAAGATCGAACGCGAACGCGGCATCTCGGTCGTTACGTCCGTCATGACCTTCGAATACAACGACAATGTCTTCAATATTCTCGACACACCGGGTCACGAAGACTTCGCCGACGACACCTACCGCACGCTGACGGCGGTGGATGCCGCCGTCATGGTCATCGACGCCGCAAAGGGTATCGAGCCGCGTACGCTGAAGCTCTTCGAAGTCTGCCGCATGCGCGACATCCCGATCATCACCTTCATCAACAAGATGGACCGCGAAAGCCGCGATCCCTTCGAAATTCTGGATGAGGTCGAAGAGAAGCTGGCGCTGGATACCGCTCCGGTTACTTGGCCGATCGGCCGCTCCAAGACCTTCTGCGGCTCCTACCATCTGAAGGAAAATACGGTGCGCGGTTCTGACACGGAAGTCGATGTCACCGCTGTCAACGGCCCGCAGAGCGTCGCCGACCGCCTGCCGGAAAACGAGCGCGACGCCTTCATCGAAGAAGTCGAGCTGGCGATCGAAGCCTGCCGTCCCTTCGATCGGGAAGCCTTCCTCGAAGGCCATATGACGCCGGTCTTCTTTGGCTCGGCGCTGCGCAATTTCGGCGTTCGCGATCTCATCAACGCGCTTGGCGAATTCGCGCCACCGCCGCGCGACCAGGTCGCCGATATCCGCACGGTGCATGCCGCCGAAGACAAGATGACGGCCTTCGTCTTCAAGATTCAGGCGAACATGGACCCGAACCACCGCGACCGCATCGCCTTCGCCCGCATCTGCTCCGGCAAGCTGGAGCGCGGTATGAAAGCCCGCCTGGCACGTACCGGAAAGCAGCTCGGTCTCACCGCGCCGCAGTTCTTTTTCGCCTCTCAGCGCCAGCTTGCGGATACCGCCTTTGCCGGTGACGTGGTCGGCATTCCAAACCACGGCACGCTGCGCATCGGCGATACGCTGACGGAAGGTGAAAGCCTGGTTTTCCAGGGAGTGCCGAACTTCTCGCCGGAAATTCTGCGCCGCGTGCGGCTGGAAGATGCGATGAAGGCCAAGAAGCTGAAAGAAGCCCTACAGCAGATGGCCGAGGAAGGCGTGGTCCAGCTCTTCCAGCCCGAAGACGGCTCGCCTGCTATCGTCGGTGTCGTCGGCGCGCTGCAGCTCGACGTCTTGAAAGAGCGCTTGATGGCCGAGTACGGGCTGCCGGTCTCCTTCGAAATGTCGCGCTTTTCCGTCTGCCGCTGGATCTCGTCCGACCAGCCGGCGGATCTCGACAAGTTCCTGACCGTCAAGCGCGGCGATATCGCCCGCGATCTCGACGGCGATCCAGTCTTCCTGGCGCAGGACAGTTTCTCGCTGCGTTACGAGGCGGAGCGCTATCCGGCGATCAAGATGGTAGCGATCAAGGAATATCACGCGGCCAAGGCCGCCTGATCATCCCGCCAATCGCTCGGTAAGGGACTCAGCGACTGCGCGCACGGCCAACAGCTGCCGGCGCCGATGCGGCATGAGAAGTGCCGTGGTGACATTGCCGCCCGTCCAGCCGGGCAGCAGACGAACCAGCCTGCAGTCTCGCGGGTCGTGTGACAAACCGCGGTGGGAAGGATGGTAATACCCATTCCAACTGCTGCGGCTTTCAGCAGCACATCGGTTCGTCCGCCGCCATGAAGCGCTGAGGCTTAGGCTTTACAACGACCTCCGCGCGGTGACAGGAGATAAGGCGCCATTGCTCCTCGGAGAGCCTTGGCATGACCGTTGTAACCGGCTCTATATCCTCTGGTCGCGCGGGCTTCCCATATTGCGCTACGCTGCACGAGCGTCGAATCTCCGAATGAAAAGCGGTGGCTGCGGAGCGCAATATCGAAGCCTTCCTGAACGATGTCGACGAGACGATCGGTGACATGAAACGAGACTTTCAGCTCTGGATAGTGCTGGCCCGTAACCGCGGCTGCGCACGATGCTCTCAGCCAATTCTGCTTCGATGATCGAGGCTTGAGCAGGGTCGAAGAAATCCCTACCGATGCCGTTCAGCCAAATTGCGTGATGGTAGGAATCACCCGCTCATCAGCAAGGTTGTCTGCCGGCGGGCCGCCATCAAACCGTTCAGGCAGCGAGATCACCGAGGAAATCGTCGCACCAGCGCAAAACGTCGTGCTCCAAGAGGTGCTCCATCATCCGCCCCCAGCGGTCGCGGCGCTCATCAAGCGGCATGTTGAGCCCGCGCGCCAGCGCATTGGATGTACCGACGATATCGTAGGGATTGACGAGCAGGGCGCCCTTCAGTTCGCGCGCCGCGCCGGCAAAGCGGGAAAGAACAAGCACACCGGGATCGTCAGGGTTCTGTGCGGCAACATATTCTTTGGCGACGAGGTTCATGCCGTCGCGTAGCGGCGTAACGAGGCCGACCTTGGCGAGCCGGTAAAGACCGGCGAGCACTGGCCGACTGACGGAGCGATTGATGTAGCGGATCGGCACCCAGTCGACCGTGCCGAGCGCGCCGTTCACGCGGCCGGCCTGTTCGGCGACCATCCGCTGCATCGCCTCGTATTCCGGTACTTCCGAACGGGACTTCGGCGTTATCTGCAGGTAGGTGACCTTGCGCTGATGCGCCGGATTGTTAGTGACGAAATGCTCGAAGGCATCGATGCGCTGGGTGATACCCTTGGAATAATCCAGCCGGTCCACGCCGATGATAAGGCTGCGATCCTCAATGCTCCGGCGCGCCTTCTGCACCATGCTATGACTGTCGGCTCTCCTTGCGAATTCGGCGAAGGCGGCGGTTTCAATGCCGATCGGATAGGCACCGCCGCGGAACATGCGCTCGCCTGCTGTAAAACGCCCTTCACCGATCATGTCACCCATCCCCTCGCGGCGCAGGCAGCCCGCGAAGTTTTCCAGATCGTGGTCGGTCTGGAAGCCGACAAGGTCGTAGGCAGCGAGCCCTCGCATGATTTCCTCGTGGACGGGCATCGCAAAGAGTACGTCTGCCGGCGGCCAGGGAATGTGCAGGAAAAAGCCGATCCTGTTCTTCAGCCCCATCTGGCGGAGCTCGGCGGCGAGCGGAATGAGGTGATAGTCATGGACCCAGACGACGTCGTCCGGCTCAATCAACGGCGCCAGTCGATGGGCGAAGAAGCGGTTGACACGGAAATAGCCGGCCATCTCGGTGCGCCCGTATTCCGCAAGGTCGAGCCGGTAATGACAGATCGGCCAGAGCATGCGGTTGGCAAAGCCGAAATAGTATTCGTCGACATCCTTGGACGTCAGGTCGGTCAGCGCATAAGTAATGTTGCCCCGTTCCTCGATGGAAAGCGGACCTGGCTCGCCCTCATCGCTGATCTTTCCCGACCAGCCCATCCAGATGCCACCGCGTTTCTCAAGGGCAGCTTCCAGCGCCACGGCAAGTCCGCCGGCGGACGCAGCCCCCTTTTTCTCCGGAACGGGGACGCGGTTGGAGACGACGACAAGGCGGCTCATGATAAAATTCCTTTCATTAGAAAATAAAACGCAATCAGCTGGCAAAATGCGCGATGATTTCGCGAACCGCCTCCGCGGAAGGTAGGGAGCCGCGCGCGACAGTCCCAGCGGCCGGCGGGCCAACGCGGACGGAGTATCCTCCGAGCTGGTTCGCCACGCCGAACATCGCCTCGTCTGTGAGGTCATCGCCGATGGCGATCGGATGGCGGCCGTTGAATGGCGGAGATGCCAGAAAACTCTGCAACGCATCGCCCTTGTTGGCTCTGGCGGGCCGGATTTCGAAAACCATCTTGCCCGGCTGCAGCGTCCAGTCCGGTCCCGCATGATTCGCGAGACGCTGCATCAATTCCGCTAGTTCCGCTTGCCGCGCCGGTGCAAGGCGGAAATGGGCGGCGACAGCCGCGCCCTTGTCCTCGATAAGGATGCCGGCCCAACCTGCCGTCTCTGCCCTCAGTTCGATCTTCAGCCTCTCGAACTCGGCTGTTGGTTCCACCTTGAAAATGTTGCCGTCAGAGGTGCGGCGCTCGGCCCCATGCAGGCCGGCGATAGGAAATTGAAAGGGTGCGAAGAGGCGGTCGGCATAGGAAAGTCCTCTGCCCGTGACCAGAGCCAGCGCCCCGCCGAGCTTTTGCGACAGCGCGTCGAGCTGCGCCGGAAGCGAAGGCGGCACGGATATCTCATCCGGCGTCGGCGCAAGATCGAGGAGCGTGCCGTCGATATCGAGAAAGAGTGCACCGTCTGGGAGATAGGAAGAGAGTGTGGAGAGGGTGTCGTCCTGCCGGAAAGCGTCGCCGGGTGGCGGAGCTTCTGATAGCTGATTGCTGTTTGCCATGAATGGGAAACTAGGTCAGCCCAGCCCTCCGGCAACCCTTATCTGCCGTCAATCCGCCGGCGGACCGGCAGGATGTTCGGCATAAAAGGCCTTCGCATCCGCGGTGAATGCGGCACGCTGGCCTGCAGTCATATAGAACATGTGGCCGCCCCGATAGAGCTTCAGTGACACGCGATTGCCCGCAAGCGAGGACGGAAGATGATCGATCACATAGCGGCTGACGCCATAGGGCGTCACGAGGTCGCTGTAACCATGGGCGATCAGCAAGTGAAATGACGGATTGGAGGCGAGCATCTGCCTGATATCGTCGGTGGCGCTTGCCTGGAAGCGCGAGCCGCGTCCGCTGCCCCATTCCCAGCGCCGGCTGATATCGTTCTCGAGCAGGGTATAGGTCATCTCCGTTTTGAAGCCGAGTTCGTTACGAGCATAATCGGCGAAGGCGCCGCCGTAGGCGCGGGCGAAGCCGTCGAGGATTGGGTCGTCGCCCCGATCGGAATCGGATTCCGGATAGGGATCAGGTGTTGCGAAGGAGGCATCATAGGGGCTCATCACTTCGCCGCCCTTCTGGTTGGAATGTTTGGCGAAAGCATCGCCGAGGAAGCCGCGATTGCGGGTAACGACATCTTGCGGAATGCCTGTCAAACCGGAGATTTTGTTGTAGAAGGCGGTTGCCGCATCGCCCGTTGGCGCAGGACCGGCCAGGGTGGTGAGATATTCGCCAAGTGCGAATCTCTCGGCGTCGCGCTGGCCGGATTCACTGAAGTTTTTGCGTCGGTCGGCTTCTGCGGCTGCCAGCGAGGGAAATTCCAGTGCCGCACCGAGCGCGAACTGGTCTGCATTGAACATCAGCTGTCCTTCGAGCAGCGGCGACAGCATGACAGTGCCGGCGATGATGATGCCCTGGCTCTCCTGCAACGAGGACGCTACTTTGGCGGCACGGAAGCCGCCATAACTTTCGCCGAGCAGATATTTCGGCGAATTGGCGCGGTTGTTATGAGCGACGTAGAGCGCGATCGCCTTCGCCATCGTCTGTGCGTCAGTGCCGACATTGTAATAGTTCGAAGCGTCGTCGGCTTTCACCGTGCGGCTCCAGCCGGTGCCGATCGGATCGATCAGCACGAGATCGGTGAAATCGAGCCAGCTATGCTTGTTATCGACGAGCTTCGCATTCGCGCCGTCGCGGCCGTCGGGACCGAAATCCAGCACCTTCGGGCCTACGAGGCCGAGATGCAGGAATGCGGAAGCCGCGCCTGGCCCACCATTGAACGCGAAGGTGATCGGCCGGTTCGGCCCGGCGTCCTTGGCGACATAAGCAGTGTAGAAAATTGCGGCGTTCTGCCCGCCATCCTGGCCAAAGAGATCAAGCGTGCCAGCCGTCGCAGTGTAGGCGAGCTTGCGTCCATCGGCCGTCGTAAGTTCATGTTCGGCGACGGAATCTGCCGGCAATAATTTGAGCACGCCCTCGCGGGTCGAACTTTGTTGGGCTGGCGCGCGGCGCTCGCCGGCCTCCTGCGCGAAGGTGAGGGAAGGCGCGAGCGTGGCGGTCAGCGCGGCGAAGAAAAGCAGGGATCGAAAACGCAAGTACATCCTCCTCCGGCGGTCCGGGATGCGGCTGAGATAGGGTAGCAGCCGCGCCTTTGCGATGGAGATCAAGAGATGGTGATGCGCAAGTGAGCCTGGCTCATTCGCCCCTCTCGATGGTGCGCGCATTCACATGCAGCGCGCGCCCAGCCTGCCATCCGTTGAAGGCGGCACCAAGGCCGAGCGCGACGAAAAGCACGGCGCACCAGGCGAAGCTCCCCGTCCAGCCGCGGATCAGGCCGACGATGAACGGACCGATTGCGGCGAGCAGATAACCAACGCATTGCGCCATGCCGGAAAGGTGAGCGGCGACATGCGGATCGCGCGAACGCAGCACGATGGCCGTCATCGCCGCGGCAATAAGCCCACCTTGACCGATCCCCTGCAGGACAGCCCAGGCCCAGACGGTAGACAGTGGCGCGAAGAGCAGACCGAGAAGTGCCAGGACGGCGAAGGCGCAGAGCGTAACGTTGATAAGGCGCTGGTCTTTACCGCGCACGGCGATGTGCGGCACGACGAGACAGGCGGCGGCCTGCACCATGACGGAAGCGGAGACGATGCCGCCGGCCGTAACGCCGTCAAGTCCGCGTTCGCGCAGGATCGGTACCAGCCAGCCGAAGACGCAATAGGCGAGTGCCGACTGCAGGCCCATGAAAAGAGTCACCTGCCAGGCGAGCTTGTCCCGCCAGAGCCCTTCGACACGAAAGCCGCTGCGCCGCGCCTGTCGACTGCCCGCAATGACCTGCGGCAGCCAGATGAACCCAACAACGAGGACAGGCAGAGCCCAGACGGCAAGCGCGCCTTCCAGCGAGCCGCCAAGCGCATGTTCGATCGGCAGCGTCAGGCCGGCCGCACTTGCGGCACCTGCGCAGAGCGCCATCGTATAGAGGCCGGTCATCAGAGCTGCATTTGCAGCGAAGTCCCGCTTCACCAGTCCGGGCAGCAGCACGTTGCCAACAGCGATCGCAGCACCTGCAATTGCGGTGCCAAGAAAGAGCAGCGGAATGGAAGAAAGGCCGCGCAGTGCCGTGCCGAGCGTCAAGAGCAGAAGCACGCCGAGCAGTGTCCGCTCCGAGCCGCTGCGCTGGGCAAGCCGCGGAGCCAGCGGTGAGAAGGCACCGAGGCAGACGACCGGAAGCGTCGTCAGAAGGCTGGCACCGAGCGGCGACAGGCCGAGTTCAGTCCGGATTTCCGGCAGAAGGGCGGAAGCGCTGGAAAATACCGGCCGCAGATTGAACGCGATCAGCACGAGGCTGGCACCGAGCAGGAAACGGGCGGCCCTGCTCTGCGTCTGCGGCGGCAGCGGTGCCGGCACACTGTCGATTTCGGCATCGATCATCGTCTCGTCGACGGCGTCGAGCGCGGCGTTCTCTATGGACATGGTCATGAAAGAAGCATCCGGTCGAGGGCGGAAAGAATGGGAGCCATGAAGTCGCGCACGGCTGCATCGGCCTTGCCGGGATTGCCAGTCTGGATGGCATCGACAATCGCCTGATGTGCCTGCATGTCGGGCTCGGGGATCGCCTTGCCGAGCGTGGCGGCAATGGTCTCTGTGATCGAGGTAGAGAAGAAATCGTAAATCTCGATCATCGCCCGGTTGCCGGAGGCGGCGATGACGGCTTTGTGGAAGGCAAGATCGCGCTCGATGAAGCCTGCCGGATCGCCGCCTTCATAATTGCCGCGCTCAGCAAGCAGCGTGCTAAGGCCGGCGATGACCTTGGGCGTCTTGCGAAGTGCGGCGAGCCGTGCCCCTTCGACATCGAGTGCACAGCGGGCTTCGAACTGGTCGCGCAGACCGGCGCGGCGCGCCATGGTGAGCGGCCGGCTGACGTCTGTGGCGGAGAGTACATAAGTGCCGGAGCCCTGCCGCGTTTCCAAAAGGCCTTGCGAGACGAGAACGCGCACGGCTTCGCGCACCGTGCCGCGGCTCACCGACAGCATGGTCGAGAGCGCGGCTTCGTTCGGCAGCTTCTCGCCGACCGCCCAGCGCTTGGCCAGGATCTCGCTGCGGATCGCCTCGATTGCCGTGTCGGCGAGATTGGTCTTGTTGATTGGTTGCATGGCACTATTCATAAAGTCATCTGATGACTTTATGAATAGTGCCAATCCGATCGCACGTCAATGGATGAACAGCGGCAATAAAAAAGGGTCGCTCTCGCGACCCTTTCCATGAGGTTTGGCCTGTAACTGGCCGGACCGTCTGCGCGGCCCTAGGAAGGTGGGGTTTCAGAGCGAGGGCTGCCTCGCTTTCATCACCACTTCCATGCCCATTACGAGGTCCGAAAACTCACTAGACATTGGATCACCTTCCTTTCGTTACGTTGAACACGGGTTAAACGTAGGCCGATTCTTCTGAGATGCAAGAAAAAATGTCATGCCTCAAATTTAGCCGCCGTCCGACTTCAATGCGCCGCCTTGATAAAAGTGCCGTTCTGCAGTTCGCGCATCGCCTGTCTGATCTCCTCGTGGGAGTTCATGACGATAGGCCCATGCCAGGCGACAGGTTCTTCGAGCGGCTTTCCGGAGACGAGCAGGAAGCGAATACCTTGATCGCCTGCCTGAATTGTCACCTCGTCGCCGGTGTCGAAGACCACAAGGGTACGATTGCCGGACATGTCGCGGATATTCAGTTCCTCGCCATTGACTTCCTTCTCGACGCGCACGCCGAACGGTTTGGAGGCATCACGGAAGGTGCCGGAACCTGCGAAGATATAGGCGAAAGCGTTGCGGTAGGTATCGACCGGCAGCCGCTTTTTCTTGCCCGGAGGCACCGAGATATCGAGGTAGATTGGATCGGCCGCAATGCCATCGACAGGACCGCTCTTACCCCAGAAATTGCCGCAGATAATACGAACCGCGGTGCCGTCATCATCAACAACGAGAGGGATATCCGAGGATTTGACGTCCTGATAGCGGGGAGCGGTCATCTTCAGCGACGAGGGCAGATTGGCCCAGAGCTGGAAGCCGTGCATTCTACCGGCAAAATCACCCTTCGGCATCTCCTGATGCATGATGCCGCTGCCAGCCGTCATCCACTGGATATCGCCTGCATTCAAGAGGCCGCGATTGCCGAGGCTGTCGCCGTGCTCGACTGTGCCGGCCAGCACATAGGTGATCGTCTCGATACCGCGGTGCGGATGCCAGGGAAAGCCGCGGATATATTCGGCCGGGTTGTCGTTGCGGAAATCATCCATCATCAGGAACGGATCGGTCATCGATGGGTCGCCAAAACCGAAGACGCGGTGCAGCTTCACGCCGGCGCCTTCGATTGTGGGAGTGGCAGTGCTCTGGTGCTTTATAGGGCGGATCGACATGGCATCCTCCAAAGGGTTCAACTTGGGCAGGACTATAACGGCCGCAGGATCGGTCGCGAAGCCACCGGTCCCGGCAACGGACTGTTCACAAAGAGCGATGTGGTTTTCGTCAAAAGTGATCCCATCAGGCGTCAAGAATTTGTCATCTTCGCCCTGCAAATCGCGTGGCCGTTAAGTCGTTGTTAGCCGTAGCATTCGACAATCCAAGATGTTTTCAGCATTCCTGCCGTAGCAGGCGGCGGGCCGGAGCAAGAACATGTGTCGCTGGGCAGCCTATCGTGGAGACCCCCTCTATCTGGAGGAGCTGGTATCTTCACCCGCCCATTCCTTGATCGAGCAATCCCATTGCGCCACCCGCGCCAAGACGGCGACGAACGGCGATGGCTTCGGTATCGCCTGGTATGGTGATCGGCCGGAGCCCGGTCGCTACCGCGATATCCTGCCGGCCTGGTCCGACTGCAATCTGAAAAGTCTGGCGCGGCAGATCCGATCGCCGCTTTTCCTTGCCCACGTGCGAGCCGCAACTGGCGGCGGCACGCGGCGCGACAATTGTCATCCCTTCACGCACGAAACCTGGTCCTTCATGCACAATGGCCAGATCTCAGGCTTCGAGCGCCTGCGCCGGCCGATGGAAACCATGCTCGATGACGAGTTGTTCAATGCCCGAAACGGCACGACTGATTCCGAGCTCCTGTTCCTGCTCGCGCTGCAGTTCGGCCTTCGGGACGCGCCGGTCGCTGCCATAGCGCAGACGATTGCCTTCGTCGAAGGCCTTGCGGAGAATATTCTGGGTTCCGTGCTATTGCGTTTCACGGCCGCTTTCTCGGACGGCAAGTCGCTTTATGCAGTCCGCTATGCTACCGACCGCAAGGCGCCGACGCTCTACGCTTCGCCGCTTGGCAAAGGCTATTGCCTCGTTTCCGAGCCGTTGAACGATGATGGGGATGCCTGGCAGGAAATCCCTGATGGCAGCGCGGTAATCGTCAGCGCCGATGGCCTCGAGATCACGGCTTTCCAGCCAGAAAAGCCCTTGGCTGCAAGGCCAGAGCCCCTCTCTATCCCCGCATAAGCTGTTCGGCAATCAGTGCCGCCAGCCGCTCCGCCACCTCGTCCTTGGAAAGATCGGGCCATTGTTCGATACCGTCGCGGCGGATGAGCTTCACGCTGTTGTGCGTGCCGCCCATGATGCCGGTCGACGGCGAGACGTCATTGGCAACGATCAGGTCAGCGCCCTTGCGGTCCAGCTTGAGCTTGGCATTGGCCTCGACATCCTGCGTCTCCGCCGCAAAGCCGATGACCAGCTTCGGCCGCGTCGTGTGATGACCGACAGTCTTCAGGATATCCGGGTTCTCCGTCAGCGCCAGCGTTGGGATGGATTCGCCCGGATGCTTCTTGATTTTCTGATCGGCGGCCGAGGCAACGCGCCAGTCGGCAACCGCGGCGACCATGACGGCAACATCGGCGGGAAGGGCGGCGAGCACCGCGTCTCGCATCTCTTCGGCCCGCTCGACATGCACCGTCCTGACGCCGGCAGGATCGGGAATGGTCACCGGACCAGACACCAGCGTCACATCCGCGCCGAGCCGCGCCAGCGCTGCGGCGATGGCATGTCCCTGCCGGCCGGAGGAGCGGTTGGCGATGTAACGAACCGGATCGATCGGCTCATGTGTTGGGCCTGAGGTAACGATCGCCTTCTTGCCGGCAAGCAGTTGCGGGCCACTATCGAGCAATGCCTCGATCGCTGCGATGATCTCGAGCGGTTCGGCCATGCGGCCCGTCCCGGTCTCCCGGCTTTCCGCCATTTCACCCGCCATCGGGCCGATGAAGCGGATACCGTCACGGCGCAATGCCTCGACATTGCGTTTCGTCGCCGGATGCGCCCACATTTTCGGGTTCATAGCAGGTGCGGCGAGCACCGGCCGGTCGGCGGCAAGCAACACCGTCGAGGCAAGATCGTCGGCAAGCCCATGTGCCATCTTGGCCATCAGATCGGCGGTCGCGGGCGCGATCAGCACCAGATCGCAGTCCCGCGCCAGCCGGATATGGCCGACATCCTGCTCGTCCTGCCGCGAAAACAAGTCGGTGAAGACGTGGTCCGTCGCAAGTGCGCCAACGGCAAGCGGAGTCACGAACTCCTGTGCACCCTTTGTCATGATCGGGCGCACGGAAGCGCCGCGTTCGCGCAGGCGACGGATAAGATCGAGGCTCTTATAGGCGGCGATGCCGCCCGAAATGATGAGGAGGATGCGTTTACCGCTGAGAGCCATGGTTCTTTCCCGCCGCGTCTTTGACTGGGTAAGACCCTACAGCATCGGCCAGAAAATCGGAATCGATTTTCGGAAGGCCCGATGCGTAGATTCAAACAGTTAGAGCATCCTTAGTACGTCCGCATAGATGCACGCAGCCGAGCCTCCGGTGGAAACGTGCAATCTTCGGTACTCAGGCTTGTGCGACCCGTCTCGGCGTGAAGATCGCAATCGCCATGCCGACTCCGACCAGTTGCAGGATTGCACCGCCGGCTTCGGGAATGGTCGGCATGCGCTGCTCGAACAGGAAGCCGTAAAACAGGCCGAAGACGGTTTCCGCAACGACGAGTTGGGCCGCAAGTGCCAGCGGCAGAAGCCGCGCGGCAATCATCCAGGACAGCGTGGCAAGCCAAGAGCCGGCAATGCCCATCACGGCGCCCCAAAGCACAAAATGGAAAGTCTGCTCGCCGGTGAAGCTGACATTTTCCCACAGCGAGGTGAAGGGCAGCAGGATGACAGCGCCAATGCCGGCACCAATCCCCTGCAAAGCAGTCCAGTGCATGGCGCTCGGTGCATCCTGTGACTGCATGACGGCGGCGCTGATAAGGCTGTAAATGACCCAGAGCACGAGGCCGATCAGCGCTGCGGCGATGCCTGACAGGATTCCGGTCTGGTCTCCGGCCGATGTGGTGGCGAAGATCGAGACATTCACCCAGCCGATACCGGCGGCAATCAGCATCAGTGGCAGTGCCAGCGCGCTCCAGCTGATGGATCGGTCCTTGAAATTGGCGATGATGGCAAGCAGCACCGGCATAGTGCCGATGACCAGCGGCGGAATGGCCGTCCCTGCATAGCGCACGGCATAGGAGATGCTCATGAAGTAGCCGACATAGCCGAAGCCGCCGAGGGCAATGCCAGTCAGCACTAGCGAGCGTCTCAGGCCCACCGGGCGAAAGCGCGGATTGATCATCAGGATCAGACTGACGGCGGCAAAAAGCCCGTAACGCGCCACCGTCAGGTCGATCGTCGTATAGGGTGCGACGACACGAGGTGCGACGAAGCTGAGCCCCCACAGCGCACAGGTGGCGAGTCCACAGAGGATGCCGATCAGCATGTGTTGCTCCGAAGAGATGGGACCGTGCTCCGGCATGAAGGGGTTGGGAGCGGTCGTGGAAGAATGTTGCCAGCGCGATATGCCCAATCGCGACCCGAAACAAGGGCTCGCCTGCGACATCGCGGAGGCGGCTTTGACATGCTGGCCGTAATTGGTGCGTTTGAGTCATCAATTATGTGACGGAACCGCACTTCAGTCACATATCGATCGGCGGCATAGTGGGCCAACCCATAAGGAGTTGCCCCAATGTTTGCTATCACCGGAATGACTGGCCAGGTCGGCGCCGCTGTTGCTGATCATCTGCTGAAGGATGGCGCACAGGTCCGTGCCGTCGTCAGAAATCCCGAAAAGGCCGCCCGCTGGAAGGAGCGCGGCTGCGAACTCCTCGTCGCTGACATGAACGACGCAGCGTCGCTGACGTCTGCCTTCAAGGGTGCGGAAGCCATTTTCCTCGTCATCCCGCCGCTCTTCGACCCAACGCCCGGCTTCCCGGAAGTGAGGGGCATGTTGGCGGCGCTGAAGACCGCGCTTGACGAGGCAAGGCCCGGAAAGCTGGTCTGCCTGTCAACGGTCGGTGCGCAGGCGACAGAGCCGAACCTGCTGAGCCAGCTCGGCATCGTCGAGAAGGAGCTTTCGATGCTGCCCATGCCGGTCGCCTTCCTGCGCGCCGCTTGGTTCATGGAAAACGCTGCCTGGGATGTGGCGCCGGCCCGCGAAAACGGCGTTATCCAGAGCTTCCTGCAGCCGCTCGATCGCGCTGTCCCGATGATTGCCGTCGACGATATCGGTCTGCTTGGTGCGAAAATGCTGCGCGAAGACTGGCAGGGTGGGCGTATTGCGGAGCTGGAAGCGCAGGAGCGTGTCAGCCCCAGGATGGTCGCCGCCGCTTTTGCCAAGGCGCTTGGCAAGCCGATAACCCCGGAAGTCGTGCCGCGGGAAAGCTGGGAAGAGCTGTTCCGCGCTCAAGGCATGAAGAATCCGGAACCCCGTATGCGCATGCTCGATGGCTTCAACGAGGGCTGGATCGACTTTGAGGGTGGTCATGAGCGGTCGCTGAAGGGCGCCACAACAATCGAAACAGCAATCCGCCGCCTCGTTGCCGGAGCGTGAAGAAAGGCCGCGGTCGGAGGGACCGCGGCCTTTCTTCTTCCAGTTTGAAATCAGGTGCGGGTGATGGATACGCCGCCATCGACCAGCGAAGCCGTGCCCGTGACGAAGCTTGCATCGTCAGATGCGAGATAGAGCACCGAACGTGCGAGTTCCTCCGGCGTTGCGACGCGCTTCAGCGCATGCAGGTTGGTGATGAAGGACTGCTTCTCTGATGTGTCATTCATCTCGCGGTACATGTCCGTATCTACAGCGCCGGGCAGCACGGCGTTGACGCGGATGTTCTGTGGGCCGTATTCAGCGGCGAGCGCTTGCGTCAGTCCGATCAGGCCGGACTTGCTGGCGGCATAGGCGGCTACACCCGGGAAGGAAAAGCTGTAGCCGACAAAGGTCGACGTGAAAATTACCGAGCCGCTGCCACGCTTGACCATTTCAGCGATCTGATGCTTGGCGGCGAGGAAAGAGGCAGTAAGATTGATCGCCACCGTCTCAGCAAAGCCTGCTTCCGAAACTTCGGTGCTCGGACCGGCCTCACCGATCGTACCGGCATTGTTGAAGGCGATGTCCAGTTTACTGTAGTTTTCGACGGCAGCTGCGACCAGCGCCTTGTGATAGTCTTCCGAACGGACATCACCGGCAACGGCGACGGCATCGCCACCGGCAGCCTTGATTTCGGCGACCAGGCTTTCGAGTTCGGCCTGGCGGCGGGCGCCGACGACGACCTTGGCGCCTTCAGCAGCAAAAAGTTTGGCGGTGACGCGACCGATGCCTGAGCTTGCGCCGGTGACTATTG
Source organism: Rhizobium sp. BK529 (assembly GCF_014194105.1). Classification (NCBI taxonomy): domain Bacteria; kingdom Pseudomonadati; phylum Pseudomonadota; class Alphaproteobacteria; order Hyphomicrobiales; family Rhizobiaceae; genus Rhizobium; species Rhizobium sp. BK529. Next base: position 3,105,896 of record NZ_JACIAU010000001.1, on the reverse strand, counting down.
CGACTTTGTTGGTCAGACGGTTCATTGTTTTATCTCCTCGATTTGTGTTGGGCCGGCCCTTCCGTCCCGTTTCGATGACTGGAAGATGGCATTCTTCTTTCGTTCGGATTAGTCTCCCGTTCGCGGAGCTCGAATTCGGAAAAGCCGAACGATGATGAAGCCAGAACGATGATGAAGATTGAGGGGATTGCGGCTTTTGTTGCCGTGGTGGAGTCCGGCTCAGTGAGCGAGGCTGCACGGCGGCTGCGGCTTTCCAAATCCGTCGTCAGCGAAAGGCTCGCGGAATTGGAAAAGACGTTGGGCGCCATGCTCGTCCACCGCACCACGCGCAAGCTCACTCTGACAGAAGATGGATCGGCCTTTCTGGAGCGGGCTGCGCGCATCATCCGCGAGATGGAAGAGGCCGAGGCCGACATGGCCGAGCGACGCGGCACGCTTTCAGGCCCGCTGCGGATCGCGGCCCCCGTCACTTTCGGCCGCCTGCATCTCGGGCCTGCCCTCTATCCGTTTCTGAAGGCTTATCCGCAGATCGCGCTGACGCTCGATATGGATGACCGTCGCGTCGATCCGGCCTCGGACGGCTATGATGCGATCATCCGCCACGGCGCCATTGCCGATTCACGCCTGATCGCCTGGAAGCTCGCCCGCAGCCGGCGGCTGCTGGTCGCATCGCCGGATTACATCGAACAATTTGGCAAGCCCACCTCTTTGGCGGATCTCAACGGCCATCGCGGCATTTTCTATACCAACCGTGGCGTCGCCGACTGGCGTTTCCAGACGGATGAGGGTGCCGTTGTCATCCGCGCGATGCTGGGTCTCGGCATCAACAATGGCGACATGCTGCATGATGCGGCGATTGCGGGTGTCGGCATCGCGCTTTTGCCGACTTTCATCGCTGGCCCCGCCGTTCGCGACGGTCGCCTGAGAGAGATCGATGTCGGCGCCAAGCCAGAGCCGGAATTCATCTACATGGCCCATCCCGAGGGGCGGAATCCCTCCGCCAAGCTGCGCGCCATCGCCGACCATCTGAAAAAGACCTTCGGCGATCCGCCCTATTGGGATCCGGACTGCTAAGCCAGAAGGCTCATCAGATTTTCGGTCACGGGAGAGCGCTGGCTGCGCAGCACGGCCAATGCCAGCCGTGCCACAGCAGGCGGCCCCTCGATCGTCCGGTAGGCGACGCCGGCAAGTTTGATCTGCGAAATCGAGGCCGGTACGATCGAAACGCCGAGATCGGCGGCAACGAGATTGACGACCGAGGAAATCTGCGGCGCCTCCTGCGCGACCTTCAGCTCGAAACCTGCCTCGCGGCAGGCGCGCACCACATCATCATAGAGGCTGAGGCCGACGAGCCGCGGGAAGAGAATGAAATTCTCCCTCGCCAGCAGAGCAAGCGGCAGTGCCTTTTGTTTTGCCAGCGGATGGCTTGCCGGCAGGGCAACGACCATCGGTTCATCCGGCAGGCGCTTCAGCCTGATGCCATCGGGGTCGTCGAGGCCGGGCCGCATGAAGGTAGCATCCAGCTCTCCACGTTCCAGTTTCTGCATCAGGCCAAGTGTATTCATCTCTGTCAGCGACAGCTGCACATCCGGCCATCGGGCTTGAAAGCGGCGGATCGTCGTACTGACAATGGGATTGAACGCCGAAGAGGCGGTGAAGCCGAGCGACAATCGGCCAGTCTCGCCGCGATTGGCGCTCTGTGCCGCCAGCCGCGCCTTTTCGGCAGCCGCGAGCGATGCTTTCGCTTCGGGTAGGAAGGCCATGCCGGCCGCCGTCAGCTCCGCCCCGTGTGGGACGCGATGGAAAAGCATCGCCCCGACCTCGGTCTCCAGATCACGGATCTGCTGGCTAAGTGGCGGCTGACCTATGCCGAGGCGCACGGCCGCTCGCGTGAAATTACCCTCCTCGGCCACAGCCAGAAAATATCGCAAATGCCGCAGTTCCACTGCTATCTCCAAAACCTATCAGAATTGCCAGTCTCATATATTGGACAGATGGAGGCGTCCTGACTAGATAGGAGGCAGGAAGGAATTGATAATGTCCGACACTGCAATCCAAGACGTTGCCGACCTGCAAACGGGCGACAGAAAACAGACCAGAGATTATCTGACGCGCGGCACCGGCGCGTATCGCCGCGCCAGCCTCGCCCTCTTCCTTTCAGGCTTTGCCACCTTCTCGCTGCTCTATTGCGTCCAGCCCCTATTGCCGATCTTTTCGCAGGAATTTGCCGTCAGCCCGGCCGAAAGTTCGCTGGTGCTGTCGCTCGCCACCGGCTTTTTGGCGATCGCCATCGTCTTCGCCGCCGCCGTCTCGGAAGGGCTTGGCCGCCGCGGCCTCATGTCGATTTCGCTGGTTGGCGCCGCCTTGCTGACCATTGCCACCGCCTTTGCGCCGAACTGGCACCTGATGCTGGTCATCAGAGCGCTGCAGGGCTTTGTACTCGGTGGTGTGCCGGCCGTTGCCATGGCTTATCTCGCGGAAGAGATCGATCCGCGCGGCCTTGGCGCCACGATGGGCCTCTATGTCGGTGGTACGGCCTTCGGCGGCATGTCGGGGCGCGTGCTGACCGGCATCTTTGCCGAATATCTTTCCTGGCGGCCGGCTCTGTTCCTTATCGGCGCCATCGGCCTTGCAGCCGCGATCGGCTTCATCGCGCTGCTGCCGCCCTCGCGCAATTTCGTCCGCCGCGCCGGCTTCGACCCGCAGTTCCACCTGAAGGCCTGGTTGGGGCATCTCAGCAATCCGGCACTGCCCCTCATCTTCGCCAGCGCCTTTTTCGCGATGGGCTCATTCGTAACGATCTATAACTATGCCGGCTTCCGTCTCGTCGCACCGCCGTACGGCCTCAACCAGACCGAACTCGGCCTGATCTTCACCGTCTATCTCTTTGGTATTGGTGCATCCTCTGTCGGCGGCATCCTCGGCGACCGCTTCGGCCAATTCGCCGTGCTGATGGCCGGCATCCTCATCACAGCAGCAGGTTGTGCACTGACGCTTTCGGCTTCCCTGCCGCTCATCATCCTCGGCATCATTGTGCTGACCAGCGGTTTCTTCATGACGCATTCAGTGGGAAGCGGTCTGGTTGGCAAGCTCGCCGCCGGTACCAAGGGTCATGCCTCCTCGCTCTATATGCTCGCCTATTATATCGGCTCCAGCATCATGGGTTCGGCTGGCGGCTGGTTCTGGGCGATGGAGGGATGGGCCTCCGTTGTGATCTTCACGCTCATCCTGATGGCGCTGGCTTTTTTCTCTGCACTGACCGCGCGCAGGCTTGCCCGGCGCCCGACTTGACTTTCAATCCGTGATGATTAATTTAACTGTAAGGTTAAATACGAGTCGGAGGAGCATTGTGAAGAAAACCTATCATGGAAGCTGCCATTGCGGCGCCATCGCCTATGAGGCCGGGCTTGATCTTTCGGCCGGCACGTTCAAATGCAATTGCTCGATCTGCCGCAAAAAGCGCAGCTGGCTGGCGATCGTGCAGCCGGCCGATTTCCGGCTGGTGTCAGGCCGGGACCATCTGCGCGAATATCTCTTCGGCGCAGGCGCGATTCATCATCTCTTCTGCGAAACCTGCGGTGTGGCTTCCTTCGCCCGTAATGATAGTCAGACAATCGGCCCCTTCATCGCCATCGCCGTCAATTGCCTTGACGATGCTGATGCGGAGGAGCTTGCCGCGGCACCCGTTGCCTATTTCGATGGTCTGCATGACCGCTACGATGCCGAGCCCGCAGAAAAGCAGCTTCTTTGACAACGACTGTCAGCTCAGCCGGATATAGGGCACGTCCTTCTTCGCCACCTCATCCAGCGCTTCGTCATAACCGGCATCGGCGTAACGCATGACGCCGAGCGCCGTATCGTTGGTTAGCGCATAGTCGAGGCGTTCATCGGCGGCATCAGTGCCGTCGGCGACCACGGTGACGCCGCAGCTTGTCATATAGCCGGCGTAACCGCCGCCGCCCGAATGGACGACCACGAGATCGGCCATCGAGGAGCAGAGCATCATCGCATCGATGAGCGGCCAGTCGGCAATGGCGTCCGATCCGTCCTTCATCCGCTCGGTCATGATATTCGGATGCGCCATGGCGCCGGCGTCGAGATGGTCGCGCGAGAAGGCAACGGGTCCCTTCAATTCGCCATCCGCAACCAGCTCGTTGACCCGCCGCGCCAGCGCCGTGCGTTCGCCATGGCCAAGCCAGGCAATACGCGCCGGCAGGCCTTCGAAGGGAATATGTTCTCGCGCCAGGCGGACCCAGTTGGTGATGATCTTGTTATCAGGAAACATTTCCAACAGCAGATCGTCGATGCGAGCGATGTCGCTCTCCTCGCCCGACAGCGCCATCCACCGGAAGGGGCCGATGGCGCGAGCAAAGAGCGGGCGCAGATAGGCTTCCGTGAAGATCGGAATATCGAAGGCATTGGCAACGCCGCCCTCGCGTGCCTGTGTGCGAATGAGATTGCCGTTGTCGAAGACTTCCGAGCCGCGCTTCTGAAATTCAAGCATCGCAGTGACATGCTCGACGATCGAGGCGCGGCTGGCGGCCATCAGCTGGCCCTGACCATCATCTCGCAGACCCCTCACCTGATCGATGCTCATCCCCTTCGGCACATAGCCGTAGACGAGGTCATGCGCCGAGGTCTGGTCGGTGACGACATCGGGCACGATGCCGCGCCGGGCAATTTCGGGATAGATCTCGGCCGCGTTGCCGACGAGGCCGACGGAGAGCGCCCGCTTTTCCTTGATCGCGGCATCGATCATAACAAGCGCACTATCGAGATCGGGCGCAATTTCCTGCAGATAACCGATCTGCTGGCGCTTGCGCGCGCGTTCAGGATCGATATCGACGCAGAGGATTGCTGCACCCGCCATACGGCCGGCAAGCGGCTGCGCCCCGCCCATGCCGCCAAGCCCGGCCGTCAACACGAAGCGCCCATAGAGATCGCCGCCGAAACGGCGCTCGGCAATGCGCATGAAGATCTCGTAGGTGCCCTGAATGACGCCCTGGCTGCCGATGTATTGCCAGGCGCCGGCTGTCAGCCCGCCCCAGCAGATCAAACCCTTGCGCTGCAATTCATAGAAGACCTCGGCCTTCGCCCATTGGCCGACGATATTGCAATTCGCCATGATGACGAGCGGCGCCTTGGCATGGGTCTTCACGAGGCCGATCGGCTTGCCGGACTGGATGAGCAGCGTCTGATCCTCGTCCATTTCTATGAGGGCCTTGACGATACCACGATGTGCCGCCCAGCTACGGGCCGCCTTGCCGAGCGCGGCGTAGACGACGAGATTGTCGGGATCTTCGCCGACCGAGAGCACGTTTTCGAGCAGCCGCAGCAGCGCTTCCTGCCGCCAGCCCTTGGCGCGCAGCTCCGGCCCGCTGGGGATGAGAAATTTCGGATGGCGTGGATTGGCCTTCGGCATCTTGGGTTCCTCGTCCGTTTTTCACCTTCCTTCTCCCCGCAGGAAGAAGGGGCAATGGCATCGCTTCATTCACTTGGCAGGCATCGGTTCCACATAGGCAAGCGCGGCATCAATGAGACGCCGCCTCATGGCATCGTCACCGCAGACATCGGCATTGGCTCGCACCCAGCCATGCATGATGCGCTCGCCCGACAGCATTTGGATCACGCCCGGCAGCGCCAGCGCCCAGCCATCATTGCCCTTGCCGAGACGCAGCAACATGCCGTCATGGCGCGCGCAGCAGAGCAGGTTGCCGTTGAGCATGAAGGCCCAGCCGCCGAACATGGATTTCTCGCTGAGGCCCGGCCGCTCGCCGAGCTCATCGCGCATCAGTTCTTCCAGCCCGCGATCGCGCGCCATGGCTCAGGCCCTCGTCTCCAGTGCATAGCGTGCGATCTCGATGCCCATCGCCTTTTCGACGGGAGGATAGACGGTCGGATCGAGCACGCTGGCCGACAACGGAATAATGTCCTTCGGCACGTGCAGGATGAAGACATGCATTCCGCCCTTGAGCTGGCCGACGGAAAGCGGTTCGCCATCCTCGGAAAGCGTGGTGATGACGGCCGGGAAGGTCGCAACACGCGTGCCGCCCGCATCTTCAACCGCCATATATTCGTTCATCACATGAAGCGTCACGGCCTTGTCCCCCGCGCCGACGGTGATCGTGCCGATGTCGAAGGCCTCCTTAGTGTAGACGACGTCTTTTTTCGTGATCGTGCCTTCTGCCAGAATATGGCCGCCCGTCGTCCTGCAGATTGCGTCGATAACAGCCGATCCGCCCCTCTTTTCCGCCTCGATGATCGCCTCGCCGAGCTTTAGCGCCATGGAAATGCCACCGAGTGCGGCATTCTTGCGAACGTAGGAGGCGCGCAGCGGATTGCGGCAGCTGGCGATGAAGCCGCCGGACTGGTCGGCAGCGGCCCGCAGCACCGGCGATATCTTCGCCGTCGCGCCCTTCACGACCAGCTCGATATACCGATTTTCGGCGCGATTGCCGCCGACCGCCGTCTGGATCATCTGCTCCGGCGAGCCCGCCATGCCGATCGAGCCCATGTCGCCGGTCGGATGCGCCCGAATGTCACCGACGGCATCGACGACCTTGGTGCCGAGGATCGCCGAAGGCAGCCAGCCGTTCAGCGTCGAGGACTTGCCGTTCTGACCGATGATGAGGCCTGCCAATTTTTCGCCGAGCGCTTCCTGCAGAAGCTGCACGGCCTTCACATAATCAATGCCCTGCATTTCCCAGGGCGTCGTGGAGGCAGGCGCGCCGATCGCCGCAGCCGTCGCGATCCAGTCGTCGCCGCCAAGTTCCTCGATGGAGACGAGCTCCGGCTTGCCGACATTGACGGCCGCATAACCGAGCATGCGGCCGTGATCCGCCCAGCCGCCACCGCCGGCGGCATAGACGGAGCCACCCTTGACGGCGGCTTCCACGTCCTTCTCAACCAGTATGCGTCCCATCGGCTTGCTCCTTCCTCTGCATGATCCCGAAAAATGTGAAGCTGTTTTCGGAGGAGATCATGCGGCCAACCTAAAGTGTCTTGTCCATCTCGAGCACCGCCTCGAAAAGCACGGCGGTGCCGAGCGCTATATCGTCATTTTCAGCCCATTCATTCGGGGAGTGGCTGCGCCCTTCCTTGCAAGGCACGAAGATCATCGCAGCCGGCGCCATGCGGGCAATCCAGGCCGTGTCGTGACCGGCGCCCGAGGCCATGAATCGATATTTGGCGCCGACTGTCTCGCAGGCCCGCTCCAGTGTTGAGAGCAGGCCCTTGTCGCTCGGTGTCGGAAAATTATCCGAGATGCGGTTCGGGGGCGCGATCGACACGCCGAAGGCCGAAGCAAGTTTTTCCGCGTGGCCGTCCAGCCAGCGGCAGAAGGCCTCCATATCTGCGCGGATTTCGGCTCGTCCATCAATCAGCAACACGACCCGCGATGGCACCACATTGGCGGCGTTTGGCTCGATCCTGAATTCGCCGACGGTCGCCGCAAAATGACCTGGTGTTTTGGCTAACTCGCTTGCTGCATTGCGGATGTCGAGCACCAGCTGCGAGGCTGCGACCAGTGCATCGGCGCGCGAATCCATCGGCGTCGTGCCAGCGTGATCGGCGCGACCTTCGACGGTGATTTCGATACGGGTAATACCCGAGATCGCCGTGACGATAGCGATATCCTTGCGTTCGTTTTCAAGCACCGGGCCTTGCTCGATATGCAGTTCCAGAAAGCCGGCAATATCGGGCTTGTGCTCTTGGGTGAGCATACCCGGCGACCCGCCGACCTCGGCAATCGCTTCGGCCAGATCGCGACCCTCGACTGTGCGGGAGAGCCATGCCTGCGGCAATTGTCCGGTCATGCCGCGGCTACCGATGCAGGAGACGCCAAAAACGCTGACTTCTTCCGCGAGGAAATCGACGATCTCCAGATCGTGATCGAGGTGGATTTCCTTTTCGCGGAGCGCGCGGGCCACTTCGAGTGCCGCAGCCACACCCGCAATGCCGTCGAATCGTCCGCCATCAGGCACGGTGTCGGAATGCGAGCCGAGCATGATGATGCCGGAGCCCGGTTTTGCGCCTTCCCGCCGGCCGATAAGATTGCCGGACGCATCGATCCTAGTATCGAGGCCGATCGCCCGCATCCGCGCCTCAAGATAGGCACGGCCTTCGAGAAAGAGCGGTGAGAAGGCCCGGCGGGTCCAGGGATGATCGGGTTCCGTGATGGCCGACAAGGCCTCAATATCCGCTGATATCCGGCCGGGATTGACGGGCAGATTGCGGCTCATGCAAGCACCTGTCGCGGAAGCGGCCGCACGAAGCGCCCGGCACCAGGCTCGGCCAGCACCTTCGAACCATCTGTTATCTTCTGCCCGCGCAGCCAGGCGGCCGATACAGTCCACGGCAGTCGGATGCCGTTATAAGGACTCCAGCCGACGACATTATTGCCGCTAACCGAAGCGTCATAGACCATCTCGTTCGGTTCCAGCACGACGATATCGGCATCCTTGCCTGGTGTCAGCGCGCCCTTGATATGATGGAGGCGGAAATGCTTAGCCGGATTCTCCGCCATCAGCTTCGCTGCCCATGTCAGCGAAATGCCGCGCTCCAGCGCGCCCTTGACGAAGAGCGGCACCATGACTTCGAGACCCGGAACGCCGGACGCATTGGCAAGCATGTCCGGATTGGTCTTGCGATTTTCCGACCAGCTGACGTGATCGGTCGAAACCAGCCAGACATTGCCCTCGGCAACCTTGCGCCACAGCGTCTCGACTTCGGCGCGCGGGCGCACAGGCGGATTGATCTTCGCCTTGCCGCCGAGGCGTTTCACATCGTTTTCCTCGTCAAGCGTCAGGTAGTGGATGCAGCACTCGACGGTCGCCTGAAAGCCATCACGACGATAGGCGCGTGCGATGTCGTAGCCGCGTCCGAGCGAGCAATGCACGACATGCGATGGGCAGCCGGTATTGGCGCCGGTCTCGAAGATCGTGTGCATGGCAAGCAGCTCTGTGATCGGCGGGCGCGACAGGCCATGAGCGCGCCAGTCGGTGATGCCGCTCGCCTTCACCTGCTCCACATAGGTGCGCACCGCCTCGTCATCCTCGTTATGCACGCCGGCGGTAAGCCCGGTTGGAGCAATCGCCGCGAAGCAGGCGTCTAGCAGGGCAGGCGGGATGCGCGGGAAACGTTTGGGATCTGTGCCGAAGGTCGAGAATTTGAACGCGGCAACGCCCGCTTCCACCATTTCCGCGATGCGGATAGGACCTTCCTCAGGATCGACCGTGCCATAGAGTGCGAAATCGACGCGGGCCTGCGGGCCGGCATGATCGACTTTCTTCTTCACGGCTGCTGCCGAGCAGACGAGATTGCCTTCGTCATAAGGCATGTCGACGATGGTGGTGACACCGCCGGCTGCAGCCGAACGCGTCGACCAGATAAAGTCTTCCTGGTCCTTCTGCGAGAGCGAATGGACCTGCGCATCGATGGCGCCCGGCAGGATCAGCGCCTTGCCGAGCAGGTGCCGTTCCTTGGCCGCCGGCGGCACGCCGATCCCAACTTCCGCGATCTTGCCCTCGCGAACGGTGACATAACCGCCCTCGATAATACGCTCCGGCAGCACCACCGTGCCCTGCAGAACGAGATCGAAATCCATGCCGCTTCTCCCCCGATGGGTCTGAATTCAGATGATGACCGTTTCCTGCGTCAGTCGCTCCTCGATACGCTCGAGTGAACCGAGCGCGAAGAAATCGTCGAAAGAGGCAATCGGCACCTGCTCGATCAACTTGGAGAGGAATTCATCCGAGCCGAGTTCCTCCTCGATCGCCTCGACCTCAGCAGATAGCGGCCGGTCGACGGTATAGAAGGCCGCATGTTTGCGCACGACCTCGTAGAGCATGCCGGCCACGCCCTTCGGCGTGTCGCCGATGATATCGATCGCTTGTGCCGAAAGCAGGGCCTCCAGCGCCGCCAGACGCTTCAGCGCCCGCATCTGCCGGTCGAAACGTTCGATGACGAGCGGCAGGAAGGCCGCCTCGTCCTCAAGACCGGCTGCAACGACGAGCGATTGCGCGGAGACTGGGTTCGACATGGAGAGCACGCGCGAGAAGATTTCGCCGGCAAGCTTGATGATCGGCCCGAAACCGGTGGCGATGCGACCAGGCGGCACGAGATTGACCGGCAAGTCACGCCGCTGGCCGTTGCCGAGCAGGACGCAGCGATTGAAGGCATTGCGCGCCGCGTGCGCCATGCAAAGCGCTGCCGATTCCAGCAGGATCGTCACATCCAGCGGCAGCGAGCCGCCCGAAGTCATTACCCGTCCCTCGACGACGACGGGATTGTCATCGGAACGACCTGTGGCGGCGAGGATCTTATGGCCAGTCGAGAGCAGATTCTCGATGACGGCGCCGAAGACCTGGGCGATCATGCGCAGGCTCAGCGCATCCTGCACATGGGTTGCGACCGGCCATTCCCAATCCTCGGAGGCGTTGCAAAGCCAGGAACCGATCAAAGCTTCCCGCGCCGTACCGACATGGCGCACTGCCCGCCAGGGATCACGCGATGCACCAAGCGCGCCGGAGGCCATCATGCCGGTTGCCAGCAGCACTCGGATCGAAGCCGCGGCATTGCGTGTCGTTTCGGCGGCAGCTGCGAAGCTGACGGCATTGACGCTGAGCGAGGCAAGGCTGTCGCGCGGCGCCATCTTAACCGGCTCCATGCCGGCTGCCTGGAAGGCTTCGGCCGCCTGCATGCGATTGCCGCGATAGACCGCTTCCCCGACGCCGGTCAGCACGGCGCCTATCTGGCCCATGAGGCCGATATCGGCACAGCCGATGGAACCGGTGCGGCGCACGACCGGAATGAGGTCGGCCGAAAGCATCCGCATATAGGCTTCGATCAACTCAGGTGTGCATCCGACCTGGCCCGTCAGCGCCGTATTGACGCGCATCGCCATGGCGTTGCGCACGACATTGCAGGAAAAGGGTGTGCCGGTGCCGAAGTGATGGGCGCGTACGAGCCCGAGATTGAAGGCGTCGAGATCCTCCGGTGACCATTCGACATCCTTCATGGCGCCCACACCCGTGGTCGCGCCATAGACCGGCATGCCGGTTTCGATGGCATCTTCGACGATCGTGCGCGCGGTCTTCACCCGCTGCATGCCGATCGCCGATGCTGAAAGTGCAACCTTGCCGGAGCCGATCCTGACCATCTCGGCAAAGCTCAGTGGCTGGCCGCTAAGTTCGATTCCGGGGCGTTCGTGCTTCATGTGCTCATCTCCATGGAGGCGAGACTAAGCGAGCCTTACGTCTGGCGGGATATCCCAAATGCCGAACACATCATGCTTTTGCCGGTTCCCGATCAGCTCATTACCCAGGCAATATAGAGAAGCGTGAGCGCAATGATCCAGAGGGCTATCTTGGCCGAGCGATTGTGGCGCGCTTCCGCTTTGCCGATGGCCTCCGCCGTGTGATCATCGAAGCGCAGCCCGTGCTCGCTCATATGCAGAAGCTGATGGTGAAATTTCTCGGTCTGGGCGGCAATTTCAGGTGCCGCTTCGGCAAGCTTTACGGCCGCCTTCAGCCCGTCCTTGAGATCGGTGACGATGCGCTTCGGGCCGAGATTGTTCTTGATCCAGTCGCCGACGACCGGTTCGGACGCCTTCCACATGTTGAAGCGCGGATTGAGCATGCGCGAGACGCCTTCAACGACAACCATCGTCTTCTGCAGCATCACAAGTTCGGGCCGCGTCTGCATGTCGAAGAGCTCGGTCACTTCGAAAAGCAGCGTCAACAGCTTGCCCATGGAGATCGTTTCGGCCGGCTGGCCGTGGATCGGCTCGCCGATCGCCCGGATTGCCTGGGCAAAACTCTCGACATTGTGGTGGCCGGGCACATAGCCTGCCTCGAAATGCACCTCCGCCACCCGGATGTAATCACGGGTGATGAAGCCATAGAGGATCTCGGCGAGGAAACGGCGTTCCTTCTTCCCGAGGCGCCCGACAATGCCCATGTCGACGGCGACGATCATGCCGCTGGAGTCGACGAAGAGATTGCCCGGGTGCATGTCGGCATGGAAGAAGCCGTCGCGCAGCGTGTGGCGCAGGAAGGACTGGATCAGCGTATCGGCAAGTTTGTTGAGATCGTGGCCGGCGGCGCGCAGGCCCTCGACGTCAGACATCTTAACGCCATCGATCCATTCCATAGTGATGACGTCGCGCCCGGTGCGCTCCCAGTCGACCTTCGGTACACGGAAGCCCGGATCCCTTTCGGTATTTTCGGCGATCTCCGAAAGCGCGGCGGCTTCCAAACGCAGGTCCATCTCTACTTTGGTAGTCTGTTCCAGCGTCTTCGTCACCTCGACCGGCCGCAGGCGGCGGCTCCCCGGCATGAAGCGTTCCTGCATGCGGGCAACGAGGTACATCGCCTCGATGTCATGGGCAAATCGCGCCCTGACACCCGGTCGCACGACTTTCACGGCGACCTTCTTGGGTCCTTGTGGCGTATTGACCTCGGCTGCATGCACCTGCGCGATGGAGGCAGCGGCAATCGGGTCTCCGAAGCTCGCATAGAGATCACTGATTGGCCGTCCGAGCGAGCCCTCGATATTGGCCTTGGCAGCAGCTGCCGGGAAAAAGGCCATCCGGTCCTGAAGCTGCGACAGGTCGTCGGCGAACTCGACGCCAACGACATCGGGACGCGTTGCGAGGAATTGGCCGATCTTCACATAGGACGGCCCGAGCCGCTCGACGGCCTGTGCCAGGCGATCGCTGCGCTTCTTATATTTGCTGCGATTGCGCGCAAACATGCCGACAAAGGATTTTGCCAGGCTGACGGATGGCGGCAGACCTTCCGAAGGCAGCGCCGAAATGACGCCTTCGCGCACCAGAATCCAGCCGACCCTTACGAGCCTGAAATATGCCCCGAAAGCACTCATGCGGATCAGAGCTTCCAGCCGGAATGCAGCGCTGCGATGCCGCCGGTATAATTGGTGTAGGTCACGCGCGAGAAGCCGGCCATGCGGATCATCGCCGCGAAATTCTCCTGGTTCGGAAATTTGCGGATCGATTCCACGAGATACTGGTAGGGCTCGGCATCGCCGGTGATAGCCTTGCCGAATTTCGGAATGGCATTGAAGGACCAGGCATCATAGACCTTGTCCAGAATCGGCAGCTCGACCTCCGAAAATTCCAGCACGAGCAGCCGTCCGCCACGTTTCAACACGCGATAGGCTTCCGAGAGCGCCACCTCAATCCGTGGTACGTTGCGAATGCCGAAGGCGATCGTATAGGCATCGAAACTGTTGGACTGGAAGGGAAGGTCCTCGGCATTGGCCTCGACGAAGGTGAGATTGTCCGAAAGCTTTTTCTTTTCTGCCCGCTCGGCGCCGACAGCAAGCATCGAGCCGTTGATGTCGAGAACGGTGGCATGCGCCTGCCGGTTCGAGGCTTCGACGATACGGAAGGCGATATCGCCGGTACCGCCGGCGACGTCGAGCACCTTGTAACCCGCTTCCTTGCGCGGGTTCAGCGCTGCGATCATCGCATCTTTCCAGGCGCGATGCATGCCCATCGACATGACGTCGTTCATGATGTCGTAGCGTTTGGCGACCTTATGGAAGACCTCGTTGACGAGACCCTGTTTCTCACCGGTCGGCACTTCACGGAAGCCGTAGGATGTTTCCATGCCGCCATCGGCGGAGGTCCGGCTGTCTGACATCAAGTTACTCCGTTCACATCAAGAATTCGGCCCGGCGACCATAGCGAAAGCGAGGGCGCGGCGCTATCTGTGGGCCACGGTCCGCCCGCGGCACGTTGGCGCTATAGCGCACATCGCGGGCGGTTGAAACACGTTAGATATAGATGGGTTAAGATGCCGGAATTGCCAGAAGTCGAAACGGTGAAGCGTGGCCTGACGCCGGCAATGGAGGGCGCGCGGATCGAAAGACTGGAATTGCGCCGTGGCGACCTGCGCTTTCCTTTTCCGGAGGGGTTCGAGAACGAGGTGTCCGGCCGCACGATCATCGGCCTCGGACGGCGGGCCAAGTATCTGCTGATCGATCTCGATAGCGGCAAGACGATCATCTCCCATCTCGGCATGTCCGGCTCCTTTCGGATCGAACAGGGACCTTTGACGGCCATCCCTGGTGATTTTCACCGCGAGCGTTTCAAGGATGAGAAGCACGATCACGCTATTTTCCATCTGCAAGGAGAGGGCGGCCCGCGCCGCGTCATCTATAATGACCCGCGCCGCTTCGGCTTCATGGACATCGCCGACCGCTCCGAGCTCGATGCCAATCCATTTCTGTTCGGCCTCGGGCCGGAACCGACCGGCAACGATCTGTCTGCCGCTTTTCTGGCCGAGCGTTTCGCCGGCAAAACCCAGCCGTTGAAGGGCGCGCTGCTGGATCAGAAGAACATCGCCGGGCTCGGCAATATATATGTCTGCGAGGCGCTGTGGCGGGCGCATCTGTCGCCGATGCGTGCAGCCGGTACGCTTGTGACGAAAACCGGCAAGCCGAAGGAGGCGCTGAACCTGCTTGTGACCTCCATCCGCGATGTCATCGCCGATGCGATTGCTGCTGGCGGTTCGTCGCTGCGCGACCATATCCAGACGGATGGCTCGCTCGGTTACTTTCAGCACTCCTTTTCCGTCTATGATCGCGAAGGTCTGGCTTGCCGCACGCCCGGCTGTGGCGGTACGGTCTCGCGCATCGTGCAGGCTGGCCGTTCCACCTTCTATTGCGCCACCTGCCAGAAATAGGAGAGCGCCATGGCCTATGAAACCCTGATCGTCGAAACCCGCGGCAATGTCGGCCTGATCACGCTGAACCGACCACAGGCGTTGAACGCGCTGAATTCGATCGTCCTTAAGGAATTGAAGCTGGCCTATGCGGCCTTTCATGAAGATGAGGCGATCGGCGCGATCGTGTTGACTGGCTCCGAGCGGGCCTTTGCCGCCGGCGCCGATATCAAGGAAATGCAGCCGCTCGATTTCGCGGAGGTCTATAAGAGCGATTTCATCAGCGGTTGGGACGAGATCGCCAAGGCCCGCAAGCCGATTATCGCCGCGGTCAGCGGCTTTGCGCTTGGTGGCGGATGCGAACTCGCCATGCTCTGCGATTTCATCATTGCCTCGGAGACGGCGAAGTTCGGCCAGCCGGAGATCACTCTCGGCGTCATTCCAGGCATCGGTGGCTCCCAGCGCCTTACGCGGGCGGTCGGCAAGGCCAAGGCGATGGACTTGATCCTGACAGGGCGGATGATGGATGCGGCCGAAGCGGAGCGCGCGGGACTCGTATCGCGTGTGGTTGCTGCCGAGCGGCTGATGGATGAGGCACTGGAGGCCGCCGCCAGGATCGCATCGCTGTCTCGCCCGTCGGTGCTGATGGCAAAGGAGGCCGTTAGCCGCGCCTTCGAAACGACGCTGGAAGAGGGCCTGCGTTTCGAGCGCCGTCTCTTCCAGAGCCTGTTTGCGACCGAGGATCAGAAAGAAGGCATGGCCGCCTTCATCGAAAAGCGCAGACCGGTCTTCAAGAACAGGTAAGCGCTGCGTGCGGAAAGGGGCTTTTCCTTGAAAATGCGCGTTGACGTGGGTGAGCTTTAGCGTTATATGCCCGCCCACGGTTCGGAAAGCCCTCAGGTTTTCCACTAATGCTCCTGTATTGCTGAATTGAGCGGCCGCAGGGCCAGCGCGGCAATGGCGGAGTTTGTTCGAATTCTTGAGAGAGGCATCCATGGCCAATACAACTTCGGCGAAAAAGGCGACCCGCAAGATCGCTCGCCGTACCGCAGTCAACAAGGCTCGCCGTTCGCGCGTTCGTACCTATGTTCGCCAGGTCGAAGAGGCACTCGCCGCCGGTGATGCCGCCAAGGCAAAGGAAGCATTCCGCGCTGCTGAGCCGGAACTGGCACGCGCCGCAAGCAAAGGCGTCCTGCACGCCAACACGGCATCTCGCAAGGTCTCGCGCCTCGCTGCTCGTGTGAAGGCCCTTTCGGCTTCTGCGACCGCCTGAATATCTCATTAACGAATTGCTCGTTATGATTAGCCCGGTAATTTTACCGGGCTTTTTCGATTCCGGCCCCTACCTCGGATATAGTTAATTCGGCGACGATTTCGTGTCAGGGGCATGACAGGAAAAACTGTTGAAAAACAATAAGTTACGCAAGGATCTTTTTAAAGCTTGCGACTCTGGTCACGCAACCCTCGGCATCAAATGAGTCAAGAAGATTTTTTCTTTTTTCTTTTTATGCGTGTCCAAAATAGCCCAGTCGGGGAATCTCCTTGATTCAAAAGCGATTCTTTTTTGACGTTGGTGTGACGCCCTAAATGCCTCGCCGGAGTCAATGGCCGCTTCTTAATTTTGCGTAAAATTCATCGTTGATCTTGCCTTTTGATCCTGCCTAAATGGCTTCCAGCAAAGGGCGCGGACATCATCTGCAGAAGTCAGTCCAAACTGCCATGTCGGCAGAATGATGGCGCTGTGTCACTTGCGACGGAGCGCACAGCTTCCGTTTTCTCACGCACTCGACGGCATTGTACCGTGACGTGGCTGTCACGGGACGGGATGTCTTGTGCTCTCCAGAGCCACACGTTTTACGCGAGGGCGAAGGAGAAGGGCAGGGGGAAAGTAACATTGCGTTCGGGCTGGCGGGCGGAAAACGAGGATCGACCGCTGGTCTGACATAGGGAATTTGTGACGGTTGTCGCATGAGCGCGGCCACCGAATGGTTTTTGTGTTGGTCCCGAAAGGGACGGTGTTTGAGTGAACCGGCATGCGGGCGGCTCATGAGGGTGGCGTCGGCTTTGTCAAAGCGGGGAATAATCGGGCGGCTGTCAGTGAATGACCGCCCGAGGAAATGAAAGGCGGCATTATGCAGATGAATTCGATGACGACGGGTGCGCTGGATAACGGGGAAGCTGCACCGCAGTCTTTCGGTTCCATTCACCTGAGCGCGACGGATGAAAAGGGTGAGATGAAGCATGGCGTTCTCTTTGAACGCGTCAGTGCGCGTCTGAAGGCAAAGGTTGGTCCCGACGTCTATGCAAGCTGGTTTGCGCGGCTCAAGCTCCATTCGATTTCCAAGAGTGTCGTTCGTCTCTCCGTTCCCACCACTTTTCTGAAGTCGTGGATCAACAACAGATATCTCGATCTCATCACCAGCCTGTTCCAGGCCGAAGATTCTGAAATCCTGAAGGTAGAAATCCTTGTACGCACGGCGACGCGTACCGGCTTGAAGGCGCTGGATGAGGCGGTTTCCGTCGAGCCGGCTGCCCAGCCGACGCAGCTTCGCCGTCCGGCATCTGCTCAGCCGGCGGGGCAGATCGTCCAACAGGCCGTTTCGGTGGCCGCCGCGGCCCGTCCGGCAAGCGCAGGTTCGCCGCTTTTTGGTTCGCCGCTGGATTCCCGCTTCACCTTCGACACCTTCGTCGAGGGCAGCTCCAACCGCGTAGCGCTCGCCGCCGCAAAGACCATTGCGGAAGCAGGTCAGGGCGCCGTGCGCTTCAACCCGCTCTTCCTCCATGCGACCGTGGGTCTCGGCAAGACCCATCTGCTGCAGGCGATCGCCAATGCCGCAGTGCAGAACCCGCGTGGTCTGCGTGTCGTTTATCTGACGGCCGAATACTTCATGTGGCGTTTCGCGACGGCGATCCGCGATAATGATGCGCTGACGCTGAAGGACTCGCTGCGCAACATCGATCTTCTAATCATCGACGACATGCAGTTCCTGCAGGGCAAGATGATCCAGCATGAGTTCTGCCATCTGTTGAACATGCTGCTCGACAGCGCCAAGCAGGTTGTCGTCGCGGCCGACCGTGCGCCGTGGGAGCTGGAATCGCTCGATCCGCGCGTCCGTTCGCGTCTGCAGGGCGGCGTGGCGATCGAGCTCGATGCTCCCGATTACGAGATGCGTCTCGAAATCCTCAAGCGTCGTCTGGCGGCTGCACGTCTCGAAGATCCATCACTGGAAATCCCCGCCGAATTGCTGCAGCACGTCGCGCGCAACATCACGGCGAGTGGTCGCGAACTGGAAGGCGCCTTCAATCAGCTGATTTTCCGCCGCTCCTTCGAGCCGAACTTGTCGATTGAGCGCGTGGATGAACTGCTGGCCCATCTCGTCGGCTCTGGTGAGCCGCGTCGTGTGCGTATCGAGGACATCCAGCGTATCGTCGCGCGTCACTACAACGTCTCGCGCCAGGAACTGGTTTCGAACCGTCGCACGCGTGTGATCGTCAAGCCGCGCCAGATTGCGATGTACCTGTCGAAGACGCTGACGCCGCGCTCCTTCCCGGAGATCGGTCGCCGCTTTGGCGGGCGCGACCATACGACGGTTCTGCACGCCGTGCGCAAGATCGAGGAACTGATCGCCGGAGACACGAAACTTTCGCATGAGATCGAGCTTCTGAAGCGCCTCATCAACGAATAGGCGGTGGATTGCCACTGCGATTCGACGGCCGGGAGCGATCCCGGCTGTTTTCTTTTATAAGGTTTTTATTCTATACAGCCTCCACTTGAGAAAACTGCGCCGATGAAAACGTCGGCGCTTGGGAGGAGACATCGATGAGTTTTGAACGGATTGCCGTGGTCGGCCTTGGCAAGGTCGGGCGGCTGGCGGCGACGCTTTTGCATGAGGGTGGTTTCGAGGTCATCGGCGTCGATGCGCACTTGCCCATCGGTGAACTGCCCTTCAAATGCCGGACCGGCGATATCACGAATGCATCGGTCATTGGCGAGTTGCTGTCGAGCGTCGAGGCGGTCCTGTCCTGCCTGCCCTATCATCTGAATAGCGAACTGGCACGGGCCGCCCATCTTGCCGGTATCCACTATTTCGATTTGACTGAGGATGTACCGACCACCAATTTCATCATCGAACTGTCCAAGACCGCACGTGGCCTGATGGCCCCGCAATGCGGCTTGGCGCCGGGCTTCGTCGGCATCGTCGGTGCAAGCCTTGCCGATGGTTTCGATCGTTGCCGTTCGATCCGTATGCGCGTCGGCGCTCTGCCGCAGAACCCGACCGGGCTTCTGGGTTATGCCTTCAACTGGTCGCCCGAAGGTGTGGTCAATGAATATCTGAATGATTGCGAGGTCATCGAGGGCGGCGTGCGCAAACTCGTCTCGCCAATGGAATGGCACGAGACCATCTATGTCGACGGCGTCAAGCTGGAAGCCTTCACAACTTCTGGCGGCCTCGGCACCATGTGCGACACCATGCTCGGCAAGGTCGATAACCTCGATTACAAGACGATGCGTTATCCCGGCCACATGGAGCTGATGAATTTCTTCTTCCATGAGCTGCTTATGCGTGACAAACGCCAGCTCGCGGGCGAAATCCTGACCAACGCCAAGCCGCCGGTCGATGACGACGTCGTCTACGTGCACGTCGCGGCCGAAGGAACGATCAATGGCGCGCTGCGGCGGAAGGAGTTCGTGCGCGCCTATTACCCGATCGAAATTGCCGGCGCCCGGCGCACGGCGATCGCCTGGACCACATCCGCGTCCGTCGTCGCCGTCATCGAGATGGTCCGCGATGGCCTGCTGCCAGCCAGCGGCTTCCTTCATCAGGAGCATATTCCGCTGGAGATGTTCCTCAAGACGCCAACGGGCAGCCTGTTCAAGTCAGGCGCTACCAGCAGGGATTAGGCCTTCGCCTCCGACAGCAGCCAGCGCCGGAAGGCAGCGACCGCCGGGCGCTCCAGCGCAGTGCCCGGATACACTAGGTGGTAGGCAAGCTTGCTTGTCAGACCCAGCGGAAATGGCGCGACAAGCCGGCCCTCGACAAGTTCCTTCTCGATGAAGGAGCGGCGCATCAGCGCCACGCCGAAGCCCGATTTCATCGCCTCGAAGGCGCCGTTGCCGTCACTGAAGATCGGCCCGCGAGAGGCATCCACCTTGGTGGCATCAGCTGCGGCCAGCCAGAGCTGCCAGTCGCGGCGGTAGACGTCGTGGATGAGCTGATATTCTGCGAGCTGATCGGGTGAAGGATCGGCGCCCAGCGTCGCTGCAATCACTGGCGTGCAGACTGGTACAAGCTCGTCATCCACCAATCGCTCACTAATCAAGCCCTCGTAGGCGCCGAGCCCGTGGCGGATGGCGAGGTCGATCCCGTCACGCTCGAAATCGAACATGCGATGGGAGGCGCTTATGCGCACATCGATATCAGGATGCGTGTCCTCGAACCGTTGAAGTCGCGGCAGCAACCAATGTGTCGCAAAACCCGCGGTACAGGTGAGCGCCACCGCATTGCCCCGCCGCCGTGCGGTCAGCGATGCCGTCGCCTCGCGCACGAGCTGGAAGGCTGTGCGCAGGGTTGCAAAATAGTCTCGGCCTTCCGGCGTCAGCAGAATCTGCCGGGTTCGCCGCTCGAACAGAGACACGCCAAGCGAAGCTTCGAGATCGCGGATCTGCAGGCTGACAGCGCCTGGCGTGACGTGTAACTCATGCGCTGCCTGCGTCATGCTCAGATGACGCGCCGTCGCCTCAAAGGCACGCAGCGCCGACAGGGAGGGTAGAGGACCGGCCATGTTTTAGTTAAACTCAATCATATAGGCAGAAAAGCTCGTTTGTCAGCTGCAAAATATCCTAATAAAAACCAGCGTACCTGGCAAATCCACACAGGTAAGCTGGAAAGAACGCTTTAGAGAAACTCGACAAGGGAGATATCATGTCCATTCAGAAGTCGATGGGAGCTGCAGAATGGGCCATGCTAATCGTGCTGTCGCTTCTCTGGGGCGGCTCCTTCTTCTTCAACGGCCTTCTCGTAAGGGCGTTGCCGCCTTTCACCATCGTGACCGGGCGCGTATTGCTCGCTGCCATCGCGCTCAATCTGATCGTGCGCGCCATGGGCCACACCATGCCGCACGACCGGCAGAGCTGGATCGCTTTCTTCGGCATGGGTTTCTTGAACAATATGATCCCCTTCTGCCTGATCGTCTGGGGCCAGACACATATCGCGAGCGGCCTCGCGTCGATCCTCAATGCCACGACGCCACTTTTCGCCGTCGTTGTCGCCCATGTGTTGACGGCCGATGAGAAGCTGACGGCAACCCGTCTCGTTGGCGTGATCGTCGGCTTTGCGGGCGTCGCCTATATGATCGGTTTCGATGCCTTGAGGGATCTCGGCTCGAACGTGCTTGCCCAGGTCGCGGTGTTGGGGGCGGCCCTTTCCTATTCGCTCGCCGGTATCTGGGGCCGGCGCTTCCGGCGCATGGGCCATGCCCCGCTTATTCCGGCTGCCGGACAGGTGACCGCTTCAACCGTGCTGATGCTGCCGATCGCGCTTGTCGTCGATGAGCCCTGGACGCTTGCAATGCCTTCTGCCGAAACCTGGCTTGCACTGCTCGGCCTGGCGATCCTCTCGACTGCCGTGGCCTATGTGCTCTTCTTCCGCATCCTGGCGACGGCGGGCGCGACCAATCTGATGCTGGTGACCTTCCTGATCCCGGTGAGTGCAATCCTGCTCGGCGCAGTCGCGCTCGGCGAGCAGCTGCAGTTCAAGCATCTGATCGGTATGGTATTGATCGCTGTCGGCCTTGCGGCGATCGATGGAAGGCTCGCTTCTTTCGGCAAGAGACGCGCTGCCTGACGTGTCTCAGCAGGCGAGATCCGCGACGACGGAATCGAGGATCAGCATGCCGGCCGGCGTGCAGCGCAGGCGCGAATTGCCGATCCGTTCGATAAAGCCGTGTTCCAGTAAAAAGTGCTCGCGCTTTGGATCGGGATCGCGGCCGGAAAGTTGCTGCCAGCGGGCAAGATCGACACCTTCCTTGAGACGCAGACCCATCAGCAGCAATTCGTCGGACTGCTGCTCGAATCCGAGACGCTCCTCGTCGATGATCCCGTGTCCGTCGCGCTCGACGAGGTCCAGCCACGCTTCCGGCTTGCGCTCCGTCGCAGTGGCGATCTTCTCAGCCCCGCGGGTCAGGCGGCCGTGCGCACCGGGGCCGATGCCGGCATAATCGCCGTATCGCCAGTATGTGAGATTGTGGCGGCTCTCCGCACCGGGCCGGGCGTGGTTGGACACCTCGTAGGCCGGTAGCCCTTCGCGCTCGGTGATCTCTTGCGTGGCCTCATAGAGTGCGGCAGACTGGTTCCCATCAGGCACGATCAGCTTTCCGGCCTTTTGCAGGCCGTAGAAGGGCGTGCCTTCCTCAATGGTGAGCTGATAGAGCGAGAGATGGTCGACCGCATAGGAGATCGCCTCCTTGAGTTCGCGCTCCCATTCCTCGACCGTCTGGTTTGGCCGGGCATAGATCAGGTCGAAAGACATGCGCGGGAAAATGTCGCGCGCCAGCCTGATCGCCTTCAGCGCGTCGGCGACGTCGTGCAGCCGGCCAAGGAATTTGAGATCGCGATCATTCAGTGCCTGCACGCCGAGCGATACGCGATTGACCCCGGCGGCACGATAGCCGCGGAAGCGTTCCGCCTCGACGCTCGAAGGATTGGCCTCCATCGTGATTTCGATACCGTCAGGCACATGCCAGTGCCGCGAGATGCCGTTCATGATCGCATCGACGGTTTCCGGCTTCATCAGCGACGGCGTGCCGCCGCCAAGGAAGATACTGGTCACAGTCTTCGGCCCGCTCATCAGACGGGCATTGACGATCTCTTTCAGGAAGGCGGCGACGTAGCGCTTCTGATCGACCGGCTGATGGCGGACATGGCTGTTGAAATCGCAATAGGGGCACTTCGCCGCGCAGAAGGGCCAATGCACGTAGACCCCGAAACCGGGCTCGCCGGTATCGGGCAAAAGCTTTGCATCGCGCGTCAGCGCAGGCGATTCGATCATGTTCAAAGCGTGGCCTTATGCTTCCAGGCAGGTTTCGACAAAGAGTTTGAAGGCACGCGCGCGGTGCGACAGAGCCTGCGGTTTGCCGATATTCCAGCCGTGTTTTTCCTCCGCGCTCATCTCGCCGAAAGTCACATTATAGCCTTCTGGCTGGAAGACGGGATCATAGCCGAAGCCCTGCGTTCCACGCGGCGGCCAGACGACCGTACCTTCCACCTCGCCGCGGAACAGTTCGGTGTGCCCATCCGGCCAGGCAAGGCAGAGTACGCTGACGAAGCGGGCGGCACGCTGCTCGGGCTTCGTTGCCCCAGCGTTTTCCAATGCCTTCTCGACCTTTTCCATGGCCATGTTGAAATCGCGGGTGCCGTTACCGGTTTCTGCCCAGTCGGCGGTGTAGACGCCCGGGTCACCGCCGAGCGCATCCACGACGAGGCCGGAATCATCAGAAAGCGCCGGAAGACCGGAGGCCTGAGCCGAGGCAAGCGCCTTGATCGTAGCATTTTCTTCGAAGGTGGTCCCCGTTTCCTTGGGCTCGATGAAATTGAGCTCTGCCGCGGATTTGGCGGTGAAGCCCAGTGGCCCGATCAGATCCTGGATCTCGCGGATCTTACCCTGATTATGGCTGGCGACGACAATGGTCTTGGTTTCGAGCTTACGCATAAAATATCCTTATTCCATTCCCCAAATTTTTGCCTCCGCGCATTCCAGGCTGTTGCCATCGGGATCGCGGAAATAAATGGATCGACCGCCCCGCGGCCAGTGAACCTCGGATTCGATGGCGATGCCGGCACCTTTCAGCTTCTGCGCCATCGCATCGAGATTATCTCCCGAAACCCTGAAACAGGCGTGGCCCCTTCCGACGGCGCCATGCGGCGGGACCTGCAAGCTATCAGGCGCTGGTGGCTTCACCGTTTCCTCCGGATTGAAGATCAGCAATACGCTCGGCCCGCAACGGAAGAACACATGGCGGTTGCCGGCACGCGTAATCTTCTCAAGGCCGAGCACATTTCCGTAAAAGGCTTCGGCCGCATCGAGATCGGCAGCGTAAAGCGCGGTTTCAAGAATGCCTTCGATGGGTTGCGCCATTGCCGCCTCTCGGTCCGCCTCGCCCCCGAGACGGGGACAAGGAAAAATTCATGGATAGGCCAGAACGGTTGGCCTCAGGCGATCGCCTGCTTTTGCAGGTCCACCAGTTCGGCAATGCCCGACTTGGCAAGACCCATCAGTGAGGAGAATTCCTCTTCGCTGAAAGGCGTGCCTTCTGCCGTGCCCTGGATCTCGACGATGCCGCCAGCCCCAGTCATGACGAAGTTGGCGTCGGTCTCGGCCGAGGAATCTTCGAGATAGTCGAGGTCGATGACCGGCTGGTTGGCGAAGATGCCACAGGAGATCGCTGCAACATGATCCTTCAGGACACGGTCGGCCTTGATCATATTACGCGTTTCCATCCAGCGCAGGCAGTCATAAAGCGCGATCCAGCCACCAGTGATCGAGGCTGTGCGCGTGCCACCATCGGCCTGGATGACATCACAGTCGAGCGTGATCTGGCGTTCACCGAGCGCGGTCAGGTCGACCACGGCGCGCAGCGAGCGGCCGATGAGGCGCTGGATTTCCTGCGTGCGGCCGCCCTGCTTGCCGGCAGCAGCTTCACGCTTCATGCGTTCGCCCGTTGCGCGCGGCAGCATGCCGTATTCGGCGGTGACCCAGCCTTTGCCGGTATTGCGCAGCCACGGCGGCGTCTTGTCTTCCAGGCTTGCTGTGCAGAGCACGTGTGTGTCGCCGAACTTTACTAGGCAGGAGCCTTCCGCATGCTTCGAAAAATTGCGCTCGAAGGAGACCTTGCGCATCTGGTCGGTTTTTCTGCCTGAAGGCCGCATTCTCTTCTCCTGAAACATGATGCCGAAAAACGTCAGCGCTTCCCGGGTTATGTCATGCATGTATTGTATCGTCGCCCGCTTCTACGATTGGCTGCGTGCATTTGCAAATTCCCTTTTGCCACGGGGGTGAGATTGGCTATATTTTCTGAATATCGTTCAGTGCGGGTGCGAAAAGTTCATGAGCTACAGGTCGACATCAATTTCGGATGCCGTGGCTGCGCTGGATGAACGATCGAAGGAAATCTTCCGGCGCATCGTTGAAGGCTATCTGGAGCATGGCGAGCCGCTCGGCTCCCGTAATCTGTCGCGCCTCTTGCCCATGTCGCTGTCGCCAGCCTCCGTGCGCAATGTCATGAGCGATCTGGAAGAGCTCGGCCTCATTTATTCACCACATGTCAGCGCTGGCCGCCTGCCGACCCAGGTGGGCTTACGCTTCTTCGTCGATGCCTTCATGCAGGTCGGCGATCTCTCGGCTGAAGAGCGTGCCAGCATCGATCGCCAGGTGCGGGCCGAAAGCCGCGACAATCCCGTGGAATCGATGATGAACGAGGCAAGCCGCATGCTGTCGGGCATTTCGCGCGGCGCCGGCCTCGTCATTACCTCCAAGAGCGATCCGGTGTTGAAACATGTCGAGTTCATCCGCCTGGAGCCGACCAAGGCGCTGGCTGTGCTTGTCGGCGATCACGATCAGGTCGAAAACCGCATTATCGAACTGCCCGCGGGTGTCACTTCTTCGCAGCTTACTGAGGCCGCCAATTTCCTCAACGCGCACATGACTGGCCAGACGCTGCCGGAATTGCGCCTGCAACTGAGCCGGCTGAAAGATGAAGTTCGCCACGAGCTCGATGCGCTGTCGCGGGATCTCGTTGAACGCGGCGTTGCCGTCTGGGCTGGCAGTTCGGACGAGACCAAGCCTGCGCAGCTCATCGTCCGCGGCCGCGCAAACCTGCTGGAAGGTGTAGGCGGCGCCGAAGACCTTGACCGGCTGCGCCTGCTTTTCGACGATCTCGAGAAGAAGGACAGCTTGATCGAGCTCCTGAATCTTGCCGAAAGCGGACCGGGTGTGCGTATCTTCATTGGCTCAGAGAACAAGCTCTTCTCGCTGTCAGGCTCTTCGTTGATCGTCGCGCCCTATCGCGATGATGATGACCGCATTGTTGGTGCGGTTGGTGTCATCGGCCCGACGCGACTCAATTATTCGCGTATCGTCCCGATGGTCGATTATACCGCCCAGCTCGTTTCGCGCCTTTCACGCGGCTCTCTTTGAAATATTTCACAGAACTGCTTCGAATTTTCGCTTCTTCGTCACGCAGACTTGATTTTTTCCGGCCAAACATCGATATCGGGCGCATCTGAGAAGACACCAACCGGAGACCGTCATGACCGATGAAACGACGCAGAACGGACCTGACGCAGCTGCAGCGGAAGCCGCAGCCGAAGCTGCCGCAAACGTCGAGAATGAAGCCGTGAAGGAAGCTGCTGCGAGTGAACCTGATCCGCTTGAGCTTCTGAAGGCTGAAAATGCTGAACTGCGCGACCGCTATCTGCGGCTCGCTGCCGAAATGGACAATCTGCGCCGCCGCACGGAGCGCGAGGTCAAGGACGCCAAGTCCTATTCTGTCGCAGGCTTCGCCCGCGACATGCTGGCCGTCTCTGACAACCTGCGCCGCGCGCTCGATGCTATTCCGCCGGAAGCCAAGGCTACTGCCGATGCCGGCCTGACGACGCTGATCGAAGGTGTCGAGATGACCGAACGTTCCATGCTTTCGGCTCTCGAGCGTCACGGCGTTCGCAAGCTGGAGCCGGTCGGCCAGAAGTTCGACCCGAACTTCCATCAGGCGATGTTCGAAGTGCCGAATGTTGAAGTGCCGAACAACACAGTTGTTCAGGTGGTGCAGGCAGGCTTCACCATCGGCGAGCGCGTGCTGCGCCCGGCCATGGTCGGCGTTGCAAAGGGCGGCCCCAAAATCGTCGAAGCAGATGCTAACTCCGTGCTTGACGAGAAGGACGCCTGAAGGAGCGGAACATCTGACAATTGAAAAAGGCCGCTCAGCGGCCTTTTTGCTTCCGTTGGATAATGGCGGATCAGATTCGCGCGAAGCGCTCGATCAGGAGATCGAAGAAGCCGTCGGCATCCACATGGCGCATGACCTTCGCATTACGCTTGCGGTCGGTCACGTGCCACCAGTCGACGACGGTCATTCCGACCGTCAGTTCCGATTTCACCTCGATCTCGACATTGCACTCCCGGCCCTTGAAGAGCTCGGGTTTCAGCAAGTAGGCGACCGTCGTCGGGTCGTGCAGCGGGCCGCCGTCCGAGCCGTATTTTTCGACGTCGAAGCGCTCGAAGAATTCCAGCATCTCCACCATCGCTTTGGCGGGTGCCGTGCCGATATCGGCCATACGTTTCACCCGATCCTTGCGTGTCAGAAGCTGATGTGTGACGTCAAGCGGCATCATGACAACAGGCACACCTGAGTGGAACACGATATCGGCGGCCTCAGGATCGACATAGATGTTGAACTCGGCCGCCGGTGTGATGTTGCCGCCTTCAAAGAAACCGCCTCCCATCATCACCAATTCCCGGATGCGCGGAACGATATCAGGCGCCTTCTGGAAAGCCAGACCGATATTGGTCAACGGTCCGAGCGTGCAGAGCGTGACAGTGCCTTCCGGCTCGCGTCGCAGCGTTTCGATGATGAAGTCGACGGAATGCTGCGCCTGCAGCGGCATCGTCGGCTCGGGAAGGGTCGGGCCGTCAAGGCCTGTCTTGCCATGCACGTGCTCGGCGGTAACCAGCTTGCGCGCGATCGGCCGGTCGGCGCCGGCAAAGACCTTGATGTCGGTCCGTTCGCAAAGCTCGCAGATGATGCGTGCATTGCGGCTCGTCAGAGCCAGCGGCACGTTGCCGGCGACGGTGGTGATGCCCAGCACGTCAAGTTCTTCCGGGCTGCCGAAGGCCAGCATGATCGCGGCGGCATCGTCCTGGCCAGGGTCGGTATCGATAATGATCTTTCTCGGTTCTGCCATCCGAATCGTTCCATCCTCTGGTGCGCGTCGCTACAGCATGCACCTTCTCATTGTCTTCACGCTCCCGTCGCAAATCAGCACATCGCGCCGGGCTTGTTTTGATGCGAGGCCTCGCGCCCTTTGTCAAGGAAGCGATCTCATGCGGCTTTGCCTTAAAATGTGAGATGTCTGGACCGACCGCCGTCACGCCTTGCAGCGGGCAACCGTCGTTCCCATATTGGGCGTACCCGGATGCTGCATATGAGGTCCGGAAAGGTCGCTTGCATCAAGGACTTTGGAAGATGAGCCGCATCACCCCTTTCGCCAGCCCGCTGCTTCTGGGCTTCGACGCTATGGAAAAGACGCTTGAGCGGATTTCCAAGGCAAGCGACGGTTATCCACCCTACAATATCGAACGTATCGCCGCCGCTCACGACGCACCTGAACGGCTTCGCATTACGCTTGCCGTCGCCGGTTTCAGCGAAGAAGAGCTCGACGTATCAACTGAGGAAAACCAGCTTCTGATCCGTGGCCGCCAGATCGATCAGGGCGAGCGCGATTATCTCTACCGCGGCATCGCCGCGAGGCAGTTCCAGCGCACCTTCGTGCTCGCAGACGGCATGCAGGTCTTGGGCGCAAGCCTCAAGAACGGTCTGCTTTCGGTCGATCTAATTCGACCGGAACCGGCGCGCATGGTCAAGAAAATTAACATTTCGGTTTCACAGTAGCACAACGGTTTATTGAACCGTTGGTCCCTTCTCCCGGAGGAACAGGAATGTTGATGAAAGAAGCCACGTCGCGTCTGACCAAGTCCGAACTTGCCGGCATCGGCAATGGCGAGGTCGCCTATATCCGCAAAATACGCACCGAGGAGGTTGCCAAGTGCTTCCCCGAGGCGCCGGATATCGATCCGAGCGTTGATCTCTGGGCATTGTTCGGCGCCGATGGTACGCCGATCCTGCTGACGGATAACCGCTCGAGCACCTTCTTCAAGGCTGCTGAAGACGAGCTGAAGACGGTCAGCCTGCATTGACCATGACCGGCCTGCCGCGAGGCAGAATGCATGTTGAAGAATGATAATGGGCGACGTGAGGGGCCCCTTGCTAGCCCCTTGCCCATGCATATAGCCGCCTTCCAGCGTTTCCCCATTTTCGGCGACGCGGAAGCTGCAGCCGATGCGATATTGGCCTCCTATCCGAATCCTATCTCCCGCAGAGCTGGTTAGAACCGTGCGCTATCGCTCGACAGCCCGGCGTTCCTCTCGATCCTTGAAAAACTCGCACCGACAAAGGCGACCCCATTATCGGTTGTTTCGAACGCCGTGGCGATGCGGTCTTCAACAGCGCAGTGGCGATTGAGACGGCATGCTGCCCGGCATCTATGCCAAGACAGATCAGACGCGTTTGAAGGTGAGATAGGCTGAGGAACGACCCTCACGGCGGGCCTTGGCTTCATAGCGGGTGCTCGGCCAGCCCTGATAGGGCGTGAGCCAGTCGGCGGCATTCTCTGCTGTCCACTCGAAGCCGCCATGCTCGAGGCATTTCAGCAGCGTCCAGTTTACATAGGTGTCGATGTCGGAGGCGAAGCAGAAAAGCCCCCCCGGCTTCAGCACGCGGTGGAAACGGTCGAGATTGGTCTTCGAGACGAAACGCCGCTTCCAGTGCTTCCGTTTCGGCCAAGGATCCGGATAGAGCAGGTCGATCTGATCGAGACAGCTATCGGGAAGCCAGTCGAGAAGTTGCGTCGCATCGTCGTTGTAGACGCGCACGTTGCGCGCGCCCGTTTCATCGACACGCGCCAGCAGCTTCTGCATGGAGTTTATGAACGGCTCGACGCCGATAAATCCTGTCGAGGGAGTTTCCAGCGCGCGGTGGATGAGATGCTCTCCGCCGCCGAAGCCGATCTCCAGCCGCATTCTGTCGACCGCAACAGGAAAAAGCGTCTTCAGCGGCTCTGGGGGAGCCGCTGACAGATCGACGATGAATGCCGGGAGCAGGGTAGCGAGCCTTTCGGCCTGCTGCTCACGCAGAGCCTTTCCTTTGCGGCGACCGAAAAATGCTTCGGTCGTCCGGCTCCGGCGTTCCATATCCGTCATGCAGCAGCCTTGGTCCTGACGGCATCCTTGAGCGCCTTCACGAGGTCCGTGCGCTCCCAGGAGAACGAGCCGTCGCGGCCGGCCTTGCGGCCGAAATGGCCGTAAGCCGATGTCTTGGCATAGATCGGCTTGTTGAGATCGAGATGACGGCGGATACCCGACGGCGACAGATCCATGTTCTGACGGATCGCGGCTTCGACCTGATCCTCGGAAACACCCTTGCCGGTGCCATGCAGGTCCACATAGATCGACAGCGGCTGCGCGACGCCGATGGCGTAGGAGAGCTGGATCGTGCAACGATCGGAAAGGCCGGCGGCTACGACGTTCTTGGCGAGATAGCGTGCCGCATAGGCAGCCGAACGGTCGACCTTGGTCGT
This sequence comes from Rhizobium sp. BK529, assembly GCF_014194105.1. Lineage (NCBI taxonomy): Bacteria > Pseudomonadati > Pseudomonadota > Alphaproteobacteria > Hyphomicrobiales > Rhizobiaceae > Rhizobium > Rhizobium sp. BK529. Next base: position 3,075,803 of record NZ_JACIAU010000001.1, on the reverse strand, counting down.
GTCCTTGCCGGAGAATGCGCCACCGCCGTGCGGAGCAGCGCCGCCGTAAGTATCGACGATGATCTTGCGACCGGTGAGGCCGGCGTCACCATCCGGGCCACCGATGACGAACTTGCCGGTGGGGTTGATGTACCACTTGCAATCGTCGGCAATCTTCAGGTCGCCGAGGGCTTCGCGGATATAGGGTTCGACGACGCTGCGAACCTTCTTCGAATCCCAGCTTTCGTCGAGATGTTGGGTGGAGAGAACGATCGACGTGACTTCTGCCGGCCTGCCGTCGACATAGCGTACGGTGACCTGGCTCTTGGCGTCGGGCCCGAGCTTGGCGACTTCGCCCTCGCCCTTCTTGCGGGCAGCGGCGAGGAGTTGAAGGATCTTGTGAGAATAATAGATCGGCGCCGGCATGAGGTCGGGCGTTTCCTTGCAGGCGTAGCCGAACATGATGCCCTGGTCGCCAGCACCTTCGTCACCCTGCTGGTCAGCGGCGCTGTCCACGCCTTGCGCGATGTCGGCCGACTGCGAGTGCAGCAGCACGTCGATCTTGGCCTTCTTCCAGTGAAAGCCGTCCTGCTCGTAACCGATGTCCTTGATGGCGCGGCGGGCAGCAGCCTTGAACTTCGATGGGTTGATGACGTCCTTGCCGTCCTTGTCCTTCTTCATCAGGCTCGGCGGCAGGCGAACTTCGCCGGCAATAACGACGCGGTTGGTCGTCGCGAGGGTTTCGCAGGCAATACGCACGCCCCACGGATTGACGCCGGTCTTTGCCGCCTCGCGGTAGACCAGATCGACGATCTCGTCGGAGATGCGGTCACACACCTTGTCCGGGTGACCTTCGGCAACAGATTCGCTGGTAAAGAGATAATTCGCGCGCATTCCGGGATTCCCCTCAAAGAACAAAAGCAGCCTAGTAGGTACTCAGTTCGTGCTCGAATGACAAGCACAGAAGGACATAAATATATCTTTATATCTGCGGCGAAGTGACAAATTTTGCCCCAAAAACGCAAAAAAGCGGCCTTTTCGGCCGCCTTCGAGTTTTCCCTAGCGTGGGGGAGGCTCAGTCGGAGTCAGCTTCTGCGGCCAGCGCTTTCACCAGTTCGACGACCTTGCGACGAACCTTGGGGTCGGTGATCTTCACAAATGCGCGGTTGAGCTGGAGTCCTTCTGAAGAGGAGAGGAAGTCGACGACGTAGTTCGAACTCGAGGTCTCCGCCATGCCGGTCAAGGCACCGGAATGTTCGCCAGGAGCATCTTCGAAGAAGAAGGAAACGGGCACATTGAGGATGCTTGAAATGTTCTGGAGACGACTGGCGCCAACGCGGTTGGTACCCTTCTCGTATTTTTGGATCTGCTGAAAGGTGATGCCGAGGCTTTCGCCGAGCTTCTCCTGGCTCATGCCCAACATGGTACGGCGAAGTCGAATACGGCTACCGACATGGATGTCGATAGGATTCGGCTTCTTCTTATTCTCAATCATGGTCGTGCCCTAGCAAAGAAAAATTCAACCTTGTTCTAACCGGCATGCCCTGACCTCATTCCGTAACGCCACGTTGCAAGTCGCGATAACCCACGTTGAAGCATACGTCACTAACGCCGATTGTTACCACTATGCAATTTTAGGGGTTTTTGGTCAATTCAACCCGAAAATAAAACCCCTGCGTGAAATTAGCGCGATGATTATCAGTAACGTTTCAGTCAACCAGAAGTACGTTTGGCGGGGGTGCGGGCTTCCATTGTTTTTTTCGAATCCATTGAGAGTTGCATCAATAAAGCCAATTTGGTCCAATTTTAGACCTGAAACGATTTCGCCGCGCGCGTCTACAACCGCCGAAATTCCGTTATTCGCATCGCGAATCAGCGGCAGACCGGTCTCGACCGCCCGTACGCGGGCCTGCTGAAAATGTTGGTAAGGACCTGGTGTCGAGCCGAACCAGCTGTCATTCGTAATGTTGAGGATGGCGTTCGCTGCATCGATGTCGCCTGTCATTTCTTCGGGGAAGATGATCTCGTAGCAGACGAGCGGATAGAATTTCAGCCCGTTTGGAAGCTCAAGCAGATGACGGCTGGCGGCGGCCGAAAAACCACCCGGCATTTCCACCACATTCTGGATACCGAACGCATTCAGCGTATCCTCGAAGGGAAGATATTCGCCGAAGGGAACGAGATGCACCTTGTCCGAAGCGGCCACGATCTGCCCCCGCCCGTCGATCACATAGATCGAATTATAATAGCGGGTGGCATAACCGGGGCCGAGTTCTTCGGCGCGCACGGCTCCCGCGATCAGGATCTGATTGTCGTCGAGCGTATCGGCAATCCGCGTGAGCGCATCCTTATTATCGGTGAGGATGAACGGGATCGAGGTTTCCGGCCAGACGATGATGTCAGGCTTCTTGCCACCTTCCTTGGGGGGCGCCGCCGAAAGCTTGAGATGGGTCTCGAAGATCGCTTCGCGATCTGCATCATTGTCCATCTTGGCGGTCTGATCGATCGCCGGCTGCACAAGGCGAACGACAGGCCGCTTGTCCTCGGGTAAAGCCTCGGGTTTCGGCGTGAGATAGAGAATATAGGCACCGTAGCCGAGATGCGCCGCAAAGAGCGTGACCGCGAGACCGATACCGAGTTTCGCTCCCTGTCGGGTTCCAACGAGGGCCGGGGCAGCGAAGACGAAGACCGAGAGAGCCGTCACCCCCATAGTGCCGATCACATGCGCGGACTGCATCATCAGTGGCATGGGCATCATGGCGTAGCCGATGGCGTTCCAGGGGAAGCCGGTAAAGATGAAGCTGCGTACCCACTCAAGCAGGCCGAAGCTGGCAGCAAGTGCCGCAATCCGGCCCATGCCATCCGACCAGAAGATACGGGCAAGGGCAGTCGCCAACCCATAAAAGATGGCAAGGCAGGCTGGGAGCCCGAGGATTGCGAGTGGCAAAGCCCAGGCAAACTCTTCTGAATCAATCAGTAGCGCATGCCCAAGCCACCAGAGTCCGGCTACGAAATAGCCGAAGCCGAACAGCCAGCCGGTGACAAATGCCGGCCAGAGCCTGCCGGGAAGGCTGCTTTCCGGCGAGGCAGCCGCCCCATCGATCAGCCAGACGAGCAGGGAGAAGGAAACGAACATCGCAGCGAAGAAGCCGACGGGAGGCAGCGCCAAAACGGCAAAGGCGCCTGCTGCGATCGCAAGCATTGACCGTTTTAAACCCCAGACGAGGATAATCCTATCCGCAAGCCGCTCCATGCCCACTCCCATCAAAGCCGCGAATCAATCCAATCGCAGTCTTTCAAAAAAGCGTGCGCTTGTCGTCTTACGGAACGTTCAGTTTGCCGTGGATTCCGCCGGCCGCTCGTCGTTTCCTTCGCCAATCGGTGGTCCATCGCCGTCTGTCTTGGCGCGGCGGCGGATTGCCTGACGCTTGCGGGTGATGCGCACCCGCTTGATGCGGCGCGGATCGGCATCGAGAATATGGAATTCGAAATCCGGCAGCGCCTGCACGACTTCACCGCGCACGGGGATGCGTCCGAGCGCCGAGAAGATCAGACCACCCAGAGTATCGACCTCGTCGATCTGCTCGCTAATGTTGAAATCCGGGCCTATGGCTTCGGCAATCTCTTCGAGCTCGACACGGGCGTCGGCAACGAAGACGTCTTCCGAAACGCGTTTGAACATGACTTCTTCATCGTCATGTTCGTCGTCGATATCGCCAATCACCATCTCCACGATGTCTTCATGCGAGGCGAGGCCGTCAGTGCCGCCATATTCGTCGATGACCAGCGCCATCTGGGTGCGGTTCACCTGCATGCGACGCAGAAGGTCGGATGCCAGCATGGAGGGCGGCACGAAGAGGATCTGCCTGATGATGCCGGTTTCGGCGAGCGTCTTCTGCAGGTCGACGCGTCCGAGGTCGAAATTCGGCTTGGCCGAGCGCGGCGCCTTCTGGATATGTTCCGGCGATACGTCTATTGCAGGCGCACCTGCTGCAGGCTTGGTGCTGCTGCGGCGCTTATTGCGCGCCTGCTTGGCGACATAGGAGAGAAGGTCGCGGATATGCACCATGCCGCGCGGATCGTCGAGCGTTTCGGCATAGACGGGCATGCGCGAGCGGCCGCTTTCCTCGAAGAGGATCATCAGTTCGCCGATGGTGATAGTCTGGTCGACCGCCTCGATATCGGCGCGGGGCACCATCACGTCGGCGACGCGCACTTCACGGAAGCGCAGGATATTGTGAAGCATCGCCCGCTCGTCGGGCGAAAAGGCATCGGCAGCAGCTGGGTCGGTCATCAGCGCATCGGCAAGGTCTTCGCGCAGTCGTGAGCCGTGTTGCGGCCTTAGCATGCGCGCTGCGCGCGACCAGAAGGATTGCGGTCGGTGTCGACTACTACCACCCTCGTCTGAAGAGGAGGATTGGTCGGAGTCGTTGGCGTCTGACGCCGGCTTCGTTGAAAATTCGCTCATGGTTCCATTTTAAGGTCTTGACCCTCGTAGGGGTCAGATAGGCCGAGCACTGCTAAAATGCGAGTCTCGAGCCCCTCCATAATTTCGGCCTCGTCATTATTAATATGGTCGTAGCCGAGCAGATGCAAGAAACCATGCACCATAAGATGGGTCAAATGGTCGTCGAAACTCTTTTCGAGCTCCTGCGCTTCGCGTTCCACCGTCTCCCTGGCAATGATGATATCGCCGAGCATCGGGCCTGGCGTTTTGCCGGGTTTGACCGGAAAGGCCGGAAACGACAGGACGTTGGTCGGCTTGTCCTTGCCGCGCCATTCCGCATTGATGTCCTGAATGGAGGCATCGTCGGTGAAGACGAGCGAAACTTCCGGCGGCATCTTCGGGAAGGGCTGATTTTCCTCTTCCCGCAGGTAGGCGGCGGCTGCTCCCAGCACGCGTTCGCCAAGGGCATGCAATACATCTTCGGCGGGCCAGCCCGTGTCCTCGATGCTGATCTGTATGTCGAGCTCGGCCATCAGTCCTGCCGGCTGGCCTCTTCGTTTGCCGCCACATAGGTCGCATCATAGGCCTTGACGATGCGGCCGACCAGCGGATGGCGCACGACATCGACATCCTTGAAGCGCACCGTCGAGATGCCTTCGACGTCGTTCAAGAGATGCAGCGCCTCCACGAGGCCGGATTTGACGCCGCGCGGCAAGTCGATCTGGCTCGGATCGCCGGTGATGATCATGCGCGAGTTCTCGCCAAGACGTGTCAGGAACATCTTCATCTGCATCGACGTGGTGTTCTGTGCCTCGTCGAGGATGATGGCGGCATTGGCAAGCGTGCGACCACGCATGAAGGCGAGCGGCGCGATTTCAATGACGCCGGCGGTGATTGCTCGCTCGACCTTGTCGCCAGGGATCATGTCATAGAGCGCGTCATAAAGCGGGCGCAGATAAGGATCGACCTTCTCCTTCATGTCGCCCGGCAGGAAGCCCAGGCGTTCGCCGGCCTCGACGGCGGGTCGCGAAAGAATGATCTTCTCGACGGCGCCGCGCTCCAGAAGCTGGGCGGCGTGGGCGACGGCGAGATAGGTCTTGCCCGTACCGGCAGGACCGACTCCGAACACCATCTCCGAGCGCTCCAGCGCCCGCATATAGGCATCCTGCGTTGGCGTTCGCGCGATGATCGTCTTTTTGCGCGTCGAAATCTGCGCCATCGTCAATTTGGCTTTTCTTTCCATCGTCGGCAGCGTGAGTTGGTCGTCGGCTGCAACCGCCATACGGATTGCGCCTTCCACGTCTGAACGCTCCACACTGCCGCCTTTCTGGAGTTTTTCATAGAGGTAATCGAGCGTGCGTCGCGCCTGGTTGGTGGCCAGCACATCGCCGGTGATGACAACGGAGTTGCCGCGTGCCCGCGCATCGATATTGAGCCGCTGTTCCAGGAGCTTCAAATTCTGGTCGAACTGTCCGAAAAGTTCGCTGGCGAACCGGTTGTTCTCGAACGTCAGGACGAAGTGATTGGCGTCGCTCGCTATGCGTGGGTGGCGCGGTGAAGTAGAAACCAATTCCTGTCCGTTCAAGCGGTCGAGCTCCCTGGGTTAGACCTCAGCCTCTGCGCGTTCGGCAAACAGGCTGTTGGTTCCGGTTCCTGTGATTCGCACTTTAATAATGTCACCGATTTGCGATGCTTTTGCATCAACATTCACGGACTGCAGCCACGGTGACCGGCCAATGAGCTGGCCAGGCATCCGGCCGGGCTTTTCGAGGAGAAGGTCGATTTCCTTGCCGATGCAGGACTCGTTGAATTCCTGCGTCTGCTTGAGAAGCAGCGCCTGCAGGCGTTCCAGCCGTTCTGCCTTGATATCTTCCGGCACCTGATCCTTCAATTCCGCTCCGGGCGTACCCGGCCGCGTCGAATATTTGAACGAGAAGGCCTGCGCGTAACGCACCTCCTCAACGAGTTTTAGTGTATCCTCAAATTCCTTGTCTGTCTCCCCCGGAAAGCCGGTGATGAAATCGCCCGACAGTGCGATATCGGGACGCGCCTTGCGGATGCGCTCGATGAGGGATAGGTATTCGGCGGCCGTATGCCGACGGTTCATCGCCTTGAGAATACGGTCCGAACCTGCCTGAACCGGAAGATGCAGATAGGGCATCAAGGCGCGCAGGTCGCGGTGTGCCTCGATCAGCCGGTCATCCATGTCGCGCGGGTGGCTCGTCGTATAGCGAAGGCGCGTAAGGCCGGGGATATCGGCAAGCCGGTAGAGCAGATCGCCGAGGCTCCACTCTTCGCCCTGCGGGCCGACGCCGTGCCAGGCATTGACATTCTGGCCGAGCAAGGTGATTTCACGCACGCCAGCGGCAACGAGCTTCATCGCCTCTTCGACGATCTGCGAGACCGGCCGCGAGACTTCCGAGCCACGCGTATAGGGCACAACGCAGAAGGTGCAGAACTTGTCGCAGCCTTCCTGGACTGTCAGGAAGGAGGTCACGCCGCGGGCACGGATCTTCGGCGCCTCGGCGATCGGCAGGTGCTCGAACTTGTCCTCGATCGCATATTCCGTATCGACGACGCGATGACCTTCCTTGGCGCGGCGCAGCGCATCCGGCAGGCGGTGATAGGTCTGGGGGCCGATGACGACATCGACAGCAGGAGCACGACGCAGGATCTCTTCGCCTTCAGCCTGCGCGACGCAGCCGGTGACGCCGATCATCATCTCGCGGCCGTCGGCAGCCTTGCGCTTTTTCATCTCGCGCAGGCGCCCAAGTGCGGAATAGACTTTCTCGGCTGCCTTCTCGCGGATGTGGCAGGTGTTGAGCAGGACGAGATCAGCCTCTTCCATGTCCTCGGTCGGCTCATAGCCATCGCGGGCAAGAGCATCGCTCATGCGCGTTGAGTCATAGACGTTCATCTGGCAACCATAGGTCTTGATGAAAACCTTGCGGCTGTTGGAGCCATCGCGGAGGATTGTCTCCGGCGGCTGAAGAAGGGCGCTGTCTTGGGTCATGGCGCGCTATTTAGTGGTTTTTGAAGCGCGAGAAAAGGGCATGTCGCCTTAGGCGATATCGCGGCCGCGCAGACTGCTGTTCAACAGGTTTCGGATGCGAGCCGAGATCGTGGTGCTGACCGCCTTGCGATTTGTCTTCTCGCCATATTCGACCGCCTCGCCAAAGGAGACTTCGGCATCGATCGCGCCACATTTCAGGATGTCGATCAGATGAGGTAGAAGCTCGATATCGCCGGGCCAGGCAGCAAGCGGGCGATGATAACGTCCCATGGCGATGCCGTGGACTTGCGTATAGGCAATCGCAACCGGCTGCACCATGACGGCACCCGTCTGGGAATGCGGTACGGCCATTGCGGCTGCCCCGAAGAGCGACGATTTGACCTCCAGCAGGCGGTTGCCGTCGGAGGTCGTCCCCTCTGGAAACAGCACGACGATTTCGCCGTCCGCCATGCGGGCGGCAATCTCGCTCGCCTGATCGCCGGTGCGGCGCTTTTCCTCGCGCACCACGAAAACACTCTTCTGCAGCTTGGCGAGCGTGCCGAAGATCGGCCAATCGCGTACCTCTATCTTGGCAATGAAGGCGACATCGGCGACCGCCGACATGACCATGATGTCCATCCAGGAGGAATGGTTGGAACAGAGCATAAGAGGTCGTCGGCTTTCGAGTTTGCCTCGCACCCGAATGCGGATGCCGAGACAATAGCAGACGATGCGATGCCAGCGCCGGGGCAGGGTGCGTCGCAGCTTCCAGTCAAAAGTGAGCGCCAGCACCTGCAGCGGCATGAGCAGGATGCTGACGACAATGATGACGAAAAAGGCGAAGGCGATGCGCAGCCAGACGATCAAATGCGGCGCTCCCGGACTGCCATGATATCAGAGTTCGTCTTTTTTCAGCGGGATGCCGTAGAGTTCCAGGCGGTGATCCACCAGTTTGAAGCCATGCTCGCGGGCGATCCGCTCCTGCAGTGCTTCGATTTCCGGAGAGCGGAACTCAATGACCATTCCGCTCTTCAGATCGATCAGGTGATCGTGATGTTCTTCCGGAACCGTCTCGTAGCGAGAACGGCCGTCGCGGAAATCATGCCGGGCGATGATGCCTGCATCTTCGAACAGCTTGACGGTGCGATAGACCGTCGAAATGGAAATCTTGGCATCGACCTTCACCGAACGGCGGTAGAGCTCTTCGACATCGGGATGGTCTTCGGAATCTTCGAGAATGCGCGCAATCACCCGGCGCTGCTCGGTCATGCGCATGCCGCGTTCAGCGCAAAGCTCCTCGAGGGTCTTGGCTACCTCAGTCATGGCTGTCTTCTCGTTATTCCTGTCGAGAAGGGAACTACCGAAGAACGCGCTTCATGACAAGCGCCGTAGAAGTAGCCCCATTGGCGTCCTTATAATAGCCCTTGCGTTCGCCCGCCTGTTCGAAACCGAGCTTGCGATAAAGGCCGAGAGCGGCGGTATTGCCGTTATCGACTTCCAGGAACATGCTCTCGCCGCCGCGCAGGCGCGCTTCGCGCATGGCCGCCTGCATCAGCCGCCAACCGAGGCCTGAGCGCGCGACCTTCGCCTGAACGGCTATCGTGAGGATTTCCGCCTCTCCCGCAACCTGACGGGCGAGGATGAAGCCGGGCAAGGTCTTTTTCAGAATGGCATTGGTTTGGCGGGCAACGAAGCCGAAAACGGTGGTCTGCGTAAGCAGGCTGTGGAATTCGCCGTCACCCCAGGGGCGGGCAAAGCGCTCGCCATGCAGGACGGAAACGTCGAGGCAATCCTCCGGCTCCATGGCGACGATTTCGAATTCCGGCTTAAGCGTCAGATAGGCTTCTAGCATTGTCATACTCTTGCAATGGCGTAACCGGCCTGCGGTTTGGCATCGGGTCCACGCAGATAAAGGGGCTTCGGCTTTCCGGTATTCGGGTTCGCGGCAGCGCCGAGACGCGCTACGATGGAGATCGGGAAGGAGTTGGCGTAGTCGCCCGCTGCATCCGGCTTCAGGAGCGGCGTCGCCGAACCGGTTATCTCGCCGTCGAAGTCAGATGCAAAGGCCTGGGCCTCCGCAACACTCACCGCGCGGGCCTCATCGAGCGGCGCGCCATCAGCTGCAAAAGACTGTAGATAGATTTCATCCCGCTTGGCATCCATCGCTGCCAGAACGGCGCGGCCGGGCAATTTTGCGCGCTGAGCCGCCGCCATGACTTCTAGCGTGGTGATACCGACAGCGGGAATATTGAGGGAAAGCGCAAATCCACGGGCTGCCGCAACGCCGACGCGGATACCGGTAAAAGAGCCGGGACCGATGGTGACGGCAAGGCGGTCGATATCCGATAGCGCGACGCCCGCCTGTTCCAGCGCGCGGTCGATGACACCCATCAGATGTTCAGCATGTCCCTTGCCGATCATGTCCGATGCCTCCCCCAGCATCGTATTCCTGCCGCTATCGTAAACAGCGGCAGCGCAATCCACACCTGCCGTGTCGAGCGCCAGAACGATCATGCCATCAATTTCCGAATAAACTATTGTTGCCTATCCATAAATCCGTCGGGCCGAACCGCAGATGAACGCCCGACGAACTTCAGATTTTTAAGCGGCAATCACTTCCTGCACTTCCGGAACGAAATGGCGCAGCAGATTCTGAACGCCGTGCTTCAGTGTTGCCGTCGAGGACGGGCAACCGGAGCAGGATCCCTTCATGTTCAGATAGACCTTCCCGTCCTTGAAGCCGCGGAAGGTGATATCGCCGCCATCCTGGGCAACGGCCGGACGCACCCGGGTCTCCAGCAGTTCCTTGATGGTCAGCACGATCGACTCGTCGCCTTCATCGAAAAATTCGTCCCCGGCATCGACATCTTCCGAGAGGATCGAGGCGTCGCCCATGACCGGCTTGCCGGACATGAAATGCTCCATGATCGAGCCAAGAATGGCCGGCTTCAGATGCTGCCACTCGGCATTGTCCTTGGAGACGGAGATGAAATCGTATCCGAAATAGACGCCGGTGACGCCGGGAATTTCGAAAAGGCGGGCAGCGAGTGGCGAAGCCTGGGCCTCGTCGGCATTGCGGAATTCGGCCGTGCCGTTTTCCATCACGACCTTGCCGGGAAGGAACTTCTGCGTGGCGGGGTTCGGCGTGGCTTCGGTCTGAATGAACATCTCGCTCTCCATGCGGCGGGCTTCAGCCTTTGCCGTCTTTAGAATTCTTCAAAAGAAAATAAGCCCATTCTCCAGCCGATTCAAGAGACTGATACTCAAGAAATGACCTAACAAAGGGCGTCTATTTCCTCGTTGGTCAGTGTGTCTGGAAGCACGGTGACCGGAATGGGGAAAGCCGCGCCGCGTCCGGCAACGGAGGAAACCAGCGGTCCCGGTCCTTCCTTCGCAGAGCTTGCTGCAAGCACGAGGATCGCGACGTCCCTGTCTTCCTCGATGACGGCATTGATCTGCTCGGCCGAATTGCCTTCGCGAATGACGATCTCGGGCTCGATGCCGATCGTTTCGCGCACGATCTGAGCGGCCTTGGCGACGGTAGCTTCCGCCTCTTCGCGGGCTTCGGCCCGCATGATCTCCTCGACGCCGAGCCACTGCTGGAAATCGCCGGCAGGGATCACGTAGAGCAGAACGAGACCGCCATTGGAATTTTTGGCGCGCCGCCCGGCATAGTGGACGGCACGTTGGCATTCTGGTGTAGCATCGATCACCGCCATGAATTTGCGGCGATGACCTTCGAGCCGTGAGAGTCGCTTCGATACCATGGCGCGGACTCTGACACCTGCTGCGGAGAATTTGCAAGCCCCCGTTTTGCACGGGGGCTCTGCATGTCGATGGGATTAATAGAGGAAGCCGATGATCTCGCGAAGTTCGCGCATCGTCACGTCGGCGCGCGCCCTTGCCCGCTCGTTGCCATTTCGCAGGATCGCGTCGATATGGCTCGTATCGTTCATCAGGCGACGCATCTCAGCAGTTATCGGCGACAGAACCTGGATGGCGAGATCGATCAGCGCCGGTTTGAACACGGAGAACTGCTGGCCGCCGAATTCCGAGAGCACCTGATCCTTCGTCTTGTCGGCAAGTGCCGCATAGATCGAGACGAGGTTTTCGGCTTCCGGCCGGCTTTCGAGGCCGGCGGCTTCGCTCGGCAAGCCATCCGGATCGGTCTTGGCCTTGCGGATCTTCTTGGAGATCGCGTCCTCGTCGTCCATCAGGTTGATGCGCGAAAGGTCCGACGGATCGGACTTTGACATCTTCTTTGTGCCGTCGCGCAACGACATGACGCGTGGCGCCGGTCCGCCGATCAATGGTTCGACCATCGGGAAATAGGCATGTACCGGCTCATCGCCGACGGTGATGTCGATCCCGTAATTCGTCTTGCGGATGTGCGAAGCGTAATCGAGATTGAACTTCATCGCGATGTCGCGCGTCAGCTCGAGGTGCTGCTTCTGGTCCTCGCCGACGGGCACATGCGTGGCGCGGTAGACGAGAATGTCGGCGGCCATCAGGCTCGGATAGGCGTAGAGACCGAGTGAGGCCTGCTCGCGGTCCTTGCCCGCCTTGTCTTTGAACTGCGTCATGCGGTTCATCCAGCCGATGCGGGCGACACAGTTGAAGATCCAGGCGAGCTCGGCGTGCTGCGGTACAGCGGATTGATTGAAAACGATGTGCTTTTCGGCGTCGATGCCGGAAGCGATGAAAGCGGCTGCGATCGAGCGCGTCTGCGACAGCATGTCCTCGTGGACGAGCTGTGCGGTCAGCGCATGCAGGTCGACAACGCAATAGATGCAGTCGTTGCCGTCCTGGAGCTGCACGAAGCGACGGATCGCGCCGAGATAGTTGCCGAGATGCAGGTTGCCCGTCGGCTGAACGCCGGAGAATACGAGCTTCTTGAATTCACCCATGAAGTTGTCCTCGATTAGGCTGGTGGAGGGCCCCAGGGCCAAAGGCCCATGTTGCTAACGCGGGCGCTTATGCACGTGCTCAGGATTGCAATCAAGGGGTTCAGCCCGCGGCATGTTCGATCAGGTCGAAGGTGTTGCCGTAAGGATCCGCAAAGACCGCAACCGTACCGTAAACCTCGTGTCGCGGCTCTTCCTGAAAGCGAATGCCGGCGGCAAGCATCGCGGCGTGGTCGCGTGCGAAATTGTCGGTCTTCAGGAAGAAGGCGACGCGTCCGCCGGTCTGGTTGCCAATGGCGGCCCGCTGCGCCTCGTTTGCCGCTTGTGCCAACAGAAAGGCCGCCCCGTCCCCGTCCTTCGGTTTGACAACGACCCAGCGCTTGCCTTCCGGCTGCAATTCATCTTGAAGGCATTCGAAGCCGAGAGCCTCACAATAGAAGGCTTTGGCGCGGTCATAGTCATCAACGACGAGGGTGACGAGGAACAGGGATTGGGGCATGTGATCTCCTGGGATTAGTAAGTTTTTCCGTCTATGAGCAGACAAATGGCTGATTTTACGTCAAATTGATCACAACACTTAGCTAAAATTGAGTATAAAATTCCACAAAAAAGCTTTCTTTGAACAGAGAATCCTTCGACTGGCGTGACGGCCGCTTGAGCCGTCGGGGGAGCCAATCGGAGGGACCATGCAGAACGCCAGTTTGCTCGCTTTGGCGGGCCTCTTTGCCCTACAATCAGCAGCCACAGCCGTCGGTCAAGATGGCCGACGACAGACCAACAGTCTCCCGAAACATGAGATGCGTCTTGCCTACACGGTTCAGACCGTCAGTGTTCGTGCCGGCTGCTTCCCGGCGCGATTGCGGGCGGTCCTGTCGCATATTGCGGCAAAGACCGGACGGCGCCCGATGATCACCTCAGGCTTTCGGCCGCATCCAAGCCGCCATGGCTCATTGCATGGAAAATGCCTGGCGGCGGATATCCGGATTCCCGGCGTTTCGGAGCGCACCATTATCGCCGCAGCCAAAACCGCGCCCGGAATTGGCGGGATTGGCACCTATTGCAACGGCATAGTTCACGTCGATGTCGGGCCGCAGAGGCGATGGGTGGATTGCTAAAAACTGTGCAGCCGCTTGGCGTCCGGAATTGCGTGAAAGGACTCAGACGTCCTTCGCCGGCGCCGGTTTGCGGTTGAGATTGCGCCGGATCATGCCGAGATCTGCTCCGCCGATCAGGAAAGCGGTTGCGAAATAGACGACCATCGAAATCGCAATCAGAAGGCCAAGCGTGCCAACCTTGGTCAATAGTGGCGTGCCCGAGGCAAGCAAGGATGCCCAATGCTGCTTGAGATAGATGATGACGGCACCCATGATGGCGGAAGCGACGATTAGCAGAGCGGCGCGTTTGGCTAGCGCCCATTCCCATGTCAGATGGCCCCGGCGCAGAAGCGTGGTGAAGAGCAGCACGGTGCTGATCCAACCGGCCGTTGCTTCAGCGACGGCGATGCCCGGAGCACCCATATAAGGAAACAGCGTCAGCGCCGTGGCGCAGTTGGTGGCAACCGCGATTGCCGAAAAGCGCATCGGCGTCCTGGTATCCTCGCGGGCGTAAAAGCCCGGCTGCAGCGCCTTGATCAGCACAAAGGCCGGCAGACCGATGCCGTAGATCGCCAGGATCGAGCCGACGATGAGGGTGTTTTCCTGGTGGAAGGCGCCGCGTTCATAAAGTACGCGAATGATCTCATCGGAGAGGATCCAGAGTGCGAAGGCGGCAGGGATCGTCAGGAACAGCACGAATTCGATCGATCGATTCTGCAGATAAGCTGCCTCGCGCAACGCGCCGCCCTTCAGCGCGCGCGCAAGTTCCGGCAGCAGCACGACGCCTACGGCGACTCCAACGACACCGAGGGGCAGCTGGTAGATGCGGTCGGCGTATTGCAGGGCGGCGATAGCGCCCTCCCGGGAGGAGGCGATCGCCTGGCCGATGAGCTGGTTGATCTGCGTGATGCCACCGGTGACGGCGGCCGGAACGGCAAGGATCAGCAGCCTCTTGACGTTCGATGTCATCTTCGGAAAGCGGAAGCCGATGCTCATGCCGGCATGCAGAACGCCGACGTAAACGACGGCAAGCTGCAGGATGCCGGCAACAAGAACGCCCCAGGAGAGATACCAAGCCGTCGCCAGCGGTTCGGCGCCCGTATAAAGCGCATAGAACAGCGCAGCGATCATCACCACGTTGAGGAAGACGGGTGCGACGGCCGCGGCAAAGAAATGATGCAGCGAATTCAGCATACCGCTCATCATCGCCGTCAGCGACATGCACATGAGGTAGGGGAACATCACCGCCGCCATGCGAATGGTGATGCCGAATTTCTCGGGATCATCGGCAAAGCCTGGCGCAATGACGAAGCGCACCAGCAATGGCATGCAGAGTTCCATCACAATGGTGATGAGCAGCAGAACCGAGAAGAGAACGCCGAACACTTCTTCTGAGAAGCGCTTGGCGCCGTCGGTGCCGTTCTCCTCGATCTCCTTGGCGAAGAGCGGTACGAAGGCAGCGTTGAAAGCGCCCTCGGCAAAGAGCCGGCGGAAGAGGTTCGGAAAGCGGAAGGCGGCATAGAAGACGTCGGCCATCGGCCCGGTGCCGAGTGCTGCAGCCATCAGCGTTTCGCGGGCAAAACCGAAGATACGACTGCCGAGGGTAGCGCCGCCGACGGTGGCGAATTTCTTGACGAGACTCATACTGAGGAACCGGCTTTCTTTTCGGCCGCGGTAGCGGCAGGCGCGATGATGCCGGATGGCATGCGCTCGCGCAGTTCGTCCTGCTCTTCGGCCATGACCGCTTTCATGCGGGCAGTGATATTGGCCCGCTTGCTGTCGCCCGAAATCTTCTGGCCGACGAGATCGGTGACATAGAAGGTATCGATGACCTTTTCACCGAACGTGGTAATGCGGGCAGATTGAATGTCGAGCGACAGATCGGAGAGCACCGCGGTCATTTCTGACAGCAGGCCCGGCCTGTCGAGGCACTCCACCTCGATAACCGTGAACTTGTTCGACAGGCTGTTGGTGATGGTGACCGATGGCGGGATGATGAAAGCCTTGCTCTTCTTGCGGTTCTTCGCGCGGGTCGCGATCACCTCGGGCAGGCGTTTGCGGCCGGAAAGCACGTCCTCGATCATCCTGCCGATCGTGGCTGCGCGACGAAGTTCGTCCTCATCGTTCGGAAATTCGCGGCTGACATGGATCGTATCGAGCGCCCGGCCATCCGACGTCGTGAAGATCTGCGCGTTGACGATATTGGCGCCGGCCGCCGCGCACGCGCCGGCAATGACGGCGAGCAGGCGGGGATGGTCGGGCGAAAGAACGGTGATTTCGGTAATGGCATGGAAGCTGTCGGTGCGCACGGAGGTTGCCAGGGCTTGTCCAGCCTTATCCGCCTGCCGGATGAAATGCGCATGGCGGATCTGATCTTCCAGCGGCACGGAAAGCAAATAAGGCTGGTAATGCAGCTTCGTGTAGGTTCGGCGATCTTTCTGGGGCCAGTCGGACAGCGCCCCATAAAGCGCCTCGGCGGCAGCCTGGGCGCGTTCCTTGCGGGATACTTCTGAAAAGCCGCCGGCGAGCAGTAGTTCCGTCTCGTAATAGAGTGTGCGCAGCAACTGGCCCTTCCAGCCGTTCCAGACGCCCGGTCCGACAGCGCGAATGTCACAGATCGTCAGGATCAGCAGCATCTTCAGCCGGTCCAGCGATTGAACACGGTCGGCAAAATCGGTAATCGTCTTGCGGTCGGTCAAGTCGCGGGTCTGGGCGACCATCGACATCGTCAGGTGTTCCTCGACCAACCAGACGACGGTCTCGGTCTGCTTCTGTGATAGGCCGAAGCGCGCGCAGAGCTTGCGGGCAACGCGCGCGCCGGCGACCGAATGGTCTTCCTGCCGGCCTTTGGCGATGTCATGCAGCAGAACCGCGATATAAAGGGCTTCGCGGTCCTCGATATGTGGCATCAGCTTGTTGGACAGCGGATGCAGTTCTTCAGCTTTGCCCTTGTCGATTTCCGAGAGAACGTCGATGGCGCGGATCAGATGCTCGTCGACAGTATAGTGATGATACATGTTGAACTGCATCATCGCGACAATCTTGCCAAATTCGGGAATGAAACGGCCAAGCACGCCGGCCTCGTTCATGCGCCGCAGGATCAATGCCGGATCGCGCTTGGACGTCAGGATCGACAGGAAAAGCCGGTTGGCCTCGTCATTGTCACGGAGGTCGTTGTTGATGAGAGCGAGCGAACGCGTGACACGCTTCAGCGCATCCGGGTGAAATTCCAAGCCATTGATATCGGCCACATGGAACAAGCGGATGATGCTGATCGGATCGCGCTTGAAGACATCGGGATTGGCAAGCGCGATACGGCCGCGATCTTCCACGAATTCGACGCTGCCTGGGATCTTGCGACTGCGGTGTGTAAAGCGGCTGATCACGCCCGTAAGGCCGGGAATCGACTTTGCCTGCTGGTCTTCAAGTGCGGCGCAGAGGATCCGCGTCAGGTCGCCCACGTCTTTGGCAACCAGGAAATAGTGCTTCATGAAGCGCTCGACGGCCGAAAGGCCGGGGCGGGAATGATAACCGAGCGCCTCGGCAATTTCGCGCTGGATATCGAAGGAAAGACGTTCCTCGGCTTTTCCGGTCAGGAAGTGCATATGGCAGCGCACGGCCCAGAGAAAGTCGTCCGCCTTTTCGAGAAGCCGGTATTCCTGCTTCGACAGAACCCCGAGCAGCACCAGATCGGCTGGATCGCGGACGTGATAATAATATTTCGAAATCCAGAAGAGCGTATTCAGGTCGCGAAGGCCGCCTTTGCCTTCCTTGACATTCGGCTCGACGAGATAGCGCGTGTCACCGGCCTTGCGGTGGCGTTCATCACGTTCGGCAAGTTTGGCGGCGATGAATTCCGGCCCGGTCCCGGTAACGATTTCCTTGTCGAAACGAGCTTCCAGCTCCGTCCCCAGTGACTTTAGCCCGCAAATGTAGCGCATCTCTAATATGGCAGTGCGGATCGTCATATCGGACTTGGAAAGCGCAATGCACTCCTCGACGGTGCGGGTTGCGTGCCCGACCTTGAAGCCCATGTCCCACAGTATGTAGAGCATGAATTCGACGGCCTTGTGCGTCTCTTCTGCCGGCTTTGGCAGGAAGAGGAAGAGCAGGTCGATATCGGAGCCCGGCGCCAAGGTGTCGCGCCCATAACCGCCGACCGCCGTGACGGCAAACTTATCCTTCTGCTTCGGAAAGATGTGCGCAGTGGCAAACTTATAGAGAATGGTGATGATCTGGTCCTGCAGCCAGGAAATGCGGTGCGCGCAATCAAGCCCGCTACCCTCGGCATCCAGCAGTTCACGTGCCTTCCGCCGCCCATCGATGCTCGCCTTCTTCAAAACGGCAAGAAGATCGCTGCGCAGTACGTCGGGACGATTGCGGTTGGCTTCGGCAATGGCGTCGCACTGTCCCTGCAGCAGTTCTACATCGAAGATCTCCGAGAAATCGATGTCGTGCGTCACCATTGGCCGGGCGGCTTCCTGCCCGGGCCGGGCCGCTTGCTCGTGGCGCGCCTCTGATTTCGTCTGCATGCGCTAAAGCCTCTTTGGCCGCCTGATAATACAGGTGTTCATATTGCATGAACCTTTAATTTTGGCGAAATGGTGTTGGCAAGCCGTCGGCGAAGGACCCTTTGCCGCAAGGCCTCAGGGAAGCGGTTGCGTCAGCAGCGTGTCGAGGACCTGCCGTGTCTCGCTCATGATGCTATCGAGGGTCGCTTTGTCGCATTCGCGATAACCAGTATCGACGATCGCGTCGCTCAGTTCACCGATTTTCAGGCAGGAACCGGTGATCTTCGCCATACCGATCGGTGTATTCCAGCCGCGCGCCTCCAGATTACCATCCGATTGTTTCATGATTTCGAGCATCGAGACGATGACCGAGAGGCGCTGGGTTTCCTGAAGCAGCTTTTCCATAAACACGGGGACGCTGCTCCTACTTCATCTTCTTTTTGAGGTCGTAAAGCGCATCGAGCGCCTCTCGCGGCGTCATGTCATCGAGGCTCATTGCCTTCAGGGCCTCCTCGACCTTGGAGGGCCCGCGCGATGTCTCCTCGCGTCGCACCGCGACCTGGAAAAGCGGCAGATCGTCGATCAGCTGGCTCGCCGGGTTTTTGCGATCGGCATCTTCAAGACGGGTCAGTACATCGCGTGCACGAGCCACGACCGACGCCGGCAGGCCGGCAAGCCGCGCGACCTGAATGCCGTAGGAGCGATCGGCAGCGCCCGGACCGACTTCATGCAGGAAGATGACGTCGCCGTCCCATTCCTTCACCCGCATCGTTGCGTTAGATAGCCGGGCGAGCTTTTCCGACAGCACCGTCAGCTCATGGAAATGCGTCGCGAACAGCCCGCGGCAGCGATTGACTTCATGCAGATGTTCGACAGCGGCCCAGGCGATGGAAAGACCGTCGAAGGTTGCCGTGCCGCGACCGATTTCGTCCAGAATGACGAGGGAGCGATCGGTCGCCTGGTTGAGAATCGCCGCTGTCTCGACCATTTCCACCATGAAGGTGGAGCGCCCGCGCGCCAGATCGTCAGATGCGCCGACACGCGAGAACAGCCGGTCGACAATGCCGATATGTGCCGATGTTGCCGGCACGAAGGATCCCATCTGGGCAAGGATGGCAATCAGCGCGTTCTGGCGCAGAAACGTCGATTTACCGCCCATGTTCGGGCCTGTCAGCAGCCAGATCGCCCCATCCTTGCCATCGGAGACGGGGGACAGATCGCAATTATTGGCGACGAAGGGACCTGTGGACTGCCGTCGCAGCGCCTGTTCGACGACAGGGTGACGGCCGCCTTCGATGGCAAACATCTTTGAGCCGTCGACCAATGGCCGGCAATAGGCTTGCTCCTCGGCAAGCAGTGCCAAACCAGCCGCAACGTCGATAATGGCCAGTGCGCGTGCGCCGGCCTTGATCGCCTCCGCCTCGGCAACCGCAGCTTCCGTCATCCGGTCGAAAGCTTCAAGCTCGATCTGCAGCGCGCGGTCGGCGGCGTTGGCGATGCGGCTTTCCAAATCCGCAAGCTCTGTGGTCGTGAAGCGCATGGCGTTCGCCATCGTCTGGCGATGAATGAAGCGGGCCTTCGCCTCAGATGTGTCGGTCATCGGGCCGGCATTGCCGGCCGTAACCTCAATGAAGTAGCCGAGGATGTTGTTGTGCTTGATCTTCAGCGACTTAATGCCGGTCTCTTCGGCATATTGCAGCTGCAAGCCGGCAATGACGCGGCGCGACTGGTCGCGCAATGCCCGGACCTCGTCCAGCTCGGCGTTGGCGCCGTCACGCAGGAAGCCGCCGTCGCGTTTCAGCAGCGGCAACTCGTCGGCGAGGGTCTCCGCAAGCAGGGTTTCAAGGGCCGATGGCAGCGCCCGCAGTTCCATGCGGGCGCGTTCCAGCTCCTCAGGCAGCAGGGCGCCGTTCAGCTGGCCCACGAGCTGCGCCGCTGCACCGAGCCCCTGGCGGATCGCCCAGAGATCGCGCGGACCACCACGATCGAGCGCCAGGCGGGAAAGTGCTCGCGGCATGTCGGGCACATGCTTCAGCGCATCGCGCAGCTCGCCGCAGAGCGACGGTTCCTGCATCAGGAAGCCGATCGAATCCAGCCGCTCGTTGATCCGGGCGGGATCAGTGAGCGGCGACATCAGCCGTTCAGCGAGCAATCGGGCTCCGCCGCCGGTGATCGTGCGGTCGATCGCCCTCAGCAACGCGCCATTACGATCGCCGGACAGAGTGCGCACAAGCTCGAGGTTGGCGCGGGTGGCGGGATCAATGAACAGCGTCGAAGCGCCGCTTTCCCGCTCCGGGCGCCCGAGCGGCGGCCGCTCGGCAATCTGCGTCTTTTCCACATAGGCAATGGCCGCTGCCGCCGCAGCAAGCTCGGCGCGTGAAAAGCTGCCGAAACCGTCAAGCGTCGAAACGTCGAAATAGCGCGCTATGCGACCCTCCGCCGTCGCGCTGTCGAAAAGCACAGCCGGCTGTGGAACGGCTGTGCGACCGAGCACGTCGAAGACCGGTTTCAGCTCGCTGTCATAAAAGATCGTATCAGGCACGATGAGCTCGCGCGGATCGATGCGCAGGATATCGGCGAGCAGCCGCGAGGCATCCGTTTCCGCTACTCGGAAAACGCCGGTGGAAATATCGATCCAGGCGAGCGCCAGCACCGGCTCGGAGGAACCGCGAATGCGCGCCAACGTCATCAGATAGTTCGATTCCGAGGGTGAAAGCAGCTTCTCCTCGGTAATAGTGCCTGGTGTGACCAAGCGGATGACGTCGCGCTTGACGACCGATTTCGAGCCGCGCTTCTTGGCTTCCGCGGGATCCTCCACCTGTTCGCAGACCGCGACGCGAAAGCCAAGCGCGATCAGCTTCTGCAGGTAGTCGTCGGCCGCATGCACAGGCACGCCGCACATGGGAATGTCCTGCCCCATATGCTGGCCGCGCTTGGTCAGCGTTAAACCAAGCGCGCGCGAAGCCTCGAGCGCGTCCTCGAAAAACAGCTCGTAAAAATCGCCCATACGATAGAAGAGCAGCGAATCCGGATTGTTCGCCTTGATCTCGATATATTGCTCCATCATCGGCGTTGCCGAGGCGCGGCTTTCCTCAGTCGCAAGCTCGGCTGCCGAGAAGGCTTCGTTTCTGCTGTCTATTCGTGCGTTCACGGAGGTGCAGTTTTTCCCAAAAAAACAGGTGCCAACCCTATCCGCGCGCCGCTATAGATGACAACAGCTATTGGGGAAGAGGAAAACGTCACCCACAGGCGTTTGGAGGAGGCATGTCCCATATGAAGAAGAAAGAACGGCCGGCGACGTCTGTTACTGACACGGAAGCGCTTGAATTTCACGCGATGGGCCGGCCCGGCAAGCTGGAGATCAACCCCACCAAGCCGATGGCGACGCAGCGCGATCTCTCGTTGGCCTATTCCCCTGGTGTCGCAGTGCCGGTCAAAGCCATCGCTACCGATCCGGCAACGGCCTACGACTATACGACGCGCGGCAACATGGTCGCCGTCATTTCCAACGGCACGGCCATCCTCGGCCTCGGTAATCTGGGCGCGCTTGCCTCCAAGCCGGTCATGGAAGGCAAATCGGTGCTCTTCAAACGTTTCGCCGATGTCGATTCCATCGACCTTGAAGTCGACACCGAAAATGTCGACGAGTTCATCAACTGCGTGCGCTTCCTCGGCCCCTCTTTTGGAGGCATCAATCTGGAAGACATCAAGGCTCCTGACTGCTTCGTCATCGAGAGCCGTTTGCGCGAGTTGATGGATATTCCCGTATTCCACGACGACCAGCACGGCACGGCGATCATCGCCGCAGCCGGCCTGATCAACGCGCTGGAACTGACCGGCCGCGATCTCAAGACCACTAAGCTCGTCTGCAATGGGGCGGGCGCCGCCGCCATCGCCTGCGTCGAGCTCATCAAGTCGATGGGCTTTGCACCTGAGAACATCATCCTTTGCGATACCAAGGGCGTCATCTATCAGGGCCGCACCGAGGGCATGAACCAGTGGAAATCGGCGCACGCGGCAAAGACCGATACCCGGACGCTGGAAGAAGCCATGAAAGGTGCGGATGTTGTTTTCGGCCTGTCGCAAAAGGGCGCCTTCTCGGAGGAGATGATCCGCTCCATGGCCGATCGGCCGATCATCTTTGCTATGGCCAATCCCGATCCGGAAATCACGCCAGAGGAAGTTTCCCGCATCCGTGACGATGCCATTATGGCGACTGGTCGTTCGGATTACCCGAACCAAGTCAATAACGTTCTGGGCTTTCCTTATATCTTCCGCGGCGCCCTCGATGTCCGCGCCACGACCATTAACGACGCGATGAAGATCGCCGCCGTGAAGGCGCTCGCGAGCCTCGCCCGCGAGGATGTGCCCGATGATGTCGCTGCCGCCTATCAGGGCAACCGCCCGCGCTTCGGGGCTCAATACATTATTCCAGTCCCCTTCGATCCGCGCCTGATATCGGCCATTCCAGCCGCCGTCGCCGAAGCAGCGATCGAAAGCGGCGTCGCCCGCAAGATCATTTCCGATATGGCAGGTTATAAGCGCGAGCTCTCGGCTCGCCGCGATCCGATCGCCTCCACGCTTGCCAGCCTTTATGAGCGCGTGCGCCGTCATCCGAAGCGCGTGGTCTTTGCTGAGGCTGAGGAAGAGCAGGTACTGCGCGCTGCCATGTCCTACGCCAATCAGCAGCTCGGCACCGCAATCCTGCTCGGCCGCGAGGACCTGATCCGAGCGACTGCGGAGCGTGCCGGTATCGATCTCAATCGTCCGGGTCTGGAGATCGTCAACGCCCGCATCTCGACTAGGGTCGACGCCTATATCGACTATCTCTATGCCCGTCTGCAGCGGAAAGGCTACCTGCATCGCGACGTGCAGCGCCTCATCCACAACGACCGCAATCATTTCGCCGCGACCATGGTGGCGCTTGGCGATGCCGACGGCATGGTGACAGGCATTACCCGCAACTATTCGACTGCGCTGGAGGATGTGCGCCGCTGCATCGATCACAAACCGGGCCATCGTGTGATCGGCGTGTCGATCGCGCTTTGCCGCGGCCGCACCGTCTTCGTTGCCGATACCGCGGTTCACGATATGCCGACGGCCGAAGAGCTCGCCGATATTGCCGAGGAGGCAGCCGGTCTTGCACGGCGCATGGGCTACCAGCCGCGCGTGGCGATGCTCGCCTATTCCACCTTCGGCCACCCCTCGGGCGAACGTTCCGAGCGTGTCCGCGAGGCGGTGAAGATCCTCGACAGGCGTCGTATCGATTTTGAATATGACGGCGAAATGTCCGCTGACGTTGCCCTGAACCGCAAGGCGATGGAGCAATATCCCTTCTGCCGCCTTTCCGGCCCTGCCAACGTCCTCGTCATGCCGGCATTCCATTCGGCATCGATCTCCACGAAGATGCTGCAGGAACTCGGTGGCTCGACGGTCATCGGTCCCATCCTCGTCGGTTTCGACAAGGCAGTGCAGATCACTTCGATGGGTGCCAAGGATAGCGATATCGTGAATATGGCCGCGATTGCGGCCTATTCTGCCGGATCCTGATAAGACAAGAGAACGGAGCGGACCACATCTGGTCCGCTCCGCATCTAGCCCGCAAAAGCGATCAAATTCCCATCGGGATGATTAGCTGGCGAAACGGCCTGCATCGGCGCCATAATAGTTCAGATAGCGGTCGGAAATGCTTGAGATCGGCAGCACGATCAGCACGTCGGTCGTGTTGAAGGCCTGATCAACAACCGCGCTGGAGCCAACCATCGCGCCGAGGCGCAGGTAACCCTTGATCAGCGGCGGCAGCGCCATCAGCGCCTTCTTCGGATTGACACCTTCAGCCGGCATCAGGTCCATGCCGCGGGCCAGATGCGGGAGGGCGCCGACGGCCCATTCACCCTTGGCGAGCACGCTGTGATAAAGGAACGAAAGAGCCAGCGCGTGGCTTTCCGGATGAACACCCGGAAAAGAGGCGCAGCCGAACATGGCGCTCATGCCGTGCTTCAGTGCATAGGCCCAGTTGCCCTGCCAGAGCAGTTCTACCGTGCGCTTGGTGCGATATTCCGGCAGCACGCAGGAGCGGCCGAGTTCCATGAAGCGCTTGTCGGGATGGCGTGCGATCAGCTCATCGATCGCAAATTCGGAAGCCGAGTAAAAACCGCCATTAGCCATGGCAACTTCCTGCCTGAGCAGCCGGTAGGTGCCGACGATCTGGTCTTCTGCATCGCCTTCGATCGAACGATCGAGAACCAGAAGGTGGTCGCAGAAAGCGTCATAGGCATCGAAGTCCCGTCCGCGGCGCATGGCGTCCGGTGGCAGCTGGGCCTTCATTTCCTCGACAAAAACGCGGTAACGCACGGCCTGCGCGGCATCGATTTCGCGTGCGGTGCGGGCGAGGCGTGTCTCAAGATTGCCGATGCGGCCCAAAACATCGCCTTCCTTCGGCGCAGCAGCCGTCGACGGCCGCGAGGCCTCGGCAGTGGCGTCACAATTGAGGATGTCAACAGACATGGCAACTCTCCCGTCTCCGGCTTATCACAGGCCATAAAACACTTATATACGACAGGAAAGTGACATGCCAATTTCGTGCACGCAAGAAACGTGCCGGTTTCCCCAGCTTCAACGCGCCTCGGCTCGGCGTGCTGAAAGAGCGACAACCGCCTGTACTTCGGTAAGCAGCCTGACTGGATCGACCGGCTTTACCATGACGCGATTGGCACCGTTGAGCAAGACCTGCCGCCGCGATTCGTCTCTCTTGTCCGCAGTCAGGATGATGACGGGAACCGGCTGAAGATCGAGCCGCCGCTCGTGTCCGCGAAGGCGGCCGAGCATGTCGATGCCGTTGCCGCCGGGCATGGAAAGGTCGCTGATGATGATGTCGGGCCTGCCGTCACCGAGCGCGCGGTCGAGTAGAGACTCGAAATCCTCGACATGCCGGACCGAATGGCCGCCCTTTTCCAGCATGACACGCACCAGCATGGCGTTGATCGGGTCGTCCTCGCCGAGCAGAATGGAGAGCCCTTCGCCTGTCGCGGTGCGTTCGGCGACGGAGAGTCCGATGCCCGGCTGGTTATCGTTCAGCGCGTCGCGTTTCTCCATGCCACGCATGCGCCCGCGCAGCACGTCGATCAGCGACTGTTCGCGCAGCGGCCGGATCAGCCATGCGTCGAAGAGGTCGAGCGAATGCGAATTGCGCTCTTCCGGATTGACGAGCAGCACCTTGCGCAGGCCGAGCGCCGCAATCTCCGTGCGGTCGGCAATATGCAGCGAGAATTCCTCGGACATGCGGTGGTCGACGATGATATCGGTTGGCCGGTCGCCGCCGCGGGCAAGCGACAGCAGGCTTTCGCGTGCTGCCTCGCCGCCGGCGACCAGATGGCAGCGCCCGCCGAGCGTCGTAATCGTCTCGGCGATCGCCGTGCGTGCCGCACCCGCCGGAGCCAGCAGCACGATGCTGTTTCCAGCCAGCAGCGTGTTCCGGCTGGTGGCGTCTTCCTCCGGCAACTCGACCGGGAAGCGGATGGTGAACTGGCTACCCCTGCCTCTTTCGCTTGCGACGGTCAGCGATCCGCCGAACTCACGCAGGATGCGGGCAGAGATCGCAAGGCCGAGGCCCGTGCCGTTGCTCTTTTGAGCAAGCGATCCGCCCTGCTCGAATTCTCCGAATATGCGAGCCTGCTCCTCCGCCGTCATACCGGGGCCGGTATCAGTCACCGATATCAGCAATTCATTGGCGGCTCTCGAGACACGGATGAAGACACCGCCGGCCTGTGTGAATTTCACGGCATTGCCGATGACATTGAAGAGCACTTGGCGCAGCCGCGCCGGATCGAAGCTCATAAATTCCGGCACGTCGGAAGAAACGGTCGCACCGATCTCTATGCCCTTCTCATGAGCGCGATGAGCCAGCATTTCCACCACGCTCTCGAGCAGTTTACGCAGGGATTCCGACCGCGGGCGGAGCTGGAAACGGCCGACCTCGATCGTGGAGAAATCGAGCAGATCCTCGACCAGCTGAGACAGCGCATGGCCGGACTGACCGATACTGGTCAGATAGTTCTGCTGTTCCTGCGTCAGTTTCGTCTCTGAAATCAGATGCGCCATGCCGAGGATGCCTGATAGAGGCGTGCGGATTTCATGGCTGACCGTGGCGAGCAGCCGCGACTTGGCGGCGCTGTTATATTCGGCCTTTTGCCGGGCTTCCTCACGGCTTTCGGCGGCAAGTCGTTCTTCGGTCACATCGCGCGCGATGCTCTGGAGTAGCAAGCGCCCGGTTGCGGGGTCGCGAGTCACGACATCATGCCAGAGGAAGATGCGCTGTCCGGCGGGCGTTGAAATCTCCACGTCGTAACGATGCGGCTGCGGACCGGGGCGGAAGGCGAGGCCGATCTCTTCGCAGGTCTGACCTTCGGGTTTTGCACGACCCGTCAGGTTACGGAAGGTTTCGTTGGCGCCGATGATGCGCCTGTCCATCATGCGGGTGACGACAATATCGCCGAGCACGTCATGGACAGTCCCCAGAAGGCCCGTTGCATCTGCGTGTTCCAATAATTCCGGACCACGGCCGCGCTGTCTGTGTCCATTTCCGAAAAGAACGGCAAGATAGCCGGCGATGGCGGCAAGCAGGATGACACCGAGGCTGGCCAGAAGCGATCCGCTCCAATGGGAGAGAAGCAATAGCAGGATCGCCGCCAGCAGGCCCGCCCCGCCAAGCCAGTGAAAGAGCAGCGGGTGACGGGAGTGAAGAGGAATTGGCGACGCCGACTGGCTCGTCGTCCGGTCTCGATCAGACCTGACGGCGGCTCCGCCGAATGCAGCGGACAATCGTTCCTGAAACTGCGCCATACTCTGCATGCGGATCAGCTAACATATCGCCCGTTCCGAATGTTTTCAGGAATCCGCTAAAAATTTAGCGATCCGCCTTTTTTGGCTTTTGCAGCATCTCGTCGACAATGACACATCCCGCCCCCACGGTGATGAAACTGTCGGCAAGATTGAAGACGGCGAATGACCAGGTTTCCGTATGGAAGAGGATGTAGTCGATCACATGTCCATAGGCGAAACGATCGATCAGATTACCGATTGCGCCGGCAATGATCAGCGCATAACCGAGATGCGCGAGCCACCGGTCCTTGGCCGTGCGATGCCACAGATAGAGTACGAAGGCGACGATGATCAGCCGCATGCCGACAATGAACCATCCATCCATGCCTGACAGCATCGAGAACGCGACGCCGAGATTATAGGTGCGGTAGAGCGCCAGCATCGGAATGACAGGCACGGCTTCCTGCAGCGGCAAATAGTGGTCGACGGCGATCTTGACGATCTGATCGAGGATGACGGCGACCACGATGAAGATCAGGATCGGCAGAGGTCGTGAGAAGAGTGCCGGGCGCACGGTCGTCTGGTCGGTCATTTGCCCTCGGACAGTGAGAGGAGATGGCGGCGTGCCTCAAAAAGCATGACGGCGGTGGCAACGGCCAGATTGAGAGAATCGGCGCGGCCTTGCTGGGGAATACGGGCAAGCGCATCCGCTTCCTTGGCAAGCCGGTCCGGCAGGCCGGATTGCTCGTTGCCCATCAGCAGCACGACCGGCTTCTTCTTGTAGTCAATCGTGCGATAGTCGACAGAGCCGGCAAGGTGGGTCGCAACGACCGAAACGCCGGCCTGCTTCTTCCAGGCGATGAATTCCTCGGCCGTTGCGTGGGCGACGGGAACGGCAAAGACCGAACCCATCGTGGCGCGCACCGTTTCCAGCGAGAAGGGATCGGTTGTCTCGCCGACGAGGATGACGCCGGAGGCGCCGGCCGCATCGGCAGTACGGATGATCGTTCCGAGATTGCCGGGATCGCGCACGCGGTCCAGTGTCACCCAGGTTTCGCCTTCCTTCGGCCGGATATCCTTGAGCTTTGCCCAGCGTGTTTCGAATATGCCGACCACCATCTGCGGATTGTCGCGCCGCGTGATCGAAGAGAGCACCTTCTCGTTGACTTCAAGGACCAGCCCGCCTGACGCAACGGTCTTCGCCGCCATCTGTTCGACCAGCGGCTTGCCTTTTGCCGCCTTGGCATAGACGAGCGTGCGGATCGTCCAGCCGAGCTCGATCGCATCGATGACGAGCTTCAGGCCTTCGGCCATGAACGTGCCGCTCTCCTCGCGCGACTTCTTGTTGGTCAGCGCCTTGATGTCTTTGATGATCGGATTGGCGAGCGAGGTGACTTCCTTCACCTGCCCGACCCTGCGGGGGCCGCGATCGTGAAATTCGTTCATTTCGGTACCCAGCGGGAAAAGAGGGAGGTGGAGAGGGCTCGGCCCGGCGTCTTGCCGTCGAGCCCAGCCTCGCGGATCACGAGCTCGCCCGATTCGACCACGCCGCCTGCGCCCCGCATCGTCTCGCGCATCAGCTCGTGAATGGAATAGAAGCTCGCCCGGATCGAATAGGCCGTCAGCACGAGGCCGAGCGCTTTCGGCGACAGGATCTCCCGGCAGATGTCGAGCATCACAGGCAGATGTTCAAAGAGGTGCCAGACCTCGCCATTCGGCCCGCGGCCGAATTTCGGCGGATCGGTGAGGATGATGTCGTACCGGCTGCCGCGACGCTCCTCGCGCAGGATAAATTTCATCGCATCCTCGCAGATCCAGCGGATTGGCAGTTTTTCCATACGCCCCAGCGCCTGGTTCTCGCGCGCCCAGCCGATCGCCTTCTTTGAGGCGTCGACATGGGTCACCTCTGCACCGGCAGCCGCGGCAACCAGCGAGGCAACACCGGTGTAGCCGAAGAGGTTCAGCACCTTCAACGGCCGGCCGGCGCTTTCGATGTGTTGCTTCATCCAGCTCCAATGCATGATCTGCTCTGGAAAGACACCAACGTGCCGGAAGGAGGTGAAACGGCCGAAAAAATCGACGCCGAGCAGGTTGAGCGGCCAGGTCTCTCCGAGCGCTTCTTTGGGAAAGCGCCAGCGACCAGTGCCTTCTTCATCCGTATCACCAGTGAAGACCGCATCGACCTTTTCCCAGACATGGGTGGGTAGCGACGGCTGCCACAGCGCCTGCCCCTCTGGTCGGATGATCCGGTAGGGGCCGTATTGCTCAAGCTTCTGGCCGTTGCCGCTGTCGATCAGATGAAAATCGCCTGCGCCTGTGGATTCGAGCATGACAGGCACGCGCTCGACCGGCCGGTCGCCCGTACGGACCGTCAACGGACGTTCGATTGCGGCCGGAACCGCTGCCGGTGGGCGCTGTTCCCGCGCAGGCGTTGCCTTTGCTGCAGGTTTTTCCGGTTTTGCCGGCCGCGCATCGGTGCGGCGCCCGCCGGACGGACCTGAGGCCGTCTTTACTCCGGGCCGGCGTTCTCTTTGTTTCAACGTGGTCTTCCGCGTCCTGAATTCAATTGAGCCAGTGCAAATAGCATCCCGTCCGACCTTGGCAAAGCGCTTTCCAATTATGATATGGTCCGGTGATGGAAATGAGGAACTGCCGATGGATCTGATCGGGGAGGAGCGCATCGCCGCGCCGCGGGATGTCGTGTGGGCGGCGATGAACGATCCGGAAATCATCAAGCAGTGCATTCCGGGCTGCCAGAGCGTGGAAAAGCTGTCGCCCACGCAATTCCTGGCAACCGTCAAGGTCGGCTTCGGGCTGTTTTCAGTGACCTTCAACGGCGAAATCAGGCTTTCAAATGTCGATGCCCCGCGCAGCTACACTATCGCGGCGGAAGGGCGGGGCGGCATAGCCGGCTTCGCCAAAGGTGAGGCCGATGTTATCTTGGTCGATGAGGGCCTGCATACCCTTCTGCGCTATGAAGCCGACGGCGATACGGGCGGGCGGATCGCCGAGTTCGGCAGCCGGTTGATCCGCGCCACGCTGGAAAAGCTCGCGCGCCGCTTCTGGGGAAATTTCAATGCTGCGGTCGTCGAAAAGGCTGCAGGCTAGCTCGAGACTTGGTCTCGAAGACTTGGCATCCCCGATAATCCCTTTTACGCAAGACCGATGACCTGGAAAATACGACCAAACCGCCCCGAAGACGCGATGCAGCTTTCCGACATCTATCTGACCGTTCGGCGCCAGACGTTCACTTGGGTCGATCCCGGCAAGTTTCATCGCGAGGATTTTTCCGCCCATACGAATGGCGAAGTCGTTTCCGTCTGCGAGGCACCCAATGGGAAAATAGCCGGCTTCATCTCGATCTGGGCGGCGGATGATTTCATCCATATGCTTTACGTCTTGCCTGAATTTCAAGGCAAGGGCGCGGGAACGGCGTTGCTGCAATCGCTGCCCGCCTGGCCAAAGCACAGATATCGGCTGAAATGCCTCGTCAACAACCGCCGCGCCAAAGCTTTCTATCTGGCGCATGGCTTTCAGGTCACCGGCAGGGGCGCTTCGACCGAAGGCGATTATGAGGAGCTGAGTTTTGCTCCGGCTTCAGCGGAATAGAAGTGATTATCGCGAGGGCAGCTGGCCGGCGATCTCTTCCGCCCGCGTCTTGTGGCGGTCTGCTTCGCCTTGCCAGCGAATCGCTTCCTTGGCTTCAACACGCGCACGTTTGCGGTGCTTGCCCTGGTTGAACCAGGTTACAGCCGAACCGACGAGCATGCCGATGATGAACGCGATCAGCAGGAACACGAAGAAGGGCGCGGCGAAGGATAGAACCTGATCTTCCGGCCGAAACGGATTGAAGGCGAGCGTGACACTCTGCCGGTTGGCGACGCAGAAGATGATCAAGATGACGCCAAGCGGCAGCAAAATCAAAAGGTTGATGATCTTCGTGGTCATGTCGTTCTCCGCGCCGGTTTGGCGAAGGCAAGCTTCACGGACGCCAGAATAGAAGCGCGGCGGCAAAGTTCAAGTGTGGCTTGATAGCCGATTGTGAGGATCAATCCTCTTCGTCCGCCTGTCCGGGGTTCAGGCGCTCGCGCAGTTCCTTGCCGGTCTTGAAGAAGGGAACCCACTTCTCCTCGACGAATACCGTATCACCAGTGCGCGGGTTGCGGCCGGAACGGGACGGGCGGTTCTTGACCGAAAATGCGCCGAAGCCACGCAGCTCGACGCGGTTGCCGGCGGCAAGCGCATCAGTGATCTCGTCGAGGACCGCGTTGACGATATTTTCCACATCGCGGTGGTAGAGATGCGGATTGCGTGCCGCAACAATCTGCACCAATTCGGACTTGATCACGGTCGCCCCCTTAAATTATTGATTTCTTATTCAATCCTGGCCAACCTGCCAAACTGAAAGCAGCCCGTCAAGGAGCAACTTTGGGGGCAGGATGCCGTTCAGATCCTGGCCTTTGACAAGATCACCATAACCGAGGATCGTAATCAACCGCGAAACAGCCCCCGCGAGCAGGAAGGGCGTGTTGCTCTTCTTGTCCCAATCGACCATGGGCAGGTTGTTGCTGACGTTTCGCGTGGTCAGATAGGCGCGGATTTCCGGTTCTCCACCCACGGCGTCGATGAGTTTCACCTTGAGCGCCTGCCGGCCCGTATAGATCGTGCCGTCGGCAAGCTTCAGCGCCTCGTCGTGCGGCAATTTGCGCCGGTCGGCAACAAGGTTGACGAACCAGTCATAGCTGTCGAGAACCATGCTGCGGATCATGGTCTTGGCTTCCTCGCTGGTGTCGTGGAACGGCGAGGGCTCGGCCTTGAGCGGCGAGGATTTGATCTCCTGCAGCGAGACTCCGAGCTTTTCGAGCAGCGGCTGGACTTGCGGATACTGAAAGATGACGCCGATCGAACCGGTGATGGAGCTTTCGCCGGCGATGATGGTGTCGCCTGCCGTTGCGATCATGTAGCCCGCGGACGCGGCGAGTGTCCTGACGTCCGAGACGACGGGCTTCTTCTCCGCGATCGCCCGGATCGCCTTGAATATCTTTTCGCCGCCATAGGTCGTTCCGCCCGGCGAGGAGATTGAGATCACGACTGCCTTCGCCTGGTCATTGTCCTTGATCTTTTCCAGCCGCTCGAGCAGCTCGTCATCATCGGTAATCAAGCCGGAGATCGTGACATGGGCGATATGGGGCCGCGCCGTACTGCTTTCGCTGAAGGCAAAATTATAAAGCGCAAAGCCGAGCGCAACCAGCAGCACGACCGCGACAAGGCGCCAAAAGCCAAGCCTGCGGCGCAGCAGCCGGCGGTCTGCGATGATCGAGCTGTCCATTTCAACCTCCAAAGACGAAACCCAACGGGCGGTTTTCCGCCGCTGGGGAGATAAGGCGCGAGCTCCGTCGTGAAAATGTCCGGAAACCTGCTATTTTCGGTTTAGTTGCTTGTTGCAGAAAAAAATCCATATTGGCAAGCCAATGTAATAATGCGAAACGAACTGTGATTGGCGCCCGGCATTGCTATATAAGCGGCACGATCATCACACATGGACCAGGCATATGCTCAATACCCTCAGGAACAATGGGACGCCCGCCTACGCGGGACCTAAGGACAGCGCCTATGGCCTTGCCCGGTTCCATTCCATGCGTGTCCGCCGCCTGAAGTTTTTGCTGCCGGTCACGGCCCTCGCTATTTCTCTTATCTTCATCGCCGTATCGGTGATCCGAACCTACCTGCCGGAAACCATCAAGATCGAAGGTGCCAAAATCGAAAACGGCAAAGTCGTGATGGAAAAGCCGGCGATCGCCGGGCGCAATTCCGATGGCATCAACTATTCCATGCTTGCCGAGCGCGCGCTGCAAGATATCCGGAATCCCGACTTGATAACGCTGGAGACGATCAAGGCTGCCGTGCCGATGAATGACGGCCTGATCGCCCGCGTTACGGCGGCAACCGCTGATTTCAATCGTGCGACCGACAAGCTGCACATGACGGCGCCTTTCACGCTCGTTTTGAGCAGCGGTCTCGTTGCGAATTTTCAGTCTGCTCACCTTGATATCAAGGGCGGAAACATGTCGACGGACGATCCCGTCAGAATTACCAAGGACAATACTTCGATTGTTGCGCAGACCCTCAATATAACAGATAAGGGGCGGGTGATCACATTCGAGGGGAATGTTCGCATGAATGTTGAATCATCCACCATCCATAAACAGGGCACCTAAAGAGCCGGGTCAAATGACAAAAGATTGTCGCATTTCAACGCGTAAGACTGGCGTAGTTTTCATCACTGGCGCGTTTGCGCTCGTCCTGTCGGTCGCGGGGGCGGCCGCCCAGTCGACGACGATGCCGGGCATGAAGCTTTCGAGCGATCAGCCGATCCAGATTGAAAGCAACAAGCTTGAAATCCATGATCAGGAACACACGGCGCTCTTCACCGGCGACGTCAAGGTCGTTCAGGGCACCACGACGATGCAGGCCGGCAAGATGACGGTCTATTACAAGGACAAGGCGAAGCAGCCCCAAACCGGCGGCGCTGCAGCACCTGCCGCCCAGCCGGCCCAGACCGCGGCGGAACAGACGAGCTCGCTTGCTTCGGGCAGCGCCGATATCGACAAGATCCTGGTGACCGATAAGGTCTACCTCACCTCGGGTACGCAGACGGCGACGGCGGATGACGGCAATTTCGATATGACTTCGCAGGTCTTTATCCTGACGGGCAAGAAGGTCGTGCTGACCGATGGACCGAACGTCTTTACCGGCTGCCAGTTGACCGTGCACATGGCGACTGGTCAGGCAGAGCTTGAAAGCTGCGGTGGCCGTGTCCAGATTCAGCTCGATCCAAAATCGCAGCCGAGTCAGCAGCCAAAGCAGAATTGAGAAGTCGGCCTTTCACGTGAAGTTATTCTCCTTATCCACCAAGTCTGGCAGAGCCGCGCCGGAAGTCGCCGCGGCTCCTGTCGACAGGGCCCGTTATCAAGGCACGCTGATCGCGCGTGGTCTGACCAAGACCTACGCGACCCGGCGTGTCGTCAATGGCGTTTCACTCGTAGTGCGACGCGGTGAGGCAGTCGGTCTACTGGGGCCGAACGGTGCCGGTAAAACCACCTGCTTCTACATGATTACCGGCCTCGTGCCTGTCGACGAGGGAACCATAGAGATCGACGGCAATGACGTGACGACGATGCCGATGTACCGTCGTTCGCGCCTTGGCGTCGGCTACCTGCCGCAGGAAGCCTCGATCTTTCGCGGATTGACGGTTGAGGAGAATATCCGCGCCGTCCTCGAGGTTCATGAAAACGACAAGGCGACGCGGGAACGCAAGCTCGACGAATTGCTT
Source organism: Rhizobium sp. BK529 (assembly GCF_014194105.1). Lineage (NCBI taxonomy): Bacteria > Pseudomonadati > Pseudomonadota > Alphaproteobacteria > Hyphomicrobiales > Rhizobiaceae > Rhizobium > Rhizobium sp. BK529. Next base: position 3,041,723 of record NZ_JACIAU010000001.1, on the reverse strand, counting down.
GAGGAGTTTCATATCTCGAAGCTGCGCAAGAGTGCGGCCGTGGCTCTCTCCGGTGGCGAGCGGCGTCGCCTCGAAATTGCCCGTGCGCTTGCAACCGACCCGACCTTCATGCTGCTCGACGAGCCCTTTGCCGGCGTCGACCCGATTTCGGTCGCGGATATTCAGAACCTCGTGCACCATTTGACGGCCCGCGGCATCGGTGTCTTGGTGACCGACCACAATGTGCGTGAGACGCTTGGATTGATCGACCGGGCCTATATCATCCATGCCGGCGAGGTGCTGACACATGGGCGTGCGAACGACATCGTCAACAATCCGGAAGTGCGGCGGCTTTATCTGGGCGACAATTTCAGTCTCTAAACCAGTCCTGGGCGGTAGGAAATTACAGTCGCGTCATAGGTTCCGCTTGACCAAATAGGATAAAAAAGCAATTTTTGGGCCAACTCGGATTTCCGTGGCCCGAAGCCCTAGCCGGACACGGTTTCCTGGAGGAGTCGAGGGAGTTTCGCGTCCGCCATGGCCCTGTCTGCTAATCTTTTTCTGAGACAGAACCAGTCCCTGGTGATGACACCGCAACTGATGCAATCCATCCAGTTGCTGCAGATGACGTATGTGGAACTCACCCAGTTCATCGCCCAGGAAGTGGAGAAGAACCCGCTTTTGGAATTTCCGTCGAGCGAGGGGGAGTCCGGTGAACGCGAGGCTGCGGACGAACCATATCCCCAGCAGGCGGATGATGCGGGCGATGGCGAGTATGAGAACCGTGGCGAAACCCTGTCTGGCGACTGGTACGACAATGGCAGCTCGAGCCGGCTGAGCGACGAACTCGACGCCAATTATACCAATGTCTTCCCGGATGACGGCGCGCCACAGCGGCTTGATGCGCCGGAACTTGTCAGCCAGTGGAAGTCGATGCCGGGCAGCACCGACGGCACGGACAATTACGATCTCGATGATTTCGTCGCCGGTCAGGTCTCTTTGCGAGACCACCTTGCTCAGCAGATCCCCTTCATATTGCCGGATATGGCCGATCGCCTGATCGCCCAAAATCTCGTCGATCAGCTCGACGATGCCGGCTATCTGCAGGCGGATATGGCGGAAGCGGGCGAACGTCTCGGGACGGATGCCGAAGATATCGAGCGTGTGCTGGCCGCGTTGCAGACGCTTGATCCGCCTGGTGTCTTCGCCCGCAATCTCGCCGAATGCCTGGCGATTCAGCTTCGTCAGAAGGATCGCTACGATCCTGCTATGCAAGCGCTCGTCGAAAATCTCGAGCTCTTGGCAAGGCGCGACTTCGTTACCCTGAAACGCCTCTGTGGCGTCGATGAGGAAGACCTACTCGACATGCTCTCGGAAATCCGTCAGCTCAATCCCAAGCCCGGCAGCGGTTTCGAGGCTGGCGTTTCCGAGGCGATAATGCCCGACGTCGTGGTTCGCCCCTCCTCGGATGGCGCCTGGCTGGTGGAGCTCAATCCGGATACGCTGCCGCGGGTCCTCATCAACCAGTCCTATTTTTCACGCGTGGCGAAGAACGGTGAGGATTATGCCTTCCTCTCCGAATGTCTGCAAAGCGCCAACTGGCTCACGCGCAGCCTCGACCAGCGCGCCAAGACCATCATGAAGGTGGCGAGCGAAATCGTGCGTCAGCAGGATGCCTTCCTGTTGCACGGCGTCGATCATCTGCGGCCGCTAAACCTGAAGACAGTGGCCGAGGCGATCAAGATGCATGAATCGACCGTCAGCCGCGTAACCTCAAACAAATACATGCTGACGCCGCGTGGCCTCTTCGAGCTCAAATATTTCTTCACGGTTTCGATCGGCGCCGTTGAGGGTGGTGACAGCCATTCGGCTGAAGCGGTTCGCCACAAGATTCGCACGCTGATCATGCAGGAAAGCCCCGATGCGGTGCTTTCCGACGACGACATCGTCGATATGCTCAAGAGCGGTGGCATCGATCTCGCCCGCCGTACGGTTGCCAAATATCGCGAGGCTATGAACATCGCCTCTTCCGTCCAACGCCGCAGGGAAAAGCGCGCGTTGGCCAAGGTGGCCAGTTTCTAGCCGCAACTTAGGGGAGAGCCAATGTTCGCCGCTGCGAACTGTTGACCGCAGAGACGCCCCATTCCCTGGGATTTTCGCTGCACGCTTTCCGCGTGGACTGGGCCTCGCTTTGCCGGGCTCTTGACTTTCCGGGAGCCTGTCGCTAGAAGCCCGCCGCAATCGGAGCAGAACGGCATCCGGACATTATCCCCATCATCCTCAGGGCGCCAGGGACACGCAGACTTGAGCTCATCTTGCTTGAGATTGCGCGAAGTGCTTGGATGAGTTTGAGGCTTGGCGTAAACTGATACTCGCAAACTACATAAGAAGGGAAACTCCATGAGTGTGCGTGTATCCGGTAAACATATGGAAATTGGTGACTCGTTCCGTCAAAAGATCGAGGACCAAATTGGTGTAGCCGTCACGAAATACTTCGACGGGGGGTATTCCGGTCAGGTGATCGTGGAAAAATCGAGCTCTCGTTTTTCCGCTGATTGCAAGCTTCATCTCGATAGCGGCGTCGTGCTGCATGCGGCAGGCGAAGCCATGGACCCGCAGCTTGCCTTTGATGCGGCATCCGAGCGTATCGAGAAGCGCCTGCGCCGCTACAAGCGGAAGCTCAAGGATCACCATGCCGGAAACCATCTGAACGGTAATGGCTTCGCAGAAGTGGCCTACACCGTCATGGACGCGGTTCCCGATCACGAAGACGAAGTCCCGGACGATTTTGCTCCGGCAATCGTCGCTGAAAGCACGAAGCAGCTCAAGACGATGTCCGTCGCAACCGCCGTTATGGCGCTCGACATGACCGACGAGCCGCTTCTCCTGTTCCGCAGCCCCGGCAAGGAGCAGCTCAACATCGTTTACCGTCGTCACGACGGAAATATTGGCTGGATCGATTCGGCCAATATCAAAGGCTGAGACCAGGACGGGGGAACATCGCAAGACGCCGTTCCCTCGGACGCTTGGTTTCGGCGACAGAAGGAAAAAGAAATGGCATTGGCAGATTTGCTGCACCAGGATGCGATCATTCCCGCCCTCAGGGTAAATTCCAAGAAACAGTTGCTTCAGGAATTGGCAGCAAAAGCCTCCAAGATTACGGGGCTTTCCGAGCGGGAAATCTTCGATGTGATCCTGCAGCGCGAACGTCTGGGCTCGACCGGCGTCGGCAACGGTATCGCCATTCCTCACGGCAAGCTCACCAACATCCACTCTATCGTCGGCATCTTTGCCCGGCTGGAACAGCCGGTCGATTTCGAAGCGCTGGATGACCAGCCAGTCGATCTGGTGTTCCTGCTTCTGGCGCCGGAAGGTGCAGGTGCCGATCACCTGAAGGCGCTTTCACGCATCGCTCGCGTGCTCCGCGACCACGATCTGGTTGCCAAGCTGCGTGCGACCGACTCCGCGTCGGCGATTTATGCCTTCCTGAATGAGGAGCAGACGTCGAACGCCGCCTGATCGCTGGAGATTTAGCCGAAACGCAAAAGGCGCCCGAGTGATCGAGCGCCTTTTTCTTGTCAGATAATCAGCAATCAGAACTCTTCCCAATTGTCCTGAGCAACGGCGGCCGAGCCGTAAGACTGTGCAGCGACCCGGCGCGGTGCCGGGGCCGGAGCACGTGGTGCCGGTGCAGAGGCCGGTGTGCGCATCTGCTGCGCTGTGGAACGCAGTGCCGCGGCATTTCCCTGACTGGAGATACGGAAGCGGGCGACCAGTGCCTTCAGCGTCTGAGCTTCGTCGTTCAGCGTCACGCTGGCCGCGGTGGTTTCTTCCACCATCGCGGCGTTCTGCTGGGTGACCTGGTCCATCTGGTTCATGGCCTGGTTTATTTCCTTCAGGCCGATGGCCTGTTCGCTGGCCGAGGCCGAAATCTGGCGGATGAGGCCGTTGATGCCCATCACCTGTTCGGCGATCTTGTGCAGCGTGTCTCCGGCGCGTCCGACGAGATCGACGCCTTCCTTGACCTGAACGGCCGAGGTATTGATGAGTGTCTTGATCTCCTTGGCAGCGTTTGCCGAGCGCTGGGCGAGTTCCCGGACTTCCTGTGCGACAACCGCAAAGCCCTTGCCGGCTTCGCCGGCGCGTGCTGCTTCGACACCGGCGTTCAGAGCGAGAAGATTGGTCTGGAAGGCGATCTCGTCGATGACGCCGATGATGCGCGAGACTTCCGTCGAAGATTGCTCGATGCCGTGCATGGAGGCAATTGCCTTTTGCACCACTTCGCCGGACTTCTCTGCATCCTCGCAGGCGAGGTTGACATTGTCGGCCGCCGTACGGGCGTTCTCGGCGCTGGAATTGACCTGGGCCGTGAGCTCGTTCAGGGCCGCTGCGGTTTCCTCCAGGCTTGCCGCCTGCTGCTCGGTACGCTTGGCAAGATCGGAGGCGCTGTTGCTGATTTCGCCGGTGCCTGAGCCGATATTGACGACGCTGAGGTTCATCGTGTTGATGGTTTCTTCGAGGCTTGCCAGAGCGGCGTTGAAGTCCTGCTTCAACTTGCCGTATTCGCCAGGGAAATCCTCGGTGATGCGATGACCGAGATTGCCCTGCGACAGTTCCGAAAGGCCTGCGCCGACGATCGAGACGATGTGACGCTGCAGGTTGACTGATTGCTGGCGTTCCAATTCCGAGCGACCGCGTTCGGCTTCGGCGGCAAGGCGCTGGCTGTCGGCCTCGGCCTCGAGGCGCTGCGTATCGGCGAGCGCAAAACGGAAACCTTCGAGAGCCTTGGCGACTGAGCCGATTTCGTCGGCACGGTTCTGACCGTCGACCGCCTCATCATATCTGCCGTCGCTGAGCGCCTTAACGCTGGTGACGAGGCCGCCGAGCGGACGCTGAACCAGCGTGCGGACGGCGAAGTAGAGGGCAAGCAGCACAGCACCGAGTACGATGATCCCGTTGATGATCATCATGAAGGTCTGGTCCTGAACCGGCGCATTCATTGCCGTGTGCGGAACGTCGACCAGAACGACCCATGTGGCGTTCAGGCCGGGAACCGAGAAGGGATAGATAACGCGATCGAAGGGATCGAGACCGTCGAAGCTCAGGTTCTTGACGAGGCCGATCTGCTTGGAGGAAAGCGCAGCCTTCACATCGGCAGCACCCGGGTTGTCGCCATAAGGCTTCGACATCAGGTCCGGGACCGGCGCGACGATCCAGTTGCCGTTCTGGGCGATCAGCGTCACCCGGCCGGAGCCGAAAGGACGCAGTGCCTGAACCTTGTCGGTCAGTGATTTGAGCGAGATATCGACACCTTCCACGCCGATCATCTTGCCGCCCGACATGACCGGATAGGCGATCGAGGTCAAGAGCGTCGGAACGTCCGTACCTTCGGCAAGATAAGGAGCCGTGATAGCACCTTTGCCGCTATCGGCGGCAAGCTTCCACCATTCTGCAGTATAGTCATTGTCGAAGGTCGAAAACTGGATATCGCCGGTCTTGGTCTTCGACCAATAGGGCGTGAAGGCGCCAGCCTTGTTGGTACCCTCGTCATTGTTGTTGGCGATCTCGGTGGTCTTGCCGTCGAAAGCGCCAAGCTGTTCGCAGAACCAGCTGCCGAAGGCAAAGGCGTTCTGTTCGAGGTTGGCTTTCAGAATGCTGATGATACCCTTGCGGTCGAGGATCTTGCCTTCATGTCCGCGTCCGACGACCCCCGACATGGTGCGGGCAGCGCTCGCAAGCTCGCCGACATTGGCGGCGATCTCATTGGCGATCGACTTGGCTTCCGAGTTGGCCTGATCCAGCGTGAGCGTCTGGACGCGGTTACGGGTCTGATCGATCAGGAAAAGGTTCGAAACGACGAGCACCAGCGCGATGGCGGCACCGGTGATGACAATGAGCTTCGCCGCAAGCGATTTCATTCTGAAAACGAACATGTGTTCCTCGGGGCAAGGACGAGCCGAACGGCCATTCTTCGGCACAGCGGATAAGGCACGCTCCGTCATGGAGCAGCTATAGGGTTGAACCGCCTCGAAGAGGGACGAGGTGCGATCTTGAGAAGGATCGTCAGAAACCTCTTAAATTTGAATGAAATTTGCCGGGCTTTGACAGCAAAACCGGACCACCACCCTAAAACTGGGGGTGGTGTTTCTTCGAATGTTCGCAGCTGGAATGGATTATATTCTGTCTGCGACTTCGGCTGCGAGCGGGATCGACGGCTGCGCGCCCGGTTTCAGGCAGGCAAGCGAGCCGGCGACTGCTGCGCGACGCAGGGCCGAATTGAAATCCAGACCCTCGTCGAGGCTTGCGGTGAAATAGCCGCAGAACGTATCGCCCGCGCCGACTGTATCGACTGGTTCGATGACGAGGCCCTGAGCACGGGAAATCTGACTGTCCCGGATCGCGATGACACCATCCCCCCCGAGTGTGACGATCAGGGTCTGGCCGGTCTCCGCATGCAGCCGCTTCAACGCCGCTTCACGATCGCTGGCACTCATATTCTCCTGTCCAGCCAGACGCTCGAACTCGGTCTCATTGGCAATGACGATATCGGCCAGCCGCCCCAGACGCGGCGCATCCGGGATGAGCGGAGCGAGATTGAGAATGCTGGTGATACCCTTGGCGCGAGAGACGGCAAGTGCGCGCTCGACCGCTTCAACCGGGATCTCGAGCTGCAGCATGAGGATATCGCCCTCATTCATGGCGCCGACGGTAGCCTCGGCATCGTCACCGCTGACCTTGCCATTCGCGCCGGGGATGACGGCGATCATGTTCTCACCATCGCCACCGACGAGAATGAGAGCGGTGCCCGTCGGCCCCTCGACATGGCTGACGCGGGAAAGATCGGTGCCGGCGCTGTCGAGAAGTTCAAGCGCACCCTCGGCAAATGCGTCCTTGCCGACAGCGCCCGCCATATGGACGTAACGGCCTGCGCGCCGGGCGGCGAGCGCCTGATTGGCACCCTTGCCGCCGGCAGCCGTCGCAAAGCTGTTACCTGCAACTGTTTCGCCCGGCTTCGGCAGGCGCTCTGTGGTGGCGATAAGGTCCATGTTGATGGAGCCAAAAACTGTGATCATGAAATGTCCGTCCCTTGTTTGGGTCGCGACACTGCCGAAGCGATTACTCCTCGTCAACCACTCTGAGCTTGAGCAGGCCGGTCCGGCTTTCGACTGATTTTGGTGGCGGCTCATTCTCGCGCACCGGCTTGCCGTCGCCACCCGCCTCGAATTCCAGTGCTTCGATCTTTGCGCCACGCTTCGTGAGCTTGTCCGCAGAGGTGATAATCTGGTCCACGTCGCGCTGCGTCTGAGAGAAGTGTCCCTGCAGCTTACGGACGCGCTCGTCCAGCCGGCCGAGGTCATCCATCAAAAGCGCGACTTCGCCCTGGATGACATGCGCCTGCGCCCGCATGCGCTGATCCTTCAGCACGGCTTGGATGACCTGGATCGACAGCATCAGCAGCGAAGGCGAGACGATGACGACGCGCGCACGATGCGCCTTCTGCACGATCGCTTCGAAATTCTCATGGATTTCGGCGAAGATCGATTCCGATGGAACGAAGAGGAAAGCGGTATCCTGCGTTTCGCCTTGGATCAGATATTTGTCGGAAATGTCCTTTATGTGCACTTCCATGTCGCGGCGAAACTGCTGGGCGGCAAGCTTGCTGTCGTCAGGCCCACCGGCATCGCGGATTGCGTTCCAGGCTTCGAGCGGAAATTTCGCATCGATGACCAGCGGCGGCGCGCCGTTCGGCATCCGGATCGTGCAGTCCGGACGTGAGCCGTTGGAAAGCGTCTGCTGGAAGGCATAGGCGCCAATGGGCAGACCGTCGGCAACAATAGTCTCCATGCGCGACTGACCGAAGGCGCCACGCGTCTGCTTGTTGGAGAGGATGGCCTGCAGCCCGACGACATCCTTGGCGAGCGTCTGGATATTGCTTTGGGCCGCATCGATGACAGCCAGACGCTCCTGCAGCTTTTGCAGGTTATCATGCGTCGATTTCGTTTGCTCGGTCAACGTTGAGTTCATGCGCTGCGACATGCCGTCGAGCCGCAGGTTGATTGCCTGATTGAGTTCGGCCTGCCTCGAGCCGAAGACCTCGGCCATCGTCGAGATGCGCCCCTGCATCTCGGCCTGGATCTTCAGAAGCTCGGCCATGCGCGCTTCGCTTTCCATAGCGCGAAGATTGGCCTCTTCTGCTTCCTCGCGACGAATGCCGGCATTGCGCAGCGCAAACACAATCGTCACGAGAATGATGACGGCGAGCGCGCCGCCGGCGATCGCAAGCACGCCAGGGCTCAGCATGGGCAAGGAAATGGTGAGTGAGTCGGGTGTCATGGTCATATCGCACCATAACAAAATGCCCAGCGATATCCAGATCAAAACGTGAACAATCCACGTTGGCATTTTCGCCTGCTTTCGGCTACTTCGCTGTAACAGAAGAAAAATTAGCGATGCGTTTAACGATTGCTCAACCATATTCGCCAAATCTGGCGCCGTTATCCCTCCGCATTCGCGCCAGATAGAGATCCCCCATGACTTCCCAGCAGACCGACAATGCCCTCCGGCAGCGCCTTGACTTCATTGAGCTCGACGACGAGGCACGCAAGAACCTGCGGGAACTGCGCCCGACGATCTCGGAGCTCCTCGGCGGTGCCCTGGACAAGTTTTACAACAAGCTTGCTAAAACGCCGGCTGTCTCTGGCTTCTTTTCAGACAGAGCGCATATGGGCCACGCCAAAAAGCGCCAGCAGGAACATTGGGGCAATCTTTCAGGCGGCAATTTCGACCAGAGCTATGTGAACGGCGTCACAGCTGTCGGCCGCACCCATGCCCGTATCGGCCTGGAGCCGCGCTGGTATATTGGCGGCTATGCGCTGGTCATGTCGGATCTCGTCCGCGGTCTGATGGAAAGGCAATGGCCCTCTCTCTTTGCCCGCCAACAGGGAAAGGCGCTTGCCGAAAAGCTGACGGCAGTCATTAAGGCAGCAATGCTCGACATGGATTATTCGATCTCGGTCTATCTGGATGCGCTCGACGAAAAGCGTCGTTTGCTGGAGGATGAGCGGGTTCGTGCCGAAGCCGATCAGGCCTTAGCGTTAGAGCATCTGCGCCGTGGTCTCGAAGCTCTGTCGCGTGGGGACCTCGAAGCAACGATTCCTTCCGACTTGCCGGGCAATTTCCGTGGAATGGCCGAAGACTACAACAGGGCTGTCAGCGCGCTCCGTGAGGGCTTCACCTCTGTTCGTACGACCTCCAGTCACATTCTCGAAGGCGCCGATGTGATCTCCAAGGCCGGCGACGATCTCGCCTTGCGTACTGCTCAGCAGGCAGCTGGTGTCGAGGAAAGCTCGGCGGCGCTGCAGCAGCTTTCCGTCAGCGTCAGCCAGACCGCCGCCAATGCCGAGAAGGCATCCGGTGCCGTTCGTGAAACGCAGGAGAAGGCCAAGAACTCTGGCGAGCTTGTCACCAGCGCCGTTTCCGCCATGGCAGGCATCGAGAAGTCTTCCACCGAGATCGCCAAGATCATCGGCGTCATCGACGAGATCGCCTTCCAGACGAACCTGCTGGCGCTGAATGCCGGTGTCGAGGCCGCACGTGCCGGTGATGCCGGCAAGGGCTTTGCCGTCGTCGCACAGGAAGTCCGCCAGCTCGCTCAGCGCACGGCCGATGCTGCCAAGGAGATCAAGAACCTGATTTCGGAAAGCTCGACGCAGGTGAACGAAGGTGTGAACATCGTCAGCAGCACCGGGGAGGCGCTGAGTGACATGATCAGCCGCATCGATATCATCAATCGCTTCGTCGCCGATATCGCCGCCGCTGCCCGCGATCAGGCGACGGGCGTGAACGAGGTGAGCATCGCGATCCGCAACATGGATACGATCACCCAGCAGAATTCCAGCATGGTGGAGCGTACCTCGGCCGAAACCCGCAGGCTGAAAGATGAGGTCGAAAACCTCGTCGAACTGCTGCAGCGTTTCCGCGCGCGCGCCGAAAGCCGGCAGGGTACCACTGCCGCTCGCCGCGCGGCCTGAGTAATCGAGAGAAAAATTCGGGCAGGTGCTGCAAAAAACCGCAATCCCTGCCCGGCGGATGATTCCCTAGCGTGAAAAGATGCGTTATGGGAACGCCATGACCATCAAGCCACTCATCATTCTTCCCGATCCCGTCCTCCGTCAGGTTTCCAAGCCGATCGAACGGGTCGACGCCGATCTCCAGCGTCTGGCCGACGACATGCTGGAAACTATGTATGACGCGCCAGGCATTGGCCTTGCCGCGATCCAGATCGGTCTGCCGCGCCGCATGCTGGTCATCGACCTCGCAAAGGAAGGTGAGGAGAAGCAGCCGCTCGTCTTCATCAATCCGGAGATCGTCAGTTCCTCGGAAGACCGCTCCGTCTATGAGGAAGGCTGCCTGTCCATTCCCGACTATTATGCGGAAGTCGAGCGCCCTGCGAAGGTCACGGTCAAATATCTGAACCGTGAAGGCAAGGAACAGAGCGTAGAGGCGGATGGCCTTCTGGCGACCTGCCTGCAGCATGAGATCGATCACCTGAACGGTGTGCTCTTCATCGATCACATTTCGCGGCTGAAGCGCGACATGGTGATCAAGAAGTTCACCAAGGCTGCAAAATCCAAGGCGCTCTGAACCGAATAGCAGCGGTGATACGATAGATTTCGAGCGGGCTTGATTGTAAGCCGGCAAACCGTTTGAAGACGGTTGATCCTCAATTGGCGAGATAGAATGTCTCTTCGTATCGTTTTCATGGGCACGCCCGATTTTTCCGTCTCGACGCTGCGCCTGCTCGTCGAAGCCGGCCACCAGATCGTCGCCGTCTATACCCAGCCACCGCGACCCGGCGGACGACGGGGGCTCGATCTTCAGAAATCGCCGGTGCATCAGGCGGCCGAACTGCTCGGCCTGCCGGTCTTCACGCCGGTTAATTTCAAAGACTCCGTGGAGCGTGAGCGCTTCCGTGCGCTGAGCGCTGACGTCGGCGTCGTCGTCGCCTATGGTCTACTGTTGCCCGAAGCCATCCTCAATGGCACGCGGTATGGCTGCTACAACGGCCATGCCTCACTACTGCCGCGCTGGCGCGGTGCCGCTCCCATCCAGCGGGCGATCATGGCCGGCGATACAAAGACCGGTATGATGATCATGAAGATGGACAAGGGTCTCGATACCGGCGACGTGGCGCTGACGCGCGAAGTCGAGATCGGTCCCAATATGACAGCCGGCGAACTGCATGACAGGCTTATGCAAACAGGCGCGAAGGCGATGGCTGAAGCCATGGTCAAGCTGGAGATGAACGACCTGCCGCTCACCCCCCAACCGGCCGAAGGCGTGCTCTATGCCGCCAAGATCGATAAGTCGGAAACGCGCATCGATTTTAGCCGCGACGCCAAGGACGTCCACAATCATATTCGCGGTCTCGCACCGTCCCCAGGTGCCTGGTTCGAACTTGAGAGCAACGGCAAGATGGAACGCGTCAAGGTGCTCGGCTCAGAACTCGCGACGGGTGAGGGGGCAGCCGGCACGCTTCTGACGGACGATCTTGTGATCGCCTGCGGCGCAGGCGCCGTCCGCCTCACAAAGCTTCAGAAAGCCGGTGGCAAGCCGCTCGCCGCTGCCGACTTCCTGCGCGGTACGCCGCTTGCTGCGGGTACGAGGCTCGCCTGATGCCGCGATACCGCATGATCGTCGAATATGACGGCGGCCCCTATGTCGGCTGGCAGCGACAGGACAATGGACCGTCCGTGCAGGGCGCGATTGAACGGGCGATTTTCTCGGCATCAGGCGATACCGTTTCCGTCCGTGGCGCCGGGCGCACCGATTCCGGCGTTCATGCTATGGGGCAAGTCATCCACGCCGACCTCTCGAAGGACTGGTCACCCTTCAAGCTGCAGAATGCGCTGAACGCCCATCTGAAGCTCGCTGGCGAAACGGTGGCGATCCTGAATGTAGAAGTTGCGAGCGAATTCTTCGACGCCCGCTTTTCCGCGCTTCGCCGGCATTATCTCTATCGCATCATCAGTCGCCGGGCGCCGCTGGCGTTGGAAGCAGGCAAGGCTTGGTGGGTGCCGAAGGTGCTCGATCACGAGGCCATGCATGCTGCAGCCCAGACGCTCGTCGGCAGGCACGATTTTTCCACCTTCCGCTCAGCGCACTGTCAGGCAAGCAGCCCGCTGCGCACGCTCGACCGGCTGGATGTGACGCGTAACGGCGAACTGGTCGAGATCCGCGCCACCGCTCAGAGCTTCCTGCACAATCAGATTCGCTCCTTCGCCGGAACTCTGAAGCTCGCCGGCGAGGGCAAGTGGACGCCTGACGATGTGCGGGCGGCCCTCGACGCACGCGATCGCAAGGCCTGCGGACCTGTGGCGCCGCCGGACGGGCTCTATTTCATGCAGGTTGACTATCCCGAGGTGATTACCGATCGCCGCAAAGAGGGGGATGAAAACGATGACGGTGACGATCTATCATAATCCCGCATGCGGCACGTCGCGCAATAGGTTGGCGATGACCCGCATCCGATAAACCGACCGATCGTGGTGATGGAGAGGGGCGTGAGCCTGCCACCCGCCCAAAGCCGTGCCGGAGATTTTTCCCAATCCCGATGTCGGAATATTCATCAAGGAGGACGGTGAAGTCGTCAATCCGCGCTGATTACCCTGAGGATATGCTGAGGAAGTTGAACAGATAATCCGACACGATCATCGACGGCACTATCAGCGCCAGAGTTAGCGCGCTGACCATCAGGACTTGCCCGTGGCAGATCATTCTTAGAACGCGTGTCAGCACGAAAATTTGAGCCAGCACCAAAACGAGCAGCAGCAATCGCACGATGTCGATCAAGCTCGGGATGAAGAAGACAAGTGCCAGCAACAATCCGTTGATGTAGGCGAGCGGCACGTTGAGCCAGTTGACGCCGACGACGACAGGCGCGAAACGCTCCCCCATGCGCAAAGCAAGCAGCAGCAGGCCAACAAAGATCAGCGGCACGATCCAGTTGCTAAGTTCGATAAGCCCTAGCCGAAAATAGAAGGGATAGCTTACATCAGCCTCCGGCGGCATCGATCTGAGATAGCCGTTACGCAACGCGAGCCAGGAAATTCCTGTCGGTGGCAAGCACCAGACGATTGCCCAGAAGGAACGGTTGACGCCGCGGTCCGATATATCGAGGAAGCGAAAACCGCGCGGATCGAGCTTGATTAGCAACCAGATGCCGGCGAGATAATATTGAACCTCTCTAAAGCCCGGCATTCTCAAACCCCGGCATTCTCAAACCAACGCTCGACGAAGGTCTCGTAGATCGCTGTCAGCGTCTCCAGATCCGCAACGGCGACCCGTTCATCGACCATGTGCATGGTCTTGCCGACAAGACCGAATTCCACGACCGGGCAATAATCCTTGATGAAGCGCGCATCCGAGGTGCCGCCCGTGGTCGACAGAACAGGCGATGCACCTGTGACGCTCTCAACCGCCGAGGACAATGAGGCGATCAGCGCATTGTTACGCGTCAGGAAAACGTGGCTCGGCCGATCGGCCCAAATGATCTCGTATTTCACCGGCTCGCGGCTCGGCCTCAATGCGCCATCTGCGGCGGCCGCATCAAGGCGCCGGATGATCTCGGCCCGCAACGTATCCGCCGTCCAGCTGTCGTTGAATCGAATGTTGAAGCTTGCCAGAGCCCTGGCCGGTATGACGTTCGTCGCCGGATTGCCGACATCGATGGTCGTCACTTCGAGGTTGGAGGGCTGGAAATTATCGGTGCCGGCGTCGAAGGGTGGATCCATCAACGCCTGGGTCAGCTGCAGCATGCCGCGCACCGGATTGTCGGCGAGGTGCGGGTAGGCGGCATGGCCCTGCACGCCATGCACGACGATCTTGCCGGAGAGCGAGCCGCGCCGGCCGATCTTGATCATGTCGCCGAGCTTGTTCGGATTGGTCGGTTCGCCGACGAGGCAGGCATCCCAGGTCTCGCCGCGTTCAGCCGCCCATTGCAGAACCTTGACCGTACCGTTGATCGATGGGCCTTCCTCGTCGCCGGTGATCAGGAAGGAAATCGAACCCTTCGGCGCACCATACTTTTCGATATGACGGGCAACGGCTGCTGCAAAGCAGGCAATGCCGCCCTTCATGTCGACCGCGCCGCGGCCGAAAAGCTCACCATTAGCGATCTCGGCGGCAAAGGGCGGATGCGTCCAGGCACCTTCGTCGCCGACGGGCACGACGTCGGTGTGGCCTGCGAACATCAAATGCGGGCCATCCGTCCCGAAACGGGCATAGAGGTTTTCGACATCGGGCGTGCCAGCTTCCGCCGCAACCATTCGCTCGACCTTGAAGCCGAGCGGCGAAAGCATAGCTTCCAGCGCCGAAAGCGCTCCACCTTCCGCCGGCGTCACGGACGGGCAGCGGATCAACGTCTGAAGATTGGCAACAGGATTCGTGGCGGTCATGGCGGTGGAATTATCCGGTGGGAATGGCAAAGACGTGGCAAGGCGCGGGCCGTCTTGCCCAAAAAGACGCCGACTGTTTACCGGATCAATTCCGGACTGTCATCAATCCCTGAGCAGTTCATTGATGCCCGTCTTCGAACGGGTCTGTTCATCGACGCGCTTGACGATGACAGCGCAATAGAGGCTCGGTGCGGGCTGGCCATTCGCCATCGTCTTGTCCGACGGCAGCGAGCCTGCGACGACGACGGAATAGGGCGGTACTTCACCATAGGTGATTTCGCCGGTGGCGCGGTCAACGATCTTGGTGGACTTGCCGATGAAGACACCCATGCCGAGTACCGAGCCTTCACGCACGATGCAGCCTTCAACGACTTCCGAGCGGGCGCCGATGAAGCAATTGTCCTCGATGATGGTCGGGCCAGCCTGCATCGGCTCCAGAACGCCGCCGATGCCGACGCCGCCGGAAAGATGCACATGCTTGCCGATTTGTGCGCAGGAACCGACTGTCGCCCAGGTGTCGACCATCGTGCCTTCGCCGACATAGGCGCCGAGGTTGACGAAGGATGGCATCAGGATCGCATTCGGAGCGATGTAAGCAGAGCGACGCACGACGGCGTTCGGCACGGCGCGGAAGCCGGCGGCGCGGAACTGGTTTTCGCCCCAGCCTTCGAACTTCGACGGAACCTTATCCCACCAGGTTGACTGGCCGGGACCGCCCTTGACCACTTCCATATCATTGAGGCGGAAAGAGAGCAGTACGGCTTTCTTCAGCCATTGATTGACTTTCCAGGCGCCATCGGCACCGCGTTCGGCCACACGTGCCTTGCCCCCGTCGAGCAGATTGAGAGCAGCCTCGACCGCATCGCGGACTTCGCCTTTGGTCGACGTGTTCACATTATCGCGATTGTCGAAGGCGGTTTCGATGGTCTTTTCGAGGGATGCGAGGTCAGTGGCGCTCATGAGAATTCCTTAAACTTCGATCTTTATCGTGGAGACGACGGAGTCTCCGGAATTGCGGTTGGCGGGCTGTCACCCGATCTACAGCATGCGCCCGTAAAATGGAATGATTTTTCGGACAAGATCATATCTGGATTCAAGGCGTTATAGCGACATATCCGATCACTTGTGACCGGTGATACTGAAAGGCATTTCGACATGGCGAAGGCAAGAAACGGCGGCGCGGGGCGCAAGGACAGCGTCTGGGATCCGCTGAAGAGCAGTTCGAGCGACAAGCAGCGTGCGGAAGCGGTTCCAAAAACGCCACAGACGCTCTCGCCGGCCTATCGCCTGGCCTATGTGGACGAGGATTTCCTCTGCCGTGAGGAGCTTCGCCCGATCCGCCTGCAGCTTGAACTGCTGAAGGTGGAGATGATGATGGCCGAGCGCGGCATCACGTCAACCGTCGTCATGTTCGGCGGCGCCCGTATTCCGGCCCCCGGCCAGAGCGCCTGGGCAGCCCGCAACGAGACCCAGCGTGCAAACCTCGAAGCAGCATCGGTTTATTACGATGAGGCCCGCAAATTCGCCCGTTTGTGCTCACGTTACTCGGCCGGCTTCGATTTCCACGAATATGTCGTCGTCACCGGCGGCGGCCCCGGCGTCATGGAAGCTGGTAACCGCGGCGCGGCTGATGAGGGTGCCCCTTCTATCGGCCTCAACATCGTGTTGCCGCATGAGCAGGCGCCGAATGCCTATGTGACACCGGAGCTCAGCTTCAATTTCCACTATTTCGCGATCCGTAAGATGCATTTCATGCTACGCGCCAAGGCGGTTGCAGTCTTTCCCGGAGGTTTCGGCACGCTGGATGAATTCTTCGAGTGCCTGACGCTGATCCAGACCGGCCGCATGGAGCGCATCCCGCTGCTGCTCTTTGGCTCGAAATTCTGGCGTAGTATCATCAATTTCGAAGCGCTTGCCGAATTCGGTACGATCGCGCCTGAAGACGTGAACCTGATCAGCTTCGTCGACACGGCCGACGAGGCCTGGGAGATCGTGCAGGGCGCTTACGAGCACCGGGAGCAGAGCAGTGCCACATAGGCCGGTGGCATTTGCTTCGTGAGCTTCACCTTCGAGAAACTGCCACGAAAAACCCTCTCCCCGTAGAAGGGAAGAGGGCTCTGGGTAAGGGGCAAACCCCTCGCGATATTAAGGAAGAGACAATCACTTCCTCTTAGAGAAAAGGCTGGTCCGGCATATCGTCGATCGAAATCACACCGTCCTTGTTACGGTCCATGCGATCGAAGAACTTGTTGAAGGCGGTTTCCGCCTCTTGTTTGCTGATCTGGCCGTTTTCATCCGTATCGATGCGATGCATCATCAGTGAAGCGCTCATGATCCGCATGTGCCTTCCATGACGACCGTCGCGATCGGGCCGGCCACGGTCATTGTTATCGGCCATCTTCGGAGCTGTTGCATCCGCGTCCGCATCGCCTTGTTTGGCCGAGGCAGCTTCGCGGCGAGCCTTGAACTGGGCCTGACGGTATTCGCGGATTTCCCCCGGAGTTAGGGATCCGTCATGGTTCGTGTCAATGGCGGCAAAGATCTTCTCCATGCCGTCGGTTGCCTCCTGCTTGGAGACCTGTCCGTCCTTATTGGCGTCGAACTGCTTCAGCATGCGTACAAAGGCGATTTCGCGGAAGGCGGCGCCGCGCGGTCCGCCCATCATGCCATGCTCCATCTTCCCCTGGTGAGGCGGACGATTAGGCTGGTCGCCCGCTGCTGCGAAGCTGGCCCCGGCGGCTCCGCCGAGTAGAAGAACAGAAGAAAGCGCCGTCAGGATAAGCTTGTTGCGATACATATCAGTGCGTCCTTTCGTAGAATGTCCCTCGCTACGAAAGGTAGGACCGAACCGCGTCACGGCCCAATTAAACATCTGTAAGATGGATGAAATTTTGGTAAGTCAGGCAGTAATCTTCTTCAGGAAATCAGCGAGATCGTCGGTGACGAAGTCGATGTGATCGTCCTCGCCGCTCGTCCGCTCCCACCATTCGACGACAGTCTCTTCCAGATTGCGCGGCACGAGCAGAACGGTTTGCATGCCGAGCGCCTTCGGCACCGTCAAATTGCGCGGCAGATCCTCAAACATCGCCGCCTTGCCGGTTTCGAGTTTCTCGAGCGCCGTGAATTTGTCATAGGTCGCCTGTGCCGGCTTTGGCAGGTAGTCGGCCGCAACGATATCGAAAATATCGTCGAAATGATCGAGAATGCCGAGCGCGCTGGCCGTCGCCTGCGCATGCCTGACACTGCCATTGGTGAAGATGAACTTGCGCCCCGGCAGGGCCTTGATGGCTTCGGCAAGTTCCGGCTGTGGGGTCAGCGCGGAATAGTCGATGGCATGGGCCTTTTCGAGAAAATCGTTAGGATCGATCCCGTGATGGATCATCAGGCCTTGCAGCGTTGTCCCATGTTCAAGATAGTATTGCTTCTGCAGTTTGCGGGCCTCGTCATGCTCCATTTGCAGGAGGGCCGAGACATAGGCTGTCATGTTCTTGTCGATCTGGGCGAAAAGATTGATGTGATGCGGGTAGAGCGTGTTGTCGAGGTCGAAGACCCATTCGGTTACATGCTCGAAATCGTTCTTGCTGGGCGTGCGGTCAATCTTTGTCATGGCTGCCCTTATGGCATGGCTGCCGCACTAAGAAAATCACGAAGAGAAAAATAGACGCCCGATTTTCGGCGGACGGTTGAGGTTCGGGATGCTAGAAAGCGGACATGCTTTTCGAACGCCCCAATGATGATACGCTTTATGACGCCCTGATCGCTCGCAGCGCCGATTATGAGGGCCAGGCCTACGTCTGCGTGAAGACGACAGGCATTTTCTGCCGTCTGACCTGCCCCGCGCGCAAGCCGAAGCGCGAAAACACGATCTTCTTCGATACGATCGCCGCCTGCATCCATTCCGGGTTTCGCCCTTGCCAACGCTGCAGGCCGCTGGAACAGCCCGGCCGGGAGCCGATCGTCGACGAACTGCTGGCGCGGCTCGACAACGAGCCGCACGTGCGCTGGACCGAAGATGAGCTCATTCGCCGGGGCCATCATCCTTCGACTGTGCGCCGTGCCTTCAAGCGGGCGCTTGGCATGACATTCCACGATATCGTCCGTTATCGCCGGCTTGGCGAAGCTGCCCGGCAATTGGCCGATGGCGCACGTGTCATCGATGCGCAGTTCGACGCGGGATATGAGTCGCCGAGTGGCTTCCGGGTAGCCTTCCAGCGCCTCGTCGGCCAGGCACCAGCGCTCTCGCAGAACCGCGAACTGCTCTTTGCCGACTGGTTCGACACGCCCCTCGGGCCGATGATCGCGGTTGCCGACAAGACGCATCTGCACCTTCTCGAATTTCACGACCGTAGGGCGCTGCCGACTGAACTCGACGCGCTGCAGAAGCGCGTCCGTTCCTCTGTCGCAATCGGCCGCACGTCGCCGATAGATCAGATCGAGGCTGAAATCAGGAATTATTTCGAGGGGCGGCTGACCGTCTTCAAGACGCCGCTGGCTCTTGGAGGCACGCCCTTCGAAAAACATGTCTGGGCAAAGCTCATAGAAATCCCGGTCGGTCAGACACGTGCCTACGGCGATCTCGCGAGGGAAATGGAGCGGCCCGAAGTCGTGCGTGCCGTCGGCCGCGCCAACGGCGCCAACCAGCTCGCCATTATCGTGCCCTGCCATCGCATCTTGGGTGCGGATGGATCGTTGACAGGTTATGGCGGCGGGCTCTGGCGCAAGCAATGGCTGCTGCGGCACGAGGAAAAGATCAGTACACACAAGATGGAGAGGACGGCATGAATCAGGCTGAGAAGGCCGAGATTTTCGGCAAGCTGCATCGCAAGGGCAGCCCCGTCATTCTATACAACATCTGGGATGCTGGAACGGCCAAAGCCGTGACGGAAGCCGGCGCAAAGGCGCTTGCGACCGGCAGCTGGTCCGTTGCAGCCGCCCATGGTTATGGCGATGGCCAGAAGCTGCCGATGGACGTGCTCATCGAGACGGCACGGTCAATCACCGCCGTCAACGATCTGCCGCTTTCTGTCGATTTCGAAGGCGGCTATTCGACGGAGCCAGCTGGTGCAGCGGCCAATGTCGCAAAGCTGCTTGATACTGGCGTCGTCGGTATCAATTTCGAGGATCAAAAGGTAGGCGAAACCGGTCTTCATGCAGTCGAGGCCCAGACAGCGCGCATTCGCGCCATCAGGGAAATGGCGAAGGGAAGGGGCATTGATTTCTTCATCAATGCGCGCACCGATCTTTTCCTGCAGGAGGGCGATGGGTCCAGGCATGCCGGTCTGGTCGATGCGGCGATTGAGCGCGGCAAGGCCTATGCTGCGGCAGGCGCCAGCGGTTTCTTCGTACCTGGTCTCATCGAGCCGGCTTTGATCGAGAAAGTCTGCGCGGCTTCCACGCTGCCGGTCAATATCATGATGAAGGCAGGCGCCCCCGATCCGGCTGATCTCGCTAGGCTCGGCGTCTCGCGCATCAGCTACGGTCCAGGGCCATACCGGGCCATGATGGAAAAGCTGAAGGAAGCAGCGGCAGCGATCTACGCCGCCGCTGGGTAATCAGGGAACGATCAGCGTACCGACGCCATGTTCGGTGAAGATTTCGAGCAGCACGGAATGGGCGGTCTTGCCATTCAGGATGACGACGCCCTGCACGCCGGCCTTGATCGCGTCGATGCAGGTTTCGACCTTCGGGATCATGCCGCCAGAAATCGTGCCGTCGGCAATTAGCGCATGTGCTTCTGCAACGGAAAGTTCCTTGATGAGCTTGCCCTGCTTGTCGAGCACGCCGGGCACATCCGTCAGGAACAGCAGTCGGGTGGCGTTCAGCGCGCCGGCAATCGCACCGGCAAACGTGTCGGCGTTGATATTATAGGTCGCGCCGTCGCGGCCCGGAGCAACCGGCGCAATGACCGGGATCATCTCGGAGCGGGCGAGAAGATCGAGCAGCGTGCGGTCCACTTCCACGACTTCGCCGACGAAGCCTAGATCGAGCACACGCTCGATGTTGGAATCGGGGTCCTTGACGGTTTTGCGCGCCTTTTCGGCAAAGACCATGTTGCCGTCCTTGCCGCAGAGGCCGATCGCCCATTCGCCGGTCTGGTTGATGAGCGCGACGATCTCCTTGTTGATGGAGCCGGCGAGAACCATTTCGACGATCTCGACCGTCTTCTGGTCGGTAACGCGCAGGCCGCCCTCGAATTTGGATTCGATGCCCATCTTCGTCAGCATGGCGCCGATCTGCGGGCCGCCGCCATGCACGACGATCGGGTTGACGCCGGACTGCTTCAGAAGCGCGATATCGCTGGCAAAGGCCTTGCCGAGTTCGGGATTGCCCATGGCATGGCCGCCGTACTTCACGACGATCGTCTTGTTTTCGTAACGTTGCATGAAGGGCAGCGCCTGTGCGAGAAGACGTGCCTGGATTTCGCTTTCGGACTCGTTCATGGGGACCCCGCGGATTGATGGCGGCCTTTTATCTCAAGTTTTTGACAGAGGGAATAATCCGGCATGCAATAGTTTTTTGTATCTATGGCCGGCCTGGGAACCTGCCAGCTCGTATTGAAACTATTGAACCTGAAATCGTTCATTCGAGGGCGACATGACTGGCGATTTTGCAGATTTGATTGGCCGCGTAGCGCTCGGCGACCGCAAGGCTTTCGCCGCTCTCTATAACCAGACCAGTCCGAAACTTCTGGCAATCTGCCTTCGTATTCTTGGAAACAGGAACGAGGCTGAGGAGGTGCTGCAGGAAGTCTATATCAAGATATGGCAGCGCGCAGGTGCGTTTACGGCCGGCTCTTTGACATCGGCCGCCTGGCTCGCGGCAATCGCCCGCAATCAGTCGATCGATGCGATCAGGGCGCGCAAGCCAGTTGCCGACGAAGTCGACAGCATGCTTGATCTTGCCGATGCCGGTCCCGATCCCGAAGCGCAAGTCGTGATAGGGGATGAAGGAAGGCGGATTGACACCTGCATGGAAGAGTTGGAAGCTGATCGTGCGGTCGCGGTGAAGCGAGCATATGTCGAAGGACTAAGCTATCGGGAACTGGCCGATCAGTTTGGTATCCCGCTGAATACGATGCGGACATGGCTAAGACGCAGCCTGCTGAAACTGAGAGAGTGCATGGAACGATGACATCGCCCGACAGAAGCAAGGGAGACCGCTCCCGGGATGAGGTTCTCGCCGGCGAATATGTGCTTGGCGTCCTCTCTCTTCAAGATCGCAGGATCGTCGAGGAGCGCATGCGCCGCGATCGACAGTTTGCCGCCATCGTCAGCCGCTGGGAGGTCAATCTCTCCAGCTTCAATGACGAATACGGCACGGCCGCACCCGGCCGTGAGACCTTCAAGCAGATCGAAGCGCGCCTTTTCGCCGACGCAGAAAGTGTGCCGCGCTTTTCGCATGGCCTCTGGAATTCCGCCGTTTTCTGGCGATCGCTGGCATTTGCCTCGCTTGCCGTCACGCTCGGCGTGATCGCCTTTGCCTCGGGCCTTGTGCCGCAGCCTCCGGCAGCGCGGCCGCTGATCGCGGAACTTTCAGGGCAGAACAATCAGGTCAATTTGGCAGCATCTTATCAAATCCAGAGCGGCCGGCTGAAGATCGTCCCGGTTGCGGCCGGCAAGCCCGAGGAGAAATCTCTTGAGCTTTGGCTGGTACCTGGCAGCGGCACGCCTCGTTCCCTTGGCGTTTTCCAGCCGGGAATGGATGGTGAACTAGTGATCCCGACGGATTTGCGCGGCCAGATTTCCGATGGCGCGACACTTGCCGTCAGCCTGGAGCCATTCGGCGGCTCCCCCACTCATCAGCCGACCGGTCCTGTTCTTGCCAGCGGTGCGCTCCATCGGCCGTAGATAAAGATCTTTTCCTGAAACTCTTCTGCAGCGTCTTCCGTAGTTGCTGATATCCGGGCGGCGCAGGGCATTGGGCCGGCGACTGCGCCGGGTGCAGAGGAGAAAATCATGATCAAGTCCTTATTGCGTGCCATAGCACTCGCGGCCGCCTTTTCCGCAGTCGCTTTCGCCGTTGAAGCCAAGAACCCGATGGTCGGCGGTGCTGCGATGTATGCGAACAAGAATATCGTCGATAACGCAGTCAAATCCAAGGATCACACCACGCTGGTTGCTGCCGTGAAGGCCGCCGGCCTTGTCGGCACGCTGGAAGGTAAAGGCCCTTTTACCGTCTTCGCTCCGACCAATGAAGCCTTCGCTGCCCTGCCGAAAGGCACCGTCGACACGCTGCTGAAGCCGGAAAACAAGGATAAGCTCGTCAAAATCCTGACCTGCCATGTCGTTGCTGCCGATGCGATGTCTACGACCGTCGCCAAGATGATCAAGGATGACGGCGGCGAGCACGACATCAAGACGGTCGGCGGCTGCGTGCTCAAGGCAAAGGAAAGCATGGGCAAGATTACGCTGACGGATGAAAATGGCAGTGTCGCCCACGTCACCATTGCCGACGTCAAACAGTCGAACGGCGTGATCCACGTCATAGACAAGGTGCTGCTGCCTAAGATGTAAAGCCTGGTACCAGCCGCGACTGGAGGCGCTTTTCTGGCGCCTCTTTTATTTCCAGTTGCTGATGCCGACGGTCTCGGCGATCGCCTGTCGCAGCTCGTCCAGCCCCTCATTCTTTTCCGAGGAGGTAGAGAGCACGGCGGGATAGGCGGCCGGCCGCTTGCGGATCTTTTCCGACGTTTCGGCAATCAGTTTCGGCACGGCAGGCGCCTTGATCTTGTCCGTCTTGGTCAGCACGATCTGGTAGGAAACAGCGGCTTTGTCGAGCAGCGTCAGGACGTCATCGTCATTCTTCTTGATGCCGTGGCGGCTGTCGATCAGTACATAGACACGCTTCAGCGTTGCGCGGCCGCGCAGATAGTCGAAAACGAGCTTCGTCCAGCTATCCACCTGCTCCTTCGGTGCCTGCGCATAACCGTAGCCCGGCATATCGACCAGCGCCATCGGCGGCAGATCGCCGCCCTCGCCGGAATAGCCGTCGGGGACGAAATAGTTGAGCTCCTGCGTACGTCCGGGCGTATTGGAGGTCCGCGCCAGACCCTTCTGACCGACGAGAGCGTTGATCAGCGAGGATTTACCGACATTCGAGCGGCCGGCGAAAGCCACTTCCAGCGGTCCCTCCGGCGGCAGGAACTGCATGGAGGGCACGCCGCGGATGAAGATCCAGGGGTGGCCGAAGAGCGGCTTTGCGATTTCAGTCATATGAATTCTGCAATCTCCGGGTTCGGGAAGGAAACCGGCTTCGTGTTTTTAAGGGGGATTGTCAAGGTTCGCGCGGTCTGGCGATCATGAGGCCCGAAACAAAAAGCCCCGCCGGAGCGGGGCTTTCGGACTATTTCGATGGCGCCGGTTTTCGTTTGAACATGCCCTTCAAGTTGTCGAAGAGTTCGATCTTCACGCCGTGGCGCTTCATGATGACCGACTGCTGGATCACCGAGAGCGTGTTGTTCCAGGCCCAGTAGATGACGAGGCCGGCCGGGAAGCTTGCCAGCATGAACATGAAGACCAGCGGCATCCAGTTGAAGATCATCGCCTGCGTCGGATCGGGCGGGGTCGGGTTCATGCGCATCTGGAAAAACATGGTGATACCCATGATCAGCGGCCAGACGCCGAGATGCAGGAGGGTCGGAGCCTCGAACGGCAGCAAGCCGAAGAGATTGACGATCGACGTCGGATCGGGCGCCGAAAGGTCCTTGATCCAGCCGAAGAACGGCGCGTGACGCATTTCGATGGTGATGTAGATCACCTTGTAGAGTGAGAAGAAGATCGGGATCTGCAGCGCCACCGGCCAGCAGCCGGCGATCGGGTTGATCTTCTCCTCCTTGTAAAGCTGCATCGTCGCCTGCTGCAGGCCCATACGGTCGTCGCCGAACTTGGCCTTCAGTTCTTCCATCTTCGGCTGCACGCGCTTCATGTTCGCCATCGAAGCATACTGCTTGCTGGCGAGCGGGAAAAACAGCGCCTTGACGACGATGGTCGTGCAGAGGATCGCCACGCCGAAATTGCCGAAGTAGCGGAAGAAGAAGTCCATCAGCTTGAACATCGGCTTGGTGATGAAATAGAACCAACCCCAGTCGATCAGGCGGTCGAAGCGCGGGATGTTGTAGGTCGCTTCGTAGCCGTCGATGACGGGAACTTCCTTTGCGCCGGCAAATACCATATTCCGGAGTTCGATCGACTGACCGGGCGCAATCGTGAAGGCATCACCCTTGTAATCTGCCTGATAGCGTGGCTGACCATCGGTGAAATGCGAAAAGCGGGCGTCATAGGCTGTCTGCTGCGGCGGGATGATCGTGGCCGCCCAGTATTTGTCGGTGATCCCGAGCCAGCCGCCAGTGGATTTTGCAGGCGTGACGGCTTCCTTCTCAACGGCCGTATACTTGCTCTCGATCAGGCCGTCATCGCCGATGACGCCGATAAAGCCCTCATGAAGAACGTATACCGATGGCGTCGTCGGCTTGTTATAGCGTGTTACGCGGCCATAAGAAGAGAGGGAAATCGGCGTCTCGCCGGTATTCTGAATCTTGTCCGTCACCGTAAACATATAGCGTTCGTCGACGGAGATCGTACGAGCGAAGGTAATGCCTCGGTCATTGGTATAAGTCAGCGTCAGCGGTGTCTTTTCCGTGAGCTTTGCGCCCTCCGGTGCGGCCCACAGTGTGGAGGGGCCGGGAACGGTGCCTGTCGCGTCGCTGCCGACAAAGCCGAGTTCGGTAAAGTAGCCGTCCTTGGTATCAGCCGGCGAGAAGAGCGTGATGATCGGGCTCGAGTCGTCGACGGTCTCGTGATAGCCCTTGAGCCTCAGGTCGTCGAGGCGAGCGCCGACGAGGTTGACGGAACCGGAAAGGGCGGCTGTTTCAATGGCAACGCGCGGGGATTTTGCAAGTGCTTCTTCACGGGTCGCGGTCGCGGCGGCTTGGCCAGTCGGGGCGGCGCCATTCGGCTGGGTGCCCTGGCTGCGGGCTGCCGGCTGCTGCGTCTGCTCGGTCTGCTGCTGCGCCTTTTGGGCTTCCTGGGCCTTACGCTGAGCCTCGATGCGTGGGTTCATATAGAGGAACTGCCAGCCAAGGACGATCAGCACCGAGAGAGCGATCGCAATGAAGTAATTGCGGTTGTTTTCCATCATACGTTCCTGGGGCGCTCGTCTTTCGAGCGCCTATGTTTAGGCCTGGTTTTCACGCGGTTTTTCAATTCCGCGGCCAGTTCGTCGAAGGACGCTGTCAAAACGTCCCTGCGCGCGACAACCACATAGTCGTGTCCGGGCTGCATTGCAAACCCTGCATGAAGCCGCACCGCCTCTTTCAGGCGCCGTCGCATGCGGTTTCTTTCGACCGAATTGCCGTGTTTTTTGGTAACCGTGAAGCCGACACGGGCTTCGCTGTCTTCTTCCTTGCGGTTCAAGACCTCGAGAAGGAAGAGACTGCCGCGGCGCTTTTCGCCTTCGCGGACTGCAAGAAATTGCGGGCGGCTCTTCAGCCGCCCGACAATCTTTTTGTCTTCTTTGGTCTTCAAGTCGCCCGCCATTATCGGGCAATTCCGGCCTTAGGCCGAAAGACGCTTGCGGCCGCGAGCGCGGCGAGCAACGATGACCTTGCGGCCGCCCTTAGTGGCCATACGCGCACGGAAACCGTGGCGGCGCTTGCGAACAAGCTTCGAGGGCTGATAGGTACGCTTCATTTATTTAAACACCGCGGAGTGCGGCCCTTCTTGAATTTGCATAATGCAAGGAGCGTGGTTTTCGAACGGGCGAGGTCACGAAAGACCTTGAATGACCGGACGTGCGGCGGCTTATACGGATGAAGCTTTCCAAAGTCAATTAACGCTGTCGGATTCACTGGATCTCAGCGGCGGAAAGCAAGATTTCGCACTGCGGTATTAACGAATGTGGCGTTTCACGATCTGGTTGTGAATTTCGCCTCCAGCCGTCCGTACGCTTCCAGCCGTCGCTTTTATTCCTTGAAGGTGCTCGATTTTGGACGGGCCAAAACCGTTCATCAGAGTAAATAGGGGTAATTTTCTGTAGCTGTCATCATTAATATTCGAAATACAACATTAACGAATTTACCTGATCTTCTGCCTATCGGCTGGGAATTTTCTTTCCAGGCGTTGTGCAAAGCGAGGGAGCGTTCGTTGAAAATCCGTGGCAAAATCAATCTTCTTGTTTCCGTCATGGGCGGCGTTGCGCTTCTGATTGGTGCTACCGCCCTTTCTGCGATGCACAAATACAATGAAAACCTGACCGCTTACGAACATGCGGCGGCCCGCGCCTATGCTGGCGAGCGCCTCAACCGATTCGTCACCGCTGTCGTCATGGAATCGCGCGGCATCTACGCCGCAAAGACCCTTCAGGAAACGCCGGCCTTCGCCAAGGGCCTGATGGCCGATCTGGATGAGATCGACAAGGTCATCGCCGGCTGGGCGCCGCTGGTGCCCGACAGCCAGAAGGCTTCCTTCGCCAAGCTTGTGGACCGCGCCAGGGAATTCCGCACCTTCCGCACCGAGACGGCTCGCCTCGGCACGCAAGTGGGCCCGCAGGCGGCTAACGAGCAGGGCAACAACGACGCCAACCGCGCCAACCGCAAGGCCTTCCAGGCCGAGATCGATGCCATCGTCAACACCGACAAGGCAGAGTTGACGGCGGTCAACGATGAGATCGAGGATTTCCGCAGCTGGATCCTGATGCTGGTGCTCAGCATCACCGGTATCGGCATCGCAGCCGGCGTCGGCATGGGCTTCTATATCGGCACGAGCCACCTGAGCCGGCCGATCAAGAAGGTGACACACGCGATCAAGGAAGTCGCAAACGGCAATTTCCAGGCCGAGGTGCCTTTTGCCGGCCGCAAGGATGAGATTGGCGAAATGGCGGCTGCCGTTGCCGTCTTCAAGGAAAACGGTCTCGTCATCAAGCGCATGAACGCCCAGGAGGCGGCGATGCGCGCCAAGAGCGACGACTTGCAGTCCAGTATGTCCGTCGTCGTTGCCGCCGCTGCTGCCGGTGATTTCAGCCATCGTATCAACAAGGACTATGAGGACGAGAGCCTCAATCAGTTCGCCGGCAACATCAACACGCTGCTGTCGAGCGTCGATTCCGGTATCAACGAAACCCGCCGTGTTATCGCAAGCCTTGCCGAAGGTGATCTTACGCAGACCATGCGTGGCCAGTTCCAGGGCGCCTTCGCCGAACTGCAGAAAAACGTCAACAACACGCTGGCAACGCTGCAGACGACCATGCGCGAAGTGCGCGAGACGACGGAAGCGATCAACGGCAACACCAACGAGCTGAGGAATGCCAGCGACGATCTCTCCAAGCGCACGGAACAGCAGGCTGCGGCACTCGAGGAGACTTCCGCCGCTCTCGACGAGATCACTGCCGTCGTGCAGAACTCTACCGAACGTGCCCAGGAAGCGACCGTCATGGTTTCGGAGGCAAAGGAAAACGCTGGGCGCTCCGGCGTCGTCGTGCGCAACGCAGTCGATGCCATGGGCCGTATCGAGCAGGCATCCCGTGAGATCAGCCAGATCATCAACGTCATCGATGAAATCGCCTTCCAGACCAATCTGCTTGCCTTGAATGCCGGCGTCGAGGCTGCCCGCGCGGGTGAGGCCGGCAAGGGCTTTGCCGTTGTCGCGCAGGAAGTGCGCGAGCTTGCCCAGCGCTCGGCCACCGCAGCCAAGGATATCAAGGCGCTCATCACCAAATCTGGCGATGAGGTGCAGATTGGCGTCAAGCTCGTCCAGGCAACGGGTGAGGCATTGTCCGAAATCGGCACCCGGGTTATCGCCATCAACGATCATATCCATTCGATCGCGACTGCGGCGAAGGAACAGTCGACCGGCCTCAAGGAAGTCAACACAGCCGTCAACCAGATGGACCAGGTCACGCAGCAGAATGCAGCGATGGTGGAAGAGACCTCGGCCGCGACGCATAAGTTGTCGGCCGAAGCCGATGGCCTCGTGCGCCTCATCTCTCGCTTCAAGGTTTCGAACGAAGCACCGGTCGCGGTTGTCCGTCAGGACCATTATCAGCCGATCGCCTCTCCTGCCCGCCGCACAATTGGCCGTGTCACGCGTGCGTTCAGTGGCAATGCGGCTGTTGCGGAGCAGAACTGGGAAGAGTTCTGATCCCGGTCCCGAAAAGGATTCGGAGCGCCGCCTGCGGGCGGCGTTTTCATTTGTGATGATTGCCGCTCCTCGCAAAGATTTGAAAGCGGAGCATTCTCGTCTATTATAAGAGCTCATTCTGATGAGCGGCCATTCGCCGCACGGACAGGACGAGATGCCGGTTCAAGACCAGGGCGAAATTTCCACAACGGAAAACACGGCTGCGGGTGAGGCTGTAAAAGGCCCGTATCTGAGTGCCGGCAAATTCGGCGGCCTTTCGGGCAAGCTGCTCTGGCTTACCGTGGTCTTCATCATGCTGGCGGAAATTCTGATCTTCTTCCCCTCGATTGCGAGCATGCGCGTCCGCTGGCTCGAAGATCGGCTGAATACGGCCGCAGCAGCTGCCATCGTTATCGACGGGCTGCAGCCGGTAGAGCTGCCGCGCGCGCTGCAGAAGGAGACGCTGGAAGCAACAGGCACCAAGGCGATCGTGCTGCGCAAGGAAGGAACCTCCCGCCTGCTTGCCATGAGCGAAATGCCGACCTCGGTCGACGAATCCTACGACCTCAGTGACATTCCGCCATTGACCGCGATGCGCGATGCGTTGGACACGATGATCTTCGGCGGCAATCGCATGATCCGCGTCTACGGTGCGGTGGGCGAGACCGATACCGGCGTAGAGGTGGTCATGAAGGACAAGCCGCTGCGCAAGGCCATGTTCGCCTACGCCCGCAATGTTCTGCTTCTCTCTATCCTGATCTCGTTCTTCACCGCGACGCTGATCTTCTTCGCCATCAACCGCATTCTCATCCGACCGATCCGCAAGCTGACGGGCAGCATGCAGCAGTTCGCCTCCGATCCTGAAAATCCCCAGCACGTCTATGTCGGCGATGGCGGGCGCGATGAACTGGCCGTTGCCGGCCGCAATTTGACGTCCATGCAGCTCGAACTGCAGAAGACGCTGAAGCAGCAGAAAAACCTCGCCGCCCTCGGCCTGGCGGTCTCTAAAATCAATCATGACATGCGCAATATCCTGGCATCAGCCCAGCTGATGTCCGACCGCCTCGTCGATGTCGACGATCCCATGGTGAAGAGCTTTGCACCAAAACTCTTGCGCACCATTGATCGCGCCGTCGGTTACACGACCGAGGTCCTCTCCTATGGCAAGGCAACCGAATCGGCGCCGCGCCGCCGCCGCGTCCGCCTTTACGAACTTGTGCAGGAGGTGAAGGATATCCTCGCGATCGACCCGCAGAGCGGCGTCGAATTCGTCGAGCAGATGGGGCCGGATCTGGAAGTGGATGGCGATAGCGAGCAGCTGTTCCGCATCATCCACAATCTCTGCCGCAACGCCCTGCAGGCGCTGACTTCACCGGGCGAAGAGCGAACCGGGGGCGTCAGACGCATCACCGTCGCCGCTCAGCGCGTCGGCAGCGTCGTCAGCATCACCGTGGACGATACAGGCCCCGGCATGCCGCTGAAGGCTCGGCAAAACCTGTTTGCCGCCTTCCGTGGCTCGGCACGCTCGGGCGGCACGGGCCTCGGCCTCACCATCGCCCGGGAGCTGGTGCTGGCGCATGGCGGGACCATAGCCCTTGTGGAAAAGCCGTCGGTCGGCACGCAGTTCCGCATCGAAATTCCGGATCGCCCGGTTTCGCTGGAAGATTACCGCAGCCGGTCGCACGCCGAAAAGTGATGCGATTTCCGCAAATGTGCTTTGCGGAATCAAAGTCGCGATTTTTTTCGAATTGCTATTGCATTGCCCGAAAAGACCCTTTAGAGAACCGCCCACGCAAGCGGCACGGCCGCTTCTGCAAGCGCACCCGTAGCTCAGCTGGATAGAGCACCAGACTACGAATCTGGGGGTCAGGAGTTCGAATCTCTTCGGGTGCGCCACTTCCTTCCGAAAAGTGCTGCAGAATCAATGGCTTGGTGTATTCGCTGTCTGTGATTCCCACATTTGTCCCCACCTTTAAGCGCGGAAGAAATCAGAACTAATCGGGTTTTCTCGGAACTGATTTAGCCCGACGGGTGGGGCGGCCAGCAAGCAGGAATACAGATCTAGCGGCTTCTCCTCTTCGCGATCTTGGTGGTATCGGGAAAACGAATCATCGGCGCCATCTTCCACGGCGTTCCGGCAGCCAGCTCGGCTTTCATCTCAGCGTGAAGTTTAATTTTAAGCTCGTTGATGCGAGCTCGTACGAATTCGACCACCAAAGGAATGTGTGCTTGCGCTTCCTGGATCTTCGATGCGGTCAATCCGATGGTGGATAGAGTTGTGACACCAACCCCGCTCGCATTGCCTTCACGTTGTAAGTCCGGATACGTCACGATGACTCCAACTGCGTCACAGCGTTCGAAATCGTTCACAGAATGCGCGACGTGACGATTTCTAAGTTCGAAGAGAAAGGTGTGAAGGGCCTTATTGTTATCATTCCAGATACCGTCGAACATCTCAGGGGTGAGCTTCACACGTACGCCAGAGGAAAACGGGCGCGCGTAAGCCATCACAGCAGAAAAGATCAAGGCCTTCGCTAAAACGTTTGCGGGGTCGGGTATGCCGAACTTGCTGGCTTCGGCAAAGCATTGCAGTGAATGCTCAAAATCATCTGCAATTAGATGCAAATCCCCATATTCTTCCGCAGAAGGACACGCTTTCAATTCGATCGGAACAATCTTTCGATCGCATCCTATCGGCTCGATATCCATAAATTCAAATGTCCAACTCGGATGAAACAGCTGATCACCGTATTCAATTGGTTCATCGCTCATTGCCTGCCTCCGTCATGACCAACTCCAGATGGGCCAATTCGCCAAGCTCCATTGGCCAACTGGTAGGTTCATATCCCGCAACTCCACCGTAGCCCGCATGCAACGACAGAAGGCCATATCGAGTAACGCAGCTTGCCAAAGGGGCAATGTCGCCCTCTGAGTATCCCGCGTTGAGCATGCCGGTTAAAATGTGCACCCAAACCCCTGTCTCTTCAATTCGGGGGCATTCTGATGTGCCTTGAATGTTCTATATGCGATGCCGATCGTGACTAACTCGTCGCGGGTCATCTGCTCGAGAACACCGGCCCACCGCATGAACGTGTCCGCTGTGAGCGCCTTGTTCTTCTTTAAGCCTGCGATTACCTGCGCTAGCAGGCGAAGGTTTTCATGGGCGGTGCCCATTTCCATCGCCTTTGCGAAGCGAAGGGTCACAGCGATGAAGGGCTCTATATCGTCGGCTTCGAAATCAATAGGGCCGTGCCGACCTGCGGTGATTTCTTCCAGCAAAACTTCGTGAGCCTCGGCGCGTTTCCGCTCACAAGTGCGACACTTAAATAAAACATAACGAGAACCGGATTGACGGTCTTTGGTTCGGGATGCGCTATTGCGCCGAATCAAAAAGCTGCTCACCATGCGCAGCAGCAGCAGAGCACGATGTTCTCATATTTAAGGAGACGTGTGCTCATGGATGAAATTAGCTCCCTCAGTATCGAAGTTGTTGGATTTAAAGCCACCGCGATGGGGACTCTCCCCGTATCCGGCCTGCGGTTGCTCATGGGTCTTATCGTAGTAACTGGCTTTAGCACGGGGCCTGCGCAGATTGTCCGCTGGGCTCGGCGTCTCATACAACACTCGGACAAATGAGCACGGAGAATAGAAAGCGAGGATTGTGATCGGGCGGTTCTGCCGCGCCTCATCACCATCCTCGCCACAGGGAAGTCGCCCTTCGAAATTGCACTTATTCCGAAATCAGCCCTCGTACTGCCGCAATGCCTTCCCCAAATAGTTGTCGGGGCGCATCGCTCTGACCATTGGGGGTATCGTCTTGGGTTGCCTGTTCAAAGCCTTAATCAGCGCGCTCGCAAAAGGGCTCGTCGTACTCGGTGTCAAGTTCGCTTGGACTAGCTGGAGCGAAAAGCGGCGTGAGGACAAGTATGGGGTGGATATGGAGGCTTTCAGGGCCGGCAAAGGCATCCATCAGCGTAATGATCCGCGCAGACCTGATCCAGTCTGAGGGTAGCAGTCGGGGCTGATAGCCCCGAGAAATGGTCAACATCTCGGGGTATGTCTTGGAAATTCTAATGGCTGCTATGGGGCGGGAACTGCTTCGCTTTATTGTGCTGGAGGTCTGGGCGTACTGGCGCAAGCAGCGGCGCGAGCGCAAGTATGAGGCCGACATGGCCGCTTTCAGGGCTGGCAAAGGCAACCTTCGGCGACCTGTCAGTGACGTCGATTACCGGCGGACAGCCTCCTTCGCTTCCGGCATCAGTACACCATCAATCAGCCACCGCCAGTAAGGCAGGCTTGCGAACGGCGTCAGCCGGCGAACAGTGGCAACATCACCTTCCGTCATGCCGGGCGCATTACCTGTGATCGCGCCTTTCGCATTGGCGACAGCGAGGCCGGCAAGGCTCGTGGCATCCGAAGCAAGCTCGTAGGTCGGGCCGAGAAGGCTGCCGACCACGGAGCGCGAGGCGTAGCGGCTTGCCGGCGCCTTCTGGCTGGCATTCGGGAAGAGTGCCGACGCACCGGCATAGAGGCCGGGCACGCCCAATTTCTCAAGCGCGTTGTTGAGCTCGAAGCCGACAGCGAAGATGCCGGAGCGATCGAGCCCTTCCATTGCCCATGTGCCGGGATTGTCGGAAAGCTCCCGGCCGGCTTCCAACTGCTTCAGCGCATAGATGAAGGTGCCGATCGTCGTCATGCCGACGATGCCGCCGACAAGGCGGGTCTTGTCTTCCTGCAGGCCGCGGATCAGGACCCGTTGATTGGAAGCGATGGCGAAGGATTTGAACTGTAAGAGGGCACGGCCGACAGGCGTTAAAGCGAATAGCGGCACGTCGCCGACGCCTTTGGTCACGATGATGGAATCAACGTCCTTGTTGATCGCGGCGCGGAAGGCGCGGCGGGCGGCAGCGGCGATTGCGTCGTCGCCCCATGCTTCCGTGTTGGCGACCTTGACGCCGTCGAGCGTTTCGCCGTGGCTGGCGAAGAAGCGGCCCAAGTCTTCGGCGCGCTGCCCGCCGATGCCGAGGTATCCCATATAGGCGCGCTCTTTGCTCGGCAGCGAGGCGAAGCCGCCTTTCGATGCCTTCTCTGCATTCGCCAAAATGCGGTTCTGGATCATGCGAGAGGCAAGCGTCTTCTGGAAATCATCCCAATGTAAGAGGCCGGTCATGCGGGAGAAGCCGACCGTCATGTTGCCAAGGAAGCGTTCGAACACGGAGCCGTGGGCGTAAGGGTCGGTAATCTCGGCGAGCGAGGCCATGCGGGAGGCGAGAATTTTTTCGCTGATGGCGCCGGCAAGCTGTGCCTCCTTCTTGCTCAAGCCCGCCGCTGCCACGCCGCGGATCATCGGCGCGAGGCCGTCCTTGATGTAGGCGGAAAGGCCATGCACCATTGCCGGCCGCACGGCATCGGCCAGCGAGCCGATCAGCACGCCGCCCATTGCCCGCATGTAGTTGAACGCGCCGGCGCCGGCCAGAACCCGCGCCCATGCCGTGTTTTGGATTTCAGGCCGGTAGTTACCGCGCAGCATGTCGCGCACCGCCTGCAGATCGGCAATATCGGAGCGTTCGCTTTCATTGAGGCGTTTCAGCACGACGGGATCATTGCCGGCCTTTGCGCGAAGCTCGGCATATTCCAGCCGCACGCGCTCGAAAGCTTCCTTCATGGTCGGAGATCCGAAGCGCTCGGCAAGTTCGGTATCGGCGGCCATGACGCGGGCATAGCGCCGGCCGACGAGATCGACGTTATGTTCAAGGAACTTTTCGACCAGCGCATCGGGAATGTTGAAGGAACGCTCTTTCAGCGGGCCGCGGGCGGCAATCGTGAAATTCGGCGGCAGGAAGCCGTCATTCGCCCGGCCCGTCAGCATGTCGTAGACATCATCGACAATGCCCTTCACGTAATCGGCGCGGTCGGCATCATCCAAGAATTCGAACGTGCCGCGCGAAGCATGATCTGTAATCTGGCGATCGACCTTGGCGAGCTTGGCAAGATCGTCGGCATCGAGATCGCGGGCAATGCCGCCGGCCACCTGCTGGAAACCCGTTTCGAATTGCTCGAGCGCTTCGTCGGGCAGATGATGGGCAATGCCGCCGGCGAGATCGTCGAGACCGGCCTTGCGCCCGGCCATGCCGGATTGCAGATCGGCCTTTACGCTTTCGAGGCTTGAAAGCGTCCTTTCCTTCTCGGCCGCCTCGCGCACCATCGCGGCGGAAACTTGCCCGTCGAAATATTCGCGAAGGATGCCTTTGAATTCCTGCTCATTGGCTTCGATCGCTGGCCGGTTCCACATGCGGGAAAAGTAGGATTCCGCGGTAGTCACATCGACGTCCTTGGGCAGAAGGCCGGTATCGATCGCGCGCTGTTTTAGGGGCTCGATGACATGGGAGCGCCACGCGCTCGCAGCTTCCGAGACGCCGGGAATATCGCTCTTGTCGCCGCGGCGCATGGCCCGGCCGACCTCCTCATAGAATTCTCTTTCCGTGAGCGACAGCCCGGCCTTGCGTGCATTGAGATAGGCGCCGCGCTGTGCCTCGACGGCTTGCGCGACGGCGCCGCGGGTGAATTCGTGCATGGCGGTTTCGGCGGCGATATCGCCCTCGCCGGCCATGTTCTTCGTCAGATAAACGGGGTTTTCCATCATCTGCGATCCGATCTGACGCACGGAAACGGCAGGGCTGTTCAGCGTGCGCAGCAGCGGATTGAGCTTGGCGGTCGCCTTGGCAACGGCCGACGCTGCCCGCCCGGCAATGGAGAGATCGCCAAGTGTTTCCGGTTTCACGCCGGCGGCACCGGCAGAGGGCGGAACAGAAAAGCCGGTCATTTCGGCGTGGAGCCCATTCGTGCCGGCATCGAAATCGGGCGCCTTGGCGGCATCGAAAGCACGTGCCGCAGCGGCAGCTTCATAGCGGGTCATCACCGCAGCAGCACCGCCGCCGAGCGTCCCCCACAAGAGCGTGGAGCTGCCGATATTCTTCAATGTATCGACAGGCGTGCGCAATTCTTGGGTCGCATGAAGGCCCGCTTCCTGCGCGACCGCAGAGCCGGCCGCGTAGACGCCCATTCTCACGGCGGATTTGGCGAGCGAATATCCACCGCCGGCGAGCTTCACCGGCCCGCCGCTCGGCAGCAGAATTGTCGGATCGAGCGAACTGATCAGGCCATTGATCCCCATGCCGATCAGCCCGGACCGATCCAGAACGTTGCGGTCCCTCTTTTCCTGATCGATATCCGCCTTCACCGCATTCATCGCCCGTTTGTTGAAAACGTCGATGAAATGATCGGCATATTCTTCGTAGCCTTTCAGGTTTTCCGGATCGAACGGGCGAAAATCATGGTCGATATCGTAATAGCCGCCCGTCGCCTTCTCATAGAGCTTGTCGGAGGTGAACAGCGAGCCGATCAGGTTGCTTTGCCGAAAGGCAGCGCCGGCCGTTGAAAGGTAGCTAGGGCCTTTCTCTGCGGGAGGCACCCCGACCTGTTGCTGCAGGAGATAGCTGGTTTCCGAAGGGGCGGCAGGAAGTGCGCGGTTTTCATCGAATGGCATAGGATCAATTCTTCTTCTTGAGGTTGGGCGACGGGCGGGCGCGGCTACCGAGTGGCGGCTTGGGTTTGGCGGGCGCGGGCTTGGGCCAAGGTATTTTCGGCGGCCCATCGAGAAAGGCTTGCATGGTCTTTTCGCGGTCGCGGCCGTCTTCGATATTCTGCTGGATTTCCTGCCGGCGGGCCTCCAGTTCGGCGAGCTTCTTGTCGGCCTCTGCCTTTTTGACGTCGGCAATCTCTTCCGCGGTTGGCGCGGTCGCGTAAAACGGCTTGCGGTAGTGCTGCAGAACGCCGTTTTCATCCTTGTAAAAAAGTTGATAACGGGGCGGGATGCCGGCGGCGACGTCGTTCTCGGTGTCCTTGTCGGCGACGAGGAAGGCGTCTCCGTGCTTGATGCCTTCGGCGGTAAGCGCGGCGTTCAATTGCTCTCTGATATAACCGTGCGAGCCGTTCGCATCGGCCCGATACATCTTTTCCGCCGGCAGATAGGTGACGGCGTTTGTCCCTTCGATCGCAAATTCCGACGTGCCATAGCGGCGCTGGATGCGCGCATTCGCGAGCGCCGTGCCGGCAGTTACATCGCCGGCGGCGTCGAAAATGCTTTCCGTCAGAACATCCTTATAATCGCTGACGATCGCGGCCGACTGCGCGGCACTGCTGCCAAGGCTCGGCGCAAAGGAGAAAATGCCTTTGTCGAAAAGCCCCTTGACCTTTCCCTCCGTCGCCAGACCGTCGATCGCGTCCTTCATCTGCTTGGTATCCATCAGCGCCGAGCGCTGGCGTACCTTGTCGGGGTCTTTGCTATCGATGATGCGCTTCGCGGCAATTTCGGGTGTCAGGCCCACGTCATCGACATAGTGCGAATAGAGGGCCACGGCATCGGCGAATTCAGTCCCGCCAGCCATGCGGCCGAGTGCGCCGGCATTGATAGCTGAAATCTGCTTGCCGACATCGAGGGCAAAAATCGTTGCGCCTTCCTCCCGGCTCGCCAGATTGGCGCGAAGCACACTGCTGACACGCGTCGGCACGGTGCCTGTCTGCTCGATCAGCTTGAACATGAGTGGCTGGACCTGTGACGGCGCGGCATTCGCAGCCAGTGCGCGCCAGACGTTGTCATTGGCCTTGCGGTCGGCTTCGCTGTAGGGGTCGATCACCAGCTTGCCGGCATGAAACGCCTCGACATTGGCGCGCGTTTCGAGTGCATCCTTGTTCTTCTCATTGAAGGCATTGATCAGCGTGGCCTTGTCGCCGTCATCGATGACGGTATCCGCGTTGATATCCTGCACGGTCAAAGACGTGTCGCCGTTGGCGATGCGCAGCCGGTACGCATCGGCCTGTGCCGCCTGTGCGGCCTTGTCCCGCGCTGCCTGCTGCGTGGCCGCGGCCCGCGCACCATCGGCCGCACCCTCGCGGATTTCATCGGCATAAGCAGGCGGCAAGCCGGCCAAGACGCTCTCCGTCACCGGCGAGAATTGCGGCCCGGCGGTTTGCGGCACTGCCGGTCCCGGCCCGGCCGTTGTCGATGGCGCGCCGGCCGCAACGGCAAGAGGCGCCGACCGTGCCGCACCCATGCGCTTTGCAAACTCGGCATCGGAAAGCTTCGCCAGCCCTTCCCAAGTCTTGGAAAGCCCGGCCCGCACGGCGGCATAGTTGCCGGCGGCAATGTCCTGATTGATATCGCGGCCGGTTCTGGTGCGGTAATCGGCCTGCGCCAGCCAGGCGGCGGCGCGATCCTGCGAGGCCGGCGAAAAATCCGTCAGCCCGAGCGCCTTGGCCGCCATGTCCCAGGTGCCCTTGACGAACTGGTAGCGGCCCGTTGCCGTCGTCGTGCCGCCGGCGCCGATGAAGCCGGGATGGGCGGCATAGTCCCTGATGCGCTGGCCGCCGTTCATCATGTCGTAGGCCGGCGATTCCGTGCCCGAGATGACGGAAAGCAGCGCATATTGATCGTGGCTAAGGCCCGGCGCTGCAAACTGCCCCGGCGCCGGATTGGAGGCGCTGAAATGCGCTGCGTCTGCGCTCGCCGCCTTCTTGAGATCGGGCTTCAGCCTGTCGAGCAGGATCATGTGATCCTGTGGCGTGATGTCGGTGACGTGATCGGTGGCGTATTTTGCGGCCTTGATCGGGTCGTTTTCGGCGATGCGCAACGCAGACTGTAGGCGAACGTTGCTGATATAGGTGGCGCGCTCAAGCTGCGTGCGCTGCTCGCCCCATCCCTCCTTTGCGCCGCGGGCATCAAGCTCCTGCAGGCCGCGGCCGACGAAGCCATTCCACCTGTTATCATCGTCGGGCGTCTGGATCGCCTGCCGTGAGTAGTTTTCGGCTGCCGATGCGTGCTCTTGAACAAACCATTTCTTGGTTTCGTCGGCCTTCTTGATCATGCCGGATCGCAGCGCGTCGGTTTCAAAGGCGGCGATCTTGCTGTTGAACTGCGCCACCTGCGCCGGCGACATCTTAGCAACGATATCGCGCTTCAACCCCTCGACGCTCTTGGCGTAGGCGTCGTATCCATCGACCGCCTGCCGGCCTTGCGCATTGGCATAGCCGGTATCGGGGTCGTAGAGCAGCTTGTCCTTGGCCTGCAGCCATTGATTGGCGCCGTCGCTGACGGCGGCATCATCGCGCATCTGCTGCACGCGGCACCGCGTCGGCCATGACATCCATGCCACCGGCAACGGACTGCAGCCCTTTGCCGATCGCCGAGCCAAAGGCATCGGCCGTCGCGCCGCCGACCAGCGTCTCGGTATATTCGGGCCGCAGCGCAACCCGTTCTTCGCTTTCCTGATAGAGAGGGACTTTCACCACGTCCTGCAGCCTTTCGCCATCGTGTGTTGAGGATCACAGCGACCATCGGCGAGAAGGGTTGAGTCCGAGACAGACGGCGGGAGAGAGTTAGGTCTCAGAGTAGCCCATGAATTCTGAGGGCCGCATAGGAAGCAGGAAGTGCATAGACATTTCCTTACCTCTTCTAGAAAAATGGTAGAGTCATTACCTGCCAGATACAGACTGACACTTTCCGTATATGGACTAAATAACCCTATTCAACGTCGGCAGCCTAGGCATTGTGCCGAGCAGGTCTTACGGACCGAAGTTTTTAAGGCGCATTTCCTCACAGGCGCCATCGATGCCCGGAAAAAGAGAACCCGCGGCCACCCCCATAAGACGCAAATCCGATAGAACGGCACCGCGTTCGGTATATGGAAGCTCATAAACGCTGAGATATGTCTTGTTCCGCAACTTGCCGCACATATCCAGATACGACTCGACATCATCGACAGTAGTTATCGAGCATATCGCCTGCTGGGGAAGCGCACGAGGGTTCTCAAGTGAAATCGGAGCAAGGATTGAAAAGTGAGGCATGACGTTGACGATTGAGGAGAGCGTCAAAAAATCGTTCTGCCATGCAACTCGGTCGAACTTGAATATACGAATTCGCCTTGGTTCTGAGTCCACAGCGGGCTTGTTACGATATGCAAAGTACGCGGCAACGTATGGCGAGTGAGTCCAGTCTAGTAGTGGCGTCGGATAGCCGTGATGTTGCAGCAGATTCCAAAACGAGGCATTTTGGATATTATCCCTTAAGTCAAAATAATGGCGTGTCTTGGAACTGACCATTCCATGAAGCATGGGAATGTCGGTGTTCGAAAAGCGATTTAGATCGCGGCGGTTTGTACGATGAAATGACGATCGGAGCCTATTTACGACCGGCTGTCCCCTGAAGATGAAGCGGTCAGGCTCAAGTCGTCCGACATCAACCTTAAACTTCTCCCAAGTCTTGATCCGTCTGTCTGGAGTAAGTTTGCTTCGCTTATCAGCGGATCCGCTGGTTAGAACCACGTCCAGATTGCCGACGAGATGGGCACCAACATACGTTGATGCTGCAGCCCTGAGACCCTTCCGCGTTAGAGTGAGCGTCAATTCTACGCGGTCCGGGAAAAACACGTTGGGAAAAGCCTGTTGAAGTTCCTCGATCTCAACAACTGAAGTGCTAGCCACCCTCTGCACCGAAATACGCTCTCGGATATGCTGGACTTTCGCCTTATCCGTCGTTCGAAACTCAACGACGAAGACATATTGATTGATTCCATCCTGAAATATACAGGCTCGACCTGAGTAATCGTGTTCGTTGTCGTCGATCTCGACAGTTACATTCCCGGTCGCGTAGCCACCAAATTTCCCTTGCCATTGTCCTTTCATTTTGCCCTCCCGCAAACGCGATTATCTCGCGCGATCTCAACTCAGAGTTCACGCGGCCGTTTGGGTCAAGGTGTTAGGTGGATCGTAGCTGTGGACAATATAGCCGAAGACAAAGCTTACCTGCTCGAAAGCGCTCCTCCACTCTACTCGCCTATTTTCAGAGTGGTCTAAAGGTCGCGGGAAACGATTTCTGCAAATGTGAAATGGGATGTGCCAGTCTGTGCTTAATACCTTTTCGTTAATTGCCGCGCTCACGATAAAATCGTATCTCGATGATTATGCAACCTGTCGCTTTCTTGGAGGAACGCAGATGTCGGACGATCGAGAGGAGAAGCGCGAAAATACTATTAAAGGCAACAAGGGAGCAGTCGGTTCGTCAAGCTCAACCGCCGCTGTGTCCGCGCATAAGATTAATACATCACTTGATTATGAAACCGTAAACACAGTTTCACCTCAAGAATTTTCGCTACTTCTCTCTACTTTTGATCCCCAAAGGTTCTCAAAATCAGACGAGTTTGATATTCAAAGAGTTGAAATGATGCTTGATCTCAAAGGTGGTGCTCTTGCAAATGAAGATATGTATCTGGAAAAATACACTTGCAGCGGCTGCGGAAAGCAACTTTTCTTCTCTGATTTTGTCTACACATCCATCACAGATGCGGGCCACCATAAATCATTCGTGGTTCATACGTTATTGGGATCAAAGCTAATCCGAAACAAGCATCGAAATATCCGGTGCAGTAATTGCCGGACGGTCTCAACTAAACCTCTAAATTATTGGATAAATAACTATCAGTGCTGTAATACGGGTAATATATAGTGGTACTCGCGCTGTTGAGCGAGGTGGGAAGCTTTGCAGGTCTCCTTATGTGGAGTCGATTCTCCAAAGGACTGCGTTAACGCGGTTCTTCCCCGCTTGGGCGATCATCTGGCCGTTAACGATCCGCCCGGTATGCTTGCGCAAGAACCCGCTAAACCGCGTGGTATTCAGCCGGCCGCGCTCGATGAAATCGCCAAGCGCCTCTATCAGCCCTTCATGCCGGCGGTTGCCAATCGGATCAAATGCGCCTTCATCGACCATCCTTGCAATGTCGGCAGCAGCCCAAGGCTTGCCGGCCGGCAACGCCGCAATGATCGCCGATGTTCTCTCCTTTTCCGGGTCGTTCTCCCTGATCTTGGCCGAATTGCCGAGCGGGTCCGGCAGGCCGAGCCAGACGAGCGCCGAGCGCACGAGGTTTGACCACGCCTCGAAGGAACCGAGCGCCGGCGAAACCTTCTCTCCCTGATTAGCGACGAATGCCCGCAACAGCGTCAGGCACGCGGTGACGATCTCCACCCGCCGCCGGCGCGTATCCTCGATGACGTCGCTTTCAAAGACGCGCTCTTCCGGCCGCTCGACGCCGGCATCTAGATTGATCAGCACGACGCGCCGTGTCATGTCGCCGGCAAAGCGCAAGCCGTTGCCGGTCGCGCAGAACATCACGGCCGTCGTAGAGTCCAGCGAGATGGTATTGCCGAGCGGGCGAATATTCACTTCCTCCTGCGACAGCACTTGGCACAGGTGATCGGAACGAAGCGCCACCGACAGATTGTCCAGGTTGATGAAGCTGTCACCCTTCAAGAGCCGAGATTCAAGGACTTTGCGCAGCTCCTCATCATCGCCCGAATAGGAGTTGACGGCCGCAATCTTGCCCGTCGCGAGGATGGCGGCAATATCGACCAACTTGGATTTGCCCGTACCCGGCGCCGTCGCATTCACGCCGAACAGCGGGGCGGTTCTCAGGGCGGGGCGGACGATCGCCGTCAGGATCATGGCAATGGTCGCCGATTCATCGACGCTGCCCACGAAGGGGAAAGTCGAAACAAGCTGTCGGATCGTGTCCAAAGCAGCCGCTGCGGCGGCCTTATCTGGGCGCTCGGCGATGTCAGGCCATGTCGCATCAGAATCGAAATAAATGCCGCTCTTCAGATCGAAGCCTTTGGCGGTGAAGACAGTGCCATCGCTGCGCATGATCGGCGTGGAGACAATGGCCTTGAGTTGGTGAAACGGCCAATCCCCGCACCGTGCAATCACGGCCTTTGCGACAAGCGGCGGGCATTTCACCTTTCGCGATCCGCTGGCCGTTCTTCCATCCTGCTTGCGCCAATGGATGGCTTTGGTCAGCATCTCCGTAAGGTTCACTTCCTCTGCTGGCACCAGCACCGACATTTCTTTCCCTGTGATGCGCACGAGGCGAAAGAGAGCCGTGCCGCGGGCGTAGAGCGGAGCCTCATCGAGCACGATATTGCAGGCGCGCGTGACGGCCTCCGAAAGTGCGGCCTCGTGATATTCGATGATCGGCCTATCGTCGTCCTCGCCATCGCCATCTTCGGCAGTAGCGGGCGTGGTCTTGGCGCGCTTCCGCTTTCGCGGCGCCGACGTATCAACGGGCGCGGCTTGCTCCTGCTTCTCGTCTGTCGATGCCGCGGGCACAAAAGGGCGAACCGTCGCGTGCATGAAGGCATCAAGCTCGGCTTGCGTCCAGCCATCGTCAAGCGCATCGGCGCAATCCCATCCGCGGGGCGGAAAGCGGCCGGCCCGCCAGTCCCCGAAACGATAGGCCTTGCCATTGCCGGCAGCGCCGGGATCTGCGAAACCAACAA
The DNA here is from genome assembly GCF_014194105.1 of Rhizobium sp. BK529. Lineage (NCBI taxonomy): Bacteria > Pseudomonadati > Pseudomonadota > Alphaproteobacteria > Hyphomicrobiales > Rhizobiaceae > Rhizobium > Rhizobium sp. BK529. The sequence goes on along the minus strand of NZ_JACIAU010000001.1, from coordinate 2,998,795 downwards.
GACGAACGCGCGCCCCAAGCTCGACAAGCTGCAGTGCGAGTTCATGTGATGTCGCCATGCCCGGCCCATCGAAATCAGGCCAGATAATCACGTCGCGGCCCGCAAGCGGCGTCCAGTCCGTATGCTTGACGCCCTGCGTCCCGCCCGCCCATGAAACGACGGTTCGCCCGCTCGACTGGCGCAACCGGTCCCGACACTTCTCGCCCTCGACAATCATCACCTGCCGATCGCCGAGCGCATCGAGCCCGTAGATCGGCCGTGGCTTGGGAAATGGAAAGCGGCACCATGTTTCCGTTCCGTCCGGCAGACGCACAAACATCACCATCGGCGTTTCCTTGCCGCCGTCAGGCAGATCATGGCGCAGCACGTAGCCGAGAAGCGAACCGTCCGCATAACGATAAGGAAAGACCAGCGACGGCGCAAAGGCGCCCCATTCGGAGCGCTCGCCCTTCCGCTTGGGATTATAGAGCCTGATGCGCTGGCCTGGCTGCAGCGCATCCGTCGGCGGCGCGATCGGCACGCTACCGGCATAGGCATCGAGTGCCGGCAGCGGCCGAACATTGGGCCGGCCCAAGCCGCCTCCAGCGAGAATGCGGATCGCTTCGGGCAGATCGACGCCCTTCACTTCCCGCACGAAATCCAGCACATCACCCTGCTTGCCACAGCCGAAGCAATGGAAACGCTCCATGCCGTCATTGCCGATATAGACTTTGAATGACGGGGTATTCTCGGCATGGAATGGGCAGCAACTTTCAAACTCGCGCCCGTTTCGCATGAGCTTGTAGCCAAATTGCATGACAGTCGAGGCGAGCGACACGTCGCGGCGCAGACGTGCAATATCGTTCGCGTCCGTCTTCGACGGCGCGTATTCAGGTATCCGGGGCATCGGGATTTCCGCTTTAGATCGAGGCGATCAGAGAAGTTCTGGCTGGTGGATTTCCGCGGCAAGCTGTTTCAGCCGCTCGGGAATGGCGAGGATTTCAAGCCTCGCCACTTCGTCGAGATCGGCAAATGTCAGGCCGCGGGGATTGAAGGGGTCGATGGCTCGCGCGGGCGCCTCAAGAAGACGCCCGTCCCGCGTTGCCAGCCGCATGCTTTTGACTTTGATGTTCATTGCGCTGCCCTGCCTCAATTGAGGGGCGGCGTTGCACTGGCGACGCATTCGCTAATCCAGCTTTCGACTTGGCCTTCAAGCCAGCCGACAGCGCGTTTGCCGATCTTGACCGGCCGCGGAAACCGCCCTTCGGCTATCATTGCATAGAGGGTCGAAGTCGGCAGGCCGGTCTTATTCTGAACTTCCGGGCGGCGGAGAATCCTGTCTGTCATTTCCCGTTTCCTTATGTGGAATGTTTCGGACCTCCCAAGCGATAATTGGAAACGGTTGGCTAGTAGAACAGATTGCCTGAAAAATCAGGCAACCTGTTGTTTAATATCGCTCTTCCCGCTCAGGAATTTCGCCCATTCATCCATCATTTCACGCCGCCTCTCGAAGAGGTCTGATCGCGCATAGGCCCGCTCGACCGCATCGCCGACGCCATGCGCCAGCGCTGTTTCCGCGACCTCGCGGGGGAAATCTGTCTTCTCCTGCACCCACGTTCTGAAAGACGTTCGGAAACCGTGAATATCTGCGTCATAGCCAAGCTCTTTGACCAGCTTCGACAGGGTCATGTCAGAGAGCGCTTTGCCGCGGATGCTAGAAAAGATGAGATCGGAGCCGCCATTGATCTTTGCGGCCTCGTCCAGAATTTCCAGAGCGCGGGCACAGAGCGGAACCCGGTGGACGCGCTTCATCTTCATCCGCTTGGCGGGGATCGTCCACACCTTCGCCTGCCGGTCGATTTCGTCGGGGCTTGCGCCCCGCGCTTCGCCAGAGCGCACGGCCGTCAAAACAAGGAACTCAAATGCGAGCTTGGTTATGGCCCAGGCATTGGATTGCTTCACACTGTCAATGCAGCCGGCGACTTCGGAATAGGGCAGGGCCTTCCGGTGTTCCTGCGTGCGCTCGACCTTTGGAAGCGCCAGCGCGTCGGCCCGAGCCGGATTATCCGCCCGCATTCCCTCGGCAATGGCCCACTTGAAAACCGCGCTGATGCGAAAGATCAGTTTTCGAGCGACTTCCGGCGCCACCTGCCGCGCGGCCAATATCGCTTGCCGCACATCGGCGCTCGAAACATCGGCAACAGACGTCGCGCCGAACCGTGGAAACACATAGGTCGTCAGCGTCGCAAGAAACGCCTTGCGATCGCGCTCATTCTTCCACGTCGGTTCCAGTTCCTTGTGCGTCGCAATCGCCGCCTGCTCAAATGTCAGGATTGACCGGACCTTTTTCTTATCCGCGATCGGATCAAGCCCGGCCCGCGCCGCCCGCCTGTTGTCGAGCGCGGCGTCTCGCGCTGCCGCAAGCGTCACGAGATCCGCGCTACCCAATCCGATGTCCCGGCGTTTCCCGCGGATGACAATTCTTTGCACCCACGACTTCGCGCCGCTCTCCTTCACGAAGAGAAACAACCCATTGCTGTCACCGTATTTGCCAGCCGCGGCAACCGACTTCACAAACGCCGCCGTCAAAGGCTTCCGCTGCCGCCGAGCAAGCTTTTCTTCCAAAATTTGTCTAGACAAATTTTTCAAAACGTTCCCACATCTGTTCCTACATTGAGTGTCGGACCCATGTAGAACAAACCGGAACGGATTGGAAGAGGCGTCGATAAAAAATGTTATAAATCAAATATATACAAGAACGCCTCGGAATTCTCTGGAAACTAAAATGGCGCACTTCGGGTGCGCCATTCTTTTCCTGAAATAATATAACTCATTGTCCGCAGCGTCCGCGGTTATCTTCCGGCTTTACCGTGAAGTCTGCGAGCAAGTTTTCCATCGGATCCTCCTGCCTAGTTTCGCGCAATCTTCGGTGTCTATCTGCGGAAGCGATGGATGTGTCAGGCGAGCGGCCGGAGGATTGCATGAAGAGCGGATTTTTTGGTGCGGTAGGCCTCATCGCGATGATGGTCGCCCTAGCCGGCTGCATTGACCGTGCCAATGCGCCGGTGCTTGTACCGGTTGCTTCCCCCGTCAATCCGCCTGACATCGCACATGGCCTCTGCGTGTCCGATGCCAACGCGATGTATGACGAGTCCAACAGGCAGTACGACCTGCGTGCGCAGATGACCGGCCACCGCGATCCCGCAGAACGGGAATCGAATGCAAGCGGTGCCGCCCATCGGCAATATGTCTCCTGTATCGCAAGCCAGGGTTACCGTCCTTTGTACGCGAATTGAGAACAGTGAATTCAAACATCCGATGAATTGTCGCGGGCCTCTGCTCTCACTGCTTTGAAAGATTACATTTTTTGATTTTTTTGGCTTCGAGTCACGCCGGATCGCCTGCAATCACGAGTGTAGGAAGTCGCGTGTGACGTTGGAACTTCGCGCGCGCAGAACGCATTTTTCATACGTAAATCCAGTAAGGAGGGTTTATCATGAAAATGCTTAATCTAGCCCCATCCGCCGTTGCGCTCAGCGCTCTTCTCGCCCTCTCGTCTACCGTTCCTGCGCTGGCGGCGCCTGTTCAACAGACCCAAACCCCGGTCCCGTCGAACATGGAAATGGTGCAATATAAACAACATGCCGGTTATTGGCATGGCTATCGCGGCTTCCGCACGGAACGCCCCGGTACCCGTCGTCACTCTGATGGTTATTGGTATCCCCTCGCTGCGTTCGGGGTTGAATCCGGTACCACGGGCTCTATTGGCCGCCAGCCCTCGAACAGTCCCGAACCCAAAACGATGTGCAACCGTACGTTTGGTGGATCGATCGGTCCCGGCAGCATGCCGTGTGATAACGGCTACTGAGCCGGCAAATAAAAGGCGGCGAAAAGCCGCCTTTTATTTGTGCGCAACCGAATGTCACGTATTCGTGATCTCTGTTGCAGCGCAGTGGAATGTGACAAATCCGCTTCCTAGCTCCTTGGCGTAAATTCCAACCATCCTCCCAAGGAGACAAGAAATGACCAACGTAATGAAGAATGGGCTCGTGGCCGTGGCCTTCGGCGCAATCATCAGCGTTTCGGCTTTTGCACCTGCGAATGCAGCTCCCGCTCAGCATCAGCAGGTCGTAAAGCAGCAGAAGAGCACCAACGCTCGCCAGGAGCCCCGCGCGACCGGTTCGGTCAATGGCGCATCCAGCAGCTCCGTACCTTACCAGTACAGCCCAAAGAAGCCGCTCAACATGGATTGCAGCCTCCGCTTCAACCCGACCAGCAGCTCGGGCTGCAACTACTAAAAGCAATTTAATGGCATAAGACGGGGGAAGGGGATTGATGTCCCTGCCGCGAAAAGAGGGCAGCCTTCGTGGCTGCCTTTTCCGTTCCAGACATGTTTTCGGTTGCACTGGAGCCGGTGGCGCGGAAGTGCCGTCTAATGGACATCGCATGTCTTGAGGTCTTTCGCCGTTCGAATCACTCGGTACGAAAATACGGGGAATGGCGACGAGAAAGACGTGTGCAAAGACGACGGATTGACGTGCCTGCCTTGGAATTGCCATGCTGCGGGAGATCGTCGTAGTCGGCCACGTTTCAGACAGGTGGGATAATCATGATCGCAAAGAGTGCATGCTCCGATTTCCTGCATTTTTTCCGCTCCTGGCTGAACAACCCGCTGAGGGTTGCCGCGATTGCGCCATCCGGCGACTCGCTCGCCCGGATCATGACCAGCGAGATTGCTGCGCTGGATGGCCCGATCATCGAGCTTGGTCCCGGCACCGGCGTCTTCACCCGCGCGCTGCTTGCGCGGGGCATTAGTGAGAGCGACCTGACACTCATCGAATACGGCCCTGAATTCATCGAGTCGCTTCGGAAGCGTTTCCCCGATGCGCGCGTTCTGCAGATGGATGCCGCCCATCTGGCACAGGCCGAAATTTTCGAAGGCGAACCCGTCGGCGCCGTCATCAGCGGCCTTCCGCTGCTGTCCATGTCGCCGCGCAAGATCGCCTCGATCCTGGCAGGCGCGTTTGTCTATATGCGGGCCGGCGGTGCTTTCTATCAGTTTACCTATGGGCCCCGCTGTCCCGTCCCACGCCCGATCCTTGATCGCCTCGGCCTGAAGGCGACGCGCATCGGCGGCACGGTCCGCAACCTGCCGCCAGCCTCCGTCTATCGGATTTCGCGTCGCAAGCCGCTTGAGCTGTCGCGCGATCGCTTCAAATATCGCACCAGCGAAGCGGATATGGAGATCGCCGTTTTCTCCGATGGGGATGACTGAATGACACCTGATGGAAGTGACTGAGAAGAAACAGCCCGAGCCCGTGGAGGGCAGGCGTGAGCGCAAGCGGCGCCAGACCCGCGAGCGCATCGAGCAGGCTGCGATGGGCCTCTTTCTGGAACGTGGTTTCGATGCGACAACGATTGAGGAGATCACGGAAGCCGCTGACGTCTCAAAGCGCAGTTTCTTTGATTATTTCCCGTCAAAGGAGGAGGTCGTCTTCGCCTGGCAGGATGCTTTTGCCGATCGCCTGATGGCGGCGATTGCCGCCCGCCCGGCCAGCGAATCTCCCGTCAAGGCCGTCGAGGAAGCCCTTATCGCCACGGCGATTGCGTCGGCTGGCGACGAGCGCACCCTAGCACTCGGCGAACTGATTCACTGTACGCCTACCCTTAAGGCCCGCGACCAGCTCAAATATGCCAAGCTGGAGCAGAAGCTGACCGGGGCGCTGATTGTCCGCGAGGTTAGTGGCCCGGACGCGGGGATGCGCATGCGCCTGCTTTCGACAATCGTCATAGGCGCGCTGCGCGTCGGTAGTGAGCTTTGGCAGGAGCGGATCGCCGGCGGCTCGAAGGAAGGCGTCTCGATGGAAGCCTTCGCACGCGAAATCTTTGGTGAACTCTGGAAGATGCTGGCCGAATTCGGCGAAGAGGCGAAGGCCGGTCTCTAGTAATTCATTGTCTAGACGATCACGCTTTCAGTCGCTGGCGGCGCCTCGGAGCGATGCCGTTTCAGGAAGTCGATAAGCGCGCGCAGCTTTGCCGGCACCCGCCGCCGATCCGGATAATAGAGCGTCAGGCCCGAGAGCGGTGGGCTCCAATCGGATAGGATCCGCACCAATCTGCCGTCTTCGAGGAACCGTTCGATATAGCCGTTGATCATGTAGGAAATGCCGATCCCGTCTAGTGCCGCTTGCGTCAATGCTGCGGAATCGTTGAGGATCAGCCGCGGATGGAGCGTAATATCGATGCGCTCACCATCCTTCTCGAATTCCCAGCGTTCGACCTGGCCGCTCGTGACGAAACGGAAGCCGATGCAATCGTGATGCAGCAGGTCGCGTGGGTGTTTCGGCATGCCACGCCGGCCGAGATATTCCGGCGAGGCGATGACATGGGCGGTGATCTGCGGACCGATCGGAATGGCGACCATGTCTTTGGCCACCGTCTCGCCGAAGCGGATACCGGCATCGAAACCTTCGGCGACGATGTCGCTCATCGAGGCTTCCATCTTCACCTCGACCTGAATATCGGGATAGGCCTCCAGGAAATCGCGAAGCAGCGGCTGGATGGCGATCATATAGCCTGCGCGCAGCACATTGAGCCGCAGAAGACCGGCCGGCCGGCCGACATCTGCGTCCAGGTCCTTGCTGGCGGCCGCAAGCTCACCCAAGGCGGGGAGAATCCGCTCCAGATAGCGATTGCCGGCTTCCGTCAAGCTCACGCTTCGGGTGGTCCGATTGAACAGCGGCAACCGCAGCCGGCTCTCCAGTTTGCTGATCGTCTGGCTGATGGCCGACGGCGACACTCCCAGCCTGACGGCGGCGGCTGAGAAGCTCTTTTCCTCGGCCACGACGACAAAGGTCACCATGCCGTCAAGCATGTCCTGACGCATACTCATCTCCGTTTTCAAGTCCCAGATTAATAAGTTTCTCTAAAAAGGCCATCGCCGTTTAATGAGGTTATCGAAATTATCGGATGAGCCTATCTTCCCGCGACCAGCCAACCCGACGGAGTGAAGATTTTGATATCCAAATCCAAAATCCTTTTTATCACAGGCGTTTCCACCGGTTTCGGCCGTGCCCTTGCGGAAGCCGCCCTTGCCGAAGGCCACAAGGTGGTCGGGACCTTGCGCAATGAAGAAGCCCGAAAGCAATTTGAAGCGCTGAAACCCGGTTTTGCCTTCGGCAAGCTTCTCGATGTCACCGATACCGCCTCTATCGCCCCTGCTGTCGCGGAGATCGAAAGCAAGGTCGGTCCGATCGACGTACTCGTCAACAATGCCGGCTATGGCCATGAGGGTCTCGTCGAGGAATCGACGATGGAAGATCTGCGCCGCCAGTTCGAAGTCAATGTTTTCGGCCCGGTGGCTGTCATTCAGGCGGTGCTGCCCTATATGCGCAAGCGCCGCAGCGGCCATATCCTCAATGTCACCTCGATGGGCGGGATCATCACCATGCCGGGCATCGCTTTCTATCATGGCAGCAAGTTTGCCCTCGAGGGCATTTCCGAAAGCCTCGGCAAGGAGATCAAAAGCTTCGGCATCCATGTGACGGCCGTCGAGCCCGGCGGCTTTCGGACCGATTGGGCCGGCCGCTCGATGGTGCGTGCTGAGCGCTCGATCGCTGATTATGACCAGGTCTTCGAGCCGCTGCGCCAGCGCCGCCTCCAACGCAACGGCAATCAGCCCGGCGATCCGAAAAAGGCAGCGGCTGCAATGCTTAAGCTCATTGCATCCGACAATCCGCCAGCCCATCTCCTGCTTGGGCGCGACGCGATCAACCTCGTTCGCGAGAAGCTTGGGTCTCTCAAGGCCGAATTCGACGCCTGGGAGCAGGTTTCCAGCTCCACCGATTTTGAGTGATTTTATTGACCAAGAGAGGAAAGACGATGAGCGATTACAATGCAGCGAAATCCGGTAGCTTCAAGATCGGTGGCGATATGGAGGTCAACCGCCTCGGCTTCGGCGCCATGCGCATTACCGGCGACGGGATCTGGGGCAATCCAGCCGATCACGATGAATCGATCCGCACGCTGAAGCGTTTGCCGGAACTCGGCATCAACTTCATCGATACGGCCGATTCCTATGGTCCGGACGTTTCCGAATGGCTGATCAAGGAAGCGCTTCACCCCTACAAGAAAGGTCTCGTGGTCGCCACCAAGGGCGGCCTGACGCGCCATGGACCGAATATCTGGCTGCCGCTCGGCCGTCCGGAATATCTGATCCAGCAGGTGCATAAGAGCCTGCGCAACCTCGGTGTCGATCAGATCGATCTCTGGCAGCTGCACCGTATCGACCCGAAGGTCCCGGCCAAGGAGCAGTTCGACACGATCAAGTCGCTGCTCGATTCAGGCCTCATCCGCCATGCGGGCCTCAGCGAAGTCTCGGTCGCGGATATCGAAGCTGCCTCCAAGGTCTTCAAGGTCGCCACGGTCCAGAACCGTTACAACCTCGTCGACCGCACCAGCGAAGATGTGCTCGATTATTGTGCCAAGAATAATATCGGCTTCATCCCATGGTATCCGCTGGCCGCCGGCGATCTCGCCAAGCCCGGCTCGTTGCTCGATACGATCGCCAGGAAGCACAATGCGGCGCCAAGCCAGATCGCACTCGATTGGGTGCTGAAGCGGAGCCCCGTCATGCTGCCGATCCCCGGCACCTCCAAGGTCAAGCATCTGGAAGAAAACGTCGCGGCCGTCGACATCACGCTGTCCGATGAGGAGTTCACCGCCCTTGACGCCGAAGGCAAGAAGCTCTTCAAGGCCGCTTGATAAGGTCTAGACCGACCACGAAGCGGCCGCGGTTTCAGCCGCGGCCGTTTTCGTTTCGGGCTCGCGTCATCTCGCGTGCCACGTCCAGAAACGCACGCAGCGTCGGCGGTACATGCCGGTGGCCGGAATAATAGAGGCAGATGCCGGGGAAGGGCGGCGTCCAGTCTTCGAGTACGGTGATCAGCCTGCCTGCGGCAACATCGGCCTCCACATTCTGTCGCGTCATATAAGCAAGCCCCGCGCCGCCGACGGCTGCTTCCAGCATCAGGTCCATGCTCTGCAGCGTCATCGGCCCCTTCACATCAAGGCGGATTTCCTGGCCGTGCCGCTCGAACTCCCAGCGGTAGACCGCGCCGCTCGGCAGCCGCAGACGCAGACAGGCATGATGGAGAAGATCGCTCGGCGTCTGCGGCTTTCCGCGCCTATCAAAATAGGAGGGAGCGCCGACGACGAAGAAGCGCTCCTCCGCTTTCAGCGGCACAGCGATCATGTCCTGCGGCACGGTTTCGATCAGCCGGATGCCGACATCGAAACTGTCGGCGACGATATCGACCATGCGCCCGTCGCTGACGATATCGACATGCACGTCCGGAAAACGCCTGGCGTATTCCAGCACGATCGGCATGAGGATCCGTCGCGCTCCGCCTTCCGACGTATTGATGCGCAGCGTTCCGGCCGGCGTGGCGCGCGCCTGTGTCGCCGCTTCCATCGCCGCCGAGATATCCTTCAGCGCAGGACCGATCTTGCCGAGAAACTGTTCGCCAGCCTCGGTCAGCGAAACGCTGCGGGTCGTGCGGTTGAACAGCCTGACGCCAATCCGGCTTTCCAATGCCGCCACCGCATGGCTGAGCGCCGAAGTCGACATGCCGAGCTCGCTCGCAGCTGCGCGGAAGTTCTTCGCGGCCGCAACAGCGACGACTGCATTGAGCTCAACCAGACCGGTCTTTTGCATTGTCCTAAATCCTGCAATGGGTCATCCGCAAATATGCGGATTATAAGGACAATAGGTCGAACCTATCTAGCCCTCCGGGATCAATCTCAAAACCCATGAGGCAGATTATGAAAAAGACAGTTCTCATCACCGGCGCGTCCTCCGGCATTGGCAAGGCGGCAAGCCGGCTCTTCCACGCCAATGGCTGGAATGTCATTGCCACTATGCGCAGCCCGGAAAAAGAAACCGAGCTGACGGAGCTCGCCGGTGTCCTGGTGAGCAGGCTCGACGTTCAGGACCGCGGCAGCATCGACACCGCCGTCGAGGCCGGCATCGAAAAGTTCGAGCGCATTGATGTGCTCGTTAACAACGCCGGTTATGGCCAGAACGGCATTTTCGAAGCGACGTCGCGCGAAAAGATCCAGCAGCAGTTCGACGTCAATGTCTTCGGTGTTATGGATGTGACAAGGGCGATCCTGCCGCATTTCCGGGCAAACAAGGCTGGCCTCGTCATCAATGTCAGCTCGGGCGCTGGTCTTTTCACCTTGCCGACGCTGTCGATCTATTGTGCCTCCAAATTCGCACTCGAAGGCTTCACCGAGGCCCTGTCTTATGAGCTGCTGGCCCTTGGCATTGGCGTGAAGTCGGTGATCCCGCATGGCGGCGTCGCGGAGACCAGTTTCCGGGAGCGCGCCGGCGCCGATTTCGCCATCGATCCCGCGGGCCTGCCAGATTATAACGAATTCCTGTAGCGCGCTCAGCGCGCCTTTGCAGCCATGGTTGCTGCAAAGATGATGACCTCTTCTGATGTCGCCAAGGTGGTCTACGAAGCCGCGACAGATGGCAAGGACCAGCTGCGTTACCTTGTCGGCGATGATGCGCGTGGATTCGTGAAAGCGCGCCGCGACATGGACGATCAAGCTCTATGTGGATTTTATGCGGGCACAATTTGCGGAATAGTTTTGATCATTTGGTCAAAGATGCTGCAAAATGAGGCGGAGGCCTGACACTTTTGAGGCAAGCATTGCGTTCAATGCATTGCTGCATTGCGGTAATTTCGCTATTCTCCATCAAATGAATTGGGTATTAATAATGACGAAGGCAGCGCACTCCTCCTCCCAGCGCTCCCTTCATCGGACTGACAACACTCCTCCTCCCAGTTGTCAGTCAGGATCAAGAGCCCGACGCACCTCCTCCCGCGTCGGGCTCTTTTCTTTTCTGGATCGAATCTCTCCTTAAGCCTTCGCTCCCTCTGTGGGCGTGACAGGGATGCCATGATCGGCGGGTGCGGCGTTTCGCGCAAAGCCTTCATGGCCGCGGGGCATATCGCGCCCAAGAAGCGCATTTAAAAAATCATAGGCATCCGCTTCGTTGTGATATATCACATCTCGAACGGCAATCGACTGCCGTGCGGTGGACAAGACATGGCGAATGAAACAAATAAGACGGTGGCCGTTGTCGGCGCCGGTGTGGTCGGCGCTTCGATTGCTTTCGAGCTGCAGCGGCGTGGCTTTCAGGTCACTTTAATCGACAAGGGCGAGCCAGGCAGGGGAACTTCCTTTGGCAATATGGCGAGCATCGCGCTCGATTTCGCAGCCGGCTCCGGCCCCTCGACCTGGAAGAAGCTGCCGCGCTGGTTGATCGATCCGGAAGGTCCGGTCTGGCTGCGGCCGTCCTACGCGCCAAAAATCCTGCCCTGGTTCCTGCGCTTCCTCGCCGCCGGCCGTCCCGCACGCCTGAGGGAAATCGAGGATGCGGGTATGAGTCTCTCCAAGATCGCCCTCGGCGATATCAGTGCCATGCTCGATGCCATCGGTGCACGGGACCTGATGACCGAGGAAGGCTGCCTGGCAATCTACGAGACCGAGGCCGAATTCGATGCAGACCGCGGCCACCTCGAGCTGATGCGCCGCTATGGCATGGAATTCGAAGTGCTGAGCAATGGCGCGATCCAATATTACGAGCCGACGCTGTCGCCGAAAATCGCCAAGGCGGTGCTGCTGCCGGACAACAAGTCGATCCGTGATCCCTATAAGCTGGTCGTGAAGCTCGCCGATGCGGCGAAGGCTGCCGGTGCCGGTTTTGTTTCCGGCCAGGTAAAGGGCGTGGAGCGTAAGAATGACGGCAAGACCTCTGTCCTTCTCGAAGGCGGCAACCGCATCGAAGCAGATAAGGTGGTCCTGGCCGCCGGGGTCCATACCCGTTTCCTCGCTGAGACCCTCGGCGAGCCTATCCCGCTCGAAACCGAGCGCGGTTATCATACGCAGATCATGCAGCCCGGTATTTCCATGCGCTATTCGGTGATTTGGCCGCATCGCGCCTTCATGGTGACACCGACCGCAGGCGGTATCCGCGTCGGCGGCAACGTCGAGCTTGCCGGCCTGACGGCCGCACCTGATTTCCGGCGCCCGCGTGTGCTCGTGCGCCACGCGCAGCGCATCCTGCCAGACCTCAAGGTTCAGGACACCAGCGAATGGATGGGCCACCGTCCGGCACTGCCGGATACGATCCCGATCATCTCGCCCTCTTCGAAAATATCAGGCGTCTTCTATGCCACCGGCCACGGCCATCTGGGTCTTACCTATTCGGCAACGACAGCGCGGTTGATCGCGGATATGGTGATGGGCGTCCAAACGCCTGTCGATATTAAGCCGTTCCGTATCGACAGGTATTGAGAGCAGTCATGTCGGCACCTGTCGACGACCGGAAAATCGCGGCGATGGCGGCATCCCGCTTCATGTCTGACCTGGAGTTCGAAAGATGAGATGGAAGCGTACGATCCAGCTTCTGGATGTTCATGCTGAAGGTGAAATCGGCAAGGTCGCAATCGGCGGCGTGCCGAAGATCCCAGGCGAGACGGTCGCCGCCCAGCTTCACTGGCTGAACACCGATCCCAAGGGCCAGGAGCTCCGTCGTTTCCTCTGCCTCGAGCCGCGCGGCGCGCCGATCGGTTCGGTCAACCTGCTCCTGCCGCCGAAACATCCGGATGCAGACGCTGCCTTCATCATCCTGCAGCCCGATCAGGCGCATGCGAGCTCCGGCTCGAATTCGATCTGTGTCACGACCGCTCTCCTGGAATCCGGCATCGTCGAGATGAAGGAGCCGGAGACCATCGTTACGCTGGAAACCGCAGCCGGCTTGGTCAAGGCGACTGCGACTTGCCGCGACGGTCGATGCGAGAAGGTCAAGCTCACCATGGTGCCGTCCTTCGTTCACGAGTTGGATGTCGAGATTGACACGCCGCACTGGGGAAAGATCAAGACCGACATCTGCTACGGCGGCATTTTCTATGCGCTTGTAGACGTCGCTCAGGTCAATTTGACGATCGAGAAGGCCAACGCCGCAGCCCTGGTGCAGGCCGGCATGATCCTGAAGGAGCTCATCAACCGCCATATGCCTGTCGTTCATCCGGAAATCCCGGCAATCTCCGGTGTGGCCTATGTCATGTTCCGCGATATCGAGTCGGATGGCACCGTGCGCACCTGCACGACCATGTGGCCGGGGCGCGCCGACCGTTCGCCGTGCGGCACCGGTAACTCGGCGAACCTTGCAACGCTTTACGCACGCGGAAAGGCAAAGGTTGGCGACGTCTTCAAGTCGAAGTCGATCATCGGCTCGGAATTCGAGGTCGGCCTGCAGGCGCTGACGGAAGTCGCCGGTAAGCCGGCTGTCATCCCGACGATATCAGGCCGCGGTTTCACCTTCGGCCTGTCTCAGGTCGCGCTCGACCCCTTCGACCCGCATCCCCTCGGTTTTGCCCTGACGGATGTCTGGGGACCATCGGCGGGCGAAATCTGACAATTCAGTAAACGAAGGGATCAACTTCAGCCTTGGCTGGTTCGTCAGCGGCCGAAGGATAGATCACGCCCTTCCGCAGGATGATATTGGCATAGAGCCGCGGCTCGCTGGTCTGGATAACGGCGTGCGCCGCGCGCACCCGGACGTAAAAATCCTGCCCCACGAGTGGAATGACCTCTCGCTCCGGTTCGTATCTGGCGCAGCAGGCAATCATTTCCTCATGCACCGGATCGAGCTTGTCACGCTCGGCTTTCACGGTTGAGCGGAAGATCGCCTCGTCCACAAAATCGTCGATCGGCAGTATGCTGAGCACAGCATCGAGAACTGGAATGAGATGGTGCCCGTCGAGCCGAATCAGCCGCCGTGCATGTTCGATGCCCGGATAGTTGCCGTCGACGATGGCAATCTCGTCGCCATGGCCCATGCCGCGCAACGTCGCCAGCAGTTCGGGGCTCAGCAGCGGGTCAAGCCCTTTCAGCATTGTCGATCTCCTTGAAAAGTACATTCTGGTCGGTGAGATAACGCGCGAAGATCGGCAGGCTTGCGCCTCCGATGGCACGCGCCTGAGCACCAACCACGCCTTCGACGATATCCGGCATGACGACGCCCTGCAGGTCGAGCTTTTCGGCCTCATAGATCGTCGCCTGCACGATACGCCGGCGAACCCAGTCGGGAAAACCGCCATCGATGACGGCAGCGCTGAAGTCGATGATCGAGGCGGCCGCCACGATTGCCTGCGCCAGAGCTTTAGCCGTATCCTGGATCCAGGCCTCCATCGGTTCGCCGAAATCCACCCAATCGTCGGCCGAATACCAGAGCGGTTGCGGGTCTATGCCGCGCTCACGCAGCATGTTTTCCAAGACGAAGATCGATGCGATCTCCAGAAGCTGCAGCGTTTCGCCATTCTTGCCGCGCACCGGCAGTGGACCGATCGCGCCCGCCGTGCCGGTCTTGCCGGAAAAGATCGATGAATTCAGCACGATCCCACCGCCAATAAAAGAGCCGATGAAGAAATAGACGAAATCCGGATAGGAGGGGCCGATGCCGAACACCAGTTCGGCGCCGCAGGCGCTGGTGGCGTCGTTCTGCAGGAAGACCTGATAGGAAACTTGTTCAGCGATTTCGGCCTGGAGATCGAAGTCACGCCAGACCTCCATGGCCCCCGCAGGCGCCCCCACTTCGTCTGCCCAGTTCCAGAGCTCGAAAGGTGCTGCGATACCAAGTCCGGCGATGCGGCCGCGCTCGCGCTCGTCGAGCTTTCCTTCCAGTTCCTTGATCCCCTGGGTGACAAAGGACAGGATCTCGTGGGGCAGGGGATAGGCATAGATCCTGTGCAACTGAAGCCGGATCTTGCCGACGAAATCCATCAGCACCAGGTCGGCGCTTCGCCGGCCGATCTTCACGCCGAAGGAATAGACGGCATCCGGATTGAGCCGCATCGGAATGGATGGCTGGCCGACGCGGCCGCGGATCGGTTCGCCGCGCGACAGCAGGCCTTCCTTCTCGAGCGCCCGCATGATGACGGAAACGGTCTGGGCCGAAAGCCCGCTGCGGCGCGCAATATCGGCCTTCGATAATGCGCCGTAGAGACGCACCAGCGACAGCACGAGCCGTTCGTTATAGGCGCGCACCCTGATCTGGTTCGCACCTCCCGATGGATTCAGAATTGGTGGCGGAACCGGCATGGAATCCGGACCTTCCAAGGACGACATTGGCCACTCCTCCCGTTTAACGGCCTATGCCCTAATTTCGATCAGCATGCCATATCGAATTAATAATTCAATTGGATTTATTTATTGACAAGCCGTTTTCTTTCGCTCTTAATTGGCATCGTCAAGGCACGGGATGGCTTTGGGAGGGGCTAACGTCGCATCCTGAAAGTCTCGCCGTGCACGAATTCCGGTGCCGCCTGGGGGCGGGCCGGCCAATCTCTGGGAGGAGTTCATGAAGAAATCAGTTCTCGCTTTCGGCGCGCTCGCACTCGGCGTCGCCTTTTCCGCTCCGGCAATGGCGGCAAATGTTTCCGCTTGCCTGATCACCAAGACGGACACCAATCCCTTCTTCGTCAAGATGAAGGAAGGTGCGACCGCCAAGGCAAAGGAACTCGGCGTTTCGCTGAAGTCCTATGCCGGCAAGATCGACGGTGACAGCGAAAGCCAGGTCGCAGCGATCGAAAGCTGCATTGCCGACGGCGCAAAGGGCATCCTGCTCACCGCTTCCGACACCAAGGGCATCGTCCCGTCGGTCAAGAAGGCTCGCGATGCCGGTCTGCTGGTCATTGCGCTCGACACGCCACTTGAGCCGGCCGATGCCGCCGACGCCACCTTCGCCACCGACAACCTGCTCGCCGGCAAGCTGATCGGCCAGTGGGCCAAGGAAACGCTGGGCGACAAGGCCAAGGACGCAAAGGTTGGCTTCCTCGACCTGACGCCGTCGCAGCCGACGGTCGACGTCCTGCGTGACCAGGGCTTCATGATGGGCTTCGGTATCGACCCGAAGAATCCGAACAAGATCGGCGATGAAGATGACAAGCGCATCGTCGGCCATGACGTAACGAACGGCAATGAGGAAGGCGGCCGCAAGGCTATGGAAAACCTTCTGCAGAAGGATCCTGGCATCAACGTCATCCACACGATCAACGAACCGGCCGCTGTCGGCGCCTATCAGGCACTGAAGGCCGTCGGTATGGAAAAGAACGTGCTGATCGTATCGGTCGACGGCGGTTGCCCGGGTGTCAAGTCGGTCAAGGAAGGCGTGATCGGTGCCACCTCACAGCAATATCCGCTGCTGATGGCGTCGCTCGGTATCGAAGCGATCAAGAAGTTCGCCGATAGCGGTGAAAAGCCGAAGCCGACCGAAGGCAAGTCCTTCTTCGACACCGGCGTTTCGCTCGTTACCGACAAGCCAGTCTCGGGCCTCAAGTCGATCGACACCAAGGAAGGCACGGCCAAGTGCTGGGGCTGAGCCCTGCCTGATTGACAGTAGAAAGGCCGGGGCTTGATCCCCGGCCGTTTTGGGCGGACGATACGCCGTCGCCCGACAAACCGGCTAAGCAAGACCGGAAACATATCGGCGGCGGCTTCCGCGTGGGTTCGGCGCGCGGATGCGAAGGAGGAACAATGACCGGAGCACAGGAATTTGAACGCGTCCTCGACGACAGCGACAAGAGCGTCGCCTCGTTTGAGCACGAGAGTATCTCGCTGATCAAGCGCGCGCAGCATTTTCTGCATTCGACGCCGGCCGCCGTGCCGCTGATCGTGCTGGTGCTTGCGATCGTGATCTTCGGAATAGCGATCGGCGGACGTTTCTTCTCGTCCTACACGCTGACGCTCATCCTGCAACAGATCGCCATCGTCGGTATTCTCGGCGCGGCCCAGACGCTGGTGATCCTGACCGCCGGTATTGACCTTTCGATCGGCGTCATCATGGTCATCTCGGCCGTCATTATGGGCAATGTCGCCATCACCTACGGCATACCGACACCGATCGCGGTTGTCGCCGGCCTCATTGTGGGTGGTGCCTGCGGATTGCTGAACGGGTTCCTCGTCGCCTTCATGAAGTTGCCGCCGTTCATCGTGACGCTCGGCACCTGGAATATCGTCATGGCGACGAATTTCATCTATTCCGCCAATGAGACGATCCGCGACACCGATGTCGACGAACAGGCGCCGCTGCTTCATCTCTTCGCCGCAAGTTTCAAAGTCGGCAGCGCAGTCCTGACCCTTGGCGTTATCGCCATGGTACTGCTCGTCCTGCTGCTTTGGTATGTCCTCAATCACACGGCCTGGGGTCGGCACGTTTATGCGGTTGGCGATGATCCTGAAGCGGCCAAGCTTTCGGGTATCCAAGCCAAGAAGGTATTGCTGACCGTCTACACGATATCGGGCGTCATCGCCGCCTTCGCCGCCTGGGTTTCCATCGGCCGCAACGGTTCGATCTCGCCGTCTTCGGCCGTCACCGATTACAATCTCCAGGCCATCACCGCGACTGTGATCGGCGGAATCTCACTCTTCGGCGGCCGCGGCTCCATTCTCGGCACGCTTTTCGGTGCCATGATCGTCGGCGTCGTGTCGATGGGGCTCAACATGCTCGGCGCCGACCCGCAATGGAAAGTCCTGCTGACTGGCGTGCTGATCATTGCCGCCGTCGCTATCGATCAGTGGATCAGAAAGGTTTCGGTATAATCATGGCTGTCGAACCCATTCTCACTGCTCGGGGCCTCGTCAAGCGTTACGGACGCGTGACCGCGCTCGACAATGCCGATTTCGACCTCTATCCGGGCGAAATCCTTGCCGTCATCGGCGACAACGGCGCCGGCAAATCCTCGCTCATCAAGGCAATATCGGGCGCGATCACGCCCGATGAGGGGATGATCACTCTGGAAGGCCAGCAAGTGCAATTCAGATCGCCGATGGAAGCGCGCGAAGCGGGCATCGAGACTGTCTATCAGAACCTTGCGCTTTCGCCGGCACTGTCGATCGCCGACAACATGTTCCTCGGCCGCGAGATCCGCAAACCAGGTCCGCTCGGCTCCTGGTTTCGCATGCTCGACCGGCCGGCGATGGAAAAGCAGGCGCGTAACAAGCTGTCGGAACTCGGCCTGATGACCATCCAGAACATCAACCAGGCGGTGGAAACTCTATCGGGCGGTCAGCGCCAAGGCGTCGCCGTTGCCCGTGCGGCAGCATTCGGCTCAAAGGTCATCATCATGGATGAGCCGACCGCAGCTCTCGGCGTCAAGGAAAGCCGCCGCGTGCTGGAACTTATCCTCGATGTGCGCGCCCGCGGCATCCCGATTGTGCTCATTTCGCACAACATGCCGCATGTCTTCGAGGTGGCCGATCGCATCCATATCCACCGCCTTGGGCGCCGCTTGACGGTCATCAATCCCAAGGAATACACAATGTCCGACGCCGTCGCCTTCATGACCGGCGCCAAAGCAGCCCCTGCGGAGCCCGTTGCTGCATGAGTGCAAGAATTGACGACATTGTCGGCGAGGTTTTGGACCGCGCCGGCAATTCCAGCCGCTTTCTGATCGCGATCGCCGGCCCGCCCGGCGCCGGCAAATCCACTATGGCTGAGAATGTCGTGAGCGCCCTGAAGGCGATGGGCGAGAGCGCAGCCGTCTTGCCCATGGACGGCTTCCATATGGACAATGCGGTTCTCATCGAGCGCGGTCTGCTGGCCCGCAAGGGCATTCCGGAAACGTTCGACGTGCGCGGCTTTCTCGATATCATCAAGGCTGTGCGCCTCGCTGATCAGGAAGTCCTTGTTCCCGTCTTCGATCGTGCACGCGAGCTTGCCATCGCCTCGGCCCGGCCGATCGATCCCCAAGACCGCTTCATCGTCATCGAAGGTAATTATCTGCTTTTCACACAGGGAAAATGGGCCGAGCTCGACGGCATCTTCGATTACACGATCATGCTCGCCCCACCTATGGAAGTGCTGGAAGAGCGTCTCTGGGATCGTTGGCGCGGCTATAAGCTGACCGAGGAAGAAGCGAGCGCCAAGGTCTATGGCAACGACCTGCCGAACGGCCGCCTGATTCTCGAAAACCGCCGTCCTGCCGATATGACATTGGAAATTGCGCTGGCCTGAACAGTTGTTTCCAGGCCGGTCTTGGTGCTATCGAGGCGCAATCGCATAGCTTCGGAGGCTCCCATGCAATCGATCACCATCCGCCGTCCTGACGACTGGCATCTGCATCTGCGCGACGGGGCCATGCTGGAAGGCGTGATCGGTGATACGAGCCGCACCTTCGCACGCGCTATCATCATGCCGAACCTCGTGCCACCGGTCGTCACGACATCCGATGCCGCGGCCTACCGCGAACGCATCATGAAGGCGCTTCCATCAGGTCATCGCTTCCAGCCGCTGATGACGCTTTATCTCACGGAGCATACGAGCGCCGACGATGTAGAAGAGGGCAAGAAGAGTGGGCTCGTCACCGCCGTAAAGCTCTATCCGGCCGGTGCCACGACAAATTCGCATGGCGGTGTGCGCAACATGGAAAAGGCGATGCCGGTGCTGGAGCGCATGGCGAAGATCGGCCTGCCGCTCTGTGTCCATGGCGAGGTGACGACGCCGGATGTCGATATCTTCGATCGCGAGGCTGTTTTCATCGAGACGGTGCTCGACCCGTTGCGCAAGCGCCTGCCGGAATTGAAGGTGACGATGGAACATGTCACGACGGCTGACGGCATCGATTACATCAAATCGGCCAAGGCCAATCTCGCCGGCTCCATCACGACGCATCACCTGATCATCAACCGCAATGCCATCCTCGTCGGCGGCATTCGCCCGCATTATTACTGCCTGCCCGTTGCCAAGCGCGAGAACCACAGGCTGGCGCTGCGCGCCGCCGCCACAAGCGGCGACGCCAGGTTCTTCCTTGGTACGGACTCGGCTCCGCATGTCGATCCGCTGAAGGAATGCGCCTGCGGCTGCGCGGGAATCTATACTTCGATCAATACGATGAGCTGCCTTGCCCATGTCTTCGAACAGGAGGGCGCGCTCGACAGGCTGGAGGCCTTCGTCTCCCTGAATGGCCCGGTCTGGTATGGGCTGGAGCCGAATGAGGAGCGCATCACGCTGGAGCGACAGGCCGAGCCCGTGGTCTTCCCCGCCAAGATCGAAACCGGCGCCGGTCCGGTCACTGTCTTCGATCCCATGTTCCCACTGCATTGGCAGGTCAGAACCTGAGAACGGCAATACAAGCTTAAATATTCTCTTCTTATAGTTGTGGCGTAATGTTGAATTTGTAACATTACGCTGCGCAATGCATGACTTTTTAACAGAATGCATAAGACATTCCTTAGCAGTGACGCGATAGATTTTTAGAATGTTATCGGCGCGGCAGTAGCCGCGGGGATTCAAAAGCATGATGCTTGACTATAATTCATTGCTGCTGGCGCTTGGCGTTTCCGCTACCTGCCTTGCCGTAACGCTCATGGGAAGCTGGCTCGCGCGCCGGGCCGAAACCGTTCTTCTCACGGGCACATTCGGCCTCGTTCTCGTCGTCGTCGGCATTTTCGTCTATGGCTTTTATGTGGAACGGCCCGGGCCTGTCCTCGGCACCGGCAACTTCGTGCTGTTCCATGCCGGCTTCGCCATCATCTGGGGTGCAGGCTACCAGTTCCGCACGAACAGGCTACCGATATCAGGCATCGTCATTCGCGCACTCATCGCCATGGCTGTCACTATCCCACCAATGATCGCCGGATTGAATGGCCTCGCCTTCATGGCCGATAACCTCGCCATTGCCTTCCTGCTCTTTGCCACTGCCCGGCAATATTGGCTCGGTCGCGCGGAAGCACCCGCACCCATTTCCGGCATCACCGCGCTCTATACGTTGACCGCGATTTCCTTCGTGCTTTGTGCTTCGGTTTTGATCTGGGACGGCAAGCTGGTGCTGGACGCCGCTCCCAACAACTGGGCGGAAAATCTCAGCCTTGCCATGTGCATCGCCGGCATGACTGGCATCGGTGCCCTGTCGCTGGCGCTGCATCAATGGCGGCTTGCTGCCCGTCACCGCATAGACGCGATAACCGACCCGCTGACCGGTCTGCTCAATCGCCGCGCCCTGTTCGATCGGTACGGCACCCGGACCATGGGCGTCTCCACCGCCGTCATCGTCTTCGACATCGACCATTTCAAATCGGTCAACGACCGCTATGGTCATGCCGCCGGTGATCACGTCCTTAGAGTGTTTGCGAGTGAACTCTCCGCCAATTGCCGCAACGGCGATACGGCCGCTCGCCTCGGTGGTGAGGAATTTACACTGGTGTTGAAGGAGATCATGCCCGGCCGCGCCGAACTGGTCGCCGAGCGCATCCGCAAGGCCTTCGAGGATCGAGACATCTATATCGACGATGAGGTGCTGAAATGCACCGTCAGTGTCGGCGTCGCCCCCGGCCGTTCCAAGCCGCTGGATTTCGACGCCATGCTCGGCGAGGCGGACAAGGCGCTCTATGCCGCCAAACGCGCCGGCCGCAATCGCGTCGAACTCGCCAGCCATCTGCATTCGGTACCATCGGGTGCCGCGCGATCGGCCTCTTGATCCCCACATTTGTCTTTCGTAAGCTGTCAATAGGCCGGATGCAGCCAGCCGCTCCGCGATGCGCAAGCATTATGGTGAATGCATCCATATCCACCTTCACATCCTTGCTTCTGGCAATCGATGGCGAACGGGTCAGCAGACGCGGGCACTGATCTTCCTGTTTGCCGCCAACGGAAGGATGAACTCATGCGCGATTTTCGCGATGCCAAGCTTATGGCCAAGACTTTACGGCAGGCGCTTGCCGACCGCGGCATTTCCCTCACCCATAGCGAAACACTCGAAATCGTCGCCCGACAATTCGGCTTCACGCAGTGGAACATTCTTTCTGCAAAACTGGATGAGGCCGAAGGCGTCAAATCTCCTGTGGGGATAGAACCGCCTGTGCCGATCTTCCGCATTTTTTCGGTGGAGAAAGCCATGGAATTCTATTGTGGCTTCCTGGGCTTTACACTGGATTGGGAGCATCGTTTCGGCGAGAATTTCCCGCTTTATTGCCAAGTCTCCCGCGAGAACATGCAGTTGCACCTGAGCGAGCATTCGGGGGATGCCAGCCCCGGTGCCAAGGCCTTCGTCCGTGTCGCCAATGTGCGGGCTTATCACGCCGAACTCGCCGGCAAGGACTACCGCTACATGAAGCCCGGCGTAGAGGAAGCGCCCTGGGGGCTGGAAATGACCGTCATCGACCCCTTCAGCAATCGCATCGCTTTCTGCGAGCAGACCTAGTCTAAAGCTCCGTGCGGGCACCGGAATGCGGGTCGAGGCTATAGGGATACACCGGATAGTCAGGACCGATGGCGTCGAGAACGCGGCCACACCAGGCGGCGAACGCGGGATAGGCGGTGAGAGAAAAGCCGCAATCCTCGGCCCGATGGCTATAGGCGTAGACGGCAATGTCCGCGATGGTCAGCTCTTCGCCGACAAGAAACGGGTTGTCGGCGAGGCCGCGTTCGATTGCGGCGAGAGCACGGGTTGCAGCTTCGCGTTTCCCCGCGACCATGCTCTGATTACGCTCCAGCCGTCCCGTCAGCGTCCAGAAACGCAGCGAGCCGATGACCGGCTCGACATGATATTGTTCGAAGAACAACCACTGCATGGCCTTGGCGTGCAGGTAGCGGTCCGATGGCAGAAAACGTGTGCCCTCGGCGAGATAAGTGAGGATTGCATTGGATTCGGCAATTGCACGCCCATCGTCGAGCTCGAGAACCGGAATGGCGCCGACCGGATTGAGCTTCAGGAAAGCCTCGGTACGGCTCTCGCCCTCGAAGATCGAGACATCGCGGCTGCTGTAGGGCATTTCGAGCAGGCCAAGCAAAACCCTGACTTTCCAGCCATTCTGCGACGGCAGATAATCATGAAGCGTGAACATGGCGATCCTTTCGCTGCAACTGGTCGACATTCGCATGCCGGCTCGAAACCAGCCACCCGATTCCTGCGAACGCCGCGTCGTTCGGCAAACAATCATTCAGACGATCATCAGGGCACGGACGAAGGCGACGGAGGCGAACAGCGAGGCGATCGTCCTCACATGGTTCCACCAGGTCCAGTCCCGGAGATAGGTCGTCCAGAGCGCAACCGCTTCCGGCTCGCTGCCGCTCACCTTCTCCAGCGCATCGTTCATTGGCACGTTAAAGATGATGGTGGAGAGGAAGGGCGCGACGATATAGAGCGCCGCTCCGCTTAACATCAGCGAGGAGGCGCCGCCGCGCCAATTCAGGACGGCCAGCACAGCAATGACGATGCAGAGGATCGCGGTGGGCACGAAGAGCAGCATGAAGGGCGAGCGCACGATCGTCACGTTGATGGAATTCATCGCCGCAATACCCTGCTCGGCCGGAATGCGCGAGAAAGCAGTCATGATGAAGGTCGAGAAGGCAAAAAAGATGCCGGCCACAAGGCCGCTGCCAATGGCGGCGGCAACGAGACATAGGACAAGAGCGATCTGCATGGTCATGCCCTCCATATTCCGGTTGCTGCGGTCTTCCGCGCATAGTCAGTGAAATCACGCGCCGGGTGGCCGAGAATATCGGTAACGCCGCCCATAACTTCCGAATTGCGGCCGTCGAGCACCTGGCCGAAAAGTTCCTCCAGAAGCGCGATGACTGGCCCAGGCGTTCCCACTGCCGAAAGTCCTGCTGCAAAATCCGCCATCGATACTTGCTCGTAGTCGATCGGACGCCCCGAGGCGGCGGCGATTTCGGCGACGGCTTCGCGGAAGGTGAGGGCGCGGGGACCGGTCAACTCATAGAGCCTGTTGCGGTGCCTGATATCAGTCAGTGCCGCCAGCGCTGCATCGGCAATATCGCCGGCATCGATGAAAGGCTCCCTGACATCGCCCGCCGGAAGCTCCAGTCTGCCGGCAACGAGCGGCTCGAGAAAAGCGCCTTCGCTGAAATTCTGGCAGAACCACGAGGCGCGCAGGATCGTGTAGTCGATCCCGGATGCTTTCAATGCTTCCTCACTGCGCCGCGCTCCCTCTTCGCCGCGGCCGGAAAGCAGCACGATATGCTGCAGCCCGCACTCCAGCGCGATCCTGCAAAGTTCTCCGATGGCTTCAGCGGCCCAGGAAACGGAGAGGTCCGGCTGGAACGCAACGTAGGCGCTCGTTGCGCCCTTCAATGCGCTGCGCCAGGTCGAGCGATCCTCCCAGTCGAAGGCTGGTGACGTGGAGCGGGACGCCTTGCGCACCGCAAGTCCAAGCTCCTCCAGCTTAGCGGCAATGCGCCCGCCGGTTTTTCCTGATCCGCCGATCAATACGATTTCGGAATTCTGCATGTCGAAACTCCTCCTCGGTTTGCAAATAAGAGAAACTCTCTCATTTGCAAAATGAGATAGTTTCTCTTATTTTCTTTGTCAACAGTTGAGAGGGCAGCACCGATGGCAGAAGGAATGATCGCAAGGCGCAAGCGTCAGCAGGAGCCGACCGGTCAGCCACGCCGTATCCCGACCCAGCAGCGTGGACGTGAACGCTTCGAGAAAATCCTGGCGGTCGCCTCGGAGCTCATCGAAAAGAATGGCAGCGATGCGCTGAAAATGAGCGAAATTGTTGAAAGGGCTGATCTTTCCTTTGGTGCTCTCTACCAATATTTCCCGGACAAGACCTCGATCATCCGCACGCTCGCCGAACGTTTCAACGAGGAGGGTCGTCAGTGCGTGGCCGCCGAACTGGCCAAGGTGACGAATGCTGACAATCTGCGCACTGCGCTCTGTGTCATCGCGGATGAATATTACGCCTTCTTCCGCCGCGAACCCGTCATGCGCGATATCTGGCATGCGACCCACACCGACAAGCTTCTTCAAGAGGTCGATGCCGAAGACATGGAATTCCATGCCCAGGCCCTTCTTTCAGTGCTACAACAGCTGTGGCCCAAGCGGACCAAGGTGGAGCTTCTGGCCATTTCCCGGCTGACAATGCAGCTTCTCGCTGCCGCTGTCCGTTACGCGGTTTCGCTGGAAGAGGCAGAGGGTGCGCAGGCAATCGCGCTCTTCAAGAAGATGCAGGTTGCGGATATCGGCCGTCTGCTGGGCTGACGGCCCTGTTCTGTCTGGAAACCGGCCGCTCTTGCTGCTATTGCCGCTGGAACGTCAGCCGAAGGAGAGAGCCGCATGATCCAGACCACATTTCCCGACCGCGCCACTATGGCAGAGCTGCTGGCAAAGATGCTCTGGGAGATCAAGGCGGTGCATTTCAACGCCGAGACGCCCTATAAATATGCCTCCGGCATCATGAGCCCTGTCTACATCGACTGCCGCAAGCTTCTCTCCTTCCCGCGCATCCGCTCGACCGTGATCGATTTTGCCGCCAGCACACTTTTGCGCGACGCCGGTTTTGAGCAGTTCGACTGCATCGCCGGCGGCGAGACCGCCGGCATTCCCTTCGCCGCACTGCTCGCCGATCGCCTCGGCCTGCCGATGATCTATGTCCGCAAGAAGCCCAAGGGCCATGGCCGCAATGCGCAGATAGAAGGTGACATGAAGGAAGGCGCCCGCGTTCTCGTCATCGAGGATCTGACGACCGCCGGCGGCAGCATGTTCACGTTCATCGATGCCGTCAGAGCCGCCGGCGGCATCGTCGATCACGGCATTGCGCTTTTCTTCTACGGCATCTTCCCAGAGGCACATCAGCGTTTTGCCAATGGCAAGGTCCAGTTCCACCATATCGCCACCTGGCGCGAAGTTCTGGCGATCGCCAAGCAGCAGAAGCTCTTCGACGACAGGACGCTGCAGGAAGTCGAGGCGTTCCTCGATGCGCCGCTTGCCTGGTCGGCGAGAAATGGTGGCGTGAGTGAGCTTTCGCTCTAGCCTTTTGACAAAAGCTCGCTTAATCGATTGAAGAACGCGCAAGTCCGTTGGGAGGAATTCGATGATTTTGTGCTGCGGCGAAGCTCTGATCGACATGCTGCCGAGAGATACGACTCTGGGCGAAAAGGGCTTTGCACCCTATGCCGGCGGCGCGATCTTCAATACGGCGATCGCCCTTGGCCGCCTGGGTATCCCGACCGCTTTCTTCACCGGCATCGCCGATGACATGATGGGCGAAATCCTGCTCGATACGCTGAAGGCCAGCAATGTCGATTACAGCCCTTGCGCCATCACGCCGCGCCCCTCGACGATCGCCTTCGTCAAGCTCGTCAATGGCCACGCGACCTATGCCTTCTATGATGAGGGCACCGCTGGCCGCATGATCACCACAGATGATCTGCCAACCCTCGGTGATGACTGCGAAGCCCTGCATTTCGGCGCGATCAGCCTCATCCCCAGCCCCTGCGGCGAAACCTACGAGGCGCTCCTCGATCGCGAAGCGGCCACGCGCGTCATCTCGCTCGATCCGAACATCCGCCCGGGCTTCATCAAGGATAAGGCCGCGCATATGGCCCGTATCAAGCGCATGGCCGCCAAGTCCGACATCGTGAAATTCTCTGACGAGGATCTCGAATGGTTCGGCCTGGAAGGCGACCATGACGCGCTCGCCGCCCACTGGCTGAACCACGGCGCCAAGCTCGTGGTCATCACCAAGGGTGCCGAAGGCGCGACCGGCTATACGAGCGCGCGCAAGGTTACCGTGCCGAGCGAACGGGTCACGGTCGTCGATACCGTCGGCGCTGGCGACACGTTCGATGCCGGCGTCCTCGCCTCGCTGAAGATGGACAATCTGCTGACCAAGGCGCAGGTTGCCAATCTCGATGAACAGGCCCTGCGCAATGCTCTGGCTCTTGGCGCCAAGGCCGCGGCAGTCACCGTCTCCCGCGCGGGCGCAAATCCGCCCTGGGCACGCGAAATCGGCCTTTGAGCCTCATTCGATCCGGTCGAGAAAGGCCCGGACCTCGCAATTGAAGAGGTCCGGCTGCTGTAGCGGCGCGAAATGGCTGACACCGGGCAGCAGCACGAATTCCGCGTCCGGGATCGTCCTTGCCAGATAATCGGCATGGTCCGGCTTGATGAATTCGTCATGCTCGCCGAGCACGATCGAGACCGGCACCTCGATGCCGGCCAGCTGCTCGGCCGTATAATTCGGCTCCGTCGCCATCATTTTCGAGACGTCGCCGACGAAAGCCTCGAACTGGTCAGGTGTCGCCGATAGCGCCTGGTAATCCTTCCGGTGACGGCTGAAGCAGCGGTCGATGACGGGCGTCGCTTTAAATTCCTTCGTGCCGCTGGGATCCATATTGCAGGCGAAGAAGAACACGCCGCAAACCCGATCCGGATGCTGATCGGCGAGAATCAGCGACGTGCAGGCGCCATCGCTCCAGCCGACGAAGGCCGCCTCTTCGATCCCGGCATGATCCATGACGGCCAGCACGTCGGAAGCCATCAGGTGATAGGTGTAGGGGCGCTCGTTACGCGTGCTGCGGCCATGCCCGCGGCTGTCGACCACGATGACCCGATGCCCGGCCGCGACGAGATCGGGCACCTGATAGCCCCAGTTGCCGCTATTGCCGAGCCCGCCATGCAGCAGGATGACCGCTGGGCCAGCGCCATAACTCGCATACCAGATGCGCGCGCCTTTGTTCTCGACGAAACCCTCCTCGTTTGCGGGGGGCAATGGCAGTGCGCCCTCGGCTTCGAATTTCACCAGCTCGTGATCCATGGCAGTCATCGGCTCCTCCGTTGTCATTCTCCCTATAGACGACGAGATGCGCTGCATTTCGACAGGGTCAAACAAAGAAGCCCACCCGCGCGGCGGATGGGCTTCGATAGCGGCGCAATCGCCGGGATTACTTGGCGAGCTTTGCCAGTGCAGCAACGAGCCCCTGTGTCGAAGAGTCGTGACCTGCAGCGCTTTCCTTGCCTTCGACGACCGGCAGAAGGCCGGTCGCCAGCTCCTTGCCGAGCTCCACGCCCCACTGGTCGAAGGAGTTGATGCGGAAGAGTACGCCTTCGACGAAGACGCGGTGCTCATAGAGCGCGATCAGGCGGCCGAGCGCGTAAGGCGTCAGCTTGTCATAGACGAAGGTGATCGACGGGCGGTTACCGTTGAAGACGCGGTGCGGGGCGATGAAATCGGCCTTCTTGTCGTCCATGCCCTTGTCGGTCAGCTGCTTCTTGGCTTCCGCGAAGGTGCGGCCCTTCATGAGGGCCTCCGACTGGGCGAGGACGTTCGACATCAGAAGCTGATGCTGGTGGCGCAGCTCCGGCTCGAAACCGTTCGCGGCGATCATGAACTCGGCCGGGATGATGCTCGTGCCCTGATGGATAAGCTGGAAGAAGGCGTGCTGGCCATTGGTGCCGGGCTCGCCCCAGACCACCGGGCCGGAATTGTTTTCGACGGGCGTGCCGTCGATGGTCACGCCCTTGCCGTTCGATTCCATGTCGAGCTGCTGCAGATAGGCCGGGAAGCGCGACAGGCGCTGGTCATAGGGCAGCACGGCGCGCGTCGGATAACCCAGCACGTTGCGGTGATAGAAGCCGATCAGGCCGAGCAGCATAGGCAGATTTTCGGTGATCGGCGCCTGACGGAAATGATTGTCGAGCGCGTGTGCGCCATCGAGGAACTTGCCGAAATTAACCGGGCCAACAGCGATCATCAGCGGCAGGCCGATGGCCGACCAGATCGAGTAGCGGCCGCCGACCCAATCCCAGAAGCCGAAGACGCGTTCGCTTTCGATGCCGAAAGCTGCGACCTTGTCTAGCGCTGTGGACACTGCGGCGAAGTGGTGCTGAACGGCAGCTTCGCCGAGAGCGCTGGCGATGAATTTACGCGCCGTCTGCGCATTGGTCATCGTCTCGACGGTCGTAAACGTCTTGGAGGCGACGATGAACAGCGTCGTCTCCGGCTGCACCAGCTTCAGCGTGTCGCCGATATGAGCGCCGTCGATATTGGAGACGAAATGGGCACGCGGGCCGTCATGAAACGGGGCGAGCGCCAGCGTCGCCATAGCCGGGCCGAGATCCGAACCGCCGATGCCGATATTGACGACATCGGTGATCTTCTTGCCGGTAGCGCCCTTCAGCTCGCCGGAGCGGATGCCGTCGGCAAACTTGCCCATGGCGGCAAGCACGGCGTTCACGTCGGGCATGACATCCTTGCCGTCGACCAGAACAGGCGTGTTGGAGCGGTTGCGCAGCGCCGTATGCAGCACGGCGCGGTCTTCTGTGAAGTTGATCGCCTTGCCGGAGAACATCTCCTCGCGCTTCTTCTCGACGCCGCCTTCTTCGGCGAGCTTCACCAGAAGCTTCAGGATCTCGTCGTTCACGGCCGTCTTGGAATAATCCATCAGCAGGTCGTCAAGCGATACGGAAAAGTGAGAGAAGCGCTGCGGATCGGCTGCAAATGCGGCGCGCAGATCGGTGGCCTTTGTGGCAACAGCGATGCTCTTCAGTTGTTCGACGATGGCATTCATGGAAGGCTCCTTTGGAGGCGGAGAGGGCTGCGGAAACTATTCCCTTTCTCCGGTTCAAATCAAGTTCAGCCATCTGTCGAAATATGAAAAAAGCCACCCGCGACAAGCGGATGGCTCTCAATTTCACGAGACCGTTAAATTCAGCCACGCAGGTCCTTGCGCAGGATCTTGCCGACTGGCGTCTTCGGCAGCTCGGCTCGGAATTCGATGAAGCGCGGCCGCTTGTAATTGGTGAGATTGGCCATGCAATGGGCCTTCACCTCGGCCTCGGTGAGATCAGGATCCTTGCGCACGATGAAGAGCTTCACCGCTTCGCCGGAATGCCTGTCCGGCACGCCGATCGCGGCGGCTTCGAGGACGCCTGGATGCATGGCGGCCACTTCCTCGATCTCGTTCGGATAGACGTTGAAGCCGGAGACAAGGATCATGTCCTTCTTTCGGTCGACGATCTTGGTGTAACCGCGCTCGTCCATGAAGCCCATGTCGCCGCTGCGGAAATAGCCGTCCGGCGTCATCACCTGCGCCGTTTCCTCCGGCTTGTTCCAGTAGCCGGTCATCACCTGCGGCCCACGGATGCAGATCTCGCCGATCTCGCCAAGCGGCAGAGAATTGCCGGCCTCGTCGCGGATGTCGAGTTCCGTCGAGGGAATGGGAAGTCCGATCGAGCCAGTGAATTCGGGAGAATCGAAGCGGTTGGC
This sequence comes from Rhizobium sp. BK529, assembly GCF_014194105.1. Lineage (NCBI taxonomy): Bacteria > Pseudomonadati > Pseudomonadota > Alphaproteobacteria > Hyphomicrobiales > Rhizobiaceae > Rhizobium > Rhizobium sp. BK529. The sequence goes on along the minus strand of NZ_JACIAU010000001.1, from coordinate 2,968,729 downwards.
GGTGGCGACGGGAGAGGTCTCCGAAAGTCCGTAACCCTCGGTGATATGCGAGCCGGTCACCTTCAACCAGCGTTCCGCCACCGGTCTCTGTACGGCCATGCCGCCGCCGAGCGACATGACGAGCGATGAGAAATCGAGCTTGGCGAAATCGGCATTGTTGAGCAGCGCATTGAATAGCGTGTTGAGGCCGGGGAAGATATGAATATCGGACTTCTGGAATTCCTTCACAAGCCCCGGAATATCGCGCGGGTTGGCGATCAGCACATTATGGGCGCCGAGCGACATGCCCATCAGCGAATTCACCGTCAGCGCGAAGATGTGATAGAGCGGCAGCGCGCAAAGAAAGTTCAGCACATCAGGCTGCTTCTTCTTGTCGAAGGCGGATTTCAGCCAGAGCTGCAGCTGCAGCTTGTTGGCAAGCAGGTTCTGGTGTGTGAGCACCGCACCCTTGGCAATTCCAGTCGTACCTCCAGTATATTGCAGGAAGGCGATGTCGCTCCCGGAGAGCGCGACAGGCGCCAGCGTCTTCTTCGCGCCCTCGGCAAGCACCTGGCGGAAGCTTTTATGGTCCGGAATGGACCAGGATGGCACCAGCTTCTTTTTCCGGCGGACGATGAAGTTGACGATATGCCCCTTGAGTCCGAGCATTTCGCCGAGAGAGGTGACGACGACATGGCGCAGGTCCGTCTTGTTGATCACCTGCTCGACGGTGCGCGCGAAGTTTTCGAGAACGAAAATGGCCTTGGCGCCGGAATCGTTGAGCTGGTGTTCGAGCTCGCGCGGCGTATAGAGCGGGTTGACGTTCACCACGATCAGCCCGGCGCGCAGGATGCCATAGACTGCGACGGGGTTCTGAAGCACGTTCGGCATCATAACAGCGACACGGTCGCCCTTCTGCAGGCCGACGCTCTGCAGCCAGGCAGCCACTTTGCGGGTTTGCGCCTCGAGCTCGCGATAGGTCATTGCCTTGCCCATGCTGGAAAAGGCTTTGCGACCGGCAAAACGTGCACAATTCTTTTCCAGAAGGTCGGGAAGCGATGTGAATTCCAGCGGGGGAATCTGGGCCGGAACGACGTCCGGATAGTTAGCAAGCCATGGTTTTTCCGGTTTCGCACCGCTTGGGTGGGCGGAAATGCTGTTCATTTTCTCTCTCCCATTCGGCCGCCGAAACCGGATTTATCCGGTCTGAATCGGAAGATTCCTCCATCCTCCGTCAAAGGCAGCTTATGCCATTGCTTGAACGGTTCAAGCAACTTGAGGCTACAATAACCTTGACGTAAACGTCAATATCCCGAGGGCACACGGGGCAGCCTGCAACAGGGAACTTTGAAGCGTAGGACACGTTTGATTGGTGTGGATGAACCCACGAGGAAACAACAAAGGAGGTGCACAATGTTGAATGAGGATACCGACGCCACCCGCCGTGACCCGAATGTAAAGGATACGCCGACGCTGATTGCCAGCGACCGCGTGGAAGGCACCCGCGTCTATGGCGCCGATGGCAAACACATCGGTTCCATCGAGCGCCTCATCCTCGGGAAGCAGGACGGCCGTGTGGCTTATGCCGTTCTGAGCTTTGGCGGCTTCCTCGGCATCGGCCATGACCACTATCCGCTGCCATGGGCAAAGCTGACCTACGATACCCAGCTGGACGGCTACCGCATCGATCTCACGAAGGAGCAGATCGAAGGCGCGCCGAGCTACGCGGATGATGACGACACCTGGTACAACGACAACGGTCGCCGCGTTTATGACTACTACGGCGTGCCACCCTACTGGATGTAACGTTATCCGCGAGAACGAGCCGGCAGAGGCCCCGCCAGAGCGGGGCCTTTCAGTTTGCGTTCAAGAGATCATTGGCGGAGCGCAGTACGGTTCCAACAACGATCTCCTCGGCCGACAGCTGTTTCTCGGTCACTAGGCGGAAGACATGGCTCTCGCCGGGGAGCAGGGTTACCAGCATGGAATCGACCACCGCCGCAGGATCGAGCCGATCCGCCATCAGACAGAGGTCTTTCAGAAAAACCTTGGCGCTTACCGTGACCTCGTAGCCCCCAGTCGATCTTGCCAACGCAATATCGATCTCTGGTTCCGGGAGCTTAAGATCGACATCCTCGACGAAGTAATGGAAGGCGCGTTTGTCAAGCATCTGCACGACGATGACTTCCTCATTCACCGAACCGGCTTTCGCAACATCATCGGGCAAAGGAAATTCCCTCGCCTCGAACCGATCGCAGAGCAGCCGCCAGAATTCGAACTCCGCCAGCACAGTGCCATCAAGCCGCATGCGCTTGCCGCTGATCTTCGAGCGCCAGAACAGCGTCTGCTCGTTGACGGCGACCGCCGAAAGGCCATTTCTGCGCGGCTGGATCGTCAGCAGGCGAGGGTGGAAGGCCTGCTGCATCGCATACCAGAGCGGTTTGCGCCGTCCGGCCGAATCGAGAGCTGCCCATGATGTGACCGGCCAGCAATCGTTGAACTGCCAGACGACCGCGCCCTTGCAGATATCGCGATGCGAACGCATGTGCTCGACGGCAAAGCGGATGGCGCGGGCCTGATTGAGTTGCGTGGCGAAATGCCAGTCATCCATCGTCTGCGGCACGGGCAGATGCCCGGCAAGCCCTTTGACGAGCTTGTCATTGCCCTGGGTCGCCTTCTGATGATGAAAAACCCCACGCGATTCCGGCGTCAGCGGCTCGTCATGCACGCTCTCCTGGAGCGTTGCCCATGTGGGCGGCGCCTGCCAGCCGAATTCCGAGCAGAAGCGTGGAATGTAATTGCGATAAACCTCGTAACCGACGTCGTTCCAGACGTCCCAGATATGTTTGCAACCGTGCCGATCGTCATTCGGCTCGATCTCCATGGAGCCCGAATAGGGGCTGCCGGGATAATAGGGCCGGTCGGGGTCGAGCTCGGCGCAGAGCTTTGGCAGGACATCGAGATAATAGCCGAGCCCCCAGCTCACGCCGTCCTTGATGATCGGCCGCCAGCCCCATTCGTCGAAGCCCCAGATATTCTCGTTATTGCCGTTCCAAATGATCAATGACGCATGCGGCATCAGCCGCACGACATTGTCCCGCACCTCGGCAACGACCTCGCTCCGCAGCGGCTCTTCTTCCGGGTAGGAGGCGCAGGCGAAGAGAAAATCCTGCCAGACGAGCATGCCGGCCCGGTCGCAAGCCTCGTAGAATTCGTCCCGCTCGAAGATCCCGCCGCCCCAGACGCGCAGCAGGTTGATATTGGCGGCCTTGGCTTCCTCGATCCGCGCCGCATAGCGCTCCGCCGTTACGCGCGAGGGAAAGCAGTCATCCGGTATCCAGTTGGCGCCACAGGCAAAGATCGGTACGTCATTGATGACGAAGGTGAAGGCCGAGCCATGCGCATCCGGCGACGTATCGAGCCGCAGCGACCTGAAACCGATTTTCTTCGCATAGGTGTCGAGTACGTTGCCGCTCTCGTCTTCCAGCCGGATCTCCAGCGGATAAAGCGGCTGCGCGCCGAGATGATGCGGCCACCAGAGCTGCGGCGAGGGCACGCGGACTTCGAACGAAACCTCCTCCGCATCCGCCTCGACCATGAGCGTCTGCGTGACGCCGCCGATCTCGGCGGTGATCTTCGCCGGCCCGGCATCGCCATGCCTCGCCAGCCGCATATGCACCTTGACGAGCCCGTCGCCACCGGCAAGTGCTCCCGAGACTCGCGTTTCAGCAAGCCGCGCGCGATCCCAGCTTTCCAGCCGCACCGGCTTCCAGAGCCCCGCGGTCACCAGCGTCGGACCCCAGTCCCAACCGAAATTGCAGGCCATCTTGCGCATCAGGTTACCCGGACCCGGATAGTTGTTGGGACGGTAACCGTAGTGTTTCTCCATTTCGGCGCCATAGGCATAGGCGGAATGGAAGGTGACGCTGAGCTCGTTCTCACCATGCCGCAGCAGCGACGAGACATCGAAGCGATAGGTGCGGTGCATGTTGAAAGTGCGGCCGATCTCCTCGCCGTTCAGCCAGATCGTCGCAATCGTGTCGATCCCGTCGAAGACCAGTTCCTGCACTTTGCCGGCGTCAGGCTCGGCCTCGAAATTCAGCCGGTAGGCCCATTCCGTCCTGCCGATCCAGTCATTTGTGATCTCGTTGATATCGAGATAGGGATCGGGGATCAGCCGGTTCGCCAGCAGATCGAGATGCACGCAGCCGGGCACCGTGGCCGGAATGGTCTTTGACAGAGCGCCTCTTCCTGTATCGTTACAGGAAAGCGTCCAGCCGTTATGAAGCTCTCTCCTCCCAATCATGACAAGCCTCTTATCTTATTGGAAACGACCGTGGCGCTGCAGCACTTCGATCTTGTAGCCGTCGGGATCGGTGATGAAGAAGAACAGCCCAAAGAGCTTGCCGTCGCGGTTGAGTTCCACGAGCTTGCCGGGATTGAGGCCGAGATCCGTCAACCGCTTGTGCTCGACCTGCACTTCCTGGACAGAAACGGCGAGATGTCCGTAAGCGTCGCCGAGATTATAGGGCTCGATGCGGCCCTTGTTGACTGTCAGCTCCAACTCGAAGCCGGTCTCGTCATTGCTTAGGTAGATCAGCGTGAAGGTCTCGAAATCGACGCGGTCGGCAACCTTGAGTCCAAAGACCTTGCTGTAGAAATCGACCGAGCGCGCCTCGTCCAGCACGCGGATCATGGAATGGATCATCTTGGCCAAGGCGGTCTCCCATCGCTGATATCCAAAGCAATTCCAGCAAAATGTGCAGCGGCTTTGCATCCGGAATTGCGTAAAAACAAGCAGATAGAGCACTTTCGTGATTCGAAGAAAACGAAGGTGCGCTCTATCTGCCTTGGTAGCCGCCCTCTCAAGCGGGACGCAAGCCCATTCTGCGGGTAATCGCGCCTTCGAGCAGGCCGACGACATCATAGATCAGCACCGCCATGAGGCCGACGATCAAACCGCCCTGCAGGATGAAAGCCGTATTGTCGGAGATGAGGCCGGCAATGATCACCTCGCCGAGGCCCTTTGCCGCAACGGTCGAGCCGATCGTCGCCGTGCCGATATTGATGACGGTCGCGACTTTCAGCCCTTCGAGGATCAGCGGCAGTGCCAGCGGCAGTTCGACCTTGAAGAGGCGCTGCGTGCCGTTCATGCCCATGCCGTCGGCGGCGTCCAGCACCTGCGGCGATACCTGCTTGAGGCCCGCGACCGTATTCTCGAAGATCGGCAGCAACCCGTAGAGGAAGAGCGCGATCAGCGTCGGCGTGGCGCCAAAACCGGTGGCGGGGACGGCGAGCGCCAGAACTGCGACCGGCGGAAAGGTCTGACCGGCATTGGCAATCGCCCGCGACAGCGGCAGGAAATCCGCTCCGCTCGGACGCGTGACGAAAATGCCGCCGAGCACAGCCAGCACTGCGCTACCGATGATGGAGACGAAAACCAGCTCCAGATGCCCGAGCGCCAGCGAAGCAAGGCTGTTTTGCGTATAGACCGGCGGCGCATTGTTGTTGGTGAGCGGCACCAGCATGAAGGAGAGCCACTCCGTCCTGAAGATCAGGATAAGCAGCACCACCAGTGCCAGCGCGCGAAAGAGGTTGGCGACGATGAATCTCATGCCTTGCGGCCCAATTCGAGGAGCCGCTCCATGGTGATCGAACCCACCGGCGCCTTGTTCGCATCCTGTACGGCCGCCTCGTCGACGCCCTGCCAGATCATTTCGGCAAGCGCGTCGCGCAAGCTGAGCGACTGTGCCAGCGAATAGGGCAGGCCGGGTTTGGCAGGCTGCATGCTGTCCTTCAGCGGCGTCAGCGACATCAGCTTCAGCGCCCGATCGGATGTGCCGGTGAGTTGTTGCACAAAGGGATCGGCAGGCTCCGTCAGGATCTTTTCCGGCGTCGAGCATTGCAGCATCCTGCCGCCGCTCATGACGGCGATCTGGTTGCCGAGATGGAAGGCCTCGTCCATGTCATGCGTGACGAGGACAACAGTCGTGCCGAACTGTTTCTGGATCGCCAGCAGATCGTCCTGCGCCTTTCCGCGGATGACGGGATCGAGCGCGCCAAAAGGCTCGTCCATCAAGAGGAGTTCCGGCTCGGCCGCCAGCGCCCGGGCAACGCCGACGCGCTGCTGCTGGCCACCGGAAAGCTGATGCGGATATTTTTCCGCGAACGTCGCCGGGTCGAGATTGAAGAGGCCGAGCAGTTCGGTGACGCGCTTGTCGGTACGATCAGCATCCCAACCGAGCAGCTGCGGCACGGTGGCGATATTCTGTGCGACCGTCCGGTGCGGAAACAGGCCGTGTCCCTGGATGGCATAGCCGATCTTGCGACGAAGCTCAGTCGCCGGCACGTCCATAATGTTCTGTCCGCCGACGAAGATCTGACCCTCGGTGATCGGTACCAGCCGGTTGATCATCCGCATGAGCGTCGATTTGCCGGAGCCCGACGTGCCCACGATCACGGTGATCGAGCCCTTCTCGACATTGACAGAGACATTGTCGACGACAGTGGCCGAGCCGTAGCGCTTGGTGACATTCCTGATCTCGATCATGCTCATGTGGCTGGCCCCTGGATGCTTTCGATGACCGCATCGAGGATGACGGCCGAGGAGAAGGCGAAGAAAACGGTCGGCACGGCGCCGAGCAGGACGAGGTCCATGGCCGTCTGGCCAAGCCCCTGGAAGATGAAAATGCCGAAGCCGCCGCCGCCGATCAGCGCGGCGATCGTCACCATGCCGATCGCCTGCACGAGCACGATGCGGATGCCCGTGAGGATGACCGGAAAGGCAAGCGGCAGATCGATACCGGTCAAGATCTGCCGGCGCGTCAGCCCCATGCCGGCGGCAGCGTCGCGCACGGATGGATCGACACCTTCAAGGCCGACGACCGTATTGGCGACGATCGGCAGCAGCGAATAGAGCACCAGCGCAATCAGCGCCGGCGCCGTGCCGATGCCGCGAATGCCGATATCGGCGGCAAGCGGCACATGCGCGGCAAGGTAGCCGAGCGGCAGCATCAATATGCCGAAGAGCGCCAGGCTCGGAATAGTCTGAATGAGGCTCAGCGTCTGCAGCACGACTGCACGCAGTTTGGGCACCCAGAAACAGAGGATGCCGAGCGGCAACCCGAGCACGATGGCAATCGCAAGCGAGCCGAACGCCAGAAGCAGATGGGAATAGGCCTCGGTCCAGAACTGCGCCGAACGCGTGGAAAATTCCCTGAGGATCGACAGGCTGTCGAGCAGGCCCGATGAAAGGCAGATGCCGAGCAGGGCGGTATAGGCGACAAGGGTCAGGACGCGCATCCAGGGCGTCAGCCGGATCTTCGCCAGCGCATCGGAGATGATGAGGCCGATGACCCCGAAGAGCACCCAGAAACTGCCGCCGGGCGTCATGCGCGCCACGGTGCTGCCGGGCGGTGTCGCAGCCGTTGCCACGAGCCCGATCGCCAAAATCAAGGCGGCGAGACAGAGTGTGCCGAGCCCGAGACGGACAAGAGCGCTGCGCAGGAAAAGCGTTGTCAATGCGGTGGCAACCAAAAGCACCAGCAGGATGATCACGGAAGTCTGGGGGATGAGCTGCGTCAGCAGCATCGGCTTGCCGGCGGCGATACGGTTCGCCTTCACATAGATGAAAGGCAGAAGAGCCGTCGCCGCAATGCCGCCTGCCACGAGTACCACGCCGAGCCGGTCCAGCTTGCGGACCGCTAAGGTTTCTTCCATCGATCCAACCCTGTCCGCAACAGGCCCCGCCCGAATCCCGGGCGGAGCACGACAGCGCCGCGTGCCTTTTCAGACGGGCAAAGGGCGCTGTAGCACTTATAAACGCTGCATAATTTTATCCGCAAATCGATCCCGATTTAAGGAATTAGGCAGTAGGCAATTACTTCAGGAAGCCCTTTTCCTTCAGATAGCTTTCGGCAACCGACTTCGCCGGCTCGCCATCGACCTGGATCTTGGCGTTGAGCTTGCGCAGCTCGTCTGCCGTCAGGCTCTGGAAGATCGGAGCGAGGATTTCCTGGATCTTGGGATTGGCCTGCAGCACCGCTTCACGGATGATCGGGGTCGGTGCATAGACCTGCTGCACGCTCTTGTCGTCTTCGAGAACCGTCAGCTGGGCCGCTTCGATCGCGCCGTCCGTGCCGTAGACCATGGCGGTATTGACGCCGTTGGTCTGGTCGGCGGCCGCCTTGATCGTTGCGGCCGTATCGCCGCCCGAAAGCACGACTTCCTGATCCGGCTTCAGGGTGAAGCCATAGGTGGTCTGGAAGGCGGGCAGGGCGCCGGCGGAGTTGACGAATTCGGCGGATGCCGCAAGCTTGACAGCACCGCCGCCCGAAACCCACTTGCCGAAGTCGGACATGGTCTTGAGCTTGTTCGGACCGGCAACGTCGCTGCGCACGGCCAGCGCCCATGTATTGTTGGCCGGCGACGGTGTCAGCCAGACGATCTTGTTGGCGTCATAGTCGAGTTTCTTGGCCATCTGATAGCCCTGGTCGAGGTTCTTCCAGGCAGCATCATCGGCCTTGTTGAAGAAGAAGCCGGCATTGCCGGTATATTCCGGATAGATGTCGATTTCGCCTGCGGTAATCGCCTTGCGCACGACCGGCGTGGCACCGAGCGCGATACGGTCCTGCGTCTTGATGCCGTTGGCTTCCAGGGCGAGAGCGATGACATTGCCGAGCAGCGTGCCTTCGGTGTCGATCTTCGACGAAACGACGACGTCTGCGGCGTGGGCCGCGCCGACCGCAAAAGCGGAAAGCGAGACGGCAAGTGCGAATTTCCTAAGCATGATTATCCCCTTGGTTGAACACCGTTAAACGTCGCGAAAGCCCCGGATGCGAAGCCTGCGCGCATGAAACCCTGGCCGGCAGGCTGGCTCTCAGGCCATCATGCCGGAAATACGTGCGTCATGGAAATAGTGTGCATCCTCGAAAATTCGATGCCCGAAAATCGAAGCAGCCCCCTCCAGTATTCGCTGTCGCGGCGCGATTATGGCGGCGAATGCAAAACCGTTCGCGGAATTGCATTTCCTTTTCCAAGGCCGGCGCGATTTGTTTTTGTCCCCTTGCGTGTTGCCACGATGTTCCGGTTGCTTATTTTCGGTTCTGCCGCCGACCGGACTTCTTGTTTAGGTGAACGATAGCCTGCACCCTTGTGAGCAGGGATATCTTTTTTCACGAACACGTCATATCCTCCGCCTTTTCAGTAGTTTCCGGAGAAAGCCGTGCATCTCGGCGCCCTTTTCATCGCAAGCCATGTCCTGTCCTCCGGCTCCATGCGCGAGACGGCGCGCCGCTTCGACATCTCCGTGTCGACCGTGTCTGCGGCGATCGACAATCTGGAAACGGAGCTTGCCCTGAAACTTGCCGAACGTTCTTCGGGCGAGCTGGTCATCCTGCTCGCCGGCGGCAGGGCTCTGGAGGGATTGACGCCGATCCTAACCGCAATTGAGCAGCTCGGCGGCAGGCTTGGCCATCGCGAACCGGAAGCTTACGGTCAGTGGGCCGCCCGCATTCCCGTCAAGCTCGTCACCATCGAGCGCTATCTGGAAGTTGCCGATCAGGGCAGCATCAACAGAGCAGCCCGTCGTCTTCGCCTTGGTCAGCCGCAGCTTTCGTTGCAGATTGCCAATCTTGAGAAATTCTTCGGCGCCCGCCTCTTCGAGCGCCAGGCTCAGGGCTCGGCGCTGACGGAGGAGGGCCGTCTTGCCTATACAGTGTTTTCGACGATCAGCCTCGCCTGGAACGAGTTGAAATCCGCCGCGGACGAACGTTATCAGCGCACAGCGCGTTCGCTGCGCATCGGCGCCATCATTCCCACGGGCGCGGAAAGCTGGGTCGCGCGCTGCCTCGGCAGCCTCGTTGCGGAGTGGAATGCCGGGCGCAACAAGAACGCCCTGTCGCTCGTCTCGATGACCGCTGACGATTTGCGCGAGGCCTTGAAATCCGGGCGCATCGATGTGGCAATCCTCGATTCCGTCTTCGGCCTGGACAGCTTCCGGCATCGTGAATTGCTGCGCACGGATATGGTGGCGATCGCCCCGCCCGACAGCACGGAAGCCACCGCCGCCGAGCTTGTCGCCAGTCATCCCATCTGCACGCCGAGCCCGCGGACCGGCATCGGCCATGCCGCCATGGCTTTCGGTTATGACCGCACCCTGCATCGCCGCCTCCGCGACCGGGACATCACCGCGGCGGATTCGCTTCCTGTGATCGTCGATCTCGTCGCCAATCACGGCTACGTCTCCTTCCTCGGCCGCGTCAGTGCCATGCCGATCGCCGATCGGGTACGCATTGTCGAACTCGCCGAACCGATGCCCATGTCCTACCACGTGGCCTTCAACCATCGGAAAGCCGCGGCTGACGCTTGCGACCTGCTGATTGCGACGGCGGCAAAAATTGTTCCCATGCCTGTCGAGCAAAGTCCCGCCCTCACGGGAAGCGGACAGGCAGCTTTTGGCGATAAAAACAGATAACTGCCGTTGCCGGTTAGGACTCGATCCGTTCGAGAAATGATCGCATAAGCGAAATAACCTCATCGAGGTTGGTTTCAAGCAGCCAATGGCCGCCATCCAGGAGATGCAATTCGGCATCTGGCAGGTCGCGCAGATAGGCTCGCGCTGACTCTTCGGGCATGTAGTGATCTTGCGGCCCCCACACGATCAATGTCGGCGGCTTGTACTGCTGAAGATATCGGCGGTGCTCAGGAAACCATCGGCGGTTCGCCTTGAGGTCAAACAGAATGTCTGCGGCGGCGTCCTTTCGCCGCTCGGTCACCAGCGACCAGTGCAATTGCCAAAGGTCCGGCGCGATGAATCCAACCAAATCTGCACGGACATCATTTAAGAACTCGTCGCGGAAGTTTTCTTCCGTAACAGCCTTTCTCATCGCCGCACGCATCTCTTGATCGGGCAGCGACCAGAATTTCTCGATATCGGCGTACTTCGGGCCAAGCGCATCTTCGTAAGGTATGTCACCGTTCTGAATGATCTGAGCCACAACCCTTTCAGGCCGCATGATCGCCAGCCTAACCCCGACCGGCGAGCCGAAATCGTGAAGGTAGATCACGAAGCGCTCGATCTTCAGCTGCGTCACGAACTGGTCGAGCCACATGGCATAACCGTCGAAGCTGTAGTCGAAGTCATCGGGTGTACCGCTATAGCCGAACCCGGGATAGTCAGGAGCGATCAGCCGCCATTTGTCGGCTAGTCTCGGCATCAGATTGCGAAATTCATAGGATGAACAGGGATAGCCGTGCGGCAGGAGAACGACAGGCGCACGTTCTGGTCCTGCCTCTCGGTAGAAAGTGTCCACCGGTCCGATCTGAACCCTGCAATGTCTGACGCGCGTGTCCATGTGTTCGCCTCCTTCGTAGATAAAGCGCTTTTCAGGGTCAGGGTTCCAAGGCATCTGCACAGTGCGTGGTGGTTAGATGACGGGCGGCCTGCCCGTACGCGCGATGCGCATCGAGCCCGCCGCGCGCGAAGCGGTCGATCACCTGACGCGAGAGGAGCTGGATGGCTTCTTCATCCACGTCGATGCCGACTGCATCGACGATGTCATCATGCCGGCGCTCGGAACGGCAGCGCCATGAACACGGCATAACGTCTACGTTCCAGCGAAGGGAGCGCGCTCTGAACGGTCGAGATGAGGTCGAGAGCCGCCGTTATTACGATGCATTGGTTTGATCCCGGCAAAATAATCAGGCTATAGCGTGGAATCGGCGGTTGGCGGACAATCGGCGGTGCTAGCGGAAGAAGAGGGTTCGGACCATGGCCGTTTTGCTGGAAGTATGCGTCGATAGCGCTCAGGGCCTCACGGCTGCGATCGAGGGCGGCGCCGGCCGTATCGAGCTCTGCTCGGCGCTGGAACTCGGCGGGCTGACGCCACTCCCGAGCCTGATGCGGATTGCCGCCGAAGCTCCGATCCCCGTCTATGCAATGATCCGTCCGCATGCCGGCCCCTTCATTTTCGACGCGACGGATGAGAAGGCGATGCTGGCCGACATCGATGCTGTCAGGGCCGCTGGCCTCGCCGGCGTCGTCATCGGCGCAAACCGGCCGGACGGCGCGCTTGACATGCCGCTCATTCGTCGCCTGAAGGCGCATGCCGCCGGCCTCGGCTCGACGCTGCATCGCGCCTTCGATCTCGTGCCCGATCCGGATGCCGCTCTCGAACAGGCGGTCGAGCTCGGCTGCGAGCGCATCCTCACCTCGGGCTGTGTGCCGAAGGCGATGGACGGACTGGAAACGCTGAAGTGCATCTCAGTTAAGGCAGCCGGCCGCATTTCGATCATGCCGGGCAGCGGTGTGCGCCCGAGCAATGCCGTCCAAATCCTGCGGGCGACCGGTGCTCACGAAATTCACGGCTCCTGCAGCTCACCCGTTGCCAGTGCCGATCCGCGCGCCGTCTCGTTCGGCTTCGATGTGCCGACCTCGAACCGGACGGATGTCGCGGTCGTCAGGCAGATGCGCGCCGCAATCGATACGCTTTAATCAGCGACCTTGATCACAGCCTTGATGAGGCCGCTCTTTTCGTGCGCCCAGCGGGCGAGATCGCGCGGCGCATCGGCAAGTGTCGTGCGATGCGTGATCAGCTTGTCGACCGGCACGAGACCCCCGGCGATCGAATCCGCGACGTGCTCGAAATCGACCCGCGTCGCATTGCGGCTGCCGATCACCATCATTTCCCGCTTGTGGAACTCGGGATCGGAGAAGCGGATATCGTCCTTCACGACGCTGACGAGCACAAGCGCGCCGCCGTGGGCGACGAAGCTGAAGGCTTTCTCCATCGAAGGTCCATAGCCCGTCGCATCGAAGACGACATCGAAACCGTCACCGTCAGTCTTAGCCTTCACGGCATCGAGGGTACCGTCATCAGCGACGATGCCGGATGTGAAGCCGAAGCGTTCCGATGCCATCTGCAGCCGGTCCGCGCTGGTGTCGAGCAGCGTCACGTCATGACCGGCGATACGCGAGAAGATCGCCGCACCGAGGCCGATCGGACCTGCGCCGATCACAAGCGCGCGGGAACCGGCTGATGCCATGGAGCGGCGCACGGCATGTGCTCCGATCGCCAGGAATTCGGTGGTCGCCGCGGCCTCCAGGCTGAGACCCTTGGCGGCATAGAGATTACCCGCCGGCACGACGATTTCCTCGCAGAATGCACCGTCCGTATGTACGCCGAGAACTTTGATATTGGTGCAGCAGTTGGGCTTGCCCTGGCGGCAGGCGACGCAGGTCCCGCAAGAGAGGTAGGGATTGACGATAACAGGTGTACCAATGGCCATCGCCACCCCGTCGCCGACCTCCAGCACGGTCGCCGAGATCTCGTGTCCCATCACGCGCGGATATTCGAGGAAGGGGTGCTTGCCTTCGAAGATGTGATAGTCCGTGCCGCAGATGCCGACATGGCTGACGGCAAGCCGTACCCAACCAGTATCAGGTGTTTCGGGAGAAGGGCGCTCGACGAGATCGAGGACGCCTGGTTCGCGGCAGAGCACTGCTTTCATGATAGGTCTCGCATTGCTGAAATGAAGAAAGCCGGCCTTTGGGCCGGCTTCGTTTTGCGTCCCGCTCAGCCTGCCCGGCGCCGGCGAAGCTGGTCGAAATAGACGATGACGATGATCAGCAGGCCGGTGATGATACGCTGCCAGAACGAGTTGACGTTCAGGAGGTTGGCGCCGTTGTTGATGGTCGCCAGAATGAAGGCGCCGATCAGCGGGCCGTGCACGGAACCGACTGCACCGAAGAGCGACGTGCCGCCGATAACGGATGAAGCGATCGCCTGCAATTCCCAGCCGTCGGCTTGTGTCGCGTTGCCGATCGCAATGCGCGAGGCGAGCAGCACGCCGACGAAGGCGGCAAACGAGGCCGAAAGGATATAGGCAAGGTAGATCATGCCCTTGACGTTGACGCCGGAAAGCCGCGCGGCTTCTGCATTCGAACCGACGGAGAAGAGATAGCGGCCCCAGCGGCTCAGATGCAGGAAGACGAAGGAGGGGACCGCCACCAGGATGACCATCCAGAACAGGCTCGGAACGCCGAGGAAATCGGCGCGGGCGAAATTGCTGAAACCTTCGTCCGTAATGCTGATCGTCGAGCCGTTGGTGATCAAGAGGCCGATGCCCCGCAGCGACGTCAGCGTCGCCAGCGTGATAATGAAGGGCGGCAGGCCCATATGCACGATGCCGAAGCCATGGAAGGCGCCAATCGCGACTCCGATTGCCAATGTCAGCACGATCGCCGCCCAGAGCGGTACGCCGGTCTGTAAGAGCCAGGCGATGATGACGGTGCAGAAGCCGACGATCGCGCCGACCGAAAGGTCGATGCCCGCAGTAATGATGACAAAGGTCTGGCCGAGCGCCAGGATCGCCGTCATCGCGCCTTGGCGCAGCAGGTTGGAAATGTTGAGCGGCGTCCAGAAGCTCGGGGTGACGAAGCCGAGCACGACCCAGAGGAAGATCAGCAAGCCGATCAGCGTCAGGCCGAACAGAATATTCATCTTCCGGCGCGGCGGCGGCGCGACGATTTCGGTGGGGGTGGCAGTCATGATTTTCTCCCTCTTATTCTTCTGGCTCAGACGCCGATCGCTTCGCTGAGCACTTCTTCATGCGTCGCCGCGTGGAAATCATGGCTCGCGACGAGCTTGCCGCCGCGGAAGACGTGCAGCCGGTCGGCCAGTTCGTAGACCTCAGGCAGGTAGGAGGAGATCAGGATGATGCCTGCCCCCTCTTTCAGCAGCTTGGCGAAGAGCCGATAGATTTCCGCCTTGGTGCCGACGTCCACCCCGACGGTCGGCTCATCGAAGATGAACAGCCGGGCGCCGTGGCTCAACCACTTGCCGATGACGATCTTCTGTTGGTTGCCGCCCGACATGCTGGAGGCCGGCACGCGCCGGCTCGGCGTCTTGATGCTGAGATCGCGGATTTGTTTGTCGGCATTGGCCGACTCCCGCGTATGATTGATGACCGGTCCGTGGCTCAGCCGCCCGAAGACCGGCAAGTTGATGTTGAGGCCGATCGACTGGTTGAGGCAAAGCCCCTGGTCGCGCCGGCTTTCCGGTGCCAGCGCAATTCCGAGCTCCATGGCGGTGCGTTCGTTGCGGATGTTGACGCGCTTGCCCTTCCAGTGGATTTCGCCGGCGCTTGTCGGCTGGCGTCCGTAGAGCCCGAGCGCGAATTCGCTGCGCCCGGCGCCGATCAGGCCATAAAGGCCGACAATCTGTCCTGCCTTGACGCTCAGCGACACGTCTTCGAAGCCCGGGCCGGTGAGGCCCCTGACATCGAGAATCGTCTCGCCGATCGGAATGTCTTCCTTGTGGTAGATCTGTTCGATCGTGCGGTTGATCATCAGCGCGATGAGCTCGGCCTCGTTGGTCTCGCCGATCAGCCGCGTGCCGACATGCGTGCCGTCGCGCAGCACCGAGACGCGGTCTGCCAGTTCGAAGACTTCTTCCATGCGATGGCTGATATAGACGATGGTAACACCTTCGCCTTGCAGCCGGCGGATCAGCTTGAAGAGCTGCGCGGATTCCTGGCGGGTGAGATAGGCAGTCGGCTCGTCAAAGATCAGGAACTGCGTGCCGCGCATCGCCGCGCGCGCGGTGGCGACGAGCTGCTGCTGACCGATCGTCAGCGAGCTCAGCAGCGCACCGGCTGGCAGGCCGAAGCCAAGATCGTCGAGCACAGACTGCGCCATCTTCTCCATCTGCTTCTTGCGCATCAGGCCGTAGCGATTGACCTCGTCGCCGAGGAAGAGATTGGCGGCAACAGTCAGGTGCGGGCAGAGCACGACTTCCTGGTGGACGGCATTGATGCCGCGGGCGATCGCCTCGTTCGGCGTCGACAGCCCCACCGGATGGCCGCACCAGAACACTTCGCCGGCCGTGCGGGTGATGACGCCGGTGAGCAATTTGATCAGCGTCGATTTGCCGGCGCCATTTTCGCCGACGATGGCGTGGATTTCGCCGGCAAAGAAGGTCAGCGTCGCCGGCTTCAGCGCCTGCACGTGACCGTAATTCTTCTGCAAGCCTTTCAGTTCGAGGATGGGCGATCCGGCGGGAATTCGATTGGCTTCTTTCAGCGTCGCGCTGTCATCGTGGCGATGACTGACCTCTTCCAGTCCGGTCATGGACCTCTCCTCCTCTTGTCACGTCTGCTCTCCATCCCAAACATACCATGGATGGAAAAAGCCGCGCCGGTTTTGAAGCCGGCGCGGCTCGTCTGTCGTTATTACTTGATCTTCGGGTTCAGGAGCGCGTCGATCTTCGGCTCTTTCATGTTCGCCTTGGTGACGAGGTTTGCACCCGTATCGACATTTGCCGGGACCTTTTCACCCTTGGAAACGGCAAGAGCCGTCTTCACGCCGTCATAACCCATGCGATAGGGGTCCTGAACGACGAGGCCCGCGAGTGCGCCGTCCTTGAGGAAGCCGACCGTCTTGTCGTCGCTGTCGAAGCCGATGACCTTGATCTTGTCGCCGAGCTTGTTTTCAGCGATCGCCTGGCCAACACCCTGTGCCATGATCAGGTTCGACGCAAAGACGCCGACGAGTTTCGGGTTTGCCGTGATCAGGTCGGTCATCATGTTGAGGCCGGTGGTTGCCTGGCCGTCGGCATACTTGTCGGCGATCACCTTGAGGCCCGGATACTTCGACTTGATTTCATCGAGGAAGCCCTGGCGACGCTGGTCGAGCGAGCCAACGCCCGGCAGGCTGGTGATGATGGCGATTTCGCCTTCTTCCTTGCCCGTCGCGGCCTTGATGGCGGCGGCAAGGCCGTCAGCAGCGATACGGCCACCCTGGACGTTATCCGTCGTCAGGAACGACTTGAATGCCTTGGAGTCGGCTGCCGAATCGATACCGATGACCGGAACGGACTTGGCGGCTTCATCGATCGGCTTGCCGAGTGCCTTGAATTCGGTCGGCGAAATGACGACGGCGGCTGGCTTGCCGGCAACGGCATTTTCCAGAATCGAGATCTGGCCGTTGATGTCGGATTCCGACTGGGCGCCGAGTTCCGGTACCTTCACGCCGAGATCCTTGCCGGCCTGGCGAGCGCCGGCCAGAACGATCTGCCAGTAGAAGGACGTCGTGTCCTTGACGATGATCGGGATCGTCACGTCGGCAGCAAAGGACGTGACCGGCATCGCCGTCGCAATGACGGCGGCGCCCGCAAGTGCCGTAAAGGCCCGGCGGGACAGAAGGGTTTTCACGATGCTCATAAGGGTTCTCCTCTCAAGGTGCGTTCTCCTCCAATGAAACCAGACCGCTGAACGCGAGCGGACGATTTTTATCGATAAAAAACATTTGCAGGAAGAAGCTAGCCGAGGCGCGATCAAATTGCAAGTGCGCTGATTTCGCCTTCGTAGCCCATCAAATTGCCTTCCAAGCATTTGTTTTTATTTCAAATACATAAAGACCTAAAATAAGGTCTTTAGTCGAATCGCACCTCGTGCGGATGCACGACGCCCTTCTTCAAAATAAGGTTGCCGTATAGCCGGAATTCGGTGGTCGCGACGATATAAGCGGCCTTCCGCGCCATCTCGTAGAAGGCGAAGCGCTCGACAGATGCGATGGGAAAATTTCCGGCGCGCCGGGTGACGATCTCCTGGAATTCGGCGCAGACTTCCGGCACGGCCTTGGCATCGCCGACCACTTCCATCCGCCATGCCGACTGCGGCACGAATGTATCGAGCGGCATATGGGTGAGGATCGCCTCGGCCATATCGGTGGCACTGACGCCATCGGCCCGGATGACGTCGGGTCCCATGCTGCTCGCCGGGAAATTGGCATCGGCAATGACGATATCGTCGCCATGCCCCATGCTTTTCAGCGCATAGAGCAGATCGGGACCGAGAAGCGGGTGAATACCTTTAAGCATGTTGTCTCCTCAGACCCGGACGGCTTCTTCGCCAAGCGGTGCGGCGACCAGCGTGTAGGGCTCGAATTCGGAATAGATATCGGCGGGAAGCTGCGGTTCGAAATTTTCCATGTTGCGCACGAGGCTCGAAGGCCTTGCCGTGCCGATCAGCACCGAGGAGACGATCGGATCGCGCAGCGGAAATTGCAGGGCGGGGGCGGCAAGCGGAACGCCATGACGCTTGGCCACCGCTTCCATCGCGCCCACCTTGCCGAGCACCTCGTCATTTGCCGGCATATAGTCGAAATGCGATCCCGGCACCGGACCGGTTGCCAGAATGCCGGAATTGAAAACGCCGCCGACGACCAGCGACGTATCCTTCTGCCGGCAGAGCGGGATGAGCTCGGCAACCGCCGACCGGTCGAGCAGCGTGTAGCGGCCGGCAAGCAGGATCACGTCGATATCGGCATTGCGCATCACGTCGAGGCAAACAGGCACTTCGTTGACGCCGAGACCGAACGCCTTGATCGCGCCAGATGACTTCAGCTGCTCCAGAGCCTTGATGCCGCTGTCGAGGAAATTCTTCAGATGAACCGCATTCTTGGCAGCACCGTGCGTATAGCCGCCGATATCGTGGACATAGAGAATATCGATGCGGTTGAGGCCGAGCCGCGCATAGCTGAAATCGACCGACCGCATGATGCCGTCATAGGAATAATCGTAATCGGCATCGAAGGAGAGCGGATCGACATAGCTGTAATCCGGAACGCTGCCGGTCGGCACCGGGCGCAGCAGGCGGCCGACCTTGGTGGACAGCACATAGTCATTTTCCGGCTTGCCGCGCAGGAAATCGCCGACATGTCGTTCGCCGAGCCCAAGGCCGTACCACGGCGCCACATCGTAATAGCGGATGCCGTGGTTCCACGCCGTTTCCAGCGTTTCCATCGCCTGCTCGCGCGGGCAGGCGCGGTAAAGGCCGCCGAGTGCCGCGGCGCCGAAGCTGATTTCGGTCACCTCAAGCGCCGTCTTGCCGATTCTCCTCGTCTTCATCATTCCTCCCCGTGAAGACCTTAATATCACTTAGAGCGTGGCGCCGAGATGCCACGGAACGAATTCGTTATCGCCGTAGCCGAAGATTTCGCTTTTCGTCTTCTTGCCCGAGGCCGTCTCGACGATCAGATCGAAGATCTCGCGGCCCTTGGCGCTGATCGTCGCGTCACCCGTAACGATGGTGCCGCAATCGATATCCATGTCCTCTTCCATCGAGGCATAGAGCGCCGAATTGCTGGCGAGCTTCAGCGAGGGGGCGGGGCGACAGCCGAAGCAGCTGCCGCGGCCGGTCGTGAACGCGATCATGTTGGCGCCGCCGGCCACCTGGCCGGTGGCGGAGACCGGATCGTAGCCGGGCGTGTCCATGAACACGAGGCCGGGAGCCGTGACGCGCTCGGCATAACCATAGACGGCAGTCAGCGGCGAGCGGCCGCCCTTGGCGACAGCGCCGAGCGACTTTTCGAGAATGGTCGTCAGGCCGCCGCGCTTGTTGCCCGGCGACGGATTGTTATCGAGCGAGGCGCCGTGCAGGGCGACATAGTCTTCCCACCAGGCGATCTTCTCATCGAGCTTCTTTGCGACTTCCTCGCTAACGGCGCGGCTGCGCAGCAGATGCTCCGCGCCATAGATCTCGGAGGTTTCCGAGAGGATCGCCGTACCGCCGGCGGCCGCCAGCAGGTCTGCTGCAACGCCGAGCGCCGGATTGGCGGTGATGCCCGAAAAGCCGTCGGAACCGCCGCATTGCAGGCCGATGATGATCTCGCTGACAGACATCGGCACGCGCTTTTCACGGCCGACATCGGCGGCGATTTCGCGCAGTACGCCCATGGCGCGCTCGACCGCGCGGCGCGAACCGCCGGCATCCTGAATGTTGAAATGCCGCTTGGAGGCGCCCGCGCCGCTCTGGCCGTAGAGCGTCAGCTGGTTGACCTCGCAGCCGAGGCCGATCATCAGCACCCCGCCGAAATTCACATGCCGCGTATAACCGGCGAGCGTGCGGTGCAGCACATTCATGCCGTCGCCGGTCGAGCTCATGCCGCAGCCCTGGTCGTGAACGATCGGCACGAAACCGTCGATCCCGTCATAATGCGGCAGGATCGTGCGGTTGGCCTCGTCGGCGATCGCCCTGCAGACCGTGGTGGAACAGTTCACGCTGGCAATGATGCCGATATAGTTGCGCGTCGCAGCCCGCCCGTCGGCACGGCGATAGCCCATGAAGGTGCGCGCCCTGTCTTCGGCACTGGCTTCTTCGGGAGCGGAATTGGCCGTTGCGGCGAGGCGGTCGTTTTCGAAATGCAGGTTGTGGCTGTGAACATGGTCGCCGGCTTTCACATCCGCCGTGGTACGGCCAATCGCCTGGCCGTATTTCACCACCGGCATGCCCTGCGGGATGTCCGTTATGGCGATCTTGTGGCCGGCGTCGATCTTCTGCCGCGTCGTCACATTGGCGACATCGGATCCTTCAGCGATCGGTGCCGTTGCGACCGCGACATTGTCTCCTGCCGACAGGATGATCCAAGGCTGTCTGTCCAATTTCTTCTCCCTGAGGAAGCGTCCGTTGATCGGCGCTTGTTGCCTCAATTGCGCATTGATTTTGTTTTTTATCTACAATAAACATTTTCAAGTCAACGGGAATATTGATCCTGTGGACGAGGGAGGCAAACGGCCGCATGCGACTGAAAATAAGATAAAGGTCGCTTGAAGAGGCTCCTGGTCCGGCTAGGCCCGTTCTTGGCGGCGGGCATGATGGCCGTGTCTCTTGGGCCGTATCGTCGGGCGGAAAGCGGGGTCTGATGGCAAGACAGAATACGGTCTTCAAGGAAGCCTACAATCGATATGCGGCAGCATTGCGCATGGATACCGCGCTGCCTTCGGAGCCTGAGATTGCCGCCCAGCTCGGCGTCAGCCGCAGCACGGCACGCGCTATCCTGACCCGCCTCAGCGACGAGGGCATCATCCGCTGGAACAAGCGCCAGAAGATCGTCCTGCGCCAGCCGACCGACCGCGACTTCTTCCCCTCGGAAGAAACCGATTCCCTGCACGACATCATCGAGCGCAGTTTCATGCAGCGCATCCTGTCGGATGAAGCCGCCCCCGGCATGCAGATCAACGAGCTGGAGCTCGCCCGCGAGATCGGCACGGGCACGACGAGCGTGCGCGAATTCCTGATCCGCTTCTCGCGTTTCGGCCTGATCGAAAAACGCCCGAACAGCCACTGGACGCTGAAGGGCTTTACCCGCGAATTCGCGCTGGAGCTTGCCGACGTGCGCGAAATGTTCGAGCTGCATTCGGCCGCCGAATTCGGCAAGCTGCCTGCCGGGCATCAGGCATGGGCCGATCTTGCGGCGATCAAGAAGGAGCACGTTTCGGTGCTCTCCGATATCAACAATCGCTTCAAGGAATTCTCGGCCCTCGACGAGCGTTTCCATCTCCTGATCCACCGCGCCTCGAAGAACCGCTTCATTGCCGATTTCTATGACGCGATCGCCATCATCTTCCACTATCATTACCAGTGGAACAAGGCGGCCGCCCGCGAACGCAACGAGCGCGCCATCCACGAACACCTCGATTATATCGCAGCACTCGAAGCCCGCGATCAGGCAAGGATCGAGGCCGCCTGCCGCATCCACCTTCGCTCGGCCCGCCAAACGCTGCTGCAGTCCATCCCGCAGGCGGCTGAGACTGCGTGAACTGCCGAGCGACGCCTCGGCTCACGCGACCGCCGACGCTCGTCCCTCTCTAATTCTTGATCACGTTGATGTTGACGGTCACGTCCTTGATGGTCCCTTCCCCGTAAGACACTCTCACTTTATACATATCTTTTCCAGAATAGCCGCTCTTGGAAGTATAGTATTCGGATACTCCGGGAGATTTCCTGGAATTGCACCTGCTCTGCGGGGCGTTCGTATAGTTAGCGAAAATATTTTCCCTCACGAATTCGACGGATCCGTGCTCCGGGGCTTGCATTAGTTTTACACTCGGCATTGTTCTTGGGCTGCAATCTGGATTCAGCATGTAAGACTGGCCCATTTTTGTCCGCTCTCCACTTAGAGCTCGACTATGATCTTCGGAATTCTGGATACCATTATTATTTGTGACGCATCCCGACAGACCTAACATTGTAGAGAGCACAAAAATTGAAATATGACTTTGTCTGAAAAATCCCGAAACAATCATTAGTATTTCAGCTCCCGGTTTTATTGATGCTATAATTCGCCTTATCCAAGGAATGAGCGGTTGTAAATGACCCGGGCGAGCGTCATTCCTTTGTTATTGCATTTTTGCACTTCGGGAAAAAGATCAGGTCTAATGGGAGGCTGCCTCGCTCGCCGCACCCCCACCCTGCGCCTTCACGCCGCGGCCGATCGGAATGAGCCAGGTCGTCGCAAAGGTCAGTACCGCCACGAGGACGACGCCCCAGAAGCTCCAGTGGAGTGCGGCGTCAAAAATGCCGCGTACCGTCGCATCGCCGGCGAGTTCCGAAAGACCGGTCGGCTCGTTCAGGACATTGTGCAGGCTGTTTGCCGCTTCACCCGTCGCATAGTGGTCGATCCCGGCATTGAGGATGGCGCCGAGCACGGTGGCGCCGAGCGTATTGCCGAGGCTGCGGGCAAAGATGATCGAGGCTGTGGCGCTGCCGCGCATCGACCACTCCACGCTGTCCTGCACCAGCGCGATGCTGGTGAGATTGATGAGGCCCATGCCAAAGCCCATGAAGAAGGAGCCGGCGCCCGCAACCGCCGGGTGGCTTTCCGGCGTGAGGAACAGCAGGAAGCAGGCGCCGAAGGGGAACATGAAACTGCCGACCCTGAGCGTATTGCGGATGCCGAATGCCCGGAAGAAGCGGCTCGAAAGCATCACCGACAGAGGCCAGCCGACGACGAGCATGGTCAGCGTGAAACCGGCGACAACAGGCGAGCGGCCGAGCACGCCCTGCACATACATCGGCAGGATCGTCGAGAGGCCGATCAGCGCCATGCCGGCGAGCAGCATGCAGGCATTGCTGGTCGCGACGAGCCGCCGGCTCCAGAGCGCGATGGAAATGATCGGTTCCGGCGCGCGCCTCTCCTGCAGCACGAAAAGGATGCCGGTCACGATGAAGACCACGGCAAGCGCGATGAGGATCCAGGCCGGTGCGGTCGTCTCCGTCAGGATCGTCAAGAGCGCGATGATGGAAATCGAAAACAGGATGGCGCCGAGATAGTCGATCTTCGCTTGCTTGTGCGCCACGTCCTCCTTCAGGAAGATCAGGAAGGCGATGATCGAGAAGATGCCGATCGGCAGGTTGATCCAGAAGATCCAGGCCCAGGAAATCGTATCGACGATGATACCGCCGGCAAGCGGTCCGACGACAGCCGAGGCTGCCCAGACGGTCGCCATCACGCCCTGTACCTTGCCGCGCTCCTCCAGCGTGAACAGGTCGCCGATAACAGTCATCGTCACCGGCTGGATTGCGCCGGCGCCAAGGCCCTGCACCAGACGGAAGATGATGAGCGAGGCCATCGACCAGGCCAGCCCGCAGAAGAGCGAGCCGACGAGGAAAACCAGGATGCCGCCGATCAGCACCGGCTTGCGGCCGAAAATGTCGGAAAGCTTGCCGTAGATGACCGTTGTCGTCGACTGCGCCAGCAGGAAGGCGGAAAAGACCCAGCTGTAATAGGAAAAGCCGCCGAGCTGGCCGACGATGCGTGGCATCGCGGTCGCAACGATCGTGGCCTCGATCGCCACCATGAAGGTCGCGAGCATGATGGTGGCAACGACAAACGTGCGGTTGGATTGCTTCGATGGTGCGGACATGATGGACCTCTCGAGCTTTCTCAGCGAAACGGAAAAACGGCTTTGTGCTGATGGGCCAGGTGCAATGGGGGGTGTCGGCAGTCTTTTATGCTCCTGCTGGTAGCAGGTAAAGCGCAAGTCATAGCTTTCTTCGATGTCGACGCTTTAAAGCGCTTCCGGCGCCGGCAAATTTCAAATACAAGGCGTTTTGCGAAGGAAGTTTCGGTGGCTATCCGCCGGAAAATGGAGATCTGGCAGGCTGCCAGGGCTCTCGGATGTCAGGATTGCATTTCCGCCAGGTTATTCCCAAGTGGAACCTGATGCAGGCCTGTGAACCGCTCCATCGCGGATGCGAAGGGTTCGGATCCGGGCACGGAAATGGCGAGATATGATGGCGCATGTTTTGGCTGCGAGCGGCGGCGTTAAACAGGTAATTTGCATCAACTGGGGTACAAAATACGGACCGACTTTCGTCAACCGGCTGTATGCGATGGTGGCGCGCAACATCACGCCGCCCTTTACCTTCACATGCTTCACCGACTCCCGGGACGATCTCCATCCCGGCATCCTGTGCGAGGATCTGCCGCCGCTCGACGTCGAAATGCCGGTCAATACGCGGGGCATCTGGCCGAAGGCGAGGCTTTGGGGGCCGAAGCTCGGAAGCCTGAGCGGGCCTGTCCTCTATCTGGACCTCGACCTGGTCGTCGTTGCCTCCCTCGATGACTTCTTCAAAGTCGGGGGGCCTGATGATGTCGTCATGGCCCGCAACCAGACGACGCCTTTCGAAAGGCTCGGCCAGAGCTCGCTCTTTCGCTTTCCGGTCGGCAAGCTCGTGCCGCTGCAGGAAAAGTTCAGGGCCGACCCGCAGAAAGTGGCCGATGAATATAAGTATGAGCAGCGCTTCGTAACCCGCAATGCGCCCGGAGGCGTCAAATTCTTTCCGCGCCGGTGGGTACTGCATTTCCGGCAGGATTGCCACTGGGCCTTTCCGCTGAACTACTTTCTTGCCCCGCGCCTGCCATCCAGCGCTCGCGTTGTCCTCTTCCCGCGCGGCTTCCACCCGCAGAACGCCATCGAAGGGAAATTCGGCCCGAGAGGCCGGGCCGAAACGAGGCTCGAGCATGTCAGGGGCGTCTTCGATATCAGCAAACGCGACGGCAAGCCGCCCTTCCGCTACCTGCGCCACTATATTCTCCCGACCCCCTGGGTGGCTGAGCACTGGCACGAGTGACGGCCGAAGTTCCGATTTCGGCGGAACAATTTCTCGCTTTGACTGTTGTCAGCCCAGGAAAACTCCCTGGGTGCTCTCATGCGTCCTGCTCTTTTCGCAACAGTGCTCTCGCTCACGGGCCTCGCTGCCGGCGCCAACGCGTCCGAAGCGGATTTCCTCAATTCATTGGCGGGCGACTGGAGCGGAGGCGGAATGGTCCTGACCAGGATCGGCGGCGCGAAGGTCAATGTATCGTGCAATCTCAAATCCGATGCGAGCGCTTCGGCCGTTGCCATGAATGGCAGCTGTCGCGGTCTCGCCTTCATCACGAGAAGCTTTTCGGCAAATGTGAAGGCATCCGGCCAACGGTATACCGGCAATTACACAGGCCCCTCGGGTCTGCCTTCCCGGCTTGTCGGCAGCAGGCGAGGGGATGCCCTCACCTTCAATGTCACCTGGGCGCGCGTCACCAATGGCGATCGGAGCGCAAACATGATGATCCAAAAAGTGGGGCAGAACGGCCTTCGCCTGCAGACCGTCGATCGCGATCCGGCGTCCGGCCAGTCGGTGGTGACGAGCCGCATCGATCTGCAGCGGCAGTGACTGCCATTATTGGCACGCAATCGACGCCGGCGATCACTTCACCGCATATCCATCCGACAGCCGGCCCTCGACCCAGGCATAACCGAGGGAAAAGGCATGTTTCGGATTCCCGAAGAGATAAGGCAGCGTCAGGGCCTGTGTTTGGGGCAATTCGATGCCGGCTGCCTGCAGGCGGGCCGCAAACTCTGGTGGAATGGTCGCATCGCTCGCCGTGCGGCCGCGCCAGACAATGAGCACGGGTCCGTCGGCGCGCGCGTAGCTGCTCGTCTGACGATCGGGAAAATCGGGCAAGACGGTGGGCACATCAGGCCATTGCAAGCGAATATTGCCGGCCAGGTATTTGCTGGAGGCAATCACGAGAACCGGCTTGCGGCTTTCACCCAATTTTGATGCAAATTCCGCCATGGGCACATTGAGGATCGGGTAGCTTCCAAGAAAGCCGGCCCCGACGATCCTGAGGGTCAGCACCGACATTATTATCACCATCGCCGCCGGCACGACCGGCAGAAAACGGCGAACCCCGGCCGACATGTCGAAGCCTGCGGCCTGCATTTTCAGGAACAGGTAGATCGGCAGGACGAGAAGGAACGGGTCAAGCCACCGTTCGTGAATATGACTTGCGCCGCCGATGATCACGATGACGACCGAAAGCAGGCTTGCTGCCATCATGCGTTCGATCAGCCGTATCATTGGGCTGGTTGCCTTGAGCGCGCGGAAAAAATCGCGCCGGAAGCAGGCTGCAAACAGGACGATCGGCAGTGCTGAGAAACCAATGACGGCAATGAGCAGTGAGACAAGCCCCTTGCCGATCCGCAGGATGGCGCTGCCCGCTTCGTGCCTGGCGCCCATCCGCTCGAGAGTTGCGGCTGAAGCGCTCTGGATGTTGTCGGGCAGCCACAGCGCATGCGGCAGAACGATGAGAATGGCGACGGCAATCGCCACCAGCATTCGCCAGTCAAAAAGATGGCGGCGCCATTGGCTGTCCGGCAATACCGCAAGGAAAGCCGCAGCCGGCAGAATGGCAAAATTATATTTGGAGATCAGCCCGACGCCGACGGCGATGCCGACCACCAGATAGGAGGCGAATGTCGGCTGCCGAAGCGTCCTGAAAAAGCCGTAGAGAAACAGCGAGGTCGCAACCAGCAGCGCCACGGTATGGGTAAGCTCGCGCTGCGCCAGAAAGCCGACTTGCGGCAGGATAATGAGGCTCAGCATGGCAATGGCTGCGAGCGACTTATCCTTCAGCGCTTCTCGTGCGGCAAAGCCATAGAACAGATAGCAGAGAAAAAGCAGGATGTTTTTGGGAACCACGAGCGTCCAGAGCGACAGGCCGGCGACCGAAACCACCGCATATTGCAGCCAGTTATAGAATGGCGGCTGCGGGCCGTAGCCCAGCAGGAGAAATTGCGAGAAAAATGCCTGTTCGGATTCATCGAGACCGAGCGTGTCGGGCTGTATCAGGCGAAGCGCGATGTTGAGAACGAAATATCCCGCCAGGAAAAGTCCGGCTGCCGCGATGCTCTGACCAATGCCGAAAAGCATCGGTCCGCGTTCGGCAACGACATTTTCCTCGCTCGCCGAGGGCAACGTGCTTTCAATGGTCATGGCTGGCTGACTGAATGGACAAGATTTACCGGCGGCTCCTCGCAATGTGCCGTTCAGCCTTGCCTCGTCTCATGCGATGCGGCGTCTGCGGCCTGACTTGGGCCAAGCCCGAGCCAGTCGATCACTTTTTCGTCGTCGTAAGTCCCCTCGACCTTCGCAGGTCGTTCCCCGACAGATCGCAACATGCGGTCGCAAATATCAAGCGTATCGCGGGCGGAGATAGTCCGAACTCGGCCTGGAAGTTTTCTTCTGTGTCACACCGGCCACAGGTTGACACCGTGGTGCATCGCTTTCGGTGGAATTTGAAGGGCGCCGCCCGACGCGTCTTTGCAAGCCGGTCTTGCCGGTGATTGGGCATTGAGATCCGAAAGCAAGCCATGCCGTCCGGCATCGGGCAGGTATCGCAGTGAAATGCATCGCATTCATCAAGACAACCATCGTTGCGCATTCTGCTTCTGATCGGAGTTTCAGAGCAATGAGCATGACTGGCAGGCCAATCTCCTACACGCTTTTAAGCGCGAGCGACGTTCAGAAGATCGCTCCGGTGTCGAATGTGACGCTCTGGCGCTGGGTGAGGGACGGGAAGTTTCCCGCGCCCATCCGGGTCGCGAAAAACAACTTCTGGAGGTCCGACGAAGTCGGCGCCTGGATGGATGAAATGTCCACGAGGCGCGTTGCGTCAAATCCGAAAGCCTCTTCTCGGCAAAGCGCATAGGCGTCGGCCCTCGAGTTTCATCGGAAAATCCATGGATAGAATCTCGCAATATCAGCCATCGCCGGGGGCGGGTGTCTCAGGCTGCATCGAGCGGCTGCGCCGCGACGTGTCCCTGTCTTCGACAGCTGCGCAATACGGCTGCAAGCTTACTCGCAGCGGGCAGGAATTTTCCGCCTGCTGCCCCTTTCATGCCGAAGACACCCCATCGTTCACGATCTTCGCCGGCCAGGATGGGGTCGAGCGCTTCCATTGCTTCGGCTGCGGCAGGAAGGGGGATGTGCTGGATTTCGTGCAGGAGATCAGAGGCGTCGATCTTCCCGAAGCGATCCGCATTCTCGGCGGCCGCGACGACATCAAGCCGAACGTTCCTCCTCGACATATCCCGGCAGCGACCATCTACGAGGGACTGGTGCCCCTTGCCCCGCCGCACCGTCTGCTTCAGGCCGGCCGGCGCATCACGCTCTATAATCCGAAACGGCGGGGGACGCCCTCGGAATGGGGCGCCTTCACCCCATCGACGGTCTTTCCCTATCGAAATGCCGATGGCTCCCTTCTCGGCTACGTCCTGCGCCGCGATCTGCCTGATGGCGGCAAGGAGACGCCGATGGTCATGTTCGTTCGCCTCCCCGATAGCAGAAAGACCTGGTCGCGTTTCCCCTTCCCGAAGCCGCGGCCGCTCTACGGCCTCGAAACGCTTTCCGATGAAACGACCGGGAACGATGGCCCGGTGGTGATTGTCGAGGGCGAAAAGTGCCGCGACCGCCTGCACCTGTTATCAGGGCGAACCGTCGTCTCCTGGCCGGGCGGAACCCAAGGCGTCACGCACACGGACTGGTCGCCGCTCTCGGGCCGGCACGTGCTGATCTGGCCTGATTTCGACGGCCCGGGCCTCTCGGCTGCCGATGATATCGCCGCCCGCCTGGCCGCGGTCGGCGCGCATGTGCAGCGCGTCGGCTTCACCGATGCGGCGCAGGCTTCCGATATCGAGCGCTACCGTTTCGACGATTGGCGGGCCGGCCGTTTTCCACGCCGCGGCTGGGACTGCGCCGATGCCGCCGATGCCGGATGGACGCAAAGCCAGCTCGACGCCTTCATGAGCGCCACGCTTCGCGACTGGAGGCCGGAGCCCGTTGCCGAGATGGAGCCCGTTTCTGAGATGGAGGAGGCGCGCGTCGTGCAGGTCAAGCGGGAAGGGTCTGTTGAGCCCTCCGCGAGCGCGCGTCCCGCGCAGGTCCCAGATGCGTCCGGGCGTTTCGGTCGCCTGATGGGCATCGAGCGCTTCGATATCGAACTCGAACAATGGCTGGTCGATCGCCGATGGTTCATCAAGCTCAACCTGCTTTCGGTCGAATTGGAGATCCATCGCAACGGCGGCATCGTTCCCATGAGCGACGCGCGGCTGGCGGAAATCCGCTTCGAGCTCGCCCGCGCGCAGGGCAGAGAGCCGTCCAAGGACAACATTGTCGATGCCCTGGTGCTGATCGGCGAGCGGCGGGCCTATCATCCGGTGCACGACTATCTCGCCGGCCTTCAATGGGATGGAAAGCCGCGCATCGACACCTGGCTCGTCGATTATTTCGGCGCCGAGGACACGGCCCTCAACCGCGCCTTCGGCCGCAAGATCCTCTGCGCCGCCGTTCGCCGCGTCAGGGATCCGGGCTGCAAATTCGATCACATGCTCGTCGTCGAGGGCCCCCAGGGCATCGGCAAATCCTCGGCCATCCTGGCGCTCTGCCATGACAGCGACTGGTTCACCGACCAGCTCGAAATCGGCGCCGACGCCAAGGTGACCATCGAAAAAACCGCCGGCCGCTGGATCCTGGAAATGCCCGAACTCGACGGCCTGAGCCGCCGCGACACCAACCGCGTCAAATCCTTCGTCCCCACGCAGGAAGATAGCGCCAGGCTCTCCTATGGCCGCTTTAGGAGCGACCGCAAACGGCAATTCATCCTCTTCGGCACCACCAACGAAAGCCGCTACCTGACCGACACCACCGGCAACCGCCGCTTCTGGATCGTCCGCGCGACGGCGGCCGATCCCGCCGGCATTGCGGCGGCGCGAGACCAGCTATGGGCGGAGGCTGCCGAGAGGGAGGCGGGTGAGAATATTTCTCTGGATAGTCAGGCATTGCGGAATGCAGCAGCCGGCGTTGCCCATGAATCGTCGGATTTTGGCCCGTGGCTGGAGATCCTTGGCGAGCGCATTCCGGAAGGCCCGCTGAAGATCAAGGCCACGGATGTCTGGAAGCTGGTCGGCTTCGATGGCCCGGAAACCATCAATAAACTGACGAAGGCGCATCACGCCCATATGCGTGCGGCGATGACCGGCCTCGGGTTCGAGAAGAGGGACAAGGGTGTCCGCTTCCGCGACGGCGAGAAAAAGACGGCCTATGTTCGCGGCGATCCGGACGAGGCTCGGGAATGGAGCCCCGACAGGCATGAGCCGGCATATGGCTACGGGTCGATTTTCTGACGCGCACGACACCCTGATAACCCGGCCACAGAGCCGGGTTTTTTGCTTCCCGAAGCATGGCGAACCTCCTCCACGCAACCTCCTCCAGGCCTGGAACCTCCTCCGGTGAAGACAGATTTTGGAGGAGGTTCATGGAGGTGGAGGGTGTATGGAGGAGGTAACCTCCTCCGGGTCAAGTTGTTGATTCGGTATCGTTATCGTCTGCTGGAGGAGGTGGAGGAGGTTGTTTGCTGAAAGGTGCCGGAAGCGGGTTTTGCCGGCCTATTTACGACGAAATACAAGGTGCTTCCGGCTAGTCTTGAAAAATGCGTTCTAACCTCCTCCACCTCCTCCGCGGGTCGAGGACTGCGGTTTTCGATGATCCGGGCGGATGCCCTGCGAACGGTGACACGATTTTGCCGGTGCAGCAAATCCGCCGCTTGAAGACGTTGCTCAGACCCTCAGCGGTCGTTATGGGTTGACTGGGCCGCACATCGAAGTGTCGAGCGGCGGCTGTGGAACAAATCTCGGCACGGCCCGAGGTCCCACGATCGGCGGTGCCTGATGCTCCTCGCCCCTCCTCCATGCCTCCCCCCGGGACTGCACTTCCACCGCCGGTAATACATCGAAAGGACGACCCCTTCGTCCTTTGAGCAATCTGGCAAAAGCGCATCGTCAGGACCAAGCTGTAAGGGTTCGCGTTTGGAGCAGTGCCATGGAGCTAGTCGAATACTGCGTACACAAGCTGGGGAGTTTTTTTTATAACACTTATTATCTGAATGGTCGGGCAATGGCGCTCAGTTTCGCCATATCCATCGGCTTGGTTCTGGCGGTTTTCGCAGTGGAACTCACCTATGTGGGGTACGGCAATTCCGGGTTCCGTCGGGTTTTCTTCGAACGCAGCAAATCCACAATCACCGACATCGTCTATTTCGTCCTTCAGGCGACGGGAATGATTACGCTATTTGCGGCGCTCGCATCATTTGGTCTGTCCTATGCCATCACCCACGCGGCTCAGGATATCCCCCACCTGGACCTTGCCCGAAGGCTACCAGGCTGGGCACATGTTCTCTTGTTCCTGGTGCTGTCAGATTTCTTGAGCTACTGGCAGCATCGGTTGATGCACCGGCTGCCCGTCCTATGGCGGCTGCACGAATTTCACCACGCAGCCGAAGAGTTCAACGCGCTGACGTCGTCGCGGGAGCATCCGCTGGAGAAGGCCATAAACCTGGTCATTATGGTCGTTCCGGCGCTGCTTGTCGGCCTGCCGACGGCCGAATTCGCCTTCGTGACCATCACCTTCGGCGCCATTGGTCTCGTCAAGCACAGTGCCATTCCCTGGCATGGCTGGTTTGGCAAATACGTGATCCAGTCACCACGCGACCACTTCATCCATCACTCCCGAATGCGGGAACATCACGACAAGAATTTCGCCAATTATTTCCCGATCTGGGATCATCTGTTCGGCACTTATTACGAGGGCGAGGCAGACGGTGCGAAGCTCGGTCTGGACCGCGACTACTTCAACCGAACCGATCCGTTCCGCGAAAGCATCGCCACAGAAATCCGTTTCTTCCAACGCGCGGGGCAAGCTGCCAAGGCCAAGTTCGGCATAAGCCCCATAAGCGCAAAACCTGCCTCGCCGCAGGGGCTGTCGGGCTCGCAACAGCGCCGGTAGCGAAGCTGGCATCGCTCTGTTGTGATGAGCGGCAGCTTTCGTTCGCGGCGATGCGGAGGAGGCGAAGGAATGGAGCCCCGACAGGCGCGAGCCGGCCTATGATTACGGTTCGATTTTCTGACGCGCAGCGACGTCAGGACAACCCGGCCACCGAGCCGGGTTCTTTATTTCGCGTCTAGGATTTAGCACGCGGAATAAGCGTTTTGTTAACGCGCCGAATTCAAAGTTGTGGCAACGAATATCTCGTATTTAGGTTGCTGGGCATGATGGCCCAAGCTCTTCCGTGCTGCGAATTCCGATGGGGGGAATTCCGGTACCAGAGGAATGAAAATGACCGCGATCTCTTCAGCGAACAATGCTGCACTGCTTATCCTGCAGCAGACGAACGCATCGTTGCTTCCCAACAAACAGCAAGCCGGGAAATCGGCTGCCGACACTATCGCAGCCATCGCTAACGGCGTTTCCAGTCAAACGAGCGCCGTGAAGGCTCAGGCCTCATCGGCAATCAACAACGCGCTGCTCGACGTCAAACAGAGCAACGACGGGATCGTCTCGAGCGCGCTCGATTTCCTGGATTCTGGCAACTTCAAAACCAGCGATGCCGGTGTTACCGACGTCATCAAGAAGCTCATCAACGACGATGGGAACAAGTTCGCCTCGCTGGTCAAAGCCGAAAAGGCGAAGAATCCCAGCATCAGCGATGACAACGCGATCGCCAACGCCATTCAGCGCCTGATACGGGACAACAGATCCAAGTTCGGTAACGGCGAATTCGTGATCGGCTTCCAGCTTGGAAACGGTGGCGCGATCATCTCGAACATCGAAGACAAGAATGGAAACAGCACCAGCAAGACCCTTGCGGCGGGATTGAAGACGGCCCAGTCCTCACTGATCGAGGCGGGGATGATCATCAGCAGGTCGGATGGGAGCAATACGGATGAGTTGAAAATGGCATCCGCAATGCTGACCAACAGCAATTTTGGCAAAGCCTTGAACGACGTGGCGGCTTGGAATGACAAGTGGCGGGATGCGTTCGGCTTTTGAGGCCGGCTACAATTCCGATGCATACGAAGAGGCCCAGATCGACGTTCGATCTGGGCCGATTAAATTCTTCTCCCCGAAGCGGTCTATCAGGAGATGGTCGACTGAGGGACGCAGCCGCCGCGCAGGCCAAGATCGCGACCGGATTCATGTGAATTATCTTGGGATACGACGAGAATCTAGGGCATTGAGGATGCTTGCCGCTTGCCAGAATCAGCGCTTGCATGAAGCGTATAGGGTGATGGTCCACTACAACCATCACCCTAACTCAAACCAAGCCAGGGACGGCGAGGCATGAAGGCACCTCAGACTTTAATCTCGCGTGGAGGAGCGTCAACCCGTTCCGTGGCAGATCACAGGAAAATCTCCACATGGCATATAATCTCTTTGTTGCGTATGACCTGATTTCCCCGGGTCAAAAC
The DNA here is from genome assembly GCF_014194105.1 of Rhizobium sp. BK529. NCBI lineage: Bacteria > Pseudomonadati > Pseudomonadota > Alphaproteobacteria > Hyphomicrobiales > Rhizobiaceae > Rhizobium > Rhizobium sp. BK529. The sequence goes on along the minus strand of NZ_JACIAU010000001.1, from coordinate 2,935,340 downwards.
TACGACGCTGTGCAGGCGCGCATAGCGGAACTGGGGCCGCATTTTAAATTCCAGTATTCACTATTCTACCTCCATACGGATCACACCCCGCAAGAAGTGTATGGGCTGGTTCGTGCGATGATGGATCAGAACGATCGTCTCGCGGTCATTATTGCTGAGGGCGGCCTTGTTACGAACTGGGATCATCCGCCAATCGAGGCCATAAACGCGATCTGGCAAGCCGCCTAGGCCACCAAGGTTGGAGGGCGCCAGTATCGTGCGCCCTCCAAGCAGCTGCTGAATAGCGGCGTCGTCTTAGTCTTCAAGCCGAGCCAATAGAAGGCTGGTGCAACTATGTGGCGGAGTCGAACGTGCCCAAAATCAACCCTGTTTCCCTGCCGCCATTGGAGCCCATGAAAGCAGAAGTCGGAAATGGGATTGCCGCCTTTTCTCAGATCGAGTCTTTTCTTGCACTACTATATGCGCAGTTCATGCACCCTGCACCGCGAGCTCTGAGCTTGTTATCGTTCGACGCCGCACGACACATCGAGATTAAATGCAGGGTGCTCAAAGTTGTTGGTCAGCAGTGCCTTTCGGGACATCATCTTTCCGATTTCGAAAAACTTATGCAGCGCGTTAAGCGGAAGACTGAAATGCGCAACAAGTTAGCTCACTGGCATGTAGCGCACTGGCATAAGAATCAGCCCGTATCGTCGGTGGAAGAGATCCGGCAGATGGAGCCGCGACTCATCCCACCCTATTTTAGTTCTGGGAACCTCGATTTTAGCCCTGATCAGCCTATCGGAATGTCGGAACTTAAAGATTTTAGTTCGGGATGTAGGAAACTGGCGACGGACCTTTCCGCCTTTTTGACCGGGAGGGCGTTTAATGCCGATTGAAATCTGCTTTCGCTCAAAGGTCGTTGGGCAAGTAGTACCCAGCAGGAGGTGCTTCAGTTTCAGTCGGTTCTCATGGGTGAAAGGGCTTAATGAGGGCGCGGTATATGAGGTTATCAACTACCTCAATTCGCAAATCACTTCAAAAATTACACTGAACGGTCGAGCAGTTTACGATCACCTCTTGCCATTCATAGTACCACAACAAACCTTGCGCGATAACAGTCGAGACCGCGACAACCAATATCATCTGTCGGAGCGTGAGAGATTTCCAAAACATCAACCGAGCTAGAAGTAGGCAGCTGGTCATCCCTGCCGGAAACATTAAAACTGGCACCCATGAAACAAGTTCTGATTCAAATCGGTTTTTCGACGAACAGCACAAGAAGTATTTGTGGTCTTCCGAAAGGCCAAGAATGACGTCGGTCAACGCTATATACCCACTCCAAACCACCGACACCGGGCCAAGAAGAAACCCCACAATAGCGACGACGATGAATGCCCCAAAAAACAGGAACGCGTCCAGGCCAAGCATAAAAACGAGTGTTTTCAGAATGAGGAAGACTGGCGATACCAGAACACAAAGCAACGTCGCCCAAGCCCACTTTTGTCTCTGAGTTGAAAGATCGACTTCGGCAGGCACATCCATGCGTGGCCCCTCAAATGTGAAAAAGCAAAACTACTATGTGGTAGTGGGGAGGGTAATTTTTGAATTTCAAAGAAAAAATGGTGCCGCTTACGTGACTCGAACACGTGACCCCATCATTACGAATGATGTGCTCTACCGACTGAGCTAAAGCGGCAATCCGGCGGGCGAAGCGTGTCGCCCGCGATTTGCATGGGGCTGATACAGGCATTGTCTCAAGATTTCAAGCACCCTCTTATGCCCCCGGGCAAAAAAGCTGAAGCCTGTGGAAGGCCTCCGCTTCAAAGCGCCAGCCGGGCGCGAGCGGCCTGATATTCCGCTTCCAGCCGGTCGACCAGCTTTGCCACCGGCTCCACGGCCTTGATCGCGCCGATGCCCTGGCCGCTGCCCCAGATGTCCTTCCAGGCCTTTGCGCCGCCCGTTGCCTGTTCGAAATCCATCTTCGAGGGATCGGCGTCGGGCAGGTTGTCCGGGTCGAGGCCGGCGGCGCGGATGGAGGGTTTCAGGTAGTTGCCGTGCACGCCGGTGAAATAGTTGGAGTAGACGATATCGGCGGCAGCACCCTCGACGATCGCCTGCTTGTAGGCGTCGGCGGCGCGCGCCTCCTCGGTCGCGATGAAGGGGGTGCCGATATAGGCCATGTCGGCGCCCATGGCCTGGGCTGCCAGAATGGCGTCGCCGGTCGCAATCGCGCCGGCGAGCAGCAGCGGGCCGTCGAACCATGCGCGGATTTCCTGCACCAGCGCGAAGGGGGAAAGCGTGCCCGCATGTCCGCCCGCTCCTGCCGCAACCGCGATCAGCCCGTCCGCGCCCTTGCGGATCGCCGAATTGGCATGGCGGTTGTTGATGATGTCGTGCAGCACGATGCCGCCGTAGGAATGAACCGCTGCATTCACCTCCGGCACCGCGCCGAGCGAGGAAATGACGATCGGCACCTTGTATTTCACGCAGAGCATCAGATCGTGCTCCAGCCGCTTGTTCGACATATGGACGATCTGGTTGACCGCGAAGGGGGCGGCCGGCCGTTCCGGATGCCTGGCATTATGATGGGCAAGATCTTCTGACATCATCGCCAGCCACTCGTCGAGCTGACTTTCCGGCCGCGCGTTCAGCGCCGGAAAGGCGCCGATCACGCCGGCCTTGCATTGCGCCAGCGTCAGCGCCGGATGCGAAATGATGAAAAGCGGCGAGCCGATGACCGGCAGTCTCAAATTATCCGTGAGGATCGGCGGCAAGGCCATGCGGTCACCGTTTTTGACGTTTACGAAAACGTCAACTGATGTATCAGAGCCGGCGCCCAAGGAAAAGAGCGCCAGAGGAAAAGAGCTCGGGGAAAAGAGTAAGAGCGAAAGCTGCGCCTTTTCCGTAATCCTGTCCACTTTCAGAATATCAAATGAAACCTTGGGAACGCCGGGCGGCATCGCTTTTCCCCCGCCCATGCGCTCCGAAGGGGCTGCAAGGCTTGCGGTTTGCCGTACTTGCCGTTACCGAATTTTGACAGACATTCAATCTCTAGAGCATGTCGCGCAAATGTGTGCGGCGGTTTTGTGGTAACGACGTGCGAAACCAGGAGCCTGAAGCATGGCAAGCGATCTGAAAATCGCGACACGCTTTTGGGGTGGATGTCGCGACGAAACGCGAAGGACCCGACGTGAGCGGACTAGAAACGGCCATCAGAACTGCGCTCGATAGTTCCGACCGCGACAGCGCGGAAGTTCGCGCACGCATCTATCAGTCTGCGCGTCAGGCGCTGGAAGCCGGCCTGCGTAAGCAGGATATCACCGATGCCGATGTCGTGGCCTATCACCGCCATCGTCTGGAAACCACGATCCATACGATCGAGAGCGAGGAGCGCGCCCGCCTTCACCCGCGCCAGGGGCCTCCGGAGGTTCCCGTCCCGCCCGTCGTCGAGATGCCTGAGCCCGTGCATCAGGTGGAAGAGCCGGCCGATCGCGCAGAAGAGCCCGCTTATCGCGCGCATGAGGACAACCATCTCGCCGTTGTCGGCGAAACGCGCGGCTATGATGCCGCCGGGTATGTCGATGATGCGAGCCTGGACGATGTTCACGCCAGCAGCGCCGATCAGCTGGGGGCGGCACCTGCTGGAGAAATGCGCGGAGAGATGCGCGCAACGCCGCAGAAGGCCGGCGGCATGGATTTTCGCCCCGAGAGGGCCGCTGTCCGCCGCAAGCCGCGCAAGTTCTTTTCGCGTCTGCTCGTCTGGTGCGTGGTTCTCGCCTTCATCGGCATGGGCGGCTGGTGGGCCTATACTTCCGGTCTGCTGAAGACGGCGGCCGAGCGCGATACCAGCGTCGCAAATCCGCCTGCCAGCACGCAGCCGGAGGATTTCAATGGCGAGGAGAGTGCCGGCAACGGCGCGTCGCCGCAGAACGATGCACCGGTCGCCATCGATCCGCAGAATAGCTTCTCGGCGGACTGGATCGAAGTCTTCAAGCCTGCCGATACCGACAAGATCCAGGCCGGTCCGCGTGCGCGCTCGGAAAACGTCACCGAAACCGAAGGCCCAGCCGTGCGCCTGACCTCCGAGAGCGGCAATACCGATGGCAACGTCTCCGTCAGCATTCCCGCCAATGTGCTGCAGCAGCTCGCCGGCAAGTCCTCGACCGTGGCGCTCACCCTGCAGTCCACTACGGACGAGCCGACCCAGATCACCGTCGAGTGCGATTTCCAGTCGCTCGGCAATTGCGCCCGCCATCGTTTCAATGTCACGCGTGAAAAGTCGGATGCGCTGCTCCAGGTGCGCTTCGACCGCTCGCTCGCGCCGAATTCTCCGGGCCGGCTGATGATCAACAGCGATGTCGACGGCAAGGCCCGCGGCATCAATCTCTTTGCCGTGCGCATCCTGCCGGGCCAGTAAGCGGCCCGGTTGCCTCGGTTTATTTCAGGAAGCCGGGACCGGAGCCGATGATCTTGTCATCGAGCGCGCCGATCGCGTCCTTGTTCTTGCCGTCATAGTCGATGGTGTCAAGCATGTGGCGGATGAGGTTCAGCCGCGCCCGGCGCTTGTCATTGGCACGGATCACCGTCCAGGGGGCGAATTCCGTGTGGGTTTCCTTCAGCATGCGGTCGCGCTTCTCGCTATAATCGCCCCATTTGGTCAAGGCGGCTATATCCATCGAAGAGAGTTTCCAGCAGGCGAGCGGGTCATGCCGCCGGTCATGGAAGCGCTTGATCTGCATTTCCCGGCCGATATCGAGATAGAATTTGAAGAAGAATATGCCTTCGTGGACGATGACCTTCTCCACCTGCGGCGCCTGGTGCAGGAAATCCTCATATTGTTTCGACGTGCAGAAGCCCATGACCGGCTCCACGCCGGCACGATTGTACCAGGAGCGGTCGAAGAGCACGAATTCGCCCGATGTCGGAAACTGCGTGATATAGCGCTGGAAATACCATTGGCCCTGTTCCCGGTCGGTCGGCTTGGCAAGCGCCACCACGCGGGCAAGGCGCGGGTTCATATGCGCCGAGGAGGCCTGGATCGCGCCGCCCTTGCCGGCGGCATCGCGCCCTTCGAAGAGGGCCATCACCCGTTTGCCCGTCGCCTGCAGCCAGAACTGCACCTTTACCAGCTCTGCCTGCAGCTGCCTGAGCTCTTGGTAATACTCGTCTTCCTTCAGCTTCTTCTTGTAAGGATAGTCGCCGGATTCGAGCGCGTGGTCATCCACCCATCCGGGCAGGACGGGATCGTCGATATCGAAGACGCGCCTCTTGCCCCTGATCTCCAGTTCCACGGCCCTGCTTTCGACATCGTTGGCCATCGCTCCCTCCGGTGCTTGATGGTTTCGTTTTGCAAGAGGCGAACATATTTATCATTGAAAATCAAATCCACTGCGTAAGCAAAGCGCAATTCGCCGTCGCGCGGCTGCGGCTTTTCGCGCAAGTTTCGCAAACGGAAAACTTCTGTCATGAAACGCGGCTATCAGGCAGAGTTTGAATGTAAAGAAAACGAATCGATGCCGTGAGAGGCACTTTGGAAGACGACATGCCGTGGACGAAAAGCCTGTTGGCGCGAATTCGGCGCGAGCGCCCGGTTTTGCTGGCGACGCTCTTGAGCGCGCTGGTGGCGCTGGCTGCGGGCATGAACAAGTGGATCGTGCTTGCCCTGCTGCTCGTGATGGCTTTCGCGTCGCTCTTCAACGAGGCCCCGGTCATCAAGCCCGATGCCGTCGAGCCGGTCGAGCCGGAGCCCGAACTGCTTCCGAGCCGCCTGCCGGAGGTCTCCGCCACATTGGCTGGGCTCGATATCCCGGTCATGGTGCTCTCGGAAGATGCCTCGGTGCTCTTTCAGAACCGCGCGGCCGAAAAGGCATTCGGCGAGGTGACGCTCGGCTCGCATATATCGGCGCGGCTGCGTTCGCCGGGCGTCTTGGACATGGTGCGCGAAACCATCGCCACAAACGCGCCGAACCAGATCGAACATTCCGAGCGGCTGCCATCCGAGCGCGTCTATATCGTTCGCAGCGCCCCCGTCGAATTCAAGGATGATGACGGCCGCGACGAACGCTTTTACATCCTCTCCTTCCGCGATATTTCCGAGGTGCGCCGCATCGATCGCATGCGCTCGGATTTCGTCGCCAATGCCAGCCATGAGCTGCGCACGCCGCTGGCCTCGCTGCGCGGCTTCATCGAAACCATCCAGGGGCCGGCGAAAAACGATCCGAAGGCGCAGGCACGCTTCCTCGGCATCATGCTCGACCAGACGACGCGCATGAGCAGGCTCGTCGACGATCTCCTGTCTCTGTCAAGGCTGGAGCTCAAATCGCATATCGCCCCCGACGAGAAGGTGGATCTCGTGCCGCTTCTCGGTCATGTCAGGGATTCGCTCGTACCCCTTGCAAGGGATGTCGGCGTCTCGATCAACCTGCACCTGCCTGAGGGTAAGGTTGAAGTTCTGGGAGACCGCGACGAACTCGTCCAGGTCTTCGAGAACCTGATGGAAAATGCCTGCAAATACGGGCAGGAGGGCGAGACGGTCGATGTCTGGCTGAAGAACGGCGCCGGCCAGCCGGTGGAAGTCAGCGTCATCGACAAGGGGCCGGGAATTCCGGCCGAACACGTGCCGCGCCTGACCGAGCGTTTCTATCGCGTCAGCATCGAGGACAGCCGTTCCAAGAAGGGCACGGGGCTGGGGCTTGCCATCGTCAAGCACATTCTGACGCGCCACCGTGCGCGGCTGATCGTCAAATCCGAAGTTGGCAAGGGGACCGAGTTTACCGTGCGCTTCTGACGCAATATGTCGCACACAATTTGATACGAGAATATTTTCACATTAAAAATCAACAACTTAACCTGTCATAAATGTTTCATCGGTTTGACATAAAAGGACGGTGCTTAAGGAGCTAAGAGAGTCCTGCCGATGAAAAAAGGCAATGCGAGGGCCTCTCTGAGGCCGCACTCACACAAGCCCAAATGCCGGGAGATTCAAATGAACACCTTTAAACTCACTGTTGCCGCGCTCGCTGCAACCGCCGCTTTCGCTGGCGTTGCTGTCGCTCGCGACCAGATCCAGGTTGCTGGTTCGTCCACCGTCCTGCCTTACGCGAAGATCGTTGCCGAGTCTTTCGGCGAGACCTTCACCAACTTCAAGACGCCGGTCGTCGAATCCGGCGGCACGGGCGCTGGTCTGAAGGAATTCTGCAAGGGCGTCGGTGAAGACACGATCGACATTGCCAACGCTTCGCGCCCGATCAACAAGAGCGAGCTGGAAGCCTGCAAGGCCGCCGGCGTAACGGACATTCAGGAAGTCAAGATCGGTTATGACGGCATCGTCTTCGCAACCGACGCTTCCAACCCGGACGTTGCTTACGTTCCGGCCGATATCTACAAGGCCCTCGCTGCGCAGGTCGTTGTCGACGGCAAGCTCGTCGCCAACCCGTACAAGAAGTGGTCCGACGTCAACCCGAAGCTTCCGGCTGTTGATATCGCTGCCTATATCCCGGGCGAAAAGCACGGCACCCGCGAAGTCTTCGAACAGAACGTTCTGGCTGCCGGCTGCAAGGCTTCCGGCGCAACCGACGTTATCGCCAAGGAAATCTCCGACAAGGCTGCCCAGGCAAAGGCTTGCGTCGCAGTCCGCAAGGACGGCGCTGCCGTTGACATCGACGGCGACTATCCGGAAACGCTGGCACGCATCGCTGCCAACAAGACCGGCGTTGGCGTATTCGGCCTCTCCTTCTACGAAAACAATGCCGACAAGCTCAAAGTTGCGACCATGAGCGGCATCGTTCCGTCGACGGAAACCATCGCTAACGGCACCTACCCGGTTTCCCGCCCGTTGTTCTTCTACGTCAAGAAGGCACATCTCGGCGCCGTTCCGGGCCTGAAGGAATATGTCAACTTCTTCGTATCCGACCAGATGATCGGCCCTGACGGCCCGCTCGCCGAATACGGTCTCGTTGCTGCTCCGGATGCAGAGCGCGATGCGATCCGCAAGGACGTAGAGGCTGGCAAGACCATGTAATGAACTTTGCCGGCGCGGCGCTCGGGGGCGTCGCGCCGGCATCGCTTTATCCGTCCGGCCCAATGGGGTGCCGAGCGGGTGATTTCTTCTCCATGATGTCGAAGCCGATGGCATGCTCCTGGAGCTGCCGGGCTCTTTGGGGGCTGTGGGCCTGGGGACGTAACGAATGAGCACATCCATCATACTCTTGTGCCTGGTAGTGATCGGCGCCGTTGCCTATGTGGCTGCGCGCAGCCGCGCTATGGCCGTTTCCGGGGGCAGATCTGCTGCCCTGCATTCGCGGCCGGCCTATTATGGCGCCTATGCCGCGATCTGGGCTGTTCTGCCTTCCCTGATCGTTCTGTGTGTCTGGCTGGCCGTCAGCCCGGGCATTATCTCTTCCTCCGTTCGCGGCGCCTTTCCTGATGACGTGAAGGCGCAGCCGGCCGTCCAGCAGGATCTCGCCTACAGCATGGTCGCCACGGTTGCCCGCGGCATGAACCTGCTGACGCCGGATGAGCTTTCTTCGCTGTCTGGCAATCCTGCCGGCCTGCAGGCAAAGCTCAGCGAGAAGGGCGTACCGCTCGCCGGCGAGCCGCAGCCCTACATGATCGATGCCGCAAAAGCCCTGAACGCCGAGAGTATGACGAGTCGCGTCATCATGACGGCGATCGTGCTGCTCATTTCTGTTGCAGGCGCTTTCTACGCGCTGCGCTCCGTTGCTCCGCGTTTCCGCGCCCGCAACCGTGTCGAACGCGTCATGCTCTGGGCGCTCCTTGTCGCGTCCTCCATCGCCATTCTGACGACGATCGGCATCGTGCTTTCCATGCTGACGGAAGCGGGCCGCTTCTTTGCGGTCGTTCCCTTCGCCGACTTCTTCTTCGGCACGGTTTGGGATCCGCGTTTTGCCGGCGCCGGCGGCTCGTCTTTCGGCCAGTTCGGCCTGATCCCCTTGTTGCTCGGCACGCTCTATATCGGCCTGGTCGCCATGCTGGTCGCCGTGCCGGTAGGCCTCTTTGCCGCCATCTACATGGCTGAATATGCTTCTCCGAGGGTGCGCTCCATCTCGAAGCCGCTTCTCGAGGTGCTCGCCGGCATTCCGACGATCGTCTACGGCTTCTTCGCGCTCGTCACCGTCGGACCGTTCCTGCGTGATTTCTCGGCGCAGATCAGCGGTCTGCTGACCGGCAACTATACGAACTTCATCCAGGCACAGAGCGTCATCACCGCTGGTATCGTCATGGGCATCATGCTGATCCCTTACGTTTCCTCGCTGTCGGACGATATCATCACCGCAGTGCCGCGTGCCCTGCGCGACGGTTCGCTCGGTCTCGGCGCCACGCGCTCCGAAACCATCAAGAAGGTGGTTCTCCCGGCGGCCCTTCCGGGCATCGTCGGCGCTTTGCTGATGACGGCTTCCCGCGCCATCGGCGAAACCATGATCGTGGTGCTTGCCGCCGGTGTCGCCGCCCGCATTCAGCTCAATCCCTTCGAGCCGATGACGACGGTGACCGTCAAGATCGTCAACCAGCTGACCGGCGACCTCGAGTTCACGTCGCCGCAGACGCTGGTTGCCTTCGCACTTGGCATCACGCTGTTCTGCATCACGCTTTGCCTCAACATTTATGCGCTCTACATCGTGCGCAAATACCGGGAGCAGTACGAATGACGAATATTGTTTCCCCCGCCGCCGGCGTCACCGTGTCGAAGGCGCCTGCGCGTCGCGATATCGGCATCAAGCGCCGCTACGCTGCCGAGCGCCGGTTCCAGGCCTATGGCATCGCAGCCATCGCATTCGGCCTGATCTTCCTCTTCATTCTGCTTTGGACAGTCATCAGCAACGGCTATACGGCGTTCCAGCAGACGTCGATCACGCTGCCGATCGAGTTCGCCGAGAAGACGATTGACCCTGATAACAAGCGTGCGACCGACCCTTCGGTTCTGGTCGCCGCCAACTATCCGGTTCTGCTGCGTGACGCGATCGTCAAGCAGCTCGGCATCAATGCCTCGAGCCGTCCTGATGTGCGCGACGCAACCGCCATGCTGTCCAAGGGCGCGCCGATCCAGTTGCGCGACATGGTCGTTGCAGACCCGTCGATCATCGGCAAGACCGTCAATGTTACGGTGCTTGCAGATGCCAATATCGACAGCGCCAACAAAGGCCAGATCAATCTTTCGGTCGACGAGAAGAACCGCAAGGTCAACGACAAGCAGGTCGCCTGGATGAACGAACTGAAGGCGAGCGGCGCTCTCCACAAGCAGTTCAACACCGGCCTCTTCGTCAACGGCAATTCCAGCCGTCCGGAAGCCGCAGGTCTCGGCGTCGCCCTCATCGGCTCGCTCTACCTGATGCTGATCGTTCTCGTCCTTGCGCTGCCGATCGGCGTCGCCGCCTCGATCTACCTCGAGGAATTCGCGCCGAAGAACAGGCTCACGGACCTGATTGAGGTCAACATCAACAACCTCGCCGCGGTTCCCTCGATCGTCTACGGTCTGCTCGGCCTGTCGGTCTTCATCAACTTCGCCGGCCTGCCGCGTTCGGCGTCGCTCGTCGGTGGTCTGGTGCTGACGCTGATGACGCTGCCGACGATCATCATCGCGACGCGTGCAGCGCTCCGCGCCGTGCCGCCGTCGATCCGCTCGGCGGCGCTGGGCCTCGGCGCTTCGAAGATGCAGATGGTGTTCCACCATGTGCTGCCGCTCGCCATGCCCGGCATTCTGACCGGCACGATCATCGGCCTTGCCCACGCACTCGGCGAAACCGCGCCGCTGCTCCTGATCGGCATGGTCGCGTTCGTCGCCCAGGCGCCGACCACTCCGCTCGATCCCTCCACCGCACTTCCGGTTCAGGTCTACATGTGGGCCAACGAAGCCGAGCGCGCCTTCGTGGAAAGAACCTCGGGTGCCATCATCGTCCTGCTCCTGTTCCTGATCGTCATGAACATCGGAGCTATCCTCTTGCGTCGTCGCTTTGAGCGCCGCTGGTAAACGGAGTAGAGATCATGAACATGTTGACGGAAGCAGCAGTTGAGAAGGCGCTGGACCAGAAAATGAGCAACGTCCCGTATAAGATGATCGGTCAGGATGTCTCCGTTTATTACGGCGAAAAGCGCGCCCTTTTCGATGTCAATCTGAACATCCGCGAAAACACCGTGACCGCCCTGATCGGCCCGTCCGGCTGCGGCAAGTCTACCTTCCTTCGGTCGCTGAACCGCATGAACGACACGATCGACGGCTGCCGCGTGACCGGCAAGATCACGCTCGACAGCGACGACATCTACGATCCCGACATCGACGTCGTCGAACTCCGCGCCCGTGTCGGCATGGTGTTCCAGAAGCCGAACCCGTTCCCGAAGTCGATCTACGAAAACGTCTCGTATGGCCCGCGCATTCACGGCCTCGCCAAGTCCAAGGCAGACCTCGACCAGATCGTCGAGTCCAGCCTGCAGCGCGCCGGCCTCTGGAATGAAGTCAAGGATCGCGTGCATGAATCCGGCACCGGGCTTTCCGGCGGCCAGCAGCAGCGTCTGTGCATCGCACGCGCCGTCGCCGTCAGCCCGGAAGTCATCCTGATGGACGAGCCCTGCTCGGCGCTCGACCCGATCGCAACCGCCAAGGTCGAAGAGCTGATCCACGAGCTGCGTGAAAACTACACCATCGTCATCGTGACGCATTCCATGCAGCAGGCCGCGCGCGTATCACAGCGTACAGCCATGTTCCACCTCGGCAACCTGGTCGAGGAGAACGACACCGACAAGATGTTCACCAACCCGGACGATCCGCGTACCCAGGACTATATCATGGGCCGGTTCGGCTGAGTTTGGAGATGTGAAGCCTTCCCGATTTTCGAGGACAAAGCCCCATGGCATCGACACATATTTTCTCTGCTTACGATGACGACCTGAAGTTCCTGTCCCGGCGCATTGCCGAGATGGGCGGCCTTGCCGAACAGATGGGTGCCGACGCTGTTCGCGCGCTCGTCAACGGTGACACCGCGCTCGCACAGAAAGTCATCTCGGACGACGTGATCCTCGATCATGCCGAGCGCGAAATCAACGACAAGGCGATTGTCACGATCGCCCGTCGCCAGCCGATGGCCTCCGACCTTCGCGAGATCATGGGTTCGATCCGTATCGCCGCCGACCTCGAGCGCGTCGGCGATCTCGGCAAGAACACGGCCAAGCGTGTCATCGCCGTGCAGAGCACCGGCGTTCCGCGCAAGCTCGCCCGCGGTCTCGAGCATCTTTCCGAACTGGCGCTCGTCCAGCTCAAGGAAGTGCTCGACGTCTACACGACGCGTTCGGCCGACAAGGCAAAGTCGATCCGCGAGCGCGACGATGAAATCGACGCGATGTACACCTCGCTGTTCCGCGAACTCCTGACCTACATGATGGAAGATCCGCGCAACATCACGAGCTGCACGCATCTTCTCTTCTGCGCCAAGAACATCGAGCGCATCGGCGATCATGCGACCAACATCGCCGAGACGATCTACTACATGGCAACCGGTTCCCAGCCGGAGGGCGAGCGTCCGAAGGACGACAGCTCCAACACCGTCGGCGCAGTCACGGAGTAATCCGGACCTGCCCATTGCATGCGCGCCCTCGCCGGGGGCGCGCAGAAAGCATGTCGCGCAAAAGTGTGCAGCGGTTTTGCGATAACGACATGCGAAAAAAGCTTACAGCGCGGCAGCGGATCCGAAGGATCGCGACACGCTTTAGGTGCAGCCAATTCCGAGTTTCTGCATGGTCCCTTGTTTAAATCACCCCCGGTTTAAGGATCATGCATTAGGAGACTGACACGCATGATCCCAAGAGTTGCAGTTGTTGAAGATGAAGAGGCACTCAGCGTGCTTCTCCGCTACAACCTCGAAGCGGAAGGTTTCGAGGTGGATACGATCCTCCGTGGCGACGAGGCGGAAATCCGGCTTCAGGAGCGCACGCCGGACCTGCTCATCCTTGACTGGATGCTGCCGGGCGTTTCCGGCATCGAGCTCTGCCGCCGACTGCGCATGCGACCGGAGACCGAGCGCCTGCCGATCATCATGCTGACGGCACGCGGCGAGGAAAGCGAGCGCGTTCGCGGTCTCTCGACCGGCGCCGACGACTATGTCGTCAAGCCCTTCTCCACGCCGGAGCTTGTCGCCCGCGTCAAGGCGATGCTGCGCCGCGCCCGTCCCGAGGTTCTCTCCACCGTTCTGAAGTGTGGAGATATCGAGCTCGATCGCGAAACCCATCGCGTTCATCGCAAGAGCCGCGAAGTCCGCCTCGGTCCCACCGAATTCCGCCTGCTGGAATTCCTGATGTCATCGCCGGGCCGGGTCTTCTCCCGTTCCCAGCTTCTGGACGGCGTCTGGGGCCATGACATCTATGTGGACGAACGCACCGTCGACGTCCATGTCGGCCGCCTGCGCAAGGCGCTGAACTTCTCCAACATGCAGGACGTCATCCGCACCGTCCGCGGTGCGGGATATTCCATGGAAGCTTAATCCGAGTGATCGGAGGTCCAGACGGGTCGCCCGCTTGACGGGCGGCCTGTTTGTCTATGTGGAACTCCCAACTCCTAATGAAAGCCGACACCCAGCGCCGAAGCGAGCCTCGAAAGAACCTGCTTTTACAGGCGGATGCGCGCAAGAATTCGATCAAGAGCCTTTTGCAGAGCCGCCATGCCGCCGAACGCGCGAAAGTCTTCGAGCACCTGTTCATTCAATCCGCCCTTGGTCGAATGCTCACCGATGAGCTCGTCGAAACTCGCCATAGGTTTTGAACGGGCGGCATGGGCGAGGCCGGAAAACAATTGACGGAGGTAGGCGTCGCCAGACGGTCCCGAAAGCCCCTGGCTCTGCAGCCAGGTCGACGTCGCCTCAAGGATGCCGAAATAGCTGGCCATCAGGCAGCTCGCCACCGCGAGAAGTTCGAACTCAAGTTTGTTTTCAACCTGGATCGCCGTTCCGAGCGCCGAAAAGAGGGCGTGGGAAACTTCGTCGGGCGGGTAGATCGCAGTCGCCCCCTGAAGATCTGCGACGAACGGAAGTGGAATTGCCAGGCTTAGGCGAACCGGTGGATCGATCCACGCCAGCAGTTGATCCATTGGCGTGGCCGCGACAAAGCTGATGACATGGTGGCCCGGCCGAAATCGGAGCGAGCGGACGACCTCCTCGGCAATTTGCGGCCTCACGGCCAAAAATGCGAGATCGGAGCGGTCGAGGACATCCTGATTGCTTAAAGCGATCGACACATTCTCGTTTGCCGCCGCGAGACGGGCGGCGACGCCTGCGTTACGCGGTGACAGCACGATCGGTGTGTCGCGAAACGCTGTCTTGCCCAATCCGGTGACGACGGCCTCTGTAATCGTGCCCGTCCCGACGAATCCCATTGTCATGCGCTTCGGATCGATCTCCATTGGCACCCCTGAGCGACTGTTTGCGCCGTGCTACTCGACGAGAATACCGCATCTGGATCAGAAAATCGCGCTACAGCGCCATGACGACCGTTCCATGCCGGTCGAGGCTGAAACGCATCGGTGATGTTGGCCACATAAGTTCGCATTGTCAGGCATGGTGGAAGGCCGGCAGAGCTCGGCCTTCGAACGACCGTGGCCGGGAGCCGTTTTCCCGCGCTCCTGTGCCGGCTAAAAAAATCACCCCTCCGCGCATCGGCGAGGAGGGGTGACGGTACGTTTGGTCTGTTGGAGGTCGCCGATCAGGCGACCCGGACAGCCTTGCGGCGTTCGCTGACCGGCTGATAGGCGAGGCGCGCATGATAGTTGCAGTAGGGCGATGAATCCGGGGAGTCGCAGCCGCAGAAGTAGAAGTCGTCCTTCAGCGGGTCGCCGACCGGCCACTTGCAGGTGCGCTCTGTCAGCTCCGTCAGTCCGAGGCGACGGGAGATCGGCACGACCACGTTTGCGGCCGGCACGTAGTCCATCTCCTCGACGGTTTCGATCTCGATCTCTTCCTTCAGCATCGTTGCGCCCTGCTGGCGCGTCACGGTGCGGGTGGCGATGCGAGATGTATAGTTCGGAGCGCGCGGTGCCGAGGTATTGCGCTTCGGCGCACGCGCCGTGGTTGCCGTACCGCCGGCCTTGGCGCGGCCGGGAAGACTGAGCCGGTGAACCTTGCCGATAACAGCGTTTCTACTCACCCCGCCAAGCTGCGCAGCGATCTGGCTGGCGCTCAACCCCTCCGACCAAAGCTTCTTGAGCTTCTCGACACGCTCGTCTGTCCAGTTCATGCCCTGTCTCCGCCTTTGCGTTGGTGATGGCAGAATCCCTCACCGTTGCCTCGGAAGCTTCCGAAGCAAGAAACGCCTGATAAATTTAGGTGACTAGTTCCGCCGCATGCAGTCTAGTAATTGAACTTTAACCTAGTGTGAGCCTGACTCTGTGACAAGAGTCGCAGGAATCGGATGAATCCGAATTCGTAGTTTTCCCCAACTTGCTTCCCGAGCGAGTCATTTCTGCAACATTAGCTGTTGATAGACCTGTAAAGCCGATTGCCTGCTTGACGCATGCGCTAAATCCTCAGTTTTGTTGACATTGCAGTGCGAAAAGTAAATAGTGCTCTCGGCCGCCGAAAGGCGGCATTTTTGATTTTTCGGGCCTGGTTTTGTTAGCCGGAGTCCGTTGTCTCATAACCTGTTGCAGGAGTTCGCGCCATGGCTGAAGCCTCGCCGCTTTATGATACCTATTCTCGTGCCCCGTTGCGGTTCGAGCGAGGTGAGGGCGTCTGGCTGATCACCGAAACCGGCGAACGATATCTCGATTTTGGCGCAGGCGTCGCTGTCACGTCAGTCGGTCACGGCAACCCGCATGTCGTGGCTGCTCTCAAGGATCAGGCCGACAAGGTCTGGCACCTGTCGAATGTCTATGAAGTGCCTGGTCAGGAGAAGCTTGCCAAGCGGCTGACGGATGCCACTTTCGCCGACAAGGTGTTCTTCACCAATTCCGGTGCCGAGGCTCTGGAATGCGCCATCAAGACGGCGCGCCGCTACCAGTTCTCCAAGGGACATCCCGAACGTTTCCACATTATCACCTTCGAAGGCGCCTTCCACGGCCGCACGCTGGCGACCATCGCCGCCGGCGGCCAGGAGAAATATCTCGAAGGTTTCGGCCCGAAGACCCCCGGCTTCGATCGGGTTCCCTTCGGCGATATCGAGGCCGTGCGCGCCGCGATTTCCGACAAGACGGCCGGCATCCTTATAGAGCCCGTACAGGGCGAGGGCGGTGTCCGCCCGGTGACGCCTGAATTCATGAGGGCGCTCCGCCAGATCTGCGATGAACACGGCCTGCTCCTCATTCTCGACGAGGTTCAGACCGGCGTCGGCCGTACCGGCAAGCTCTTCGCGTATGAGTGGTCTGGCATCACGCCCGATATCATGGCGGTTGCCAAGGGCATCGGCGGCGGTTTCCCGCTCGGTGCGTGCCTGGCGACGGCAGAGGCCGCCTCTGGCATGAAGGCCGGCACGCATGGTTCCACCTATGGCGGCAACCCGCTGGCCATGGCTGTCGGCAACGCGGTTCTGGATGTCATCCTGGCCGATGGTTTCCTGCAGCATGTCCGCGATGTCACCCTCGTCTTCCGTCAGGGCCTCGCCTCGCTCAAGGATCGTTATCCCGATGTGATCGAGGATATCAGGGGCGAAGGCCTGCTGCTCGGCGTCAAGGCTGCCATTCCCTCGGCTGAGCTCCTGAAGGAGATCCGCGCAGCCCATCTTCTGGCCATCCCCGCCGGCGACAATGTCATCCGTCTGCTGCCGCCGCTGGTCGTAACCGCCGAAGAGGCGCGCGAGGGCATTGCCCGTCTCGAGCGTGCCGCCGAAAGCATCCGTGCCGCCAAGGTCAAGAAGACCGCTTGAAAGGACAATGCCCCGCCCGCTGGCGGGCGTAGCAGGTAACGAACAATGGCTTCCCCCAAACACTTCCTCGATCTCTCCGCAGTCACCGCATCCGATCTCAGAACCATCATGGACGATGCGAAGGTGCGAAAGCAGGCGTTCAAGGCGGGTGCCGCCGACAAGCCGCTCGCCGGCAAGATGCTGGCCATGATCTTCGAGAAGCCGTCGACCCGAACCCGCGTGTCCTTCGATGTCGGCATGCGCCAGCTCGGCGGTGAGACGCTGTTCCTCTCGGGCACCGAAATGCAGCTCGGCCGCGCCGAGACGATCGGTGATACGGCCAAGGTGCTGTCGCGCTATGTCGATGCGATCATGATCCGCACGACCGAGCACAGCCGCATGCTGGAGCTCGCCGAACATGCGACCGTTCCCGTCATCAACGCGCTGACGGACGACACGCACCCTTGCCAGATCATGGCCGATATCATGACCTTCGAAGAGCATCGCGGCCCGATCAAGGGCAAGACGATCGCCTGGACCGGAGACGGCAACAACGTACTGCATTCCCTCGTCGAAGGGGCTGCTCGTTTCGGCTATCGCATGAACATGGCTGTACCCCTTGGTTCCGAGCCCAAGGATCACTATCTGAACTGGGCCCGCAATGAGGGCGCCGAAATCATGCTATGCCATGATGCCGACCGTGCGGTCGCCGGCGTCGATTGCGTGGTGACCGATACCTGGGTCTCCATGAATCAGGAACATCGGGCCCGCGGTCACAATGTCTTCCAGCCCTATCAGGTCAACGCGCATTTGATGGCGCAGGCCGGCAAAGACGCATTGTTCATGCATTGCCTTCCCGCTCATCGCGGTGAGGAAGTGACGGACGAGGTGATCGATGGCCCGCAATCCGTGGTCTTCGATGAGGCGGAAAACCGTCTTCATGCGCAGAAGTCGATTCTTGCTTGGTGCCTGGGCGCGATCTGAACCATAATCGGATGTCGCGAGTCCCAAACTCGCGGCTGCGCGAGCGGCCGGCGCGCTAGTCGGCTGCTCCTATAAAATAGGAGTGAAAGCCATGGCAGAAGCTGCAGCCGCTCTCGGCGAGTTCGATTTCGCCGGCGATGATCATGTCGTCCCTTTTCAGGTGGAAGGGCTTGATGTGCGCGGTCGCGCCGTCCAGCTCGGCCCGATGCTGGACGCGATTCTTGAGCGGCATCGTTATCCCGCCCCCGTCGCCCGCCTTCTGGCGGAAGTGGTGGTGCTCACGGTGCTGCTTGGCACCTCGCTGAAATTCGAAGGCAAGTTCACCGTCCAGACGAAAAGCGACGGCCCCGTCGATCTTCTGGTCTGCGATTTCTCGACGCCGGAAAATGTCCGCGCCTATGCCCGTTTCGACCAGGCCCTGCTCGACAAGGCAGTCGCTTCGGGCGAGACCGAGCCGGAACAACTTCTTGGCAAGGGCGTCCTCGCCTTCACCATCGACCAGGGTAAGTTCAGCCAGCCCTATCAGGGCATCGTAGCGCTGGATGGCGCCTCGCTGGAAGACATTGCCGGCGTCTACTTCCGCCAGTCGGAGCAGATCCCGACGCGGGTTCGCCTTGCCGCTGCCGAACTCTTCGACCGCGACGAGAACGGCAAGCCGCGTCACCGCTGGCGGGCCGGCGGTCTTGTTGCCCAGTTCCTGCCGGAAGCGCCGGAGCGCATGCGCCAGCCCGATCTCCATGGCGGCGACGGCGACACCGCAGCGCGCGCCCATGTCGAGGATGATGCCTGGATGGAAGCTCGCTCGCTCGTCGAGACCGTCGATGCCGATGAGCTTACCGATCCGCTCGTCGGTACCGAGCGCCTGCTCTTCCGCCTCTTCCACGAGCGCGGCGTGCGCGTCTACGAACCGCGCGCGGTCTTCGATCGTTGCAGTTGTTCGCGGGAAAAGATCGGCGGCGTGCTGAAGGGTTTTAGCGCCGAGGAAATCGAGGCGAGCCAGGAAAATGGCGAGATCTCGGTGACCTGCGAATTCTGCTCGACGACGTACCGCTTCCCGGTGCATGAACTGGCACCGGCGGAGTAGGTGGACAGGATTAGTTCAGCACTCTGAGCAGGCCGGGTGAATCCAAGGAGAAGGCGGGTATGTCGACATCGAACATCTCGCCTTCGTCCGTCTCCATCTGATAGTGGCCGAACATGAGGCCGGATGGCGTATCCAGCGGACAGCCCGATGAATATTCATAGGTATCGCCCGGCTGCAGCCGCGGCTGTTCGCCGACGACGCCGGGGCCGCTCACCTCGTCGATCTGCCCGTTCTGATCGGTGATATTCCAGTAGCGGTTGACGAGGCGCACGGCGATTTCGGAATTGTTGCTGATCACGACGCGGTAGCCCCAGACGTAACGATCGTCGTCCGGATCGGATTGCTCCTCCAGATAAAAGGGTTCGACAACGACTTCGATATCTCGTGTGAGAGCGCGATACATGCCTTACACCTTAGTCAGGATACATTACTCGTATCTTATAACGGGCCTCGTGCGTCAAGAAACGGTACAGTAATCTCGGCCTTGCCATCCCCGATTGGGCGGGCTTTCGTTCATTAAGCCTAACTCTCAGTGTTAATTTCAAGGCAAATGTCGCGGCTGCAGCGTTTGTTCTGCAGCCGTGCCTTGAGGATCAGGCCGAAACTTTGGCCAGAGCGCGGGCAAAATCTTCAATCAGATCATCCGTATCTTCGATGCCGGCCGAAAGGCGTACCGTGCCCGGCGAAATACCGAGTTCGGCGCGCGCCTCGTCCGTCAGGTTCTTGTGCGTGGTTGTGGCCGGATGCGTGATGAGGCTCTTGGAGTCGCCGAGATTGTTGGAGATCTTGACGATCTCGAGCGCGTTCTGCAGCGCAAACGCCGCGTCCTTGCCGCCCTTCAGTTCGAAGCAGACGAGCGTCGAGCCGCCCGACATCTGCTTGGCGATGATATCGGCCTGCGGATGGTCCTTGCGGCCGGGATAGATGACCTTGGCGACCTTGCCCTGATCGGCGAGGAAGTCGGCGATCTTTGCGGCATTCTGCGTCTGCTGCTTGACGCGCAGCGGCAGCGTTTCGATGCCCTTCAGCAGCGTCCAGGCGTTGAAGGGCGACATGGCCGGGCCGGTATGACGGAAATAGTCGTGCAGGTTCTCGTCGATCCATTCCTTGTCGGAGAGCACGACGCCGCCGAGGCAGCGGCCCTGGCCGTCGATATGCTTGGTGGCGGAATAGACGACAATATGGGCGCCGAGTTCCAGCGGCTTCTGGAAGAGCGGCGTTGCGAAGACGTTGTCGACGACCACCTTGGCGCCGATCTGGTTGGCGAGCTTGGCGACACCGGCAATATCGACCACTTCCAGCGTCGGGTTGGTCGGGCTTTCCAGGAAGAACACCTTGGTCTTCGGTGTAACAGCCTTTTCCCAGTTCTCGAGATAGCGCCCGTCGATCAGCGTGCAGTCGATACCATATTTCGGCGCCAGCGTCTCGACCACCCAGCGGCAGGAGCCGAAGAGGGCGCGCGCGGCAACGATATGATCGCCGGCCTTCAGCTGGCAGAGGATGGCGGCGGTAACGGCGGCCATGCCGGAGGCCGTGGCGCGGGCGTCTTCCGCACCTTCCAGCATGCACATGCGCTTTTCGAACATATCATTGGTGGGGCTGCCGTAGCGCGCGTAGATGAAGCCATCCGTCTCGCCTTTGAAGCGCGCTTCTGCCGCTTCGGACGTATCGTAGACGAAACCCTGCGTGAGATAGATTGCCTCCGAAGTCTCGCCATATTGCGAGCGCAGCGTACCGCCGTGGACGAGTTGGGTTGCAGGGCGCCAGGTCTTGCTCATGCCATCACCACTTTCAAACAACAAAAAAACCGGCCGCAAAAGCAGACCGGTTTCATACCCGGTCCTTTTAGCCACTTGTTTAACGTGGCTGCAAGCCGACCGGCCAAATCACCACGGGATAAATTTGCAATACTGCCGTTCTGTGCTTGCGTCAATTCCCCGACTTTGGTTTTGTCGGCGGCAGATTATGGATGGGGCATGATGGCTCGCGAAACTGGAATTCTGGCCGACCGCGCAATTGCCGCGCTGTTTGAAACGGGGCGTCTCAAAAGCGAGCGCGAGCTTGATCGTGATCAGATTCAGCCCGCAAGTCTGGATCTGCGGTTGGGTGCCAAGGCTTTTCGTGTGCGCGCCAGCTTCATGCCCGGCCCATCCCATCTTGTCTCCGACAAGTTGGATCGGCTGAGCCTGCACGTCATCGACCTCTCCGAAGGCGCAGTACTGGAAACCGGCTGCGTCTATATCGTGCCGCTGATCGAGCACCTCGATCTGCCGGCCGACATGTCGGCCTCGGCCAATCCGAAGAGCTCGACCGGCCGTCTCGATATCTTCACCCGCGTCATCACCGACTATGCGCAGGAATTCGACAAGATTCCGTCAGGCTATTCCGGCCCGCTCTACCTCGAAATCAGCCCGCGGACCTTCCCCATCGTCGTGCGTCGCGGCTCGCGCCTGTCGCAGATCCGTTTCCGTGTCGGCCATCCGGTGCTGAGCGAGCCTGATCTTCTGAAGCTGCATGAGACGGAAACACTGGTCGCCGCCAAGCAGCCGAACATCTCCGGCGGCGGCATCGCGCTGTCGATCGACCTGACGGGCGACAAGGACGGCCTGATCGGCTATCGCGGCAAGCACCACACGGCTGTCGTCGATGTCGACAAGAAGGCGCAGCACGATATTTTCGATTTCTGGGAGCCGCTCTATAGCCGTGGCCGCAACGAGCTGATCCTCGATCCGGATGAGTTCTATATCCTTGTCTCGCGCGAGGCCGTGCACGTTCCCCCTGACTACGCGGCAGAAATGACACCCTTCGATCCGCTCGTCGGCGAATTCCGCGTCCATTATGCCGGCTTCTTCGATCCGGGCTTCGGCCATGCGCCGGCCGGCGGGCGCGGCAGCCGCGCGGTGCTGGAAGTGCGCAGCCACGAAGTGCCGTTTATCCTGGAAGATGGCCAGATCGTCGGCCGCCTGATCTACGAACACATGCAGGAGCAGCCCTCGAGCCTCTATGGCTCAGGCCTCGGCTCCAACTATCAGGCCCAGGGCCTCAAGCTCTCGAAGCATTTCCGCATCTGATCTGCGGTGATGCTGCGACTTGACAGCGGCGGCCATCTGTTGGAAGTCTCAATCGGTCGGCGGGTGTAGCTCAATGGTAGAGCAGCAGCTTCCCAAGCTGAATACGAGGGTTCGATTCCCTTCACCCGCTCCAGCTGCCCTCGTCAATCTCTTCCGAAAATATTGATCGGCCGATACCGGCGGTGAGCGATCGCCAGGGTGCGATCCGGGCGGATGATGTAGGTCTCCTCGACCTGGCGGCCGTACTGATCGATGAAATTGTGCGGGAAAGTCGATCCAACAGGCGATTTCGTGAGTTTTGTGCGCGGCTGGCCATTATAGGTGATGCTGCCGGGGATGGGCTCGATGCCCGGGCCGGTATATTCGACAGCCGTGCAGCCGGCGAGCCCAAGCGCACCGATGAGGCCAAGTGCAATAAGTTTCATGTCCGGAGCCTTTCCTTCCGCTGCAGGTGTCATTGTACCCCAAATCGCGGAAAGCTCACGATGGAAACGGAGGCGATCACTTCGATCTGATCTCGCCACGAACCTTCTGTAAAAGCTGCCGGCGTCAGGATGCCACTCGATTGATCTGGTTGCCGCTCGTGGCGCGATCTGCTAGAGCGGCACTGTCGAAAAAGGCAGGACCGGATGAGGTAAGCCCGGTCCCTTCCATTATCGGAAGCTCTGCTCCGTGTTTCACACGAGAACCCGCGACGTGGCCCGCATGCGAGTGCGGCGTCCCGGCGGCATGCGGAGCGTTAGAAGACGCACTCCTCCGGGATTTTACTCTCAAAGGAGACAATCATGCGTTTGAACCATCTTGATTTTTACGTGCCTGATATCGCCGCCACGGCCGATTTCTTCCTGCGTTATTTCTCCCTGTCACAACAGGAGATGAACGAGCGGATCGGTCGGGCGATCCTTCACGACGATCACGGCACCGAGATCGTCTTGAGCCGCCCGCTGCCGAAGTTCGGCGGTGTCGATCAGGTCGAGTTACAGCGGCAGACCTATCATCTCGGCTTCATCCTCGCCGAAAGATCCGATGTCGACCGGCTTCATGGCCGGCTGGCGGCAGACAATGCGGTCGTCTCGGGACCGCCGGCTGCCATTCGTGGCGGCTGGTTGTTCTATTGCACCGCCCCCGGCAATATTCTCGTCGAGGTCGGCTGGCGTCCGCCGGCTTAAGAATAACGAAACAGAAATGGGTGGCCGAAGCCGCCCATCTGTCATTCAATCGTGTCTCCGGCTCAGAACTCCGTCCAGTCAGCCTCCTGGCTGGCGGCCGGGGCAGCGCTGCCGTTCATGCCGAAGGCGCTGGCGATCTTCTGGCCAAGCGCGCGGGCAGGGGAAGCGGCCGGGCGCGCGGTGCTCTCGGCAACACGCACCGGAGCTCTCGCTGCCGGTCGTGCGGCCGTGCGCGGTGCAGCCGATGCCGTCGAGATCGGGGCGGCCGCGACGAAGCCGCCGGTGCCCGTGAGGCGGAACTGGCCGAGCAGGTTGTTGAGGGCCGTCGCTTCCGTGGCAAGGCTATGGCTTGCAGCGGTGGATTCCTCGACCATGGCAGCGTTCTGCTGCGTGCCCTGATCCATGGTGTTGACGGCGGTATTGATTTCCTGCAGGCCGGTCGACTGTTCGCGGGACGCTTCGGCGATCGCATGGACGTGCTGGTTGATTTCCTGCACCTCGTGGACGATCGCATCAAGCGCCTTGCCGGTTTCGCCGACCAGCGAGACGCCGGTCTGCACATGCGTGCCCGAAGTGGTGATCAGCGCCTTGATCTCCTTGGCGGCGTTTGCCGAGCGCTGGGCAAGCTCGCGCACTTCCTGTGCGACGACGGCAAAGCCCTTGCCGGCTTCACCGGCGCGCGCAGCCTCGACACCGGCGTTCAGAGCCAAGAGATTGGTCTGGAAGGCGATATCGTCGATGACGCCGATGATATTGCCGATTTCGACCGAGGACTGCTCGATCTGCTGCATGGCCGAAACCGCCTTGCGGACGATCTCGCCGGACCGTTCCGCACCGAGACGGGTACGAGCGACGAGCTGGCTTGCCTCTTCGGCACGCTTTGCTGCGTCCTTCACCGTCGTGGTGATTTCTTCGAGAGCTGCAGCCGTTTCTTCGACCGAAGCGGCCTGCTGCTCGGTGCGTTTCGAAAGCTCGTCGGCAGATGAACGGATCTCGTTGGCGCCGGCGCTGATCGCACGGGCGTTGGAGCCGACCATGTTCATGGTCTCGTTGAGCTTCTCGACAGAGTTGTTGAAGTCCTGGCGCAGCGCATCGAGATGCGCGACGAAGGGCGATTCGATGCGTGCGACGAGGTCGCCGGAGGCAAGCCGGCGCAGCCCTTCGCCGAGGGCAGTGACGGCACGTTCGAGATCGGCGGCTTCCGCAGCCTTCTGTGCTTCGCGTTCGCGGCGCTCGTTGTCGCTGAGGCTGCGGTCGGCTTCGGCACGGGCTTCGAGCTGGCGGCGTTCGATCGCATTGTCGCGGAAGACCGCGACGGCTTCTGCCATCTTGCCAACTTCGTCGCGGCGGTCGAGCCCGGCGATTTCGCTGTCCGTATCGCCCTCCGCCAGGCCGGCCATACGATCGCGCAGCTTGGCCATGGGGGTGGTGATGCCGATCTGGGAGATGACGACACTGAGGCCGATGGCGCCGACGACGGCGAGGCCGATCAGGGCGAAGCAAAGGCCGATACGGCCGTTGACAGTCGCCGAAAGCGCGTCGCCGCCATCGTTGACCATGCTCATCATCGCATCGTTATTGGCCGTCATCTTCGGCGTCAGAACGTTCAGCTTGGCGTTCATCTGCGTGATGGTTTGCTGGACGGCAGCGCTGTCCTTGGCTTTCGCCTGTTCGACAGCCTTGTTGGAAAGGCTTTCGAGCTCATCGATACCTGCCAGGATTTCGTCGATTGCAGCTTTGCGGCTCGGTACCAGGTCGAGCGCCTGCTTCAGCCGGTCGCGAGCCTGCGGCAGCTTGCTCGGCGTCGAAATCGCCGTTGCGAAGGCCGGGGTATCCGCTTTGATATTGGCGAGCATGCTCGCCTGCAGCACCGAGGAGACAACCGAGGCGCTGGCGCGCGAACCCTGCATCGCAGCGACGGCTTCATGATCGATGAAGGCGCTGTAGGTTGCATCTGCACCGCGGAATTCGGAGATGATGTAAACCAGTCCGCCCATCGCGATCACTCCTAGAAGCGCGACGACCGATATGATCTTTGTACGGATTTTCAGATGTTTCAGCATGGAAAAGTCACCCGATTGGCCGGGCGTGATGCGTACCCGGTGCTTGGAAATCAATTGTTGCGGAACGATTCTTCGGTATTGCGCTGGCGGGGATACCTTAAGAGGTTCGACATGCGCATCATGCGGTCGGCAGGAGGGGCCGATGTCGTCGCCACAAGTAAGATGGGATATTGCTTAATTCCGCGCTAACGGTGCGTGCGATTCCTATTAGTTTTCGGGGGTCCCGCTGCTATCCCCGTAAAGACTGCGAAAATACAATCTGTGCTGAATGTCCGGGTAATTTGCATAGGGTCTTGCGCTTGAAGAGTCCGCTTTGAAGGTCGCGGCTTTCCTTTCGCGTCTCTCGGGGCTTGCGACGCGGCTTGGCCATATTCCCCGATGGCGTTGATTCTGTTACATCTCGACTGAGCGGCAAGCTCGCGCGCGATCTCTAGGCAGGGCATAATGGTGCAATCTAAACCGGCGTTTCTGGCTTCCGGACGGGTTTTCATCCTTTGCCTGGTTTCGATCGTATTGTTTTCGGCGTTTCCTGTTTTTGCACAGCAGGTGGGTTCGTCCGTGCCGCTGCTTTTCGATTCCCGCGAGCGCCTGGCAAAGCCTGATCTGTCCTCGCTCGTGCGCCTGCGCTTCCTGACCTCGGTGGATTTCCCGCCCTTCAATTTCACCGATCAGACAGGAAAGCTTGCGGGCTTCAACGTCGATCTCGCCCGCGAGATCTGTGCCGAGCTGGAGATTGCCGACAAGTGCCAGATCCAGGCGCTGCCCTTTGCCGACCTGCAAAAGGCGCTCGCCGGCTCACAGGGCGATGCCGTCATTGCCGGTATTGCCGTCACGCCGGAGCTGCGCCGCGAATTCCTCTTCTCCCGTCCCTATCTGATGCTGCCGGCCCGCTTCGTGCGCAACACCGCCGCCTCTGTGAAAGGGACGACGGCTGCCGGGCTCGCCGGCCATTCCGTCGGCGTCGTCAAGGATACGGTGCATGAGGCGATGCTTTCCGCCTTCTTCCCCGCTATCAAGGTACAGCCCTTCGACAACAGGGAAGCGCTGCTGGCGGCCTTGAAGGAACGCAAGGTCGATGCCGCTTTTGCCGATGCGCTGCAGCTTTCGTTCTGGGTCGCTTCGCCCGCATCGGACAAATGCTGTGCCTTGTTCGACGGTCCCTACACGTCAGAACATTTCCTCGGCGAGGGAATGACGATCATGCTGCGCCAGAACGACAGCGTGCTGACGGCGGCGATCGACCACGCGCTGGCAACACTCTCGCGCAATGGCCGCCTGCAGGAAATCTATCTGCGTTATTTCCCTTACGGGCTCTATTAAAGCAATTCCAGCAAAAGTGCGTAGCGGTTTTGCGTCCGGAATTGCGTGCAGAAAAGCAATTCCAGCAAAAGTGTGCAGCGGTTTTGCCTCCGGAATTGCGTGCAGAAAAGCAATTCCAGCAAAAGTGCGTAGCCGCGTTGCGTCCGAAATCCCGAAACCTCAGCCCTTGCGGAAGCGGGCGATCGCGCTGCGCTCGATGGCAGCACAGGTCAGCTTGTCGAGACCGAGACGGTCGCGCAGCAGGCTGAGCAGGCGCAATTCTTCAGCTTTGACGGAAAGATCGGCCGAGGCGACTTCGACCGCCAGCGCATAGGCCGTGTCGTAGAGCCGGGCAGGCAGCGTGTCACGCACCGTCTCCAGCACCACATCCAGCCCCTCCGGACCGGCCAGCAGCGAGGCGCAGTCGCGGGCGACGGAAATCAGATTGTCGTCGTCGAAATCGCGGAACACCGGCAGGAAGCCGATGAGCTGGCCGATCCTTTCCATTTCCCGGTCGTTCATAGTGCTGTCGACGGCGGATGCCATCACCATCACGTAGATCAGCGCGTCGTGGGCGGAAAGCGGCTTGTTCATGTCTGATTCCCTCTTCGATGAGCGGAGATTAGAGCCTTTCTTGGTCGGATTGAAGCATTCTGTTGACTCAAACGGAGTCCGATGGCGGCTCGATCAGGCAGCCCGTTTCGGCCAACCCGAAGGACGGTCATTACAAGGGATCACCATTATAACGGATCATTGGACTGCGGTCGTGGTGCAGCCGCCGGTCTGCGGCGCGGATCTTCGCCATGAATGCCCTGTTTTGCCTGTTTTGCCTTTTCTCCTGCGGCAGCAAGCGGCGAGCCGGGCTGAGCCTCCGCCCAGCCATTGTCCACGAGCCAGGCGCCGATATCCTGCTGCCCCAGTCGGCAGGACGCACTCGCCATGTCCTCCCACGCATCCGAAGGAAGATTACAATCGATCGTGCGGTTACGCAGATAAAGCCGCAATGCCGTCTTTGCCATCATGCCACACGGCCATTGCCTGCCTTCCGAGCCGCAGCTTTTGTCCACGGGCGTCTCGACGACATTGGCAATTTGAAGTCTGCGTTTGCCGAAGGAGAGGATTCCGGCGCTCTCCACCGTCGGCCGCAGCAACTCCACGCTGTCCTTTCCGTCTGATGTGGCTTGCTGCGGTTCAGTCGGCGCAGGAGTTTTTTGTGCTGCTCTATCCGCTGGCGCATTTCGGGGGGAAGCCCCGGCCGCGTTCCTGGACGGAGTAGCTGCCGGCCCGGCCGGCGCTGGCTCCGTTGCCCGGGCGATCAGCGCCGCATCCTCATCCGTCAGAGTTGCCGGCGGTTTTGCCGCGTCGGTATTTGCATCGGGCAGCGCCGCGGCCACGCTGTCCGCATCAGGGGCTGCTTCGCCGCCTCCATCGAGCCGCGCTTGCCCCGCCAAAAGCAGGCCGATCACCGCCGCTATCCCCGCGATACCTGTGACGAAGGCTGCAGGGCGCATGATTATTTTCCTATTGGCTGGCCCAGATGATTCGGGCAATCCATTCGACGTCGGAGAGCTCGACCGTTCGGTTAGGATGTTCGGGATTGAGCGACAGCAATTCGATGGAGCGCGGGCTCTGGCGCAGGAGCACCTTGGCCATGACTTCACCCTCGCGCGTCTTGACGACGACACGATCGTTGCGGCGCACCTGCGCACCGGGCTCCACGATCAGCACATCGCCGTCGCGATAGAGCGGCATCATGCTCTCGCCCTGCACTTCGAGCGCATAGACGCCGGCCTTCTGCGAGGGGCCGGCCGGAAATTCCACCACATCCCAGCCTTGCCCCGCGGGAAAGCCACCGTCGTCGAAAAAGCCGCCGGCGCCTGCCTGCGCAAAACCGAGCAGGGGAATGGAGCTTCCCTGTGAGGCAAAAATACTATCCGGCAGGCTGGCGGCGGCAGCACCTGCCGGCCGCATGAAGCCGAGAAACTGCTCCATGCTCGCGCCCGTTGCCTCTAGCACCTTGGCAATCGATTCCGTCGAAGGCCAGCGCAGGCGTCCGTCCACCGAGAGCCGCTTGGACTTGTTGAAAGAGGTTGGATCGAGCCCGGCCCGCCGCGCAAGACCCGACGGCGTCAGGTCATGCCGTTCGGCAAGCCTGTCGATCGCTCCCCAGATCTGGTCATGTGACAGCATATGCGTCCGGTCCCGCGGTCCATCCGGCCGCTTTCTATCGCCGGCAGATTAACCGAGGCATTTCCCCGAGTAAAGCGCAAATGAGGAATAAAATCCTGTCCTGCTGATAGGCAGCCTCAGGCGACCATAGCCATGTTGATCTTGCCGAGCTGGATGACCGCCTGCGTGCGACTGTCGACGTCGAGCTTCAGGAGGATCGCCGAGACATGCGCCTTGATCGTCGCTTCGGAAACGCCGAGCTCATAGGCGATCTGCTTGTTCAGCAGTCCTTCGCCGAGCATCGTCAGCACCCGGCTTTGCTGCGGTGTCAGCGTATGCAGCCGGTGGATGAGGTCGGCGACATCAGGGTCCTGTTCCTGTCCGCCACGATAGCTCTCCGGCGTGGCAATGCCGCCCGCCAGCACCGTCTGAATGCTGCGGCGGATATCCTCGATACCCGAGGACTTCGAGATGAAGCCGGAGGCGCCAAGTTCCAGCGCCCGGCGGACCGTTGACGTATCGTCGGTCGCCGAGATGATGACGATCGGCAGGCTGATGAATTCCGAGCGCAGGGCCATCAGCCCCGAAAAGCCGCTGACACCCGGCATGGCAAGGTCGAGCAGCATGAGGTCGGCATCCGGGTTCTCACCCGCTGCCGTTCTTGCCGCAGCAAAATCTCCGGCCTCGACGATTGCCTGCCGGCCTTCCATACCGAGCACCGCTTGGCGCAGCGCGTCGCGGAAAAGCGGATGGTCGTCGGCAATGATGATGGTTTGTTGCATCGAAAACTCCCTCCCAAGAGCTCGATCCCGTCAGTCCTGCCCGGCTCCCCTGCACGAACATGACCCTCTACTTATATGAATATAACCAGATCAACTCCGCTGCGGAAGGGGATTGGCTTCGTCTTCCGCCTGGAATTCCCGCACAATTCCCATGAAACTGCGCATCATCCGTTCCATGATGCCAATCGAGCGGTCGACCTCCGCATCCGTCGGCAAGGCGGGACGGGCGGCCGCATTCTTTTCCAGCGCGCTGACACGGTCGGCAAGCCGGTCGAGTTCATCCTCGTAGACAGCGCGTTCGTCGGCCGCCATACGGCAGACCAGAGCGCCGTCCTTTTCCATGCAGAGCGACATCGCCCCCGTCTGCCGGTCGAGGCGCACGAAGTGGTCGCCGCTGCGTTCGAGCTGGAAACGTGCCGCGTCTGGTTCTGCCGCCAATGCCGCGAGCGGCAGAAGACCGGCGGCAAGCAGGATTGCAAATGCCTTCATCGTCTCATCCTCCGCAAAGCGTTGCGCCTGTCCGTTTTTGCGCCCCGAGGCGTGGACATCGCCGTCTCTTTGGGGCAAAGCCCTCCTCATGGAAGGCCAGCCAACGGGATCATCATGACCGCGACACCGACCCTTTACAAGATCGTGCCGGAGGCGCTCTGGCAGGAAGCCAGACAAACCGGCGTTTTTCATGGCGCCGGCATCGACCAGAAGGACGGCTTCATCCATTTCTCGACAGCAGATCAGGTCAAGCAGACCGCGGCCCTGCATTTTGCCGGCCAGACCGGCCTTGTCCTCGTTGCTGTCGATGGTCGCAATTTCGGCGATAAGCTCGTCTTCGAACCCTCGCGCGGCGGCGCGCTCTTCCCGCATCTTTATGCCGACCTGCCGCTTTCGGCCGTGCTCTGGGAGACAGAGTTGCCGCTCGACGATGCCGGCGTCCATATCTTCCCGGAGCTCGCACCGTGATCGATCCCTTCAAGCGCATCGCCCGCCGCGGCCTCTTCCTCGTCGATCCCGAAACCGCACATGGCATGTCGATTGCAGCGCTGAAGTCGGGCGTCGTGCCCGCCTGCCGCCTTGCGCCGGATCCGCGCCTGCGCCAGACCGTTGCTGACATCGACTTCCCCAATCCGCTCGGCATGGCTGCTGGCTACGATAAGAATGCCGAAGTGCCCGAGGCGCTGCTGAAGCTCGGCTTCGGCTTCACCGAAATCGGCACTGTTACGCCGAAGCCGCAGCCCGGCAATCCGCGCCCGCGCATCTTCCGCCTGGTGGAGGATGAAGGCGTCATCAATCGGCTCGGTTTCAACAATGAAGGCCACGAAGCAGCCTTCCGCCGCCTCTCGCAGATCGGCCGCGCCGGCATCGTCGGCGTCAATATCGGCGCCAACAAGGATAGCGAGGATCGCATCGCCGATTACGTCGCCGGCATCCGCCGTTTCTATTCCGTCGCCCGCTATTTCACCGCCAATATTTCCTCGCCCAACACGCCGGGCCTGCGCGATCTGCAGGCGCGCGAAAGCCTGGCCGCACTGCTGTCGGCAGTGCTGACCGCGCGCGATGAGGAAGCCGAGAAGGCCGGCCGAAAGATCCCGGTTTTCCTGAAGATAGCACCCGATCTCACCGAAGAGGGCATGGATGACATCGCCGCCGAGGCGCTCTCGCATGCTCTCGATGGCCTGATCGTTTCCAATACGACGCTTTCGCGCGACGGACTGAGGGATCAGGCCCAGGCGAAGGAGGCCGGTGGCCTTTCGGGCGCGCCGCTGTTCGAAAAGTCCACGACCGTGCTAGCCAAGATGCGCAAGCGCGTCGGTCCGGCCCTGCCGATTATCGGCGTCGGCGGCGTCTCCTCGGCCGAAACGGCGCTGGAAAAGGTCAGGGCGGGAGCCGATCTCGTGCAGCTCTATTCGTGCATGGTCTACGAAGGGCCGGGCCTTCCCGGCGCGATCGTACGCGGCCTGTCGAAGTTGCTTGATCGCGAGAAGGTTGCCTCGATCCGGGATATCAGGGATATCAGCGTGGATTACTGGGCAGCACGGAATGTCTGAGCCGCCCGCGGTTTGATCAGCACCACCAGGAAGAAACCGCGAAACAGCAGGAAGGCGTTCATCGCCAGCCACAGGCCGTGATTGCCGAAGAGCGGCACGAAGACGGCAAGCATGGCAAGATAGCCTGCAAAAGACATCAGCATGCGGTTGCGCATGTCGACGGACCATGTCGCACCGATGAAGACGCCATCCATTAAGAACGCAAGCGCTCCTGTCAGCCCCGTCACTGCTGCCCAGGGCAGATAGGTTTCTGCCGCTGCTTGTACTTCCGGCGAACTGGTCAGCCCGGAAATAAGTGCAGGGCCGGCGAAATAGAAGAAGGCGGAGATGATCGCCGCCAGCCCGAAGGACCAAAGGGTCGTGAGCCTCAAGCCTCGATCGAAGGCCGGTCGGTATTGCGCGCCGATCGCCCGGCCGGTGATCTGTTCGGCAGCATTGGCTAGACCGTCGAGATAATAGCCAGACAGCAGGAAGAAGTTCATCAAGACGGCGTTGGCCGCGAGCGTGATGGCGCCGAAGCTCGTGCCGATGCGGGTCATGATCGCAAAGGAGCCGATCAGCACGAAGGTGCGGATCAGGATGTCGCGGTTCAGCGCGAAGAGTTCGGCGAGCTTGTTCCGTGAAAACACCTCCATCCGGTTCGGCTGGTGTGCCCTGTCGAAACTGCGCAGCACGATGAAAAGGCCGACGATCGCGCCGGCCGTTTCACCTGCCATCGTGCCCCAGGCGACACCCGAGACACCCCAGTCGAGCGACAGGCCGAGATAGATGGAAAGCAGGATGTTGATCCCGTTGATCAGCGCCTGCAGCAGCAGCCCCGTCCGCCCCTGTCCTCGACCGAGCACGAAACCGAGAAGCGCGTAGTTGGCAAGCGCGGCCGGCGCGGCGAGAATGCGGATCGAGAAATAGGTGCTGGTTGCCTCGGCAATCCGGCCTTCCGCGCCCATCAGCTTCAGTCCGATGAAGATCAAGAGCGGTGACAGGATGAGCAGCGCCAGACCGGAGCCGAGCGCGGAAACGATCGCGCGCCAGAAGACCGCCTGCTGTTCATGCTGATCGCGTCGCCCAAGCGCTTGTGCCGTCAGCCCGGTGGTAGAAGCACGCAGGAAGTTGAAGCTGCCCATGATGAGATCGAACAGCATGGCGCCGATCGCCAGCCCCGCCAGCGCCTCGGGATCGCCCATATGGCCGACGACGGCGGTGTTAGTGATGCCGAGCAGCGGCGTGGTCATGAAGCCGAGCGTCATGGGAATGGCAATCGACAGCACGAGCCGGTGCGTTACGTCGAATGCCAATGTATTTCTGTTGCTGCCGGTATCCATATTTGCCTCATGATGACCGAGGCAGAATCGCCTCAGCTGGAAAGCACCATCGCCCAATAGGGCAGATTCTTCGAAGACGTATTATGTGCAACGGCAACGCCGATACCGCTATAGCGTCCGAGCATATTTTCCAGATGGTGGGGGGAATTGATCCAGGCGGTGACGACCGCATCGACGCTTTGCTGGCCGGACGCGATGTTTTCGGCGGCCGGCAGGGCAACACCGCTCGCCTTCACGCGGGTGCCGAAACTGTCGGTCATGCCCATCAGATGTGCCATCTTGCCGGCGCTTGCCATGCGCTTGGCCTGGAAGATGGCGGCCGCACTGGCGTGTGGATCGGCGCTGAGCGCCGGCAGGCCGTTCTTGGCGCGAAGCTGATTGACGAGGGGCAGCGCTGACGCTGTCTCGTCGACGGCATCGGACGGGGTAGTTGCAAATTTCGGGGTGGTCGTGCAGCCGGCGATGCCGGCCACTACCGCGAGACCTGAAAGCTGCAGCAGGCCGCGACGCGAAAGGATGATTGAAGCCATGTTATTTTCGATAGCTGAAAAGACGGATGATGATGAAGATCGGGATGACGATCGTGGCGCCGAGAAGCAGGTAGTCGCCGACGCGTCCAAGCGCCGCGAAGCCTTGCCGCCACAGGTGGAGCACGAAATCGCGGACGTTATAGATGAGCTCCCAGGGGGTAAGCCCGAAGATGGCCATGACGAAGCCGACGATCAGCGACACCACCAAGAGCTTGATGATCGTGCGGCCAATGGAATCGCCGAGAAACCTGTTCACCTGATCGGACATGCGCCATCTCCTGTTTGCCTTGAGATACGGTCGCGGCGATTCGCCCGCAAGCCTTTTCCGCCAAGACAGTACCGCCTCTGAGATAGGACTTGAGTTTTTTTGTGGCCGCCGCCAAATGCCGGCAAATCACAGGGCCTGATCATGCAACCAAGCCAGCTTTCCTCCGGCGATGTCATCGCCGACCGCCGTGCCGATTATGCGAAAATGCTCGATGAAGGCGGCGAAGCGGAAGCGGCCGCCGAACTGATGGAACAGGCGCTGGAACTCGTGCCTGCTTGGGCGGCAGGCTGGTATCGCCTCGCCACCTATCGCGAAAAGGCGGGCAAGGTGAACGCTGCCGTCGATGCCTATCGCCGCACGCTTGAGCTCGACCCCGAGGATATCTTTGGAGCGGGCCTGAAGCTCGTCCTGCTCGGCGATGCCGAGACGCCAAACCAGCCGTCCAGCCGCTATGTCGAGCGTCTCTTCGATGATTA
This sequence comes from Rhizobium sp. BK529, assembly GCF_014194105.1. NCBI lineage: Bacteria > Pseudomonadati > Pseudomonadota > Alphaproteobacteria > Hyphomicrobiales > Rhizobiaceae > Rhizobium > Rhizobium sp. BK529. The sequence continues at coordinate 2,901,266 of NZ_JACIAU010000001.1, read as the reverse complement.
TGCCGATCGCTTCGAGACCTCTCTCGTCGAAAAGCTGGACTATTCCGTCCCCCAGAAGCTTGCCGCACTCGTTGCTTCGACTGGCCGGCACTACCAGCGCGCCGTCGACCTCGGTTGCGGCACAGGTCTGCTAGGCCCCGAGATCCGTTCTCGGGTCGCGCGGCTCGAAGGGTTCGATCTTTCGCAGAACATGCTGGCAAAGGCTGCCGAAAAGCATGTTTATGATCATCTGGCGCAGGCGGACTTGTCGCTATCGCCCGAGGCCTCCGGCGTTTTGGCGGACGGCGAACGGCACCGCGCCGACCTCGTGACGGCTGCCGACGTGCTGATGTATCTCGGCAATCTCGAAAGTGTCTTCGCGATCCTCGATGCGCTCGCCGCGCCTGGCGCCGATTTCGCGTTTTCAGTGGAAGATGGCGGTGAAGGAAACAGCTTCCATCTGGCGCCGTCGCTGCGCTACGCCCATTCCGAGATCTATGTGAAAGGGCTTGCGGCAGCTCACGGCCTCGAAATTCGTGAAATCGTCAAAACTACCATTCGCAAAGATGGCGGCAAACCAGTTTCCGGTATTCTGTTCCTTACGCGCAAAACCGTCTGAACGCATATTTCTTGCGATTTTTAAAATAGGTCAGCATTGCTTACGTATTTTGCTTGCGCGCAACCTTGATAGGCCTGATAATCTGCTCATTCAGCGGGAAAGCGACGCGCTCAAAAAGTGCGGCACGCGCCACATCCACCGTACATTTTCTCTTCCTCCGGCCTGACCGGAGCAGCCGCTATCGGAGATCGCGACATGAGCCAGCTCATCAGTGCCCTCGGTTTCTGGAATACCACCGCGACGCGCCACACGCCGGTCGAGGATGTGCAGGGCATATTCTCCGGCAGCCTCGTTTCCGCGCTCGGGCTCTATGTGCTCGCCAGCGCCGGCCTTCTCACCGGCAGCACCGCCGGCATCGCCTTCCTCCTGCATTATGCCTTCGGCGTGAACTTCGGCCTCGCCTTCTTCCTGCTCAACCTGCCCTTCTTCTATCTCTCGTGGAAGCGTCTCGGCATGGCCTTCACGATCAAGACCTTCATTGCCATCGGTTTGACCTCCTTGCTAACCAGCCTGCAGCCGAAGGTCATGGAGATTGCCGCCATCCAGCCGGCCTGGGCAGCACTTCTTGGCGGTCTGCTTCTCGGTTACGGCCTTCTTGCGCTCTATCGCCACCGCGCCAGCCTCGGCGGCGTCGGCATTCTCGGCATCTACATGCAGGAGCGTTTCGGCATTCGCGCCGGCCTCGTACAGCTGGCCATCGACATGTGCGTGCTGGCGGCCGCCTTCTTCATCACCACGCCGCCGGTTGTTTTCTATTCCGTGCTTGGTGCTGTCGTGCTCAATCTCTTCGTCGCCATCAATCATCGCGCCGACCGCTACATCGCTTTGTAACCTTACAAAACGGTAAGCTGTTCTAAACAAAACGTAACTTGCCTGTGATCGGTACAGGCGCGACACTTCTCCTCGCGCCGGATATGATGAGGTAAGCTATGTCAGATCTGGAAAAGCTTGTCAGACGCCGCATGCAGGAAGAATACGCCAAGGGCGCTTCCGCAGAGGAAATCGCGAAAGTCGTCCGCGACATATTCAACAGCATCGACCTCTCGGGCAGATTGCCTGACGCCGGTGCCATGAGGGCCGTCGCAAATCGCAAGTGATCGTAGTGTCAACCGACCCGAAACCTTCGGGTCGGTCGCCGGGATGAATCCCTATAAGCAGATATTTATCAGGCGGCCTTCTGCGGCGCATCGATCGGATGCTGGGCACGGAAGCCGACAGCAAGCCGGTTCCAGATGTTGATCGTGCCGATCGCAACCGTGATCTTGGTCATTTCTTCTTCGGAGAAATGCGCCTTCAGGGCCTCGTAATCGGCATCCGGCGCACCGGTTTCCGCAATCTTCGTCACCGCATCGACCCAGCCGAGCAGGGCGCGCTCGCGAGCGTCATAGACGGGCGATTCCCGCCACACGCACATCAGGTTGATCCACTGTTCGGAAAGCCCGTAATGGCGTGCTTCTTTCGAATGCATGTCGACGCAATAGGCGCAGCCATTGATCTGCGAAGCGCGAAGCTTGATCAGATGGATGAAGCGCTTATCCAGTCCGGATTCCTGCACATATTGTTCCAGTGCGGCGACGGCCTTGTAGGCATCCGGAGCGGCTTTGCCGAAGTTGAAACGTGCTTGCATGGTATGTCTCCTTGGGTTGGGGGGGGGCGGCTCATCGAGCCATTTTTCTCTCGTGCATTTCCATGAAGGCGCAGCCTCTGGCGGCGATCCCGCCGTCATCATCTGCGGAAAGTTCGGCCAGGATATCGGCGACGCTGGTATTCGCGAGTTCGGCGCGATAGGCGCGCTCGGCTCTCAGCATTGCCGCCGTGATCTGGCAAGGCTTGGTGAAATAGCGCTGCGGCAACGGGTTCGGTCCGCGCTGACGGATTTCCGAGCAGCGGAAGGCCGGAGCCGGTCCCTCAACCGCGAGCACGATATCGAGCAGCGAAATATCCTCCGGCTTCTTCGCCAGCCGGTAGCCCCCCTTCGGTCCGGGTACCGTCTCCAGAATTCCGGCTCCCGAAAGCGCCTGCAGATGCTTCAACAGATAGCTCGTCGACACGCCGTGATATTCGGCAAGTGCCGCCGCCGAAAGCACGCCGCCCTCCGAAAGCCCTGATAGTACCGCCGTGCAATGAATACCCTGTTCGACACCGTCACCGAGTTTCACAGCCTATCTCCTTAATCATGGATATAATTTATCCACGATTATAGCGGAGAGTCAATAGCGCTTCTATTCGTCGGCGTTTGAACTACATTTGCCCCGTGGATCAGATTGAAACCGACGCCAGCCTCGCATTGCCCGCCCCCTTCCTCCGCTGGTTTGCGGAAAAGGGCTGGCGTCCCCGCGCCCACCAGCTCGAACTCCTGTCTCGCGCCGAAGCAGGCGAGAGTACGCTGCTGATCGCCCCGACTGGCGCCGGCAAGACCCTTGCCGGTTTCCTGCCGTCGCTGACCGATCTCACAAGGCGCGGTAAGATCCCGCCGGGTTCTGCATTTACCGGCATCCACACGCTTTATGTCTCGCCGTTGAAGGCACTGGCCGTCGATATCGAACGCAACCTTATGAAGCCCGTCACGGAAATGGGCCTGCCGATCTCGATCGAAAACCGCACCGGCGACACGCCGAACGCCAAGCGTCAACGTCAGAAGCTCAACCCGCCCGATATATTGCTGACGACGCCGGAACAGGTGGCGCTGCTCCTGGCAAACCGGGAAGCGGAGCGCTTCTTCAAGGATTTGAAATACGTCATCTTCGACGAGCTGCACTCGCTCGTCACCTCAAAGCGCGGCCACATGCTCTCGCTCGGCCTTGCCCGACTGCAAAGGCTGGCGCCCGATCTGAAGACGATCGGCCTCTCGGCCACGGTCGCCGATCCCCTGGATCTGCAGAAATGGCTGGTGGCGCAGGAGGAAGACAAGGCCAATCACGCCGGCCTCGTGCTCGTCGAAGGTGGCGCCAAGCCCGATATCTCCATCCTCAATACGGAAGAACACATTCCCTGGGCCGGCCATTCCGCCAAATACGCCATTCCGGATGTCTATCGCCTGCTGATCGACCACAAGACCACGCTGCTCTTCGTCAATACCCGCTCGCAGGCCGAAATGCTGTTTCAGGAGCTTTGGACGGTCAACGAGGAGAACCTGCCGATCGCGCTCCACCATGGCTCGCTCGATGTTGCCCAGCGCCGCAAGGTCGAAGCCGCCATGGCCGCCAACCGGCTGCGGGCCGTCGTCGCCACCTCGACGCTCGATCTCGGTATCGACTGGGGCGATGTCGATCTCGTCATTCATGTCGGGGCACCGAAGGGGGCCTCGCGCCTTGCCCAGCGCATCGGCCGCGCCAATCACCGCATGGACGAGCCATCCAAGGCGATCCTCGTTCCCGCCAACCGTTTCGAAGTCATGGAATGCCAGGCAGCGCTCGATGCAAACTACATCGGCGCGCAGGATACGCCGCCCGTCGGCCGCGGCGGGCTCGATGTGCTTGCCCAGCACGTGCTCGGCATGGCCTGTGCCGAGCCCTTCGACATGCTGGAACTCTACGACGAGATCACCAGCGCCTCGCCCTACGCCGATCTCCCATGGGAAACCTTCGAGCGTGTTGTCGATTTTGTCGCGACCGGCGGTTATGCCCTGCGCACCTATGAGCGTTATGCCCGCATCCGCAAAACCAAGGAAGGCAGGTGGCGTGTCTCCAACCCGCAGGTCGCCCAGCAGTATCGCTTGAACCTCGGCACGATCGTCGAAGCTTCGATGCTGAATATCCGCATGGCCAAACGCGGCGAGGGCGGCAGGCTCGGTCGCCCCGGCGCGGTGCTTGGCAAGGTCGAGGAATATTTCCTCGAGCAGCTTGCGCCGGGTGATACGTTCATCTTTTCCGGCAAGGTGCTGCGTTTCGAGGGTATCAGGGAGAGCGAGGCGCTGGTCAGCCCGGCCTATTCCTTCGATCCGAAAATCCCGTCCTATAACGGCGGCAAGTTTCCGCTCTCGACCTATCTCGCCGATCAGGTCCGCTCGATGCTGGATGATCCGGACCGCTGGCACCGACTGCCGGATCAGGTGCGCGACTGGCTCTCCCTGCAGAAGGAAAAATCCCTGCTGCCGAAGCACGACGAGCTACTGATCGAAACCTTTCCCCGCGGCAGCCGCGGCTACATGGTCGTCTATCCCTTCGAGGGGCGGCTGGCGCATCAGACGCTCGGCATGCTGCTGACCCGGCGTCTGGACAGGGCAGGGGCAAAACCGCTCGGCTTCGTCGCCACGGACTATTCTCTCGGCATCTGGGGCCTTGAGGATCTCGGCCTGATGATCGCCAATGGCCGCCTCAGCCTCTCCGATCTCTTCGATGAAGATATGCTGGGTGACGATCTCGAATCCTGGCTGAACGAATCTTTCCTTTTGAAGCGCACCTTCCGCAATTGTGCCGTGATTGCGGGATTGATCGAGCGGCGTCATCCGGGAAAGGAAAAGACCGGCCGGCAGATCACCGTCTCGGCCGACCTGATCTACGATGTGCTGAGAACCCACGAGCCGGACCACATCCTGCTGCAGGCGACCCGACAGGATGCGGCAACGGGCCTTTTGGATATTTCCCGCCTTGGCGATATGCTCAAGCGAATCAGGGGCCATATCACCCACCGGGCGCTGGACCATATTTCGCCGCTTGCCGTACCGGTGATGCTGGAAATCGGTCGGGAATCGGTGCCGGGTCAGGCTCATGACGCGCTGCTCGCCGAAGCCGCCGACGATCTGATCGCCGAGGCGATGGCTTGAAATTGGATTGACGAGAGTGATGAACCGCCTTGCGCTGGCGCGCGACACGACTGGGCTTGCCGCAATACCGGGCGTCGAAACCGCCATTCATGGTATTGCCGCCGTCTGCGATCCGCTTGGCGCGCTCTATCTGCCGGATGCCGGCATGCTCGTCGTGTCCGACCTGCATCTGGAAAAGGGCGCGGCTTTTGCCCGCCGCGGCATGATGCTGCCGCCCTATGACACGCTGGCGACACTGACAGTTCTTGCCGCCGTCGTCTCCCGCTACGATCCGAGGATCGTCATTTCGCTCGGCGATAATTTCCACGATCGCGTCGGCTCCGAGCATCTGCCGGATGCCTTCCGCACGCAGATCGTCCAAATGGCTCGCGGCCGCGAATGGATCTGGATCAATGGCAATCACGATCCTGACGGTACGGTGGATTTGCCCGGCAGCTGCTCGGACGAACTCTGCTATGCCGGCCTGACCTTCCGGCATGAGCCGCATGAAGGATTGCAAAAAGGCGAGATTGCCGGCCACCTGCATCCTGCCGCCACCGTTCGCCGCCGCGAAAGATCCGTCCGCCGTCCCTGTTTCGCGACGGATGGCGCCCGCCTGCTGATGCCGGCTTTCGGCGTCATGAGTGGAGGACTCGACCTTGGCCACAAGGCGATGACAGGTCTCTTCGACAAGACCTCCTTGATTGCCCACCTGCTCGGCCGCGACCGGATCTATTCGGTCCGTTATGGCAATTTGCGCGGCTGATACCCGCTCCCTTCACTGGGAGGGGAAGGGCTCAATTACATCCCTGCAACTGCTGCTGATAGGTGCCCGCCATTCGTGCGAACTTCTGCGCAGTCTGCTGCAGCTGTCCATTGTTGCGCCAGTCGCCGCGCTTGTAGCCGGTCGGGCCGGAATAATAGGCGAGGTAGAGGTTGTAGGCGTCGTTGAGCGGAATACCCGTCGCCTGGGCGTTGCTGTAGTGGTACCAGCCGATGAAATCGATCGCGTCGGCGAAGTTCGTGCGCCGCGCCGCCCAGTTGCCGGTTTCGGACTGATAGTGGTCCCATGTCCCGTTCAACGCCTGCGAATAGCCATAGGCGGTCGACGGACGTGTCCAGGGAATGAAGCCGAAGAGTTTCGTGCGCGGCGGTCGTGCATAGGGCTGGAAGCCGGATTCGACATACATGGTCGCCATCAGGATCGGCACCGGCACGCCGTATTTCTTCTCGGCACGCTCCGCTGCCCCCTGCCAGCTGGTGAAGAGGCCGTCCTTCTGATCGAAAACAGCGCAGATATTACGCGTCTGGCGCGGCGCCGTCGCGCAGCCGGCAAGCAAAGCCAGCCCGACGACCGCAAGCACGGTGGGAGTACGCATGATACAAACCTCTCATTTTCGAGAGATTACTAACTCGTAAACGTTAAAGAGCGGTTTTTATGCGAATACGAGATATTCTGGTGGTCTTTTGCCAGGCCAGGGATTGGTCCCGTCTCGCAGCCAGAGCAGGCTATCAAGCCAGAAACCAGAGGCGTGCCGCGCATGAAAAAGATCGAAATGCCCGATTCTGGAAAACCCGAGATCTTCCGGCCTCAGCAACACCTCCTCCACTTGGGCATTGCGATAGTGAGAAAAGCCGCGGCGCAGGGCTTGAACGGTGGCGATCTCGTCGTCCGAAACGGTGAGGCTGAGAACAGGCGCGCGAAAGTTCTCGAAATGCCTTGACGCCGGGTCTTTCCACCCCCGCTGAAAAGCCCAGTCGAGCGCGACATCCTTCGGCAGATCCTCGAGCCAGCCGAGGCGCCGTCCCGGAAAGTAACCGAATAGCAATGTGGTTGCCGGCATGACGACGTGCCATTTCAAAAAGAGCCGCCATCGCCGCGTCTCCGCATAGTCCCGCCAATGCCCATACTGCGCGCCGATAGCAAGCACGCGCGTTATGCCTTCGGTACTGGCCGAGAAGCCGGGCAAAAAGCCCCCGATGCTATGGCCGACGACCAGCAATTGCTCGCCGGGGCGTTTGTTTTCCATGAAGAGACGCGCTGCATCGAAATCTTGCTCGCCCCAGTCCTGCCAGCGATAGCCCGAGCCTTTCAGTCGCGCCGGACGAGACAAGCCGATACCGCGATAGTCATAGGTCAGCACATCGAAGCCATGTTCCGCGAGAAAGCGCGCGTAGTAGTGATAGTAGCGCGCCACAACGCCCGTTGCCGGATTGATGATGACGCTGCCATTTCCGCCATTATCGGCGCCGTTCCAGAAATGACCGCGGAGTTCTACGCCGTCGCGGCAGCGGATCGAGACGGATTTTGCTTCTCGTGCAAGCTCGCTCTGCCTCCGTTTGGCCTCGGGCATGTACCATCTCCTCTATTGACGTTTCGCCGGGATGATAGGCGGAAGCCAGCGTTGATGACACTCACTGGTCGGTATACATTGGCCGAATGGCGAGATCAGGATCCGATACGCGCGAACGCATTGTCGCGGCTGCTGCAAAGCTCTTCTACAGCGAGGGTGTCAGGGCGGTGAGCGTCGATGCGGTGGCCGAGAAGGCCGCAGTCACGAAGCGCACCCTCTACTACCATTTCGACAGCAAGGACGAGCTGATCGCCGCTTATCTCGAAACCCGCGACCAGCCCAATCTTGCAGTGTATCGTCGGTGGTTAGCGGAAACCGATGGGGATCTGTCGGCGAAGATAAAGGGCATTTTCGAGAATCTGGCTCGCTCGGCCCGACACCCCAAATGGAAGGGCTGTGGCTATCTCAGAACATCGGCCGAACTCGCCAATATGCCCGGCCATCCCGCCATCAAAGTCGGTGCCATACACAAGAAGAATGTCGAGGCTTGGCTGACGTCTCTCTTCGAAGAACAGCATCTCGCCGAGCCACTAAAACTTGCCCGTCAGATTGTTTTGCTGCTCGACGGCTCGTTCGCCGCTGTGCTGCTGCATCGCGATCCGACCTACATGGAAACTGCGGGCGAAGCGGCCGCAGCCCTGGTGGCTGCAGCCTGCGCAGACAAATGGATCAGGCTGCCCTGACCGGCTGGTAGCGCAGGATCACGGCACCGCTCTTCGTTACCGACGAGTCGAGCAGTTTCAGCGGCTGCTGTCCAGCCGCCGGCTTGAAGTGCGGATTGCCGCCGCCGAGGATGACTGGAACGAGGCAGATGCGGATTTCATCCACCAGCCCCGCCTTCAGCATGGTATCGACAAGCTCGGCGCTGCCGAAAATGAAGATCGTTTTGCCGTCCTCTCTCTTGAGCTTTCCCAGTTCGGAAACCGGATCGCTGACGACGCGCGTGTTGTTCCAGTCGGCTTTCTCCATGGTCCTGGAGACGGCGAGCTTGGCAATACCGTTCATATAGGCCTTGATCTTATCTTCGTTCTCGGCGGTCGGCCAATAAGCGGCCATGCCCTCATAGGTCTTGCGGCCGAAAACCAGCAGGTCGCCTTCTTCGCCGAATTGCTCGGCATATTTTTCCAGCTCCGGCCCCCAGGCCAGATTGTGGAAGTCGATATCCCACGGCTTCGATCCTTCGGAATAGCCATCCAGCGTCATCAGGTTCCAGACAACAAGCTTCCTCATTTTATCCTCCATCCACTCTGCATCAAAGTTAAAACTGGTGGCATTTAGAAACTAGTTAAAGCTAGCGTGACTGATAGCGAAATGCAAGCGGTTTTGGGAGGCAGAGGAAAAATCCTTTGGCCGGGCTCCAGCTGACGTCTGAGCAGGCTTCGCCCGCCCGGAACGCTATCTGGAGCCCGCCCATTTGAAGGAACTTTCTAGTGGTCGTCAGGCGGCGAATCGAAGCCCGATCAATCCTTGCGGAAAATGAAGCTGGCGCCCCATCCCGTCAGTACTGCCAGCAACACTGCAAAGCAGCCGTAGAAGATCGGCTGCTCATGCGCTGCGTCGGTGATCGTCTGCTCGATGCCTGTCTTGATGACGCGCAGCGGCTGCGATTTCTGCGTTATGAATTTCCCGCTCTTGAAGAGGTAAGCGCGCACCGTATGCACGCCGTTCGGAATATTGGCCGGCAGCCGCAGACTTGCCTTGAACAGGTTCGAGGAGACGAAACGCACGCCGCTTGGATCGCGTTCGTAAAGTCCGCCCACCTGTTGTATGCGCCGGAAGGCGGCGCGGAATTCGTTGAGATTATTGAAATTGCCGGCAAAATCGATTGGTCGCAGCGGGATATGATCGATCCCGATACCCTCTCCGGTCAGGTCGAGCGGCGTCGTGATGTCGTCGATAGAGCGCGAGCTCGACATCGAATAGGAATGCGGCACATCGGCGAAAGTCATCGATGAGGCATTGACCCAGATGCCGAAGACCCGTTCCTTCTTGCGCACCGTGGCGTCCTCGCGCGGTCCTTCCAGGACCACGACGACATCATACTGGCCGATGGCGAGCAACAGTTCGTCGGTGTTGGTCACCGCGCCGAAAATCGTCAAGTCGGCGCCGCGAAAATCGGAGGTGATGGCGATCTCGCTGGTGGATGTGCCGATTTCCAGCCCCTCGCGCTCGGCCTGCGTTCCCTGTCCAGGTAGCAGCACTTGTGCCGAGGCGGCGGCAGGCATGAAAAGGATAAGGAGCAGCAGGAGACGAAACATCAGTTCCCCACTCCCATCACCACCGAAAAGATATCTTCGGGGGTCAGCACCAACGCAACGGCAAGGCGCAGGCCAACCGCAAGAACCAGGAGGCCAAGCAGCGCGCGCAACTGTTCGCCGCGCAGTCGCTGACCGACGCGCACGCCATATTGTGCGCCGATGACGCCGGCGAGCATCAGGAAGAAGGCGAGCACGATATCGACCGAATAATTGGTCGCCGCCTGCACGATCGTCGTATAGGCGGTCACGAAAATGATCTGGAAGAGCGAGGTCCCGACGACAACGTTTGTCGGGATGCGCAGCAGATAGATCATCGCAGGCACCATGATGAAGCCGCCGCCGACACCCATGACGGACGTGAGGATGCCGATCGCAAAGCCCAACGCCACGATCGGGATGACCGACAGGAAGATCTTCGATTTCTTGAACCGCATCTTGAGCGGCAGCTTGTGTACCCAGTGTTGATGGCCGGGCCGGCGCGGGGCCGGCGCTTCGTTACGGGCGGCGCGACGCATGGCATTGACGCTTTCCCAGAGCATCAGCCCGCCCACTGTGCCGAGGAAGACGACGTAAAGCAGGGAGATGAAGAGGTCGAGCTGGCCGATGGCACGCAACAGCGAGAAGATCCAGATGCCGACCGTTGCACCCGTCAAACCGCCGACGAGCAGCACCGTGCCGAGCTTCATATCCAGCGTTCCCCGCCGGAAATGGGTGATCGCCCCCGATATCGAAGAAGCGACCACCTGATTGGCGCCGGTTGCAACGGCGACGACAGGGGGAATGTTGTAGAAGATCAGGAGAGGCGTGATCAGGAAACCGCCGCCGACGCCGAACATACCGGACAGGAAGCCGACGGCGGCCCCCATGCCGAGAATGATGAAGATGTTCACCGACAATTCTGCGATGGGCAGATAGATTGTCACAGCCGACCCCGATTATCGCCGCTCCCGCCGGAGCGGCCCTCTCACGTCCCCACTCGAATGGCACATCCTACTGTGAAATCGTTGCCAGAGGCTTTCGAAGGAAAAAAGCCATGATCAGCCGGATGCAGGCTCCGATATGTCCCGCATAATCCGGCTTTTTTCAGGTTTTGTGACGGCCGGCCTCAAAAGCCGAAAAGCCGGCGGCCAAGGGCCGTCGAGCTGTCTCAGATGGCCTTGGCGCCGGGTTTGTTGCGCTCAAGAAGCGCCTTCACCGTGTCGTCGTTGACCTTGCCAGTCGGCTCCTGGCCGATCGACTTCTGGAAGTTCTTGATGGCGGTCACGGTCTTCGCGCCCATCTCTCCATCCGGCGGGCCGGCATCGAAGCCGTTATTGTTGAGGATCGCCTGGATGTTGCGGATCGCCTTCTTCATGTCGACGGTTGCCGTCTTCGGCGCGGCAGCGCTTGCCCATGCGTCGGGGATCTCGACGCCGTTCGCCTTGTTGTCGAGCGGTTGCGGCTTCCAGAGGTCGGCCTTGGCGCGGGCGCGCTCGAGTTGATCCGGCTTCATGGCTTTGGCCACTTCGTCGCGCTTCTGGGCGGCATCCTTGTCGCCGGATTTGGCGGCGATCGCAAACCACTTGTAGGATTCTTCCAGATCCGCCGGCACGCCGTTGCCGCGGGCGCAGAGGATGGCGAGGTTGAACTGGCTGTCGGTGATGCCGAGATCGGCCGCCTTCTGGAACCAGGAAGCCGCCGTTACGTAGTCCTGCTGGCCAAGCGCGCCGGAAGCATAGAGTACAGCGAGATTATGCATGGCGCTGGCATTACCTTGGCTTGCAGCCTGCTCATAGAGACCTTTGGCCTTCTGCACGTCCCGGTCGACGCCATTGCCCTTCTCATACATGCTGCCGAGCCGGTACTGTGCCGGTGCGAAGCCCTTGTCCGCCGAAAGCTGGTACCAGTTCGCCGCCTGCTTCTGATCGGCGGCTAGGCCATTGCGGCCCTCGGTATAGCGCGCAGCGATCTCGAAGAGCGCCAGCCCATCGCCGTTGCGTGCCGCGTCGGCGAGCGGCGGCGGCTGGATCGTGTCGGGAACGATGATCGAGGCCGCAGCAGGAGCCGTGGTCGTTGCTGCCGGAGCGGCAGGCGTGTTCGGAGCGAAGCCGGAACTATCCTGCACCGGCGCCTGATCGAAGCTTTCCGCACCTTCGCCGTCGAGCGGCGTCGCATCGGTCAGGTGATCGGGCGCTGTGGGAGCACCGGCCTCGGAACCGATCGCTTCCGGTGTGGTCGTCGGCATCTGCGCGGCCGATTCTGGGGTCGAGGTTTCCGGCACGACCGGCGTCGGCGCCATCATATTGGCCTGCGGCATCCCGGTGGCGGTGCTGGGGGTCGAGACTTCAGCCGGTGGCGGTGCCTTCTGGCCCGTCGTCAGCGTGCGGGCAAGCGGGAAGGCCATGATGGCGAGCAGCACAGCGCCGACTGCCAGCAGGATCGGCCGGCGGAAGCGCGAAAAGGCGCCGCCTTTGCCGGCTTTTTCCGGCTTGGCAGCACGCCGCTCGGCGCGCGTCGCCGGCTTTGCATTGCTGTCAATCTCCATGGCCGCAGCCTGCGCGGCTCGGCGAGCAGCGGCAATATAATCCGCCCGGTCGTTTTCGGTTGCCGGCTTGCCGCGCTGGGCGTTCTGGCTGGCGCGCACGCGCTCCAGTATCTTCTTCACGTCAGGCGCGCCGGAGCCCGGTTCCAGCAACTCGTTTGCGGCTTCGGCCGGCATCACGTCGACGGGATCGATCGATGGAGCGGGGTCGATGACGGTGCGCTCGGTCGCTGCCTTCGCTTCCGACTTGCGCGACGGCATCAGCTTCCGGCCGAGGCTAGCGAGCAGGCTGCCCTTGGCGGGAACGACCGCCTTTTCTTGTTGGCTGTTGGCTTCGATGGCGATCGCGCTGGTGCTGTCGGCCAATGCCGGTTCCGGCATACGGCTCGGCGCCTCTTCGGCAATATCGGCCGTGCGCAGCACCGGCGAAGCCTTGGGCGCCTGCATCACCGGAGCCTTGGCAGGTTCCTTGCCTGCGTCGACTAGCGCATAAGGATCGACGTGGAACTCGACCTCGGCCGCCGGCATTTTGGCGGCGGGGCGAACCTGTTCTTCCATCGTGTCCAGTCGGTCAGCGATGTGCAGCAGCGTTTCGTGAAGGGCCTGGAAGGTCTTGTGCGTACGCTCCTCGCTATCCCGGCTGAGATCTTCGAGATTTCGTAGGTCGTCGGCCAGCGCGACCAGGGCCGACATGTCGGCGGCAGCAGGTGCAGCGCCCTGCGCTCCGCCGTTGCGCGAATAGGCGTCGACCACGGCTTCGGCCGCCTGTCGTGCGGCCTCGATAATATATTCGTCGTTGGTCGCGATATAATCTTCGATCGCGCCCATGCGGCGATCGAGATCCGCGGATACTTCTGCGTTTTCGCGCGGCGTGTTCAAGAGCTCGGAGAGATTGGCAATCTGCTCCTCGAGGTTCTTCAGCGCGCGCGTGTCGGTCGGTGCAGCCGCCGTGCTTTCTTCCAGCCGCGCCGCGATGTCGCTGAGCCGCCCTTCGAGACGGCGGAACGCGCCATCGTCGATTACAGGTACCGGGGCAGGGCGGATTTCCATCTCGTCGATGCGGCGTGCGAGATAGTCGAGCCGCTTGGCGAGCGCATCATTGACCGAGCCGCTTTCCAGCGCGTCGATCTTGCGGGAAATGTCGGAGAGCGCGCCGGTCAGGTCTTGCTGAGGTGTCGTCTTCTGGGTGCGTTCGAGAAGATAGGAAAGGTGCTCCAGCCGCTCGTCGAGGCGCGAAGTTGCTTCGGCTTTGGCGAGGTCTTCCACGCGCTCCGTCAGCGCTTCTAGCCGACTGGCCATTTCGTCGGCAGGATTTGGGCGGTTCATGGCGGCCCGACCCATCAGCTCGATCTGTTCGCCGAGGGCAGAAAGACGGTTTTCCAGCCGTTGCATCAGCGCCGGGTCGGTGCCGGTCGCGCCGCGTCCGCTGGCGGCGATCGCGCGGCTGATCTCGTCGAGCCGCGTGTCCATCGCAGCGAACTGTTCCGACATGATCCGATCATGCGGCTGGATCAAATTACCGAACTGCTCCACAGCCGAGGCGATCGTGATGAGCTTGTCTTCCAGCGCCTGCACGGCCGGGCTTTCCCCCATGCCGCCGAGCTGCCGCTTGATATCGTCAAGCCGGTAAGCGAGGGATACGAGCTCTTCCTGCAGCCCGGCGGTGTCGAGCTCCGCCAGGCGGTTTTCAACGTTGTCCCAGCGCTGCTCCATGTGGCGCACCGAATCCTCGCGCGCCAGCCCGTCCATCAGCGAACGCAGTTCTTCGAATTCGTTTCGCAGACCAGTTGCTTCCGGGCCAGCTGAACGGCTCGTGAGTTGCGCAATGCTCTGCGAAAGACGCCCCATGTCGGCGCGGATGTCGTCGGCAAAATGCCGGTCCTGGGCGCTCGCCTTGATTTCGCGCAGCTCGCCGCGCAGCGCATTCATTTCGCGCGTCACGCCCTCGGAAATGTCACGCTTCAGATCCTGCCGCAGGTTGACCAGTGCCTGGGCGATTTCCGTCATCGTGTCGTCGGAGGCGCGGAAGGCCGGTGCCGCCGGATAAGGCACCGAAGCGCGTTGCGGGGCAGGGGCCGGTTCACGCAGCAGGGCCGGTGCCGGTTCGCGCGTATAGGCGCGCTCGCGATTATCTCTGCTGGCATCGAGCGCGCGCTGGCGCTGGCGGATTTCCGCAAGCGGATCGGCCGCGCGCGGCGCGTAGGAATCGCGCTCCGGCGTCGGGCTGCGTGGCCGCTGTTCGCGTCCGCTGCTCATCAGACCCTCGATCCGCGCTTCCAGACCCTCGATGGTGCGGTTTAACGCATCAAGCGAGCTCCTGTCGGAATGCCGGGAAGAATGTGATCGCGATCCGTTCATGTTCTTGCTCGCTTCGATTGCCCGGTCTGGGCCCGATCATTGCCTTTTCCGAAGCGTACCGGGGCACACAGCGGAGAGCACCATCCATAAGGAAATAGTCAATTAGACTTTCCTCAAGCTGGATAGGTTTTTGGCGGCACTCCTGGACGCAAGACAAATAAAAGGAATGCAGATCGCCAATGCTCACCGCGCACCTTTTACGAAACGTGGTAAAGAACTCGTTAACCGGAATGAGAATTTTTTAACTTTTGCCTTTCTCAGGCCAGTTTTGCGCGTCGAAGCGCTTTAGAGCGGCCGCTTGTACTGCAACTCGATCTTCACGCCCTCAGGCCCGTAGACGAACACCTGTCCGAGGTCGGTATCAGGAATATCGCGATATTCGTAGCGATAACCGCCGGCTTTGATGCGAGCGAGCGCCGGTTCGAATTCGAAGAGGCTGAAGGCCACATGATTGAAGATGCCGGATGGAAAATCACCCGCCCGCTCCGTCAGGCTCAGATGGATCACCGGCTTATCGTCGAGATAAAGCCAATGGCCGCGCGAGGGAAAGGGCGGCCGATAGCCTTCCTTCACGCCAAGAATGTTTTCAAAAAAAGCGATCATGGCAGGCGCATCGCGCGTATCGATCGTCACATGGTCCAGGCGCAGCATCGTCCCCTCCCAGGCTGTCGAAGCCGGTCCGATCCTACTGGTTTCGGCGCCTTCGGGAAAGGAGGTATGCTCTATCGAGACTGCCTGGACTAAAAGTTTTCCGTCCAAGGCCGCAGCTCGACCTCCTGCGACCAGGCGCTGCGATGCTGCAGCAGCACATCGATATAGGACTGCGCAATCGCATCGGGCGAAAGCGTGCCGTCGGGCTTGTCTTTCTTGTCCGGTCTCGTGGCGGAGCGGACCACACCGTCAATGACGAAATGCGCTACATGAATGCCAAGCGGTCCGAGTTCACGGGCAGCACTTTGCGCCAGTCCGCGCAACGCGAATTTCCCCATGGCAAAGGGCGCCGATTGCGCATAACCCTTGATACTGGCTGTCGCCCCTGTCAGTAGAATTGCGCCGTGTCCCTGCGGGATCATCCGTTTTGCCGCCTGTTGCGTGACGAGGAAGCCGCCGAAGGCGCTGGTTGCAATCGCCTGCTCCACTTCGGCAGGATCGAGCTCGGCAATCGGCCCGCGCACCCGGCCGCTGGCATTATAGATCACGATATCAGGCTCGCCGATCTCGGCGTCGACGCGTTCGAACAGCGCCGCAACCGCAGCCGGCTGCGCCGCATCGGTGGCGAAGGCCTTGGCTCCGGTTTCGTCGAGCAACGGCCCGAGCTTGCCGATATTGCGTGCCGCCAGGCCGACCTTCACGCCTCGCTCCGAGAGCTTGCGGGCGAGTGAGCCGCTGATGCCGGAACCGGCGCCCACGATCAGCGCGCTACGATAGGGAAACTCGGCCATGATCTTCTCCTTCGAGTGAACCTTCCGGAGAGGTAGGCAATCACGGCCTTGCAAAAAACCAGCGGCCCGAAATATTTCATTCTTGGGGAGCGTCGATCGAAAGCCCGCAGATGCGCGAGAGATAGGCGAGAGGCAGCCCTGTTTCCGCGGCCCAGCGGTTGAATGTCTGCTGGATCAACTGCTGGTCCTTCTTGCCAGTTCCCGATGCCGAAAGGGGCACGCCTGCGTCCCTGAGGCAGGCGATGACATCTGTTGTCATGATAAAGCAGTCGCGGCCGATGCTGCGCAGGAAATATTGACCGGTGATCCCGCCGAGCCGATTGCCGCGTTTGTTGAGCTCGTCGAGCAGGCCGATATGATCCTCGCGCGGCCAATCTGCGAAGAAGGCGCCGGCACTGCCGGCCTCTTTCGCCAGTTCGCGCACGAAGGCCGCGTTGGCGCGTACGGACATGATCTTCGCGCCATTTTTGACGATGCGGTCATCGCCAGTCAGATCGTGCCAGTATTCATCCGGAGCGATATTGAGTGCGGCAGGATCAAAGCCGTCGAAAGCTTCTTCGAAACCCGGCCATTTGTTGTCGATGACCTTGTGTACGAAGCCGCTGTAAAAGACGCGCCGCGTCATTTCGGAGAGGATGCGGTCATCGGGCAAAGCGCGCAGCGCCTCGTGGTCAGGCATCGCCGGCAGCTTCGCTTTCAGCGCATCGGCGCCGCCTTTTCTGTCTTCGGCACGTCGCCGGATGATATCGAAATCGCTCAAGGCCTGGCTCCCGAATAGATGTCGCCCGCAAGCCTATTCCGGGAGCAGCCCTGCCTTCAAGCGGTTCGGGTCCTCAAGCTATCTGAATGATGCTCAGGCGGCGACAGGTTCGCGCACGTCATCCAGCAGGAAATGCACGACCAGATAATCGGTCTTGTAGTGTCGTCCGCTGTCACTGACGCGCTCCTCCGAGCCGCCATCGGCCGGATGCCAGGGATGGTAGTGCGGATTGGTGGCGATCAGCGTCACCGCCTTGCCGGCATAGGGCCCCTCGGCCGGCCGGAAACGCATCTCGGCCAGCGGCCAGATGCGTTCATAGGTTTCCATGGAAATGCGTACCCTCAGTGCCTTGCGCGGAGCCGGCGGCTCATCATGTACAGCCAGTCTTTCGCCGTTGATCGGCTCGACAGCTACGGGTTCGATGGTCACTTCCTCCGCCGCATCGAAAACGGAATTGAACTCCGCAGGCCACGTCCTTCTCATGAAATCGCTCCTCCCAGGCTCTTTCTGCAGGTCTGAGCGAATGTAGCGCGCTTAGCCGGAGAAGGAAACGGGCAGCATTGGGTTTACCGCATCTGAATTTACTCTCATAAAATCGCGCGCGTGTAGAATTTGACGTTTACGCAAACGTCAATATTTTGTAAGAGAGTCTCACTGCCGGCGCGATCCGGTCGCCGAATTGGAGGAATTCGAACCATGCCAATCTACAAGGCCCCGGTGAACGACACGCTCTTCGTGCTCAATGATGTGCTGGGTCTCGAGCGTTACAACAATCTCCCCGGCTTTGCCGACGTCACGCCTGACATGGTCGAGGCTATCTTGGGCGAGGCGGCGAAGTTGGCCGAGGGAGTTGTGTTCCCCCTGAATTATTCCGGCGATCAGGAAGGCTGTACGCGCCTAGGCGACGGTACGGTATCGACGCCGAGGGGCTTCAGGGAGGCCTATCAGGCCTATCGGGAAGGCGGCTGGATCGGGCTTGCCGTTCCGGAGGAATTCGGCGGTCAGGGACTGCCCTATATACTGCACACCGCGGTCGGCGAATATACTTCAGCGGCCAATATGTCGCTAATGATGTATCCGGGCCTGACGCAGGGTGCCATAGCCGCGATCCTCGTCCACGGCACTGACGAGCAGAAGAATACCTATCTGCCTAAGATGGTGGATGGCACGTGGTCCGGCACCATGAACCTCACCGAACCGCATTGCGGTACTGATCTCGGCATGCTGCGCACCAAGGCGGTGCCGCAGGACGACGGCAGCTACAGGATTTCCGGCCAGAAGATCTTCATCTCCGCTGGAGAGCACGACCTGACCGATAATATCGTCCACTTGGTCCTCGCCCGCATCGAGGGTGCGCCTGAGGGCACCAAAGGCATCTCGCTCTTCATCGTCCCGAAATTCCTCGTCGGTAAGGACGGAGCGCTCGGCGCCCGTAACGGCGTTTCCTGCGGCGCGATCGAACACAAGATGGGTATCCACGGCAACGCCACTTGCGTCATGAACTACGACGAAGCGACGGGCTTCCTGATCGGCACGGAAAACCGTGGCCTGAACGCCATGTTCGTGATGATGAACGAGGCCCGTCTGATGGTCGGCCTGCAGGGCATCGCCATTTCCGAGATCGCCTATCAGAATGCCGCCAGCTACGCCCGAGAGCGCCTCCAGGGCCGCTCGCTGTCCGGCCCCAAGGCCCCGGACAAGAAGGCCGATCCGATTATCGTCCACCCGGATATCCGCCGAGCACTGATGACGATCAAATCCTTCAACGAGGCTGGCCGCGCCTTCCTGCTCTGGACTGCGCTGAAATCCGATATCGCCCATCGCGCCAGCGACGAGAAGGAACGCCAGACAGCGGACGATATTCTCGGCCTCGTTACGCCGATCCTCAAGGGCGTGATGACCGACAGGGGCTTCGATCATGCCGTGATGGCCCAGCAGGTCTTCGGCGGCCATGGCTATATCGAGGAACACGGCATGAGCCAGTATGTGCGCGATGCCCGTATTGCCATGATCTACGAAGGTGCCAACGGTATCCAGGCGCTCGATCTCGTTGGCCGCAAGCTGGCGCTGAACGGCGGCCGCGCCGCTATGGCCCTCTTCAAGGAAGTCGGCGATTTCTGCGAGGAAAACCGCAATGACGAGCAGCTGACCTTCTTCACCAAGCACCTGAAAAAGGGCTTGAACGATGTGCAGGGCGCAACCATGTGGTTCATGCAGAATGCTATGGCCAAGCCCGACAATGCCGGCGCCGGTTCAACCGATTATATGCACCTCTTCGGCCTGGTCATCCTCGGCTATATGTGGGCGCGCATGGCAAAAGCCGCCAACGAACGCCTTGCCGCCGGCGACACACGCGAGGATTATCTGAAGAACAAGCTGATCACGGCGAAATTCTTCATGGAGCGCATCATGCCCGAAACTGCATTGCGCAAGACCCGTATCGAAACCGGCGCAGACACGATGATGGAACTCGCCGCCGAAGCCTTTTGAGACGGTGCTCCCTCCCCCTTGTCGGGAGGGGTGGGGAGGGGCTTTTCTCCTCCCGTCGAGATTTGAGGCAAAACAGATTGCCGCCAGGGAGATGAGACAATGACCGAGGTTTTCATTTACGATCACGTCCGCACGCCCCGCGGCCGCGGCAAGAAGGATGGCGCGCTGCATGAAGTGCCCTCAGTCCGCCTCGCGGCAAAGACGCTGGAGGCGATCCGCGACCGCAACGGTCTCAACACCGAGACGGTCGATGACATCATCATGGGCTGCGTCGATCCGGTCATGGATGCCGGTGCCGTCATTCCCAAGGCTGCCGCTTTCGAAGCCGGTTACTCGACGAGAGCGCCAGGCATGCAGATCTCCCGTTTCTGCGCCTCCGGCCTCGATGCCGTGAACTTCGGCGCCGGCAAGATCGCACAGGGCGCCGACGATATCGTCATTGCCGGCGGCGTCGAAAGCATGTCCCGCGTGGGCCTCGGCATGTCCGGCGGCGCCTGGTTCATGGACCCTTCGGTGAACTTCCCGGCCTATTTCATGCCGCAGGGTGTGTCGGCCGATCTCATCGCCACCAAATACGGCTTTTCCCGTGACGACGTCGACGCTTACGCAGTCGAAAGCCAGAAGCGGGCCGCAAATGCCTGGAACAACGGCTGGTTCAAGAATTCCGTCATCCCGGTCAGGGACCAGAACGGTCTGACGATCCTGGCCCATGATGAGCATATGCGCCCCGGCACGGACATGCAGGCGCTCGCCTCCCTCAATCCCTCCTTCCAGATGCCGGGCGAAATGGGCGGCTTCGAAGCCGTCGCCATCCAGGCCCATCCGGAAGTCGAGCGCGTCAACTATGTCCACCATGCCGGCAATTCCTCTGGCATCGTCGATGGCGCCGCTGCCGTCCTGCTCGGCTCGAAGGCCGGGGGCGAAAGCATGGGTCTGAAGCCGCGCGCCCGCATCAAGGCTTTCGCCAATATCGGCTCCGATCCGGCCCTCATGCTGACCGGCCCGGTCGATGTCACCGAAAAGCTCCTGAAGCGGACAGGCATGAACCTTGCCGATATCGATCTTTTCGAGCTGAACGAGGCTTTTGCCGCCGTCGTGTTGCGCTACATGCAGGCTTTCGACATCCCCCACGACCAGATCAACGTCAATGGCGGCGCAATCGCCATGGGACATCCGCTGGGTGCTACCGGCGCCATGATCCTCGGCACCGTGCTGGATGAGCTGGAACGCCGCGATCTCAACACCGCGCTGGTAACCCTCTGCATCGGCGCCGGCATGGGCACGGCAACCGTCATCGAACGCGTCTAAGGGAGAGAGACGATGAGCTACACCAACTTCACCGTCGAGACCGATGCGGATGGTATTGCCCTGGTGACTTGGGACATGCCCGGCAAGTCGATGAACGTCTTCACCGAGGACGTGATGAGCGAGCTCGACGCCATCATCGATGCGACGGTCGCCGACAGCGCCGTCAAGGGCGTCGTTATTACCTCGGGCAAGTCTTCCTTTTCGGGCGGCGCCGATCTGTCGATGATCAAGTCGATGTTCGCCTTCTACCAGCAGGAGAAGGCCGCAAATCCCGACGGCGCCGCGCAAAAACTCTTCGATCTCGTCGGCCGCATGACCGGCCTCTTCCGCAAGATCGAAACCTGCGGCAAACCCTGGGTTTCGGCCATCAACGGCACCTGCATGGGCGGTGCCTTCGAGATGTCGCTCGCCTGCCACGGCCGCGTCGCCTCCAATTCGAAGAGCGTCAAGATCGCGCTGCCGGAAGTCAAGGTCGGCATCTTCCCCGGTGCCGGCGGCACGCAGCGTATCTCGCGCCTCACCGATGCCCAGTCCGCCTTGCAGATGATGACGACGGGCCAGTCGCTGAACGCTTCGCGCGCCAAGGCCATGAACCTCATCCATCAGGTGGTGGATCCAGATCAGCTGATCCCGGCCGCCAAGCAGATGATCAAGGATGGCCTGAAACCCATCGCGCCCTGGGACGAAAAGGCCTTCAAGGTGCCGGGCGGCGGCATCTGGACACCCGCTGCGGCCCAGCTCTGGCCGGCGGCTCCGGCCATCCTGCGCCGCGAAACATCAGGCAATTATCCGAGCGCGCTCGCTATCCTGAAATGCGTTTATGAAGGTCTGCAGGTTCCTTTCGATACGGCGCTGAAGATCGAGCAGCGTTATTTCACGCAGATATTGCAGACCACCGAGGCCTTCTCGATGATCCGCTCGCTCTTCATTTCCATGCAGGAGCTTGGCAAGGGTGCCCGTCGCCCGGCCGGCGTGCCCAAAACGGAACTGAAGAAGATCGGCATCGTCGGCGCAGGCTTCATGGGCGCCTCCATCGCCTATGTCACGGCCGCTGCAGGTTTCGAAGTGGTCCTGATCGACCGCGATATGGAGGCTGCCACCAAGGGCAGGGGCGTCGGCGAAGGCCTCGTCAAGGATTCCATTGGTAAGGGTCGTCTTACACAGGACGAGGGTGCCTCGCTTCTCTCCCGCATCACGCCCTCGGCCGATTACGCCGATCTCAAGGACGCCGATCTCGTCATTGAAGCGGTCTTCGAGGATCGTGCCGTCAAGAAGGCGGTCATCGAGCAGGTGGAAGCCGTTATCCCGGAAACCACCATCTTCGCCTCCAACACCTCGACCCTCCCGATCACGGGCCTTGCCGAAAATTCCAAGCGTCCGGACCAGTTCATCGGCGTGCATTTCTTTTCGCCGGTCGAAAAGATGATGCTGACTGAAGTCATTCTCGGCAAGAATACCGGTGATCGGGCACTCGCCGTCGCCCTGGATTATGTCGCAGCCATCAAGAAGACGCCCATCGTCGTCAACGATACCAGAGGCTTCTTCGTCAACCGCTGCGTCTTCCGTTATATCCACGAAGCCTATGACATGCTGATCGAAGGCGTGCCCGCGCCGATGATCGAGAATGCAGCCAAGATGGCCGGCATGCCGGTCGGCCCGCTGTCGCTGAACGATGAGGTAGCGATCGATCTCTCGCAGAAGATCCTCAAGGCGGCGGTCGCGGATCTCGGCCCTAAGGCCGTCGATGAACGCCACCTTGCCCTCATTAACAAGCTGGTCGACGAGCTTGACCGACGTGGCCGCAAGAACGGCAAAGGCTTCTACGAATACCCGGCCAAGCCCGCCAAGAAGTTCCTCTGGCCTGAGCTGAAGACCCTCTATCCGCAGAAGCCGGTCGCCGAAATCGACGTCGCCACCCTGAAGCAGCGCTTCCTGGTGACGGTCGCGCTCGAAGCCGCCCGCACCATGGAAGAGGGTATCGTCACCGATCCGCGCGAAGCCGATGTCGGTTCCATCCTCGGCTTCGGCTTCGCGCCCTATACAGGCGGTGCACTGAGCTACATCGACGGGATGGGCGTTAAGGCCTTCGTGGAACTCGCCGAAAAACTGGCCGCAGCCTATGGCGATCACTTCAAGCCAACACCGCTGCTGAAGGATATGGCCGCCAAGGGCGAGACCTTCTACAGTCGCTTCGATCCCTATCCTGCCGCCGACAAGGCAGCGTGATAGGCAAGGCGGCGCGGTCATCGGGACCGTCGCCGCCCTCACACACCGTTCATCTTTGGCCAGGCATGAGCAGGGTTTCATGCTAGGGGCACGAGGAGCGGAGTCAAAGACACTTAGCTCTTGTGCTAACTATCACATGGTGATACTTAGCCTCATGGATTACTATTCAGCTCAGCTCGATGGCATCTTCCTGGCACTTGCCGATCCGACACGCCGCGCCGTCATCAACCGTCTCGGTACCGGTCCGGCCAGTATCAGCGACCTCGCAAGGCCCTTCGACATGGCCTTGCCATCCTTCATGAAACATATCCATCTGCTGGAAGAGACAGGCCTCATCGAAACGAGGAAGCAGGGCCGCGTGCGCACCTGCACGCTGGAGAAGAAGCGTTTCGCCTTGGTCGAAGGCTGGCTTTCGGCTCAGCGCGCCATCTGGGAAGCCCGCACCGACAGGCTTGAGGCTTTCGTCACCGCCACGCAATCGAAGGAGGAAAAGTCCCAATGAATATCAATGTGAACCCCGATCTCGATCTCACCATTTCGCGCATCATAAAGGCTCCGCCGGCTGCAGTCTGGAGCGCCTGGACCACGCCGGCAAAATTCGAAAAATGGTGGATTCCCGCACCGGCGCTCTGCCGCGTCGCCACCATGGAAGTCAAACCCGGCGGAGCCCTCGTCACCGAGATGAGTGAAAATGGCGGTCCCTTCCAACATCATCTCAGTGCTTGCTACCTGGATATTCAGGACGGCCGTCGCATCGTCTTCACCAATGCACTTCTCGGCGGCTGGCGTCCCGCGCCGACACCCTTCATGACAGCCATCATCACACTCGCCGACCATCCTGAAGGCACCGATTACAATGCCCTTGTCATGCACAAGGATAAGGAGACCCGCAACACGCACGAAGAACTGGGTTTCTACGACGGCTGGGGCACGGTTGCGGCGCGACTGGCTAAGCTGGTGGAGACGTAACAGGAAGATCAGGCGATGGCCGCATGACAGACAGGGCCCTGCCGGCAGGGCGTGGCTAGCCGGCGGACGTTCGAGATGTCTCCCTCGTCTCGCGAAAGCCTCACAAATCTCTCATGAAGCGCCTATATGCCTATCCGGAATCATGACAAGAAGCGTGCAAGGCACACTTCAGTTTAGGCGGTGAAATCATGAAGAAGATCGGTTTCCTCTCGTTCGGGCACTGGACGCCCTCGCCGCAATCGCAGACGCGCTCGGCTGGCGATACGCTGCTACAGTCGATCGACCTTGCGGTTGCCGCTGAGGAACTGGGGGCGGATGGCGCCTATTTCCGTGTCCACCATTTCGCGCGCCAGCTTGCCTCGCCTTTCCCGCTGCTCGCGGCCGTCGGCGCACGGACCAGCCGCATCGAGATCGGCACGGCAGTCATCGACATGCGCTATGAGAACCCGCTCTATATGGCGGAAGATGCCGGCGCGGCCGATCTGATTTCCCGCGGGCGCTTGCAGCTCGGCATCAGCCGCGGCTCGCCGGAGCAGGTCATCGAGGGCTGGCGCTATTTCGGCTACAACCCGCCTGATGGACAAAGCGATGCCGATATGGGACGCCGCCATGCCGAGGTTTTCCTCGAAGTGCTGAAGGGCGAAGGTTTTGCCGAACCCAATCCGCGGCCGATGTTCCCCAATCCTCCCGGCCTGCTTCGGCTCGAACCGCATTCCGACGGCCTGCGCGAGCGCATCTGGTGGGGTGCGGGTTCGAACGCCACAGCCGTCTGGGCCGCAAAGCTCGGCATGAACCTGCAGAGCTCGACGCTGAAGGATGATGAAACCGGCGAAGCCTTCCATATCCAGCAAGCCAAGCAGATCCGCGCCTATCGCGAGGCCTGGAAAGAGGCCGGCCATCAGCGTGAGCCGCGCGTCTCCGTCAGCCGCAGCATCTTTGCGCTGGTGAACGATCGCGACCGCTCCTATTTCGGCTACGGCAACGAAGGGCAGGACAAGATCGGTTTCATCGACGAGAATACGAGGGCAATCTTCGGTCGCTCCTATGCGGCCGAACCCGATGCTCTCATCGAGGAACTGAAGAAGGACGAGGCGATAGCCGAGGCTGATACGCTGCTGCTCACCGTCCCGAATCAGCTCGGCGTCGAATACAATGCCCACGTCATTGAATCGATCCTGAAATACGTCGCCCCGGCACTCGGCTGGCGGTGATGACATGGGGCGACGGCATAGAGCATGTCCCACAAAAGTGTGTGCGGTTTTGCAGTAACGACATACGAAACAGGAGCTTAGAGCGTGGCGGATCTGAAGATCGCGACGCGCTTTAAGCCGTCGCTGTTTCTCTTGTCGTGCGCATCACCAGCAGCCCGGTGATGCTGACAAGCAATATGGCCGTGGCATAGATGTCCGTCGTGGTGCCGTAACCGATCGACTTGACGAGGAAGCCGGCAAGAATCGCCGGGAGGCTGAAGGCCAGGTAGCTCTGGATATAGAAGGCCGAAAGCAGACCGGCTCGCTCCTCCGGCTTGGCAAGCGGCACAATCGTACCGATCGAGCCGAGGAAATTGGTGCCGAAACCGGCGCCTGTGAAAAGCGTGCCGACAAGCAGCAGCGGCACGTTGGCGAGATGCACGCCAGCAACGACCGTTGCGATGCCGAGCGTTTGAGAGGAGACGCCGAAGACGAGATTGGCCTTGGGGCTGCGGCCACGGCGCAGGAAAACGGCAATTGCGCCTGACAGCATCAGCGCGGCGACGACTGCGCCACCCGTCAGAGGCGCCCGGCTGCCGGTGGTCGAAGCGACCAGTGAAGGCACGAGCGATAGATAGAAGCCGCCGAGTGCCCAGTTGGCAATATTGATCGGCGTCACCAGAGACAGCGGCTTTTTCACCTGTTGCGGAATGAAAATCGTTGGCTTCAGCGAGGTGAAGACGCCGGGCCGCTTGCCGCCGGTCTCCCGCGTCAGCCATACTGCAACCGCCTGCACCGCAAAACCGACAAGCAGCAGCGCATAGATGAGATGCAGCGGCTCCGGTCCGTACTGGATCAATGCGCTGGTGCCAATCGCACCGATCGCCATGCCGGAAAGCGGTGCGATAGAGTTGACGATTTGCCCCTTTGCACGGTCGATATCGACAAGGGCGGCACCCAGCGACGCACCGGCAATACCGGTTGCAAGACCCTGCACGATGCGCGCCGCGATCAGCCATTCTGCACCGCTGGCGATGGAAAACAGACCCATGGCGATGATCTCGAGCATCAGCGCGGCGAAAATGACCGGACGCCTTCCGAGGTGATCGGAGATGGAGCCCGCAATCAGCAGGGCTGCGAGCAGCGCAAAGGAATAGACGGCGAAGATCACGGTGATGAGGAAGGGGGAAACGGCGAAGGCTTCCTGATAGATACGGTAGAGCGGCGTTGGCGCCGCCGAAGCACCGAAGAAGATGGCAAGCGTCAGAGCATGGAAGCCCATGGGCGATGAATTCTTGATGGATTCGGGAGCGGCGACCATATATAGCTCCTTAAAGCTAAATCGTTGCGTTAGCTCTATCTAGGCAAGCCGAAACCTAAAAGCAAATAATTTGCATTAATGGATGTATGAAAGTTTTTGAACGATCGGTGCCGGAGCATGTCGCGCAAAAGTGTGCAGCGGTTTTGCGGTCGCGCTATGCGTAAAAGGAACCTGAAGCGTGCCAGCCGAATCTGAACGATCGCGCTCGCTTCAGGGAGGAAAAGGTTGGGTTCGAAATGGCAGTGAAAGAGAATATCCGCCCTGGGGGCAGAAGCGCCCGCGTTCAGGCCTCCGTGCATGAAGCGGTCCGCGACCTGTTGGCAAAGATGAGTCGCGCGGAGATTACCGTTCCGCTGATTGCGACGCGCGCCGGCGTGACCCCATCCACGATCTACCGCCGTTGGGGCGATCTGCAGGAATTGCTTGCCGACGTCGCCGTCGAGCGTCTGCGCCCGGACATGGAGCCGGTTGATACCGGCAGCGGCCCCGGTGATCTGGAAGCCTGGGCCGAGCAGTATGCCGAGGAAATGTCGTCCGGCCCCGGCCGTGAATATATCCGCGATGTGCTCGCGGCACAGACCGGCGACAACGCCAATAAGTGCTGCAA
This sequence comes from Rhizobium sp. BK529, assembly GCF_014194105.1. Taxonomy (NCBI): domain Bacteria; kingdom Pseudomonadati; phylum Pseudomonadota; class Alphaproteobacteria; order Hyphomicrobiales; family Rhizobiaceae; genus Rhizobium; species Rhizobium sp. BK529. Next base: position 2,874,120 of record NZ_JACIAU010000001.1, on the reverse strand, counting down.
CTTCACGCGTCAGCAGATCGAGGCGATTGCCATCCGGGCGAAGGAGAGAGGCGAGCCTTTCCCGGATGTCGACGCTGTCATGGACCGCGTCGTGGCACCCATCATGTACCGCATCCTCTTCGGCGATGTCCCGACATCGGCCCGGGTCAGCGAACTCGTCGGCCAGGTTTTCGGAGGGCGCAAGGCGGCTTGAGTGTCACTCGGCCGCAGCGCGCTTCATGCCGGAAATCTGGGTTATGTAGGCGCGTAGTGCCGCCGGGCGCACCGGCTTGTGCTGAACGGCAATACCATGCTTTTCCGCCTCGGCTCGCACTTCGAGCGTCCTGTCGGCGGTCACGAGCAGGGAAGGAATATCGATGCCGAAATGCTGCCTGAGATGCAGGATCGCTTCGATCCCGGTTCCATCGGCAAGATGGTAGTCGGCAATGACGAGATCCGGCGGCTGCCGGATGGAAAGAGCCTGCACGGCGGAGAGCGAATCGACCGCCTGCGTATCGCAGCCCCAGCCCTCTATCAGCAGCCGCATGCCTTCGAGGATCTTGGGCTCATTGTCGATGCAAAGGATGCGCAATCCCTTCAGCGGCTGGGCCGTGGCGTCGGCGGGAGGGACGGCCGCCGCAGCTTCCGCGCTCTTCGACGTATCGAGCGGCATGAGGATACGGAATTCCGTTCCCTTGCCATGCGTCGAATGAAGCTCGACCTTGTGGTTGAGCACGCGAGCGATGCGGTCGACGATGGAAAGTCCGAGCCCGAGGCCCGAGGCGGTCTGGGCTCCCTCATCCAGCCGCGCGAATTCCTTGAACACGGTCCGAAATTTCGAAGGCGGAATGCCGATGCCGGAATCCATCACCTGGATGATGACCTGATTGCCTCGCCGCCTTGCCCCGATCAGCACCTTGCCGCTGATTGTATATTTGATGGCGTTGGAAACGAGGTTTTGTACCAGTCGGCGCAGCAGGTTTGGATCGGAGCGCACCCGCAGCGACGTTGGCATCACCGTGAGCTTGAGCTTCTTTTCGCGAGCGATCGGCGCAAAATCGGTCTCGATACGCTCCAGCAGATCGGAGAGCGGCACCGCGGCCAACCTGGGGCGCATGGCGCCGGTATCGAGGCGGGAAATATCGAGCACTGCGCCGAGGATGGATTCAACCGATTCCAGCGCAGAATCGATATTGCGCACGATCGGGCCGTTTTCCGATAGCGCCATGCGCTCGACAAGTGCCGACGAATAGAGCCGGGCGGCATTGAGCGGTTGCAGAATGTCGTGGCCGGCAGCGGCAAAGAAGCGGGTCTTGCCGATATTGGCCTCATCTGCGGCCGCCCGCGCCTCGGCAAGCTCCTTGTTGACCCGGGTGAGTTCCGCCGTGCGCTCCGCCACGCGCTGCTCCAGTGTCTCGTTTGCCTGTTTCAATGCCCGGTCGGCGGCAACACGCTGGGTGATATCGGTGAAGGTCGCGACGATGCCCTTGTCCGGCATGGCGTTGGAACGCACCTCGATGATCCGTTCGCCGCCGCCGAGCACCAGGGGGAAGGGCTTGTCGAGCGTCAGGAAATGCCGCACCGCCTGAGACTGGTCGCCGGGCGCAATATCGCCGCGCTGGCTGAGAATATTGACGATCTCCGACAATGGAAAACCGACCTGGCCGGCATTTTCCGGCAGGTCCAGCAGCTGCCGGAAGCGCCGGTTCCAAATCGTCAATCGGTTGGAACTGTCAAAGACGGCAATGCCCTGGTCCATTTGCGAAAGGGCGGTCTGCAGCATGTCCTGATTATACTGCAGCGCTTCGCTCGCCTGATCGAGCAGCCAAGCCGTGTCGGAAGATGCGTCCTCGATCTTCTGCAGGATCAACGACAGCACCAGCCGCGCCGATGAGGAGCCGATGGCGCTGCCGAGAAGCTGCTCGGTGAAATGGATGAGCGCCATATCGGCCGGCTGGTCGTCCTCCAGCTTGCGGCCAGAGGTCTGCTCATAGGTCGCAAGCGAGCGCTCCATGCGCTCCTCGCCGAGATAACGGGCGATGGCCGTCTTGAGATCGCCGACGCTGATGCGGGTCTTCCAGCCGCGCGTGGCAAATTGCGAACGCGAATGCCGTTTCACGAAGATGCCGGCCTGAATTCGCTCCAGCGGCTTGGCGTTGCGGGTCAGCGAGCCGACGATGAAGGCTGCGGTGTTGACAAGCAGGCTCATCGCCGTCGCATTGACGAGCGGATCGGCATCCGGGCCGGTAAAGAGCGTCGTGCCGGGAAAGATGAAGCCGAGGAAACTGCTTGCCACATAGGAATAATCGGGGCCTCCGAATGAGGGGAGGAACAGTAGGTAGAACCAGATGATGAAGCCGGACGAGAGACCGAGGATTGCGCCGCGCGCATTCGCCCGGCGCCAGATCATGCCGCCGAAGAGGGCAGGAGCGATCTGCGCGATGGCAGCAAAGGACAGCAGGCCGATTGAGGCGAGGCCTGCCGTGCTGTCGGTCGAGCGATAATAGGCATAGCCAAGCAGCAGCACCCCGAAAATGGCGCTGCGGCGGATATTGAGCAGGCTCTTCGCGAAGTCGTCACGCTGGCTCGCAAGGCCCGCAAGCTTCCTGCGCAGGAAGAACGGCATGACGATATCGTTCGACACCATGATGGAAAGCGCCACGGAATCGACGATCACCATGGCGGTCGCCGCCGAAAATCCACCGACGAAGGTGATCAGCGAGACAACAGGCATTTGCCCTGCAAGCGGTAGAGAGAGCACGTAAAGGTCGGCATTGCCGCTGCCGCCGAAGGTGAGCAGCCCGCCGATCGCTACCGGCAACACGAAGAGATTGATGGCGATCAGATAGAGCGGGAAGAGAAAGCCGGCGAGCCGAAGCTGTTTGGCAGTGCGATTTTCGACGACGGTTACATGAAACTGACGCGGCAGCATGATGATCGCGAAGGCGGAAAGCAGCGTCAACGTGATCCAGCGGCTGAGCGGTGTCTGATAGCCAAGGGCAGAAGAGACCAGTTCATTCTCCGATCCCTTTTGCCATACGTCCGTCGGCCCGTCGAAAAGAAACCAGATGACGCAAATGCCGGCAGTCAGGAAAGCAACGAGCTTCACCATCGATTCCATGGACACCGCGAGGATAAGCCCGTCCTGATGTTCGGTCGCATCCGTGTGGCGGGTGCCGAACATGATGGCGAAGCATGCGAGCACTAGCGTGACGATCAGGGGCAGGTCGAGGAAATAGAGATTGCCGCTGCCGATGCCATAATCCGAAGGGTTGACCATGGCCGTGACCGTTGCCGAAATGGATTTAAGCTGCAGTGCGATATAGGGAATGGTGCCGATGAGGCAGATCAATGCCACGATGGTCGCGACGGTGGAATTCTTGCCATAACGCGCGGCAACGAAATCGGCGACTGAGGTCAGCTTCTCGGCCTTGGCAAGTTCGATGATGCGCTTCAAGAGCGGCATGCCGAGCGTAAAGACGAGGATCGGCCCGATATAGATGCCGGCAAATTCCAGCCCGTGGTGGGCAGCTAGGCCGACGCCGCCGAAATAGGTCCAGGACGTGCAGTAGATCGCAAGGCTGAGCGCATAGACTACAGGCCGGCCGCCTTCCGGCACGCCGAATTTCCGGCTCCGGCGGTCACCGTAGCTTGCCACTGCGAAAAGCAGCAGAAGATAACCCAAGGCAAACGCAAATATGACCCAGCCTGGAAGCATCGACCCTCCGCCGGCGGATTATCCGCCGTCCTCCCGGAACGCATTCGAGCTTAGGGCAATTCAGCAACTTTGAAAATTCCCGCGGTCTTGGTCTTAAGTTCTACGCGGAAGGGGACAGTGCCTGAATCTTTCCAATTGCCGATTGATTAATTGAGACGATGGTGTGCTAATGAAAACAATGGCATGTCTTTGAAGATGCATCAAAGGGAGACAGATCGGATGCTCAACGAATTCAAAGCTTTCATCGCTCGCGGCAACGTCATGGACCTTGCTGTCGGTGTCATCATCGGTGGCGCCTTCGGCGGCATCGTCAAATCGTTGGTTGACGATATCATCATGCCAATCGTCGGTGCGATCTTCGGCGGTTTCGACTTCTCGAACTTCTTCCTTCCGTTGTCCTCGGCGGTCAACGCGCCGACCCTTGCAGCCGCCCGCGCACAGGGCGCCGTTTTCGCCTATGGCAACTTCATCACGGTCCTCATCAACTTCTTGATTCTCGCCTGGATCATCTTCCTGATGGTCAAGGGCGTGAACATGCTGCGCGAGCAGGTCGAACGCAAGGAAAAGACTGCACCGGCAGAGGTTCCGCCGCCGCCGGCAGATGTCGCGCTGCTGACGGAAATCCGCGACCTTCTTGCTAAACGCCCGGCCGTCTGATGATGGCACGAGCCCGTCCGTTCTGGCCGGGCTCATTCATCACGAAAATCGATATGCCATCACGCATTGTCATGGGATTTGCTTTTGCAAATCCGCTATGAAAGCGTGAACCGGAGATATGCATGTCGATCATAAGCAGCCTTAGCCCGCGCGCTGTCGCAGCGCCAGAAAGCGGGATCGTCGAAGTCGTCAACTATGCCCGCGGGCGCGAAGGCCTTCTGCCGCTTTGGGTCGGCGAGGGCGATCTTCCGACTCCGGATTTCATCAATCAGGCGGCCATGCAGGCACTCGCTGCCGGCGAGACGTTCTATACCTGGCAGCGGGGTATCCCCGAACTGCGTCAGGCGCTATCGGATTATTATCTCAGGCATTTCGGCATCCGGCTGCCATCGGAGCATTTCTATGTGACCGGTTCCGGTATGCAGGCGATCCAGATCGCCATTCATGCAATAACCTCGCCCGGCGACGAATTCGTTTACCTCACCCCGGCCTGGCCGAATATCGCAGCCGCTCTCGAAATCGCCGGCGCGCGTTCGGTCGGTGTAGAGCTTCAGTTCGAAGGCGGCACCTGGACGGTCGATCTTGGTCGTATCGAGGCGGCGATCACGCCGAAGACCCGTGGTCTCTTCATCAACACGCCGTCGAATCCGACGGGATGGACTGCAACGAAAAAGGATCTGAGCGACATCCTGACGCTGGCGCGCAAGCATAATCTCTGGATCATGGCTGATGAGATCTATGCGCGTTATTTCTATGCCGGCGGACGCGCGCCGTCCTTCCTTGATGTCATGGAGCCGGGCGACAAGGTGATGTTCGTCAACTCCTTCTCCAAGAACTGGTCTATGACCGGCTGGCGCGTCGGCTGGATCGTCGCCCCGCCGGAAACCGGACAGGTGCTGGAAAACCTGATCCAATATTCGACCTCGGGTGTCGCCCAGTTCATGCAGAAGGGCGCGGTCGCTGCCCTCAACGAAGGCGATGCCTTCGTTCAGTCGAATATCGACAAGGCAACCCTTGCCCGCGATATCCTCTGCGATGCGCTGATCGCTACCAACCGCGTCCAGACGCTGAAGCCGGATGGCGCGCTTTACGCGTTCCTGAGTATCGACGGCGTTAACGACAGCCGCAAGGCGGTGATCGATATCGTCGACAAGACCGGTGTCGGCCTCGCACCTGGCACAGCCTTCGGAGCAGGCGGCGAGCGTTTCCTGCGCGCCTGCTTCCTGCGTGATCCCGCGCAGGTCACGGTCGCGGCCGAACGGCTCTGCGACTATATTCTGAAGATTTAAGCTGAGCGGCGCATCGCTTCCGGCAGGACCGGAAGCAGCGTCACATTCCGCCCCTCGACGATGATGACTTCGCCGTCTCTGAGCGGTTGGAAGGGCATGTTGGCCTCCCCCAGGCCTTTTCAGCCGCTTCAGCTTCATCATGGTCAGAGCAGCGCGCTCCGGCCGGAATGAAATCCAGAGTCCTATGCATCAGCCGGACATTGGGGCAGAAACAGAAAACCCCGCACGTGTCCGGCCGGGTTGGGTCGGGTGAAATGAACAGTTTCAGGTCACAAGCCGACGCCTCCACCGCAAAGGGTGGTCGTCACGCCCATCGTCATGGCCTGGAACGCGAAGTTGTTCATGGCGCCAATTTGCCTCGTCGCCTGCGTGATGTCGACGAACCTAGAAAGAGGGGATCGAAGCCGTTTTGCCCCGAAAATCGGTTGGTCGATAAAATTGTAGCAGAGGCTGAAATGCGCCTCTAACCACATCTCCAAACATACTGGCCGCAAAGCCTTTCCGGGGCCTTTCGATAATAAAATCGGAAAGGAAAAAGCCGTTCTGATGCTCCCGAAAAAGATAAAACAGGGAATGCAGACATGGCGGTTCTGGTTACAGGTGGGGCTGGATATATCGGCAGCCACATGGTTTGGACGCTGCTTGATTCCGGTGAAGACGTCGTCGTACTTGACAGCCTCTCCACCGGGTTTCGCTGGGCCGTAGCGCCGGCGGCGCGCTTCTATCTCGGCGATATTGCCGATCCCGACGTTCTGAAGAAGATCTTCATCGAGAACGATATCGAGTCGATCATCCATTTCGCCGGCTCTGCGGTTGTGCCGGTCTCCGTCTCCGATCCGCTTTCCTATTACGACAACAATTCCGGCAAGACACGCGTGCTGTTGAGCGCTGCAATCAAGGCCGGTATCCGCAACTTCGTCTTCTCCTCGACCGCCGCCGTCTATGGTCAGCAGAAGAGTTCCGCTCCGGTCAAGGAGACGGCGCCGCTCAATCCGGAAAATCCTTACGGTCAGTCCAAGCTGATGACCGAAATGATGCTGCGAGATGCCGCCGCCGCCTATGATTTCGATTACGTAGCGCTACGCTACTTCAACGTCGCCGGCGCCGATCCACAGCTGCGCGCCGGGCAGTCCACGTCGGGCGCGACCCACCTCATCAAGGTCGCCTGCGAAGCCGCGCTTGGAAAGCGCGACAGCGTCGCCGTCTATGGCTTCGACTACCCGACCCATGATGGCACCGGCGTGCGCGACTATATCCACGTGAGCGACCTGACTGCAGCACATCTGAAGGCGCTTCAGCATCTGCGCAAGGGCAGAGGTCCGCTGGTTGCCAATTGCGGCTATGGCAACGGTTATTCCGTGCTCGATGTCCTGAACATGGTCACCCGCCTGAACGGCCACTCCTTCAAGATCAACATGGCGCCGCGCCGGCCGGGCGATGCCGCAAGCGTCGTCGCCGACCCAACGCTTGCACGCCGCGTGCTGGACTGGGTGCCGCAGCATGACTCGCTCGAAACCATCGTCCGCAGTTCTCTCGATTGGGAGCTCTTCCTGATGAACAAGAGTGTCGACGATCTGCACAGCATCCATCGCGCGCTGGCTGCGGCATCCTTCTGAGTCGCAACTGAACATTTACCTTCCGGCGTAGGGGCGGGTGGCCTGACGTTACGTGAGTAAGGAATAATCAAGATTTCTCTGGCCCGGTTCAGCCAAGGGAACAGGAATCATGAAGAACTTCATAGAATCGTTACGGCTGCAAAAGGATAATCCGAAGTTTCTGGTGGCGCAGTTCAAAGCTTTGTCATCACAGATTCCGATTCTCTACGTTCTTCTTGTTATCAATGCGCTGGCGGTGGCTATCACGCACATCAAGTCGGCGCCTCTCTGGCTTTCGCTCTACATTCCCGTCGGTCTTAGTATCGTCTGCGTTTTCCGTCTCTGCTGGTGGGAGATATTAGGCAAGGAAAATGTCACGCCCGAGCGCGCGTTGCGGCTGATGAAGGTCACGCTGATAGGCGCCACGATCCTAACGATCGGCTTCGGCGGCTGGGCTATCGCCCTCTATCAATATGGTGACGCCTCGCAGCAGGGCCAGATTGCCTATTTCCTCGTCGTAACCGGCATTTCCTGCGTTTTTTGCCTGATGCATCTGCCGCTCGCGGCGGCAATCACCACAGTCATTACCTTCACGGCCATGGTCGTGACCTTCCTCTTTTCCGGCAATCCGGTTTTCGTTGCCACAGCGGTCAGCGGCCTTTTCTTGGTGCTGCCCTTCCTGCGTGTCATCAACAGCTACTTCCAGAATTTCGCGCATCTGGTCCGGCTCGCAGAAGAGCTCAAGCAGAAGCAGGCGGAAGCGGAGGAACTGAACCTCGTTAACAGCCGCAATGCTCTGCAGGATCAATTGACAGGCCTTGCCAACCGCCGAAGCTTCTTCCTCTCGCTCGAAAAGATGCTGCAGAAAAATCCGGCTTCACCGCCCGTTATCGGCATCATCGATCTCGATGGCTTCAAGCCGGTCAACGATGTCTTCGGCCATGCCGCCGGCGATCTCGTGCTGAAAGAAACGGCACGCCGCTTCGTCTCTCTGGTCGGCGACCAAGGCATCGTGTCGCGCCTCGGCGGCGACGAGTTCGGTATCATCTTTCCCTGCAATATGACGCTCAGAACCGTTTCTGATCTCGGCTTTGCTCTATGCGCGACCGTACGCGACCCATATGAAATTCCCGACGGTTCGGTGCGTGTCTCCGGCTCCTGCGGCATCGTCTATCCGGAAGCGGGCGACTACATCGCCGAAGATCTCTATGAAAAAGCAGACTTCGCCCTCTATCAGGTGAAGAGCAAGCGCACCGGCGGTGTTGAACTCTTTTCACCCGAGCATGAAAAGATCCTGACGCAGCGATATCTCATTGAGCTCGAATTGCAGGCGGAGAATTTTGCCAAGGAGTTGAAGCTCGAATATCAGCCGATCGTTGAGCTGCGCAGCGGCGGCGTCGTCGGTTTTGAGGCGCTTGCACGCTGGGACAGCGCGCGCTTCGGCCGTATCAGCCCGGATGCGTTCATTCCCGCGGCAGAGCGCACCGCCGTGATCGGCCGCATGACCCGCATCCTATTTGGTCAGGCGCTCGACGCGGTGAAGATCATGCCGTCACACTTGCGCCTTTCCTTCAACTTGTCGGCCCGTGATATCTGTGATCACGAAACATCGATGGCCCTGCTCGCCATGATCAGGCGTTCTGGTGTCGATCCGAAGCGCATCGAATTCGAGATCACTGAGACGGCGCTGCTCTCAGACTTCGACACAGCCGATCAGGTGATCGGTGTGCTGCGGGCGGCCGGCATCTCGATTGCGCTTGACGATTTCGGTACGGGCTATTCGAGCTTGAGCCACATCCACCGCCTGGCCTTCGATAAGCTGAAGATCGACAAGGCCTTCGTGATGAATTTCGATCGCGATGCGCGCTGCATGAACATTACCCGCTCCGTCGCCAATCTCTGTCAGAACCTCGGAATCGCCTCCGTCGCGGAAGGTGTGGAAAGCGAAGATGTCGCGGACTCGCTGAAGGGCCTCGGCGTGCGCCTGGCTCAGGGCTACTATTTTTCCCGGCCGCTGCCATTGGAGCTGGCGATCGACTATGCCGTCAGACGCGACGCCAACGTTTCGCAGTCCCTCTCAGCCTGATTGAACAACCGCCCACTGGAACCTCGGCCCAACCCCGTTTATTCATAGGGCAGGAGCGAGGTGGACCATGGATAACAGGAATCAGAGCGAAGTCATCGTTGAACGACGCGGTTCAGCCGGCCTCATCCGGCTGAACCGACCAAAGGCGTTGAACAGTCTGACGATCCCGATGGTACGCGCGATTGCTGCCGCCCTTGATGAGTTCACGGAGGATCGCTCCGTGACGAGCGTTGTCGTGATGGGCGAGGGGGAGCGCGGCTTCTGCGCCGGCGGCGATATCCGCGCCATTCACCTGAGCGGACGTGCTGGCGATGGCCTGGCGGAAACCTTCTGGCGCGAAGAGTTTCGTCTCAACCACAGGATCGCTTCCTATCCGAAGCCTTACGTGGCGTTGATGGACGGCATCACCATGGGCGGCGGCGTCGGGCTTTCCAGCCACGGGCGCCACCGTGTCGTCACCGAGCGCACCCGCCTTGCCATGCCCGAAACCGGCATCGGTTATTTCCCTGATGTCGGCGCCACCTGGCTGCTGCCCCATATGCCGGGTGAAAGCGGCACATGGATGGCCCTGACCGGGCTCGATATCAATGCCGCCGACGCAATCCATGCCGGGCTCGCCGATTTCTATATGCCGTCCTCGCGTCTCGAAGAGGCGGTCCGGCGCCTCGCTGATCTGCCTGTGGGAGGTTCGTCGGACGATGTGGACGCCGCTCTGCGGGCTCTGTCGGATCAACCGGGCGAGGGCAGGCTTCAAGCCAATGCCGCGACGATCGACCGTGCCTTCCACTTCAATCGCGTTGAGGACATCGTATCGGCTCTTGCTCAGGAGGAGGGCGAGTTCGCCGCCGAGACCCGCCGCGTGATGCTCACACGTTCGCCAACTAGCCTCAAGCTCGCCTTGCGGCTGCTGAGAGCCGGGCGCCAGAGCCGCACGCTTGCCGAATGCCTGGCCCGCGAACTCGGTGCCTGCATGCATATTCTGCTCGGACCGGATTTTTACGAGGGCGTCCGTGCTGCGGTCATCGACAAGGACCGAAATCCGAAATGGTCGCCGCCGACGATCGCCCTGGTCAACGATGAAATGATTGGCCGTTTCTTCGAACCGGCCAAACCGCCGCTTTCGCTCTAAGCTTCTCTTAACGCAATTCTGCTCAGAAAACCGCCTCGTACGCCTCCCGGGGAGCGTTTTAACGCCACATCCCGCGCATGCGCGCGCCGACGTCGATACGCACCTGCCGTGCCTGCTGTGCTGCTCCCGTATCGGCCTTCACCTGCGGCCAACCGCAGACTTCGAAGAACTGCAGCAGCGTGGCCGGAATGAAGCGGCTGCGCGATGCGTAGACATGCCGGTCGCCCTGCGAATTTTGCCCGTAGGTGAAGAAGCGCTGCGGCACGACGAGATCAAGGCTATCCTTGGCGCGCGTCATCGCCACATAGAGCAGCCGCCGCTCTTCTTCGATTTCGGCCGTGGTGCCGACGGCGAGATCGGAAGGAATGCAGCCGTCGATGACATTCAGCATGAAGACCTTTGTCCATTCCTGCCCCTTGGCCGAATGTATGGTTGAAAGGATGAGATAATCCTCATCGAGCAGCGGGACACCCGCCTGGCCGGAGGTTGCATCGGGTGGATCGAGCGTGAGCTCTGTCAGGAAGCGCTCGCGCGAGACATAGCCACCAGCAATCTGCTCGAGCTGTATGAGATCGGCAAGCCGGGCGCTCGCGTCCTCATGCAGCCGTTCCAGATGCGGCTCGTACCATTGCCGCACCAGTTCAATTTCGGCAGGCCAGCCGGCCTTGCCGGTTTTCAGCTCTTGCATCGTGGAAACGAAAGAGGTCCAGTCGTCGCCCGAGCGCGGCGGCGCAGGCATGGCAGCAAGCGCGTTTATCGGGCTCGCATTGTCAGCCATTTGGTCCAGCATCTTCTGTGCAGTCGAAGGGCCGACACCCGGCAGGATCTGCATCAGCCGGAAGCCTGCTACCCGGTCGCGCGGGTTCTGAGCAAAGCGCAGTGCCGCCAGCATGTCCTTCACATGCGCGCTGTCGAGGAATTTCAGCCCGCCGAACTTTACGAAGGGAATGTTGCGGCGAGTGAGTTCGACTTCCAGCGGACCGCTATGATGTGAGGCGCGGAAGAGCACGGCCTGGCTTTTCAGCTTCACGCCTTCTTCGCGATTGTCGAGAACCTTGTCGGCCACGTAGCGCGCCTGATCGTTCTCGTCGCGCACCGTTACCAGCCGCGGCCGCTCCGGCGATTCCCGTTCCGTCCAAAGGTTCTTGGTGAAGCGCTCCGAAGCAAGGTCGATCACCGCATTGGCCGCGGCAAGGATCGGCTGCGTCGAGCGGTAGTTGCGGTCGAGCGTGACGATATTGGCGGCCGGGCTGAAGGAGGCCGGAAAATCCAGAATATTGCGCACTGTCGCTGCGCGGAAGGAATAGATCGACTGCGCATCGTCGCCAACGACCGTCAACCCCAGGCCGGTGGGCTTCAGCGCAAGCAGGATCGAAGACTGAAGTTTGTTCGTGTCCTGATACTCGTCGACAAGCACATGATCGAAGCGGCTGCCGATATCCTCGGCAATCATCGGTTCCGCCACCATCTGTGCCCAGTAGAGCAGCAGGTCGTCGTAATCGAGTACATTCTGGCTCTGCTTGGCCTCGACATAACAGGCGAAAAGTTCGCGAAGCTGCTTTTCCCAAGTGGCGCACCATGGAAAAGCGTCACGCAGCACCAGCGGCAGTTTCGTTTCCGAATTTACTGCACGCGAATAGATCGCAAGGCAGGTGCCTTTCGTCGGAAAACGGCTTTCGGTCTTCGAGAAGCCGAGCTCGTGACGCACGAGATTCATCAGGTCGGCGCTGTCTTCCCGGTCGTGAATCGAGAAGGCCGGATCGAGGCCGATCTGTTCGGCATAGTCGCGCAGGAGCCGCGCACCAACGCCATGGAACGTGCCGCTCCAGGCCAGGGCATCGGCCAATATGCCGGAATTCTTACCGAGAACCTCGCCGCAGATGCGTTCGACGCGCCGGCCCATTTCGGCTGCCGCCCGGCGCGAAAAGGTCATCAGCAGGATGCGGCGCGGATCGGCGCCCTTGAGGATGAGGTGGGCGACACGATGGGCAAGCGTATTCGTCTTGCCCGAACCGGCGCCGGCGATGACCAGGAGCGGCCCGGCCACATGACTTCCGTCAATGAGAGTGCCGTGCTCCACGGCCATCCGCTGCTGGGGATTGAGTCTTTCGAGATACATCCAGCCGTCCGGTTGGGCCTCGCGAGAGAATCAGCGCCCGCGAATAAAAATCAGATGTTCTTTGGATGTTCTCGATTGGCTCTGCTGTCAAGCGGGCGTGGTGGACGCATGGTGCGCTATTGCGGAAAGTCCGGCACGACATCGCGGCGCGTCAGCTTCAGGCTACGGTCGGGCTGGAGGATGTAGGTTTCGTAGACGTGCTCGCCATACTGATTGTAAAAGTCGTTATAGACGGCGCTGCCGATCGGCGACTTGGTCAGCTTCGTCCGCGGCTGCCCACCATAGGTGATGCTGCCGGGAATGGGCTCCAACGCAGGCCCATCCGCCGCAGAACACCCGGCTAGCAGGGCAGCAGCCAAAAGAGTCGTGGCAAGAAGAGCAGGCACCAGCAGTTTCATCATCGTCTCCTCAGACGGCGATCACAGAGCGGCGGCTGACACCTCCAGCGCGCGTTCGAAGCACCACCACCCTGACGACTATGCATCGCGCCGGCAATGCGTGGCAACAAAACGTCGTCTTCTTGCGTTAAATCCCATTAGCCGATCTCAGGGACGGTCATGGTGCCGCGGTTTCACATCTCGCCAACCCAGGAGGAAGCCTGGATAAAGGGCCATAATACGGCCGCTATACGCGCGTCCGTGGAAAGCGCCCTGCATGCCGAAGCCGGTCTCGATGCTGCCGAAATCATCGTCTCCACCGTCGGTCCCTACGTCATCCTCGAGGGCTTTGTGCGGCAGTGGGGTGATAGCGAGCGGGCTCTGGCGATTGCCGAGGCCATTGTCGGAAGTGGTTATGTTCATTGCCGCATGTTGGTGAGGTAAATCACGCCTAGGAACAGGATTTTTCAAGGAACCAACTTCCCGTCTCACGTGTTGAAGAGCTGATTTCAAGACTGGAGACAATGATGCAAACGCTTATACGCCTGTGGGTTGCCGCCCTCCTGCTCGGGTGCAGCGCCTTTGCTGGCTCCGCCTCCGCCTCACTCGAGACTGATATGAATTATTCGGCCCTGCCGAAGGACCAGATCGGACTGAATGAATATACCAGCGCCGCCGTCTGTAGGCCCGCCGAACCGCATTACCTGCCGTCCTTCATCCGTACCGCCGATGGCACAATCATCGGAGTTGGATATCTTCAGATCCAGGATGAGAATACTTCGGGTTGCTGATCGAATATTCGAAGTTTCTTTCGGACGAGGCTCGCCTGCAGTCTCCCACAGAGGGTGACGAGCCCCTAACCATCATCATGATGGCTGGCGTCGTTCTATTGATGAACAGCTGAGTGGCGCAATGTCTTTGGGGACAAAGCCTCGCGCGAGCTCTGTGCAGGGTTAAGTGAAAATTAAATATTGCTCTGTTTCGGAACGGATCGGACCTTTATTGTCCAATACCGCCGTCCAAAGCTTAATGCACTTTAAGCTTTGCTTCCTGGGCGGCCGCCACGAACTCCGCGCGGGCCTCCTCAACGCTCTTGCGGCCATCGAGCGCGGCGCGGCAAACGCTGCGTGCCCTAAGATATTGCAATCCGCGTGCGGCAGGCCAGAGATCGCTAAGGCAGGCCAGTGCGTCAAACGGTCCGTTAACTGTGCGTGCTCCCGCCTCTTCGAAACCCACCTTGATCGGACTATTCCAGCGTTCAGTTGCCATCGACGCTCCTCCAGCATATCTCGATAGAAACATTGACGAAGCCTTCGAGTTCCCTCCGCGAAGACTTCAGAATGCTAATATTCTAGCGAGATTTTTGCCGGCAGCAATGGCGCCGATGGGCGCGAGGGAATAATGCTAAGGGAGAAAACTGGTGCTGCCGAGTGGGATTGAACCACCGACCTCACCCTTACCAAGGGTGTGCTCTACCACTGAGCTACGGCAGCAGGACCAGACGCGTGAAGCGGAAACGCTCAATTCGCGTGAACGGGGCGCCTATTGCCACAGCTTCGGCAGGAGCGCAAGCCGCAATTTCCAACTTCTCTGGGAATAACGGATGAGGCACTTTTGGAATGGCGCGAATCCGGTTAATTCTGGGGAATGACCGAAGAGACTGAAAAGGCCCGGCAGAGCCGGAAAGCGGCCATAGAGGCCCAGGCGGCATTGCGCCGGGAACGGGCGGCCGAAAAGCTGAGAGAAAATCTTTCAAAACGCAAACAGCAGGTGCGCGCTCGCCGATCCGGCCGGGCGGACGAGACGAATGGCCTGCCCGCTGCAAAAAAGCCCGCCGCAAAAATGGACGAATCGTAATGTTCGGTCCGCGACGAATTGAAGCGTCATGGGATTTGCTCTAAAGACCCCCACCTCTTGCCTTGCCCCCACAGGCAACACTTTCAGGAAAGGCGGGCCTCGCCCGTAAGTGCACATGGATCGTATCAGAATTGTCGGCGGTAATGAGCTTAATGGCATCATTCCGATTTCCGGCGCCAAGAATGCCGCGCTGCCGCTGATGATCGCCTCGCTTTTGACGAGCGATACGCTGACGCTCGAAAACGTGCCTCATCTTGCCGATGTCGAATTGCTAATGCGCATCCTCGGCAATCACGGTGTCGACGTTGCGGTCAACGGCCGCCGCGAGCGCCAGGAAGATTCCTATGCCCGCACGATCCATTTCACCTGCCGAACCATCGTCGATACGACCGCTCCCTATGAACTGGTTGCGAAGATGCGCGCCTCCTTCTGGGTCATCGGTCCGCTTCTGGCTCGCGAGGGCCATGCCCGCGTTTCATTGCCGGGCGGCTGCGCCATCGGCACGCGCCCGGTGGATCTCTTCATCGAAGGCCTGACAGCACTCGGCGCCACGATGGAGATCGACGGCGGCTATATCAATGCCAAGGCACCGCAGGGCGGTCTCATTGGCACGCACTACACCTTCCCGAAGGTTTCCGTCGGCGCGACCCATGTGCTGATGATGGCGGCAACGCTTGCCCGCGGCACAACCGTTATCGGCAATGCCGCCCGCGAGCCTGAAGTCGTGGATCTCGCCAACTGCCTGAACGCCATGGGCGCCAAGGTTTCCGGCGCCGGCACGTCGACTATCACGATCGAAGGCGTCACCTCGCTTTCCGGTGCGCGCCATCGGGTGTTGCCGGACCGCATCGAGACCGGCACCTATGCCATGGCTGTTGCCATGGCCGGCGGCGATGTCGTGCTCGAGAATACCGATGTGGTCCTCTTGGAAACGGCGCTGGAAACGTTGCGCCGCGCCGGAGCGGAGATTTCGTCGACTAACAATGGCATGCGCATCAAGCGCAATGGAGCTGGTATCCAGCCGGTCGATATCGTCACCGATCCTTTCCCGGGTTTCCCGACCGATCTGCAGGCGCAGTTCATGGCGCTGATGACCCGCTCTTCCGGCATCTCGCATGTTACGGAAACGATCTTCGAAAACCGGTTCATGCATGTGCAGGAGCTTGCCCGACTAGGCGCGAAGATTTCGCTGTCGGGCCAGACGGCGAAGATCGAGGGTGTAGAGCGGCTGAAAGGCGCCCCTGTCATGGCGACTGACCTGCGCGCCTCCGTTTCCCTCGTCATTGCCGGCCTTGCGGCCGAAGGCGAAACCATGGTTTCCCGCGTGTATCACCTCGATCGTGGTTTCGAGCGGCTGGAAGAAAAGCTCACCCGCTGCGGCGCCATCGTCGAACGCGTCAGCGAATAAGAAAGGGCGCTTCTACGCCCTTTATCCCGGTTGCGTATTTGGACGCCGCGCCTTATTTCCGTTGTCTGACAGATCGCCGCAGTCGCGGCTTAAAGACACGGGATAGAGGCTGGATGACCGACCTGAAGCTTGTTGCGCTCGATGCCGAGGACCTCGCCGTCATTTCCGCGCATGTGCAGGATAGTGTCTTCAAGGTGGCCGATATCGACTGGTCGCCGCGCGGTAAGCAATTTGCGCTCGCCGTCAACCGCTTCGTTTGGGAAGAGGCAGTCCGCAAGCGTAAGGGTTTCGAACGCCGCCGCGCCGCGCTTGTTTTCAAACGTGTGCTCTCCGTCCGCTCGATCGGCATCGACCGGTCCCGACGAGACGATGTACTGTCGCTGCTCGCCCTGCAATTTGACCAGAAGGGCGAGGGGCCGGAAGGCACGCTCGAGCTCTCGCTGGCGGGAACGGCCTCGATTGCCCTCGATGTCGAATGCATCGAGGTGCAGCTTGCCGATATCGGCGGCGCCTGGGAAACGGGCTCCAAACCGCGCCATCCCGGCACCTGAGCGAAACAGTTCGAGTAAAGAAGGAATTCCGGTCTTGGCAATCTGGCTCAATCAGACATCCGATGGTTTCGAGCAGCGCTTCGCGGCTTTTCTCACAACCAAGCGCGAGGTCTCCGAAGACGTCAACACCGTCGTGCGCGCCATCATCGATGATGTGCGCAGCCGCGGCGATATCGCATTGGCCGAATATTCGAAGAAGTTCGACGGCATCGATTTTTCCACTGTGCCGATGCGCGTCACCGAAGAAGAAATCGAGAAAGCCGTCGAGGTCGTCCCCTCCGAGGTTCTCGGCGCTCTGAAAGTTGCCGCACTGCGCATCGAATCCCATCACCGCCGTCAGCTTCCGAAGGACGATATCTACGAAGACGATATGGGCGTCGGCCTCGGCTCACGCTGGACGGCGATCGAAGCCGTCGGCTTGTATGTGCCGGGCGGCACGGCGAGCTATCCGAGCTCGGTCTTGATGAACGCTGTCCCGGCGAAGGTCGCTGGTGTGGATCGCATCGTCATCGCCGTGCCGGCGACCAGTGGTTTGGTCAATCCGGCGGTGCTGGCTGCTGCAAAGCTTGTCGGTGTCAATGAAATCTACCGCATCGGTGGCGCGCAGGCGATTGCCGCGCTGGCCTACGGCACCGAGACGATTGCCCCGGTTGCCAAGATCACTGGCCCTGGCAATGCCTATGTCGCTGCCGCCAAACGCCAGGTGTTTGGCACTGTTGGTATCGATATGATCGCCGGCCCGTCAGAAGTGCTCGTCATCGCCGACAAGGACAACAATCCCGATTGGGTTGCCGCTGATCTGCTAGCCCAGGCCGAGCATGACGAAAGCTCCCAGGCCATCCTGATCACCGACGACGAGGAATTTGGCAAGGCGGTCGAAGCGGCCGTCGAACGGCAACTGAAGACGCTGAACCGTTCGGGAACCGCCGCTACAAGCTGGCGCGATTTTGGCGCAATCATCCTCGTATCCGATCTCAAAGACGCCATTCCGCTCGCAAACCGCATCGCCGCCGAACATCTGGAACTCGCCGTCGCCAATCCAGATACCTTCGTCGACAAGATCCGCAATGCCGGCGCGATCTTCATCGGCGCCCATACGCCCGAAGTGATCGGCGATTATGTTGGCGGCTCCAACCACGTGCTGCCGACGGCCCGTTCGGCCCGTTTCTCCTCCGGCCTTTCGGTTCTCGATTTCGTCAAGCGCACCTCGATCCTTCGGCTCGGCCCCCAGCAGCTTCGGAATCTCGGCCCGGCGGCGATTGCGTTGGCTGTTTCGGAAGGCCTCGATGCCCATGCGCGATCGGTCGCGATCCGCCTCAACCTCGAAAGGTGAGGGAATGGCGAAGGACGACTTCCGGCTCTGCGACGTTGTCCTTGACGATACGATCGGCCGTTCGACGCCCGATGTCGAGCATGAGCGGGCAGTCGCGATCTTCGATCTGATCGAAGAAAATTCCTTCACCCCCGTCGGCCATTCCGGCGGTCCTTACCGGCTGAACATCTCGCTTGTCGATTCCAAGCTCGTATTTTCCATCACCACGGAAAAGGGCGAGGATGTCGCGACCCATATCCTGTCGCTGACGCCGTTCCGGCGGATCGTGAAGGACTATTTCATGATCTGCGAAAGCTATTACGAGGCGATTCGTTCGGCTTCGCCGAGCCGAATCGAAGCGATCGACATGGGCAGGCGCGGCATCCACAACGAAGGCTCGCAGACCCTGAAGGACCGGCTCTCCGGCAAGATCGACGTCGATTTCGATACGGCCCGACGCCTCTTCACGCTTGTCTGCGTACTCTATTGGCGCGGGTGATGGCGATGGGACCGCACGTCGAAGCGGAGGATGGAAAACGACCGGGCGCCATCCTCTTCATGTGCGGGCTGAATGTCATCCGGTCGCCGATGGCGGAAGCGATCGCCCGTAGCATTCTGCCTGCCAATACCTATATAAGGTCTGCTGGCGTTCGCGCCGGCGAGCGCGATCCTTTCGTCGACGTCGTGCTGGAGGAAATCGGCCTTTCACTTGGCCGCCGGCAGCCGCAGACGCTGGAGGAGCTCGAGGACGACTATTTCGACCTCATCATTACGCTTTCACCGCAGGCTCATCACGCAGCGCTCGAACTGACACGTTCCAACGCCGTCGATGTCGTCTACTGGCCGACCATGGATCCGACAGTGGCGACCGGTACGCGCGAGCAGATATTGGATGGTTATCGCGAGGTTCGCGATCACCTGGCCGGCCTTATCGAAAGCCGGCTACTCAAGAGAAATGGCATCGCCGCACAATCGGCGTGAAACAAAAGTCGGAAAGCCCGATCTACGAGGTTCACAAATCCCCGTTGATTGTGTAGTTTCCGCGCAAATTTTCAGGCGCCTTGCGCCTTTTTACCCAACACACAGGAAGAAAACCCTTATATGCCGAAAGAAGAAGTCCTCGAATTCCCGGGTATCGTAACCGAACTTCTGCCGAATGCGACGTTCCGCGTGAAGCTCGAAAACGAGCATGAGATCATAGCTCATACCGCCGGCCGCATGCGCAAGAACCGCATCCGCGTTCTCGCCGGCGACAAGGTTCTGGTCGAAATGACGCCCTACGACCTGACGAAGGGCCGCATCACCTACCGCTTCAAGTAAGCTTGGTCTGCGAAGCTCCCAAAGAGCTTCTGCTCCCGCCTGCCGATGGTCGAGGTTCCATGGCGCTGAAATACAAGCTCATTCTGGCCTCGGGCTCGCCCCGCCGCGTCGATCTGCTCAATCAGGCCGGCATCGAGCCCTCGCGTCTGCTGCCGATGGATATAGACGAGACGCCGAAGAAGTCGGAGCATCCGCGCTCGCTCGCCCGCCGTCTCTCGGGCGAAAAAGCGGAAGCCGCACTTGCCGCCATCAAGGGCGACATCACGTGGAACGGCAGCTACATTCTGTCCGCCGATACGGTCGTCGCCGTCGGCCGCCGCATCCTCGGCAAAGCGGAATTCGCCGATGAGGCATCGAATTCCCTGCACCTGCTCTCCGGCCGCAACCACGTGGTCTATACGGGCATCTGCCTGATCACGCCCGACCGCAAGGTGCGCCAGAAAATCGTCGAGACGAAAGTGCGTTTCAAACGCCTGTCGAGCTTTGAGATCGAAAACTACATTGCCTCTGGCCAATGGCGCGGCAAGGCCGGCGCTTATGGTATCCAGGGTCTGGCAGGTACCTTTGTGCAAAAAATGGTGGGTTCCTACACAAATGTCGTGGGACTGCCACTTTATGAAACCATCGTGCTTCTGACTGGCGAAGGCTTCGATGTCCATAGCCGTTGGCCCGAGGGTTGATCTGCGGTTAGAGCGCCGTGCGTCCATTCGGACACACCAAGGACGTTCTACCTTTTTGAATCTACGCGTCATGCATCCCGAAATTCGTTCCAGTTTTCGGGCCAATGCCGTAGGAGGAAACCATGTCTGATGAAATGAAGACCGGCGGCAAGGTTGAGCCGTTGCGTAAGACACGTCCCTGCCCGGAATGCGGCAAACCGTCGAACCGTGAACACTATCCCTTCTGCTCCAATCGTTGCCGCGAAGTGGACCTGTCGCGCTGGCTGACGGGCTCCTATGCCATTCCTGTCGCCGACGACGAAACGAAGGCGGATTATCCGGATGAGGAAAACTAGGTTTTCCACGGCGAAGCTCTTATTTTTCCTCGCAAATCGCCAAAAACTTCGGGGCCGTCAAAAAACTATCATTTGATGCTTGCCATGGGCGAACAAGATGCTATAACCCCGCTCGCTTCCGGGGTGCACCAAGGCCCCGACATTCCAAAGCGGAATGCTTCTCAAGAAGCGTGGTTAGCCCAGGTAGCTCAGTTGGTAGAGCAGCGGATTGAAAATCCGCGTGTCACTGGTTCGATTCCGGTCCTGGGCACCATCTGATCTTTCTGTGTGATTAGCCATTTCCTGCGCGCCAAAAGACATTCTCTTAGACGTCGTGATAGCTGCGATGGCAGCGGCGCCAAGATCGGCCCACAGGATTTGATGAGCCTGTGTCAGCTTTTCTCCCTCCGATGTTTTGCCCATTCGATTAAGCGTTCGAATTGGCCTCGATGATCGCGAAACGCAGCGTCAAACGACCCTAACAGGTAACCGCATTCATCTACGCGCGCCGGTGGCACACCTCTTGCAGTGGTTACCAATATATTTTCCCATCAGGAACCAAGTGCCATGAAATGGGACACCTCGGCCGAATTCGCTCCACTTATCCTTGTCTTCAAGGACAGGGGCGAACGCATGACTGTTCGCACGGTTGGAGAAGCTGCCAACGCCTTGATGAGAGACTGGCCGTCCGACGATGGCGAGGAGTTTCTATCTGCCGTAAAAGCCTGTCTGGATGTGATGACTGGCAAGGCGGATGCGGACCGACTCCGGGAAGCGATCATGCGAGCTGCGGACGAAGCGGACGTCACAGTTATCACCGTTCTCCAATAAACCGTGACCCGCCGCCTAACATACTGAAGGGGCTGCGTGACGCCTAGCCCTTTTGGATGAGTTGCGAATCGGTAGCGCGGCGAGGAAAGTAGCTATGCGGCGGTAGTAGGATTACTAGGACCGAACCCGATGCGGGGGGCTCGCCGAGTATTGAGTGGGAGCCCTTCATTTTGCTCAAAAGCCGCTCGTTGAATGGACGCAGTTATTTCGCCCGGGACGGGCTCGTCCGGAGATGCTTCGTTCAAACGGAAATGTCGTGCGGCTCTTTAACCGGTCGGAATTCCGGCGGGCGGAGGAATGGCGGTGGTCCGAGATCGAAGCTCGAGAACCAACCCGGCGGTCCATATTGGGCCTCGTCGTCCAAATTCGGCGGTGGAAACAATCCAGCGAATTTCGCGTAGGATATCATCGCGCCGAAAAACAATGTGAGCACGAGAGCGATCCATTTCGCCCGATAGACATCTTCTTTTCGCATTTGCTTGCCTGCTCATAACGACATGGAACCAGTTGATACCAAATCGTGTCAGGAAGTTGTCGAAGCGCATATGTGATGGTCTCACGCGCCAAGCCGTTGCTCTTCATAGCAGCTTCGCCGCTAAACCGGAATTTTTGCTCGACAGATACTTTCGGGCGGAACCTCGCGCGACTATTTCCGTTTATGGCGAATGGCCCGGCAAGCGTTCTGGAAAGGTTATCTCAAGCTCTCCCTTGTCACCGCGTCCGTTTCCCTGACGCCGGCGACGACGGAGTCGAGCAAGGTGCGGTTTCATGTATTGAACCGCGCGACGAAGAACCGTGCCGAAAGCCGCTATGTCGATAGCGTCACGCATAAACCTGTCGCCGAAAAGGATCAGGTAAAGGGTTATCCGCGCGGCGAGGATGACTATGTTCTCCTTGAAGACGAGGAGATCGAGGAAGTAGGGCTGGAAAGCACCCGCACCATCGATATCGACAGTTTCGTGCCGCGCGGATCGATCGACTGGATCTGGTACGACAAGCCGCATTTCCTGGCGCCGGAAGACAAGGTCGGCACCGAAGCCTTCTGTGTGATCCGCGAGGCGATGCGCGCCAATGACGTGGTCGGCATTGCCCGGCTGGTGCTCTATCGACGCGAACGCGCCGTACTCCTGGAGCCGCAGGACAAGGGCATCATTCTGTGGACGCTGCGTTACGGCGATGAACTCCGCGAACCGGCGGCCGAACTCGACATGAAGGCGAAGGTCGATAGCGCGTTGCTGACTCTCATGAAAAAACTGGTCAAGGAAAAGACAAAGGACTGGAGCCCATCCCTGGTTCAGGATCCGGTTCAGAAGCGGCTGAAGGCACTGATCCGTGGCAAGGAGAAGAGCTTCAAGAAAGCAGCACCAGTTCGCAAGCCCGCCCCGGTCAAATCGACGGGCAACGTCATCAATATTATGGATGCTATGAAAAAGAGCCTCGCGGCCGAAAGCGGGCGCGGAAAGCCGCGATAGGAGCGAAGCCTATCGCTTCCGCTTTCGAAGCGGCTTTGCCGCGGCAAAGAACCCATCCCACGGATCCTTGGAAAGCGCCTGCAGCCGTGCCGGCGTGTTATCAACGGTGAAATAGGCAGGACCGATTTCGGTGGTCAGTTCGCTCCATTCCAGCGGCATGGACACGGCAGCACCCGGACGAGCGCGTGCGGAATAAGCAGCAACGGCAGTATTGCCGCGACCGTTGCGGAGATAATCAATGAAAATCTTGCCGCTGCGTTTTGCCTTGGTCGCAGTTGCTAGATAGTGATCGGGATCATCCTCAGACATGCTGTCTGCAAGCCATTTGGCAAAGGCTTTCACCTCCTCCCATCCGGCTTTGGGCTCCAGTGGCGTCACCACGTGTAGCCCTTTGCCGCCGGATGTCTTGACGAAGGCTGCGAGGCCTTCGCCCTCGATGCGCTCCTTCAGTTCATAAGCCGCAGATATCACATTTTCCCATGGCACGTCCTCGCCGGGGTCGAGGTCCATGGTGATCATGTCTGGCTTTTCCCAATTGTCCGTTGTCGCGCCCCAGGGATGGATTTCCAGCACGGCCGATTGCACCAGCGCTACGAGACCATCGAAATCGGTAATGCGCAGCAGCTTTTCACCGCTCTTGTCCTTGGGGTCGGTAATTTGCTCGATATGGTCATTCATGCCCTTCCAGGCATGTTTCTGGAAGAAGCGCTGGTGGCCGGAAATGCCATCTGGCAGGCGCAGGAGCGCCAACGGCCGGTTGACGACATAAGGCGCCATGAAGTGCCAGACCTGCGCGTAATAATCCGCGAGGCCTTCTTTGGTAACGCCCTCATCCGGCCAATAGATACGGTCGGGATGAGTGAGCTGCACTGCCGATTCCGGCAGGTTTTTCGCCGTCGTCTTTTCCATCTCGCGCCCAACATCCTTTGCCGGCTTGTCCTCTCGCAATCCGCGGAAAGCCGCGTGGCGCAGATTACCATCGGCCGACCAGGCGCGGAACTCCACTTCGGCAACGAGCTGCGGCTTGACGTAATGCAGGCCGCGCCGTTCCTCTGCTGTCAGCTTATCGTCGAAGGAATTCTGTTTCATCTCCATCGCCGATAGCCGCTCGTAAAGCATCTGCGCCGTCGCGACCGTATAGCCGGTGCCGACGCGGCCGACATGCTTCAGGGCGCCGTCTTGGTAATAGCCCATGGCGAGCGACCCGATGGCATTCTTCGTCGAAGTGGAAGGCACATAGCCGCCGATGACGAATTCCTGGCGCTGCGAGCACTTCGATTTGATCCATTCGCCGTTTCGGCCGGACACATATTTGCTGTCGCGGTGTTTCGAGACGACACCTTCGAGGCTGAGCCGACAGGCGTGCTCAAGCACCAGGCCGCCATTCTCATTGAAATGCGCGCTGTAGCGCAGCTTACCACTGTCGTTGGACAGCAGCTTTTCCAGCAAATTTTTGCGTTCGAGAAGGCCTACGTCCAGCAAACTGTAACCGTCAAGATAGAGCAGATCGAAGGCGTAGAAGACGAAGCGGTCGTAACGGCCCTCGCTGAGATCCTGTTGCAGGGCGGAGAAATCCGAGGCGCCGGTATCGCGCTCGACGACGAGTTCTCCGTCGATAACAGCCGTTGCGACCGGCAGGGAGGCAAAGGCATCGACAATGTGCTTGCCGAATTTCTCCGTCCAGTCGAGCCCACCGCGCGTCAGCATCGTCACGCGCCCGTCCTTGATCTTCACCTGCAGCCGGTAGCCGTCGAACTTGATCTCATGGATCCAGCGCTCGCCGATCGGCGGCTTTGGTTTGAGCTTGGCAAGCTCCGGTTCGGTGAAGTCGGGCATGGCCGCCTTTTTCGCGCCCCTCGGCCAGTCGCGCTTTGCGGCGATACGAGGGCGTGCCTTCTGCGAGCGTGCTTCGGTCACAACCGCCTTGCCGCCCTTTGGCTTGGACTGCCACATGGCGTCCGGATTCTTTGCGACCTCCTCGAGTTGCCGCCCGGTTTTGGCCGATTCTGGTCGCTCTTCGAGGATATCGGGCGCGCCCTCGTGCCGGGCCTCCACGTCGTCCCCCTTGATCAGCAGCCAGTTCTCGCGCTTCTCGCCGGGTTTTCCGTGCATACGCACCAGATGCCAGCGCCCCCTAAGCTTCTCGCCGTCGAGCTCGAACTCCATGTGGCCTTTGCGGTAGGCCTTATGCGGGTCGCCGAGCGGCGTCCAGGTGCCGCGGTCCCAGACGATCACAGTGCCGCCGCCATATTGGCCCTTTGGAATGGTGCCTTCGAAATCGCCGTAGGAGAGGGGGTGGTCCTCCACATGGACGGCGAGGCGCTTGTCTTCCGGATTGAGGCTCGGGCCTTTGGTGACAGCCCAGCTTTTCAGCACGCCATCCATCTCAAGGCGAAAATCATAATGCAGGCGCGTGGCGTCGTGCTTCTGGATGACGAAGCTATTGCCCTTCGCGCGGCCTTGTTTGCCGCGCGGCTCTGGCGTGATCTTGAAATCACGTTTCGCCTGATAGGTTTCGAGCGCCATGGTCAGCTCGCCTTTCTGCTGCTTCTATCGGAAGTTTTACGCACAGCGGGTTTTTTCGCCGGCGCCTTGCCGCCCATCTTGGCACTTTGGCGCAGAGCCTCCATGAGATCCACCACCTTGCGCTCCGGCTCGCGCTTGCGTTTCGGCGGCGCGCGGCCTTCGATCTTGGCTTTCACGAGTTCGACAAGTGCCGCCTCGTACCGATCGTGATATTCGCTGGGGTCGAAGCTGCCACTTTTGGTTCCGATGATATGACCGGCGAGCTCCAGCATCTCCTTGTCGAACTTGATGTCGGGAATGTCTTTGAACGCGGAAGTCGCGGAGCGAACCTCGTAGTCGAAGTTCAGCAAGGTTGCGATGATGTGGTCGTCATGCGCGCGAATGAGTAGCGTGCGGTTGCGGCGAAAAAGCACCGCTTCGGCGAGTGCCGCTACCTTTCCGTCCTGCATGCCGCGGGCGATCAATGCAAGCGCTTCGGCATCATGTTCATCGACCGGCGCCAGATAATAAGGTCGGTCGAAATAGAGCTTGTCGATGCCGTCGAAGGGAATAAACCCCTTAACGTCCATCACCTTGTCGCTTTCCGGCATGATCTCGGCGATCTCATCGCCTTCGATGAGAAGATAGTCGCCACTCTCCATCCGGTAGCCTTTGACCTGGTCGTCGCGCTCCACCGGCTTGCCGGTTTCGCTGTCGACGAACTGGCGTTCCACGCGATGCCCTGTTCTGCGGTTGATGATGTTGAAGGAGAGACGGTCGGACGAGGAGACGGCCGTATAGAGGCCAACGGCGCAGGCAAGGTCGTCGATCTTCAGATGGCCCTTCCAGCTTGCGCGCGCCGCCATGCTCGTCTCCGTTCAAAGCCTGCTACTACTCTTATCTGTTTCAAGCGGCTGAAATTTCCAGCCGCTGCCATCAGGTGAGGGATAGGCAAGCAGCGCATCGCCGTTGCCGATCTTCTGGCGTGAGGCGACGTCCCTTGCGCGGTCCATCGCTTGCTCCGGCGTTGCGTAGGGTTCGGACAACGTGTCGCCGAGCTTGTAGGCCCAGCCATTGTCATGCGGAACGATCTGATAGGTAATATAGGCCATGTGTGTTCCTTCTCGTCAGCCGTTGCCGCGTGAGCGGCTACGCCGCTCGTCGAGCGCGATGATCTTTTCGAGCGATGCGATGTCCTCGCTGGTGACGACGGGTACCGGGTCGGACGCAATCGCCTCCAGCACGTCGTTGGAAATTGCACCGTTGCGGATTGCCCATTCCAATGTCTCACGTGTTTCCCGCTCGGCCCTGAGCTGCGCATAGAGCGCAACGATCAGCCGGTCGCGCGCGTCCATACGGCTTGTTGGCTTGCGGTTGATCTTGCGGATGTCGGGCATGGAAAATCCTGCCTCTTCATCAGATTGCTCAGGTGAAAAAACCAATGACTGATGGAAAGGTTCCGCTGGGCAACCAAGCGAAAATCAAATCGCCGCATTGCGGCTTTCGGCCGGAAACATTATCTCAGACCTGTACTCGATAGAGGATTTCAAAATGGCCGATCTCAAGGCTCGTCCCCGTCCCACAGGTGCAAACGCCGTTCTCGGCCGTACCGGCTTCCCACATGTCACGTCGGTAACCGGCGGAAAACTCGATATCGTCACCAGCCCGTCCCAGCCGGGTTTCAATCCGCTCGATCTGCTCTATTCCTCGCTTTCGGCATGCCTCGTTTTGAGTGCTCGCATGGCAGCAAGCCAGCTCGGCATTCTCGACAAGATTACCGAAATCACTGCTGATGTGACCGGCGAAAAGGCAACGGAAGGCCTGTCTCGTGTCGCCAAGTTCAATATCGCTTTCTCCATCAAGGGGGATATCGACGAGGAAACGCGTCGCAAGATCGCCCACATGGCCGAAGACGAGATTTGTACGGTCAGCAATACGATCAGAGGTACGCCGGAATTCGCGACCACGATCTCCGGCTGATCGGGCCGTCATGGATTATCCATAAAAAATATAGACGATAGGCTGGAAGCATTGCGCAGTCTCCGCGCTGCTTTTATGCTCGGGCATCGAATGAAATGATGCCGGCCCAGATGCAGTCCCAGATAAAGCCTTCGACGGAACAGAAATCTCATCGGCCGGTCGTCGCCATCATCGGCGGCGGCGTTTCCGGCGGTGGCGTCGCTTATCATCTGCTGAAGCTTGTCGGCAGCGACATACCCGATATCGTGGTCTTCGAGCCGCGTCCCATGCTTGGCCGCGGCCTTGCCTATGATACAGTCGACCCTGCCCATCGCATCAATGTGCCGGCTGCCAAGATGAGCCTGCAGCCGGATGATCCGGAAGAATTCCAACGCTGGATCGAGGCGAACAATGCCGTGCGCGACGATCCCGAAGCCACGCGCGAGAATGGTCAGCTTTTCCCGCGCCGCCGGGTCTTTGGCGATTATGTCGGCTCGCTTCTGCAACCCTTCCTGAAGTCGGGGGCCATCCGTCATCGTCGGTTAACCGTGACAGCCGTTCATCGCAAGACCGACGGCTGGGTGATCCTCGATGATAAGGGTGGCCTCACCGAAGCTGAAATCGTCGTAATCGCCACCAGCCATCCGCCACCAGCCGCACCTGGCAGGCTAGCCGCCACTCTAGCCGGCCATCCACGTTTCATCGCGGACACCACGAAACGAGGTGCCCTTGAAGTCGTGCGGCCGCAAGATAGGGTTCTCGTCATCGGCAATGGGCTGACGGCAGCGGACGTGATCGCGTCCCTTGCGCGAAACGGTCATGAAGGTCCAGTCGTCGCCATTTCCCGCCGCGGTCTGCGTTCACGCGGTCACGCGGAGGTCCCACAAGAGGCCTTTGGTGATTTCATCACTGAGCCTGCATTTTCGGCAACTGCTTTATTACGTAAGGTAAGGCTTACCATCCGTCAGGCGGCCGAACAGGGTTTGAGCTGGCATGCGGTGATCGATCAGGTTCGCTCTCAAGGCCACGATGTCTGGCGTGCACTGCCGGTTGCCGAACGGCGGCGCATCGTCCGGCATTTGCGACCCTATTGGGATGTGCATCGTTTCCGCATCGCCCCGCAGGTCGAGGCAGTTCTCGATATGGCGGTCGAAGGCGGCCGACTGGAGATCCTGGCGGCATTTCTCGCCGATGCAAGGATCGAAGATGAAACGATCCGCGTCACTCTGCAGCCGCGACATGCCCGCGCAAAAGTGGATCGGATCTTCGACGCAGTCATAGTCACGACCGGTCCGGCGCATGGCGGCATTTTGGAGACACAGCCCTGGCTCGGCGAGCTTGCGCGGGATGGTTATCTCGCTCTTGATCCTACCGGCCTCGGCCTTGCCTGTTCCGAACACTCCGAAGCACTAGGACCGGATGGCCGGGTGATCTCATCCCTGCTCATTTCCGGTCCGCTTGCCCGCGGTACTTTCGGCGAACTGATGGGATTGCCGCAGATAACCGAACATACGGTCTTCATCGCCCGCGAAATCACTGAAAAGCTGAAAGACGCCGCGCGGCATAATTTACGACCTATTTCTGATCGATCTGTCGTTCTTTGACTGTCGTCAGCGCGCGACTTCTGATAGTGGCGGCATAGCCGTGGCTTGCGAGTAAGCTGCGCAGAAAGCATCGAGATCTCATGTCACAGGCCGCTTCCGCCGTTTCCGAAACTCCCTCGTCCAGCCGCCTTCCGCTCATCGCCCTCATTCTCGGCGGTGCGGCGATCGGCGGATCGCCGATCTTCGTGCGGCTTTCCGAAGTCGGGCCGATGGCGACAGCCTTCTGGCGCGTGGCGCTGGCGCTGATCCCGATCTTCATCTTCTCGGTTTTGCGCAAGGATACGGGGCCGAAACCGAAGAACCTTTCCGATTACGGGATGCTGATCCTGCCGGGCGCCGTGCTGGCGCTGGATCTCTCCGCCTGGCACCTGTCAATCACCATGACCTCGGTTGCCAATGCAACGCTGCTCGCAAATCTTGCGCCGGTTTTCGTGACCGTCATCGGCTTCCTGTTTTTCGGCGCCAAAGTGACCCGCGTCTTCGTACTCGGCCTGGTCCTGGCATTGGCCGGCGTGGTCGTCCTGAAGGGTGGACCTGCCGCTTTTGGCAGTGGCGATTTGCGCGGTGATGGCGTCGCCATGATCGCCGCCTTCTTCTACGCCTGTTACATCCTGGCGATTGGCGCGCTTCGCAGCCGTTTTGATACGATCCGCATCATGTTGTGGAGCACGGCCTCCGCTGCAGTCGGAATTTTCCCGCTCGCATTCTTCTTTGAAGGCCACATGCTGCCTGCAAGCGTCTACGGCTGGTCGGTGGTCTTCGGCCTGGCTTTTGTCAGCCATGCGGGCGGGCAGGTGGCGATTGCCTACGCGCTTGCCTATCTTCCAGCGGCTTTCTCCTCGCTGACGTTGCTTCTCCAGCCGGTCGTGGCGGCCATTCTCGCCTGGGCTTTTCTCAGTGAATCGATCACCGCAATGCAAGCTCTGGGCGGCTTGATCGTTCTTGCCGGCATCATGATCGCAAGGCGAGGGTGACCCGCTTAAAGGAAGCTTGACCATTGGCTGCTAGACCTGTCCCGAAGTTCGGACAGGATCGGCTATGGCGAACCTTAATCAAATATTTTCAGCTGAAATTCACGCGGTGGAAAAGCCGCGGGACGTTGCCGTGCGGCAGGTTTCAACGGCGCCTCTGCTCTGCTTCATCGCCGTGATCGCTATCCTCGTTGCAACCTTCAAATTTCCACCGCTCCTCGATTATCCGAACCACTATGCTCGCATGTGGCTGCTTGCCGGCGGCATAAGGGAGGCACCATTCCCCGAAATCTATGGGATTGAGTGGGACCGTGCCTTCACGAATGTCGGCATTGATTTGCTCGCGCGCTTCATCGGTCCTTTCATCGGCGTCTCGCTGCTCGCTCGTATCCTATTGTTTTTAGCGATTGTCCTGCCGCCGTTCGGTGCCATCATGCTGCACCGACACCTGTTCGGCGGCAGCTATTACTGGCAGATCGGCATGCTATATTTCGCCTGGTGCGCCACGCTGATCGGCGGTTTCATCAATTTTCAGATCGGCCTCGGCCTCGCATTGCTGTTTGCGACGCTGGATCATCGCCTGCAGTCTGGTTCCGCGATCAGGCTGTTCCTGTGGCGGGTGACAGTCTCGCTACTGCTCACCATTGTCCATCTGTTTTCGGTAGGCTTCTTCCTCGCAATTGTCTGCGGACTGGAGTTTTCCTGGCGCTTCGATGTCGTCAAATCTCGTTCGGCAGTTCTGCGCCTTGCCGGCAGGCTTGTGGCCGCAATGATCGCCTGTCTGCTGCCGCCGGCCGCGCTGGCGCTGACTGCAGCCGATCTTCCGGGAAGTCAGGTCGGCAACATCCTCGCGGACTGGAACGACAGCCCGGTGCTGTTGGTTTCCAACCTTCTCTCGGCCATCTGGACCTATGTTGCATTCATCGACGCGATTTTCCTCGTACCGATCCTGCTGGTCTGCAGCAGGGCGCTTGCCGGGAAAAACCTGCGCGTCCACGCGGGGCTTGCCGTCACTGCGGCGGGCCTTCTTGTCCTGTCCATCCTCTCGCCACGGCATGCCTTCGGCACTGGATGGATAAGCTGGCGCTTTCCGATCATGGCCGCCCTTGTCGGCATGGCGATGATCTGCCCCTTTCAAAAGGTCGGTAGGCGACAGGCCCTGATCCTGTTCCTTGTTCTGAACATCGTCGTCTTCGGCCGGACGGCGTGGATCGGTTTCAACTGGTGGCGGGGCCAGGCAGATGTTGCAAGCGTGGAGAGGGTGCTCGAAGCCGTCCCCGCGGGCTCTGCGATTCTGCCGCTGCAGCACGATCCGGCCTTTGCCGAGATTAAATCCGATCAGCGGCATTACGCATTCACCGAGGATACTTTCCGGCACCTGCCGACGATCGCCGTCCCGCTGGCGCATGCTTTCGTCCCGACCCTCTTCAGCGCGCGCGGCAAACAACCACTCGCCGTTCTTCCTGCCTGGTTGGAGAAATCGGTGCCGGAAGGAAGCCTCTTTTCGACAGGCGTGCTCTCCTGCCCAGGTCTGATGGCGCAAGCCGCAGGCTTCACACCCTATCTTGTCGACTGGCGCAGCAAGTTCGATTTCGTCCTGGTCCTCAATGCCGATGTGGTCGATCAGAATGTCGGCGAGGTGATGCCGGAAGGTGTCAATCTTGTGAAGGACGAGGGTTTTGCAAGGCTCTATGCCATCGACCGCAATGCGCCGCCAGCGACGGATATCGTGCCGACGTCTTGTCCCGACCGCTTCCACTGGTAGCTATTGAGTTTCCTGCAGTTTGTTCTCCTGCAGCAGCCATTTCTGGATGATCGGCACGTCGGCGTCGCCGAGGTCGTGACCGCCGGGGATGATATCGGAATCGACAGTCGCGCCCGAGGTCTTCAACCGCTCTTCCAGCTCGCTTGCATATTTGCCGTAAGCATCCATCTTTCCGCTGATGACGAGCAGGTCGGTTCCCTTGAGATCAGCATGCGGATAGGTGTTGAGTACCGGCATGGAGCGCAGCAGCACAGCCTTATGCACTAGGTTCGGATGCAGATAGAGCAGCGAATTCAGAAGATTCGCGCCGTTGGAATAGCCGACGTAGACGACTTTCTTCGGATCGAGACCATAGGATTTGACTGCACCTTCGATGAACGCAGCAAAGGCTTCGGCTTCGTTCTTGATATCGTCCTGATCAAAAGAGAAGGGCGTGATGCGCTTGTACCAGCGCGGGAAGCCTTCCTCGGTCGCGCGGCCGCGCACGCCGAGAAGCG
Organism: Rhizobium sp. BK529; assembly: GCF_014194105.1. Lineage (NCBI taxonomy): Bacteria > Pseudomonadati > Pseudomonadota > Alphaproteobacteria > Hyphomicrobiales > Rhizobiaceae > Rhizobium > Rhizobium sp. BK529. The sequence continues at coordinate 2,842,125 of NZ_JACIAU010000001.1, read as the reverse complement.
TCGCGCGCGGAGCGACTTTGTGCAGCAGCGGCATCAGAGTCGTCTCGTTGCCGCCGGAGCCGTGCAGCAGCACGAAAACACTGCCGTCTGGATCGGGTGGCGTATAGAAGCGGTGGACGAACGGCAGGTCGCGATAGTTGATGCGCGGCTTGCCGGGCATGGAAAACTGCGGCAGCACGACCTTCAGATCATCGAGACTGGTAATCGAATCTTTTGGCGGAATGAAGAGCTTGGTACCGAGCGTCGCCTGCGGTTCATCCACCAGCATGCCCGGCTGGTTGGTGGCAAGCTCCACCAGGGTGCCGCCGGGCTCACGAGCATAGAGCGAGCGGAAGTATTTGCGGTCGTGCAGATTGGTTGCCGAGGCGTTTTCCTTTTCGAGCGCTTTGTGAACCGCGAGCACGGCTTCGTCGTCATCTGCTCGGAAGGCCACATGGTCGACCGTGCCGGTACCCGGTGCGCCGGACCAGAAACCGCGCGCATCGCGCACGTCAATGATGTCGCCCGACTGCGAGACGAGGCGGTCAATCGTGCCACGGTTGGCGAAGAACCGGTAAGCGAAATGGCTTTCGATGAAATGGCGGCTCTCAGTCGGCCGTTCGGTCAGCATCGTCGCGCCACGCACACGCTGTATGGCATGCTCAACCGGCACATCGGCGCCATCCCAGACAGCTGGTGATTTCAGATCCTTGGCACCGGCAAGCTTGACGATGACGTTATCCGGATCCTTCATCCGCAGCACCGGTTCGCCGAATTCGTCTGCCGGACCTTCGGAGCGGAAACCGAAACGCATGGCCCGCGTCAGCCAGTAACCGATGCTGGCGGGGTCGACTGCCAACGACACTTCGCTGATCTGGCCATAGCCTGCACGACCGGGCGCTCCGTCCTCCCAGACGAGAAAGGTGACGAGTGAGCCTGGCGTGCCCTCGGCATCGCCGTAGAAGAGATGAAGCTGGGTTGCGTCCTCGAAGCCGGCCGTCTGCTTGACCAGACGCATGCCGAGGAATCCGGCGTAGAAATCCACATTCGCCTGCACCTTCCGGGTGATCAGGGTGATATGGTGTATGCCTGAAGCCATTGACGAAAGCCCAAATTGAAAAGGCGAGGCCAGGAGAGCGAGTAAGAGTGTCGTTGCCAGCGTCATACCCGTGCCAATGATGTTTTCCTAGTTTTGTTCCGCAAAAAGCACAAGTGCGTCACCGCGCGGCAAGAGCTCCAGTGTGTCGACATCTTCAAGTGCTTCCTCCAGTTGCTGGAGCGTCGGCGGCTTGACCATATAGGCAAGCGCGCCGAGATCTTTTGCCCGTTGCATGTCGCTTTCGTCGCTTGACGTACTGAGCACGCAGACCGGAATCCGGCTCAGCCGCTCGTCGGCCGAAAGTGCGTGCAGCACCTCGAAACCATCCATGATCGGCATGTTGATGTCGAGCAGCATCAGGTCGATCTGCGGCTCGTCCGCAATGCCGGCGCGCTGCTCCAGAAGCTGCATCGCCTCGCGGCCGTTGGTGGCCACATGCAGGTTGAAGTTCACCTTCTCGCGCCGCATCAGCTTGATCTTCAGAAGCTGGATATCCGCCGGGCTGTCTTCTACCAGCAATACCTCGGCCAGTCTGCCGCTGCTTTCGCTCGTATGGTCGGATGACTTTGCCGCCTGCGGCTGCTCGGCGGCCACCGGGCGCTCGCCTGATATCTCGGCAAGCGGCACTTCGAGAAGGAAAGTCGCGCCGCGACCGATCTTTGCATCGCACCAGATCGAGCCGCCATGAAGCTGCGCGATGCGCCGACAGATTGCAAGACCAAGCCCGGTGCCTTCGATACCGCGGCCGACAAGACGCTTGAACGGTTGGAAGATCAATTCGCGATGATTGGGATCGATACCCGGCCCGTTGTCGCTGACCGCCAGACGGCACGTACCACTTTCTGTGACGGCCGAGATGCACACTTCAGGCACCGTATCATCGCAATAGCGGATCGCATTGGAGACGAGGTTCTGCAGGAGTTGGATGAGCAGCGTCGCATCGCCCATCACCTCCGGCAATCGACCTCGGATGATGATCGCCTGCCGGCTTTCGATCTGCTGATGCAGATTGTGCTCCACTTGATCGAGTACTGCCGACAGCGAAACCGGCTTGAGCTCGAGATCGCTCGAAACCTCAAGCCTCGTGAAGCCCGACACCTTGACGATCAGGTCCTCCATATGGTCGGCGGCGCTCAGGATATAGTCGAGGAGTTCGCGATCTTCGGCCGGCAGATCGGCAGAGCCGTGCAGGATCCGACTGAAGGATTTGATCGTTCGCAGCGGTTCCTTCAGATCATGCGCCATGGCGCGGGTAAAGATCTCCAGCGATTGCCGCTTCTGCTCGAGCTTTGCTTCCAGCGCGCCATGCATCACGGCATTCTGGATGCAGCGATGCAGCGTCTCGGGCGAAAGCGCGTCCTTGGTGAGATAGTCGCGCGCGCCGCTCTTCATCACTTCGACGGCGACGGTTTCGTTGCCCTGGCCGGTCAGCATCACCACATTGGCGGCGGCATCCTGCTCGAGGATTTCCGAGAGCACGCCAAGGCCGTCGCGGCCGGGAAGCGAATAGTCAAGCAAGATACAGTGAGGGCGCCTCTGGCTGTTGAGGGTAAGACCCTCGTCACCGCTCTCGGCCTCGATGATAGTATAGTTCGTGCCGGAGAAGCGCGCCAGCATGCGGCGATAGGCTTCTCGGTCGTCTATGCTGTCGTCGATGATGAGAACGCTGCAGTCTTCCGCCAAACGTCAGTCCTCTAGGGGCAGGATCGCGATTTCGAACCAGTATTCCTTGAGCCGCTGGATGGCGGCGAACAGCCCGTCGAGATCGACCGGCTTCTGTACATAGGTATTGGCGCCGAGTGCATAGCAGCCCTCAATGTCGCGCTCGTCGTCCGATGTCGTCAGGATCACGACCGGGATCTTGCGCCAATGCGCGTTGGATTTGATCGCTTCCAGCGTTTTGCGACCGTCGAGACCCGGCATGTTGAGGTCGAGCAGGATAAGGCCGGGCTTCGGTGCCATGGACGCGAGCGCGTCGAGCGCCTCCTGTCCGGAGGCGGCCCAGCGGATGGGATTGCGCAGATTGGTGCGCTTGAATGCCCGCATGGTCGCTTCGAAATCGTCCTCACTGTCCTCGACGATGAGGATCGGTTGCGTGTCACGCTGCTGCATTCTGCCCCTCGCGCTTCCTTCCCAGAGTGAAATAAAATGTCGTGCCGACGCCGACTTCGGATTCAAGCCATATCTCACCATTGTGACGCCCAATGATCTTGCGCACGAAGGTGAGCCCGGCGCCGGTGCCGTCGTCGGAATCCTGCGATTTTTCGAGCCGTTTGAAAATGCGGAAAATATCCTCGTAGAATTCTTGGGGTATGCCTTTGCCGTTGTCCTTCACATAGAAGACGTTGCGCGCCGCCGTCCCATCCTGGCCGGAATAATGGTCCAGATAGCCGATGCTGACGAGTGGCAGGGGCTTGTCGTTATATTTCACGGCATTTGTCACGAGGTTGCGAAACACTTCGGTCAGACGTGGAGCATCGCAGATGACTTCCGGCAGCACGCCATCGATGATGACCTTCGCATGCCGCTCCTCCAGAAGAAGCTCCATGGTGGACACGACGTCGCGGACAATAGTGCCGATATCGGTTCGCTTGACGGCGAGCTGCTGGCGGCCGATGCGCGAGAAATAAAGGAGATCGTTGACGAGCTTTTCCATGCGCTGGCTGAGGCGGACCAGCCGGTTCAGCCGGCGCACGCCGTCTTCGTCGAGCTTGTCTTCGTAATCCTCCAGCAGGAAACGGGAGTGATTGTGCAGACCGCGCAGCGGCTCCTTGAGATCGTGCGAGGCAATATAAGCGAACTCATCGAGATCGTGATTGGAGCGTTCGAGATCAGCGGTATATTCCTCAAGTTGGACGAGCGTTGTCTTCATCCGCTCTTCTTGCTGCACGCGCTCACTGATATCTCGCACGATGCCGACGAAGGTCTTGCCCGAGCCCGTGACGATAGCGCTAACCGAGAGGTCGATCGGAAAGATCACGCCGTTCTTGCGCCGGCCGGAAACCATGCGCGTCGTGCCGATGATGCGTTCCTCTCCAGTGCGGCGGTAATTGCCGAGATAGGTGTCGTGTTCGGAATGATAGGGTTCCGGCATCAGCATTTTGATGTTGTTGCCGATCGCCTCCTGCGGCGTGTAGCCGAACATCGCCTCGGCAGCGGGATTGAAACTTGTGATCCAGCCCGCATCGTCGATGCTGATAACCGCGTCAGGCGTATTACGCACCAGCGCGCTGAAGCGGATGCGCTCCGTCTCCAGATGCTGACTATTGCGCATGAAATAGAAGACGAAGATGGCGACCAGCCAGAGCGTCGCAGCTGTGATCGAGCGGTTGGCAGCCTCTCGCCAGAATTCGTCCTGTGGATAATCGACGGCAAAGAAACCGAGCAGGATCAGGACGGTGCAAACGAAAGCGAAGAAGATCGGGGCGTTGCGATTGCCGAACCAGAGCGCCGTCATCACGAGCGGGACATACAGAATACCGTTCGCCACGCCAAGCGGTGTATAGAGATCAACGACGAGTCCCGTAAAACAGATCGTTGCCGGTATCCAGAGGGGGATTTGCGCCCTGTTGGCTGGCAACATCCACCAGGATCTGGCGAGAAGCCCACAGCCGAAAGCCACCAGACCGATAGCAGTATGCAGTGCCATCGCGGCATAGGGACCCCAGCGATACCCCTGTTCGGCATCGGTGACATATCCGGCAAGCGCGATCATGCCGAGTGTGATCGCGATATAGCTGGTGAGTTCCTGTACAAGCTGTCCGCGCCACTCCCTCTCGTGGAGAGCGAGGAGAATGGACAGATTTGATATCAGGAAGATCAGCGCCGTGTTCGGCCCCATACCGCCGCCGATCTGCTCGGCAAAGGCTGGAGAGATGACAAACTGTGTCAGGAACACATCGACATTGTGAATCGTGCGGCCGAGCGTGATGATCTCCGTCAGGCGCACCGCGGAAAGCAGGGCGGCAAGGCCGCACGTAATGGAGGACGCGATGCGATAGCGCTTGCCCGTCTCCATCGACATGGCGAGACCGATACCCGAGAGCACGAAGCAGAGGGCGGTATTGAACGCCATGGACGGAAAGCCCGGTACGATCGAGATGATAATTTCGATCTCGAGGAACCACCCAATCAGGGCGGTCAGACCGAGCAGGACCAGCAGACAGCCGATGATAAGCGCGATCATGCGGTAGCGTTTGCTTTCCGCACCGTGTCGACCTGATCTAACGGCATCCCCCACGCGCGCTACCTCCCTGCCACATTCCTGTTGGCAAGATATTTTTTCCGAAATCGCCGAATACTCAATAGGCAGATTTTTTTGCGTGAAACATGCTTTCGACAGCAAATCCTTGAAGGTCGATATCGAATTTTAGTGAAGTGGCGTTAATGTCCCAGCGAAGGACAATGCAGGGGCGAACGAAAACAATATCCGGATTGTGGGGCCAGATGCCGATCTTGTTTTACGTCGACGACAGCAGGGATGATCTCTTCTATCTCGACTATATCCGAAAGAAACAGCAGGTGAATATTGATCTATTCTGCTTTTCCACCGCGCAGGCCGCATTCGAGGCGCTTGAGAGGCGTCTGGAAGGAGGCGAAGGCGTGCCGGATATACTGATCGCCGATCTCTACATGCCACTCGACAGCGGTAGCGGGCTGATCGCGCAACTGCGGCGGGATGACCGCTTTTCTGCCATGCGTCTTGGTGTTTGCAGCGGTTCGGATGCGGTGGAAGACCGTGAACGGGCGCTTGCTGCCGGAGCCGATTTCTACCTGGAGAAGCCACTGGATTTCGCAGGCATCGTTGGCAATCGGTGATTGCGATAACCGCAATCTCTGCGCATGCAAAGGTAGATGACCGCAAGAAAGCACAATTGACAAGCTTGGCGGTGCATTTCAAGATGCAACCAAAGAGAAGAAAAAAGCGCTGAGAGAGCCGCCCGATCCGTGTTCGCCGCCACGAACGTCAGCCAACCCCTTAGCTGAAAGACCGACCGGCTCTCCCGCGCTTACTTCTGGCACTGTCTTCCGCATCCATGGATGTTGAATGCAGAGAGATTGGGATACCTAGGTAAGAGCCACTATTCGCGTAAACTGCCCTATGCACCACCTGTAGTCGAGATGTCTCCGCCTGCGATATCGAAAGGCCCCCGTTTCGTTACCGATCATCAACTGCCTCGCAATTTTTGTAACTGTTCGCGTTTAAGACGTATATCCCAAGATTTCGGGATCGGCGGACTGGGAATTGGGGAGGAGGAAGAGTGGGAATGACCAATGCTGGCGCAGTCCCCTTTCATGCAGGTCCGGAACTTAGCCGGGCCATCAATCGCACGGATTTTTTTCGACTGTTGAAGGCGGCCGCACAGCATTACAATTTCGATAATTTTACTCTGGCGCGCATCTCGGAAGTCGCTACCCCTTTCGGCGAACGCGAAGTTGTCATCACCAATGTCGTCGAACGGCGCATGAGCCTCTTCATCAAGACCCTCAAGGAGGCGCTCGGAACCGCGAAGGCGCGGACGGCACAGTTTTTGACGGCACCGGTTCACGGGAAAAGTACGGCGATAGAAGGTTATCCGTCAGACCTCATCTTCAATGAATTCAGCGGTAGCTCATTCCTGTTCATTCCGCTGTTTACGCCTGAAGGACGTCGCTACTGTCTGGTGCTCAGCGGCCAGCGTCAGGAGCCGGACCAGGGCGAAGTGGCGGATATCCTGCTCGATGCAATGCGCATCTTCGACAAATTGTATGAGGAAATCCTGACGCAGGAAATGTCAGGTCGGCTCACGCAGCGCGAAACCGAAATCGTCAAGTGGACGAGCGAAGGCAAGACCTCCGCAGAAATTGCCATCATCCTCGGCCTTTCCGAACACACCGTCAATTCGCATATAACGGCCGCGGTCCGAAAACTCGATGCCGTCAACCGCGTTCATATGGTGGCGATTGCGTTGCGAAACGGTCTGGTTTCGTGAGCTGGCGTCATGTCAGGGAAAGATGAAACGATGAGTGCGGAAGCAACACGCAGGAATGCGGTGAAGGTACTGTTCGTCGATGACGAATTCATCGAGTTCCGTTCGCTCAAGAAGAAGATCGCGGATCTTCCCGAACCGCGCGTCGATGTCGAATATTCGCAATCGATCGGAGATGCACTGGACAAGGTGAAGGCTGCCCGCTTCGATCTCATTCTTCTCGACAACCGCTTATTGCCGAACGCAGATTTTCGCGAAACTGTGCCAGAGCTCAGGGGCATCGGCTATACCGGTCCGATCGGCGTCATCTCGACCGATATTTCAGGCAATTATTTCCAGGAATTCCCAGAATACGGTGTAGACTTCCGGATTGGTAAGGATGAGATCGACGTGCAAACCTTGCAGCACATCCTCCGCGAATACGTGACCTATGACGTGCCGGATTTCTGGAAGGACGATTACAGCGCCTAGGGCATGTCGCCCAAAGTGTGCAGCGGTTTTGCGACAACGATACGCGAAAGCCCGGGCTTAGAGCCCGCTAAGCAAATCTGTAAGATTGCTGCGCGCTTTGGTCAGGCCGGCAGACGGATCGCAAAGCGGCTGCCGTTCTCGTCGGAGTAGTCTAGCCTGATATCGCCGCCGAGCGCGCTGAGCAGTTCGCGAGTAGTCGTCAGACCCAACCCCGGACCAGATATACCGCCGGCCTTCGGCAGCTTCCAAAAGGCATCGAAGATCTTGTCCTGGTAGGCCGGCTCGATGCCGCAGCCATTGTCGCCAACGATGATGCGCCAATCTGCACCCTCCCGTGCGGCCCTTATGCGAACATGCGGCGCGGCGGTGCCGTGATGGGCCAGCGCATTGGAGAAGAGGTGCTTCATGACAATGGTCAGAAGCGCAGCATCGCTGCGGATAAGGGGTAGATTCTCCGCATCGAATGTCGCGCCGCCGGCGGGAGATTCCTCGAGCACCTGCCTCCAGGCATCCCGCACAACGTCTGCGAGGTGCACGTCACCGATGGTGACTTGCGGGGTCGTTCCCGCAAGGCTCATCAGTGCCTTGGTGAGCCGCTGTGCCGTCTGGGCCTTGTCCATGATCGTCTTGAGGCTCTGCAGCTGTTCACTGTCCAGCATCGGTTCCAGATCGTCGAGCAACATTTCCGCATACATGGCAATGTGACGGAGAGGCGATTGCAGGTCGTGTGCGGCGGTTGCGAGGAAGCGTTTGATACGCTCCTCCTGATACCCGGTGGAAACGGTTTCCGGTTTCTTCGGCGTCGGGCTGGAAGACATGTGACGGTGCTCCCGATCTCTTTAAAGCGAACATAGAAAGAGGGCGCCGGCTGTGCAACCGGCGCCCTCTCCAAGTTCAACTTAAATATCGGCGGTTCAGCCTGCCGTTTTGCGTGGCTGGCCGGCATCCGGCGGAATGATTTCCACGGCTGCATCGTTCGAAGGCGCGGCTGCCTTGGCATGACGGCGGCGCCAGTCGCCGAGGAAGAGCAGGATCGGTGCTGCGATGAAGATCGAGGACGCGGCCGCAACGAGAATGCCGAAAGCCATCGGGATCGCGAAGCTTTCGACCGCACTGCCGCCCCAGATCGCCATCGGCAGCAGCGAGAGGAAGGCGGTTGCGTTTGTGTAGAGGCTTCGTGCTAGTGTTTCGTTGATCGACTTGTCGATGATCTCGCGGAGCGGCATCGACTTATAGAGGCGCATGTTTTCACGCATGCGGTCATAGACGACGACCTTGTCGTTTACCGAATAGCCGACCAGCGTCAGGATCGCCGCGATGGCTGTGAGGTTGAAGTCGAGCCCCGTCAGCGCGAAGAAGCCGATCGCCTTGGTCACATCGAGGATGAGGGTGACGATAGCGCCGACCGCGAAGGGCCATTCGAAGCGGTACCAGATGTAGAACAGCATCGCGAGGCTGGCGATCACGACGGACAGGATACCTGCCCAGGCAAGCTCGCCGCTGACCTTCGGGCCGATGACATCAGTGCCGGTGACGATCGCGGACGGGTCGATCTTGACGATCTCGGCTTTGAGCTTGGTGACGGCTGCGGTCTGAGCCTCTTCGCCGCCTTCCTGCCGCTGCGCGCGCACCAGCATGGTGTTGTTGTCGCCGAAGGATTGCAGTGCCACTTCGCCGAGGCCAAGGCCATTCAGGCCCTCGCGGAAGCGGCCAAGATCGGCGGCTTCCTGTGTCTTCACCGACATCTGGATACCGCCACGGAAGTCGACGCCATAGTTGAGGCCCGGATAGATGAAGAGGGCGATCGAAGCGATTGACAGCAGCGCGGAGACGGTCACGCCGAAGAAGCGCGCCTTCATGAACTGGATATGCTTATCGTAGGGGCTGAAGGGGATCAGCGGCTTGATGTTCAGGACCTTCATCTTCCGGCGACGGGTGATCTCGATCATCGCCACGCGCACGAAGGCGACCGAGGTGAACATCGAGATGATGAGGCCGAGCGCCATGGTGACGGCAAAACCGCGAACCGGACCGGAGCCGAACCAGAACAGGATAGCGGCTGCGATAAGCGCTGTCATGTTGCCGTCGATGATGGTCGAGTAGGCACGGCGGAAGCCGGTGTCGATGGCCGCAAAGGCGCTCTTGCCCTTGCGGGTTTCTTCGCGGATACGCTCGTTGATCAGAACGTTCGCGTCGACCGCGAGGCCGATACCGAGCACGACGCCGGCAATGCCGGGCAGGGTCAGTGTCGCGCCGACAAGCGTCAGCGCCGAGAAGGTCAGGATCGTGTGGATGAGAAGTGCGATATTCGCCAGGATGCCCCAAGTGCCGTAGAGCACCAGGATAAAGGCGGCGACGAGCACGAAGCCGACGACGCCGGCATAGAGGCCCATGCGGATCGCATCCGCGCCGAGGTCGGCGCCGACGGTGCGTTCTTCGATGACGGTCAGCTTGGCGGGCAGGGCGCCGGCGCGCAGCATGGCCGCCAGCGTATTGGCGCTGTCGGTGGTGAAGTTGCCAGAGATCTGGCCCGAACCGCCGGTGATCGGCTCGCGGATAACGGGCGCGCTCAACACTTTGTCATCAAGCACGATCGCGAAGGGATTGCCGACATTCTGGCGGGTGATATCGGCAAAGCGGGTTGCACCGGCACTGTCGAAGCGGAACGTGACGACCGGCTGCTGGCTCTGGTCGAAACTGACGCGAGCATCCGAGAGGCGGTCGCCGGAAATCTCGACGCGATCGAGAACCGGATAGGAGTTGCCCTGGTCATCCTTCATGATCGTCACACCCGGACCGGCCTGGCCGTTCGGGGCGAGCATATGGAAGGACATTTTGGCGGTAGAGCCGAGAAGCTCGCGAAGGCGGGACGGATCCTGCGCACCCGGAAGCTGCACGAGAATGCGGTTTGCGCCGATGCGCTGGATCGTCGGCTCGGCAACGCCGACCTGGTCGACGCGCTGGCGTATGACTTCAAGGCTCTGCGCGACGGCATTGTCGACATTGGTTGCAATACCGGCCGGCGAGAAGCCAATGGTAATGTTGCCGCCGTCGGCCGTGACCGCAAGGTCGGACTGGCCGGCGCTGATGCCGCTGGAGATCACATTGCCAAGGGTGCGAAGCTGGGTGACGGCCGCGTCGCTCTGCGATGGGTCGGCAAGCGAAACAACGATATTGTTGTTGTTGCGCACGACCGACTTCGGCTGGATGTTCTTTTCGCGCAGCACCCGGCGTGCGTCCTGCAGCAGCGAATTCAAGCGCTCTTTGGTGAGGTCGGCTTCATCGACTTCGAGCACGAGGTGCGAACCGCCGCGAAGGTCGAGGCCGAGAGAAACCTGGTTGTGCGGCAACCAGGAGGGCACGCGCTGCAAAACGCTCTGTGGCAGCGCGTTTGGCAGGGCGATCAACAGGCCGAGCACGATGATCACCGAATAGGTGAACACCAGCCATGGTGAATTACGCATGTTTTAAGTCCTTGGATAATGCTTTGGCCGGCGCCATCGCGCTACGGCGTATCTATTGGATCAGAAGCGCCCGAAGGCGACGTGATTCAGGCAGCCAGCGGCGGTGCGCGGGACTGGTAGGCCCGGGCGGCGGCAGAGCGCAGCGGAGCCTCGAATTCGGATGCCGGGGCAACTTGGCGCCAGTCGCCAAATTGCAGCGCCGGAGCAGCATTGAGAGCGGCCGGGCCGGCATCCTGGAGTTGCTGTTTCGGTGCCAGCTTGCGGTCGCTGATCAGCAGCCCGCGGATAGCGTCGCGCGCCGTCACCTGCGTCTGCTGCGAATCCCGACTGGAGGAAGACAGGCTGTTCGGCGCAGACGACGGGCCAATGACGATATTGCCGCCGAAGAGCAGGCCGAGATAGGCGAAAATCGCGATGACCACGGAAGCGGCAATACGGCTTGCCAGGCGGCGCTGTTCCAGCTCCGTCTCTCCTGTCTCGGCAATTTCACTCCCACATCGGCTCAAAGGCGCCAATCTCTCATTCTTTTTCCGGCGAAGGCACCACCGGCGGCAGGATTGTACCAGCCGAGGGGCCGTCTTCATAGGGTGCACTGTCATGATGCACTTGGGCGAGCCGGTCAACCATGCCAAGCGCAATTTCCCGCTCGCCCATGATCACGGTGTCGGCGCCGTATTGCCGCAGCTCCTCCACTTCCGCATCGGAATGGGCGCGCGCGACGATCAGGATCGAAGGATTGACCGCGCGCCCCTGCTCTGCGATGCGGCAGGCTTCGAAGGCGTTCGGAATGGCGACGACGAGGCTGCGCGCGCCGGCGAGATTGGCGAGATCGAGTGTTTCGCGGGCGACCGCGTTGCCTGACAGCACTTCAATGCCCTGGGTGCGCAGTTCAGCAATACGTTTGTCGGAATCCTCGATAACGAGGAAAGGCGTGCCTGACGATTTCAGGTTCTGGCCGACAATGCTGCCGACGCGGCCATAACCGACGAGGATCGCGTGGCCGCTGAGAGTCGTCGGATGAACCTCATCGCTTTCGAGCTGCTCTTCTTCATGTGCGTGTCCGGGATCGGCCGCCGGAGCAGCGGCTTCTGCCGCCGGCTCCTCGCGCTTCGGGCTTTCCAGCAGCGGCCGCATACGGTCGCAGATGAAGAACAGCAGCGGGTTGAGAATGATCGAGATGATAGCGCCGGCAAGGATGAGGTCGCGGCCTTCCCCCGGCAGTAGACCGAGTTCGACGCCGAGCGCTGCGAGGATGAAGGAGAATTCGCCGATTTGCCCGAGGCTTGCTGAAATCGTTAGCGCGGTGCTGAGCGGCTTCTTGAAAAGCAGGACAATCAGGAGGGCGGCGACCGATTTGCCGATGACGATGATGAAGATGGTTGCAAGCACGGGCAACGGCCGCTCGATCAGGATATAGGGATCGAAGAGCATGCCGACGGAGACGAAGAAGAGGACCGCGAAGGCGTCGCGCAACGGCAGACTTTCCTGTGCTGCGCGATGGCTGAGCTCGCTTTCGGCCAGAACCATGCCGGCGAAGAAAGCTCCGAGCGCCAGCGACACGCCGAAAAGCTTTGAAGCACCGAAGGCGACGCCGAGTGCGATCGCCAGCACTCCGAGGCGAAAGAGTTCGCGCGAGCCGGTATGAGCAATGCGGTGCATGGTCCAGGGAATGAGCTTGCGGCCGAAGACAAGCATCAGAGCGACGAACAGCGCCACCTTGACCAGCGTCATGGCGATGATGCCGCCGACCCCGAGATCGAGGCCGAGGAGCCGGTTGAGACCCGCCGAAAGCGGCTCGACAGGACCGTGACCGTCACCGGTAATGCTCGCGGCTGCCGGGATCAGCACCAGCGCCAGCACCATGGCGAGATCCTCGACAATCAGCCAGCCGACAGCAATGCGTCCGCGCTCGGTTTCGACGAGGCGCCGCTCCTGAAGCGCTTTCAACAGCACGACCGTCGAAGCGACGGAAAGCGCGAGGCCGAAGACGAGGCTGCCCCCCGTCGGCCAGCCCATAAGCGCGCCAAGTCCCCAGCCGAGCAAGGTGGCGAATCCGATTTGCACAACGGCGCCCGGCACCGCGATGCCACGCACCGAAAGCAGATCCTTCAGCGAAAAGTGCAGGCCCACACCAAACATCAGCAGGATGACGCCGATTTCGGCAAGCTCAGGCGCGAGGCTCTGATCAGCAACGAAACCCGGCGTGTGCGGACCGGCGAGAACGCCTGCGACAAGATATCCCACGAGAGGCGGAAGGCGCAGGCGATTGGCGATGGCGCCTAGGATGAATGCCAGCACGAGGCCCCCGACGATGGTCGAAATCAAAGGCGTATCGTGTGGCATAGTGCTCTCCCGATCTGGAAATCCCGTTCAAAACATGACATATATGATCTATAATGACCAATATGGGTGGTTTGGAACTATGGGTCAAGGCGCAAAAGAAACAATTCTGACGCCCGCTTTATGCCGTGCAGCTCGTGGTTTGCTCGACTGGACGCAGACGGACCTTGCTGAAAAAGCAGCCGTCTCACGCAGCACGATACGCGACTATGAAGGTCGCCACCATGAAATCCATCGCGCGACAGAGGCGCAGCTGCGCCACGCCTTCGAGGGAGGGGGCGTTAGATTTATCGAGGTGGAAGGCGGCGGGACCGGGCTTTGCATGCCTGATCCCGTGAACTGATCCGCTTTAGGGGTGCCTCAAACAGGCGGCGGCAACCTTGTAGGCATAAATCGTTTTGCCCCGGTAGTTGCCATTGGTCGGCTGCCAGCTCTTCAGCATCTCCGGCGCCTCGTTCGCGCAGGTCAGCGGATTGATCGTCAGGAAGAGGACCGGCGCGTTGGTATCGGCCGGCAGGGCAAATTCCTGCTCGTAATAGCTTTCCGGTAAGTCGGCCGGCGGACGGGCATAGATCTTGTAGGGTGTGGCCCGCAACGTATGGAAGAGGTCGGCGACCATGTCCCGGTTATCGGTCACGATGACACCGGCGCCGGCCTGTGCGGCAAGATCGGCCGCTTGCCGGCTGACCTCGGAGCGGCCGAGATAGCGCTGCATGACCTCCTTGCCACCAGGCAGAACCAGCTGGTGCGAGAAGATCGTTGCGAATGGGAAGAGCAGGCAAGCGACGCCATTGATCCAGAGCGAGGTTTTGAGACCGTTCGGCCACAGGCGCTGAAGCAGCCAGACCGCAAGCACGATGCCTGCGACATAGGCGGTCACGCCCCAGTTGGCATAGGCCTTGGCAACGGTCGCCTGCAGGGTAATGAGCAGCACGACGGGGATCGACAGCCAGACAAGCATCTTTTCACGTGGCTCGCTGCGGCCGCGGATCATGTTCCAGACGGCCCAGAGCATGGCAAAGAAGATGATCGGGCCGACGACGCCGAACTGCGCGGAGAAGAATTCCAGCCCGCCGCGGAGATCGATGCCGAGATCGCTCCAGTGGGCGATATCCTGCGTGTGGCGCACCGTCGTATTGTTGTTTTGGAGGTTCCACCAGAGGTTCGGGAAAGCAACGATCGCCGAGGTAACGACCGCGATGATAAAATCGCGCACGGAAATCCGCGCTGCCGGAATGAGCAGCATCGCGATCGCACCGCCCGGCACGACGAAGAGCACCGCATATTTCGACAGGAACGCCAGCCCGACGCCCAAGCCCATGAGAAGAGCGAGCCCGATCGAGCGGCGCTGCGTCAGCTCGAAATAGGCAAAAAGCGCGATCGCGATGAAGAAGAGCAGGATGACGTCAGTGGAGAAGAATACCGAAGAGAGCGCGACTGCCGGAAGCGTGATGTAGGTCGCGCCAACCCAGCCTTCGATCTTGGAACCGACGAAGCGCTTGGCCATCTTCATCAGCACGAGCGCCGTCGCCATATGGAAGAGGGGACCGGGAAGCCGCAGCCAATAGATGTCGCTGGAACCGGCAAGCTCGGTGAAAATCCTGAGCACCCATGCGATCATCGGCGGCTTCGAATAATAGCCGAAATCGAGATTCTGCGACCAGAACCAGTATTGCGCCTCATCGACGAACAGGTCCGTCGTGTCGAAATATAGCGTCACGATGCGGAAGATCGTAAACGCCAGGATGATGATAAGACCGGTCCGAGCTGACATAAATCCCTTACTTCCGCTGACACAGGAGCGCGTGTCGATACACCAACGGTGTTGGGCTGCCAACGGGAAAGGTAAAGGGATGCTTAAGGCGCCGGACGTCTTAGAAGACGCGAAGCGTACGGTTGTCGCGGTGCGCCGCGATCGTATCGAGGAGGGCAATGGCTGCGGCGATCGTAATCGTGATCAGGCAGGAACCCATTCCGAGAATTATCATTTCTCTTTCCTTGTCGACATCATGTCTGGCTCTTTTACCTGGCTCTATAACATAGAGCTTGCGCGTGCCTTGTAGCAGCGATGCAACTTATCGCCAGTATTTACTACGGGAAGTCTCTAATTGTTTCAAAAGCTACGGGCTGGAACGGCTTATTAACCTTCAAGCAAGGAATTAACCATAAACATTGGATTACACGTCGGAATGGGAAGATGCACTCGTTCCCACCAGGCATGACGCCGTACCGCCGTACCGGTTGATCCGGTATCCATCTCTTCAGGCAGCTCCGAAACAGAATTGCTGAGCAGGAGGCTTCAGCCCATCGGTCGTGACCAATGGCGAAGGCGGTCTCCGCGTGTTGCGTTCTTCCGAAGCGGCGAAAGTTTTTGGCCGGGTTCGCCCGGAAAAGTGGTTGGGGACAGGCGTTGAGGCAGGATATGCCATCAGATCAGGCTCGAGGAGCACAGGCAGGCAGCCTGCGCGATCGCCTGCGCTTTGCCGGTCTCGACACAGAGCAGTGCGAGATGGTCCGCCGTAGCCGGCCGGCGCTTGAAGCCCACTTGAAGGCCGGCCTGCGCGATCTCTTCCATCGTTTCCAGTCTTTCCCGGATGCCGCCCGCAATTTCGAAAGCGAACGTCAGATCGAGCGCCTCCACGACATGCAATCCTCGCACTGGGACGTGTTGACGGATGCGCGCTTCGACAGCCTCTATGCGGAGCGCGTCAAGGTTCTCTCCGATACCGAAAGCAAGATGGGTCTAGACCCCCGCTGGCATGTGGCCGGTCACGGCGTCATGCTGGAACATGTGATATCGGGTCTCGCCGACGAATTGGCCGGCCGGCCGATGCTGCCCTCGGCCAAGCGTCGCGCCCGTGAGATCACCGATCTGATGACGTCGATCATCCGCCTCGTCATGGTGGATGTCGAAATCGCCGTCTCCTTACGTTTTAATTCGCTTCGCTCCGCCCAGCAGCGCGCGCTCGCCGATCAGCGCGCCCAAGGTGAGACGGAAGTCGCCCGCATCTTTCACGATGTCATCGAGGGTCTGCAGACACGTGACCTGACGCTGCGCGCTCCGGTCGATGGCGCACATGCCGATATTGCCGAGGCACTGAACGCAGCGCTCGATGGCCTCCAGACCGAATTTGCCGCAATTGCCGAACGCAACGCCAAGGCGGAAGCCGCAACGCAGTCTCTCGCCGGCGCATCCCGCAATTTTGCCGGCAATGCGTCCAGCCAGGCCGAACGCCTTCAGCTTTCTGCCGCTTCCATCGCCGGGATCGCCGAGCGTGTGCGCGAGGGGGCCGTCGGCAGCCGGGCTGCCGAGAAGGCCGCAGCGGCCACACGCGCGGCTGTCGAGGAAAGCGGCGAGGTTGTCGGCCGCGCCATCAACGCTATGGCCGATATCGAACAGTCGGCCGAAAAGATCGGCCAGATCATCGGTGCGATCGACGAGATTGCCTTCCAGACGAACCTGCTCGCCTTGAACGCCGGCATCGAAGCTGCCCGCGCCGGCGAATCCGGTCGCGGCTTTGCCGTCGTGGCACAAGAAGTCCGCGCGCTAGCCCAGCGTTCGGCGGAGGCTGCGCGTGAGATCAAGACGCTGGTGACGACCACCAAGACGCAGGTTGATGCCGGCGTCCAGATGGTCGGGCGCACACAGGACTCGATTGCCGGCATCGTCCGTCAGGTGACGGACATCAACGCCGCCATCGCCAATATCGCCAGCGAAACAGACGAACACGCCGCCGGTCTCGAAGCTCTCACTACCGACGTCAAGGATCTGGGTAGGGAAATGGCTGACAATGCTGGTTTTGCGGAGCGTTCGGCCGAAGGTGCCGATCATCTCCACACTGTCATTCTGGAACTCGGCCGGACCATCCGCGAATTTCGCATTGCTCGCGAAAGCGCCCATGCAACTCGACCGCAGCCGGTGCGTGCCGCGCCCTCTCGCCCGATTGCGATCGCGGCCCGATCGGAAGCGGCCGACGACGACGAATACCAGAATGAGGATTTCGGCATGCCGCTGCCTCTCGCCAGCGCTAGAGGTGGGCGGAATGTTTACTAACCTGTCGGAATATGACGCCGGCTCGTTTTTGCGGGGCCGGGGACAAGGGATAAGGAAAAGCTGATGGCAGCAAAGAAGAGTGCCAAGACGCTGAATTTGGCAGCGGTTCTCGATCTCAATGAGGCTTCCGCATTGCGCGACAAGCTTCTCTCCATGCGAGGCAACCCTCTGGCGATCGATGCATCCGCAGTCGAACGCGTCGGCGCTCTTTGCGCCCAGGTTCTGATGGCCGCCGAGAAGACCTGGGACCAGGACAAGCAGTCGTTCACATTCTCGAAGGTGTCCGACGCATTTACGAAAACCATGCAGCTGGTTGGCGTCGACATCGACCACCTGCTTGCCAAGGAGATCCGGTAATGAAGAAAAAAGTACTGACGGTGGACGATTCCCGCACCATCCGAAACATGCTTCTCGTGACGCTGAACAATGCAGGTTTCGAGACGATCCAGGCTGAAGATGGCGTCGAAGGCCTCGAAGTTCTCGAGGAATCCAATCCCGATGTTATCGTCACCGACATCAACATGCCGCGCCTCGACGGTTTCGGCTTCATCGAAGGTGTACGCCGCAACGAGAAGTATCGCGCGATCCCGATCCTGGTGCTTACGACCGAAAGCGACGCGGAAAAGAAGAACCGCGCTCGTCAAGCCGGTGCCACCGGCTGGATCGTCAAGCCCTTCGACCCTGCCAAGCTGATCGATGCCATCGAGCGTGTAACCGCTTAAAGCCCAGGATTTGCTCCTATGGATATGAACGAAATCAAAGAGATCTTTTTCCAGGAGTGCGAGGAACAGCTCGCTGAACTGGAATCCGGTCTCCTGAAAATGAATGATGGCGATCGCGACCCGGAAACCGTCAATGCGGTGTTCCGCGCGGTACATTCGATCAAGGGCGGCGCGGGCGCCTTTGGTCTCGATGATCTCGTCGCCTTCGCCCACGTCTTTGAGACCACACTTGATTGCGTTCGTTCCAACAAGCTTGAGCCTACTCAGGATGTCCTGAAGGTCATGCTGAAGTCGGCCGACGTTCTCGCCGACCTGACCAATGCTGCCCGCGACGGCGGCAGCGTCGATGAAAGCAGAAGCCGCGGCCTCGTCAAGGAACTGGAAGCGCTCGCCAATGGCGAGCTGCCGTCCCCGTCGGCCGCCTCCGAGGCGCCTGCACCGAAGCCGGCGCCGAAGGCTGCCCCCGCTCCGGTTGCCGCAGCCCCGGCTCCCAAGCCCACCGACGAAAGCGGCTTCCAGCCGATCCCCTTCTCCTTCGATGGCTTCGACGGGGAAGAGATGCCGATTGATCTGCCTGCTTACGAAATCATCTTCAAACCGCGCTTCGAACTCTATTCGAAGGGCAATGACGCGACCCTTCTGCTGCGCGATCTCTCCCGTCTCGGCGAAATGAGCATCTATTGCAACGCCGATGCCCTGCCGGGTCTCGAAGAGCTCGATCCCGAAGGCGCCTACCTCTACTGGAACGTCACGCTCAAGACCGACAAAGGTGAAGACGCCATCCGCACGGTCTTCGAATTCGCCGAATGGGATTGCGAGCTGACTGTCAGACCGGCGGAAGACAGCAAGCCGGGCGATACCAACGAAGAACTGCCGATGATCCCGGTTCCGTTCGATCTCTCGATCCTCGACGATGGCGCTGCTTCCGAAGCGACCGCCGCCGAAGCGAAGGCGAGCGATACCGCCGCCGCCATTGCCGCCGCGGAGACGGCGACCAACGTCACGCAGATGGCTGCCGCCGCTGCCCGCGTCGAAAAGAAGGAATCGGCCGCCGCTGCTGCCGCAGCAGCCAATGCCGCCGCTCAGAACAATGCCGCCGGTGCCGGCCAGACGATCCGCGTCGATCTTGATCGCGTCGACCGCCTGATCAACCTCGTCGGCGAGCTTGTCATCAACCAGGCGATGCTTTCCCAA
Source organism: Rhizobium sp. BK529 (assembly GCF_014194105.1). Classification (NCBI taxonomy): domain Bacteria; kingdom Pseudomonadati; phylum Pseudomonadota; class Alphaproteobacteria; order Hyphomicrobiales; family Rhizobiaceae; genus Rhizobium; species Rhizobium sp. BK529. Next base: position 2,822,833 of record NZ_JACIAU010000001.1, on the reverse strand, counting down.
AGTGTCATCGAAAACGACACGACCGGCACGTCCTCAATCAATATGGGCCTCGAAGAGCTGCAGCAACTCACCCGCGAGATCCAGGACTCGGTCATGGCGATCCGCGCCCAGCCGGTGAAACCGGTCTTCCAGCGCATGTCGCGTATCGTTCGCGAAATCGCCGACATGACCGGCAAGTCTATCCGCCTGATCACCGAAGGTGAAAACACCGAGGTGGACAAGACGGTCATCGACAAGCTGGCCGAGCCGCTGACGCACATGATCCGTAACGCCGTCGACCATGGTATCGAAACGCCTGAAAAGCGTGCTGCCGCCGGCAAGAACACCGAGGGTACGGTCCGCCTGACTGCAAAACATCGTTCGGGACGCATCCTGATTGAACTGGCAGACGATGGCGCCGGCATCAACCGCGAAAAAGTACGCCAAAAGGCAATCCAGAACGATCTCATCCCGGCTGACGCCAACCTGTCGGACGAGGAAATCGACAATCTGATCTTCCTGCCGGGCTTCTCCACAGCCGACAAGATCTCCGACATCTCCGGCCGCGGCGTCGGCATGGACGTCGTCAAGCGCTCGATCCAGGCACTTGGTGGCCGCATCAATATCACCTCGAAGCCGGGCCATGGTTCGGTCTTCACGATGAGCCTGCCGCTGACGCTCGCCGTTCTCGACGGCATGGTGGTGACGGTCGCCGGCCAGACGCTGGTGGTCCCGTTGACCGCCATCGTCGAGACCCTCCAGCCGGAAGCTGCTGCGATCCATTCCTTCGGCGCGAACCACCGCCTAATCTCGATCCGCAATTCCTTCTGCCCGCTGGTCGATGTCGGTCGCATCCTGAACTTCCGCGCCACCCAGGCCAATCCGGTCGAAGGTGTCGCCCTGCTCGTCGAATCCGAAGGCGGCGGTCAACGCGCGCTCATGGTCGATGCGATCCAGGGTCAGCGCCAGGTCGTCATCAAGAGCCTCGAGGCGAACTACACCCACGTTCCGGGCATTGCCGCAGCAACGATCCTTGGCGACGGCCGCGTGGCCCTCATCCTGGATGTGGACGCGGTGGTCGGCGCCTCTCGCGGTCAGTCCCTGAAGGCGGAAATGTCTCTGGCGGCAGTAGGATAAGAGGCAATGTCGTACACGGCGAAAAATCTGACCCTGGGTGGAAACGAGCTTATCGCGTTTCGTATCGGCGATCAGGAATTCTGCGTGAACATCATGGCGGTCCGCGAAATCCGGGGCTGGACCCCGGCGACCGGAATGCCGCATTCGCCATCCTATATGGTGGGCGTCATCAACCTGCGTGGTGCGGTGCTGCCGATCATCGATCTGTCGGCCCGGCTCGGCATGAGGCCGACCGCTCCGACCGCTCGCCACGTCATCATCGTCGCCCAGGTCCGCCGCAAGGTGGTGGGCCTGCTGGTCGATGCCGTCTCCGATATCCTGACGGTCACCGACAGTGACATCCAGCCGACGCCGGAGATCTCCTCCGACCTCCAGCGCCAGTTCGCCCGCGGCATACTCTCGATCGACAAGCGTATGATCTGCCTGATCGAACTCGAAGCCTTGTTCCTCGACACTGAAAGCGAAGCCGCATGAATGCACTTGGCATAAAAGATCAGCGGCAATCCGGTGCCGACGAGGTTCTGGCGAGCGGGGAGTACCCGCTAACGCGTCGTGACCTCTCGGAAATCGCGGCCATGATCTACGCGGATGCGGGCATCTATCTCAACGAGACGAAGGCCTCGCTGGTCTATTCGCGTTTGTCGAAGCATATCCGTAGTCTTGGCCTTTCAGGGTTCCGCGAATATTGCGAGCTTGTCGCCGCGCCGGCAGGTGCTGCCGCCCGGCGTGAAATGCTGTCGCACCTGACGACGAATTTCACGCGGTTTTTCCGGGAAAACCATCATTTCGAACACTTGCGCGACCATGTGCTGCCCGATCTTTTGAACCGGGCGCGCGCAGGCGGTCGCGTCCGGATCTGGTCGGCTGCATCTTCTGACGGGCAGGAGCCCTATTCGATCGCACTTACCGTTCTGTCGATGATGCCGAACGTTGCCGACTACGACTTCAAGATTCTCGCAACCGACATCGACCCAAAGATCCTCGCGATCGCCCGGACCGGCGCCTACGACGAAAACGCGCTGGAAACTGTCTCCCCGGCTATGCGTAAGCAATGGTTTACCGAGGTCGAGATGCAGGGGCGCCGCAAATTCCAGGTCGACGACCGCGTTAAGCGTCTCATCACCTACAACGAGCTGAATCTGATGGCCCAGTGGCCGTTCAAGGGCAAGTTCGACGTCATCTTCTGCCGCAACGTCGTGATCTACTTCGACGAACCGACGCAGATGAAGATCTGGCAGCGGTTCGCCGGCCTGTTGCCGGAGGGCGGCCATCTCTACATCGGCCACTCCGAACGCGTCTCGGGCGAGGCCAAGCACGTCTTCGACAATATCGGCATCACCACCTATCGCTATACGACCAAGGGTATCGGGAGGAAGGCATGAGCGCTCCGGCAAGAGTTCTCGTTGTTGACGACTCACCTACCATGCGCGGCCTGATCTCGGCCGTCTTGAGATCCGATCCTGAAGTCAACGTCATAGGCCAGGCGGGTGACGCCCTGGAGGCCCGCGAGGCGATCAAGCGGCTCAACCCTGACGTCGTCACGCTGGATATCGAGATGCCGAACATGAACGGCCTCGACTTCCTCGAAAAGATCATGCGCCTGCGCCCCATGCCCGTCATCATGGTCTCGACCATGACGCATCGCGGTGCGGAGGCAACACTCGCAGCCCTTGAAATCGGTGCCTTCGATTGTGTCGGCAAGCCGCAGCCGGGCGAACCGCGCCCCTTCGGCGACCTGATCGAAAAGGTAAAGGCTGCTGCTCGCACGCAGCGCAATTTCGCCCAGCCCGCCAGGCCTACGGCCGTCACGCCGCCGCCCGCAGTCGCTGACTTTCGCGTCGGCCGCAAGATCGTGGCGATCGGTTCTTCGACCGGTGGCGTGGAAGCCTTGATCGCCGTTCTGCAGAAATACCCGGCGAATTGTCCGCCGACCGTCATCACCCAGCATATGCCGCCGACCTTCACGAAGAGCTTTGCCGAACGACTGAACCGCCTCTGCGCGCCGGTCGTGGAAGAAGCGACCGACGGCGCCCGTCTCGAGATCGGCAAGGTCTATCTTGCGCCCGGTGGCGAGCGCCATCTGCAGGTATCCAACGCATCGGCACCATGCTGCCGACTGGTCGAGCGAGGGCCGGTCAACGGCCATCGCCCATCGGTCGATGTGCTCTTCGATTCTGTTGCCGAGCTTGCCGGCCGCAACGCCGTGGGTGTCATCCTGACCGGCATGGGTCGCGATGGGGCTGCCGGGCTGTTAAAAATGCGACATGCAGGGGCAAGAACGCTCGGCCAGAACGAAAAAACCTGCGTTGTTTACGGAATGCCAAGAGTTGCCTACGAACTTGGCGCAGTTGAGCAGCAGCTTCCGCTGGCTGCTATCGGCGAAGAAATACTGAAAATGACAGCCGCCCGAAAGGAAGGGACCGAATAATGTCGATCGCGGAGAAAATCAAAGTTCTGATCGTTGACGATCAGGTTACGAGCCGCTTGCTGCTTAGTGATGCACTGACGCAGCTCGGCTTCAAGCAGATCACGGCCGCCGGCGATGGCGAGCAGGGTATGAAGATCATGTCGGAGCAGCCCCACCACCTCGTGATCTCGGACTTCAACATGCCGAAGATGGACGGCCTTGGCTTCCTGCAGGCTGTTCGCAGCAACCCCAACACCAAGAAGGCGGCCTTCATCATCCTCACCGCACAGGGTGACCGTGCGCTGGTGACGAAGGCTGCACAGCTAGGTGCAAACAACGTTCTGGCGAAGCCCTTCACCATCGAAAAGATGAAAGCGGCTATCGAAGCCGTGTTTGGAGCCCTGAAATGATCATCGAGGGTGCGGCCCGCCGCGTGCACATCATCCAGGGTGAATATAAGGTCCTGAACGACCCCGATGCGGTGCTCACGACCATCCTTGGCTCGTGCGTGGCAGCCTGCCTCAGAGATCCCGTCGCTGGTGTTGGCGGCATGAACCACTTCCTGCTGCCGGGGACTGGCAACACCCCGATGACCGGCGGCGATGCCACGCGATATGGCGTGCATCTCATGGAACTGCTGATCAACGGCCTGCTGAAAAAGGGCGCCCGGCGCGACCGGCTGGAGGCCAAGATATTCGGAGGCGCGAAGACGATCTCGACATTCTCGAACGTCGGTGAGCAGAACGCGGCCTTCGCGGTGCAGTTCCTGCGGGATGAAGGCATTCCGGTGGTCAGCTCCAGCACCGGCGGAGAGCATGGACGCAAGATCGAATATTGGCCGGTTTCCGGCCGTGCCCGGCAATACCCCCTGACCGGTGCCGAAACGCAGCGAACCGTCGCTCTCGAACAGCGTCCCGCCGCTCCGCAGAAGCCCGCCGAGACGAGTATCGAATTCTTTTGATGGCGAGGATTTTTATATGACTTTTACACCGATTGACCCGCCAGCGCCGGTCGAGGCGTTGAGCGACATCTTGATGCGCATTGTCTCCGAGCTTCACGACGTTGCCTACTTGATCGAGCGGATCGAACCCCAGCTGATCGAACTCGGCGGCAGCGAAATTCTGAACTCTCCCGATAGCATGAAGGTGATGCAGGGCATCGATCTGGCCGTACAAAAGTCGCGTGGTCTGGCCGAATTCATCGACACCATCACAGGCGAGATTCCACAGGGCTGGTCGATCGATGTCGCTACCGCGCTGAGCCTCGTCAAGCTTGCCGAAATGCAGAAAGCCCTTGGCGGCGGCACCCGTCACGGCCACTCGCAGCCGCTCAGCAAGGCGGCCGGTGACTTCGATTTCTTCTGATAAGTGATTCATTCCTGCAGGCGCTGAACGAAACGCTCGCACAAGTTTCGGCGTCTATTCGTCAAATGAGGCAATAAGCCTGCTTTGTCTTTGACGGATCGTGCGAGAACAGAATGAATCTGTTAAATCAATTAGTTCAGATTTTTAAGAACTTTGGTTCCCTTGGGCGGACGCGTTTGATGATCCTTGGTGGGGTCGGCGCCGCTTCCATCGCAATCATCCTGGCGGCGGCCATTTTCGTCAACAAACCGGCCCAGGAAACGCTCTATATCGGCTTGGAGACCCCTGACCTCAACCAGATCAGCATGGCGCTCGCCGAAAGCAATATAGATTTCCAGGTCGGAACGGACGGTTCCAGCATCACTGTACCGGCCGGCATGACGGGCAAAGCCCGCCTGTTGCTTGCTGAGCGCGGTCTGCCCAACAGCGCCAATGCCGGCTACGAACTCTTCGACAACGTCGGTTCGCTCGGCCTCACCTCCTTCATGCAGGAAGTGACCCGCGTACGCGCTCTCGAAGGTGAAATTGCTCGAACCATTCAATCGATTTCAGGCATCACCGCCGCGCGCGTCCACATTGTCATGCCCGAAGTTGGCAATTTCCGTAAGGCTGAACAGAAGCCCACGGCATCCGTCATGATTCGCGCCAGTGCTGCGACAGGGCGAAACGCAGCCACCTCGATCCGCCACCTCGTCGCCTCGGCTGTGCCGGGGCTTGATGTCGCTGACGTGACGATCCTCGATTCCGCTGGCCAGCTCCTTGCCTCCGGCGATGACGCCGCCAACGGCACCTTGAACCGCTCGCTCAACATCGTTCAGAACGTCCAGCAGGAAGTCGAATCGAATATCGATAAGGCGCTCGCACCTTTCCTCGGCATGGACAACTTCCGCTCCAGCGTCACGGCCAACCTGAACACTGACGCCCAACAGATCCAGGAAACCATCTACGATCCCGAATCCAAGGTCGAGCGCTCGGTTCGTTCCACCAAGGAAAACGCGCAGTCCCAGCAGCGTCAGTCCGACAACGCTACGACGGTCGAACAGAACATTCCGCAAGCGGCACCCGACTCCGGCGGCGCCAATGGTCCGCAGTCGGAGGACAAGTCCGACAAGCGCGAAGAACAGACCAACTACGAAATCAATAGCAAGACCACGGCCACGACGCGCAACAGCTACCGGGTCGAAAAACTCTCGGTCGCCGTCGTCGTCAACAGGGGGCGTATCGCCAAGATGGTTGGCGAACCGGCTGATCAGGCCAAGATCGATGCCTATATTGCCGAAATGCAGAAGATTGTCGCTTCGGCCGCCGGCATCGATACCAACCGCGGCGACGTGGTCACCGTCACGGCGATGGACTTCCTTGAAAACCAGCTTCTCGACGAGGCAAACAGCGGCATCCATGTCATGGATATGCTGAGCCGCAATCTCGCCGGCATCATCAACTCGCTGGCCTTTGTCGCAGTTGCCTTCGTGGTCGTCTGGCTTGGTGTCCGTCCTCTCATCCGCACTGTCAACGGTTCCGGCTCCATTGCGGCGCTCGGCGATGCGTCGCCGGAATCGGCTGGCCTGGAACTGCCGGATTTTGCACCGGCAAGCGCTTCCCCGGGCGGCGCCCTTATGGATGGCTTCGGTTCCGACTTCGGCTTCGACAGCACCGAGGATCTGCTCAGCCTCGGCGACGACGACGGCAATTTCAATCGCCGCGTCAAGGAAGGTCCGGAACGCAAGCTCGCTCGCATGGTGGAGATCAACGAGGAGCGCGCCGCGAAGATCCTCAGAAAATGGGCCATCGACGAAGCAGCATGATGAAAAGGTCGGGAAACCGGCCTTTTTCTTTTCATCCGTGGATCGGTCGCGTGGTCACGAAAGCGTCATCGGCAATCCCAACCGGCCCGTGAAGAGCCGGTTTCTTTGCGATAGAGAATTCGGATGTAAAGAGCGTTAGACAGCATGGCATCGGGTCCAGCGGCCATGCACAGGCCATGCGATGTAAGTATTTAGCCCTCAGAGCGACAGCGCATTGCTCTTCTGGGCTTGAAATTTGCTTCCTGCGGGCATGTGGACGCATCGTTCACCCTGTCATGACTGTGGTAATTTAATCATGCTTAATAATAATCCTCTCCGCCTTGACTCGCGCATAAGGCGAGGAACGTTGCGGCCAAAGTCAGAATCATCTTAGCTCAATATATCTTTGCGAGAGTGGAGGGTGATCGAATCACCGCACGGAAGGCCTCAAATGTAAATCCCCAGAAGTCGGAGATGGTGATTTATGCTGCTTGGCTTACCCTTAAGTGATTCGAAGTGGGATTCGCTGGGGCATGTGATTGAATCTCTTTCACAAAAACCGAACTTCTTTCCGAGAATAGATAGTTTCTCAGCCGCAGGGCACTGCCAATGGATATGGATATATTTCAGGCGAATAAAGGCGAGAAGCATATGGCAAGTTTTGCCGGAGCCAATGTGCCGGATCTTCAGCCGCGCGACGAACTGATCGATCGTCTGCGTGTCGTTGCTGAAACCGGAAAGTTGCAGGCTGGCTTGCGGGCGCTGACCGACTATGTCGGCGCCATGCATTATCTGATGGCGCGCTGCGACCTCATCCAGGAAAGCGGTCTGGATTTTATCGTCTCGTCTGACTGGCCCTTCGATCTAGTGAAGGAGGTCGCCAATGACCTGGTTGCCGGTTATGCGCGCTCGACGGAATTCGACAAGTGCATGCAGGTGCTGCAGCCAGGCTTCGCGCTCCTTCCCGAAAGCGCCGAGGTGCCGCATGACGCAAGCCGCCAATATTGCTCGCTGACCTTCAATGTCGGCCGCTCCCGGCTGGCGCTGATGTTCCTCTTCGCGGAGGGCTTCGTTCTTTCCCCGGAACGTCTGCGCGACGTGGGCCTCCTTGCCGGCTATTTCGCGAGCTTCCTTCGTTGCGGGGGCACCAAAGTTGATCGTGATTTCGAGCTGACGGAGCGGGAGCTGGAATGTCTCTTCTGGATCGCCGAGGGCAAGACGAGCGACGAGATCGCCATGATCCTTGGTATCTCCCGCAATACCATCAATAACTACATCACCAGCGTGATGCGCAAGACTGCAACGAAGACGCGTTCCGAGGCGATAGCCTTCGCCGTTCGCAACAATCTCGTCTGAGGGGAATTATGGGGCAGCAACCGGGCAGGGCGATTAGCAATGCGGACCAGATGCGCATGGTACGTGTGAACAGGATTTCCAGCCGGTCCGACCTTTTCCCGCGCCTGATTGCCATGCAGAAGCTCGCGGATGCGCAGGGCTTCGCCGTCTTTCGCGTCAGCGGCTCCGGTGTGCCGGCAAAGCAGCGACTAATTTGCGAGCTGGAGAATTGGGGTCCCTCGAATACCGGCTTCGGCAAGGCCCTCGTCGATGCTCATGGCGAGGCGTTGCTCGACCATATCGATCGTTCGCTTTTGCCGCTGTTCTGGGCCGGTAGTCACGATCGTGCGGCTCCGGGTCCTGCCGACTTCTCTCCCTTCATGGTGAGATTGAAAGACGGTATCGTGCCTTTCTCCGGCCTTGCCTTTCCGGTGCGCCTCGGCGCTATCGGCAATGGCTTCGTTGTCTTCACCGGCGATGATATCGATCCGTCGAGCGACACGATCATCGAGCTGCACGGCCGCTGCTGCAATGTCATGATGGATCTGCTGTCGCTCGATGAGCGGCGTGCGGCGGCGACCGAAGCGCTGAGCGAACGCGAGATCGCGTGTCTTCAGCTTGCTGGCGACGGCCGCATAAGCGAAGAAATCGCCGACAAGCTCGGTCTGTCGGTGCATACGGTGAACGCCTATCTCGGTTCGGCGACCATCAAACTTGATTCGGTCAACCGGATCCAGGCGATCGCCAAGGCAATACGCCTGGGCTATATCAGCTGACACAGCAAGGCCCGGCACTTGTGGGGCCGGGCCTGATAGTCCCAACGAAAAATACCTTAGCCGGCGAGCGCCTGTGGTCCTGCCACTGTATAGCGCGCTTCGCGCAGGCTCTTTTTAAGGAAAGCTGTGTTTTCATCCGGATCGCTCGACGCGTTCTGAAAGGAAATATGATTGATCTCGATCCCGGCATGATCTTCGGCCAGCGTCAGCTGAGCATAGATGGTCACGCCGCGCGGTTTGATTTCGAGGTCGAGTACAACTTCGGGCTTGCCGCCCCATTCCAGCGTATAATTCCCACCCAGGCCGAAGTTGACAGTGCCGGGATGGAAAAACAGTTCCGCCGCAGAGGCGACGAGGTCGGTGAGATTGCCGTAATACTCGAAGCGCAGCAAAGAAATGAGATCGGATGCATCCAGGAGCCTGAGCTCGGTTGCGACCGGTATGATCGCTTCTGCAAGGATTTTTTCACGCTGGGCAGAGTAGGGGCATTTTTTCATTCGACTTATCTTACCCGTTTGTTCTTGGCCTCCGCTGCGTAAACCCGATGAATGAGTTCTGCGACGGCCTTATAGAAGACTGACGGGATGACACTATCCACCGAGACTTGCGCAAACATGGAGCGTGCGAGAGGTGGATCCTCGAACACGGGAATGTTGTTCTCTTCGGCGATCTCTCTGATTTTTAAGGCAATGAGGTCCTGGCCCTTGGCAAGGACGACCGGCGCGTCATTTTCCTCGCGCACATAACGCAGCGCCACGGCATAGTGGGTCGGATTGGCGATGACGAGGGTGGCGCGCTGGACGCTGGAGATCATACGCCGGCGGGCGCGGTCGCGCATGACGGAACGCTGCCTGCTCTTGACGAAGGGGTCACCCTGCGACTGCTTGTTTTCTTCCTTCACCTCGTGCTTCGTCATCTTCAGTTCGGTGAACCAGTGATAACGCGTCCAGAAGACGTCCGCGATGGCGACAATAGCGGTGGCGACCAGCATGACGATGATGATCTTGCGCATCGCCGTCATCATGCGAACCATGATCGTCTGCGGATCGGAGAACATCGCATCGATCGACCCGAAATATTCGCTTCTGAGGACGAAGGAGAGGATCACCCCGACGGCCACCACCTTGAAGAGCGATTTGCCGAATTCGATGAGGCCTTGAAGGCTGAAGAGCCGCGACCATCCCTTGATCGCTGAAATACGCGAGGCCTGTGGGCGAATGCGTTCGAGAACCGGCGTCGGCAAGTTCTGAAAGACGGACGAGGCGATACCGAACACCATGAACATGATGAAGGCAGGAGCCAGAAACGCGGCCACGGCCCAGCCGAGTTTCGCAAAAAGCGAGATGACGTCAGGCCCGGTCTCGATCCTCCACTGGTCCGGCTGTTCAAAAATGTCGCGCAGCGTTTCGGCCATGCGTGACGTCGCGTTCGGAAGAAAGAAGACGAGATAGATGAAAGTCGCCAGAATCGTCGCGAAGATCGAGATTTCGCGTGAGTGGGGGGTGTTACCTTTTTCGGCAGCATCAGACCGCTTTTTCGCGGTCGGGGCCTCTGTTTTGCTGTCCTTGTCTTCATCGGCCAAATGCCCGGCCTCCCGTCAAAGAAAAAGGCCACTGCTGGAGCGCGGCCTGTTTCCATGAAGGGTAACCTCGTGTTTGCTGCCGATCAATCGTTGCCTTGCCGTCGAACGGTTTTGTCAACAGCTGCGATGGCTCTACATCTAGGCGGCCGCAGGACCGCCTTCTTTTTCCTTGAGCTCGATCTGGCCGGCATTGGCCAAGCGGATCGCTTCCTGCGCGACGGCACGACGGGCGATCGCGATCTCGCGCGGATTGACGCCGGCCATGCCGCTCTGCAAATCCGATTCGATCATGCGACGCTGGCGCGGACTGATGGCCGAAAGCACCGATTCGCGGATTTCGGCTGATGCACCACGCAGCGCGACTGTGAGAACGTCGGCGGAGATATCGTTGAGCAGCATGACGCGGCTGCGCTGCGGCATGAACATGAGGTCCTCGAAGAGGAAGATCTTCGGGCGGACCTTGTTGACTGCTTCGCGGCTGATTGATTCGAGCGAGGTAAGCAGCGTATCGACCTGCGGCTTGTCCATCTCGTTCATCAGATCGGCGACCTTGGTCGAGCCAGATGCGTTGCGTTCTGCTTCGATTTCGGCAAGCAGCGTCATGACCTGGTTTTCGATGATCTGCGCAGCCTTCGGGCTGACGCCCTTCATGTTAACCGTGCGGTTCATGATGTCGGCGCGGCGATTGTCGGGAAGCTGCAGCAATACCTTCGCGCCGAAGGACGAAGGCATCATGGACAGGATATAGGCAACGGTCTGCGGATGTTCGCGCAGCAGGAATTGGGCGACGAAAGCGGGTTCAGCCTCGGCGAGGCGGTCCCAGATGGATGTCTCGTATGCCTGGAAGGCAGTGCGGCGGCCAAGCAGGCTGTCGACCTCATCAGGTGTCAGGCCCTCCTCGAGGATGGCCTCGATCGCCTTGGCATTGTCCATCAGGCCGGCGCCTTCGGTGAAGAGATCCTCGAATTCGCTGACGAGCTGCAGAAGTTCGTCCGGCGGGATGGCGCGAAGCGCCTGGGCAGATCCGATGATGGTCTGCAACTCGGCCTGCGTGAAATATTTCAGCAGTCGCCCGGCGACGCCCTTCCCCATAGCGAGAAGAACTGCCGCCGCCTTTTCAGCCTGGGTCAACGGTTTCCCGGCAAGTGCGCCGCCGAAATCGTCAAAGTCCATCATGGTCTAACCTCTCCGTCCCACACAGGGATCAGGCTTTTTTCGTGCTCAAAACTTCTATCAGTTTTACACCGAATCGCGTGTCGTCATTATCAAGAACCGTAATCTCGCCGCGCGCAATCCTGCGGCCATTCACCATTATTTCGACCGGCTCGCCGATCTTCTTGTCGAGCGCGATGGTGGCACCTTCGGTGAGGTTCATCAGTCCCGAAACCTGCATGCGGCTCGTCCCGAGCACGATCTGGACGTCGATAGGAATATCCATGATCAGGTCGAGGTTCGAGTTCAGTGCGCTGCCGAGCGGAGCCGGCGCGGACTGGAAGGAATTGCCGCCGAAGCTTTGCGTTGCACCGAAGCTCGAGGCACTTGCCCCGCCCATGCCCGCAGCACTGCCGCCGAAATCGTCTCCACCGAAATCGCTGCCCGCGAAATCGGCGCCACCGAACGAGGTTTCGCCGGCATCGCCGCCAAAAGGCGAGAGATCCGTTCCTGTTGCGAAAGCATCATTCTGCAGGTCGTCGCCGAACTGCGGAAGATCGCCGTCGGAGTCTTTCTTCAGCACGCCGCGCAGATCGTCGATAGCCTGATCCAGATCTGCTTCATTGCCCGGCATGTCCAGGGAGAGGTCACTGTTCTGCTGTGTCTTCTTCGTAGCCATGAAATCACTATTCCAGTTGAAACTTGCCTCAAACTGCCTTTACAGCGCTGAAAGCGAGAGAACCGATTAATTCATTAAGTGCCGGATCAGCTCATCATCCGAATTCATGGTGTCTTTCACTCGCACCATGTAGTTGTCGCCTGAACGCCCGAACTCGCACACATACAATTCCCGGCTGTTGGCGCTGACTTCGACGCGAACGTCACCGCTGTCGCGGAACGGAATGACGTCGCCGGCCATCAGTTTGGAAATCGTCCGCAGCGTCAGATCCTGCAGACGGATCTTCGCTTCGAGGGTCACCTGCGAACGACGGACCTGGTCACCAATCTGCTCCGTCCATTCCGGCGACTTGCTCGGCTGCTTCTTCGGCTTTGGAGGCGCAACCTTGGTCTTCAGGAGCGCTGTCTGGGGAACGATTAGGCTGAACTCGGAGACGATGCCGGCAAGCGTGATCGACATGTTGATCGCAGCCGCAAATTCATCCGGGCGGTCTTCCGGCGGGCGAACGCGGGCTTCAAGAGCGTAGGGAGCAGACAGGCTGGGTTCGAAGCCGCCCGGCGCGTTGACGGCCGAACGCAGCACCTTGGAAATCTTGTCGAACACCATGCTGGCGAGGTCGAGCTCGATCACGGAGAGGAGCCGGTCGGCCGGCTCCTCGATCGTTTCGGCGGTAGCGCCAAGCAGATGTTCCATCAGGGTAATGACGAAACCGTTGCCGCAGCCGATGGTGATGTTCTGGGACCAATTGCGCAGGGTCGCATCGACCAGCGTCATGTTGGTGCTGAGGTCGTCGATCAGATGATTCTTGTAGCCGATCTCGCAACCGAGATAGCCGACTGTCACGTCGAGGCCGGTTTCGCTCTTCAGGATATCGGGCAGGAATTCGCTGTAGATCTCGCCGAAGGAGCTGCAGAGCTTGGCAACCCTGCCCTTGTCGCCAAGACCGCCGGTCAATTTGGCAAGCAGGACCGGATCCATTGTCTGGTTGTCATGCGAAGCATTGCTCGTAGTCATTTAAGCTGCCTTGTTTTCGCCACCTGGGTTCATCATTTCCTGCTCCACTGCGTCGATCGACGGGCGTTCATATGCCGAAATCGTCTTGCGGCCGTATTCGAGGGCAACTTGCGGCACCGAGCCATTCATGTAGGCAAGCAGGGTCTGCTTGACGACGACATAGAGACGATGCTGCTTGGAGCGGACAACCTTGATCTGCGAGATCAGGGGCGCGCAGACGCAGTAGGAAAGCAGAATGCCGAGGAATGTGCCGACGAGTGCCGAACCGATGAGGTGGCCGAGCACTTCCGGCGAGTCGTTGATATGCGCCATGGCCTTGATGACGCCGAGAACCGCCGCAACGATACCGATGGCCGGGAACGAATCGCCCATGATCTGGATCGCGTGGTAGGGCTTCATCTTGTCATGTAGGATGGTATTGATTTCTTCGTCCATCAGCGCCTCGATCTCGTGGGAGCGGGCGTTGCCGATGATGATCAGGCGCACATAGTCGCAGATAAAGGCCGTCAGTTCCTTGTTCTTCAGAACCGTCGGGGCTGACTGGAAGATTGTCGATTCGGCCGGGTTGTCGATATGCGCTTCTATTTCGTTGCGCGACTTGGTGCGCAGATCGCGCATCAGCGAATAGAGTACGCCAAGCGTATCGAGGTAGTTGCGCTCCTTGGGGACGGCATGCTTGAAGGCTTCGCCGAGCGCCTTGCCGGAATCTTTCACCACTTTCATCGGGTTCGCCATGATGAAGCTGCCGATGCCGGCGCCGCCGATGATCAGGAATTCGAAGGGCTGAAAAAGAGCATCGACCTCGCCGCCCATCGCCATGAAGCTACCGACGATACAGCCGCAGACAACTACAAATCCGATAATAATATTCATCGTCAGCCCAATCTGAACGTTAGTTTTCTTTGCGACGGATAGGGTTTGTGCCTTGCGTGAGGCTGATGAGAGCGGCTTTGCGCGCTGCCAGCTTCGCGCAAGCATTTGCCTTCACATTGAACGTGACGAGTGGGCCTATGCGCGCCCATGTCTGAGATGCCGCTCAGCGGAACCCGTGGCCGAACGAAAAGGAGCCCGGTGTTTCGTCCCGTTTATCGCCAATGTGGAGCTTACCGACATGCAATCCGGTCTTTACGTTTCCCTGTCGTCGCAGATGGCCCTCGAAAAACGCCTGACGACGATCGCCGACAATATGGCCAACGTGAACACCACCGGTTTTCGCGGCACCGAGGTAAAGTTCGACGAAATGATGGCGAATAACCAGAACAAGACGAACACCAAAGTCGCCTTCGTCTCTCAGGGCAACGACTACCTGGATGGCACCCATGGCGAAATGCAGCATACCGGCAACATGCTCGACTTCGCCGTCAAGGGCGATGCCTGGTTCTCTCTCGACACGCCCGCTGGCCGCGTTCTGACGCGGGACGGCCGCTTCACGATTCGTGACACTGGCGAGTTGGTCTCCATCCGTGGCTATCCGGTTCTCGATGCAGGCGGCGCGCCAATCGTCCTCAACACCGCCGGCGGAGAACCGAAGGTCGGCACTGATGGCATCATCTATCAGAATGACCGCCAGGTTGGCTCGCTCGGCCTCTTCGAAGCCGATATCAGCAAGGGTTATCTGCGTTTCGAAAACAGCGGCATCATGACGACAGACCAGCCTCGTGCTGTGGTCGACCGCTTCAATGTCGGTGTCGAGCAGGGCTATCTCGAAAATTCCAACGTCAATGCGATGCATGAGATGACGCAGCTCATCGAAGTGAATCGTGCCTTCGAAAGCGTGTCGTCGCTGATGCGTGACAGCGAAGATTCGTTCAAGGAAGCGGTGCAGACGCTGGGCGGCAGCCGCTAAGGCAGGGTGTGAAGCATGAACACCACGCTGCTGACCGAGGACGCTCTCTCGCCGAAGCTCACACATCTCGGCGACCTGGCAAAACGCTACGCCTCGCCGGAATTCTCGGTGACCCATGGCGGTCGCGTGCACACGATCGCCGCTGGCCACTATACTGTCCGCGGCCTTTCCCGGTATGTGCGCCTCGGCGAGTTCGTGGCGCATAAATCCGCGACAGGCATCCATCTCGGCGAAGTAGTCAGGGTGGAGCCGGATCTGATCTATGTCTGCCCCATCGAGCCGGGCGAACCGATCGGCATCCATGACGTCGTCATCCGCAAGGGCGCTTTCCGTATCTCTCCATCAGATGGCTGGTGCGGCCGCACCATCAATTCCCTCTGCGAGCCGATCGACGGTCTCGGCCCGATCACCGAAGGCCTGGAGCGCCGTTCGATCTCGAATACTGCGCCGCCTTCGATGACGCGTCAGCGCGTCGAAAACGGTTTCAAGACCGGTGTGCGGGCGATCGATATCTTCTCCCCGCTCTGCCTCGGCCAGCGTCTTGGTATTTTCGCCGGCTCCGGTGTCGGCAAATCGACGCTGCTGTCGATGCTCGCCCGCGCCGACGCCTTCGACAAGGTGGTAATAGCGCTGGTCGGGGAACGCGGCCGCGAAGTCCGCGAATTCATCGAAGATACGCTTGGCGCCAATATGAAGAAGGCGATTGCCGTCGTGGCTACCAGCGATGAGAGCCCGATGCTGCGCAAGATGGCGCCGTTGACGGCCGTAACGATTGCGGAGCACTTCCGCGACAAAGGCGAAAACGTTCTCTTCATCGTCGATAGTGTTACGCGTTTTGCCCACGCGATTCGCGAAGTGGCAACCGCCTCCGGCGAGCCGCCGATCGCGCGCGGCTATCCAGCTTCCGTCTTCACCGAACTGCCGCGTCTTCTCGAGCGCGCCGGTCCCGGTCCAGAAGGTGCCGGCACCATCACCGCGATCATCTCCATCCTCGTCGATGGTGACAATCATAACGACCCGATTGCCGACTCCACGCGCGGGATTCTGGACGGCCATATCGTTCTCCAGCGGAGTCTCGCGGAGGAGGGGCGCTATCCTCCGATCGATCCGCTGGCCTCCATCTCGCGTCTTGCCCGCAAGGCTTGGACTCCCGATCAAGAGAAGCTGGTTTCGCGCCTCAAGGTGCTGATCCACCGCTTTGAGGAAACGCGAGACCTGCGCCTCATCGGTGGTTACCGCCCCGGAGCCGATCCCGATCTCGACATGGCGGTCAAGCAGGTGCCGATCATCTATGACGTCCTGAAACAGTCTCCCGGGGACCGCGAATCGCTCGATGCCTTCGCCGATCTTGCCGGTGCTCTCAAAGCCGCCGCTGGCGTACCCACTCCGAGTGCGCCCATTCAAAGGAGGGCCTGATCATGGCCGGTTACGACGACGAACAGATCGCGGCGCTGAAGGCGCGCAATAAGGGGCAGCTGCTTGACCGCATGCTGACCTTTTTGGGTCTGGCGCTTGCGGGCGCTTCTGCCTTTTTCCCCTGGTACGTCTTCTTCAACGAAGACAAGTTCGGCATCAACGTCGCCGACACGGGAACTTCGCGGACGTTGCCAGACTGGCCCGCGCGCAATGTCTTCAGCGTTTCGCCACTCGCCATGGTCAACAAGAACGAGCCCGACAAGAAGGTTCCGCCGCTCGACAATGTGACGACCGCAACAGTTTCCGAACTTGGCAAGGAGCGCGACGGCGACGCCTCGATGGAGGACCAGCCGTTCCCCGGCAAGGGCTCTTTCCGTCTGCTGCATGTGGCCAACGGCCGGGCACTCATCGAGGATCCCTCGGGCATGTATGTCGTGCGCGTCGGCTCGATCCTGCCTGACGAAAGCCGCCTTGCCACATTGGAACAGCGTGACGGCAAGTGGGTAATCGTCACCTCCAAGGGCGAGGTCTACCAGAACAACTAGTTCAGGCAAATGGATGAATCGCTGCAAGGCCCTGTCGGAGAAACCGCTTGGCGGCGGTTGATCGATGTTTGCAAATAACCCCGTAGAATGGCCTGTAAAGCCTGCATTTACCGCAAGTCCCACGCAAGATTACCGCCCTAGGTTCGGCCCAGTAAAAACGGAGAGTTCTCATGCAACCGATTCAACTTTTCGACTTGGCTTCAAAGCAGGCCGAATGGCTGACGATCCGTCAGGAGGTTGTTGCCGGCAACATTGCGAATGCAAACACGCCGAAGTTCCGTGCGAAGGACGTGACGCCCTTTCAGGCCGTGCTCGATCAGTCGGACGTGACCATGACGCGCACCAATCCGATGCATCTGAGCGGCAACGATTTCAGCACGAGTGGCGACATCGACGTCAAGGATGCAGCACTCGACCAGGAAATCGGCGTTCAGGAATCCGGCAACACCGTCGGTGTGGCTGAAGAACTTTCCAAATCCGGCGAGATCAAGCGTCAGTACGACCTGAACACCTCGCTGGTCAGCTCCTTTCATCGAATGATGTTGATGACGGTAAGGAAGTAGACGGATGGATCCGCTTTCAGCAGCAATGAAAATCGCAGGTTCCGGGCTCGAAACGCAGTCGACGCGTCTGCGTATCGTCTCGGAAAACATTGCCAACGCCCGTTCGACCGGCGACACGCCCGGTGCCGATCCCTATCGCCGCAAGACTATCACCTTCGGTCAGCAGCTCGATCGCGCCAGCGGCGTCGAGACTGTCAATGTCAAGAAGATCGGTGTCGACGAAGGCGACTTCACCAAAGAATACGACCCGAGCAATCCTGCTGCGGACGACAAGGGCATCGTCAAGATGCCGAACGTCAATATCCTGATCGAGATGGCCGACATGCGCGAAGCCAACCGCTCGTATGACGCCAATCTGCAGACGATCAAGCAGACACGCGACCTCATCTCCTCGACGATCGATCTCCTGAAGAGCGGACAATAATGATCACCAGCGTACAGAATGTCAGCAATCTCTCGATGGCTCGCGCCCTTGGCGGCATCGATACCGAAAACTCCGCATCTTCCACGACCGCGACGTCTTCGGCTGCGGCCGGCGCATCGAATGGCCTGAGCTTCGCCTCCGTTATGGGCAACATGGCGACCGAAGCCGTCAACAGCCTGAAAGGCGCGGAAAATATGTCCTTCGCCGGCATCAAGGGCACGGCTTCGACGCGCGAAGTCGTCGATTCCATGTTGCAGGCCGAGCAGACCCTCCAGACTGCAATCGCCATTCGCGACAAGGTCGTCTCGGCCTTCCTCGAAGTCACCAAGATGCAGATGTAACTGATTTGAGGACGAACACATGAGAGCGCTCGCCATCGCAGCAACGGGCATGGATGCCCAGCAGACCAATCTTGAAGTCATCGCGAATAATATCGCGAACATCAATACGACCGGTTTCAAGCGCGCCCGCGCCGAGTTCACCGACCTTCTCTACCAGACCGAACGCGCCAAGGGTGTCGCCAACCGCGCCAACCAGGCGGTCGTTCCGGAAGGCGCCAACATCGGTCTCGGCGTGCAGACCTCGGCCGTGCGTAACCTGCATCTCCAGGGCGAATTGACCCAGACCGGCAACGATCTCGACATCGCAATCGTCGGCAAGGGCTTCTTCCAGATTCAGTCGACCGATGGCACGACGCTCTACAGCCGCGCCGGTGCACTGAACAAGAATGACCAGGGTCAGCTCGTCACCATCGACGGTTATGAAGTCATTCCGGGCATCACCATTCCGCAGGGATCTACCGAACTGACGATCAGCCGCTCCGGCGAAGTCACTGCCAAGCTGCCTGGCCAGACCACGCCGACCACGCTCGGCCAGATCACGCTTGCCGACTTCGTCAACGAGGCGGGCCTGCAGCCGATCGGCGACAACCTCTTCCAGGAAACGCCGGCATCAGGTGAAGCCGTCGTCAGCAATCCAGACGAAGACAACATGGGTTACCTCAAGCAGGGTTACCTGGAATCCTCGAACGTCGATCCGGTCAAGGAAATCACTGAGCTGATATCGGCCCAGCGTGCTTATGAAATGAATTCCAAGGTGATCACGACAGCTGATGAAATGGCATCCATCGTCAGCAAGAACCTGAAGTAAGAGGAAGGGCCGAACATGACGTTTCGCCAGGCAGGATACGTCCAAGGATGGGTGGCTGCGGCCACGATCGTAATCGCCGGCATGGTCATGCCGGCAGCGGCGGAGGCCGGCATGGGTTATGCCGTCGTCCCGACGACGATCATCTACCCCGGCGATACGATTTCGAGCAGCCAGCTTCAGGAAGTCGAGGTCACCAATCCCAATCTCGCCGGAGACTACGCGAAGTCGGTCTCCCAGGTGGAGGGGTTAGTTTCCAAGCGCACCCTCCTGCCGGGCCGGACGATTTCGGTTTCGGCCCTGCGCGAGCCCTATACGGTCACGCGCGGCTCCAACATCCGGCTGGTCTTCCAGCTCGGGCAGATGACCATTTCCGCTGCCGGCACGCCTCTCGAAGATGGCGCGACCGGCCAGTTGATCCGTGCACGCAATATGGATTCCGGCGTCATCGTCAGCGGCACCGTGCTCGCCGATGGCACGGTCCATGTGAGGGCAAAATGAAGTTCTTCTTTCGCATCCTGAGCCTGGTTGCGGTTCTGGCGATGAGCCTGACCGACGTCGCGCCCGCCTGGGCGCTGACGTCCCGCATCAAGGACATTGCCTCGCTTCAAGCCGGTCGCGACAACCAGCTCATCGGTTACGGCCTCGTCTTCGGCCTTCAGGGAACCGGCGATGGTTTCCGTGCTTCGCCCTTCACCGAACAGTCGATGCGCGCGATGCTGCAGAACCTCGGCATTTCCACGCAGGGTAACCAGTCGAACGCCAAAAATACGGCTGCCGTCATGGTCACCGCCAACCTGCCTCCCTTTGCTAGCCCCGGCAGTCGCATCGATGTGACGGTCAGCTCGCTTGGCGATGCGACGTCGCTGCGCGGCGGCACACTCGTCATGACTTCGTTGTCGGGTGCCGATGGTCAGATCTATGCCGTCGCGCAGGGCTCGGTCGTCGTCAACGGCTTTCAAGCCCAGGGGCAGGCAGCGTCGGTGACCGAAGGTGTGACAACAGCCGGTCGTGTACCAGGCGGTGCCATCATCGAGCGCGAGCTGCCGTCCCGCTTCAAGGATTCGATCAATCTCGTCCTGCAGCTCCGCAACCCGGACTTCTCCACTGCGATCCGTATTGCCGATATCGTCAACGGCTACGCCAAGGCACGCTTCGGCGGTCCTGTCGCAGAAGCCAAGGATTCGCAGGAAGTCGTGATCGCGAAGCCGCGCGAGGCCGATCTGACGCGTCTGATGGCCGATCTCGAAAATCTCGTGGTCGAAACCGACACGCCAGCCAAGGTCGTCATCAACGAACGCACCGGAACGATCGTCATCGGCTCGGATGTCCGCGTCTCGCCGGTTGCCGTCAGCTACGGCACATTGACGGTGCAGGTGACGGAAACGCCGCAAATCATCCAGCCCGAGCCTTTCTCGCGTGGCGAGACCGCAGTCCAGCCGCAGACGGATATCCAAGCGCAGAAAACCGGCGGACGGGTGGCCATCATAGATGGTCCTGATCTGCGTACCCTCGTTTCCGGCCTGAACAATATCGGCGTCAAACCGGATGGCATCATCGCCATTCTCCAGGGCATCAAATCAGCTGGCGCCCTTCAGGCGGAGCTTGTGCTGCAATGATGGATATTACGAATCGGAGCACAATTATCGACCTTCTGCGCCGGCTGACCCTGCCGGCGGCAGGCTTGGTGCTGCTTTCCATTCCCGGTGCCTTCGCTCAGGAGGTGGCGCCGGCAGGCGACATCACCTCGACGGACGAGGTCAAGCAGTTCTGCACGAATATCGCCGATCCCGCCCGCGATCAGCGCTACCTTCTGCAGAAGCAGGAACTTGAGAAGTTGCGGGCTGACATCGACAGTCGCATTGCCGAAATGGATAAACGCAAGGCAGAATATCAGGACTGGCTGAAGCGGCGCGATGATTTCCTCAAGCAGGCCGAAGCCGGGCTGACGGATATCTATAAGAAGATGAAGCCGGATGCGGCCGCCCTGCAGTTGCAGGACGTCAGGCCCGAACTCGCCGCCGCCGTCATCATGCGGCTCGGGCCGCGCCAGTCGAGCCAGATCCTGAACGAGATGGATTCCACCAAGGCCGCAAAAATCGCCGGCATCATCGCAAGTGCATCTGATCCCAATACCTCGAAGGATCCTTCATGAATAAGCGTTTACCGGCTGTGATCGCCGCCGTCGCCCTCCTTGCAGGCTGCCAGTCCACGGCAGTCAGAGAGATCGGCCGCGCGCCCGCCATGAGCCCGATCGGCAGCGGTCTCGCCTATGGTCAAACGCCGCAGATGGCGCTCTATCCGAAGCAGCCGCGTGCCGTCGCACAGGGTTATTCGTTGTGGAGCGATTCTCAGGCTGCCCTCTTCAAGGATGCGCGCGCGCTTAATGTTGGCGATATCTTGACGGTCGTTATCCAGATCAACGACAAGGGGTCCTTCGACAACGAGACCAACCGCAGCCGCAAAAATTCGAGCGGAATGAATTGGGATGTTGATGCTCAGATCTTCGGCTGGACACCTCAATCCAAGACAGACCTGACCTATGGCTCCGATACGAGCACGGACGGTAAGGGCAAGATCGAGCGCACCGACAAACTCAACCTTCTCGTGGCCGCGGTCGTGACAGGCATTCTCGAAAACGGCAACCTGGTCATCAGCGGTTCGCAGGAAGTCCGCTTGAACCAGGAACTGCGCATCCTCAACGTTGCTGGTATCGTGCGTCCGCAGGACGTCAATTCCGACAACCAGATCTCCTACGACAAGATCGCCGAAGCCCGCATCTCCTATGGTGGCCGTGGCCGCCTGATGGAAGTGCAGCAGCCGCCACGCGGCCAGCAGGCTATCGATCTCTTTTCGCCGCTCTGAGGCTGAATAAGATGGCAGACAACGAAACAGGCGAAGGCAAGAAAAAGAAGTCGAGCGGCATGGTGATGACGATCATCGGCCTCGCCGCGCTGACGCTCGTCGGCGCCGGCGGCGGTTGGGCGGTGGGCAACATCGTGGCCCCGAACATCCGCAGCGCCGCGGAGGCCGAACAGGCGAAGGAGGCCGAGGCCAAGAGGAAGGCGGAGGGCGGTCTTCCGAAAATTGCCACCGAAGCCAACAATATCGTGCTGCTGGACCCGGTCACGTCGAATCTCGCTTATCCCTCGGAGAACTGGATTCGACTCGAAGTGGCGCTGATGTTCAATGGGCCGCCGGATGTCAAGGTTGCAGAGGATATTCATCAGGATATCCTCGCTTATATCAGGACCGTCTCTCTCCAGCAGATCGAGGGGCCGCGCGGCTTTCAATATCTCAAGGATGACATCCAGGAACGTGTTGACCTTCGCTCTCAAGGGCGCGTATCGAAGGTCATCTTCAGGACCTTTGTCATCGAATGATTCGACTCATAGTTTTCCTTGCTGCCATGATGGCGGTGCCGGAACTGGCGGTAGCACAGCAGCTGCCGACGGATTTATTGAATATTCCGGTCGACGGCTCCGTCGCCGCCTGGATCATCAGGACATTCGGCCTGCTGACCGTGCTTTCGGTTGCGCCGGGCATCCTAATCATGGTGACGAGCTTTCCGCGCTTCATCATTGCCTTTTCGATCCTGCGTTCGGGCATGGGTCTTTCTTCGACCCCCTCGAACATGATCCTTCTCTCGCTCTCGCTATTCATGACTTTCTACGTCATGTCGCCGACCTTCGATAAGGCCTGGCAGGACGGCGTCCAACCGCTGCTCGCCAACCAGATCAATGAGGCTACAGCCGTTCAGCGCATCGCCGAGCCGTTCCGCACGTTCATGTCGGCCAATACGCGCGACAAAGACCTGGCCCTCTTCGCCGACCTTGCCCGCGAGCGCGGCCAGAACGTTCAGACGACGGGACTCATCGACTATCGCATCCTGCTGCCCGCCTTCATGATTTCTGAGATCCGGCGCGGTTTTGAAATCGGCTTCCTCATCGTCCTGCCCTTTCTCGTCATCGACCTGATTGTTGCGACGATCACTATGGCGATGGGTATGATGATGCTGCCGCCAACCTCGATCTCGCTCCCATTCAAGATCCTCTTCTTCGTATTGATCGATGGCTGGAACCTTCTGGTCGGCAGTCTCGTGCGCTCCTTCAGCTGACCGGCAAAAGCCGGCTCGCTATTTTGCGCCGTCCCCTTTCACAAACACGAACCCCGCCAGATCGCTCGGCGGGGTTTGTGTTTGCTGGATGTGCCTCCGTGACTTTAGTCATTCGAACCGAAAGGCTGAGTGCGCGGCGGTAGCGCTGGAACGTCGATATGGTCGGGGTCGAGACCCTGCTTGGCGCGCGCGGCCATCAGCTCGTAGGCATGCTCGAGGTGGTGGCAGAAGCGCTCGGCATCGAAGAGCGGCGCGATGTACCGCTTCTCCTGCAGATGTTTCTTATAGCCGGCGATACGTCCCGGATTGAGCGCGAGCTCGACAGCCAGATCCTCGTAGGCCTGCAAATCGTGGGCGACGAGCTCCGGCAGATCGATTGCCCTGAGCAGGCTTTCGCTGACGCGCGAGGCGAAATTCGTGCCCTTCACCGTCAGCACAGGCAGGCCGCCCCAGAGCTGCTCCGAGGTGGTGGTGTGACCATTGACGGGGAAGGTATCGATACCGAGGTCGGCGGCCTGCTGGCGGCTGATATGCTGCTCATATGGCGCACGCGGGCAGAAGATGATCCGCTTCGGCGAAATACCGCCAGCCTGGAAGCGCTCCAGCAGGTTTTCCTTGTTGCGGGCCGTATTCGCCATCAGCCAGAGCACGCTGTCAGGTGCACGCTTGAGGATTCGGCACCAGCTGTCGACCACCTGCGAGGTAATCTTGCGGTTACCGTTGAAGGATGCGAAGACGAAGGCATCTTCCGGCAGGCCGAGCTCCTCGCGCGTCACTGGCTGCGGCCGTGGGCGATTTGCCGGGTCGTTCGGCTGATAGCTTTCCGGCATGCGCAGAAATTTCTCGTGGTAGAAGGGTTTGGCCACATCAGGCAGCACCGAATGATCGCCGATGACATAATCGAGATCGACGTTGACCGTGCTGCCGGGGAAGCCCAGCCAGGCGACCTGGATTGGCGCCAACGGTAGATTGAAGGCGGAAGCGCGGCTTCCAGAAGTATGACCCTTGAGATCGACCATGATGTCGATGTTTTCGGCATGGACGGCCTTCAGGATCGCCTCGTCGGACAGGCCGTAGACATCGACGATCTTGCCCCAGCGACCGCGATCTGTGGTGTTCTTTTCCAGATATTCAGGCTGCGTGTGGTCGAAGAGCGTAATTTCGAAACGGTTGCGGTCGTGAAGCTCGAGGACGCGCTGCAGCAGCTTCATCGTCGCGTGCGCATCCCAGAAGTCCGAGGACATGTAACCGATGCGGATCTTCTCGGACCACGTATGCGGCAGGCCGCGCCGGTAGGCCACCCGAGCCGGGTCGAGCGGCTTTGTGCCGATGGTTGCGTAACGATTGTAATCCTCGTTGCCGCACCAGTGCAGATGATAGAAGGGGTTATCCTTCCTTAAGATGTCGAGGTCGTTTTTGGCGAGCGCGGCGTCGATCGGCGCCTGGTGCTTGCTTACCTCGGCGAATTCGTTGAATTCACGGACGCAGACGAGATAGAGGAAACGGAAGGCCGCATTGCCCGGAAACCGCCGGAAGATATTACGGGCGAGCGTCTGGTTTGTCTCGTCCATGAGGTCGTCGCTGAGCAGCAGGGCGGCAAGACGCGTATGGTCCGGATTCTGGCTCTCGGACAGCACTTTCTTGAACGGTCGCAGCAGGTCGCGCCGGTGGCGGCGGAAATAGATCGATGAAATGATATAGGCAAGTTCCGGATCTTCCTGCGCCTTGTTGAGATGGCGCATCGCGATCAGCAGGGCTTCGTCCTCATTGCCGGCCTCGAGGTGGATCTTGGCAGCGGTCTTCAGGAATTCGAACGAGCCCTGTCCGGCATGATCGGCGGCAAGGCTATATGCCTTGGCGGCATCGCTCTTGAAGCCGAGCTGCAGCAAATTCTTTGCCAGCAGAGCGTAGGTCTTGGCGTCCTGCTGCGTATTGATGAGCTGGTTGAGCGTTGCCAAGGACTGTGTGTAGCGACCGGCCTGATAATCCCGGGACGCCGCCGAGAACGAAACTTTGCTGTTCAAAACCTAACTCCGTGAGGAAATGTTCCGGCATGAAATGGTGATTGACGGTGCGCAATCAGGCCGCCCGCAGACTACAGGTTGCCCGACGATACGATCCCGGCTTCTGCCATATTGGCATTCGAAGCTTGCTTGAAACCGGTGCAACTGGATGCGGGCTTTCCGGGAAGCTCCATCTTCGAAGGCTGATTCAAGCAACATTAACCATGGATTTGAAGCGCTTGGCCGGGAGCCCTGCTTTTAAGAAGTTGGCAAGTATTGGCTGCGAGATTGCCCTGGACATGACGGGTTTGGGCCAAGAAATAAGGCACCGAGTGGCATGAAGCTGGTCCGTCATCGCCGGTATTCATAGTCCGGTATGTCCTCCTTTTTGTATCTAGTTTTCTAGGGGACACACTTATGACGAGCATTAACACCAACACTTCCGCTCAGGCAGCTCTCCAGACGCTGCGTAACGTCAACCAGGGCCTGAACACCACGCAGAACCACGTTTCCACGGGTTACCGCGTTGGTAAGGCTGCCGACAATGCCGCCTACTGGTCGATCGCAACGACCATGCGTTCGGACAACAAGGCTCTCGGCGCTGTTTCTGACGCTCTCGGCCTCGGTGCTGCCAAGGTTGACACCGCGTACACCGCCATGGACAGCGCCATCGACGTCGTCGGCGAAATCAAGTCCAAGATCGTTGCCGCGACTGAAAACGGCGTTGACAAGAAGAAGGTCCAGGAAGAAATCGACCAGCTGCAGGACCAGCTGGTGAGCATCGCTCAGTCGGCTTCCTTCTCCGGTGAAAACTGGGTTGCCGGCGCCAACGGCACGAAGAGCGTCGTTTCCTCCTTCGTCCGCGATGGTTCGAATGGCGTATCCGTCAAGATGACCGATTACGTCCTGGACAACAGCTCGGCCGGCAACGTTCTGTTCGGCATGAGCGGCGGCCAGATCGACACTTCCACGGGTATCCTCGGCTCTTCCGCAGGTTCGATCGGCTCGGTCTATTCGCTCGACATCACCAACATGACCATCGGTGACCTCGGCCTCGCTCTGACCAACGTCGAAAACGCCCTGAAGGCCATGACCTCTGCCGGTGCAAAGCTCGGTTCGATCTCCACCCGCATCACGATGCAGGATGATTTCGTCAACGCGCTCAGCAAGTCGCTCGACTCCGGTATCGGCCGCCTCGTCGACGCCAACATGGAAGAAGAGTCCTCAAAGCTCGCCGCTCTGCAGACCCAGCAGCAGCTCGCGATCCAGTCGCTCTCGATCGCCAACTCCTCTTCGCAGAACATCCTGTCGCTCTTCCGCTAAGGGCGGGCAAGCCACATCACCGAAAATGTCGAGGCCGGGGAACCCCCGGCCTCGAATGTTTTAACATAAGGTTAATGCAAACTCTCCTAACTATCAGATATTTTTACGAAATTTCATTTTCAAGTTTAGCTTTCCTTAACCATCTTGCTGTTTTCTAGGCCCATCGAAACGGCGAGTTAACCCTAACGAGAATGGTTAACAGGCATGATGCTGATCGCTGTGGGCCGGCCCAAATCCGGAATGTCCCTTCCTAACATCTGCCAAAAGGGGCAAGCAATCTATGACGAGCATCAACACCAATAACGCTGCAATGGCAGCTCTCCAGACGCTGCGCGGCATCAACCAGGGCCTTCAGAAGACCCAGGATCACGTTTCCTCCGGCTACCGCATCGGCAAGGCTGCCGACAATGCCGCCTACTGGTCGATCGCAACGACCATGCGTTCGGACAACAAGGCCCTCTCGGCTGTTTCTGACGCTCTCGGCCTCGGTGCTGCCAAGGTTGACACCGCTTACACCGCCATGGACAGCGCCATCGACGTCGTCGGCGAAATCAAGGCCAAGATCGTTGCCGCGACCGAAAACGGCGTTGACAAGAAGAAGGTCCAGGAAGAAATCGACCAGCTGCAGGACCAGCTGGTGAGCATCGCTCAGTCGGCTTCCTTCTCCGGTGAAAACTGGGTTGCCGGCGCCAACGGCACGAAGAGCGTCGTTTCCTCCTTCGTCCGCGATGGTTCGAATGGCGTATCCGTCAAGATGACCGATTACGTCCTGGACAACAGCTCGGCCGGCAACGTTCTGTTCGGCATGAGCGGCGGCCAGATCGACACTTCCACGGGTATCCTCGGCTCTTCCGCAGGTTCGATCGGCTCGGTCTATTCGCTCGACATCACCAACATGACCCTGGGTGACCTCGGCCTCGCTCTGAGCAATGTCGAAAGCGCCCTGAAGGCCATGACCTCTGCCGGTGCAAAGCTCGGTTCGATCACCACCCGCATCCAGATGCAGGATGATTTCGTCAACGCGCTCAGCGACTCGATCGACTCCGGTATCGGCCGCCTCGTCGACGCCAACATGGAAGAAGAGTCCTCCAAGCTCTCTGCTCTGCAGACCCAGCAGCAGCTCGCGATCCAGTCGCTCTCGATCGCCAACTCCTCTTCGCAGAACATCCTGTCGCTCTTCCGCGGCTAATAGGATCGCGAAATATAATCCGCCGGGTAGCCGGCGGGCCTATACAACTCGAGCCGCGCTTCGATGGAGCGCGGCTTTTTTAATGTCCGTTAACGATTGATTAACCATATTGCTGTTTTCTGCCTCTCAACGAGACGGCGAGTTAACCAAATTTAAGAACGGGTTAACAGGCATGAAGGCTGATCGTCGTTCCCGGGCGCTATTCCCGAATGTCCCTTTTACGAATGTCTGCCAACAAGGGGCAATCATTTCATGACAAGCATATTGACGAACGTCGCGGCTATGGCCGCTCTCCAGACACTCCGCGGCATCAGCAATAATCTTCAGGATACTCAAAATCGCGTATCTTCGGGCTATCGCGTGGAAAAGGCAGCAGATAACGCCGCCTATTGGTCGATCGCAACGACCATGCGTTCGGACAACAAGGCCGTCTCGGCCGTCTCCGACGCCCTCGGCCTCGGCGCTGCGAAAGTAGACACCGCTTACACGGCGATGGACAACGCCATCGATGTCGTCACGGAAATCAAAGCCAAGATCGTCGCCGCAACCGAAAAGGGCGTCGACAAGACGAAAATCCAGGAAGAAATCAGCCAGCTCCAGGCTCAGCTGATGAGCATTTCTCAGTCGGCTTCCTTCTCCGGTGAAAACTGGGTTGCTGGCAACACGACCAAAAGTGTCGTTTCCACCTTCGTCCGCGATGGCAACGGCAATGTCTCCGTCAAGACGACCGACTATGTCTTGAACGCGGCTTCCAATGGCAACGTT
Organism: Rhizobium sp. BK529; assembly: GCF_014194105.1. NCBI lineage: Bacteria > Pseudomonadati > Pseudomonadota > Alphaproteobacteria > Hyphomicrobiales > Rhizobiaceae > Rhizobium > Rhizobium sp. BK529. Next base: position 2,794,287 of record NZ_JACIAU010000001.1, on the reverse strand, counting down.
CTGTTCGGCATGACCACAACCGGCACCATCGATTCAAGTACAGGCATCATCGGCAGCTCCAACGGAACGATTGGCTCGATTTACACCATGGACATCACCACCTTTGGTCAGGCGGAAATTGCAATGGCATTGACGGCAATCGAATCAGGCCTTGAAGCGATGACGAAGGCCGCCTCTCAGCTCGGTTCCATTTCCAACCGTATCGAGTTGCAGGAGAATTTCGTCAGTGCTCTGAGCGACTCGATTGACTCAGGTGTCGGCCGCCTCGTCGATGCCGATATGGAAGAGGAATCAAGCCGGCTAACGGCATTGCAGACGCAGCAGCAACTGGCCATCCAGTCGCTCTCAATCGCAAATTCCAGCGCTCAGAACGTCCTTACGCTCTTCCAGCGCTAAGCCGCGGCTGAACCTGGACCAAACCTTATGCCGCTTTCCGACGGCAGCCTGGAAACCGCGCCTAGCCGGCGCGGTTTTTCTTTTAATTTCAAATGATTGCGCGGTATCGGCAGGTATTGGCTCAATCTCTTCTTCGGCTCTTGCGGAAGTGATTGATATCGGGTTAACGTTGCTCGCAATTGATTTGTTTTGCGACACACCGGTGTGGGAAAACCTGCCGGGGCATGAAGCCAGCTCAGTCGCCGCCGGCAAAACCGGCCTGATCCCTTCACCTTTCCGAGACCATGTCGATGACCGTCAAGATTACCAACGCGGCCGCGGTGAGTGCGCTTGCAGTGCTGCGCAGCATCAATAAGGAATCTACCAACGTACAGCAGCAGATTTCGACGGCAAAACGTGTCGCGACTGCTGCCGACGATGCGACCTATTGGTCGATCGCGAGCGTTATGCGTGGCGACAGCACCAATCTTGGCACTATCGGCGATGCGCTTGGCCTCGGTGCGGCAAAGGTCGATTCGACCTACACGGCGATGAACTCCGCCATCGATCTTCTCGGCGATCTCAGAGCCAAGCTGGTTGCTGCGCGCGAGCCCGGCGCCGACAAGGACAAGATCAACGCGGAAATCACCGAGTACAAGAACCAGCTGCAAACGATGGTCGAATCGACCTCCTTCGCTGGCGAAAACTGGCTGCTGAATGGCCAGCCGGCAGCACCTCCGCAGTGGCAGATCATCGGCAGCTTCGTGCGCGCTCCCACAGGCGAGTATCAGGCGCAGACCATCAACTTTCCATCGTCCCAGACCATCCTGATCGACAAGAACAATGCCAATGGCGGCCTGTTCACCAAGGAGGTCAATGGCAACGCTGACGGTACGCCGGTCCGCAATTATTATCTGTTGAACGTAAACTCGGCGACACCGGCGACCGGCACGGAGATCTCCATCGGCAAATCAACCACCGATGCGCAGCTTACCGACATGCTGACGGCCACGGACGCCATGCTCAAGCAGCTTACCAATTCGGCGGCAGGGATCGGTATTATGAAGGCCCGCATCGACGACCAGATCGATTATACCGCAGACCTGTCCGACACTGTCGACAAGAGCGTCGGCGCCCTCGTCGACACCGATATGGATGAGGCCTCGACCCGCCAGAAGGCTATCGAAACCCAGAAGCAGATGGCCGTCGAGGCAATCTCCATCCTCAATACGGCCGCCAGCAAGATTCTCATCTTGCTCGAATAATGACAGCGCGAGGGCGGCGTCATTCATCCTCGCGCAAGTTTGGGTTTCTAGTTTCCGGCATGAAGGTAGCGTCCGAATCCATGCCGGCGACAGGCCCTGAGCCTCTCCCGAACCGGATCGGCGTGCCGGCAAGGAAGATGTCGTTTTCAAGCGGGGGCATGCCGCGTGTCTCCCGAATACTGGACGGTTTTTTATGAGCATTATGCTTTCCCGGTATTTGAAGGATTTCGGTGAGTCGAATCCCTCGGCACCGATCGTCGATGTCGACGATTTTGCGGCGGAAACAGTTTCTGCATTTGCTGAGCTGCCCCAGGAGCCCGTAGTCGACGTCGAGGCGGAGCGGCGCGAAGCCTATTCGGAAGGCTTCGCAGCAGCGACCACGGAACTGAGCGAAAAATACGAACGCGAAACCCGGGCTGCCGCCGAAGCGCACGCCCGTGAGATCGAGGAGCTGAAACTCCGCTACGAGATCGAAGCAGCTGCTGTGATCGCATCTCGTATCCGCGACATGGCTGAAGAGATTTCAGCGCTCATCAGCGAAGTGACCGCGACGGCCATCGCGCCTGTCATGACTGAGGCGCTCTCGAAAAAGGCAACCGAGAATCTTGCCGTCCTGCTGCGGGAAGCGATCCTTGACGGCGCCGCGGCTCCGATCATCGTGCGTGGCCCGGCGAACCTGTTCGATATTCTCAAAGGTGAACTCGGGGAGCATGCAGCACTGGTCCGTCATCTTGAGGCCGATGATGTCGACCTCGCCGTCGAGCTTGGCGAAACCGTGCTCGTGACCCGTATTTCCGCCTGGGCGGCTAGCTTGAAGAAAGTGTCCGAATGAGCGACGGCGAAAATCATCACCATGGCAAGAACGAGATCATCATCGTCAAGAAACATGGCGGTGGAGATCACGATGGCGCCCATGGCGGTGCATGGAAAATTGCCTATGCCGACTTCATGACGGCAATGATGGCCTTCTTCCTCGTCATGTGGCTCGTCAACGCCGCCAACGAGGAAACCAAGGCCTCGATTGCGACCTACTTCAACCCGATCAAACTCTCCGACGAAAAGCCGACTGAAAAGGGCTTGAAGAAGCCCGTCGACCAGGCCAAGGGCGAACAGAACCAGGAAAAATCGAAGGAGAAGGAAGATAACCCGAACGAGGGCAAGTCTGCCGCCGATGGCGACGACCAGACCTCGACCTCTGGCGACAAGACCAATTATTCGGAAGCCGATTTCTTCGAGAATCCCTATTCGGTTCTTGCCGAAATTGCCCAGGAAGTTGGCCAGCAGGCAAACGTCAGTGCGAAGGGCGACGGCGGTGCCGCGGATTCAGGTCCGGCCACCGGTGCCGATGGTGGCGAAGCCTATCGCGATCCCTTCGATCCGGATTTCTGGACCAAGCAGGTTGAGGTGACTACCGCCGGCAAGCCGCAGCAGCCTTCGCCGCTCGATTCCAAAGCCGAGCCAAACGAGCTTGCCAAAGTTGAGAATACTCAGCCGACTACTCTGCTGAGCAAGGATGCCAATAGTGCAGCCGTGGACGCTTCAGCAGAGAAGCAGGCAGACAAGCAGCAGGACAAGAAGGCGGACAAATCCAAGAACGCCGACAAGACGAAGGATGCCGATAAGGCCGAAGACAAGAAGCAGCAGGCCGAAGAGGCCAAGGAGCTGCAGCAGGAGATCGCCCAGCAGATTTCCGGCGTAGCCGGCAAGCTCGCCGAGGGGCTGACGGTCACGGCATCCGAGGGCGGACTGCTGGTGAGCATTTCCGACCAGAACGACGACTCCATGTTCAACATCGGCTCTGCAGTGCCGCGTCAGGAAATGGTCCTCGCGATGCAAAAGATCGGCGCGATCCTGAAGCAGAGGGGCGGTGCCGTCGCCATCCGCGGCCATACGGACGGTCGCCAGTTCAAGGGTGATCTCAACGAAAACTGGCGTCTGTCGATGGACCGTGCCCAGAGCGCCTATTACATGCTCGTTCGCGGCGGCCTTGAGGAGAAGCGGATCTCGCAGGTTTCCGGTTTCGCTGACCGTCGACTGAAGGTGCCCGAGGATCCCTACAACGCGTCAAACCGCCGGATCGAGATCCTCGTTCAGGCAGATCAAGGATAGTCGCATGACGCGCAGGCAGCATCGCTATTTCAAATATGCGATCTTCAGTCTGGCGATGATGGCGCCTGCCCTCGGTCATGCTGCGGATCCGGACGATCTCGCGCCGTACAAGATGCTGCGCTCCCTGCAGTTCGTCCAAGATTCGGTTGTAACAGGCGATCACTCCGCCGGTGAGATGCAGCGCTTCATGCTCGGCAAGATCGATCAACGACTGCGAACCGTCGATCCATCGGTCTATGATGACGACCGCAACGTCGATGCGGCGCTGATCTACGTCATGAGCGGCGGCAATCCCCAGACGCTCGAATATCTCGTCTCTCATGACGTCAACGGCTATTTCGACAATCGCGTCACAGACGTGTTGCGGAAATATCTGAACGGCAAGGGGCTGCTTGTCTCCAAGACGCTGGAAGAAACCGCCAAGGAATATGAAGGCAAGAAGATCGGTCCCTATCTGGCGCTGATCGGCGGCAATGTGCTGATCGCTACGAAACCGCTTGATGCGCTTACCCTCTATGACAGGGCGCGGCTCAATGCACCCGGCACCATCGTGGAAGAGGCGGCACTTCGCCGCTCGGTCGCCATCTGCGTGGAAACTGGGCAGGTCGACAAGGGGCTCGCCTATTCGCAGCGCTACGTCCGCCGCTTCCTCCACTCGCCCTACGCCAGCCAGTTTGCCGATCTCTTCGTCAAACTGATCGTCAGCCACGACCACGATGTCAATCCGCAGACGGTCGTCGATATTCTGTCCTTCATGGATGCGCCGCGCCAGCGAGAAGTCTATCTGCGTGTCGCGCGCGCTGCCGCGATTGCCGGAAAGCCCGATCTCGCTCGTATGGCCGCCCAGCGCGTCCAATCGCTGGGTGAGGGGACCGATAATCCCTTCGGACCGCTCGCCGATTTCTATAACGGCATGGCGAATGTCCCCACTGATAATATTGACGAGGCTGCCAAGTACATTGCTAATATTTCCGGGGCATCGCTCTCGCCGCAGGACCAGGCGCTGCAAGCCGCCGCAAGATCCGTTGCCGAGCAGATATTGCGGGCTCCGGATCCGGCAAGCCTGACACAAGGCTCCACTCCTAATAATACTAATCAAGAAATTACTTCTGAACAGGCCGCAGCCGCCACGGCTGCGCAACCGGAAGGAGCGCCGGCCGCTGCTCCGGAACCTGTTGTCGAAGGCGCCGCTTCCGCTGGCACGGGGGGCCAGGATGTCGACCCTTCATTCACCTCTTTCGTGACGACCAATCGATCCAAGCTCGACGAGATCGACGGTCTCCTGGGCCAGGAAGGCAAGTAAGATGATGATGGATATCAGCGTCTCGGGCGGAGCGCCCGGTACGGATGCGTCTGCGTCCGTAAGAGCCGGCCGGGGGGCCGGCAAAGGCGAGGCTGCGGATCAGAACGGCGGCTTCTCCGATGTCCTCTCCAAGGCAGGCAATGCCGATCAGGATGCAGTCGATACGTCTGACCAACACGCCGCTGACGATAGCGCCGAGGCCGCGGCGCGCAACTCGCGCGGCCGTAATCCTAAGCCGCTGATTGACCTCGACGACACCTCGATCAAGGGGCAGGTGGACGCGCAGCCTGAAACGATCGCAAACGCAAGCAAGATCCCTGTGAAGTCCGAAAAGGACCAGGGCAAGACGGGGATTGCCTTTGGGTTGGGCAAGCCGGGCGCCAAGGATCAGGCAGCCGAGATCGTCGCGCAAGCGGTGGGCAAGCCCGCCAAGCACACGAAGACCAACGAGCTTGATGGCGATACCGATGTTGATGCAGGTGCGGACATCGAAGCTGGCGACGGCGATGTCGCCGATGTCCTCGGCCTTCTGAAGAAGGATCCCGGCGATGCCGCGGGTGTTCTCCAGGCATCCGCGCATCAGGCCTCGGCGAAGATCGATGACGCCGGCAAGAAGGACGCGAAAACCGAAGGCGTCCACGGCGCCAAGGCCGATATGCATGTATCGGATGCGTTGGCAGCCGTTGCCCCGCATCACGACGACGCGCGTGTACCGGGAACGGAGAACGCCGAAGGTGTCGAAGGCAAGACGTTCAGGATCAGCCGTGCCGATGGCCGCGGCCAGTCGATGGACATCCATATCGGCACCGAAGAGGCCGGCTCGGAGAAGTCGGCAAAGTCGGGCGTTGAAAATGTGTCCGTTCTGGAATCACGCCGCTATCTGGGCCTGGTGCAGAATCCGAATTCCGCAACCGTGACAGCGGCGCTTTCAGGTGACAGCGAATGGGCGCGGGCCATGCAGCCGAGTTCCGCTCTGTCGAACGCCGCCGAATGGACGAGCACAGGCAAGGTTGTGAATACCCTCAAGATCCAGATGAGCCCGATCGATCTTGGCCTCGTCACGGCCACGATGCGTCTGTCAGGCGATACGCTGAACGTCGACCTCAAGGTCGAGACGGGTGCTGCCTACCGCCAGCTCAAGGAAGATCACGGCAAGATTCTCGAGGCGCTGCGCAGTCAGGGTTACGCAGTCGATAACGTGACCATCAGCATGGCTCCCGTGGAGCGGGCTGATGCCGGTAACCAGGCGAACAGCCAGGGTCAGTCATCCCAGCAGCAATCACTTGCTCAGCAGGGACAGGGCCAGGGTGGCGAGGCGCGCGAGCGCCAGAACCAAACAGCGCAGCAGACGAATGGAGGCTTTAATGGTGCGGGCGGGAACGGTGTTGAGAACGCTTCTACTGTCGATGCTGGCAGCCGCAGCTCTGGCAGCGTCTACCTCTAGCGCCTCGGCTTCTACTGGCGCCTGTGAGCGTGAAATCCAGTCCGCAGCAGCCAAATACGGCATTCCCGAGGGAATTCTCTATTCGGTCGGACTGACGGAAACCGGACGCAGGGGATCGCTTTATCCATATGCGATGAACATCGAAGGGAAGGCACTGTTTCCGTCCTCCGAGGAAGCTGCGTTGCGGCAATTCGACGCCGCTAGCAGAGACGGCGCGAAGCTCATCGACATCGGATGTATGCAGATCAATCACTATTTCCACGGCGACAACTTCACCTCCGTGGAGGAAATGTTCGATCCTCATCGCAACGTCGAGTACGCTGCGAAGTTCTTGCGCAACCTTCACGATCGTCATGAGACGTGGACAATGGCGGTAGCAAGATACCACGCGGGACCGAACAATAATCCTGCGCAGAAGCAATATGTTTGCCGCGTTATCGCGAATCTGGTTGCCACCGGCTACGGCAAGTGGACTCCTAATGCGAGCAATTTCTGCGAAAATTGATTCAATTAGTAATTGAATTGGCGAATTACGACCAAAATGTGTCAGAGTGTGGCAGGAATCCGGCATGATTCCCGCCTGCAAGGCGTAATTAAGCGCTTGTTAACTTTTCCACGAAATTTTTGTGTGAATAACACTAACGGCATACTATATGTAGATCAAATCGGCACCCAATTCTTAATCAATTATTAATTTCTGCCATTAACTTTCCCGAGTTGTCGCCGATTCGCGCGATTCGTACCCATAGATCATCGATGTGCCACACTGATTCGGAGGCGGACGAATGATCGTAGTGGTTGATGAGCGTGAGCTCGTGAAGGATGGTTACACTTCTCTTTTTGGCCGGGAGGGCATTCCCTCTACCGGCTTTGATCCTAATGAATTCGGCGAATGGGTGCAGACGGCAGCCGATTCGGATATCGCCGCGGTTGAGGCATTCCTGATCGGACAGGGCCAGCGCGCTTTGGAATTGCCGCGCGCGATCAGGGATCGCTCGATGGCGCCTGTGATCGCCGTCAGCGACCAGCCGTCGCTGGAAAACACCCTTGCCCTTTTCGATTGCGGCGTGGACGACGTTGTACGCAAGCCGGTGCATCCCCGCGAAATTCTCGCGCGTGCCGCTGCCATCCGTCGCCGGCTGAAGGCGATCGCCAACTACACCGACATCGGCGCGATCCGCGTCTTCTCGGATGGCCGCGATCCTGAGATTAACGGCGAGATCTTCGCCTTGCCGCGCCGCGAACGCCGCATCCTTGAATATTTGATTGCCAATCGCGGCCGTCGCGTCACGAAGACCCAGATCTTCAATGCGATCTACGGCATCTTCGACGAGGAAGTCGAAGAAAACGTCGTCGAAAGCCACATCTCCAAGCTGCGCAAGAAGCTGCGCAAGAAGCTCGGTTTCGATCCAGTCGATTCCAAGCGCTTTCTTGGCTATTGCATTGATTGGAATTGATATTTCGGCGCGGGCCGCGCCGCGTCGGCAGGCCGTAATATTTCGATCGGCGACCCGGCAATAACAGACAGCTTCACGCAAGGCCCGCCAAATACTGTTGCACTTAGCAGGTAAAACGAGGTTTTCAGATGAGCATTTTCGGCAGCATGAAGACGGCGGTCTCGGGGATGAACGCGCAGGCAAACCGCCTCAGCACCGTCTCGGATAACATCGCCAACGTGAACACCACCGGCTACAAGGCAGTTTCGACCGCGTTCTCGTCGCTGGTCCTGCCGTCGGGCTCCGGCAACTACAACTCGGGCGGCGTGACGACGACGGTTCGTCAGGCTGTTTCGGACCAGGGCGATATTTCCTACACGACCTCGGGTTACGACCTCGCCATCTCCGGTGACGGCTTCTTCATCGTCCAGGGCGGCGATGGGGTTCCGGTTCTGACGCGCGCCGGCGACTTTACCAAGGACGACAGCGGCAACCTCGTCAACTCGGCTGGCTTCACGCTCATGGGTTATCCGTGGGGTGCCTCGGCTCCGGCTGTCGTCGTCAACGGTTTCGACGGCCTCGTTCCGATCAACGTTCTCGGCGACCAGAAGCTACAGGCCGTTCCGACCGCAAACGGTACCTGGACCGGTAACTTGAAGCCCGGCGCGAAGATCGAGACGACCGCGGCCAACCTGCCGAGCGCAAACAACGCATCGGCGACCACGGATACGCAGAAATACTCGATGGTCACCTATGACAAGCTTGGCAGTAAGGTGATGTACGACATTTACTACACCAAGGTTCCCAATCCGGCATCGCCGCCGGCAGCAGCGGGCACGACCCAGTGGGAAATGGCGGTCTACCGGAATGCGGACAAGGCGACGACGGGCACGAGCTCGTTCCCCTATTCTTCCGCGGCCGTGAATGTCACCACCATCCAGTTCAATGACAAAGGCGAGATGACGGTCCCTGCGGCTCCGTCGACGACAAACATTGTCGATCCGAAGACGGGCCTCACCATCAAGATGACCCTCGACCTTTCCCAGGTCGGCGACAACTTCTCAGGCTCCGGTAACGTCGACGGTCAGGGTGCGAATTCGCCCGTGGACATTACCATCGATGCCGACGGTATCGTCTACTCCAAATACGATGACGGTAGCACCAAGCCGGTCTTCCAGATCCCGCTCGCCAATGTGCCGAGCCCGGACCTGTTGACGCTGATGTCCGGCAACGTCTACTCGGCCAACGGCAAGTCGGGCGTTACCGTTACCGGCTTCCCGCAGACCAGCGGCTTGGGCAAGATCCAGTCTGGCGCCCTCGAAGGCTCGAATGTCGACCTCGCCGGCGAATTGACGGAAATGATCGAATCCCAGCGCAGCTACACCGCCAACTCCAAGGTGTTTCAGACGGGTTCCGATCTCATGGACGTTCTCGTCAACCTCAAGCGTTAATCAGGGTAACGGGTAAGCCATGTCGCTCACTTCAGCACTTAATACCGCGCAGAGCATATTCAACAATACGGGCACGCAGAGCAGCACCGTATCGAACAATATCTCGAACGCCGGCAACAAGGACTATGTGCGCCGGCAGGCGATGCTCACCACCTCGCTGAACGGAGCCCAGGTGGTCAAGATCAGCCGCGCACAGGAAGATGCGCTGCTGAAGCAATATCTCAGGGCATCCTCGCAGGATAGCGCTCAACAGACTCTGTTGAGCGGCCTTCAGGATCTTAAGTCGATTATGGGCGGCAACGACAACGAAACGTCGCCTGAGACTGCTCTTCGCACCTTCCGCGACAAGCTTGGAACCTTCCGCGCGACCCCCGGCGATCTGATCGCTGCCCAGGGTGCGATCACCGCGGCGCAGGACGTCGTCACTTCGCTGAACAATGCCTCCAAGGCGGTGCAGCAGCAGCGTGCCGATGCCGACAAGCAGATCAAGAATCAGGTCGACTCGCTGAACAGCCTGCTGAAGCAGTTCGAGACGGCAAACAATGCCGTTAGGAAGGCGACGGCCGGCAATGAGGATCCGTCGAACGCTCTCGACGACCGCGAGAAAGTTCTCAAGCAGATCAACCAGATCGTTGGCGTGTCTACAGTGACGCGCAGCAACAACGATATGGTTCTTTATACTGCCGATGGCACCACTCTTTTCGAGACGATTCCGCGCGCGGTAAGTTTCGAACCGACGCAGTCCTATGCGGCAGGAACCGTCGGCAACAAGGTTTATGTCGACGGTGTAGCCGTCAACATGGGTTCGGGCGCATCGACCAACGCGCAAGGAAGCCTGGCCTCGCTCCTGCAAATCCGCGATGATATCGCGCCGAAATTCCAGAGCCAGCTCGACGAGGTCGCTCGCGGCCTTGTCAATCTCTACCAGGAAGACGGCAATCCGGGTCTCTTCGTCTGGACCCAGGCAAACGGCACCGCCGGTGGGGTCCCGCCTGCAGGCACTCTCATCAATGGCATTGCCGGGACGATTGCGATCAATGACCGCGTCGTCACCGCCAAGGGCGGCGATCCGATGCGGCTGCGTGATGGCAACATCAACGCAACCAGCACGGCCGCGAACACGACGGGTTCCAGCGGCTACTCTGCTGAACTCGATCGGCTCTATACAGCGATGGACTCTGGCATTCCGTTCGATCCGACGACGGGACTCGACTCGAATGTCAGCATCCTGACCTTTGCCACCAATTCCATCGGCTGGCTCGAGCAGAACCGCAGCGACGCGACCACGGCAGCGGAAAATACCCAAGCTGCCTCGGCGCGAACTGATGAAGCTTATTCCAATGAAACCGGCGTCAACCTCGATGAGGAACTGACGCTCCTTCTCGACATAGAGCAGTCCTACAAGGCGGCCACCAAGATTTTGAATGCCGTTGACGAAATGTTGAAGTCATTGCTGGATATTGCGAGTTAAGCCATGAAGAGCTCATTTATTTCAAGTTCGGCCATCCAGAACGCCATGCGGCTAACGATCCGCCAGGCGCAGAACCAGATGACGAAGGCGACGATGGAAGCGACCACCGGTACTTACGCCGATATTGGTGTGTCGCTTGGCGGTTACGCGGCCAAGAGCATCGATTTTACTCGCGAAGTCGACCGTATCAATTCGATCAAACTGAGCAACGCTCTGGTCGGCGCGCGCATGGAATCGGCCCAGACAGGCCTCGACAAGATGAAGACGGCCGGCGACAGCTTCCTGTCGAAGCTGACCGCACTGCAGAGCAGCCACGATCCGGGCAGCGTCACGGTCGCCATTCAGTCGGCGACGAGCGCGCTCTCTACGATGATGGATACGTCGAACTCCATGGTGAACGGCGAATATCTCTTTGCCGGCATCAACACCGACATTCAGCCGCTGACGGACAAGACGACCGCGACGTCTGCGGCGATCGTTACCGCGTTGAACGCCTATGCTGTGACGCTCGGCAAGCCGGTGAATCAGATCACCGGCGACGAAATGAAGACCTTCATCGAAACCAAGGTCGAGCCGATGTTCAGCGAAACGGCCTGGACGGACCCGACGACCGGCTGGTCCAAGGCGTCCAGCCAGAACATGACGAGCCGCATCAGTAATTCGGAAGTCGTTGAATCTTCGACGAGCGCCAATTCCGAGGGCATGCGCTACTTCGCTCTTGCGACCGTGACGACAGCCGCGCTGTTCGGCCAGAACCTCAGCACCGATGCGATGAGCGCCGTCTCCTCCAAGGCGATCACCTACACGACCCGGGCCACCACCGGCATCGTCACCCAGGCGAGCCAGCTCGGCCTGTCACAGGAGCGTGTCGAGAAGGCGAATGACGCCCTCGATGCGCAGGCGAACATCATGCAGACCAAGCTCGTCGATATCCAGGGCGTTGATCCCTACGAGGCATCGACGCTCGTCAAGACTTTGGAAACACAGCTCGAAACCGCTTACACGATCGTATCGAAGATCCAGCAGCTGAGTCTCGTAAACTACCTTTGATGATCAAAGGCGCGCAATATAAAGAAGGATGCATGAATGTATCAGTTCTCTTATGCCGAGGTCATGCAAGACTCGGTTGCCGACGCGAAGGAGCGAGAATGGCAGGTTCTCGAACGTTCGATCGAACTGCTTTCGGTGGCGCGCGATAAAGAGAAGTACAGCCGGGAAGCCATTGAAGCACTTTTCTATACACGAAGAGTGTGGATCAGCTTCATTGAGGATTTGAAGCATCCCGACAACCAGCTGGAAGTCGAGCTCAGGGCGAACCTTATCTCGATAGCGATCTGGATATTGAAGGAATGCGATCGAATAAGAAAACGTCAGTCGAATAATTATCAGGGCATCATCGACGTTACCACCATCATCAGGGATGGACTTAAATGAAAAGTACACTTCGCATTTCTCTGAAAGCCGGAGAAAGAATCTTCATCAACGGCGCCGTCCTGCGTGTCGACCGTAAGGTCGCACTGGAATTCCTGAATGATGTGACGTTCCTTCTCGAAAACCACGTGCTGCAGCCGGAAGGCGCAACTACGCCGCTTCGCCAGCTCTACTTCATTGCCCAGATGATCCTCATCAATCCCGAGGGCAAGGAGCACTCGACGGCGATGTTCCGCAAGTCGATCACGATGCTGCTCACATGCTTCAAGAACGAGGAAATCCTCGCCGAGCTGAAGCGTATCGATGCACTCGTTTCGACCGGTCGCGCCTTCGACGCGCTGAAGGCCATACGCGGTCTTTACGCGATCGAAGACAGCATCCTCAACAATCACGAGCTGCCGCCGACCATGGTCGAGCAGATTCGCAGGGAGATCGCACCATGGCGGTAGACGGAACACAAGGCGTAGGCGGTGGCAGCAGCACGTATGGCTCGTCCAACGCCGCGCAGCAGAAGGCCACGCTGAACTACGATAACTTCCTTCAGCTCCTGGTCGCGCAGTTGAAGAACCAGGATCCGACCGATCCGATGGATGCCAGCGAGCAGATGTCGCAGCTCGCGAGCTTCTCGCAAGTCGAGCAGACGATCCAGACGAACTCGAAGCTCGACACCCTGCTGACGAGCTCCAGCCTGACCCAGGCGAGCAGCTATATCGGCAAGTACATGGAAAGTGCCGACGGCAAGACCAAGGGCACGGTTGAATCTGTCAAGGTTTATTCCGATGGCCTCATTGCAACGCTCGACAATGGCGGTAAAATTCTCATCCAAGCCGGCATTTCCCTTGCCGATTCGGCGCCGACCAATGGTTCGAGCGACGGCAGCGGTTCCGACAATACCTCGGGTGATGACGGCACCGATGGAACGGATGGGGTCTGACATCAGTTCATTCTGATGAAGCCGGCCAATCCCAGTCCGGCCACGGCCGGACTGCTACTTTCTGGGCGATATGAGGTTGCCTGACGATGAATGAAGCTGATGCACTCGACCTGTTCCAGGCTGCGATCTGGACCGTTCTGATTGCCGCAGGCCCCGCGGTGATCGCGGCAATGGTCGTCGGTCTCGTGATCGCGCTAATCCAGGCGCTCACACAGGTTCAGGAAGCCACGCTCACTTTCGTCCCGAAGATCGTCGCCGTTCTGGTCACGATCGGTATTTCCGCCCCCTTCGTGGGCTCCCAGATTTCGATCTTTACCAATCTGGTCTTCTCGCGCATCCAGTCCGGCTTCTGAGCCAACTTCGCGCAAGCTTCGCCGTATAGCTGTCGATCCGAACTGGGCGGATTCTGATATCCGCCTCCTCTCATGAAGAGACGGAATCGCTATGGCGCAACCACCTGCACTACCCCTTCCGAAAGTCGCTCCCAGCATGCGTGACATCGGCTTTGCCTTGGGCATCGTCGGTATCATCTGCATCCTCTTCCTGCCGATCCCGCCGTTTTTGATCGACATGGGCCTAGCGTTCTCGATCGCCTTCTCGGTGCTGATCCTCATGGTCGCGCTGTGGATCCAGAAGCCCCTCGATTTCTCGTCCTTCCCGACCATCCTTCTAATCGCGACGATGACCCGACTGGCGCTGAACATCGCGACGACGCGCGTCATCCTTTCGCATGGTAACGAGGGACATAATGCTGCAGGCGGCGTCATCGCCGGCTTCGCAAGCCTTGTCATGTCCGGCGACTTCGTCATCGGTCTGATCGTCTTCCTGATCCTGATTACCATCAACTTCATCGTCATCACCAAAGGTGCGACGCGTATCGCGGAAGTCGGCGCGCGTTTCACCCTTGATGCGATTCCCGGCAAGCAGATGTCGATCGACGCCGACTTGTCGGCCGGTATCATCGACGAAAAGGAAGCCCAGCGCCGCCGCAAGGAGCTGGAGGAGGAAAGCTCCTTCTTCGGTGCGATGGACGGTGCGTCGAAGTTCGTGCGTGGTGACGCGGTCGCAGGTCTGCTCATCACCAGCATCAACGTCTTCGGTGGGATCATCATCGGTTACTTCCGCCACGGTATGCCGATCGGCGAAGCCGCCGACGTCTTTGTCAAGCTCTCGGTCGGTGACGGCCTCGTCTCGCAGATGCCGGCCCTCATCGTTTCGCTGGCCGCCGGCCTTCTCGTTTCCCGCGGCGGCACGGTTGGTTCCACCGACCAGGCGGTGGTCAATCAGCTCAGCGGCTATCCGCGCGCACTGTCCGTCTCGGCTGTCCTGATGTTCGTACTCGGCCTGATGCCGGGCCTGCCGACGCTGCCCTTCGTCGTCCTCGGCAGCCTGCTCGCCTTCGGCGCCTGGTTCATTCCGCGTCAGGTCGAAGCAGAGAACAAGATCCGCCGCGAAGCCGAGGAAAAGAAGGTCGTCCAGAACAAGGAGCTCGAAAAGGACTCGGTCAAATCGGTGCTCCGAACCTCCGAGATCGAGCTTGCCCTCGGCAAAATGGTTTCGACCCGTCTGCTCGGCGCCCACCAGGAGCTCGCCTTCCGCGTCGGCAAGATGCGCAAGAAGTTTGCGACCCAATACGGCTTCGTCGTGCCGGAAATCAAGGTCACCGACGATATCGGTATCCCCGAAAAGTCGTACCAGATCCGTATTCACGGCACGACGGTCGCTTCGAACTTGCTGCGTGTCGGCGAAGTGCTCGTCGTCACCGGCGCAGGCCGCAAGCCGAGCATTCCGGGTGACGAAATCCGCGAACCTGCTTTCGGAATGCCGGCGGTTTCGATCCTCGAAAACTTCGCCGACGATCTGAAGCGCGAAGGCTTCCAGCCGATCGACAACGTCTCGGTCGTGCTGACGCATATGAGCGAGGTCATCAGAAACAACCTGCCGCAGCTTCTTTCCTATAAGGACGTGAAGATCTTGATCGATCGCCTCGACCCTGAATACAAGAAGCTCGCCGATGAGATCTGCTCGTCCCACATGTCCTATTCGGGTCTCCAGGCGGTACTGAAGCTGCTGCTTGCCGAACGGGTCTCGATCCGCAACCTGCACCTCATTCTGGAAGCTGTCGCCGAACTCGCCCCGCATGTCAGAAAGACGGAGCAGATCGTCGAGCACGTCCGCATCCGCATGGCCCAGCAGCTCTGCGGTGACCTTGCCGATAACGGCGTGCTGCGCGTGCTGCGTCTCGGCAGCAAATGGGACCTCGCCTTCCACCAGGCTCTCAAGCGCGATGGCAAGGGTGAAGTCGTCGAATTCGACATCGATCCGCGCACGCTGGAAGAGTTCAGCGAGCAGGCGACGAAGGTTATCCGTGAATTCATGGATAGGGGCCTGCCTTTCGCCCTTGTCACGTCGCCGGAAACACGCTCCTATGTGCGCATGATCATCGAGCGACTCTTCGCAACGCTTCCCGTTCTCTCGCATGTGGAACTGGCCAAGGGCATCGAAATCAAGATTCTGGGCTCGATTTCATGATTTCAGACCCGCAAGGGACAGTTCTGGCGCTGTTTCTGGTTTTCTGCCGGATCGGTGGCTGCGTACTCACCCTTCCGGGTTTTTCCTCCGCCCGTGTTCCGGAGCAATTGCGGGTCTTCATCGCAGGCGCGCTTTCGCTTGCCGTGCTGCCGGTACTTTGGGACACGGTCTATCCTTCGGTTCATACCAGTTCCGGCACCTATATCGGCCTCATTTTCAGCGAATCGCTGATCGGCGTGATGTACGGTATGCTGGCCCGCCTCTATACGCTCGGTCTGCAGTTCGCGGCCACGATCGTGTCCATGATGGTCGGCTACACCCAGCCGAGTACGACTGACATCGTCGAAGATTCGGCCGAAATCAGCCTGACGGCTTTCATCACGATGACCGGTCTGATGGTTCTCTTCATCATGGACTTCCATCACATCGTCTTTCGCGCGCTGATCGATTCCTACACGACCATGCCCTTCGGCGGGCTGTTGCAGATGCGCGCTACGCTCATTACCTTCACCGACACGCTGGAGCAGAGCACTTACATCATGCTGCGGCTCGCGAGCCCCTACCTGATCTATGGGCTGATCTTCAACATCTCGATCGGCTTCATCAATAAGCTCGCGCCGCAGATCCCGGTCTACTTCATCTCCACGCCCTATCTGCTGATGGGTGGCCTCTTCCTGCTTTATTTCTCCATCGCTGCCTTGATCAGCCAGTTCGGCCAGTCATTCGCCGGCATATTCGTGGGGAGGTGAGGGCGATGATCGAGAAGAAACGGTCCGACAAGCTCAAGCGCCTGGTCGGGGTGCAGCGGCATCTTGAAAAGATGGCCGAGTACGATTTGGCTGAGACCAGTCGCCAGCGGGCTGAGGTCAATGCGGCCATGGATGTCGCCATTCTTGCGCTGGGATCGTTGGACCCGATCCATCGCGCTTTTTCGCAGAGTTATGCCGACCGCTTCGGCAGGCTGAGCATCAAGGACCAGCAGTTGACGGGCATGCAGCAGGTGCACGAAATGCGCCTGACGCGCGAGCGCGCCAAGGGTGACCGGCTGGAAGAAAGCATGCTCGAGGCCCTCCAGGCCGAGCGTCGAGAGGCTGATGACAATGCCGTCTACGACGTAATCGATCAGCAGTTTGCAACGCCAGCCTCCAGCAAGCTTCAAAAATAATAATCGCCACGATCTTACATTAGAGGATTGTAACGTGGCTATTTCACCCCCCAGCGATCTGGTGATGGACGTCGTCAAGGCGGCCGACCCCATGGAGGTTCAGGCTGCCCAGGAAAAGCTGAAGGCCAACCGCGCAGCCTTTGCAGCAAACAGCCTGGCTGAGGCCGGCAACGGCTTTTCTTCCGCAGTCGATATTCTCGACCACGTCAAGCAGAAGACCGGCCTGCACAATATCCAGAACCGCGAAAAGACCGAGGAAGTGCCGGAAACTTACCGGAAATTCGAGGCTATGGTTCTGCAGAACTTCGTGAAGTCCATGCTGCCGAGCGATGCCGAGAATGTCTTCGGCAAGGGCGCAACGGGCGACATTTGGAAGGGCATGATGGCTGAGCAGCTCGGCAACGTCATGGCCAAGGGCGACGGTATCGGCATTGCCAAACAGATGTATGCCGAGCAGCTGCGTCGCCAGGAAGGCAAGATCGTCAATGCCTCTACGGACGAGGACGATCGCAAGACTGCCATGAGTATGATCGACGAATTTCAGCGCAAGACCTTCGGCACCCCGACTGCCGACAGTAAGTCCGCAACAAGCGACGCATAATCGAGGATAAAATGGAAATAGTTTCGAACGAATACCGGATTAAATCCGTTCTCGGGCGCCTCGAAATGATAATCGACAATGAGAATAACCGAATCGGCAGCGATCCGCAGTTCGATCTCAAGGTCTCCAATACGCACAAGAGCCGGTGCCTCTACGAGCTCTCGATGCTCTTCCGCGACACTGATCCGGCCGAGTTGGCCGCTTCGCATCTTGAGCAGCTTCACGGCCTCAAGAAGAAACTGGTACTGAACGCCCGTCGCGTCGAGGCACATCTCGAAGCTGTTCGCGCCGTAGCCGATCTCCTGAAGAATGCCGTGCAGGATGCAGACGCCGATGGCACCTATTCCCAGGAACAGTTTGTCGCGCGAGACGCCTGATGATCAAGCTCGTCCTCACAGGTGTCTGGGTCTGCGCTGTAACGCTGGCATCGGTCTATTTCTCGGTGAACATGGCCACAGCGCCGGCGCCGGCTGCATCGGATACCAGGCAGAGCGCGCTTGAGCTGGTGAAGGGCGAGACGATCACCGTGCCTGTCATCGGCAATGGTGCGGTCAACGGTTATTTTCTCGGCCGCATCTCTTTCATGATGCGCAAGGATATGATCGCGGGCCTGAACCTGCCGATCACGGAGATGACGACCGACGAACTCTTCAGCCTGCTCGTCGGCAACAAGATGGTCGATGTTTCCAACATCAAGACCTTCGATCCCGGCGCATTTCGCGAAGAGATCAAGAAGGGCATGAACGAGCGTCTCGGCGGCGACTATGTTGCCGAAGTCATGCTGGAACAGCTCGACTATCTCTCGAAGGAAGACGTGAAGGAAACGTCCGGAGGCAAGCCGGCGAAGGTTGGCGCGCCGGTCAAGATCATCGACACCGCGCCGGCTTCCGACACGCCGGCGGCATCCTCCGGTCACTGATTGCCAGCTACCGTTTGTTCGGAAACGGCGCCGCTAGGCGCCGTTTTTGCGTCCTCTCCTTGGTTAATGAACGACTTATGCGCGCATGAAAATCCAAGGCTTTTTCCTAAGGCTTGTTTGAAATCGAGCTGATACAAACGCGGCACAGGCTTGGGAGGATATCGCCACGGGGTGGGGAGGTCGCTTTAAGCGTGTCGCTGCTGGCCCTTATAAGAGCTCCGCTGCGGAAATGTCGGCTTATTTTCCGGGACGCCTGGCGCATGACGCATCCTCGACAGGAGGTTGGAATGAATCTGATTGCGAACTTCGCGGTGCTTGCATCGCGTCGGACGATTTTCGATCTGTCGGTCTGCGATCTCGCTTGGGACGATGCGCTGGTCTTCATCAACGAGCTGGCTTCCATCCCCGTTGGGCAAACCGTAGTTTGCTTCGTCAACGCCCATAACATGCTGACGGCTCTGCGCGACGATGAGTACCATCAGATTATGTCGCGTAATCTCGTACTGCCCGACGGCGTCGGTCTCAACATCGCTTCCCGGATCACGCACGGTGCGCCGTTCCCTGCCAATCTAAACGGCACCGATTTCGTGCCGGCCTTCCTGACTTTCATGGAAACGCCGCGTCGCATCGGCCTTATCGGCGGCGCGCGCGAGGTCGTTGAGAAAGCGGCTGAAAACTTTTCCAAGCATACGCCCTGGCACGAGTTTGTCGTCATCTCCGATGGCTTCTTCGACAAGGCCAGTTCCGAACCCGTGATCGCCGAGGTGGAGCGCCAGAAGCTCGATATCCTGATCGTTGGCATGGGCACGCCGCTGCAGGAAAAGTGGGTCCACCAGAATATCCGCGCGGATCACGCGCGTCTCGTTCTGACGGTCGGCGCACTTTTCGATTTCGTCTCGGGTACTGTGCCGCGCGCACCGAAGACGGTTCGCATGATGCGCCTGGAATGGGCCTATCGCCTGGTGCAGGAACCGGCGCGCCTCTGGCGCCGCTATATCATCGGTATTCCGATCTTCCTGCTCCGGGTCCTTCAATATCGCTTCAGTCGGCGGGCGCGCATCCTCGCTCAGCCGGATGAACGGTCGTCGGCGGCGGCGCATGCTACCGGCGAACAGAAGAAAATCGAACAGATGAAGAAAGCCGGCTGATTGCAGATTTCTGCAGGCTCCGGTTAACCATTTCTTTGCCATATATATTTAGAGTAGCTTAATCATCCGCGTCGGCGCGGTTGAGCGAACTCGGCTATCATGCGCATGAGATCTGACGTCAATGCACGATTCCAGGGCGAAAAACAGTTTTCATGATCGCGCAATCACCTCGTCGCGCGGCCAACAGCAAAGTCGGGTCGAAAAGAGCCCCGGTTCGCCGGAGGTTCGTCCTTCCGAAGCCGAGTTGCTGCGCGCCATAGGTCGGTTGCTCGACGAACAGCGTGCGAAGGCGCGCCAGACTGAACCGCTGGTGGACCGGATCGAAACGATCCTCGGTTCGCGCCTGCAGGCTGCAAACGATATCGCCGCTGCTCCCGCTTCCGAAGGCTCTCGCCCAGCGCCAGAGACTGCGGCGCAATCTGCCACGGTTCATCACGTTGCTCCTGCAGAGAAAGCGGCCATTTCGACGCTTTCGCGCGAAGTGCGGCGTCCGAACTGGATCAGGAGCGCCCTCATCACAGCCATCCTCTCGTTCGGCGGTGCTGCCGCTCCGATCCTGATGCCATCCTCACCGGCGCTTTACACTGCAGAAACGACGCTTGCCGTGGATGCCGGCACAGGCAATCAGACTGCCTTGGTCGGGGATACCGTCAAAAGGCTCTCATCGGTACCTGTCATCACCTCCGCCGTCGCGGCACTGAAGCTGGACCGCGATCCGGAATTTGCCGGTAGCAGCGCCAATGCGCTTGGTGTCGCCTTCGATCTTCTCTCCGGCAGCGGCGCAGCCGCCGATCCGGCATCGCGCGCAGAGGCCGCACTGAAATCTGCCGTAGCAGTTATTCCCGATGACCGTGCCGGCACGATACGCCTGATGGTAAAGACGGGGGATGCCGGCAAGTCGACGCGCATCGCCATGCGACTGTCCGATGCGGTCACCGGCGGCAGCGCTGCCGGCAAGGCGGCCGAGACGGCCATTGCCCTGAAGAAGGAAAATGATCAGGCTCAGGCAGAACTCATAGCCTTCAGCCAGAAAAACGGCGAGGGCAACGTCAAAGTTGCGACACAACTGCAGCGCCAGATCGCCAGCCTGGATGCCGATCTGAAAAATGCCGACGACAATATCCTGACTGCCAAAGAGCAGGCGGACAGGCTGAAGGCCGCCAAACTCTCGAACGTGCTGGAAGGTTCGCTCGCGCCGGATATGGTCTCGCCCGCCCTGCAGGACCTGCGCGACAGATATGCGATCGCCAAGACCACGTTGGCGCAGCTTTCGGCCGACCTTGGCCCGCGCCATCCACGCCTGCTCCAGCAGCAGTCCGAAGTCGATGGTCTGAAGGACAGCATCGGCAAGGAGCTGGCGCACCTCGCCCAGAACGCAAATACAGCTGTCAAAACCGCCGTCGACACGCGCAAGCAGCTCAGCGATCGCCGCAACGCGCTGATTGCCCAGAGCCGCGATACCGGCGTCGATCTCGCCAAGCTGACCGAACTGCGGGAAAAGGCGTCTGCTGCCCGCTCGCGGCTGCAAGAGGAAGTTTCCACGACGGGTGCCATCGCTCCGGGCCAAGTCACGGTTCGCAAGCCTCCTCTCGTGCTGCCAGCTTCCGGCGACGATGGTTTCGGTGTCCGTTCGCTGATCGGCGGTCTTGTCGGTTTGGCGATCGGTCTCGGGCTTGCTTTCCTGCCGCGTCTCTTCCGCCGGCAGCCACAACACGCGCCAGTCCAAGTTCCCGTCCTAGCTCCCTTCCCGGCCCCGGCCCCCGGGCCTATGCATGCCCCGGAGGCTACCCAGACGGCCGGCGAAGTCGATGCGCTGCGCTCGCAGATTGCCAGCCTGCGCGATCGCTTTCGCACCTACCAGGCGGCGCGATAGGCGACCGCCCGACAACAAATTGCTCTTGCATTTGCCGTTTTTAAACGGGATAGGGCGTTATCGGGAAATCATTCCCGCCGCGGGCGAATAGACTGGCGCGAAATGGGCGGAGAAGACGCGTGACGACAGTAATCGATGGCAAACAGGTTGCCGCTTCCGTAATTGAAACCGTGAAATCAGCAAATTCCGCGCTTCAGGCCGCCAAAGGCATTCAGACGGGCCTTGCGGTCATCATCGTCGGCGACGATCCGGCGAGCCATACTTACGTCAGTTCCAAGAGTCGCATGGCCAAGGAATGCGGATTCAAATCGGTCCAGCACACGCTGCCGGTCGAGACGACGCAGGAGGAGCTTGCAGCACTCGTCGCTTCGCTCAATGCCGATCCATTGATCCACGGTATCCTCGTGCAGCTGCCTCTGCCGAAACATCTCGACAGCGAGCCGATCATCCAGTCGATCCTGCCGGAAAAAGATGTCGATGGCTTGAGCGTCGTCAACGCCGGCAAGCTTGCGACCGGCGATCTGAAGACGGGTCTGGTTTCCTGCACGCCGGCCGGCGCCATGGTTTTCGTCCGCCGTACGCATGGTGCGGACCTTTCCGGCCTCAATGCTGTCGTCATCGGCCGCTCCAATCTCTTCGGCAAGCCAATGGCGCAGCTCTTGCTGAACGCCAACGCGACGGTCACGATCGCTCATTCGCGCACGAAGAACCTCGCTGAAGTCTGCCGCAACGCTGATATCCTGGTGGCCGCGGTCGGCCGTCCGGAAATGGTCAAGGCCGACTGGGTGAAGCCAGGTGCCACCGTCATCGACGTCGGCATCAACCGCATCGCGGCACCCGAGCGGGGCGAGGGTAGGACCCGCCTCGTTGGCGATGTTGCTTTTGCGGAGGTTTCTCCGGTCGCTGCAGTGATCACTCCGGTTCCTGGCGGCGTCGGCCCGATGACGATCGCCATGCTGATGGCCAATACTGTGATCGCCGCCCATCGTTCGGCAGGACTTGCGCCGCCATCATTCTGATCAAATCGAGAGCGCCGATCAGCTTTGCGGGGCAGGGCCCGTCGAGGCCCTGACGATCAGTTCCGTCTTCCAGAGCTCTTGCTCGGGGAAAGGGCCGGCTTGCTTGACAGTGCTGATGAGCCGCTGCGCGATACGCACGCCGGCGGCGCGCAGTGACGAGCGGGTCGTCGTCAGTGGCACGGAGAAATTCTCCGGCTTCAAGAGCGGCAACACGTCGTCATGGGCGATCAGCGAAATATCCTCGCCGAGCTTCAATCCTGCCTGATTGACGGCCCGGATCGCGCCGAGGGCCAGAACCGTGCTAGAGCACAGGATGGCAGTCGGCCGCTCGGCGAGTTGCAGGAAGCGCTCCATGGCAATCAGCCCTTCCTCATCCGTCATGACGGTATGGCTCGTGCAGTCCTCCGAAAGCTCCAGCCCGCGCTCGCCGAGCGCGGCAATCAGACCGTTCCTGCGGCGAATGGCGAAATCGAGGTGGGCCGGGCCGTTCATCAGCGCAAAGCGCGTGTGGCCAAGCTGCAGCAGAAGCCGCGCCGCATCGTAGAAAGCGGTCTCGTTGTCGATGTCGAGATAGGGGTAATCCGGCTCCGTGCCGAAGGAGCGGCCATGCACCACGAAGGGCATAGAAAGCGATTTCAGCATGGCGAGCCGCGGGTCGTGGCCGCGCATATAGGCAACGAAGAGGGCATCCACATTGCCGCTGATCGCCAACCGCCGAAGTGCTCCTACCTCATCATCCGGATCTGCCGGCATGATGACGAAGTGGAAGTCGTGGCGGACCGCCTCTTCGCCGAGACCGGTCAGGAACTCGCCGAAATGCACGTCGGACTGATGGCCGGGTGCTGTGGGCATGACCAGGCCGATCGAACCGGCTTTTCCGGTCGCTAGCCGCTGGGCTGCCTTATTCGGGCGGTATCCTGTCTCTTTGACGGCTCGGAGCACGCGTTCCCGGGTCGCCTCGTTGACTTCAGGATAGCCATTGAGCGCGCGGCTCACAGTGGTCTGCGAAAGCCCCAGCAGTTCCGATAGCTGTTTGAGATTCACCTGTTATGCTTCCTCCCGGCCTGCCCTGCGGCCGTAACAATAGTGGCCGCCGCCTCCCAGTGGCATCCAAAGCGCTTTCAATTATGTAGCAGCTGCCGCGCTTGACTCAAGAAAAATCGCTCCATATTTCCCATGGAGCCTTGCTGCAACGCGATGCTGCGCCGGTATTCCAGCCGTTTTCGTGAAATGGCTTGACTTCATTCCATTGAAAGTGAATGAGTTGGTGTGTCAAAGCGCTTTGAGATTTCCGTTTCAATGGAATTCGGCGCATTTGGGATTGTGATGGGAGGTTGATCACATGAAGAAATCATTTTTGATGGGCGTCGCATTTGCGGCGCTTTTTGCCGGCGCTGCGTCGGCCGCGGATTTGAAGTTTGCACCGGGCCAGGATGCCAAGTTCAACTGGAAGAGCTATGACGACTTCAAGGCTGGCCATGCCAACCTGAAGGGTCAGCAACTGACGATCTTCGGCCCCTGGCGTGGCGAAGACGAGGCCTTCTTCCAGAGCATCCTCGCCTACTTTGTCGAAGCGACCGGCATTGACGCCAAATATTCGTCCTCTGAAAACTATGAGCAGCAGATCGTCATCGATACGCAGGCAGGCTCCCCGCCGAATATCGCAATCCTGCCGCAGCCAGGCCTTCTGGCCGATCTCGCCAGCAAGGGCTTCCTGACGCCGCTTGGCGACGACAATTCCAAGTGGGTCAAGGACAATTACGGCGCTGGCGATAGCTGGGTCGGTTATGGCACCTATAAGGGCAAGGATGGCAAGGAGGCCTACTTCGCCTTCCCGTACAAGGCCGACGTGAAGTCGCTCGTCTGGTACGTTCCGGAAAACTTCCAGGAAGGGGGTTACAAAGTCCCGACAACAATGGAAGAACTGCACGCCCTGACCGACCAGATCGTCAAGGACGGCGGTGTTCCCTGGTGCATCGGTCTTGGTTCGGGCGGCGCGACCGGCTGGCCGGCAACCGACTGGGTCGAAGACATCATGCTGCGCACCCAGAAGCCCGACGTCTACGACAAGTGGACGACCAATGAAGTAAAGTTCACCGATCCGGCCGTTGTTGCCGCGATCGACGAATTCGGCAAGTTCGCCAAGAACGAAAAGTACGTCGACGGCGGCGTTGCAGCCGTGGCTTCGACCGACTTCCGCGACAGCCCGAAGGGCCTGTTCGCCGTTCCGCCGAAGTGCTACCTGCACCATCAGGCTTCGTTCATTCCGAGCTTCTTCCCGGAAGGCACGAAGCTCGGCACGGATGCCGACTTCTTCTACATGCCGACCTATGCTGCGCATGCTGACCTCGGCAAGCCGGTTCTGGGTGCTGGCACGCTCGTCTCCATCACCAAGGACTCTCCGACGGCCCGCGCCTTCATCGACTTCCTGAAGACGCCGATCGCGCATGAACTCTGGATGGCGCAGTCGAGCTTCCTGACCCCGTATAAGGGTGTGAATGTCGATGCCTATGCCAACCCGCAGATGAAGAAGGAAGGCGAGATTTTGACCTCGGCCACCACCTTCCGCTTTGACGGTTCGGATCTGATGCCCGGCAAGATCGGCGCAGGTGCCTTCTGGACCGGCATGGTCGATTTCGTCGGTGGCAAGTCCGCCCAGGACGCCGCAGCTGAAATCCAGAGCGCCTGGGACGGCATCAAGTAATTTCCTGTCAGTTCGTGCCGCCGCGACCGGCGGCGGTACCGGAATGCACGGCCGGGTTCCAGAGGGGAGACCCGGCCGTGTCGGATCCTGTGGTCAAAGACACAAGGTGGATTGACGGTATCCGGCGTTAACCCTTCAAAATAAGACAGGGAAGCAGGGGAGGACGAAATGCTGTTGCAGATAGTGTCCGCTTTGGGCGTCGTGGTCGTCGCCGTTTTCGCGTGCTCGGCCTATTTCTTTTTCTCGAACAAGATCCTCGATCTCGCCTTACCGGTGAAGGACGGTGATATCCGTCAGGCCGCGACCAATCTGAACCGGCGCGCGATGATCCGCCCCTGGCTGTTCCTCGGTCCGGCATTGTTCTTGCTGATCGTCTATCTCGTCTATCCTGTCGTCGCGACCTTCATCCTGTCCTTCTACGACCGGTCGGGAAACCAGTTCGTCGGCGTGGCGAACTATCAATGGGCTTTGACCGACCGCGAATTCCGCCAGTCGATCTTCAACAACATTCTGTGGCTCGCCGTCGTGCCGGCCGCATGCACCTTCTTCGGCCTCATCATAGCTGTAATGACCGATCGTATCTGGTGGGGCAATATCGCCAAGAGCATCGTTTTCATGCCGATGGCGATCTCCTTCGTCGGCGCCTCTGTCATCTGGAAATTCATCTACGAATATCGCGGCGGCAACGATGTGCAGATCGGTCTTCTGAACGCTATTGTGCAGACCTTCGGCGGTACGCCACAGGTCTGGATCTCCGTTCCCTTCTGGAACAACTTTTTCCTGATGGTGATTCTGATTTGGATCCAGACCGGTTTTGCCATGGTCATCCTCTCGGCAGCGTTACGTGGCATTCCGGAAGAGACAATCGAGGCGGCCGTCATTGACGGCGCCAATGGTTGGCAGATCTTCTGGCGCATCATGGTGCCGCAGGTCTGGGGCACGATTGCGGTCGTCTGGACCACGATCACTATCCTTGTCCTCAAGGTCTTCGATATCGTGCTCACCATGACCAACGGCCAGTGGCAGACCATGGTGCTGGCAAACCTGATGTTCAACTGGTTGTTCCGCGGCGGTGGTGATTCCGGCCGAAGTGCCGTTATCGCCCTCGTCATCATGTTAGCCGTGACCCCGATCATGGTTTGGAACGTGCGTCGCGCCAATGCCGAGTTGAGGGGGCGCTGAGATGACGAGAGCTGCAAGTTACTTCAAGATCGGCCCAGCCCGTCTCTTCGTTCACTTCTGCGTTCTCGTTATCGTCATCGTCTGGCTGGTGCCGACACTCGGCATCTTCGTCAGCGCGCTCCGCGACAGGGACCAGATCACCGCGTCCGGCTGGTGGACCGCCTTTGCCGGCTCCACGCAGACCGTCGCGGTGCGCCTCGGCACGCCCGATCAACAGAAGCAGGAGGGGGATATCTACGTCATCACGGGCAACGTGTTGGCAGACCAGCCCGGTCGTTCGGTCAAGGCCTTTGGCGTACGTGTGCAGCAGCCTTCAGCCTTCGAGGCCGGCCAGACCGCCGATCTCGGCGATGGCGAAAGCCTGCTCATCAATAGCGACGGCAGCTACCGCTACATGAGGAATGCAGCCTTCGCTTCCGACGAACGTCCGCGCCGTATCTATGTCGCGGCATCGGCGCCGCCCGAATTCACGATGATGAACTATAAAACCGTTCTGACGAGCGAGGGCATTGGTCAATCTTTCATCAACTCGCTGACGGTGACCATTCCGGCGACCATCATCCCCATCCTGATCGCCGCCTTCGCCGCCTATGCGCTGAGCTGGATGGAATTTCCCGGCCGCGCGCTGCTGATCGCGCTCGTCGTCGGCCTCATCGTCGTGCCGCTGCAGATGTCGCTCATTCCGTTGCTGCGTCTCTATAATGAGATCGGCGCGATGATCAATCAGCCATCCAAGACCTATCCCGGTATCTGGCTGGCGCATACCGCCTTCGGTATGCCGCTCGCCATCTACCTCCTTCGGGCCTATATCGCCGGCCTGCCCAAGGAAATCATCGAATCCGCCCGCGTCGACGGTGCGAGCGATTTCGAGATCTTCACACGCATCGTATTGCCTCTGTCCTTCCCCGCGCTCGCCTCCTTCGCGATCTTCCAGTTCCTGTGGGTATGGAACGACCTGCTTGTCGCCATGGTCTTCCTCGGTACCGACAAAGATCACCTCGTGCTGACCGGAGCGCTGAATGCGCTGCTCGGCTCGCGCGGCGGCAACTGGGAAATCCTGACGGCGTCGGCCTTCGTCACCATCATCATCCCGCTGCTCGTCTTCTTCTCATTGCAGCGCTATCTGGTGCGGGGCCTGTTGGCGGGGTCGGTCAAGGGAGGCTGATCCATCCCAAGACGCAATTTCAAACAGGATATCCCATGAGTGTGGCTTTCCAATCCGATCTGACTGCCGACAAGGACTGGTGGCGCGGCGCGGTGATCTATCAGATCTATCCGCGTTCCTACCAGGATTCGAACGGTGACGGCATCGGCGACCTGAAGGGCATCACCGCCCGCTTGCCGCATGTGGCAAGCCTCGGCGCCGACGCCATCTGGATTTCGCCTTTCTTCACCTCGCCGATGCGCGACTTTGGCTATGACGTGTCGGACTATGAAAACGTCGATGCGATTTTCGGCACACTCGTCGATTTCGACACGCTGATCGCGGAGGCACACCGCCTCGGAATAAAAGTGATGATCGACCTCGTCATCTCACACTCTTCCGATCAACACCCATGGTTCGTCGAAAGCCGGACGAGCAAGACGAATGCCAAGGCAGACTGGTATGTCTGGGCAGACGCCAAGCCGGACGGCACGCCGCCGAACAACTGGCTGTCGATCTTCGGAGGTTCGGCATGGGCCTGGGATCCGACGCGCATGCAATATTACATGCACAACTTCCTGACCTCGCAGCCGGATATGAACCTGCACAATCCGGAAGTTCAGGACCGCCTGCTCGA
Organism: Rhizobium sp. BK529; assembly: GCF_014194105.1. Taxonomy (NCBI): domain Bacteria; kingdom Pseudomonadati; phylum Pseudomonadota; class Alphaproteobacteria; order Hyphomicrobiales; family Rhizobiaceae; genus Rhizobium; species Rhizobium sp. BK529. The sequence goes on along the minus strand of NZ_JACIAU010000001.1, from coordinate 2,766,144 downwards.
TGTCGTCCGCTTCTGGCTGAAGCGCGGCGTCGATGGCTTCCGTCTCGATACGATCAACTTCTACTTCCACGATAAGCTGTTGCGCGACAATCCGGCGCTCCCGCCGGAACGCCGCAACGCATCGACTGCTCCGGCCGTGAACCCCTATAATTTCCAGGAGCACCTCTACGACAAGAATCGCCCGGAGAACCTCGAATTCCTGAAGCGCTTCCGTGCGGTACTGGAAGAATATCCGGCGATCGCTGCCGTTGGAGAAGTAGGCGACAGCCAGCGCGGTCTTGAAATTGTCGGCGAATATACGTCCGGCAATGACAAGATGCACATGTGCTACGCCTTCGAATTCCTGGCGCCCGATCCGCTTACGCCTGAGCGCGTCGAGGAAGTCATGAAGGATTTTGGTGCGGCCGCTCCTGATGGCTGGGCCTGCTGGGCCTTCTCCAACCACGATGTGATGCGTCATGTCAGTCGTTGGGGTTCGCTGGTCGCCGATCACGACGCTTTCGCCAAGCTCTACGCCGCGCTCTTGATGACGCTGCGCGGTTCGGTCTGCCTCTATCAGGGCGAGGAGCTGGCGCTCACCGAAGCCGATCTCGCCTATCAGGATCTGCAGGATCCCTATGGCATCCAGTTCTGGCCGGAATTCAAGGGCCGTGATGGCTGCCGCACGCCGATGGTCTGGGATAGCCAGGTCGCACAAGGGGGCTTCTCGACGGTCAAGCCCTGGCTGCCGGTGCCGGTTGAGCACATCCTGCGCGCCGTCAGTGTCCAGCAGGGCGACGAGAACTCGGTGCTCGAGCACTACCGCCGCTTCATCGCCTTCCGCAAGCAGTACCCGGCTTTCGCCAAGGGTGAGATCGAGTTCGAGGAACCGCAGGGCGACGCGCTGATCTTCACGCGCGAATATGCGGACGAGACGCTGCTCTGCATTTTCAACATGGGCGCAGCGGAAGTGAATGTCAGCCTGCCGGCGGGCGAATGGCAGGCTTTGACAGGCCATGGCTTTACCAGCAACAATTACGGCGACAAGATCGATATTCCGGCTTGGGGGGCGTATTTCGCCCGCCTCGCTTAAGGATCAGGAGGGGAGAGGAAATGACTGGACTGACGCTTAAGGATATCCGCAAATCCTATGGCTCCGTGGACGTGCTCCACGGTATCGACCTGGAGATCAACGAGGGCGAATTCATCGTTTTCGTCGGCCCCTCCGGCTGTGGCAAATCCACGCTTCTACGCATGATCGCCGGCCTCGAGAATATCACCGGCGGTGAGATGTATATCGACGGCATGCTCGTCAATGACGTGCCGCCGTCGAAGCGCGGTATCGCCATGGTATTCCAGTCCTACGCGCTCTATCCGCATATGACGGTCTTCGACAACATGGCCTTCGGTATGAAGATCGCCGGCGAAAGCAAGCAGGAAATCGACCGCCGCGTGCGGGCGGCGGCCGAAAGCCTGCAACTGACGAAATATCTCGACCGCCTGCCGAAGGCGCTCTCGGGCGGCCAGCGCCAGCGCGTGGCGATCGGCCGGGCCATATGCCGCAACCCGAAGGTCTTCCTTTTCGACGAACCGCTCTCCAACCTCGACGCAGCACTGCGCGTCGCAACCCGCATCGAGATCGCCCGGCTCAACGAACAGATGGCCGATACGACGATGATCTATGTCACGCACGATCAGGTCGAGGCGATGACGCTGGCCGACCGCATTGTCGTTCTCTCCGCCGGCAATATCGAGCAGGTCGGTGCGCCGCTGGAGCTTTATGAGCGCCCGGCAAACCTTTTTGTCGCCAAGTTCATCGGCTCTCCGGCTATGAACATCATCCCGGCAACCATCACCAATGCCGGCGAAAACACAACGGTGACGCTGACCGGCGGCAAGTCTGTAACGCTCGCCATGGCCACTGCGGCGTCCGAAAAGGGCAAGCAGGCGAGCTTCGGTGTTCGCCCGGAGGATCTGCGCATCGCAGCCGCGAATGAAGACTACCTCTTCGAGGGCGAAGTCTCGATCGTCGAAGCGCTAGGCGAAGTGACACTGCTCTATATCGAGGGCCTGGTTCAGGGCGAGCCGATTATCGTCAAGCTGCCCGGCATCTATGATGTGAAGAAGGGTCAGAAGATGCATTTCGTCGCCGATCGGCAGAAGCTGCATCTCTTCGATGCTGCGGGTCACACTTATCGGAGGTGATCATCCATTTTTGGTGGAATCCTTCTTCCTGAGGCTGTGGAGGGGAAGGATTCTCACTTTCTGTTAAACATGCGGTGCTAGCCTTTTTTCGATCAAGACTGAGGGAACCAAGGCCATGGCCGCATCGAATCCAACACCGCCGAAATCGCACTTCCTGGCCAAGGAAGAGTCTTTCATGTACGACCGCGAATCGCGGTTCAAGATGGAAGACACGATGAACGCCGCGCGCATCGAATATACGGAAAAGGGCGTCATGCATGCCGCCTCGCGCCGCTGTGATATCGTCCGTATCTCGATGAGCAGCGCGATCCTCGCGATCCTCACGCAATATACGCTGCCCAAGCAGTTCTATCTTGATATTCCGGACGCCCGCATCACCAAGGTGGGCTGCCTCTTGATGAAGACCTTTCCGAACAACACGATCGAGGTTCGCTTCCTGCGCCTGCTGACGCAGAAGGAACTGAACAAGATCTTCGTCTACAGCACGCACCCTGCTCATAAGGACTACGTCCTCGATATCCGCGCGTAGCAGCCTCGCGCCTCGCTGGATATGGAAAACCCGCGGTTTGGCCGCGGGTTTTTCTTTTGCATTGATGACGGGATGTCAGTGGGCGTGGAAAAGTACGCTGGCCCCCTGGTCGGACGGGCCGACCGCATGGCGGAACGGTGCAAAGAGCTCGCGGCCCATGCCGAATTCATTGTCCGAGAGATCGATAACGACAGGTTCGCGCTCGGCCATGTCGGCGGCATCGACGAGAACTTCGAGCGTGCCCCTGATCGCGTCGAGACGAATGATGTCGCCGTCCTTGATGCGGGCGATCGGGCCGCCATCGACAGCTTCGGGCGTGACGTGGATTGCCGCCGGCACCTTGCCGGACGCGCCGGACATACGCCCGTCGGTGAGCAATGCCACGCGGAAGCCACGGTCCTGCAGCACGCCGAGCGCCGGCGTCAGCTTGTGCAGTTCCGGCATCCCGTTGGCCTTCGGTCCCTGGAAGCGCACGACAGCGACGAAGTCGCGATTAAGCTTGCCTTCCTTGAAGGCGTCCTGCAGCTCCTGCTGGCTGTGGAAGATAACAGCCGGTGCTTCGATGATGTGACGATCGGCCTTGACCGCAGAGATCTTGATGACCGCCTTGCCGAGGTTGCCGCGCAGCATCTTCAATCCGCCATTCGGTTGAAAAGGTGTCTCGATGCTGGCGAGCACCTTTGGATCGTGGCTCTTCTCCGGTGAAGGCTGGCGCACGACCGTGCCGTTTTCGCCGAGTTGCGCATCAACAGTATAGGCTTCGAGCCCTTGGCCGAAAACGGTGCGCACATCATCATGCAAGAGGCCCTGCTTCAGAAGTTCCTTGATGAGGAAGCCCATGCCGCCGGCTGCCTGGAAATGGTTCACGTCTGCGAGCCCGTTCGGATAGACGCGGGCAAGCAGCGGGATCAATTCCGATAGCTCGGCAATATCCTGCCAGGTGAGTACGATGCCGCCGGCGCGCGCCATGGCGACGAGGTGCATCGTATGGTTCGTCGAGCCGCCGGTTGCATGCAGGCCGACCACGCCATTGACGATCGAGCGCTCGTCGATCATCTCGCCGGCCGGCGTGAATTCGTTGCCGAGTGCGGTAATGGCGAGCGCCCGCTTGGCAGCTTCACGCGTCAGCGCTTCACGCAGCGGCGTGCCGGGATTGATGAAGGAGGAACCCGGCATATGGAATCCCATGATCTCCATCAGCATCTGGTTGGAATTGGCCGTGCCGTAGAAGGTGCAGGTGCCGGGGCCATGATAGGACTTGGATTCGGCCTCCAGCAGCTCGGCGCGGCCGACCTTGCCTTCGGCAAAAAGCTGGCGCACACGCGACTTCTCGTCGTTCGGCAGGCCTGACGTCATCGGCCCGGCCGGAATGAAGATCGCCGGCAGGTGGCCGAAGGAAAGCGCAGCGATGACGAGGCCGGGCACGATCTTGTCACAGACGCCGAGGAAGAGGGCGGCATCGAACATATTGTGCGACAGGCCGACACCTGCCGCCATGGCGATCAGGTCGCGGGAGAAGAGTGAGAGCTCCATGCCGGGCTGGCCCTGGGTGACGCCGTCGCACATGGCCGGAACGCCGCCGGCGACCTGCGCAATACCGCCGGCCTGGGCAGCCGCCTCGCGGATGATTGCCGGATAGGTCTCGAACGGCTGGTGGGCCGAGAGCATGTCGTTATAGGCGGTGATGATGCCGAGATTGGGCACGCGGTCGCCTGCAAGTGCATCTTTCTCGGCCGGGGAACAGACGGCGAAGCCATGGGCCAGATTGGCGCAGCCGAGAACAGAACGGTTGACACCCTGGGAGGCGGCAGCGCGCAGGCGCTCCAGATAGCGCTCGCGGGTCGGCTTCGAGCGTTCGACAATGCGATTCGTGATCGCAGCAATGCGTGCGTGAGCGGACATGGAAAATCCCTGCCTTGTTCTGGTTCGTCTGTATCTGTTTCCGGGCTGTGGCGGCTCTATGGCCGGATCAGGGAGCCCAGTAGATCTCGACCGGGGAAGTGGCCCGGCGCAGAATGGCGCGGATCGGCATGTCTGCCTCGTCACCGTTGCCCTCTGCCTTGGCGAGAACGTCTTTTTTGCCTTCGCCCTCAATGTGGAGAATAAGCAGTTTCGCATCTTCGAGAGCGGAGAAGGTGAAGGTCAGGCGTGGTTCACCGGCCCCTTCCGCATCCATGGTAATGATACCGCGTGGCGTCGTTGCGTCGAGTGCCACGCTCAGATTGGTGCCGCCCGGAAAGAACGAGGCCGTATGGCCGTCGCCGCCCATGCCGAGAATGACGACATCGAAAGGGATGCCGATCTCGGCACTTTTTGCCGTTGCCAGCTTTGCAGCCTCCTCGACGGAGGTTGCCGGCTGGTAAAGCGGCACGAAACGCGCCGCTTTCGCCTTGTTCTGGAGAAGATTGGCATCGACCAGCAGATGGTTCGAGCGCGGATTGTCGGCGGGAACGAAACGTTCGTCGACAAGCGTGATCGTCACCTTGGCCCAGTCGATATCGCGCGTCGAAAGCGCCTGGAAGAAAGCTTTCGGCGTGGAGCCGCCGGAAACGGCGATGCTCGCCTCTCCGCATGCTGCGATGGCTGCCGAAAGTGCGCCGGAAACCTTATCCGCAAGGTTGGCGGCGAGTTCGGCGGCGTTTGCGAAGGAATGCAGTGTCGATGCCATATCTTCAGACCCTAGACTAGATGTCGTCATGCCAGGTTCGGCCGTCGCGTTCGATCAGCGCGATGGCCTGGCTCGGTCCCCAGGTGCCGGCTGTGTAGCCCTGCACCTGCTGGCCGGTGGATTCCCAACCCTTGAGGATCGGATCGACCCACTGCCATGCGGCTTCGACTTCGTCGCGGCGCATGAACAGCGTCTGGTTGGAACGAATGACATCCATCAGCAGACGTTCGTAGGCATCGGGATTGCGGACATTGAAGGCCTCAGCGAAGCTCATGTCGAGCGAAACGTTGCGCAGGCGCATGCCGCCCGGACCCGGATCCTTGATCATCAGCGACTGCTTGACGCCTTCATCCGGCTGCAGACGGATGATCAGCTGGTTCTGGCTGATGCGGCCGGCTGCCTGGTCGAAGACCGAGTGCGGGATCGACTTGAAGGTGATGACGATTTCCGAAACGCGACCCGCGAGGCGTTTGCCGGTCCGGATGTAGAAGGGAACGCCAGCCCAGCGCCAGTTGTTGATCTCGGCCTTGATGGAAACGAAAGTTTCCGTGTTGGAAACGCCCCCTTCAAGCTCTTCCAGATAGCCCTTGACCGGGCCGCTGCCAGACGCGCCGGCGCGATACTGGCCGCGAACGGTGGCCTGCTCGACGTTGGAGGCGTTGATCGGCTTCAGAGCCCGAAGAACCTTCAGCTTTTCGTCGCGAACGGCTTCCGAATCCATGGAGGAGGGGACTTCCATCGCGGTGAGGCAGAGGAGCTGCAGGATGTGGTTCTGAACCATGTCACGCAGCGCGCCGGCCGTGTCGTAATAGCCGGCGCGGCCTTCGAGGCCGACGGATTCGGCAACGGTGATCTGCACATGGTCGATATAGTTGGCATTCCACAGCGGCTCGTAGAGCGCGTTGGCAAAGCGCAGTGCCATCAGGTTCTGCACCGTTTCCTTGCCGAGATAGTGGTCGATGCGGAAGATTTGCTCTTCCTTAAAGACGCGGCCGATATTGTCATTGAGCTGCAGGGCTGAAGCCAGATCACGGCCGATCGGCTTTTCGACGACGATGCGGGTCGCCTTGGTGATCAGCTTGTGGTCATGGATCTTCTGGGCGATATCGCCGAAGATGCCAGGCGCGACGGCGAGATAGAAGGCGCGAACACGATCCTTGCCCTCATCGAGCAGCTTCTTCAGAACGTCCCAGCCGGTATCCGTGCGGGCATCGACGGAAACATAAAAGAGACGGGCGCAGAATTTTTCGACTTCCACCTCTTCGTATTCGCCCTTTTTCAGGTGCTCCTTGAGCGCGTCCTTGGCAAACTTGCGGTATTCCTCATGCGAAAGCGAGCTGCGCGAAGCGCCGATGACACGGGTCGGTTCCGAGAACTGGCCTTCGATCTGGCGATGATACAGCGCGGGCAGAAGCTTGCGCTCGGCAAGGTCGCCGCTGCCGCCGAAGACGACGTAATCAAAAGGCTCAACGGGAATGATTTGGCTGCTCATGAGCTTGTCTCTCAATCAGGCTTGGTTGGCGGCCGTTTTAATCTAATCGATTTAAAAAAGCCAGTGTGCGGTGCAATGAATCTGTCGGTCATCGGTTTTAAAGCGAATTTCCCGGAGAGGAAATCCGCAATCGAACTAAAACTTGTCGCGGAGGGCAAACCACGACAGGGCAAGGAAAAGCAGCGGCGCCCGCATGCGCGCGCCGCCCGGAAAGGCGGGAATGTCGAGCGCCTTGAAGAGATCGAGATCAGCCGATTTTCCCAGCAGCATTTCTGCGTAAAGCTTGCCACAGTAATTTGACAGTATGACGCCGTGGCCGGAATAACCGCCGATCGACGTGACACCAGGCATGACCTCACGCACGAAAGGCTGGCGCGGCATGGTGATGCCGACCGAGCCGCCCCAGGCGTGGGTGATTTCGATATCCTTCAGTGCGGGATAGATCTCGGCTATCTGCCGGCGGATATGCTGCGAGATGTCACGCGGGTTATCGGCAGTATAGGCCTCGCGTCCGCCGAAGAGCAGCCGTCCGTCCTTCGACTTGCGGAAATAGCGGACGACGAAACGCGAATCCGCCACCGCCTCGCCACCCGGTATCACATCAGGGAACCGCTCGAGCGGTATTGTCGCGCCGATGAAGGAGCGGATCGGCATCACATGGCTTGCCGTAATCGGTTCCAGGTTGCCGATATGGCCATTGCACGCAATCAGTGCCCTGTTGGCGGTGATCGTGCCGCGCTCGGTCTCGATGATCACCTTGCCGCTACCCTGGCCGATCGATGTCGCCTTGGTCATTTCAAAAATATCGGCCCCTGCATTGGCCGCCACCCGACCGAGACCGATCAGTAGCTTCAGCGGGTGAATGTGACCGGTGCCGGTGTCGCGCACACCGCAATGGAAGCGGTTGGATCCGAGCCGCTCCTGCGTCTCTTCGCGATCCATGAAACGAATATGCGGATAGTCGTAGCGGGCGGCCGCAATCTCCGCATTCTCGTAATAATCCCGCTTGTAGCTTTCCTTGTGGGCGACACTGAGCTGTCCGGGCATATAGTCCATGTCGATCTGGTGCTCGGTCGCAAAATCCATGAGGTGCCGCTTGGCATCCTCGGCGAGATCGAAAAGCGCCTTGGAACGTTCGTAACCGATCTTCTTCTCCAGCTCTTCCGGCCACCAGCGTTGACCGGTACCGAGCTGCCCTCCATTGCGCCCCGAGGCGCCATCGCCAAGCCGGCTGGCCTCGATCAGCGTGACCGATACGCCGGCCTTGGCGAGATTGTAGGCGGCCTGAAGACCTGTGTAGCCGCCGCCGATTATGGCGACGTCACATTGCCTCGAACCGTCGAGTGCCGGATAATCCGGGCGCTCGCCGACTGTTGCCTGATACCAGGACACACCGGGTGCGATGGGGCTTTGCCATGTCTCTTTCGTCATGGCGGCCCCCTTACACGTTCAGAAGGAGGAATTCCCGCTCCCAGGGGCTGATCACCTGCATGAAGGTTTCGAACTCGCCCCGCTTCACGCCGGCATAGAGCCCGATGAACTCCTTGCCGAAGACTTCCCCGAAGGCGGGCTCGTCTTCCAGCAGTGCCACCGCTTCCAGAAGACCGCGCGGCAGGTCGATCGAGCCCTCGTTGGCCGAATCCTCGGTCGGCGCCGTCGGCTCGATTTCCTTGGTGATGCCGAGCAGGCCAGACGCCAGCGACGCGGCAAGTGCCAGATAAGGATTGGCATCCGAACTCGGCAGGCGGTTTTCCACGCGCCGGGCCTGCGGATCGGAAACCGGCACGCGGAAGGCCGTCGTGCGGTTGTCGTAACCCCAGGCATTGTTGACCGGGCAGGACATATCCGGCTGCAGGCGCCGGTAGGAATTCACGTAGGGCGCAAGCATGGCAAGCGCGCTCGGCACGTATTTCTGCATGCCACCGATAAAGTGGAAGAATTCCTTCGACGCCGAACCATCATTGTTGGAGAAGACATTCTTGCCCGTGTCGATATCGACGACGGACTGGTGGATATGCATCGCCGAACCCGGCTGGCCCTGCATCGGCTTCGCCATGAAGGTCGCGTAGATATCGTGCTTGAGTGCCGCCTCGCGGATCGTTCGCTTGAAGAGAAACACCTGGTCGGCAAGCTCGATCGGATTGCCGTGACGGAGGTTGATTTCGAGCTGCGCCGGTCCTTCCTCGTGGATCAGCGTATCGATTTCGAGGCCCTGCTTCTCCGAAAAATGATAGATGTCGTCGATCAACTCGTCGAACTCGTTGATGCCGGCGATAGAGTAGCCCTGGCCGCCGAGGATCGAACGACCCGAGCGGCCTTTCGGCGGATGCAGCGGATAGTCAGGGTCATCATTCATTGCGACGAGATAAAACTCGATTTCCGGCGCCACGATCGGCTTCCATCCACGCTCTGCATAGAGGCTGATGATACGCTTCAGCACGTTGCGCGGCGTATAAGGCACTTCCTGCCCCTCGGAATTGACGATATCGCAGATCACTTGCGCGGTCGGGTCAGTTTCCCACGGCACTACGGACAGTGTGGAAAGATCCGGCACCAGCTTCAGGTCGCTGTCGCGCGGTTCGTAGCGGAAGCTTTCGGTCTCTTCGGGATATTCGCCTGAGATCGTGTGGCGATAGATCGCTGATGGCAGGGCGAGCGACGTGTTTGAAGTGAATTTGGAGGTCGGCATCATCTTGCCGCGCGGCACCCCGGCGAGGTCGGGGGTGATGCATTCGATGTCCTCGATCCCGCGTGCCCTCAGCCACTGCGCTGCTTCCTTCCAGTTTGCAACACCACGCGAGGATCCGGGATCGGGAGGGGTTTTCGTCGAGGTGGGCAGGTTTCTGGCAGGCTTCAGCGTCGTCTTTTTTGGGGACATGACACACCGGTTTGTGTTGATCGTAACGCCATCATAACCGGAGTTTGGCAATTGGCGAGGGGGTGGAAGGCGTTGACATCAGCCCTTTCATGGAAAAAGAAGACGCGATTTCAGCAGGGAAAACAGATTTGCAGCGCAAGAGCGATGTAATCGTCATCGGGGCCGGTGCCGCGGGCATGATGTGCGCCATTCGCGCCGGTCAACGTGGCCGCTCGGTCACCGTACTCGACCATGCCCGTGCCGTCGGCGAGAAGATCCGCATCTCGGGTGGTGGTCGCTGCAATTTCACCAATATCAATGCCTCTCCGAAGAATTTCCTTTCCGCCAACCCGCATTTCTGCAAATCGGCGCTCGCTCGTTTCACACCGGCGGATTTTATCGCCATGGTGGATCGGCATGGGATCGCCTGGCATGAAAAGACGCTCGGCCAGCTTTTCTGCAACAACAGCGCCAAGGACATCATCGTCATGCTGCTCGATGAGATGCGCGCGGCGGGCGCCGTCTGGCATCTCGGAGTGGAAATATCAGGAGTTGAAAGGTCCGAAGGCGGTTTCCGAGTCTTAACATCGGAAGGTATCTGTGAGGCCGCCTCGCTCGTCATTGCAACCGGCGGGAAATCCATTCCGAAAATGGGCGCGACGGGCTTTGCCTATCGTATTGCCGAGCAATTCGGCCTTGCGGTGACCGAAACGCGTCCCGGCCTCGTGCCTCTGACGCTCGACCCAATCCTGCTCGAAAGCATTGCGCCACTCTCAGGCATCTCCGCGCCTGCCGAGATCCGCCACGGCAAGACTGCCTTTCGCGAAGCCCTGCTCTTTACCCACCGTGGCCTCAGCGGCCCTGCCATCCTGCAGATTTCCTCTTATTGGCGAGAAGGCGATGCCATCACCGTCGATATCGAACCCGATGTCGATGTTACCGCGCATCTGAAGAAGGCGAAACAGGCCAATGGGCGTCAGTCGCCGCAGACCGCGCTCGGCGAGATCGTGCCGAAGCGCCTGGCGCAATATATCGTCGAACGCGAGGCGATCAGTGGCAATATGGCCGATCTGTCGGACAAACTGCTGGCCAAACTCGCCGACGCCGTGCAGAACTGGTCCGTCAGGCCTTCCGGCTCTGAGGGCTACCGCACGGCGGAAGTTACGCTCGGCGGCATCGACACGTCAGCCCTCGATTCACGCAGCATGCAGGCCAAGGCCGTTCCCGGTCTCTATTTCATTGGCGAATGCGTTGATGTGACCGGCTGGCTCGGCGGCTATAATTTCCAGTGGGCCTGGGCGTCCGGTTTTGCTGCCGGTGAAGCCTTGTAGGGCTGAATCTTTGTAGACGTGAAACTTTTTGAGCGATTCAAGACTTCTTAAGTTGCCTGCGCCATCCTGTCTCAATGGCAGGTTGGCAAAGCCATTCCTAAATTAAGCTTTACCGGCAAGCCGTTTTGTTGGATTGTTGTGTACAGATAAGAAGTGAGGTTTCGCAATGAACAGAAACACTCGTCGCGCCCGCGCCATCGCAATCGCCCAGGCGAAGCCTGATACGAAGCTCGTAACTCTACGTTATCTGATGCTCGCAGCCGGCGCGACCGCCGCCAGCATTGCTGCTCTTCTCTCCCACTTCATCTGATCTTTACAGCAGCTTGAAATGGAAGTTCCGGTCTCGCGACTGATAGATCGCGACTCTGCAGTGCGCAAAGTGCAACTATTGTGCAATCAAGGGTAATGCGCTCTTATCGCTTATCCGAAAATTAATATCTAATCAGACACATTGTAGACGAATATTTGGGTCTTTCCGGTCTTGCTGGAAATGGACTGGCAATGATTGCCGCCCTCTAGGGTTCCCCAACTGTTAGTAGATCAGCTGATATGCACCCGGCTGGCGCCAGAAGGCCGCCGGCGGGAGGAGTGGTGTATGAAAGGCACGGCGCGCAATGTTCATTGACAAGATTCTCTCTCGTTTCAAAATTCAGACCAAGGTTCTGATTTTTGTCCTGCCATTCGTCATCACTATTTCTGCCGTCGGTCTGACGGGTCTTTATGCTTCAGGTCTGCTGCAGGGCCGGATGGAGATTTCCAACAGCGTTCTCCAGTCGCTGAGCGGGTTCAAGGATCTCTACGCCTCGATGGATGACTTCCTGCAGACCACCAACGAGCAGGCGCGCGACAAACTTCATGCTGATATCAAGACCCAGGGGCAGACGCTGAACGCCACCATGGCGCAGATCGGCGACAGTGCCGGTCATGAAAACCTCCAGGCTGCCATTGAGGGCACCAACGGCATTTCGGATACCGTCGGCAAACTCTGGACGCTGCACGAGCAGGAAATGGCCCTTCGCAAGCAGATCGACGACGCCCAGAAGGTGATGATTACCAATCGCTTCAACGTCAGTTACGACGCCAAGCAGCTGGAAGAAAATATCCGCACCGACGAAGGCAACGCGACGGCAACGCTTCGCGCAGCCGACCGTCTCCTGAAGGGCGGCGATACACTGGCTGCCGCCATGAATGACTTCAACAAAGCGCAGACGTCGGCTGACAAGCTGAAGGTCGTGACCGACGCGCTTCCTGCGATCGTCAAGGCGCAGCGCATGATTGAAATTTCCGTGCCGCAGAACCAGAAGAGCATGACTCAGTCGATGGCGCAGACCATCAGTGATCTGAAGGCCCAGGCGGCAGCACCCGACGCCAGCACGGATGATGGCGTTGCCAATCTCGGCCGTCTCGTTTCCCGCTTCCGCCAGATGTCGACCTACACACAGCTCACCGCTACGCAGATGATGCGTGAGGCGACGACGACCTTCGTGGAACTCGACGGCCGCATCGCCCAGACCAACTCGGTGCTGGAGGATACGCGGCGCCTTGAAAGCTCCATTTATTCGCTGCAGCTCGTGCTTGCCGATTTCAATGCCAAGCCGAACAAGGAAAATCGTGTTCGCCTGAGCCAGGAAATCGCTACGCTCAACACCATGCTGAACACCCTTCAGGCCAGCGCCAAGGGTATGAATTTCGCCGGTGATATCGTCGATGCGATTACACCCGCCCTCGCTTCGATGGATAAGGGTGCACAAAGCCTCGTTGATGTGATCAATCAGCGTACGGCTGACTATGTCGCCGCGCGTCAGCAACTCGACGGTGTCTGGGGCCAGCTGACCAGCTTCGCGGAAGAGCAGAAGCAAACTGCGGGCGCGGAACGCGAACAGGCAAACAGCATCTCCGTCGGCACGACCGCGCTCGGCATCCTGGTGTCCATCGTCGGCGGCATCGCGCTGGTGCTGACGCTGCAGCGGCCGATCGCTCAGATCACCGCCGCCATGCGCCGTATAGCGGAAGGTGCGCTCGACACCAACATATCAGGCGAAAAGCGTCACGACGAAATCGGCGACATGGCTCGTGCGCTCGGCATCTTCAAGGAAAATGCCATCTCCAAGATTCGCATCGAGGAGCAGAGCGACGAAGAGCGCCAGGCTGCCGAACATGAACGCCAGCGCAACGACGCCGAAAAGCGCGAGATGGACCGCCAGATCGAGTTCGCCGTCAACGAGCTTGCCGCCGGCCTCGAGCGCATGTCGCAGGGGGATATCTCGACGACGATCGATACGCCTTTCATTGGCCGCCTCGAACAGCTCCGTCAGGATTTCAACGGTTCGATGATGCGCCTGCAGGCGACGATGAGCCAGATCCGCGATAATGTTCAGATGATCCAGGGCAACGGCAACCAGATGGCTCAGTCCGCCGAGGATCTTTCCAAGCGCACGGAGCAGCAGGCTGCATCGCTCGAAGAAACCGCTGCTGCCGTCGACCAGATCACGGTCACCGTCCGCTCATCTGCCGAGCGCGCCAAGGACGCCGACCAGATTGTCCGTCAGGCCAAGCGCAGCGCCGATGACTCCGCCGTCGTCGTCAACAATGCAATCGAGGCCATGACCCGTATCGAAGACGCGTCGCGCCAGATCGAGCAGATCATCGGCGTCATCGACGAAATCGCTTTCCAGACGAATCTGCTGGCGCTGAACGCCGGTATCGAAGCCGCGCGTGCCGGTGAAGCCGGCAAGGGCTTTGCCGTTGTCGCCATGGAAGTCCGCGAGCTTGCTCAGCGCTCTGCCGCTGCTGCGCAGGAAATCAAAGGGCTCATCAACAAGTCAACGAACGAGGTCAATTCCGGTTCGCAGTTCGTACAGGAGACCGGCACGGTTCTTGCCAAAATCAGCGCCCAGATCGTCACGATCAGCCAGCATGTTGAAATGATTGCGCGCGCCAGCCACGACCAGTCGAGCGCGCTGCAGGAAGTCAATTCCACCGTCAACCAGATGGACCAGATGACCCAGCAGAACGCTGCAATGGTGGAAGAAACCACGGCTGCCAGCCGCGAATTGGCCAACGAGGCGGATGCGCTGCTGCATCTCGTCCAGCAGTTCAAGATCGACGGCGACAGCGACATGCACTTGTACCGCGCCGCCTGACCGGGGCCGTAGGGAATGACAAGGTGGCCCCGTTTCGGGGCCATCTTATCGGCCGCCAAATCATGCAGCGGTTATACAGGCAGCCTCGCATCTGCATTCAGCTTCGTCAGGCCGAACCTTCGCGCAGCCGTCAGCATTGTCTGCCGCCAGCGTCAGCCAGGCCGCAAGTCGTATCAGAAAGCTGTTCCCAGCTTCATTGTAAAAGGCGTCTTCTTCCTTCATCCGGTCGCGTGGCCCAGCGGGCAGCAACAGTCTCGCTTGCTGCCTTCGGCCGCCGATGGCCGCCATCACGAAATAGTCGATCATGGTGATGTCCTTTCATCTTATGGACATCGCTTGATCTACACATCAAAATTCGCTTCTTGAACAGGCTAAATCCCATTATGTTTTTCAGCCATGAAAAACACCAATTGGGATTCCTATCAGCTGTTCCTGCAAGTCGCCCGCACCGGTGGCCTGACAGGCGCAAGTTCTGCCACTTCTCTCAGTCCGGCGACGATTGGCCGTCGCATGCTTGATCTTGAGCAGGAACTCGGCCGCGCGCTGTTCCACCGCAGCCAGACCGGCTATCGCCTGACATCAGATGGACAGACCCTGGTTGATCATCTGCTGGAGATGGAAGCGGCCGCCCGCAAGGTCGAGGCATGGCGGCAATCTGCCGAAGGTGGCACGACGGTGAGGATCGCCGCCGGTACCTGGATCTCCTGGCTGCTGACGGAGAATTTTTCCGCAATCCGCATGCCGGGCGATGCGTTCGGTATCTCCCTGACGATCGGCGAAGCGCGGGCGAACCTGAACTACCGGGAAAGCGATATCGGTATCCGCGCCTTTGAGCCGGAAGAAAGCAATCTCGCCGCCCGCCGGTTGGGCGAGGTCGCCTATGCCGTCTATATTCGCCGCAATGCCAACCAGGACGACATCAGATGGATCGCCGTCAGTGAAGAGGACGCCATCTCCGCCTACCTGCGTTGGCCGTATCAGCATGTCCGATCCGCGATTGTCGCAACCGTCAACCGCCCGCGCTCCCTGCCGGATCTGGTGCGTGCGGGTGCGGGAAAGGCAGTGTTGCCCTGCTTCGTCGGTGATCTCGATCCGGAGCTTGAACGTTGCGGAGGTGAGCTGCCGCAACTCCGGCATCGCCAATGGATCGTCATGAATGCCGAGGATCGTCATCGCCCTGAAATCCGCACGGTTACCGACCGCATGACGAGACTTCTGAAAAGCTATACCGACCTCTTCGCCGGCCGGCGCGCCAGCCGTAGTTAATTGGAAGTGCCCTGCGGCCGACATCCAGGGATTAATGGCCGCATAATAGCGATTGCAGGCCTCGGTTTGCGCGTTTTCGAGACCTGAGGAAAGGGAGGGCCCGCCGGTCCGCGCAGCAGCATCATGGGAGAACAGCGCGGACTTGGCGTTCGGCATCGTCGCCGTCAGCGCATCGAGTAAATTCCTGCCACGACGTCTCGCCAAAAAGCGCGCCGTAGACCAGATCGAACTTCGAGTTTTTTCATGCGGCGAACCGGGCATATGCAGTTCCGTCCGAGGGAATCCTCATTGTGCGGTGACTCCGCTGTGGCGACAACTGGGTCAAAAAGCGTAGGTCCGGCAGACTGTGTGCCGCCGGACCTCTGGCGTCAGCTCCTGTTTGCGACGATGACGGGTATCAGCAGATCGCCCCAGTTTCCTTCACCGCCGTGATGCCGCGCAGAGCGCACCAGCTCGACCGAAACACCGGCCTCGACCGCCGTCATCACTGATTGGTTCAGCCTGTGCAGATCATTGGCGAGCATACGGATTGCCGCTTGCTGATTGTCCGTCATGCTGCTTGCCTGCTCTTCCGTCCGTTCGCGGACGCGTGCAATGGATGCCATGTCACTTCCTCCTCTATTCGGCAGCCGGCTTGAACTGAGCGTGTTCGGTTGATTCTCCCATGGCCGTCGTAGAAGCGCGGCCGCCGGTGATTGCGAGCGACACGGCATCGAAATAGCCGGTGCCGACTTCACGCTGATGCTTGGTGGCGGTATAGCCGCGCGCCTCGGCGGAAAATTCCGCCTGCTGCAGCTCGCAATAGGCTTCCATCTGCCGCTCGCGATAGCCGCTCGCGAGTTCATACATGCCGTAATTCAGCTGGTGGAAACCGGCGAGCGTGATGAACTGGAACTTGTAACCCATGGCGCCGAGCTCGCGCTGGAACCTGGCGATCGTCGCGTCGTCGAGGTTTTTCTTCCAGTTGAAGGACGGTGAGCAATTATAGGCGAGCAGCTTGCCGGGATGCACCTTGTGCACGCCCTCGGCAAAACGGCGCGCCTGCTCCAGGTCCGGCTTCGATGTTTCGCACCAGATGAGGTCGCAATGCGGCGCGTAGGCAACGGCGCGTGCGATGCACGGCTCCAGTCCGTTGCGCACCTGATAGAAGCCTTCGACCGTGCGCCCGGCATCATAGTCGACGAAGGGATGGTCGCGTTCATCGATATCCGAGGTCAGAAGCTTGGCCGCTTCGGCATCGGTGCGGGCAATGACAAGCGTCGGCACGCCCATGATATCGGCCGCAAGCCGCGCCGCGTCCAGATTGCGGATATGAGCGGCAGTCGGAATCAGCACCTTGCCGCCGAGATGGCCGCATTTCTTCTCGGATGCCAGCTGGTCCTCGAAATGAACGCCGGCGGCACCCGCCTCGATATAGGCTTTCATGATCTCGAAGGCATTGAGCGGCCCGCCGAAACCGGCTTCGGCATCGGCGACGATGGGGGCAAACCAGGTTTCGACCGAAAGCTCCTTACCCTCTGCCGTCTCGATCTGGTCGGCGCGCTGCAGGGTGCGGTTGATGCGTTTGGCCAGTTCCGGCCCGGCATTGGCCGGATAAAGCGATTGATCCGGATACATTGATGATGCGGTGTTGGCGTCAGCGGCAACCTGCCAGCCGGAGAGATAGACTGCCTTCAGCCCGGCGCGCACCATCTGCATGGCCTGGTTGCCGGAGAGCGCGCCCAGCGCGTTGACGAAATTCTCCTCATGCAGAAGCTGCCAGAGGCGCTGAGCCCCCATCTCAGCCAAGGTATGCCGCAGCGTTACGGAGCCGCGCAGCCGCTCGACGTCATCAGCGGAATAGGGCCGCTCGATGCCGTCGAAACGGTTAGCCGGTGCATTGCGGATGAGTTTGTAAAAATCAGACATGGCAATCTCCTCATTGACTTCCCACGCTCGAGCGATGATGACAGGATTTACAAATTGGACGAATTGTCCAGAAATCCTTTGATTTCAGAACAGGAAAAAGGTTACGATGAGGAAAATTTACAGGTTTGTTTGTAATTTTGTAAAAATTAGTAAATAACATGATGTAAAGGATGTGACATGCCTGAACGGAAGATATTCGCAGGCCCGAAAGTCAGGCGCATCCGCAACGCGCTGGCGCTGACGCAGACGGCCATGGCCAAGGCGTTGGAAATCTCGCCCTCCTACCTGAACTTGATTGAGCGCAATCAACGCCCCTTGACCGTCCAACTGCTGCTGAAGCTTTCCGCCGCCTACCGCATCGATCTCGATGAACTGCAGGGTGAAACCGCCGGCGGCCTTGGCGAGTTGAAGGAGGTTTTCGCCGATCCGTTGCTATCGGGTGAACTGCCGGGCGACCAGGAGCTTGTCGAGGTGGCCGATGCAGCGCCCAATGCGGCAAGTGGCATGATCAAGCTCTACCGCGCCTACCGCGAACAGGCGGCCCGGCTTTCCGATCTGACAGCCCTGATGGCAGGCGAAGGTCGTGCGCCTGTCGCCACCGGCCGCTTGCCGCTGGACGAGGTCAGGGAAGTGCTGGAGCGCCGCTCCGCCTATTTCGCTGATATCGAGGCGGCGGCAGAACGCTTCACCAACGGACTTGCTGCCGGCACTGGTCTGAAGGATTGGTTGAAGAACGAGCACGGCATCAGCACGCGCATCCTGCCTGTCCATGTCATGCCGGATCTTCGCCGGCGTTTCGACCGTCATTCGATGCGCCTTTTTCTCTCCGAGCGTCTCTCGGCGGCCGATCAGGCACAGGAAATTGCGATTGAAGTGGCTAGGCTTGCCCTGCGGCCCGAGATCGAAGCCGCGCTTGAGGATCTGCCGCTCTCTTCCGACGAGGCGAGGCGCATCGCCCGCTTCGAGGTAACGCGCAGCGCGGGGCTCGCCCTGCTGATGCCTTATGGCGCTTTTTTTCTGGCTGCACAAAACACCCGCTATGACATCGATCTCATTCGCGCTCGTTTTGCCGTTTCCTTCAGCCAGGCTGCGTCACGCCTCGTCATGCTGCAACGTCCCGGCGCTGCTGGCATTCCGTTCTTTCTGATGGAAAGCGATGCTGCGGGCCATGTCATTCGCAGGGCAGGCGCCCTGGGCTTTCCGCAGGCTCGGTTCGGGGGCAACTGTCCGAAGCTCGCTATCCACGCAGCCTTTCAGGAGCCGGGCAGGATATTGGCTGAAACCGTCGCCATGCCGGATGGTTCTGTCTTCTTGACGATTGCACGCACGCTCGAAGGGCCAGTCGCGGAATTCGGTGAAAGGGTGCGGCGCACGGCCCTGCTGCTCGGCTGCGATGCCGCCCTGCGCGACGGTCTGGTCTACGGACGAAGCGATGTCGCGCCGGTCGCGATCGGCCCCGCCTGCCGTCTTTGCGAAAGGCGCGGATGCCTTTCTCGGGCCGAGCCGCCGCTGACGCGTCCACTCGCTCTGGGCGAGACTTCCTCCGGCCTTGGAAGCTTCGATTTTCAGTGATTGTGAAATGATTGACACTGCAGGAATTTACGCTTGTAGGCTCTGAAATTCCTTTCTAATCTGCAGCCAAACCAGAGGGAAGAAGAGGTGTCCGGGCGCGCGATACCTCTGCAGACAGGAGATATTATGAGGTCAAGAATCGCCAACCTGACGGCAGTCGCCGTTGTCGCTCTCCTCGCCGCTGCGCCGGCCTTCGCCCAGGAGCGCGTCGTCAATGTCTACAACTGGTCCGATTATATCGACAATTCGATCCTTGAGGATTTCACTAAGGAAACCGGCATCAAGGTTGTCTACGACACGTTCGATTCCAATGAGACCGTGGAAACTAAGCTGCTCGCCGGCGGCACGGGTTATGACGTCGTCGTCCCGACCGCCGACTTCCTGCAGCGCCAGATCCAGGCCGGCGTCTTCCAGAAGCTCGACAAGTCCAAGCTGCCAAACCTTTCCAACATGTGGGATGTGATCCAGCAGCGCACGGGCGAATATGATCCCGGCAACGAATACGCTGTCGACTACATGTGGGGCACCGATGGTATCGGCTATAACGTCAAGAAGGTCGCCGAAATCCTCGGTCCCGATGTCAAGCCCGGCCTCGAGGTCATCTTCGATCCGAAAGTCGCCGAAAAGTTCAAGGACTGCGGCATCTATGTGCTCGATACGCCGAAGGACGTCATGACGACGGCGCTGCGTTATCTCGGCCTCGACCCGAACTCCACCAAGCCGGAGGATTTCAAGAAGGTCGAGGACCTGCTGACGGCCGTTCGTCCCTATATCCGCAAATTCCACTCCTCCGAATATATCAACGCCCTTGCCAACGGCGACATCTGCATCGCTTTCGGCTATTCCGGCGACATGCTGCAGGCACGCGACCGTGCGTCCGAAGCCAATAACGGCGTCGAGGTGAATTACTCGATCCCGAAGCAGGGCGCACAGATGTGGTTCGACATGATGGCGATCCCTGCCGATTCCAAGCATGTGGCCGAAGCACATGAATTCCTGAATTACATGATGAAGCCGGAAGTCATCGCCAAGGCCAGCGACTTCACCTTCTATGCGAACGGCAACAAGGCCTCACAGCAATTTGTCAGCAAGGACGTGCTGGAAGATCCGGCGGTCTATCCGACGGATGAGGTGATGAAAGGTCTCTTCACGGTGCGGCCGTGGGATCCGAAGACCCAGCGAACTGCGACACGCATCTGGACGAAGGTCGTCACCGGCCAGTAAGTCGATACCAAGCCCGGACGGAAACGTCCGGGCCTTTTAATTCCCGGCCCGGGTGGAGGCCGGCAGAACATTGTATTTCGGGGAATAATATGAAGTCTCTCGGTAATATCCGCCGCGCTTTTGCGCCTTGGACCGATCCGTCTGCAAAACCCTTCATCGCTTTCAAGAATGTCACCAAGCGCTTCGGCAATTTTACCGCCGTCAATGATCTGTCGCTGAACATCTATCATCGCGAATTCTTCGCGCTGCTCGGCGCGTCCGGCTGCGGCAAGTCCACGCTGCTGCGCATGCTCGCCGGCTTTGAACAGCCGACATCAGGCGAGATCGTCCTCGACGGCACCGATCTCGCCGGGACGCCGCCCTACAAGCGGCCGGTCAACATGATGTTTCAGTCCTACGCTCTTTTCCCGCATATGACGGTCGAGAAGAACATCGCTTTCGGGCTGAAGCAGGATGGCATGCCGAAGGATGAGATAGGCGAGCGCGTGTCGCAGATGCTGAAGCTTGTGAAGCTCGAACAGTTCGCCTCTCGCAAGCCGAACCAGCTTTCCGGCGGTCAGCGCCAGCGTGTGGCGCTCGCCCGATCGCTTGCCAAGCGCCCGAAGGTGCTGCTGCTGGACGAGCCGCTTGGTGCGCTCGACAAGAAGCTGCGCGAGGAAACCCAGTTCGAACTGATGGATCTGCAGCAGACTCTCGGCCTCACCTTCGTCGTGGTCACCCACGACCAGGAAGAGGCAATGACCATGGCCGACCGTATCGCCGTCATGAGCCATGGGAAGGTGGTACAGGTGGCGACCCCGGCCGAAATCTACGAGGCGCCGAATTCCCGCTTCGTGGCCGATTTCATCGGCGACGTGAACATCTTCGACGGCAAGGTGACCGCAGCGGCAAATGGGGCTGTCGAGATATCAGTCGAAAGCGGCTTTACGATCCGCACCGCCGCCACCGAAACTCCTACCGTCGGCAACGCGGTCGGTTTCGCCATTCGCCCGGAAAAGATGCGTGTCACGCGCGAGGCGCCCGCAAATGCCTCGGTCAATGCCGCCAAGGGCGAGATCTGGGATATCGCCTATCTCGGCGACATGACTGTCTTCCACATAAAACTGCCAAGCGGAAAATTCGTCAGAGCCTCTTCCCTCAACGCACAGCGCGCCGTCGACGACCCCTTCACCTATGATCAGGAAATCTGGGTCTCCTTCGATGAAGACGGCGGCGTGCTGCTGAAGGATTGAGATCATGGGAACGCTTGCCTCACGCTTCTACAGTCGCCTCGTTATCATCATTCCCTACGCCTGGCTTTTGCTTTTCTTTCTGGCGCCGTTCTTCATCGTCTTCCGCATTTCGTTGTCGACGACGGCAATCGCCATACCGCCTTATGAGCCGGTCTTTTCGCTTGCGGATGGCTGGAGCGGTTTTTGGAGCAAGGTCGCGACCTTCTCCTTCGACAATTACGGTTACCTCATCGACGACCCGCTCTATTTCAAGGCCTATATTTCGAGCCTCGTCATTGCGGCGATTTCGACGTTGCTGATGCTGCTGATCGCCTATCCGATTGCCTATGGCATGGCGCAGGCGCCTCGTACTATCAGGCCGACACTGCTGATGCTTGTCATCCTGCCGTTCTGGACGAGTTTCCTGATCCGCGTCTATTCCTGGATCGCCATCCTGAAACCGGAAGGGCTTCTCAACCAGCTTCTCCTGTCGCTGCACGTCATCGACAGCCCGCTGATTATCCTCAACACCAGCACTGCCGTCTATATCGGCATCGTCTATTCCTATCTGCCCTTCATGGTGCTGCCGCTCTATTCGGCGCTGGAAAAGATGGACGGCACGCTGATCGAAGCGGCCCAGGATCTCGGCTGCACGCCGATCCAGGCCTTCTGGCGCGTCACTTTCCCGCTGTCGATCCCAGGTGTAATTGCCGGCTGCATGCTGGTCTTCATTCCCGCCGTCGGTGAGTTCGTCATCCCCGATCTGCTCGGCGGCTCGCAGACGCTGATGATCGGCAAGACGCTCTGGAACGAATTCAATGCCAACAGAGACTGGCCGGTCTCCTCGGCGGTCGCGACCATCCTGCTGCTGATCCTGGTGATCCCGATCGTCTTCTTCCAGAACATTCAGGCCAAGGCCGAAGAGCGGGGGAAATAAGTCATGCTGAGATGGACCCGTTTCAACATCATCTCCGTCGTGCTTGGCTTTGCCTTCCTCTACCTGCCGATCGTGCTGCTGGTGGTCTTCTCCTTTAACGAGTCGAAACTCGTCACCGTCTGGGGTGGCTTTTCGGCCAAATGGTACATCTCGCTGCTCTCCAATCAGGCGCTGCTTGATGCTGCCTGGGTGACGATCCGCGTTGGCCTGCTGTCGGCGACCTTTGCGACGATCCTCGGCACGATGGCGGCGATCACGCTGGTGCGCTTCACCCGCTTCCGTGGCCGCCTCCTCTTTTCAGGGCTGGTCTATGCGCCGCTCGTCATGCCCGAAGTCATCACTGGCCTGTCGCTGCTGCTGCTTTTCGTTGCCATCGGTCTTGACCGGGGATTCTGGACGATCACGTTGGCTCATACGACGCTGACCATGTGCTTTGTCGCGGTCGTCGTTCAGTCACGGCTTCTGAGCTTCGACCAGTCGATCGAGGAAGCTGCGCAGGATCTCGGCGCACCGCCGGTGCGTACTTTCTTCGAAATCACGCTGCCGATCATTTCGCCGGCGGTCTTTTCTGGCTGGATCCTAGCTTTCACCCTGTCGCTGGACGATCTCGTGATCGCAAGCTTCACGTCCGGTCCGGGTGCAACCACGCTGCCGATGAAGATCTACAGCCAGGTACGTCTCGGCGTGACGCCGGAAATCAACGCGGTCTGCACCATCCTGATTGCCATAGTGACGGCTGGCGTCATCTGCGCATCCGCCATTACCAAGCGCCGCGAAGTGCAGCGTGAGCGCGACGAGCGGGCAGCGGCGGCGACCGCTTAAAGCAATTCCAGAAAAAGTGCGTAGCGGTTTTGCGTCCGGAATTGCGTGGAACAGGAGCGCCAATTCCAGGGATTGCGTACAGCAACCCTAAGGCTGGGTTTTCCCGGGCGCGGTGAGCAGCGGCACCGGCGAAATCACCGGATTCGGCCATGAGCCGCCGATAAAGAAGGGCAGGAGCGGCAGATCGACTGCTCTTGCCGGATCAGTTGCTTCCAGCGAACCGGCGAGAGCAAGCCCGTTCGATTCATAGGTGATGACGCCCGACAGGGCGAGGGTCTGCTCAGAGCCGGCAAAGCGTGCATCATGGATTTCCGCGGTGCCATTGGCAAAATCGGCCTGGAAATCCAGCCTGTTGAAGGCGAATGCGCCGTTTGCAGCGGTGCTTAAAGGGAAAAATGCCTTCTGGGCTGCCTGCGCACGAACCGCAGAGATATCGACGCCGGGAATGGAACCGGCGGAGGTCCAGAACTTCAGCTTCCCCGTGACGTCGGCCAGCCCTGTCGTCCAGATCGCCTTCGGCGTCTGCAGCGAAAGATCAAGCGAGCCGATGGCATGCGGCAGCGGCCCCTTGAGCTGCAATTTCTGTGCAAGTGCGTTGAAGTCCGCGTCGCGAATCGAAAGCTGCAGTTTACCGCCGCCATCGAAGTCACGGCGGGTTGCTTCCAGGTGGGCTGTCATTTCGCCACCCTCGAACTGGCTGTCGCCGATATCGAACCTCGCCTCCTCGCCCGACACGATCACGCTGGCGCCGACATCCGCAAGCGAGAATATCCCCATTTGCGCCTGCCGCGCGGAAAGCCGCACGTCGAGATCAAGGAGTTGCAGCGGTCCGATAGGGCTCGGCTTGAGCAGATCGCCCAGACCACCGGCGGCAAGCCGCAGCGCGAAAGCGTCGAGGAACGGCTTGAGGTTCATCTGATCGAAGGCGAGCGTCCCCCCGATCTTCGGCCGCTTGCCGGGCGCGGCAGTGAAATCCATCGCGCCGGTGGCGCTCGCATCGTTCAGCGCCATACTGAGATTGTTGAAGCGAAAACCATTAGGCGCCGACATCATATCTGACGTCATCGATGCGCTCTTTAGCGTCTCGATTCCCGGCATCGACCTGCCGGACCATTTCAGCAGTGCAGGCACATCTGGAAAGCTGGCGTTGATATTGCCTGATACAGCCGAAAGGCTCACCATGCTGCCGACGCCCTGGAAGCGCGCTGTCATGAGATTCGAGGTAATCGAGGCTTTCATCTCCGCGTTTTTGCCAGCAAAGACCAGCAGCGGCGCAGCTGAGGCGAAGTCGATCTTCAGATCCTGGCCGTTGAAACGGGCAATGAGCACGGCCGAAATCGCTTTCGACAGCTTCGGCCAGGCAATATCGGCCGCGACGCTGTCCAAGTGATAGACATTGCCCGTGAGCGTATCGGTCACCGTCAGTGTCCCATCCTCGACGGTCACGGCGCCGATCTCCGCATCGAGCTTCGGATCGAGAACCTCCGTGCCGTTTTCGTCCTTTACGCCGCTGATCGCTCGGGCCAGAAGGCCGGCATAACTCCAGTCGATCAGTCCATTCTCATCGCGCGTGAGCGCAAGGTTTGGTCGCAGCAGGTGAAATTCATGGAAGCGCGTGCGGCCGCGCAGAGCATCGATCAGGCTGAAATCGGCCGAAAGGCTCTCGATGCGGCCGAGCAGCTTGTCGCCGCTTTTGCGCGGTTGGCGGATGGTGACGTCGTTGAGGGTAATGCGCGGCGTCGGCCAGAATTCGAGGACCGGATTACCTTTGATCTCGGCGTGGTAGCCGGTCCATTTCGACAGAGCATCTTCGATGCCCGAGCGCACGAAGCCGGTTGTGATGAGATAGGGAGCAGCAATCCTGAGTGCGAGGAAGAAGGCAAGCCCGATCAGCAGCGCAATGGTGGAGACACGGGCAAAGGCCGGCAGCCAGCGCGAGGCGGGGCCGATCCTTCTTCGCCATCTGCCTTGTCTTGACGTACCCATGAGCTCCGCCGAATTTCAGCCGGTTACCCGTTATTTCCTGATTTCGCCGGATATATGAAATACCGGGCATATGCAAATCCCCACGCGCGGCGGATCGCGTCGTTGCACACTTTATAATGCAATGCAGCATGATATAACTCGTGCATTGGGGAGGAGATTGAATGCAGGAAAACCAACCGCTTTGGATACCCTCTGAAGATGGAATCGAAAATAGCCCGATCCACGTCTTCATGGAGTACTGCAACGGAGACTTCGGTCTCGCTTTGAAAGGCTTTGAGGATTTGCATGCCTGGTCGCTCGCCGATCGGGAAAATTTCTGGCTGGCCTTGTGGAATTTCTGCGGCGTGAAGGGAGAGCGCGGCGCAGATATACTTGTCGACGGCGACCGCATGCTGAAAGCGCGGTTCTTCCCACAGGCACGCTTGAACTTCGCCGAAAACCTGCTGAGCGGAAGCGGGCAGGGCGACGCCATTATTTTCCGCGGCGAGGACAAGGTCAGGGATCGCTGGTCGTGGGATCGCCTGCGCGCGCTCGTCTCACGGCTCCAGCAGGCCTTTCGCGCGCTCGGTATTGGTGAGGGCGACCGTATTGCCGCCATGATGCCCAATATGCCGGAAACGGTGGCCGCCATGCTGGCGGCAACCTCGATCGGCGCCATCTGGTCGTCTTGTTCTCCCGATTTCGGTGAGCAAGGGGTGCTGGACCGCTTTGGCCAGATTACCCCGAAGCTTTTTATCGCCTGCGATGCCTATTGGTATAATGGCAAGCTGCAGGACGTGAAGTCGAAGGTGGTCGGCGTTGCCCGGAGCCTCGGCGTGCCGACGCTGGTCGTTCATTATGCCGGCAATGCCGAAGACGTGGCGCGCGAAACCGCCGGGGGCAAGACGCTTGCCGAATTCATTGCTCCCTTCGAGGCGAAGCCGATCGAGTTTGTGCAACTGCCGTTCTCCCATCCGGTCTACATCCTGTTTTCCTCAGGCACGACCGGCGTGCCGAAATGCATCGTACATTCGGCCGGCGGCACGCTTCTTCAGCATCTGAAGGAGCATCGCCTGCACTGCAGTCTGCAGCCGGGGGACAAACTTTTCTACTTCACCACCTGCGGCTGGATGATGTGGAACTGGCTGGCGAGTGGCCTTGCCTCCGGTGCCACGCTTTGCCTCTTCGATGGATCTCCCTTCGCACCCGACGGCAACGTGCTCTTCAATTATGCCGCTGAAGAGAAATTCGCGATCTTCGGAACTTCGGCCAAATATATCGACGCCGTACGCAAGAGCGGACTGACGCCGCGCACCAGTCACGATCTGTCGAGCCTGCGATTGATCACCTCCACCGGTTCGCCGCTGTCGCCTGAAGGTTTCACCTTTGTCTATGAAGGCATCAAGGCCGACGTCCAACTTGCGTCGATTTCGGGCGGCACGGATATCGTCTCCTGCTTCGTGCTCGGAAATCCACTGCAGCCGGTCTGGCGCGGCGAAATCCAAGGACCAGGTCTCGGTCTTGCCGTCGATGTCTGGAATGACGAAGGCAAGCCGGTTCGCCAGGAAAAGGGCGAACTGGTGTGCACCAAGGCCTTTCCTTCGATGCCGGTCATGTTCTGGAACGACCCTGATGGCACCAAGTACAGGGCCGCTTATTTCGAGCGCTTCGACAATGTCTGGTGTCATGGCGATTTCGCCGAATGGACCGAACATGGCGGCCTGATCATCCATGGCCGCTCGGATGCGACGCTCAATCCTGGCGGCGTGCGCATCGGCACGGCGGAGATCTACAATCAGGTCGAGCAGATGGAAGAAGTGGCCGAGGCACTCTGCATCGGCCAGGATTGGGATGACGATGTGCGCATCATCCTCTTCGTCCGGCTGTCGCCTGGTATCGCACTGTCAGAGGATCTGGTGAAGGCGATCAAGGCCCGCATTCGCGTCGGCGCATCGCCGCGCCACGTACCGGCCAAGATCATCGCGGTTGCCGATATACCGCGTACGAAGTCCGGCAAGATCGTCGAACTGGCGGTGCGCGAGGTCGTTCATGGCCGGCCGGTGAAAAATCAGGAAGCGCTTGCCAACCCCGAGTCGCTCCAGCTTTTTGCCGGGCTGGATGAGCTAAAGGTCTGACAGCGAAAGCTAAACTACAATTTTTCGCCGTTGATCAATTCCGCGTTCTGGAAACCTTCCGTTAAGAAAGGTTTGTCAAAGGTGAAGCCAACTTGGGGGCCGTACATGAAGAGATGGCCTGGAACCGCGGTTCCCGAAACATGATGTTATCAGGCTAAGCTCTTGTTTCTACCAGCGCTAACTCTCGAAGGCAGCCTTTGGCTGCCTTTTCTTTGAAGCGCAATTCCAGCAAAAGTGTTCAGCGGTTTTGCGTCCGGAACTGCGCTAAAACAGGTACTAGCCGGCCAGAACGCGCTGCGACGGGAAGGTGATTTCCACCAGCGTTCCCTCGTTCGGCGCGGAACTGATCGAGAAGATAGCCCTGTTGGCATCCACCATTGCCTTCGTCAGCGGCAGGCCGAGACCCGTGCCATCGCCGCGATGGCGTGACTGCGTGGAGGAGACTTGCCGGAACGGCTTCATCGCCTGATCGAGCTCGCTGCGTGTCATGCCGATGCCGGTGTCGCGCACCCGCATCGCCACGCTGCCGTTCGCCTCATAGGAGGTGGAAACGACAATCTGTCCGCCTGATGGCGTAAAGCGGATCGCGTTCGACAGGATGTTCAGTGCGATCTGCTTGATCGAGCGCAAGTCGGCAACCACGTCGGGCACAGACTGCGACAGGGCCGTACGGATGATGACCCGCTGGCTGTTCGCCTGCGGCTGTACCAATGCAACGGCTTCCGAGATCGCTTCATTGAGACCGACGGAGGCGAAGTCGAGATCCATCTCGCCCGCCTCGATCTTGGAAATGTCGAGCAGGTCGTTGACGATATCAAGAACGTGTCGGCCCGAACGGCCGATGTCGTTGGCATATTCGATGTAGCGTGGATGGCCGATAGGTCCGAAGCGTTCGCTCGCCATCATGTCGGAAAAACCGATGATGGCATTGAGCGGCGTGCGGATTTCATGGCTGACGCGCGCAAGAAAATCCGTCTTGTGGGCATTGGCGGTTTCGGCTGCACCCTTGGCATTGCGCAATTCCTCTTCGGTGCGCTTCCATTGGGTGATGTCGCGGATGACGGCGCAATAGCCGTTGGATGAGGTCAGGCGACCCATGGTCATGAACAGCGGCACGAAGCCTCCGGCCGCCTCACGGCCGATCACTTCGCGTCCGTCGTTCAGCACGCTTGCCACGCCGTGGCCGGAAAGGCCGTGCAGATAGTCGAGCACCGCCTTCTGACTTTCATGCGCAAACAGCATGACGAAGGGTTTGCCGCGCGTTTCCTGTTCGTCGTAGTTGAAGAGGGCGCTTGCCGAGCGGTTCATGGAGCGGATATCGCCTTCCGTGCCGATGACGACAACGCCGTCGGTTGCCGTTTCCAGGATCGAGCGCAGCTCCTCCACCTCGACCTGCAGCTTGGCGACCTTCTCCACCATTCGGTCGGAGCGCTGATCGAACCGGATAACCTCGCCCTTGCCTTCTTCCCGGGTTTCGACCGGCATCAGCGCGAGCATCAGGGCGTTGGAATCTTCCCAGCGAACCGACTGCAGACGAGCCGTGACCGGCACCAGCCTGTCATCGGCTTTGACGAGCATCATCATGCCTGCGCCGTTTTCGAGGTCGTGGCGTTGCAGTAACGCGTCGATGCCGCCCACTTCGGAGAGGGCTTCGACCGAATCGTAGCCCGTCAGCCGCAGAAATTCCGGATTGCCATGGATCAGCCGGTCGCCGGTATGGATCAGCACGGCAACTGGCAGCAGATCGACGGCGGGCGCCGAAAGTCCGTCCGTCATCTTCACGCGTGGTGGGATGAAGCTGCTTAGAACCTCAATCTGGCTGACCGTCTCTTGCAGACCTTCGGTTACTTCATCTTCGGCTTCCGCTACTGGGATCTCTTCGGTATCCGTGGCAACTTCCGGCTCTGCAGCGGCCTCGAAGATCGTTTCCTGCGACGCTTCGATGACAGGCTTTTCGGTGCCAGCTTCTTCCGCGGCCGGTATCTCCCCTGCGTCAGATTTCGGCGGGACAACCGGCTCTTCGCGGCCCGCACCGAAAGCCTCGAGGCGTTTGGCGATCTCACGGAAATTCGCCTGCTCGGCGGCGGTGAGGCCGTTACTGGCACCGTGAAGCTGCACGATCTTGTCGGTAAAGCGGCGGTTGGGCGTTTCGGAAATGCGCAGCGCCGGCGGCTCGTCCAGTGTGTCGCTGGGCTGCGGCTCTTCTGGCTGCCCGGCAATCTCAGGTTCGAATGCGGATTGATCCTCGACGATAGGTTCCGGGGCTGTCGCCGCTTCCACTTCCGGTACGTCGTCTTCCTCGATATCAGGTTCCGGGTAAACTACTTCTTCGTTTCGCGGCGCAGCTTCGGCAATGACTTCGGGCCGTTGTTCCGGCAGTTGAGGCGCTTGCTGTGCGGCCTCTTCCGGCGCCGGTTCATTGGCCGGACCGAGATAGGAAGTGTCATGGCCGATACCCTCAGGCCCGAGCGTCAGTCCGAGCGCCAGAGGATCTTCCTGAACGTCCGACAGGCGCACGACGCCGAAGCCACGGAAACCATCGAAGTCGCGATTGCGCGTATAGGTCGGCAGGGCGGCCAGATCGACGGGGACGACAAGGCTCGTGCCCTCGATCGGCCAGTAGATCGTCTTGCCGGACCAGGTATCGCGCCGCGCTAAGGCCTCGCTAAGTTTGGCCTCTGGATCAAGATTGAAGAGGGCCGCCACGTCGGAGAAAGCGCTGCCGATGATATTGCTTGCGTGCGGGCCGACAGCCTCGGCAAATTCGTGAGAAACTTCGCTGAACCGACCTTCCGCATCGATCTTCCAGACAAAACGGGTGGCGCGGCTGTTCGGCTTGAAGACGAAGCCGCTTTCCTTCGCGGCGGCTGCCGGTGCTCCGGGCGCGACGGGTGCTGCCGCGAAATTTTCGGCAAGGGAAGTGACCGGCTCAACCCGCTCGGCGGCCGGGGCCTCTGCGCTTGCCTCTACTGTTTTTTCCTCGGGAGCAGACGCATTGGTCGGCTGCTGGATTTCGCCGCTGGCGTCTTCGACGACAGCTGCTTCAGGTTCGGGAATGTCCTGATCTGCTGACGGCTCAGATCGGATTCCAACCGGATCCTCAGTGCCGCCGGTGATTTCCTCCAGCGTCTCCTCGACCTCTTCGATGCCGGAAACTGCGTCGATCGCCTCCGCTTCCGTAAAACCTGCCGCAGGTGCGGCAATATCATGAATTCCATCTGCTGCGGCTTCTGCCCGCACCATTTCCTGCGGCGCAGCCTCTTCTTTACCGGCGGAGGGCTCGATCGTGTCAACATGACCGGTCGCCGTTTCGACGGCGAAGAGAAGATGGAGTGCCGGCTCGTCGTTGAGTTTGCCGACGGCGGCTGGCAAGTTGCCGCGGCCAGTCGCAACCGGTCGCTTCACCAGGCGATCTGGATGCGCGCCGGCAAGTGTGATGAGAGTCCTTGCCGCCTGCTGTGTGATGCCGAGCGAGGCGAAACCTGGCGAAGCGGCAATGACCTCGCCCTCTGCTCCGATCACAGCCATATGCGTATCCGGGTCGTCGAGGCCATGCAGCATCTGTGCCGCATTTGCACCCGCCGTCAGCGGGCGCGTGGAGACCGGAACGGAAAACAGGATGGCCTTCTCGCCCGAAGCGAGACGGATGAGTTCCGACGAGGCAGGCGCCTGCACGCGCTGGAACCCCCTGGCGATGCGGATGATGAAGGTTTTCTGGTCGCCGACATTGCTAAGCTGGCGGGCAGCCGCCTCAAGCTGGCGGAAGGTGATGTCGGCATGGCCGACGCCCTGATCGAGCAGGTCGTAGACCGCCGTATGGCCGAAAAGCTCAGCGCCCGCGCCATTTGCCCAGAGCAGGCGAGAAAGGTCACTCGAGAAGAGAACCATGGCTTCGCCACGCGAGAATCGTTCACGCACCCGCGCATGCACGGCAATGTCGATGAACGGATACTGGACTGCGGGCATGATCGAACCTGTCGCTTTCGGCCACTTGGAATTAACTGCTTATTAATAACTGCAGGTCTGCGACCGGTCCAGAAGAGCGGGGAGCTTTCGGCCGGAAAGGTTAACGTATTGTGCGACGCACAATGATATTGCAATGCACAATAAAATGCCCTATATAAGACATATCCAATTTAACGCCGGGCACGGGATTTGCCCACCTCAAAGGACGCTATCCGATGGCTACCATAAAGACCGATGACGTTTTTTCAATTGCTTCTTTCGACCCGAGCAAACTGGCAGAGTCCTTCCGCGACTTCGCTGAAAAGGGTGCTCAGCAGTCCAAGGAAGCCTATGCCAAGCTGAAGTCTGCAGGCGAAGAAGCCGGCAAGACGCTTGAAGCAACCGTCCAGACCGCACAGGCTGGCAGCGTTGAACTCGGCCTCAAGGCAATCGACGTGCTCCGCATCAACGCTGAGAGCTCGCTTTCTCACATGGAAGCGCTTCTCGGCGTCAAGTCCGTCGCCGAATTCGTCGAACTGCAGACCTCTTTCCTGCGCAAGCAGGCTGAACTGACCGTCGAGCAGGCGAAGTCGCTGCAGGAAACCGCCAAGCAGGTTGCCGAGAAGGTTGCAAAGCCTTCCAAGGACGCTGCCGAAAAGGCCATGGCATCCTTCAAGGCTGCCTGATCGATTGCTCTCGATAGCCAATAAAAGGCTGGACCACGCGTTCAGCCTTTTTGTATATTGAGTGCAAATCGGGACTTGAATTAAAGTTCAAGTCCTCGTATGTGACCCCCGTCGCGCCAAACGCGGCATTGTGCGGTTGTAGCTCAGTTGGTTAGAGCGCAGGTTTGTGGCACCTGAGGTCAGTGGTTCGACCCCACTCAACCGTACCATCTCCCCCATAAGTTGGTTTCCTTTGACGGCAATACGCGGCATCGGCGTTTTTTCACGTCAAAATGATGCCTGCTCGCATTTTGCTATTGCCGTTAACATTGGTTTACCTATTTATGTGCGGTGCGATGCAGCAATCGCCCGATGTTCTCGTTGCGTCGCAAAATGCTGGCGGTTTGCCGCCTGGGGGTAGGGACAGTCCACCGAGGCATTAAGGAGAATTTGATGTCCATTTCTGTTCAGAATATAGAGGAATCGACCGCGGTTTCCCCGATTGACGTGGCAGCTGCGGTTAAGGACGCACGTACTGCGGTTGGCTACAGCATTGAAGATCTCGCAGTTACCTGCGGTCTGGCCAATGGCGAAATTCTTGAAATTGAAAATGGCGAAAGCGCCGATCCGGCAAAGCTGAAGCGTATCGCTGCTGCTCTGCAGGTTCCGGTTTCGGCTTTTCTGCATATCTGACAAGGCGACAGGGCCGATCGTCATTTTTCTGATCGGCCGTCGTCCTCTTTTTAGGGGACAGGGTTGGAACTCTTGCGGCTCCCGCGCCGTTCAAACGGTCAACGGGAGTTATGCGTATGTCGAAAACCCTTCTTTACGGCGCGACGAAGATCGATGAAACGAATGCCGCCTATGCGGCTGTCGCCAGCCTCGAACAGTTCCAATGGAAGAACCGTGTTTTCGTTGTTATCGCTGATCGAGACAATTCCCGCGCCGCGCGGCAGGAAAACCTCCTGCTTGCTGATCGCACCGCTCTTGAGGAGCGAGACATCGTCATTGTCAAGCTTGTCGGATCAAGCATCAAATCGCTGTTTGGAAGCGGACACGCGTTGAATGGTCAGGCGCTTCGAGAAGAGCTGGAAACGCCCGATATGGGAGAATTTGCTGCCTTTCTGGTCGGCAAGGATGGAACGGTAAAGCTGAAGGTCAGCGAGCCGATCAGCGCCGGTGAACTTTTCGCCATCATCGACAGCATGCCGGTACGCGCAGCCGAAGCCGTCAAGCAAGACAAATAATCTGACATTGCAATCGTAAAGGAGCCGGCCATGTCCGTCCCCAACGAACCTATTCCCGATCAGCCGCCAATGCCTTCGCCGGGCTGGAAGCCGCAGCCGCCGATAAAGGAGCCGGAGCCCGATCGCCTGCCGGATGAAACACCCCTTCCCAATCCTGACGAGAACGAGGAACCGGCAAAGCATCTATTAGAGCCTTTCCTGGTTAGATTGTAGCATTCTGCCGGAGCAGGTTTGTGTCAGGGCAAAGGCGATAGGCGACGGGCATACCCCAAGGTACGTCCGAGCCGATCGCCTTTGATCCTGGCGCAAAGATGCCCGGCCCTAGCTGGTTTGCAAGCAAACCACCGGGGTTGGCTGAAACGGGCCGCCTGATCGACCGGCCGGCTTGGCCGTAGATCTGGGCTACGACGCGCGCCGGCCGGTCGACCATCCGACTCCGTTTGAGCCAACAGAATGCTGCAATCTAACCAGGAAAGACTCTAAGTGTCATAGGAAAATCTGTCGCTCCTCGTTGACGAGCTCCTGCAGGAAATCGATGACGCTGCGTACGCGCACCAGATCGCGCGCACTTTCGTGATAGGTCGTCCAGTAAGCGCGCCGGATTGAGACCTGCGGCAGGATTCGCACCAGCTCCGGATATTGCCGGGCAATATAGTCATGCAGTATGCCGATGCCGGCACCTGAGCGCACGGCCTCCGTCTGGCCGATCGCCGTCGAGATTTCGAAACCCGCGTCCCAGCTGCGCATCACCTCGCCGGAGAAATTCAGCGAGGCAGTGAAGATCAGATCCTCGACATAGCCGATGCGGGGATGGGCCTTGAGAGCATCGACATCGTCGGGCTTTCCGTGCCGGGCGAGATAGTCGCGCGATACATAGAGCCCGAGCGTATAATCGGTGAGCTTGGAGGAAACGAGCCGGCCCTGTTCCGGCCGCTCCAGCGTGATCGCGATATCAGCCTCGCGCTGCGACAGAGAGAAGGAGCGCGGCACCGGTACGAGCTGGATCTTTAGTTCCGGATGGCGTTCGATCAACCTTCCCATGCGCGGTGCGAGGAAGGAAACCCCGAACCCGTCGGGCGCGCCAACGCGCACTGTTCCGGCAATGGCCGTATCGGTGTGGCCGAGATTGGCCTGCGCGGCGAGCATTTCCGTTTCCATCCGCTCGGCGGACGTCAGGAACACCTCGCCTTCGGCCGTCAACTCACAGCCATTCGTGCGGCGAATGAACAGCCGAGTCTTCAAAGCCTCTTCCAGCGATGTCAATCGACGAGAGAGCGTGGCGTGGTTGAGCCCCAGCCGCTTCGAGGCGGCGAGGATCTGCCCGGTGCGGGCAACGGCGAGGAAAATGCGAACGTCGTCCCAGTTCATTTGGAAAGCATCACAATCGGATCGACATCGATGAGGGTCAGCGACCTCACCATGTCTGATGTGCCGTTCTTGTATTTGAGGAAATGGGCTGTCCGCAGATGCGCCTCGTAGGCTTCTTGATCGGCATAGACTTCAAGAATGCGGATCTTACTTGGATTGTCCCTGATGGAAACAGCGATCAGCGAAAGCACTCCGTCTTCCTGCGCGACGGATGCCTCGATCTCTTCTGTGAGCAATGCACGATACTCTTCGAGC
Organism: Rhizobium sp. BK529; assembly: GCF_014194105.1. Lineage (NCBI taxonomy): Bacteria > Pseudomonadati > Pseudomonadota > Alphaproteobacteria > Hyphomicrobiales > Rhizobiaceae > Rhizobium > Rhizobium sp. BK529. The sequence goes on along the minus strand of NZ_JACIAU010000001.1, from coordinate 2,731,420 downwards.
TTGTCCGGATCGATCTCCAGTTCAGCCATTCTGACCATCCGTCTCCCGCTCATCGCTTTGACCTCTCATTGGGTTTGACTTGTCCTGATGTCGTGCCAAGTTTTGAAGTAATCCACCTGATGCAACGACACCAGGGCTATAATATACGCACAACGGTTGCTTATCGTAGCGCATTGATTTGTGCAAATTGAAGTGCGATTGTTGCGCCATGCATAGAGATCAGGAGGAAACCCATGCGTGAGATTGGTCATTTCATTGGCGGCAAGAAGGTTGCCGGCACAAGCGGCCGCACCAGCGACGTCTTCAACCCCGCGACCGGCGAAGTGCAGGCAAAGGTCGCGCTCGCGAGTGTCGAAGAACTCCGCGCTGCTGTGGCAAACGCAAAGGCAGCGCAACCGAAATGGGCTGCGACCAATCCGCAGCGCCGCGCCCGTGTTTTCTTCAAGTTCGTCGATCTCCTGAACCAGCACATGGACGAGCTCGCCACGCTGCTCTCCAGCGAGCATGGCAAGACAGTGGAGGACTCCAAGGGCGATGTTATCCGCGGCCTGGAAGTCTGCGAATTCGTCTGCGGCATTCCGCATCTCGCCAAGGGTGAATTCACCGAAGGTGCCGGTCCGGCAATCGACATGTATTCGCTGCGTCAGCCGGTCGGCATCGGCGCCGGCATTACGCCCTTCAACTTCCCCGGCATGATCCCGATGTGGATGTTCGCCCCGGCAATCGCCTGCGGCAACGCCTTCATCTTGAAGCCTTCCGAGCGCGATCCGTCCTTGCCGATCCGCCTTGCCGAACTGATGATCGAAGCCGGACTGCCGGCCGGCATCCTGAACGTTGTCAACGGTGATAAGACCGCTGTCGATGCGATCCTCACCGATCCCGACATTGGCGCCGTCTCGTTCGTCGGCTCTACGCCGATTGCCCGTTACGTCTACGGAACGGCTGCGATGAACGGAAAGCGCGCCCAGTGCTTCGGCGGCGCCAAGAACCATATGATCATCATGCCGGACGCCGATATGGACCAGGCCGTCAACGCCCTGATGGGCGCCGGCTACGGTTCGGCCGGTGAGCGCTGCATGGCTGTCTCCGTTGCCGTGCCGGTTGGCGAGGAAACGGCAAACCGCCTCGTCGAAAAGCTGGTGCCGAAGATCGAGTCCCTGCGCATCGGTCCCTACACGGACGACAAGGCCGATATGGGCCCGGTCGTCACCAAGGATGCCTATAACCGCATCCAGGGCCTGATCAACAAGGGGATCGAAGAGGGCGCCAAGCTCGTCGTCGACGGCCGCGATTTCAAGCTTCAGGGTTATGAGAACGGCTATTTTGTCGGCGGCTGCCTGTTCGACAATGTCACGCCGGAGATGGAAATCTACAAGACCGAGATCTTCGGACCGGTTCTCTCGGTCGTCCGCGCTCATAATTATGAGGAAGCGCTGTCTCTGCCGATGAAGCACGAATACGGCAACGGCGTCGCGATTTTCACCCGCGACGGGGACGCCGCCCGCGACTTCGCCTCCCGCGTCAATATCGGCATGATCGGCATCAACGTTCCGATTCCGGTGCCGCTCGCCTACCACTCCTTCGGCGGCTGGAAGGCTTCGAGCTTCGGCGACCTCAACCAGCACGGCACGGATTCCATCAAATTCTGGACCCGAACCAAGACCATCACCGCGCGCTGGCCTTCGGGCATCAAGGGCGATGCCGAATTCGTCATGCCGACGATGAAGTAATCCGAATAATCTTTCGTCATTTTGGAGGCGGGCCCGAGAAGGGCCCGTTTTCATTTGAAATCCTGCGGCGAGCAGTCGCGGGAAACGTGAATGTAAATTTCATATTTTGGAATTGTTCAAAACTGCGAAAGCCATTATATACCCTTCGTAAAGACGATTCAGGAGATCGGCATGCGGTTGACGAAGCAGACCAACTATGCGGTTCGCATGTTGATGTATTGTGCTGCCAATGAAGGACAGCTGAGCCGGATCCCGGAGATTGCCAGGGCATACGGTGTTTCCGAGCTTTTCCTTTTCAAGATTCTGCAGCCGCTCAACAAGGCGGGGCTGGTCGAGACCGTGCGCGGCCGCAACGGTGGCGTGCGTCTTGGCAAGCCGGCGACCGATATCAGCCTGTTCGACGTGGTACGGGTCACCGAAGACAGTTTTGCCATGGCAGAATGCTTTGAAGATGGCGCGATCGAGTGCCCGCTGGTTGATAGCTGCGGGCTGAACTCGGCACTGCGCAAGGCGCTGAACGCTTTCTTCGATGTGCTGACCGAATATTCGATCGACGATCTGGTCAAGGCGCGGCCGCAGATCAATTTCCTGCTCGGCCTGACAGGAGAGCATGATTATCGCAAGTCCGCAGTCCCGGCGCCGGCAGCCTGACATCGCAATACTTTAATAGCATCGTGAACCACGGCCATTTTTCGATGGTCGTGGTTTTTCGCTGATGGCTCACGGACAGTTGATATATCACAGTGCCTTGAAACCGGTTTCAAACCCGTTTCGCGACGCGAAATTATACCAAAAGCGACGAGAATCGGATTAAATGTGCCTCAATCTTGCAAAATTTGGCCTATTTTTGACCGAAAATTTCTAAAATCACTTTTCTGGAAAAATTTTCTGCGGATGCCGTTGCGTTCAGCAAATAAATATCGTTCCATCGGCCCGCTGATCGGGATATTGAGCGCCCGATCTAAAGATCAAAAAAGAACAAACCTGGGAAACGACATCATGAAAAAGTTCTCTGTCCTGCTCGCAGCGACAGCCCTGGCTTCGGTCATGGCCACCGCCGCGTATTCCAAGACGCTTGTCTATTGCTCTGAAGGATCGCCGGAAGGCTTCGATCCGAGCCTCTACACGGCGGGCACGACCTTCGACGCGTCTTCGCGTACGGTTTACAGCCGCCTCGTCGAATTCAAGCACGGCGGTACCGAGATCGAGCCGGGCGTCGCCGACAGCTGGACGGTTTCTCCCGATGGCACGGAATATACGTTCAAGCTGCATCCCGGCGTAAAGTTCCAGACGACCGATTTCTTCACCCCGTCGCGTGACCTCACCGCTGACGACGTCGTCTTCTCTTTCGAGCGCCAGATCAAGTCCGACAACCCGTGGAACAAGTATGTCGAGGGCGGTTCCTACGAATACGCCGCTGGCATGGGCTTCCCTGATCTCATCAAGTCGGTCGAGAAGGTCGACGACCTGACGGTCAAGTTCACGCTCAACCATCCGGAAGCACCGTTCCTGGCCGACCTCGCCATGGACTTCGCATCCATCGTTTCCAAGGAATATGCTGACAAGCTCGCTGCTGACGGCAAGATGGCCCAGCTCAACCAGCAGCCGGTCGGCACGGGCGCCTTTACTTTCGTTGCCTATCAGCCGGATGCCGTTATCCGCTACAAGGCCAATGAATCCTACTTCAAGGGCAAGGAAAAGATCGACGATCTCGTTTTCGCGATCACCCCTGATGCCGCTGTCCGCGCCCAGAAGCTCAAGGCTGGCGAATGCCACCTGATCCCGTATCCGAACGCTGCCGACGTTGCCGACCTCAAGAAGGACGCCAACCTCACGGTCATGGAACAGCCGGGCCTGAACGTCGGCTTCCTCGCCTACAACACCCAGCAGGCTCCGTTCGACAAGCCGGAAGTCCGCCGTGCGCTGAACATGGCGATCAACAAGCAGGCGATCATCGACGCCGTCTTCCAGGGCGCTGCCCAGGTTGCCAAGAACCCGATCCCCCCGACCATGTGGTCGTATAACGATAAGGTCGAAGACGACAAGTACGATCCGGAAGGCGCCAAGAAGGCTCTCGAAGCTGCTGGCGTGAAGGGCCTTTCCATGAAGGTCTGGGCAATGCCGGTTTCGCGCCCGTACATGCTGAACGCGCGTCGCGCCGCCGAACTCATCCAGGCAGACTTTGCCAAGATTGGCGTCAACGTAGAGATCGTTACCCATGAATGGGCCGAATACCTGAAGCTCTCCTCCGACACGAAGCGTGACGGCGCCGTCATCCTCGGCTGGACCGGCGACAACGGCGACCCGGACAACTTCATGGATACGCTGCTCGGCTGCGATGCCGTCGGCGGCAACAACCGCGCTCAGTGGTGCAATAAGGACTACGACGCTCTGATGACGAAGGCCAAGGAAACGGCTGACGTTGCTGAGCGCACCAAGTACTACGAAGAAGCACAGGTGATCTTCAAGAAGGAAGCTCCCTGGGCAGCACTCGACCACTCGCTGGTTTTCGTACCGGTCAGCAAGAAAGTGTCGGGCTTCCATATGGACCCGCTCGGCATTCACCGCTTCGACGGCGTTGATATCGCCGAATAAGAAAAATGATAAACTGCCCGGCTGAAACCGGGCTCGACCGGCGGTCAGGTCTCCACCTGACCGCCGGAAACTATTGGACAACCTGCTATGTTGCGATTTCTCATCGGGCGCCTCGCAGTCCTGATACCGACCTTCCTCGGCGTTTCGCTCATCGCCTTCTCGTTCATCCGCCTGCTCCCTGGCGACCCCGTCATGCTATTGTCGGGCGAACGAACCATGGCGCCCGAACGTCACGCCCAGATCATGCACGATCTCGGTTTCGATCGGCCCATGTATGTGCAGTATTTCGATTATCTCGGAAAAGTGCTGCATGGTGATCTCGGCACCTCGATCGTCACCAAGCGCCCGGTTCTTGGCGAGTTCTTCACGCTCTTCCCGGCAACACTCGAGCTTTCGCTCTGCGCCATCCTCGTGGCTATCTTTCTGGGTGTACCTGCCGGCGTCTTCGCCGCGGTCAAGCGCGGGACCTGGTTCGATCAGAGCGTGATGGGTGTCGCCCTCATCGGCTATTCGATGCCGATCTTCTGGTGGGGCCTGCTGCTCATCATTTTCTTCTCCGGCTATCTCGGCTGGACACCGGTCTCCGGTCGCATCTCGCTTATGTATTTCTTCAAGCCCGTCACCGGCTTCATGCTGATCGACAGTCTGCTCTCCGGCCAGAAGGGCGCCTTTGCCTCGGCAGTCAGCTATCTCATTTTGCCGACGGTAGTGCTTGCCACCATCCCGCTCGCCGTTATCGCCCGCCAGACGCGTTCGGCCATGCTTGAAGTGCTGGGCGAAGATTATGTGCGCACAGCCCGCTCCAAGGGTCTGGCCCCGCTGCGTGTCGTCGGCATTCATGCGCTGAGAAACGCCATGATCCCGGTCATCACCACGATCGGCCTGCAGGTCGGCGTGCTGCTCGCAGGCGCCATCCTGACCGAAACGATCTTCTCCTGGCCGGGCATCGGCAAGTGGATGGTCGATGCTGTCTTCAAGCGCGACTATGCAGTCGTCCAGGGCGGTCTTCTTCTGATCGCCGGCATCATCATGCTGGTGAACCTGATCGTCGACCTTGCTTACGGCTTCATCAACCCGCGTATCAGACACTAGGAGCGGTTCATGAGCACGGTAACTGCAAAATCCGACCAGCCCTCCGCCCTTACGGAATTCTGGTACTACTTCTCCCGAAACAAGGGCGCCGTCATCGGCCTCTTCGTTTTCCTCATCATCCTCATCATGGCGGTTTTCGCACCGCTCGTCTCGCCGCATGCGCCGAACGAGCAGAATCGCCAGCTTCTGCTCTCCGTTCCTTTCTGGATGGATGGCGGCAGCTTCTCCTATCCGCTTGGAACGGACGCTGTCGGCCGCGATATCCTTTCACGCCTGATCTTCGGCGCACGTTTCTCGCTGTTCATCGGTGTCGTGGTCGTCACATTGTCGGTGGTCGCGGGCGTGCTGATCGGCCTCGTTGCCGGTTATTTCCGCGGCCGCGTCGATATCGTCATCATGCGCCTCATGGATATCATCCTGGCCTTCCCATCGCTGCTTCTGGCCCTCGTGCTCGTTGCGGTCCTTGGTCCCGGCCTCCTCAACGCCATGATCGCGATCTCGATCGTCAACCAGCCGCATTTCGTGCGCCTGACACGCGCCGCCGTCATGAGCGAGCGTGAAAAGGAATATGTGGTGGCCTCCCGGGTGGCCGGCGCCGGCACCTTCCGCCTGATGTTCAAGACGATCCTGCCGAACTGCCTTGGCCCGCTGATCGTCCAGGCAACGCTTGCCTTCTCCGCCGCGATCCTCGATGCAGCCGCCCTCGGCTTCCTCGGCATGGGCGCTCAGCCGCCGACACCTGAATGGGGCACGATGCTTGCCGAATCCCGCGAGTTCATCCAGCGCGCCTGGTGGGTCGTAACATTTCCGGGTCTTGCGATCCTCATCACCGTTCTCGCTATCAATCTGATGGGCGATGGCTTGCGTGATGCGCTCGACCCCAAGATGAAGAGGTCCTGAGATGGCGCTTCTCGAAATTGAAAATCTCGTTGTCGAATTCCAGACGTCGACCGGACCCTTCCGCGCCGTCGACGGCGTCTCGCTGAAGGTCGATGCCGGCGAGGTTCTGGCGATCGTCGGCGAATCCGGTTCCGGCAAATCGGTCTCAATGCTGGCCGCCATGGGTCTTCTGCCCTGGACGGCGAAGGTGACGGCGGACAAGATGGTCTTTGACGGCCAGAACCTGCTTGGCATGTCCGCAGCCAAGCGGCGCGAAATCATCGGCAAGGATATGTCGATGATCTTTCAGGAGCCGATTGCCAGCCTCAACCCCTGCTTCACCGTGGGCTTCCAGATCGAGGAAGTGCTGAGAATTCACCTCGGTCTCGATAAGGCTGCCCGTCGCAAGCGCGCGATCGAGCTTTTCCAGGCGGTCGGCATTCCCGATCCTGCCGAGCGGCTCAACCACTTCCCGCATCAGATGTCGGGCGGCCAGTGCCAGCGCGTCATGATCGCCATCGCCATCGCCTGCAATCCGAAGCTCCTGATCGCCGACGAGCCAACCACCGCACTCGACGTCACCATTCAGAAGCAGATCCTCGATCTCCTGATGCGCCTGCAGACGGAGCATCGCATGGGCCTGATCATGATCACGCACAATATGGGCGTGGTCGCGGAAACGGCCGACCGGGTGATCGTCCAGTACAAGGGCCGCAAGATGGAAGAGGCCGACGTGCTTTCGCTCTTCGAATCTCCGAAGAGCGATTACACGCGGGCACTGCTCGCCGCCCTTCCGGAAAATGCGACGGGCGACCGGCTGCCGACCATCGGCGAACTTTTCAATCCAAACAAGACTGTGGAGGGAGCGGCCTGATGACGCCAGTTCTCGAAGGAAAAAACATCGTCCGCGACTATTACCTGCCGGGCGGTATGTTCAAGAAGGCGAGAACGGTCCATGCCGTCAAGGGCGTAAGCTTCAGCGTGGAAGAGGGCAAGACGCTGGCGATCGTTGGCGAAAGCGGCTGCGGCAAGTCCACTCTTGCCCGTATCATAACGATGATCGACCCGGCCACGGCAGGTGAGCTCTTCATCGACGGCAAGAAGGTCGATATCTTCCAGGGCGACCTGACGCCGGAGATCCGCCGTAAAGTGCAGATCGTTTTCCAGAACCCCTATGGATCTCTGAACCCGCGCAAGAAGATTGGCGACATCCTGATGGAGCCGCTGATCATCAACACCAATACGCCGGACGCCGAACGGCGCGACCTGGCAATGGCGATGCTGCGCAAGGTCGGCCTACAGGACGTTCACTTCAACCGCTACCCGCATATGTTCTCCGGCGGTCAGCGCCAGCGCATTGCCATTGCCCGGGCGCTGATGCTGAGGCCTCGGCTTTTGGTTCTTGACGAACCGGTTTCCGCACTCGACCTGTCTGTGCAGGCACAGGTGCTGAACCTTCTGGCAGACCTGCAGGACGAACTGAACCTGACCTATGTCTTCATCAGCCACGACCTTTCGGTCGTCCGCTACATGGCAGACGAGGTGATGGTGATGTATTTCGGTGAGGCAGTCGAATACGGTACGCGGGATCAGGTTTTCAGCGATCCGCAGCACAACTATACAAAGACCCTGTTTGCAGCGACGCCGCGGGCGGATGTCGATACCATCAAGGCGCGTCTTGCACGCAAGAATGCTGCCCTGTCTGCGGTCTCTTGAGGCCGCAGATTTCCGGCGCCGGAACGATGAGCGAGATGAGCAATGACAGAGCATAACGGAACTCTCCATGCGATCATCGTCATGGGCGTTAGCGGTTCCGGTAAATCCTCGATCGGCGAAGAAATAGCTATGGGTCTCCACCTTCGATTTGTCGAAGGCGATGCCCTTCATCCCGCTTCCAACGTCGAGAAAATGTCGAAGGGCATTCCGCTGACCGACGAGGACCGGATGCCTTGGCTCGATCGCATCGGTGAAACGATGAAGGCGTCGCTTGCAAAGGGCGAAGGCATCATCGTTTCGTGCTCGGCGCTGAAGCGCATTTACCGCAAAAGACTGCGAGCGGCTGTCGGCGGCAACCTCTATTTCGTCTATCTCGAAGGCTCGAAGGAACTCCTGACGGAACGCATGGGCCACCGCAAAGGCCACTTCATGCCGGTCTCGCTGCTGGAGAGCCAGCTGCAGACACTGGAAGTGCCGACAGGGGAAAAGGGTGTCGTGACGGTCGACATCGACGACACGATTGAAAATATTGCGGCGGAAGCCCTGAAGGCTCTCGCCGAGCTTGGCGTTAGAGCCTTTCCTGGCTAGCTTGCAGCATTCTGCCGGAGCAGGTTTTCGTCAGGGCAAAGGCGATTGGCGAAGGGCATACCCCAAGGTACGTCCGAGCCGATCGCCTTTGATCCTGGCGGAAAGATGCCCGGCCCTAGCTGGTTTGCAAGCAAACCACCGGGGTTGGCTGAAACGGGCCGCCTGATCGACCGGCCGGTTTGGCCGTAGATCTGGCTAAGACGCGCGCCAGCCGGTCGACCATCCGACTCCGTTTGAGCCAACAGAATGCTGCAATCTAGCCAGGAAAGACTCTAAGGGTTGAATCTGCCGGGAGAATAAGCCGAGATATTGATGAACGGTGTCTCGCCGGTCATCAATTCGGCCAGTACACGACCCGTTACCGGTCCGAGCGTCAGCCCGTGGTGGGCATGGCCGAAGGCGAACCACAGACCCTGATGGCGCGGCGCTTTGCCAATGATCGGCATCATGTCGGGCGTGCAGGGGCGGGCGCCCATCCACGGTTCCGGATCCAGCCGCTCTCCCAACGGAAATATGGTCCGTGCCACGGCTTCGGCCCGGTCGAGCTGCACCGGCGTCTTAGGTGCGTCGAGCGCTGCGAATTCCGCGCCCGTTGTCAGGCGTACCCCCTGGTTCATCGGCGCCAGGAAATAGCCGCGCTCGGAATCCAGCGTCCAGTTGTTGAGCACCGCATTGCCCTTGATACCATAATGCATGTGGTAGCCGCGCTTGACGCCGAGCGGGAAGGAATAGCCGAGGCGGCGTGTCGCAACCGCGGCCCAGGGGCCGAGCGCCAGCACGACATCATCGGCCTCCAGCGAACCTTCCGACGTCATGATCTTCCAGCCGGATCCGACCGGTCCAAGCGATGCCGCATCACCGATTACGAAACGGCCGCCGAGGCTTTCGAAATAGCTGCGATAGGCGCGCGTCAACGCATGCGGGTCTAGAACCGACCACGGGTCGATCCAGCGTAGGCCGCCGACGAAATCACCCGTGATGTTCGGCTCCAGACGGGCAATATCAGATGAGGTCAGGCTCTCGTAGCCGACGCCGAACTGGTTCTTCCAGACAGCGGCTTCCGCAAAGGCTTCGTCGCGCTTGGCCTCGGTACGGAAGATCTTCATCCAGCCATCCTTGCGGATCAGCGCTTCAGCGTGCGATGCCTCGATAAGGTCCTTGTGCTCAGTGATCGAATTCTCGATCAGCGGCGCATAGGCCCTGGTGATCATCTCGTGCCGCTTCGGATTGGAATTCCACCAATAGCGGGCGAGGAAGGCGAGCTGGCTCGGCAGCGCTTTCAGGTGATAATGCGCATCGATACGGTTGTTCAGCGCGTAGCGCAGCAGCAGGCCGAGCTGCTGTGGGAAGCCGTAGGGCATGACGCCTTCGCGCTGGATCAGACCGGCATTGCCGAAGGAGGTTTCGTTGCCCGGCTCCTTGCGATCGATGAGGGTTACTTGCCGACCGCGACGTTGAAGATGGATGGCCGTCGAAACCCCGACGATGCCAGCGCCGAGCACAATTGCGTTTTTCGTCATTTCCCCTGCATTCCGCTGTATTATCGGGCCTAAAATGCCCATCTCAATGCTGCGGCGCAAACGAAAAATTACATTTCATTTCAAAATCATTGCGCTTTTCAGTGCGGCATTTTCAGCCCTGATGCGGATGGTCAGGATGACGGCATTGAGAAGCGAAAAGACGAGCGCATAAAACGGCATGCCGAAGGCGAGCGGCAGGGTGGCGATCTCGCCTGTCACGATCATGTAGTTGGGATGTTTGAACAAGCGGTAGGGGCCGCTTTCGACGAGCGGCGCGCCGGGCAGGATGATGATACGCGTCGTCCATCGCTCCCCGAGCGTTACCAATACCCATAGCCTCAGCACCTGCAGCAGCATGAAGAGGCCGAACCAGAAGAGCTGGATCGGCTGACCCGTTGCCAGCACCCAGAGCCCGACGAGCCAGCTCGTATGGAGCGCCACGATGTAGGGATAATGTTCGGGCGCGATTTCGCGCGCGCCTTTTGCAAAGAGCGCCATCGTGTTGCGGCGCGCGATGACCAACTCGGAGAGCCGCTGCACAGTCACGAAAGTCAGCAAAGCGATCGATGGCCACATCATGGGATCCTCCGCAATGTGACGCAGCTTGCCGTAAAACCCGGTCCCATGGCGATCATAGCCGCCCGATCGGGCAATCCTCGGCGGATCGCGCGCTCCAGAACGAAAAGCACTGTCGGCGAGGACATGTTGCCGTATTCGGCAAGTACCGACCGCTCGATGTCGAGAGTATCAGGCGCCATGGAAAGCGCACTCTCCATAGCCGTCACCACTTTGGTGCCGCCGGGATGGCAGATGAAACGGTTGATATCGCCGCGCTTGAGGCCGGCACGCGCCAGAATGCTGTCGATTGCCGGACCGAGTTCCTTTTCCGCGAAGGGCGGCAGCGATTGCGCCAGCAGGATCCCGAAGCCGGTATCATCGATCTTCCAGCCCATGATATCGAGCGTATCCGGAAAGAGATGATCACCCGCCGATTCCACCTCCGCAATACCGCCGTCGCCGGAGCGCAGCACGCAGGCTGCAGCCCCGTCACCAAAGAGGGCGGTGGCGATGATGTTCGGCTTGGTCAATTCATCTAGCCGGAACGCCAGTGTGCAAAGTTCGATGGCGACGAAGAGTACCACGGCGGTCGGTCGGCTGCGCGCCAGCCGTGAGGCGATACCAAAGCCGGAAACGCCGGCAGCGCAGCCAAGTCCGAAGACGGGCACGCGCTCGATATCCGCGCGAAACCCGAGCCGGCCCGCGAGCCGCGCATCGAAGCTCGGCGTGGTGATGCCCGTCGAGGAAACCGTTACCACGCAATCGACCGCATTGGCCGTCAGCCCGGCCTGATCAAGTGCGCGCGTTGCCGCCTCGACGAACAGCGAACCCGCGACCTCCTCATAAGCCTCCATCCTGTCCCGCCAGCCATGCATCTCTTCAAACCACGCGAGGGGACGGGCGGCATGACGTTTCTCGATGCCGGCATTCTCGAATACGGGCGCGAGGTGGCGGAATTCCTTGAAACGATCGGCAAACAGGCGAGCGGAGGTCTCGGCGGCCTGGCGCTGAGGAATGACATGTTCAGGCACGGCGGTGACGAGACTTAACAGTCTGACGGATTGAGCCACAATATTCTCCTTGTCGTTCCCGGCGGAACAAGCGGAAAACACGCTGGCTGGAGAGTTTATTCGAAGCATCGCGTTTCACGAAGCCGTGATCGGAAAAATGCTGGAGCGTACCGAATAAAGCTTGATGCAGCGGTGTTCACTCCTCGCAACGTCATTTTTCGAGGAGTTATCCAATGACGATCAAGACTGTCCGCATCGCTTCCCTCGTGCTCGGCAGCTGCATTGCCGCCGCTGCCTTCTCCGGTCCTGTCTTCGCAATCGGCAACGACAGCAGCACCACGCCGGTCTGCAAGAAGGGCGAAATATACGACCAGAAGACCAAGAAATGCGTCAAGCAACAGAGCTCCAACGTGACGGATGAGAACCGTACCGATTACGCCTACTCGCTTGCCAAGGCCGGTCGCTATGATGAAGCGCTCGCCATGCTCGACACCGTCAAGGATCAGAACAACGCCGAATGGCTGAACTACCGCGGTTACGTCACCCGCAAACTCGGCCGCACGGATGAAGGCATTTCCTACTATCTGCAATCGGTAAAGCTTGATCCGCAATACGCCAAGGTTCGCGAATATCTCGGCGAAGCCTACGTCATCAAGGGTCAGCTCGACCTCGCCAAGGAGCAACTGACCACCATCAAGGCGATCTGCGGCACGGGCTGCGAAGAATATCAGGACCTCAACGCCGCAATCCTCGATCCGTCGAAGATCTGAGCTCTGGCCGCGGCAGGAGAGAGGCAAGGTTGATTGAAGGGTATTTCCGGATGTCGGTCGCATACACCACATTTCCTGCCTATAGTCACGGCAGAACGGAATCGCCGGCAGGACCGGCGGTTCCGAAACAGCCAATAAGCGCGGAGGCAGCCATCGCGAGCGAAGCGGATATCAGGAGCGGCCTGACGGAGCACCTCGCGCGTCTGTGGCGCTATGGCTTCGTCCTTTCGCATCAGCGTGATGTCGCAGATGATCTCGTCCAGGCGACATGTGTTCGCGCGCTGGAACGGGTCGATCAGTTCGTCGCCGGCACGCGGCTCGATCGCTGGCTGTTTTCGATCCTGCATTCCATCTGGCTGAACGAGATTCGCGCCCGCCGCGTCCGCCAGGGACAGGGCTTCGTCGATGCTGACGAGACACTCACCGTCGATGGCGCTCGCGATACCGAAACGCATGTCATGGCAAACCAGGTTTTGAAACAGGTGAACGCGCTGCCGGAGGCGCAGCGATCGGCGGTGTTCCTCGCCTATGTGGAAGGGCTTTCCTATCGCGAGGTCGCCTCCGTCATGGATGTTCCGATCGGCACCGTGATGAGCCGGCTGGCAGCCGCCCGCGCGAAGCTATCCGAGACCGTGTCGGCAGGGGGATTTGAATGAGCACGAAGCACGTAATGCCCTCCGACGAGGAACTGACCGCCTTCATCGATGGTGAAGTGAGCGCTGAAGAGGCTGCCCGCATCGAAGCGCTTGTTGAGGCCGACGAGGCTGTCGCCGACCGACTTGAATTTCTGGCTCGCGCAAGCCTGCATTATAAGGAAGCATTCGCGCCGCTGCTCGATGCCGCCCCGCAGGCAAAGCTCGAAGCCATGCTCTCAGCTATTCCCGCCGCACAGCCTGCAAGCGCGAGTGCCTTCGTGACCCGTCGCGGCTTTCTCGGCGCGCTTGCCGCTTCGGTTGTTGCTGGTATCGCTGTCGACCGCACCGTGATCGGCCTTAGTGCAAGGTTCTCGGGCAAGGATGAAAACAGCGAATGGCGCGCCGTCGTCGCCGAATATATCTCGCTTTATACGCCGGAGACGCTCGCCGGTCCCGTTCCGCCGGCAGATGTGCAGGCAGCGCAGCTTGCCCGTCTGGACGGAAGCCTCGGCCTGCAGCTTTCGCCTGAGCAGATCGCCGTGCAGGATATCGACTTCAAACGCGCCCAAATCCTGCAATATGACGGCAAGCCACTCGCCCAGATCGCTTATCTGGACCCGAAGACCGGGCCCATGGCACTCTGCATCGTCGCCTCCGATGTCGGCCCCAAGGCACCTGACATCGAAGGTCGCAAGGGCATGAATGTCGTCTACTGGTCAAGCGCCACACACGCCTTCATGCTCATTGGCCATGCTTCGGTCGACCGCATGACCGAGATCGCCGATGCGGTTCGGAGCAAGATTTCGGTCTAGAGCACGACGGCTGCCGTCCGTCTACCTCAACACATCAATTCACTGCGCTCGCAAGCCGCAGACCTGCCTGTGGCGCACCACCATCTCTGATGGGTGGCTCTGCGTTCACTTCGATGATCCCAGAGGCTTTCGGCTTGAAGGCTGGCCGAGGCGTCTTCGTCGGAACCGGTATGCTTGCCGCCTTGCCCGGCGCGCAATTGCCCGATGTACTGCTCTCCACATGCGGCTTGCCGTCGCTGGTGCTGAAATAACGGACGCTTCGGGTGCAGATGCCGTTGCCGGACATGGTCGAGACCATCGAATAGCCCTGCGTGCCGGCAGGCAATTCACCCAGCCCGGCTGTCGCCATATCGCCCGGCGATGCCTGCATCATGCTGTCGGCCTGCTGCATGATCGCCGCAGCCTCGCGGTCCATCGCCAAGGATATGCGGTCTAGATCGGCAAAGGGCGACGAAGGCCAGAAGGGATCGAAGAGGTTAGGCGCCGGATCGGGCTCGCCGTCGATGCGGACCTGCGGCGGCTGATTACCCGCATAGCGGATGCGCTCGAGCGAGCCATCCGGCAGGCGCACGATGAGCACATGGGTATCCTTGGATTTATGGGCGATAGTCTGAGCCTGCGCCAAGCTGGCAAGGCCTGGGGCAGCAATCACCGCGGCGCTCATGAGGAATGCGATACCAAGTTTTTGCACAATGACCTCCTGAAACGGGAAGAACACCATCCAACTGCCCGCATGCATACCGGCGGGCGAGAAGGATGATCATTGTGGCGCGGGCCGAATTTGTGGCGCGATGCTGCGGCGTGGCGACGCAGATGCGCGGTTCGAAAGCAGGTCGCGCAAAAGTGTCCAACGGTCTTGTGGCAACTACTGCGTCAACAAAGACTGCCAGCGTGGAAACCCGATCTGAAGATCGTAATCTGCTTCAGAACGGCTGCGTCTTGTCGGAAACCGGGCTGACCTGATTGGCAGGGACGAGCCGGTTCAGGCAGTTGACGTAGGTCGTGTACATCTGCTGGACTCGCGACAGCGGCACCACCCATTTTCCTTCGTCGCCGGAAAAATCCAGTTCCATATCCGGCGTGCCGACAAACGAATTCTTCAGGATCGTCTTAATCTGCGCCACACCCGTCTTCCCGTCGGCGGGCACGATGCGAAGCGTCTTGCTGTCGAAGCCCTTGGCCGCAACAGCCTTGGTGCCGGAATAGCCGACAAGCGTGACCTGGGTCGTCGTGCCCTTGGGGATATCCCAGCCATCCTTCGAGACGAGCCACATTACGCTGTCGAGGCTCTGGCGGAATTCGACCGTCTTGCCGAGTTCGTTGTTCCAGACCAGCCGGCAATAGGAGGGCTTCTCATCGACGAACCCGACCGACCACTGCCGCGCTTCGCCCATCCATTCCGTCTCGCCCGACGCCGTCTCGCTCCGGGCTGTCGCCGGAATGAGAAATGCTGTCAGCAAAAGGGCAGAAAAGGTCTTCATGGCTCGAACCGTCTCCAGGGAATGGGAGCGATTCTACCGGCGGAAGGTTGAGGTTTTGCTACTACGCTGTGTTGCGAATGCAGGCTGGTGGTAACTGAAGATCTGAACAGGAGGCTTTGGGCGAAACGGCGGATGATAAAGTGACTATGCCTGATGAGGGCAGGAACGAGTCTTCCAGAACGTGCGCGCGCTGTCGCGGAGGCGCTGGCCTTCCAATGGTTCTTCCTTACGGGCCGACCTGCAGGTTGCTTACGGCGCTTACGATTTTACATATCATTTTGTAAGAAAATTCGAATAATGATTTCAGTTGCTTAGCTGTCTGATTACAAACTTACCGAAATTATGGCAAAACACAGGAGAGACGGGGCGTGGGAGACTGCGGGTTATTCCTATGAGAGTTGGAAATGTGCCGTAACTTCGTAATTTCGTAAGCACACCAATTAAGGTGATGATCTCGTTTTGAAAACTTGCTTACAAACTTTGTAGGAAAAGTGCAGCGCTTACAATGTTCGGGCATCGCGCCGATCACGACCACCAGTTCCCGGGTGATGTCGACGCCGATATTCGGACGATTTTCATCAAAAGTCCTCCCATCCATCCTGCTTGACGGCGGCATTGCCGACGAAGGCGCTGGCGATCTTGCGGCCTAGCGCCTTGACCGGAGAGGCCGCAGGCCTTTCCGAGCTGCTTGCCGCGCGCACCGTAGCCGATGCCTGACGCGCTTTGCCCGACAGCTTGAACATGGTCAGAAGCTCGTTGAGCGAAGACACTTCCCCGGACAGGCTGTGTGTGGCAGCGGTGGTCTCTCCTACCATTGCTGCATTCTTCTGGGTGTCCTGATCCATCTGGTTCACGGTGGTGTTGATCTGCTGCAAACCGGAGGACTGCTCCTGCGCCGCTTCCACGATGGCGGCGACGTGGCGGTTGATCTCCTGCACTTCGGCAACGATGGTTTCCAGAGCGCGGCCGGTATCGCCGACAAGCTGTACACCCTCGCGAACCTGTTTGCTCGAAGTGCCGATGAGTGTCTTGATCTCCTTGGCGGCGTTGGCGGAACGCTGTGCCAGTTCGCGCACTTCCTGAGCGACGACCGCAAAGCCCTTTCCGGCCTCTCCGGCTCGCGCGGCTTCAACACCTGCATTGAGCGCCAGCAGATTTGTCTGGAAAGCGATCTCGTCGATCACGCCGATGATATTGTTGATCTCGCCGGACGATTTCTCAATGGCTTCCATTGCGGAGACAGCACGGCGGACGACCTCGCCAGATTGTTCTGCACCTGTCTTTGCACGGCTGACAAGCTGGCCCGCTTCCTGCGCGCGGCTGGTCGAGTTCTTCACTGTCGCGGTGATCTCTTCCAGTGCGGCTGCGGTTTCCTCAATGGCTGCGGTCTGCTGTTCGGTACGCTTGGCAAGGACGTCGGCTGCGGAACGAATTTCGTTCGAACCTGCCTCAATACCACGAGTATTCTGGGCTACCTGCATCAGGGCCGTTTCCAGTTTCTCGATGGAAATGTTGAAGTCGCAACGCAGGGCTTCGAATTCTGCGGAGAGGGGTGTATCGAGCCGGGTGCAGAGATCGCCGTTTGCCAACCGCCGAAGGCCGCCTGCAAGGGCTGCTGTCGCCTGTTCCAGCCGGATTTGCGCCGCCTCTTCGGCTTCTGCCGCCAACCGCTCGCGTTCGGCGGCCATCTGTAGATCGGCCCTCTTCGCCTGCTCGGCCATTTCGTCGGCCCTGATCTTGGCAGCATATGCTTCGTTGGTCGCGTTCTCGGCCGAACGCATCGCTGAAATAAGTGTCCGGGACAGGAAGAACAGGACGCCCGCTTCTAGAAGCAGAACGACCGCGTGGAGCGCGACGCGCGTCAGGTCCGAACTGCCCGGGAACACGGCCCAGGGCAGGAGAACATAGAGAAGCAGGTGATGCACGGCGACGAAGGCCGTGTAAGCAGCCACGGCACGCCAGTCTAACCATGCCGCGCAGATCGCCAGATTGGCGAAAAAATACATGTGCATGTCGATTTGGAGCGGCGATCCGGCGAAGGCATAGACGAGGGCGGCGACGGTCATCGCATGGGCGATCGAGGTTAGAAACCGCGTCATGGAGCCATATCGGGATTTCAGCCAGCACGCGGTCGCGGCCAGCACGACCACCAGCGGGGCAAAGGCT
The DNA here is from genome assembly GCF_014194105.1 of Rhizobium sp. BK529. NCBI lineage: Bacteria > Pseudomonadati > Pseudomonadota > Alphaproteobacteria > Hyphomicrobiales > Rhizobiaceae > Rhizobium > Rhizobium sp. BK529. Next base: position 2,713,868 of record NZ_JACIAU010000001.1, on the reverse strand, counting down.
GCGGTCCAGTCGAATCCGCTTCCGGCAATCGCCAGCCTGCTGAGAATGAGCAGGTAATTGAGCCAGAGGAGGGAAATGATGATGATTGAAATGCGCTGGCGGATACGAGCGATGGCAGTCATTTCACTGCTTCCTGAAGGCAAGTTGCTGAAAAGGGATTGCTGAGTGCGAACAGGGCGCCTGCACGGACAAGCCGTGAGGCGAAACCGGGTTCCGATGAATAGGCGATGGAAAGCCACGGCACGCGGCCGTTGCCGACGAAGGAGCCGCCAGCCTCACCGATGATCGACAATGCCCTGCCGGGCGGATCGAAAGGATTGCTTACAACTAAAACTGAATCATTTCGAGGACTGGCAGACCAAAGGGTGATTAAGGCAAGCAAGGCCCCCAGAAAGGTGGCGGCCACAGGCAGCGGGTGGAGTGATTCCTGATCGACGGAATGGGCCTGTTTAGTAACGGCCAGCGTCAAATCTTCTTGCGATCGCGAACATAGTCCAGTTAACATGCCGACGGCCGTGGTGTCTGAAACAGATCATCTGTCTGGACAACTAAATTCTTGCGCCGATCTTCATGGTGCGGCCAAATATTGATAATCTAAAGAGTAAACGCTTAATATTAAATGTACGGCGTATTTGCGCCGGTCCTTCTCTGCCCGCACCTTTGAGAATGGAAATAACAAAGGAGGGTGGGGAATGTCGGCAGTTAACGAATATATTGAACGCGTCTATCGGAGCAGGCGACGTCGTGGCTGACCGCCTTAAGGAGTTTGCCCTCGCCTGCCAGTTGTGCCGTCGCCGCGCTTAACTGGCGTGGGGCTACAGTTCTAGGCATCAGGTCGCCAATGATGCCAAAACGGGATCCGGCACGACTGGAAAATCAAGGAATGAAGGGAATTTAGCGAGAATTGGCTGGGGAACCTGGATTCTCACAAGATTTCAATGGCTTAGCGGAGAAGCCTTGAAATTCCTTTTGTTTTCCCATCGCGAGCGACCATGGATGCTACCTTTGTGCCCTGGCTTTGGGCCCCAGTCAACAGGACGGTCGAGCGGCAATAATTTCCGTTTTCGGACCTCAAGTTTGCGGCGGGGCGGCCATTAAGCTCCTGGCGCCTTGCGCCGACGTCGCGGTTGTTCGTGAAACCATAACGCTTCCTGCAAGCAGCCGCAGTGTTTACAAGACAAACCATGGATCATTTCAAACGTACGTTCGCCGTCGGGCTCCTGTCTCGTCATCGAGGGAATCGTGGGATTGCCGACCTTCTCGACCGATGGGTTCTACCAGGGGAGGACGCTGGCGCTTATGGCCTGCGCCTAGCGCTCCGGAATGGCTACCTGAACCTCTATGTTAAGGGTCAATCAGTCGGGGACATGAGGCTGGTCGAAGGGTCGCCCCGCCTTAGGCTCCACAGCAAATATAGGTCAGCAATCCAGAATGGCAGTTCGAAAATCGATGCTAGTGGTCAATGCTACAAGGTTGTCGACGCTAGCGAGTTGGCCACGGCTGGTCCCGACTTGATCGATAGCTGGATTTCCACAGCCGAGACGTATGCTGGGGACGAGAAGCGTTTCGTCGATGATTTGGTTGCGGTCACTCCTGGTGCAATCGACCTTGAGATGGGCTTGCCTGCGGATCAAGATGCAGTGGGGGAGGATCGAACCGCTCCGCGCATGGACATGGTCGTTGCCCAAGGCGGCGAGGTAGCCTTTTGGGAAGCGAAGTGCGCAGTAAACACCGAGTTGCGAGCCCGTGCGTCCTATAAGGAACGGCCAGACAACCGGTACTACGAGGGGCCGCGCGTGATCTGGCAACTTCGCCGTTATCAACGCTGGATGAGCCGACCGTTTCGCCTTTCGCAAGTGCGCGACGCTTATGTCGAAGCGGCGCAACTTCTGCTTGGTCTTGCGGAACTATGGGGCAAACAGGGGCCCGCCATGGACGCATGGCGCGAACTCGCCGCTAGCGGGCAGAAAACGGCCGTCGTCCTGCCGCCCGGCATAGTCGTCGCAGGGTACTGTCCCGTCCGCGCGGATGGCCTCCCACGTATTGAGGACAGCGCCTATCTGGCTAAAATCAAGTCTTTCGGCGAACACGAAGCTAAGCTTCGTCGCCACGGTGTAACGGTGGTGACGGTAAATGGCAGGCCTAGTGCACCGGTATTGCCTGCTCTCGGCCCAGGTTTTATCAGCGCTGAAGAACGCGAAGTCCCTTAGGGGCGCGCTTAGTTTGTTGTAGAATCCGTTGCTGCCTCCGGCCGAAAGCAGCCCTTGTAGCCTTTTTTGACGCGACTATGCCAGTGGCCCAGCGGTACATCTTCAAGGGTGCTGATGAATGACAATCTCCAACGCCTTGACACCGCATGCGTCACTCCGCCCGAGCCCCGCACGCTGCCGAAGCAATCGCCTGCGCCATGGGTCATCAAGGGCCTCCGGAGACAGAGGATTGGCTAGAGATCTTCCGGATCTAAGACTGGGGACCTATGGCATAGCTGCGAAGTCAGGGCGTCGGTAGTGTTCAACCATCTTTCGCAACGCCTCTGGCGCAATGACTTCCACTCTATCTCCCCATTGATACAGGTGCCATGCCATTTCCAACCAGCCTGCAGCGTGAAAACGAACGATTAAGCTGCCGTCTTCTTCATGTTCCTGCACCTGCCTCGGATGGAACTGGAAGCCTGCGGCGCGCTCCGCCGCATCAGGGACAAAGCGCCAGATCACTTCCCCGTATTGCTCTGGATCCTGCCATACTCCAAAAGCCTGCGCGGCATAATCTGAGATTGTGAAGCCTTCCTTCATTGTAAAGCTCTCGTTGATGGTCTCCGCTTCACGGATGAGGTCGATCCGGAAGTTGCGTATCTCATCTGCTTTGTTTGGGTCGCGTGCAGCAAGATACGTGCGATGGCCGAGCAGGACCCCATGCGGTTCAAGGATGCGTTTTTCTTTATCCGAGTGGTAGCGCACACTCAGTCGAAAGGGGCCACGCAGGGCTTCGATGATGGCATCAAGAATGTCCGCAGAAACAGTGACCCGAGGGCCCGGCCGCGTCACCTGACCCATGGCAGCAAGTACGGCTTCTGCATCCGCCTCCACCCGTGCCCGCTTGGGTACTTTCGCCAGCATCCCCTCACGGAGGTCGAGAAGTGCGCGTGTATGGCGTAGCCGACCTTCAGCCTCTGCTGCCCTTGCTGCAATCTCAAGAGCCTCCACCGCCGATTCATGCCGTAGTTGCATCCGGTCGAGCATTGGATCTACCAGACGCCAACGACGCTTACGGTCTTCACCCTCCTCAACCAAGACATTGCCGAAGGCTTGGTCTAGCGCCTCCGTCATCCGCTGGGCAGTTCGGTGAGAGACGCCGAACTCCGCAGAAATCTCTTCAAGGCTAATGCCTCGTCGGCCGGCCGCTGCCAGGCGAGCAAGACGGATGAGATCCTGTGCCTTCGCGAACGCCATGTTAGTCCTCTACTTGGGTGTCAGGTTTTGTCACCCACCGATGCTAACAGTTGTTGGTAGGTTGTCGAGCTTTCCAGGCGCTGCCAGCCTGATAGAGAGGAGAAAGTAATGAACGGACGCGTATCGAAGATCGAGCGAGTATCTCCCCGCGAAGGAAGAACGGAAGAGCCGGAAGTTACGACGCGAGGTTATCGACTGGGAAATCCGGCTCACGGCAACGAAAAGCATCACGCTAAGAACTCCGTCTACGTGCGCTCGCTCGATGAGGCCGCTGAACTCATCGGCAAGGGGTATTCATTATGGATGGCAGCCAAGGGGAAGAGAGCGTCCCTGATCTCGCCGCAGAGCCTCAGGATTTTGAGGAATGACAATCACTGGGCTGACAACAAAGGTTAAGAGACCGGGCAAGGCGTTTGTTCAGTTCACCGCGTCCGATACCCATTGACATCCATGACGAACGTTGGCGAAGCTGAATCGAGGTGGCGATTCTGCTTCGGGTTGCGCTGGATACTTTTGCGGGAGCCTATGCGGAATTTTGGGGGTAGACTACTCTTTTCGGCAACCGATCTAATGCGGTTCATGGGATGTGCCCATGCGACCATGCTCGACATCATGCACCTGCGAGGCGATGGTCCTGAGCCGGCTGAAGATAACGAGGACGCGGCGCTCCTGCAGAAGCAAGGTGATCTTCATGAAGCAACTCACCTAGAACTTCTGAAGGCGTCAGGCCGCAGCGTGATCGAGATCCCTCGCGGAGACTTGGCAGACAACGCCAAGGCAACTCAAGCCGCCTTGAGATCGGGTGCTGATGTGGTTTTTCAAGGAGCATTTTTGACCGGCAACTGGGGTGGCTGGTCGGACTTTCTTATGCGGGTCGATCGCCCTTCGGCACTGGGCTCCTTCAGTTACGAAGTTGCTGACACCAAACTAAAGCGCCGAGCGCATCCTAAGCATGTCCTGCAACTCGTCCTTTATTCTGATCTTCTGGCCGAGATCCAGGGGGTGCAACCCCGCTTTGCTCATGTGGAACTCGGCGATGGAAAGCGAGCCACGTTGCCGCTATCGCAATATGCCGACTATGCTCGCGCAGCGCGCACGCGCTTGGAAGACTTTGTAGACAACCCATTTCAAACGCGCCCGGCCCCTGCCGCAGATTGTGGCCTTTGCCGCTGGGCCATTCATTGTGAAGGCGTTTGGGAGGCAGAGGACAGCCTGTTTAACGTCGCAAACATCAGCCGTGTTCAAGTCAAAAAGCTAGAGGCCGTTGGAATCACGACGATGGCGGCGCTCGCAGACCTCGCTCAACCTGTGCGCGGCATGGCCGAAGGCACGCGGCTGCGTCTGGTAACGCAGGCGCGGTTACAGCACGCCCGTAAGGTCGGCGCACCGGCCTACGAGCTTCGTGCGCCCGAGCCTGGAAAAGGATTTGACCTGCTGCCCGAACCACAGCCGGGTGATCTGTTCTACGACATCGAGGGCGATCCACACTACGAGGGTGGCCTCGAATACTTGCATGGCATCTGGTGCGACGGGCAATTCCGTGCATTTTGGGCGCATGACCATGCGGTCGAGGCGAAGGCGCTGGAGGAGCTTCTCGCCTTCTTCCACGCGCGGCTAGAGAAATACCCGCAAGCGCGCATCTACCACTACGCAGCTTATGAAATCACGGCGCTGCGCCGCTTGACCACAAAATACGGGATCGGAGAGGCGTTCCTCGACCGTTTGCTACGAGAACGGCGCTTTGTCGACCTGTTCGCTGTGGTGCGCGGAGGGCTGATCGGGTCCGAGCGAAACTACTCCATCAAATCGATGGAGGCTTTCTATGGCCGCAAGCGCGAGGGCGAGGTCAAGACGGCCGGTGGGTCTATTGTCGCCTATGAGCGTTGGCGCGAGACAGGCGAGCAGCAGATCCTCGATGAGATAGAGGAATACAATCGGATCGACTGCATTTCGACAGAGGAACTGCGCGACTGGCTGGTAGGGATTCGGCCTGCCGGTCCCTGGCCGCACCCTGCTGAGGACGCGGGCGCAAAAGAGGTAGAAGAAGATCTCGACGCGCAGGCGCTGCGCGCCATGCTGGCTGCATCAGGCCTGGCCGAGGACCGGCAGGCGATGCTGTTCAACCTTGGCCTCTTCCACAAGCGCGAGGCGAAGCCTGCACAGTGGGCGGTATTCGACTCGGCGTCCAAGGATGAGGATGAATTGATGGACGATTTGGACGCGTTGGCGGGGCTGGAGGCCGTAGGCCCGGTCCGGGCGGTTAAGCGGTCCTTCGTCCGCAGTTATAGTTTCCCGCAACAGGAAACCAAGCTGCGGCGTGGAAAGAAGGCCACGCTGTCCGTCTTCGATGGCCCGCCCGTTTCGGTCACCATCGAGGACATGGACCCCAGGGCACGGCAGATCACCGTCAAGGCTGGGCCAGGGAAGGACTATCTGCTGGGCCACCGGCTGAACCTGCACCCGGATTGGCCGCTGGACTTCAAGCCCATACCTGGCGCATTGCGAGACGTGATCGCCGATCAATGCGGGCCGCGAGCTTATCGGGCGGTCGATGACCTTCTGTCCTGTGCGCCGCCCCGCCTGAAGACAGCTTCGCTTTTGCCAGTGGCCGATCCTGTCGCGGGCACCATCGCAGCCGTGGGCGCCATGGATGAAACCGTCCTACCTATCCAAGGGCCGCCCGGCACCGGCAAAACCTATGTCCTTGCCAGGACGATATTGTCTCTTGTGCGCAAGGGCGCGCGCGTGGGTGTCACCTCGAACAGCCACGAGGCGATCCGCAACGTGCTGATGGGCTGCCTAAGCGCGCTGGAGGATGAGGATCTGTCAATCACGCTGGATCTGGTTCACAAGACCGGCGGCGAGGAGGACGGCTATCCTGACCATTGCCCGATCCGCCGCACCACCAGCAATGATGAAGCGGCGAACGGCTTGGATGTCGTCGGCGCGACCGCCTGGTTCTTTTCCCGCGACGAGAATGTGCAGGCATTCGATTGGCTCTTCGTGGACGAGGCCGGACAGGTGGGTCTGGCCAACATGGTTGCCATGGGCCGGGCCGCGCGAAACATCGTGCTGGTGGGCGACCCGCGCCAATTGCCGCAAGTCGTCCAGGGCGCGCATCCGGAACCCGCAAACCTGTCATGCCTCGACTGGATGCTGGGCGAGCATGCGACCGTGCCGCTCGATCGAGGCGTTTTCCTGCCTGTCTCGCGGCGTATGCACCCGTCGGTCTGCCGCTTCATTTCGGACCAAGTTTACGAAGGGCGGCTGGAAAGCCACCCCGACACCGCGCGTCAGGCCGTGCGCGGCACCCGGTTCCCGGAGGCCGGGGCGTTCTGGGTGCCCGTGCCGCATGAGGGAAACGCCCAGACCGCGGCCGAAGAGGTCGCTGCCATCAATGCGGCCGTTGTCGACCTGCTGGACGGTACTTGGACCGAAAAGGAGGGCACCACGCGCCCGATAAGGGCGAGCGACATCATCGTCGTTGCACCTTACAACGCGCAGGTCAACGCACTGCGGGATGCGTTACCCGATGCCATGCGCGTCGGCACGGTGGACAAGTTCCAAGGACAGGAAGCGCCGGTCTGCCTCGTATCGATGACCGCTTCATCGGCAGAGGAGACATCGCGCGGCATGGAGTTCCTGTTTTCGTTGAACCGGATCAACGTGGCTGTGTCGCGTGCGAAGGGGCTGGCTCTCGTTTTCGGCGCCCCAAGGCTCCGCGAGGCGAAGTGTAATTCAGTCGAGCAGATGCGGCTGGTGAATACGCTGTGTGCTTTGGAGACCCTTACATGACCATGCTCACCCCAGATCGACGGCTCGTTTTTTACGATCGCGAAGGGCTGCCGTATCGACCCGTACGGGATGGTGGAACAGGAAGATCAATCTTCAAAATAAAGCCGAAGGGCGCCAGCAACCGGGCAGACGAAGCCATTCACGCAGAACATTGGCTGGAAGTAGCGCGCGCTATGTTGATCGATGGCCTTGCGGCTCGCTGCCAGGCGTTCTCGGGTGGCTCAGTCAACTACCTCACGTTTGGGGCTCAGAAACTCGTTCGATACGAGCTCGATCCAGAGATCGCTCGGGAATTGGGAATTCCGCCCGAGGGCGGCACTAACGAGCAGCCAAGTCATTTCTCACGCGCTGCCATAGAAGCTGCTTTCGATTCATTCGAAGAATTTCGGAACCGCGGTGCCCATGCGGAAATCTTCGGCGTTTTTGGTGAGCCGCGAGATTATTGGGTGCGCTCCACCCGTGATCGCGAGAACCATCTCTATCCAACAAAGCCCATTGTCGGATTTCTCTCAAAGAAGACCCAACTGAATGGAGGCTGGGAACAATCAGATGCGGCAGCGCGGCTACATAACTCGGGGTTCATTATTGTGGACCGGGATGACAAGCCTGTTCTTCCGCCTGAACGCTACGACCACCTCATACGCGATGCGGATCGCATACGTCTATGCGCGCTGAATTACTTCATCGAACCAGCTCGTGAGAAAGGTGCCCTCGAGGTCTCTATACGGGCTGGCGATCTTGCCGCAGCCATAGGACTGCAAGACGCCTTTCCAAACATCTGCCAAGCGCTCGGCGGCGAGAAGTTTCAGCAGTTGGCCAGTGTGCCACCGCCAACGCATGGTGAGCCGAACCCCAGCAGCTCGACCATTTTCACCTATAAGCTCGCATCACAAGCGAAGGCGGCCACCGTGACAGAAGAAACTACAACGCCAACGGGTTCAGCAACCAACTTGATCCTCTATGGACCACCTGGCACAGGCAAGACCTACCGCACCGCATGGGAGGCCGTCCGGCTTTGTGTTGGGGAACAGGTAGCAGCGGCGCTTCAGGGGGGCGAGAAGCGTGACGCGCTGATGGTCGAGTATCGGCGTTTGGTCAGCGAGGGAAGGATCGAGTTCGTAACCTTTCACCAGTCCATGTCTTACGAGGAATTTGTCGAAGGCCTTCGGCCAAGCACCGGCGATGAAGCCGGCGAGGGGCCCGAGGATGTTGAAGTCAGCACCGGTTTTCGTTTGAAATCCCACGACGGCGTGTTCAAGCGAATCAGCGAGCGCGCACGGCTCGACCAAGTCTCTGAGGGATCCCCGCGCAGGCTTGACCGCTCCGCACGCGTGTTCAAGGTCGCGCTCGGGAATCGGCAAATTGAGCAGGACCGTCACCGGATTCGGTTTGGCCTAGACAACAACCTCATCCATGTGGGCTGGGGCGGTGACATTGACTGGTCGGACGAACGTTTTGACGACTTCAATGAAATACATTCTGAATGGAGAGCAAAGAAGGATCCCGACGCGACCGGCCACGATGGAAACATCGTAATCACCTTCTCTTTCAGGGCGGACATGCAGGTTGGTGACTATGTCGTGGTCTCTGATGGACGTGATCGAATGCAGGCGTTTGGCAGGGTCACTGGTGAATACTTCTACGACCCCGATGCAGCATTCCATCCGCACCGCCGCCATGTAGAGTGGCTTTGGCGAGAAGACGCCGGAACAGAACGAAGCCGCTTTTATGCAAGAGCTTTTAGACGCCATTCAGTTTACAAGCTAAATCAGTCACTGGTGGATTGGGACGCACTGGAAGCAATTGTTTTCGGTGATGAGACACCTCGTGCAAGTCAGTCGGCACGGGATCATGTCTTGATCATCGATGAGATCAACCGAGCAAACATCTCGAAGGTTTTCGGCGAGTTGATCACGCTTTTGGAGCCCGACAAGCGGTTGGGTATGCCGAACGAGATACGCCTCATGTTGCCGTATTCGAAGAAACCCTTCGCGGTTCCAGCGAACCTCCACATCATCGGCACCATGAACACGGCCGACCGGTCCATTGCGCTTCTCGATACAGCATTGCGCCGCCGGTTCACGTTCCGTGAGCTGATGCCGAACCCGTTGGTCCTTCCCACAAATACGGGCGGGATTGATCTGCGGAAGCTCCTGACCACGATCAACGACCGGATCGAGTTTCTCTTCGATCGGGAGCATCAGATTGGCCACGCCTATTTTACCGGCTGCGCAACACGTGGCGATGTCGAGGAGGTGATGCGTCACAAAGTAATCCCACTCCTGGCGGAGTATTTCTACGAGGACTGGTCCAAGGTTGCCGCCGTCCTGGGCGACACCGGGCAAGGCCAGGCGCGGTTTCTGGAAGCACGGCGACTTGCCGCTCCGGCGAGCATTGCCGAAGACGACTTCTCCGGTGAAAAGCTACGCTGGCGCGTTAAAGACCAGTTCGATTTCTCGGAGTTTGAAATCTGATGCCGTCCTACACTGTGCGCGAGTGGGATACGCTGCCCCATGGCGACGGGGAGGGCTCCATTCCAGCACATCTTGCTAGTCGCCTGGTTGCGTTGACCAAGACTTCGCCTTTTGCCGGCCGGGGCGGCGGCGGTGTGCTGGAGGATCGGCGGCACGAGCTACGGGCCCGCGGCGTCGTGGGTGTGATTGCTGCGCAGGGTTGCAGCCTTGAAATCCTTCCAAAGATTGACGTTATGAAAGCAGAAGGGGCGGAGCGGCAGAACGCTGCGATCCGCAAGCGTCTTGTCCATATGCTCGCGGTCGCATTGGATCTGAAGATCGAAATGGGGCGGATTACAGACCTCGACTGGCAGCGCGAGACGCTTCTTGAGATCCTGATCCGGATATTCTGTAACAAGCTGACCGAAGCGATCCGACGCGGCATGCCTCGTCGCTATCTCGGTCATGAGGACGATCTTTCAGCGCTGCGCGGCACGCTCGATGTGCCGCGTCAATTTACTCGTCATGCCTCGAACCCCGGACGCCTTGCTTGTCGCTTCGACGACTTATCGCAAGACATCGCGCTCAACCAAATCATGAAGGCAGCCGTGGCGCATGTGTTAAGGATGTCGCGGAGTGCGGCCAATCAGCAGCGCCTTCGCGAATTGGCCTTCGTTTATGCCGATATCTCAGATGTTCCGGTGCCAGCCCTGAAATGGCGAGAGGTCATCATGGACCGGACAAACCGCGCGTGGCAGGAACTGTTCGGCATGGCAAAACTGTTCTTGCGTAGTCGATACCAGACGACGAGCAGTGGCTCGGGACAAGGGAGTGCGCTCCTATTCGAGATGAACGCCCTTTTTGAGGAGTATGTCGGACGACTGGTCACGCGCGCTCTCGCCGGAACTGAGTTCCGCGTTACGCTGCAGGGTGGGCGGCTCTTCTGCCTCACCTCTGTTGAGAACGACCGCGCCTTGTTTCAAACCAAGCCCGACATCCTGATCTGGCGGGCTGGACAGGTAGCCCATGTGATCGACACGAAATGGAAACGGATATCCGCCCGGATTGATGATCCGAAGATGGGTGTTTCTCAGGGTGATGTTTACCAGATGATGGCGTACGCTCATCTCTACAAGTCACCCAAGCTGACTCTGCTCTATCCCCATCACGATGGGCTTGGCGCCAATGAGGGTGTCCAGGCGCAGTTCCGGATCACGGGTCAGGAGACGGTAGTCGAGACCGCCAGCGTCGACGTGGCCAACGGGAAGGATCTTGCGGCACGCCTGAGGGACAAGTTCTTTTCAACCGTTATGCAGGAGAATCTGATTCTTCGCTGAAAAAAGCACTTGGGCGGGGCCAATTTGCTGAGGGTCGGATATCGGGCCTGTCCCCTCACCGTGCATGATTCGAGCTCAAGAGCGTGATTGGAACGCGTTCTTTATGTGTACCTTCCCCCTCTCTTCTCTCTTCTCAAAGTTGCCGGTCCGCTCACGGCGCGACACTGTCATTGGTCAGCGCTTGTCGGAGGCAGTCGAACAGGGTCCCCAGCCAAAGAGTCCCAGCCATCCTCGGGAGCTGGAGGACGTCACATGGTTTCTGACCCGAAGTCACGCCAAGTAGCTGTAAAGATGTCACTTTTTCTGGCGGGGAATGACAGCTATCGAACGGAGGGCATAGGTCCAAAAACGGCTCGCCTGGGGACCTTGGATTCTCGCATGATGACAAAGCCTTATCGGAAAAGCCTTGAGATCCCTCTGTTTTCCCATCGCGAGCGACCTTGGATGCCATCTTTGTGCCCTGGCTTTGGGCATCAGTCAACAGAGGGGCATGGCGGCAATTATTTCCGCTTTTGGTCCCCGATTTGCGGTGCCGAGCGGCGGCAACTGTGCGCCCTCAAAATGGTCATCGCTGCCAATCAATGGTCCCAAAAGCGGATGAACTTGCTCCGGTGGGATCACGCCTATCAGATAGTTCGAAGCCTGCCGGGCGCGCCACTTCGAGCGATGATGAGAACTATCCCTGCGCTAATGCCCTCCCTTGAGCTGGTCCAAATCGGATCTATTCTGAGCCCGAAACGTGGATCGCCGGGAACTGAAATTTTTTGCATCATTAAGACCGACGCTGCGAGCCTCTTGGTTCACTGAAAAATGAACTGCGGTTCAGCGTCGGCCGCTATCAGCATCCGAACCGCCTTATGAGAAAGTCGAGCCCCATATTGTCTTGGATCTGGTCATGCGGAATGAGGGAATAGCGCCAAGGTTTGCCGCCGTGCTTGGCTGAATATTCGGTCGCTGTCTGGCACCAGCGAATAGCGACATCCTTCTTCGCTAACACGTCCACATCCTGCATCTGTGAGGCCATTTTAGGTTCAAGCATTAGAATTTCCGTAGCGGTCTCGGCCACGAAGTCCGGCATGTACTCCAAGTGATCGCTACCCGTGCGATAGAACATCTGGAATTGGCCCTTGGCCGGGCGGAACCACTTGTCGGCCTCACGCTCAAGAATCACAGCCAGCTTGCGCTCGGTATCGGATTGGAACCGTACGACATTCGTCAGGCATTTAGAAAACCCTCCGAACAAGTATCGGGCCATGTTGCTCTTGTCGTCCGGCGGGGTGCGATAATCGAGCGGCGCCTGCCGTTCCGACGTGTGGGCAGACGAGCGGATCTCGGTGAAGCCCTGCTTCACCTCCAGATGGTATTCGACAGTGTCGTCCATCCAGAAGTGATCGAGCATCTGCGCGTGAACGGCGCGGGCGATATTGCGCTGCTCGATTTGGAGAACCCGCAGCACGTCATTGGGTTGCAGATAGCCCTCCAGATGACGAACGACCTGCCCCGCTAGATCGTAGAGCAAATCGGAATTGTCATCGTAGGACACATCGGGGAAGTCGATCAGGCCGCTCACGACGTAATCCTCGGGCCTGCTTTCCAGAAAATTGGCCTGCGACATGCCGATAGAATGGCCTTCATTCCGATTGAGGAACTGTGCCCACAATGTCTCCTCGGGCGGGGCATAGCGCATCAGTGCGAGGTCGAGCGTGAACGGCCGAAATCCGGCCTTTACTTCGCCCTTCGGGGTAACTGAAATGCGCGGGATGCTGATCGTGGACAGCACGACCTGCTTGGCTGTCTCGGCGATCACCTGGGCGAGATCCGGTCCTTTGGGCGCAATCCCGTCGAGTTCCAACTGGGCAGGCCGAAACTGGCTGGCCACTTCTTTCAGCAATTGCTGCTGAACCTCCGGACGCGCGATATAGCTAACATCCGGCACTAAATCAGGCTGACGCGCCAACTTGCGAATGGCGTCATATGCGAGCTGCGCTGCCCGCTGCGCTTCCGGATCGGTGAACACCGGCTTCGGCTTTTCGCCGGCAAAGGCGGCAGCTTCCTCGCTCTGGCCGGTGTCGATGCCCAGTTTGCCCAAGATGTTCGGCGCTGCAACGACCGTGGTGGTCTTGCGCGCCAGCATCTCTTCATCGAGCACCAATGCTTTCAGGCGGATCGGCGACTTGGGGCTGTTCGCCTCATCGACGATTTCCTGAAAACGATCATGAGCGATGATGTTCAGCCGGTCGACCGCCACAGCGCCGGTGCGTCGGCCATAGGGCAGGCGCAGGCCGCGTCCGATGCTCTGCTCGATTAACGTGCGTGCGTTGGCGGCGCGCAGCGGCACGATAGTATAGAGGTTGGTGACGTCCCAGCCTTCTTTCAGCATGTTGACGTGAATGACGATCTCGACGGGATTGTCGGCCTGCTCAACGTTGAGGAGAAGCTGGACAGTCTCTTCCTCTTTCACGCTGGAGTCGACCTGGATCACCTTGTCGGTATAGCGGCCGTTAAAGAACCGGTCCGACTGGATCAGTGTCATCAGTTCGGCCGCGTGCGTGGTATCTCGCGCGATCACCAACACGAAAGGCTTGACGATCCGCTGCCCGTTTTCGCGGGCATAGGTTTCCAGCTCCACTTTCACGCTCTCGTGCAAGCGAATGCCGTCCTCCAGCTTCATCATCTGGATCGCCTCGGGTGTCTTCCCTGCGGCGATGAAGTTCTTGCGGGTAACGACGGCCGGGTCCTTGACGAAGCCATCTTCCATCGCTCGTGCCAAGGGGTAGTCATAGACGACATTGCGAAACGCCGCCGGCCCCTTGGTGCTCTCGACAAACGGCGTTGCCGTCAACTCCAGCCCCAACACCGGCTGCAACTCGTTGATCGCCCGCATGCCAGCCGTTGCGCGATAGCGGTGCGATTCGTCCATTAGCATGACCAGGTCCTGCTGCTTGGCGAGATAGTCGAAATAGCTGTCGCCCAACTCTTCCTTGAACGAGCGGATGCGCATCTGCTTGCCGCCGCGTACCTCGGACGTGATCTTGGAAATGTTGAAGATGTTGATCTTGCAGCGCAGCACGTCGTCCAGCAGCGCGCCCCGGCTTTCGTAATTGTCGCCGGTGATCACTTCCGGGTGCAGCACCGAAAACTCGGCAATGCCCTTGAACACATACTTCGATGTGTTGGCGGTGAAATCCTGGATCAGCTTGTTGTAGATTGTCAGATTTGGCGCCAGCACGAAGAAATTGTTGATGCCGTGCGCGATGTGCAGATAGGCGATGAACGCGCCCATCAGGCGCGTCTTGCCCACGCCGGTCGCCAGCGCGAAGCAAAGCGAGGGGAAGTCGCGCTCGAAATCGCTGACACCTGGATATTCGCTGCGGATAGCCTCAAGCGCGGCGTCGCGATCGGCGCCCTTGCGCAGCGAGATGATCTCGGTGACGCGGCACAGGATTTCGAGACTGTCGCGCTGCGGCTTGCGCAGGCTGAGGCGTCCGGCGATGGCATTGATATGACGTTGGTTCGCTGCTGAAGGATTGGTCATGCCAAGTCCACCCCGTCGAACAGACTGCTTTGTGCCGGCGGCGGTGACGCAGGCTCCGGTTCCGCCATCGGCAGGTTGGCCACGTTCAGCGAATAGTCGTCATGGCCCCATTCGCACTTGTTGCGAATGTGGTTGGGGATCTTGCGCAAGGTCAGGTTGGCAAAGCGCGTTTCATCGCCGCGCCAAGCCGCGCAGAGGATTAGCAAGCTGCGATCCTCGCCCACCTCTTCGGACAGAGCGGCCATTTCATCCGGCCCCAGCGTCTGCGTGGTGACATAGAGGAAATCGCGCTCGCTCGATTGTCCGTGTTGCCACCACACCTCCGGACTGGGCTGGTAGGTATAGCCTTCCAACTTGCACAGAGCCTGTGCCAGCATCGCCGCATCATACTCTTTCGAGATGACCTCACGGCCCCATTTGTCCTTTTCGACCAGGGAGGGCGCGAGCTCGTAGTAGCGAAAGCCGCCGCCGCCCTTCCAATCCGCAGCCTTGCTGATCCCGCCCTGATCTGTGCCGTCAATCACCTTTTGCAGACGCGGAACGATATGGGTGGTGCAGTGATCACCCAGCTCCACCATGATCCAGCGACGGCCCATTTTATGGGCGACTGCGCCAGTTGTTCCGGAGCCAGCGAAGGAGTCCAGCACGAGATCGTCCGCTTGCGTCGCGATATCAAGAACGCGTTGAATAAGCCGTTCTGGCTTTGGAGTTGTGAACGGTTCAATGCCTTGAAAAATAGCTTGAACCTCAATCTTTGACGTTCGGTTGCTTCCAACTTCGTCATGTCGCCAGATGGTTTCTGGTGGACGGCCGGTCGTGCCTTCAGCATATATTCGGTAGTATGGTGCCCATCCGCTGCGACCATTTACCCACTCAATCCGGTCAAGCTCCTGAGCGACCTTGGTGGGCGACCAGCGCCAACGTCCCTCAACACCATCCGGACGCATCGGGAATACTTCGGAACCATCTGGTGCAGTCAAAGGGAAATATAGCGTCGGACGCGCCTCTCGAGTATCATCCCCGCTTCCCATTGCCCTCAATGGCTTTGTGTAATATTTGCGCCCGCTATTATCTACCCTATTGAAATGAGCAGGGGCTTCGCCGTCAGCAATCCTCGATATCTTCGCCATATCAATGCATTTTGCGTACACCAGGATATGATCGTGTCGTGACGAGAAATATCTGGAATCCATCTTGGGACTATCAGATTTTTCCCAAATAACATTGGAGATGAAATTCCTTCTACCGAAAATTTCATCGCAAACGACCTTAAGGTAATGCGCCTCATTGTCATCAATAGTGATCCAAAGAGAACCGTCGTCAGAAAGCAGCCGACGGATGATCTCCAGTCGATCGCGCATTAGGCCTAGCCAAATCGAATGCTCCAACCCGTCTTCGTAGTGGGTGAACGCGCTGCCGGTGTTGTAAGGCGGATCGATAAAGACGCACTTCACCTTGCCTGCAAAATCCGCTTCCAGCGCTTTCAGCGCGAGCAAATTGTCGCCGTGGATCAGTATGTTGTCAAAAATATCCGCGTCGGAAACGCGTCTGGCGGCGTGATATGACTTGGCCGCATCCTCCAGCAAAATCCGCGGCTCCAGCTTGGGACGCTTGTCCTTGCCGATCCATGTCAGCTCGAGTTTTTCGTACTTCTTGGTCATGCTTGTCCTGCCGCTTCTTCGCCGATAGCTCGCGGCGCATTCTGAGATTGCCAAATTTCCGCTTTCAGCGCGGTGAATAGTGTTTTGCAGTCGTTCTGCGTTTTGAAAACCGACTGAAAATCGCGTTGTGTTGCGAGCACTTGCTGCCCAGCTATGTCGTCATATGCGGCAAAGCCTCTGTCCACGGCAAGGGCCAATAGCTTTTCTGCATATTCCGAAACTCTAGCTGAGATATCCGCTTTTTCCGTATCGGTGAGGGCCAGAGCTTCGCCTTGGTCAGGCCGATGCCTTGCTAGGGTGACCGCCAGCACGAGCCAGCGTCCGTATGTATAAAATGCCTTGGTCGCACCAGTCGCGGCCTTGGCGCTGTCGCCCATTACCTTGAGCACGATCACCTGCATCTGAACCGCTCGCCAGAGAGTGCGCGCTGAGAGGTCTGGCGGAAAAACCCGCTCGTGTCGGCTGCGGATCACTTCGGTCTCGGGATAAACCATCTCCAGTGAGAGCAACGAGGTCCTGTTCGCTGCAACACGGGTTACGAAATCGCAGTCGTTGGTATTTTTCAGGCAGGCGCAAGCCGTCAGCGCGTCGTCCATAGTGAAATTGTCTTCGTCAGACTTCGGCGTATCTTCATCAATTTTGAAATGATAGAAAATGCCATGAGGGCGTAATGTGTAAGCCAGTTGCTCATGCAGGGGGTAGGCCGCAGCGAAATCCCGTACTTCAACATGATTCTGAAAGTTGGCGGTGCGTGAGATGCGCTCGGCAAAGGCGCGATCATCCTCGCAGCGCTCAAGCGAGACAATCTTGATGAATGCAAAGCCACTGGGCGGCGCAGCGCCATCCGGTACGGTAATGCATTTAGCGATCGAGCCAAGGGTTTGGGCTCCATTGATCACCGCAAAGCCCTTCGCCGTAACGCGCTTTTTTAGCGAGTTCGTGCGATCGAGATTGTTCAGCTCGAGGCGATCACAGTAGGCTGTCAGGCCGTTGTTTAAGTAATGAAAGTGAATGGCTTCATTCTTCAGCGTCTTCTGGATATCTTCATTAACGTCGGTACGACCTTTGAAGCCACGGATGTTGGCGCGAACCAACATCCGTCCGTGCTCTTCGTAAAGTGCTTTTAGCCGTTCGAGCGGAACCAATCCATAGACAGTCTCATAGGGCTTCGTTACCCAACCGGGATTGTGGATTTCAAGATCAACCGATTGGATCCCACGACCATCGTCACCACCGGCAATCCAGTCATTCAACGTGGTTAGGTTGACCGACTGGAACTTGAAATATTCGTCCTCCGGCTCCTTAGAAACCTGCTGTTGCAAAACCTCGAACAGGCGCTTACGATCCTCAGAGATGAGCGCCAAGCCAGAATAGCAAAGCACCGCACGAACCAGCGTTCCTGGCTCGGCAAGCACGGTTTCAATCTGTGGGCGCAAGGTGTTCCAGCGCTGGTTGGTTGCAAAGGCGTCAAAACGTCCCGCAAGCAGGTTGCCGAGTCCGACCTGAAATTTCGTTACGTCGCCAAGATCGGGTTCTGTCAGTCCCGCATGGATATATTTCGACTGGACCAACCATAACGTATTCGTTGCGGGTGAGTGATACATCGCATCGATGCCGCCATCACCACCACCATCGGTAATGCCGGCGGCGGCTTCCTCGATTGTCGCGCCCGCCACCTTGTGCAGGACAAACGCGGCAAGAGCCCGGCTGAGGAAGTCACGCTCGTTCGCCTCCGCATTTCCGCCCGTTTTGAGAGGAACGACTTGGTCAAATAGTTGATGAAGCTTCGGCGGGAGTGCCAGGATTTCGATCGGACGATCCGCCATTACCGGACACTCCAGCGAACGGTGAATAGTTCCATGTCGGAAACCTGCTGCTCCAGTTTGCCCTCAATACTGGCGATCAGATCCTCTCGCTGGACGTCGATCCGGTCCTGAGCGTCGAACAGTGAACGGCGCTTGGTGTTGCGCTCGGATTCCAGCGCTTTGACGGCCTTCTGACCGGCCAGCTTTTCATCAAGGGTCAGTGCGGCAGTGGCGGCGCGACGGGCTTCCTTGATCTGGCGGTCGATCTCACGGATTTCGCGTTCCAGCCCTACCTTTAGATCGTCGGCCCATCCATCAAGTTTGGTCGCTTCCTCCTCAAAGTAGCGGGCGTTGCGCTCGGAGATTGTGCGACGGATGACGTCACGCTGTCGGGAAAACCCCTCATCAAGTATTAGGGCAGTGGATGCCGGAAGATGCGCCTGGCTGCCGACCGTGGCCGGCACCGTCATCAACCGGGTCAACACCTCTGATTCCAGTATGGTGCCGCCATCGGTGATGCCCGTCAGGAGGATGTGGTCCTCACTTTGTTCAAGCGATGCCACGCTCAATTGAGTGGCGCGCAGCCAACCAGACTGGCCCACAAAGGGTTCAAGCACAGTGATGCGGCCCTCGTGTGATGCATAATCGAAGGTCAACTCCGCGACTGGCAGGTCGCGGGCACGCGCGCGGTGAACAATCGCTTCGCCCAGCGGATGCGTGACACGGAAGAAATGGGCCTCGCCGCTGCGGCGCGGCAACTCATAAAGGCCAGTCGGCACGCGGCCCGCCCAGGCGGGAACTCCGCTCAGCCGGAAGGACGAACTGTCTATGAACTCGGCCGAACCGTCCAGCTCGTGCTGGGCAAGGCGCATCAACTGGCGCTCGAAATGACCGAGATGCACATTCGTATCTGCGTTGCGCAGCTTGAGCTTTTCCCGGACTTCGTCGTCGAAGTTCTCCAGTAGCTTGCGGCGGGCCGAGGTCATGGCCTCGTTGATCTCGAGGCTCAGATCCTGCTGTAGCTGATCGAATGCGGCCTTGATATCGTTGGGCTGTCGGCATTGCTGGTAGATCCCGGCAATCCGCTTTTCGAAATCGACGCCGGACTCGATGGCGCCAAGCACTTCGTCGCTGGCGCCGAACACGCCTTCGAACAGCTGGAACTTCTCCGCCAGCAGTTCATAGACGCGTTGGTCGGCCTGGTTCTTCTCATTGAGGAAGTTGATCACGACCACATCATGCTTCTGACCATAGCGGTGACAGCGGCCGATCCGCTGTTCCACGCGCTGCGGATTCCACGGCAGGTCGTAATTCACGATCATTGAACAGAATTGTAGGTTGATACCTTCGGCGCCGGCTTCGGTCGCGATCATGATACGGCCCGGTCCCCGGAAATAATCGACCAATGCCGATCGCATGTCCGCCGTACGCGACCCAGTGACACGGTCAGAACCTTTGTGCCGTTCCAGCCAAGTGTCATAGATCGCTTTTGATTCCGGATCGGTATTGGTGCCGTTAAACAGCACGATCCCGTCGGCATATGGACTGTCGCCCAGAAGGCGCAGTAAATAGGACTGTGTGCGCTTGGACTCGGTAAAAATGATCGCTTTTTCAGCCGCTCCGAGTTCGCGCGCCTTGGCAAAGCCAACCTCCAATGCCTTGAGGAGCGCGCGCCCCTTGGCGTTCTGCTCGATCGAAGCTGCAAGCGCGGCGAACGCCTTTAGCTCGGCGATTTCCGTAGTCAGCGCCTTGCGATCCGCTTCTGTCAGCGGTGCGGCATCATCGCCGTCCTCCCACTCCTCTGCGGTCTCATCAAGCGCCTCATAGTCGGCGTCCAGGTCGTCCAGAAGCTCGTCGGTTGGTCGACTCTGGTCGAGGCGGGTCTGGAGACGATCAGCAATAGAGGTCAAGGCACCGGCGATGGCAAACGTCGATGATGCCAGCAGCTTGCGCAGCACCAATGTCATCAGCGCACGTTGGCTTGCTGGCAAGGCCTGCAGGTTTTCGCGCTGGAGGTACTCGGTCACGAGATCGTAGAGCCTGTCTTCAGCCTCATCGGGACTGAATTTCTCTAGGATCGCGTGACGCGCCGTGTAGGGTACGTAGGCCGTGACTTGCCGCCGCAAGGTGCGATGGCAAATGGGCTTCAGCCGGTCTCGCAGAACCTCGAAGGTGCGTTCCTGCGACAGGTTGGAAAACTGCTCACGAAAGCTCTTGATGTCACCAAAGCTGTGCTCGTCGATGAAGCTGACTAGGCCAAACAGCTCTAGTAGTGAGTTTTGCAGCGGGGTCGCGGTCAGCAACAGCTTATGCCGATCGGCCAGCGCACGCTTGAGCGTGTTGGCGATGACGTTGGACGGCTTGTAGACATTGCGTAGGCGGTGCGCCTCATCGACGATCACGAGATCCCACCGCGTGGCCTGAACGTCAGCAGCTTTGTTGCGGGCGAACTGGTATGAGCAGATCACGACGCTGTCGGTACGGTCAAACGGGCGTACTTCGCCCGCTTTGATATCCGCGTTGTAAGACTTTGCCTCCAGGATCGTGCAGGGGATGAAGAACTTTTCCCCCAGCTCCTGATGCCACTGTTTGCGCAGGTTAGAAGGCGCAATGATCAGGATACGCCGACGGTTCTCAGCCCAGCGCTGCGAGATCACTAGACCCGCCTCAATAGTCTTTCCCAGCCCCACCTCATCAGCAAGGAGGGCCCCCTTGGACAGGGGTGAGGCAAACGCGAACAAGGCCGCGTCAACTTGATGCGGGTTCATGTCGACCTGCGCACCGGCGACGGCCACGGCCAGCCGTTCGCTGCTGTCGGGCGGACGGCGACGCACGAGATCAAAGGCTATGAACTTCGCCTGATAATCGGTTATGGCAGTAGCTAGGGTCATATGGCCCGAATTCCCTTGGCATCTGCCGCCCCCATAAGACCCTTGAGTTTTATCTTCATACTTATTCAGTCTATTCCGAGTTTATTGAAAAATATTTTGTTTCGCATTTCCGCGTCTCGAAGTAGCTTCGTCCAGCTTAGGACCTCCATGTAAAGACTATTATTGCCGAACCATCGAAACCACCCGAGTCCGTCAGGCATGGGCGTAAACTCTTTCTCTAATTCAAGCCACTTTCTAACCTTGGCCGTTAGGTCGCATACAACATATCCATAAAATGGCGTCGTGCCATTGACGCTAATATCCCGGCCAGTGGGCGTCTTGAACTTGCCTTCTCTGATCTGATTGACGTAGCGGACGATCTGCTGAACCGGGTCTTCCTTGGATGAAGGATCGGCGAAATTGTCTCGTTGGGGTTTCTTGAACTCGAAGATAGTGATGGGATTGCTCGCCTCGTTCTCACCGCGAAATGCTACACGCCGGTTATAGATCGTAATATCTGTCCGATCTCCGTTTGGCTTGTTCAGCGGTTTATCGGATGAGACGTAGGAGGAAAAATTTAGCCGTTCGTCCAATATCCAGAGATTGTGCGATTCGTAATCAAGGCCTTCAGAGTCTTTCTTACGCCGCATGATGATGTCGTGCACGTCGCCTTCCGATTTGTGCTTTCCATCGGCATCGATTTCCAGCGACTTGGAAAAGAGGTCGAGAACGCACTTTCTCATGGAAACGTAGTGGATGAGATCATTCTTGCTGGTGTCGGAAATGCTGTCCATAAGCTGAGTGATTTTTTCTGCCAGCTCATCGGGGTTTTCCGATTTCAGCAGCGCGGCCACCTGTGATCGCGTCTGGATTTCCTTTTCGAATTTCTTCTTTTGAAGATGAAGCTCGATATCCTGGTTGGACGGCCGCATCGGCAGGGCGTCGAAATCGACCTCATTCGCGAGCGTCCGGTGCCAGGGAGCATCGGCCGACACATAGTCGGCGATGCGCGCCTGCTTGCGCCTCTTCCGCTCGGTAATTTCCGAACCCACCGCCGACTGCGCGATTTCGGCCGCCTTCTGCTCGATCTCGCTTTGGGATATGCCGCTCAGGAGGTCGTCGTCGGTTTGGAAACGGAATTCGCCTCTTTCGAGCGACACGTTGTCATTAAGGTAGTCGCCGAAAACATACGATTTGACGACGAAATTGCGCCCCTTGGACAGATCCCTGTCAGGACCGTCCTCATAAAACTCCTCGGCGAATTCAGGTATATAGGCCTGAAGCGGGTTGTCGGTCACTTCGCGCCGATGTGCGACGAGACTGACTTTGCTCTTGGCCGACCTCGGCGCATAGAATTTGAAGACGCGGACCTGGAAGCCCTTGGCCTCTTCTTTGGCTGTGAGTGTAAACTCGCCCTGTTCAACCCGCATCTCGACAATCTGGCTGTTCTCCTTGCCCAGATAATCGTTGAGAGAGACACCACCGGAAGGCTCCTTCGCTTCCCGGATCACAATACGCGGACACGCCCGATCCTTGTCTACGAAATATGGTAACAGCCGCTCGACGATAACGCGGCTAACGGTATCAAGGCGCTTGTCCGGGAACTTGACCGACTTGATGCCGGAAATCTCGACGGCTGTACCCGTCTCCCGCTTTTCCGAAGCGGACGTTTTCTCGTCAACGATGATGTCTTTGTCTAGGCCCATCCTGAAGGTTCGATCGTGGAACGCATCGCCGACGGCGAAGGTGCTCGCCACCTTCACATGGTTGAAATATTTGAGGCAAGTGAACCGGCCAAAACCTTTACCGCCATCGGCGATCTTCTGCTCAGTATAGAGAGTGTCGAATGAATCACGGTTGCTCTTGGTGAAGCCAACGCCGTTGTCCTTGACGATGAACCCGTCGATATCCTCAAGGCGGTCAATGATATCCGCCTGTCCGCTTCGCAGGACTTCGATCTGGATCAGGCCATTCTTGACGCCCTTTTGGTCGATGGCCTGAATGGCGTTTACCACTAGCTCTACTAGCGGCGTATAGATGTTCGTGCCGGATCGGATATTCTCGACCAGCCGCCTGACGTTGACATTGCTCATGCGAACCTATTCCCATCAGTCGGGCCGTTGGCTGCCCTATATCTGGGCGAGCTAGCCGACGTCATTCTTCGTTTCCTCTCGCGTCACGTTGAAGCTTTCTTATAGCGGAGCACGCAATGCTTTCGCGGACGTACTCGCGCATGAACTCTCGAAGCACTTGTGCCGCTGGACGATCATGGCCATGGCACGCCGCGACGAATTCATCCCGCAGATCCCGATCCAACCTGATGCGCAGCCCAACATCTTTTTTGGTCATGGCGAGAGTGTAACCAATGGATACACGTTCGCCTAGAGAGGTCGTTGCGGCAAGAGCTTTGATTTTAGGGCACAACTGTCAAAGTCGGCTGCTTTTGCACCTCGTGATCCCGCCCCGGCAACCCGCTGCCACTCCTATTGGCGTGCGCAGCACTTGCCGAAGTCGATGCCGGATAATTTACTTTGTGCCGGTCTTTGCCGAGAACCTGCTCGCCGGGGCGCCTTGCATCGTCAATGAGGATCGCCTCGGCCTCGAACCGTAGCCAAGCACTATGCCCCGGCAACGCCGTCGGTCGTCCAGATGTGAACGGCTTCGTCGGGAGCCTTGTCGGCCTTGGCGCCACTAAAGGCGTTTTCGTCACCACCTCCACCTTCAGCCAGCCGGCGCGCGATACCGTCAGGCATCTGGCCCAGGGGGTTATCCTCATCGATGGGCAGGAATTGGCCGATCTGATGATTGAACACGGCGTCGGCGTCCGCAGTTACCGCACCGTCGAGTTTAAGCGGCTGGACGAGGATTTCTTCGGCGAGGAGTGATCGCCCGCATGCCGGCCGGAAATAATTTCCGCAGCCTCAGCCCTTAAAGACCTTCTCGCGGTGGTATTGCAGAAACTGCGAGTGCGGCCGCTCGTCCGCGCGGAACGGCACAAGCAGGCGCCGCTCCGGATTGATGAGCCGCGTGATGGTGTCGGGAACGCCGCCACCCGCGATCAGCAGGCTGTAATCGTCATCGACGGAGATCAGGCCGCGGTCAAACATCCAGTGCACCGTTCCGGAGAGGGCGAGGCCGTTGCGGACGCTGTCCGGCCCACCATGGGCTACCGGGCGGATGTGCGCGGCCTGGACCTCTGAGCGCCCACCGCCATTAATCAGCTTCAGGCCGGTAACGGCGCAGGTGTCCTGGTAGGCCGATTTGATGGCCACTGAGAACGCTCGGTCCCGGAAAGGACGCTGCAGTACCTGGGAGATGATTCGGCGATCGACGACCTCGATCTCGAAAGACATTTGCGGATTGTCGCCAAATCCGATGTGCGCCTGCTCGACCGGGTCCGGCGCCGGCCGCTCTCGGTCACGATTTCCAAGGACGTGCGCGAAGCCGGCGGCGAGGATCAGGTCATACTCGGCGTCTGAAATGTTTCGGACAGCGCGACCGAAAGCCCCCTTGTTGGTGGTGCCGTCGTCTTTGCGCAGCCCTCTCTCATAATAGTGGTTCGCCTCCTTGAAGGGGACGGTGTGATCGAAGGGTAGGAAGTTCTCGACCAGCGCATAGAAGTGATCGGGCTTGGACGGGTCCTCGATAATGTCGGTGATCCGGGCCGTTGCGAAATAGGCCTGTCTGCCGCCCGTCTTCATCAGGTCGCCGCTCGGCCGCCGCGGCTCGTAGTAGACGATCCAGTCACCTCGCGCCGCCTCGACCTGGCGCAGATAGGTGCGCGGGAAATGGTACCGCTGCTCCGGAAGATCGTCATAGGTGGGATCCACCTTCGTGGTCAGAACTGCCTTTGACATAGTTTGAGACTCGATGGATCTGACCTCGTGATACCAGGTTGGCAGCCTCTCGCAAATAGGGGGTGTGACGACGTTCGCAACCATTGGATGCATTTTCAATACTTGAGCGATTTACATGAAAAATAATTATTAAGCGTTCTTTTTGTAGTAATAATATGTAATTCTGCCGCATTTCATCTTTAGTAATGTGAGTATATCTCAAGAGGCAACTTGTGATATACATTGCCATGTATTGAAGGGTGGGCGATAATACATGCATCAATTGCGCAAATGCAGTTGATGCTTTTGCAACCTGCAAGGATCTTTGACATGACCAAGAAGACAACAAAACGGGCGTCCGCCCGCTTTGACTACGACGCGCTCGACATCGGCGTGCAGAGCATGAAGGCTTTGGAAGCGGCAGCCGCTGGCATCCAGGCCTTGGGGCGTCGGTCCACGGACCAGGCCTTCGAGCTGGGCGTCTTGCTGGAGCAGGCGTCCGAGCTTGTTGAGCCGGGTACTTTCGAGAAATGGGTCTCGCAGCGATGCGACATCTCCTCGAAAACCGCCCGTAACTACCGGGCTGTCGCTCGTAACCTCGCGCCTTACCGGGAGCGAGTGGTCGAGCTTGCCGTCAGTCCGACAGTCCTTTTCCATCTCGCGTCCGCGCCAGAGGAGAAGGTCGAGGCTGCATTGGCGCATGCCGAGGAACATGGCGGCATTCGCGTCAGCGAGGTGAAAGCCTTGCTTGCTGACAGCTCTGAGAAGGCTTCAGGAGCGGTAGTCGGTGACGAACTCGCCGACATCGGTGGACTGTCTGGTCTGCGGGCGATGATCGATCTCAAGACAAAGACCGGCATTGCCGCCTTCGTCGAAAATGCTGCAACTCTTGCTGCAGAAGTGGCAAGTGCTTTGAAGAGCAAGGGCAAGCGTCTGCAGAAAACGGCGCTCATCCCGAAGCTCGAACCTGCGGCTCGCTCGGCAAAACGCAGTTTGGGCAATGTTCTGCTTCTGGATGCGCCCGGTGACGTCGACGTCCGCAAGCTCTCAGAGAGCGAGATTCCGACCGCAAGTCACTGGTACAAGGTCTTCCTGACACTGGACCATCTTGGCAAGCGAGAGGCATGGCCTGAGGCCAAGGAACTCGAGGTTTGGCTGCGCCAAGAGGTGCTGCCGTTGCTCGACTGGGCAACGTCCCGGACGAAGCAACCCGAGTGGCCGCTTAAAGGCCCAGTTGCTCCAAACTCGGCAGATGCGGTGATGCGCAGCGGCATTGAGGCGCTCGGTGGCGTCGTGCGGATCGAGGCTTCGAGCCTAGATCCGGTCGATGACGAGGATGTCGCCATAGCGAATTACCAGCCGCCAACGTTTCTGGCGCGTCCGGTACCAGCGGCGGCAGATGACGCCTCCAATGTCATCTCGATGGTTCCCAACGAGGTACGGTCGGGGCTGAGGAAGCCGGCTTGGCTTAAGCCGAAACCGGCCGAGGCGTCGGCGGACTGAACACAAGGAAGGGGCTTTCGGGCCCCTTTCTTGATTCCAACCTTCGGCCGGCGTCGGTCCTGCGGAAGTATCTCAAGCCACTTTACCGGCCGTTTACCATCAGGCGTGGGACAGAATTCAAGCATGAGCCCGCCGTTAACCTTGTTCAGGATCCGTTCTCATTTTTGCGGAAAGGATCCTTGAGATCCGCTCGGGGTCCTGCCAGGTATGAGCGGCTCCGGCGTGACCGGAGCAAGCGGCCCAAGGCAGCGCGCCAACGCTACCAAGGGCCTGACCCTCAGCCTTCTTGGAAAGGAATCGGGCTATGACCAACCTACACTCTTCTTCCCCCATCGGGGAAGTTCTGCGTGCCGCTGTGGCGGCATCCTCCAGCGGACATGCGATCGACGGTGCGATGGCGCGCCGTCACTTCGCGGCTCAGCGTGCCATGCGGCCGGAACCGCCTGTATTGCGCCGTTACCCGCGCATCGTCCGTTATCCGGAGGTCGAGGCCGATTTCGATCTGCTGATCGAAAAGGCGGTCGCAGCGATCGCCGAAGGCGAGCCGGTCGAGGACGAGATCCTTGGGCACTACGTCAACGTGGCCTCGCTGGTCCGTGCGGTGTCCTTCCGGGAAGGGAAACTTTTGGAGCAGGCGATTGAACGTCTTTCCAAGGCCAATCCCGATCTGGTCGTGCTGATGCAGTCGATCAAGCTGCCGCTCGTGAAGGCGGCAATCGAAGCCGTGGCCGGCAATGACTGGCGGCACCTGGAAGAGATCCGGCTCGACTGCGAGGCACCCGCGAAGGGCAGCTACACGCCGGACCTGATCATCGTAAACCGGGCCAAGCATTCAGCCTTCATCCTCGACCTCAAGCGGTCGCTGGCATCCTATGGGGATACAAGCCGGCTCGAGGAGCTGAAGCTGAAGATGATGGCCTCGGCCATGGTTCTGCCTGACTGGCTCTATAAGACGCAGAAGCGGCTGATGGTCGACACGGTCGGCGTTGCCATTGTCGATGGGGCCAGCCGGCCGAGCGACCATGCCGTGGGCGTCTGGGCGCTATCGGAGATCGACGACCTGCTCGAGATCGATGGTGCGGCCGCCTGCATGGCCGAACTTCGCCAGCGCTTCGGGCGCCGCGTTCAGCAGCTTCTCGAGTCCGAGGCGCTACGGGCGCTCGGTATCCTCACGCCGGTTGCTGGCAGTGCGTGTGCTTCCTCTCCTCTGTCAGCACCCTTCGGCGCATTGCGTGGCGGACGGCGTGTGATCCCTCGTTGCGAGCCGGACGGGGAAAGCTTCGAGAGTGACGGTTTCGACGCCTCCGACGATGAGGCGAATGGACCGGGCGCGGACGAGGACGACGAGACGTCCTGGCTACCGCAGCGCATCCGCGTCGGTTTTGCGCGACGGCTGCTCGACGCCTGACCGGCGACTGCTCGGCTCGCGCGCAGGCTAAGGCTTTCGCTCTGGCATGGCAGTCTGCCTTCCTCAATCTCCCTGTTATGAGCTCCGGCCGCCTTGCGGCCTGGCGAGGAGACATCGCATGTCTGAATATCACCACTCTTCATCGCTCGGCTTCCGATGCGACGCGGCCATCGTCATTGGCCTTGCCCTTGCCTGTGTGCGGCAGGGCAGTGAGGGCAGCCCGTCCGTTCCGGCGCCCGTCATGACACGGCTCGATACGCTGGCCGACCGCGGCGATCCGGCCTGCCGAACGGTCCGCAACTGGATCAGGGGCAGGAGAGCGGGATCGCGTTCGCGGACCGCCGGTCTGACGCGCCATCGTTCGTCGGATTACCCCGCCACAGCTGAAATCAATTCCGGCATGATCGCCGGGGAGGTGCTCTGATGGATCGCCTGTCTTCCTTCCTCGTCCGGCAACTGCGGCACAAGACACGCCGGGAGGTCCGGCGTCTCGCCATGCGTAACGGTCTACTCACGATGAAGGTCGTCCATGTCGATGGATATCTCGTCGGCCGCTACACGCCCGCCTTTGATCCCGCGCACCTCTCGGGAGATGCGGCACGCGACCGGCAATGGGTCCGCGACCATCTTGCCTCGTTCCTGATCGAGCCGAACCAGCAGAAGACGGGAAGTCCCGACCTGTCGCCGCCTATGCCGGTCCTGCCGGGCCACCTCCGGCGCTTCGGCTCAGGCCTGCAGGATAGCAGCGCGTCGGCGGGCTATGCCATTCGCGTCGTCGGGGAAGCGGGGGAGGCGCCGAGTGTGAAGGCGATGGCCGCGGTGCTTCTGCTCGCTGCCGCCATGCATGAGTCAGGCGTCGCGCTTCGTGATCTAGTCAACCTCCTGCGTCAGCCGGCGCCGGTCTTCTCGATGCGTGTTCAGGTCGAAGGCTTCGAAAGAGCGCTGCTTGCGCTCCTCGAGAAGGCATCGCTCGTTCCCTTTGGCCCTTATGTCGGTATGGCCGCCGACTTCACTTTCGTTGAAGACATGTGGGCGTGGGGCGAGGGGGAGGCGAAGCGCGTCTTCCTTCATGTTCTCGTCGGTGATGACCTGCGCCTCAACCGGCCGACCATGCGACGGCAACTGCTTCGGGCCCTGGCGCATGGCTCGCCGGTCCTCGCCGTCTCGGAGACGAACCAGGAGATTCCCGATCAGATTGATCTGACCTGTGACGTGCGGCTGACCGGCGGTGGCATCGACGCCACGCTGATCTCCGAACTGCTGGAGGCAGTCTATGGTCGTGAAGCGGCTTCCGCTCATGCCATCCTTGTGCGTGAGATCGATGCCGCGGCGCTGACACTGGACGATCTCGCTATTGCCATCCGGCCGGGGCGCCCGATCCACACCAGCATCGAGGCTCTCGCCGGGCTTGCCGCCCGCAACCGCAACGAAGCGGAGGGTGACGGGCAGGGCGGCGGCAGTTCTTCCACCCGCAGGATCATCTCTCAAAGCTCTTCCGGGCGTCGCAATGATACCAAGGACAGCAGGTCCTCCGGCAGCTCCTCGTCCGGGTCTGGCTCCGGCGGCAAGGGCAGGTCGAAGCAAAAGCCGACAGGTGCTGAGGTCGTGCAGCCGCAGCCGCCGGAAGGCGGTAAGGACGGGAAGCCGCCGCTGTTCGTCGAGACCCTGTCCGGCTACGGCGCCGCGAAGGACTGGGCACTGGGACTGAAGGCCGATCTCGCCGATTACCGAAGCGGCGACCTCGACTGGTCCGAGATGAGCACGAAGCTCTTGCTCTCCGGTCCGCCCGGAACGGGCAAGACGACCTTCGCACGCGCCTTGTGCAACAGCTTGCAAATCCCTCTGGTGGTCACGTCCGTGTCGACCTGGCTGCAGGGTGAATACCTGCACGACGTGCTTGGCCGGATGGCAGACACGTTCGCCGAGGCGCGGGCGCAGGCGCCCTGCATTCTGTTCATCGACGAGATCGACGGCATCGGCATGCGGGTGAGTGCCTCCAGGGACTATGCCGACTACTGGAATGCCTGCGTCAACAAGCTGCTGGAACTGCTCGACGGCGCACTCAAGAGCGAGGGCGTCATCGTCGTCGGCGCGACGAATCGGCCAAATGAGATCGACGAGGCGATCCGGCGGTCCGGGCGGCTCGAGACCCGTATCGAAATCCCCAAACCCGACATCCCGGCGCTTTCCGGCATCCTAGCCCATCATCTCGGGTCCGACCTCGACGTCATCGCAGCGGATGCAGGACGGGAAGGAGCGCCGTTATGAGCGGAGAGAGCGGCAGAAACGGGATGACGGCCGAACAGGTGCTGCGACGTCTGGCGACACGGGCCATGGGGTTGACCGGCGCTGATGTCGAACGTGGCGTCCGCGAGGCGAGGCTGAAGGCCCGCCGGGAAAAACGGCCAATGACTTATGCCGATCTCGAGGCCGGCATCCGCGGCCATCGCCCGACGCTGTCCTACGATGTCCGCTGGCGCCTGGCCATCCATGAATCCGGCCATGCCGTGGTCCACCATGCTCTGCGCCTCGGCGCGGTCCTGGGGCTGACCATTGATGCCAGGGACGGCGGACAAAATACGATTACCTTCGGCAATGGCGGACCGGATACAGTCGAATGGTACGAGCGGCTCCTGGCGCTGCTGATGGCAGGCCGCGCGGCAGAGCTGATCGTTCTGAAGACAGCTTCCGCCGGCTCCGGCGGCGCCGAGCACAGCGATCTTGCCCGCGCGACGCGGATTGCGATCGACATGGAGCAGGCGCTGGGCTTCGGTGCCAGATACCCGCTGCTCTATCTCCATCATCGGAATCCGACTGCCATTCTAAGCCGGGACGATGACCTGGCAAAGCGGGTCCACAGGCGTCTGGAGTTCGCGCAGGCGCGGGCGACGGAAGTCATCCTCGAAAACCGGGCCGCCTTCGACCGGCTGGTCCGCGCGCTGTTCGACGCCCAGGCACTCGATGGCGATGCCGTCATGGACATCCTGGCCTCCAGCTCCTAGACCTTCGCCAGTGGAGGAGACCTGAAAATGTCTGTCGCTGTTGTCGCACATTGCGATTGGAGTATCGACCGGAAGAAGCGGTGGATGTGCGTTGCTGTATGCCGAGGGACTGGCTGGATCATCTCCGCGCCCGAACCCGTCGGCGATACGGCCGACCTAATCCCACGGCTGCGGCGCCGCGGCGAAACAGACGGAGCCCTCCTCATGGGCTTTGACTTTCCCATCGGCCTGCCGGAGGCCTATGGCAGAGCCTCCGGCCTTGCTGATTTCCGCTCCGCATTGCGTAATTTTGGATCTGGGCAATATGAACGATGGTTCGATGTGGCGGAGCACCGCGACGAGATCTCCATCCATCGGCCATTCTATCCGATGAGGCCGGGCGGCACCCAGCGTCAGCACCTGTTCGACGCTTTGAACATCGAAAGCGGCTCCGATCTCCTTCGCCGCTGCGAGCGCTCAACGGCAGACCGTGGCGACGCTTGCATGCTGTTCTGGACGCTGGGGGGCAACCAGGTGGGCAAGGCCGCGATCACCGGATGGCGCGAGATCATCATCCCGAACCTGGATGACGTTGTACTGTGGCCGTTCGACGGAACCCTCTCGGAACTCGTGAAGCCCGGCGCAACGATCGTCGCCGAGACCTATCCCGGCGACGTCTACGGGCAGCTTGGAATCCCGCGTCGACCAGTCTGGAGCAAGCGGCAGCAGTCTGGCCGCCGCTCTGTCGGCACTCACCTTCTCCGGTGGCTGGCGAACCGACCGCATGTGGATGGTAAAGCGGTCGAGGAGATGATCCACGACGGATTCGGCGTCGACAAATCCGGCGAAGATCAGTTTGACGCAATCATCGGCCTGCTCGGCATGATCGATGTGGTCGAGGGCCGAAGGGCTGAGGGCGCGCCGACGACCCAAGATGTCATGACGTGGGAAGGCTGGATTCTCGGCCAGCAGAACTCAACCACCGAAGCAACGCATCTCAAGGTGGGTTAAAGCGACATCGGTTGCCGGCGACCTGAGATAAATTGCGCAGATTCGATTCTGAACAAGCAGCATCCGATTCAAAACTCTCCGCTGACGATTCCATATCGACGGCAGACGATTCAGTTTCTCAGATTTCCGATTCCCTCTTTCTGGGGAGACGTCCGTCTGACTGACGAACGGACCTTAGCCGCGACAGGGAAGTCACCAAAAATGTATCTCGACGTGTCCGCACGTCGAAACAAATTGCGCTCATTCGATTCAGAGTGGCGGATTTCCGATTCAGAACATGATGATTCCGATTCACCGGAAAACGGCTTGCGCCGGCCCGCCGGTCCTCTGACCATCGAAGGTGCCATCAGCCAAAAGAGGAGGGACATATGGCACGACAGACGCAGCGCGAACGCAATGCGAAGCAGCGAGAGAGGCAGCGGCTGCTGCGGGACCGGCACAAAATTGAGCGGCGCCCGGCACGGGATGACTTCGCCCGAATTTTACTCTTCAGGGTGATCTCGGGTCTGCTGAAGACCGGGAAGCTTACCAAGCTGGGCGAGCTGGAAGACGAGCTGGTGGGAGAGCTGACCCAACAGGGATTTGACGAGCGGGCGGCGTACGAAGTTTTCAGCGCTCTCGTCGAGCAAT
Source organism: Rhizobium sp. BK529 (assembly GCF_014194105.1). Taxonomy (NCBI): domain Bacteria; kingdom Pseudomonadati; phylum Pseudomonadota; class Alphaproteobacteria; order Hyphomicrobiales; family Rhizobiaceae; genus Rhizobium; species Rhizobium sp. BK529. The sequence goes on along the minus strand of NZ_JACIAU010000001.1, from coordinate 2,681,594 downwards.
ATGGATGTGGCGACAGCCCCTTCCGCCGCAAGGTTCATCTCATCCATTGACCGCAGCCCTGGCGTCGATAGGGAAACCCTCTTCGCCAGGGTCAGCCTTCGCCTGATGCAAACGGCGTTATCCTGATGGCGACTTCGTCGCCCCGTTACTTGCTGAAACGCCGTTTGCTTTTGAATCGTTTTTCTGGAGCATCCAAACAGATGCCCTGCGAGAGTTACCGCCGGTTAACCCATCTCGCTTAGCTCGCTCGCCCCGCCTCGGCGGGAGCATGACAACAGCTATGTGAATGGAAATGACAGACAGTTTCTCTCCCAAAGCCTTTCAGCGCAAGATCGACGCCTTCTGCCAACTTCGTCTCGCGCCGCTTCTGGCGGCTGATGAACTGGCGGGGTTGATAAGCTACATGCACTCGCTGATCCAGTCCCGGCAAACAGCCCCTCGGGTTAGCGGCAGGACAGACTGGAGCAGTGTGGCAGTCACCTGCAGGGTCGACGCCAAGCTCCTTGCCGCAAATGCGCGGCAAATCGAACCCGGTCTGGATGCCATTGCTCGCTGGATCAGAGATACGGGCCTCTCCAGCAATTCGTCGCAGGGAAAAGCTTCCAGATCACCGAAGGTCTCGCGGAAAAGGGCAGCGCCGGCGGCAGCTAGCCGAGCGACGCCGCAGGAGCACAAACAGTCAACAGCGACGAAGACCTCTCGCGCGGCATCGGCCAGCATCGCCGTCGAGTTTCCGGCCCCTCTATTCGACGATTGGAAGGATCCGGCAGACTTTGCCGAAGCTCTCCAACTTCACCTTCGACGGCACGGAGAGACATATTGGGTACTTTATCGTGCTGTCGTCGGACCCGACGATCTAACCGACAAGAACACGCTGTTGAGCTGGATCGAAGGTCGGCGGGTGCCGCGCAGTACCGAAAGTTTCAACGTGCTCTCTCGCATCGAGCGGCGTTACCGGCTGCCGGAGGGATACTTCAAGTCGAAGCTCCCGCACCCTTCGCGATCTGCTTCCGGCTTCGATCTTTCAGGAATAGAGCCTCCTGAGCGGCGCCGGCTCGCATGGCACTTCCCGGAAGACTTCAACTCGCTGCCGTTCAAGAAGCGCGAGGAGATTGTAGATTGGGTCCGGCGCGTCATCATCAGCGGCTCGACCGATTACAGGAAGTTTCAGGCAGCGGCCGCCAAGCAGCGCTACGCCATTCGCTTTCCTGGCGTCTCCTACGGCGGCCGGGCGCCACGAGACGGTAAGATCATTGTCCCTGAGAATTCCGAGCAGACCTGGATAGAAGACCCTGACCTTCTGTCGGGAGTCATCGAGGCCCCAGCGGCTCTCGCAATGGAGATGGCCGACCTTGTGCGCTTCAAGACGTCTGCTCTGACGTCGGTGGGTTTCCAGCGGAACGGCGTCTGGGGGGAAGAGACGGCGTCCCAAAAGATCGAGCACCTCGGGCTGATGTTCGGCGCTCTGGCGGCAGCGAAGGATGGAGAGGTGAGGGGCTGTGGTGTGCCGCTTCGTCAACTCACCTTCGGTCTGCTGCCCTTCCCCGGCGTCTGGGATTGGTACCTCCAGTGGCGAGAAAGCCGGCGTGGCTTCTACACCGCTTGGGAGGTGGACATGTTGCGCATCGCCCTGGCGCTGACCAAAGAAGGCACAGGCTGGCTTCGCCAGCACCCTGAGCTTCTCGCCCGTGTTCAGCCGATCCCAGGGCTGGTTTCTCAAAACGAGATCGACTATGCGAAAGAGGATTGGCACGGCGCCTGTGACGATTTCCACAAGCATGCGTCTCATCGGGTCAAAGAGATCCAACGGATCGCGCGCGTCCACCGCGACCCGTTCGAGCCGATCATGCCGGTGCTTGAAGCAGCGAGCCCTGTCGGTGAGTACCGCAAGATCACCGAGGAGATCATTCGCCTAATGCCGGACGAGCATCGGTATCCGCGGCCGGCTGCCGAGGCAGTTCGGTCGTTCCTGATGTTGCGGTTGGGACTGCATCTCGGGCTTCGCCAGAAGAATCTGCGGCAACTGATGCTCTGCCCAAAGGGCCACATGCCGCGTTCAGAGCGTGTCTTGGAAAAGATGAAGCGCGGCGAGATCCGCTGGAGGGACCGCGAAGGCGGATGGGAGGTCTTCATACCTTCGGTCGCCTTCAAGAATGCGCACTCATCCTTCTTCGGCGACAAGCCGTTCCGTCTCGTGCTGCCGGACCTCCTGGACCTCTACGCCTATATCGACGCCTATGTGGACCGACATCGGGCGGTGTTGCTGCGCGGTGCTGCCGATCCCGGCACCTTCTTCGTCAAAACCGTGAAGACGACCAGCACGGATGCAACCTATGACACCACCAGCTTCTACGAGGCCTGGCGTCTGACGATCCAGCGCTACGGGATCTACAACCCCTACACTGGTCGGGGAGCGATCAAGGGCCTCCTGCCGCATGGTCCACATAACGTCCGAGACGTCCTGGCAACCCACATCCTGAAGCAGACCGGCTCTTATGAGCAGGCGAGCTACGCGATCCAGGACACAGCGGACATGGTCGCCAAGCACTACGGACGGTTCCTTCCGCAGGACAAGGCAGCCCTTGCCGCCCGCATTCTTAATCAGGTCTGGGAGGCCGCATAGGTCGAGAGCGGACGCCGGAAATTATTTCCGGCGTCTTTCTTCGTTCTTGGCCTCGCGGGCCCATGGCGGCGGTAGCCGTTGTTCGATCCAGGGGAGGAGCTTGATCGGCTTGGGCTCGATGCCGGCCGTGATGATCGGATACTTGCTGAGAGCATCTCGCATCAGCGGAAGCCCGGCTGGGTTCGTGTAGCGGAGGCTGGTCTCACTGCCCTCGCTCAGCCGTCCGGAGATATCGTCGATAACCAAGGGCGGAACGCCTGCCTGGAGGAGAGTGTCCGCCATCCCGTGACGGAGCGCATGGAAGGCGCGGCTCCACATGTTCTCTCCCAACGACTGCTTCATGATTGGGAGAAAGACGTCGTAAAAGCGGTCACCGGGATCGTTCATGGTTTTGTGGGAAAAGAGGTCCGGAAAGACGGCCTCGTACCCCAGTTCTTTGAGCGCAACGCAGTAGTCCATGAAGCCCAAGCGGATCAGTTCATCGGGAACCGGCAATAGCCTCTCTGATTGCTCCGTCTTGAGTCGCCGGAACTTATTGGTCCGCAAGATAAGCACCAGGCCATCGTCATCTTCTTCGATGTCGTCCAATCCAAGACCGGCGAATTCGCTTCGGCGGGCGCCGAGATAGGAGAACATGATGGGGAGGAAGTAAGCCGCATCATGGAAGACATGCGGACCTGGCTTTCCACGACCTCGCCTGTCGTTCAACGAGCCCGTGTAGATGGGGGATGAGAAAATCGGCTGGATCTCTTCCGGCTTGGGTTTGTGTTGCTTCCTTCGGATGGAGCCCGGTTTGGGTTTCTTCGGCCTAAGGCCTTCGAAGCTCCAGTCGCCGATATCGAAGCCGTGTCCACGAAGATGCTTTAGAAAGTGGTCCAAGTTGCCGAGATGCTTGCGGATAGTCCCACTGCTGAGTCCGACCGCAGGTTTCTTACCGTCCTTCTCGGCTTGTTCTCGGAGCTTTTGTCCCTCCGCTTGAAGCTCAGCTGCGGACATGGCTCGCATTCTTGCACTCTGCCCCCAGCGAGTCGGAATCATGTTGAAGTGCTGCCGCAGCTCCCCGTGGTGAAACTGGGTGATCTGCCCGGAATGTTCTACGCCAAGTTTTTCGAGCACGCCTTTGAACATTCGAACGAGAGCGCGATTGTCTCTGGCAGTGCTCTCATCCCACGAGTCTTTCATGTTGGCGGCGAGTTTCTCCCATTCCAGTTCGAAGTCAGCGACACGAAGGATCGGCATGGCTGTCGAACCATCTCCCTGCTCAACGGCTGCAGGACTCGGTACAGGCTGAAGGTCAAGGGGAACGATCGCGGAAAGTTCGAAGGGTTTCGGCGTCGGTGCGGTATCGGCCTCCGCGATTGGAGGAGAGGAGATAAGCGGGACCACGGGCTGGACCGGTGTTGCCGAACTCGGCCGAGGGTTTGGTCTGGAGCCGCCCGTGAACTCGCTGAGGCTTCGGTCGGCCAGCGGATGCCGATCGTCGACATCGAACAGCGCCTCCGCCCGGCCCTCGAAATAGGCCTTCATGGCTTTCTCATGATTGAGCGGATGCTGACCGATGCCGAACTGATCCATCAGCATCCGGATGCCGTCCTGAAAGGCTCGGCTGTTTGCTTCGTCAAACAGTTCGATGTAATTCGACTTGATCGCCGAGATGTGCGAGGTGGGAACTCCGTTCGCCACCAGGTAACGATGGCCGCTGCAGCCTTCCTTCAGCGTCAGATGCTGGCGGATGCCGAACATGGCGAGCAGTTTGTAGGCCCAGCCATTCTCCAGGTCGATTTCCAGCTCCTCGATGTCGGCAGGTCGGCCATACCGCCTGGCCGCGAGGGCGACGTCTTCGAGATGCAGGAGCATGACGTCGCGCTCGTGTTCGCAGAGTTTCTGGAGCTGCTCCTTGGACATCGGTTCCTTCGATTTCATCTTCAGCTCGGCCATCAGCATGTTGAGCTTCCGACCGATGACTTGAGCCTTTTTATGATCGGAACAGTGAAGGCTCAGTGAAAGCCGGCTGCCCGGTCGGCACCTCGCGAACGACATGGGGACGCGTGCTCGCCAGTAGAAGATGTTGCCGCGGCGAATGAGATTTTCGACGTCGTGGCGGACTGCCATGGGGATCTTGCCCTTGCCTGCCACCTGCGATGCCGTCGCGCATATTTCGCGTGGGCATCACCTGTGGGCACCAGTTCTGGGCATCAGGTCGCCAATGACGCCAAAACGGGATCCGGCACGACTGGAAAATCAAGGAATTAAGGGGATTTAGCGAGAATTGGCTGGGGAACCTGGATTCGAACCAAGATCGACGGAGTCAGAGTCCGCTGTTCTACCATTGAACTATTCCCCAGCAGCTGCGAACCGCGTCGGTTCGGCTGGTGTGCGGCGCTTATAAACAAAAGCTGGCGGATTGCAAATACCCGTTTTGAAAAATTTCGGCCCTTCCAACGCGGGTGAAAATTTCAGGTCTAAAATCCGGAATCAAAAAGAATTTGGTGATTTTGCCGGTCGCTGATATTCTCGCGCCAACGCAAAAATCGAATGAGCGCCTGCTGCATACCTTCCGGACTTGCGCGGCGCGATGGAAAACGAACGTGGAAGACCCCGAAGGCGGCGCAAGGCCGCAATTTGACGGGGCGTCGGCGGCAGGGCGCAAGGATGGCAAGAAGTCCAGGCGCCGCAAGGGCAAGCGAGGCGGGCAATCCCGCAGCGCCGCTCATCCCGCTTCGCATGATCTTGCCGGCCATGCCGGCGAGGCAGCGCGCCCGAAGGAAGACGCCGAAAGTCCGGCCCGCAAGCGGAAACGCAGGCGCCGTGGTGGACGGGGTACATCCCAGCCTGATATTGCTGCTCAGCCTCAGACCGCGGTCCAGATCGCCGCGCATGCAAATGGAGCACGGCCGGACGGCGATTCGCCCTCCAGCCGCCGCAACCGTCGCAAGCATCGCAGCAAAAGGGGCCTGCAGGGCAGGCCGCTGGCTCCCGCGCATGCGCCGCCCTCCGCACGCGCCGAGCATCGCGCTGATGCGCCTTCGCGCGTTCAGCCGCGCGAGGTGCATGACGCCGAAGCGGCAAATCGTCGGAGCCGGCAGCCGGGGCCCGAAGAGGAGCGGGCAGGTGGCGAACATCCTTGGCCTGACGAACTCTATGCAGCGCTCGATCTCGGCACCAACAATTGCCGCCTGCTGATCGCCCAGCCGACGCGCCCCGGCCAGTTCCGCGTCGTCGATGCCTTTTCCCGTATCGTGCGTCTCGGCGAAGGACTAGCCGCCAGCGGCAGGCTCTCCGATGAGGCGATGGAGCGGGCTGTCGATGCGCTCAGGATCTGCGCCGCCAAGCTCCGGAACCGCGAGATCCGCCGCATGCGGCTGATTGCGACAGAGGCCTGCCGCCAAGCGGCCAATGGCGAGGAATTCCTGCAGCGGGTGATCGTCGAGACCGGGCTCGAGCTCGAAATCATCGATCGTGAAACCGAGGCGCGGCTTGCCGTGTCCGGCTGCTCGTCGCTGGTCGGTCGTGAGGCGCGTTCTGTCGTGCTCTTCGATATCGGCGGCGGCTCCTCCGAAATTGCCGTTATCCGCATCGGCGACAACCGCTTCGCCCGTCTTGCCAATCACATCACCCATTGGACCTCGCTGCCCGTCGGCGTCGTTACCCTCTCCGAACGCCACGGCGGCCGCGACGTGACACCAGAGGTTTTCGAGGGCATGGTCAGCGAAGTCGCCGGCATGCTGTCGAATTTCGATTGCCCGGAGATCGAGATTGCCGAGGACGGCGATTTCCATCTGATCGGCACATCGGGCACGGTCACGACGCTTGCCGGCGTGCATCTGGACCTGCCGCGTTACGATCGCCGCAAGGTCGATGGCATATGGTTGTCGGACGGCGAAGTTTCCGCCATGCAGGCGAAGCTTCTCTCCTGGAATTTCGAAAGCCGCGCTGCCAATCCCTGCATCGGGCCGGATCGTGCCGATCTGGTGCTCGCCGGCTGCGCCATTTTGGAAGCGATCCGCCGCCGCTGGCCAAGCCCGCGCATGCGTGTTGCCGATCGTGGCTTGAGGGAAGGCCTGCTGACCGACATGATGGCCGATGACGGCGTCTGGCGTCGGAATCGCAACCGCCGCGGCCAACGGGGTAATAAGGGATAGGCATGACCAAGGCACCGATCGGCCGCAAGCTTGGCCAGCGCGTCAAGAAAAAGAAACTGAAGGCTTCCTCCCGCCAGTGGCTGCAGCGCCATATCAACGATCCCTATGTGCAGCGCGCCCAGCTCGAAGGCTATCGCGCCCGTGCAGCTTTCAAGCTGCTGGAGATCGATGAGAAGTACCACATCCTGAAGGGCGCAAAGCGCATCATCGATCTCGGCGCCGCCCCGGGCAGCTGGTCGCAGATCGCTGCGAAGGTGACGGGATCGACCGACGAGGATGTTCGCGTTGCCGCGATCGACTTCCTGGAAATGGCTCAGCTTCCTGGCGTCAAGATTCTCCAGCTCGACTTCCTCGATCCATCGGCTCCGGAAAAGCTGATGGAGGCCGTCGGCGGCACGCCGGATCTGGTGATTTCGGATATGGCGGCACCGACAACTGGTCATCACCGCACCGACCATCTGCGCACCATGCATCTCTGCGAAGTCGCCGCGCATTTCGCCATCGAAGTGCTTGGCGAGGGCGGGCATTTTCTGGCCAAGACCTTTCAGGGCGGCACCGAGCGCGATCTGCTCGCCATGCTGAAACAGCATTTCCGCCAGGTCGTGCACGTCAAGCCCGCTTCCTCGCGTGCGGAATCGGTCGAGATGTTCCTGCTGGCAAAGGGTTTCAAAGGCCGCAAGGCAGAGGTCGAGCCCGAGGACGCTTGATCTTTATGTCAGTCCTGTGAATGATTAGACGCCCAGGACTGGATATCCGCCGATCCCATGCTTCTTTATGTTACATTCGGCACCAACGATCTCTATCGCGCGCGGCATTTCTATGATGCCGTTCTGCCGGTGCTCGGCTACCGGTGCCAGCGCTATTCGGAAGAGGAGATCGGCTATGCCGCCGATGGCGACACGCGCTGCCGCTTCTGGGTGGTAACTCCCTTCAACCGGCGCCGCGACGAACGGCAACGGCTCCATGGTGGCTTTCGAGGCGGAGACGCGGTCGGCGGTGGATGCTTTCCATGCGGCAGCAATTGCGGCCGGTGCTATCGATGAAGGCAAGCCGGGGCTGCGCTCCTATCACGCGCATTTCTACGCAGCCTATGTCCGCGATCTCGACGGCAACAAGCTGTGCGCCGTCTGTGAGAAAGCCGAAGAACCACTCTTTATTTGACAGCCTGTTGCGCGTTGATCGTTGGCGGCACGCGCTTGGCGCGGTGCCCTGATACGGAGGCGCCGGCGTCCTTGGCCATGCGGGCAAAGGGGATGGTTGCGATGACGGTCAGGCCAGCGATGACGAAGAAGGCGATGTGGAAATCGATGATCTGCAGTTCGGCGCCGCGGAAATAGATCGAAGTTTCCAGGATCGAGGCGGCGAGGGCAACGCCGAGCGCCAGGCTGATCTGCTGCATCACCGAGGCCATCGATGTTGCCTGGCTCGCCTGTGCATCGTCGATATCGGCAAAGGCTAGCGCATTGACGCCAGTGAACATGAAGGAGCGGGAGAAGCCGCCGAGCAGCAGCACGCCGATGATGACGAGATGCGGCGTATCCGGTGTGAAGAGGCCGGTGACGGCTGTCACGACCGTCGTCACCGCACCGGCGCAAAGAAGCGTCGTGCGGAAGCCGATCGCCTTGTAGACGCGGCGTGCGATGAACTTCGTGGTGATGGCACCGATCGCGCCAGCAAATGTGATAAGGCCGGATTGAAAGGGTGTTAGGCCAAATCCGAGCTGCAGCATCAGTGGGGTCAGGAAGGGCATGGCGCCGACGCAGATGCGAAACAGTGTGCCCCCAGTCGTCGAGGCACGGAAGGTCGAGTTCTTGAACAGGTTGAGGTCGAGGATCGGCGTTGGATAGCGCCGGGCATGGCGCACATAGAGCACGCCGCAGATGATGCCGATTGCCGTGGCCGAGATGCCGATGATCGGCGGCAGGGCCGGAAGGCTGACGACCGACAGGCCGAAGACGACACCGGCCGCCGCAAGGCTGGTCAGGACGAAGCCGTTGAAGTCGAGCTTCGGCGGCGCCGTTGCCTCTATTTCCGGCAGGTAGATCGTCGCCAGCCACACGCCGATGACGCCGACCGGCACGTTGATCAGGAAGATCCAGTGCCAGCTGAAATAGGTGGTGATGAAGCCGCCGAGCGGCGGGCCGGCAAGCGGGCCGACGAGCGCCGGAATCGTCAGCAGCGCCATGGCCGAGACCAGTTCGCTCTTCTGCGTGGTGCGCACCAGCACCAGGCGCCCGACAGGCGTCATCATCGCGCCGCCCATGCCCTGCAGAAAGCGCGCAAAGACGAATTCGACAAGGCTGGAGGAGAAGGCGCAGAAAATGGAGCCGACGACGAAAACGCAGATTGCAAGCCGGAAGATCTTCTTGGCGCCGAAGCGATCTGCCATCCAGCCGCTGATCGGAATGAACACCGCAAGCGCCACCATATAGGAGGTGAGCGCGAGTTTCAGGGTGATCGGCCCGACATGCAGATCGGCCGCAATCGCCGGCAGAGCCGTCGAGATCACGGTGGAGTCCATCTGTTCCATGAAGAGGGCAACAGCGAGGATCAGCGGGACAATGCGGTTCATAGGCGAATGCCTTGATGGATGCGGATGAGGCTTGGGAGGCCCGTGCTGTGTAGTCTCAGTTGTGGGCTCTGCCAATCCCCCAATCGGTAGCATTTACCCGTTTGGATCACGACTGCGTGAGACGCGGTGTTCGGCACCTTCGTCTCTCGAGTTTGAAATATGCTTGCCCGGCCAGGGCAAGAAATCCGGGCGAACTATTCGACATCTGAGCTAGGCGCATGGCTCCCATGCGAAAGCATCTGCTCGAAAATCGAAGTCGATTTTCACTAAGCCTGACGCATAAATTCAATATGTTAGAGCGTCCTCTGCGCGACGGAACGAGTGCACGGCTCATTAGACTTGGCCGTTTGCCTGGCTTTTTTGCTATTTCCTTCCTGTCATAGACGTGTTACCAGCCCTCGCCAACTTCCATAAACTCATGCACACCGCCGGTGCGGACGATTCGTACCGGGTGGGTCGCATTTTTCTTTCTTGAGGGAATTTGGCCATGGCTCGCATCATAGAAACGCCAACCGGACTGGACGCACTCACCTTCGATGACGTGCTGCTGCAACCCGGTCATTCCGAAGTCCTCCCCGGCCAGACGAGCGTCGCAACACGCCTCGCACCGGACTTCGAGCTGAATATCCCGATCATTTCAGCCGCCATGGACACAGTCACCGAGGGACGTCTCGCAATCGCCATGGCCCAGGCCGGCGGCATCGGCGTCATTCACAAGAACCTGACGCCGGCGGAACAGGCCGAGCAGGTTCGGCAAGTCAAGAAGTTCGAAAGCGGCATGGTCGTCAATCCGGTGACGATTGGCCCCGACGCGACGCTTGCCGATGCCCTGGCGCTGATGAAAATGCATGGCATTTCCGGCATTCCGGTCGTTGAAAAATCCGGTTTGCTGGTCGGCATCCTCACGAACCGCGACGTTCGCTTCGCATCCGACCCGGCCCAGAAGATCTTCGAACTCATGACCCGCGACAATCTCGTGACGGTCAAGGAAAGCGTCGATCAGCAGGAGGCCAAGCGCCTGCTGCACGCACATCGCATCGAAAAACTGTTGGTGGTCGATGGCGAGGGTCGTTGCGTCGGTCTTATTACCGTCAAGGATATCGAAAAGGCGCAGCTGAACCCGAACGCATCGAAGGATGCGCAGGGCCGCCTGCGCGCTGCCGCTGCCGTCGGCGTTGGTGACGATGGTTTCGAACGCGCTGAACGGCTGATCGATGCCGGCGTCGACCTGCTCGTCGTCGATACCGCCCATGGTCACTCGGCCCGCGTTCTGGAAGCCGTCGGCCGCGTCAAGAAGCTTTCCAATTCCGTTCGTATCATGGCCGGCAACGTCGCGACCTATGACGGCACCAAGGCGCTGATCGATTCCGGTGCTGACGTGGTGAAAGTCGGTATCGGCCCGGGCTCGATCTGCACGACGCGTGTGGTCGCCGGCGTCGGCGTTCCCCAGCTTGCCGCGATCATGTCGGCGGTCGAGGCGGCAAAGGCGCAGAATATCCCCGTGATCGCCGATGGTGGCATCAAGTTCTCGGGCGACGTGGCAAAGGCGATCGCTTCAGGCGCTTCGGCCGTCATGATCGGTTCGCTGCTGGCCGGCACCGACGAAAGCCCGGGCGAGGTCTACCTCTACCAGGGCCGCTCCTTCAAAGCCTATCGCGGCATGGGTTCCGTCGGCGCCATGGCGCGCGGCTCGGCAGACCGCTATTTCCAGGCGGAAGTGCGCGATACGCTGAAGCTCGTGCCTGAAGGCATCGAAGGCCAGGTTCCCTACAAGGGACCAGTCTCGGGCGTTCTGCATCAGCTCGCAGGTGGCCTCAAGGCTGCCATGGGCTATGTCGGCGGCAAGGATATCAAGGAGTTCCAGGAGCGCGCCACCTTCGTGCGCATCTCCAGCGCCGGCCTTCGCGAAAGCCATCCGCACGACGTGACCATCACCCGCGAAAGCCCGAACTATCCGGGTGTCGGTGTCTGATAATGAAAATGGGCAGCTCGATTCCGCTCTGGATCATCGCGCTGCTCGCAGCCCTTTGTCTCATCGTCCTCGGCTGGACCACCTTCGGCTTCACCTTGCCTTTCGAGCATGAGACGGGGCAGGCGGTGCTCGATACTTATTTCTCGGGCTATGACGAGGCTGCCGTCTTTCACATGCAGACGCTGCTCGATCAGAACGAGACGGCAAGCCGTATTCTCCGGGCTATGTATTTCGGCCCGGAACTCATCTTTCCGGCCCTGCTGACGGCCCTTCTATTCCTGATTTTCCTGCGGCTCGGGCCGATTGACACATGGCGTGGCAGGCAGGCACCCCGCCTGCTCGGCCGGATGACCTATATCCTGCCCTTCATCTATGGTTTTGCCGATTACGCGGAAAATGTCTCAAGCCTTTTTGCCTTCAGCGATAGCGGTGCGGCGGCCCTTGCCGCGCAGATCCTGCCGTGGATGACAAAGCTGAAATTCGCAAGCCTCGCCATCTGCGCCATTCTCATCGTGCGTGGCGCAATTCTCCGCCAGACGCACCAAGACTGAGCGCCCGCAGCCCCCTTCGCGCAATTCCGGACGCAAAAACCGCTGCACAACAGTGCTGGAACTGCTCTATCGCGGCCAACGCCATGTCGGCTGCGAAAGCCTCGCCGCAAGGAAATCCCCGAGCGCTTCCACTTTTGCCGGCCGGGCACGCGCCGTTGGTGTCACGAAATAAAGTGCGCCTTTCGGCAAGGTCCAGTCGGTCAGGATCGCTTTCAGGCGGCCGTCGACAAGATAGTCGTAAGCTATGAATTCCGGCAATTCGACGATGCCGAGGCCGCGTAACGCCATCGGAATCAGGGCCTCGGAATTGGTGGCGCGCAGCGGCCCGGTCGGCACGACGATCTCCTCTTCACCCGCCTTGTTGCCGAAACGCCAGATATCCTGCCGCGGCCGATAGGCGTAACCGAGACAGTGATGGGCCGCGAGGTCCCGTGGATGCTGCGGGCAGCCGTATTTCTCGAGATAGCTGGGAGCGGCAAGAATGAAGGGCGCGACCGGCGTCAGCCTTTTTGCCACGAGCGAGGAATCGGGCAGCACCGCGATGCGGAGCGCCGCATCGAAGCCGTCACCCACGAGATCGACGACCGCATCGCTCATGTGCATGTCGATCGAAACTTCGGGATAGAGTTCGAAGAAATCGGGCAGGATCGGCGCCAGCCACTGCCGTCCGAAGACCATGGGCACGGCAAGACGAATCAGCCCGCGCGGCTGGCTTGAAAGTTCGCGTGCTGCATTCTCGGCTGCTTCCGCCTCGGCATAGATGCGCTGGGCGCTATCCACGAGCCGCAGACCGAAAACGGTCAGTGCCAGCTGCCGCGATGTGCGGTTGAAGAGCCGCGCTCCGAGCCGCTCTTCCAGCCGACTGATCGCCCGCGACACCGTCGGCACGGAAACCCCGAGCGTCTTGGCGGCACGAGCGAAAGAGCGCTCCTCCGCCACCTTGGCGAACATGGCAAGGCCCTCGAAATCCGGAAAGCTCATCGTTTCATTCCTGCAATGATGTCTTTCATTTCTTTCTATTCAGAAACAGAAGGTCCGTCCACATCTTCAGTCCGGTCGAACACAACAGGAGACGACGACAATGACCCAGAGACTGAATGGAAAGATTGCGGTTATCACGGGCGCCACCTCGGGCATCGGCCTTGCCACCGCAAAGCGCTTCGCTGCCGAAGGCGCACGGCTCTTCATTACCGGCCGCCGCAAGGAATTGCTGGATACAGCCGTGGCGGAAATCGGCGGCAACGTTACCGGCATTCAGGCTGACTCAGCAAAGCTTGCCGATCTCGATCGGCTCTACGACCTGGTGAGGGCAGAGGCCGGCCGTCTCGACGTGCTCTTCGTCAATGCCGGCGGCGGTTCGTTTGCGCCGCTCGGCTCCATCACCGAGGAACAGTATGACGATACGTTCGGCCGCAACGTGAAGGGCGTGCTCTTCACTGTGCAGAAGGCTCTGCCGCTGCTTGGGCATGGTTCTTCGGTCATTCTCACTGGTTCCACTGCGGGTGCATCCGGCACGCCGGCCTTCAGCGTTTATGCCGCCTCGAAGGCCGCAATCCGCAACTTCTCCCGGAACTGGATCCTTGACCTGAAGGACCGCGGCATCCGCATCAACACGCTGAGCCCCGGCCCGACGGAAACGACCGGCCTCGTCGAACTAGCCGGCAAGGACAAGGCACAACAGCAGGGCCTGCTGGATTATATGGCCTCGCAGGTTCCCATGGGCCGCGTCGGTCGTCCGGAGGAAATCGCCGCTACGGCACTCTTCCTCGCATCCGATGATTCGAGCTTCATCACCGGCGCGGAGATCTTCGTCGACGGTGGTATCGCTCAAGTCTGATACAGAAGACGGCCCGCTCCACGGCGGGCCGTCAGGCTCTGGCATCCGCCCGATCTTTCCGCTACTGCTCGCGCAGCAATCGCCGAAATGAAGGGAATGATGATGACCGGCTATGAGATGTTCTGGCCTCTGCTTGCCCACGTCCTGCTGGTCTATATCCTCTACGGGCTGCTCAGCTTGCGTCGCGGCAAGGCAGTTCGCGAGGGCCGGATCAAGAGATCCGATTATCGCGAGAACCGTGACGAACCGGCCGAATGCCTGTTCGTCAAGAACAGCCTTTCCAACCAGTTCGAACTGCCGGTGCTCTTCTATGCTTGCAGCATTCTTCTTTATATAACCGAGGCCGACAATCTGGCGGCCATGGTGCTGGCCTGGCTGTTCGTCATCCTGCGTTATGCTCATGCCTATGTGCATGTCACCAGCAACGATCTGCGCTATCGCAGCCCGCTCTTTGCCCTTGGCTTTGTCGTACTCGCCGGCATGTGGGCCTGGCTTGCCGGCTGGATGCTGTTTTCCTGAGCTGAAGCCGCCAGTAACACAGTTTTGTTCCTCCGTTATCAGGCGCTGGCCTATGTTCTCTCCTGCCGATTGGGCATGGGGTAGGGAACAGAGGAGGTCTGTCATGGAAAAGCCCGTCATTACGCAGGCAATGATCAACGCCTATGACGAATATACGCATCTGACGCTGGATCGCCGCAGCTTCATGGACAAGCTCACCAAGCTTGCCGGCTCGGCAACCGCGGCCGCGGCAATTGCACCATTGCTTGCCGCCAACAAGGCAGCCGCCGAGGTCGTCGCCGAAAATGACGATCGCCTGACCGGCCAGGATATTACCTATCCCGGCAGTGGCGGCGATATGAAAGGCTATCTGGTGCAGCCGAAGAATGCGCCCGGCAAGCTCGGCGCCGTCATCGTCATCCATGAGAACCGCGGTCTCAATCCGCATATCCGCGATGTCGCCCGCCGCATCGCGCTTGAAGGCTTCGTGGCGCTCGCTCCGGATTTCCTCTCGCCTCAGGGCGGCACGCCTGAGAATGAGGATCAGGCGCGCGACATGTTCAGCAAGCTCGACGCGGCCACGGTCACCGCAAATGGCGAAGCAACCGTCGTCTACCTCTCCAAGCTCGATGCGACAAACGGCAAGGTCGGCGCGATCGGCTTTTGCTGGGGCGGCGGCGCGGTCAACAACCTTGCGGTCAAATCGCCTGAGCTGAAGGCGGCCGTCGCCTATTATGGCGCCCAGCCGCCGGCCTCGGACGTGCCCAATATTAAGGCGGCGCTGCTGCTTCACTATGCCGGCCTCGATGACCGCATCAATGCCGGCATCGAAGCCTACAAGAAGGCGCTGGAGGAGAATGGCAAAAAATTCGAAATCTACATCTATGACGGCGCCAACCACGCCTTCAACAACGATACGTCGGCTGCCCGTTATGACAAGGCAGCCGCCGATCTTGCCTGGGGTCGCACTGTCGAGTTCCTGAAACAGAATCTTGCCTGACAGGGCTGAGCATTGTGCCGTAAGGCGACAAGACCGGGCAGCAAACACTCAGTCGGGCCTTGTTGAACAAACTGTTAAGGACCTGTTTCGTGAGGAGCCAAAACGGGGCGTAACGCCCCGTTTTTCATGACCTCTTGCCATTGGTTAAAATCCGACCATTTCCATTTACGACGGATGAATACCTGCATGTCATATCGGCCCGACGCGCCGGTATGACACTCCACTTCCGCCGCTCAATAACGAGACAGATGGGAACCACATGGGCGCGGAGAATTTGGATCGCATAGCGCTTCGCAGGAAGCCAAAACAGGAGCGCAGCATCCAGCGGCTGGATCTGATCCTCAACGCCGCCGCCACCATCATCGCGGAAAAAGGCGTCAGCGCCATGCGGATGACCGAGCTGGCCGCCGCCGCCAAAGTTCCGATCGGTTCGGTCTATCAGTATTTCCCGGAAAAGGCAGCGATCGTCAAAGCGCTGTTTGACCGTCATGCGCAAGCGATCCAGCAGAAGACGACTGAAATGTTCGAAGACGTTCAGTCCTTCGACGAAGCGCTCGACCTGATCGCGACAATGATCGATTGGTACTATGCCGAATACCGCAACGATGCCGCCTATCTCGGCGTCTGGATGGGCACCGAAACCGATCAGGATCTCCTGCGCCTGAACATCGAGCATAGCGGCCAGGTCGCTGAGATCTTTCAGGCTGCCGTACGCCGCCTGGCGCCGGAATCCTGCGATGAGCAAATGAAAGCGCGCACGTATCTTTTCAGTCACCTGATCGGCGCGGCCATCCGCCTTGCGGTGCTGAGTGAAGATAGTTTCGGCGAGCGCATCCTCGAGGAGTGGAAGCGCGCAATCCGTGCTTCCCTCTTTGCCCCGACATCTGCCTCGGCGGCGTAATTTACCAGCTCGGCATCATGCTGGCCGCAGCCTTGAGCCGCGGATAGTGTCGGGCGTAACCCGTCTTCACATCCTGTTCCAGCCCATCTTCGATGACCGTCGGCGTAATGTTGTCGAGGCAGGCCGTGATATGCGCCGTGATTGCATTCATCAGCGATAGCGAAACGCCGGGTCGCTTCATGATACCGATCTGCACCGGCGGCAGCGCCGGGAAGCCGTCTGCCTGGCTCAAGACCTTCATGCCCGTCCGTAGTGCCGATTCCGGCATGACCGAAACCGCCATGCCGGCAAGCACGGCCGAGGCGACCACGGTGCAGGACCAGCTCGTGAACAGGATCTGATATTCGCGGCCGACTGCGTCGAGCGCCGAGCAGGCGAGCTGGCGCCACTGGCAGTCGCGCCGGCCGACGGCAAGCGGCACCGGCGCATCGTCGCGGATCGGATGATTGGCGGAGCTGACCCAGCAGAGCGGCTCCGTGCGCACCACATCCGAAATGCGTTCGCGCGGATTGTGGGTGACGAGCGCAATATCGAGCTCGCCCTTGTGCATGCGTTCGGCGAGGTCGACCGAAGGCTCGCAGACGATATAAAGCTCGACATTCGGGTGCGTCTTGGCGAAGCGGCCGATGATCTCGGGCATATAACGGTCGGCATAATCATCGGGCGTGCCTATGCGAAGCGTGCCTTCCAGCCTGTTGTCGTCAAAGGCGGCGATCGCCTCATTGTTCAGGCGAATAATGCGGCGTGCATAGTTGAGCAGTTTTTCGCCCTCGACCGTCAGCCTGTTGCCGCGGCCGTCCTTGATGAACAGCTGCTTGCCGATGCGCTCTTCCAGACGGCGCATCTGCATGGAGACGGCGGACTGTGTCTTGTAGACCTTGTCGGCGGCCTTGGTGAAGCTGCCGGAGTCCACGATTGCGATGAAAGTCTGCAACTGGTCGATATCAAGGGGCGCCGACATGATCTTGTCCATTCATAAAGATCGCTGATGCTAATCATTAGAAACATTCGTTGGACTGATCAATAGCTCTTTGGCATCTTCGGGATGCAAATCAAGCAAAGTGAAGGACAGACACCCTGCCTGTCCGCCCTGTGACCAGCTTCACCCTTCCTGCACGACCTCGCAGGCGGGGCGGGCTGTTCTGCGCCCCGAAGAAAGGAGAGTTCGATGCGCACTCATGAACAGACACTAGAACTCGACTGCGGCAAACTCGCCCCGACGTTTACCCAGCGTCTCATGGCTGCTTTCGCGCCGCTGGCAACCGCTCTTCGCATTGTGCGCAATCGCTCGCAGGTGAATGGGCTTTACGACCTTGATGACAATCAGCTGCGGGATATCGGCCTGACGCGGGCCGATGTGACCTCCGCCTTTCTCGCTTCGACCTTCTTTGAAGATCCGTCGGAGCATCTGACGCAGGCGGCCAAGCGCCGCTGGCGTATTGCTGTCATGCGCCCCTACAGGGACTGAACGCTCGCGTTTCCCCGCAGGGTGATAGCCAATAGCCCTGCCGCTTAACCCGGAGATCGGCTTTCCCAGCCATCTCCGGGATTTTTTATTTTTCGGTCATCCTGGAGCGGTCTGTGGGGCCGGGGCCTTCGGGAGACGGCGTTGGTCTCGGCCGATAGGCTTCCAAGATTGCCTCGATGCCTTTCTGATAGCTTTTCTGCACTTCCAGACCGCTGTCGAACATGGCATTCAACATATGCGCATAGCTATCGTGTTCAGCTTTCGGATCTTCTTTCGGCTGTTCCGGAGCCTTTGCCGCCGGCTGCTGAAACCCTGCCATCATCTCCTGGAATGCCTTGGCAAAGGGGTTGTCGAGGAAGGGATTGGCGGGCTGCTGCTGGGGTTCGGGTTTTGGTACGCTGAACATCAGCTGCATAGCCTGCGTGAAAGGATTATCGAAAATGCTGGGCTCGGGAGCGGCCTTTGGTTTCGGCGCAAAGCCGGTGCTCTCAAGCCATTTCTGGATCGTCTCCCCCATGGCCGTATTGACGAAAGGATTGACCGGTGAGGCCATCTGACCCGTCGATTGCTTGAACAGCCCACCCATCAGCGTACCGGCCATGACTGGCAGCATTTGCTTGTAGATTTCCTGGCCGATGCCGGTCATCTGCGCCGCTTGCGCGGCAATGGCGCGCGAGACTTCCTTGGAACCAAAGAGCTGGGACAGGATGTTGTTGCCATCGGAAATACCCTCGGGCGTGAAGGCTTTGCTCATATCTTCGAAATATTTGGCATAGTTGCCCGAAGCCACCGCCTGCATCAGGCCCATGAAGTCGTATGGGGTGCTGGTGCTGCGTTTCAGACCGGCAGAAAAGGCCGGCATCAGCGCCGCTATCGCCTTCGTCGCCTGTTCCTGGGCGAGATTGAATTGCTTGGCGAGGGCATCCATCGCCGCCCCGTTCTGCGCCTGCATCATCATGTCGAAGAGTGGTAGCATGAACGTCCCTTTCCCCGAGTCGCGACGCATATTCGCGCCAGTATAGCCCGAAATGGAAATGCGCAAACGGCTTTTTGGAAAGGGTAAATCGCGTCTTAGTATTGATATTCTTGGAAGACCGGGTCGACTGAGCCGCTCCAGCGCCCGTGATACAGCGCCAGCAGATCTTCGGCGAGTGTTGCCTTCTTGGCCAGGACCTCGTCGAGCGGCTGAAGGAAGATGCTTTCATCGACGCCGTCGCCATTCAGCCTGTTGCGCGCCTTGAGGCCGGCGCGGGAAATATTGACGACCTCGCGCGCCGTGTCGATCAGCCGATGGCCACGGAATTCGGCCTTCAGGCCTTCCGCCGGCACCGCGTTGCGCAACGCGTTCACTTCCTCGAAGCCCCAGTCTTTCGTCAGTTCGTCCGCAGCCTCGAGGCTGGCATCGTCGTAGAGCAGGCCGACCCAGAAGGCCGGCAGGGCACAGATGCGCCGCCATGGGCCGCCATCGGCGCCGCGCATTTCGAGGAAGCGCTTCAGGCGCACATCCGGGAAGAGCGTCGAAAGATGGTTCGTCCAGTCGCCCATCGTCGGCTGATAGGCTGATATCTCGCCCTTCAGCGCGCCGTTCATGAACTGCCGGAAAGTGACATGTGTAGCCCGGTGATAGTGGCCGTCGCGCATGACGAAATACATGGGCACGTCGAGCGCCCATTCGGCATAGTCCTTGAAGCCGAAATCGTCGCGGAAAGGGAAGTCCAGCAGTCCGCTACGGCGATTGTCCACGTCGCGCCAGACGTCGCCACGCCAGGAGAGCATGCCGTTCGGCTTGCCTTCAGTGAAGGGTGATGAGGCAAAGAGCGCGGTCGCGAGCGACTGCAGTTTCATCGACACGCGCATCTTGCGGCGCATGTCGTCTTCCGACGAGAAGTCGAGGTTCACCTGAATCGTGCACGTGCGGTACATCATGTCGAGGCCGCGGGTGCCGACCTCGGGCATGTAGTTCGTCATGATCTCATAGCGCGACTTCGGCATGTGCGGGGTTTCCGCATAGGTCCATGTCGGGCTGCCGCCGATGCCGAGGAAACCGATGCCCATCGGCTCGGCGATTTCGCGCACTTGCGCCAGATGCTGGTTGGATTCCTTGCAGGTCTGATGGATGTTTTCGAGCGGCGCGCCTGAGAGTTCGAACTGGCCGCCAGGCTCGATCGAGATGGCGCCCATGCCGTTCTGCTCACCGAGGCCGATGATATTGTCGCCGTCCATGATCGGCTCCCAGCCGGACTTGGCCTGCAGGCCCTTCAGGAGCGCCGAAATGCTGGCCTCGCCGAAATAGGGAACCGGGCTGTTATCCCTGCGGAAGAACACGAACTTCTCGTGCTCGGTGCCGATCCGGAAACGTTCCTTCGGCTTGTTGCCCGCGGCAAGGTAATCGGTCAGCTCCTGAACCGAAGAGAGCGGTGTCTGGTCGGTAGTGTCGCGAGCCATGAAAGTACCTGTATTCGGGAAGGCCGGGGCCGGGCAATTGGAAGGGTGATTAGTGCCCAAGTCAGCTAAGTTGCAAGTGAAATTGTTTCAACAGGTCATCAAAAAAATAGCACCAGTTTTCGCTGGATCGATCCGCGGCAGTCAATTCCAGTCGCCAATCGCCGCTTGCATTACTGCCATTGCCGCGACTGCTGCCGTGTCGGCGCGCAGAATGCGCGGCCCGAGCGGAATGGCGGTCACGAAATCGAGGCTGCGTAGTCGTGTCCGTTCCTCCTCTGAGAAGCCGCCTTCCGGGCCGACCAGCAGCGCGAGCCTTCGCTCCGTCA
Organism: Rhizobium sp. BK529; assembly: GCF_014194105.1. Taxonomy (NCBI): domain Bacteria; kingdom Pseudomonadati; phylum Pseudomonadota; class Alphaproteobacteria; order Hyphomicrobiales; family Rhizobiaceae; genus Rhizobium; species Rhizobium sp. BK529. The sequence goes on along the minus strand of NZ_JACIAU010000001.1, from coordinate 2,661,259 downwards.
CCTTCGAGAGAATCGGCAGCGGGTTCTGCCCCGCATCGCCCTCGTCGCAATAGATGATGCGCCGGTCAGCAGGCCAGTGGTCGAGAAGATCGGCAAGTTTGACCGGTTCGGCCACATCGGGAATGCCAAGGATGCCGCATTGTTCGGCCGCCTCGACCACATTGGCGCGGATCTTGTCAAGATTGGTGATCTTGCCTTGCACATGCTGCGTCATGACTGGCTGCAAAAGCCCGGCACCCATTTCGACCGCCTTCTGCACCAAATAATCCATGCGGCCGATCTTCAACGGCGCGAAAAGATAGTGCAGATCGGAAGGGGCAGGCTGCGGCCGGGTTTTCTCGATGGCAGTCAGCAGGATGCGCTTGCGGGTCGGGAAGGACAGGCCGGCCTTCCATTCACCGTCGCGGCCATTGAAGAGCAGGATTTCCGTACCCTCTTCCATGCGCAGTACATTGGCGAGATAGTTGAACTGATCGGGATTGGCCTCGACGGTAGCACCCTCTGACAAGGGAGCATCGATAAAAACCCGCTGCATGCGGAAATTGGCGCGCATTCTGAAACCCCGACCTACATGAAGAGCGCGAACATAGCCCAATAAATCACCGCCGCAAGCGCGGCCGAAACCGGCACGGTGATGACCCATGCCCCGACGATCGTCATAAAATGCGAGCGGCGGACGAGATAGCGCCGCCGGGCTTCATGGACGTTTGGCTCGGGCTCGTCGATCTCGAAGGCCTCGGCCTTGCGGCGTATGAACTCGATACGGCGCTTCGAATGACGCGTGTACCATTCGCGAAAGAAACCGACGCCGAAGACAGAGCCGACGGCAATATGGGTGGTACTGACCGGCAGGCCGAGCCAGGAGGCGACGATGACGGTGAAGGCGGTCGACAGGGCCACGCAATAGGCGCGTGTCGGGTTGAGCTTGGTGATTTCCGAGCCGACGAGCCGAATGAGGCGTGGCCCGAAAAGCAGGAGACCGACCGAGATGCCGAACGCGCCGATCAGCATCACCCAGAGCGGCGGCTGGCCGATCATGCCACTGTCGGCGATGCCGGCCGAATGAACGATCGCCGAGAGCGGGCCGACCGCATTGGAAACGTCGTTTGCGCCGTGCGCGAAGGAGAGCAGGGCGGCCGAACCGATCAGCGGAAAATGGAACAACGTCCGGAGCGAACTACGGCGATTTTCGAGATTTTCCGCCTGCCGCAGGACGATCGGCCGCACGACCAGCCAGCTGACGAGGCCTATGCCGATCCCGATCAGAAGGATCGTCAGCGACGGATAACGCCCACGCGGCGCAAGCTGCAGCACCATATAGGCCATGAAACCGCCGGCCATGACGGCGATCATCGCGGGCACCCACCGACGGGCGGCGGCAACCTTGTCCTCTTGATAGACGATGAGGGTTTTCACCAGATAGAGCAGTCCCGCGGCAATCAGTCCGCCGATCAGTGGCGATGTCATCCAGCTTATGCTGATTTCCAGCATCACCCGCCAATTGACCGGTTCAAAGCCGACGGCGCCAATACCAGCACCGATCACGGCCCCGACAATCGCATGTGTCGTCGAAACCGGTGCATTCATCCAGGTGGCGAGATTGATCCAGAGCGCGGCTGCCGTCAGTGCTGCCATCATGACCCAGCCGAGCGTCGCCGGCGGGACCTGCACCGTATCGACGATGCTGGAGGAAATTGTTTTAACGACCTCGCCGCCAGCGATCGTTGCGCCCAGCACCTCGAAGACCGCGGCGATGATCAGCGCCTGCTTCATGGTGATGGCGCGGGCGCCGACGGCCGCGCCGACATTGTTGGTCACGTCGTTGGCGCCGATATTCATGGCCATGTAGGCGGCAAGCGCTGCGGCAGCTATGATCAGGATCGCGCCCGGCCTGTCGAATACATAGACGCCGGCAAAAAGCATGGCGAGGCCGAGAAAGATCAGGCCGAGCCCCGGCGTCACCAGCCGTCGCGAGACGTACCTCGCCGCATCTTCGACATAGGTAAGCTTATCGAGATCCTTGTCGAGCGTGCGTTTGGTGAGCACTGGGTTGCGTTGCGGCATTCTGGTTCCTGGCTGAGCAATGCTTTTTGAGCTGCCCTACTTAGCAGCACAAGATGGCAAGACTCATTCTGCAGGAATTTGTTTCGGCATGCCGCTGGAAAGTCGCTCCGCCATACGTTGTTTGAAGGCAAGGAAGAGGTCGCGCAGGTCAGCCTCGTTCACGCGCTTCACGGCCTCGTCGCAGGAAACCCACTCGATCGTCCGCTCGCCCTTTTCCTTGAAGTTCTTCGCCATGCCTGTCACTTCGAGGGCAAAGACCTGGACCTTGCAGGTCACTTTCAGGCCGTCGCGCAAAACCTTGGAATACGTATAGTGGCCGAGCGTTTCGGTTTCGATCGTACCGCGTATGCCGGCCTCCTCTAGGGCTTCCTGGGCGGCCACTTCGTAGGCGCACTTGCGCGCCATCGGCCAGCCCTTGGGGATCACCCAGCGGCCTGTGTCGCGGCTGGTCATCAGCAGAACTTCGAGATCGCCCGTCTTCTTTTTCACCCGATAGCAGAGAGCAGCATATTGCTGTCTCGGCGGACGCCGAAACATCAGTTGCACATCAGAAGCCAGGCGGGCAAGAAGGGTCAATTGTTGGGTCACCTTTAATGTCGAATCGGTCTTATATTAGTATCATATGAATAGCTTGCGCGATCCATGCATCCAAAGCGAGACGGACACGATTTGTTTCATCGTACATAGGAAAATTCGAAGCGGGACAGGTTCGAAAATTTCGCCATTTCCTGTCGCAAATGCACCCGTCTTGCACAGGTGTACAATATGGTTCGATCTTGCATTCTCTTCAATGCCAAGGTCAGGTGATCCACTACGATTTTCCGGAATGTGGTAACTATGAGACTCCCGCCCCTGAATGCTATCCGTGCTTTCGAAGCGGTCTGCCGGCATGGCAGCATTTTAAAGGCGGCCGAAGAGCTCGGCGTGGTGCGCGGCGCGGTGCGCCAGCAGATATCGACGCTCGAAGATCATCTGGGCCGGAAGCTCTTCGTGCGGGATGGCCGAAGGCTCGTTCCGACCGAAAAGGCGAGGGCCTTTGCCGAGGCCGCCGGAGCTGCCCTGACCATATTGAAACGTGCCGCTGATGAATTCGAGGAAGCGGGTAGGGAGCGCATCCGCCTCGGCGTGCCCTCGGCTTTCGCGATCTGGTGGCTGATGCCGCGCGCGGCCGACATGCAGGCAAGCTTGGGCAGCGTCGAGGTCGATATCGTGCCCATGAGTGTGGCCGAGCCGCTATCCCAGCATCCGGATTTCGATGGAGTCATCATGGGTGGCGAATATCGCTCCTCTGTCGGCATCATCGAGACACGCTTCATGCAGGATGAATTCGGCCCGGTTGCGACGCCCCCGCTGGCAGCCAGACTTGCGGGCGATGTCGCGGCCCTGGCGAAATCAAATATCCTGGTCAGCCGCAGTGCGCCAAAACTCTGGGCGGAATGGTTTGCCGAAAGCGGCGCTCCGCCGGTTGCCTTTACCCATAGCCGCGAGTTCGCGGATCTGCTTCTGGCGCTGGGTGCCGCCCGAGCCGGTCTCGGCGTTGCGCTGGCGCCGAAGGCCTCGATAGAGGACGATCTTGCCCGCGGCGTCCTCGTTGCTCCCTATGGCTTCATTCGCCGCCCGGCGGGTTATAGCCTCTGTTGTCGTACGCTAGATGCGAAACGGCCAGGCTTAGTGGCACTCCGAAACTGGCTGCTGCGCTCCGGCACGGCATGAGAAAGGGCAGTTTTTCTGCCCTTTCATCAGAAATATCTCCATGCCGGCCCTATCTTCCTTTCGCTAGATCAGAGGGGAACGAAAGGGCATGAGATGGAAAAGCTTGCAACACGCATCGACTGGATCGGAAATAGCTGCCGGCTGCTGAAGGCAACGGCCGCGGAATTCGAAAAGACGCGGCCTTTTGATGGCCTCTCGATCGGTACCGGCATCCATCTGGAGCCGAAGACGGTCGCTCTCCTGATGACTCTGCGCGCCGGCGGCGCGCGCCTCGTCTGCACCGGCAACCTGAACAGCACGCAGCCGGCAACGGTCGACTTCCTGCGTTCGCAGGGCATTACCGTTTTTGCGACCCAGACGACCGATCCGGTGGCCCATCTTAAGAGCCTCGAAGCCGTCGTCGCCGAAAAGCCGGATCTGCTGCTGGACAATGGCGGCGATCTCTTCGCGATCGCGGCCGACAGGCCCTATGCCAATCTGCTCGGTGGCACGGAAGAGACGACCTCCGGCCGAACCCGTCTGCTGCCGATGCGCGAGAAGCTTGGTATGCCGATCCTCGTCATCAATGACAGCCCGATCAAGCAATTCGCCGAGAATAAGCACGCCGTCGGCCAGAGCCTGTTCGAAAGCTACATGCGCTTCACCAACCGTTCCACCAATGGCAAACGCGTAACCGTCTTTGGTTACGGCGCCTGCGGCAAGGGCACGGCCGCCTGCTTCCGCAACGCTTTCTCGACCGTGAGCGTCATCGATATCGACCCCGTCACCAGCTTGGAAGCCCACCTCGACGGTTTCGTCACACCGCTACGCGAACAGGCGATCCGATCTGCCGATGTCATCGCCACGGTCACAGGTTTCCCTGACATCATCACGTCAGCTGATCTGCCATTCATCAAGGACGGGGCGATCCTGATGAATGGCGGTCATTTCCCGCATGAGATCGACGTGGCCGCTTTCCGCAGCCATCCCGATATTGTCGGTATCGATCGCTACGAGGCCGATCATATCGAGACTTTCCACCTCAGGGACGGCCGGTCATTCCACGTGCTCGGCGGCGGCCATATGGCCAACCTCGCCGGCCCGCGCCCGCTCGGCAACTCAGTCGAATCCATGGATCTCGGCTTTACCTTACAGGCCCGCTGCCTGGAGCGGGTCGCAAAGCGCGGCGTCGGTGCCGAATCCTGCATCGTACCGGTGCCCGCTGATATCGATGCGATGGTCGCCAGCGCCTATCTTGATCTGGCGCGCTAAAGCAATTCCAGCAAAAGTGCGTAGCGGTTTTGCGTTCGGAATTGCGCTAAACAAAGAAGCAATTCCAGCAAAAGTGTGCCGCGGTTTTCCGTTCGGAATTGCGCTAAAGCAGCAGTTCAGCGCTCCCAATAGGGAACCGGGCCATAAAGTTCGGCCAGAAAGTCAATGAACAACCGAACCTTGGCCGGCAGGAATTGCCGGCTCGGATAAACCGCCGAGAGCGTGACATTGTGCGAGCCTTCGTAAGCCGGCAAGACCTGCACGAGCTTGCCGTTCTTCAACTCCTCGCCAATGTCCCAGGTGGAGCGCAGCGCGATCCCGAGGCCGGCAATGACCGTTTCGCGGATCACCTCGCTGGAATTGGTAATCAGCATACCCTCGGGCCGCAGGCTGAAGGCCCCGTCCGGACCGTCCAGCCGCCAGACGTCATTATTATGCGCTGGCAGACAGCGATGCTGTTTCAGCTCTTCGATATGTTTGGGCATGCCGTGACCGGCGATATAGTCAGGTGAAGCACAGAGCACGCGGCGCACAAGTGCCAGCCTGCGTGCGACAAGGCTGGAATCGGTAAGCTCCGCAATGCGGATGGCAAGATCGAAGCCGCCGCCGACGATATCGCTGAACTCGTCGGTCAGCACCAGATTGATCGCAAGCTCTGGATGGGCGTCCATGAAGGCTTTCAGATGCGGGGCAATATGCATCCGCCCAAAAGAGGTGGGGGCGGAGATCTTCAACGTGCCATGCATCTGCGCTGAGCGGCCGGAAATATAGAATTCCGCCTCCTCCAGCCCCGCCAGGATGCCGAGAACCCGGTCGTAGAAACCCTGGCCGGCTTCCGTCAGCGAGATCTGTCGCGTCGTGCGCTGCAAAAGCCGCGTGCCGAGCCGGTCCTCCAGCCGCTTGATGCGCTTGGAAACGACGGCCGGGGAAAATCCGAGCGCGCGGCCGGCAAGCGACATGCTGCCGGTCGAAACGACCTTGGCAAAGATTTCGAGATCACCCAGATTGGTCATAAGCTTCTGTAACTTTTTCCCCTTTTGGCATAAGTGCTTAACATTTGCGCCGGTTTCGGGAAAGTGCTAAGCCGAAAGAACCGGTGGCATGGAGGATTTGTCACCGGTTTCCGTCATGTTGGCCGAGGGAAAACGCCATGTCCGACGCCATTCCGTTTCTCGCTCCGCGCCCTGATGTTCTGGCGCGCCGCAAGGAAATCGTCGCCGATCTCGCCGATCTCCTGCCGCCGGAATGCCTGATCCACGAAGCACGCGAACTCGTGCCTTTCGAGACAGATGCTTTCGTTTCCTATCGCCGCCTGCCGCTGGCCGTCGCGCTGCCGCGCTCGACGGCGGAAGTGGCAGCCGTCATGAAATACTGTCATCGCTACGGCATTCCGGTCGTCCCCCGCGGCGCCGGCACGTCGCTTTCTGGCGGTGCGATTCCGCAGGAAGATGCTGTCGTGCTCGGCCTGTCGAAGATGAACCGCATTCTGGACATTGATTTTGCGAATCGCTGCGCGGTCGTTCAGGCTGGTGTGACCAATCTCAATATTTCTGAAGCCGTCTCTGCGGACGGTTTCTTCTACGCGCCGGATCCGAGTTCCCAGCTTGCCTGCACGATCGGCGGCAATATCGGCATGAACTCCGGCGGCGCACACTGTCTGAAATATGGAGTAACCACAAACAACTTGCTCGGCGTCAAGATGGTGCTGACCGACGGCACGGTGATCGAGCTCGGCGGCAAGGCGCTGGATGCGGCAGGTTATGATCTGCTCGGCCTCGTCTGCGGCCATGAGGGCCAGCTCGGCATCGTCACCGAAGCGACGGTGCGCCTGATCGCCAAGCCCGAGGGTGCACGCCCGGTGCTGTTCGGTTTCGAAAGCTCGGAAGAGGCTGGCCGCTGTGTGGCCGATGTGATCGCCGCCGGCATTATTCCTGTCGCCATCGAATTCATGGACAAGCCAGCAATCGAGATCTGTGAGGCCTTCGCCCACGCCGGCTACCCGCTCGATGTCGGCGCTCTCCTGATCGTCGAGGTCGAGGGATCGGACGCGGAAATGGACGACATGCTGAAAAGCATTGTCGAGATCGCCCGCAACCATGGTGTAAAGACGGTGCGCGAATGCCAGTCGGCGACCGAGGCGGCGCTGATCTGGAAAGGGCGCAAGTCCGCCTTCGGTGCCACCGGCCGTATTGCCGATTACATCTGCATGGACGGCACCGTGCCGCTGAGCCAGCTTTCCCATGTGCTGAAGCGAACGTCCGAGATCGTCGCGAGATATGGCCTGCGGGTCGCTAATGTCTTCCACGCCGGCGACGGCAACATGCACCCGCTGATCCTCTTCAATGCCAATGATCCGGAGGATGCGGCAAAGGCCGAGGCGGCCGGCAACGATATCCTGAAACTCTGCGTCGATGCCGGCGGCTGCCTGACAGGCGAGCATGGCGTCGGCATTGAAAAACGTGATCTGATGCGCCATCAATATTCCGAGGCCGATCTCGCCCAGCAGATGGCGGCACGCGCCGCTTTCGATCCGCAATGGCTATTGAATCCCTCCAAGGTCTTCCCGCTCGAAGGGCGTTCGGCTGCATGATTGATCTGATGCCGGCAAGCGAGGAGGAAGCCGCGGCGGTCATCCGTGCCCATGCACAAGAGGGCAGAGCTCTCGCCATCAGCGGCGGCGATACGCGCTCGGGTTTCGGCAACGCCGTCGAAGCGGAGGATCGGCTGCGTTCTATCAGCCTATCCGGCATTGTCGCTTATAATCCGGGCGAGATGGTCATGACCGCAAGGGCGGGCACACCGCTTGCCATGGTCGAGGCGGCGCTTGCCGAAAACGGCCAAATGCTGGCCTTCGAACCCATGGACCATCGCGCCGTGATGGGCACGTCCGGCGAGCCGACAATTGGCGGCGTCTTTGCCGCCAACGTCTCGGGTCCGCGCCGTTTCGTGGCGGGTGCTGCGCGCGACAGTCTGCTGGGCATCCGCTTCGTCAACGGCCACGGCGAGATCATCAAAGCTGGCGGCCGGGTGATGAAGAATGTCACCGGTCTCGATCTGGTGAAATTGCTTTCCGGTTCGCACGGCACACTGGGCTTCCTGACCGAGGTGACCTTCCGGGTGCCGCCGCGCGCCAAGACCGAAGAGACCGTCATTATCTCCGGTCTCAATGATGCCGAGGCGGCAAATGCGATGGCAGCGGCCATGGCGCTGCCGGTAGAGATTTCGGGTGCCGCGCACCTGCCCTTGACCGTGACCTGGAAATTTCTCGGCGGCAAGCTACCGGAGGGAGAGGCGACGGTGCTGCGTATCGAGGGCCTGCCGGGTTCGGTGGACTCACGCGCCGCAAAGCTTCTGTCGGCGATGAGGACGTTCGGTCAGGCCACGAAGCTCGATCACGCTGCCAGCCGGCTCCTCTGGCAGGAAATCCGCGATGTCGCGCCCTATGCCGACGGAACCGCGCGGCCTGTCTGGCGTGTCTCCGTGGCGCCTGGTATAGGCCATCAGCTCGTTGCGGCCCTGAGGCTCGAAGCCGGCGTGGATGCTTTCTATGATTGGCAGGGCGGTCTCGTCTGGATGCGCATGGAAGCCGACCCGGAGGCTGATCTCGTCCGCCGCTTTGTCAAGGCGCTCGGCGGCGGCCATGCGACGCTGATCCGCGCGCCTAGCGATGCGAGAGCGGCACTATCGGCCTTCCATCCCGAGCAGGAGGCGGTGGCATTGCTGTCGCGCCGCGTGAAAGAAAAGTTTGATCCGGCAGGGATCTTCAATCCCGGCAAGATGGCGAGACATTGAAATGCAGACCAACTTCACACTCGCCCAGCTTGCCGATCCGCATGTAGCGGAATCAGAGCAGATCCTGCGTAAATGCGTTCATTGCGGTTTTTGCACCGCCACCTGTCCGACCTATGTCACCCTCGGCAACGAACTCGACAGCCCGCGGGGGCGTATCTACCTCATCAAGGACATGCTGGAAAACGGTCGCGCGGCGGATACGCAAGTCGTTACCCATATCGACCGCTGTCTCTCCTGCCTTGCCTGCACCACGACCTGTCCCTCGGGTGTCGACTATATGCATCTGGTCGATCGTGCCCGGGTTCACATTGAAAGGACCTATAAGCGGCCGTTCATGAACCGGCTGACCCGCGCCATCCTGGCGGCGGTATTGCCCTATCCCGGCCGCTTCCGGGCAGCACTGGTCCTTGCCGGCATCGGCCGTCCCTTTGCCGGCCTGATGCGCGGGGCGGCGCTGAAACCATTTGCCGCGATGCTGGCGCTTGCGCCGCACAGTATTCCGGCGCCATCGCCCTTTGCCCGGCCCGGCCGGTATGAGCCGCAGGCCGAACGTCGCGGGCGCGTGGCGATCCTGACCGGCTGTGCGCAACCCGTTCTCGATCCGGCCATCAACGAGGCGACCATCCGGCTGTTGACCCGCCTTGGCGTCGAGGTGGTCGTGCCAGAAGGAGAAACCTGCTGCGGCTCGTTGGTCCACCATATGGGGCGCGAGGAACAGGCGCTTGCTTCAGCCCGCGCCAATGTCGATGTCTGGACTCGCGAGATCGAGGCCGGCGGCCTCGACGCGATCATCATTACCGCATCAGGCTGCGGCACGACGATCAAGGATTACGGCCACATGCTGCGTCTTGACCCCGCTTACGCCGGCAAGGCGGCGCGGGTTTCGGCGCTTGCCAAGGACATTACCGAATATCTGGCAGGGCTCGAATTGCCTGCACACATGTCAAAGGGCATCACCGTCGCCTATCATTCCGCCTGCTCAATGCAGCACGGCCAGAAGATCACCATGGCGCCGAAGCACTTGCTGAAGGCGGCCGGTTTCACCGTTCGCGATCCGGCCGAGGGACATCTCTGCTGCGGCTCGGCCGGCACCTATAACATTATGCAGCCGGATATTTCCGCAGCCCTCAAGGCCCGCAAGATCAAGAATATCGAGGCGACCAAGGCCGATATCATCGCCACCGGTAATATTGGCTGCATTACCCAGATAGGGTCGGGCACCGCCACTCCGATCCTGCACACCGTTGAGCTTCTGGACTGGGCCTATGGGGGCGCTGTGCCTGAAAAATTAAGGGATTTGCCGCTAGCCTGAGACCACCGGTTCATTGGTGGATCGGCGGGGCGATCTCAGGAGCTTTGACTATGTGGCGCGGATTGATGGTGCTTGCCGTATTGCTCGGCGCGGCTGGTGCGGCGCACGCCGATGTCAGATATTTCTGTTCTACAGACGACAAGGATGTGCGCTTCACGCTCGAAAGCGCTTTCGAAGATGGAGGCGGCCATCAGCTGATCCATTTCCGTGGCGCGCTGATGCTCAAGGATACCGGCAAATCCAAGAATTTCGGCAAGCGGATCCTCGAATCGAAGGATCTGACGAACCGTTGGTCTCGCGATGGCGACCTGCGTCTGGAAGTCTTCGCGGCGGAAGGTGCTGACACCGAAAGCGAGTCTCTGGATCTCGCAGTTCTCGCCGGCCAGCATGGCAAGACGTCGCCGAATTTCGGCGGCACTTATGCCCTACGGATCGAGGGCAGTACCAGCTTCTTCGCCGTCGAAGGCAAGGTGAGCTGCGGTACCAAATAGCCCCGCAGCGCCATCTCTTTATTTCGCGCAATTCCAGATAAAAAACTGCGGCACATGCTGGAATTGCTCCAGATTACCAGTGGTAGGAAATACCGACATTGACGGCGTTGGTGACGATGTTCGTCTTCAGGCGGTCGCCGCTGTCGATCGGAACGTCGACACGCGAATAGGTGCCCTTGTATTCAACGAAGGTCGACCAGTTGTCGGTGATGCGGAAGTCGACACCGGCCTGCGCCTGAAAGGTCACGCCACCGAATTCGTAATCGAAGGTCGTGCCCTGGGGACGGGTGACTTCGACGTGCGGAATGTTTACACCGACACCGGCACCGAGATAGGGGGTCCAGCGGCGAGCCGGGTCCTTGAAGCGGTAGAGACCGTTGACCGTCAAGAGGTTTAGGCCGTCGGTGAATTCGAAATGCGTCCAGCCCGGCGTGCGTGCCATCGTTTCGTCGTCGGCATAGACCTTGTCATGGGTATAATCGAGCGACACGCCCCAGTTCGGCAGGTTGAAGTCGCCCAGCCACCAGGTGACGCGGCCGCCGTAGTAGGGTGGGCTGCCGAAGGATTTGCCTTCCCAGCCGGCGCTGAAGGAAGTGCCGTCGGAAACATCAACATGACTGTGCGGCGCCGTCTGATAGCCGCCGTAGATGGAAAACTCCAGATCTTCAGCAGAAGCGGTGCCAGCCACCGACGCAAGCGCGGAAAACGCAATGCTCGCCAGAAGCGAGGTGGAATGACGCAATGCAGATGCCATCGAATATCCCCGAAATGCCAAAAAGCTATTAGATCGATTTTCTCGCAGATTTCCGTGTCAAAATCTCAAAATAAAAAAGGCGCATCCAAATGCGCCTGCATTTTTTCGAAAAGTGTTGCTTAACCGCCAAACATGGTGCGCAGGATATCGATGCCCTTGTCCTGGAAGGCGACGTTGCCCTGTTTGTTGCCGGGGCCGACGACGATGACCTTGGTGCCGACGGAAACGCGGTTGTAAAGATGGGTCACGTCGTCATTCATCATGCGGATGCAGCCCGATGACATGTTGAGGCCGATCGTCCAGGGCTGGTTCGTGCCGTGAATGCGGAAGATCGTGTCGTGGCCGCCCTTATAAAGATACATGGCGCGCGCGCCGAGCGGATTGTCCGGGCCGCCGGGCTGAACGGCGGGAAGATTGTGGCCTTCGCGGGCCTCGCGGGCGCGCATCTCGGCCGGCGGCGTCCAGCTCGGCCATTCGGCCATGCGTCCGACCGTCACGACACCCGACCAGCCGAAGCCGTCGCGGCCGACGCCGATGCCGTAACGCGTGGCGCGGTTGTTGCCTTCCACCAGATAAAGAAACTTGTTGTTGGTGTCGACGATGATCGTGCCGGGCTTCTCGTTGGTGGTAAGGCGAACCACACGCTTGCGGAACTGCGGCTTGATCTCCCTCGTCTGCTTGACGCCGCGCACGGCATCGGTTGCCGTCATGACCGGTTCCGCGTTGACGGCCACAACCGTACAGGACAACGCAACGGCAGCCGCCGCCGCGAGCCTAAGAAATTGCTTCATTTTCGATACCCTCTCCTTCAGGACTGCGCAGAGGCTAGTCAAATCGGTTTGAATTTCAAGCCGGAGAGGCGGGAGATACGGTTTTTTGTAGTTCGGCGGGCGGCTGTTCCTGCCGCCCGCCGATCGTTGCTCGGCTTTTACATTACGATGACGCGGGTACCGACTTTGACCCGATCATAGAGATCGACCACGTCTTCGTTGCGCAGGCGGATGCAGCCGGAGGAGACGGCGCTGCCGATCGTCCAGGGTGCATTGGTACCGTGAATGCGGTAGAGCGTGGAACCGAGATACATGGCGCGCGCGCCGAGCGGATTTTCTGGGCCGCCGTCCATGCGAGCCGGAAGATAATGGCCTTTGGCGGCTTCGCGGCTGACCATCTCCGATGGCGGCGTCCAATCCGGCCACTCCGATTTACGTGTGATCGTGTGCGCGCCTGCCCACTCGAAACCGGGCTTGCCGACACCGACTCCATAACGACGCGCCTTGCCGCCGTCCATGACGAGATAGAGGAAGCGGTTATTGGTATCGATCACCACGGTGCCAGGCTTTTCCTTCGTGTCATAATTGACGATCTGCGGCAGGAACTGCGGTTCGATCTGTCCCCGGATCACGGGGATGCCCGCGCGGACGGCGGACACGGTCTGGGGTGCCGGCTGCGGCGCGCGCTGGGTGAAGGTGCGGCGCGGCTGGAAGAGGCCGCGCTGCTGCACGACGACCGGCCGCTGGTAGACGACGGGACGAACAGGACCGCCACCGAGCTGGTTGACCCAGGGGGCGGTAAGATCGGGGCTCAGCACGACAGGTGGGCGGCTGGCATAGCGGTCGTCTGCAAGGGCGGCCGTGGACAGAATGCCGAGCATGGCTGCGGCAAGAACAAGGGATTTCATCATCGGACGAACTCTCTACAAATGACCGAAAATGCACTGGCGGAATTGTCCGCCTGCGGTCATGCTGCCACCGCGTCCGCCAGCGAATGGTAAATGCGGATTCATGAAAAGGCGAAGGACCGAATAAACTTTTTGTCAGGGTTATCGTTCGGTTTGGAAAGAAGGTTTGCAAATGGTAAAGCCGGGTTCGCAGGCAGAAAATGAGAAGAAAATATGAGCGATACCGGCATCATCATCGGCGAGGACGGCAAGAGCCGGTGCCACTGGCATGCGAATCTGCCTGATTATCTGCGCTACCATGACGAAGAGTGGGGCAGACCGGTCACCGATGACATCAGGCTCTTCGAGAAGATCTGCCTTGAAGGGTTCCAGTCCGGTCTTTCCTGGCTGACGATCCTGCGCAAGCGCGAGAATTTCCGTGCCGCCTTCGCCGGTTTCGATTTCGAAAAAGTGGCATGTTTCGGCGATGAGGATATTGCCCGTTGCCTCGCCGATGCCGGCATCATCCGCCATCGCGGCAAGATCGTCTCGACGATCAACAATGCGCGGCGTGCGATCGATCTAAGGAATGAATTTGGCTCCCTCGCCCGTTATTTCTGGAGCTACGAACCACGTCCCGAGGATCGGCCAGATATCGTCGACCGGCAGCATCTCGTCGCCAATCCGACGACCGAAACGTCGGTCAGGATATCAAAGGATTTGAAGAAGCGCGGCTGGACCTTTGTCGGACCGACCACAGTTTACGCCTTCATGCAGGCAATGGGTCTCGTCAACGATCACCTCGAAGGCTGCTTCTGCCGCGCGGAAGTGGAGGCGATGCGCGCAGCATTGGTGCGTCCATGAAGTCGGTTATTATGCTTGCCGCAGCTCTTCTCCTGTCTGCTTCTGCAAGCCTCGCGCAGGCGCCGCAACTCGATCCGGGCGAAAAGCTCGAAAAGCTGCAGTTTCCGGCCGTTACCATGCAGCTGAAAGGCTGGACCAAGTTCGGCAACAGCCATGTTTATACGCTTCCCGTGCGCGCCGGCCAACATGTGAAGATCAGCTTCGAGACAAAAAGCAAATTCGCTTTTTTGGCGATCTTCGACCTGTCGAAGCCGGATGACGAGGCTTTTTTCGGCACCGATGAGGACGGCACGAGCTATGAGACGACAGTCAAGGAAAACGCCACCTGGCTGTTGCGCCCCTATTATTCCAAGGTCTCGCCGCGCCGCGGGCTGGGTGCGCCCTACAGTATCCTGATCGAACCGCTTGCCGCGGCGCCACAGCCAGCGCAGCCGACACCTCAACGGCCGTCGCTATTTCCGCAGCGGAAGTAACTCCATCTAGCCTAAGCTATCGATTAACCCGTGCAGTTCGCCAAGATGATCGATCTTGCGAAAGCGCGGCGCCTCTTTCGGTTCTTCGACCCGCTCCAATACCCATGTCAGCTTATGCGGCACGAAGACGCCGTAACTGCCGGCGGCAATGGCCGGCACGATATCGGACTTCAGCGAATTGCCGACCATCATCGCCCGCTCCGGCCCGTCGCCGACCTTGGAGAAGATGCGCCGATAGGTGACGGCCGTCTTGTCCGAAACGATCTCGACTGCATCGAAGAAATCGCCGAGCCCGGACTGGGCGAGTTTGCGCTCCTGGTCGAAGAGATCGCCCTTGGTGATCAGCACCAGCAGATATTTTCCAGCGAGCGCCTCCAGCGTGTCGCGCACATGCGGCAGGGTCTCCACCGGGTGGGACAGAAGATCGCGTCCGGTGTCAAGGATCTTGGCGATCACCTTCGACGGCACCTTGCCCTCGGTAATCTCGATCGCTGTCTCGATCATCGACAACGTGAAACCTTTGATGCCGAAACCGTAATGGGCGAGGTTGCGCTTCTCCGCCTCCAGAAGCCGTTCGGAAATCGTCGCTCCATCGGCGAAATCGGCAAGAAGCCTGATAAAATGCTCTTCCGTTAGCCGGTAATAATGTTCGTTCTGCCAAAGCGTATCGTCGGCATCGAAGCCGATCGTGGTCAATGGTCGGGTGCTCATACACTCACCTCTAGAAATACGGCAGGCAATCTATTCCCGGCCTGTGTCGAGACAAGGGCGTTGCGGCATCTCTGAACGAGGCCGTGTTCCGTTGAAAAACGCGGGTCGGCGACCTACATCAAATTTGCCTCATCTTGCAGCCAGCCCCGGCTGTGCCTGTCACGCGCAGGCCAATAATCAAAAAATAGAGTTCAGCAGTCCGCAAGCACCTATTGCGGCAGACACAAGGGAATTTCTCGACATGCGTTACAATCAACTCGGAAATACCGGACTTTTCGTATCTGAAATCTGCCTTGGCACCATGACTTTCGGTGAAGCCAAGGAAGGTACTCCTTGGGGTGCCATCGCCGATGTCGATCAGAAGGCGGCCGATGAGATCGTCCAGCGCTCGCTGGAAGCTGGCGTCAATTTCATCGACACCGCTGACGTCTATTCCTTCGGTGAATCCGAACGTCTGCTCGGTCAGGCGCTGAAGAACCTCAACGTGCCGCGCAAAGATGTCGTCATTGCCACCAAGGTCTATGGCGTCATGGGCGACAAGCCGAATGACCGCGGCGCCTCCCGCGGCCACATCATGGATTCCGTCGAAGCCAGCCTGAAGCGCCTGCAGACGGATCATATCGACCTCTATCAGATCCATGCCACCGACCCGGTCACGCCGATCGACGAGACGCTGCGTGCACTCGACGATCTCGTCTCCCGCGGGCTTGTGCGTTACGTCGGCGTTTCCAACTGGCAGGCCTGGCGCATCGCCAAGGCACTCGGCATTTCCGAGCGCAAGGACTATGCCCGCTTTGAAACTGTGCAGGCCTATTATTCGATTGCCGGCCGCGACCTCGAACGCGATATCGTGCCGCTGCTGCAAGAAGAAAAGCTCGGCCTTATGGTGTGGTCGCCGCTCGCTGGCGGCCTGCTCTCCGGCAAGTATGGTCCGGGCGCACCGGGCAACGGCGAAGGCCGCCGCGCCAATTTCGACTTCCCGCCAGTTGACAAGGACCGTGCCTGGGCCTGCGTTGCCGTCATGCGCGAGATTGCCGAAAAGCACGGTGTTAGCGTCGCGACCGTGGCGCTGGCCTATATTCTTGCAAAGCCTTTCGTGACGACTGTCATCATCGGCGCCAAGCGTGTCGATCAGCTCGACCAGAACCTTGCCGCCGTTAAGCTGAAGCTCGACGCCGACGAGATCAAGCGCCTCGATGACGTCAGCGCACTTGCCCCCGAATATCCGGGCTGGATGCTTTCCCGCCAGGCAGCCGGTCGCCGCCCCGCCGATTTCGAGCCTAAGTCCTGATCGAGCAAAGGGCCGCTGTCTGACAGCGGCCCCACATTCCGCTGGTTTATTTGGCGTGCGCCTTCAGCCAGGCATTCATCTCTTCGATTTCAGCCTCCTGCGCCTTGATGACGCCCTCCGCAAGTTTGCGGATTTCAGGATCCTTTCCGTATTGCAGCTCGATCTTCGCCATGTCGATCGCGCCCTGATGGTGAGGGATCATGCTGCGGACGAAATCCACATCGGTATCGCCGCTCAATTCGATCATCATATCCTTGTGCATCCTGTCATTGGCCTCGGTGAAGGCATGGCTGGATGGGCTGTGATCGCCCATGGGCTTGGACATGTCCATCGTCGGCATGTCCTCGGCAAAGGCAGGCGCAGCAAAGGCGATCAGGGCTGAAAGGGTGACGATTTTCAAAGACATGAGAGTTCCTTCCTCTGTCTTACAGTAGGTTAACGCAGCAGTCGATGACTGCCGTTCTGCGAAAGGGATCGTCAGATGACGCGGGGAGGCGGCGCCTGCGGTGCGGGCCTGTTTTCCCGGAGTGCCCGGTCAGGGGCCGGAGAAGGGTAGGCGAAAACGTGCTTGCCGCCATCGGCGATCGGAACGTCCGCCGGAAGCACCATGCAGGCATTGCAAAGCGGCATATGGGCAACACCGGTCGAGCAGGGGTCCTTTGCCGCGTCGCCTTTGGATGCCACGTCGGCCATGTGGTGATGTGCAGTGCTGGCTTCGGCCCCGATTGCCATATTCATCGATGCGCAGGTCGGACATCCTGCCCACGCCGACATGGTGCTATAGACCAGCCAGCTGAAAAACATCGTGACGAGAGCCAAAGCGCGCATACGAAAGACATAGGCGCATGCGGGTGAAAAGCCAAGTCTCTCACCAGCTGGCGATTACGTTGTGGACGATCTGATAGTCGCGACTTTCCTCGCCGAGTGGCGCCACCGGCCAATCCCAGCCGGCCTTTGCCGTGGGCGGCACAATGCCGTGCAGCAGATCCGCCTCCTCGTGCACTTTGCCGGTGCGGTCGATGACGGCGTAGGAAATATCCGTCAGCAGGCAGGTACGGCAGGGCAGGTCTGCCAATCCTTGAAGATGTGTCGAGATCAGTGTTCCAACGGTGTCGGCCGGCATCCCGGATGAAGCTTCAGCTTCGAATTGCCGTTTTACCCCACGCCCGATCTGCGAAAGCAGGTTGGCGGACACGACGAAATCGAGATAGGGCACGCTACGCAGGAAGCCGAGCGGCTCGGGATCTCGACCTGCCTTGACATCATCAGAGCCGGAAAGATCGCGTTCAATCAGCCGGACGTTCCGATAGGCCTTGGCCTTAAGCCACAGGCGCACCGATGCCAGATGTACGAGATCGACCAGAACGACCGTATCGAAGGTTTTCGCGAGCTCCCCAATCGGCACATCCCGGAGTAATCCCGAGCCAAGCACGACAGCAGTCCGACGCTGCGAAAGATCGCTCATGGCTGTGCGGATGGCATTCTTGCAGTTTGCCTCATGGGCCGCCCAAGCCCGGCTGCAACGGCCGGCGCGCGACCAGAGATTGACCGAATAGCGCACGAAGCGGCGGTGAGCGCTGCCCGTAAGTGCTGCTGTGGCGAGATACTGAAGCGCTTCCGCGATCATGGTGATATCCTGATGACAGGTCCTTTCCGCATCGATCAATCGATTCCGGTCGCCATATCAAGGCCCTTGCCCTTGCCGCTAACCGCCCAATCCGCTAGGAAACCGCCACTGTCACATATGTGGAAATCCCCCGAAATGAACGACAAGCAGAAGAAACCGCAAAAGCTCAAAGCCCGCCTTCCGCGCGGCTTTGTCGACCGCTCCGCAGCCGATCTCCGCGCCGTCAACGAAATGACCGCGAAGATCCGCGAGGTCTACGAGCA
Organism: Rhizobium sp. BK529; assembly: GCF_014194105.1. NCBI lineage: Bacteria > Pseudomonadati > Pseudomonadota > Alphaproteobacteria > Hyphomicrobiales > Rhizobiaceae > Rhizobium > Rhizobium sp. BK529. The sequence goes on along the minus strand of NZ_JACIAU010000001.1, from coordinate 2,642,996 downwards.
TTATGGTTTCGATCCGGTCGAAACGCCGCTGCTTGAATATACCGATGCGCTCGGCAAGTTCCTGCCGGACAGCGACCGCCCGAACGAGGGCGTCTTCTCGCTGCAGGACGATGACGAGCAGTGGATGTCCCTGCGCTACGATCTGACGGCGCCGCTTGCCCGTCATGTCGCGGAGAATTTCAACGAGATCCAGCTGCCTTACCGCACCTATCGCGCCGGCTATGTTTTCCGCAACGAAAAACCCGGCCCGGGCCGCTTCCGCCAGTTCATGCAGTTCGATGCCGATACCGTCGGTGCGCCGGGCGTCCAAGCTGATGCGGAAATGTGCATGATGATGGCCGATACGCTGGAAGCCCTCGGCATCAAGCGCGGCGACTATGTGATCCGCGTCAACAACCGCAAGGTTCTGGACGGAGTACTGGAAGCGATCGGCCTCGGCGGTGATGACAAGGCCGGTCAGCGCCTCAATGTGCTGCGCGCCATCGACAAGCTCGACAAGTTCGGCCCGGAAGGCGTCGCCCTCCTGCTCGGCCCTGGCCGCAAGGATGAATCCGGCGACTTCACCAAGGGTGCCGGCCTCGACAGCGATCAGATCGAGAAGGTTCTCTTCTTCGTCGGCATCAAGAATTATGCCGAAAGCGCCGTCCAATTGGCCGAGCTGGTCGCCGGCACCGAGAAGGGCGTCGAAGGCGTCGAGGAGCTGAATTTCATCGGCGCGCTCGTCACCAGCGCCGGTTATCAGTCTGACCGCATTAAGATCGATCCCTCCGTCGTGCGCGGCCTCGAATATTATACGGGCCCGGTCTATGAGGCCGAACTGCTTTTCGACGTCACCAATGAAAAGGGCGAGAAGGTCGTCTTCGGCTCCGTCGGCGGCGGCGGTCGTTATGATGGTCTCGTTTCTCGGTTCATGGGCCAGCCCGTTCCGGCAACCGGTTTTTCCATCGGCGTCTCTCGCCTGATGACGGCGCTGAAGAACCTCGGCAAGCTCGGCCAGCAGGACATCATCGAGCCAGTTCTCGTCACCGTCATGGATGGCGATGTCGGGGCTATGGGTCGCTACCAGCGTTTCACGCAGCAGCTTCGCGCCGCCGGCATCCGCGCCGAAATGTTCCAAGGCAACTGGAAGAAGTTCGGCAATCAGCTGAAATATGCCGACCGCCGCGGCTGCCCGATCGCCATCATCCAGGGCGGCGACGAGCGCGCGCAAGGCGTCATCCAAATCAAGGACCTGATCGAGGGCAAACGCCTCTCCGGCGAGATCGAGGACAACACGACCTGGCGCGAGGCGCGCGTGGCGCAGGAAACTGTCGCGGAGGCCGATCTCGTCGCCAAGGTGAAGGAAATCCTTGCCGCCCAGGCGGAGGACCGGAAGAGGGCGGGCTGATGGCCCTCATCAACCTTCCAGACTTCACCAGTGAGCTTCTTGACGAATTTTCTGCCCGCAAGGCCGAACGCATCGACACGCCGGTCATTCAGCCGGCCGAACCATTTCTGGATATCGCCGGCGAAGATCTTCGCCGGCGTATCTTCATGACGGAAAGCGAGACCGGCGCCAGCCTCTGCCTGCGCCCGGAATTCACTATTCCCGTTTGTCTGCGCCATATCGAGAGCGCGACCGGCACACCGAAGCGCTACTCGTACCTCGGTGAGGTCTTTCGTCAGCGCCGTGACGGCAGCAACGAATTCTATCAGGCCGGCATTGAGGACCTTGGTGATATCAATCTCGCCAGTGCCGATGCCCGTGCGATCGGCGATGCAGTCGGTATCCTCGCCCGCCTGCTGCCCGGTCGGCAGCTCTCTGTCACGATCGGCGATCAGGCCGTGTTCGAGGCCGTCGTGCAGGCGCTTGGCTTGCCGCTCGGCTGGCAGAAGCGGCTGATCCACGCCTTCGGTAATATGATCCAGCTCGAGAGCTTGCTTGCGCGCCTCGTCAGCCCGCAGTTCGTGACCGGCCTCGATGACAAGGTGGCCTCCCTGGTTGGCCAGGACGATGAAACGCCACTGATTGCCTATATCGACGAGACGATGCAGGCGACCGGCTATTCCACCAATGCCAGCCGCTCGCCCCAGGAGATCGCCCGTCGCCTCAAGGAAAAGCTCGTTCTGTCGGAGACCCGGCTGGATGACGTTGCATTCCAAGTGCTTGAGCAGTTCCTGTCGCTCAACGTGCCGCTCGTCAACGCATCCGCCGCGCTATCGCATTTCGCCGATGCGGCCGGGCTGAAGCTCGGCAACGCGCTGGCGCGCTTCGATGGCCGTGTCGCAGCACTTGCCAATGCCGGCGTCGATCTCTCGCTTATCGAATATCGCGCTGCCTTCGGCCGCCCGCTCGACTACTATACCGGTCTCGTCTTTGAGGTGATGGTGGAAGGATCCGCCGCGGTCCTCGCCGGTGGCGGTCGTTTCGACAAGCTGATGACCTTCCTCGGCGCCAAGGACCGGATTCCTGCCGTTGGCTTCTCCCTCTGGCTGGACCGTATCGAAACCGAAAGGGCAGCTGCATGACGATCACCATTGCGCTTCCTTCCAAGGGCCGCATGAAGGACGACTGCTCAGCGATCTTCGAGCGCGCTGGCCTGAAAATCTATGCCGTCGGCAATGACCGCTCCTATCGTGGCCGCGTCGAAGGCTGGGACGATGTGGACATTGCCTTCCTCTCGGCCTCGGAGATTTCCCGCGAGCTCGGTAATGGCTCGATCGATTTCGGCGTGACCGGCGAAGACCTTGTGCGCGAGGGTCTGGCGGAAGCCGACAAGCGTGTCGAATTCTGCGCCCGGCTCGGCTTCGGCCATGCCGATGTCGTCGTCGCCGTGCCGGAAATCTGGCTAGATGTCGATACCATGGTTGATCTCGTTGACGTCGCAGCCGATTTCCGCGCCCGTCATGGCCGGCGCCTGGCAATCGCCACGAAATACTGGCGCCTGACCCAGCAGTTCTTCTCCAGCCAGCACGGCATCCAGCTCTATCGCATCGTTGAGAGCCTCGGCGCCACCGAAGGTGCACCTGCCTCGGGCTCTGCCGATATCATCGTCGATATCACCTCGACCGGCTCGACGTTGCGTGCCAATCACCTGAAGGTGCTTTCGGATGGCGTCATCCTGCGCTCGGAAGCTTGTCTGGTGCGTGCCCGCAAGGATGCCCATGCCGATACGCCGACGGCGGCGGCGATTGTCGAGGCCGTGCGCTCGGTTCTCTGAGATTGAATTTCGGGCAAAGAAAAACCCGCCGTCTTTCGATGGCGGGTTTGGTGTGCTTGGGAGGATATCGATTAGCGGGCAGCGACGGTCTGCAGGCCGCGGCGAGCGTCGACCGAGTAGGCGCCTGCGCCGTTGGTGGCGAGCATGATGTAAGCGCCGGCAAGCGTGATGTTCTTCAGGAAGTTCACGAAGTTCAGGCCGTTGATCCAGCCGTTGGCAGCAGCCGGGAAGTCAGGAACGTTGACGGTCGGCAGATGGAAGACGATGCCGGTAAATACACAGAAGGCAGCGATCAGCCAGCCCGTGTAGCGGACCTGATAGCCGATGAGTACTGAAGCGCCCATGATGAGTTCGAAGATGCCGGCAAGGTAGGTCAACGCGGTGGAGGCTGGGAGGCCGGCGCCGGCGATCATGCCTGCGGTAGCTGAGGGATCGGTGACCTTGCCGAAGCCGGCAAAGAGGAACATGAAGGACAGGAGGATGCGGGCGAGAAGGATGAGGACGTTGTTCGTGTTCGACATGGACGTTGCTCCGTTGAATGGCGTTGGAGGTCTTGATGCCCCGGCACCGTGTTGGACCTCGAATGCCTCCTATTTCGCCTTTTTCCGGCGTCAGGGAAAGATAAACAGTAGCGGACAGTTTGTTCACCAATAAGAAACGATAGGGCGGCTTGCGTTGGAGTGTGGGCGTCTCATATGGTCGCCGCCTCACCCAAGGAGAAACCAATGGCAGATCTTTCCGCGTTTCCAATCACCAGCCGCTGGCCGGCGAAGAACCCCGATATTATCCAGCTGTATTCCCTGCAGACGCCGAACGGAGTGAAGATCTCGGTGGCGCTGGAGGAACTCGCGCTGCCCTATGAGCCGCACTATGTGTCTTTTGCGACCACCGATCAGAAGACGCCAGAATTCGTCTCGCTGAACCCGAACGGCCGCATCCCGGCCATCATCGATCCCAACGGCCCCGACGGAAAGCCGATCGGCCTTTTTGAGTCGGGCGCCATTCTGCTCTATCTCGCTGAGAAGACCGGCAAGCTCATCCCGGCGGATGCAGCGGGCCGTTACGAAACCATCCAGTGGGTCTTTTTCCAGATGGCCGGCATCGGCCCGATGTTCGGCCAGTTCGGCCATTTTCACAAATTCGCTGCCGACAAGGTCGCCAACAATTCCTACCCGGTGGAGCGTTATCGCGACGAAGCCAAGCGACTGCTCGGCGTGCTGGAGAGCCGCCTGCAGGGCCGCCAGTGGATCATGGGCGACCAGTACACGATCGCTGACATCACCACCTTCCCGTGGATCCGTGGCGCCGACATCTTTTATGGCGGTCGCGAGATGCTGGAATATGCGAAGTTTCCAGCCGTTATGGATTGGTTGCAGCGCTGCATCGCCCGCCCGGCGAGCGAGAAGGGGCTTAACATTCCGGTTAAGCCGGACTGATGGTCTTTGCATTGAAACGAAAAAGGCCGATATAACAACCGGCCTTTTTCTGGCGCACCTTGCGCAAATTACTGGCGGCTGACGAGCTGGTTAGCGCCTTCCAGCTTGAAGCGCGGGAATATGAAGACGCCGACCATGCTGCCGCTGTACTTTTCTTCCAGACCGTTGGATTCACCCATGCAGAAGAGGGGCTGGCGCAGACCGTTCGGCATGATGATGGTCGTTGAAAAACAGAAAGAGGAGGAAAGCGTCGCCGCCTGTTCGAAGAGCTGCAGAACGTGGTTGCGATCTCTTGCATCATAGCAGCGCACTAGGCTCAACAGGCCGCATTCCTGCGCCGAGAGGCCGTGCAGCATTGCGCTCCACTCTCCGAGCCTGATGGCTCCAGTCGAAAAATCTCCGATCCAGCTTTCAGAGACGGAAAACTGCGCCAACATATCGTGATTATGATGATTGTAATCCAGCGAGCCGGGCATCAAAGGCGCGGCAGCATTGGCTTTGGCGATCTTAAACAAGGCGTTCCCCAGTTCGGGTGCGGCTCCCCGCCGCGCTCGGCAAACAAAGAAACAGGATCATGTAGCGCCAGGCATCATGCCCGTGCTTGTACCTTATGGGAACAACCTACTCGCTCGGCACCAATGGCGGCCGCCGACTTCCCGCAAGTTTACTCTCATATGTTAGCGGAGACCTTCGATAGCCCGAATGTTCACGCATTGGCCTTTGGCGCGTTCCGGTCTCGTCTGGGGCGAGTGTTCGTCCGGGCCCAACGTCAATTGCAGCGCGGATTTATAGGAGCTTTTGCGCAAACGGCAACGGCTTTTTCGGGGGCGTTAGGCTGGCGTTATGACTGGGACTTTGAGTGAATTTGTACGCGATCAAGTAATCTCGTGAGCAAAATTCTCATTTCTGTGTCGTGTAAACGGTTTCACTCGCACCACAGCAGGCAGTTTTCGTAGATTAGGCGGCTCGGAGACCGGATTTCCTTAAGTTGGGAAAATACACGATACGCAAGCCTCGCGAAAGTTTCAGTCCAGAAGCGGCATGTAGTGACCTGATTAAATGCTTAAGCAAGGCAGCATTTTCGAATCGTTGAATAGAAGAGAGCGGAATAAAGAAAAGGGCGGTCCGAAGACCGCCCTCCATAGACCGAACCAGTTGGTTCAGATGTAAGACGACTCTAGCGTCTTACATCATGTCCATACCGCCTGTTCAGCGCGCTTGACGCGCTGAACCACTTTAGATGATGGGCGGTTTTATGAACTATGCTGTAAGACGCCTCCGGCGTCTTACATCATGTCCATACCGCCCATGCCGCCCATGCCGCCCGGCATTGCCGGAGCGTCCTTCTTCGGCAGCTCGGCGATCATGGCTTCCGTGGTGATCAGCAGCGAAGCAACCGAAGCTGCGTTCTGCAGAGCCGTACGGACAACCTTGACCGGGTCGACGATGCCCATGGAGATCATGTCGCCAAATTCAGACGTCTGGGCGTTGTAGCCGTAGTTGTCTTCGTTCTTGTCGAGGATCTTGCCGACAACGATCGAAGCTTCATCACCAGCGTTTTCAGCGATCTGGCGAACCAGAGCCTGGAGAGCGCGGCGAACGATGTTGATGCCGGCTTCCTGGTCGTCGTTTTCGCCCTTAGCGGTGATCTTCGTGGAAGAACGCAGCAGCGCGACGCCGCCGCCCGGGACGATGCCTTCCTGAACAGCAGCGCGCGTCGCGTTGAGAGCGTCGTCGATGCGGTCCTTCTTCTCCTTAACCTCGACTTCCGTCGAACCGCCGACGCGGATGACGGCAACGCCGCCAGCGAGCTTGGCAAGACGTTCCTGCAGCTTTTCGCGGTCATAGTCGGAAGTGGTTTCTTCGATCTGGGCCTTGATCTGAGCAACACGGCCTTCGATGTCGGACTTGGCGCCAGCGCCGTCGACGATCGTGGTGTTTTCCTTGGAGATCGAGACCTTCTTGGTGCGGCCGAGCATGTCGAGGGTGACAGACTCGAGCTTGATGCCGAGGTCTTCGGAGATGACCGTGCCGCCCGTCAGGATGGCGATGTCTTCGAGCATGGCCTTGCGGCGGTCGCCGAAGCCCGGAGCCTTGACGGCAGCAATCTTGAGGCCGCCGCGCAGCTTGTTGACGACGAGGGTCGCAAGAGCTTCGCCTTCGACGTCTTCAGCGATGATGAGGAGCGGCTTGCCGGTCTGAACGACAGCTTCGAGAACCGGGAGCATGGACTGCAGGTTCGAGAGCTTCTTTTCGTGCAGGAGGATGAAGGCATCTTCGAGGTCAGCAACCATCTTTTCCGGGTTGGTGACGAAGTACGGGCTCAGGTAGCCGCGGTCGAACTGCATGCCTTCGACGACTTCGAGTTCGGTTTCGGCGGTCTTGGCTTCTTCGACGGTGATGACGCCTTCGTTGCCGACCTTCTGCATGGCTTCAGCAATGTCGAGACCGACCTGCTTTTCGCCGTTTGCGGAGATCGTGCCGACCTGGGCAACTTCTTCCGACGTGTTAATCTTCTTGGCCTTGGCCTGGAGATCCTTGACGACTTCAGCAACAGCGAGGTCGATACCGCGCTTCAGGTCCATCGGGTTCATGCCGGCAGCAACCGCCTTTGCGCCTTCGCGAACGATGGCCTGTGCAAGAACCGTTGCAGTCGTGGTGCCGTCGCCGGCGACGTCGTTGGTCTTCGAAGCAACTTCGCGGACCATCTGCGCGCCCATGTTTTCGAACTTGTCTTCGAGTTCGATTTCCTTGGCGACCGAAACACCGTCCTTGGTAATGCGCGGAGCGCCGAAGGACTTGTCGATAACGACGTTACGGCCCTTCGGACCGAGAGTGACCTTCACTGCGTCAGCGAGGATATCGACGCCGCGCAGCATCTTTTCGCGCGCGCCGCGGCCGAATTTTACTTCTTTAGCTGCCATTTTGAGAACTCCTGAAAAGGGGTGTCAGCGATTACAGGTGAAAGACAACCGGCTGATCAGCCGATGATGCCCATGATGTCGGCTTCCTTCATGATGAGAAGGTCTTCGCCGTTGATCTTGACTTCGGTGCCGGACCACTTGCCGAACAGAACGCGGTCGCCAGCCTTCACGTCCAGCGGAACGACCTTGCCGGACTCGTCACGAGCGCCGGAACCGACAGCGACGATTTCGCCTTCCTGCGGCTTTTCCTTAGCGGTATCCGGGATGATGATGCCGCCCTTGGTCTTCTCTTCGGATTCAACGCGACGGACGACGACGCGATCGTGAAGCGGGCGGAAATTGGTGCTTGCCATTGTCTAATCCCTCGATCAAATGACATTCGCGGACCGGGTGGCCCACATGGAGAATGTTAGCACTCAACTCCCGTGAGTGCTAGCGCCGTGCATTTAGGGATGGCTCCGGAAGGAGTCAAGAAGAGCCTTCACGGATTTTTATGCCGGAATTGTGGAGACGGGCGGGATTCGTCAATATGGTTACCGAGCCCCAGGCCGCGTCCGGCTTTTTTATAAGCCTTGGCGGGACGGTATAGGTTCGATCCTATCGTGCTCACTATCCTTCGTCAGGCATCTTCCGATGCAGAAAATGCCTTGCCATTAAAGTCCGCCTTTGCAATGTCACCGGTGACCGAAAGCGAAGCAGGAAAGCGGAATGGCAAAGCGGATTGCGAACTTCTCCGAGATCACCGATCGATATGACGCGGTGCTCTGCGATGTCTGGGGCGTCGTGCATAACGGCGTCGATCCGTTTCCCAAGGCCGGCGAGGCGCTGCAGGCCGCCCGTGCCGCCGGCTTGGCCGTCGTTCTGATTACCAATTCACCCCGCGTCTCCTGGCAGGTCGTCGAGCAGTTGCGCCAGATCGGCGTGCCCGACGGCGCCTATGACCGCATCGTCACCTCCGGTGATGTGACCCGGGCGCTGATCGCCGAAGGTCCGCGCGAGGTTTTCCTGCTCGGCCCCGAACGCGACAGTCCAATCCTCGAAGGCCTCGATATCGAGCGCGCCGCCGCCGGCGAAGCTACCTCCGTCGTCTGTACTGGTTTCTTCGACGACGAGACACAGAAGCCCGAGGATTACAGGGACATGCTGCTGGATTTCAAATCCCGTGGCGTGCCGATGATCTGCGCCAATCCCGATCTCGTCGTCGAGCGCGGCCACCGCATCATTCCCTGCGCCGGCGCCATGGCCGCCTATTATGAGCAGCTCGGCGGCTCCACCCGTATTGCCGGCAAACCGCACCGGCCGATCTATGAGGCAACGCTTGCCGCAGCCCGTGAAGTGCGCGGCGACTTCCCTATTGACCGCGTGCTGGCGATCGGCGACGGCATGCCGACGGACGTTCGCGGCGCCTTGAATTATGGCCTCGATCTTCTCTACATCAGCGGTGGCATCCACGCGAAGGAATATACGTTGAACGGCGAGACAGACGAGGCGATCCTGCACGCCTATCTCGAACGGGAAAAAGCCGCACCCAAGTGGTGGATGCCGCGCCTCGCATAAGAGAAATGAAGCCGATGACCGTATTTCACCGCAATGAAACCCGCGATCCGCTACCCGAGCATCTGAAGGGCGGCGTCATCGCCATCGGCAATTTCGACGGCGTTCACCGCGGTCACCAATCCGTGCTGAACCGAGCGCTCGATATAGCACGAGAGCGTCGCATTCCCGCCCTCGTGCTGACCTTCGAGCCGCATCCGCGTACCGTCTTCAAGCCGGATGCGCCGGTCTTTCGTCTGACGCCCGCCCCCTTCAAGGCGCGCATCCTGGAGGAAATGGGCTTCAACGCCGTCATCGAATATCCCTTCGATTACGACTTTTCGCAGCGTTCGGCGGAAGATTTCATTCATTCCATCCTGAAGGACTGGCTCGGAGCCTCCCAGGTGGTGACCGGCTTCGATTTCCATTTCGGCCGCGGCCGCGAGGGCGGGCCGGCCTTCCTGATGGATGCCGGCAACAGATATGGCTTCGGCGTCACCCTGATCGACGCCTTCCGCGACGAGAATACCGATGTCGTCTCCTCGAGCCATGTCCGGGCGCTGCTGAAGGAAGGCGACGTCTCTGCCGTCGCCGCCATGCTCGGTTATCATTATACGGTGCAGTCGAAGGTGATTGGCGGTGAAAAGCTTGGCCGCCAGCTCGGTTTTCCGACTGCCAATATGCAGCTGCCGCCGGAGGTGGATCTTGCGGCGGGCATCTATGCCGTTCGCTTCCGCCTCGAAAACGGCAAGCTTTATGATGCGGTGGCAAGCTACGGCCGCCGCCCGACGGTGACGGAAAACGGCGCGCCGCTGCTAGAAACCTATCTCTTTGATTTCAGCGGCGATCTCTATGGCCAGACCTGTTCGGTCTCCTTCTTCGGCTATCTGCGTCCGGAACTGAAATTTGACGGGCTTGATCCGCTCGTCGCGCAGATGAAGCGCGACGAGGAAGAGGCGAGGGCTCTGCTTTCGGGTGTGAGGCCACTTGGCGAACTCGACCGGAAGCTCTGTTTCGACTGAACAATTCCAGCAAAGTGCATAGGCGTTTTGCGTCCGGAATTGCATAAACGCGAAGAACTGCTCAGGCTGCCCCGAGTGCAGGCTGCGCCTTCGGTCGCGGCAGCGGCGGGAAGGCGAGTGCAATTGCTGCCGCACCGAGCCCGACCAGAGCGGAGCCGATAAAGAGCCACGAGTAGTTGGCATAGGTGTCGTAGATCCACCCGCCGACCAGCGGGCCGAAGGCCATTCCGAGGCTGGACAGCATCGTCGCTGCCCCAAAGACCGTGCCGATGATACGTGGGCCGAAATATTCGCGCGCCAGCACGGCATAGAGTGGCATCACCCCACCATAGGCACTGCCGAAGATGACGGCGAGTGCGTAGAACTCGCCGAGTTTGCTGACGGCAAGATAGGTCGCAAGCGCCGCTGCCTGTATCAGCAGGCCTGCAACGATCACCCGCTTCACACCGATCCGGTCCGCCAACGTGCCATAGAGCAGGCGTCCGCCGAGACCGGCAAGACCCTCGACACTGTAGATGCTGACCGCGGCCATGGGGGCTACGCCGCAGAGCGTGGCATAGTTCACCATATGAAAGATCGGCCCGGAATGGGCGGCGCAGCAGGCAAAGAAGGTGAGCCCGAGCACGATGAACTGCGGCGAACGGAAAACCGTCCAAAGGTCAGCGGCGCCGCCATCGCCTGAGACGATTGCCTCATGCGTATCGACAGGCGGCGACGGCCGTTGGCGTACGAGAAGGGCGGCCGGGATCATCAGGATGAGCGCACCGATGCCGATGATCATCATCGCCGGGCGCCATTCATAGGATGTGATCAGCCAGCGCGCGAAGGGCGAGATCGTCATCGGCGCAACGCCCATGCCGGCCGAAACCAGCGAGACGGCAAGGCCGCGGTTCTCGTCGAACCACGCTGTCGTCGCGGCAATCATCGGCGCGAAAAAGGCGCTGGCTGAAAGGCCGACGAGCACGCCGTAGGTCAATTGGAACTGCAGAAGCGTTTCTGCGCGGCTGGCCAGCATCAGCGCCAGCCCGAGAATGACGGCACCGATCAGCACCACCGGGCGCGGTCCGAACCGGTCGCTGGCAGCGCCCCAGAAGAAGCCACCTATGCCCATGACGATGAAATTCAGCGTCATGGCGCTGGCGATACCGGCATGCGACCAGCCGGTCGCGTCGGCGATCGGTTGCTGGAAAATTGCGAGAGAAAACATGGCGCCGAGAGCCACGCACGTCATCAGTGCGCCGGCCGCGACGATAACCCAACGATAGGAACTGCTCATATCCTCATCACTCCTTACGGACGGGTTTGATCTGACATGATGAAATTTCATGCCTGCAAGTCAAAGACGATCGGGCAAGCCGGAAATCGACAGGGGTTTTGAATTTTTTGTATTGGAAGCAACGAAATCGCAGCCGTCTTCTGCTTGCCGACCCGTCGCCGGGGCATATTTCATTTTGGAGATAAGACGCGGATCGACTGCGCCCAAGCTTCGAAAGGCGATCTCGACATGGACAAAGGTTTTGGAACGGCAGCCTGCTGGCTGCTCCTCATCCCCTATATCGGGCTTCTCTGGGTGCCCTTCTATAATTTCCGCGACCCGGTCGTTCTCGGCTTCCCCTTTTTCTATTGGTATCAGCTTCTCTGGGTACCGATAACAGCGTTCCTGACCTGGATCGCCTATCGGAGCATGCGCCATGACGACTGAAAGCAACATGACGGCGCTTGCCATCTTTATCTTCTTCTTTCTGTTGGTCACCGTTATGGGCTTCATCGCCGCCCATTGGCGCAAACCTGAAACGCTTGCGCACATCGATGAATGGGGCCTTGGCGGGCGCAGCTTCGGTATCTGGATCACCTGGTTCCTTGTCGGCGGCGATTTCTACACCGCCTATACGATCATTGCGGTGCCCGCGCTCGTCTATACCGTCGGCGCTTATGGCTTCTTCGCGCTGCCCTATACGATCATCGTCTACCCCTTCGTCTTCATGGTCATGCCAGTGCTCTGGAAGCGGGCGAAGGATTTCGGTTACGTCACGGCTGCCGATGTGGTTCATGGCCAGTATGGCTCGCGCGGGCTGGAGCTGGCGGTAGCCATCACCGGCGCCATCGCCACCATGCCTTACATCGCCCTGCAACTGGTCGGCATGGCGGCGGTCTTCAAGGCGCTCGGTCTGCATGGCGAACTGCCGCTCGCCATCGCTTTCATCGTGCTGGCGCTCTATACCTATTCCGCGGGATTGCGCGCACCGGCCCTGATCGCTTTCGTCAAGGACATCATGATCTATATCGTGGTGATAGCCGCAGTCGCCCTGATCCCTTCGAAGCTCGGCGGTTATGCCAATGTCTTCAACGCCGCCGACGCCGCCTTCCAGGCCAAGGGATCGGGAAGCCTGCTGCTTGCCCCCAACCAGTACGTCGCCTACGCGACGCTGGCGCTCGGCTCGGCTCTCGCCGCCTTCATGTATCCGCATACGCTGACTGGCATCTTCGCGTCCAACAGCGGCAACACGATCCGCAAGAATGCGGTGCTGCTGCCGGCCTATACGCTTCTACTCGGCCTCCTCGCCTTGCTCGGCTATATGGGCCACGCCGCCAACCTGAAGCTCGACAGCCCGAATGATGTCGTGCCGGCTCTTTTCCAAACGCTCTTCCCGAGCTGGTTTGCCGGCTTTGCATTCTCGGCGATTGCGATCGGCGCACTGGTGCCGGCGGCAGTGATGAGCATCGGGGCGGCCAATCTTTTCACCCGCAATTTCTGGAAGGCCTATATCGACCCCGAAGTCTCCCCAGCGGGTGAGGCCAAGGTCGCCAAGGTGACCTCGCTCGTCGTGAAGATCGGTGCTCTGCTCGTTGTCATCTTCTTGCCTACGCAGTTTGCGCTCGATCTGCAGCTTCTGGGCGGCATATGGATCGTGCAGACGCTGCCTGCACTTGTCTTCGGCCTCTACACCGGCTGGTTCCGCGCGCCCGGCCTGCTTGCCGGCTGGTTTGTCGGCTTCTTCGGCGGCACCTTCCTCGTCTGGATCAACGGCCTGAAACCGCTGCAACCGATCAGCCTTGGGGATACGTCCTTCACCATTTATATCGGCCTGCTGGCCCTGGTGGTGAACATCCTCGTCGCCGTCATCGTCAATCTGCTGGCGCCGGCACGGGGAACGGCAAGGGCCTGAGCCCGCCTGGTGCCAAGCCGCAAGCGTCCTGCTGCGGCTTTTCGTGAAGGCGAAGGACTGAAATCCCTCTTCCTTTTCCGCTGAAAAGCGCCTATGAACCGGCGCGATGAGTAAAATCCGGCTGGCGCATTCGATACGAATTATCGGCCCGGTCTTCCGCGCGCGCTGAGCGGCCGGAAGGTCCGGGTTTTTGGCGCTTGAGCTGAGCAAGCGCTTTCCGTCACCATAGATTTGATATCCGCGCGCCCATCCGGGCCGCCAGAAACGATTGTCACACATGACCGATACAGCCGAAAAGATCGATTACTCGAAGACCCTCTATCTGCCCGAGACGGATTTCCCGATGCGCGCCGGCCTGCCGCAGAAGGAGCCGGAACTCGTTGCCCGCTGGCAGCAGATGAACCTCTACAAGAAGCTGCGTGCGTCCGCCGCCGGCCGCGAAAAATTCGTCCTGCACGACGGCCCGCCCTATGCGAATGGCAACATCCATATCGGCCACGCGCTGAACAAGATCCTCAAGGATGTCATCACCCGCTCCTTCCAGATGCGCGGTTACGATTCCAACTACGTTCCCGGCTGGGACTGCCACGGCCTGCCGATCGAATGGAAGATCGAGGAAGAAAACTACCGCGCCAAGGGCAAGGCCAAGCCTGACCTGACCGAACCGTCGGCGATGATCGAATTCCGCCGCGAATGCCGCGCCTATGCCGAAAAATGGATCGCCATCCAAGGCGGCGAGTTCCAGCGCCTCGGCATAATAGGCGATTTCGAAAACCCGTACCTGACGATGAACTTCCACGCGGAAAGCCGCATCGCCGGCGAACTGTTGAAGATCGCCAGGAGCGGCCAGCTCTATCGCGGCTCCAAGCCGATCATGTGGTCGGTCGTCGAGCGCACGGCGCTGGCGGAAGCCGAAGTCGAGTACCATGATTATGAGAGCGACACGATCTGGGTGAAGTTCCCGGTCGCAAAGGGCTCTGATGGTCTCAAGGATGCCTTCGTCGTCATCTGGACCACAACGCCCTGGACGATCCCTGGCAACCGGGCGATCGCCTATTCCTCGCGCGTTGCCTACGGCCTTTACGAAGTGACGGCCGCCGAGAACGAATTTGGTCCGCGCCCGGGTGAGAAGCTTGTTTTCGCCGACAAGCTCGCCGAAGAATCTTTCGCCAAGGCAAAGCTGCAGTATAAGCGCCTTTCCGACGTCACGGCTGCCGATCTCTCTGGCATCACCTGCGCCCATCCGCTTAAGGGCCTCGGCGGCGGCTACGAATTCGCCGTACCGCTGCTCGATGGCGATCATGTCACTGATGATGCCGGTACCGGTTTCGTGCATACCGCGCCGAGCCACGGCCGCGAAGACTTCGATGTCTGGATGGCGCACGGCCGCGAGATCGAGGCACGCGGTATCGAGACCAAGATCCCGTTCCCGGTTGACGATGGCGGTTTCTACACGGCTGACGCCCCCGGCTTCGAAGGCGCACGAGTCATCGACGACAATGGCAAGAAGGGCGATGCCAACGACCGCGTCATCAAGGCGCTGATCGAACGCAACACACTTTTTGCCCGTGGCCGCCTGAAGCACCAGTATCCGCATTCCTGGCGCTCCAAAAAGCCGGTCATCTTCCGCAACACGCCGCAGTGGTTCGTCTATATGGACAAGACGCTGGCGGACGGAACGACGCTGCGCACCCGCGCGCTGAAGGCGATCGACGATACCCGCTTCGTGCCCGCTGCCGGCCAGAACCGTCTGCGCGCCATGATCGAGCAGCGCCCGGATTGGGTTCTGTCTCGCCAGCGCGCATGGGGCGTACCGATCTGCGTCTTCGTCGACGAGCATGGTGAAGTGTTGCAGGATGATGCCGTCAACCAGCGCATCCTTGACGCGTTCGATGCCGAAGGCGCCGATGCCTGGTTTGCCGAAGGCGCCAAGGAGCGCTTCCTCGGCAACGAGCATGATCCGTCCAAGTGGTCGCAGGTCATGGATATTCTCGACGTCTGGTTCGACTCGGGCTCCACCCACACCTTTACCCTGGAAGACCGCCCCGACTTGAAGTGGCCGGCCGATCTCTATCTTGAAGGTTCCGACCAGCATCGCGGTTGGTTCCACTCCTCGCTCTTGGAATCGGCTGCCACCCGTGGCCGCGCGCCTTATAATGCCGTCCTCACTCATGGTTTCACCATGGACGAGAAGGGCGAGAAGATGTCGAAGTCGAAGGGTAACGTCACTTCGCCGCAGGAAGTGATGAAAGATGCCGGCGCCGACATCTTGCGTCTCTGGGTCATGACCTCTGACTATGCGGACGATTTGCGTGTCGGCAAGACGATTATCCAGACCAATGTCGATGCCTATCGTAAGCTGCGCAACACCATCCGCTGGATGCTCGGCACGCTGGCGCACGACAAGGGCGAAGTCATCTCACTTTCCGATCTGCCGGAGCTGGAGCAACTGATGTTGCATCGCCTCTCTGAGCTTGATCAGCTCGTGCGTGAAAACTACGACGCCTTCGACTTCAAGAAGATCGCCCGCGCATTGATCGATTTTGCCAATGTCGAGCTCTCGGCCTTCTATTTCGACGTCCGCAAGGATGCGCTCTACTGCGATGCGCCCTCCAGCCTTCGCCGCCGCTCGGCGCTCTATGTCATCCGCATGATCTTCGATTGTATGGTGACCTGGCTCGCCCCGATGCTGCCTTTCACGACCGAAGAAGCATGGCTCTCGCGCAATCCGTCGGCCGTCTCCGTACATCTGGAGCAGTTTGCTCCGGTTGCGAAGGAATGGCACAACGACGCGCTGGCTGAGAAATGGAAGAAGATCCGCGCGATCCGCAGCGTCGTGACCGGAGCGCTCGAAATCGAACGCAAGGACAAGCGCATCGGCTCGTCGCTGGAAGCAGCCCCCGTCGTCTATGTCGCCGACGCGGAACTGTTGAAGGCGCTCGAAGGTCAGGATTTCAGCGAAGTTTGCATCACCTCGGGCATCAAGGTCGAGGCGAGCGCTGGCCCGGCTGAAGCCTTCCGCTTGGCCGAAGTCCCCGAAGTCGCCGTCGTTCCGAAGCTTGCCGAAGGCGTCAAATGCGCCCGTTCGTGGCGCATCACAACCGATGTCGGCTCCGACCCTGATTATCCCGATGTCTCGGCGCGTGACGCTGCGGCATTGCGCGAACTCGGTATCCGGGCCTGAAGATATTTGCCGGGTGAATTGCCTTTGTGGCGTTCATCCGGTAAAAGCTGCCTGAAAATGGCCGGATTTTTGCGTCAGGGGGACGATTGTCCGGTGGGCAGTACTGATTCCGGCATGCGGGAAGGGTTTTCATGTTAGCGACGCATTGGTTCCGTTTGGGCGCCTGCCTGTCTCTTGTGATGGCGGGAAGCTCCTTGATGTCAGGTTGCGCCAGCAGCCCGACTTACGGCACCGACAAGACCGCCATGGAACAGCTTGCCGACGACCTCGGCCAATCCGTTTCACTGACTGGCCCAGGCCCGAAAAATGCCGGTGTGAAATACACGCCGCGTCCGACGCTCGTCATGCCCGCGAAGGACCAGAAGGAAACTCTCGTCCAGCCGCAGCAAACCGTTGCCAATAAGGACAATCCGCAGTGGGTTGAATCGCCTGAAGAAGCCCGCCAGCGTCTCGTCAAGGAAGCCGACGAAAATTCGGACAATCCAGCCTATCGTTCGCCGCTTGCCAGTTCCGCCATCGAGGGCGGACGCCAGACGACCGAAGCCCAGACCAAGGCATATCGTGAAGCGCGCGCCCTGCAGAAGGGCGCCTATATCGACCAGCGCCGCTACATTTCCGATCCGCCGACCGAATATCGCGCGGTCGATGATCCGGCAAAGCTCGACGATCTGGGCACGCCGGAGCAGAAGAAAGACAAGCAGCGTAAGAAGGACGCGGCCGTTGCCGGCAGCGGCACCAAATGGTGGCAGATCCTTCAATAAAACCCGCTATCGCTGGTCCTCAGTGAACCGGTGTGGCGTCTGCGCGACGTGAGACAGCCGCAGACGACAAGGAGCCCGGTGATTCCTAACGGGCATCAAGGCGTGTCTCGTTTCTCCGAAAAGAATGTCCTCAGCATGTCAGCGGATTCGGTCTCGTTGAAGCCGGAATAGACCTCCGGCGCATGATGGCAGGTCGGCTGCGCATAAAAGCGCACGCCATTGTCGACCGCGCCACCTTTCGGATCCTCCGCGCCGTAATAAAGCCTGCGGATACGGGCAAATGAAATCGCCGCCGCACACATCGTACAGGGTTCCAGGGTCACATAGAGATCGGCACCGACGAGCCGCTCCTGGCCGAGCCTGTCGGCAGCTATGCGAATGGCGGCGATTTCGGCATGGGCGGTCACGTCGTTGAGTTCCCGGGTGCGGTTTCCGGAGCTTGCGATCGCTTCGCCATCGACCACGACAACGGCGCCGATCGGCACTTCGCCGCGGTCTCCCGCAGCGCGCGCTTCCTCTAACGCCATCTCCATAAATCGATTTGTCTTCACGTTCGCAAGAATTTCCACTTAACCGCAGGTGCGCGACCTGATAGACAGGCCGAAAAGGCAGGCAAACAACAAATGACACCCAAAGACAAGCCAAAACGCCCGGGCGCACGGCCCCCTGCGCGTGACGCGCGGTCGAAAAGCGGCCCGAAGGCCGGTAGCGACAAGCCGGCAAAGGCCGCAGCCGCGAAAGTGGCCGCTAATGAAACGGATGGCGAAGCCAAGGCAGAACGCATCTCCAAGGTGATGGCGCGCGCCGGCGTTGCCTCCCGCCGCGATATCGAACGCATGATCATGGACGGCCGCGTCACGCTGAACGGCAAGCTCCTCGACACGCCCGTCGTCAACGTCACACTCGAAGATAAGATCGAAGTTGATGGCGTGCCGATTCGTGGTATCGAGCGCACGCGCCTCTGGCTCTACCACAAGCCGCCGGGCCTCGTGACGACGAATTCCGATCCCGAGGGCCGCCCTACCGTGTTCGACAACCTGCCGGAAGAGCTTCCGCGCGTCATGTCGATCGGCCGTCTCGATATCAACACCGAAGGCCTGCTGCTGCTGACCAATGACGGCGGCCTTGCCCGCGCGTTGGAACTGCCAACCACCGGCTGGCTGCGCCGCTACCGCGTGCGCGCCCATGGCGAGATCGATCAGAAAGCGCTCGACAAGCTGAAGGACGGCATTGCCGTCGACGGCGTTCTCTACGGCTCCATCGAGGCGACGCTCGACCGCACCCAGGGATCCAATGTTTGGATCACCATGGGCCTACGCGAAGGCAAGAACCGCGAAATCAAGAACGTGCTCGGCGCGCTCGGCCTCGACGTCAATCGCCTGATCCGCGTTTCCTACGGTCCTTTCCAGCTCGGTGAACTGCCCGAGGGTCAGGTGATCGAAGTGCGTGGCCGCACGTTGCGCGATCAGCTTGGCCCGCGCCTGATCGAGGATGCCAAAGCGAATTTCGACGCGCCGATCTATAACGCGCCGGCCGTTGCTGCCGAAGAGACCGAGGAACCGGTGCAGGAGCGCCGCGAACGCCCGCGCCGTGACGAAGACAAGCGCGAACGCGCTTTGAGCCGTCTTGATACCAAGCGCGACGATCGTCGGCGGGATGATCGTAGAGACGACCGCCGCGGCGACGATGACCGCCCGAAGCGTCCGGCTCTCGGCAGCCGTCGCAACGCCAATGTCTGGATGGCGCCAGGTGCGCGTCCGCTCGGCGAGAAGGCAGCGGCCAAGGCCGCGAAGAATGCGCAGACCGCCCGCCGTCGCGGCGAAACGGCCGCCCCGGCAAAGGAGCCGCGCTTCGACCGCACGAGCGATCGCCCGCGCCTGCAGATCAATCGCGTCCATGAAGAGGATGGCGAATGGATTCGCTCGAGCGAGGCGCCCCGCAAACGCGACGAGGATGAAGGTTTCGGCCGCAAGCGCTCTTTCGGCGATCATCCTGCACGTGAAGAGGGCGGCGATCGTCCGCGCAAGAGAAGCTTTGGTGGCGAAGGCCGCTCGGAACGACCGCGCGGCGACAAGTCTTTCGGAGACAAGCCGCGTGGCGAGCGCCGTCCGCGCACGGACGGAGAAGAGCGCCCGCGTTCCTTCCGCGACCGCCCGCGTGAGGATGGTGGCGAACGCTCTTCGCGTCCAGCGAGGAGTTTCGGCGGCGAGAGCCGTTCTGACCGTCCGCGTGGAGACAAACCTTCTGGTGCCAAGCCGCGTGGCGAGCATCGCCCACGCACCGAAGGTGAAGAGGGTTCGCGTCCTTTCCGCTCTCGCGAAGAGGGCGGCGAGCGTTCCCGTACGGGTAGAAGCTTTGGCGGCGAGGGCCGTTCGGAACGTTCACGCGGTGACAAGCCTTTTGGGGACAAGCCCCGTGGGGCAAAGGGTTTCTCCGGCAAGCCGAAAGGCGATCGGCCGGGTGGTGGCGGCAAGCCTTCGGGCGGGCCGTCCAGAGGTGGTGCGAAAGGTAAGGGAATGACGCGCGGTGCGGATCGTCGGCGGTGAGTTTCGCGGACGGCCGCTTGCCGTACCAAAATCCAACGACATTCGGCCGACTGCGGACCGGACGCGTGAGAGCCTGTTCAATATTCTGAGCCATGCCTATCCGGAATGCGTTGACGGCACCCGGATCCTCGATCTGTTCGCGGGTACCGGCGCGGTCGGCCTCGAAGCCGTCTCACGCGGCTGTCGCCATGCGCTGTTTGTCGAAAACAGTGTCGAGGGCAGAGCGCTTCTCTGGGAAAATATCGATGCGCTCGGCTTGCATGGCAGGACGCGCATCCTGCGTCGTGATGCGACCGATCTCGGCAGCATCGGCAATCTCGAGCCCTTCGATATGCTCTTCGCCGATCCGCCCTATGGCAGAGGGCTGGGCGAGAAGGCCTTGGCAGCAGCTGCCGAAGGCGGCTGGCTCAAGCCGGGCGCGATTACCGTCCTGGAAGAACGCGCAGATGTTGCAGTTTCGGTGCATCCTTCCTATGTTTTTCTCGAAAACCGAATATTCGGCGATACCAGAGTGCATTTCTTCCGGTATCAGCCGCAGTAGTCGGCGCGTTGGGGGCAGCAAATCGTGCCGCAGGCGGAAATCATCAGTCCGAAGTCACCTGCGATCAGCGATCTCCCGACGATAGCTGTCGCCTTCGGCGGCGGTGGTGCGCGCGGCCTCTCACATATTCATGTCATCGAAACGCTGGATGAACTCGGTATTCGTCCAGTGGCGATATCAGGCTCCTCCATCGGCGCCATCATGGGCGCTGGCATGGGCGCCGGCATGTCCGGCGCGGAAATCCGCGAACATGCGCTGGCAACTGTCGGCAACAAGGCGGCCGTCGTCAGCCGTATCTGGGGCCTACGGCCAACGACCGTGCGGGATGCCGTGGCTAAGGGTATCCGCATCGGCCAGTTCAATCTCGAACGCATCCTGAAGGCGTTCCTGCCCTCGGAACTGCCGCAGCGTTTCGAAGATCTCCTGGTGCCGATGAAAGTCGTCACCACGGACTATTACGGCCAGAACGAGGTCATCGTCGAACAGGGTCAGCTTTTTCCAGCGCTCGCCGCATCATCGGCCATTCCTGCCGTCTTCATGCCAGTCAGGCTGCATGGCCGGGTAATGATCGACGGGGGCATCTCCAATCCCGTGCCTTATGAATGCCTGATGGACCTTGCCGATATTGTCGTGGGCATCGATGTCGTCGGCGCACCCGAAGGCGACGGCACTCATATCCCGAACCGCATGGAAAGCATCTTCGGCTCCGGTCAGCTGATGATGCAAACGGCAATTTCGCTGAAGCTGAGGCTCTCGCGGCCGCATATCTTTCTTCGCCCCACGGTCGGCCGCACCGGCGTCATGGATTTCCTGAAGGCGCGCGACGTGCTTGCCATGTCCGTCGGTGTGAAGGACGAATTGAAATACGCCCTCGACCGGGAAATCGAGGCGCGGTTGAAGCGCTGAGTGCCGCAGGCCTTTAGGCATCCGCCGTCACGTCGGACCTGGCTGCCAGCGGATCGTCGGCAAAGGGATCGGCTGCGCGTTTCGGCTTGACCAGCGGCTCCGGACGGATCGGTGTTGAAAACAGGAGATCCCGTCCCGCCTGCAGTCCCTCGGAAACCTGCAGCACCAGCCGGGCCTCGTCGCGCTTGCGAATGTCTTCGCCGATCTCATAGGCATCCATCTCGGCAACGCCGAGCGCTTCCAGCGTCCGCCGGCCGAACAGCAAACCGGATTCCAGCGTTTCGCGCAGCTCGTAATCGACGCCCTTGTTACGCAGTTCGATCGAGTGAATACGATCATAGGAACGCACGAAGAGCGTCGTCTGCGGGTAGTCGGCCTGGATCAGTTCGACCACCTTGTCGGTGATCTCCTTCTTTTGGGTGCAGACGAGCACGATCTTTGCCCGGTCGATGCCCGCCGAGCGCAGCACATCCTTGCGTGTGCCGTCACCAAAATAGATGCGGAAACCGAAGGAGGACGCCTGCCGGATGCGGTCGGCCGAAAAGTCGATGACTGTGACGCTCCGGCCGCCGGCAAGCAGGATCTGCGCAGCGATTTGGCCGAAACGCGAGAAGCCGACCATCAGCACATCTGCGCCCGCGCCCTCGAAATCCTCATCGAGCTCCTCATGATCTTCCCCTGTCAGCATTCGCTGGGAAAGGGCAGCACCGAGCGGCGTCAGCGCCATGGAAAGCGTGACGATTGCCACGAGAAGCGAAGCGGTGCTGCTCGGCATCAGCCCGGCAACGGCAGCCGCGGTGAAGAGCACGAAGCCGAATTCGCCGCCTTGCGGCAGGAGGAAGGCGATGCGCACCGCATCGTCGTGCGAAGAGCGCGTCAGCCGGCAAAGCGCATAGATGATCAGCGCCTTGACGGCCATGATGATCGGCACGGCGACGATGATGAAGAGAGCATTGTCGATCAGCACGTCGAGTTGCAGCGACAGGCCGACGGCAATGAAGAAGATAGCGAGGAGCACGCCGCGGAAAGGCTCGATATCGGCTTCCAGCTCATGGCGGTAGGAGGATTCCGCCAGCATGACGCCGGACAGGAAGGCGCCCATCGCCATCGAAAGTCCGGCAAGCTGCATCAGGCTTGCCGATCCCAAGACGACGAACAGAGCGGCTGCGATCATCGCTTCGCGTGCGCCGGTACGGGCGATAACCTGAAAGAGGGGTGTCAGCAGGTATCTTCCCATGACGATCATCCCGGCGACGGCTGCCACCGAGACGCCGAAGTCGACAAGCGGATTGCCGCTGCCCTTGTTGCCGTCGAGAATGGTGACGACAGCCAAAAGCGGCACGATCGCGAGATCCTGAAAGAGCAGCATGGAGAAAGAGCGTTGCCCATAGCGCGTGTTCACGTCTCCATCGCCTTCTAGGATCTGCATGGCAAAGGCAGTCGAGGAGAGCGCCAGCCCGGAACCGGCAACGATGCTGCCGCGCCAGCCTAGGACGCCGGAAGCCCAGGCAAGCCCAGTCAAGGCCAGACCCGTCACCATCACCTGTGCCGTGCCGAGACCGAAGATGTCGCGTCGCATCTGCCAGAGGCGTGATGGCTTCAGTTCAAGCCCGATGATGAAGAGCAGGAAGACGACGCCCAGTTCGGCAACGTCGAGGATTTGCTCGCCGTCGGTAATGCCGTGGAAGACCGGTCCGATGACGATGCCTGCCGCCAGGTAGCCGAGCACCGTGCCGAGACCCAGCTTCTTGAAAATAGGGGCGGCGACGACGGCGCCGCCGAGCAGCAGGATGGTTTCGGTGAAAAGCGCGTTGGGTGCGGACATGCTTCATTTCTTTCGATGGCGGAGCAAGCAGGCAGCCAGGAAAAGAATCGGCATCCACGGCCTTGATGCTTTCAGGAGTGCACAATAAATGGAACTGGAAGGAAAGGCCAAATCATGTCCTCTGAAATCGATTCCTCGACACTTCTTTCCCGCGCAAGTCAACTGATCGATCTGGCGAAGAAAGCAGGCGCCGATGCAGCAGACGCCGTGGTTGTCCGCTCGCGCGCGCAATCGGTGAGCGTTCGTTTAGGCAAAGTCGAAGGAACAGAATCCTCGGAAAGCGACGACTTTTCGCTGCGTGTCTTCATCGGCAAACGGGTTGCAAGTGTTTCCGCAAATCCGGGCTTCGATCTGCAGGCGATGGCTGAGCGTGCGGTCGCCATGGCCAAAGTCTCGCCGGAAGATCCGTTCGCCTGCCTGGCTGACGAAAACAGGCTGGCAAAGACCTATCCCGACCTGCAGCTTCTGGACACGACCGAGGTCAGCGCCGAGCAGCTGCGCGAGGCTGCCCTTGCCGCCGAAGCCGCAGCGCTTGCCGTGAAAGGCGTCACCAACTCCTCCGGCGCTGGTGCCTCCGCCGGCATGGGCGGACTGGTGCTTGCCACCTCGCACGGCTTCGAAGGCAGTTATATGGCGTCGCGCTTCGGCAATTCCGTCAGCGTCATTGCCGGTGAAGGCACCGGCATGGAGCGGGACTATGATTTCGACAGCCGCCTCTATCATGCCGATCTCGACGATCCAGCCGAAATCGGCCGCCGGGCCGGCGAGCGCGCCATCAAGCGTATCAATCCGCGGCAGGTGCCAACCGGCAAGGACATTACCGTCATCTTCGATCCGCGCATCGCTCGTGGGTTCGTCGGCCACATTGCCGGCGCCATCAACGGCGCTTCGGTCGCCCGCAAGATGAGTTTCCTGCGTGACAAGATGGGCCAGCAGGTGTTGAAGGCAGGCCTGTCGATAACGGACGATCCGCTGATCGTGCGTGGACCGTCTTCCCGTCCATTCGATGGCGAAGGTGTGTCCGGCGAACGGCTCGTGATGATCGAGGATGGGGTACTCAAGCACTGGTTTCTGTCCACATCCACAGCGCGTGAGATTGGTGGTCTCGAGACCAATGGCCGCGGTGTGCGCGGTGGCACGTCGGTTACGCCAGCGTCAACCAACCTAGCGTTGGAACCTGGCGACATCTCGCCGGAAGAGCTGATCCGCAGCGTCGGCAACGGCTTCTATGTGACGGAACTGATCGGCCAGGGCGTCAACATGATCACCGGCGAATATAGTCGCGGTGCGACCGGGTTCTGGATCGAAAACGGTGAGCTGACCTTCCCGGTGTCGGAGGTGACGATTGCCTCGAACCTCAAGGACATGTTCATGCGGCTGACGCTCGCCAATGACATCGACCGCAAGTTCGGTGTGGCGGCTCCGACCTTCGCCATTGAAGGCATGACGCTTGCGGGCCGCTGACGAACGGATCGATGCGATGAGCGACGTGGAACAGTCCCGCTGGCAAGGCGATCTCATGCTGATTGCCGATGCCGCGAAACAGGCAGGCGCCGTCGCACTCGGCTTCTTCAACAAGTCGCCGGAAGTCTGGTGGAAGAACGAAGACCGATCACCCGTCAGCGCCGCCGATTTCGCTGCCAACGAAAAGCTCGAGACCATCCTGCGCAATGCGCGGCCGAACTATGGATGGCTGTCGGAGGAGACGGACGATGATGCCGGCCGCCTGCAATATGAGACGCTGTTTATCGTTGATCCGATTGATGGCACGCGGGCATTTCTGGCCGGCAAGAACCTCTGGTGTGTGAGCATCAGCATCGTCCATCGCGGCCGCCCCGTAGCTGGCGTGCTTTATGCGCCTGCATTGGACGAACTTTACGAGGCAGTGGAGGGTGGTCCTGCACTGAAAAACGGCGAGCCGATCGCCGTATCCAGGCGCGGCAAAGGCGATATCAGCCAGTTTGCTATCGGCGAGGAACTGTTCAAGGCTCTGCCGGCAGCCGTGCGAGAGCGCAGCGAGCGCGTCAAACATATCCCTTCGCTCGCCTACCGTATCGCCATGGTCGCCGATGGACGTCTGGACGCAACGTTTGTCGGGCACAACGCGCACGACTGGGATATTGCCGCTGCTGATCTCATTCTGGATCGCGCGGGTGGCCGCCTTGTCGATCTCTCGGGTCGATCGGCAATCTATAATACAGAAAAAGTCAGTCACGACGCTCTTTGTGCAGCTTCAATTACCCGTCTCCACGAATATCTTGACTTGCTCACTCAGCTACGAGACGGTTGACGTTTCCGTCAAAATCCCTCAGATGAGGAGCCGGAGGAGAATAATCGGAAAGAGAATAAAAATGACGGACTCCGGCGGTAAAAAGCAGCTCCTGCATCTCGTATTTGGTGGCGAACTCGAAAGCCTCGAAGGCATCCAGTTTCGGGATCTCAAGGATCTCGATATTGTCGGTATTTTCCCCGACTATGCTTCGGCACTGACGGCCTGGAAGGGCAAGGCGCAACAGACGGTCGACAACGCGCATATGCGTTATTTCATCGTTCATATGCATCGCCTGCTCGACCCGCAGGATACGACCGGAAGCAAGTGAGCCTCGCTGCAATCGTTGGCCTCCGCTATCCACAGCGGAGGCCTTTGCGCATCGCTCCCTTGCCCTCGATCGACGCATTCTGAACAAATTAATCGGTCATTGCGGCCGCAACGATAATTAGGGAAATTGGATTGATGTCGATCTGCATGGATCGGAGGTCTGCTGAATGAGCTCCCGGATGGCGCGGATCGGTCTGAACGCGTACCGTCTGGCGGGAACCGTAGCCTCGCCGGTCGTCGGCCTCTACATCACCTATCGCACGGCCAAGGGCAAGGAAGACCGTGCCCGCCGGCTGGAGCGGTTCGGCTATGCGAGCGCCAACCGGCCGCAAGGCCCGCTCGTCTGGTTTCATGCTGCAAGTGTCGGTGAAACCAACGCTGTCATTCCCCTCATCCGTGAAATCCGCCGCCGTGGCATCAACGTCATCCTCACGACGGGCACCATCACCTCGGCGAAGCTCGCCGCCGAACGTCTCGGCAATGATGCGATCCATCAATATGTGCCGCTCGACCTGAAGCCCGCCGTCGGCCGTTTCCTCGATTATTGGCAGCCGGACTGCGCCATCATTGCCGAGTCCGAAATCTGGCCCGCGACCGTGCTGGAACTCGGCCGTCGCCGTATTCCGCAGATCCTCGTCAATGCCCGCATGTCGGACCGCTCATTCGCTCGCTGGCGCCGCCGCCCGGCGATTGCCGAAGCGCTCTTCGAAAATCTTGCGCTCGTCATCGCCCAGTCCGATGTCGATGCCGAACGTTTCCGGGATCTCGGCGCCGTACCGGTCATAACCTCAGGCAATCTCAAGGTCGATACCGACGCGCCACCCTATGACAGCGCCGTCTTTGCCCGCTACAAAAAGCAGATCGGCGATCGCAAGACCTGGGCCGCGATCTCCACCTTCGACGGCGAGGAGAATGCGGCCGGCATTGTCCACCGGGCGCTCCGCGACCGCGACAGGCAATTGACGATCATCGTGCCGCGCCATCCCGAACGGGGGGACGAGATCGAGGCTGCCCTCGTCAAACAGGGGCTGAAGGTCGCCCGCCGCACACGCGATGATGTCCTCTCGCCCGACGTCGATATCTTTCTTGGCGATACGATCGGCGAGATGGGCCTCTATCTTCGCCTGACGGAAGTCGCTTTCGTTGGCCGTTCGCTCTTTGCCGAAGGCGGCCAGAACCCGCTGGAGCCGGCCATGCTTGGCTGCGCCATCCTGTCCGGCGGCAATGTTCAGAATTTCCGCGAGGCCTATCAGAAGCTCGCCCGCAGCGGCAGCGCCCGCATGGTGCGCGATACTGAAATGCTGGCAAAAGGCGTGCATTACCTGCTGACCAATGACGAGGCGCGCGGCAACATGATCCAGGCTGGCATCGCCACCGTGCATGAAATGCGCGGCGCGCTGAGCGCCACCTTGAAGGGGCTGGAGCCCTATATCAATCCGCTGACGGTGAAGGCGCGCCTGCTGCCCAAGGCAGCGCAGGCCTGAGGAGCAAATATGTCGGCCAAGGCGAAGATCAGGGGCATCCTTTTCGACAAGGACGGCACGCTGCTTGACTATGATGAAAGCTGGCTGCCGGTAAACCGCGAGCTTGCCCGCATCGCCGCTGAAGGCGACGCTGCTCTGGCCGACCATCTTTTGGCTGAATGCGGTATGGACCCGGTAACCGGACATATCGTGCCTGACAGCTTGCTTGCGGCCGGCAATACCCGTCAGATCGCCGAGGGCCTGGTCGCCGCCGGCTCCGGAGTTGATGTCATCGAGCTGACGATCAAGCTGGACAATCTCTTTGCCAATGCCGCCCAATTCTCCGTTCCGGTGACGGATCTCGCCGCCTTCTTCGAGAGGCTGCACAACAGCGGCATCAAACTTGGCATTGCCTCCAGCGACAACGAACGCTCTATCCGCCAGACGGCTCAGCGTTTTGGCATTTCTGAATATGTCGATTACATCGCCGGTTATGATAGCGGCTTCGGCAGCAAGCCGGAGCCCGGCATGGTGCTCGGCTTCTGCGCTGCGACCGGCCTATCGCCGGAAGAGGTTGCCATAGTCGGCGACAACAACCACGATCTCCATATGGGCAGGAATGCGAAAGTTGGCCTGACGATCGCGGTTCTGACCGGTACCGGCTCACTTGAATCACTCTCCGCTGCGGCCGATCATATCTTCGACGACATTACCGGCATTGAGGCCCTGCTACCAGATCTGCAGCCCGCCTGACCCGCAAAGGCTTGCATTTTCATGCGTTTTGGCCTCTCAATCCGCCCGATCGATTTTGGAGGATCTCGTCCTGAAGGGCGGGGCAAGGGAAACGGGACGGCATTATGATTTCAGAAGCGCCGCCTTTCTGGTGGAGGCGGGCAGGCTGGCAGGCTTGGGTTTTATCGCCCCTTTCTTTCCTCTATGGTCGTGTGGCCGGTTACCGCATGACCCATGCGCGCCGCGCCTCGGTTCCGATCCCCGTCATCTGTGTCGGTAATTTCACCGTCGGCGGCGCCGGCAAAACGCCGACTGCAATTGCAATTGCCCGTGCCGCGAAGGCCAAGGGGTTGACCCCCGGTTTCCTGAGCCGTGGCCATGGCGGCTCTCTCGATGTGACGACGGTTGTCGATCCTGCGCACCACCACGCCGTTGCCGTCGGCGACGAACCGTTGCTACTGGCGCAGGAAGCATTGACCGTCATCTCCCGCCGGCGTGTCGATGGTGCGGTCAGACTGGTCGAGGAAGGTGCCGATTTCATCATCATGGATGATGGCTTCCAAAGTGCGCGCCTTTCGATCGACTATGCGCTTCTGGTGATCGATGCGACGCGCGGTCTCGGCAATGGCTATATCGTGCCAAGCGGGCCGGTGCGCGCGCCGATCCGTTTGCAACTGCGGCAGGCGACCGCGCTTCTGAAGGTCGGAGATGGCAATGCGGCTGACCGTATCGTGCGTATCGCGGCCCGCGCGGCAAAGCCCTATTTCACCGCTGCACTGAAGGTCTCGGGCGAAAACTATCTTGAGGGCTTGAAAGTGCTCGCCTTTGCCGGCATCGCCGATCCCGAGAAGTTCTTCCGCACAGTTCGTTCACTCGGTGCGACCATCGAAGTCGCCACCGCCTTCGGCGATCACGAACACCTGAGCGAAGAGGAGATCGACGGTCTTCTGAAGACTGCGGACCAGCAGAACTTGACGATCGTTACGACCGCGAAGGACTTCGTGCGTCTCGCCGGCCACCACGGCAAGGCGCAACAGCTTGCAGCCCGCTGCCGCGTCGTCGAGGTGGAAATGGCCTTCACGGACCCGCTCGCCCCGGGCCTCATCATAGACCGGGCTTTCGAGGCCTGCCGACAACGGCGGCTCAGAGAGGCGAAGGTAAAGACTTAGCGTTGGGTCGGCAGAACACCGGCGCGACGGTCGGCTTCGAGTGCCGAGGCGACATCGGCATAGGGTTCCTGTCGCGCAACGCTCCAGTAACGAAGCTCGTCGAGCGGAACCTGCTTGCCGGTGAGCGCGCAGACAACATAGGAGCCGGGGGACAGAATCTGGAAGTCGCCGTCGAGATAACGGATCTTCGCTTCGCGGTTCCCGTGCCCTTCGAACAAGTTCATGCGCTCCATTCCCTGTGGTCTGTCATCCGCTTGCCATACTCCCCGAGAGGTCCTTTTGCCAGCTTTTTCAGCTCCGGCCGAACAGCCGTTCAATATCGGCAAGCTTGAGTTCGATATAGGTCGGGCGTCCGTGATTGCACTGGCCGGAGCCCGGAGTGACTTCCATTTGGCGCAAGAGTGCGTTCATTTCTTCGGGCCGCATCCGCCGTCCTGATCGTACCGAACCATGACAGGCCATGGTCGCAGCCACATATTCGAGCTTCGCGGAAAGGCCTGAGGCCGTATCCCATTCGGCGATCTCGTCAGCGAGCTGGCGGATGAGGCCAGGCGCGTCCACTTCACCCAGCATGGCCGGCGTCTCGCGCACGGCGATGGCACCCGGCCCGAAGCGTTCGATCGCAAGGCCGAGCTCAAAGAGTTCTGCCGCATGCACCATCAGCCGGTCGCAGTCCTCCTCGGGAATGTCGACGATTTCAGGGATCAGCAGCACCTGTGAGGCGAGCCGCTTCGAATGCAGCGCCTTACGCATGGCCTCGAACACCAGCCGCTCATGCGCGGCGTGCTGATCGACGATGACGATGCCGTCATCCGTCTGGGCAACGATATAGTTTTCGTGAATCTGCGCCCGTGCTGCCCCGAGCGGATAGCGCGCCACCGGTTCAGGGGCGGCTGATTGCGGCTGCGGTGCCTGCTCGAAAACCGGTTCCGAACGTGCCGTCGGATGGACGAGCCCATCGAAGGAGGCTTGCGGTTTTTCACCGAAACCGGCTGCCGGCTGGTATGGCCGGGAAGGGGACGTTGCCGCAGACCATGGCGCCTGCGGTCGCTGTGGTGCCGCCTGGAAGCCGGGCCGGAAAGCGTGCAGCATATCGCTTGCACCCGTCGTTGCCGCCCGGCTGCCGTCGCGCGCCAGCGCCTCGCGGATGGCGCCGACAATGAGCCCGCGCACCAGTCCCGGATCGCGGAAGCGAACGTCGGATTTCGCCGGATGCACATTGACGTCCACCAGCGCCGGATCGAGCGTGATCGACAGCACGGCGACTGCGTAACGACCGGCCGGGATCGTCTCGGCATAGGCGCCGCGGATCGCCGAGAGGATGAGTTTGTCCTGTACGGGACGGCCGTTGACGAAGGCATATTGATGGGCCGAGTTGCCCCGGTTGAAGGTCGGCACGCCGGCAAAGCCGGTCAATTGAACGTCCTCGCGTTCGGCGTCGATCGCGATCGCATTGTCACGAAATTCCTTGCCGAGCACCTGCGCCATGCGCGCCAGATGATCTTCTCCGGTTGCCGGAAATTCCAGCGTCGAACGATCCGGACCTGACAGCACGAAACGCACGCCCGGAAACGCAATCGCAATCCGCTTGACGATCTCGGTGATTGCGGCAGCTTCCGCCTTCTCCGTTTTCAGGAATTTTAGCCGTGCCGGCGTGGCGAAGAACAGGTCGCGCACTTCGACGATCGTCCCCGGATTGGCGGCTGCCGGGCGCAGATGCACGATCTTGCCGCCGGCAACAGAAATCTCATTGCCTGCAGCGCTGTCACGCTTGCGGCTCGCGATGCTGAGCCGTGCCACCGAACCGATTGACGGCAGGGCTTCGCCCCTGAAGCCAAGCGTGCGGATATCATCGAGCGTATCAGATATTTTCGAGGTACAATGCCGCCGCACGGCAAGTTCAAGATCGGCGGCATCCATGCCGGAACCGTTATCGCTGACCCGCAACAGCGCCTTGCCACCGCCGGCAGTGGCGATTTCAATACGCGTCGCGCCCGCGTCGAGTGCGTTTTCGATCAACTCTTTGGCAGCGCTCGCCGGCCGTTCGATGACCTCGCCGGCGGCGATCTGGTTGATGAGCGTTTCGGAGAGCTGTCTGATGGCCATAGGCCTATTTTCGAGGATTCGTGGTCAGGAGAAAAGGGCTTTCGTCGGGCCGAAAGCAGATGGCGAAGCCTTCTCCCCCAAAATTGGGGGTCGATATCGTTAAGCGGCCTTTAAGACAAAAACGGCATTTTATTCATATACCTCCGAAAATGCAAAAATCGGACAGATATGGGATGTGAATGAATGAGTGCCGGCTTCGAAAAGACGGACACATCATCTATGGCGAATGCGATGCCGGCTGAGGCTGAGCTTCAGACGGCGCTCTTCGACGCGGTGTGCGATAGTCTTTCGGCGGCGTTCATCATCTATGACCGCAACGATCTGCTTATTTTTGCCAGCCGCCAGGTCATGGAGTTCTTTGCCGTACCCGAGGATGTTCTGCGACCGGGCACGCGGCTTCGTGATTTCCTGGGCGCGGTCTACGATACCGGCATCCGCGAGCAGACCCTCGTCCGCCAGGCGGCTTCGCTCAGCCGCGAGGACTGGTTGTCCCAACGCATTGCTTCTCATTGGCGTGAACGTTTCGAATCCGTCGAGCGCCACGGCACCGCCCACTGGGTGCGCTTTTTGAAGCGCCGCCTGCCGAATGGTTACGGCGTGACCGTCATCTCCGATATTTCTGAGGCGCGTAAGCGCGAGGAACAGTGGCGCTACGATCTGGAGCGCGTACAGCTCACCGAGGATATTCTCGACCATCTGCCGTTCCCGCTCTTCGTCAAGGATCGCAACCTCGTCTATGTCGCCGTCAACAAGGCCTTCTGCGAGAAGTACCAGACGACGGCGGACGAGGTTCTCGGTCGCAAGAGCGGTGATCTCTTTTCGCCCGACATCGCCAAGCGCTTCGAGGAAAGCGACCGCCATGTGCTGGAAACCGGCGAAATGTCGGTCTCCCGCCAGCGTCAGGTCGCCCGTGACGGCACCGAGCGCGATATCGTCAGCCGCAAGCATAGGATAGGCAAGCCGGGACGTTACTTCCTCGTCTCGACCATGCAGGACCTGCCACGTGAGGGCGACGATCTCGACGAGTTTACTCAGGCCTCCGAGATTACCACTTCCAGCAACCAGACCTATCGCCGCGCCTACGTGCCAATGCCGAACGCATCGCAGCGCCGCGAGCCGGCAGCGATGGAAGCGATCGTCCCCGAAAACTTCTCCGGCCGGAAGATCCTCGTCGTCACCTCGGATCTTGCCGCCGAGACTGCCGCGCTGCGCACGCTCGCTAAATATGGCTTCGAATCCTGCTCGGTCCGCGGCGAGGACGAGGAGGAGCGTTTCCTTGAGATCGCCAGCTCTTCCGGTATCTCGCTCGATCTTCTGATCATCGATAACCAGATGGGCATGCGTTGCCTGGAGCTTTCCGAACAATACGGTATTCCGGCCCTCGTCATGGATGGCTTTCAGATCGCCAACGAATTGACCTTTCAGATCGCCCGCCATTTCAATCGCAACGGCCGTGGCGGCGGTGCCGAGGGGAACTGGGAAATCACCACGACCGATGACCCCCCCATGGGCCTTCAGGTCCTCGTTGCCGAAGACAACGACATCAATCAGATCGTCTTCTCGCAAATCCTCGAAGGTCTCGGTTACCGCCATCTCATCGCCGCAACCGGCGAAGAGGTCGTTCGCCTGTGGGCCGAACACCGGCCGCAGATCGTGCTGATGGATATTTCACTGCCAATCTTCAACGGCTTCGAAGCCTCGCGCCTCATCCGTCAGATGGAAGAAGGGCAGGGGACGCACACGCCGATCATCGGCGTGCTGACGCAAGCCTTCGAGCGCGATCGTGCGGAATGCGCCAAGGCGGGCATGGATGACGTCATCATGAAGCCCGTCAGCCCGGATATTCTTGAAACTGTATTTCAGAGATATCTAATCGAAGAGCCGATCAGGGCGCGAAATTAAATAGAATCCGGATCAATTCCCAGATTTGGGGAATGCTTTGGGTTGTATCGCTGCCGATTTACTATCGAATTGTTAAGATTTGCCGGTCATTCTCCGCCAGGGTGTGGAGGAAAACCTTGGGTTTCGAGTGATGGTGTCGGCGGAAATACCATTCGTGATGGTAAGTCAGAACGAGCTGCAGACAATGGCCTATACCGATCCGCTGACCGGGTTGGGAAACCGGCATCGTATGCGGGACAAGGTGATGCAGATTTCTGCCGAGCGCGCCAGCGACCCGGCACCCTTCACCATCGGCATTGCCAATCTGGATAGTTTCAAGCCGATCAACGATCTCTTCGGCTCTGCCGCCGGCGACGAAATCCTGTGCCAGGTCGCTCATCGCCTGAAGGCCTGCATCCCCGACGGGGCTCTCGTGACCCGTCATGAAGGCGACGAGTTCGCCTTCATTCTGCCGCTGGTTTTCGAGCGCGCCAGTGCCGAAAAATTCGGTCAGATGATCCGCGAAGTCCTGTCGGCGCCCTATGATCTCGGCGACCGCAACGTGCGCCTTTCCGCTTCCTTCGGTTTTGCGATTTATCCCTTTGCCGGCGAGGATTGCGACGAGCTTTTGAAAAGTGCCGAAACAGCGCTCTATCGCTCCAAACGCCGCGGTCGCGGTCAGATCACTGTTTATTCGCGTGAGATCGCGCAGGAGATGAAGCGGGCGACCCAGCTCGAACAGGCGCTCAGAAACGCCATCATATCAGACGCGATCGACGTGCATTTCCAGCCAATCGTCTCGCTCGCCAACAATCAGGTGGTAGGCTTCGAGGCGCTTGCACGCTGGAACGATCCTGATCTCGGTTTCGTCTCCCCCGGCGTCTTCGTGCCGCTTGCCGAAGAGCGCGGTTTCATCGATGCCCTGTCGGAAGCGCTGCTGCGCAAGGCTGCCGAAGCCGCACTTTCCTGGCCGCGCGAGCTCTTCCTGTCCTTCAACCTGTCTTCGGCCCAACTCATGGATCCGGGGACAAGCAGCAGCATTCTGTCGATCCTTGGTCGAGTCGGTTTCGATCCGCACCGTCTCGAGCTGGAGATCACCGAGACGGCTGTGATGGGCTCTGCAGATACCGCTCACCGGATTCTCGCCGATCTCAGGGCTGCCGGCGTACGCATTTCGCTGGATGATTTCGGTACCGGCCAGTCGAGCCTCGGACGCTTGCGCGATTTCATTTTCGATAAGATCAAGATCGATCGCGCCTTTGTCTCGCGGATCAATTCCGATCGTGCCTCCGAGCACATCATCAAGGCGATCCTTGCTATGTGCGAAGGCCTCGAACTGGAAGTCGTGGCCGAGGGGATCGAAGATTATTCGGAAGCGGTCAAGCTGCGCATGCTAGGCTGCGGGATGGGGCAGGGCTACCATTTTGGCAGGCCCGCTGATGGCATCGCCACGCTGCGGTTCCTGCACGAGAACTACTGTTACGATATCAACGCGACGGAACGTGTCAGCGCTTAGCAGCAGAGGCAAAAACGACGGCGCCCTCAAGGGACGCCGTCGCCTACGCTTTTACTCACCATACGAGTTACTTGTTGGTGGTCGAACCCGTCGCGGTATTGTCCGTCGGCATGCCAGTACCGGTTGATGCCGGAGCCTTTTCAGCTGACTGCATGGCCAGTGTCTTGAATTCGGGAGCAGCCTTCAGTGACTCGGCAGTCTCCGTGGTCGTCAGCTTGACGGAGCCGTCCTGCGTATTCTGTGCGACGGTGATCTTTGCAATCGGAACGGCGACATTCTTTTCGCCGATGCCGAGGAAGCCGCCGACACCGATCACGGCTGCAACAAGGCCGCCGTCCTTCTTCATGATCAGGTCGTTGACCTTACCAATGCTCTCATTGTTGCCGTTATAGACCGATTGGCCGATATAGGTGTTGGCGCTGATCTGGTCCGCGGCCTGCTGCGTCAGATAGCTGCCGCTGCCTGCCTGAGCTGTATCTGTGCTCGGTGCCGGGGCCGGAGCCTGTGCTGCATTACCGGCAGGCGCCATCGGTTTTGCTGGCGCCGGGGTCGCATCGGAGGGTGCAGACTGCGTTGGGGCAGCGGGGTTGGCCGGTTGCGGTGCCGTCTGCGAAAATGCCGCCGGCGCGAAAGCCGTGGCAAACAAGGCGCCAGCGGCGACGGTCGTCAGAAGTTTGCGTGTCATTTCGAACCTACCTTTCGGTTGCTTGCATAATCTCTGGCCCGGCAGCGCCCGTTTTGCAGACATCCTGCCGCGCGGTCCGAAAGTGAAATGACCGATACGCCTATTGGTTCCGGACGAAGACACGGAAAATTTTACGATTTTCACGGAACTTTGTCCGGAAACCAGCTGGAAAAGCAAAGGCGCCCCGCAATGGAGCGCCTTCTGAATTCCAGGCCTTGCCCTCAGATCACATAGGCCGGATCGAAAATGCCCTTCACGGTGATTCCGAGTTCGAGTAGCGCGCCTGCGCTCGGCTGGGCGGAGCGGGCATCCTCGTCCAGCCCTTCCCAGGCCGTCGTCACCACAAGTCGGTCAGCATTGGCGCCGATGAAGGCGGGGCAGGAAGGTTGCGCGGCCGGGACCTTGTAGCGAGCGATACGCAGACCATCGGGGCTGTAGCGGTCGACGACGCCGGCGCCCCAGCGGGCGTTCCAGATATAGCCGTCGGCATCACAGACCGAACCGTCCAGCCCGCCGGGTTCGTCCATGCTGTCGACCATCACGATCGGCTCGCCAGTGGGAAGACCGGTCTGTGGGTCGACCATGACGCGCATGAGGCGACTGATGCGCGTGTCGGTGAAATAGCCGATCGTCCCGTCGGGCGAAAAGCAGATGGAGTTCGGAATGCTGATGCCGCTGAAGATCTTCGTCACCTTGCCGCCAGCCACGTGATAGATCGCGCCCGCCTGGTTCTCGGCGCGCTTGCTCATCGTGCCGATCCAGAGCGAGCCCGACGGATGCGTCCGACCATCATTGGAGCGGTTTTCCGGCTTGTCGTTTTCCAGCGCCGCATAGAAGGTTAGGTTCCCGCCGGCGATATCCCGCACGAAAAGCCCCTCTTCTGTCGCCAGCAACTGGCGGCCGGAATCGATACGAGCCAGCACGCTTGCCATCATTGGCAGCGGATGCACCTTCTTTTCGTCGGTCGAAAGATTAAGCTCGTGAAGCTCCTTACCGAGAATATTGAACCACCAGACGGTATCGGTAATGGGATCGTAGGTGGGGCCTTCACCGAGAACCGAATTGGTATTGCAAAGTGTTTTGCCCTCGAATTCATAAATATCAGTCATATGACTACGCTCCTATGGCTGCGTCATAGGCTAAGATGGTCGCCTTGGCGCGCTCGGCAACCTCTGCGGCAGTCATTCCCGGTTTGTAAATGCTGGTGCCGAGGCCGAAGGCGAGAATGCCGGCCTTCGTGTAGTCGGAAAAGTTCTTGTCCGACACACCACCGACCGCTGCAATGACCAATTCCGGCGGCAAAATGGCGCGGATTGCGGTGATGCCAGAAGGGCCGAGAACGCTGGCAGGGAAGAATTTGAGGCCGGTCGCACCCGCGCGGGCCGCCTGCAGAGCTTCCGTCGGCGTGAAGACCCCAGGCATGGTCACCATGCCATAGTCGCGGGCGCGGATGATCACATCGGGTTCGACATTCGGTGTCACCAACAGCTGGCCGCCGGCATTATGAAGGCTGTCGACTGCATCCGTGGTCAGAACGGTGCCGGCGCCAATGAGTACCTCGGCCGGCACCATCTTGGCGGCGATCTCGATGGACTTGAAGGGCTCAGGCGAATTGAGCGGGATCTCGATCGCCGTTAGGCCGTTTTCGATCAACGCACCGACCACGGCTTCGGTTTCCTCGGGCTTGATGCCGCGCAGAATGGCAATCAGCGGACGCTTCATATCGGGGAAGGGGATACGGTTCATAGGAAATGTCTTTCTCAGTTCGGCCAGATGGCCTTGGCAGCAGCCGAAAGGCCGCCGCGAACGGCAGCATCGGCATCGATCGCGTTGAAGGAGAGGGAAAGCGTGCGGAAGGCCAGCTCGTAGAGCGCCTGCAGGCGTCCGGAAGCGACGAGGGTAATCGCCGTATCCCTGCTGGCATCCTGCAGCGCGCCGGCGATTTCGAGGCCGATCAGTGTGCCCGAGAGTTTTGCCTGGGCGGCGGCGGCCGAAATACCGTGCAGAAGCTGGCCGGAACGGGCGGTGAAGATCAGGTTGGAGGCGAGTGCGGGCCGTTTGAAGGCTGCGGCGACCGCTGCCTCGAAGGCGGCCGCATCGGCCGGCTGATCCTCGGCGCCGGCGACCGCATGCATGAGGATCGTATGTTTGGTGATGGCGTCGAAAAGCTCGCCCGTCATGAAGGTGGAGAAGCCGGTGACCTTGTCATCGCTGACATGCACCCACTTCGAATGCGTGCCGGGCATGCAGACAGCCTGGGTTCCCTCGCTGTCAGGCCCCAGCGCGCCGAGAAGCTGAGTTTCCTCGCCGCGCATGACATCGGGTGTAGCCGCATCGCGCTGCGCAAGGCCTGGCAGGATCCGCACGTCTCGGCGTTCGCCTGGCACGGAGACTGCTCCTGACAGGATCGAGGAAAGCGAAGCCGGCACATCGATATAACCGGCCTCCACCCAACCCTGCCGCGCGCCCGCCATGCCGCAGACGATAACCGGCAGATCGGCTGGCGCATCGACTGCCGCAAGATGTCCTTCGAGAACCTGAGAAAAGCCGGTCTTGGCCGCGGTCGTCATGCCCTCGCTGCTGCGGCGCTCAGCGAGTATGCTGCCGTCGGTACCGATAAGCCAGACCCGGAAGCTGCTGGTGCCCCAGTCCACCGCGACATAAGCGGGAATTGCCATTAAAGAACGCCTCCATCGATGATTAGGGACTGCGCGGTCATCCCGGCGGCGCAGTCGGATGCAAGGAAAAGAGCCGGACCGACGATCGCATCTGCCTTCAAGACTACTTTCAGGCATTGACCCTGCATGGAGCGGGCAATGCTCTCCTCCGTCAGCCACAGCTTCATCTGCCGTTCGGTCACCACCATGCCCGGCAGGATGCAGTTGACGCGGATATTCTCAGGCCCAAGCCTTCCGGCCATGCTTTTCGTCAGGCCGATTACCGCGGCTTTCGCGGCCGCATAAGCGGGAAAGACGCCCATGTTCAGCTTGAAGGCGATCGATGACATGTTGATGATCGCTCCGCCACCGGCCTCCCGCATCGAAGGTGCAACCGCTTGCGAGGTGAAGAAGACATGGCGCAGATTGACCGCCTGGTTATTGTCCCAATATTCCTCGGTCACGTCATTGAATTCGTGCCGGTCGTCCCAGGCGGCATTGTTGACGAGCACCCGGATCGGTCCGGATTTTTCGACGACCTCTGTCACGGTACGCCTGATGGCATCGATGTCGCGGAGATCCGCGTGATAGAAGGTCACCGGATGCACATTCTCTCTCGAAAGCCGTTCCGCCAGTTCCCGGCTTTCAGCCTCGGCAATATCGAGGAAGGAGACCTTTGCACCTTGTCTTGCGAAGCCCTCGACGATACCGGCGCCAATCCCCGAGCCGCCGCCGGTTACCAGCACCGTGCGGTCCCTGAATTCGGGGAATTGTGCAGACATAGTATTCACCGTCTCTCCTCCCGGTATTCGAAAAATTCCATTATTTGGAACTTTATTTGACTATGTGGAATTATCGAATTAGGCTGCCTTTCCTGTCAAGGGGCAGGAAAGGCGATGATATCAGGCGGCGACCGCATGGCCCAGGTAGACGATAATGATGATGCGTCGCGTGACGCGAGCACGCCGCGTGATACCGGCACGCTCGGCAAGCTGATGGTGCTGCTCGATCTCGTCACCCATTCCGATGCTCCCTTGCGGTTTACTGATATCCTCGCGCTTGCGGGTCAGCCGCGCGGCACGCTGCACCGCCAGCTCGGCCATCTCGTGGAGGAGGGGCTTCTTGAAATCGATGCCGAGGGGCGTTACGCGCCGGGCCTGCGGTTGCTCGATCTCGCCTCGCGCAGCTGGGCACGCAACGAATTCCGCCTGATTGCGGCACCACATCTGGCCGCCTTGCATCGGGAGACAGGCGAGACTGTCCATCTTGGTGTGTTGCGCGGCTCCTCCATCATCTATCTCGACAAGGTCGAAGGGCATCAGCCGGTGCGCATGTATTCACAGATCGGCAATGCCTCACCCTGCTATTGTACCGGTGTCGGCAAGGCGGCCCTTTCGGTTTTGACAGCCGACAAACTTTCCGAACTGCTTCGCAGCCTGCATTTCAACCGTTTCACCTCGGCGACGCATATGAATGCTGAAACCTTGCTGGCGGAGATCCGCGATATTGTCTCTGTCGGTCACGCCTACGATCGGGAGGAGCACGAGGCGGGTATCCGCTGTGTTGCTGCTCCCATCTGGTCGGACGACCGATCCTTCATCGGCGGGGTCTCTGTCACCGGCCCCGCTTATCGCCTGTCGATGGAACTTCTCCAGGCATGGGCCGTTCCGGTTCAAATGACCGCGCGGAAAATCATGGACGAGATGCGCATCCGCCTCGGTCCACGGCGATGATGCCAATTTGACGATGGTCAGTTGCTGGACGTCCATACATAGCATGCTTATGATAAGTGTGTTATTGAGATTTGACGGCGAATCACGCCAACTGGGGTCGTCCGCGAAATCATCGACAATTCACCGGCCGAACGCGCTGCCCGCCGAGGCTGAATCCTATTGATCTGACGGGCGTTGTGTAACCCACCTGTACCTGACCTTTTTCCATACAGGCTGCCAGCGGTTTACCCAAAGCCCGGCTCGAAGGCGAAAAATCTGATGGCAAGCTTACCGCAAACTTCGGTGGAAGACGCCTATGTCCAGGAGGTCGCCAGTCTCAAGACCCAGTTCGACATCTTCCGCTTCATGAAACGGGTGACTGAGGCCTATCGCAGCCGGGCCTTCATGGTTTTGAACCTGCCGCCGATCACCTCCTTCGATCTGCAGGGCAATACGATCATCACGAGCTGGCCGGCAGAATTGTTATCCATCTACGATCAGGAGGGGCTGATGATGAACAGTCCGGTCCTGCGGAGACTGCGCACGTCGACCTTGCCGTTCTTCTACGACACAGCACGCGCCAACTGGCCGCGTGACGATGGCAAATCGGGCCTTGTTGCCACCCTCTTCGAACGCTTCAAAATGATGCGCTGCGCCTATTTTCCGACGCATGAACCGTCGGGCGCGCGGGGCGCGGTCTCCTTTGCCGGTGATCGCGAACCCTTTACGCCGGCCGAGATGCGCGAACTCAGCTACATCTCCATTCATGTCTTCGATCGACTTGCCGAGATCCGCAACCTCGATACACGCATGACAGACACGTTGACGGATCGCGAGATCGATTGCCTCAACTGGACGGCGGCCGGCAAGACCAGCGCCGAGATTGCCGAAATTCTCGATCTCTCGGAACATACGGTCAATCATTATCTGAATCGCGCCACCAAGAAGCTGGATACGGTCAACCGCACGCAGGCTGTTGCCAAGGCCCTGCGCATCGGCCTCATCAAGTAACGTGTAGCCAGCCTAAATTAACGTCAGCAACCGCTGGGCTGCTCAAAATCTGAGCGTACATTCCTAATTCGGCTGCCCAGATTGATAATTATCATCCTTTTTCAGCAAATTTCGCAGCTGGCACGCTTCCTGCATCGGTCCTGGCAGAGGTCCAGAGGGGACTTTGAAAACAGCGCCAGTTCAACGGTGCGACCGACATGCCGCCGCCTGACATCGTTGCCGCTTTCCCGGTATTTCGATATCAGCGGCGGTTGTTGCGTTTAGGCAACCGCGTTTAGCCGCTGTTCCGAAACCGCACGATTTCTTCAAATTTTTACTGGCCTTTTTTTCAGCTTGCGCTAACTCGCCCCGAATTGCGTCGGTTCTCGGGGAGTCCGTTGCGGTCATCAGGGTGAAAGCCCGGCGGACTTGATGGCCGCAACGGAAAGAGAACCCGCTGCCATTCCATTCGATGGGAGATTTTTTGCGCCGCCCGATTTTGTTTGGCGAAGCTGCCACCCTCCACTATTTATGCGGGGAAAAGCAGTGAGGATGGAATGACCGAGGTCACCAAGGAACAGGTTCTGGAAACGCTGAAGACCGTGCGCGGGCCGGATCTGGAGCACAATATCGTCGAACTCGGCATGGTGTCCGACGTCTTCATCTCCGATGGCAAAGTCTATTTCTCCATCACCGTACCGGCCGAACGCGCCCAGGAACTGGAGCCGATGCGGCTCGCTGCGGAGCGTGTCATCAGGGAAATGCCAGGCGTGAAAGGCGCGCTCGTGGCGCTGACGGCTGACAAGAAAGCCGCCGCCAATGCACCTGCAGCGCGACCCGCACCCCAGGCGAGCCAGAGCCATCACGGCCACTCCCACGCGCCGCAGCAACAGCAGCCGCGCACGGCCAAGATCGGCGTTCCAGGCATCGGCGCCATCATCGCCATCGCATCGGGCAAGGGTGGTGTCGGCAAGTCAACAACGGCCGTCAATCTTGCCCTCGGTCTGCTGGCGAACGGCCTTCGTGTCGGGATCCTCGATGCCGATATCTACGGCCCCTCCATGCCGCGCCTTCTAAAGATTTCCGGCCGTCCGACTCAGATCGACGGTCGCATCATAAACCCCATGGAAAATTACGGCCTTAAGGTCATGTCGATGGGCTTTCTCGTTGATGAGGAGACCGCGATGATCTGGCGCGGGCCGATGGTTCAGTCCGCGCTGTTGCAGATGCTGCGTGAAGTCGCCTGGGGCGAACTGGATGTTCTCGTCGTCGACATGCCGCCCGGCACCGGCGATGCCCAGCTTACCATGGCCCAGCAGGTGCCGCTTTCCGGCGCCGTGATCGTCTCCACGCCGCAGGATCTGGCGCTGATCGACGCCCGCAAGGGACTTAATATGTTCCGCAAGGTCGAGGTGCCGGTTCTCGGCATCGTCGAGAACATGAGCTATTTCGTCGCGCCCGACACAGGCACGCGCTATGACATCTTCGGCCACGGCGGCGCCCGCAAGGAGGCCGAGCGTATCGGCGTACCCTTCCTTGGCGAAGTGCCGCTGACCATGAATATCCGCGAAACGTCCGATGCGGGAACGCCGCTTGTCGCCTCCGATCCGAATGGCACCGTGGCCGGAATCTACCGCGCCATCGCCGCCAAAGTATGGGAGCAGATCGGCGAAAAGCCGCAGCGCGAAGCGCCCGCCA
Source organism: Rhizobium sp. BK529 (assembly GCF_014194105.1). Classification (NCBI taxonomy): domain Bacteria; kingdom Pseudomonadati; phylum Pseudomonadota; class Alphaproteobacteria; order Hyphomicrobiales; family Rhizobiaceae; genus Rhizobium; species Rhizobium sp. BK529. Next base: position 2,600,743 of record NZ_JACIAU010000001.1, on the reverse strand, counting down.
TCGTCTTCGAATAGCGAATCACTTGGCCGTTTACCCCAAATTGTGGGGGAAATGAGATGAAAAGGCGCAGTTCACGTAAGGTGTCTTGATTATTCTCCGGGTTTGCTTCATATGCGCGCCGGCGTCATGATGGCGCGTCTGCAAATGCTCTGCGATGGCCGCCTGTCGATGAAGGTTACGGCCTTACTGCATATTCGGGGTTGACTTGTCGATCGAAGGATTGGTGACTGCGATGCGGTGGAGCGACCCGACCGGAAAGGCCGTATATGGCCGGAGTTGTATGAACTCTTTTTATCTGCTTCCGTTACGATCGATGCCGCGCGCGCCTGGCCCCGTCGCGCTCGCGACCGCATGGATGGGCTTTCGATGAAAAGGATTAGGATGGCCGGGCGTTGCCGGCGCCGGAGATGCGGACTGTGATCACCGCATACTGTTCCAACTGCAAATCGATCGAGATTCGCGACCTAGCGAATTCTCCGGAGTTTCCGGCGGATGTGGTATGGATCGACATGGTCGAACCGACTCGCGAGGAGGAACTGCATGTCGAGAAGATCCTTGGTATCGAAGTGCCGACCCGTGACGATCTCAGGGCGATCGAGCCGTCGGCGCGCCTCTATGTCGAAAACAACGCAGTTTATATGACGGCGTCTCTGATATGGAAGGCTGAGACGGAAGCTCCAACCCTGACGGACGTCGCCTTCATTCTGGCCGGCGACCGGCTGGTGACCATCCGCTATGCCCATCCGAAGTCTTTCGCGCTTTTTATTGCTGCTCTGCATCGCATACCCGAGCAATGGCGCAGTGGTGCTGCTCTTCTCGCCAAGCTTCTGGAAACGATCGTCGACCGCACGGCCGAAGTTCTGGAAGTCTCGGTGTCCCGGCTGGACATTCTGTCGGTCCACGTCTTCGGCGATCGCGCCAGGAAGATACGCAAGCCCTCGAACTACCTCGAAGAGAAGCTGAAGGACATTGCCGGCCATCACCGCATGATCAGCAAACTGCGCGACAGCCTCGGTTCGCTCTCGCGCCTTCTCACTTTCTTCTACACGATCCCTGCCGTGCAGCACGACCAGGAGACCAAGGAGCTTTGCCGCACGGTTTCGCGCGACATCCAGTCGCTTTCGGAACACGCCTCCTTCGTCGCCGGCAATATCACCTTTCTCCTCGACGCCTCGCTCGGCCTCATCAACATCGAACAGAATGCCATCATCAAGATATTTTCCATCGCTTCGGTCGTGTTCTTGCCGCCGACGCTGGTCGCCTCCATCTATGGCATGAATTTCGAGTTCATGCCGGAGCTGCACCTGAGCGCGGGCTATCCCTACTCGCTGGGCCTCATGGTGATCTCCGCCGTCATTCCCTTCTTCTTTTTCCGCTGGAAAGGCTGGCTCTAAGGAGCCTGTAACTGCTTCATGTCTGAAGAAAGCCATTCTCACGAGCGTCACCTAGGGCCGCGCAAGCTCTTCTATCTTGCGCTGGGCTCGGTAGGCGTCGTTTACGGAGATATCGGCACGAGCCCGCTTTATGCGTTCCGCGAAGCGCTGAAGCCGGTCGCCCACGATGGTCTCACCCGTTTCGAGGTCATCAGCCTTATTTCCCTGATGATCTGGGCGCTGACCATCATCGTCACCATCAAATACGTGCTCTTCCTGCTGCGCGCCGATAACGATGGCGAAGGCGGCACTCTATCGCTGTTGGCCCTCCTGATGAAGACCGCCAACGGCCACACTGCCCTGCTGATGCTGCTCGGCCTGATGGGCGCGGCGCTCTTTCTTGGCGATGCGATGATCACCCCGGCGCTTTCGGTGCTTTCGGCCGTCGAGGGTCTGAAGCTCGTGACCCCGAGCCTGACGGATTATATCGTGCCCATATCTGTGGCGATCCTGGCATTGCTCTTCGTCGTGCAGTCGCATGGCACGGGTGCCGTCGCCCGCTTCTTCGGTCCAATCATGGCGCTCTGGTTTCTCGTCATGGCCGCTGCCGGCATCGCTCATATTTCAGATGATTTCGGCATTCTCGCCGCCTTCAATCCCTATTATGCCGTCAGTTTCCTGCTGCATGAGGGTTTCTACGGTGTCGTCGTTCTCGGCGCTGTCTTCCTGACCGTCACGGGTGCGGAGGCGCTATACGCGGACCTTGGTCACTTCGGTCGTCGCCCGATCCAGTGGGCGTGGTTTGCCCTGGTCTTCCCGTCGCTCACGCTGAACTATCTGGGGCAGGGCGCGCTCGTTCTCGGCAATCCGGCGGCAATGTCCGATCCCTTCTATCTCATGTATCCGCAGTGGGCGCTGCTGCCGGTCGTCATTCTTGCGACCGCCTCCACCATCATCGCTAGCCAAGCCGTCATAACGGGCGCTTTTTCGCTGGTGCGCCAGGGGATCAACCTCGGCTTCTTGCCGCGCATGGAAATCCTCTTCACGTCCGAGACCAATACCGGGCAGATCTTCGTGCCCTCGGTCAATGCGGTTCTGTTCTTCGGAGTCATCTTCCTGGTGCTCGGCTTTAAGACCTCCGATGCGCTGGCCACCGCCTACGGTATTTCGGTCACCGGCGCGATGGTCGTCACTTCGGTCATGGCCTTTGAGTTCGTCCGCGTCCGCTGGAACTGGTCGCTGCCGGTCACCATCACGGCGCTATTGCCACTGGTCGCCCTGGAACTGGTCTTCCTTGGCGCCAACCTCCTGAAGATCCATGACGGTGGCTACATCCCGATCATGATCGCGACCGCTTTCACCGTCATCATGTGGACTTGGCGCCGCGGTACGGCGATCCTGACGGAAAAGACTCGCCATACCGACATTCCGCTCGCCTCTTTCGTGAGCTCCATCGAGCGCAAGAGTGAGCATTCGCCGGCCCATGTTCCGGGCACTGCGATCTTCCTGACCAGCGACCCGGATTCCGCACCTGCCGCGCTGCTGCACAATCTCAAGCACAACCACGTGCTCCATGATCGCAATGTTATCCTGACGATCCGCACGGTGAACAAGCCGCGTGTCTCGCCACAGGAGCGCTACAAGGTGGAGCAGATCTCCGAACGATTCTCCCGCGTCGAGCTGCTGTTCGGCTTCATGGAATCGCAGAACGTCTCGCAGGCGCTGGCCGCGCTGCGCAAGACCGGCCTGAAATTCGATATCATGACGACGTCCTTCTATCTCGGTCGCCGCAAGCTGGTGCCCGATGCCAAATCCGGCATGCCCTATTGGCAGGACCGCCTCTACATCGCGCTCGCCAATGCGGCCGCCAACCCCTCGGACTATTTCCGCCTGCCGGCCAACCGCGTGGTGGAACTGGGTTCGCACGTCATCATCTGACGAGAAGGAAGGAGAGGGCACGATTTCGTCCTCTCCCATTCCTGTGATAGGCACACAATGAGATGCTCCATCTCATGAAAACGTCAGCGGCATCAGAGCAATATCTTCATGGGCATATTCCGGCACAGGTCGTTAACCAGCTATCAAGGTTAATGCGAGATTTTCTTGGGACTGTCCTGCGTCCCATGCCTGGAGTCCGCGTTGCGTCGAAATGGCCGTTCCCGCAGCAAGCTGCGTCTCTTGCCCCAGAACTGGGTTTCTCCCGCGATCTTCGGCGTTGCCGGATGGCTGATCTTCCCGAGCGTCGCTTCTCATGCAGATCTCGCCACCATGCTTGCCGGTCTCGACAATGATGGCGAAAGCTGGCGCATGGTTCTGACCAACTCGCCGGCCGGCTCCATTCATCAGGCCGAACTCGCATTTGCCGATCCCGCTGTCACCGGTTCGATCGCTGCCGGTGCCGGTATGGTGTTGCCCGATGGCCGCAAAGTTGCATTCATTGCCGGCGAGAAGGGCAATGAGGCGATCCCGGATGAGGACCGCGTCAACCGTAACGCCAAGAAAGGCCGCGTCGTTGCCGTGGAAAAGGTGCAGCCGCCGAAGGATTTCTCGGCCGGTTCCATCCTCGAACGCACCAAGCTTCTTTTCCGCCCTGTCTTCGACCTCAAGGAGAAGTCGGCCTTCGTGAAGCCAGCGATCAAAGGCAAGGAAATCGAGATCGCCACGGCCTTCTATAAGAAGCAGCCGGTTCCGCAGCAGGACGATGCCATACCGGCCGTGCTGGCAAGTCTGGTGACCAGCGACAAGGCGGATGTGCTGGCAACGGCCTATGCGCCTGCCGCGCCGGATTATTCTCGCCAATCGCCTTTCGATTCGATCTTGACCGACAGGGAGGAAGGCCGTTTCGTCCCGCAGATCGGCCCGAAGGATCATGCATGGGCTGCAAGCATCCTCCCGCCCAGTGTCTTTTCCGCCCGCGAACAGCAGTGCCTAGCGTCAGGCATTTATTTCGAGGCGCGTGGCGAATCTGTGAAAGGGCAGGCAGCCGTTGCCCAGGTCATCCTCAACCGGGTCCGCAATCCGGCCTATCCCAAGACCATCTGCGGCGTCGTTTACCAGAACGAGGACTGGCGCAACCGCTGCCAGTTTTCCTTTGCCTGCGACAACATCAAGGACCGCGTGAACTCGCAATATCACTGGCGCGTCGCCCGCGATGTGGCCATGGCCGTGACCGCCGGCAGGATCTGGCTGCCACAGGTTGGCTCGGCGACGCATTACCATGCTGTCTATGTTAGGCCGAATTGGGCAAAGACCATGGAAAAAGTCGGCCGCATTGGTATGCATGTATTCTATCGCACCTACGGTGGTGGCTGGAGCTAAAGAATGTCGCGCGAAAGTTTGCAGCGGTCTTGCGATAACGACGTGCCGAAAACAAAAGCGTAAAGCGTGGAATGCGAAACCGAAAGACCGCGACACGCTTAAGGCAAAAGGGTCGCTGATTGCCAATTTTTCGCCGTCCTGACCCATTCGAAAGCGGATTCTTTCGGAGAAATCGGGTTCACGCAACAAAGTTCCGCTTAAGTATTTGATTTCTGATGGTTATTTTATGGCTGGACACAAGCTTCCTACGCCTTGACTATGCTAATCCCTAAAACTATGTTGCGCGCGACTTCAGAACGGGCCGGAAGGTTCTTTAACCTTTGCGTCCGTGGTTCGGAAAACCGGGGTAGCGGGATTGCGGGCGACGGAAGCGGAGGAGAGCACGATGGCGGATGACCGCGAAGAAAGTCTTGAGCAGCGCCGTCGGCAGCTGGAAGCGGAACTTGCCTCCAAGCGTGTCGATGACAGGAAGGAAGAGGCGCGAGAGGCCAACGCCGAGCAGAGCCGCAAAGGTTATGCCCAGGCGATGAAGCTCTCGAGCGAATTCATTTCCGCCATCATTGTCGGTGCTGTGCTCGGCTATCTCCTCGACCGTTTTGTCGGCACGGCGCCTTGGGGGTTGATTGTTCTTCTGCTTCTTGGATTCTGTGCTGGCGTGCTGAATGTACTGCGTGCTGCGGGGAGGGTCTCCCAACCCCTGGATCGCAGGCCGCCTGAGAAATAGGGACCGCTCCCGGTCCAGTGCAATTTCCGCCTCTTGGCGGGTCAAAGAGAGAGAACAACCGGTGTCAAACGATCCGACTCATCAGTTCCAGATCTTCAAGATTGTGCCGATCGAGATCGGCGGGATTGATTTCTCGTTCACCAACGCATCGCTCTTCATGGTGGCTTCGGCCGCTGTCGCCGCCGGTTTTCTCTATTTTTCGACCTCGAACCGGGCCATCATTCCTGGCCGTTCGCAGTCGCTGGCCGAAATGTCCTACGAGTTCATTGCCGGCATGCTGAAGGAAGGGGCGGGCACCAAGGGAATGAAGTTCTTCCCGCTGGTCTTCTCGCTCTTCATGTTCGTGCTGACGGCAAACCTGCTTGGTCTGTTCCCGTATTTCTTCACGGTCACCAGCCAGATCATCGTCACGTTTGCGCTGGCGATCCTCGTCATCGGCACAGTTCTCGTCTACGGTTTCTATAAGCACGGCTTCCACTTCCTGAATGTCTTCGTGCCATCGGGCGTGCCGGGCATTCTGTTGCCTCTGGTCGTCGGGATCGAGATCATTTCCTTCCTGTCCCGGCCAATTTCATTGTCGGTTCGTCTTTTCGCTAACATGCTCGCCGGTCACATCACGCTGAAGGTGTTCGCAGGCTTCGTCGCCTCGCTTGGAGCCCTTGGTGCCGTCGGTGTCGGCGGAGCCGTTCTTCCTCTCTTGATGACGGTCGCCCTGACCGGTCTCGAGTTCCTCGTTGCCTTCCTTCAGGCTTACGTCTTTGCGGTACTGACTTGCATGTACCTCAATGACGCGATCCATCCAGGCGGGCACTAAGGATAACGACAGCGACGTCAAAGGGCGTCAGTCAATCGCCGCAACAACCATTTAAAGGAGTTCAACATGGACGCGGAAGCAGCAAAGTTCATCGGTGCAGGTCTGGCTTGCTTTGGTATGGCCGGTACGGCTCTCGGCCTCGGCAACATTTTCGGTAGCTACCTCTCCGGCGCTCTGCGCAATCCGTCTGCTGCAGACAGCCAGTTCGGCCGTCTGGTATTCGGCTTCGCCGTTACGGAAGCTCTGGGCATCTTCTCGCTGCTCGTCGCTCTCCTCCTGCTCTTCGCCGTTTGATACCGGTGGATTGATGGATCACGGCCTGCGAACAGCGAGCCGTGATCCTTTGCATTTGCAGTACACCTGGAGGTGAGCATGTTTTTTGTGACCCCGGCCTACGCTGAAGAGGCCCCGGCGGGAACCGCGACGGATGCGCACGCCGCTCCGGCTGCCGGCGAGGTCCATACCGAGACCGGCGTCCCCGAAGGCGAGCACGCGCGCGGACCTTTCCCGCCTTTCGATTCGACGACCTACGCTTCCCAACTTCTCTGGCTGGCGATTACGTTCGTCATCTTCTATCTGCTCATGCAAAAGGTCATCGCCCCGCGCATCGGCGGCATCATCGAGCAGCGTCATAGCCGTATCTCGCAGGACGTCGAAGAAGCGGGCCGTCTGAAGGCCGAGGCTGACGCCGCTGTCGCGACCTATGAAGGCGAACTCGCCGCTGCCCGCGCCAAGGCAAATTCGATCGGCACTGCCGCTCGTGACGCTGCCAAGGTCAAGGCTGAGGAAGATCGTCGTGCGGTCGAGGCAAGCCTGAGCGAAAAGCTGAAGGCTGCCGAGGCCCGTATCGCCGATGTGAAGGCAAAGGCTTTTGCCGATGTCGGCGCCATCGCGGAGGAAACCGCCGCAGCCGTTGTCGAACAGCTCATCGGCGGCTCTGCTGCCCAGTCTGACGTCGCCGCTGCCATTGCAGCTGCCAAGAAGGAGGCTTGATCGATGGAATTTGCTTTTGATGCAACTTTCTTCGCCTTTGTCGGCCTCGTTCTCTTCGTGGCGCTGGTCGTTTATCTGAAGGTTCCGGGCATGATGGCAAAGTCGCTCGACGACCGCGCCGATCAGATTCGCAACGAGTTGGCAGAAGCCAAGCGCCTGCGCGAAGAAGCCCAACACTTGCTCGCTGAATATCAGCGCAAGCGCAAAGAAGCTGAAGCTGAGGCTGCTCACATCGTAGCTGCAGCCGAGCGCGAAGCCGAGATGCTGACTGCGGAAGCGAAGAAGAAGACGGAAGAATTCGTTGCCAACCGTACGGCTCTGTCAGAGCAGAAGATCAAGCAGGCCGAAGTCGATGCGATGAAGGCCGTTCGTTCTGCTGCCGTCGATCTCGCTATCGCAGCCGCTGAATCGGTTATCGGCAAGCAGGCCGATTCCAAGATCCAGTCCGAGCTTTTCGGTAAGGCTGTTGGCGAAGTGAAAACCCGTCTGAACTAAGCTTCAACTCAATAGAATTAGAGAAGCCCCGCTCAGCGGGGCTTTTTGTTTTGTATGTGTTGGTGTCTCGCCTGATGCGACAGGCTGTCGATGATGGGCTTGCAAAACGCAATAGTCCGGTCAGGAGATACGAGGTCGCGACCGGAACTACTCGTTGAGCATCTCTCCGTTCACCTCGACCTCCACGCCATCTTTGCGGAGTGGCCGGAAGGTCATTCGGTGCAGCGAACACGGCCCGTGTTTCTCGATACCGGAACGATGCTGTGCCGTGCCATATCCGACGTGCGCTGCAAAACCATATTCGGGAAATACGAGATGCGCCCGAGCCATCATCCGGTCGCGCGTTACCTTGGCGACGATGGAAGCTGCCGCAATCGAGACAGAGCGCGCATCCCCCTTCACAACGGCCTGACCCGGGCATGCGAGCCCAGTCGGCACGTCGAGCCCGTCCGTCAGTACATAGCTTGCCTGTATGGCTAGGCCGCAGATCGCACGCCGCATGGCATCGAGGCTCGCCTTGCGGATATCGGTCTCGTCGATGCGAGTGGAGCTGGAGGAGGCGATGGAAACCGTCGCGGTTGCCAGGATCTGCGTAAACAACTCCTCGCGCCTCTGTACCGAAAGCTGCTTAGAGTCGTTCAGGCCCTCGGGAATGCGTTTGGGATCGAGAATGACAGCTGCGGCAACAACAGGGCCGGCAAGCGGTCCGCGTCCAGCCTCGTCGGCGCCGGCAACAGGCCAGTGGCCGGCCTTGCGGGCCTTCAGCTCCAGCCGGAAATCCGGCACGAGAGGAACCTCTTCGAAGAGCAGAGGAGAATCGGGTGACGTGCGATGTTTCATGCGGTTGAAACTCGCACGCCAACCCGATTTCCTGCAAGCCCCCGGATCAGGGCGGCGACGGCCGGGGGCGGTCCGGCGGATGGGTGCGGTCAAGGCCATCCGCGGGAATTGCGTAAGGCAGAAGACGCAGGGCAAGTCTTCTTCACGCCTTACGCAAGCTCACAAGCAATTCCAGCAAAAGTGCGCAGCGGTTTTTGCGTCTGGAATTGCGCAAACAGAGAACCAATTCAGCAAAAGTGCGCAGCGGTTTTGCGTCCGGAATTGCATGAAGGCGATCAGTCAGAGCAGCGAAAGCTGCACGCCGCTGCCATTGGGCGGCACAAAGAGGTCGTCGCTCAGGGCAAGGCTTCGACGGGTCAGCCCCAATCGTTTTGCCGCCATTTCGAAGCGACGGGCGATCTGCCAGGCATAGGGACCAGTACCCTTCATACGCTTACCGAACTCGGCATCATAATCCTTGCCGCCGCGCATCGAGCGCACGAGCGACATGACATGGCGATAGCGGTCAGGATAGTTCTGCAGCAGCCAGTCACGGAAAAGCGGGCTCACTTCGAGCGGCAACCGCAGCAGCACATAGCTTGCCTCTTCTGCGCCTGATGCCTTGGCGGCCTCCAGAATACGCTCCAACTCGTGATCGTTGAGTGCCGGGATCATTGGCGCTGCCATCACCGTCGTGCGCACACCGGCCTCGGAAAGCCCGCGGATCGCCTCCAGCCGGCGCGTCGGGGTCGCGGCCCTCGGTTCCATGAGGCGCGCGAGCTTGCGGTCAAGCGTGGTCACCGAAATGCCAACACGAACGATGTTCTTTGCCGCCATCTCCGAGAGGATGTCGAGATCGCGCAGGATCATCGCCGACTTGGTGACGATAGCAACCGGATGATTCGCCTTATTCAGCACTTCAAGAAGTTGCCGCATGATGCGCCACTCCTTCTCGATCGGCTGATAGGGATCAGTATTGGTGCCGATCGCAATGACGCGCACTTTATAACCGGGCTTGGCGAGCTCCCGCTCCAGAAGCTTCGGCGCATCCGGCTTGGCGAAGAGCTTGCTCTCGAAATCCAGCCCAGCTGAGAGACCCATATAGGCATGCGTCGGCCGAGCAAAGCAGTAGATGCAGCCATGCTCGCAGCCCCGATAGGGATTGATGGATCGGTCGAAGGAAAGATCCGGGGACTCGTTGCGGGTAATCGCCGTACGCGGCTTCTCGATCTGCACATCCGTCTTGAATGGCGGCAGATCCTCGAGCGTCTGCCAACCATCATCGAAGGTCTCCCGCTGCATCGGCTCGAAGCGACCGCTCGGATTCAGCCCGGCGCCGCGGCCGTGCCGCCTGTCAACCTCGATGCGCAGCCCCGAGGCCGCGATCATCGCGTCGGCAATATCCGCTGTATTGGCAGGCGCAAATGCGGCCTGCCCTGCAAGGGACTGTGGTCTCATCGGATTCTCCAGCGGCGGAAAACGCTCGGCTCCGCTCGTTTTGATGATTAAATTCCTATCGACAAAATGAGAACAATGCAAGAACAAAATGAGGAAAGTCCCGCTGGCAAAATTTTGTGCGGCGCTCTATAAACAGGCAATGTTGACTGTCGTTCTTGAATGCCAGGATCAGGAACCTGAACTGGCCCAGACTTTATCCGTATTGGTGGCAGGCGCCGTGGAAGGCCTCGTCAGCGACGTGGTCGTGCTCGATCATGGCTCGCGTGACGGCACCTCGCGGGTGGCGGATGCTGCCGGCTGCCGTTTCCATTCGCAATGGGATATCAAGGACATCGTTCGTTCGGCACGTGGTGAATGGCTGCTCTTCGTCGAGCCGGGCGCGAGGCCGCAGGCAGGATGGATCGACGAGATCCTGGAATATGTCGCACTAAATAAAGTGCCGGCGCGTTTCACTGCCTCCCGTGGCTATCGCCGCCCGTTCCTCCAACGCGTCGGCCGTACCAGACCGCCGCTGGAACTCGGTTTGCTGATGCCGAAGAAGCTTGCACTTGCCACGGCAAAGAGCGGTATGCGGCTTGCCGAATTCACCAAGGGGCAGAAGCCGCGCCAGCTTTCCAGTGAGTTGATTCCTTCCTGGGTCGCCCGCGCGGCGCGCTAGCTCCTGCACCTCCAGACATGCGTAAAGATGGCGCTCAATAAAATTTCGCGCTATAATTTGAACACGGCGCCGCCGAAGCGCCTCGCTTCGTAGCGGATGGCCAATGAATGCCGGAGGACGGCAGAACAGGTCAGCGAGAATCTCCTTTCTGTCGGGTCACCGGCGAAAGGAGGTGCGTCATGCTAAGCAATATGATCCATGGTCTGTCGGCCGTCATATTGTCGATATCGATGATCGCGCATCCGCATCGGGCAGCATCGCAGATGATGCACAGTTGCGCAGGCCGATCTGAGATCGTCAATTTCCTGGACAGCAACTTTGCTGAAAAGCTCACGGCAGTTGGATTGATCAACCAGAACGCCATTCTTGAAGTTTATGCCGCCAAGAGCGGTACATGGACGCTCGTCATCACGGATGTTCACGGCATAAGCTGCGTGCTGCTGTCCGGTGATAGCTGGGAGACGCTGCCCACGCTGCCGGGCCTTGCGACTTAGAGCGCAGTGGGTCCGGCGCACTGCGCTCTACGCTTTGAATCTACACATCAGGCTTTCCGAAAATCGATTCCGATTTTCAGGCCGATGCGCAGAGGATATCGCTCTTTAGCCAGCCTACTTCGTCGCGCCACGCTTCAGGTGCTCGTCGAGCCGCGGCATGATCTCCACGAAATTGCACGGCATATGGCGATAGTCGAGCTGCGCCTTCAAGATACCATCCCACGCATCCCTGCATGCGCCTGGCGAGCCCGGCAGCACGAAGACGAAGGTGGCATTGACGACACCCGCCGTGGCGCGTGACTGGATCGTTGAAGTGCCGATCTTGTCATAGGAAATACGGTGGAACACGGCCGAAAAGCCATCCATCCGTTTTTCGAAGAGCGATTCTAGAGCGTCGGGTGTCACGTCCCGGCCGGTAAAGCCAGTCCCGCCCGTGGTGATGACGACATCGATCTCCTTGGCTTCCGTCCAGGCGCGCACACGTGAGGCGATCCTTTCCCGGTCGTCAGGCACGATATCCCGATCGATCAACTGGTGTCCTGCCTCGGCGATCCGGGCTGCGAGCGTATCGCCGGATTTATCGTCCGCCAGCGTGCGCGTATCCGAAACGGTCAGCACCGCGATGCCGAGGGGAATAAAAGCTCTTGTTTCATCCAGGCCTGCCATCATGCACCTCCCGCGAAAGTCTCAGTCGCCTGGAAATACCAGTCCGGGCGGGCGGCGTGAAGGCGCTCAGCCGCGCGGAGTGCAGCGACAGGCGTTTCAAAGATGCCGAAACAGGTTGCGCCCGAGCCGGACATGCGTGTGAAATATGCGCCTTCGGCCGTGAGCATGTCTGAAATCTCGGCGATTTCGGGAACGAGTTCCCGCGCCGGCGGCTCGAGATCGTTGCGTGTCGCCCGTATGGCTTCCATCCAGTGCAGCGTCCTGGTCAGGACCAGCGGAGGATTGTTCTTGATGGCAAGCCGCCGGAAAACCTCGGGCGTGGAAATGCCTTTCAGCGGATTGGCGAGCACCATGGCGAAAGAGGGCAGCGCATCGGCGCTCTCCAGCTCCTCGCCGATACCGCGGGCGATCAGCGGTGCGCTCCTGAGGCACATCGGCACGTCGGCCCCGAGCTTCAGCGCAAGCAAGGAGACCGTCTCAGCCGGAAGCGCCACATCCCAGAGGCGCATCAGCCCGCGCAGCGTCGCTGCCGCATCGGCCGATCCCCCGCCAATGCCAGAGGCAACCGGCAGGTTTTTTTCCAGATGGATACGAACGGGCGGAGCGACCCCTGCCGCCTCGCGCAGCAGATCGCGGGCCTTCAGGACCAGATTGGTGCCCGGATCATCCGCCAGCACATCGGCGAACTGACCGGAAAGCGTGAAATCATCGGTATCGGCGAGGGCAAAACCCAGCCGGTCGCCATGTCGCGCAAATGTCACCAGCATTTCGAGAAGGTGATAGCCGTCAGGCCTCTGGCCCGTCACGTGCAGGGCCAAATTGATTTTTGCGCAGGCATTTTCGGTAACGGCGAAATCGCCGTATCCGGAAAGGAGCATGCCCGTTTCAGGCATGCGACCTCAGGATTTCTTGTCGACCGGCGGCGGTGCTGCCGGCTGCGGGTCGGGCTGCTTCTTGTCGACGGTCTTGGAGTCGTCATCCTGGGTCGGCAGGCCGCTGGCGATCTTCTCCTTGATCTTCGGGATCTCGGCTTCCTCGGGTTGCGAGGCGAGCGCTCGGTTCCACTGATAGACGGCTTCCAGCTTACGGCCGACGCGCCAGTAGGCGTCGCCGAGATGGTCGTTGATCGTCGCGTCACCGGCCTTGATCTGGGCTGCTCGCTCCAGCTCTTCGACAGCATCGTTGTAACGGTTAAGGCGGAAATAGGCCCAGCCGAGCGAATCGATGATGTAGCCATCATCGGGGCGCAGTTCGACGGCCTTCTTGATCATCTCAAGACCCTCGTCGAGGTTGCGGTTCATGTCGATCCAGGAATAGCCGAGATAGTTCAGAACCTGCGGCTGGTCGGGATTGAGGTCGAGTGCCTTGCGGAAGTTCGGCTCCGCCTGATCCCATTGCTTCAGCCGCTCATAGGCAATGCCCCGCTGGAAGAAGACGCTCCAGTCGGCGCGGCCCGGCAACGGACCGATCACCTCGACAGCCTTGTCGTAATTATCGGCCATCGCCCGATAATCCTTGGCATCGGAAAGCACGCTGCCATAGGCGAGGTAGCTGCGGATATCCTTCGGGTCGGACGTAATCAGCGCCTGCAGGTGCTTGCGGGCCTCGTCCACCTTGCCGCCCTGGGCAAGCGCCAGGCCGAGCTGCAGTTCGGAGATGCGGCGCATCGGCGAATTCGCCGGCACCTTCTGATAAAGCGCGATCGCGCGGTCCATCTGGTTCTGCTTTTCCGCAATGCCGCCGAGCAGGACAAGCGTGTCGGCGCTGTTCGGATCAAGCGCATTGGCCGTCTGCAGATAGAGCGAGACGATGTCTTCAGCGCCGTCGCGGTTCAGCGCGCCGCCAACCGAGAACAGCACGCCGGCCGCGCCCTCTTCGGCGCTCTTGACCTGCTGTTCCTGCTTTTCGCCCTTCTCGATGCTGTCGCGCAGTGCATTCAGCGGTGCGTAGTTCGGAAGCAGATTGTCGCCGACCGAGACGGCGTCGAGTGCCTTCTGCTTGTTGCCCTGCGAGGCTTCGAGGCGGGCAAGCGCCATGATGGCGCGCATGAACGTATCAGGGGCGGTCGCGCCGCCTTCCTTGTCCAATACGGCATCGTTAAGATGCTGACGGGCGGATTTGACGTCGCCGTTGACGATGGCGATCGCACCGGCATTGTAATTCTGGAAGATGCGGACCCAATCCGGGCCCTTCATCTTCTCGACCATGGTGAGCCCCTCCTTGCCGCGGCCGGCGCCGACCCGCGCCCAAGCCAGCAGAAGGTCGTTCATCATGCGGTCGAGATCGTTCGGACCGTCATATTTCAGGATCGATTCCGCCGTCTTGAATTCGCCGCGGCGCATCGCATCCATACCGCGCACGATCGTGGTGATGCGCTCGACGGTCGGGTCGCCCTTCAGGTCGTTGGCATATTTCACGCCGTCCTTGATATCGCCGTTGAGCAGTAGCGAGATCATCAGGCGCTGACGGATTTCCGGATTGCCCGGTTCGATCTGCAAAGCTTTCTTGTAGAGCTCGATCGCGGTCGGATAGTCGTGGTCCACATCGGCTGTGCGGGCAGCGAGGAACGCGCCCGAGAAGGTGGAAACGCTGTCCGGATCGAAGGTCACGGCCTTGCCGGCATCGTCAGCCTTGGCCGCGTCTTCGGCGTTCACACCGCCGATTCCACCGAGCGAAAGGACCGCCGCCAGGGCTGCGCTCGAAAGGAGACGGGTGACAAATCTCTGCCGCATTAGAAAACCTTTCTTCAGGGACGGCCGGCTGAATGCGCCGGCCGCAAAATCAGTTGCAAACACTGATTCACAACAGGATGGCTTTTTTGAAGCGGCCCTGCAAGAAATTCAGCCCTCGTTCAAAGACGTTTGATCATGCATGCGCGCAAAAGTGCGCAGCGATTTTTGCGATGACGGCACCCGTCAATTAGTTCACGCGCTCGATGCAGAAGTCGATGACTTCCATCAGGGCCGATTTCCAGGCGGTATCGGGCAGAGGTGCGAGTGCATCCCGTGCGATCGTACCGTAGTGAACCGCGCGCTGGATCGTGTCGTTCAACGTGCCATATTTGGTGATCAGGCCGAGGGCCTTTTCCAGATTGGCATCGCTGCTGTTGCCGCCTTCGATCGCATCGCGCCAGAAGGCGCGCTCTTCCTGCGTGCCACGACGATAGGCGAGGATGACCGGAAGGGTGATCTTGCCCTCGCGAAAGTCGTCGCCGACATTCTTGCCGAGATCGGCAGCCTTGCCGCCATAGTCCAACGCATCGTCGACGAGCTGGAAGGCGAGGCCGAGATTCATGCCATAGGATTTCAGCGCGTTGCGGCCGGACTTGTTGGTCTCTGCAACGATCGGGCCGACTTCGGCGGCGGCGGCAAAGAGTGCTGCCGTCTTGGCGCGAATGACGGAGAGATAATCATCCTCGGTCGTTTCCATGTTCTTGGCGACGGAAAGCTGCAGCACTTCGCCCTCGGCGATCACGCAGGCCGCAGAAGACAGCACGTCGAGCGCTTCAAGCGAGCCGACTTCGACCATCATGCGGAAGGCCTGGCCGAGCAGGAAGTCGCCGACAAGAACGCTCGCCTGGTTGCCCCAGATGGTGCGGGCTGTTGATTTGCCGCGGCGCAGGTCGCTTTCGTCTACTACGTCGTCATGCAGGAGCGTTGCCGTGTGCATGAACTCGACCGAGGTCGCGAGCTTGATATGATTTTCGCCCTTGTAGCCGAAGAGCGAGGCCGCAGCGAGCGTCAGCATCGGCCGCAGGCGCTTACCGCCGGAGGAGATGAGATGGTTCGCCACCTCCGGGATCATCTGCACATCGGAGCCGGCCTTGGAAAGGATAAGCTGGTTCACCCGCTCCATATCAGCCTTGGTGAGGTCCACCAGCGGCTTGATGGAAGCCAATTTGTTTTTGCTTTCTTCTAGCGGTATGACCACGCCCAACGACCCGGACTCCTGTTCATTCATTGCTTTTGACAATAGAAAGGGGCGATGGAGGCGGCAAGGGGTGAATTGTCGCTGCGGGCAAATTCGGAAGGGAAAATAACGGCAAATGCATGAACTTATCCGCGCGAACGATCCCGTCCTGCTCTCATTTGCCGAGAGCCTCATGAAGGATGCGGGAATTGCGTGCTTCATTGCCGATCAGGGCATGAGCGTGCTCGAGGGATCGCTCGGCATGCTGCCGCGCCGGCTGTTGGTCGATGAAGAAATGGCTGAGCGCGCGCGCCGCATTCTGATCGATGCCGGTCTCGGCGACGAGCTTCGCGAGCGGAAGTGAAAATATGTCGCAGGCCGTGACCGACACCATAGATGCCTTCTATCGCGGCCTCTTCCGTATCGTTCAGCCAAAGGGCAGGGGACATCGCGCCGGCATGGATGCCATGCTGCTTGCCGCTCTGGTTGCCGACGATCGCCCCATAAAAGTGGCCGATCTCGGGGCCGGTGCAGGTGCCGCCGGCCTTGCCGTTGCCTCCCGTCTGCCAAAAGCTCAAGTCGTGCTCTTCGAGCGTTCGGCAGAGATGGCCAACTACGCCCGCCGTAGCATCGAATTGCCTGATAATGCTCATATGAGCGGCCGTGTCTCGGTCGTGGAAGCTGATGTGACGCTGACCGCCAAGGCGCGCAATGACGCCGGACTGATCGACGAGAGCTTCGATCACGTTATCATGAACCCACCCTTCAACGATGTCGGCGATCGCAAGACGCCGGATGCGCTGAAGGCCGAGGCTCATGCCATGACGGACGGCCTGTTCGAAAGCTGGATTCGCACTGCCGGCGCCATCATGATTCCGGGCGGTCAATTATCGTTGATCGCCCGGCCGCAATCGATCGCGGAGATCATCGATGCCTGCGGCCGGCGCTTCGGCGGCATCGAAATCACGGCCATCCATCCGCGTGAGGGGAAAAGTGCCGTCCGCATTCTGGTGACGGCGATCAAGGGGTCGCGGGCAAGGTTATCGCTGCGGGCGCCGTTCATCATGCACGAAGAGGGGAGCCACAAGTTCTCCCCTCTCGTCGATGATTTCAACAATGGCCGGGCGGCCTATGCGAGACTTCGCGCCAAGTCCTAGCCGCCGGTCACAAAGTCGAAGAGCAGCTTGACGTTCAGGCCGGCGATGAGCACGGCGATCACATAGGCGATGCCGCTGAGCCATTTCGGTGCTACCAGCTCGCCCATCTTCGCCTTGCTTGCCGTGAACATCACCAGAGGGAAAACGGCGAAGGAGAGCTGCAGGCTGAGCACAACCTGCGTGAGGATCAGCAGTTCCGCTGTGCCTTGATCGCCATACCAGATCGTCACGAAGGCAGCCGGGATGATTGCGATGGCGCGGGTAATCATCCGGCGAACCCAGGGTTTCAGGCGGATTTTCAGGAAGCCTTCCATGACGATCTGGCCGGCAAGCGTGGCGGTAACCGTCGAATTCAGGCCGCAGCAGAGCAGCGCGATGCCGAAGAGCGTCGGCGCAATCGCAAGACCAAGCAGCGGCGACAGCAGCGAATGCGCCTCACCAAGTTCCACCACATCCGTCTTGCCGTTGGCATTGAATGCGGCTGCGGCGAGGATCAGAATGGAGGCATTGATCAGGAGCGCGAAGCAGAGCGCCACGGTGGAGTCGATCGTCGCAAAGGTCAGCGCCTCCTTCTTTTCCGATACCGTATGGCCGTAGGCGCGCGTCTGTACGATGCCGGAATGAAGGTAGAGATTGTGCGGCATCACGGTCGCGCCGAGAATTCCGAGCGCCAGATAGAGCATTTCCGGATTGGTAACGACCTCGGGCGTGGGCAGGAAGCCTCTGATGACGGCGCCCCATTGCGGGTCGGCAAGAAAGATCTGAACCGCAAAACAGAGCGCGATGATGCCAAGCAGCGTGATGATGAAGGCCTCGATCCAGCGGAAGCCGAGCCTCTGTAAGAGAAGGATGAGGAAGACATCGAGCGCCGTGATCAGCACGCCGATTTCGAGCGGGATGCCGAAAAGCAGGTTGAGGCCGATCGCAGTGCCGATCACTTCGGCAATATCGGTGGCGATAATGGCAATTTCCGCAAAAGCCCAGAGCGGTACAGCCACATAGTTCGGATAGGCGTCGCGACAGGCTTGCGCCAGGTCGCGGCCGGAACCGATCGCAAGACGTGCGCAGAGCGATTGCAGTACGATCGCCATCAGGTTGGAAAGCAGGGCTACGGTCAGCAATGCATAGCCGAATTTCGATCCGCCTGCGAGCGAGGTTGCCCAGTTGCCGGGGTCCATATAGCCGACCGCAACCATGTAGCCAGGGCCGAGGAAGGCCGCTGCGCGCCGCCACGCGGAGCTGTGCCGTCCCGTACCAACCGTACGATAGACGTCGGAGAGCGAGGCTTCCTCGCGTTCGGTCCGCCAGCCGCGCTTTGCCTTCGGATTTACGATGTCCATGCGATTTTCACCTGTCTAGCCATGCTGGCACTATGCCCGATTAGAATGATAATGCAAGTCATTCGCAATAAGAAAATGGAGGCGGGATGTTTTGGAAACGTAGCCATTGCGTTTGTCATCGCAACGCATACATGCAATGCCCTTGTAATGTGCATGTGCATGCTGACGCCGCCGATCATGGTAAGGAAGAGAAATGGCTGGATTTTTGAGAAAGCTGATGCCGAAGCGGTTTCGCAAGGATGGGATCGTCATTCCCGTCGTTCGGCTGCAGGGCGCAATCATCAGCGGTGGCGGCCAGTTCCGCCCGACCCTCAATCTCGCAAATGTCGCGCCGGTCCTTGAAAAGGCCTTCTCCATGAAGGAGGCGCCCGCCGTTGCCATCTCCATTAATTCGCCTGGTGGTTCGCCCGTCCAGTCCCGCCTCATCTTCACCCGTATCCGCGAACTGGCGCGCGAAAAGCAGAAGAAGGTGCTGGTTTTCGTAGAAGATGTCGCAGCGTCCGGTGGCTACATGATCGCGCTGGCGGGCGATGAGATCATCGCCGATCCGACTTCCATCGTCGGCTCGATCGGCGTCGTCTCGGGCGGTTTCGGTTTTCCGGAACTCTTGAAGAAGATCGGTATCGAGCGCCGCGTTTATACAGCAGGTGAGAACAAGGTGATCCTCGATCCTTTCCAGCCGGAGAAGGAAAAGGACATCGAATATCTCAAAAGCCTGCAACTTGAGATCCATCACGTTTTCATCTCTATGGTGCGGGAGCGTCGCGCCGGCAAGCTGACGGACGATGCGACCGTGTTCTCCGGCCTCTTCTGGAGTGGCACGCGCGGTCTGGAACTCGGCCTTATCGATGGGCTCGGCGACATGCGCCAGGAACTGAAGAAACGCTACGGCCAGAAAACAAAGCTGCAGCTCGTTACGGCCACTCGCGGTCTGCTCGGCCGCCGTATTCCAGGCGTCTCGCAGGTCTCGCTCGAAGGTGCGGCCTCCGGTCTCGCATCAGGGCTTGTCGAAGCGGCAGAGGAAAGAGCATTGTGGAGCCGCTACGGGCTTTGACGGGAGAGACGAGGGGATGGCACAGCTTATTACGTTATTGATCCTCGTCTGCGCGGCCTGGTGGCTCTATCGTCGCTTCGTCTCCGACGCGCAGAAACTTGCCGAGCGCTCCCGCCGGGCTCAGAAAGAGCGCAAGACGGGTGCCATCGGCACGTTGGTGAAGGATCCGGCGACGGGAGAGTATCGCCTGAAGCGGGAAGACGAGTAGAGCATAGCGAAACGGCGTCAAGCTTTCCGGCGACAGGGCGCAAAAGTCTTGACCCCTGCGGCGCTGCGTGGCACCTGTCGCGCTCATATTCCAAGCAATCGGTGCCATTCCATGTCTGCAGCCATTCCTGACCACATGAACCCGAAGCGTTCCTTCCAGGCGCTGATCCTGACCCTGCATAACTACTGGGCGGACAAGGGTTGCGCGGTCCTGCAGCCCTATGACATGGAAGTGGGTGCCGGCACCTTCCACCCGGCCACGACGCTACGCGCGCTTGGGCCCAAGCCTTGGAAGGCAGCCTACGTTCAGCCCTCCCGCCGTCCCTCCGACGGCCGCTATGGCGAAAACCCGAACCGCTTGCAGCACTATTATCAGTATCAGGTCATCCTGAAGCCGAACCCGCCGAACCTGCAGGAGCTCTATCTCGGCTCGCTCGCCGCCATCGGGCTCGATCCGCTGCTGCACGATATACGCTTCGTTGAGGACGACTGGGAAAGCCCGACGCTCGGCGCCTGGGGCCTTGGCTGGGAATGCTGGTGCGACGGCATGGAAGTCTCGCAGTTCACTTATTTTCAGCAGGTCTGCGGCATCGAATGCTCGCCGGTCGCCGGCGAACTGACCTATGGTCTCGAGCGTCTCGCCATGTATGTCCAAGGCGTCGACAATGTCTACGACCTGAACTTCAACGGCCGCGAAGGCGACGAGAAGATCAGCTACGGCGATGTCTTCCTGCAGGCGGAGCAGGAATATTCTCGCCACAACTTCGAATTTGCCAATACCGAGATGCTGCATCGCCACTTCATCGATGCCGAGAAGGAATGCCAGGCGCTGCTCGCCGCCGGCGCGCCCGGCGATAATGCCAACCAGCGCCTGCACAAGTGCGTCTTCCCGGCCTATGACCAGTGCATCAAGGCCAGCCACGTGTTCAACCTGCTCGACGCGCGCGGCGTGATCTCCGTCACCGAGCGCCAGAGCTACATCCTGCGTGTACGCACCCTCGCCAAAGCCTGCGGTGAAGCATTCCTGCTGACGGATGCCGGCGGCGTCAACTTGTCGAAAGAGGCCGCGTGACGCAAAAACCTGCCAGCCGCATAGTTCATATCAACGGCTGGCCAGGCACTGGGAAGTTGACCATCGGCCGCTCGCTGGCGAAAAGGCTCGGCGCGCGGCTCATCGACAATCATATGCTGCTTAATCCAGCCGAAGCTCTTTTCGCCCGCAGCAATCCTCTGCATGCATCATTGCGTGAGCAGATTCGACGAGCGGTTTTCGACCATGCCGTGCGTGCCGATCCGGCTGAAAGCTTTGTCTTTACCGATGCTCTTGCCGATGACGAGCATGATAGGGCGACGTTCTCCTGGTATCTCGATTTGGCTGCCGCTAGAGGCGCGGATCTGGTCGCGGTTCTTCTCGATTGCGCGCCGGAGGAGAACGCCAGACGCCTTGTCTCCCCCGGCCGTTCAGAGGCGCTCAAGCTGACGGATACGGCGAGGCTGCAACAGCTCCGGGCAAACTATAAACTGTTGCGCGGACTGGCTGAAAACACAGTCGAAATTGATACGACGGAGCTTTCGCCGGAGCGGACGGTGGCCCGAATTCTCGCGCATATCGGCGTTTGACGACAGCCGGGAAACCTGCGAAGTCTTTGCGTAAACGCTACTTTGTTGCAGGGGATTCGCGATGTATATCGCTCTTGGCGTCATCGTTCTGATCGCGCTCTACGTCATCTTCATCTACAACGGTCTCGTCCGTTCACGGCAGATGGCTGAGGAAGCCTGGTCCGGTATCGATGTGCAGCTGAAGCGCCGTGCGGACTTGATCCCGAACCTGATCGAGACCGTCAAGGGCTATGCCGCCCATGAAAAGAGCACGCTCGAAGAGGTCGTCGAACTCAGGAACAAGGCGCAGGCCGTCCCGTCAGGCGATGTAGCGGGCAGGGCGCAGGCGGAGGGGCTGCTCGGTCAGGCGCTTGGCCGGGTGATGGCGCTTGCCGAAGCCTATCCCGATCTGAAGGCCAACCAGAATTTCTCCGAACTTCAGGCCTCGCTGGAAACGATGGAAAGCGAAATCCAGATGGCGCGCCGCTATTATAACGGTGCGGCCCGTGACCTGAACGTCAAGGTCCAGAGCTTCCCGTCTAACCTCATCGCCGGCCAGTTCGGTTTTGCCAAGCGCGAATATTTCGAAATCACCAACGAGGCCGATCGCGCCGTGCCATCCGTCAAGTTCTGACCTTTGTCTTTGCCCAAAAGCTGCTATGAGCAGTCCGACATGGCCGTGCGCGGCCGCTGCAATGGACAGAAGAGACAAGCGCAATGAGTAAAGCCAAGCTCACCATCATCCCGCCGGGCAAGCCGCTCACCGGTCGTGCCGTGGTTCCGGGCTCGAAGTCGATCACCAATCGCGCGCTGCTGCTGGCAGGTCTTGCCAAGGGCACGAGCCGGCTGACCGGCGCGCTGAAGAGCGATGACACCAAATATATGGCCGAGGCGCTCCGTGCCATGGGTGTGCAGATCGATGAACCCGATGAAACGACCTTTGTCGTGACCGGCAGTGGCAAGCTTTTGCCGCCGAAAGCTCCGCTGTTTCTGGGCAATGCCGGTACGGCGACGCGCTTCCTGACGGCGGCGGTCGCTTCTGTCGACGGTACGGTTGTGGTCGATGGCGACGAGCACATGCGCAAGCGCCCGATCGGCCCGCTGGTCGCGGCCCTCAAGTCGCTCGGTCTCGATGCCGAAGCACCGACAGGCTGCCCACCTGTGACCGTGCGCGGTAACGGGCATTTCGCCTCGGGCCGTGTCGAGATCGATGCCGGACTTTCTAGCCAATATGTTTCGGCCCTTCTGATGGCAGCACCGCTTGCCAAGCAGGGCGCCAATGCGACGCTCACAATCGCGCTTGCTGGCACGGATATCGGCGCGCGTGGTTATGTCGATCTGACACTTGCCGCCATGAAAGCGTTCGGCGCCAAGGTGGAACAGCTCGATGCCGCGACTTGGCGCGTTGAGCCGACCGGTTATATCGCAGCCGACTTCGTCATCGAGCCGGATGCGTCCGCCGCAACCTATCTCTGGGCGGCCGAAGTGTTGAGCGGTGGCAAGATCGATCTCGGCGTCGAGAACGAGGCCTTCACTCAGCCGGATGCCAAGGCCTATGAGACCATCGCCAAATTTCCGCATCTGCCGGCTGAAATCGACGGCTCACAGATGCAGGATGCCATCCCGACGATTGCCGTTCTCGCCGCCTTTAATCAGACTCCGGTCCGCTTCGTCGGCATCGCCAACCTGCGCGTCAAGGAATGCGATCGCATCCGCGCGCTGTCCACGGGGCTGAACAATATTCGAGGAGGCCTGGCGGTTGAGGAAGGCGACGATCTGATCGTCCATTCCGACCCCGCGCTCGCCGGCCAGACGTTACCAGCCGATATCGACACCTTTGCCGATCATCGCATCGCCATGAGTTTTGCGCTCGCCGGCCTGAAGATCGCCGGCGTTACCATTCTAAACCCTGATTGCGTCGGGAAGACCTTCCCGGCCTACTGGCGCACGCTTACAGGGCTGGGGGTTGCCTACAAGGACGAAGCCTGAATCGAGTCAAGGCGAAACCGCAAACGGGGAGGGCACATGGTCCGGCGGTTTTTCGGCATTTATTTCGTACTGCTGTTGGTAATGGCTGCACGGCCGGCAATCGGTGCGGAGTTCATCGCTTCCTTCGATTCCGCCATCCAGTTGGAAAAGAGCGGGGCGATGACGGTGGCCGAAACGATCACCGTCAATGCCGAAGGGGACCGTATCCGGCGCGGCATCTTCCGCGATTTTCCGCTGACCTTCGTCGATCAGAGCGGCCGACGCCGTAGCGTCGATTTCAGCGTCGTCTCGGTAAAGCGGGACGGTCGGGACGAGCCCTGGCATACGGAATCCATCTCCGGCGGCATTCGCATCTATGCCGGCTCAGAAGACGTGACGATTTCTCCCGGCCGCCACCGATATGTCTTCACCTACAAAACGAACCGTCAGATCCGTTATTTCGACGATCATGATGAACTCTACTGGAACGTGACCGGCAATGGCTGGATATTCCCGATCCGCTCGGCTATCGCGACCGTCACCTTTCCGCAGGGGGTGACGCCACTGGATGTGACGTTCTTCACGGGGCCTCTCGGGTCCAGAGACAGAAATGCCCGCTCAAGTGTGGAGGATGGCCGTCTGGTCGTCGCGACTACCGCGCCGCTCGGCGCGCAGGAGGGCCTGACCTTTGCGGCGAAACTGCCGAAAGGCGCGATCGATCCGCCAAGTGCTGATCAGCAAAGCTCCTGGTGGTTCAGAGACAACCGAGATTATTTCATCGGCTTCGGCGGTCTCATCCTCGTCTTCCTCTATTACACGCGCTCCTGGCTGAAGGTCGGCCGCGATCCGGCCCGCGAAATCGTCGTACCGCGCTGGGATCCGCCAAGCGGCATCTCACCTGCGCTCGTCAATTACATCGATAACAGGGGCTTTTCCGGCGGTGGCTGGACTGCGCTTGCGGCGACGGCGCTCGATCTTGCCGTTCGCGGTTATGTCAGGCTCGAGGATCTCAGGGACTCGATCATCATCCGCCGCGCCGACAAGCCGCTTGGCAAGGAGAAGTTTCAGGCAGGCGAGTCGGAGCTTCTGAAAGCTGTCGGTGGCGCCGGCGATACGCTGGTCATCGACAAGGCAAACGGCGAAAAAGTCAAATCAGTCGGCCAGACGTTCCGCTCCTCGATCGAGCGGGAACACCGCGGCAAATATTACAATTCCAATACCGGCTATATCATCGGCGGCGTGGTGCTGAGCGCCGTCGCGCTGGTTGCGCTTTTCGTCTTCGGCTCTCTGGAGCCGGATACGATCGCACTGATGGTCGTCCCGATCGGCATATCCGTCTTTCTCTCCATTTTCGTCGCAGGCTTCGTTAAGGCGCTGCATCGCGGCTCGCTTGTCGGCAAGATTTTCGCGGTCATCGCTATTGCGATGGCCGTTTTCGTGGGTCTCAGTATCGTTTCCACCGTCGTGCTGGCACTTGCCTCATCGCTAATGGAATTCCACGAAACGCCGATGCTCTTCGCCGTCGGCGGCATCGTTCTCTTCAACATCCTCTATTTCTTCATTATGGGCGCGCCGACGCCGCTCGGCGCCAAGATGACAGCTGGCGTCGATGGCCTCAGGCAATATCTGACGCTCGCCGAAAAGGACCGCATGAACATGGCGGGCGCGCCGCAAATGTCGCCGCAGCATTTCGAAACCCTGTTGCCCTATGCCGTGGCGCTCGGTGTCGAAAAGCCGTGGTCACGCACGTTCGAGACATGGCTCGCTGCAGCCTCGGCGGGTGCAGCCGCCGCCGCTTATAATCCGGGTTGGTATTCCGGCAATTTCAACAGCGGCAGTTTTTCGGATCGTATTGGGGGTTTCTCGTCGTCGATGGCCTCGACGATCGCCTCCACCATTCCGTCGCCGCCGCCCTCCAGTTCGTCCTCGGGTTTTTCAGGCGGCGGTTCGTCTGGCGGAGGCGGCGGTGGTGGCGGAGGCGGGGGCTGGTAAGCATTCTTGCTTGACCTTTCGGGCCTTCCCGCTTAACCGCCAAACCAGCAGGCTAGGCCAACAGGCTGGGCCAACAGGCCAGACCAGCAGGAAGGGGATCGGGCATGAAGGTTCTGTTGATCGGATCTGGAGGACGCGAGCACGCGCTCGCCTGGAAGCTGGCGCAATCGCCGCTGATGACGGAATTCTATGCCGCGCCTGGCAATCCCGGCATCGCCGAGCACGCGACGCTCGCCGCCCTTGATGTCGACGACCACGATGCCGTTATCGCCTTCTGCCGCGAAAAGCAGATTGATTTCGTTGTCGTCGGACCGGAAGCGCCGCTGGTGGCCGGCATTGCCGATAAGCTGCGCGCAGCAGGCTTTGCGGTTTTCGGCCCCTCAGCCGTGGCCGCCCAGCTTGAAGGTTCCAAGGGTTTCACCAAGGATATCTGCGCCCGCTACAATATTCCGACTGGCGCCTATCAGCGCTTCAACAATGCCCCGAAAGCCAAGGCCTATATACGCGAGGAGGGCGCTCCGATTGTCGTTAAGGCCGATGGTCTCGCTGCCGGCAAGGGTGTCACGGTCGCCATGACGCTGGATGAGGCGCTGGCCGCGGTGGACGATTGTTTTGAAGGCGCGTTCGGGGAGGCTGGCGCCGAAGTCGTCGTCGAAGCCTATCTCGATGGTGAAGAGGCGAGCTTCTTTTGCCTGTGCGATGGCAAGAGCGCGCTGCCGCTGGCAACCGCACAGGACCACAAGCGCGTCGGCGAGGGCGATACCGGCCCGAACACCGGTGGCATGGGCGCCTATTCGCCGGCTCCCGTCATGACGGGCGAGATGACCGAGCGCACGATGAAGGAAATCATCGAGCCGACCATTCGCGGCATGGCCGAAAGCGGCCATCCGTTCACCGGTGTCTTTTTTGCCGGGCTGATGATCACCGCCAAGGGGCCGGAACTCATTGAATATAATGTCCGCTTCGGCGATCCGGAATGTCAGGTGCTAATGATGCGGCTGAAGAGCGATCTGCTGCCGCTGCTGTTTGCCTGTGCCAATGGCACGCTGGATCAGGTCAAGGCCGAATGGACCGATGATCCGGCGCTGACAGTCGTCATGGCCTCGAAGGGCTATCCCGGCTCCTATGAGAAGAACACGCCGATCATCGCTCTGCCGGAAGCTGGTGAAGGCGAGAAGGTGTTTCACGCCGGCACAGCGCTGAAGGATGGCGCGCTTGTCGCGACCGGCGGCCGCGTGCTGAACGTCACGGCGACGGGCCGGACCGTTGGCGAGGCGAAGGACCGCGCCTATACCCTGCTGGACCGCGTAAAATGGGAAAACGGCTTCTGCCGTCGCGATATTGGCTGGCGCGCGGTTGAACGCGAGAATGCATAAGAGCGAGGCAGGCAATTGCCTGTTTCGTTAAATTTTTACCCTTTCTTCTGACAGGATGGAAACAAAGCTGCGCTAATCTGGCTCTCAGTGCATTGGATCGAAAAGTGTGGAGCAGTTTTCGGATAATCTGATGCTCAAACAAAAAGTTGAGAGCGGTGGACGCGATCCGTTTTTCGGCGCGCCGCTCTCAAGGGAGACGGAGTAGCTTGATGCGTCAGATTTTTTTCAGTGTGTTGTTCCTGCTGGCTGCCGGTTCTGCCATGGCTTCGTCGATCGAGGTGATCGGGCCGAGCAAGCCGAAGGAAGCAGGCAGCATCGTTACTGAAAGCTGCACGCATTGCCCGCCGCTTCAGGCAGAAGTCTCCAAGAAAGACTACGCGGTGCCGGAACTGCGGCCTGGCACTTTCCAGCAGGCCGAAGTCCGTGATATCGGCGGCGAGAAGAAAATTTATCGCACCGAAAACTGGATGGGCGGTTCTCCTGTCCTCTTCGTCAGCAAAGCCACGCCCGAGCAGATGCTGGCGCTCGCCCCGTCTGCCCCCGCCGAGGGCATCGACAACGAGGCAACGGCGGCCGTGGTTGGCGGTGATGCGAAACCGGTGATGGCTGGCATGCAGGCTTCTCCCCTCGACGCTTCTGCTTTCCAGCTCCGTTTCTGAGCCCCGTTTGGTTGATCAGAGTTTTGGTCGGGACAAAGCTCCGCCAAAGCGGATGCACGCGCTCTTTAAGAGGCGCGGGTGTGTTTTTGATTTTCTAAATAAGTATACCCTAATTTAACGGAATTGCAGTCGGCGATGACTGCAACTTACACAGGTCTGTAAGAAGAGACCCGTCAATTTTACTAGGTCCGTCGAGTAGAAGCGACGCATTTGTTAAAAGATAATTTAATCATTCACTTTAATTTTACTTGTCGGGGAACCGGAGGACGCATGACTGCGCTAACTGAGCGCGCGATGCTTCGCGCGCAGGTCGGGAGTTGACCGATCCGGGATATTGCTTTTCACCTTTCCGCGAGGTCAACCATGAAGAAGCTCAAGATTGCGCACCAGCTCTTTGCGCTGGTCGGTGTTTTGATGGCTGCATTTGCAGTCGCTACCTACTTTCAGATCCGTACATCCGAACAGGCGATCTATGATGAGCGCTTCGACATGCTTCGCACGCAGGTCGAATCGGGCATCTCCGTTCTCAACACCTTCTATGAGCGCGAGAAGGCTGGCCAGATGACGCATGAGGCTGCCCAAGCCGAAGCCTTCGACATCCTGAAGCGCGTGACCTTCCAGCCATCAGGCTATCTCTTCGGCTTCGACTATAACGTCATCCAGGTCTTCCATCCGAGCCCGGTCAATCTCGGCAAAGACATGAGCGGCCAGGTCGACAAGACAGGCGCGAAATTCAGCCAGGCCCTTGTCGACCATGGCAAGGCCGGCGGCGGCCGTACCTACTACTACTGGACCAAGCCGGGTCAGCCGGAAGACCAGGTCTTCCTCAAGGGCGGCTATTCGAAGGCCTTCGAACCTTGGAAGATCGTCGTCGGCACAGGCGTTTATCTCGACGACCTGCAGGCCAAGGTCAATGAAACGATGTGGAAGGCTCTCACGGCCTGCGCCATCGTCTTCGTTGGCGGTATCGGCGCCGCCTTCTATTTCATCCGCGGTATATCGAACCCTCTGAAGGACGTTCACAACGCGCTGCAGGCGGTTGCCGAGGAAGACGTGAAGCTTACGATCCCACATACTGGCATGAACAACGAAGTCGGCATGATGGCGAAGGCGACGCAGTCGCTGCAGGAAAAGATCCGGGAGCGTCACGCGATGTCGGAGCGCGAGGCTGCCCAGCAGCTGGCTCTCGAGAGCGAGCGCGAGACCAACCTGCGCCATCAGCAGGACGAAGCTTCGTTGCAGGCCCGCGTCGTCAGCACCATCGGCCAGGCGCTGGAGCAGATCGCCCATGGCGACCTGACGGTGCGCTGCGCCGACATCGGCCAGAAATACGCGGCTCTGCGCGACAACTTCAACGATGCGCTCTCGCATCTGGAAGCTGCCATGGCCCAGGTCAGCGCCAAGGGCGGTGATATCGGTGTCGCCAAGGAAGAAATCCGTCGTGCCTCCAACGAACTGTCGCAGCGCACCGAGCGTCAGGCCGCAAGCCTGGAAGAAACCTCGGCTGCTCTCGACGAGCTGACCGTCGCCGTCCGTCAGACGGCCGATGGCGCCCATGAAGCCAGCAAGCGCGTTCACTCGGTCTCGACCGAAGCCACCCACAGCGATGCGATCGTCACCCAGGCGATCGAAGCCATGAGCGGCATCGAGAAGTCCTCGTCGGAAATCTCCAAGATCATCGGCGTCATCGACGAGATCGCCTTCCAGACCAACCTTCTGGCGCTCAATGCCGGTGTCGAGGCGGCACGTGCCGGCGAAAGCGGCAAGGGCTTTGCCGTCGTTGCCCAGGAAGTGCGTGAACTCGCCCAGCGCTCGGCTGCTGCCGCCAAGGAGATCAAGGATCAGATCGCCCGTTCGTCCAGCCAGGTCGACCATGGCGTGCGTCTCGTCGGCGAGGCAGGCGAAGCGCTGAAGCGCATCTCCGACCAGATCAAGGCTGCCAACGAGATCGTCGCCAAGATCGCCCACAGCGCTTCCGAACAGGATACGACGCTGCGCTCGATCTCGGCCTCGATGAACCAACTCGACGCCGCCACTCAGCAGAACGCCGCCATGGCCGAAGAGACCACGGCATCGGCCGAAACGCTGGCTGCCGATACCGACGAACTGCTCGGCCTCATCAGAGGCTTCCGCGTCGGCGATGTCGCAGCCGCCCCCGTCTCGCATCACGGTCGCCGCGCCGCATAGGCGGGGCCACTACAGGCGATTTTATCACCAAAGCTTTAGCGGCCGCCGGATGAGAATCCGGCGGTTTTGCCTTTTTAACACACCCCTACTTTCTTAGGGAGGTCCTCGCTAAAACCCAATAAAATTAAAGGTTTATTATAAGATAGATGTCAATCGTAGTTAACCGGTCGCAGCATGTTCTTTTAGCAGCGGTAGACGCGTCGCCTTGATCTGGCGCGCTCGCACAGGCGGTAGAAAACCGCACCGGAATGCAGTCACCCATTCCTGTTGCGAGGCATCATGAAGAATCTGAAAATATCGAAGCAGCTCATTTTGCTGGTGATCGGCCTGATGATCGCGTTTGCGATCGCCACCTTCCTCCAGGTCCGCTCCTCTGTCGATGCGATCTATAAGGAACGCTACGATATGCTTCGCGCGGAGGTCCAGTCGGCGGTTTCCGTCCTCAAGCAATACCAGGCAAAGGTCGTCGCCGGCGAAATGACGTTGGAAGACGCCCAGAAACAGGCCTACGCTACCGTCAATGCTATGAAATACGACCCGGATGGCTATTTCTTCGGCTATGACTACGACGTCAAGATGATATTCCATTATGACGCCTCGAAAGTCGGGCAGGTCAACAAGGGGCAGCCGGACAGCAAGGGCAAGCTCTATCGCGAAGAACTGGTCAAGCTCGGGCAGCAGGGAGGCGGCCTCGTCGAATATTATTCGACAGCCAAACCGGGCCAGCCTGTTGGCGATTATCGCAAGACGGCCTATGCACTGGCTTTCGATCCCTGGAAGATCGTCGTATGTACCGGCGTCTATATGGATGATCTCGATGCCCAGGTGAATGACAAGATCCTGGCGGCGCTGTCTGGTAGCATCGTCCTGTTCTTCTTCGCCATTGTCGCCGCCTATCTGGTCATCCGCGGCATATCGAACCCTCTGAAGGATGTTCACAACGCGCTGCAGGCGGTTGCCGAGGAAGACGTGAAGCTTACGATCCCACATACTGGCATGAACAACGAAGTCGGCATGATGGCGAAGGCGACGCAGTCGCTGCAGGAAAAGATCCGGGAGCGTCACGCGATGTCGGAGCGCGAGGCTGCCCAGCAGCTGGCTCTCGAGAGCGAGCGCGAGACCAACCTGCGCCATCAGCAGGACGAAGCTTCGTTGCAGGCCCGCGTCGTCAGCACCATCGGCCAGGCGCTGGAGCAGATCGCCCATGGCGACCTGACGGTGCGCTGCGCCGACATCGGCCAGAAATACGCGGCTCTGCGCGACAACTTCAACGATGCGCTCTCGCATCTGGAAGCTGCCATGGCCCAGGTCAGCGCCAAGGGCGGTGATATCGGTGTCGCCAAGGAAGAAATCCGTCGTGCCTCCAACGAACTGTCGCAGCGCACCGAGCGTCAGGCCGCAAGCCTGGAAGAAACCTCGGCTGCTCTCGACGAGCTGACCGTCGCCGTCCGTCAGACGGCCGATGGCGCCCATGAAGCCAGCAAGCGCGTTCACTCGGTCTCGACCGAAGCCACCCACAGCGATGCGATCGTCACCCAGGCGATCGAAGCCATGAGCGGCATCGAGAAGTCCTCGTCGGAAATCTCCAAGATCATCGGCGTCATCGACGAGATCGCCTTCCAGACCAACCTTCTGGCGCTCAATGCCGGTGTCGAGGCGGCACGTGCCGGCGAAAGCGGCAAGGGCTTTGCCGTCGTTGCCCAGGAAGTGCGTGAACTCGCCCAGCGCTCGGCTGCTGCCGCCAAGGAGATCAAGGATCAGATCGCCCGTTCGTCCAGCCAGGTCGACCATGGCGTGCGTCTCGTCGGCGAGGCAGGCGAAGCGCTGAAGCGCATCTCCGACCAGATCAAGGCTGCCAACGAGATCGTCGCCAAGATCGCCCACAGCGCTTCCGAACAGGATACGACGCTGCGCTCGATCTCGGCCTCGATGAACCAACTCGACGCCGCCACTCAGCAGAACGCCGCCATGGCCGAAGAGACCACGGCATCGGCCGAAACGCTGGCTGCCGATACCGACGAACTGCTCGGCCTCATCAGAGGCTTCCGCGTCGGCAATGTCGCAGCCGCCCCCGTCTCGCATCACGGTCGCCGCGCCGCATAGGCGGGGCCACACCACAGGCGGTTTTATCACCAAAGCTTTAGCGGCCGCCGGATCAGAAACCGGCGGCTGTGTCGTCAGCGGCATGGCTGACGCGCTCGATGAGCCGATCGATTTCGCGGTCCGAAAAGACTTCTATACCGGCTTGCCTGAGGGCAGCAGCCGTCACGCCGTTCCCGAGCCGCCGATTGCCCGAAAAGGTTCCGTCATAGATGAAACCGGAACCGCAGGACGGGCTACCGTCGATCAGCAGCGCATAGCGGCAGCCGCTATCGGTCGCGAGCCGAACGGCATTTTCTGCCGCCCGTAGGAATTCATCGGTCACATCGCCGCCGGTCAGCTCCACGACACGAGCCTTACCTGCCAGCACATTCTCACCCGATGCTCCATCCGCAATCTCGGCAGGCGGTCGTGGAACCGGCATCCCCGCCGACATTTCCGGACAGATCGTTACCAACAGGCCTTCCTGCATCCAGCGTTCGATTGCCGGATGGACAAGCGGCTTGGCGCGCCCGTCATAGCGGACAGCATGACCCATGAGACAGGCACTGACGAGGATCTTCGACACCATAGGGCAGCTCTACTGCACATTCAGCCCGGCGTCTTCGCCTTATCCCTTGGTGCAGCCTCCACGACGCAATTCCGGAACCAGCGCTGCGCCGGATGTGCGTCATTGCGCCGATGCCAGGATAGCACGAAGGATATGGGATCGAGCGTGAGGGGCGGCTCCAGCAAGGTCAGTTCGTCCGAATGGCCGGAAGCCTCCACTACGCCTGCCATCAATGTGGCAATCATATCGGAGCGGGCAATCAGCAGCGGCGCGGCATACATATTGGGAAGCGTCAGTGAGAGCCGCCGTTGAAACCCCCGTTTTGCTAGAGCCGCATCGACATGGCCAAAGCGCTCGTTCTCCGGCGAGACGAGCAGATGGGGGAGAGCGAGAAATCGATCGAGATCGAGTTCTCTTCCTGCAACCGGATGATCCTTCCTGACGATACAGACGAAACGTTCTTCGAATAGAGGCTGGGTCAGGATACGTCCGGTCTTCACTGCCGGCACGCCGACCGTCACATCGACTTCTCCCGCATCCAGCAGATCGATGGCGTCATCCCGCGCACTGAAATTCCTGACCTGCAATGCCGCACCCGGAGCCGCCCCCGCCAGAAGGGTAACAAGCCGCGGCAGAAGCGCGAACGTCGGATGATCGGAGAGGCCGATCGTGAAAGTCGCAGACGAGGTCGAGGGATCGAACCCCTGGGTGAAATCGAGCGTATGCTGGATTTCGGCCAAGGCCCGCGACAAGGGTTCGGCGAGATCGAGCGCTCGTGGTGTCGGCTGCAGCCCTTGTGGCCCGCGCACCAGCAATTCATCCCGCAGAAGGCTCCGCAACCGCGCCAAGGCAGCACTCATCGCCGGCTGCGTCCGGCCGATGCGA
Source organism: Rhizobium sp. BK529 (assembly GCF_014194105.1). Classification (NCBI taxonomy): domain Bacteria; kingdom Pseudomonadati; phylum Pseudomonadota; class Alphaproteobacteria; order Hyphomicrobiales; family Rhizobiaceae; genus Rhizobium; species Rhizobium sp. BK529. The sequence goes on along the minus strand of NZ_JACIAU010000001.1, from coordinate 2,567,948 downwards.
ATGCCGGCCTTCGTCACGCTCCGTTCCTTCATGAGCGCATCGAAGGCGACGAGCAGATTGAGATCGATACCATGCAAATCCATGATATGGATGAATGCATATACTTGATATCAATTTCAAGCATGTTGCCAACACAGCTAGGCTTGCCGGGTCGCAACACAAACCGGGCAGGAGTTCATCATGCCATTTGCAAACTACAAGTTTCCCGAGGGCACTCTGACTGCCGAGCAGAAGGAGGACATTATCCTTCGGACGACGGCCATGTTCGTCGACTTTTTCGGAGAGGGCGTTCGCCCCTATACGATGGTGCTTGTCGACGAGGTCGTCGACGGCGGTTATGGCCGCGCAGGCGAAACCCTGACCATCGCCAAGATGCAGAAAGAGCGATGAGATGAACGGAAAATGGGGCCGAGCGGCCCCATTTTTACCTGTCGGAAATCTAGCCGGCGATCTTCGAGAAATCCGCCACAGTTCCGGTCGCCGCGCGGATCATCCGCAACAGCGCGAGGCGGTTGGCCCGGATCGCCGCGTCCTCGTCATTGACGAGCACGTCGGTGAAGAAGCGATCGACGGGTGCGCGCAGTTTTGAAAGCGCTTCCATGGCCGAGCGGAAATCTTCGTGTGCAACGGCGCCGGCAGCTTCCAAAGAAGCCTTGGTGATGGCCGCAAATAGTTCCTTTTCGGCATCGAATTTCAGCAACGCGTCCGAAACACCGTCGGCAATAACGGTGCCCTTCTTCTCCTCGGCCGCCAGAAGCTGCGTGGCGCGTTTGGTGCCGGCGAGCAGGTTGATGCCGTCTTCCGAGGTGATGAAGGCCGTCAATGCTTCGACGCGGCGGGCGACCATCAAGAGATCATCGGATTCAGGCGTCAGCACCGCATCGATAAGATCGTGACGCGCACCCTGATCGCGCAGATAGACCTTAAGGCGGTCATGGAAGAAGGAGAGTAGGTCGATCTGACGCGACAGGTCGTCCGTTGCAGCGCTGGCGCCGATATCGCTATCGATGCGTTGCATATGCGAGACGATGCGCGGCAGCAGCGTCACCCGAACGCGCCTCTCGAGCAGGATGCGGATGATGCCGAGGGCCGCACGGCGAAGAGCAAACGGATCCTTCGAGCCGGTTGGCTTCTCATCGATCGACCAAAAGCCGATGAGCGTGTCGAGCTTGTCGGCGAGCGCCACCGTGATTGCTACCTTGTCCTCGGGCACGCGGTCCGACGGGCCTTGCGGCTTGTAGTGGTCTTCGATGGCGGTCGAAACCGAAATGTCCTCGCCCTGCAGCACCGCATATTTGCGGCCCATGACGCCCTGCAGTTCCGGGAATTCTCCGACGGCTTCGGTGCGCAGGTCCGCCTTGCAGAGGACGACGGCGCGGTCAACGAGCTTGTAATCGGCGCTCGCCGGCATGGCGATCTTGGCGGCCAGCGCGCGGATGCGCTCGACGCGGTCGCCCTGTGTGCCGAGCTTGGCATGGAAGGTCACGTTCAGCGCATCGAGCTTCGCCATGCGCTGGTCGAGCGGCTTTTCGAGATCGAGGCCGAATTTCTTGGCCGAAGCGTCCAGCGTTTCGAGGTCAGGGAGGTTGCCCTGATCCCGCTTCCAGAAGTGCAGCGCGTCGGACAGGCGCGCGCGCACGACCTTGCCATTGCCGTGAATGATTTCCTTGCCACCATCAGTCGCCTGAATGTTGGAGACGAGGATGAATTTGTTCGAAAGCGTCTCTTCGCCCTGTTTGCGGGTGACGAAGCACTTCTGGTTCGTCTTGATGGTCAGGCGGATGATCTCGGAAGGGATCGAAAGATAATCTTCGTCGAAGGAGCCCATCAGCACCTGCGGCCATTCGACGAGGCCGGAAACCTCCTCCAGCAGGCCTTCGTCTTCGACCAGTTCCAATCCACTCGCAAAGGCGATGTCGCGGGCGTCGTGCAGGATGATATCCTTGCGCCGCTCCGCATCGAGGATCACCTTCGCCTTTTCGAGGTTCGAAACATAGTCGTCGAAACGCTTCACGGTGATGGCTTCGGGCGCAAGAAAACGATGGCCATAGGTCACGTTGGACGCGACGATGCCGTCGACCTCGAAGGGGATGACAACGGTTTCTTCGTGCTCGCTACCGAAGGTGCAGACGATTGACTGCAGCGGGCGAACCCAGCGCAGCGAACCGGGCTGCGAAGAGGCCTTGCCCCAGCGCATCGACTTAGGCCACGGAAAATCTCTGATAATGCCGGGCATGACCTCGGCGATGATCTCCTCGGCGCTGCGGCCGGGCTTTGAGATGACGGCGACGTAGAAATCACCCTTCTTCGGATCGCTGACGACCTGAGCCTCGGAAACCGAGGACAGGCCGGAGCCGCGCAGAAAGCCTTCGATCGCCTTCTCGTTGGCGTCGGTGCGCGGACCCTTGCGCTCTTCGCGGATATCGGCGGAGCGGGCCGTCAGGCCGTGAATGTCCAGGGTCAGACGGCGCGGCGTCCAATATTCGCGAGCGCCCTCGTAGGTCAGTCCTGCTTCCACCAGGGCATCGGTCAGCAGCTTCTTGAGATCGCCGGCGGCCTTGCGCTCCATGCGGGCGGGGATCTCTTCGGAGCGAAGTTCGAGAAGCAGGTTCGGCATTGTACTCTTTTCCTAGCGCCCGCAGGGCAGGGCGATCCAAAATGGTCGCCTCTGCTACCAAAGAATGCCGCATCTGCACAACCGCAAAAACAGGGAGAGGAAAGCTCAATTGCGCCTCAATCATGCCGCCTGAATCGGCAAGAGCACTGTCTTGCGCTGTGGAAAGCGGCGGCAGGCATTGCCTTGCTGCTTTTCGCCGCTATGGTCCGCCAACCCTAATAAACCGCAGGAAATCTCATGGCCGCTGACCTTCGTTCGCTCGCAGCAAGCATCTCCGCCGAAATCAATGCCCGGCCCGATCAGGCGAAGGCAGCGATCGAGCTGCTGGACGAGGGCGCGACGGTGCCGTTCATCGCCCGCTACCGCAAGGAGGTGACGGGCGGCCTTGACGATACGCAACTGCGTACGCTGGCCGAACGCCTCGTTTATCTGCGCGAGCTCGAAGCCCGCCGCGATGCGATCATCGATTCCATTAACGGCCAAGGTAAGATGAGCGACGAGCTGATGGCAAAGCTTTCGGGCGCCGCAACCAAGGCCGAGCTGGAAGACCTCTATCTGCCCTACAAGCCGAAGCGCCGCACCCGCGCCGAGATTGCTCGAGAGCGTGGTCTCGGCCCGCTTGCCGAAGCAATCCTCGCTGACCGAGCTAAGGAACCGGCCACGCTGGCCGAGGCCTATATCACCGCCGACGTTGCTGATGTGAAGGCGGCTCTCGAAGGCGCGCGCGACATCGTCGCCGAAGGTTTTGCCGAAAATGCCGATCTGCTCGGCAAGTTGCGCGCTCATCTGCGCAATGCCGCCCTTCTCAAAGCCAAGGTGGTCGAAGGCAAGGAAGCGACCGGCGAGAAGTTTTCCGACTATTTCGACCATTCCGAACGCTGGGCGACTGTGCCCGGCCACCGCGCGCTCGCCATGTTGCGCGGCTGGAACGAGGAAGTGCTGACGCTGACGATCGAGGCCGATGCCGAGATTGCCTCGCCGAACAAGCCCGTCGAGCGCATGATCGCTGCCGCCTACGAAATCGGTTCGAGCCGTCCCGGGGACCGCTGGCTGATGGATGTCGCAAGCTGGACTTGGCGCGTGAAGCTTTCCATGTCGCTCTCGCTCGACCTAATGCGCGAACTGCGCGAAAGGGCGGAAGAAGAGGCGATCTACGTCTTCGCCCGTAATCTCAAGGATCTGCTTCTGGCCGCACCTGCCGGCTCGCGCGCTACGATGGGCCTCGATCCGGGCATCCGCACCGGTGTCAAGGTCGCAATCGTCGACGGCACCGGCAAGCTGCTCGATACGACGACCGTTTATCCATTCCCGCCGAAGAACGACGTGCGCGGCACGCAAGCCGAACTCGCCTCTCTCATCCGCAAGCACAATGTCGAGCTGATCGCGATCGGCAACGGCACCGGCAGCCGCGAGACGGAAAAGCTGGTGGCCGATATGCTGACCGCCCTTCCGGCACCCAAGCCCACCAAGGTCATCGTCTCGGAAGCCGGTGCTTCCGTCTATTCAGCTTCAGAAGCTGCCGCTGCGGAATTCCCGCAGCTCGACGTTTCCTTGCGTGGTGCCGTCTCCATCGCCCGCCGTCTGCAGGATCCGCTGGCCGAGCTCGTCAAGATCGAGCCGAAGTCGATCGGCGTCGGCCAGTATCAACACGATGTCGATCAGACGAAGCTTTCGCGCTCGCTGGATGCGGTCGTCGAAGATGCCGTGAATGCCGTCGGCGTCGATCTAAACACCGCGTCTGCGCCGCTTCTGGCGCGTGTTTCCGGGCTCGGCCGCTCGATTGCCGATGCGATCGTCCTGCACCGCGATCAGAACGGCGCCTTCGAAAGCCGAAAGGACCTCCTGAAGGTCGCCCGCCTCGGCCAGCGTACCTTCGAGCAGGCGGCCGGCTTTCTGCGCATCCTGAATGGCAAGGAGCCGCTCGATGCCTCTTCCGTGCATCCGGAAGCCTATGGCGTGGCAAAGAAGATCGTTGCTGCCTGCGGCCGTGACCTACGCTCGCTGATGGGCGACAGCGCCACGCTGAAGGCGCTCGATCCGCGCAAGTTCATCGACGAGAAGTTCGGCCTCCCGACGGTCAAGGACATCATCGCCGAACTCGACAAGCCCGGCCGCGACCCGCGCCCGAGCTTCAAAACGGCAACATTTGCGGAAGGCATCGATGAAATCAGCGACCTAAAGCCGGGCATGATGCTGGAAGGCACGGTGACCAACGTCGCGGCCTTCGGTGCCTTCGTCGATATCGGCGTGCATCAGGATGGCTTGGTCCACGTCTCCCAGCTTGCCGACCGCTTCATCAAGGATCCTCACGAAATCGTGAAGGCAGGCGATGTGGTCAAGGTTCGTGTCGTCGAAGTGGATGTGAAGCGCAAGCGCATCGGCCTCTCCATGCGCAAGGACGATGGCATTTCAGCAGGTTCTCCGCGCGGTGAGTCGCGTGGAAACGCAGGCTCGCGCCCCCAGCAGGACCGCCGCCCGGCGCTCGCCAAGCCGCAGAGCCAGGGTGCCTTCGGCGCAGCGCTCGCAGAAGCCATGAAGCGAAAATAATGGCTTAGCTTCAACCGCGGCAAAAATGTCACACTTTGGCAATTGAATCCGCAGAGTGCTAAATCCGGCGCTTGTAAGGCAGGCGTGAGGTATTAAGTTGATGTGACCATCCTGTCACATTTGCGAGGCGTCCATGGCGTCGGCATTCTTATCGATTGTCCAAAAAATTATCCGCAAGGGTTCTTTGACCCTTACTCTTGCCAATGGGGAGACCCACCAGATTGGCGACGGCACCGGGGAGCCGGTTGTCGTTCGCCTTGCCGACCAGGAGGCAGAGGATGCGATCCGTCGCGATCCGACGCTGAAGCTCGGCGAAATGTATATGGAAGGCCGGTTCATTCTTGAACAGGGCAACATCTACGACTTCCTCGCTCTGGTGAAGCAGAACACCACCAACGAAATCTTCGATTTCAAGATGGCCGCCCTGCTGATCGGCCGCATTGCCATGCAGCAGCTGAAGAGCCGCATACCGATCAACCACAACAAGCGTAATGTGGCCCATCATTACGATCTGTCCGAAAAGCTCTTCGACCTCTTCCTCGACGAGGACTGGCAATATTCCTGCGCCTATTTCGATCCGCCGGGCATCAGTCTGGAGGAGGCGCAGGTCGCCAAGAAACGCCATATCGCCGCAAAACTCATGCCGCAGCCGAACCAGCGCGTGCTGGAAATTGGTTCGGGTTGGGGCGGCATGGCCATGTATCTGGCGGAATCGACACCAGGCCTCGATGTCACCGGCATTACGCTCAGTGAAGAGCAGCTGAAGATTTCGCGCGAACGGGCGGAGAGACGCGGTCTTGCCGATCGTGTCCGTTTCGAGCTGCAGGACTACCGCTACCTGACCGGCAAGAAGTTCGATCGCATCGTCTCGGTCGGCATGTTCGAGCATGTCGGCATCGGCAATTATGGAAACTTCTTCAAGAAGGTGCACGAGCTTTTGGACGACAACGGCATCATGCTGCTGCATTCGATCGCGCGCCCGAAGCCGAGTTTCGCGACCAATGCCTTCATCGAGAAGTACATCTTCCCGCAAGGCTACATTCCCTCGATCGCCGAAACGCTGGTGCCTCTCGAAAAGGCGGGCCTGCTGACCCGTGACGTCGAGGTCCTGCCGCTGCATTACGCCTACACGCTACGCCACTGGCGTGAGCGCTTCGTCGCCCGCAAGGCCGAAGCCGTGGCGCTTTATGATGAGAAGTTCTTCCGCATGTGGGAGTTCTATCTGGCCGGCTCCGAAATGGGCTTCCGCTGGGATGAACTTTTCATCGAGCAGATCCAGATCACCAAGAATCAGTTCGCTACACCTGATAATCGCAATTACATCGCGCAGAACGAGGCGAAGCTGAGAGAATTCGAGGCGACGCGGCCGCCACTGGAAAAGTTCACCTTCTGACTTCAAAAGCGCGGCACGACCGCGCTTTTTTCTTTTTGGAGAACGGTTATGAGCGCATTTCCCGAATTCACCCTTGTGCGCCATGGCGAAACGGCATGGTCGCTATCGGGCCAGCATACCGGCCGCAGCGATATCCCGCTGACCGCCAACGGTGAGGCCGCCGCCCGCGCGCTTGCTCCGCGGCTTGCGGGTCTTTCCGTCTCGGCGGTTTGGTCAAGCCCCTCACAGCGGGCGCGCAATACCTGCATGCTCTCGGGTTTCGGGGAGGGGGCGATCATCAAGCCCGATCTCGCGGAATGGGATTACGGTGCTTATGAAGGCATCACGACCAAGGAAATCCTCTCGAAGCGCCCCGGCTGGCAGCTTTTCCGCGATGGTTGCCCGGATGGCGAAGCAGCAGCCGATGTCGGCGCCCGGGCCGATCGCATCATCGAAGAGCTTCGGCAGGTCAATGCGCCCGTCTTGATCTTTTCGAGCTCGCATTTCCTGCGCGTGCTCGGCGCCCGCTGGCTTGGCCTGCCCCCGGAGGACGGCTCCCGGTTCATTCTGGATACGACGAGCATCAGTGTTCTCGGCTATGAGCATGATCTGACCGAACCGGTCATTCGCCGCTGGAACCAGAAGTAATTTCACATCCCCTCAATCTCGCTGGCGTGGTTAAGATTGAGGTAACTCCATCGCTATAAATGTTCCGGTCGCCGCCGTCCGCGGCCGTTCTTGTATTGCGTTTTCTGGAGTGCGGATTGTGTTTAATCGATCAGTCGTATCGATCTCTTTAGCTGTTGCCCTTGCTTCTTTCGGCACGGCCTCTGCTCAGGAGGGCGGCCACTGGTGGTCCGGCGACTGGTATCTGAAAGTCGGCGTATCCGGCTTTTCCGCGCCCAAATTCGAAGGCGCTTCGACCAACGAGTTCAAGTTCAGTCCGCTGATCTCCGTCGGCCGCCAGGGAACCGGCCCTCGGTTCTCTTCGCGCAACGACAATCCATCCTTCGCACTTGTCGATAACGGCGGCTTCCGCGCCGGCATCGTCGGCCGCTATGTGCCTGAGCGTGACGAAGGCGACGACAGCGATCTGCGTGGTCTCAAGAAGGTCAAGTGGGGTGCAGAAGTCGGCGGCTTCGCCGAGGTCTATCCGACCGACTGGCTGCGCGCCCGCGCCGAACTGCGCCAGGGCATCCGCTCCCATGACGGCCTTGTGGCTGACGTGGCACTCGATGCTTTCACCGATATCGCCCCCGACCTGCAACTGTCAGGCGGCCCGCGTGCCACCTTTGCAACGAGCGGCTACTTCCATTCCTATTACGGCGTCAACGAAGCGCAGTCAGCCGCAAGCGGGTTGAAGCAGTATGATCCCTCGGGCGGCATCCAGTCCTACGGCGCCGGCACAGCGCTCACTTGGAATGCGACGGAAAATCTGTCGACGAGTGCCTTCGCGGAATACAAGCGCCTTGCCGGGCCGGCCGCTGATAGCAGTCTTGTGCGCGAGCGTGGTTCCAAGAACCAGTTCCTGATCGGCGTGTCCGCCAGCTACAAGTTCAATTTCACGCTGAACTGACCCAGCTGGGCGCTCAGACCCAGCCGCCGTCGACGATAAACTGTTGGCTGGTGCACATGGCGCTGTCGTCGGAAGCGAGAAACAGCGCCATGCGGGCGATGTCGGAAGGCTGCAGCCTGTCCGGCAAGCATTGGCGCTCGGCGATCTGCCGCTCGCCGGCCTCATTCAACCAGAGATTGATCTGCCGTTCGGTCATGACCCAGCCAGGCACCATGCAGTTGACGCGGATACGTTCGGGGCCGAATTCGCGCGCGAGCGCCCGCGTCATCCCCCAGATTGCCGCTTTCGCGGTGACATAGGCCGGGCAATCCGGATCTCCAACCATCCAGGTGATCGAGCCGAAATTGATGATCGAGCCGCCGCCGAGTGCCTTCATATACGGCCGGGCTGCCTGCGCGCCGAAGAATTGATGGCGCAGGTTGACCGCCATGCGGTCGTCCCAATAGGCGACGTTCACATCCTCCGTCTGGTGCCGGTCGTCGTTGCCGGCATTGTTGCACAGTACCTGAAGCGGGCCGTTCTGCTCGACGGCCTGCCCGATTGCTCGCTTCAACGCCTCGATATCGCGCAGATCGCAGGCAATGAAGAGCGGTGCGGCGTGACCGTCAGTCGCTATTGCTGCGGCGAGTTCACGGCCGCTATCTTCCGCGATATCGACGAAGGCAACGCGGCTGCCCTGCGCACAGAAATGCCGGACAAGACTTTCGCCGATGCCGCTTGCACCGCCGGTAATGAACACGCTTCGGCCCCTGAGGCTCGGATAGCTGGCACAGGGGGCGTGGTCGTTGCTGGCATCTTGGCTCATCGGCAGATCTCCGAAGGATGTGGATCAGTTGCGTAGATAGGTGCACGACTGTATCAAACAGAAGACGTCGCAGCGCTGCGACGTCTTTTTTCAACGGTATTTCCGAGAGGAAACCTGCGGCGGACTGCAGGTCCGGCTCAGAAGCTCACGTTGAAATTGATCTTACCGGCATGATCCTGGGTATCCCCTGCGATCTGGCCGGAATAGGACACGCCGATCGTCGCATTCTTCGCGAGGTTGAAGTCCAGACCGGCTTCCATGGTCAGAGCATTCTGGGCAATCGGAGCGCCGACGGAATCGAAGCTTGCACCGGTATTGAAGACCAGGTTCGAACTCGGCGTGATATCGCCATAAGCGTGACGCCAGCCGAGCATGCCGCGCACGGTCGCCTTGGCATCCTCAAGGGCGATATCGGTCGAGGCGCGGACACCGAACGTCGTAAACGCGGTATTCATGCTGGACTCATCGCTCGTCAGCGCGGCGATCGTGCCGCCCGTTTCGGAGAAACCATCGCTCTTCAGGCGGGCATAGGAGAGGTTCGCAAAGGGTTCGAAGGCGGTGTCTTCGAAGTCCATTCGGTAGGACAGTTCCGCGAAAGCCTGGGTGGTGCGGGCATCGTAGTCGGCCGATAGGGTTTCGCTGAATGCCGGGAAGACCACGTGGCGCGTGGTGCTGATGTCATGTGACGAGTAGAAGAAGCCCGTGCGGAAGCCGACCGGTCCCCACTCTGTACCGCCATAGATACCAAGATGGACGTTGTCGCTCGAACCGGACGAGCTGCGGGCGTCGACATCGAAATTGGTGCGGCTGTAGCCGGCAATAGCGCCGAGGCGCCAAGAACCTGCCGTCGCATCGGCACCAAAAACGATACCGCCGGTCGTGTGGTCGAAATCGGCCGAGTAGCCTTTTCCCTCAGTCGTACTCGTGGCGCCGATCGCCTGGCTCCAGAAGGCAAGGCTTTCGGTATTGCTGATGGCGCCGGTCAAGCCGTTCTCGTCATACGAGGTGACCTCCGACGTCGGCGTGCCCACCGCGCTGAAGGCCGAGCGGAGGCGCTGGTTGACTGCATCGTCGAGATAGATGCTGTCCTGGATAAACGCGCCCTTGACGCTGGAATGGATCTCGCCGGAGAGCGCATTGCCGTAGGGCCTGAGATAGCGGTAGAAGCCGATGTACTCGTCGATAGATGGATCGGGCTGTTCGCGGTTGATGATGTAGAGCGACCAGCCATCCTTGGTCATGCCGAAGGCGAGGCCCTCCACTTCCTGATCGCCGGGCGTGTCGAGCTGCCCGATTTCCTCCACTTCGCCGGTTGTCAGATTGGCGCGATAAAACGCTTTCGTCGCACTTTCGGTGGAGAAATACATATAGCCGTCAAGAATCTTGCCGCCCTGCGCCTGGTCGATGGTCTTTGAAAGGGGGATGTACTGCTTGAAGGATCCATCGGCGAGATTATAGACCGCGATCTCGGTGGAATTGTCATAGGCCATGCCGTAGATCAGGCCCTTCTTGGCGTCCACGGCTACCCAGCTTGCGATATCTTGCCTGCCGTGAGGCGGGTTCAGCGAGAAATACCGGCCCGTATAGCTCATGTCGCTTGCGTTATAGATCGCAAAGACTGGCGTATTGTATTGAGCGCCGGTAATGGGGTCGCGGGCGCTGGAATCCAGCGAGACATAGAGATAGCCGTCGGCGTAATCAATGTCGCCGATATGATTGAGACCTTTCGGCGCATCGGGAAACGGATTTGCGAGAGCCGGATCGATCGCGTGGTTGTCGCGCGAGATCGTGTTGAAGTTCCCGTCCGCCTTGTCCAGCGCATTGGTGCCTGAAAAGTACCAGTTCTTGCCGTCGGTGGTGACGCCCTGGCCGCGATAGGTAATGGGATCGTCGGTGAAGGTGAATTTTTCGACCATGATCCAAGGCTCGACGGCATGAGCAGGAATGGCCGTTGCACAGAGAAGAGCGGTGAAGAGGAGCGGTTTTGCCGCTTGCGCCAACGGCGCCCCGGTTGATCGATCTCTCGTCATGAATGGCATTTCAGGTTCCTTTCGCGAGGGCAAAAGCTGCGTGGCGCAGCCGAGAGGGCCCGCCGGCCTGGTGACAAGCGGCGGTGGTGAAACGGCGTGGTGAAAGCGCCGAGATCCGGCCGACAGGCTTGAGGACCGGTCGATCGCAATGCTTTCAGGGGAATGGAAGTCGAGTGCTAACTCAGCGCGCGCAATCGAGAATATCGAAAATACTGCTAAGCATCTGCGGTGTTCAATCTATATTCCGCGGTATCCTCTGGCATAGAGAATATAATCGCAGAAAAAGCAAATAGAAGCCGAGAATTAATCTCGAATATATGTCAGTAAAATCATTACAAATCTTCCATTTCTGGTTGCTTTGCTCAACTTACACATGGCTTCGGCTTTTAATTTACATATCATGAGTTGACGTAACTGAAACGCTTGTTCTATGAGAGCGGTAATAGGGGAGCGATGTGACATTAGTATGAATAGTATGAAGAATACGAAGAATGCGAGAGTGCGGTCATCGGTTCTCATGGCGCCGCTGCGCATGGAGGGGATCTCCGGCAGCAGCCTGCATACGAGGGTGCTCAACGAGATCGGCCAAAGCATCGTGCGGGGGGATCTTTCTCCCGGCGATCAGCTGCCGAACGCGGACGACTGGAGCGCCGCGCATGGGGTAAGCCGCACCGTGCTGCGTGAGGTGATCAAGGTTTTGGCCGGCAAGGGCATGGTGGAATCCCGACCGAAGATCGGCACTCGCGTGCGCCCCCGCCAGGAATGGAATTTTCTCGATCCGGACGTGTTGTTGTGGCGATATGGGGGAAGAACCACCGCCGAGGACGCCCGCTCGCTTTTCGAGTTGCGTCGTGCGATCGAGCCGACGGCTGGTGCGCTGGCCGCCGAACGTGCCACCTCGGCAGAGATCAAGCATTTGCGCGCTTTGCTCGTCGAAATGGAGCTGGCGGGCGATGATGGTGCGCGCTTTGCGGTTCCTGACCTCGCATTTCATCAGGCGGTGCTGCGCATGTCCGGCAATGAATTGATCGGTTCGCTGGCAGCGCTGATCGAGACTGCGCTGGTAATCAGTTTCCGGCTTTCCGATGATAATCCGCAGGGCCAAAGCCATTCGCTGCCGTTGCATCAGGAGGTCGTGGACAGCATAGAAAATCGCGATCCCGCTGCGGCGAGCAGGGCCCTGGTCTCTTTACTGGACGGTGCTGAGGAAGATGTGAAGCGAGCCTTGAGCGCGCGTCAGAGATAGGCGCTCCAACTGCCTTTGGCCCACAGCTTCCCTTCGCCCTCCAAGAGGCGCAAGCCCTGCAGGGTGTGGCGCCTCGATTGAACCGCATAACGAGGCTCATCGGTAATGAAGTCTTGACCATGTGAGGCGCCCATCGCTAGATGGCCGCATGCAACAGATGGACGATCTCAACGGGCGTGTTGCCGATGCGCCCTCGGAGAACTGGGTTTACCGCATCCTGCCGCCCTGGCTGTGGCCCTATGCGCAGCTGGCGCGCTGGGACAGGCCGATCGGCTGGCAGCTTCTCATGTGGCCGTGCTTCTGGTCGGCGACGCTCGCCGCCAATGCAGCCATCGAGCCGCGCGTCTTTTCCGGCGCCCTGCTGCTTTACCATCTGTTCCTGTATTTCATCGGCGCGGTTGCCATGCGCGGCGCCGGCTGCACCTATAATGACCTTGTCGACCACGAGATTGACATGCAGGTGGCGCGCACCCGGTCGCGTCCGCTGCCGTCGGGTCGTGTGACGCGCCGGCAGGCAAAGATATTCATCGGACTGCAGGCGTTGGTCGGCCTGTTCGTGCTGTTGCAGTTTAATTGGTTTGCCGTGTTTCTCGGCGTGCTGTCGCTCGGCATCGTCGCGCTCTATCCCTTCGCCAAGCGCTTTACTGATTGGCCGCAATTCTTCCTCGGCCTTGCCTTTTCCTGGGGTGCGCTCATGGGCTGGGCAGGGATTTTCGCCAGCCTGTCCTTCTCAGCCGTCCTGCTTTATGCCGCCTCTGTCGTCTGGACGATCGGTTACGACACGATCTACGCCCATCAGGACAAGGAGGATGACGAGCTGATCGGTGTTCGCTCCACCGCCCGCCTGTTCGGCGATCGCACACACCTGGCGTTGATCGGCCTCTACGGGCTGACGCTCGTATTGATGTTCCTGTCCTTCGCATTTGCTGGCGTTGGACTTCTCGCCTTCGTGGGTCTGCTGGTCGCGGCCGGCATGTTTGCCTGGCAGATCAGGACGCTCGATATCAATGACGGCGCCCAGTGCCTTGCGCTCTTCAAATCGAACACCCGCGTTGGATTGATTATCTTCCTCGGCCTGTTAGTCTCGCTGCTGTTCGCCATTCCCTGACCGCGAACTGAAAAACCCGGCAAGGCAACGGCCCGAAAATCGAACTCGATGTTTGGAAAGCCGGATGCGCAGATCAAAAAAAGAGCGCTGTGCCGGACGCACAGCGCTCTTGAGATGGGTTTGTAATGAGGTTCTGAGCCTATGGCTCAGTTGCGGGCAATGATTTCCTTGCCTTCGATCTTCATGATGACGCCGAGCTTGCCGGTCGTGCGGCGCACGAGGAAGCGCGGGCGGCGGTTTGCGAAATAGGAATGGCGGCGGCGCGGTTTCATTTCACCGGTGCGCAGACCGCCAAGATGCTCTTCGAGCGGACGCGCGACGCCGTCGGCTTCCACCATCAGCATGGGAATGCCGAAGGCTTCCGACCAGCTGCGCCAGTCGGCGGCGATATCGCCCAGATCGTGGGCGACGAGCAACGGAATGCAGAGTTCCGGATCTTCGTGATGCAGTTCGAGCGTCACCGTGACCTCCCCATTGCCATGGTCGATGGCGCGGGCTGCAACACCTTTGAAGACGCGTCGCGGCAGGGCGATGGAGAGCGGCAGGCCGCTGGAAGGGAGAACTTTTCGTAGAACCGCGCCGCGTTCGTCGATCGTTATGCTGACGTCACCGGCATGGTCGTGGATGGCATAGCTTACCTGTTGCGGAAAGCGAGACGGATCAAGACGCAATGTCGTGCCAGCCCAGACGGGCTTCAGAACGGTATTCTTCATTTCATTTCTACCCTTGTCTTACCTGAGAGCCGGTTTCCGGTCTTCTCCTTGGGACTTTTCGTCCTCTATGGCCTGACAATAGGCGGCCCCCGTTCCGTACAGCTTAAAAATCGCGGTTAAGAAAATCCTGCCTCCGGGGATGGTTAGCAAAACTGAATATGGCAAGGTTTCCGGTTGGTGAACGCGCCCTTGCGTCAACGCGGGACAGCTTCAGGTAAGCCTCGGGTAAGCTTTGGGTGGCATAATGCTCGCACCAATAGTCCGTCATACTTTAAAGATATTGCTGAAAAGGGCGCACTTATGATCACGGCATCCCTGGCATACGTCATTCTGTCTCGTGATATGCCCAAGAGTCTGGATCGCGTCGCCAATCAGGCGCAGGTCAAGAAAGACGCCCAATATTACGCCGACAATATCAACAAGGTGAAGGACGTCGACGACTTCCTTGGCGATTACAAGCTCTACAGCTACGCCATGAAAGCTTACGGCCTTGACGACATGACCTATGCCAAGGCCTTCATGAAGAAGGTCCTGGAGAGCGATCTTACGGATCCGAACAGCTTCGCCAACAAGCTTTCCGACACCCGTTACAAGGAGTTCGCTGCCGCTTTCAACTTCAATGCACCGCCCAAGGATATCCAGACGGATGCCCAAGAAGACGATCTGATCGGCCTCTACAAGCAGTCCTTTGCCGATGCGGCACAGCAGGCTGTAACTGAAACGAATTATTACAGTGCGCAGATGGACGATGTGAAGACCGTCCAGGACCTCGTCGGCAATTCCCGCCTGTTGAACTACGCATTGAAGAGCGTCGGCATCGACCCGACTTATATGTCGAAGGACTACATTGCCGGTGTCCTGACAACTGACATCAGCAAGCTTGGCGGCAATGCGCCGGACCCGAGCGATCCGAGCTTCGATCCAAACAAGACATATGTCGGCGACAAGCTCTATGCACTCGCCCAGCAGTTCAATTTCAAGCCCGACAATGGCGACGCCCAGTATTTCCGCGACAATATCGGTTCGGTACAGTCGGTCGACGATCTGCTCGCCGATCCGCGCCTGCGCACGGTGGCGCTGCAGTCCGTCGGCATTGATCCGGCAACGGCCGACGACGCTTTCATCAAGATGGTGCTAACAAGCGATCCTTCGACGCTTGGTGGCGATGCGCCGCTCAGCAATCCCGATCCGTCTCTCAACTATGTCGGCGACAAATACAAGGAGCTGCGGTCCTATTTCAGCTTCAATGCCGATGGCTCGGTCACTGGTTCTGCGCAGAATGCCGATCAGACCCAGACCGTTGCGTCGCTCTACGCCTTCCGCGCTCCCGCTGTCGGCGGTGTTGCCCAGACCGCGGCACAGAAGAGCAACGTCATCGAACAGTATAATATCAAGACTGCGCCGCAGATCGTCGACCGCGACGGCACGGCCAGCGATGTGTACTATACCAGCCCGGCGATGTCCGACCTCAACAAGGCCTACTATCTGTCCAAGATCGGCACGATCACCAATGTCGATCAGTTGGTCAACGACAAACGGCTTGCAGACTACGTTCGGTCCGCCTTCAACATGGATCCTGGCTTTACACAGCTGAAAAGTGTTCTGACCGATCCGGCCTATGCCCGTTCGGTCAATCTGGGCGATGCTTACGAAGCCTTCAATTTCAAATCAGATGGTACTGTATCTCCGACGGAGCGCGCGCAGTCCTACGACCAGCTGACGGGCATCGTGAATGGTGCGACAAACGTCTCGGGTTACTTCTCGAACATGATGATGCCGCCAGGCGGCATCAGCCCAATCGATAATGTCGATGAACTGCTTTCCGACAAAGTGCTGACCTCCTATATCAAGGATGCCTACGGGCTCGGTCAGGATTTCAGCAATTCCGAACTGAAGAACATTTTGATGGATTCCGCCTATGCAGCCACCGCAGGCCATCAGGACATCCACGATGCCTTCAATTTCAACGCGGATGGTTCGGTCAATGGCGCGATACAAAACTTCGATCAGTTTCAGGGCATCAGCCAGCTCGCTGCAAACAACTCTTCCTATTACCAGACCAAACTCGGCGATCTCTCCAACGATGGTTCGACCGCTGCCGTTGACGTCTTCCTTGCCGACAACAAGCTGGTCAGCTTCCTGCGCACCAGCATGCAGATCGGTAACGACATCGACAATGCCACGCTTCGCGGCATTCTGACCGATCCGACGGTCGCGGCTGCCCAAGGCTACAGTGACGTCTATCAGCTCTTCAATTTCCGTCAGGACGGCACGGTCGCTCAAAACACCCTCTCGCAGAATGCCGACCAGGTTGCCGCGATGAACCAGAAGGTAAGCGACGCCGCCACCTACTACGGCAGTACGATGCCTTGGATTTCCAGCGTCGATCAGTTGCTGGCTGACCAGAAGCTCAACAGTTACATCCGTTATGCCTTCAGCATTCCAACGAGCGTCTCGGATGCCGATCTGCACAACATTCTCACCGATCAGAGCGGCACCGGCCCCTACGCCAACGTGAAGGCGGCGTTCAATTTCCAGGCGGACGGCACCGCTGTCCCCGGCCTTCCGGCGCAGACTAGTACGCAGATGGCCTCTTTGAACTCGGCCGCCAACATTCGGGAGGAAGGCATTCTGGATCGGATGGGCGACGTCAACGATGTCGATCAGCTGCTCGCCGATTCGTCGCTGACAGATTATTTGAAAATGGCCTACGGTCTGAGCTTCGACACGACCGATGCGGAGTTGAAGAATATCCTCACCGACCCGGCACATGCCGCTTCCGTTGGTCAGGCCGATCTCAACGCAGCCTTCAATTTTGCCGCGGATGGATCGCTGCCAACCTCGACGTCAGCCCAGACTGGCGAGCAGGCATCAAATACGTCGGACAATTACACCGCTCGCGTCAACAATCAGGGCAACGATCTCATTGACCGCATCATCGCGAACTACAAGTCGCGAATGGACGACTCCGACGGCGTGAAGAACGTCAATGATTTCATGAAGACCAATGCTACTGCCGATACGCTTCTCGGTAACGACTCCTATCCGGATCTGTATCAGATGGCACTTCAGGCTTACGGCCTGACGTCGGACGATGTCTCGCGTTCCACCATGCGCAAGCTGCTCGTCAGTGACCCCTATGATCCGAAGGGATATGTCGCATCCTTCAAGGATGACCGCATTACCAAGATGGTGCGCGCTTTCAATTTCGGTCCTGATGGCAAGGCTGCAGAGCCTATGTCGGCTTTGTCTGCCGCCACCATGACGAAATATGCGACCGATTATAAGTCGCATGTGACAATGCTGATGAAGGACGGCCCGGCGAAAGATCGCGCTTCCAAGGCCGCCACGACAGAAGTGGACTATTTCGGCAAGACCATACCAACCATAACGTCGCTCGATGATTTCCTGGCCGATAAGCGCCTGACGGATCTCGTGCTGACTGCAAACGGCCTCGATCCGAAGAAATACGACAAGGATACGCTGAAGAAGATCTTCACATCCGATCCGGACGACAAGAAGAGCTACCTCAACACCACGGCCGATGCTCGCTTCAAGGAGATCGTCGCCTCCTTCAACTTCGACAAGGACGGCAACCTGACCCGTGCAAAGATGGGCACGATCCAAGACAAGCAGGCCGAAGCGAATACACAGCAGATGTATGTGCAGATGACCCTGGAAACCCAGGAGGGCGAAAAGAATGATGGCGTTCGCCTAGCGCTGTACTTCAAGCGCAAGGCAGGCGACATCACCTCGCTCTATGGCATCCTCGGTGACAAGGCTCTCTATCAGGTCGTCCAGACGGCCTACAGCCTGCCGCAGCAAATGTCGTCGATGGATGTGGCCAAGCAGGTCGATCTGCTAGGCCGCTTCGTAAAGCTCGAGGATCTGCAGGATCCGAAGAAGGTCGACAAGCTCCTCAAGCGCTTCACGGCCATGTACGACATCCAGAACAACACCCAGCAATCGCCGGCGCTGCAACTCCTCACCGGTGGCACCGGCCAGGCGGCATCGCTACTGTGACAATGGCGCGAGCCTTTAAAACAACTCCAGCAATCTATTCAGCAGTTTTGCGTCCGGAATGACATGAAGGAGCTAGAGGCTCACCACCTTATCGGGATTCATGATGCCGGCCGGGTCGAAGGCGCGCTTGATGCGGCGCATTAGCTCCATTTCAATTGCTGGCCGGATCGATGCCAGCTCGTCGCGTTTCAATTGACCGATACCGTGCTCGGCGGAGATCGAGCCGCCATGGGCAAGCACCAGTGCGTGCACGATATGGTTCATCTCATGCCAGCGGGCGATGAAAGCGTCCTTGTCGGCTCCAACCGGCTGCGAGATGTTGTAGTGAATATTGCCGTCGCCCATATGGCCGAAGGCGCAGATGCGTGCGCCGGGCATGGCGGCCAGTACAGCTTCTCCGGCTTCTCTCATGAAATCCGGAACCTTCGAAACCGGCACGGAAACGTCGTGCTTGATCGAGCCGCCTTCTGGCTTCTGGGCGTCCGACATGCTTTCGCGCATGTGCCAGAGCGCTTTCTGCTGTGCGACGGAAGCGGCGATTGCCGCATCCTGCACGAGGCCTGCTTCGAAACCCTGCTCCAGCACCGCATTCATCATCCGCTCGGCCGTTTCGGCGGAATCCGAGGTGGAGATATCGATCAGCACGTACCAGTCATGCGGCGTCTCCAGCGGATCACGCACGCCGTCGATATGGCGCACGGTAATCTCGACGCCGAAGCGCGGCATCAGCTCGAAACCGGTGAGCGAGGCACCGCAAAGGCTGGACGCGAGATTGAAGAACGCAAGCGCGTCCTCCACCGAGGACAACCCCGCAAAGGCCACCTGATGGCCGAGCGGCTGGGGAAAGAGCTTCAGTACCGCGCCGGTGATGATGCCGAGCGTGCCTTCTGCACCGATGAAGAGGTCACGCAGATCGTATCCCGTATTGTCCTTCTTCAGACGGCGAAGCCCGTCCCAGATCTCGCCGGTCGGCAGTACGACTTCAAGGCCGAGGCAGAGCTGGCGCATGTTGCCGTAGGCAAGAACCGCCGTGCCGCCGGCATTCGTGGAAAGGTTACCGCCAATGCGGCAGGAGCCTTCCGAGCCGAGCGACAGCGGAAACAGCCGGCCGTGTGCCTCGGCCGCTTTCTGCACCTCGGCGAGGATCGCACCGCCATCGGCGATCAATACGTTCGCGACCGGATCGACATCGCGGATCTTGTTCATGCGCTCGAGCGAAAGAATGATGTCCGCCTTGCCCTCGCGCGGCGTCTGCCCGCCAACGAGGCCGGTATTGCCGGTCTGCGGCACGATCGCCGTGCCGGTTTCGGTGGCAAGCTTCATGATTGCGGAGACTTCCCCGACCGAACCGGGTTTCAAGAGGAGAGGGGAGGAGCCGTGATAGAGGCCGCGGTTTTCGATCAGGTGCGGCGCCAGATCCGCCTCACTACGCAGCGCATATCTCTCGCCGACAATGGCGGTGAAACGGTCGATGATCTCTGCAGAAATGCTTGTGCTGCTCATGGAGCCCCGGTCCCTCTTCCTCACTCGCGCGGTGCTGCCGCACGCCGCAGTCGGTCATTGATCGCCTCTCCAAGCCCCTCGTCGGGAATTGGCGAGAAGGCGATCATGGCCGCGCCGCTGGCATCGGCTTTCTTCATGTAATCAAAAAGATTGGCGGCCGCTTCAGCAAGATCGCCGCGCGGGCTGAGATTAAGCTTGATCGCCGCATGTTCGGCACCTGCCACCATCTGCGGCCCGAAGGTGACGAGCGCTTCGCCGGGTCGAAGCTCGGTGGCATCGAGCCGGACGGCTGCACCCGGCGCATAATGCGAGGCGAGCATGCCTGGCGCTTCGATCGCCGCCGCGGCCTTCTTTAAACGCAGCAATCGCTTGCCGGCCACCCGCTCGATGTCTCTGGCCGGCAGGCCGCCCGGCCGCAGCAGCCGAAGCTCGCCGTTCTCGACCTTCACGATCGTCGATTCCACCCCGACCGCGCTGGCGCCCGCGTCGAGGATCAGCGGTATTTTGTCGCCGAGATCGGCTTCGACATGCTCAGCACTCGTGGCGCTCACCTTGCCTGACGTATTGGCGCTCGGAGCGGCAAGCGGCCGCCCGAAGGCGCGGATCAGGTCGCCCGTAAAGCCCTTGGGTATGCGGATGCCGACGCTGTCCAGGCCTGCGGTCGCCAGTGCATGGATCGTGGTGCCTGATTTCAGCGGAAGCACCAGCGTCAGCGGACCGGGCCAGAAGGCTTCTGCGAGCGCGCGCGAGATCGGATCGAATTCGGCATAATTTTCGGCCATGGCAAGATCGGCCATATGGCAGATCAGCGGATTGAATCGCGGTCGGCCCTTGGTCTCATAGATGCGGGTGATCGCCACCGGATTGGTCGCGTCGGCGGCAAGCCCATAGACGGTCTCGGTGGGGATGGCGATTGCGAAGCCTTCGGCAAGTGCCGCGCAGCCAGCCTCCAGCGCCGCCTGCCTGTCCGCATTGATGTCGATTATTCGTGCCATGGCCTGCCCGGTTTTCGTCCGGCAGTCATTAGGCCTTCGTGGCGGCGCGATCAATCCCGTCCTGAGCTCATGGGCCTATAGTTGGCGGATGATCTGGCGAAGCTGCTCGTTGCGGGCGCCGAGCAGGAGGATGTTGCGGATGGCGATCTGTGGATCGTTGGTGCGGAAGAGCAGGCCGTTGCCGCGCACCGAGCGGTCGACCACCATTCTCTCCGGCGTGCTCTCGCCCGGCTTGATTGCAACGGCGAAATACATGCGTGAATTCTGAACCGCGATATTGTCGAAGAAATTGTCGTTGTCGCCGATGTCGGAATAGAAGTTGGCGATATAGAAAGCCCAAGCTACCTCGTCATAGTGCGCAAATTTGGTGCGCGAAGCTGTGACGTGGCAGTAGCCGAGATGCGGACTGTCGGCCAGCGTCCGGTGGAAGATCATCTTCGGAAACTGGATGGCGCGGTGGAAGCCATTGATGTTCTGATGGGTCTTTTCACCGGCGGCCTGCAGTTTGCGTGCCGTCTTTTCAGCCACCTCCTCATGGGTCAGATAGCGGCGTTCCTCTGGCAGCCAATCTTCGCGGCGGCGGCTGATGCGGCCGGTGCGCAGGAACTCCGAGTGCTTCGTGAGAAGCCGTGGTTCGGCAGGCTTGGTCTCTTCCCGCTTGTCGAAATATCGAAGTTTGGCCATGGCTGTCGCAGTCTTCGCTGTGTCGGTCACTGTCAAGAATAGGATTTCGTGCTTAACGCCCTGTTAAAATAACAGGAAGAAGACGCGGCAGGTGAGCTGGGGCGTGACATGTCGCAAATGCGATAGGTATTTGCATGCGACACTGGACCTGCTCGTGTCTCAAGCTCCACAAGATGTCGCAACTGACGATAATCAAGGGCGAATGAATGATATCGGGGACCGTTCGGGTTCCTGTCGTCAATTTCGAAGCCGATGTCGCTTTACAACCAAGCCGCCGACATGCTCGGTGTTTAAATGACGCCATGACCAGTTCTCCGGAAGGAGAAGGAAGCGGGCGCGCTTCCGCTGCCTTATTCCAACAGGATGGCAGCCGCATGTACGAGGATAGGCATATGGATATTCGCAGCAACGTTTTGCGCCAGCTCAAGAGCCGCCGCGAGGGTTTCAGCCTCGAACAGCCCTTCTATACCGACGAGGATTATTTCCGGCTGGACATGGAGATGATCTATTATCGCGACTGGCTGTTCGTCGGTCATGATTGCGAATTGCCAAAGCCGGGCGCCTATTTCACCGTCCAGATCGGCGAATATCCCGTCGTCATCGTGCGCGGCCGCGACAATGTCATTCGCGCCTTCCACAATAGCTGTCGCCATCGCGGCTCGCGCGTCTGCACCAAGGAGCACGGCTCCTCGGTTCGTCTCGTCTGCCCCTATCACCAGTGGACCTACGACCTCGACGGCAAGCTCGCTTTCGCCCGCCATATGGGCGATGATTTCGACAAGAGCGGCTATGGACTGAAGCCGGTTCACTGCGAGACCGTCGCTGGCTACGTCTTCATCTGCCTTGCCAACGCCGCGCCGGACTTCCAGCCTGTGCGCGACAAGATCGAGCCCTATATGGCTCCGCACCGCATCGGTGAAGCTAAGATCGCCTTCCAGAGCACCATCATCGAGAAGGGCAACTGGAAGCTCGTCTGGGAAAACAACCGCGAATGCTATCATTGCGCGGCAAACCATCCTGAGCTCTGCCGCACCTATCCGGAAGCGCCGAGCGTGACGGGCACGGATGGTGGTGCCGACGACCCGGAAATCGCCGGCCATTGGGCGCGTTGCGAGGAAGCCGGGCTGCCGAGCAAGTTTCAGATCTCGCCGGATGGACAGTTCCGCACCGCCCGTATGCCGCTTCTCGAGGATGCCGAAAGCTACACTATGTCCGGCCGGCCCGCCGTCACGCGCCCGCTCTCCGACGACGTGAAGATCAACCAAATCGGCACCATGCTGCTGTTCCACTATCCGACGACCTGGAACCACCTGCTTGGCGATCATGCCATCTCGTTCCGCGTGCTGCCGCTCAGCGCCAATGAGACGGCAGTCACGACCAAGTGGATCGTCCACAAGGATGCGGTCGAAGGGGTGGATTATAATATCGATGAACTGACGCATGTCTGGACCGAGACCAACGATCAGGACCGCCGCATCGTCGAGGAGAATGCTTCCGGCATTCGCTCGCCGGCCTATGAGCCCGGTCCTTATTCGGCTGCCCATGAAGGCGGCGTCATGCAGTTTCTCGAATGGTATTCGAACTTCATGATCAACCGCCTGCAGGGCGATCAGGCCAAGCTTTCGGTGGTCGCCTAAGGTGTTCCTAACCGGTTAATGTTCGGTTCATTTCGCCTCCGGTAGAAACGGAGCGTAGATGCCGTCAGCGGGTTTTGGGAACAGTCTTCCGCTTAATCCGTTATCGGCGGGCTTTTTCGCTCTTTGATCGGAGATACGTAATGTTTGGGCTGAATAAGAAGGTCGCGACCGCGGTTATGGCCGCCGCCGTCGTTGTGACGAGCTTCGTGCCGTCGCAGGCAATCCAGATGCCGGCCGCCCCGCAGGTGGAAAAATCTTCGCCTTTCGAGAATGTCCAATACCGCCGCTACTATGGTAGGGGCTACTACCGCCCCGGTTACTATCCGCACTATCGTCCTGCCTATCGCCCGGGCTGGTATGGCGGTTATCGGGGTTATCCCTATTATCGTCCGGGTTACCGTCACTATAACGGTTACTGGTATCCGCTGGCAGCCTTCGGTGCCGGCGCCATCATTGGCGGCGCGATTGCCGCTCAGCCGCGCTATTACGCGCCTGCCCCGGCGCCCTCGGGCATCAATCCGAGCCACGTCGCCTGGTGCGAAAACCGCTACCGCTCGTATCGGGCCTATGACAATACGTTCCAGCCCTATAACGGTCCGCGCCAGCAGTGCTATTCGCCCTATTATTGAGGCGCAGCCAGAGATCGAGAGAGGCGCCCGGCCATTGAGCCGGGCGTTTTCATTCAGAGAATATTCACTCGCTTCAAGAGCCACCAGGCAAAGACGATGGATGCGAGGATAAGTCCTACAGCATATTCGGTACCGTAGTCTCCGACGGCGAAGGGCAGATTGGCCGTGTTCATGCCGAAAAAGCCGGTCACCAGTGTCGGCGGCAACAGAAAAGCCGTCATGATCGACAGGATGTAAAGATGGCGGTTCGTCTCCGAGGAAAGCTTGGAGTCGATTTCCTCGTGCAAGAGTCTCGCCCGGTCCTGCAGCGCATAGATATCGTGATCCACTGTCTCCAGCCGGCTTGTCAGCCGCCCGGCAATATCGTCGAAACCGAAGGGCATTTCGTCCTCGTCGGAGGCTGCCGCTCGCCGCATCAGCGCGAGGACCGTGCGCAGATGACGGTGCAGGCGTACGATCGTGCGACGGACGGGAGCAAGCCGGCGGCGTTCATCGCGCGGTGCATTGTCGTAAACGAAGTCCTCGATCAGGTTGAGCTCGTCGGTAAGCTCCATGACGACGGAGATCAGCGTGCGCTGGAACTCGGTCACAAGCAGCTCGAAGAGATCGACGGGGCGAGTGAACTTGCCGGGATTCTTCTCGATCATCACGCGTGTCCGCTCCACGCTTCTCAGCGGTTGCAGGCGCGTGGTGATGATGTACCGGTCGGAGATGGCGAAATGCAGCCAGCCGAGATCCGCTGTGTCCTGATCGAATTCGCGCTGGCAGTCCACCAGCGTGCCGTAGAGCATCTGCTCGTCGACAGTCAGGACTGCATGTGTGTCGCGTGTGATCAGTGCCGCCTTAGCATCGTCAATCACGCCGAGCGTATCAAGCAAGGCCGGCACACGGGCATCGGCGAGGTTGAGATGCAGCCAATAGAAACCGTCGTCTGCGGTCAGCTCTGCAGCCGTCGCGTTGTTTTGCAGCCGCGCAGCCTTCTTGCTTTCCGGCGAGAAACGGTAAGCCCATACAAGGCCGGGTATGTTGACGGGCAAGGTATCCATTGTTGCCTATCCTCTCGCGAAAGCGATCAATCCTAAAAAGCATGTCGCGCAAAAGTGTGTAGCGGTTTTGCGATAACGACATGCATAAACAAAGATCTGAAGCTTGGCAGCGATCTGGAAGATCGCGACACGCTTAGAGATTCTCCATCACGTCTGTTTGCGCAAGTGCACAAGGGAAAACGAGTCTTCGATAAAGGTTATCGACGGAAAGCAAATTGACGTTTACGTAAAAATCAAATAGCTCTTTTTGGAGGGAGGCACTTGCGTACCGGCTTTGCCACGCGTGAGCTGAATGTGGAGGAAATGGAATGTATAAGGCGCCTGTCGAGGAAATCGCGTTCACGCTGAAACATGTCGCGGGCATGGCCCAGGCGATTGACAGCGGCCTTCTGGGCGATCTTGGCGAGGATCTCGTCGAAGCCATCCTTGCCGAGGCGGGACGATTTGCCACGGAGGAAATCGCCCCTCTCGCCGAGATCGGGGACCGTCAGGGCGCTCGTCTTTCTGACGGCGAGGTCAGCACGCCCGACGGCTGGCGCGATCTCTACCGCAATTGGGCGGCCGGCGGCTGGAATGGCCTGACCGCGCCAGAGGACTTCGGCGGCCAGGCGTTGCCGCATATGCTGAACGTCGCAGCCCTCGAAATGTGGAACTCCGGCTCCATGGCCTTCGCGCTTTGCCCGACGCTGACAATGGGCGCCGTCGAGGCTCTGAACGTGCACGGCAGCGCGGCCCTCAAGGAAAAATATCTGGCGCGCATGGTGTCGGGCGAGTGGACCGGCACCATGAACCTCACCGAACCCCATGCCGGTTCCGATCTCGGCGTGCTGAAAGCGCGCGCCGAACGCTGCGAGGACGGCAGCTATCGCATCTTCGGCCAGAAAATCTTCATCACCTGGGGCGAACATGACGTGGCTGAAAATATCATCCATCTCGTCCTTGCCCGTCTGCCGGATGCGCCACCGGGCACGCGTGGCATCTCGCTCTTCCTCGTGCCGAAATTCCTCGTCGACGACGACGGCTCGCTTGGTGCCCGCAACGATCTCTACTGCCATTCGCTGGAGCATAAGCTCGGCATCCATGGCTCGCCCACCTGCACGATGATTTATGGTGACGGCAAATTCGGCGGGGAGAAAGGTGCGGTCGGCTGGTTGATCGGCGAGGAGAACAGGGGCCTCGCCTGCATGTTTACGATGATGAACAACGCCCGTCTCGCCGTCGGCATGCAGGGAGTGGCGATCTGCGAGGCGGCAACCCAAAAGGCGATTGCCTATGCCAGGGAGCGCACGCAGGGCAGGGCGCCTGGCTGGAACGGCTCCGGCATGAGCCCGATCATTGACCATCCCGATGTCATCAGGATGCTGCTCACGATGAAGGCGCTGACACAGGGCTCGCGCGCCATCGCCTATGCCTGCGCCCATGCAATCGACATGGCGCATCGCGCCGCCGATCGCCGCGAGCACTGGCAGGAGCGCGCCGCCCTTCTGACGCCGATCGCCAAGTCATTCGCGACCGATGCCGGCGTCGACGTCGCTTCCCTCGGCATTCAGGTTCATGGCGGCATGGGCTTCATCGAGGAGACGGGTGCTGCCCGTTACCTGCGTGACGCCCGCATTGCCCCGATCTACGAAGGCACGAACGGCATTCAGGCGATCGATCTCGTCACCCGCAAACTGCCTCTTTCGGCCGGCGGGCAGATCAGAGTTTTCATCGCCGAGCTGAAGGCGATCGCCGAGGCCGTCCGCAGTTCAAACCTCGATGGTTTCGGCACGACGGCCGAGAGGTTGGAGGCCGCAATTACAGATCTCGAAGAGGCGACAGACTGGCTGCTGACCCGCCTTACCCGGGGCCAATCGGCAGAGGCTCTGTCGGGCGCGACGCCCTATCAGCGCCTCTTCGGCCTTGCTCTGGTCGGTTGTTATCTCGCCAAAGGCGGCCTCGCCCGACCGGCCGATAGGGCAGGCGAGGGCCGCATCGCGCTCTGCCGCTTTGCCGCCGAAAATCTTTTGTCCGAAACGGCGGCGCTGAAGGACCGTGTCGTCAACGGCGCCGAAGCCCTTGCCGCCGCCCATTCTGTTTTTGCCTGAGGGGCTGAAAATGAGTGATCCCGTCATCATCGAGCGATCTGTAGAAAATCCGGCTGTCCAGATCATCCGCTTCAACCGGCCGGAAAAGAAGAACGCCTTCACCCGCGATATGTATCGCACGATGACGAATGCGCTGAATGCCGCAAACAGCGATGCCGGCATCCGGGTGACGCTCTTCCTCGGCACCGAAGGCTGCTTTTCGGCTGGTAACGATCTCGGCGATTTCCTTGCCGTGGCGACAGGGGGCAGCATGGGGCAGGAACTGATCGATTTCCTCTATGCGCTCGTCAATGCCGAAAAGCCGCTGGTCTCGGGCGTCGACGGTCTGGCGATCGGTATTGGCACCACGCTCAATCTGCATTGCGACCTGACGATCGCCTCCGATCGCAGCCAGTTCCGCACACCCTTCGTCGATCTGGCACTGGTGCCGGAAGCGGCCTCCAGCCTGATCGTCCCGCGCATCACGGGTCATCAGCGAGCCTTTGCCATGCTTGCCGCCGGCGAGGGCTTCACTGCCGAGGACGCGAGACAAGCCGGCCTGATCTGGAAGGTGACGGTACCGGAAGAGGTGCAAGGCCAGGCGCTGGCCGCGGCTGCAAAGCTTGCCGCCAAACCGCCGGAAGCGCTGAAGATCGCCCGCGACCTCCTTCGCGGTCCGCGGGATGAGATTCTCGCGCGCATCGATGAAGAGGCTCGCCATTTCGCCGTACGCCTTAAAAGCGCTGAGGCTCGCGCTGCCTTCGAGGCTTTCCTGCGCCGCTGAGCCCCTAAAAATCAGCGGTTATTATCATATGTCAATTTAAAGCTTCCCTTAAGGACGATCTAATTATTGAACGGAGGACGGATCCCCCACCGTCCGGGCGCGTGACGTGTTTCGTACGACCCCCCTTGTCCGAATTACCCACAGCCTCGCAGTTCGCAGCGCGCTTAACCCCCGCGCTGCGAAGCCGTTTCACGGTCGCGAGTCAGGAGGTGACTATTTCTCCAGCGTTGCCACGACTTCGACATGCGAGGTCCATAGGAACTGGTCGATGGGCGTGACGGAGGTGATCCGATATCCTCCCTCGACGAGGATGGCGAGATCGCGGGCAAGTGTCAGCGGATTGCAGCTCACGGCGACGACCTTTTTGACGATCGAACGCGCCAGCTCCTTGCACTGGAATTCCGCGCCCGCACGCGGCGGATCGAAGACCACGGCGTCGAAGACCTTGAGCTCTGAAGTCATCAGCGGACGGCGGAAGAGATCGCGCTTTTCGACGGTAACGGGTTTCAGACCCTGCGTATTGCGAGCTGCGTGGTCGAGGGCGGCCATCGCCTTGCCGTCACCTTCGACGGCATGCACGCGGCCGATGCGGGCGAGCTGCAGCGAAAAGGTGCCGGCGCCGGCAAAGAGATCGGCGATCCGCTTGGCCTTGCCGACATGGGCAAGCACCAGCTTCGCCATCGCCTCTTCGGCCGGCTTCGTCGCCTGTGTGAAGCCGCCCGCCGGCGGTGAAACCTGTACGCCGCCGAAATCGACGATCGGCTTCACCGGCTCGATGAGGATTTCTCCATCAAGCGAAACGCGCGCAATGCCGCGAAGGCCGAGCACGACCTCGATCGCCTTGCGCCGCTGCTGGTCCGAAAGCTTCTTCACGCCTTCGACCGCCAGGTCGAGGCCGGAGAGCGTTTCGAGCACCGCGATGCGGAAGGCCTCGGCATTGGTCGCGACCGCCGCCCCGACGGCCTTGATCGCGGGCAGACGGGAGACGATCCCCGCCGACGAGATGGGACATTCCTCGATCGCGACGATGTGGTGGCTTTCGGCCTGGTTGAAGCCGATCAACATGTCTTTCTCGGTCTTGCGCGCCGCAAAGACCACGCGTCGGCGCTCGCCTGGATGGGCGGCCACGATCTCGCCGACCTCAGGTGTCAGCCCCTTGGATTTCAGCGCATCGATGACGAGCTGCCGCTTGAAGGCGCGGTAGGGCGCATCCGCCATATGCTGCAGCGTGCAGCCGCCGCAACTGCCATTCACGCCATCAGGTCCGAAATGCCGGCAGGGCGGCTCCTGCCTGTCGGGCGAGGCCGACGTGATCGACATCACGGTGCCCTGGTTCTTGACGCGGGCGATCGCGACCGTCTCGCCGGGCAGCGTGAAGGGCACGTAGACCGGCCCGTCCTTGCTGTTGGCAATGCCGTCACCCTGTGCGCCGAGCCTGTCGATGGTAATGGTTTCCGTGCTCACGCTTTCGTCCCTGCCAAAAGAAATTCCTGATTGCCGTCGCCGCCTGAAATGGGCGAGGAGATGAGCCCAAAACTCTTCCAGCCCATATCCTGCGTAAACCAGCGCTCCAGCTCCGCCGCGACATCTGGTCCGGACGCCGGATCCTTCAGGAGTCCGCCCTTGCCGATCGCCTCGCGCCCCGCTTCGAACTGCGGCTTGACGAGGATTGCCGCAAGCGAACCGGCCTCGGCAAGATCGAGTGCCGGGGCAAGCGCCAGCTTCAGTGAAATGAAGGAGACGTCGGACACGATGAAATTGAACGGCTCGCCTACATCCTCGGCCGTCAGATTGCGAGCGTTCAGCCCCTCGATATTGGTCACGCGCGGATCGGCTGATATCCTCGGATGCATCTGCGCATGGCCGACATCGATTGCCGTCACATGCGCGGCGCCCCGCTCCAGCAGCACTTCAGTGAAACCGCCGGTCGATGCGCCGACATCGAGACAGTGTCGCCCGGCAGGGTCGAGTCCAAAATGGTCGAGTGCTGCCACGAGCTTCAATGCCGCGCGCGAAACATAGTCTTGCGCCGGGTCATCGATCTCGATGGCGGCATCCGGGCCGAAGACCGCGCCCGCCTTTGTAACCACCTTGCCGGCGACCTTCACAGTGCCGCGCGCAACGGCATCGCGCGCCCGCGAACGGCTCGCAAAGAGGCCGAGGGTAACGAGAAGCTGGTCGAGGCGCTGGCTGTGATCGGACATCGGCTGTGAATGACCGGCAAAGCCGCCGGTTGCAAGCATTTTATTGCTTGTGAAACTCGTGTCGCCGCGCGTTCGCGGGCCAGTCCATTCGAAAATAAGCAAAAGCGCTCACGGTATTATTTAAACGCATCCGTGCTGCGGCGCACAAATTTAAACAAATTTAAATCCCTGCCCGCATAGGTTCACTTTGATTGCAGCGGTTCGCGTTTTGAATCGCTTCGTGCCATGAAGGCTCCCGCGTCCTCCCCGCCGATCATGTTCCTCATCAAGAAGTCTTGTGGCTGTGCCTGCGTGCGGCCGCCCCTCGTCGCGCCTTTTGTCGCCAGGAGATATTGACCGATGTTCGCCCGAAACATATCCTTGAATGGCAAGCTTGCGGCCACCTTCGCAGCACTAATCCTTATTTTCGTATCCGTTTCCGCTTTCGTCTATTCCAAGGCCACCATATCGGCGAGTGCTTCCGCCGAGCAGGAAAAGTCCGAGCTTCTCGTCAACCAGATCGACGACGCGCTGCAGGCCATGCTCGAGCAGGCGGTCAACCTGCGCGGCTTCATACTCTTCCGCAGCGACAGCACCTACGGTGATATTTTCGCCAACCGCGAGCGCATGCTGAAGGCGATTGCCGCTGCCAAGCAGACCGCCGCTTCTCAGCCTGAACTGGTCTCGATGATCGACGACATGCAGAAGGCTGCAGACCTCTATTTCCACGAACTCGCCGAGCCGCAGGCCAAGGCCCGTAAGGAAACCGAAACGCCGATTGAAGATGTCGTCAAGATCGGTGTCAACGCTACCAAGGGCCAGCTCGACGGTTTCCGCGCCGCCTCCGCCAAGATCAAATCGCTCGCCCGCGACAAGTCCACGGCTCTCGCTGCCGCGCAGTCGGAAGCCAATAGCGACCTCAAGGCCACGCTTCTGGCTGGTGGCATTGCCGCAGCGCTCGCCGCTGCCGCACTCGCCTGGGCCCTGTCGCGTACCATCGTCCGCCCGATCGTCGGCATGACAGCCGCCATGGACCGTCTCGCCGGTGGCGACCATAATATCGAAGTTCCGGCGACCGGTCGTCAGGACGAAGTCGGCCGCATGGCTCAGTCCGTCCTAGTCTTCAAGGACGCCGCGATCGAAAAGCAGCAACTCGCCGGCGAAACCGACCGCATGCGCGGCGAAGCCGAGCGTCAGCGTCAGATCAGTGACGAGCAGAAGGCTCGCGAAGAGGGCGAAATCCGCTTCGCCGTCGAAGCCCTGGCTGGCGGCCTTGCCGGCCTTGCCAATGGCGATGTCGCAGCCCGCATCCATACACCCTTCGCCCCGCAATATGACAGCCTGCGCAACGACTTCAACAATGCCGTCGAAAAGCTGCAGGCTGCCCTGCAGTCGGTCGGTCGCAACGCGTCTGCCATCAATGCTGGTGCTGGCGAAATCCGCTCTGCCGCCGATGATCTTGCCAAACGCACCGAACAGCAGGCCGCTGCCGTCGAAGAGACCGCGGCCGCTCTGGAAGAGGTCACGACCACGGTGCGTGACTCCGCCAAGCGCGCTGAAGATGTCGGCAACCTCGTCGAACGCACCCGCCTCGGCGCCGAAAAGTCCGGCGAAGTGGTTCGCAGGGCGGTTTTTGCCATGCAGCAGATTGAAAAGTCCTCGGGCGAAATCTCCAACATCATCGGCGTCATCGACGATATCGCCTTCCAGACAAACCTTCTGGCTCTGAACGCCGGGGTCGAAGCGGCCCGTGCCGGCGAAGCCGGCAAGGGCTTTGCCGTTGTCGCACAGGAAGTGCGCGAGCTCGCTCAGCGCTCGGCAAATGCCGCCAAGGAAATCAAGGCGCTGATCAATACGTCGAGCGAACAGGTCAATTCGGGCGTCAGCCTTGTCGACGAAACGGGTAAGGCGCTGGAGGCGATCGTCGCCGAGGTCCAGGAAATCAACCGCCACGTCGGCGCGATCGTCACGGCCACCCGCGAACAGTCCATCGGCTTGCAGGAGATCAACACTGCCGTCAATAACATGGATCAGGGCACCCAGCAGAATGCCGCCATGGTCGAAGAGCAGACGGCTGCCAGCCACGCACTCGCCCAGGAAGCCTCCGCTCTCGATGACCTGCTGCGCCAGTTCAAGCTCGGCGCCGAGGCGTCGGCTCCGGTCCAGCGGACCATTGCCGCAACCTCTCAGTCCCGCCCGGTCGCCTCTCCAGCCCGCACGCTTGCAGGCAAGGTCACCAGGGCCTTCGGCGGCAAGCAGGCAACGGCCGCCGCTGTCGTCCAGGAAGATTGGACCGAGTTCTGAGCTCAGTTCTCTGACTGATGGACAGGGTAGGGCGGCATTCGGTGCCGCCCTTTCTTTTACTTTATTTTTTCACGCAGTTCCGGACGCAAAACCACTGCACACTTTTGCAGGAATTGCCTTAGCCAGCGGTAGCGCGCATCCGCTCAATATCGCGCCGCGGTGGAACATTGTGGACGCGGACATAGTCGCGGCTGAACTGCGAAGGACTGTCGTAGCCGACACGAAAACCCGCTTCGGCCGCAGTCAATCCTTCCGTCACCATCAGCCGCCGCGCCTCCTGCAGACGCAGCTGGGTTCGGAATTGTAATGGGCTCATCGCCATCACCGTTTTGAAGTGCTCGTAGAAAGACGAGGCGCTCATGCCTGCGACGGACGCCAGATGTTCGATGGCGAAGGGCTCGCTGAAATTCTTCCGCACGAAATCGATCGCCCGGCCAATCTGGTTGAGCCGGCTCTCGCCATTGGCGATCTGCCGCAAGAGTGCACCCTGCGGCCCGCGAATGAGCCGATAGAGGATTTCTTTTTCGATCAAGGGGGCCAGAACCTCGGCATCCTCAGGTGTGTCGAGCAATCGCATCATCCGCACGGCGGCATCGAGAAGATCAGGCGTCGTGGCGCTGACACCTGCCGCCGGGCTTTCCGGCAATCGCCCCTGTATGGCAGGCAGCATCTGGGCAAGCAGGCCGCGGTCAAGCTGCAGCCGAAGGCAGAGATAGGGCCGGCTGGCGCTCGCTTCGACGACGGCGCCAATGACAGGCAGATCGACGCCGACGACGAGATAATGGGCGGCATCATAAACGTGCACGCTGTCACCGATGACAGCGCGCTTGCGTCCCTGCGCCACGATGCAGCAGGAGGGCTCGTAGAGTGTGTGGATAGGCTCCGTGCGGGCGGAGGATCGTATGATGCCGACACGCGGTAACGCCGTGTCGAAACTGCCGTCCGTTCCCGCGTGACGATCGATCAGGTCTGCAAGTTCGGCAATCTTTTCCATGAATGCAGCATGGCCGACACTGCAGGAAATGCCAAGCTCTCTTCTCCGCTTTCGGAAGATCGTGCAAGAAATCCGGAGAAGCTTGCTATCGGTTTGCGCTCCTCAGGCCCAATCTCATGCGGATCGATCGACAGCATCCCGCTGCGATCACCATTGAAGCATGAGGACGAGACATGACAGGTATCAGAGACAAGGTCGTTCTGATCACGGGCGCCAGCAGCGGCATCGGCGCCGGCACAGCACGCGAACTGGGTGCCGCCGGCGCGAAGCTGATGATCGGCGCGCGCCGTACCGACCGATTGGAGCAACTCGCAAAGGAGATTCGTGCCGCTGGCGGCACCGTCGAATTCCGGGCGCTTGACGTGACCGACCGTGCCGATGTCGAGGCTTTCGCCAAGGCCGCGATCGGAGCTTTCGGCAGCATCGATGTGCTAATCAACAATGCCGGCGTCATGCCGCTCTCACTGATGTCTTCACTCAAGGTCGAGGAGTGGGATCGGATGGTCGACGTCAATATCAAGGGCGTGCTTTACGGCGTCGCTGCCGTACTGCCGATCATGAACGTTCAGGAGCGCGGGCAAATCATCAACATCTCCTCGATCGGAGGTCTGTCGGTAGTGCCGACCGCAGCCGTCTATTGCGCGACGAAATATGCCGTAAGGGCGATTTCCGATGGCCTGCGGCAGGAGAACAAGAAGCTCAGGGTGACCTGCATCTATCCCGGCGTCGTCGAATCCGAATTGGCCGAGACGATCACCGAACCCTTCTCGGCCGAAGCTATGGTGAGTTTCCGCGAGATCGCCTTGAAGCCCGATGCCATCGCCCGGGCAATCCGTTTTGCCATCGAGCAGCCGGAGGATGTCGATGTCAACGATATCACCGTCAGGCCAACTTTGAGCGTCGGGATGTGACCATGACGATCCGCACAGCTCTTGCCGGGGCGGCTGTTTCCCTCGCCGTCTCATCTCCCGTTATCTCAGAGGAAACGAAAATGCAGACGCATCCCTATCTCGGCATGTGGATTACCGGCGACGGGCACGTCCGCCAGGAGCTACTGCCCAACGGTCGTTACGATGAGGCGCGAGGCACCCGAAGAAGCGCCTATCAGGGCCGTTATGAAGTGGCCGGCGATCATATCGAATACTGGGACGATACCGGCTTTACCGCCGATGGCGATTTCATCGACGGTGTGCTGCACCACGGTGGCATGATCTTCTATCGCGACGGCAGGAAGCCGGAATAGAGAGGGCGGTCGGTGGGCTGCCTTAACCGGCCACACCGACCGCAACGCTGCGCCCGAGCGCACTGAAGACCGTCGAGACGATGCCGGCACGGTCGAGACCCGCATGGGCGATCATCGCTTCGGGCTTAGCCTGCTCCATCCAGATGTCCGGCATCACCAGCGAACGGACCTTGAGCCCGCGGTCAAGCAAGCCATCCATCGCCATGAAGTGCATCACCTGGCTGCCGAAACCGCCGACGGAGCCTTCTTCCACAGTGATGAGGATTTCGTGATGGCGTGCGAGCTGGCGGATCAGCGCGTGATCGAGCGGCTTTGCGAAGCGCGCATCGGCAACCGTCGTCGAAAGGCCCGCGGCATCGAGATCCTCGGCCGCCAGCAGACAATCCGCAAGCCGCGTCCCGAAGGAGAGAAGCGCAACCTTGGTGCCTTCCTTGACGACGCGGCCCTTGCCGATTTCAAGGATCTGGCCGCGCTCCGGCATGTCGACGCCCACACCTTCGCCGCGCGGATAGCGGAACGAGATCGGACCGTCATCATAGGCGACGGCGGTGCGCACCATATGCTTCAGCTCCGCCTCGTCGGCGGCTGCCATGACGACGAAGCCAGGCAGCGTAGCGAGGAAGGCCGTGTCGAAGGAGCCGGCATGTGTCGGACCATCGGCGCCGACGAATCCGGCGCGGTCGATGGGAAAACGCACCGGCAGGCCCTGGATCGCCACGTCATGCACGACTTGGTCATAGGCGCGTTGCAGGAAGGTGGAATAAAGTGCCGCAAACGGCTTGAAACCCTCGGCGGCAAGGCCGGCGGCGAAGGTCACCGCGTGTTGCTCGGCGATACCGACATCGAAATAGCGCGAAGGGAAGATTTCGGCGAATTTGTCGAGCCCGGTGCCGCTCGGCATGGCTGCCGTAATGCCGACCACGCGGTCATCGAGTGTCGCTTCCTGAATCAGCGATTCAGCAAAAACATTGGTATAGCTCGGCGCATTCGGCTTCACCTTTGCCTGCGCACCGGTGATGACATCGAACTTGTTGACGCCGTGATACTTGTCGGCTGCTGCTTCCGCCGGCGGATAACCCTTGCCCTTCTGCGTGACGACATGGATCAGCACGGGGCCGTTGGCGTTGTCACGCACATTGCGCAGCACCGGCAGAAGGTGATCGAAGGAGTGACCGTCGATCGGGCCGATATGGTAGAAGCCCATCTCCTCGAACATCGTCCCGCCGGTGACGTAGCCGCGGGCATGCTCGACGGCACGAGTGATAGCCCGGTCGATGTTCTTGCCGAGATAGGCTGTCAGTTTCTTGCCGAAATCGCGGAAGCCCATATAGGTGCGGCCAGAGGCAAGGCGGGCCAGATAGGCGCTCATCGCCCCGGTCGGCGGCGCAATCGACATGTCGTTATCGTTGAGGATGACGATCAGCCGGGCATCGAGTGCGCCGGCATTGTTCAGCGCCTCATAGGCCATGCCGGCCGAGAGCGCGCCGTCGCCGATGACGGCGATCACCCGGCGATCCGTCTTGTCGATATCGGCGGCGACAGCCATGCCGAGGCCTGCGGAAATCGAGGTTGAGGAATGGGCGGCGCCAAAGGGGTCGTATTCGCTCTCTGCGCGGCGGGTGAAGCCTGAGAGACCATTTTCCTGGCGCAACGTGCGGATGCGGTCGCGGCGGCCAGTCAGGATCTTGTGCGGATAACACTGGTGGCCGACGTCGAAGATCAGCCGGTCATCAGGCGTGTTGAAGACGTTGTGGATGGCGATCGTCAGTTCCACCACGCCGAGACCCGCGCCGAGATGCCCGCCGGTGCGGGAGACGGCATCGATCATCTCGTCCCTCACTTCGCGTGCAAGCTGCGGCAAATCGCGATCCTCGAGCTTGCGCAGGTCGGCCGGATAGGTGACCTGATCGAGCAGCGGGGTCTTCGGGGGGTGTGTCACGGGCGGGTGCTCTTCTTTGACTGATCGGCTCTGCTTTATTCGATTGAATTGCGGCAAAACAACTGCATTTGCATAACCGCAAGTTTTTCACCTTAGAGCACTTCAGCCCTCCGGCAAAGGCACGAATTCCTCTTCGTCGCCGGGAACGATATCGAAGCGGCCAGTGCGCCACTCCTCCTTGGCCTTCTCGATCCGTTCCTTGGAGGAGGATACGAAATTCCACCATATGTAGCGCTTGGAGTTCAGCGCCGCGCCGCCGAACAGCATGAGATGACAGCCGTTAGCGCCCGCCTCAAGCGTGACCGCATCGCCCGGCCGAAAGACGAGAAGCTGGTCTGCCGCAAACCGGTCGCCGGCGACGACGACTTCGCCCGCGAGCACGTAGACGGCACGTTCCTCATGCGCTGCGCCAAAAGGAAATTTCGAGCCCGGTTGAAGGGAAATGTCGGCATAGAGCGTATCAGTGAAGACCTGGACCGGTGAGGCCAGCCCTTCGAAGGAGCCGATGACGACACGGCCGGTCACCCCGCCATCATCGATCAGCGGCATGTCGGTCTTTTCGGTATGGGCGAAGGACGGATCGATCTCTTCCTTGTCGTCGGGCAGTGCCAGCCATGTCTGCAGGCCGGACATGGACAGCGGATGGCCGCGTAGATTGTCCGGCGTGCGCTCCGAATGCACGATACCGCGGCCTGCTGTCATCAGGTTGATATCGCCGGGGCGGATGACCTTTTCCGTGCCGAGGCTGTCGCGATGGCGGATTTCCCCGTCGAAGAGATAGGTGACCGTCGAAAGCCCGATATGCGGATGCGGCTTCACATCGAGCGCCTCATCCGGTTTCAGGATGGCCGGTCCCATGCGGTCGAAGAAGATGAAAGGTCCGACGAGCCGGCGCTGGCGCGTCGGCAGGGCGCGGCGCACCTGGAAGCCGCCGATATCGCTGGTGCGCGGAATGATCAGGTTCTCGATCGCGTCACAGGCAAAGGCATCGCCGGGCAAGGGATCTTTACCGGGGAAGAAGGACATGGCGGACTCCGATCACAAAGATTTCCGCCACAGATAGCGCCTGCCGGTCGATGGTGAAAGGGCCAGTTTCATCAAGCCGTCAGATCGCCGTAAAGCCGTTATCGACGAAAAGGTGCGCGCCGTTGACGAAGATCGATTCATCGCTGGCGAGATAGAGTGCGGCACGCGCCACATCTTCCGGCTCGCCGATTCGACCCTGCTGCGCGGCGATCGCTGCATCAGAGACGTCCACGCCACGCGCCTGCAACTCCCTCACCTCGCGCAGGCCATGCGGTGTGCGGATGAAGCCGGGGCAGACGGCATTGCAGCGGATGTTGCGATCCCGGAATTCCACCGCGATGGCGCGCGCAAACATATGCACTGCACCCTTGGTCGTATCGTAGAGCACTTCCATCGGCGTGGCCGCGACTGCCGAGATCGACGAAGTGCAGACGATCGATCCGCCGCCGGCCTCGATCATCTTGGGCAGCACGGCCCTGGTCATCAGGAACATGGAGCGCACGTTGACGGCATGCAGCCAGTCCCATTCCTGCAGCGTGGTTTCCAGGAAAGGTTTGATGACGATCGTGCCGGCATGGTTGAAGAGCACCGTCACTGGGCCATAACGTTCCTCGACGCCAGCCACCGCGTCATTGACGGCTGCTTCCTCCGACACATCGGCCGTCCAGTATTCGGCTTCGCCGCCGGCATCGCGGATCTGCTTCACGGTCTCGGCCGCAGCCTCGCCATTGCGGTCGATGATCGCAACCCGCGCACCTTCCGCCGCGAAGAGTTTCGATGCTGCGCCGCCCATGCCGGTCGCGCCGCCCGAAATAATGGCGACCTTGCCTTTTAATCTGTCCGTCATCCCTTGGTCCCCTCTTTGTTTTGAAAGGGATCATAGATCGGTCGGAAGCTTGCAGCCAAGTGTCTTGGAAAAGGGATTTGGTATTGTCTCAGGCGCCGTCGAGCGGTTCCACGCTCTGCGGTTTGCCAGCGCGATCGAGGCGGATTTTCTCGATGCGGTTTTCGGCGGCCGAAAGCAACATTTCGCAATGCTTCTTCAGCGCTTCGCCACGCTCATAGATTTCGATGGATTCATCCAGCGCCACATCGCCGCGTTCGAGGCGCGCAACGATGCTTTCGAGTTCAGCAACTGCCTTTTCGAAGGAGAGGCCGGAAACCTCCGGCTTGGCGCTATCAGTCATTCTCAACCCTTCATCATTCTGAGGATGTGCATGCCCGCCGACTCGGCGAGTCCTTCCAAATCATACCCGCCTTCGAGCAGGCTGACGACCCGGTTATTGGCGCTGCGGTCGGCAACCTCCAGAAGCCGGCCCGTCGCCCAGTCGAAATCCTCGCCCGTCAGGTTGATCTGTGCCAGCGGATCGCGGTGATGAGCGTCGAAGCCGGCGGAGATGATGATGAGATCCGGCCGGAAATCGTTAAGCGCTGGCAGCACGCGGGATTTGAAGGCTTCACGGAAATGGTCGCTGCCGACATTGGGCGAAAGCGGCGCGTTGACGATCGTGCCATGCGTGCCGTTTTCCTCTTTGGCCCCGCTGCCGGGATAAAGCGGCATCTGATGGGTGGAACAGAAGAGCACGGAAGGATCGTCCCAAAAAATATCCTGTGTACCGTTGCCGTGATGGACATCCCAGTCGACGATCGCGACGCGTTCGGCCCCATGCGCCTTCTGCGCATGACGGGCGGCGATCGCGGCATTGTTGAAGAAGCAGAAGCCCATCGCCGTCATCTTCTCGGCATGGTGACCCGGCGGACGCGCGGCGACGAAGACATTGTCTGCCTTACCTCTGAAGACATCGTCGACGGCGGCCATCGCTCCGCCGACGCCGGTCAATGCCGCCTTCAGGCTCTTCTGGCTGGCATAGGTATCGGCTTCGAGCTGGTTGATCTTATCTTCCTCTTCCGGAATCTGCCGCATGACGGCGGTCAGATGCTCCTCCGGGTGAGCAAGCAGCACGGCATCTTCATTCGCCTGCGGCGCCTGTTTGCGGTCCAGCCGCTCGAAATTCGGGTGCTCCAGCGCCACGTTGAGCGCACGGATACGGTCGGAGCGCTCGGGATGGCCTGACGGCGTCACGTGTTCGAGAAAGACAGGATGTTCGTAAAGACGGGTGCTCATGCCGGCACTCTATCGATCGCAAATGTCATGATCCACAGCAGATGGGGCGCTGGCTGTTGATTTCAACAAGCGGCATCGTCGCAGTTAACGCTCGGCATTCTCGCGTTTACGCTATTTTAATTGTTTCGTTTACATCGCCGGACCCCGTGCTAGGGTCTGATCGGTAACCTGCAAGGCAGACATGTAAATGAGTAAGACGAACCGTCCGGGTATGGTGGAGTTGCGCGTACCGTTTCGTGATGTGGATATGAACGGCCAGATGTTTCTGGCCTCCTATATTTCCTATGCCGAATCCGTACTTGCGAGCTTCTGGTCGTCGCGGCCCAACGTCGAAGATGAGCCCGTCTATACTCCCGGTAAAGTTTCCTGCATCCTTCACCGCCCGCTGCACTATCATGAGACGGTAACCTTCACGGCCGGCGTCGACAAGATCGGCGTCCGTTCCATCGGGTTTCTCATCGCCTTCGAGATCGAAGATGAGCGCGCTGCCGAGGTGGAGATCATCTGGCAGGCGCGCACCCGCGATGACGGTTCACCGGCCGCACTTCCCGAAGAAACGCGCGATTGGCTCTACAGTTTTCTGGATTAGAGCAGTTTCTGTACTTTCGGCCTGGCCCAATCTGCTGCTTCAGGATCAGTATTTGGCAACGAGACGGGAAGTGCTCACGGGCTCTACGCCACGCGCGGCTCCAGCCGGCTGGCGACGGCGACAGTGTTCCGGCCCTGGCGTTTTGCGTCATAG
Organism: Rhizobium sp. BK529; assembly: GCF_014194105.1. Classification (NCBI taxonomy): domain Bacteria; kingdom Pseudomonadati; phylum Pseudomonadota; class Alphaproteobacteria; order Hyphomicrobiales; family Rhizobiaceae; genus Rhizobium; species Rhizobium sp. BK529. The sequence goes on along the minus strand of NZ_JACIAU010000001.1, from coordinate 2,528,011 downwards.
AGCGCTTCGTCGGCCTTCTGCAGCAACTTTTCGAGGGGGATCTCCGCCGGTACCGCCGATGCAATGCCAAGGCTCGCCGTCACCCAGCCATCACCAAGCCCGCGGTGCTGAATGCGAAGACCTTCGATCGCAGCGCGGATCCTCTCTGCCGTCGCCAGGACTTGAGCAGGTTCAAGTCCCGTCAAAAGCACCAGCATTTCTTCGCCGCCAAAACGGAATACAAACGATGTCGGATCGACTGAATCGCGGATGCATTGCGACACGGCGCGAATGCAGGCATCGCCCTCTATATGGCCATGCACGTCATTGAACCGCTTGAAATGGTCGATATCGAGGAGAATGGCAGAGACAGCCACCTGGCGTGTCGTGCCATTCCAAAGATCGTCGCTGATCCGCGCCAGCGACCGCCGGTTCAATAGCCCCGTCAACTCATCGCGTTCCGCTTTTTCCTCGAGTTGCCGATAGAGAAGACTGGCCCGCAACTGGTTGAGAAAGTTCTTTCGGTCCGATTTTTCCAGGAAATAGGCGCTGACCGCCAGGAAGATCGACAACATCGAATAAACGGTAACGATGCCGAAATAGGCAACCTGGTCGAAAGCGCCGGTAAGATACGTGGTCGTGAAATGCGATGCGGATGTCAGCGTAAGCCCCGTCAACACCGCCCGAAACCGCGGCCGGAGGGAGATGACGAAGTAGAGAAACGCAGCGGAATTGTAGGTCTGGTAGACGAAAAGGTACTGGCTCGTGCTTTTCATGGCCGGGATCATCGGCAAAGTCACGCTGAGCACGGCTGCCATGACCGTCAGACTGTCGTAAAAGCGCGCGTTCGGCCAGCGGCGGACGGCAAATATGCAGCCGAACACGAAGGGCGTGAATATCGCGAATCGAACGACGATCAGCTCCGGCAACACGTCCGGGACCATGGCGCTGTCGCCGAAATAGACCAGGTCGTAGATTAGCAGGCCAATCAGACACCAGATTATGATAAGCCTCGCACGCTCTGCCGCGTACTGCCTGAGAAACAGGGTTTCGATTTCAGGCGAAAAGCGCAGGAGAGGGAAGCCGCGCTTCAACTGCCTTTCGACCTCGTCAAGGCTTGCCAAGCTCACCGTCAATACTCCGACTGGGAATGATTTCCCCAGGCTACCCGCGCAACCTGAATATTCGGCTAAAATCCGGCTATCGAGGAGCCCAGCCCAGTGATGCGCGCCTGGTGGCAGGATTGGAGGAAGTCTGTCTGCCGCGAGGGTGTTCGGTGACCGTTGATCCTCAGTGAAGCGCCTCAGTCGAGCCACCGATTTTGGTCGCCATCGCGGCGGTGTCAGAAAATTCTGCGCCAGACGGTGCTCGAAGCGATCGGCCAGCCGCTTTTTGCCCCACCGAAGCCGCGGCGCGCAAACATGCACAGAGCTGGCGCCAGTCGGTCCTAGAACATTTCAGCGATCCGAAGTGATGTCCCGTAAGACTCGGATCATTCCTGATGGGTCCTTTTGGGAATCCGTATGGGCTTGTTAAATCAGCAGCGGCACATCACCACAGAAATTGCTCTAGAGGCGGGCCGGCAGCAGCGGATAGCCGACCATGACGGCCCGGCCGACGAGCGCTGCGACGACAGCCTTGACGACATCGCCCGGAATGAAGGCCATGCTGCCGATAAAGGCCTGCTTCAGGCCGATATTGGCGGCAAAGGCGAGATAAATGATGCCGAAGGCATAGAGCACGACGATACCGCCGATCAAGGCGGCAAGGAAGAAGCTCACCGTCTGCACCAGGCCGGATTGGCCGGCATTGACCAGCCGCTCGCTGAGAAAGCCGGTGACGAAAGCAGCAAAGACCCAGCCGAACAGGAAGCCTGAGGTCGGTGCGACGAAGGCCGCAAATCCGCCGCGGCCGCCGGAAAGCACGGGCAAGGTCATGGCAACGAGCACCAGCACGATCAGTACGGCAACCGTGGCGCGCCTTGCGCCGAGCACAACGCCAGCCATCATCACCCCGAGCGATTGCGCTGTGATCGGCACCGGAATGAAGCCGAGATAGATGGGCGGCAGCACGCCGAGCGCCACGATAATAGCGGCGAAGAGGGCGGCAAGAACGAGGTCGCGCGTGCTCATCGGGAGCTCCAGTTCAACAAATCGTTAATTGACATGCCGCCGAATGCCGCGCGCGTCAATCGCTGCGGCAATATTATCCGCATCCTTGAGAGTCAAAATGATGAGCGGGGCGAGGATCGTCGCCGGCCGCACCCTCAGTCCGCGTGCCGCATGTGCTTCGCTGATTGCATGGTATCGGGCGATTATCTCGGGCACGAAGCGCAGCACGAGACCAACCGCCAAGCCAATATCGTCGGCCTTCACCCAGCCCGTTCGTTCCAGAGGCCCGGCAAGCGCCGTTATCTCATCCATGAATTGTGTGATCGTCGTGGTCGCGGTCACGGCGGCGGCAAACAGCATCAGCGCCGTCAGCCTCAGCAGTGTCGCAAGGGCGGCGTGCCACGGATTGACGATGAGGGTGAAGAGCGCCACGATCACGATCGTCAGGAAGATCGGCCTGAGCCGGACGAGCGATTCCTTCAGCGACAGGCCAGTGCTGCGATAGACCAGCGCCGCCAGCAGCGTAACGATGGCGAGCAGTGGGAGATAGTCTCCAACGAAGAGCACGAGACCGAGCAGGAAAAGCGAAAGGATCTTTACTCGCGGCGAAAGCCGGTACAGGGCGCTATTGCCTTCGACATAGAGCGATTGCATCAGCTGGCGAGCTCCCTGTAGCGGGCGATCGCCTCTGCCGCGGGGGCGTCAGCCGCCAGTCTGCCTTCGTGAAACAGCAGCACCCGCTCGAAACCGGCGATCAGCTCCAGATCATGGGTGATGACGACGACGTTTTCTTCGAGCCCGTCGATAGTCTTCTGGACCAGCGCTCGGTTGCGCAGATCCAGCTGGTTTGTCGGTTCGTCGAGGATCAGGATATTCGGGCCGGTTACCAGCACTGAGCAGAGGGCAGCGATTTGCAGCTCGCCACCCGATAGCTCGTGCGCCCGGCGATCTGCTAGGTTTTCGGCGCTGAAGCGGGCAAGAACCAGCTCGACCTTGCGTTCGATCTCCGCCTTCGTAAAGCCGCGGCCTTTGAGCCCGAAGGCGATATCGTCTTTGACGATCGGCAGGATGATCTGGTTCTGCGGCGACTGGAAAATGAAGCCGACATCGGCAAGCGTTGTTTTCTCCTCGAGCGTATTACGCCCGTTGACCACGACCTTGCCCGTGGTGGGTTTCATGAGCCCGTTGATCATCCGCGCGAAGGTCGTCTTGCCTGAACCGTTAAGGCCGATGACCCCGAGACGCTTTTCCATGAGCGAGAGCGTCAGCGGTTCGACTGCGACCCTCGTTCCGAAACTGGCGCCTGCGCTGTCGAAGCGAATATTCAATGTGGTCCCCTTGCTTAGAGCTCTTGCTTCTATAAGGCGACGGCCATGCGATAAAGGATCAAAATCAAATCGCCCGGAATATGCTGGCGGGTAGCTAGGAAGATTTTCCGCGCTATGATGTTCACATGACGAATCTTCTCTCCAATGCCGACGCCCGCCGTGTTTTCCTCGCCAAACAGGGGCTGAGTGCTCCACCGAACCGCGCGCTGACCAAGGCCGGCCTGCTGCAGCTCATTCATGATCTGGGTTTCGTGCAGGTGGACAGCATTCAGACGGTGGAGCGCGCCCACCATCAGATCCTGTTTTCCCGCAACCAGACCTATCGGCGCGAACATCTGACGGCGCTTCTGGAAAAGGACGGCACGCTCTTCGAGCATTGGACGCATGATGCCTCCATCCTGCCGAGCGCCTTCTTCAAATATTGGAAACACAAGTTCCGCGACGAGGAGGTGGCGATCGTCGAGCGTTGGCGCAAATGGCGGGGGGAGGGCTTCGAGGCCTCCTTCGAAGAAACCTATGAGCGGGTCGTGAAGGACGGTGCGATCCTGGCGCGCGACATGAAGGCGGACGGCCATGTTTCCGGCGGTTGGTGGAACTGGCATCCGAACAAGACGGCACTCGAATATTTCTGGCGCACCGGCAAATTCGCTATCGCCGGCCGCTCCAATTTCCAGAAGATATATGACCTCGTCGAACGCGTCATTCCTGCCGAGTTCCACGCCCAAGAAGTGAGCCGCGAGGAATTTGTCGACTGGGCCTGCCGCAGCGCGCTCACCCGTCTCGGCTTTGCCACTCACGGCGAAATCGCCGCCTTCTGGGATCTGCTCTCGCCGGACGAAGTCAAGGCGTGGGTGGCTGAACATCGGGACGAACTGGTCGAAGTGCTGATCGCACCGGCACTCGACGGCAAGCCACGCTCTTCATGGGCATCAGCCGATTTCCTTGGCACGATAGATACTTATCCGGAGGCGCCACAGCGAATCCGGGTGCTTAGCCCATTTGATCCGATGATCCGCGACAGAAACCGGACAGAGCGACTTTTTGGCTTCTTCTATCGCATTGAGGTCTTCGTGCCGGAACCGAAGCGCGAATATGGCTATTATGTTTTTCCGCTGCTGGAGGGCGACAGGCTCATTGGTCGTATTGACATGAAAGCCGATCGGAAAAAGGGCACCTTGGACGTGAAGCGGCTATGGTTGGAGCCGCGTGTGAAGGCGTCTGCCGGTCGGATCGAAAAACTGGAAGCGGAGCTCGAACGCCTTGCGCGTTTCGCCGGCGTCGAGCAGGTCGTCTATCTGGACGGCTGGAGAGGCTAAGCTCTCCTCCCGGTGGGGAGAAGAGATAATCAGCAGATTTCCGTCTTGGAAATCTTGATGCCGAATCCTTCCAGGCCGACATAGTGCCGCTCGCGGCTGGTCATCAGCTTGATCGAACTGACGCCGAGATCCTTGAGGATCTGCGCACCGAGGCCGATTTCCAGCCACTCATTATCGCGCGTCTGCGCCTCGGCATGGGCCTCGCGGCCCTGGCTGCGCGCCTTTCGGCCATTGTCGTAATGACCGACTCCAACGGAGCCTTCGCGCAGATAGACGATGATGCCGCGACCATGTTCGGCGATCTTCTGCATGTAGAAATCGACCGGCTTGCGCTTGCCGAACAGATCGTCGGCAACGTTTTCCGGATGCAAGCGCACAGGAATATCGATGCCATCCCGGATATCGCCGAAGACGACGGCGAGATGCTGCATGGGATCCCAGGGCAGGGAATAGGCATGCGCCTTGGCTTTGCCGAACGGTGTTTCGATATCGAAGCTCGAGCCGAGTTCGATCAGTGTTTCCTTGCGCTGGCGATAGGCAATGAGATCGGCGACGGAGACGAGCTTCAGCCCGTGCTTTTCGGCAAAATCCACCACCTGCGGGCCGCGCGTCACCGTACCGTCGTCATTGACAAGTTCGCAGATGACGCCGATTGGCGGCAGGCCGGCAAGCTTGCAGAGATCAACGGCCGCTTCCGTATGGCCGGAGCGCATCAGTACGCCGCCTTCGCGGGCAACGAGCGGAAAGATGTGGCCGGGGCGAACGAAATCGGCAGCACCGACATTGGGGTTCGCTAGATTGCGTACTGTCAGCGTCCGGTCGTCGGCGGAGATGCCCGTCGTCGTGCCGTGTTTGAAATCGACGGAAACCGTGAAGGCCGTCGTATGGGCAGAATCGTTTTCCGCCACCATGGCGTTGAGGTTCAGCCGCTTGGCCTCTTCCTTCGGCATCGGCGCGCAGACGATGCCAGATGTGTGGCGTACGATGAAGGCCATCTTTTCGGGTGTCGCATGCACGGCGGCGACGATCAGGTCGCCTTCGTTTTCACGGTCATTGTCGTCCATGACGACGACGATCTCGCCGGCTTCGAAAGCCCTGATGGCGTCGACGACGCGTTTCTGGTCATAAGGCATGGAGTCGGTCCTATTTCAGCCGGCCGGTCTGGCCGCGGTCGCGAAGATAATGGTCGGCAATGGCGCAAGCGATCATCGCCTCGCCGATCGGCACGGCACGGATGCCGACGCAGGGGTCATGGCGGCCCTTGGTGCGGATATCGACATTGTTGCCGTCGGCGTCGATCGATTGCCGTTCGGTGAGAATGGAAGAGGTGGGCTTGACCGCAAAACGGGCGACGACCGGCTGGCCGGTCGAAATGCCGCCGAGAATGCCGCCGGCATTGTTGGACAGGAAGATCGGCTTGCCGTCATTGCCCATGCGCATCTCGTCGGCATTGTCCTCGCCGCTGGTCTCGGCGGCGGCAAAACCGTTGCCGATCTCGACACCCTTGACGGCGTTGATCGACATCAGCAGCGAGGCGATATCCTGATCGAGTTTGCCATAGATCGGCGCACCAAGTCCGGCTGGAACACCTTCGGCAACCACTTCGACGACGGCGCCGATGGAAGAGCCGGCTTTGCGGATGCCGTCGAGATAGTCTTCCCAGATGGGCACGATCTCGGCATCGGGAGAGAAAAACGGGTTCTGCCCCACTTGATCCCAGTCCCAGTTGGCGCGGTTGATCTTGTGCTTGCCAATCTGAACGAGCGCACCGCGGATGGTCACGCCGGGCACGACGAGCCGGGCAATGCCGCCGGCCGCCACGCGTGCTGCCGTCTCGCGCGCGGAAGAACGGCCGCCGCCGCGATAGTCGCGGATGCCGTATTTTGTATCATAGGTATAGTCGGCATGGCCTGGACGATATTGCCGCGCGATCTCGCCATAGTCCTTGGAACGCTGGTCGGTATTTTCGATCAGCATGGAAATCGGCGTGCCGGTCGAAATCATTGTCTCGCCGTCGGCGTCCATCATCACGCCGGAGAGAACCTTCACCAGGTCGTCCTCGCGCCGCTGGGTAACGAAACGGCTCTGACCAGGCTTGCGCTTGTCGAGCCAGACCTGCAGGTCTTCAAGTTTGAAGCGCAGTCCCGAAGGGCAGCCATCGACGACGGCGCCGAGCGCCGGTCCGTGGCTTTCGCCCCAGGTGGTTACACGGAAGAGGTGACCGAATGTATTGTGCGACATGTGTTCCCGCCGGACGCGCTACCGATCGTCACCGGCAGCGCCATTACTCGAAAAGGCGCGACACTCATAGGCCAAAAAAACGTTCCGGCAAAAGCCTTTCTTTGCGCCCACGGTACCGTCGGGGAAATGGTGTTTCCCGTATTTGCGAACGATGGAGACTCTAGAGCAATTCCATCAGAAATGTGTAGCGGTTTTGCGTCCGGAATTGGGGGAGAATAAAGGGTAAGAGCATTTCCACGTTTCGAAGAAGAATCGGAACGCTCTTAGGAAGCCAGCAGCCAGGCCGTCCCGCGCGCTTCTATGGCGAAATCGTCGAAGGAAAGAGGACGTGCGAAAGCATAACCCTGCAGGAGATCGCAGCCGAGCTCGCGCAGCAGTTCGGCATGATCAGGTGTCTCGACGCCCTCGGCCACCGTCTCGACACCGAGCGAGCGGGCGATCTCGATGATGGAACTGACGAGTGCGCGTTCCTGCGAGGAAGCGACGATCGGCTGCACGAGCTGCCGGTCGATCTTCAGCCGCTTCGGCTTCAGTTTCAGCAGCGAGACGATCGACGTGTGGCCGGTGCCGAAATCGTCGACCTCGATATCGATGCCGAGCGCCTTGATCCGTTCGAGGTTCTGCGAGACCACGTCCTCGCTTTCGTCGAGGAAGATAGATTCCACCAACTCGAAGGAAATTTCACCGGGGCGGATCTGCAGGTCGTTCAATGATTCCAGCAGGCTACCATCGTGCAGGCGCCGCGCGGAGACATTGACGGAGACTTTCGGCACGTAGATGCCCTGTGCCGCCCAGCGCATCTTGTCGCGTAGCGCGGTTTCCAACACAATGCGGTCGAGCGTTTGGACGACATTGATCTCGTCGGCGATGCGCAGGAATTTGTCCGGCGTCAGCAGACCCCTGGAAGGATGGCGCCAGCGCACCAGCGCCTCGACGCCCGTCAGCTTCATCGAGCGGGCACAGAATTGCGGCTGGTACCAGGCCGTGAACTCGTCGTTGTCGATGCCCGCCAGAATCTCGTCGGCCATGCGCTTATTGTTGATGACATCGGCCTGTAGGTTCTGGTTGAAGAATTCGAAACGGTTACGGCCGAGCCTCTTGGCTCGGTAAAGTGCGATATCGGCGTTGATCAGTACTTTGCGGGCATCGACATGAACACCGTTCGCCAGTGCGATGCCGATCGAAACGCCGCAGCGGCAGGAGAAGCCCTGGAAGTCGATCGGTTGACGCATTTCCTCAATGATGCGGCCTGCAAGCACCGCCATCTCCTCGTCGCCTACCTCGAAGGAGAGGATGACAAACTCGTCGCCGCCGATACGCGCGACGACATCGCTGTCACGCACATTTCTGGAAAGCACGCGTGAAGCATGCACCAGCATCGCGTCGCCGGCGGCATGACCCAGCGTGTCATTGATTTCCTTGAAGCGGTCGAGGTCGATATGCAGGATTGCGAATTTCTGTCGCTCCCTGCGACCGGCATCCGTCAGAGTTTCCAGCGCGATGTCGAGTTTACGGCGGTTGGCGAGCGAGGTCAGCGGGTCGTGGAGGGAATTGTGCTCGATCCTGGTCTTGGCAAGCTCCAGTTCGATGTTCTTGGCGATCGCCTCGTCCTTCGCGGCCTTGAGGCGTAGCGTCATCAACGCGTCCTCGGTCGAATCGAAGGCGATACCGATGATCTTCATCTCGCCGGTCGGCGTGCGATGCACCTTGCCGACAGAACGTACATAGCGGAAGCCGCCATCGTCGTCCGGCACGCGGCAGACGAGTGTATGGGTATCCCCGAGCCGTTTGAAATGCCGCGCGCTTTCGAGCGCCAGCCCGCGATCATCGGGGTGGATGCAGGAGAGCCAGGCGTCTTCGGTCACGAAGGCGTTGCTCTGCTTGAGTCCGTAGAGCTCGTGCATGCGTTCGTCCCAGATCGAGCCGGGTCTGCCGAGAATGGCTTCCCAGATGCCGCACTGATAGGAATCGAGTGCTAGGTCGAGCTTGCTAGACAGTTCGGAAAGCTCCGCCTCACGGCTTGAAAGCTCTTCTAACGCAAGTTCCAACTCGGCATTTTTGAGCTCGCTTGTTTCCTTGGCGAGACGGAGTGTGCTGGTGACCTGTGCATCTGCTGTCACGTCCCAGACGATACCGATCGTTTTCCCGGTGCCGCCGGCATCCGTGTAGAAGGCTCCGACAGAACGCAGATGACGAATGCTGCCGTCTTCCCGCATCACTCTGTATTGCGCGGCGCAGGCTTCGCCTGCGATGCTGCAGCCGAAGACGTGAACCTCTGCGATTTCGCGGTCTTCGGGCACGATCGTTGACAGCCACATGTCCTGCGACCGAGTATCCTCGATCGCCTCGAGGCCGTGAAGCGCGGATGCGCGCGCATCCCAGGAAAGGCTGGTGGCGTTTTCCGGCAGCTCCCAGATGCCGATCCGGGAGGATTCGAGCGCCAGATTGAGCCGCTGCGATAGTTCCAGGAGCTTGGCCTCGCGCGTTTCGAGTTGCATAATATTGCGATTGCGTTCGCCGAGCAGCAATGTGGCGAAGAAGATCGGGATAATGATCACGCAGCCCGCGGCGACAATGATCAATCGCAGTTCAGACTGATTGTCGGGGACGGCATTCCAGCCTGTGTTCGGAACCGCCGCCAGTTCCCATCGTCCGCCTGCGAAGTTGATTCTGCGGCGGAGCGGATTCTTCTCGTAGATATTGGAGGGACCGAAGAAGGGCGCGTCCGTTTCATCCGGAACCCCAATATCGCGCACCGCGATCGAGAGATGGTCGAGATGTGGATAGCGCTCCTGGTTTTCACTGTTGCGTGCGGGCTTGAGGCCTGTCGCCTCGTAGAACATGTCCTGATCAATAACCGCCTCGACCGCGCCCCAGACGCGGCGCTGGCCGTTCTCCTTGACGAAAACGGGAAAGAAGATCGCAAAGGCGTTTTCTGCATCCGTCGTTTTGAAGGGACCGTAGAAGCGGGCCGAATGGTCGCCGGTATTGCGGTTGATCGACATGCGTTGCATCAGCACTTCCCGCACATCCTTGCCGATCCGCTCTTTGCCGGATTGCGCGGGATAGACCGACTTGACGATGAAATCAGGCGCAACTGCAATATGAATGAAATGCGGGTTCTGGATCAGCAGCCAGTTGATCTGCCGCTCTATCTCCACGTCGTTCGTTTGCGTGCTGAGCGAAACCAGGTTGGAGAGATCGCGGACGGCGGTGATATCCATGTTGATCTGCGCCATCATGCGGGCGCGGATCAGGTTCGTCTCGTTTGCGGTTCGGATTTGCAGCTCGCGCAGATGCGCATCGGTATTCGCCCTGTCGAGTGCAAAGCCGACGGCAATAACGACGACGGCTACGAGGGCGGAAACAAGCAGCGAAATACGCGTATTCTTCAGAACACGCCGCAGCCGGTTGCTGTTGCTCCGCTGGAATAGCAAATCATCCACCCCCACATTCGCGTTGACCTTATTGTGCAGGGGTTAATTTACGATTGCGCGCATTCGGGACTGCTAAATCACGTAAATAGAGAGAAAAATACAGTGAATAGAGCCTCTTGATTATCCGTAAAATCCTATTCATCAATTGGGCGCCGAAAGCCATTCTTCCGGGCAATTTTCGCCATATTCAGGAGTTTATCTGTGGCCAATCGATATCAACGGCAGCGTTTCAAAGGGATTGCCGACATGCGTTTCGTTATTGCTACGCTTCTGGCCACGGCAAATTTTCTTTCGCCCATGAGCGGCTTTGCTGAGAGCGCTGATGTCGAGGCAACGATCAAGAAGGTCGACACGACCAATCTTGTCTTGACGCTGGACGATGGCAAGACCTATCAGGCGCCGGAGGAGTTCGATTTCGAAGGCCTGAAGGCCGGCGTCAAGGTTGTGATCTTCTATACGGAGGTTGATGGCAAGCGTGTCATCAACGATCTCGATATCGTCAAGTAGGTCGCCACCGGCAGGCCGGTTGGACTAGAGCCAGCCGATCATGCTCTGCGACGTCTCGATCTTCAAAATCCGGTCCTGCGGAATTTCGCCCTCGGAAGCGACGTCCTTCGGCAAGTTGGAGATCATCTTAAACAGGCTTCTGATGACACCGCCATGGGTGACGCAGACCGTCGGCCGGTCGACAGAATTAAGCCATGCGCCGGTCCGCCACGACATGATCTCGTAGCTTTCCGCATCCTCGCCTGGCGGAATGAAATCCCACTTGTTGATGTTGCGTTCCGTGACACGCTCTGTCTGCGAGACCCTGAGCTGCTTGAGCGTATAGCCTTCCCAGTCGCCGAAGGAGACTTCGACCAGACGTTCGTCGGTGCGATATTCCTTGGGCGGGAGCCCCATGGCCGATCGCATGATCTCCATGGTCTCGCGCGTGCGCCCGAGAGGACTCGCAACGAAATCGAACTTGCTGTCTTCGCCCTTCAGGATCGCCGCAAGGGCGATCCCGTTCTGTCTTGCCTGCTCGCGGCCGATCGCATTGATCGGAATATCTTTCTGCCCCTGCAGGCGGCGCTCCGCATTCCAGTCGGTCTGGCCGTGTCTGATCACATAGATAAGCACGGGGATCGGCTCCGCTTGAGAGGACCTCTCAGTCCTTGATGACGGAAATATCAGGCGCGTCCACAGCCTTCATGCCGATGACATGATAGCCGCTGTCGGCGTGATGCACTTCACCGGTGACAGAGCGTGACAGGTCGGAGAGCAGGTAGAGGCCGACATCGCCGACTTCCTCGATGGTAACAGTACGGCGCAGCGGCGCGTTGTACTCGTTCCACTTGAGGATATAGCGGAAATCGCCGATGCCTGACGCGGCAAGCGTCTTGATCGGGCCTGCCGAAACCGCATTGACGCGAATATTCTTTGGTCCGAGGTCGACAGCGAGATACTTGACGCTCGCTTCGAGAGCAGCCTTTGCGACGCCCATGACGTTATAGTTCGGCATCACCTTCTCGGCACCGTAATAGGTGAGGGTGAGCATCGAGCCGCCTTCCGTCATCAGCTTCTCGGCGCGGCGAGCGACCGAGGTGAAGGAGTAGACGGAGATTTGCATCGTCTTGGCGAAATTGTCAGGCGTCGTATCGACGTAACGGCCGGTCAGTTCGTCCTTGTCGGAGAAACCGATCGCGTGCACGATGAAATCGATCTTGCCCCACAGCTTCTCGACATTTTCGAAGACGGCATCGATCGTGGATTCATCGCTCACGTCGCAGTGGCCGACCATGACAGCGCCGATTTCGGCAGCCAGCGGTTCCACGCGCTTCTTCAGCGCATCGCCCTGATAGGTGAATGCAACTTCTCCGCCCTGCGCATGAATGGCCTTGGCAATACCCCACGCAATCGAACGATTGTTGGCGACACCCATGATGACGCCGCGTTTGCCTGCCATGAGGCCGGATGCTTGAGCCATATTTCGCTTCCCTAGGAATTCTGATGATCCTGCCTATGGCATAGGCCGTTAATCGGTTCAAGCTTGCCAAAGATCATCAACTGTTAGGGATCGTAACAAAGGGTGCGATTGTCACCGAAATTTCACAAAAATAGCCCTTCACGCATGCTGCGCATGAGATCGGTGACTTTATCGTCCGGTTTTTCCCACAACATAATACGCAATTCTACGACGAGATCGCCTTTTCCGCCGTTGTCATTGGGCAGACCCTTGTCAGGAATGCGGATCGTCTTGTCGGAGCCGGACCAGGCCGGGACCGTTACATTGACCGGTCCTTGCGGACCGTCGATCCGCGCCTCGGTGCCGAGCACGGCATTCTCGATGTTCAAGGGCAGCACCGCATGCACGTCGAAACCATTGACCGTGAAACGCGGGTCGGGTGCGATGTGAATATTGATCACCGCGTCGCCGCGCTGCATGCCCGGCAACTTGAAACCCTGTCCCTTGAGACGGATCTGGTGACCCTCTGTCGTGCCGGCCGGCAGGGCAAACCCTACTTCGCGGCCTTCCGGAAGCGAAACCGTCGTCCAGCTTCCCTTCATGATGTCTTCGATCGTCACGGTTGCGGTTGCTACCTCGTCCGGAGCTTTCTCAAGACCCGGCTGGCCGGCGCCGGTGAAGCGGCGCACAAGCGAGGTGAGCAGGCTGAGCGGCAGGGACATGTTGGAGCCCCCGGCAGCGGAGGCCTCCATATGTTCGTCCTCAGCCTTGGCGGGTTCGGATTCAGTGGTTTCCTGTTCTGGCTGCTTGGCCGACTCATCTGTGTGCGGCTTGGCCTGCGCCTGCTGTTGTGATTGTGCCTGAGATTGGGCGCCTGCGGCGCGGGCTGTCTGCGCGCCGAAGATGCGTTCGACCATTTCTTCGGCGGCTTCGGTAGTGCTCGCCTGCTGCTGTTTGGCACCTGCCGCGGCGGCCTTCTGCGCATAGGCGTTGGCACGCGCAAGCTCCTCCATTACCCGCTCGGCGTTCGCCTGCGCGGCCTTAGCGCGAGCAGCCGCCTCGCGGGCTGCCTGCCGCTGCTGCATGATCGTTTGTTCCTGCTTCTTGGCTTCGGCCATGCGCAAGGCATTGTCGAACAGGTTGCGCTTCTTCGGATCCTTCAGCGTCTCATAGGCGCGGCCGATCTCGGCAAAACGCGCAGTCGCCGTCGGGTCACCTTGATTGTGGTCAGGATGCACGGCCTTTGCCATATGACGCCAAGCCGCCTTGATTTCATCCGCTCCCGCGTCACGCGTGACGCCCAGAACCTTATATGGATCGCGCATTGTTTGCACCGCCGCTGTCGCAATCCGGGCGACATGTTCCTCGTGGCCGTTCCCGGAAATCGAAATGTCAACTCATGACGCGCCGTTCGGTCCGCTCAGGCGAAGAAGGCACGCTCGTCGGTCGATCGTGCGAGAGAGTTACTAATCACTTCTTATTTCTTGCAGCTGATAAGCGATGTTTTGTCGCGAATGGTTAGCCTTTCGCTAAACATTAAGGCGAATCAGCGCGGCCGTTAACCCGGACGTGTCAGGGCGCGTATCTCTCCGAAACAAGCGAAAAGACGGGGTCAGCTTTCAGGCTGGAAGCTCAGAAGCTGCCAGTTGCCGCCGCCGACAAGGCAGGTCTTGCCGTAAAATTTGGCGATGCCGACATAGGAATGGCGCGTCGTGCGGAATTGGCGGCAGACCTGTCCGGCGTCATTGTTCTCGACAATCGTCTCGATGACGCCAGCGCTGCCGGTCGAGGCATTGGCCCAGGGGAGGGGTTGCCCCTCGAGCTTCTGGATATCGGCGGATGTGACGGCATTGCGCACCGTCATCTCGTCGGAAAGCGTATCGGTACTGGGAGCAGGCTGCGGCACGGTGCCGGTCGCGACCGAGCGGTCGACCTTTGCCGAGCTCAGGAAATCGAATCCTCCGCCGACGCAGCCGGAAAGTGACAGAATCGCGATACCGACGATGGAGAGTCTGAGGCTGCGGCGCAGCGAACCCTTTGTATGGCGATGTGTCTTTGCTATGACTTCCACCCTGTGTCCTTCCCCAGCGTCAAGGGCTGGGTCAGCTTAATAAACCGCGGGATTTGAATTAATATGTCGGCAAACGGGTTAACAGGTAGTGACTTTACTGAAAGTGAGGAGCCCTTCAAGCTCTTCGGGGACTGGTTGAAAGAGGCGGAGGCTTCCGAAGTCAACGATCCCAATGCTGTCGCCCTCGCGACGGTCGACGAAGATGGGCTGCCCAATGTCCGCATGGTTCTCCTGAAGGGTTTCGATATCAACGGATTCGTCTTCTACACGAATTTCGAGAGCCAGAAAGGTCGCGAAATTTTGGGACAGAAGAAAGCGGCCATGTGTTTCCACTGGAAAACGCTGCGCCGTCAAGTGCGTGTCCGCGGTCCTGTCGAAATCGTGACCGATGCCGAAGCCGACGCCTATTTTGCGACCCGCGCCCGCGGCAGCCGCATCGGCGCCTGGGCTTCCAAGCAGTCGCGCCCGCTCGAAAGCCGTTTTGCCCTGGAAAAGGCCGTTGACGAATATACGGCGCGGTACGCGATCGGCGAGATTCCGCGCCCATCGTACTGGTCCGGCTTCCGGATACGCCCGACCTCAATCGAGTTCTGGAAGGACCAGAAATTCCGCCTGCACGATCGTATCGAGTTTCGTCGCCCAACACCGGAAGGCGCTTGGGATAAGGTGAGAATGTATCCCTGATCCGCTATTTTCCAAGCAATTTCAAGGGAATGCCCGAAGCTAGCGCCGAAACGTAGCGCGGCTTCTGGTAAAAGCCGTTAAGCGAGATGCGCGGCATATAGGTGGCGCGGCTCGCGGTCGGGAAGCCAGGCTGCGTTGTGACCGCAACGGCAAAGCCGAGATCTGCCGCAAGATCTGCTTCGCGGCCCGTCGCAGCCTCCGACGTGCCATAGGGAAAGGCGATTGTCCGGGGACGAATGCCAGTGATCGACTCGACATAATCGGCCGAAATTTCCATCTCGATCCGTGCTTCCGCCTGCGGCAGGCGGGCGAGCGCCCGGTGGCTAATCGTATGGGCGCCGAGATTGGCGAGCGGGCTTGCCGAAAGCCTGCGCAGTTCCGGCGGCGCCATGACCAATTCCCGGGTAATGTCTGCCGGCTCGATTCCGTGGCGCCGGGCCAGCGCATCCACCGCCAGAATGGCACGACTTTCGTCCTGCCTGTGGATAAACTCGGCAAACCGGTCGAAGGCGTCCCATTTTTGGACTGGCGTGTCGAGCGCCAGTCGCTCTCGCCCGCGGCCGAAGTCGAACTCGATGCTGTTCTCCCTATCGAGCAGCAGCGCCAGTGTTTCCCACCAGATGCTGTGTGAGCCCTCGGCAAATCCTTGCGTGATGAAAACGGTAAAGGGCGCCTGATGTCGTTCGAAAACGGGCAGGGCATGGGCGAGATTGTTGCGATACCCGTCATCCAGCGAGAAGGCGGCGAACGAACGTTCGTCCTGCCGGTCCGACAACAGGGAGGGCATGGCATCGAGCGGTACGAACCGATAGCCGTCCCGCTTCAGCTGCCGAAGCGCTGCATCCAAAAATTCCGGCGTTATTTCAAGATGTTGGTTGGGCTTAAACGGCCGCGTAATATGAGGACGCACATGATGGAGTGTGAAGATGACAACGCGTCCACGGGCCTCTTTCATGAGCCCTGTGGCATTCGCCAGCCATGCCGCTTCCAGCCCGCCACCGATCGCCATGCGCTTCAGACGCCGCTTCCACTGCCCCATTTTTTCCCATGACCCCGCTTTGTAATCGTGTCACACAGGCTACCAGTGCCGCCGTTAAACCTTACTGAATTCTGCCTGGAGAATGGCTTCTTTATCGGTCGTTAACCAAGCAAAACAAAAGCTTGGAAAAAACGTGGGCGTTGCCGCAAAGTCGCGCCAGACTGTTGGCATGTGTCGCAATACGGGACATAACTCCGGTTGCAGCGCGTTGCCGGATATAGTGAGGGGAAGTGCATGAATAGGCTTTTGGCTGCCATTTTGACCGCGATGCTGGCGCTTTCTGCACCCGTCCTGGCCTTCGCGGGCAGCGCTTCCTTGGTCCTCGATGCTCGCACCGGCAAAGTCCTCGCGTCCGAAAACGCCGATACGCTGAACCATCCGGCCTCGCTCACGAAGATGATGACGCTCTACCTGACTTTCGAGGCGCTCAATCGCGGCAAGCTCACCTGGGATACGCTAGTCACGATGTCGAAATATGCGTCGTCCCGCCCGCCGACGAAGCTCGGGGTGAAGCCGGGCGGAACGATCACCGTGCGCGAGGCGGTTTATGGTATGATCGTCAAATCTGCCAATGACGCTGCCGCCGCCATGGGTGAGAAGCTTGGCGGTTCGGAAAGCAATTTCGCCAGGCTCATGACCCAGAAGGCCCGTCAGCTCGGCATGAGCCGTACCACCTTCGTCAATGCATCTGGCCTGCCGGACAAGCGCCAGATCACGACGGCGCGCGACATGTCCACGCTCGCTGTGGCGCTGATGAAGAATTATCCCCGCGAATATCGCCTCTTTTCCATTGCGAGCTTCAATTTCCGCGGCCAGACCATTCGCGGCCACAACAATCTCATGTATCGCTACCAGGGCATGGACGGCATCAAGACCGGCTATACGAATGCCTCCGGCTTCAATATCGTCAGCGCCGTAAAGGACGGTAACCGTCGCGTGGTCGGCGTGGTGCTCGGCGGCCGCACGGCTCGTAGCCGCGACGCCCAAATGGCAGCACTCCTCGATCGTTATATCGGCCGGGCATCCTCTTCCGGTGGCGCCAAGCTGGTCGCAAGCATGAATGCCAAGGAGCAGGTCGAAGTAGCCTCGGCCGCTGATAATACCGATGTTCCGATGCCGGTGAGTGCGCCCCGTGCGGCAGATGAAGCCGCACCACCCGCGCCGAAGGCGCTCGGTTATGCCGATGGTGGCGTTATCCCGCTGGAACGTCCGGCTGCAATGGACGAGATCATGAATGCCGGCAAGGCGACGAAAGCGCCTATTGGCAAGGCAGGCGGTTGGCAGATCCAGATTTCTGCTGCCCCGAGCGCCGATGCCGCCCGCGCACTTCTTGCGCAGGCTCAGTCCGAGGCCGGTGCGCCGCTGGTTTCCGCCTCGCCCTACACCGAAGCTGTCGGCAAAGGCGCCAACACGATCTATCGCGCCCGTTTCGTCGGCTTCCAGAGCAAAGAAGACGCGACCTCTGCCTGCGATGCCCTTAAAAAGCGCTCCTACGACTGTATGCTCCTGCCGAACCAGGGCTGAACTCTCCGCTCTGGACAATATCCGGGAATCAGCGCTCTCCTTGTAAACAAAAGGAGAACATCATGCTGCAGCGTCTCGCCGACCAGTTCGAGACCTCATCTTCGAACTACGCCGCCGCCAACGGCATCGAGCGCGATGCCGATTGGTTTCTGCTGAAACTGCAAGAGGAGATGGGTGAACTGACCCAGGCCTGGAACCGCCTGACCGGTCGCGGCCGCGCCAAGGGCCGCTCGCCTGAGGAGATGGAACGCGACCTTGCTGACGAGACCGCCGACATCCTTGGCCACGTGCTGCTGTTCGCCCGTCGCCACGACATCGATTTGGCGGCGGCCATTGAACGGAAGTGGAAATTCAGGCCGGACACCTGATCCGCTGCTGGTCAGATGGCTGCGATTTTGCGCCGATAGAACTTGCTGTCTACAGCCATGCGGGGGAATGCGCGCGGCAGGTCTTTAGCGAGAATCTCGGCAAACCCGTTCTTTTCGTAAAACCGATGCGCAGCCACGAACTTGTCGGTCGTGCCGAGGAAGATATCGGTCACACCGACGTCGCCAGCATGGGCAAAGAGGGCTTCGAGCAGCCGGGCGGCGACGCCGTGCTCGCGGCCCCTGACCTCGGTCGCTACAAACATCTTCCGGAGTGCCGCCTGATTATTGCCGATATCTTTGAGGCCGATTGTGCCGACAATGACACCGTCTTTCACCGCAACCCAGAACTGACCTTTGCCCGATTGATAAAAGTCGGGAATGACTCGCAGATCGGGCTGTGCGTCAGCGGTGATGTCGATGCCGAATTCCTCACGCTGGATCGGCAGGATGACTGAGATGACGCTATCGGCATCGTCTGGGACAAAGGTTCTGATTTCGATTTCGACCATGACAGCATGCCTCAGGCCTGTGTACCGCCGACGGTGACCTGATCCATGCGCAAATGCGGCTGGCCGACGCCGACAGGTACCCACTGGCCCGCTTTGCCGCAATTGCCGATGCCGGTGTCGAGCTTCATGTCGTTGCCGATCATGGAAACACGCTTCATGGCATCCGGGCCGTTGCCGATCAGCATGGCGCCCTTGATCGGCGCACCAATCTTGCCGTTTTCGATGAGATAGGCCTCGGTGCAGCCGAAGACGAACTTGCCGGAGGTGATATCCACCTGACCGCCGCCGAAGGAGACGGCATAGATGCCCTTCTTCACCGAGGCTATGATCTCTTCCGGCGTCTTGTCGCCGCCGAGCATATAGGTATTGGTCATGCGCGGCATCGGCACATGCGCGTAGCCCTGGCGGCGACCATTGCCGGTGGGCGCCATGCCCATCAGCCGGGCGTTCTGTCGGTCTTGCATATAGCCGACGAGCTTGCCGTTTTCGATCAGCACATTATAGGCCGAAGGCGTGCCTTCGTCGTCGATCGTGATCGAGCCGCGGCGGCTGTCGATCGTACCGTCGTCGACGACGGTTACGCCCGGTGCTGCCACCATCTGGCCCAAAAGGCCCGCGAATGCGGACGTCTTCTTGCGGTTGAAATCGCCCTCAAGACCGTGCCCCACGGCCTCATGCAGCATGACGCCCGGCCAGCCCGAGCCAAGCACGACATCCATCGTGCCTGCCGGCGCATCGATCGCTTCGAGATTGATCAGCGCCTGACGCAGAGCCTCATCAGCACCATGCTGCCAGCTTCCGGCCGCAATGAAATCGCCGAAGCCGATGCGACCGCCCTGGCCGTAGGAGCCGCTTTCCTGCCGGTCACCCTCACCAACCATGACGGAGATATTGATGCGAGTCATCGGCCGGATGTCTTTCACGCGATGACCATCGGCGCGCAGGATGTCGACCACTTGCCAGCTTGCCGCGACCGAAGCCGTGACCTGCCGCACCTTATCGTTTTTGCCGCGTAGATAGGCGTCGATATCCGTCAGCAGCTTCACCTTCTCCTCGAAGGTTGGCGAGCCGATCGGGTTTTCATCAGTATAAAGCCTGCGATTCGTGCCCTGGGGTGCCGCCGCGTAAGAGCCGGAATAGCCGCGTGTTACGGCACCGACAGCATCGGCTGCCCGCTTCAGCGCCGAGACGGAAAGATCGCCCGCGTGCGCATAACCGACAGCTTCACCGGCGACCGCGCGCAGGCCAAAACCCTGTTCGGTGTTGAAGCTGCCACCCTTGAGGCGGCCATTATCGAAGGTTAGCGATTCCGCCTGCGCGTGCTCGATGAAGAGCTCTCCATCATCGGCGCCGGAAAGCGCCTCGGCGACATGCTTGCGCATGGTGGCTTCATCGGCGTCGAAAAGCGTCAGGAGATCGGTGTTCATAGTCTTTTTGCTCCGCAAGAGCGGGAATGCTCAATAGCCGATGTAGGTCTGTTGTATTGCGTGAGCAAGCCCCGACGCATCAGGGCAGGGCGTCGTAGCCTTCCGCGAAGCCCTTGAGATCGACGGGGATGCCGATGCCTTCTTCCGGTGTCTGGAAGACGATGAAGGTTGCCTGCGCGCCGCTGCGGAAGGTCTTGAGCAGCTCGTCCTCGAGAACGACCTCGGCGTAGCAGCCATCGGCAAAGCAGCGCACGAAATAGGCGCGGCCGATATCCTTGCCATCGACGTTGAGGCCGAGGCCATTCGGCAGCAGCACGCCGAGGGGTGCCAGCACGCGCAGGATCTTCGACTTGCGGTCGGCCGTCTTCAGGACGACGACGGAGAGGCCAACTTCCGGCCGATCTTCGGCTATGACGTTCTGCATCAGCGCGCATTGCTCGGTCGAGGCACCGGCCGGCTTGTCGCAGACCACGGACCATGCGCCGTGGTTGGAACGGACCGTACCCGGAGCCTGAGGCTGTGTCTGGCCGGGCGTGACCTGGTCGACGTTCGGCGTTGTGGGGGGAGCAGGCTGTTGTGCCGGTGCGGGCTTCGGGGCCGGTGCGGCAGGGCGCGACTGCGCGGGTGTCGACGGCTGCTGCGCAAAAAGGGGGCTCGTCGCGGCGGTCGCGATGCCTGCAGTCAGAATAAATGACCGCGCGAGGGAACGGAAACCCATGAAAACCTCTGGATATCGAATCATTGCCGCTATTTGTGAAGCTGCCCACGAAAAATGAAAAGCCCCACCCCGTGAAAACCGGGGGACTGCGGCAGAAATAGGACCTCCTCAAAAGAATGTGCCGCGAGCGGATTGGCCCCAAAGCGTGTTTTTCGTATGCTGATGAAAAGCTTGCAATGTTTTGCCACGGCTGACGATGCGGCCCTGGAGCAAAAATGCCGCATAGACAATTGCTTCTGCCTGTTGCGGCGGATGCCAAACTGTGGTTTGAAGCGCAGAAGATGGCAAGGATTCTGTGTCCGATTTGATGCAGATCAGCGCTCGAGGGAGATTACAAGGTGATAAAGAAGGCTTTTGCAGCTCTGACCGCGCTGGTCTGTCTGCTTTTTGCTTCCGGCACGTATGCCGATCAGCCGATGCCGTGGCAGGCTACCCTGCAACCGGCAGCGACGCCGATCATGCGGGAGATTCATTGGTTCGAACAATACACGCTGTGGTTCATTGTACCGATCACGCTGTTCGTTCTCGTTCTTCTTATCGTCGTCTGCTTCAAGTTCCGTGCTTCCGCAAACCCGGTTCCCTCCAAGACGAGCCACAACACGCTGATCGAAGTCATCTGGACTGTGGGGCCGGTTCTCGTGCTTCTCTTCCTCGCGGTTCCCTCTTTCAACCTGCTCACGGCGCAGCTGACCCTGCCGGAAAACCCTGATGTGACCATCAAGGCGACCGCGACCCAGTGGCAGTGGAATTATGAATATGAAGGTTCGGGCGAAACGCCCGTTGCCTTCGACTCCTACCTTCTGAAGGACCCGGATCGCGCCGCTGCCGGCAAGACCGATCTCTCCGTCTATCCGCGCCTGCTCGCCGTCGACAACGAAGTTGTCCTGCCGGTCAACAAGACCGTCCGCGTTCTCGTCACTGCCGCGCCGACCGACGTTATCCACGCTTTCGCCATGCCGTCCTTCGGTATCAAGATCGACGCCGTTCCGGGCCGCCTGAACGAGACCTGGTTCCGAGCCGAGCGCGAGGGCCTCTTCTATGGCCAGTGTTCCGAGCTTTGCGGCAAGGACCATGCGTTCATGCCGATCGCAATCCGCGTCGTCTCCGAGGACAAGTACAAGCAGTGGCTGACCACGGCCGCCACCGACTTGCCCGGTGCCTACAAGACACTGATCGCCGCTACCGATGGTTCTGCAAAGACCGTCGATGTCGCTGAAAACGTCGCAAAGTAAGATAGGGGATCGGGACAATGGCTGGACCTTCCGCTCACGACGATCATTCTCATGATCACCACGCTCATGACGCCCACGCGCATGACGACCACCACGATCACTCGCATGCCCCGAGCTTTGCCGACCGCTGGTTCTTTTCGACGAACCATAAGGACATCGGCACGCTCTATCTGATCTTCGCGATCTTCGCCGGCATCATCGGTGGCCTTCTCTCTGTTGCCATGCGCATGGAGCTGCAGGAGCCGGGCATCCAGATCTTCCACGGCCTGGCCTCAATGGTCTACGGCTTCGAAGGCGATGCTGCGATCGATGGCGCCAAGCACATGTTCAACGTCTTCACCACCGCTCACGCGCTGATCATGATCTTCTTCATGGTCATGCCGGCGATGATCGGCGGTTTCGCCAATTGGATGGTGCCGATCATGATCGGCGCGCCGGACATGGCTTTCCCGCGTCTGAACAACATCTCTTTCTGGCTGATCGTTCCCGCCTTCCTGCTGCTGGTCATCTCGATGTTCGTCGAAGGCCCGGCCGGTGCATATGGTACCGGCGGTGGCTGGACAATGTACCCGCCCTATGCAGTTGTCGGCCAGCCCGGTCCGGCAGTCGACCTTGCGATCTTCGCGCTCCACATTGCCGGCGCGTCTTCGATCCTCGGTGCGATCAACTTCATCACCACGATCCTTAACATGCGCGCTCCGGGCATGACGCTGCACAAGATGCCGCTTTTTGCCTGGGCCGTGCTGATCACTGCCTTCCTGCTGCTGCTGTCGCTGCCGGTTCTGGCTGGCGCTATCACCATGCTGCTCACCGACCGTAACTTCGGTACGGCCTTCTTTGCCCCGGAAGGCGGCGGTGACCCGATCCTCTACCAGCACCTGTTCTGGTTCTTCGGTCACCCGGAAGTTTACATCCTGATCCTGCCGGGCTTCGGCATCATCAGCCACATCGTCTCGACTTTCTCGAAGAAGCCGGTCTTCGGTTATCTCGGCATGGCCTACGCCATGGTCGCCATCGGCGCCGTCGGCTTCGTCGTCTGGGCCCACCACATGTACACGGTCGGCCTGTCGCTCGACGCACAGCGCTACTTCGTCTTCGCGACGATGGTCATCGCCGTTCCGACGGGTGTGAAGATCTTCTCCTGGATCGCAACGATGTGGGGTGGCTCGATCACCTTCCGCACGCCGATGATCTGGGCGATCGGCTTCATCTTCCTGTTCACCGTCGGTGGCGTGACGGGTGTCCAGCTTGCAAACGCCGGCCTCGACCGCTCGCTGCATGACACCTACTACGTCGTGGCGCACTTCCATTACGTTCTGTCGCTCGGCGCCGTCTTCGCCATCTTTGCTGCCTGGTACTACTGGTTCCCGAAGATGACCGGCTACATGTACAGCGAGTTCCTCGGCAAGCTGCACTTCTGGGTCATGTTCATCGGTGTGAACCTGGTGTTCTTCCCGCAGCATTTCCTTGGCCTCGCCGGCATGCCGCGCCGCTATATCGACTATCCGGATGCATTTGCCGGCTGGAACTATGTCTCGTCGGTCGGCTCCTACATCTCGTTCCTCGGCGTGATCATCTTCCTCGTCGGTGTCTGGGAAGCTTTCGCCAGGAAGCGCATTGCCGGTGACAACCCGTGGGGTGAGGGTGCGACGACCCTCGAATGGCAGCTGCCGTCGCCGCCGCCATACCACCAGTGGGAACAGCTTCCGCGCATCAAGTAAGATGCCGGACTTCCGGACGCCGCAGGCCTCTGCGGCGTCTGGCAATTAGGTAATTCAGGACGGAATGATGACGGTAATCGACAATCACGAGGCTCTTGCTGAAGACGGCG
The DNA here is from genome assembly GCF_014194105.1 of Rhizobium sp. BK529. NCBI lineage: Bacteria > Pseudomonadati > Pseudomonadota > Alphaproteobacteria > Hyphomicrobiales > Rhizobiaceae > Rhizobium > Rhizobium sp. BK529. The sequence goes on along the minus strand of NZ_JACIAU010000001.1, from coordinate 2,504,248 downwards.
ACTCTCGCCTGTCGGAAGCGAGTGCGCGCGATTATTTCGAGCTTCTGAAGCCGCGGGTCATGTCGCTCGTCGTCTTTACGGCTTTTGCCGGCCTCGTGCTGGCGCCGGGGCACATCAATCCGATCCTTGGCCTGATCGCCATCCTTTGCATCGCCGTCGGCGCAGGGGCGTCGGGTGCGCTGAACATGTGGTATGACGCCGACATTGACGCCGTCATGAGCCGCACCGCCAAGCGCCCGATCCCGGCGGGCCGCATCTTGCCCAAGGAAGCGTTGGCCTTCGGCCTCGTGCTCTCCTGCTTCTCGGTGACGATCCTCGGTCTTGCGGTCAACTGGCTGTCGGCCTCGATCCTCGCCTTCACCATTTTCTTCTATGCCGTCATCTACACGATGTGGCTGAAGCGTTCGACGCCGCAGAACATCGTCATCGGCGGTGCGGCCGGCGCCTTTCCGCCCATGATCGGCTGGGCCTGCGTGACCAATTCGGTTACGATCGAAAGCACGGTCCTTTTCCTCATCATCTTCATGTGGACGCCGGCGCATTTCTGGGCGCTCGCTCTGTTCAAGATGCGTGACTATGAGGCGGTCGGCGTGCCGATGCTGCCGAACGTTTCGGGTGAACGCACCACCAAGCATCAGATCGTTGCTTATGCCGTGTTGTCGGCTGTCTGCGCCGTAATGCCGACGTTCCTCGGTTTCGCCAGCGTCGGTTACGGCGTGGTTGCCGCAGCACTCGGTGCGGTCTTCATATACTGTTCCATCGCCGTCTGGCGCATGCCCGATGGCGATCTCAAAATGATCCCGGCGAAGAAGCTCTTCGGCTTCTCTATCTTCTATCTCTTCGCCGTGTTCTCCGCGCTGATGCTCGACCGGCTGGTTGCCGCGCTGGTCTTATATGCAGGAGGCTCGTTCTAATGGAATTGGTCAAACTTACCGAGGCGCAACGCAAGTCGCGCCGCAACCGCAACATTGCCCTCGGTCTCGCACTCGCTGGGCTGGTGATCCTTTTCTACGCCATCACCATCGTCAAGTTTCTGGCGCACGGAGGCTGAGGCGATGAGCGATGTCGTCAACGCACCGAAGAAACCGCGCAACAATGCCGCCGTCGTCTTCATGTGCCTGAGCTTCGTCGTCGGCATGGGAGCGGCAAGCTATGCTGCCGTGCCGCTTTATCGAATTTTCTGCCAGGTCACGGGCTATAACGGCACGACGCAGCGCGTCGATCAGGTTTCGAGCGTAATTCTCGATCGAAAAATGCGCGTTACCTTCGACGCCAACGTCGCTCCCGGTCTGCAGTGGGAATTCAGGCCGGTCGAGCGCGAGGTCAATCCGAAGATCGGCGAGACGATCCAAGTCAATTTCATCGCCGAGAACCGTTCCAACGAAACCCAGCGCGGTCAGGCTGTCTTCAACGTGACGCCGGGCGAGGCGGGCGCTTATTTCAACAAGGTGCAATGTTTCTGCTTTAATGAAACGGACCTGAAGCCGGGCGAAAAGCTTGAAATGCCGGTCGTGTTCTATATCGATCCGGAAATTACCAAGGCCGCTGAATCGAAAAGCATTCATACGGTCACGCTGTCATACACGTTCTATCCCAAAGAGGGTCCGAAGCCAGTGGCTTCGAATGAGGGTAGTGCGGGACAGGCTGAAAAGAAACTTTGATTGAGGAGTGTTTCCGGCGTCGCCGGAAGCGGAGAATTTAGACACCGGGGATCTGACATGGCCGATGCTCATCAGAAGAATCACGATTACCACATTATAGCTCCGAGCCCGTGGCCGATATTGGCCTCGCTTGGTGCATTCCTGATGGCCTTCGGCGGCGTCGGTTTTATGCGCTACCTGAACGGCGGCTCGCTGCATGTTCTCGGTGTCGAATGGGCCCAACCGTGGGTCTTCTTCATCGGGCTGGCTGTCGTTTTATACGTCATGTACGGCTGGTGGTCGGACACTGTGAAGGAAGCTGACGAGGGTGCTCACACGCGCGTCGTGTCCCTGCACCTGCGCTATGGCATGATCATGTTCATCGCTTCGGAAGTGATGTTCTTCGTTGCCTGGTTCTGGGCCTATTTCGATGCCAGCCTCTTTCCGCATGAAGCCATCCAGGCTTCGCGCCTCGCCTACACCGGCGGCGTCTGGCCGCCGAAGGGCATTGAGGTTCTCGATCCCTGGCACCTGCCGATCTACAACACCGTTATCCTGCTGCTGTCGGGCACGACTGTGACCTGGGCTCACCACGCTCTGCTGCACAACGATCGTAGAGGGCTCATCCAGGGCCTGACGCTGACCGTCCTGCTTGGCGTGCTCTTCTCCAGCGTCCAGGCTTACGAATATGCCCACGCACCGTTCGAGTTCCGCAACTCGATCTACGGCGCGACCTTCTTCATGGCCACGGGCTTCCATGGTTTCCACGTTCTGGTCGGTACCATCTTCCTGCTGGTCTGCCTGCTGCGTGCGCTGCGCGGCGACTTCACGCCTAAGCAGCACTTTGGCTTCGAGGCGGCCGCCTGGTACTGGCACTTCGTCGACGTGGTCTGGCTGTTCCTGTTCTTCTGCATCTACGTCTGGGGTGGCTGGGGTGCTCCGGTAGCAGCAGGCTGATCGAGGCCTGATAGTGATCAAAAAAGGCGGGTGCCATCGGCCCCGCCTTTTTCTTTGTCTTGAGGCTTGTCTGTGTCTCACCGCTGACCCGCCAGCTTCTCGAAAGCCGAAGGCTGCGGAATACCGAGATCCAGCTGATGGCGGATCGCCTCGGCACATTCGAGCGCGGTCAGGACGGACGTATCGACCTCCATGTCGTAGAGACCGGGGCGATGAACCTCGTCCTGCCAACGCTGCACCGGTTCCGGCACCGGTGTCTCCTCGGTGGCGCGCAGGTAGAGTGTTTCGCGCCCTTCCTGATGGATCTCGCGCCGCCGCATGATCGTCCCGATCGGGCACTTGACGCCGACGAACAACACGGGAAAACCCTCCAGCCGTCGGGCGCAATCGCCGAGAATGCCGAGCGGCTGCGAATAGCTGTCGTGATGGCCGAGATCGGCGACGACATTGAGGCCGAATCCAGCATGAATGGCGATGGATTCATAGAGCGCTGCATAGAGGAATGGTACCAGCTCCTCCAGGTCCGGCCGTTCGCCGCCGGGCCTTAAGCCGATACCGGGCAGGTAGCGCTTCGGCGTCATGGCATTATAGGTGTCGACGCCGAGGTTAATCCACGGCCCCTCGAATTCGTCCTGGATCGCGCACACAATACTGGATTTGCCGCTTCGCGGTGCGCCGTTCAGGATTATGATCTGTCCGGCATGGCTATCGTTGGTCATCAGTCTTCTTCTTCTGTTTGGCGCGAATCATTACAGCGCCGCCCATCTTTCCAGACGAGCAAAGGACGCTGTAACGCTTTGAATTGCTGCATGATTCCCTAAATCGATTCCGATTTGAGGAATTATGCGGCGGCGAAAACGCGCAGGCATTTCCATTCGGGATGCGAATACTTTATGGGAGAGTTAAGGCAGACGGCGAAAAGCCGTCGGCGGGAGATAGACATGAGTGAAGATGACGCGCAATTTCCACCGGTCGATCCGGTCAAGACCGGTATCAGGGGGTGCTGCCCGCGCTGCGGTCACGGTCAGCTCTTTGATGGGGTACTTGGCCTCAAACCGCGCTGCGCAGCCTGCGGCCTGGACTATTCCTTCGCCGATGCTGGCGATGGCCCGGCCGTCTTCGTCATCCTCATTGTCGGCTTCATCGTCATCGGTTCGGTTCTCTGGCTGCAGGTCAATTACGCCCCGCCAATCTGGGTCCACATCCTGCTTTTCGGCCCGCTGACGATCATACTGTCTCTGCTGGCGCTGCGCTGGTGCAAGGGCATCCTCATCGCCATGCAATATCGCCACAATGCCCGCGAGGGACGCTTGAGTGACTGATATCGAAAGTCCGGCCCCGCGCCGCAAGCCGCCGCTCCTTACCGGCATTGCCGTTCTCATCGCGCTCGCCATCCTGATTTCGCTCGGCACTTGGCAGGTGGAACGCCTTCACTGGAAGGAAGGCCTGCTCGCCGATATCGCCGAGCGTCGCGCTGCAGCCCCGGTTCCCCTCGCGGACATCGAGGCCATGGCGGCTCAAAATGGTGACATCGAGTACCGCACGGTCACCGCCACCGGCCGCTACATCAACAATAAGGAGCGTCATTTCTTCGCCACCTGGCGTGGCCAGACCGGCTATTACATCTACACACCGCTGCAGCTTGCGGACGGGCGTTACCTCTTCGTCAACAGAGGCTTTGTTCCCTATGAGAACAAGGAGCCGGAAATGCGCATGCAGGGCGAGTTGACCGGCCAGCAGACGGTTACCGGCCTCGCGCGCGCAAAACTTCCTGGCAAGCCCTCCTGGCTGGTGCCCGACAATGACGTGGCGAAGAACATCTTCTATTGGAAGGACCTCGATGTGATGGCATCGAGCGTCGATCTCGACAGGACCAGTGTCGTCCCCTTCTTCGTCGATGCCGATTCCACGCCCAATCCAGCAGGCTTTCCGATTGGTGGCGTGACACAGGTCGATCTGCCGAACGACCATCTGCAATATGCCGTCACCTGGTATGGGCTGGCGGTGGTGCTTGCTGTCGTGGCTGCCATCTCCTGGTTCCGCCGCAAGAGTGCTGCGCAATAGTATCGCTTCAATTCCGCCCCATATTGGGTTAGAGGTCCCTCAAGCTTAACCTGGATATGTCATGAATATTGCGGCAAAACCTCCCTTGACGATCAGGCTCTGCGGCCCGCGGGGCTTCTGCGCCGGCGTCGACCGGGCGATCCAGATCGTCGTGCTGGCGCTGAAGGCCTATGGTGCGCCTGTTTATGTCCGCCATGAGATCGTCCACAACCGCTATGTCGTGGAAGGGCTGGAAGCCAAGGGCGCCGTCTTCGTCGAGGAGCTTGACGAGATCCCCGCCGAACACCGCGCCCAGCCGGTTGTCTTTTCCGCCCATGGCGTGCCGAAATCCGTGCCTGAAGATGCGAATGCCCGCAACCTCTTCTATCTCGACGCCACCTGTCCGCTGGTCTCCAAGGTCCACAAGCAGGCGATGCGTCATAACCGCCTTGGCCGTCATGTCATCCTGATCGGCCACGCGGGCCATCCGGAAGTGATCGGCACCATGGGGCAGCTGCCCGAGGGCTCCGTTTCACTGGTCGAGACTGTCGAGGATGTCGACGCCTATCAGCCCGACGATCCCGATAATCTCGGCTATGTCACCCAGACGACGCTGTCGGTCGATGATACGGCCGGCGTCATCAGGCGGCTGGAAGAGCGCTTTCCCAATCTCAAGGCGCCGGCTGCCGATTCTATCTGCTATGCCACGACCAACCGTCAGGAAGTGGTGAAGGAGGCTGCCCCCGGCTGCGATCTTTTCATCATCGTTGGCGCGCCGAATTCTTCCAATTCAAAGCGGCTCATGGAAGTGGCGCTGAGAGCGGGAGCGAAGAGGTCGATTCTCGTACAGCGTGCTTCCGAACTCGATTGGGATGCGATCGGTCCGATTGCCACCCTCGGCCTGTCTGCCGGTGCTTCCGCCCCTGAAGTGATCGTCAACGAGATCATCGAGGCCTTCCGTACCCGCTTCGATGCCCGCGTCGAGCTTGCCGAAACGGTGCAGGAAAACGAGCATTTCCTCGTCAACCGCGAACTGCGCGGCCTTGAGCTGACGACGGCTGACATGGCATTTGTGAACGGAGAATGAGGTGAGGGGCTTTCCCTCTGCCCTGCCCATCTAATGAACACCGCCTCTACAGTGAGAGACCAACTTGGCAGTTTATACCGATATCGCCGAAGACGATCTGAAATGGTTTCTCACCGAATATGATGCCGGCGCCCTGCTCTCCTACAAGGGCATCGCCGAAGGCGTCGAGAATTCCAATTTCCTGCTGCACACATCGAAGGCACCGCTCATTCTGACACTTTACGAGAAGCGAGTGGAAAAGAGCGATCTCCCCTTCTTCCTTGGCCTGATGCAACATCTGTCCGCCGGCGGCCTGTCCTGCCCACTACCGCTGCCACGCAAAGACGGTGCCCTGCTCGGCACATTGTCGGGCCGTCCCGCCGCATTGATCTCGTTCCTAGAAGGTATGTGGCTGAGAAAGCCGGACGCGAAGCACTGCCGCGAAGTTGGCAAGGCGTTGGCGCGGATGCATCTCGCCGCCGAAGGATTCACGCTGACGCGGCCGAACGCGTTGTCGCTCGAAGGTTGGCAGACGCTCTGGGACAAGTCCGAGACACGCGCCGACGAGGTCGAACCCGGCCTGCAAAACGAGATCCGCAGCGAGCTCGATTTTCTGCGGACCCATTGGCCGAAGGATCTGCCGGCAGGCGTCATTCACGCCGATCTTTTCCCAGACAATGTCTTCTTCCTCGGCGACGAGCTCTCCGGGCTCATCGATTTCTATTTCGCCTGCAACGATCTGCTCGCCTACGACGTATCGATCTGCCTCAATGCCTGGTGCTTCGAAAAGGATGGAGCCTATAACATCACCAAGGGCACGCAGATGCTGGAAGGCTACCAGAGCGTCCGGCCCTTGAGTGACAAGGAGGTCGATGCCCTGCCGATCCTTTCCCGCGGCTCGGCCCTGCGCTTCTTCCTGACCCGCCTCTATGACTGGCTGATGACGTCAGAAGGCGCCATGGTCACCAAGAAGGATCCGCTGGAATATCTGCGCAAGCTGCGCTTCCACCGTCAGATTTCCTCGCCGGCCGAATATGGGCTGAGCCTATGAAGCACATCGATATCTTCACGGATGGTGCATGCTCCGGCAATCCTGGCCCGGGCGGCTGGGGAGCAGTGCTGCGTTACGGCGAGGTGGAAAAGGAGCTTTCCGGTGGAGAAGCCGAAACCACGAACAACCGCATGGAGCTCTTGGCTGCTATCTCCGCGCTCAGCGCCTTGAAAGAGCCTTGCGAAGTCGATCTCTACACCGACAGCGCCTATGTGAAGGATGGTATTTCGAAATGGATCTTCGGCTGGAAGAAGAATGGCTGGAAAACCTCCGATAACAAGCCGGTGAAGAATGCAGAGCTCTGGCAGGCACTGGAAGAAGCCCGCAACCGGCATAAGGTGACGCTCCACTGGGTCAAGGGCCATGCCGGCCACCCCGAAAACGAACGTGCTGATGAACTGGCTCGCAAAGGAATGGAGCCGTTCAAGAAGAGCAAGAGAGCGGGCTGATTATGCCGCCTGCTGCTGTTCGGCAGCAGCATGTTGGATCAGCTGGTGCAGGTATTCGAGCTTCGCCACGACGGGCGGAGACAGCACGAAAGGATAGGAATCTGGCTGCCCCATACTGCGCTGGATCGCATTGATCGCCAGGCTGAGCGGTACCCAGGCGCTGACGAGCTGTTCGGCGCTTTTCGCCCGATAAGGATTGAAATCCACCTCGGCCGCAATCTCCTCATGACCACGCGGCTCGATCGCCATGCCGAAGCTGCGCGCCGTCTCCAGCGTATCGACGATATGCAGGTAATGCGCAAAGCACTCCGCGAAATCCTCCCATGGATGGACAGAGGCATAGGCGCTGATGAAGTTTTCCTGCCAACCCGGGATTGGTCCGTTGGCATAGTGGTTCTGCAATGCCGTTCCATAGTCCTGACGCTCGTCGCCGAAGGCCGCGCGGAATGTGTCGAAGCCATTGCGGTCGCGCACCAGCTTGTCCCAGATGAAATGCCCCGTTTCGTGGCGGAAATGGCCGAGCAGGGTGCGATAGGGCTCGTCCATCGCCGTTCGCGCCTGCTCGCGGGTCACGTCGTCCGCCTCGGCCGCACGAATGGCGATCAGCCCTTCCTCGTGACCCGTCATGGCCGGAACGACATTGCCATCGTTTTGCACGGCATCTTCGACGAAATCGAAGACTAGCCCTCCTTGCGGGTCTTCCTGTCGGTCGGGATGCGGCAGGTTCCAGCGCAACAGCGAGTAGAAGAGGTGCCGCTGCGCCTGGCTGATCCGCCGCCAGCGGTCGATGCCATCTTGTGTATCCGTATTCGGCACCAGCCGGTTATGCCGGCAGGCGATGCAGAAGTCATTGCCGTCATCGACCAGCCAGTTGCAGATATCGAGCCCGGCATTGGCGCAAAACCGAACCAGCCGTGTCGGATCGGAGACGAGCTGCCAATTGACCTCGTCCCGCGACTCCAGCGCATGCACGGACAGATCGCCGGCAAAGAAGCCAAGGCGATGGTTGCAGCGCACACACTGCCTGTTGTCAAAATGGATAACCTGATCGCAATTGTCGCAGGCAAACAACCTCATCACAGGTCTCCATAGGCAGGAGAAGACGGAAAATGCCAGCCGCAAACAGCTGCGGCAGGCATTCAAGAGCTGATGAACAGGCCTTAAAGCCGGTCGACGGCACCCTTCAGTTTGTCCTTTGCTTTTCCGGTTGCGACCTGGGCTTTGCCCTTGGCTTCCTGCACTCCACCCTTGGTCTGCATTTCACGGTCGCCAGTGGTCTTGCCGGCCGCCTTCTTCGCCTTGCCGGCCATCTCGTTGACCTTGCCGGAAATCTTGTCGCCAGTGCTACCCATGTGTGCCTCCTCTCGGATCACGGACGGGGTGTCCGCTTGCCGACAGGGAACGCCGAAAAAACGGTTTCGTTCCGGAGTGACCCGCTTAGGCGTGGCCGGCCTCGGCCGACAGCATGGCTGGCGTCACGCCCATGCTGGCCAGCGCCCGCTCGTACTTGTCGTCGAGGCAGCGATCGAAGATCAGCTCCTCATTGGCGGCGCAATTGAGCCAGCCGTTGGCGGCCACCTCGTTTTCGAGCTGGCCCGCACCCCATGAGGAATAACCGAGCAGCATTGTTGCCCGCTTCGGACCACCGCCCCTCGAGATGGCACGCACGATATCGAGTGTCGCCGTCAAGCAAATATCGTCACTGACGGGAATGGAAGAGTCGCTGACATAGTCGTCAGAATGCAGCACGAAGCCGCGGCCGCTTTCTACAGGTCCGCCCGTCTGGATCGGGAACTCTCGCGCGTCCTTCGGCAATACGATGGAATCTTCATGCTTGATCATGTCGAGATGCAGCAGCACATCGGTGAAGGTGAGGCTTTGCGGACGATTGATGACGAAGCCCATGGCGCCGGCATCCGAGTGGGCGCAGATGTAGATCACCGTGCGCGCAAAATTACGATCTTCCATGCCAGGCATGGCGATCAGAAACTGACCGTCGAAAAATCCGCGCTCCCGTCTGTTCTTTAGCGTTGCTAGGGACATGGTTCCTCCTGCCGCCAGATCACACAAAGGCTCCGACAGGGGAAGCATGGGCCAATGTCACAGATCAATCAACCGAAAATGAAGATTTAAATGGGCAGGGCTTCTGGCGGCAAATGGCAAATTTCGGTAAACCTTTGTTCCATGAGAGTTATTTTATTGCTCCAGCGAGCCGTATTAATCATACTCATTTCGGCTGTGCCCATACTTGGCCTGTTTCATTCGGCCTATGCGGAGATGAGTGATTGGGCCGAGAACGAAAGTGGCCGGATGCGCCTCGTGGCGCTGCCGCCTGATGGCAATGGCCACATACGCGCCGGTTTGCAGATCGAGCCCAAGCCCGGCTGGATCACTTATTGGCGTGAACCGGGCAATAACGGCATCCCCCCGCAGATCACGATAGCACCGCAGAGCGGCGTGACGCTCGATGCCATTTCCTACCCCGTTCCCAAACTTATTTCCAATGGCAAAGTCGAGGATATCGGCTATGACGCGCCGGTGACCCTGCCACTATCGCTGACGGCCTCGAAGGCAGGTCCGGTTTTGTTCGATGCCACAGCCTTCATCGGTATCTGCAAGGACATCTGTATCCCATTCCAGGCGCAGTTTTCACTGAAGATCGGAGCTGCGGCAATGTCGCGGCCGCAGGAGGAAATGATCCTTCAGAGTGCGGCTGCCCGCCTTCCCGAAGCGCCGTCCGCGGATTTCGAGATCGTGGCATATGCCATGTCGCCCGATCTGAAGCAGCTTTCGCTGAAGATCACCCTGCCGGAAGAGGGGAGCGGGACGCCTGATATCATTGTCACCGGGCCGAGTGGTTATGCCTTCACCAAACAGATGAATACTGCCCGCGGCGGCAAGGCCTATGCTACCGATATTTCCATCGGCAAGCTGCCGAAGAATTATGACATCCACGGCAAGCAGTGGAGTGTGCTGATCATCGATGGTTCGCAGACCATGGAAACCACGCTTGCCTTTGAATGATCGCGTCTTATAGTCCCCTCTCAATTCCGCACGCGGCGCGGCCGCGATCAGCCAGAACCGAGGAGATAATCCATGACCATCGCGATCGGCGACAAGCTTCCTGCCGTCACTTTCAAGGAAAAGACGGCCGACGGCCCCGTCGAAACCACCACCGAGCAGCTTTTTGGCGGCAAGCGCGTTGTGCTCTTTGCAGTGCCCGGCGCCTTCACACCCACCTGTTCGCTGAACCATCTGCCGGGCTATCTGGAAAACCGTGATGCCATTCTCGCAAAGGGCGTCGACGATATCGCCGTTCTCGCCGTCAACGACTGGCATGTCATGGGCGCCTGGGCACAGTCTTCCGGCGGTCTCGGCAAGATCCATTTCCTCGCCGACTGGGACGCCGGCTTCACCAAGGCAGTCGGCCTCGATGCCGATCTCTCCGCCGGCGGCCTCGGGGTTCGTTCCAAGCGCTATTCCATGCTGGTTGAAGACGGCGTTGTGAAGTTGCTCAATGTCGAGGAATCACCTGGCCAGGCAACCGTTTCCGGCGCAGCTGCTATGCTTGAGCAGCTCTGAGATTGATCTTCTCAAGTCAGATGCAGGGGCGCCTTCGGGCGCCCTTTTATTTTTCTCAGTCTTTCGATCCATGATCGCCGAGATGCGCGCCTAGCGGATCAATCACGTTCCCGGCCTCATTCCTGCCGCAATTGTTATAACATAACAGTTACGTTATTACATATACGTTATTACATAAAAGGAATGAGCATGCGATCCGCCCCCGCCCCTGAACGTCTCGCCGTCAGTCTTCTCGGGCAATCTGCGCTTCTACGCACCTGTGGTGCCCTCGCTATCGCCGCGGTTCTCTGGCTCGCAATTTACTGGGCAGTTCTGTTGCCATGAGCCCGCCCGAGATCCGCCTCGACAATCTCACTGTCTCCTATGATCGCCACCCCGCTGTCCATCATCTCTCAGGTACTTTCCGGTCTGGCAGCATGACGGCGATTGCCGGGCCGAATGGCGCGGGAAAATCCACGCTGCTGAAGGCGATCATGGGGGAACTGCGCCCTGTAGAGGGACGTGTGGAACACCTGATGCAACGCACCGATTTCGGCTATCTCCCACAGGCGGCGGAGATCAACAGACGCTTCCCGATTTCGGTTGTGGATACTGTGCTGCTGGGAAGCTGGCGCCAGGCGGGTGCTTTTGGCCGCATTGCAAAGCAAGACGTTGCGCGCGCGGGTGCCGCACTCGCCACGGTCGGTCTGGAAGGATTCGAGAAGCGGCATATCGGCTCGCTTTCGGCCGGTCAGTTCCAGCGCGTGCTCTTTGCCCGCCTGCTGCTGCAGGATGCCCGTATTATCCTGCTTGACGAACCCTTCGCTGCCATCGATGCCCGCACGACAAGGGATTTGCTCGACATTGTCGTCCGTTGGCACGGCGATGGACGGACCGTGATTGCGGTGCTCCATGATTTCGAACAGGTGAGGGAATATTTCCCGGAGACCCTGCTGCTCGCCCGCAGGCTGATCGGCTGGGGGCCGACGCAGCAAGTCATGTCATCCGCCAATCTTCTGCAGGCTCGTGCCATGGCCGAGCGCTGGGATGAAGATGCCGAAGCCTGCGGGGTGCCGGCGACATGACAGCCTACGAGATCTTCTTCGCCCCTTTTGCCGATTACGGCTTCATGCGCCGGGCGCTCGTTGCCTGCCTCTGCCTCGGGCTCGGTTCCGGCCCCATTGGCGTTTTCCTCATGCTTCGCCGCATGAGCCTCATGGGCGATGCCATGAGCCATGCGGTGTTGCCCGGTGCGGCAATAGGCTATCTGGTCGCCGGCTCGCTGTCGTTGACGGCGATGGGTATCGGTGGACTTGTCGCGGGCCTTTCCGTCGCGCTTCTGTCGGGTGTCGTCAGCCGCATGACGGTACTGCAGGAGGACGCGAGCTTTGCAAGCTTCTATCTCGCGTCGCTGGCGCTCGGCGTGCTCATCGTCTCGCTCCGCGGTTCCAACATCGATCTGCTTCATGTGCTTTTCGGCACGATCCTCGCGATCGACGCGCCGGCGCTGACACAGATCGGTGCCATCGCCTCACTAACGCTGCTGGTGCTTGCCATCATCTACCGGCCGCTGGTTGCTGAATGCTTCGACCCTGGCTTCCTGCGTGCCGTCGGCGGGCGCGGACCCGTCTATCATTTCCTCTTCCTGCTGCTGGTGGTGCTGAATCTCGTCGCAAGCTTCCAGGCGCTCGGCACGCTGATGGCCGTCGGCCTGATGATGCTGCCGGCTGCGGTCGCCCAACTCTGGTCCCGCAGCCTGCCAATCATGATGCTCTTCGCGGCGGCAAGTGCGGCGGCTTCCGGCTATCTCGGCCTCATCGCTTCGTATCATCTCGAACTTGCCTCCGGCCCGACGATCATCATGACCGCGGCGCTGCTCTATGGCCTTTCGATCTTCTTCGCACCGTCGGGCCTTGCCCGGCGCTTCTTCCCCCGCCCGCATCTGAAGGGCTGATCACAGGAGACACCGATGATACCTCGCAAACTGATTCTCTCCGCCTCCTTGCCTGTATTGATAACGCTTTCGGCTGTGCCGGCTTCGGCCGAGACCCTGAAGGTCGTCGCCTCCTTCACGGTGCTCGCCGATGTCGTCCGCCAGGTCGGCGGCGACCATGTCAAGGTCACGAGCCTCGTCGGCCCGAATGGCGATCCCCACGAATTCGAGCCGTCGCCGGCTGATGCCAAGGCGCTGAATGCCGCAAAAGTGACCTTCGTCAGCGGCGAGGGGCTGGAAGGCTGGATGGATCGGCTGATCACCGCCTCCGGCTACAAGGGCAAGCCAGTCACGGTTTCCGAGGGTATTAACACCCGCACCATGGAAGAGGACGGTAAGACCGTCACCGACCCGCATGTCTGGAACAGTCCCGTCAATGTGAAGGTCTGGGTCGCCAATATCGAGAAGGCATTGTCCGACGCCGATCCAGTTGACGCCGCAGCCTTCAAGGCCAATGCCGAGAAATATATTCACAAACTTGATGAACTGAATGCCTATGCGCATTCCAAATTCGACAAGATCGCCGATGACCGACGCAAGGTGCTGACGAGCCACGATGCCTTCGGCTATTTTGGCCGCGAATATAATGTCAGCTTTCTCGCACCGATTGGCCTCTCGACAGAAAGCGAAGCCTCCGCCGCCGATGTCTCCAAGCTGATCGAGCAGATCAAGCAGGAACACGTGAAGACCTACTTCTTCGAAAATTCCAATGATCCGCGCCTCATCAAGCAGGTCGCCACGGCAACCGGCGCTGAACCCGGCGGCGAGCTTTACGTCGAATCGCTATCGGATGTGAAAGGTCCGGCACCGACCTACGAGAAGATGTTCCGCTACAATGTCGACCAGCTCTCCGCTGCCATGGCAAAGTCGAGCTGAGCATACTTCGGCCAGACTCAATTCCGGACGGAGAACCGCTGCACACTTTTCCTGGAATTGCTTCGTCAAGTAACGAGATCGAAGACCAGGAGGCCGGCCAGGCCTCCATCCGTCGACGAGACGATGCGCTCGCCGACGGCCACGTGTTCGGGATGCACCAGATAGCCGTCTCGGGCCTCGGGGCTCTCGAAGGTCACGGCAAAGCCGTCGACGAAACCGCCATGCAGCCCCTCGGGTGAAACATTCGGCCCGTATTTGATATCCAGAATACCCGGTATCACCTGCTTCAGCGCCACGATCGCATCGAACAGCGCCTGCTTGTCATCTGGTGTCATAGCGCTCTTCAGCCGCATGAATACGCAGTGCAGGATCATAGGGTGCCTCCTGGTTGTGTTTTTCGGCAGCATAACGGCGATGGCGATAAGGGCAATGGTATTTCGCTTCAACGGTCTCCAGACCTGTAAACACCAGCCAGCCTACATCTGGTCCGCCGCCGTCACCGGACGGTTATAGATATTGCGGACGAGTTCGCTGGACAGGACACGTGCAGCGGTCTTCTGCTCTTGCGTCATTGGACGGCAGGTATCCTTGAGGTTGGAGCCATCGATCACGGTGGCCGCGCCGGAATTGGCTATAACGATATGCCAGCTGCAAGCAGCGACCTTGTCGATGATCACAGCGCCGCGGCAACCGGTAGAGAGGCAGAAGGCCACGATGACCTGTGCACCGTGATCTCCCTTGTGGGCGAGCGCATAGGCCGCTTTGAAGTCCTTCTTCAATTTTTCACAACGCCCTGGCTCTTCTGCCGCCTGGCAGCTCAGCGCGGCAGGGTGAATTTCGGTGGCGTAGAGGGGAGAGACGCAAAAGGCGCCCATCGAGAGGGCGAGCAATAGCTTGAGCATCGGATTTTCCTTGTTGCGCTGAGTCACAGGCGCACATCGGCCGCCAATGGTCAATGACCGTCACAGGCAAGGAAGGTCATATCGATCGGATGGGCTCGAATGCCCCGGAAAAAGCCGCCGAACGCCATGGGATCAGGCCCGCTTCGTCAGCGGAAACCGTTCCCTCAGTAAACGCAGCACCGATTCCGACGGCATCGGCGGCCCGAAGAGATAGCTTTGGCCATAGCTGCAGCCCATTTTGGCAAGCTCGATCGCATCCTCGTTGGATTCGATACCTTCGGCAACCACCTTCATCTCCAGCTCGCGCGCCATTGAGATGACCGATCTCAGCACGGTCGCCTTCTTGTCGCTATTGTCACGCACCAGCGCCTTGTCGAGCTTGATCGTGTCGAAGGGGAAGCGGGTGAGGTAGGCGAGTGACGAATAACCCGTGCCGAAATCATCGAGCGCCAGGCCGAGGCCAGCTTCTTTCAGCTTCTGCAGCACGAGGCGCGCCTGTTCCGGGTTTTCCATCACCATGGATTCCGTCAGCTCGAGCTTCAGCCGCGACGGATCGCAATGGGTCTTCGCCAGCACCGAGCGAACGTCGTCATAAAGCTCGTTGTTGAGAAGCTGTACGCTCGACAGATTGATGGAAACGAAGATCGGCAGCTCGCCGGTCTGGTTCTGCCATCCCATCAGATCGTTGGTCGCCTGTTCCAGCGCGAAAATGCCAAGCGCGCCGATAATGTCGGACGCTTCGGCGATAGGGATGAATTCCGACGGCGGGATATTGCCGCGCTTCGGATGCTCCCAGCGCATCAGTGCCTCGAAACCGGCGATTTCGACATCCTCCAGCCGCGCGATTGGTTGATAGACCATCGAAAGCTCCTTGCGCTCGATGGCACGGCGCAGATCCGATTCGAGCTGCAGGCGATCAGTGCCGAAATCGCGGAAGGCCGGCTGGAAGGGTTCGACGCGGTTGCCGCCGGCGCGCTTGGCGCGGTACATGGCAAGTTCGGCATCACTCAGCAGGCCCGATGCGCTCTCCTGTCGGTCGACCCATGTGGCGAGCCCGACCGAAGCCGTCAGAATGATCTCGCGATTGGAGAAGTTGATCGGCACCATGATCGCCTTGCTGATCGCATCGGCGAAGTCAGCAATCTTCGCCGGATCGTGCTCGGAAACGAGGATGAGGCCGAACTGATCGCCGGAAAGGCGCGCCAGCGTATCCTGCGGTTTCAGGAGCCGGCGCAGGCGACGGGTGAGCGCGATCAGAATATTGTCGCCGGCCGCGACGCCGAGCGAATCGTTGACCAGCTTGTAGCGGTCGATATCGATCACCATCACGGTCGGACGCAGCGTTTCGCCGCCCGGCGCCAGCGTCAGCACCGACTGCAGGCGGTCGAGGAAGACCTGCCGGTTCGGCAGGCCCGTCAGATTGTCGTTCAGTGCATCGTGCAGCAACCGCTCGACGGAATTCTTCTGCTCGGTAACGTCGACGATCGTGCCGACGCAGCGGATGATCTCGCCATTCGAACCGAGAACCGGCCGGGCGCGGATCAGGAGCCAATGGAAATGGCCGTCTTCGGCGCGGATGCGGAATTCGTGATTCAGCCGCCCGCGGCGATGTTCCAGGAGCACGTCGAGCGTGGCGCGAAAACGGTCGCGATCGTCGGGATGCAGTCGCGGCAGCCAGTTGCGTGCCGCTCCATGCATCGTGCCCGGCGAAAGTCCGAGCTTGACGGAAACATCAGGGATGGTGACGACGCGGTCACGCGCCACATCCCAATCCCAGACCATATCGCCCGAGCCCGTCAACGCCAGCGACTGGCGCTCCAGATCGGAAAACAGGCCCTGCTGGAAAGCCCCGCCCGCGAAGGCATGCTGCATCACGGTAAAACCGATCAGGAGCACGATGAGAACGAGGCCGCCGCCGAGCGCGGGTTGGATGATGTCATTGTCGAGCCGGCCGGTAATCGTCAGCCACGCGCCGAATAGCCAGACCAGTGTCAAAGCCCAGGCAGGCACGAGCAGGATGGCGCGATCATAGCGGTTGAAGCCAAGGTAGATGATGAGCAGCAGGCCGATCGCCGCCGTCAGCGCGAAGGAAAGCCGCGCAATGCCGGCCGCAATCGACGGATCGTAGATCGCCACGCCGAACAGCAGGGCAAGACCCAGCACCCAGGCAAGCGTCGCGTAACCCAGATGCACATGCCATCGGTTGAGATTGAGATAGGTGAACAGGAAGATGACCAAGCTGGAGGCGAGCGCCACCTCCGCACAGGCGCGCCATATTCGTTGATCCGCCGAGGCGACACTGATCAGCTTTCCGAGAAAGCCGAAATCGACGCAGATATAGCCGAGCACCGCCCAGGCGAGAGCCGCCGTTGCCGGCAGCATCGAGGTTCCCTTGACGACGAAAAGGATGGTCAGGAACACCGCGAGCAGGCCCGCAATGCCGAGAACGATGCCGCGATAGAGCGTAAAGGCGTTGATCGTGTCCTTATAGGCATCCGGCTCCCACAGATAGATCTGCGGCAGGTTGGGCGTCGCAAGCTCTGCGACGAATGTGATGACCGCGCCGGGGTTCAACGTGATGCGGAAGACGTCGGCATCGTCGCTCGGCTGACGGTCTAGTGCAAAACCTTCGCTCGGCGTGATCGCGATGATGCGCTGCGAGCCGAGGTCGGGCCAGAAGAGCTTCGAATTGACGAGACGGAAATGCGGCGCGACGATCACGCGCTCAAGCTGCTCTTCCGAAACGTTGGCAAGCGCAAAGACCGCCCAGTCGCCCTGATGGTTTTCCGAACTCGAACGCACTTCGATGCGTCGGCGGATGCCGTCGGCGCCAGCGGCGGTGGAAACCTGGAAGGCCTCGCCCTGATTGGCGTAGATTTCCGTCGTGGCAGTCAGATCCAGCGCGGTGTCGTCACGGGAAATCTTCACCGGTTCGGCCGCCTGCACGGTTCCCGCCGCAAGAGCGAATACCGACAGGAGGAGGGCTGCGATCACCGCGATCAGTCGTCCGGACGGTGACGTCGGCAGCATGCGGTCTTTGGTCATCGGCTGTTGGGTTTCCTGCCTGTATCCGCGTCACTGGCCAGACGTGAAAACATCACGTGATCATGCCACTGACCGTTGATCTTCAAATATCCGCGCAGATAACCTTCCCGCTGGAACCCGGCTTTCTCAAGCAGGCGAATGCTCCGCGCGTTGTCTGGAATACAGGCTGCTTCGATACGGTGCAACTCGAGCCCTGCGAAGATATAGGGAATAACCAATTGAAGTGCGGCGAACATATGGCCCTGGCCGGCATAACGCTCGCCCATCCAGTAGCCGATCATGCAGCTCTGGGCCGCTCCCCGGCGGATATAGCCGATGGTGATGCCGCCGACGAGCGTCATATCCTTCTTCAGGAATATGAAGAGCGGGATCGCCTGTCCGGAGGCATATTCCTGCTTGCCGCGGATGACGCGGGCGCGAAACGAACCTTCCGTCAGCTCGTCGCGCCGCCATGTCGGCTCCCAGGGCTCCAGAAACCGTCGGCTGTCGGCGCGAAGCCGATGCCACTGGTTGAAATCCTGATAACGCGGCAGGCGCAGGATATATTTGTCGTTTTCGAGTTCGACCGCTTCAGGCTGTCGCGACAGGAACCGAAAAACCGATTTTGGCATCGATACCCTCCGGCGCAACGTATGTACCGGTCAGAGGCTTGCCTGTTTCGTCTTCGGTGCCGGAACCGAAAGCGAAGCAGTGATGTCTTCCATCGGGGCGAGCTGCTCGAGCGGACCGATCGCCGAAAGCGTCGGGACGGTATCGTAGAAGAGCCGGCCGGCAAGATCTGTCAGGCGCTCGATGGTGATGCCTTCCAGCCGCTCCATCATCTCCGGATTGGAGATCGGACGGCCGTAAAGCATCATCTGGCGGGCAATCTGGCCGGCGCGTGCGGCGGGACTTTCCTGGCCCATGAGAAGCTGGGCGCGGATCTGGGCGCGGGCGCGTTCGATTTCCTTCTGGTGGATGCTGTCCGCCGACTTGTGCAACTCGTCAATAATGACGGGCACGAGCTCCGGCAGGTTCTCGCCGCCGGTCGCTGCATGGATGCCGAAGATGCCGGTATCGGAAAAGCCCCAATGGAAGGCATAGACGGAATAACAGAGGCCGCGGAACTCGCGCACTTCCTGGAACAGGCGGGAAGACATGCCGCCGCCGAGAATGTTGGCGAGGATCTGCGAGCAGTAGAAATCGCGGGCATGATAGGCCTTGCCCTCGAAACCGAGCAGAATCTGCGCGTCCATGAGATCACGCGACTCGCGCACATTGCCGCCGATATAGCGCGCAGCCTCCATGACCGGCGGCGCATTGGGCGCGGTCGGCAGGCTTGCGAAACGATCTTCGACCATGCGCACGAACTCGTCGTGCTCGACGGCACCGGTCGCCACGACAAACATCCGCTCGGTCGTGTAGTTGCGGCCGAGATAGCCGCGGATCTGCTGCGGCGTGAAGGAAACGACGGTTTCCGGCGTGCCGAGGATCGGCCGGCCGAGTGTCTGCCCGCGATAGGCAACTTCGGAGAAGCGGTCGAAGACGACGTCGTCAGGCGTATCGTTGGCCGCATTGATCTCCTGCAGGATGACCTGCTTTTCACGCTCCAGCTCATCTTCCTCGAAGGCGGACTCCGTCAGGATATCGGCAAGGATGTCGACGGCGAGCGGAACGTGGTCCTTAAGGACGCGGGCATAGTAGGAGGTGGTCTCGGTGGAGGTCGCAGCATTTACTTCGCCGCCGACATCCTCGATTTCCTCGGCGATCTGACGGGCGGAACGACGTCCCGTACCCTTGAAAGCCATGTGTTCGAGCAGGTGGGCGATGCCGTGCTCGTCTTCTGTTTCGTTGCGCGAACCTGATTTGATCCAGACGCCGAGCGCAACGCTTTCAAGGTGCGGCATGGTCTGTGTGACTACTGTCAGCCCGGAATTGAGCCGGGTGCACTCAACTGTCATGTGCTATCTTTCTGCGCCTGCCGTCATCTAGCTGCGGGCGTGCTTGCCGATAAAGGTTTCAACCGCTTTAAGCTCGGGCTCGATGATCTGGAAGCGCTCCTCCCTGTGCATCAGATCAGCAAGCCACGTCGGAAGCGCCGGGTCAATACCGGAGGCGGATTTTACGGCGGCCGGGAATTTTGCCGGATGGGCGGTCGCAAGCATCACCATCGGGGTATCAGGCTTTGCCCGCTTGGCGGCAACGAAGACACCGATCGCCGAATGCGGGTCGAGCAGGTAGCCGGTTTCCGCGTAAGTCTCGCGGATCGTTTCGGCCACCTGACGTTCGCTGGCGCGGCCGGCGCGGAAGTCCTTCCTGATGAATTTCAGTGCTTCGGGCGAAATTTCGAAGCCATTGGATTGCTTGAGGCTTTCCATGGCGGCGCGCACCTTGGAGGCATCGCGGTCATACGCTTCGAAGAGCAGCCGTTCGAAATTGGAGGAGATCTGGATATCCATTGATGGAGAGCTGGTCGCCTTCACCGATTTCATGTCGTAGCGGCCGGTCTTCAGCGTGCGCGTGAGAATGTCGTTCTCGTTCGTGGCGATCACGAGCTTATCGATCGGCAGGCCCATGCGCTTGGCGCAGTAGCCGGCGAATATATCGCCGAAATTGCCCGTTGGTACCGTGAAGGAGATTTTTCGGTCCGGTCCGCCGAGTGCGATCGCCGTCGTGAAATAGTAGACGATCTGGGCCATGATGCGCGCCCAGTTGATCGAGTTGACGCCCGAGAGCTTCACTCGGTCGCGGAAAGGCGCATCGTTGAACATCGCTTTGACGAGATTCTGGCAATCGTCGAAATTGCCCTCGATGGCGAGCGCATGCACATTGCCCGCCTTGGAGGTCGTCATCTGCCGCTGCTGCACCGGCGACACCTTGCCATGTGGGAAGAGGATGAAGATATCGGTGCGCTCGCGGCCGGCAAAGGCATCGATCGCCGCGCCACCCGTGTCGCCCGACGTGGCTCCGACGATGGTCGCCCGTTCACCGCGCTTTTCCAGCGCATAGTCCATTAGCCGGGCGAGAAGCTGCATCGCCACGTCCTTGAAGGCGAGCGTCGTGCCGTGGAAGAGCTCCATGACGAAGCTGTTCGGACCGGTCTGTACGAGCGGCGCGATCGCCGGATGGCGGAACGTGCCATAGGCCTCGTCGATCATCGCCCGGAAGGTTTCATCCGGGATTTCGCCGTTGGTGAAGGGCGAAAGGATCGTGAAGGCGACTTCCTGATAGGTCTTGCCGCGTAGTGCCCGGATTTCCTTCTTGGAGAAACTCGGCCATTTGCGGGGAACGTAGAGCCCGCCATCGCGCGCCAGCCCCGTCAGAAGGGCGTCGCAAAAGCCGAGGGAAGGGGCCTCGCCGCGGGTCGAGATATAGTCCACGTTCGTTATCCTTGATCTATGGCTGGAGAATTTTCGTGCGCAAAACGGGTCGCCACAGCGCCGCCGAAAAGAGGGAGCTCGCCGGCCTGCCGGGGCGTTGTCGCAGGTATCCTATTGAAGTTGCCCGCATCCGGCGCCGAAAAGTGCATCAAAACGGTGCTTACCCAATCGATTTTTCTTTGCGCCGCTGATATAGACCATCGCCAACTGTCATGAAAGGCCTTGCGCGAAAGTCGCAAGCACCTAGAAGAAAAGCGTTCGCAAAGGGTGGAATATCGTGCTCGGCAAGGTCTCGCGTCTCATCGTTTCCGCATCGCTCGTTGCTGCCCTTGCCGGCTGCAATTCACTCGGGCTCGGTGGCGACAGCAAGCCTGAAGCGAGCGCTGCGAGCGCCGGCCCTGCGCCGCTGCAGCCGAATGGCAACGCCCAGATCATGCCGGTTGCGCCGGCCAATCCTTCGTCGAACCAGACCCCGATCGGCACCGGTGTCACCGCTCAGGGCAAGGTCGCTCCCGTCGTGCAGGGCGCCTGCCCGCAGATCTTCATGCGTGATCAGGATTCGATCTACCGCACCTATGCCAAGGGCGCAAAAACCGGCGATCCGCAGCAGGTTGTCTTCCAGGCCTCTTTCGGCGATTACAGCCGCCAGTGCACGCTGAACGATACGGCCCTCTCCATGACCGTCGTGGCGCAGCTGCGTTTGGTTGCTGGCCCCGGCGGCACGCCAGGCCCGGTCACGCTGCCGATCCGCATTTCGGTACTGGACGGACAAGACGTGCTGTCGTCCGAAGTCGTTAACTTCCCGACTCAGATCCCGGTCGGCGCGCCAGCCACTCAGGTCATCTTCCGCCATGAGGGCGTCAAGATGCCGGTCGGTTCCGGCGCACTCGTTCGCGTCAATGTCGGCTTCGACACCCAGCCAGCAAAGAACGCCAAGAATTCTAAGAAGAGCAGCTAAGACAGCTCGGCACGCAATCTCTTGCAATTGACGCGCCATATGCCGCCACGCGAAAACAATCATCCCAATGCAAGAAGCCCGCAAACTGCGGGCTTTGTACAGTTTCTATAAGGCTCGCGGGTGGCAGGGCTCCTGCTTTAGAGCGCGCCTTCCCATTCGGCCAGCGCAGCAACGACGCCCGGCAGATCGTTCATGCGCGAGATGACGGTCTCAGCACCTGCATCCGTCAGCTTGTCGGCATGCGAAGGATAGGTGTGTGAACCGCCGGTGAAGCCGATCACCCGCATGCCAGCAGCGCGCGCGGCATGGACGCCATGGGTGGAATCTTCAACGACGACCGTCTTCGAAGGTGAGATGCCCATCTGGCTTGCGCCGTGCAGGTAGATATCCGGCTTCGGCTTGGCGCGGTCGGGACCGAGGTCCTTGGCGGAGAAGGTGTTCGGAGCGAAGAGTTTCTTCAGGCCGACCTTGCTCAGCATCATATCAAGCCGTTGGCTCGACGAATTCGAGCAGATGCAGCGCTTCATCGAGAGACGGCCGACGGCGAATTCGACGCCAGGAATAGCCTGGACTTCCTGTTCGAGCCGGATGTCCAGAAGCTTCTGGGACTGATCGATGAGGGATGCCGAGAGCGGAATGCTGGCTTCCCGTTCGATCTGGAAGAGGATGTCGCGCCACGTGAGACCGGCGAAGCGCTCGTTCATCTCCTCGATGCTGATCGGATAGCCTGCTTCCGTCAGCAATTTGGATTCGACATCCGCTGCGATGATTTCGGAATCGACCAGAACGCCGTCGCAGTCGAAAATAATCAGGTCGAAGCCGTCCATATACTCATACCTTGTTCGGGATGATGCGGCTTTACACGATGGCGCGCAAAAGCTCAACCGATGGCGGGACATGGCTGGAATGCACGCTGCGGGCAGCTTTGCGGGGGGACGGATTGCATGCCACCTCGACAAGCCCCGCAGTGCTCGCTACTGGATAGCAATGAGCAGGGAACCCGAAGACAATACCATTGCCGGGCGCATCGCCCGCACGCTTGCGGAGCGCATCGTGCATGGAGCGCTTGCGCCCGGTGCCCGTCTGCGTCAGGACCATATCGCCGAGGAATTCGAAACCAGCCATGTGCCGGTGCGCGAGGCTTTCCGTAGGCTTGAGGCGCAGGGGCTAGCGATCAGCGAGCCGCGCCGTGGTGTTCGTGTTGCCTCCTTCGATCTCGCCGAGGTGCGTGAAGTCGCCGAAATGCGCGCTGCCCTCGAAGTGCTCGCTTTGAAACACGCCGCCCGTCACCTGACGCCCGCGATCCTCGATGCTGCGGAGGACGCGACGCGCGAGGGCGATGCGGCCGCCGACGTTCATGCATGGGAAGAGGCAAACCGCCGCTTCCATCGCTTGATCCTTACCCCTTGCGCGATGCCGCGCCTGCTGGCTTCGATCGACGATCTGCACGCGGCGAGTGCCCGTTTTCTATTTTCGGCCTGGCGTTCGGGCTGGGAGAAGCGCACCGACCATGACCACCGCGCCATTCTTGCCGCTCTTCGGCAAGGCAAGGCGGAGGAGGCCGCGGCCATTCTCCAGAAGCACGTGCAGTGGATCGGACGCGCGCCACAGCCCGCGCAAAAAGGCGAACGGGAAGCTTTCGCCATCGTCGGCTGATCCTCCAAAAGAATTATAGATAATTTTCGAGCGCGTGAAACGCCTTGGTTTTACGGCGTTTCCGCATGCATTCGCGATGGATTGTGATCCGGCCACATGAGAATCCTGCATGCCTGCTCTTGCGTCGTCCAAAAATCTCCTCCATCAAATAGATGGGAATCGACAATTATCTATAATTTTGAAAAGGAGAACTTCATGTCCCTCTCTGACCCGTCCCGTACCGTCGTTTTCGATCCGTTGCGCCTATCTGCACGGTCGATTGCAGTCAAATATCTCTTCGTTCTCGCCGGCACGCTGGTACTGGCCCTTGCCTCGCAGATCTCGGTGCCGATGGTGCCGGTGCCGATCACTATGCAGACCTTTGCCGTCACCATGATCGGCGCGCTCTATGGCTGGCGGCTTGGTACGCTCACCGTTCTCGCCTGGCTGGGAGAAGCCATGCTCGGCGCACCGGTTCTGGCAAACGGCTCCGGCGGCCTTGCGCCCTTTGCCGGCCCGACGGCTGGTTATATCGCAGCTTTTCCGCTGATGGCGCTGATGGTCGGCTGGCTCGCGGAGCGCGGCTGGACAGGGGACAATGTGGTGCGCAGCTTCATTGCTCACCTTGCTGCCAACCTCTTCTGCCTCTCCCTTGGCGGCCTCTATCTCGCCTCTCTGATTGGCGCGGAAAAAGGCTGGCTGCTCGGCGTCGCGCCCTTCATCCTGGGCGGCGTGCTGAAATCGGCGCTCGCTGCAGCCGTGCTCAAGGGCATCCGTATCTATGGCGACCAGGCAGAGCTGCGTTGACCGTCAGGCTGCGCGCCCACCATCTGCTCTGCATGCTGACTTTCGTCGGTGAAGGCTACACTCCGGCCTTCACCGCCAATTACCGTCGCATCGCAGAGCGTCTCTCGGCCGGAGAGGAGATAGAAATCGTCTCCGGCCCCGACGATATCTGCGCCCCCCTGATGTCCGAGGCTTCAGCGCATTGCTTACTGCCGAGTCCGAAAGCCAGGGATGCAGCTGCTGCCGAAGCCGTTGGTAGGCTCATGGGGGTGCGGATAGAGCAGGGCGCCCGCCTCATTCCCGATAAAGCCCTGCTGAAAAGACTACGCCGCGGTTTCGCGGCCGACATCATCCGCAATGCCTGCACGGATTGCGAATGGAGCGAGCTTTGCAGCACGGTCGCTCACAATCATTTCAGGAATACGCTGGTCGCGCCTTGCTAGCTTTCCAACGGAAAAAGCTTCAGGAATTGCCGCTCGCCGTCCGGTGAAAAGATAACCGAGCGGCTTTCCGGCATCCGCCGCGCCCAGCCCTTTTCCATGAAATTCGACAGCAGCGCCCTGCCGAGGCTACCGGCAAGATGGGCGCGCCGTTCGCTCCAGTCGAGGCAGGAACGGCAGAGCGGTCGGCGCGAGGATTTGAGGCAGCCGACATCGATGCCGATACATTGCAGCTGGCTTTCGCCCTTGGCCGTCACAGCAAGTCCGTCGCCGATGGCATCGATCGACCCGGATGCAACCAGGCTGTCCAGCATGCGCACGCCGTAATCGCCGGCGAGATGATCGTAGCAGATGCGCGCCTTGCGCAGCGCCGGGTCTTTCGGACCGGGCTGGTGGCGCAGATGCCCTCGACTCGCCGCCAGCCCCATCATGCTTTCGATCAGCCGGGCCACCGCCTCGTCGGCGAGCGTAAAATAGCGGTGTCGCCCCTGTTTGCGCTGGGTAAGCAATCCACCGGTTTCGAGCTTCGAGAGATGCGCGCTTGCCGTCTGCAGCGTGATGCCGCCGGCTGCCGCAAGTTCGGTTGCCGTAAGCGCACGACCGCCTGTCAGCGCCGCCAGCATATTGGCGCGGGCCGGATCGCCGATGAGCGCGCCGATCTGCGCAATGTCAGGTCCTTCTTTCATACTTCGATCTTAACCGAAGCATCTCCGCACCACAATGTGCGAAAACTCTTCGCATACGAAAGGAGAAACCGATGATCACTTGCTTCATTCGCTATGAGATCGACCCCTTCCGCAAGGAAGCCTTTGCCGAATATGCCCGCAATTGGGGGCAAGCGATTCCGAGAAACGGCGCTGACCTGGTTGGCTATTTTGGTCCACACGAGGGCTCAGCGACGACAGCTTACGGCGTCTACAATATTGAAAATCTTGCAGCCTACGAGGCCTATCGCGCACGGCTTGCCGCCGATCCGCTCGGCCGGGAGAACTATGAATTTGCCCGCCGCGAGCGCTTCATCCTGAAAGAAGACCGTATCTTTCTGAAGAACGTTTCGACCCCGCATGCGCAACTGGTGCTGCCATGATCGCTGTCATGTTTGAAGTCATTCCCTACGTCGGCGAACGACATCGATATCTCGACCTTGCCGGCGAACTCAGATCCGAACTCGAAAAAATCGACGGCTTCATCTCCATCGAGCGTTTCGAGAGCCTGACGATGCGCGGCAAGATCCTCTCGCTTTCGTTCTTCCGGGATGAGGAGGCGGTGCGCCAGTGGCGCAATCTCGAAGCCCATCGGGCGGCCCAGAAGGCCGGCCGCAACGGCATTTTCGCCGACTATCGCCTGCGCATCGGTCATGTCGTCAGGGATTATGGCATGCTCGAACGGGTCGATGCGCCTGAGGACAGCAGGCAGGTTCACACGCCTCAGGCGGCGGAGTGAAATCGGGGCGGGCTGTGGAGTCCGCTCTTCCTCATATAGAGATCGGAATATTTTCCCGAAACGGGTCGATGCTTCAGGCTTTGGTAACCAACTTGCGTAACCATAACGGAGAGTTAAGCGTAAAGCGTATGAGTGAGTATCTATATGGCGTCTGTTTTCCCGCTTGCCGACCTGAAGACTTCCGTAAAACCGGGCTCTTGGGTCGACACGATCATCAAGGGTGATTGCGTTGCAGCCCTTGACGCTCTTCCGAACCAGTCGGTTGACGTCATCTTCGCCGATCCGCCCTACAACCTCCAGCTTGGCGGCACGCTGCACCGGCCGGACCAGTCGCTGGTTGATGCCGTCGACGACGATTGGGATCAGTTCGCCTCCTTCGAGGCCTACGACGCTTTCACCCGCGCGTGGCTGCTCGCCTGCCGCCGCGTTCTGAAGCCGACGGGCACGATCTGGGTGATCGGCTCCTATCACAATATCTTCCGCGTCGGCGCGACACTGCAGGATCTGAACTTCTGGATCTTGAACGACATCGTCTGGCGCAAGACCAATCCGATGCCGAATTTCAAGGGCCGTCGTTTCCAGAACGCCCACGAGACGATGATCTGGGCAAGCCCCAACGCCAAGGCCAAGGGCTATACCTTCAATTACGATGCCATGAAGGCGGCCAATGACGACGTGCAGATGCGCTCCGACTGGCTCTTCCCGATCTGCAACGGCAACGAGCGCCTGAAGGGCGACGACGGCAAGAAGGTGCATCCGACCCAGAAGCCGGAAGCTCTGCTTGCCCGCGTCATCATGGCGTCCTCAAAGCCGGGCGATATCATCCTTGATCCCTTCTTCGGGTCGGGAACGACTGGCGCCGTCGCCAAGCGCCTCGGCCGCCACTTCGTCGGCATCGAACGTGAGCAGGATTATATCGATGCGGCCTCTGCCCGCATCGCCGCCGTCGAGCCGCTCGGCAAGGCGGAGCTCACGGTCATGACTGGCAAGAAGGCCGAAGCGCGCGTCGCCTTCAACGTGCTGGTTGAAAGCGGCCTCATCAAGCCCGGCCAGGTGCTGACGGATGCGAAGCGCCGCTACAGCGCCGTGGTGCGCGCCGACGGCACGGTTGCCTCTGGCGGCGAGGCCGGCTCCATTCATCGCCTTGGTGCGAAAGTCCAAGGCCTTGATGCATGCAATGGATGGACCTTCTGGCATTTCGACGACGGAAAATCCCTGCGTCCGATCGACGAATTGCGATCCATCATCCGCGGTGATCTCGCAAAGGTGGACTGAGTAACACCCCTGAAGGTTGAGACGACCTCTTCTTCCAGTTTGCACCTCCAGTTACGGAAGAAGAAAAAGAAGCGCGAGGTCTTTCGGCCCCGCGCTTCCTTTTTAGCACCAGATTTCCGCCTCAGAATTCCTGATAGTCGGTCACGTCAACGCGCGTGACCTTGCCGTCCTCGTTGAAGGTGATCGTCTCTTCTCCCTCGCGGACCAACCGCTTTCCGGTCTTGCTATGCGTCGCCCGAACGGACCATACGGCTCGGCCCGAAAGCGGCGTCAGCGTTTCGACCAGCGAATTCTCCGCCGTCTGATCCGGATAATCGTCGAAGTAGCGACGGAAGGCAGCCATGATTTCGGCCCGTCCGGCAAGACTGCCGACGCCGTTGGAGACATAGGTGGCATTCTCGGCGAACCAGCCCTCGATTTCCGGAAAATCGAGCGCGTTGATTGCTGCGTGAAAGCGGTCGATAGCTGCTGCAGGATCGAAAACCATGGCTCAGGCCTTAAGGCCGTAGCTGGCGAGATCGGCGCGCAGCTTATCGGCGCCGGTGAAAAGCACGGCGTTCCAGCCGGCTGCCTTCGCGCCCTCGACATTGACTGGCGCGTCGTCAATAAAGATTGTCGCGGTCGGATCAAGGCCGAAGCTCTTCGTATGCGTTTCGTAGATCGCGAGATCGGGTTTGATGAGGCCGACATCGCCAGAAACGGTCACGCCGCGTGGCTTCTTGAGGAAGGGGAAGCGCTCCTGCGCCTCGCGGAACGTGTCCGAGGCGAAGTTCGTCAGCATCGTCACATCCCGGCCTTCATTGATGAAGTCTTCCATGATCGCGACGCTATCTTCATAGGCATGCGGCACCATCTCGTGCCAGTTCTTGCGGAAGGCGCGGATATGCTCTTCGCGGGTCGGATGCTGAGCAATAAGAAGTGCTTCTGCATCCGCCCAGGTACGACCGCGGTCCTGCTCGATGTTCCAGTCGTGCGTGCAGACATTGGCAAAAAACCAGTTGCGCTCGGCCTCGTCGGGAATGAGGCGGCTAAAGGGAATATGCGGATCGTAATGAATGAGAACTTTGCCGATATCGAAAACGATGTGTTTGATGTCTTCTGCCATAGTCATCCCTTGGCTGTTTTGAACGCGAGAGGAATAGCCGCTGCGATCGCTTTTTTCATGATAGTCGGCAATGCCTGAGCTTCAAGATTTGTAACCGGCTCCCACCATCCGTCATCGATTGGAAGGCGATCGGCAATCGCCACCCGGAAGATCGAAAGTCTCAATTCGAAATGGGTGAAGACATGAGTGACGGTGCCAGCACTCTCCCATCCGGCTTTGAAAGGCGCGGCCTCGGCTGATGTCTCGCCATCCTGCCGCGCGGTCCATGCCGTCGTCGGAATCTCCGTCATGCCGCCGAGCAGGCCGCTTTCGATACGCCGCCGCAGCAGAATCTCGCCATCGGAGGTGACCGCTACGAAGGCTGCGCCACGGCGGATCGGCTTCTCTTTCTTCGCGGCCTTGAGCGGGAATTGCTCGGGATCATGCAGCCTGAGTGCTTCGCACGACCCATTAAAGGGACAGAGCGAACAGGCTGGTCGCTTCGGCGTACAGATCGTGGCGCCAAGATCCATCATCGCCTGCGCGAAATCACCGGGCCGGTCGGCTGGTGTCAGCAGCGCCACCTTCTGGCGCATCAGCGGCTTTGCGGCCGGAAGCGGTGTGGCGATGGCATAGAGTCTGGAAATCACGCGCTCCACATTGCCGTCCATCACGGCTGCCTGCCGGTTGAAGGCGATCGCCGCCACCGCTGCCGCCGTATAATCGCCAATGCCGGGCAGGGCCTTCAGCCCCTCTTCGGTATCCGGGAAAATGCCGCCATGCTCGCTCGCTACCGCCTCGGCGCATTTCTTCAGGTTGCGCGCCCGCGCATAGTAGCCAAGCCCCGCCCAGGCGGCCATGACCTCTTCACTCGGCGCTCTTGCGAGATCGGTTACCGAGGGCCATTTCGCCAGGAAGTTGGCGAAATAGGGTTTCACCGCCGGCACAGTCGTCTGCTGCAGCATGACTTCCGAGAGCCAGACACGATAGGGATCAGCCTTGATGCCGCGCTTGGCCATCGGCGGAGAAACGCGCCAAGGCAGGTCGCGATGATGGCGGTCGTACCAGTCGAGGAGAGGGGAGGCAGTCGGCGCGTCCGGTGTGCGTATCGTCATTATTTGCCGCGATCGGGGGAAGTGCTCTATACTTGACGAAGCAATGCGGCGCGATCAAGCCGGCGGCCTCGACTGGACGTCGCTTACCAAGGTTTCGATGAATTATCCACGCAAAGATGTTAAGCAAATTGCGGAGCTGACGAACGGTATCATCGATCCCGTTCTCGCTCGTCGTGCCGGCATTAATAGCGCGCTGCTCGGCTCCTGGGATGAAATTGCCGGCGAGGACTTCGCCGATTGCACCCGCCCGGAAAAAATCACCTGGGCGCGCGGTGGCGATGACGGTAGCTTCCGCCCCGGTATTCTGACCATTGCGTGCGAAGGCGCACGCGCCCTTTTCCTCAGCCACGCTCAGGGCGAACTCATCCAGCGCATCAATAGTTTCTTCGGCTTCGCTGCCGTCCACCAGATCCGCATCGTCCAGAAGCCGGTCTATCAGCCGGTCAAGCGCTTCCGCACACCGCCGCCCTTGAAGGGCGACGCCGCCCGCAAGCTGGAAGGCATGATGCAGGGCCTCGAGGACGAGAAAATTAGGCAGGCGATCGCCCGCCTCGGGACGGCCGTTCTCGGCAAAAAGCCCAGATAAAGGCACCTTTCTATTGGCACGGCCCAAGCGGTGTATTACACTGTAATGCATTCAACCAAGGTCAAGTCATGCGCAGCAGTAAGCCCATTACGGTCACACTAGGCCGCCAGCAGAAAAGTCTCGACGCTCGTCTGGAATCTGGAGCTTACGGCTCTGCCAGCGAGGTTCTGCGCGCTGCTTTGAGGGCGCTTGATCGTGAAGAAGACGCGATCAACGAAATTATGAACCAAAAAATTCGCGAAGCGCTCGACGATCCACGCCCGGATATCGACTCGGAAACGGTATTTGACCGTATCGAGCGGTTGCACGCCGCACGCGGCGGCAATGGTGACTAAGGTCGTCTTTCGGCCCAAGGCAGAAGATGATCTTCTTGCCATATACGAGTTTATCGCCCGCGATAGCCCCGTCCGGGCTATCGAATTTGTTCGCAGGTTGAGAAGCCTTTGCACCTCGTTGGAAACGATGCCTGAGCGTGGCGCGCTGCGCAACGACTTCGCGCCGGCATCAGAATCCTGGTTTTTGAACAGCGCGTTATGATCGCTTACCGCTTGCGGAAGAGCGAGATACAGATAATCCGTCTCTTTTATGCAGGACGAAACACCCCTTCTGCATTCCGGGAATGATTGATTTGTTCGCGGATCTGCGGTTTCGTCTTTCCGCAGGTCACAATTCTTTGAAGAAAGTTGGCGAAGCGTGCCTTGTTAGCGGCTTCCTGCCGTTATATCGCACAACCAGCTGCCACACTTGTTTATGGGGAACCCATGCGCATCTCTGAAATGCAACTGACGAAACGCCAGCTTCTGGGTGGTGTCGCCGCCGCAACCGCATCGATCGCGGTTTATGGTACGGCGCAGGCGCAGGCAGCCCCGGAAATTCCGAAGCCGGATGGCGATGTGGATATGGCCAAGGTGTTGACCCCCGGCACGCTGCCGGAAATGGCGCTCGGAAAGGCCGATGCTCCGGTCAAGATCGTCGAATATATGTCGATGACCTGCCCGCATTGCGCCCACTTTCACAACACGACCTTCGATACGATCAAGCAGAAATACGTCGATACCGGCAAGGTTCAGTTCGTCCTGCGCGAATTCCCCTTCGACCCGCGTGCTGCCGCCGCCTTCATGCTCGCCCGTTGTAACCCGCAGAAGCCGGAAGAACTCTCCACGCCCGAGCAGTATTTCCCGATGGTCGCGATGCTCTTCAAGCAGCAGCAGCAATGGGCTGCCGCCGATGATGGGCGCGCCGCGCTGCTGCAGATGTCGAAGCTCGCCGGATTTACTGAGGATAGCTTCACGAAGTGCTTGACGAACCAGAAACTGCTGGATGAAGTGAATGCCACGCGGGAACGGGGTTCCAAGGATTTTGGCGTCAACGCCACGCCGACGTTCCTCATCAATGGCAAGCGCTATTCTGGAGACATGCCGGTTGACACCATGTCGGCCCTCATTGACAGCCTCCTCTGATCCGTACCGTTTTGCGAAGGCGGGCGGCGGCGAAAACCGTGCGCCCGCTTTTTCGTTTGATAAGGCCGCGGCATGAAGTTCAACAAGCTTCGCCTTGTCGGCTTCAAGTCCTTCGTCGAACCGACCGAATTCATCATCGAGCGCGGACTGACGGGCGTCGTTGGTCCGAACGGTTGCGGCAAGTCCAATCTCGTCGAAGCCCTGCGCTGGGTCATGGGCGAGAATTCCTACAAGAACATGCGCGCGTCCGGCATGGACGACGTGATTTTCTCCGGCTCGGGAAACCGCCCGGCGCGCAACACCGCCGAAGTTGCGCTCTATCTCGATAATGGCGAGCGCACCGCGCCAGCCGCCTTCAACGACAGCGATGAAATCCAGGTCACCCGCCGCATCGAGCGTGAGCAAGGTTCGATCTATCGCATCAACGGCAAGGAAAGCCGCGCCAAGGACGTGCAATTGCTCTTTGCGGATGCCTCCACCGGCGCGCGCTCTCCCTCCATGGTAGGGCAGGGTCGCATCGGCGAACTGATCGCCGCAAAACCGCAGGCCCGCCGTCAGCTCTTGGAAGAGGCCGCCGGCATCTCCGGCCTGCATTCCCGCCGCCACGAAGCCGAACTTCGTCTGCGCGCCGCCGAAAGCAATCTGGAGCGGCTGGACGACGTCACTTCGCAGCTCGAAAGCCAGATCGAAAGCCTGAAGCGCCAGGCCCGTCAGGCAAACCGTTTCAAGACGCTTTCCGCCGATATCCGCGCCCGCGAGGCAATGCTCCTGCACATCCGCTGGGTGCAGGCAAAGGAGGCCGAAGCCGAGGCCGACAGCGCGCTCAACCAGGCAACCGTCGTCGTCGCCGAAAAGGCGCAGATCCAGATGGATGCGGCGAAGAACCAGGGTATCGCCAGCCTGAAGCTCCCGGAACTGCGCGAAGGCGAAGCGCGGGCTGCGGCCGCTCTCCAGCGCCTGCAGATCGCCCGCAGCCAGCTCGAGGAAGATGCCAACCGCATTTTGCGCCGCCGCGACGAGCTTACCCGGCGTCTCGCGCAACTTGCCGAAGACATCAGGCGCGAAGAACGGCTTGTTGCCGATAACGCTGTCATCCTTGCTAGGCTCGATGCGGAAGAGGCCGATATCGCTGAAATCCTCGCCGATTCCGGTCGTTATGCCGAGGAAATGCGGGAAGCTTTCGAGGAGGCTGCGGCCAAACTCGCCGACAGCGAACGTATCTTCAGCGCGCTCACGGCAGAACGCGCCGAAGCCGCCGCCGGCCGCAACCAGCTTGAACGCGCCATCCGCGACCTCGCGGACCGCAAGCTGCGCCTCGAACGCCAGATGGACGAGGCCAATCGCGAACTTGCCGGCATCGAGGAGAAGATTGCCACACTGCCGGATCCGGACGAAAAACGCGCCGTGGTCGAGGCCGGTGAGATCGCCGTCACTGAGGCCGAAGCGACGATCCAGTCTGTCGAACAGGCGCTTGCAAGAGCGCGTGAGACCGAAGCGCTCTCCCGCACCCCGGTCGAACAGGCCCGCAGCAAGCTCAACGCGCTGGAAACGGAAGCCCGCACGATCCAGCGCATGCTGGCCGGTGCCGCAGCGGGCGAATTTTCGCCGGTTGCTGAAGAGCTGAAGGTCGATCGCGGTTTCGAGACGGCGCTCGGTGCCGCACTCGGCGATGATCTCGAATCGCCGCTCGACCCGAATGCACCAGCCTACTGGTCGGAAAACGGCGATGGCGCCGGCGACCCGGCGTTGCCCGCAGGCGCTGAGCCTCTGCTGAACCATGTCCGCGCACCCGCCGCGCTGATCCGCCGCCTGCGCCAGATCGGTCTGGTCGCTGCCACCGACGCGCCACGTCTGGTGAAAGAACTCAAGGCCGGCCAGCGGCTGGTCACCCGGGAAGGTGCTGTCTATCGATGGGATGGCCACGTGACCGGCGCCGATGCGCCGAGTGCTGCTGCCCTTCGGCTTGCCCAGAAGAATCGACTTGCAGAACTGGAAGGCGAGGCTGAGCTTGCCCGCGATGTTCTGAGCGAAGCCGAAGAACGTCTTGCTTCCGCTGCCGAGATGATCCGCGGCGAGGAGCGGCGGTTGACGGACGCCCGTGACTTGAGCCGTCTGTCTGCACGCCATCTGGCGGAAGCACGCGAGGCGCTTGCCGCTGCCGAGCGCGCTTCCGGCGATCTCATTCGTCGCCGCGATGTCATCGCCGAAGCCGTCAGCCAGTTGCAGGCGCAGCTGGAGGATATCTCGGTTCAGGAGGAAAATGCCCGTATCGAGCTCGAAGATGCAGCAGATCTGACTGCGCTCGATGAACGACTGCGCTTCCAGCAGGCCGAGGTCGCGACGGATCGCGGCGCCCTTGCCGAAGCCCGCGCCCGCCACGAGAGTTTGAACCGCGAAAACGACGCTCGCCAGCGACGTATCGTTGCCATCGGCCAGGAGCGCGAGACATGGCGCCAGCGGGCCGCAAGCGCCGAAGACCACATCGCCACGCTGCGCGATCGCGAGGAGGAGGCCCGCGAGGAATCCGCCGAACTGGATATGGCGCCGGACGAATTCGACGGCAAGCGCCGCGCGCTTCTGAGCGAGCTCCAAAAGGCCGAGGAGGCCCGCCGTCACGCTGCTGACCTCTTGGCAGAAGCCGAACTCTTCCAGCGTGACGCCGACCATAAGGCGGCTACTGCACTTTCCGAACTCGCCGAAAGCCGCGAGCGCCGCGGCCGTGCGGAAGAACGCCTCGTTTCTGCCCGCGAGAAGCGGCAGGAAAGCGAGCAGCGCATTCGCGAAACGCTGAACGTGCCGCCGCATGAGGCGCTGCGCCTTGCCGGGCGGCCGGGACTGCAGACGCTGCCAGATCCGCGCGAGGTCGAACGTGAGGTGGAGCGGCTGCGGATTGAGCGCGAGCGTCTGGGCGCCGTCAACCTGCGCGCCGACGAGGAGCAGAAGGAACTGAGCGAGAAGCTGGAAGCGCTCGTCAAGGAACGTGACGACGTCATCGATGCCATCAGAAAGCTGCGCGGTGCGATCCAGAGCCTCAACCGCGAGGGCCGTGAACGCCTGATCGCCGCCTTCGATGTCGTCAACGCCCAGTTCCAGCGTCTCTTCACCCACCTGTTCGGGGGCGGCACGGCGGAACTGCAACTGATCGAATCCGACGATCCGCTCGAAGCAGGCCTTGAAATCCTCGCCCGCCCGCCGGGCAAGAAGCCGCAGACCATGACGCTGCTGTCAGGTGGCGAACAGGCGCTGACGGCGATGGCGTTGATCTTTGCCGTCTTCCTCACCAATCCCGCGCCGATCTGCGTGCTGGACGAAGTGGACGCTCCCCTCGACGACCACAATGTCGAGCGTTACTGCAATCTGATGGACGAGATGGCGGCATCGACCGAAACCCGATTCGTCATCATCACTCACAACCCGATCACCATGGCCCGCATGAATCGCCTCTTCGGTGTGACGATGGCCGAGCAGGGTGTTTCACAGCTCGTCTCGGTCGATTTGCAGACAGCAGAGCGTCTCCGCGAGACTGCTTGAGGCGGCATTTTAATTAAAGACCAAAAAAGGTCACGTTCACATCGGGTACGTACCCCATTTGGGTGATGCTCTTTTGCGCGTATTGCATTAGAAGTTGTTTTATCGCAACCGCGTCATTGCCGATAAGTAGCAATCGACCCTTGCGATCAATGGAATTTGCAATGCCGCCTTCGGGTTGAGATGCGGACCGGAGGCAGCATGGCATGAATGGACCCCCCGTCCGGTTTTCCTGGCTGGACGGAAACAAGGCTTTGCGGGACCGTTGTTGCAGTCCCGCAAAGCTTTTTTTATGCGTTTATCTGGCGCCTCATGATTTTCAATCGTTTGATTCTGCATCCCGTCAGGGATTTATTGTGCGACGCAACATTTTGCCGCATTTGTCGATTTTCATTTCAACACCAAGGGATTAAGCTGATCCCCGAAATAGGTTGGGGGGAAGATGACCAAGTGGGTCTATACGTTCGGCAATGGGCAGGCTGAAGGCCGGGCGCGCGACAAGGAGATCCTTGGCGGCAAGGGCGCCAATCTCGCCGAGATGTGCAGTCTCGGTCTTCCGGTTCCTCCCGGTCTCACCATCATCGGCGAAGCCTGCAACATCTATTACAAGAACGGCCGCAAGATCGATCCTGATCTGAAAAAGCAGGTGCTTGCGGGCATTGCCGGTATCGAAGAGATTACCGGGCGCCATTTCGGCTCGAGCAATCGGCCTCTGCTGCTGTCCGTGCGCTCCGGTGCCCGCGTCTCAATGCCCGGCATGATGGATACGGTGCTCAACCTCGGCCTGAACGACGAGACGGTCCAGGCGCTCGGCCACGATGCCGGCGATGCCCGCTTTGCCTGGGACAGCTATCGCCGTTTCATCCAGATGTATGCCGACGTCGTCATGGGTCTCGGCAACGATCTCTTCGAGGAAATCCTCGAGGACGAGAAAGCGCGCCTTGGCCACGAATTCGATACCGAACTCAGCGCGTCCGAATGGCAGCATGTCGTTTCGCTCTATAAGGCATTGATCGAGGAAGAGCTGGAAGAGGCCTTCCCCCAGGATCCGGCAGTCCAGCTTTGGGGTGCTGTCGGTGCGGTCTTTTCGAGCTGGATGAGCCCCCGCGCCGTCACCTATCGCCAGCTCCACAATATTCCGGAAAGCTGGGGTACCGCGGTCAATATCCAGGCCATGGTCTTCGGCAATCTAGGCAATGCGTCTGCGACAGGCGTTGCCTTCACCCGCAATCCCTCGACAGGGGAGAAGATCCTCTATGGCGAATTCCTCGTGAACGCGCAGGGCGAGGATGTTGTGGCCGGCATTCGCACGCCGCAGAGCATTACCGAGGAGGGGCGGATCGCTTCCGGCTCCGAAAGGCCCTCGATGGAAAAGCTGATGCCGGAGGCATTCGCGGAGTTCGGCCGGATCTGCGCCGAGCTCGAATCTCATTACCGCGACATGCAGGACATCGAATTCACCATCGAGCGCGGAAAGCTCTGGATGCTGCAGACGCGATCAGGCAAACGCTCGACACGCGCAGCCATGAGGATCGCCGTCGACATGGTCGATGAAGGCCTCATCACCGAGGACGAGGCCGTCCTGCGCATCGAGCCATCGACGCTCGACCAGCTCCTGCATCCGACCATCGACCCCCGGGTCAGCCGCCAGGTCATCGGCTCCGGCCTGCCGGCCTCTCCGGGGGCTGCCACCGGCGAGATCGTCTTCACGGCGGAAGAGGCGGTCGAAGCGGAGGAAGAGGGCCGCAAGGTCATCCTGCTCCGCGTCGAGACGAGCCCCGAGGACATTCACGGCATGCATGCCGCCGAAGGCATCTTGACCACCCGTGGCGGCATGACCAGCCACGCGGCCGTCGTTGCCCGCGGCATGGGTATCCCCTGCGTCGTCGGCGCCGGCACCATGCGTATCGATGCCCGCAACGAACGGCTGATCGGCATCGGTGTGACACTGAAAAAGGGCGATATCATCACCATCGACGGTTCTGCCGGCCAGGTGCTGAAGGGCGAAGTGCCGATGATCCAGCCGGAACTGTCAGGCGATTTCGGCCGCATCATGGGCTGGGCGGATCGCGCCCGCCGCATGACCGTGCGCACCAATGCCGACACGCCGGCCGATGCTCGCGCCGCGCGCTCCTTCGGCGCCGAAGGCATCGGTCTTTGCCGCACCGAACACATGTTCTTTGAAGGCGAGCGCATCCATGTGATGCGCGAGATGATCCTTGCCGAAGACGAGAAGGGCAGGCGGAGTGCGCTCGACAAGCTCCTGCCCATGCAGCGAGGCGATTTCACCGGCCTGTTCACGGTTATGCACGGCCTGCCGGTGACGATCCGCCTGCTCGATCCGCCACTGCATGAATTCCTGCCGAAGAGTGATGAGGAGATTGCCGAAGTCGCCTATGCCATGGGCATGGAGCCTGCAGCTCTTCGCCAGCGCGTCGATGCGCTGCATGAATTCAACCCGATGCTCGGCCATCGCGGCTGCCGCCTTGCTATCTCCTATCCTGAAATTGTCGAGATGCAGGCCCGCGCCATATTCGAGGCGGCGGTCGCCGCTGCACAAGAAACCGGTGCTGCCGTCGTTCCGGAAATCATGGTGCCGCTCGTCGGCCTGCGCTCGGAGCTCGATTACGTGAAAGCGAAGATCGATGCCGTGGCGCAGGATGTCATGTCGGAAGCCAAGATGCGCATCGATTATCTCGTCGGCACGATGATCGAGCTGCCGCGCGCGGCACTGCGCGCCCATGTCATCGCCGAGGCGGCCGAATTCTTCTCCTTCGGCACCAACGACCTGACGCAGACAACCTTTGGCATTTCGCGCGATGATGCCTCTGCCTTCATCCCGACCTACCAGCGCAAGGGCATCATCGAACATGATCCCTTCATATCCCTGGAT
Organism: Rhizobium sp. BK529; assembly: GCF_014194105.1. NCBI lineage: Bacteria > Pseudomonadati > Pseudomonadota > Alphaproteobacteria > Hyphomicrobiales > Rhizobiaceae > Rhizobium > Rhizobium sp. BK529. The sequence continues at coordinate 2,466,103 of NZ_JACIAU010000001.1, read as the reverse complement.
TTCGATGGGGTAGGTGAGCTGATCCGTATTGCCGCCGAACGTGGCCGGCGCACCCGCAATGACATGAAGCTCGGCATCTGCGGCGAACATGGCGGCGATCCCGCCTCGATCCATTTCTGCGAGACGATCGGCCTCGACTATGTCTCATGCTCGCCCTTCCGCGTGCCGATTGCACGGCTCGCGGCGGCGCAGGCGGTGATTTCAGGCGCTCAGTGACGGTGGTGATAATAGCGCGGATAGACGTAGGGACCGTTCAGATTATAAGCCATGTCGGCCATCACCCAGTCGCTGTCGTAGCGGGCCTGGGCACGGCGGTCGAGATCGATACGCTGCAGGCATGTGGCAAAGCCATCGGTTCCGCGCTTGAAGCCGTAACCGAGGCAGGTCTGCTCGTCGCGTGCCCGCCGCTCCTCGGGCGTCAGCGTCTGGCAGGCAGCAAGGCCTGCGGCCAGAACGGCGAGAAGCGACAGAACATATACGCGCATCGGTTTATTCCTCGAGCATCACCTTCCGAACAAGAAAAATCCATCCGCCTGGCGTCGTCAACCTACTGTGATATCAGGCTGCGCCCGCAGGGTCGCCAATTGGCAATAGCGCCGGATCGAGTGGCCGGTCTTCCGGCTTCTTCGTATCGCCCGGATCCTGTGGATTTTCCTGAATGCGGTCGGGAATACCGGCGGGCGGCTGCTGACCGGGCTGCGATTCGGCGTCGGGTATTTGATCGGGTGCTGGAATGGAATCCTTATTTGGCATGGTTGCCTCCTTCTTTGGGGAAGGAACGGCAGAATGCATGCTTCGTTCCACTTTCGTCGTCGGGCGTTCCTATGTAAGAGCAAGGACAGCAGCACTGGAAAGAGCACCATGGCGATCCGTGATCGATTTTCGAAGAAACTCACCTGCCCGCAATGCGGCAATAGCGGCTTCGCCGAAGCCTCCGAGATCGATGATGCCAAGCGCAAAACCCCTGACTTCAAGGTCGATCAGCTGCCGCGCGGCTTCTTCGTACAGCGGCCGTCGGTTCATCAGGAAACATTCATGCTGAAATGCGAATGCGGCCGCAAGTTTCCTTTCCGCTCGCTGGCGGAAGCTGCAGCCGGTAGAGACTGACACCAGGAAAGGCTCTAAATCCGCTCGAGAACTTCGACGAAGGCATCTGCGAATCGCACCAGATGCTCGGTATCTTCATCGGGCGCCTGCACGCGGATTTCCGTGCCGTTCTGGTCGAGCAGGGCAAGAACCACCCGCATCTTCTTGTCCGAGGTCGGGATCCGCAGCACAGCGATGCGCCGGCAATCCTCCACGAGGCCTGCCGCCGGCAGGTCGAAGAGGAGTTCCCCACCGGTTTCGCCAGCCGCCTTGCGTACCGCCTCGCAGAATCCGGCCTCGCCGCCCGCATAGCCTTCCAGCGAAAGTTCGAGTTCAAGCAGTTCCAGCGGCAAAAGCGGCTCGCCGTGATCGATGCCGCCAAGCGAGGGCGACTGCTGCCTTTCCATCGTCTCGGGTGAGATCATCTGTCTCTCCTGTTTCGTGGGAAGTCTATGAAACCCCGGCAGAATGGCCTTTTTGCGGCATATCAGCAATACCTTATGGAGGTCGCGGCGCCTTTAACGTGGATTGCGTCGGCAATGCTCAGACAAGAGTTTCAATTTAGACGAATCTTGCACTAGAAAAGTCGATGGCGGCAAACGCGCTCGACGCGTCTGCCGCCGACCAACCGGTAAGTTTGATGGCCATCCGTTTCGATCGTCCCGTTTCCCGTGCTGCCCGCCTTTCGCGGCACTTCGGGGCGTTTGCGCTTGTGCTCTCGGTGGCGGTGCTGATCGCTCATCGCTTCGGCGGGCTTGCCACACCTTATCTCATCCTGGTGCTGCTCGTTTCCGTCGGCTGCGCTGTCCTCGCTACCCTGTTGGCGGCAATCGGCCTGCGCAGCCTCTGGATGACGGGTGCAGAAGGTGGGTTGAACGCGCTGGCTGCACTCATCTACGCTGCCTTTCCGCTCGGCGTCGGCGCCTTTGCGGCCGAGCGCTACTTCACTCTGCCGGCCATTTACGACGTCACCACGGATACGGCTTCCGCACCCGACTGGCTGGCGCAGCCGCAAGCCGATCAGATCTGGCTTCCACGTGATCCCGTGATCACGCCAGGGGACCGCGAGCGGCAGCTTGCCGCTTATCCGGAACTCACCGGCCGCCGTTACGACGGCGCGCTCGACCGTGTTCTCGAGGCGGTCAAGAAAGTCGCCAAGCAGAACGGCATCACCATCACCAAAAGCAAAGGCGATACAGCGCCCGGCCGCGAACTGGAGGACAAGCCCGTCCCGACCCAGCCGGAAAACGGCGGTGTCGCCGATTCTCCCGACGTCATTCCCGTGCCGATACCGCGCCCCTATGAGGATGATGTTGCCAAGCTGATTCGCGGCGCCAACGGTGTGACCTTGCAAGGCACCACCCGCACCTTCATCCTCGGCCTGCGTTTCGACATCATCATCCGTCTCAGGGAAGAGGCGGAAACCACCTTCGTCGACGTCCGCGTCGCCTCGCGTTACGGCCAGCATGATCTCGGCTTCAGCGCCGAGGTTGCCGAGCAATACCTTGGTGCCCTCGACTCCGAACTCCTGGGGATCGCGGGTGGGTGAGGCCCGGTGCTGCGGAGCAGCAGTAATCGATCCAGTGAATCGATTACAGGGCCGAACGCCCGAAGCCATGCGGAGGGCCGGCAAGCCCGGTGCTGCGGAGCAGCAGTAATCGATCCAGTGAATCGATACAGGGCCGAACGCCCGAAGCCATGCGGAGGGCCGGCAAGCCCGGTGCTGCGGAGCAGCAGTAATCGATCCAGTGAATCGATACAGGGCCGAACTCCCGAAGCCATGCGGAGGGCCAGGATACGGCGAGGCATATTGAAGCGCCTTTACCGCAAACTTATCCGGTAGATTGCTCCGGCACCCGAGACACCTGAAGGGCGGCGCACAGAGGCTTGCAAAACCGCAAGCCTCACCCCAGAAACCGCTCCCGCACCTCAGCCGTCGGCACCATGCAACTCTCCCGCCGCCCGGCAATCCTGAGCCGGTTCCGCGCAACCACCCCATAAGCCACATCCGCAATCTGCCGCGGCACGATCCTCAGCATGCCCGCGAATGCCCAAGGCATGCCAAGCCCCTCCAACATGCGGATCGTCGCATCGGACTTGTAGTAGGCGCGCCCCTTGTCGAGCAGCAGGTTGGTCTCGTAGTCCCGCGTCTCCAGCCCATAATGCCGGTAAAGCGCCTCGCCGAGCGGCGTTTGGGCGATGATGAAGCGATAGCGTTTCTCCGTATCCCGCTTCAGCAGGAACTGGACCCAGCCGGAGCAGAAAACGCATTCGCCATCGAAAAGGATCAAGGGCTTGTCGTCGGCAAAAGCGGGCACCGAAGGATCGTCGCGATAGCTGTAATCCGCATAGGCCATTCTCAGCCTCCCGCTAATCGATAGTGCGCAAAAAGAGAAGGCGACCCATCGGCGCTGACCTCGCCGCGCTCCATTAATTCCTCGATATGCGCCAGCACCGAGAGCGCTGCGGCACCATGCAGCTGCTTATCTGTATCGCGGTAGATCACTTTCACCATTTCCGGGATGGTGCTGTCCCCTTTCCGAAGACGCTCGATGATGGACAGTTCCCGCAGGCGCCTATGCGTCTTCAGTCCGCGCATAAAGGGTGCAGGCGAAGTGACCGGGCCGCCATGGCCGGGGAGCAGCAACTGATCATCGCGGGCGATCAGCGTGTCGAGCGAGGCCATATAATCCGCCATGGAGCCATCGGGAGGCGCAACGATCGTCGTTGCCCAGGCCATCACATGGTCGCCCGAAAACAGGACGCCGCTGCCTTCAAGCGCATAGGCTGCATGATTGGCGGTATGCCCCGGCGTCAGCACGCCTGTCAGCGCCCAACCGTCGCCGGAAATAGTCTCCCCGTCGCCAATGGCGATGTCGGGTACGAACTCCATGTCCGAGCTTTCTGCAAAGGGATTGATCTCGCCATCCCTTAGCGGCCGCGACGGCCGGTGCGGTCCTTCGCCGACCGTCAGCGCTCTCGTTTTTTCCTTCAGTCGCCGTGCAAGCGGCGAGTGATCCCGGTGCGTGTGGCTGACGAAAATATGCGTCACCTGCCGGCCGGCAAGCGCTGCCATCAGCGCTTCGAAATGCGCGTCGTTCTCCGGTCCGGGATCGATGACCGCGACCGACGAGCCGCCGATGATATAGCTGTTCGTGCCATGGAAGGTAAAAGGGCTCGGATTTTTTGCCGTCAAGCGCTGGATGCCGTCGGCGACGGGAATCGGCTGACCATAAGCCGGCTCGAAGAAGAGATCGAAGTTCGCACCGGACATGATTATTTATATTCGATCTCGATGAAGGACATGGGCTGGTCGCCGGCGTTGACGACATTATGCTCGATGCCGGCCTCACGGCGATAGGCAGCTCCCTTGGCGACATCCACCCGCTGGCTTCCCTCGGCATCCTCGATCAGGAACTGACAATCGGTCATCGGCACGACGACATAGCCAAATCCGTGCGTGTGAACGCCGATATCGGCACCCGGCTCGAAATCCCACTGGGTGATGCGCACGACGGCATCGTCGAGGATCGGCGTGGCAAGCGCGGGTGGACGGGCGCGATATTGGCTCAACGGTTTCTCCATTGGCTGTGTCGATGCTTGAAGTCCTACCATGCCGGCACCGCAGCCGCATACAAATATGACGTCGCAGTCAACTTAGTGATTGTGAGGCAGGCAGTCCTTTGCTAATCAGGCCACGTTTCAGTGAAGCGGGCATCCGCTTCAGCTCTGGTGGGGCGTAGCCAAGCGGTAAGGCAGCGGTTTTTGGTACCGCCATCCCCTGGTTCGAATCCAGGCGCCCCAGCCAAGTTTCCAAATATCGATCGTGCTATCGAAGGCCCTGTTAGCGGAGCGGGGCGAGGCCTTTACCCTTTTTAGGCCTGAAAAGAAAAGCCCATCGATTTTCACCGACGGGCTCGATCAAACGTCTATCAAGCAGTCAGACTTATTTCTGAGCCGGCGCCAGGAATTCGGCGCAATAGGACGGTCCGTCCACACCGGGGATATCGTTGACGGTGCGGATATCGCGGATCGTGTAATCGGAATTGGTGGTGATTTCCGCCTGGCAGCGCAGGTAGAGCGTGCGGGCGCCTGCAATCTGCTTGCCGCGCTTGCCATCAGCACCTTCGGCATATTTCGCCGGAACGCGCACCGTCTTATAGCCGCCCTTCCAGCTGTAGATCGTCGACGATCCTTCGTCGCGGTCGCTGAGCGGCGGGCCGTAAGCAGCAAAAAATTTGCCGGCCGACTGGCCGACCCAGCGTGCCTCGATCGGATCGCCGGGGGTGGGTATGGTGGTGCAGCCGGCGAGCGCAATCGCAAGCGCGGCGGCCCCGGTCATGGTGCGGAGTTTCATCGTATCGTCCCTGATAGTTAGCCAGTGGCTGCGAAGCCGCCTCGCGACGGTTTCGCCTGTCCCGCCGAGCGCTTTAGCGCGTAACCCGGCAAAAGAAAATTGCCACTTGGCCGCTTCTGCAGAATTTGTCGAAGGTGTGGCTTTTTGCTGCACAGCCGGCCGGAAGGCCCTGTCGCGAGCCTGTCAAAAATTCCGATACCTTTTTGAATTTTGGTGCTTGCGCAACATAATAGGCCGGTCTATAGAGGCGCCGCTGGTCACGGAGTGTAGCGCAGTCTGGTAGCGCACCACGTTCGGGACGTGGGGGTCGAGTGTTCGAATCACTCCACTCCGACCAGCCGAAAAGCCCGCGCAAGCGGGCTTTTTTCTTTGCGGTGTTATCGTCCGCTGCATCCCGGAACAGCTTCAGCCTTGCGATCACGATGCATCCGCCAGGCCTGACAGATCACATTCCTCCTCCTGCGAACTGATTTTCAGCGGGCAAGATTCTAAATTTTAGATTTTTCTAACGAACAAATCGGCGCTAAGTTGGTTTCTTTCGGAGGAGGAAACGTCGATGAAGCAGATGAACAACCGGCAAGTCCGCATTCCCGGCCCGAAAGATCATGACATCGCCGAGCACTGCCGAAAATTCGGGATAGGCCCGGCCGAGGAGAAGAAGCTGAAGAAGCTTCTGGGTCACAGAGCGCCGCTTCATGAGATCCAGGCGAACGCTCCCATACCTCAACCGAAGTGGCGTTAGATCGACGCCGTCTCCATCCCACACTCTCCATGTAATGGCCGGCGTCTCCGCTTTGACGCCCGGGTGAGATATAGCCGCGTCCAAAGGCTCGAAACAAAAAAGCCCCGCCGGTGGCTGTCGACGGGGCAGATAGGGAAAGCCCTCCGAAAGGTGGCAGGAGAGCTTTTGTATTTCAGCAAGACTGAGAGGATGAGACGAGGGCACTTTTGCCGGATTCGGTACAGTTCGCTTCAAAACCCATAATTTTTAGTGGGAAAACACGCGATCATGGCCTGTCGCGGTTTTTTGCAGAGGCGGACGCACGGCGTAGTGCGCGTCCGCCTTCCGGAGTCCCTTAGCTGGCTGGGTTCAGCTTATCCTGGGTCTTTGTTTCGAAATCGCTGGCATCATGGCGTTCGCGAAGCTGGCTGGAGGGCTCGCCGCTGACGCGGTTGACCATGCGGCCGCGCTTGACGGCCGGTCGGTCGCCGATCATGTCGGCCCAGCGGTTGACGTGCTTATATTCCTGCACCTGCAGGAATTCGGCGGAATCACCATACATCCAGCCCTTTACGAGACCGCCATACCAGGGCCAGATCGCCATGTCGGCAACGGTGAACTTGTCACCGGCGATATATTCGCTTTCGGCGAGGCGCCGGTCGAGCACGTCGAGCTGACGCTTGGTCTCCATGGCGAAACGATTGATCGCATATTCGATCTTTGTCGGCGCATAGGAATAGAAATGGCCGAAGCCGCCGCCAAGATAAGGCGCACTGCCGACTTGCCAGAACAGCCAGGAGAAGCACTCGGCGCGTTTGGCCGGATCGGTCGGCAGGAACGCACCGAATTTTTCCGCGAGATAGGTGAGGATCGCGCCGGATTCAAAAATGCGCACAGGCTTTTCACTGCTGCGGTCCATCAGCGCCGGAATCTTGGAGTTCGGATTGACCTCGACAAAACCACTGCCGAACTGGTCGCCGTCGCCGATCTTGATCAGCCAGGCATCATATTCTGCTCCGCGATGGCCAAGTGCCAGCAGCTCTTCGAGCATGATGGTGATTTTCACGCCATTTGGCGTTCCCAGCGAATAAAGCTGCAGCGGATGGCGGCCGACCGGCAGTTCCTTCTCGTGGGTCGGTCCTGCAATCGGACGGTTGATGCTGGCGAATTGGCCGCCGTTTTCCTTGTCCCAGGTCCAGATTTTAGGGGGCGTATACTCGGACGAACTGGTCATATGAGCTCCTGACAGAATAACTTCGTGCTGTGAATGAAGGACCCAATGCTTAACGGCAATTGGCACCCATGAACATATTGGTAGCAATGAAGTTATTGTCATCGGCGGGTCGGCTTTTTTGTCGCCGCCGCTTTCGGCGTGTCGCGCAAAACCGCCTAGCGGTCTTGCGATAACGACCTCCGAGGACAAAAGCCTGAAGCGTGACGGCGTATCCGAAAGATCACGGCACGCCTGGGTCAATCAGAACCTGAGCTTGCTCTTCTGCTGGCCGTCGGCATCAAAATTCTCGGGCGAAAGCCACGCTTCATATCCCGCCTTCAGCCTTGGCCAGTCACTATCGATCATGGCAAACCAGGCGGTGTCGCGGTTGCGGCCCTTCTGCACCATATGCTGGCGGAAGATGCCCTCGAAGACGAAGCCGAAGCGTTGTGCTGCCCGCTTTGAAGGTTCGTTGAGATTGTTGCACTTCCATTCGAAACGACGGTAGCCGAGCGTGTCGAAGACGTAGGCGGCGCAGAGGTAGAGCGCTTCGGTCGCAACCCGTTTGCGGGCGATTTCAGGTCCCCAGAGAATGTTGCCGATCTCGATGACGCCGTTGGCGGTATCGATACGCATCAGCCCCTGCCGTCCCTCGGCACGTCCCGTCGCCTTGTCGATGACGGCAAAGAACAGCGGGTCCTCGCTTGCCGCAGCCTTTTCCAGCCAGGGCGTGAAGGCGGCCATATCGGCGGGCGCGCTTTCGAAGAGATAGCGGAATCGGTCTTCCGCACCCGGTTGCTGGGCCGAACGGAGTAGGTCGGCGCCATGTTTTGCTGCGTCCAGCGGCTCGAGGCGCGTGTAGCGGCCTTCAATTGGAGCGCGGTCGGGGCGGGCGACACCCTTCCAGTCGGCAAGATCCGTCGTCATATCCATATTCCCTTGGGAGCATTGAACTCGGGTTGGTCTTGCCTTGCTAATGGACTGGAGTAAAAGTCCAGTTTCGATCTTTTCAGCAGACCAGTAGAAGAATGACCTTCACGCCCGCATGGCTCGATCTCGATCGCAATGGCGGTGATCTCGTCGGCCAGATCTATCGAAGCCTGCGTGACCGCATCCTGTTTGGTCAGCTTCCGGCCGGGCATAAGCTGTCATCGACTCGCGCCTTTGCGACTTCGCTGGGTGTCGCGCGCTCGACTGTCGTGGAGGCTTACGATCGTCTGAAGTCCGAAGGATATGTCGAAGCTTCCGCCGGTGCTGCGACACGGGTTGCCGCCCTTGCACGGATACGGCCCGAACCGCAGCAGGGCGACCGCCGGCCGGTAGCGGGAGAAAGCTCCGAACAACCACCTTACCGCGCCCTTTTTCGGCCCGGCGCGCCCGACGTATCGGATTTCCCTCATGCCGTCTGGAGCCGCCGCCTTGCGGCCCGCAGCCGGTCTCTGCGCATCCATCATCTCGGCTATGAGAATCCAACCGGTATCCGCGAACTGCGCGAAGCCATTCTGGCGCATGTCTCAGTGACGCGCGGCGTGGTCGCCGAGCCGGAGCAGGTCATGATCGTGCCCTCCACGCGTGCGGCAATCGACATGCTGGCGAGGTCAATGCTGAGAAGAAGCGGCCGCGCAACCGCATGGATGGAAGACCCAGGCTATCCCGCCGCTCGCTTGCTGCTCGGTGATGCCGGTGCCGAGGTCGTGCCGGTTCCCTGCGATGATCAGGGCATCGATGTTTCAAGGGTCGAAGGTCCGCCGCCGGCGCTGATCTATGTGACGCCGTCCCATCAATACCCGACCGGTGCCACGCTCAGCCTGCCGCGCCGGCTGGCGCTGCTGGAGGCTGCGCGCCTTGGCCAAAGCCTCGTCGTGGAGGATGATTACGACAGCGATTTTCAGTATGGCTCGCGGCCGATCGCCGCTTTGCAGGGCATCGACAGGGCGGAGGTCGTCGCCTATGTCGGTACCTTCTCCAAGGTGCTGGCGCCCGGCCTGCGAGTCGCCTATGCGGTCGTGCCGCGCTGGCTGATATCGGAGGCTTCGGAGGCATTGCATCGCAGGGGCGTTGCCGTTTCCGCCCATATCCAGGCGGCCCTTGCCGATTTCATCAACGAGGGCAGGCTGCGCGCCTATTTGAGGCGAATGAACCTGCAATATGCCGCGCGCATGGCCCGGACGGTCGAGACGCTGGAGAGCCAGTTTGGCGGAAGACTCGCCGTATCGGGCGGTAACGGCGGACTGCAGCTTGCGACATGGTTTCGTGACGAGACAACGGATGATCGAATGGTGGTCGCGAAGGCGTATGCATTGGGCTATGGGCTAATGCCGATGTCGCACTTTTTCCTCGGCAGGTCCGCTCCCGGCATCCTGTTTGGCATCTCGCAGGCCGAGCCGGCCGCCGTTCAAAGGCTGGCCGCGGATCTCCGCGCTGTGCTTGACTAAAAACACGTGCGCCCGGAACTGGTCCGGGCGCAGCGCTCACGTGGATGTGCTCATGCGGCGGCGAAAGGCACAGCCACGAAGGTCTTCGCATCGCCGCGTTCGATCAAAAGCAGCACCGACTTGCGACCAGCCTTGCCGGCGTCTGCGACGGCGGTCTTGACGTCGCGGGCGTTATGGACGGGCTTGCCGTTGACCGAGATGATCACGTCGCCGGGCTGAATGCCGGCCGTAGCGGCCGGTTTGTCCGGGTTGACGCTGGCAACAACTGCGCCGACGACGTCGCGGGGCAGGTTGAGCTGCTCGCGTGCATCAGGCGTCAGGTCGGCAAGACCGATGCCGATGCTCGGCTGGCCGGCAGCCTTGCCCTGATCGTCGTTGCTTTCGGCAGCGGCCTGCTTCTGGGTATCTTCATTGCCACCGACGGTGACCTTGACATCGATGGTCTTGCCGTCACGCCAGACGGCCAGCGTTTCCTTAGCACCCGGCGACAGGTCTGCGACGAGGCGCGACAGATCCTTCGGCGTCTTGACGTTCTCGCTGCCAACAGCGGTCACGACATCGCCGCTCTTAATACCGGCTTGTGCTGCCGGCGTTCCGTCGGTGACGGCGGCAACAAGCGCGCCTTCAGCCTTGGCGAGACCCACAGCATCGGCGACATCCTGAGTGACCGGCTGGATCTGTACGCCCAGATAGCCGTGATCGATCGAGCCGTCCTTCTGCAGCTTCGCAACGATTGCCCTGGCTTCAGCCGAGGGGATAGCGAAACCGACGCCGACGCTGCCGCCGTTCGGCGAGTAGATTGCGGTATTGATGCCGACGACATTACCGTCACGATCGACCAGCGGGCCGCCGGAATTGCCATGGTTGATCGGCGCATCGATCTGGATGAAATCGTCGTAAGGGCCGCTATGCAGGTCGCGGCCGCGGGCCGAGACGATACCGGCCGTGACCGTCGTACCGATGCCGAACGGATTGCCGATAGCAAGGATCTGGTCGCCGAGCTTCAGCTTGTCGGAATCGCCCCAGGCGATGGTCGGAAGCTGATGCGGAGCCTGGACTTTCAAAACCGCAAGGTCGGACTTGGCGTCGGCGCCAAGGAGTTTGGCCGGCAGCTCCGTGCCGTCGTCAAGCGTGACCTTGATATCGCTGGCATTGTCGATGACGTGGTTGTTGGTGACGATTACGCCGTCAGGGCTGATGACGAAGCCGGAGCCGAGCGCCATGGCATGCTGCGATTGGTGCTGCTGCGGTGCCTGGTGCGGCAGAGGAATGCCCTGCTGTTCGAAGAACTGGCGGAACTGCTCGTCCATCGGCGAATTGTCGGCGCTGGCATTGGTCTCCTTCATCGTGGTGGTGATGGTCACCACGGCCGGCTTGTCGGCATCGACGACGGAAGCAAATGAACCGCTGGAGGCAAGAATGCCACCGGTCTCAGCCGGTGCAGCAAGAGCCGTCGAGGAAGAGGGGATGGCGAAAGGCAGGGAGGCCGCGCCGAGAACGATGGCCGCTCCGACAAGTGCTGCGGCCCGATGCTTGCGAAGAATGTCTGACATGGTGGAAGTCCCTTGCGAGAGCGTTGGCATGAGATGGCGTCTTGGTTCCATGAGGCGGGCCCCGGCGCCGGGGAGTATCGTCGGCATTTATTGACATCGTTACTTCAATTTCGCCTGTGTATTGAGGCGAATACTTCACTAGTCAAGAATTGTCGCTTGATACCTATATGTCTTGTTCTGTGAGATTTACAAATTAAACATTGATCATGTTTGTATTACGGTATAGTAAGACATTACTATAATTTAATCTTGCTTGGCCAAGCATCGCCGCACCTCTCCGGCACCGGCTGTCGCCGCACTGCGGGGGGCGCAGAATGGTCAACTATGTTCGGTTTTTGCTGTGATCTGCTGGCTTGCCGCTGCTTAAACGTAAGCGAACGACCAGGGACGATTGCCGAGTTGGGCGAGGGGATCGATTCCTGCTTTTCAATATCGCGTGGGCTTCGAGGCGCTCAAAGCCAAAGCAATAAAAAAGGGGCCGACCGGCCCCTTCCCTAGATGTCGCTTGCCGCGCTGGACCAGAGGTCGGCTGCTTCCGACGCCGTCATGCGACGCACCTCGGCTTCGTGGCGGCGGGTGGCGAAAAGCTCGCTTGCCATGATCTGCTCGGCAAGGTCGGCCGGCAGCGAGAGAATGACACGGGCATCGTTGCCATGCAGGCCACTGACCTCGGCGCGCTTGCCGGTCACCATGCCGCCCGCAATGGTATTGTTCGTCTCCGGATCGATCAGGATGAAGGAGCCAGTGGCACGGTTCTGCTCGTAGGGATCGAAGATCGCGGCTTCGTCGAAAACGAGGCGCACCTTTCCGATGGCATTCATGTAAAGCCGCTGGGCGGCATTCCAGGCGCCGGTCTTCAATTCGAGCTGGCTGACAGGCTCGACCTGAACACGTTGGCGGCGCGAGCCGCTCTTCAGCCAGTAACGCTTGCCGGCTTCGATACCTTCAGGCTGCAGAGCGACGACCTGCGCATCAAAGGACAGGCCGGTCTGCGGCTGCGAGTCGATCGACACGATCATGTCGCCGCGCGCCACGTCCACCTGACGGTCGAGAACGAGCGTGATCGCGTCACCGGCAACAGCCGCGTTGCGCACCAGGTCGAAGGTGACGATCTTGCTGACGTTGGCGACCATGCCCGACGGCAGGATCATGACGCTATCGCCCGGCTTTACCGAACCGCCGGCAACCGTGCCCTGATAGCCACGGAAGCTTTCGCCGGGGCGCGAGACGCGCTGAACGGAAAGACGGAAGCCGGTCGTCTGGCCCGAGCGGACGGTTGCATGTTCCAGCGTCTCGACCAGCGTCGGCCCATTATACCAGGGCATGGCGGCCTGGCCGGAATAGACGACGTTTTCGCCTTTCAGGGCCGACATCGGAATCGCAGTGATCTGCTTGACGCCGAGCGACAGGGCAAACTCCTTGAATTCGTGGCTGATCTTGTCGAAGCCGGCGCGATCGTAATTCGTCAGATCGATCTTGTTGACGGCAAGCACGAACTGCTTGATGCCGAGCAGCGAGGCGATCGTCGCATGACGGCGCGTCTGTTCGAGGATGCCGGCGCGGGCATCCACCAGCAGGACGGCGAGATCGGCGGTGGATGCGCCGGTCGCCATGTTGCGGGTATATTGCTCGTGGCCAGGCGTGTCGGCGACGATGAAGGAGCGTTTATCGGTTGAGAAATAGCGATAGGCGACATCGATGGTGATGCCCTGTTCGCGCTCGGCCTGCAGGCCATCGAGAAGCAGCGCGAAATCGGGGAGGCCGAGATCGTTCTGCTTGCCGGTGGAATCACGGCGAAGCGTCGCCGCCTGGTCTTCCTTCACTGCCTTGGTATCCCAGAGCAGGCGGCCGATCAGGGTGGACTTGCCATCATCGACGCTGCCGCAGGTGATGAGGCGCAACGGGCGCGAGTCGCGCACGGCCTTCAGAGGCTCGGCGGCGGGCACGGCGACGGCGTTTGCGGGAACTGCTGCAGTCATCTCAGAAATATCCTTCACGCTTCTTCTTTTCCATGGAACCGGATTGATCACGGTCGATGGCGCGGCCCTGGCGCTCGGAAACCGTGGCGATCTCCAGTTCCGCGATGATGTCTTCCAGGGTAGTGGCGGTCGAGCGGATTGCGCCCGTCAGCGGGAAGCAGCCGAGTGTGCGGAAGCGGATGAAGTCTTCCTGCTTGGTTTCGCCGGGCAGCAGTTCCAAACGCGGATCGGAGGCAGCGATCATCATGCCGTCACGCTCAACATAGGGGCGCTTGGCCGCGAAATAGAGCGGCACGATCGGGATTTCCTCGGCCTGAATGTAGCGCCAGATATCAACCTCGGTCCAGTTCGACAGCGGGAAGACGCGAACGCTCTCGCCTTTGCGGATCTGACCGTTATAGATGTTCCAGAGTTCCGGGCGCTGGTTGCGCGGATCCCAGCGATGATCGGGCGTGCGGAACGAATAGATGCGTTCCTTGGCGCGAGAGGCTTCCTCATCGCGCCGCGCGCCGCCGAAGGCCGCGTCGTACTGGCCGGCGTCCAGCGCGTTGCGCAATGCTTCCGTCTTCATGATGTCGGTATAGCGCGCCGAGCCATAGGTGAAAGGCGTGATATTTTCAGCTTTGCCGCGCGGATTGATGTGCTCGATCAAGTCGAGATCGTACTTCTTCACGATCTCGTCGCGGAAGGTGATCATCTCTGCAAACTTCCAGCCCGTGTTGACGTGCAGCAGCGGGAAAGGTACGCGGCCGGGATAGAAGGCCTTGCGGGCAAGATGCAGCAGCACGGAGGAATCTTTGCCGATCGAATAGAGCATCACCGGACGCTCGAATTCGGCGGCAACTTCGCGGAAGATATGAATTGCTTCGTTTTCCAGTGCCTTCAGATGGGGGTCGAGTGGCGGCTTGGCGCTCTGCGGATTGGTCAATTCCGTATCCTGACGGGTATCGGGCATTTCGTACTCCAGATTTCTTATTGCTGCGCGACGATCGAAGCCGTCTCTTCGGCGACATGCAGACCGCATTCGCGCTTCTCATCCTGCTCCCACCACCAGCGGCCTGCGCGCTCAGGCTCACCGGGCTTGATGGCACGGGTGCAGGGCTCGCAACCGATTGAGGGATAACCGCGGGCATGCAACGGATTTATCGGCACGCCATTGTCGGCGACGAAGACCTTGATTGCGTCGATATCCCAATCAGCAAGCGGATTGACCTTCAAGAGGTGACGCTCGGCGTCATATTCCGCAAAAGGGGTCTCGGCGCGGTTGGCCGACTGGCCGCGGCGCAGGCCGGTGATCCAGATCGTTGCGCCTTCAAGTGCTCGTGCAAGCGGCTTCAGCTTGCGCACGCTACAACAGGCATGCCTGGCTTCGACGCTCTCGTAGAAACCGTTCATGCCGTACTTCGCTGCGTAGGCGTCGATATCGGCCTGCTCCGGTTCATAGCGCGTTATATGGATGTCGTACTGGCTCTCGGTCTCGCCGATCAGATCAAGCGTTTCCTTGAAAAGCCGGCCCGTCTGCAGCGTCACGACGTCGATCGGCAGGCGATGCGTGCCGATTTCTGCAGTGATGACCTGGTCTTCGATTCCGAGGGAGGTGGTGAAGACGACGCGTCCGCCAAGGCCGGCAACGAGCGAAAGCCGGCCTGCGAGGTCAAGGCGTTCCAGCTTTGCAGCCAAGGCCTCAGCTTCTTGGATCGGATTGATAACAGTCATGGGGAATCCTGTCCTTGATGTTGGCCGGAGTATCGCAGCTCAACGACAGGTCGGACAGAAAAAGGGATTTCGAAAGGACTGCTTAGCGGAGCAAATATCTCTCCCATCCTGCCGCAATGCAGAAAAGCAGCCGCCGGCGCCGAAAAGTCGCCTCGACTTAATGTCTATAGAAATAGTAGTGTTACACGCCGCCTGTCAATTGGAAATCGGAAGTGATGGCGATAATGATGAAAATTGCCGTTTTTTGAAGTAAGTTATCAGCTATTGGCCGAGGGTGAAAAACAGGGCCAAAATACTTGTCTCTCAAGGCTTTTTCCGGCGCGTTCAAATTCCGTTCATGCTGGCTGTGCAATAGAGGCGATTAGCTTTCGCAGCGATGTCGGGATTCGACACCGCTCTGTGTGTGTCGACGGTCCGAGATGATTACGCAAAAGGCAAAATATGCGCTGCGGGCGCTAACGGTTTTGGCGGAAGCCGAGGCCGATGAACCCGTCATGATTTCCGACATCGCCGTGCAGCAGAAGATTCCGAAGAAGTTTCTGGAACAGATCCTGCTCGACCTGAAGCATCACGGCATCGTCGTCAGCCGTCGCGGCAAGCAGGGCGGTTATCTGCTGCTGAAGCCGGCCCACAACATTACCTTTGGCGAAATCCTGCGTATTATCGACGGTCCCATTGCACCTTTGCCGTGCCTGTCGATCACCGCTTACCGCAAGTGCGATGATTGCGATGGCGAGCAGAATTGCGAAATCCGTCATGTCTTCGCCAAGGTGGCAGACGCCACCCGTAAGGTGCTCTTTTCCACGACCATCGCCGATGCCGTCGGCACCAAGCAGGGTGCCGAAGTCACACGTCTGCTCGCCTGATCCGTTTCTCCTCCCACTCACCGATCTTCAACAATCGGTGAGTGCTCTTTTTATCTATCATCGATGCTCCACCTGCCCGTGCATGCGGGTAGGGAGAACATCATGTCTATACTTTCGGGAAAGCGAGTGCTGGCGGCTGCCATGCTCTCGGCTGCATTCGCAACGGGTGCGGCGGCGCATCATGGCTGGTCATGGGCGGAAGCCGATCAGATCGAGCTTCGTGGCGCCATACAGCAGATATCCATGGGCGGGCCGCATCCGACGCTCGACGTTGTAACCGTCGACGACGGTCTCTGGCGCGTCGAACTCGGCAATCCGCGTCAGACAGAGCGCTCCGGCTTCGTGGAGGGTGTCGCAAAACCCGGCGATCAGGTCGTGGCACTCGGAAACCGTTCGCAGGATCGCAACGAGAAGCGGCTGAAGGCCGTACGCATCACCATCGGTGAAAAGCGTTACGACATTTATCCGGAACGCATCCAGATGAACTGACGCCCCGTTATGGAGTTTCTCGAATGGCTGTCGGCCACCACGTTGGCGGTCGAGCTCCGGCGCTCCGCGGTGCTCTACATGTTCGTCAATGCGGCCCACATCCTGGCGATCGGCCTTCTGATCGGCGCCATTCTGCCCCTCGATCTCAGACTTGCCGGCTTCTTCCGCAAGCTGCCCGTGGAGATCGTTGCGCCATTCCTGTCCCGCTCGGCCGGCAGCGGCCTTGCCTTGGCCCTTGTCACCGGCTTCTGCCTCTTCAGTGTGCGCCCGGCCGAATATGCCGGAAATCCCGCCTTCCTTGCCAAACTCGGCCTGATCGCCCTTGGTCTCCTGAACGTGTTCATGCTTCACATAGGCGAGGGGTGGCGAACCGCAATCGCGATCGGCATCATCCGTCCCATCGTGCGGGTCTCGGCAGCCCTTTCAGCGATGATCTGGGTCGCTCTGGTCGCCGGACGGTGGATCGGTTTTCTCTGACGCGATTGCTCTGAGCACTCAGTTGCGCCCACGCATGAATTGCAGTGTCGCCTCGGCGACCCGCTGGCCGAGATGGCGGGCAGTTGCCAGGTCCGCTTCGGGCGGTGCGCTTTCCGGACCTTCATCGACATTCGATTGCGCCGCAGCACCAAGCCAGAAACCCAGCCGGTTCAGGTCCTCCTTCGAGCCAAGGGAGGAATTGTTTGCCGGAGGCAGGTCGAGATTGATCCAGTGCATGCCGTGCTGGGCGGCAAAGAGAGCGATCTGCATCAGTGTGGCGAGCTTGTCGCCCGCTTGGGCGCCCGAATTGGTGAAGCCTGCGGCGATCTTGTTCCTCCAGCGATAACCCCGCGCCATGACCGCGTGCGAGCTTGCCTCCTGAAACGCCTTGAAAGCGGCGGAAGGCCCGGCGACATAGGTTGGTGCACCGAAGATAATCGCCTCCGCCGCCGCCAGATCATCCCAGCGGTCCTGCGCTTCTTCTGTTGTCAGTAGCACCCCCCTCGTGGCGGCGACCCGCTCGATACCGGCTTTCACCGCCTGCGCCTGCCGCGCCGTATGGCCGTAACCGCTGTGATAGACGATGGCGATGTTTGTCATGGGTAATCTCCTGTGATTTGAGAAAAACAGATGCCTGCCCCCGCCAGTGGCTGCGGATGCTGAAAGGAAAGGCTGTGAAGTGGGTGATGCGGCCTAATGCAGGGCGTTCTGCTTCAGGTGCGCGAGCTTCTCGGGATTGCGGGTCACATAGATCGCCGTGATCCTGCCACCGTCGATCTGAAGGGCCGTGGTCTGCAGCCAGCGATCTTCCTCGATACTGACAAATCCAGGTAGTCCGTTGACGAGGCCGTAGTGCAGCAGCCGGGACATGTGTGCGCGGAAGATCGGCGCCAGGGCCGCAAAGAGTTTCGTCACCTTGTCGCTGCCGATAACCGGCCGTCGTGGGGCTACTGCCTTGCCGCCACCGTCCGTGTAGACGGCTGCATCTTCCGTAAGCAGCGCCCGCAACGCCTCGATATCGCCGCTTCGCGATGCCGCAAAAAAGGCCGACGCGATCTGCATCCCGTGCTCGGGCGGTAGGGCATGACGCGGCCGTGCGCTTCGCACATTGGCCCGCGCCCGGCTGGCAAGCTGGCGGCAGGTTGCCGGCTTGCGCCCGATCGTAGCGGCAATCTCTTCGAAGCCGATGCCGAACACGTCGTGCAGCACGAAAACTGCCCGTTCGAGCGGCGAGAGCCGTTCCAGCGCCATCATCAGCGGCAGGGTGACGTCGTCGATGCCCTCTTCCGGCATAACGACAAGCGGCTCCGGCAACCATGGACCTATATAGGTCTCGCGCCGACGCCTGGCCGATTTCAGCTGGTCGAGGCAAAGTCGTGTCACGATCCGGTGCAGAAAGGCAGCGGGTTCGCGAACCGCATCGCGATCGGCGTCGAGCCAGCGCAGAAATGCCTCCTGGACGATATCTTCAGCCTCTGCCACCGAGCCCAGCATGCGATAGGCAACCCGCGTCAGCCGCGGGCGCAGTGGATTGAAGGCGGCAATGGCATCCGCTCCCTCTGCCGCCGTCATCGCTCAGCCTCGCTCTTGTTCAGCTTCGCCATTGCCATCTCCTTCACCTTGTCTGTTCGAGAAGGCTGGACGAGATGAGGTGGCCATTTGTGACACGCTGTCCAGTTTTTTGTGCGGCCCTACCGGTCGCTCACTGCAGCCCGCGGATTGCTCCAGGGTTCCTGATTGGAGCGCGCCAACAGCTGCTTGCCGAGAATATGATCTGCGGCCTTCTCGCCCGTCATGATCGACGGGCCGTTGAGGTTGCCGTAGGTGACGTGCGGGAAGATGGAGCTGTCGGCCACACGCAGGCCATCGACGCCGATCACGCGCGTATCGGGATCGACGACAGCCATCGGATCGTCCTTGGCGCCCATCCGGCAGGTGCCGCAGGGGTGATAGGCGCTCTCCAGATGCTCGCGCAGGAAGGCGTCGATCTGATCGTCTGTCTGGACCTTCTCGCCCGGCTGGATTTCCGGGCCGCGATAATGGTCGAAGGCCCTCTGGCCGAAGATCTCGCGGGTCAGACGCACGCAATGACGGAACTTCTCCCAGTCTTCGGCATGGTTCATATAGTTGAAGCGCAGTACCGGGTCGGCCTTCGGATCGGCCGAGCGCAGCGTCACGTTTCCACGCGATTTCGAAAGATTGTAGCCGACATGCACCTGAAAGCCGTGTGTATTGGCTGCCGCCTTGCCGTCATAGCTGATGGCCACCGGCAGGAAGTGATATTGAATATCCGGCTGCTTGAGCCCCGGGGCGGAACGCAAAAAGGCGCAGGCTTCGAACTGGTTGGAGGCGCCAAGCCCACCCTTGGAGAGCAGCCACTGAGCGCCGGCGACACCCTGCCAGAACCAGGGCAGCCAGGAATAAAGCGATACCGGCTTTGTCGAAACCTGTTGGAAATAGAACTCCATATGGTCCTGAAGATTGGCGCCGACGCCGGGCCGGTCGACCATCACCGCGATGCCCATATCCTGCAGATGCTGACCGCGGCCGATGCCTGATAGCATCAAAAGCTTCGGCGAGTTGAAGGCGGAGGCCGAGACGATCACCTCGCGGTTGGCTTTGACGATCTCCGTTGTACCACCGCGCTCGATTTCAACGCCCGTCGCGCGCCCGTTCTCGATGACGATCCTGCGGGCAAAACCACGGATGAGTTCAACGTTGGGACGCTTCAACGCCGGCTTCAGATAGGCATTTGCCGCCGACCAACGCCGGCCATGATGGATGGTCTGTTCCATTAGACCGAAGCCTTCCTGCTTCGAGCCGTTATAATCCTCTGTCGTCTCGAAACCCGCCTCCTTCCCGGCCTCTATGAAGGCACGGAAGAGTGGGTTCTTTACCACGCCACGCTGCACATGCAGCGGCCCGTCCGTTCCGCGCCACCCTTCCTCGCCGCCCTTGGAATTCTCCATGCGCTTGAAATAGGGCAGCACATCAGCATAGGCCCAGCCACGCGCGCCAAGCTCTTCCCATCGGTTAAAGTCTTCGGCATGGCCGCGCACGTAGACCATGCCGTTGATGGAGGAGGAGCCGCCGATAACTTTGCCGCGGGGTGCAGTGATGCGCCGGTTGTTGAGGTTCGGTTCCGGCTCGGAAAGATAACCCCAGTTGTAGCGCTTCATGCTCATCGGCCAGGCGAGCGCCGCCGGCATCTGAATGAATGGCCCGAAATCGGAGCCGCCTGCCTCGATGACGATGACTGTGTTCTTGCCGTCTTCCGAAAGCCGGTAGGCCAACGCCGAGCCTGCCGAGCCGGAGCCGACGATGACGAAATCTGCCTGTTGCATGCTGTTCCCTTTGGATTGTCGTGTGCAACGGATGCGTTGGTTTTGATGAGGTCAGTAAGGCGCCACAACCGGTCCCATGCCGACATAGACCGTCTTCAGCTCGCTATAGTGTTCGAGCGCTGCCAGCGAATTCTCCCGCCCGAAACCGGATTGCTTGGAACCGCCGAACGGGATCTCTACCGGGCAAAGGTTGTATGTATTGATCCAGAGCGTGCCGGCGTCGAGCTGGTCGACGACGCGATGCGCGCGAGTGAGATCGGCGGTGAAGACGCCGCCCGAAAGGCCGAATTCCGTCGTATTGGCGCGTTTGACGACTTCGGCTTCGTCATCGAAATCGAGCACGCACATGACCGGTCCGAAGATCTCCTCCCGGGCAATCGTCATGTTGTCGGTCACGTCGGCAAAGACGGTCGGTTGCACGTAATAGCCTTCTCCCGTCACGTGGTTTGGGATGCCGCCGCCTGTTACCAGCGTTGCGCCTTCGGCCTTGCCCTTCTCGATATAGGCGAGCACCTTCTCGCGCTGCACCCAGGAGACCATCGGCCCGAGCTGGCTTGCTTCGTCCATCGGATCGCCGATAACGATGGCCTCGGTGCGCGCCTTCAGTCGCTTCAGGAATTCGCTCTTGATCGTCTTCTGCACGAAGACACGCGTGCCATTGGAGCAGACCTGGCCGGTCGAATAGAAATTGCCGAGCATGGCGCCGCCGACAGCACTGTCGAGATCGGCATCGTTGAAGACGATCAGCGGCGACTTGCCGCCGAGTTCCATCGTCACATGCTTCAGCTGTCCTGCTGCTGCGGCAGCCACCTTGCGGCCGGTTGGAACCGAGCCTGTCAGCGACACCTTGGCGACGTCAGGATGGTTGACAAGCAGTGGCCCGGTGTCCCGGTCACCCTGGATGACATTGTAAAGCCCCTTCGGCAGGCCGGCCTCATGCAGGATCTCGGCAATCTTCAACGCGCCGAGCGGCGTGGTTTCCGAGGGCTTGAAGACCATGGCATTGCCGGCGACCAGCGCCGGCGCGCCCTTCCAGCAGGCGATCTGCTGCGGGTAGTTCCAGGCGCCGATGCCGACGCAGACACCGAGCGGTACGCGCTTCGTATAGGCAAAATCCTGGCCGAGCGGAATATGCGAGCCGTTCAGTCCGGCCGGGGCGACACCGCCGAAGAATTCGAAGGCGTCGGCGCCCGAGGTCGGGTCGGCCACGATCGTTTCCTGGATCGGCTTGCCGGTGTCGAGCGTTTCCAGCTCCGAAAGCTCGCGGTTGCGCTCGCGCATGATCTCGGCCGCGCGCTTCAGGATGCGCCCGCGCGCCATCGGGCTCATCGCTGCCCATTCCGGCTGCGCGCGCTTGGCTGCGGCAATCGCCTTCTCAATGATGGCGGGCGTTGCGGCATGGAGCCGGGCGATCACTTCGCCGGTTGCCGGATAAATGCTTTCGATGACGGTGCCGCCTTCATCCTCGACATATTCCCCGTCGATGAAGTGCGATGCTTTCGGCTGGGCTTTCATGTCGCTGGTCCCTGGCTTGATGTCATGGTGGTTCATGCCCCGATGCGGGCAAGCTGTGTCGCTACATAGTCCTCAGTCAGCGCAATCGAGGCCATAATGCCGATCGGCGCCGATTTCAGACTTTGGCGGATATAGAGCCCGTCGATCATCGCGGCTGCGCCCTCGGCGATGCGTTCTGCGGCATCGGAAGGGCAGAGCGCCTTGAGGGACGCAAGCAGGTTGGAGCGCAGGCGTCGTGCATAGATGAGGAGAAAGCGGCGCGTCTCTTCGGATCGCTGCGCTTCGGCATAAAAGGCGAGCCATGCGGCAATCGTCTGCGGCGCGAATTGATCGGCATGGAAGCTGACACGGATGATAGCGGAAATCCGTTCGCGCGGCGTTGCCGCCAGCTTCAGCGCCGTCACCGCGTCGTTGCGCAATTGTCTTAGAAGGAAGCGGATGGTTTCGATCAGCAGCTGTTCCTTGCTGCCGAAATAATGATGCGCGAGAGCAGGCGACACTCCGGCCTGTCGGGCGATGTCGGACATGGTAACGGTCAGCGAACCGTGATCGCCGATTACACGTAGTGCCGCATCCACAAGCGCCTTGCGACGCACCGGTTCCATCCCGACCTTCGGCATATTCTGTCCTCCGAGAACATCGGAAGCGTATTTTTGATTGACTGATCAATCAATAAAAATCTTTCGTCCGGTTGACTTGAATCACCTCTTTCCATGCAAAATTGTTGCAGCATATCTCCAACATCAGGAGGTGCGCCGATGGCTAGCATATTTAACGAAATGCCCACATCCTCGTCGCTGCGGTCGAAATGGCTGTGGTTCGTCGGTCTCGGCCTGCTGCTTCTGATCTGTGGCCTCATTGCTCTCGGCAATCTGCTGGTCGCGACCGTCGCTTCGGTCTTTTACGTCGGCATGCTGATGCTGGCAGGCGGTGTCATCTATCTCATCCACGCCTTCCAGGTACGCAGCTGGGATCATGTGCTCTTCTGGGCGTTGAGCGGCGTGCTCTATGTGCTTGCCGGCATCTGCGCCTTCATCAACCCCATCCTCACCTCGGCCCTGCTGACGCTGCTTTTGGCGATCGCCCTGCTCGTGGCTGGCATTTTCCGTCTCTTCGTCGGTATGCGCACGCGGCCGCTCAAGGGCTGGGGCTGGATCGTCACAAGCGGCGTCATCACCACTCTCGCAGGCTTCGTGATTGCGCTCGGTTGGCCGGTCAACAGCCTGTGGATCCTCGGCCTTTTCCTGGCGATCGACCTCATCGTTCAGGGCTGGACAATGCTTGCCTTCGGCCTGGGTATCCGGTCTTGAGACCGTGGAGCGCGGCGGCCGGTTGGTCGTTTCTTTGACAAGAGAGTGACGGGGTACTAAAATTCCGCCATCGAAGGCCGGCCCCGAAGAAGGGCTGCCTCCTGTGCTGAGGCACTTCGGCAGGGGCGCACGTCGTCCAAGAAAGCCGAAAATCGACCCCCGTAGGCAGTCTCTGCCGAAATAGAATGGGAGGAGAATTCCATGCCGATGGTCACCGTTTCCATCTCACCGCTCCAGGCAGCAGGCATCCGCGATGCTGTCGATCAAGGCGGATATGCATCGAGCAGCGAGGTCGTGCGCGAGGCACTGCGCCTTTGGGATGCCGCCCGGAAATCGGGCGAATGCCGCCACGACCTTTTAGTCGAGGAAAGTGCTCCGCGCGGCAGCAGATGCGTGGCCGATATGTTCGCCGATCATGAAGCGGAACACCGCCGCTCCGCCTGAGTAAGTCTTTGATTGCAAATGAAAATCTAATGATCGCCAAGCGCGTATGACGGCTTGCGCCTTTCACAAAAGTTTCACACTGACGAAAGGGTTCGTTGACCCTTCTACTCCATTGTCCGGCCGAAAAAGAAAAGGTCACAGTGGAGATTGGCATGTCTTTGGCTGCCAGCGTCGAACCGGGTGTCGTGCGTCGTTATGCCAGCGATCAGATCGTCACCCTTGCCAAACTGGTCATCGAAAATGCATTTCAGCCGATCGTAGAAGCCGGGACCGGCACGGTTTTCGGTTATGAATCTCTCATGCGCGGGCAGGATCGCATCGGTTTCGAAACGCCGGTCGAAATCCTAGACGAAGCCTATGAGCACGGGCAGCTTCTGCAGCTCGAGCAGATGGTCGCCAACCGCGCGCTCGCCAAATTCGCCACGCTCTCGAATTTCGCGACTGCGACGCTGTTCCTCAATCTCGACGTCCGTCTCATCCCGTATGGCAATCGCCTTGTCGAGAACCTGCTGCTGCAGCTGAAGACCGCGAATATCCCGCCGTCCTCAGTCTGCTTCGAATTCTCCGAACGCTTCGACAACACCAGCGTGCCAGAGTTTGCCGAACTCGTCCTGCGTCTGCGCAAGGCCGGCTTCAAGCTGGCGATCGACGATTTCGGCGTCGGTCACGGCGAGATGAAGCTGCTCTGCGATTACTCCGTCGACTACCTGAAGATCGACCGTCACTTCGTCGCCGCCATCGATCGCAGCCCGCGTAAGCGCCACCTGCTGAAGAGCATCGTCAATATGGCTCACGTTCTCGGCACTCGTGTCATTGCCGAGGGTATCGAGACCGAAGCCGAATTCATCGTCTGCCGCGATTATGGCGTCGATCTCGTGCAGGGCTGGTTCATCTCCCGCCCGTCGACGCACCTTTCGGAACTTGTACCGTCTTTCCCGCATCTGCAGGAACTCGGCAAGAACAAGGGCAACAATCAGTCGCTCGACGAAATCCTGATCCGCAAGCAGATCGAAATGCTGCCGACCGTCTATGAAAGCGACGGCATCGATACGGTCTTCGAGCTCTTCCGCCGCAACCCGCGCCAGGCCTATTTCCCGGTTCTGAACGCCAACGGTGAGCCGCGCGGCATTATCCACGAGCACCACCTCAAGGAATATATCTATCAGCCTTTCGGCCGCGACCTTCTGAAGAACAAGGTCTACGAACGCACCATTTCGCATTTCGTCGAGCGGGCGCCGATCGTCGGCCTTGACAGCGATGCCGATCAGCTCATGGCGATCTTCGCCAATATGGAAGGCAGCAACTGCCTGATCCTAACCGACAACATGCGTTATGCCGGTGTTGTTTCCGCTGCTTCGCTCATCAAGGTCATCAACGAGAAGCAGTTGAAGACGGCGCAGGATCAGAACCCGCTGACTGGTCTGCCGGGCAATCGTGCTATCAGAGATTTCATGCGCCACTCCGGCCGCGATGGCGATGAAGTGCGTCATTTCTGCTATTGCGACTTCGACAACTTCAAGCCCTTCAACGATGCTTACGGCTTCCATCTCGGCGACCATGCGATCTCGCTCTTCGCCGCGCTGATGCGCCGCTACTTCTTCGCCGAGCGCCACTTCCTCGGCCATGTCGGCGGCGACGATTTCTTTGTCGGTGTCGTCGGCTGGACGAAGGAGGAACTGACGGAAATCCTCGATCGCCTCATCAGCGATTTCCATGATGACGTGGTCGATCTCTATACGGACGAGGACCGCGCTGCCGGCCGTATCCGCGGTCACGATCGTTCGGGCGCTGAGGCCTTTTTCCCGCTTATGCGCTGTTCGATAGGCGTTCTCGAACTGCCCGAGGGTCTCGTTATCGACGATATCAATCGCGTCAGCGCCGAGATAGCGCACGTGAAGTCTGCCGCGAAGGAAAACGAGGAAGGTCTCGTTTTTCATGCGTTAGGCGAGGCGAATTGACGCCTCTGTTACTTCCGGCCTTCCCAAGCCCCGGACCCTGATTTATCTCCAAAGCTTCGGAATAGGGAGAGCCGGGTCATGTCGTTGCCGTCGCATATGCGTTTTGTCGATCTGCCATCTTTCGGCGGACCGGAGGCCATGGTCGTTGCCAACGGGCCGCTGCCGGTTCTTGGTGAAGGCCAGATTCTCGTTCGCACCGAAGCTGTCGGCGTCAACCGTCCCGACATTTCCCAGCGTCAGGGTAGCTATCCGCCGCCGAAGGATGCGAGCCCCATTCTCGGCCTCGAGCTCGCCGGTGAAGTCGTCGCGATCGGCCCCGGCGTGATCGGCTATTCGATCGGCGACAAGGTCTGCGGCCTCGCCAATGGCGGTGCCTATGCCGAATATTGCCTCCTGCCGGCCGGCCAGGCGCTGCCATTTCCAAGCGGTTACGATGCGGTGAGGGCGGCGGCTCTTCCCGAAACCTTCTTCACCGTCTGGGCGAATCTCTTTCAGATGGCAGGCCTGACGGAAGGCGAGAAAGTGCTGATCCACGGCGGCTCTAGCGGCATCGGCACGACTGCCATCCAGCTTGCCCGAGCTTTCGGCGCCGAGGTCTATGCGACCGCCGGCTCGAAGGAGAAATGCGAGGCCTGTGAGAAGCTCGGCGCCAAGCGCGCCATCAATTACCGAGAAGAAGATTTCGCTGCGGTCATCAAGGAAGAGACCGGCCAGGGTGTCGATATCATTCTCGACATGATCGGCGCAGCTTATTTCGAAAAGAACATCGCCTCGCTGGCGAAGGATGGCTGCGTCTCGATCATCGCATTCCTGCAGGGCGCGGTTGCCGAGAAGGTCAACCTAGCGCCGATCATGGTCAAGCGCCTGACCGTGACAGGTTCCACCATGCGGCCGCGCACCGCGGAGGAGAAGCGGGCGATCCGTGACGATCTTCTCTCCGAGGTCTGGCCGCTTCTGGAGGCCGGAACGGTCGCCCCCGTCATCTACGAAACCTTCGCCTTCGAGGATGTGGCCGCCGCCCACCGCCTGATGGAAAGCAGCAACCACATCGGCAAGATTATGCTGAAGTTCGCCTGAGGGACAGCGCTGCGCCTGTCGCAATCAGTCCGGGCAAGGCCATGATCAGATAGAGCCAGCTCGCCGCCGACAGCGCGCCGGTTATGCCGCCCGGTTCCACCAGGCCGGTGCCATTGGCGATGACACCGGCAAAGGCGGCGCCAAAAGCACTTCCGAGCGAACTTATGGTAGGGATGGCTGCTGATGCCTTGTCCTGCTCGTTGTCGGCAACCAGCTTCAGAACCTTGGCGACGAGATGAGCCCAGCCAAGGCCGACGCCAAAGCCCATCATGAACATGGCGATCGCCGCCGGCACGAGGATGGCAAGATTCGCCTCCGGGTTCTCGCGGGCAAGGAAGATGGCGAGAACAGCTGTCGCAACGGCCTCTGTCACACAGCCCGCGACAATGGCTGCATTGGCTTTCCGGCCGGAAAAGGAAGCGCTGAAGAAGGCCGCCACCGTCCATCCGAGCGCGACAAGTGCCACCAGATAGCCTGAGATCAGCGGTGTCACCCCATGCAGGACCTGCAGGAAATAAGGAATGAAAATATCGCTCACGAGCACGAAGTTCAGGCCGAGCATCGTCAGATACACTCGCGAGATCGGCTGACCGAGCGTCACCGCGCCAGATGGCAGCAGCCGGTTATCTCCCTTGCGTTCCATGACGAGCGTCGCGCCGACGGCGACGACCGAGATGGCGAGCAATCCGATTTTCGCCGTCATCGCCTCGACAGTGCCCGCCGTGCTGACGAGCAGCACTGCCGCCAGCAGCAGGCAGATCTGCACGACAGGCATCTTCGTCTGTTCGCGGTCGTCCTCAGCCTGAGGCAAAAGCCGCGGCGCCAGCAGTGCCATCAGCACGCCGAGCGGAACGAGCACGGCAAAGGCATAACGCCAGGCGCTGTCATGCGCGAAGAAGCCGCCGAGCGTCGGGCCTATCACGGTCGAAACACCCCAGATAGCCGCATAGAGGGTCGAAGCCTTCGGCCAGAGCGGTTCGGGATAGACAAAGCGGATGAAGGCGTAACAGAGGGCGGCAAGTGCGCCGGTGCCGAACCCTTGCACCGTTCGTCCGATCAGCACGACTGGCATCGACGGTGCAGCCGCGCAAAGCAGGCTGCCGACGCCAAAGACCACGGCCGCCAAGACATAGACGCTGCGTAGCGCAATACTTCTCGGCCGCATCGCCATGAAGATCGAACCCAGTATGGTGGCGGCAACGTAGAGCGTCGTGACCAGCGAAAACAACGCCAGCCCGCCGACGTCGCGCACGATGCTCGGCGCAATCGTCGCCGTAATGTAACTTTCGACGGCAGCGATCGTCATGCCGCCGCCAAGCATCAGAGTCGCCGGCAGTAGTGCGGGAGAAAACAGCTGAAACACGGATGTTGACGAGCCGGGTGGCTCCAATGCGGCCTCGGACATAATGGTATCCTTGCGTTTTTCCTGACCCACGATTATTTTCCAAGTTATGAATTGGAAAATTACACGGGCTTCGGATTAAAACAAGGGATAGCTTGGAAAATATGCGCCAGTCTCCCGTCAACCGCATCCTGATCCTTCTGAAAACCGAGGGACCGCAGCTCGCTGCTGCGGTTGGCGATGCACTCGGCATATCAGGCGAGGCCGCCCGGCAGCAACTTGCCAAAATGGCGGAGGGGGGGCTGGTCGAAGCCATCGCGGTTGCCGCCAAGGGCAGGGGACGACCGAGCCAGCTCTGGCGTCTGACGGCCGAGGGAAACAGCCATTTCCCGGACGGTCATGCGGAGCTGACGGCGGCCCTGCTGACGACTGTTGTCGAGCAGCTCGGCCCCGCCGCGCTCGATACCGTGATCTCTGCCCGCGAAAATGAAACGCTGAAGCGCTATCGCGATGAACTTGCCGGCATGCCGGATCTCGCCGCCCGTGTCAGGAGATTGGCGGACATCAGAAGCCGTGAGGGCTACATGGCGGATAGCTGGCAGGAAGAGGACGGCTCGTGGATGCTGGTTGAGAACCATTGCCCGATCTGTGCGGCGGCGACGGCCTGCGCCGGCTTCTGTCGTTCGGAGCTTGAAACTTTTCGCGGAGTGCTCGTCGCCAATGTCGAGCGCAGCGAACACATCCTGCTTGGGGCGCGGCGTTGCGCCTATCGGATTACGCCAAGATAGGGCAGCGCGCGGAAAAGCGGCGTCCGGTTTTCAGAATTGAAAAATGAAGATCTAGGCCGGTTGACGCACCCGACTGCTGGTTTCCAGATAAAGCAGGACCACGATCGTGACGATGCCGACGGCAGCGCCGACAAAGGCCGTGCCGGAATAATCCGTGAATCCCGTTCCCAGGGCGAATAAACCTGCCGCGACACCGATGCCGATGAAGGTATTGAGCGAGATCAAAGAACTGCCGAGGCCAGGCCGGTCGGCGATGAGATCTTGCAGGTAGGTGATTGGCAGGCTGAGGATCGCGGCCGCCCCGCAGGCATTGAGCCCGAGCAGCGCATAGAGCTGCCAGGGTGCGGTGGCGAAACCGAGCAGCACCAGATAGAGGCAGTAGAGAACAGTGCCGAAAGCCAGCACATGTACGGTATGGAAGCGCCGCTGCACGAGCCCCCACATCATCATGAAGGGCATTTCGAGGAAGGCCGTCAGGCCCGACAGGAAGCCGACATCGACGACACTGCCGCCGATCGAATGCACGATGATGAGCGGCGAAACCATGCCGTTCAGCCGCTGCAGGCCGAGCAGCAACGACATCACGAAGACGCGGATGAAAACATCGGGCGCAAAGACACGTTTTAAAGAGGCGAAAAAGCCCACTTGGGCGGGGATCGTCTCGCGTACCGGGCCGTTGCCGGGTGCGAAGAAGAAATAGAGGCAGAAGCAGATAAGGCTCGCCACCGCCGCGACTCCGTAAGCCGGCGTCATTGATGGCGATGTCACCAGCGCAAGCCCGACCAGGCCAGGGGCCACGGCCCAGGAGCCGGAATAAAGTGCGCGCACCGTCGAGGTAATGGCGACCGCTTCACTGCGGGCCAACTGGTTGGTGCGCGCCCGCACGCTGGCAAAGAGCAACGAATAGGTGGAATTGCTCATCGGCACGAGGAAAAGCACCGAAAAGATGAAGATGGCGGGACTATGGATAAGGGCGATCGATCCAAAGCCGAAAATGCCGGCAACCGAAAGCGCAAGCACCAGAGGCCGCCTTTCCCTAAGCCTGTCCGACCATATGCCGAGCGTCAGACTGACCGCGACATTGACGACGGCGGCAAAGAACACCAGCGCCGAATAGGCACCGTCGCTCATGCCGAGTTCGCTGATGCCGATGATCGACTGGTAGGGGACTGTCGAGGCATAGG
Organism: Rhizobium sp. BK529; assembly: GCF_014194105.1. Lineage (NCBI taxonomy): Bacteria > Pseudomonadati > Pseudomonadota > Alphaproteobacteria > Hyphomicrobiales > Rhizobiaceae > Rhizobium > Rhizobium sp. BK529. The sequence goes on along the minus strand of NZ_JACIAU010000001.1, from coordinate 2,436,249 downwards.
TGAAGGCGAGCGCCACCAGTGTGACGGTTGGAATACGAATACGGCTATCGCGGATGATGGAAGAAAATGAAGATGGCATGAGAATGAGTCCTGATAACCCACCTTTAGCTGCATCGCGCCCACACGGAAAACGATAGTTTGCCGCACCTGCCGTCACTTCGTGTGATGCTTGTTTAGATGCTGTGATCAGCTGACATCCATCGCAAATTCCATTGGCTTTCGAAGAGCGAGGGGTTATGCCTTCGATCTTCCTGCCCACAGTCCGGATTCTTGCTCATGCCCAATCCCGTCCTCGTTGAAGTCACCCGCGGCTTGCTCATCGAAAGCCGTCATCGCGGATCGGTTGCGGTTGTGGATGGCGATGGCCGTGTCGCCTTTTCGCTCGGTGATATCGATGCGGGCGTCTTCCCGCGCTCGGCCTGCAAGGCGATGCAGGGGCTGCCGCTGGTCGAAAGCGGCGCGGCCGATACTTATGGCTTCGGCAACAAGGAACTGGCGCTTGCCTGTTCGTCCCACAGCGGCGAATACGAGCATGTGGCGCTTGCCGCCTCCATGCTATCGAGGGCCGGCCACGATGTGGGAGCGCTGGAATGCGGCGCGCACTGGTCTTCGGACCAGAAGACGCTGATCCATCAGGCGCGCACGCTGGAGAAGCCGACAGCGCTTCACAACAATTGCTCCGGCAAGCATGCCGGCTTCATCTGCGCCTGCCGCCATCAGGGTATCGATAGCAAGGGCTACATCGGCTACGACCACCCTCTGCAACAGCAGATCCGCGATGTCATGGAGAACCTGACGGGCGCTCCGCTTGGACACGACGTCTGCGGCACAGACGGTTGCTCCATTCCGACGTATGCCGTGCCGCTGAAAGCGCTCGCGCATGGGTTTGCGAAGATGGCGACCGGCAACGGCCTCGGTCCGGAGCGGGCGAAAGCCTCCCGCCGGCTGATCGAAGCCTGTATGGCGGAACCCTTCTATGTGGCTGGCACCGGCCGCGCCTGCACGACATTGATGCAGATCGCCCCCGGCCGCATCTTCTGCAAGACCGGCGCGGAAGGCGTTTTTTGTGCTGTCATTCCGGAAAAGGGCGTTGGGATCGCATTGAAATGCGATGACGGCACCACCCGTGCGGCCGAAGCCATGGTTGCTGCCACGCTTGCCCGCTTCTTCGAGACGGGCGGCGAGGAACATACCGCACTGACCGCTATGGCGAATAAATCGATGCGCAACTGGAACGGCATCCATGTCGGCGACATCAGGGTGACCGAGGCTTTCGCCTGATCGCTGCCTCGATCGGTGCATCGTTATGGATGCAAGTTATAAAATAAGGCTTTTCCTCTCATGCGCCGGAAGCGGTCAAGCTGCGGCAATTGTGACATTGAGTTCGGCATAGGGCTGAAGTCTTTCCCTAGGCATTTCCGCGGGCACGATCAATCCTGCCACCTCGCTTATCGCAAGCACTGGACAGGGTGAAACGAGGCCGAATTTCTCTGCCGTCAAAAGCACATGCGTCTCTGCTGAACGGCCGGCTATATGCCGCTTGATCGCCGCCTCCTCGAAATCCCCGGTCGAAAATCCGTGCATGGGATGGACGGCCGTCACGCCGAGGAAGAAGATATCCGGCCGCAGCGCAGAAATCGCTGCCATCGCGACGGCACCCGTTGCCACCATGGAATGCTTGTAAAGCTTGCCGCCGCAGAGGATCACCTCGGCAGTCGGGTGATGTTCCAGCTCCGCGGCGATCGTCGGGCTGTGGGTGGCGATGGTGAAAGGGATGTTGCGCGGTAGGTGTCGGGCCACCTCCGCCGTCGTCGTGCCGCCGTCGAGAAATACCATCTGTCCGGCCTTCACCATCTGGGCTGCTTTTGCGCCGAGCCGCGCCTTGACATCGGAAGCGATATCGCGGCGGGCCGTGAAATCAGGCAGGTCGGGGACAAGGGGCAGGGCGCCGCCATGGACGCGCCTCAGCAGGCCTTCCGCCGCCATCTCCCGGAGATCGCGACGGATCGTATCCTCCGACAGCTCGAAATCTTCAGCCACCCGCTTGGCGATGACCTGCCCGTCACGGCGCAGGATGTCGAGGATGACGGCTTTGCGTTGGCTGGTGAGCATGATGGATCTCTGCATGAAAATTTACGAAATATCGTGAATATGCACGAAATGACTCGACACTCAAGAAATATCGTGCATTTTCACGAAATCCCGTGCATGAGGCCGGGAGTTGATGGAGACGATCATGTTGATCTTGATTGCCGGGCCGTATCGGTCCGGAACGGGCGACGACCCGGTGAAGATGGCTGCCAATCTCAAACGTCTCGAGGAGCCGTCGCACGCGCTCTTCAAGGCAGGTCATGTACCGATGATTGGCGAATGGGTGGCCTTGCCGGTCTGGCATTCTGCCGGCGGCAAGTCGGTCGGTGACGATCTCTACGAGGAAATCTTCCATCCGGTCGCCGGTCGCCTGCTGCAGCTTTGCGAAGGCGTGCTGCGCCTGCCGGGCGACTCCAAGGGCGCCGATAATGACGTACGCATCGCCAAAGAACGCGGCATCCCGGTCTGGTATCGGCTGAAAGATGTGCCGGGTTGCGCGTGAAGGGTGTAAGGCCACGCGAATGACGAGACCTTGTCTTCCGTTGGCCATGCAGCTCGCGCTATAAGGCTCCCCGAAAGGGGAGTCTCACCATGCTCACACTCTATTTCTCACCCGGGACCTGCGCGCTAGCCAGCTTGATCACGCTGGAGGAATCAGGCCTTTCCTTCGACACGAAAAAGGTCAATACGCGGGAGAACGAGCAGCGCTCGGAAGCCTATCTGAAGATCAATCCGAAAGGCCGCGTTCCGGCGCTCGTCACCGATCGCGGCGTGCTGACCGAGACGCCGGCAATCCTCGCCTACATTGCCCAGATAGCGCCAGCCGCAAAGCTCGCCCCGCTCGACGATCCCTTTGAATTTGCCCGCTTGCAGGCTTTCAATGGGTACATCACATCGACAGTGCATGTGAACCATGCGCATCGTCCGCGCGGCTCCCGCTGGGCTGATGATGCGGCCGCGCTCGAATCCATGAAGGCCAAGGTGCCGCAGACCATGACCGAAAGCTTCGAACTGATCGAATCGACGATGTTTGAGGGGCCATGGGTGATGGGCGAGGCCTATACGGTTGCCGATCCCTATCTTTTCGTCATGACCGGCTGGCTGCCATCCGATGGCGTCGATCCCGCGCGTTTCCCTAAGGTGAACGCACATTATGCCCGCATGCTGGAGCGTCCGGCGGTTCAGCGCGCGCTGGCACGTGAAAAAGCTTAACTCCGATAGGCGGAAATCAGCTTCTTCGGCGCCCGGTACGTCCAGGCGTCGATCAGCCGCTGCTTGAGTTCATCGTCGCCGATGGCGGCAATGCGAACCGGCAGGTGCGGCCAGCCGACATAATGGTTCGTCTGAAAGTAAATGTCGGGCGCGATCGTAAGCAGGTGTTCCTTGTGATCGATCGGGATTGAGATCACCACCATTTCGTCGTTCTTGACCGCGACGAAACTTTTGCCGCCGACCTTCAGCGCAAGGTTGCCGTAGGACGTGCCTTCTTCGATGCCAGGCAGGTCTGCCTCCTTCGCCAGCCGCTTCAGTCGCGCCAGAATGCCTTCCACGCTTTCGGTCATGGTGTCCGCCCGATTGTCTCCCCCAAAAATCTATCACGTCTTCAGCTGCACTCTCCAGCTTCAGACTGACTTTTGTCTCGCCAACTGGCTGCTTGAGCAGACAATTTCAAAGCAATTCATTTCTGGTCGCTCGATTCAACCTGCAGCACTGGATCAATGACACCTTAACGGGAACATTTTGAATTCTTCAGAGTTGGACGTGCGCTCGACGCAGGGGGAAATCATGTCCGACTCACGAATCTTGATGACGCTCATTGCTGGATCTCTGTCTGCAGGGGTCTGTATTTTTGCGGTCGGAGCGTTTTCCGATCCGCTGCCTCCCGACACGACATATCGGCCGTTGCCGACGATGCCGTTCTCGCAGGCTCGTCAAATCGACGAAGCGCAGAAGCCCGAGGTCATGAAGCGCCAGCGCGACCTTCTCGAAAGGCGCTACGACCTTTCCGACAGGCCGATGGCAGGCGTGATGATGTCTGGCGGAATGAAGCCGGTTCAGGACGGCGTCCGCGTGAAACTCGCCCCTGGCACGAGCTGGGCAGATCTCGCGACGATGAAGCCGCTCGAGATCAGAGACAAAAACCTTCTGCCTGAGGGCTTCCTGCCCCTGCCTCACGTCAAGCAGGCGACTGGCGGCCAAGTGTTTCCAAACCGACAGATAGACGAGATCCACGCGCAGGAAATGCGAGATCTTCGTCGCTTCGACGTCGATTTCGATCTACCCGACAATCTCACGCCGGAGTTCCCCCCGCCGATCTTCCTGACGACCCATCCGGAGCTCGGTGACGTGTCACGAGGGCAGCTCCTCACCATCAAGAATTTCTACGAGATCATGAACGGGATCGTCACGCCCGTGCAGATGGAAGGGCTTCGCCTTCTACTGACGCCGTTTCCCCAGGAGGAGTTCAACCAGACCGAAGACCGGAAGGTGGCCGATCAGAGCACCGGTGTCGCCTGTCTTGACTGTCATTCGAATTTTCACACCAACGCTGCCTTTCATCTGACGCCGGATGTAAGGCCGCAGGCGGATCGCTTCCGTCTCGATACCACCAGCATCAGGGGCTTGTTCAACCAGCAGATCCACGGATCAAAACGCTCTTTGCGATCCGTTGAAGACTTCAGTGAATTTGAACAGCGGACGGCCTACTTTAACGGCGACCACGTCAGCGCCACCCGCAAAGGCCCGAACCTGCCGGATCGGACGAACCAGGTCGCGATGATGGCGCAGATGCAAAATATTATCGACTTCCCCCCAGCGCCCAAGCTCGACCCGTTCAATCGGCTTGATCCTTCACTCGCCACGCCGCAGGAGCTGGCAGGCGAAAAGATCTTTATGGGCAAGGGGCGCTGTGCCGAATGTCACGTGCCGCAGACGGAGTTCATGGACAACAACATGCACGATCTGAAGCTCGAGCGTTTCTATAAGGTCGGCCAGGTCTTCAACGACTTCGTCACACTCCCGGATGGCCCTATCAAGACCTTCACACTGCGCGGCATCAAAGACTCGCCGCCATACCTGCACGACGGCCGTCTGATGACGCTCGCCGACACCGTCGAGTTCTTCAATCTCGTTCTAAGCACCAAGCTGGAAGAGCAGGAGAAGAAGGACCTCGTCGCTTACATGCTGACGCTATAGGAGACGGCCATGAAAATCCGCACCACAATTCTATCCGTCGCACTCTGCGTCCTTCCGCTCGCCGCGGCGGCACAGATGGGCAATCCGGCCGGCATGGGCGTCGACACCCGTATGTCGAGGCCAGGGGTTCCTGCGCCACATCAGACCAACAACCAGGACAGGCTCTTTGCACAGTTGGCGGCCGCGGGCGGCCTCGCAGAAGTCGAACTTGGAAAGCTGGGCGGTGAAAAAGCGAAGGCAGACGCCGTGCGGCGCTTTGCCGAGATGATGGTCCGGGATCATTCTGATGCCAACGCGAAGCTGAAGGATTTAGCTGACGCCGCCAAAATCCCTATCCCCGACCAGCTCGACGCGGAGCATTCAATCGTGCGCGACCGGCTTCAGAGGCTGAATGGAGACGACTTTGACGCCGCCTACGTCAAATCCCAGATTGTCGACCATCAAAAAACCGCGCAACTGCTTTCATGGGAGATCTCCATGCGCGAGGATGCCGACATGCAGCGACTGGCCGCCGCTCTTCTTCCGAAGGTACTGGAACACCTGCGGATGGCACAGGAACTCAACAATGTCCTGACGGGTGCGGCAATCAGACTTCCGCCAGAAGAGATGGCAACGAAGGATGGGCCATAAGCTGTGTGAAGGGTATGACGGCATTACCTCGGAGCGGACATGCCGGCCTTACGCCGTCAGCCCTTAAAACTACAGCTCAATTCAAACCGATAGATCCTGAGCCTGTTTGCGTTTGCGGCGAGCGTCTTGGCGCAGGTATCGGCAACGGCAGGTCCGCGAGCTCCCGCTGCGACATCGTGGCGATATCGGGATGATCGAAGAGATCTTCATCCTCGGCATATTTGCGTTGAGCGACCTTGCCGGGGGTTGCTTGGCTCAAGAAAAACTTCAGCAATGACATCTTGCTCTCGCTTTCTGATATCAGGGCTTATAGCGCAGGGATTCAGCTGCGTCGGCCACTTTCGCGGTTTCTTGGGCTGCGGGTGGCCTTGTTGTGATATCAATATATCGGCGGAGACCGATTGGTTTTCAATTGAGATTACCGGTTCCACGATATAGGAAAGCTATATGCGAAATCTCAACTCCGTGCATCTCAATGGCCTTCGCGCTCTGGAAGCGGTCGGCCGGCTGGGCTCGCTTCAGGCGGCTGCGGATGAGCTTGGCGTTTCCGTCGGCGCCGTCAGCCAGCAAGTCATCAAGGCTGAAGCCCAACTCGGTCGGTTGCTCTTCGAGCGCACGCCGAAGGGCATGCTTGTGACGGAGGCGGGCGCGCCTGTTCTTGCCGCTCTGAACGAAGGTTTCCTCCACCTTTCGGAAGCCGTTGCCATGGCGCAGCGCAAGGATGAATGCATCCTGACCATTTCGGTGGCGCCTGTTCTCGCCGCCCGCTGGCTGGTCTGCCGGCTGGACCGTTTCATGGAGCGCCATCCGGAAATCAACCTGCGTCTCGATGCGACCACCAAGCTCGTCAATCTGGCCGCCTCCGATATCGATGTCGCAATCCGCGTCGGCAAGGGCCAGTGGCCAGGTGTCAAAGTCGAGCATCTCCTGGAACAGGAGGTATTTCCCGTCTGCTCTCCCGAAATGGCTGCGAAACTGAAGGAGCCGGCAGATATTCTCAAGCTGCCGGCCGTCATCGATGCCCATGCCATGTTCACATGGGATGTCTGGATCCAGGCAGCCGGCCTCTCAGGCCAGCCACCCACCGTGCGGCACGTGTTCAACGATGCCTCGCTTTGCCTCGATGCGGCGATCGCTGGGCAGGGCGTCATGCTCGCCTGGCAGACGCTTGCCGGCTTTTCTCTGCAGGAGGGCAGGCTCGTTGCGCCCTTCGGCATCCGCGCCAATACCGGCGACGGCTATTATTTCGTGACCGCTGAAGGCAGTCGGGAACCGAAGAAGGTGCGCGACTTCAAGACCTGGATCCGCGAGGAAATGGCCGAAACCGCTGCAATCTTCGGCTAGAGCCGTCAGACCTCGATCGGCTCCAGCGAGCGCTTGCGCTGCATTTCCAGATAGGCTGGACGCGACTGACAACGCTTGATCCAGGCATCGATATTCGGATGCGCCGCAAACAGCGCCGCTTCGCTCTGGGCGTAGCGGAGCACTTCCGCGATGTTAAGGTCGGCGACCGTGAAACGTCCGCCGACGATCCAGTCCTTGCCGTCGAGATGCTTTTCGAGAACCGAAAGCGGCCGTTTCATGGTGCGGGTCGCGACATCGATCACGGCGCGTCCCGCTTCGGTGTTTTCCTTGCCATCGTCATAGGTCGAGACGATTTTGCCGGTGTTTGAATCGAGCTCGGAAACGGCCCAGATCGTCCACATCGTCATCAAACCGTCTTCTTCGACGGTTTTTCCACCGAGATCGCCGCCATATTTGCGCGCCAGATAGAGATTGATCGCCAGCGACTCGTTCATCACGAGATCGCCATCCTTGATGGCAGGGATCATCGCCATAGGATTGATGGCTAGAAAATCCGGCGAGAGCGTGTTGATCGGCGCATTCGGCGATAGCGGATTGGCAAGCCGTTTGGCCTGCAGCACCGGCACGGACTGGAATTCGATCCCCAGTTCCTCGACCATCCAGTAAACGCGTGCGGAACGCGAGCGGTAAACTCCGTAGATTGTCAGCATGGCAATGTCCCTTTCCTCTGCGCAGACCCTAAGGCCGGCGCAGCCGTGAGGAAAGCACCTGCGGATGATATGTCGATGAAAGCTTTTGATAGCGCTCAGGAAATCCGGTTTCGCTCGACGGTCAGCTGTCCGTAGCGTGAGCTGCTGCTGGCAAGCTCGTCGGAAACCTGCTTGTCCCACTCGAAGCCCATGACCGCGCCTTTGCCCATCTCCTGGAAGATGTTGTCGGTGATGACGGCCGAACCCGCACCTTCGGCAACGGAGACCGCGCAGCCGACGGGTGATTTGCGCACCACATTGCCATTGACGACCACATTACGCAGATAGGGACCCCAGCCGATCTGCAGCCCCCAGCGCGGCGCGTCCTCGATGACATTGCCCGATACGAGCGTATCGGCCTCCGCCGCAATGCCGATGCCGAAGCCGACCTCATGCTTGTAAGGCCCTTTCAGCGTCAGGTTGCGGATGACATTTCCCGTCACGCTCGCCAGTCGGCCGCCCTGGTCGAAATTAGCAATGGAGATTCCGTTTGCCGCGCCGTCGATCATGTTGCCTGACACGACGGCGCCGACAAATTCGAACTCCACATAGATTGCCGTTTCGCCCGAGCGCCGGCATTGGTTGTTGCCGATCAGGATGTTGGAGCCGGAATTGGCGCGGACTGCGGTAAAGGCGCAGTCGGAAATCTGGTTGTTCGTCACCGTCACCCCATCGGCGCGGAAGACGTTGATGCCGTTGCCGTTTTCGCCGGTACCTCCATCATTGGCGCGGATATTGGAAACACGATTGCCGGAAATGATCGTGCCGTCGTCGGCCTTCTTCCAGCGATGCACGAGAATGCCGCCATTGCCGCAGTCGGAAACCGTATTGTCCGATATCGAAAGCCCCGCCGATTCCACCGCATAGATGGCCGATTGTCCGGCGCCGGAAATCGTGTTGCGTTCGATCCGCCCGCCGCAGCGTTCGAGTTGCAGCGCATGTTTGCGGCTGCCGCCAATCACACAGTTATCGATGAGCACCTCACCGACGCCGGTGAACTGGATGAGGCCGCCGGCATAGTCGGCTAGCCATCGGTTCGATCCGTCGATGACGAGATTGGAAAGCTCGATACGGCCGGCGTTTTCAGCCGCAAAAAGGTGGCCTTCGCCGGTATAAATGATCCGCGTTGCACCGGGCACGCCAGTGATGCGCGTATTGTCCGGCAGCGTCAGGTTGGAGATGCGGTAGGTGCCGGGCGGCAGGAAGACCGGCACGTTGTCGCGCGCCGCTTTTTCGATCATCTGCTGCAGATTGCGGTTCTTCCTGTCGCCGCTTTGAGGATTTGCCCGATACTGTACCGCATCGATCGAGCCGCGCAGGTCGGGCTGCTCCACGGTGAGCGGAGCAGCAAAAGCGCGCGGCGCCATCACGGCCGCGGTGGAGGCCGCGGCCAGACCAAGTATATCTCGACGGGTAAATTTGCTGAAATCCCTCTTCATGTCTGATCTCATGCAGGATTTATGCCAGAGGACGTGTTTCTTTTCGGCACATGTGCGCAACGAAAAAATGATCGTCGGTCGAATAACGAACGCAACTTTTCGAATATTGTCGTCTTGTTCACCTTCCCATTTAAGCAACCCGAAGGAAATGGCCGCTATCTTGGAAAGCGGTTTCAATTACGACTTGTGGATAGAGCCTGCGATTGCCGGAGAGCAGCGTCATGAATGGATTGGGCGCCGGACGTTGGGAATCTGGTGATACTTTCAGTGCTGAGACACAGCGTATCGTGGCGGCCACCGAAGCCCTGATGGCGGCGACGGCCCACCACCTTTCCGAAGGTATAGAGAATCTCCGTCTTAAGGCGATCGTCCACGAGCTTCCCGACTTTCTCTACGTCAAAGATCGAGACGGCCGCTTCGTTTTCGCCAATGCGGTGACGGCGCGCAGCCACGGACTGGAGAACGCTGCCGAGATCGCGGGTAAACGTGACTTCGATCTGTTCGATTTCGAGACGGCCCGCCGATATTTCGATATCGAGCAGGAGATCATGTCGAGCGGTGAGCCCCGCATCGACATGGAAGAACTCGTGCTGCTGCCGGATGGCGGCACGATGTGTCGCCTGACCTCCAAGATACCGCTGCGCAACGATCGCGGCGAGGTGGTCGGCCTCATCGGCGTGTCCCGTGACATAACCGAGCGCAAGCGACAGGAAGAGCTCTATCGCGGCCAGGCGAACCTTCTGGAAATGATCGCCCGCAACGAACCGCTGCCGATGATTCTCGAGGCTCTCGTGTTGATGATCGAGCGCCAGATGACCGGCATTTCCGGCTCCGTGTTGCTGCTCGACAGCGAGGGCACACGGCTCTACCACGGCGCGGCGCCCAATCTGCCCGGCGCCTACAGCCGGATGATCGATGGCGTCGCGATTGGTCCGAAGGTCGGCTCCTGCGGCACGGCAGCCTGGCGCGGCGAAACGGTCACCGTCGAGGACGTCATGACCGATCCGCTTTGGGAGGATTTCCGGACGATGGTAAGCCAGTTCGGCTTCCGCTCCTGCTGGTCGACGCCGATCTGTACCTCGCAAAAAAATGTGCTCGGCACGTTCGCGCTCTATTCGAAAGAGCCGCGACGCCCGACAGAGCAGGAGATGAAGCTGGTGGCACTCGCCACTCACATTGCCGGCATCGCCGTCGAGCGTAAACGCGTCGATGATCGCATTCATTTCATGGCCCATCACGACGACCTGACCGGCTTGCCGAACCGCGCCTTCCTGAAGGAGCGCATGGCGAAGATCCTCGATCAGGCCCGCCGTAACAACCGCAAGGTCACGGTCGCCTATATTGATCTCGACAATTTCAAGGAAATCAACGACACAAGCGGCCACGCCGCCGGCGACGACGTGCTCAAGGAGACGGCCGCCCGCATGGCAAATTGCGTGCGCGCCTCCGATATGGTCGTGCGGCTCGGCGGTGACGAATTCCTCGTCGTGCTTGTTCACCAGTCCAGCCACGATGCCGGCATCATGCGACGCCTTCGGGAATTGCAGAAGACGATTGCCCGACCGATCCGTTCCGAGGCCGGCGAGATCGTCGTTACCTCCAGTATCGGCATTGCCGCCTTCCCATGGGACGGCGCCACACCGGACGAATTGCTCACCAATGCCGACCGTGCCATGTACCGCGCCAAGCAGCTCGGCCGGAATACGCTGCAATACCACGACGGCGTCGTCAGCAATGCCGTCGACCTGCCGCTCAGCGAAGAGGAGGAACTGCGCCAGGCGATCGTCGCCAACCAGCTCTTCCTGCTCTACCAGCCACAGATCGATGTCGCGAGCGGCCGCATCACCGGCCTCGAAGCTCTGGTCCGCTGGAACCATCCGGTGAAGGGTGTGATGCCGCCCGCCAATTTCATTCCGCTTGCGGAAGAGACCGGTCTCATCGTGCCGCTCGGCCTCTGGGTATTGAACGAAGCCTGTCGCCAGGCCCGCGCCTGGCAGGACATGGGGCTGACGCCGCTGACAATTGCCGTCAACGTTTCGCCCAAACAGTTCGCAGATCCGGATTTCGCATCGCACGTCGCCGAAGCAATCGACCGTCACCGGCTGGATGCGCGCTGGTTAGAGCTGGAAGTGACTGAAAGCGTCATCATGCAGGATGCTGCCCGTGCGCTCTCCATCATGCTGTCATTGCGTGCCCTCGGCGTGCGCCTGTCCATCGACGATTTCGGCTCCGGCTATTCCTCGCTTGCGGCATTGAAGACCTTCCCATTCGATCGATTGAAGATGGACCGCTCGCTGGTCGAGGCGCTGCCTGCCGATAAGACCGCCGTCGCCATTGCATCGGCCGTCATTTCGCTCGCGCAGACGCTGAAACTCTCGGTCCTCGCCGAAGGCGTGGAAACCGATGCGCAGCTGGAATTCCTGCGTCAGGCCAGATGCGAAGAGGTGCAGGGCTATCGCTTCTCCAGGCCCGTAGCGCCGGAAGAAATCGTCGTCATGCTTTTGGCGCGTGGTATCTGATCAGTTCACCAGATCGGCGATCGTCTCGATCTCGTTTGTCCATATGCCGCCGGAATAATTGTTCGGCAGTTGTTCGAAACGTTCGGCATCGTCAATACCGGTCGAAAACCCGCCGCCATGATAGGGACCGATGACGAAGACCTGGCTATTCGCATCCCGCATGCGGTTAAGGAACCTGTCAGGCCAGCCCCACAGCCAGGGCGCGTAATTGATCGGTACCAGCATCATCACATTTCGGCAGTCGTCCGGCAGAAGACCTATCCAGCCATAACCGATATAGCCGGCGAGGCAGCCCATCAGGCTGGCACGCGAAGCCGTGCGGATATCGGGCGCCAGCTGCCTGATTCTGTCGATCGGCTCGTCGCCGCCATAGACGATGATCTTGACGCGCCGTTCCGCCGGCAGGCCATTCAGCACGGCGGCGAGCTTTTCGCCCTCGGAAGGGTCGCGGCTCTTCACATTGATGAGCAGATGTTTATCTGGAAAGGCGGAAAGCACCTCCTCAAGGGTCGGCATCAGGCCGATACCCTTGCCGCGAAAAGGAAATGTCTTGCCGTCATCGGCGGTATAGCCATAGCCGATATCGAGCATCTTCATCTCGGCCATGGAATGCTCCCGTGTCACGCCATGCCCATCGGTCCGGCAATCGAGCGTCCAGTCATGGAAGACGGCGAACTGCCCGTCCGTCGTGGGGTGCACATCGACCTCCACCATGTCGGCACCCGCATCGAAACCCGCCTGCATGGAGCGGATCGTATTCTCCAGATAGTCGTGCTTTGGCGGCAGCATGCGCGCGGCCGTGCAGGTGTCGTTCTTGAGGTCCGTCTCGTCGAAGCGCTGGGCAATGCCGCGATGGGCCAGAAGCAGTGGCTTGCCCTCGCGATGTTTGGCTAAAAAACTGGTATTGTTGAGATAAACGGCGGCGGCAAATGCGAGAATTGCCGCGCCCGCATATTTGAGCTTCCGTCCCATCATCCCCTCCGGCCGTGCCTCGACAATGGCTAGAGAGCGATTCCGGTGGTTTTTTGGCTCATTTGGGGCTTTTATGGGTTAAAGCTCGCCTTCACGTTGTAGAAACCGTATGTTGGTCCCGCAAAGCAGGGAGCTAGCGATGGCAGCGATTGCACTTTTCCACTCGGTCTACGGATTGCGGTCCCTTGAACGGGATACCGCGGCGCGCCTGCGCGCGGCCGGCCATCATGTCGTAACGCCCGATCTCTACGGCGGCAGGGTAGGGCGCACCCTCGAAGAAGGCTTTGCCCTCAAGAAAGAGATTGGCTGGGCCGAACTTTGCAGACGCGCCGAAATGGCGGTCGCCGACTTGCCGGCATCGGCCGTCCTCGGCGGCTTCTCCATGGGCGCAGGCGTAGCCGCAAGCCTCTGGCCAGGCCGACCGCAAGCGGCCGGCATTCTCTTGCTGCATGGTATCGCAGAAATTCCGACCAATGCGCGCGAGGGCATTCCCCTTCAGGTCCATCTGGCAGAGCCCGACGAGTTCACGCCGGCGGACGAGGTGACTCCGTGGCGTGCGCATGCCGCAAGAGCCAACATCGGCCTCGAGATGTTCCTCTATCCCGGCGTTGGCCATCTCTATACCGATCCGTCGCTGCCCGATTACGAGGCCAAGGCTTCCGAGGCCACCTGGAGCCGCGTCGACGCCTTCCTCGCCGCGCTCTGAGCCCGTCAGGGGCCGTTCACCAGCTTCAGGATCAGCTGCTGGATATTGCCGCCCTCGCTCATTTCCACGCGGTCGAAATCCCGGCCGCGCTGGCGCTGCCTGTTGGAGAGCTCTCCGAGCCGTACCGTCAGTGCAGGCCTGATCTTCTTGCAGCCGGGATCATCAGGCACGGAGAAGCCGTTACTCAGGGTCTCGATCTCCTTGACCATTTCGATGATCGTCTCGCCATGCCAGCGCTCATGCGTGCGCACGCCTGCAATGAAGCTCTCCCAGCTTGTCTTGGTGGCTGCCGGCAGATTGTTCGGGGCTTGCGGCAGCGTGTAGATGATAATGAGCTTCGGCTTTGCTGATGTCAGTGTGCAGGCGCTGCCTTGCTGCTCGTATTTGCGTGTCCAGGTCAGCTTGAAGGTCGTATGCGCGATGACGCGACCCAGACCGACCTGCGGCCCGCGTTCGCCGATCGATCGATAGAGCTCCATGCCGGTGCGGCCGGAGATCGCGTAAGCCTTCACTTCTTCACTCGGCTGCCAGTCGGTTGCCGAGGCCGCGGCGGGCAGCATCAGCCCGAATGCCAGTAGTCCGTATCCGAAAACAGTCCGCATGCGTCTCTCATTTGCTTTGCTGCAGCGCGGGCGAAGCTAATCGGCGTTGCAGAAGGATGCAATGGACGGGCCGCGTGGCACGGCTTCGCCCGCAAATTTGCCACCGAGTATCCCTCTGGCGCAAAACGCAATTCCCACTATCTTTGCTGCCATGAGACCTGACGCCCTGCTCTATCCCACCCCCGAAGGGCTCTATTGCCCGGAAGGCGGCTTCTATGTCGATCCGGTGCGACCGGTGGAGCGGGCCTTGATCACCCATGGCCATTCCGACCATGCCCGTGCGGGCCACGTGAACGTGCTCGCCACCCGCCAGACGCTCGACATCATGCGCATACGTTACGGTGATGGCTTCTGCGTCAGCGAGCAGCCGGTCACTTTCGGAGAGGAGTTGGTAGTCAACGGCGTGAACGTGAGCTTTCACCCCGCCGGCCATGTGCTCGGCTCCGCCCAGATCGCCATAGAGAAGGATGGCACGCGCATTGTCGTGTCAGGTGACTACAAGCGCCGTCAGGACCCGACCTGCGAGGCCTATGTGCCGGTACCCTGCGATGTCTTCATCACGGAGGCGACCTTCGGCCTGCCGGTATTCCACCATCCCGACCCGATCGACGAGACTGGCAAGCTGCTCGCCTCGTTGCGGCAGTTTCCCGAGCGGACGCATCTCGTTGGCGCCTATGCGCTCGGCAAGGCGCAACGCGTCATTCGCCTGCTGCGTGATGCCGGTTATGGCGAGCCGATCTATATCCATGGTGCGATGGAAAGGCTCTGCGACTATTATGTGAGCGAGGGCGTCGATCTCGGCGAACTCCTGCCCGCTACCATCGAAAGCCGCGACAAGTCCATCTTCAAGGGCGCTGTGGTTGTCGGCCCATCCTCGGCTTTCGCCGATCGCTGGGCGCGCCGTTTCAACGATCCGTTGCCGTCCTTCGCTTCCGGCTGGATGATGGTGCGCCAGCGCGCCAAACAGCTCGGCGTCGAACTGCCGCTCGTCATCTCTGACCATTGCGACTGGCCGGAACTGACCGAGACCATCACTGAGCTTGCTCCGCAGGAAGTCTGGGTCACCCATGGCCGCGAGGAGGCGCTGGTGCGCTGGTGCGAACTGCAGGGCATTAAGGCCAAGCCGCTGCATCTTGTCGGCTATGAGGATGAGGGGGATTGAGGATGGCGTTTGTGGCTGAAAACCCCTCCCCAACCCCTCCCCACAAGGGGGAGGGGCTTTCGTGCCGTGCCCTCCGCATTTCACTTCCAGCCATCCCGCGAGCAGCAACGAGGTTTAGGGGCAGAAGGGAGCGGCATCGTAGCCCCTCCCCCTTGTGGGGAGGGGTTGGGGAGGGGACTTTTCCATCGAGCGAAAAGTTTGGAGGGCCGACCAAACATCCCTTCTCCCCAGCGGGGAGAAGGTGGCGGCAGCCGGATGAGGGGGCTACAAAGCAAGAGCTAGCTGTTGCAGTAGCAATTCACGTCCGGCGCCGGAGGCACCTTCATCCGACCCTTCGGGCTATCTTCTCCCCAGCGGGGAGAAGGGCAGGAGGCTCGCCATGAAAGCCTTCGCCGACCTGCTCGACCGTCTGGTCCTGACCCCCAGCCGCAACGGCAAGCTGAAGCTGCTGACAGACTATTTCCGCGATACGCCGGACCCTGACCGGGGATACGGCCTTGCCGCCATTGCAGGCACGCTCGAAGTACGCGACGTCAAGCCCGCCATGTTGCGCGATCTGGTGCTGGAACGCATGGACGAGGTGCTCTTCCGCTATTCCTATGATTATGTCGGCGACCTCGCCGAAACCATCTCGCTGGTCTGGGACAACGAGCGCGATATCGACCGCTCCGCGCTCGCCCAGCCACGCCTCGGCGACGTGGTCGTCAAAATGAATTCGCTCGGTCGCACGGAGGTACGCAGCTTCGTGCGCGACCTGCTCGATCGCCTCGATTCCTCCGGCCGTTTCGCTTTCATCAAGCTCGCGACCGGGGCGCTGCGCATCGGCGTTTCGGCGCGGCTCGCCAAGCAGGCACTCGCCGATCTCGGCGGCAAGGATGTCACCGAGATCGAGACCCTTTGGCATGGCCTGCAGCCGCCCTATGAATCGCTCTTCAAATGGTTGGAAGGTGGCGAAGAAAAACCGGTGCTTGCTACGCCCGCCATCTTCCATTCCGTCATGCTCGCAAATCCGGTGGAGGAGGGTGATCTTGAAGCGCTCGATCCTGCCGATTACGCCGCCGAATGGAAATGGGACGGTATTCGCGTTCAGCTGTCACGCTCCGGCGAGACGCGCAGGATCTATTCCCGTTCCGGTGACGATATCTCCGGTGCTTTTCCGGATATACTGGAATCGATCACCTTTTCCGGTGTCATCGATGGCGAACTTCTGGTCGGCGGCACGGCGCGCTCCAACAATCCGACCCGCACCTTTTCCGATCTGCAGCAGCGTCTGAACCGCAAGACCGTGACGGCAAAAATGCTGGACGAATATCCGGCTTTCATCCGCGCCTATGACATGCTTTTCGACGGCGAGCAGGATGTACGCGGCGAGAGCTATATCGAGCGCCGCGACCGTCTCTCCGAAATTATCGAGCGCGCCCCCCACGATCGCTTCGATCTCTCGCCGCTGGTGCCCTTCTCGACCTGGAAGGCGTTGGATGATCTGCGCGCCGCCCCGCCCGATCCTGTCATCGAGGGCGTGATGATCAAACGGCGCGACAGTATCTATCAGGCCGGCCGCATGAAGGGCCCGTGGTTTAAGTGGAAGCGCAACCCTTACAATGTCGACGCCGTGCTGATGTATGCCCAGCGCGGCCACGGCAAGCGCTCCAGCTACTATTCGGATTTTACCTTCGGCGTCTGGGCGGAAGGGGAGGACGGCGAACAGCTCGTTCCCGTCGGTAAGGCCTATTTCGGCTTCACCGATGCCGAGCTCGAAGTGCTGGACAAGTTCGTGCGCAACAATACGACGGAACGCTTCGGCCCCGTGAGAGCAGTGCGGGCCGATAAGGATTTCGGCTTCGTGGTGGAAGTCGCCTTCGAGGGAATCAATCGTTCGACTCGCCACAAGTCAGGCGTTGCCATGCGCTTTCCTCGCATCGCGAGATTGCGCCCAGACAAACCCTCCTATGAGGCCGATCGGCTGCGCACGCTCATTGCTATGATCGATGCCAAGGCAGAATGATGACATCTGCCTGCGCAACAATGACGCAGCCCCTCCTTTTCAACAGCATGTGTATTGGCGACAACGCGCTTGCAGTGCAGATTTTTCCCGCCGGGGAAATGATGGGTGCCGCATATGAGCTCGCAAGAACGAAACGCCTTTTTCCGCCAGCGCCGCGGCCTGCTTGCAGGCATTGCCGGCTCGCTATTGTTGCCGCGCCTCGCGAACGCCTTCGATGTTCCCGACGTCCCAAGGCTCGCCAAGCACGATTATGCCGGTGTTCGTCATCACTTCCGCACCAAGCTGCTTCAGAAGGGGCCTGCCCCGGACAAATACGAGCCGCTGACGGCCCCTGCTGATGCCGACAGGATCTTCTACCGGTCCGGATATGGCGGCGAGCTGGAATTGACCGCCTGGGTTTCGAAATACAAGCGCGAACGCAGACCTAAGCCCGGCATACTCTTCCTCCACGGCGGCAATGCCATGGGCAAAGGCCATTGGCAGCTCATGAAGCCCTACGTGGATGCCGGTTATGTCGTGATGATGCCGTCTGTGCGTGGCGAAAATGGTCAGATGGGCAATTTTTCCGGCTTCTATGACGAGGTGGACGACGTTCTGGCCGCGACCGAGCGCCTGCGCCACCTGCCGGGTATCGACCCCGAGCGGCTGTTCATCGCCGGCCATAGTATCGGCGGCACGCTGACCATGTTGACGGCCATGAGCACGCGTCAGTTCCGGGCGGCCGTGCCGATATCGGGTAACGCGGATGCCTTTCGCTTTTTCAGCCGCTACCCCGAAGATATTCGCTTCGACGATTCCAACGAGCATGAGTTCGAGGTGCGCACGGCTCTCTGCTACGCGCACAGTTTCAAATGCCCCGTCCGCGTGTTGCACGGCACGGAAGAAGCGCATTTGAACGACCGGGCCGATCTGCTCGTTTCGCGCGCCCGTGCGGCCGGTACGCATATCGAAGCCGATACGGTCGACGGCAACCACACGTCGGCGCTGCCGGACGAGATCGAACAGAGCATGCATTTCTTCCGCAGCATTGCGGCCTGACTGTCGCGGGATGCAGGTCTGGAAGCGCCTGCATCCGCTGCTATCGGGGGTATTTTGGCCTCTGCACCAGCCTCGCGCCAGCCGCGAATGCCATTCTGTAGACAGGTAATGCTGTTCGACGATTGCTGATGAGGGTGGTTTCATGAATTTTCTGCGCCAGGCTTTGCCGTTTGCCGGGCTTGCGGCTGCCGCAATGACGCTCAGCGGCTGCAACATCCTCGTTCCCGATGTCGCAGCCGATTCCCCGGCGCGCTTCGTGCAGGAAATCTCGCCGGTCTTCTACGAGCCGCCGGGTGTCGATCCGCGCCGCGTCAAGCCGATACCCGATCAGCCGGTGCCGCAGACGCGCGAACTCTACAAGACGCAGTTCCATCAGACCTACGGTCTGCCGGTCAGCAATCCGCTGCACCTCGATATGGACCGGTACGGTCAGGTCAGGGACGGCGATTTTACACTGCCGGCCATCCCCACCAGCCGCATCCAGCCGGAATATTTGCGTCAGGAGGTCGATTACCAGACCAACGAGCGCCCCGGCACGATCGTCGTCGATACCAAGGATCGCTTCCTCTATTTCGTCGAAGGCAATGGCAAGGCGATGCGCTATGGCGTCGGGCTCGGCCGCGAAGGCTATTCCTGGAAGGGCCGTGGCGTCATTCAGTGGAAGCAGAAGTGGCCGCGCTGGACGCCGCCGGTCGAAATGGTGTCGCGCCAGCCGGAAGTCCGTCCCTTCTCTGCGGCAAACGGCGGCATGAATCCGGGCCTCGCAAATCCGCTCGGCGCCCGCGCCCTGTATATTTTCAAGAACGGCCAGGACACGCTCTATCGCATCCATGGCACGCCCGATTGGCAGTCTGTCGGCAAGGCCGTCTCCTCCGGCTGCGTCCGCATGCTCAATCAGGATGTGGTCGACCTCTATGACCGCGTGCCGGCCAAGTCCGAGATCGTTGTGATGTAGAGCTGCAACAGGACTGGCGAGATCGTCTGCCCGCAGCGGGACACGTCTGCGTGATGCTATGGTTTATTCAGCATAAGCCGATAGATTTTTACTGCTGCATAATTCCTTAGACCGGAATCGCTTTAAGGATAAAATTATGCAGCAGTTTAAAGTGCTGCAGCGTCCTTTTGCGCGTCTGAAGACGCGCGCCGCTGTAGTCGATATCGGCATTGGACGAATCAGGGGCAAGCTGCGTTTATGGCGAACCCCGCATCACGAAGGAAATCAGTCCCGCGTCATGAGCCTCGATAACCCTCTCTCCCGTCGTCGCTTTCTTTCCTTTTCGGCTCTGACAGCGGCTTCTGCGCTGGCAGGCTGTGCCTCCACTTCGAATACGGTCGAAAATGGCGGCATGACGATCAGCTACCGTTCGCCCTTCCGCCCGTTCCAGACGACGAGCGTGCCCAGCGAAGCAGAACTTGCCGTCATGTACGGCCCGATTGAAGATGGCGGCTTCCTCATCCCCGCCGTTCCCTACCAGCAGATCGATCCGCGCTACTATCGCCAGCAGGTCGTAGACCCGACGGGCCAGCCGCCAGGCACCATCGTCGTCGATACGCCCTCGCGCTTCCTCTATCTCGTCGAGCCCGGCGGCATGGCGATGCGCTACGGCGTCGGCATCGGCCGCGAAGGTTTCGCATGGTCGGGCAGCGGCGTCATCCAGTGGAAGCAGAAATGGCCACGCTGGAAGCCGCCGAATGAGATGGTCGCCCGTCAGCCGGAACTTGCGAAATATTCGATCGATCGTGGCGGCATGGAGCCCGGTCTCCTGAACCCGCTCGGTGCACGCGCGCTCTACATCTTCTCGAATGGCGAAGACACGCTCTACCGTCTGCATGGGAATCCGGAATGGCGCTCCATCGGCAAGGCCGTCTCGTCCGGCTGCGTGCGCCTGCTCAACCAGGACATTATCGACCTCTACGACCGCGTTCCGAACAAGACACCCATTGTTGTTTGGCAGTGAGGAGTGATGCCGCGCAGCGGCAACAATCGATCCAGTGAATCGATTGTAACGACGAACGCCCGAAGCGTAAGCGCAGGGCCGGAGCGGTCGGGCGAAGCCCGAGCAATCGATCCCGTGAATCGATTGCAGAGACGAACGCCCGAAGCGCAAGCGCAGGGCCGAAGGGTGCCAACCCAAAAACAAAAAAGCCGCTCGTCAAACGCGCGGCTTTTTTGTTTGGCTTCGAGATCAAATCAAGCCGCCTCAGCGCAAATCCCCGCCTTGCACCCCGAAGCGAGCAGCGCCTCATCCGCCACTTCCACAAACAACCGTCGGAACCACGACGCCCGCTCATCCGCCCTATCCACTCGCCGGTACAGCATCGACACCGGGTCAGCCGGCAGATCGATCGGCGGCATCGACACCTCGAGATCATGGAGCTTCGCCATGCAGCGGCCAAGTGATTCCGGCACGATGGCGATCGACGGCATGGCTCTCAGCGCCGGCGGCAAGGCCGAATAGCGCGGAACTGTCGCCACTACATTGCGGCTCAGCCCCAGCTTGTTGAGCGCGGCGTCGACCGCCGTCGTCACGCTGCCGACGAAGGAAATGGCAATGTGCGGTGCGGCAGTGAAATCCTCTATGCTGAGCGGCGGCTTCAGCTTCAATTGCTGCGGATCGTAAATGGCAATCGAACACTGCTCGAAAAGCGGCTTACGGATATGCCAGGACGCGGGCTCTCCATGAACGGAGATGCTGAATTCGAACGCGCCATCATCGAGCATCTGCGCCGCGTCGCGCTTGTCGGCGGCAACGCCGACCAGCCGCGCACCCGGCGCAAGCTGGCGCAGCCGTGCGATCAAGGGGCCGAAGAAGGCCGTCTCCAGATTGTCGCACATGCCGACACGGAATTCGCCCTGCCAGGTCGACGGATCGAAACTCAGGGGCGGACGGATGGCCCGTTCGATACCTGACAGCGCATCCTCGATCGCCGGTGCGATGGCGAGCGCCCGCGCCGTCGGCTGCAGGCCGCGGCCGACGCGAACGAAGAGTTCGTCGTCCAGCGCCTCGCGCAGCCGCTTCAGCGCAGCCGATAGCCCGGGCTGGCCGAGCAGCAGCCTTTCGGCCGCGCGGCTGACATTGCGCTCCTGCATCAGCACCGAGAAAGCGAGCAGGAGATTCAGGTCGATTTTACGAAGGACAGCATCATTCATCATTATGAGTAATACCTGACATGGTTACTATCAATTTGCAATGGGGTTTGAAGCTGTACATTTTCTCGTTCCCTGCCGCCAACAAGCCTCCCAAAGGCGGCAGCCAAAAAGGAACTGAGATCGATGACCAATTCCCCATCTCCACGCGGAGCCGGCCTGGCGTTGCTGCTGCTTTGCGCTGCGAACTTCCTTGACGCCATGGATGTTTCCACCATCGGTGTCGCCCTGCCTGCCATCCAGACCGAACTTGGTATGCCGGCAACCTCGCTTCAATGGGCCGTCAGCGCCTATGTTCTGGGTTATGGCGGCTTCCTGCTGCTCGGCGGCCGTGTCGCCGACCTCTTCGGCCACCGCCGCGTTTTCCTCTGGTCGCTTGGTATCTTCGCGGCCGCCAGCATTGCGGGCGGCTTCGTCGACAGCGGCCCGACGCTGATCGCTGCCCGCCTGGTCAAGGGCATCGCCGCAGCTTTCACGGCGCCAGCCGCGCTCGCTTTGCTGCTCTCCGTCTTCGGAGAAGGCGAGAAGCGGGCAAAGGCACTCGGCGTCTTCGCGTCGACAGGTGCCACCGGCTTCGTGCTCGGCATGGTGCTTGGTGGTGCGGCCACCGTCTTCAGTTGGCGCGCGACGCTCGTCATGGGCGCTCCGGTCGCGATCCTCACGCTCGCCATCGCCCCTTTCGTTCTGCCCGCGGATGAACGCCGCGGCGAGGGGCGCAAGCATTTCGACTGGGCGGGCGCGCTGACGATCACGCCCGGCCTGCTGCTCTTCGTCTTCGGCATTACCAATGCCGCGGCGGCCGGCTGGAACGATTTCTTCACCTGGGGTTCGCTCGTCGCGTCCGTAGTGTTGGTTGCGCTCTTCCTGATCGTGGAATCGCGCCATGCCGATCCCATGGTGCCCCTGCACATCTTCCGCAGGGCAAAGCTCAGCCATGCCAATCTCATCGCCGCGCTGTTCCAGGGCGCCTATGTCGGCTTCCAGTTCATCGCGACGCTTTACTATCAGGATGTCGTCGGCTGGTCGCCCTTCGCCACCGGCTTCTGCTTCGCCTTCGGTGGCGTGGCGGTGATGTTCCTCGCGCCGCGCTTTGCCGCATTGGCCCAGAACCGCGGCACTACGGCGCTGATGGCCGTCGGCGTCGGTCTGCAGGCGGCAAGCTATATCATCTGGGTGGCGTTGGTCGGCCGTATTGATCCGACCATTCTGGTTGCTCTCAACCAGATCCCGCTCGGTCTCGGTTATGCGATGACCTATCCGTCAATTCAGGTTGCCGCGCTCTCCGATGTCGAAGAAGACAAGTCCGGTCTTGCCTCCGGCCTGCTCTTTGCTGCTTTCCAGATCGGCGGCGGCATCGTGCTGGCGGCTGCGTCCGCAATCTTCGCCGCAGCCCCGCATTTCGGCTGGGATCCCTATGTTGGCGGCATCGTTTTCGTGGCCTTGCTGGCCGTTCTGATCACTCTTTTGGCCGCCGTTGGCCCGAAGACCGCAACGCTTCGGTCCGAGGCCTATCAGGCTGCGGAATAACGCAAATTGCCCGCGTCGGCCTGGCGCGGGCATCCTCTTTGGGTTTCTAATCGAACCTGTGGCCTTCTATACGCTGGCATTGAGATTTGCCCGCAGCCGGGTCAGCATGTCGCGCATGGCGCCCATTTCTTCCAGCGTGCAGCCGATTGCTTCGCCGATCGAAGACATGATCGTATTGACCTCGCCCTTCATCGCCTGACCTTTCGGCGTCAACGACACGATAACCTGCCGCTCGTCGCGGGAATCGCGGGCGCGCTTGATGAGGCCACTCTGCTCCAGCCGCTTGAGGAGAGGGGAGAGCGTGCCTGAATCGAGATCGAGCTGCTCGCCGATCGTCTTGACCGGCAGCTCGGCTTTTTCCCAGAGCACCAGCATGACGATATATTGCGGATAAGTGAGGCCTACCCTGTCGAGTATTGGCTTGTAAGCCCGGGTGAAGGCATGCGCCGTCGCATAGACTGCGAAACAGAGCTGCTTCTCCAGCCGCTTTTCCTCTTCCGGTATTTCCATCACTTTCGCCGTTCTCGTTCTCATATCTGCCTTCCCTAGAGGTCTTCATTGTCCTCTTTTCAAATTCCGAATGCAATTTGCAAAATTCACTTGCGTACAATTTAATTGCGCGATATTAAAAGTCCAGCCCGAACGAACGGGGCCAACCAAAGGAGATTGTCATGCCTATTCTCTATACGACCAAAGCTTCCGCCACTGGTGGCCGCGCAGGCCGCGCCGTCTCTGAAAACGGCGTTCTCGACGTCACGCTGACTGTGCCGAAAGAGCTCGGCGGCGACGGCGCAACCGGCACCAATCCCGAACAGCTCTTCGCGGCCGGCTATTCGGCCTGCTTCCTCGGTGCTCTGAAATTTGTGGCCGGCAAGGAAAAGGTCAAGATTCCCGAGGAAACCACGGTTTCTGCAACCGTCGGCATCGGCCCGCGTGAAGATGGCAGCGGCTTCGGCATCGAAGTTGCGCTGACCGTCAACATCCCGGGCGTCGACCGCGAAACCGCCGAAAAGCTTGCAGCCGCAGCCCACATCGTTTGCCCTTACAGCCACGCCATGCGCACCTCGACCGAAGTTCCGGTCACGGTCGCCTGATCACTTTGCAGCATTGGCGAGAGAGGCCGAGGCTCCGCTTCGGCCTTTTTCGTTTGCCTCTAATGTGCCGCTTGCTGTTCCGATCCGGGCAGCTGGTCCGCATCCGTCAGCGTGCCCAAGAAGGCGACGATGTCGTCGATCTCCGATTCCGTCAGCGCCGGCGGGTCGCTGGGCTTACGTCCGAAAGGCGGGTCCTGGTTGAGATTGGCCCAATAGGCTTGCGGAACATCATCATATTTGCGGATCGTGCCGTCGGCATTCCTAGGGTACCAGCGGCCCGGATCGCTGTCGCGTGTGGCGTAGAAGGAAACGACATCGCGCAGCGAGTGGAAATAGCCATTGTGGAAGAAGCTCTTCTTCAGCGCCACATTGCGCAGCGTCGGCGTTCGGAACAGGCCGCAATATTCCGGCCGGTCCTTGAAGTCTGTCCGCTGCGGGCCGCAAAGGCCGAGATCGTGATAATCGGAATCGGCGTTGGCCGGGATTGCCATGTTGCGCGGCACCGCGAGCCCGAGGAAGCCGAAGTCGGAAAATTGCGGTGGCTCGCCGTCGTTGGCGGGCTCGCTCAGATGGCAGCTCGAACAGTTGCCCTTCGCCGGATCTTCGAAGAGGTCGCGCCCATGAAGTTCCTGTGCCGTCAACGTGCCCTTGCCGGCAAGAAAGGCGTCATAGCGGCTGGAATAGGGATAGAAGTCCGCGCCGCTCTGCTCGAAAGTACTGAGTGCCTCAACCGCACCCTGGAAGGCATCCCCGACATTGCCAAAGATATCCTGACCGAAAATTGCCCTGAAATCATTGGCATAGGCTGTCTTGCTGAGCGCTGCGACGACTTGGGCTTCGTTCTTGTTGCCCATTTCGAAAGGTGAAAGCAGCGGGATCTTCGCCTGGTCGGAGCCATGGTCCACGCGCCCATCCCAGGTCAAACCGCCAGTCGGCCCGTTGTCGACGCTCTCGTCGCCTTCATCCTCGGAATCGTAGAAATGCTCGGTGAACGAAGGGGTCGCCTGCAGATAGCGCAGCGTCGGCACGGCGCGCAGGCCAGGCTGGTCCATATCTGGTCCGCCCATTTCGACCGGCGTTGCAGTCGCCGGGGTGAAACCGTGATGAGGATCGTGACATGAGGCGCAGGCCTGCTTGCCGGAGGCTGATAGCGAGGCATCGAAGAACATCTTGCGGCCGAGTTCCGTAAGGGATTGGGCGCGGGCATAGGCTTCCGCTCGCGACATGGGACCGGGGTGTGTGCCCCCGGTAGTAGCCGCGCTGCTTTGCCGCAGGGGCAAGAGGCTGAAACCGATTGCTGACGCAGCCAAACCGAGCGCCAGACCGGATCGCAGGAGCCAGATATTCTTTGCCGTCATGTCAGGGATTCCAATGGGTTAACATTGTCCATTGTCATAATCGAACCTGACTGCAACAGATTGATGACGCGCACCTCCGAACCGTTGCGGCAAGCTGCCATATGTCACAAATTGATAGACGGCGGGAATAGCGTCGCGCTTGCGCTCGGCCATTGCATTTCCGCCGTATGCTCCTCTAGCCACGCCCCCTTAGCCATGAGGTTTCCCGCATGACCAGACTGAAGCTCCTCCGTAATCTTTCGCTGGCCGGTTCGGCCATGCTGCCGCTGGCGTTCGCCACGGCTGCCCATGCCGCACCCGCCGGTATGGACAAGATCCAGAATATCGTCGTCATCTACGCCGAAAACCGCAGTTTCGATAACCTCTATGGCAGCTTCCCGGGCGCCAATGGTCTTTCCAACGTCAGCGAAAGCCAGGCCCGCCAGCTCGATCGCGACGGCACGCCACTCGCCGAACTGCCGCCCGCCTGGGGTGGCCTGACCGCCAAGGGCGTGACGCCCGCCATCACAGAGGCACAGTCCGCTCATCTTCCCAATGCCACCTTCTCGATCGACGATCCCAAGGGCTTCGCGCAGGCGCCAAACGTCATCACCCGCGACCTCTGGCACCGCTTCTACCAGGAGCAGATGCAGATCGATGGCGGCAAGAACGACAAGTTCGTCGCTTGGGCCGATTCCGGCAGCCTCGTCATGGGCCATTATGACGGCTCGATCTTGCCCATGTGGCAGGTCGCCAAGAAATACGTCCTCGCCGACAACTTCTTCCAGGGCGCCTTCGGGGGCTCCTTCCTCAACCATTTCGCATTGGTCTGCGCCTGCGCTCCTTATTATGCTGATGCCGACAAGAGTCCGGCCAAGCCGACGATCGCCAAGGTCGATGCCGACGGCGTTTCGCTGATTCCGGCCGAAAACGGACCGAAGTCGGCTCTCGAAGGCGCTCCGAAATTCGTCTCCGACGGCAACCTCACGCCGGATTTCTATGCCGTCAACACCATGCAGCCACCTTACCAGCCGAGCGTCAACGCCCCGGCCAAGGATGGCGATGCGGCCTATGCCGACCCGTCGCAGCCGAACACCCTGCCGCCGCAGCACGAGATTACCATCGGCGACCTCCTGTCGCTGAAGGGAGTCACATGGGCATGGTATAGCGGTGCGTGGCAGGCAGCGCTTGACGGCAAGAACGCTACGCCGGTGCCGAACTTCCAGTTCCACCATCAGCCCTTCAACTATTTCGCCAACTTCGCGCCGGGCACGGCAGCCCGCGCAGAGCACCTGAAGGACGGCGGTCTCGGCGGCGAAGCCTTCATCAAGGATATCGACGACGGCAAACTCCCGGCCGTTTCCTTCTATAAGCCGCAGGGCAATCTCAACGAACATGGCGGTTATGCCGATTTATCGAGCGGTGACCAGCACCTCGCCGATCTCGTTTCGCATCTCGAAAACAGCCCGCAATGGGGCCACATGCTCGTGATTGTCACTTATGACGAAAACGGCGGCTTCTGGGATCACGTCGCGCCGCCGAAGGCCGACCGCTGGGGGCCGGGCAACCGCATTCCGGCCTTCATCATCTCGCCTTACGCCAAGGGCGGCATGGTCGATCACACGCAATATGACACGACCTCGATCCTGCGGCTGATCACGGCCCGCTACGACCTGCCGGTGCTGCCGGGCCTGCTCGCGCGCGACAAGGCGCTTGCGCTGAACAACGAGCCGCCGATGGGCAACCTGACGGCAGCCCTCGACCTGACGCGCTGATCGTCACGACAACGCTGTGTCTTCTCCCCGAGAGGTGGGGAGAAGACTTCGTGCTTTTCGGATGTCTATCCGTTGAGCTCGCGCATGCCGATTTCGCCGTAGCGATCTCCGACAGCGCGGGGCAGGACGCTTGCGATTTCCTCGAGATCCCCAGGTGTCAGATCAACGGCGGCCGCTCCAAGATTCTCGTCCAGCCGGGTGCGGCGGCGGGTGCCGGGTATCGGCACGATATCGTCGCCCTGCGCCATCACCCAGGCAAGCGCCAGCTGCGCCGGCGTTACGCCCTTGCGGCGCGCAATCTCCTCGACGACGGCGACGAGCTCGAGGTTCCGCTGGAAATTGTCGCCCATGAACCGCGGTGAGGTCCGCCGATAGTCATCGGGTGCAAGATCGTCGACGGATTTGATGGCGCCGGACAGGAAGCCGCGCCCGAGCGGCGAATAGGCGACAAGCCCGATCCCGAGTTCACGCAGCGTCTCCAGCACCCCGTCTTCAGGCTCGCGGGACCACAGCGAATATTCGCTCTGAACGGCGGTGACGGGATGCACGGCATGCGCCCGGCGGATCGTTTCCGGGCTGGCCTCCGACAATCCGATATGCCTGACCTTGCCGGCTTCGACGAGTTCCTTCATCGCCCCGACCGTGTCCTCGATCGGCGTATTGGGGTCGACGCGGTGCAGGTAATAGAGATCGATGTGGTCGACGCCGAGGCGCCGCAACGACCCATCGCAGGAGGCTTTGGCATATTCGGGCCGCCCATTGACTGTCTGGGCGCTGACGCCAGGTATTGCTTTTATTCCGCGTACGAGGCCGAACTTGGTTGCCAGCACCACCTGCTCGCGCCGACCTCTGATCGCCCCACCCACGAGTTCTTCGTTGGTGTGTGGGCCATAGGCATCGGCGGTATCGAGCAGGGTCACGCCGCGCTCGAGCGCTTGATGGATCGTGGCGATTGCCTCGCCCTTGTCTGCTTCCGTTGCCCCATAGGCCCAGTTCATGCCCATGCAGCCGAGGCCGATCGATCCGACCTCAAGCCCTTGCCCGAGCCGGCGTGTCTGCAATGTTCCGTTTGTCATCTCTCATCCTTTCTTCCGCCTCCGCATAGGAGGCGATTTTGCCGTCGAGGACGCGAAGGCAGGCTTCGAGATCGGCCAGATTGGCCCGGACACGCTCACGATGCACTTCGAGCAACTTGCGACGCTCGCTGAAAGTGACTTTCCCGCTATCGGCAAGCTTTGCGTAAAGCAGCATGTCTCGGATCGGCATGCCGGTCGTCTTCAGACGACCAAGAAACTCGATCCAGGAAAGGATTGAAGCGTCGTAGTCACGTTGTCCGGATCGATCGCGGTCGGCATAGGGGAGCAGGCCGATACGCTCGTAATAACGCAGCGTATGAGCCGACAAACCGCACCGTTTCGCGAGGTCACTGATCTTCATGAGACACCTGTTCTCGTCACGACGCAAAGGAAGCTACGGCTTCGAGCGCACTCTAAGTCAAGAGGCTTTTTTGTGGCTTATTTTGCAGTTGTCAAATCCCAGCCTTGCAAGATCAGGCCAGGTACTGCAGGTCCCGCCGCAGCTCGTCCCCGTTGCCCTCAGGCAATTTCGCTTCCAGCGCCGCATGTGTGTTTTCCCATATCGGCAGCGCCTTTTGCAGCACGGCCCGCCCGTCCTCCGTCAGGCGGAGCAGGCGGCCGCGCCGGTCTCTCGGGTTGGGTATGATATCGACGTACCCCTTTCGCTGCAGGGGTTTCAGTGCCGCCGTCAGCGTCGTCTGGTCCATGGCGAGCAGGCTTGCGACGGGTCCCATCGGCGGCGGCTCTGGCCGGTTCAGGGACATCAGCAGGGAGAACTGTCCGTTGGTGAGGCCGACCGGCCGCAGCGCATCGTCGAACAGCCTTGCGAGTGCACGAGCGGCTCGCTGTACGTGCAGGCACAGGCATGTATCCCGCACCAGAAGCGTCGTGGAAAAAGGAATCGTGATCACGTTTGACATGATCTATTTCTATTGATATCAATATATTTAGTCAAGAAGAGGAGCCTATCTGCCGGAAAATACCGGCGCGCCGGAGGAGGGCGCAGATCATGCTGAACAAGGTAGCTCAAAATCCCGTCGTCTCCCGCGAGGAATGGCTCGAAGCCCGCCGAGCTTTGCTGCTGAAGGAAAAAGAGGCGACCCATCTGAGAGACAAGCTGAATGCCGAGCGTATGGCTTTGCCATGGGTGAAAGTGGATAAGGACTACACGTTCGACACGCCGCAGGGGCCGAAATCGCTCGCCGACCTGTTCGACGGCCGCAGCCAGCTGATGGTCTATCACTTCATGTTCGGTCCCGAATGGGAGGCCGGCTGCCCGGGCTGCTCGTTCCTCGCCGATCATCTGGACGGCACGCTACCCCACCTCAACCATCACGACGTTACCCTCGTTGCGGTCGCCCGCGCCCCGCTTGCCAAGATCGAAGCTTACAAGAAGCGCATGGGCTGGAAATTCCCCTGGGTTTCGTCCTTCGGCAGCGATTTCAATTTCGATTATCACGTATCTTTCACGCCTGAGGACCTTGCCAAAGACAAGGTCTTTTACAATTTCTCTCCGATAGCGCCCTCTGACGCCAATGACGAACTGCCGGGACTTTCCGCCTTTTATAAAAATGACAAGGGCGAAGTGTTCCATACCTATTCGAGCTATGCCCGAGGCGCGGAAGAAATCCTCGGTACGCTGATGATCCTGGATCATGCCCCCAAGGGTCGCAACGAAGATTCGACCATGGATTTCGTGAAGCGCCACGATGAATATGAGGATGCCCCCCGGGCCTCATCCTGCCACTAGCGCAGGCCCAGCAAAAGCGCTGCGCGGTCTTGCGTTCGGAATTGCATGAAGCATCTAGCCAGCCACCCATCATCCCGAGGAGAAGGACGATGAAGACTGCGGAAGTGCTGAAGGAGCATGCCTTCCTGGAGAAAATGGTCGGCCGATGGACTGTGACATCGTCCGACATGACCGGCCAGAAGCCCTGGGAAGAGGAGGTGCGTTCTCTACAAGGCATCTGGTTCATTGCTGAAGGCAGCGGCGAGATGGCGGATGGCAAGCAAGCGACCACCATGCTCACCCTCGGCTACGACCCAAGCAAGGGCAAGTATGTCGGCAGCTGGATCGGCTCCATGATGGATTACATGTGGACTTATGAAGGCGAGGTTGAGCCGTCAGGCAATGTCCTGTCGCTTTATACAAGGGGGCCAGCTTTCGATGATAGCGGCCTTGCTGACTATCGCGAGCAAATCACCTTCCTAGACAACGATGTGAGAACCTTCACATCGAGCACGAGGGAGCCGGATGGAACCTGGAAACAGTTCATGGAAGCCAGATACACCCGCAAGGGCTGAAATCGCCGGGCACATCAAGAGCAATTCCAGCAAAGGTGCGAGAGCAATTTTGGGGACCGGAATTGCGTAAAAAAAGCAGAGAGACAGAACTCAAGCGTGGACCGAGGAGGACACGATGTCCAATACGCATGGGAAGTTCATATGGTGCGAACTGATGACGCCGGACCCAGATGCGGCGGCGAAATTTTATGGTTCGGTCGTCGGCTGGACGGCGAGCAAGATGCCGGCAGCAGACCAGCCTGAATACACGATCTTTGAAGCGAACGGCGTCAGGGTCGCCGGTATGATGCCATTTCCGGCGGAACTGGAAGGCCAGGGCATTCCGCCGAACTGGACCGGTTATGTCGCCGTCGACGATGTCGACCAGTCGGCGCGCGACTTTGCGGCGAATGGCGGTACCGTTCGCCGCCAGCCGGCGGATATTCCGGGCATCGGCCGCTTTGCGGTCGTGGCCGATCCTGATGGAGCTGTGCTCTGCATCATGACCCCGCTGCCGATGGAAAATCCGCCGCCGGAGCTTCCTTTCGACACGCCCGGTCATGTCGGCTGGCGTGAACTCTACGCCAATGATGGCGCCAAGGCCTTCGACTTTTATTCCAAGCGCTTCGGCTGGACGAAGGATCAGGATTTCGACATGGGGCCTATGGGCGTCTACCACATCTTTGCCGTGCACGGAAAACAGACAGGCGGCATGATGACCCGCCCGCCGGAAGTCAAGATGGCCTTCTGGTCCTACTATTTCACCGTGCCGGCGCTCGATGCGGCGATCGAGCGCGTCAATGCCGGCGGCGGCAAAGTCGTCAACGGTCCCATGGAAGTTCCCGGCGGCTGGGTCTGCCAGGGAATGGATCCGCAGGGGGCGTATTTCTGCCTGTCTGCGGGCAAGCGGTAGCTCGACGAATGCAGCAGTGACACGGGTAAGAGGTGCCGTGCGGCCCCCTCATCCGCCTGCCGGCACCTTCTCCCCGCCGGGGAGAAGGGACGTTGCCGAGCCCGCGCATTCTTGCCTTCTCCCCAGCGGGGAGAACGTGGCCCGAAGGGTCGGATGAGGGGGCCGCACGGCACGCCGGAAGACGAAAAGCAGTCCCCAAGCCCCGTTACCCAGCCCCTACGCTTGCAAAAAATCCTTCAGGGTTCTCCACTTCCACCAGCTTCTTCCGTTCGATCAGCCAGAAGCGGTTGCCGACCGCGCGCACGAAACTGCGGTCATGCGAGACGAGCAGGCAGCTTGCCTCCTGCGCCATCAGCTCGCTTTCCAGCGCCTCCTGCCCGTCGATGTCGAGATGGTTGGTGGGCTCGTCGAGCAGGTAGAAATTTGGTTGAGTCAGCCTGAGTACCAGCATGCCGAGCCGCGCCTTCTGACCGCCTGAAAGCAGTTTTACCGGCCTGCCCTGCATATCGATCGTCATGCCGGCGCCGGCAAGCAGCGCGCGCGCCCGCTGATCGCCGACATCGAAGCGGCGGATGATCGTCTGCAGCGGCGTGTCGGCGTCGCTGAGATCGGCAAGGAGCTGGTCGCCGTAGCCGAGTACCAGCGACGGCGTTGCCTTTATGCCGGCTTTTGCCGTTTCAGGCTCGGCGATTGCTGCCCTGAGCATGGAGACCAGCCGCGACTTGCCGGCGCCGTTGAGGCCGAGCAGCACGATGCGGTCACCCTGGCAGATGAACTGCTTTCCCGTACGGAAGAGCAGGGTGCCGTCAGGCGTCGTGACTTCGGCATCTTCGAGGGTCACCAGAACCTTGGCATGCGTGCCGCGATTGGAGAGCCGGATCGCGCCGGCCGAACGCTCAAGATGAGCGGGCCTGGCAGCCTCTTCAAGCTTCTCGGCGCGCTGCTTCAGCTGCTTCGTTTTGACCACCAGCAGGTCGCTGCCGGAATTGATGCCGATATTGTTGAGCTTTGCCGCCTGTTTTCGAAGCTGCTCGACCGTCTTCATCTCCTTCTCATAGCGCCGCGCGTCGGAGGCATCCGCCTCGTCGAGGGCGGCGCGCGCCCGGCTGTAAGGCAGGGAAAAGACGGGCGATTGCTCCGGCCGCAGGAAGAGCGTCCGGTTGGTCGTTGCATCGAGGAAGGCGCGGTCGTGGCTGGAAATGATGACGGGCGTATCGCGAGGCAGCATGTTCAGCCAGTTTTCGAGCTGCGCGATCTTTTCGAGATCGAGATGGTTGGTTGGTTCGTCGAGCAGCAGCACATCAGGCTCGTTCACCCAGGTGCGGCCGATCAACGCCAGCCGCTGCCATCCGCCGCTGAGCTGCCGGAGCGGCCGCTCGCGCAGCTCCTCCGGCACGTCGAGCGATTCCAGCACGACATCGGCGCGCCAGCTTTCGCTGTCGGCCTGGTCAGGCGGAAGGGCGTGCAGGATGGCGTTGCGGAAGGTGGCATCGAAAAGCGCTGATGGCACGTTTTGTTCCACATGGCCGATCGTCAGCCCGCGCGCCCTGGTGATGTCGCCTTCGGTCGCCTCCAGCGCACCCGTCATGAGCCTGAGGAGGGTGGATTTGCCGCGCCCGTTGGCCGCCACGAGACCGATCCGGTCGCCGGCATTGACGACGAGATTGAGCTTCGAAAACAGCGGCGCGGACAGCACGATGCCGAGATTGCGGATATTGATGAGGGTCATGATCTGATCCTGGCCTTGTCAGGCGAAGACGCGGATCCGGGGCTTTCAGCCATCGACGGAAATGCGCGCCATGCCTTGCGGATTGAGAGATGCATGCGGCTGAGACGTCGAATTCAGGCGCAGCAATGCCACAAAGGGCGGACCAGGAAGAGATTTGCGAGAAACGGTCTCTGGTCAGCCCTGCAAACGCATCTGCAGGGCGTTGACTGGGCCACGCTGGCGATGATGCCGGAAGTATATATTCACGCGCAGCCCTCCTTTCTTTCTCGGTTGCAGGAGAGGAAATACCATTGCTTGGGGCTGCAGACAAGGGATGGCGGACGAGGGCTTGAGGACGAGGGATCATCATGGCGCCGGACGCGCGCAAATGCTATGAACGACCATCATCATCCGGATCGGGGGACGAGGGATGATTTCCGTATCCAGGGCA
The DNA here is from genome assembly GCF_014194105.1 of Rhizobium sp. BK529. NCBI lineage: Bacteria > Pseudomonadati > Pseudomonadota > Alphaproteobacteria > Hyphomicrobiales > Rhizobiaceae > Rhizobium > Rhizobium sp. BK529. Next base: position 2,402,524 of record NZ_JACIAU010000001.1, on the reverse strand, counting down.
GGCAGTACAGAGGATTTCATCATCATCGCCGGCTTCTGCGATGCGCTCGGCGCATTGGATGTGGAGCTCGGCCGCGACCGTGGTATCCCCGCCGAGATCGTCATGACGCTTTTCCACGGCGAAACGCATGAAAGCCTCGCCCGGAAATACGGATCCGATGATGCCATGATGTTTCTTGCCAGATGGCAGGGCGCGCCGGCTGGCTGCATCGCGCTCGCGCCGTTCGAGGCGGATGCCATGGAGATCCATAAATTCTACGTTGATCCCGCTTTTCGTGGCCGCGGCGTCGGCAATCTGCTGATGCAGAGGGTGCTCGATGAGGCGAAAGAGAGCAAACGCACCACCATGCTCGTCAATACCGCCGCCTATTTGAAGAGTGCAGTCTCCCTCTACGAAGCCTTCGGCTTCGTTCACTGTTCGCCTTTTCACGAGGTTCCGGCCGAAATCAGCCATACCGAAGTCTTCATGTCGCGGCCGCTCTAAACCCGCCTGCATTACGACCTGACGCGTCACGCCCGCCAATTGCCGCCGCGGTTGCACAGCAATGTGTGATCGTATAAGCGGCCGTCGACAGACTGAGGCAATTCCTGATCGGGGACGAGTATCATGGCAGGCGGTGACGACGAGTATGTTTATGACGAGGCGACGGGCGAATGGCGTCCGGCTTCAGAGATGGCCGCAGCTGCGCAGGCCGTGTCCGAGGTTCGCGACGCCTCCGGAAACGTGTTGAAGGACGGCGATTCCGTTACGCTCATCAAGGACCTGAAGGTAAAGGGCGCCAATCAGACCCTGAAGCAGGGTACGGTCATCCGCTCGATCCGTCTGACAGACAATCCGGAAGAGATCGACTGCCGCCACGACACGATCAAGGGGCTGGTCCTGCGCACAGAATTTGTCCGCAAGCGCTGATCAAAGCTGGTTGCACAAGAGTGCGCAGCCGTTCTGCGATGCCGGCCGCGCCCGACTGACTTAAAGCGGCGGCGGATCCGAGAGATCGCGCCATGCTTTCCTACCGCTTCAGGCTACCCAGGATTCCGCGCACCAGTGCCCGGCCGACCTGTGTCGCCACTGTGCGTGCGACACTCTTCATCGCCGCTTCCATGACCGTTTCGCGCTGATAGCCGGAGCGGCCGCGCGGCTGAGCCTTGTCGTCATCGTTGCCGCCAAATCCGGGCAGGGTCCAGCCTGACGTGGTGTTGCCCTCCTGCGGTGCCTGTTCCTGCGCCCGCTTGGCAGCGTCGGAATCGGCCGCCTTCCGGGCACGGGCAGCGAGCATCTCGAAGGCGGATTCGCGGTCCACGTCCTCGTCATAGACGCCGAGCACGGGGCTGTGGTCCATGACCAGCTGACGCTCGGCATCCGTCACAGGCCCGACGCGGGCGGATGGCGGGCGGATCAGCGTGCGCTCGACGATCGACGGCGCACCTTTGGCTTCCAGCGTCGAGACGAGTGCCTCGCCGGTGCCGAGATTGGTGATGACGGTGGCGCAATCGAAGGCCGGGTTGGGGCGGAAGGTGTCGGCTGCCGTCTTCACCGCCTTCTGCTCGCGCGGCGAATAGGCGCGCAGCGCGTGCTGCAGGCGGTTGCCGAGTTGGGCGAGCACAGTTTCCGGCACGTCGAGCGGGTTCTGCGTGACGAAATAGACGCCCACACCCTTTGAACGGATCAGCCGCACGACCTGCTCCACACGCTCGATCAGCACCTTTGGCGCATCGTTGAAGAGCAGATGGGCTTCGTCGAAGAAGAAGACGAGCTTCGGCTTCTCGGGATCGCCCACCTCCGGCAGTTCCTCGAAGAGTTCGGAGAGCAGCCACAGCAGGAAGGTGGCATAGAGGCGCGGGTTCATCATCAGCTTGTCGGCGGCAAGAACGGAGATCTGCCCATAGCCGTTGTTTGCGGTGCGCATGATGTCGGAAATCTTCAGCGCCGGTTCGCCGAAGAAATGTTCGGCCCCCTGCTGTTCCAACACCAGCAGCGCGCGCTGGATCGAGCCGACCGAGGCCTTGGAGATGAGGCCGAACTGGCTGGAAAGTTCCGACGCGTTCTCGCCCATATAGTTGAGCAGCGCGGTGAAATCCTTGAGGTCGAGCAGCGGCAGGCCGGCTTTGTCGGCGATCTTGAAGGCGATGTTGATGACGCCTTCCTGCGGCTCGGAAGCATCCATCAGGCGGGCAAGCAGCAGCGGTCCCATCTCGGCGACAGTCGTGCGCACCCGATGACCCTTTTCGCCGAACAGATCCCAGAAGATGACCGGGAACTGCTCGAACTCGTAATCGTCAAAGCCGATCTGCTGGGCGCGCTTGGTGAGAAAATCCTTCGGCTCGCCCTTGGCGGCGATGCCCGAGAGGTCACCCTTGATGTCGGCGGCGAAAACCGGCACGCCGGCTTTCGCAAAGCCTTCCGCCAGCACCTGCAGCGTCACCGTCTTGCCGGTACCGGTGGCGCCGGTCACGAGCCCGTGGCGGTTGCCGAACCTGAGGTCGAGATATTCGCCCTTGTTGATGCTGTCATCAGGATTGCGGCTTGCGCCGATGAAAATCTTGCCGTCCTCGAGCATGAAAGAATATCTCCTCGGTCGATGCCGCCGCTCAGTTCCGAATATGCGCCTCTTTCCGCACATTCATGCAATTATCGTTTGTCTGTTATAAGCAGGCGACAGGATGCGGACAACTGTTTGCGTCAAAAGGCAAAGCGGCAATGGAAACGTCGGAACGGGCAGCTTGAGTAGTCGTGTCAATTCGATTACGTTGACGTTAACGTAAAAACAGGAGGCAGACGATGAATGAGATTGTGACTGAAATTGCCAATCGTGTGGGCATTTCGCCTGAGCTGGCCGAAAAGGCGCTCGGCATGATGCTCGGCTTCCTGCAGCGCGAGGCGGCCGACGGCCCTGTCGCCGAGATGATCGAAAAGATCCCCGGTGCCACCGAACTCGTTGCCCAGTTCAACGGCGAAGGGGCCGGCGGTGGTGGCGGCCTGCTCGGCGGCCTCATGAGTGCGCTCGGCGCCGGCGGCATCATGGGTCTCGGCCAGCAACTGATGAGCGAAGGCCTTGGCATGAGCGAGATCACCTCCCTTGCCAAGGAAACCATCGCCATCGCCAAGGAACATGCCGGCGAAGAAGTGGTCGATCAGGTCGTTGCTTCCGTTCCCGGCCTCAGCCAGTTCGTCTGAAAGCCGATCTTTGAAAGCGCAACAATTGCTTCGGCGCGAAGAAGCTATTCGCCGAGCGATTATTTACCCGCTCGAAAGATAATAATGGCGGCAGGTTCATGGGCGAGCAGCGCACCTTCTTCGTCAACGAATCGATCGCATTTTGAGAGTTGATGAATCCATCCGGCAACACCAGTCGCCGGATGGAAATCCGCGGCTACCTTTCCTAGATTAACCAGTGCCGGATTTTTTCACCGACGGCCGGATCGGCTGGAACGATGCGCTTCGAAATCTCGTTTCATATCGGCCAGATAAAAGGAATATGGTCATGCGTAACTTGATTGCAGCAGCCTCGATCATTCTCCTCGGTTTCGCCGCTCCGGCCTTCTCCCAGGCCCTCGGTGATATGGACTATTCCGGCCGCTTCGGTGGCATGCCGCCAGGCACCGTGCCGGATGCCAATGCAAGCGGCGGCGGTATCTCCATTCCGTTCGATACAGTCGGAAACGAAAATGTCACCGTCGTCGTTCCGCCCGAACGGACGCCGTGCCCAAAGCACGGCACGCGCGCCTATCGCGCGGCGGTGCGTAACGGTACGCTGCCCGCTGCCTGCCGTTGACGGGACGATCGTCGGGCCGGCGAGCAGGAACGGCTATTTGCCGCTCTTGCGCCGGAGAACTCCCAGTTCATGCCACTTGCGGCCATCGCGCTGGATCAGTTCGTCGGCGCAGGCAGGCCCCATGCTGCCCGGAACATAAGGATCCGGAATGCGGTCATCCTTTGCCCACTCGTCAAGGAAGGGCTGCACCGCTGCCCAGCCGGCCTCGATGCCGTCTGCGCGCTGGAAGAGTGTCTGATCGCCGATGAAGAGGTCGTAGAGCAGTGATTCGTAACCGGTCGTCTTGCTGATATCGAACTTGTCGGCATAGCGGAAATCCAGCGCTACCGGCACGGTATCGACGGATTGACCTGGCGATTTGATCGAAATTTCCATACTCATCCCCTCATCGGGCTGCACCTGAATGACGAGCTTGTTCGGCGGCAGGCGACGGTTGGCCCCCGTTTCGCGGAACTGCGCGAAGGGCACAGGCTGGAAGGTGATGACGATTTCCGTATCGCGCGCCGTCATCGCCTTGCCGGTGCGCAGATAGAAGGGAACGCCGGCCCAGCGCCAGGTATCGGCATAGAGCTTCAGTGCCACATAGGTTTCGGTCTTGCTGTCGGGCGAAACATCCTTCGTATCGCGATAGGCGGGCAGGTCGATGCCGTTGAGCGGACCGGCGGTATAAGCCCCGCGCACGCCATTGGCCCTGGCTTCCTCAGGCGTATAGATGCGCAGCGCCTTCAGAACCTTGCTCTTCTCGTTGCGGATCGCCTCGGCGTCAAAACTGTTCGGTGGTTCCATGGCAATCATCGCCAGAAGCTGGAAGAGATGGTTGGGGATCATGTCACGCAGTGCGCCGGTCGCATCGTAGAACTTGCCGCGCGTACCGACATCGACGATTTCGGAGGCTGTGATCTGCACGTGATCGATATAGCGGCTGTTCCACAGCGACTCGATCATCATGTTGGCGAAACGCGCCGTCATCAGGTTCTGCACCGTTTCCTTGCCGAGGAAATGGTCCAGCCGGTAGACTTGGCTTTCCGCCACACGGGCAAGAATGCGCGCATTCAGCGCTTTGGCCGAAGCTAGATCGGTGCCGAAGGGTTTTTCGATCGCCACGCGGCGGAAGCAGCCGTCGCTTTCATCCATCAGCCCGAGATCGGCAAGTTTCTCGACGATCGGACCGAAGAAGCTCGGCGGCACGGCAAGATAGAAGGCTGCATTGCAGGTCGTGCCGAGGCGCTTGCCGATTTCGAGGAAGATATCGTCCTTGGTGAAGTCACCCTGCAGATAGGAGATGCGTGGCCGCAGGCTCCCCCAGGCTTCGTCTTTCATTGTTTCTTCCTCGCCGCTGATATGGCTGAGGAAGTCATCTAGCCGCTTGCGCAGGAATTCGTCGTCACCGGGCTCGATGCCGACGCCGAGGATATTCAGATCGCTGCCGACGAGGTGGCTGCGCGTGAGATTGATGATGGCCGGAACCAGCAGTCGCCGTGTCAGGTCGCCGGTGGCGCCGAAGATGACGAGAGTGACGGGCGGGGTAGGGTGAGCGTCCATGCGTGTCATCTCCTGCTGGATTGTCCGGCCGAATATAAAGCGCTTCCGCTTTACCGCAAGAGAACCTGCCTACCAATGAGAACAAGCATTTGACAGGGCGATCGCGGTGCAGTGCCGCACCCCGAAAGCAGTTCCGGGGCTCGGAGCCCCGGAGATGTCACTGGCAAAATCTGTTTGAGAAGAGCAGCTTAGCTGCTCTTGACTGACGTGTCGGCGGTGCTGTTGGTGGCTGGCTTCTGGGTGCCGGATGTGTCCGCCGTGCCGGATTTGGTACTGTCCGACTTGCCGCCATCCGTGGCCGGCTTCGTCTCGGTCTTCACAGGCCAGGTGATATAATAATTTTGCGTTCCGACCTGGCCGAAATAGACCTCGTTGCCGGTGCCCTTCTCGATGAAGCTGCCGTTTTCGCTTCTGACGAGGCGCCCGTGGGAATCGCGCTGCAAATGGTCGCGCAGGAAATCGTTCCAGTCGTCCGTCTTGATCGCTGTGCCCTTCTTCTGCTCGACATCGGCTTCCTTGGGATCGGTCACATCCCATGCCTTGATCGAAACGCCCTGGATCGGATCGGTAACCGCCAACTGGCCCTTCTTGAAGGCGGCAAGCATGGCAGCTTCCTGGCTGTTTTCACCCTTGGCATCAGCCGCGGCCGTCATGTTCTGGCGCAGCAGCGCCATGAATGAGGCGGTGGTGATGTCGGTGCTGGCGACGGTGTTGCCGGAGGCATCCGTCGATCCGGTCTTGCCGGAATTAATCTTGTCGAGCATCACCGACAGCGCCGAGCGCGACTGCGAGGGAAGGCTGGAATAATCGTGGCCGGTCGAGCTGCTGGAGCTGCTTTCCGAGGAATTGCCCTTGATCACCTGCAGCGCGATCTGCGCCCTCTCCAGTCGTATGTTAGATACAGAAGAAACCATTTTGAAAATCTCTTTGTCAGGCCCCGCACGTGGTGGCGCAAAGGCGTTGAATGGATAGCGATCGACGCTGGCAGCGTCACAAAAGCACGTCTGGATTGAGAAACCCCAGGGCGAACCGCTACACTTCAAACTTTGCGTGTGGCTTGCGGAGAGCCGACAAAGTTTCGCCGGCAGCGGATCGCTGCCGGCGTCAGGGAATTCAGGGGTTTCCGATCAGGCCTTCACAGCTACCATGAAGAGCCGCGGAAACTTGAGCAGAACTTTGCCGTCGGACGCCTTCGGATAGACACGGTCGATTCGTTCCAGATAGTCAGCAAGAAAAGCCTCACGATGCCCTTCGCCGGCATGGTCGAGATAGGGGCGCAGCCCCGTTCCCTTGACCCATTCGACGATCGCCGCCGCATTGTCCATCGGGTGATTGTAGATCGTGTGCCAGATATCGACGCGGGAGGATTTGGCGATCAGCCGGCTGTAATAGGTCGATGGCGGTGGCAGCATGTTGCGCCGTACGCTCTTCTTTTCAAACGCGGCCTTCCATGGCCCGGCATGTGCCGTTTCCTCCATCATCAGATGGCTCGGCTCGCCGAGATTGTCGGGCATCTGCACGGCGAGCACGCCACCCGGCGCCAGCCCGTCCATCAGCCGGTCGAAAATGTCGAGATGGTCGGGAAGCCACTGGAACACGGCATTGGCAAAGAGCAGGTCTGCCGGTTCGGAAGGCTGCCAGGTGGAAAGATCGGCCTCCACGAAGGCCGTGCCCGGCAGGCGCTTGCGGGCGGCCTCCAGCATGTTGAGGTCGCTGTCGAGGCCGGACACATTGGCCGCGCCATAACGGTCGATGATCAGCTCGGTCGAATTGCCCGGCCCACAGCCGAGATCGACCGCATGGCGGAGTTCCGTCAGCGGCACCTGCGCCAGCAGGTCGCGCGCCGGGCGGGTGCGTTCATCCTCGAATTTCACATATTGGCTGGCTGACCATGCCATCATTTTTCTCCTGATATCAGGCCACGTCCTCGACGTGGCGGATGCGAACCTCGTCTATGCTGCGGCTATCCGGCAGGGCTTTGTGTAGAGGCGAAGATCACTTTTCGCAAAGCAGCCGCTCGCCAGAGTAGGGTTGGTAAGTACAGTCCGACGGCCGGAAGGAACGATAGCTGCGGGAGCAGGCGGCGATGTTGCAGGATTGCGGTGCACCTCGACCGTCGATCATTGCTCCTGTCGAGCTTGCCTCATTCGGTGCAGGCTCGGCCATTGCCTCTTGCATGAAGTCCCGCCAGATACGGGCCGGCAAGGCGCCGCCTGTGACGCCGTTCATCGGCGCGTCATCGTCATTGCCCACCCAGACGCCGGCGACAAGCGGTTTCGTGAAGCCGATGAACCAGGCGTCGCGATTGTTTTGGCTGGTGCCCGTCTTGCCGGCTGCGAACGTCCCTGGGTCGGCGCCCCGTCCAGTGCCCCGCTCGACCACCAACTGCAAGAGCCCGAGGAGATCGGACTGGTAGGGCGAAAGGTCGACATTCGGCCCAGCTTGTAAACCGACCCGAAACGCTTTCGGCTGCCCCGCGGCCTGAAAGTCGATGATGCCCCGGGGCCTGACAGGTGCCTTGCCGAGATGGACAGACGCGTAGGCGCTGGTCAGGTCAAGCAGGTTTACTTCGGATGTGCCGAGCGCCAGAGACGGTGTATTGGCAAGCGGCGCATCGATGCCGAGTTCTCGGGCGGCGGCAATCACATTGTCGAGCCCGATCTGATCGGCAAGCCTGACTGTCGCGGCATTGAGTGATCGGGCGAAAGCCTCGGCCAGTGTTACCCAGCCGTGATAGCGGTCGCCGGAATTTTCCGGCGACCAGCCGTCGATATTGATCGGCGCGTCGAGAACCCAATCGGACAAGGTAAGCCCAGCCTTCAGCGCCGCGTAGTAGACGAACAGCTTGAAGGTGGAGCCGGGCTGCCGCATCGCCGTGACGGCGCGGTTAAACTGGCTTGCCTTGTAGTCGCGGCCACCGACCATGGCAACGACCGCGCCGTCGGGTGTCATCGCAACCAACGCGGCTTGAGATGCTCCCGCGGCCTTTCCTTCCCTGTCCAAGGCTCTCTTTACGACGTTCTCAGCGATCTGTTGCAGATGCGGCACAAGGGTCGTGCGAACCGTGGTCGATCCTGGCGAGGAGCCGGCGATCTCGCCCGCCTGCGGCGAAATCCAGTCAGCAAACCAGCTTCCGGAGCGCGGTGTCGGCGTCGTCGGATGCAGCTTGGCAAAACTCGCCTTGGCTTCCTCCGCCTCCGGTCCGCTGATCTTGCCATTGGCCACCATCGCGTCAAGAACAACGGCGGTGCGTTGCCGGGCGCCTTCGAAATTATCGATCGGATTCCACTGGCTCGGCGCCCGCAGCAATCCCGCCAGCATCGCCGATTCCGGCAGGTCGAGGGCGCTGATATCCTTGTTGAAGTAGATCCGCGCGGCGGCAGGCATGCCGGTCGCACCAGCACCGAGATAAGCGCTGTTGAGATAGCGCGTCAGGATTTCTTGCTTGCCGAGTTTCCACTCCAGCCAGAGGGCGATGACGACCTCCTGTATCTTTCGTTTTATTGTCCGATCGCTGTCGAGATATTGCAGTTTGATAAGCTGCTGGGTGATCGTGCTGCCGCCCTCTACCACCGAGCCAGCTTCGAAATTCCGCAGGAGCGCTCTTCCGATCCCTCTGATGTCGATGCCAAAGTGATGCATGAACCGCCGATCCTCGATCGAGAGGACGGCGTCGATCAGTTGCGGCGGAAACTGGTTGTATTGCGCATAGGGGCCTTGATACGGCCCCTGTCTTACCAACGGTGCACCGTCAGCGGTCTCCAGCACTACGACAGGCTTCAAGCTCCCATCCCGGATCTCGCCCCAGGGAACGTCCTTCAGTGCCCACACCAGGACACTTCCCGTCAGGAGCAGAAAGACAAGAAAGGCCGATCCCAGGGCGACTTTCCACCGTCCCGCATGAAGCGAGCCGCGTCGGCGATTTTTGAAGGGCATGGCATACAGATCACCGATACCGCGCCCGGTTTTAGCCAGAGCAGTCGCGAACCACTTGCCAAGATGGCCGATCGTCGTTGTGGTTTCCGACCGGTTTGCTTTTCTGAACTCCGTCCTCAAATGGGAAGCGGCTGCGACTGTTTTGGCCTTGGCCAAGGTTAAGCCCACTCGCAAATCATGGGCTAGGGCACACAATAAATCGTGCGCTGCCTGTCTGCTTTGGCCGAAGGACTTGTGAGGCTGTTTTGGGTAGGCGGCCTGGGGGGATGAGCTGGTCTCAGCCAATGAGTCCGCGGCGGGCGCCTGCGCCCCAACATCGTCGGTCGGAAGCTTCGAATCTGCCGGGTGATTGATACCCGTGCTTGAGCTACCGGCACTTTGCGTTGAGGATTTGGGAGGACTTGGCATCGGTTACCGCTAAAAGGCTCTTCCCGAAAATAGCGCGCGCTTATACCGCGGCAATGCCAAATGTTCCATCGCAAAACGGCCTATCTAGCGCCTTCGCCGAGGATCCCCCACCCTATGTCATCGGACCTAAGTCCTTGTTCGAGCGGGACCTAGGTCCAGTGTCCAGAGACGGTGCCGATGACATATTAAGATTCAAGGCGTGGGAAGATTGCCTTGCATGGAGTGCGCGTAAATCGGAATCGGAAGAGGACATGAAGAAGTTCATTATCGCAGCATTGGCTTTAGCGACGGCGTTAACAGCGTCGCCCGCATTCTCTCAGATCTACTTCGAGTATGGGACCGGCCCTCGCTATTACGATCGCCCAGAACCACGGTACTATCGCTACCCGCCACGCTACGGCTACGATGACTACTATGGCCGCCCGAGGTATCGCCATGGCGACCGCTGCTGGACACAGAGATACTACGGATACAGGCATCACCACCGCGTGGTACGCTACAGGACCATCTGCGACTAGAGCCAAACGCGGTTGTCGTAGTAGGGAATTCAGAGCGACGCCATCCCCCGTAAACGTTGGCCCGTGCATCAACGCGAGCTTATGTGGCAGTTTTCGGAAGAGCAGATCGGTCGCAAGGATCGATCTCGTCAAGCCGCCAGGATCGTGATCCCATGCGCGTTTGCCGCTGCCCGCATGCGCGCCACCGTCTCCGGTGATGGACTGCCCTGCGGTCGTTCGGTAACGCCTTCGGTCTCGATGAATTCGGCCATGTCGCGATCAACGATGGCCGAGAAGACCGCAGGCACGGTTCCGTTGTTGGAATAGCCGTGCACCATGAAGGGGGCGATGCTGACGATGTCGCCTGCGCTCGCCTGGATCTCTTCCGGCCCGGTGTCGGTCAGCCGCCAGACCGTCAGAGTACCCTCGATGATCCGGAAGACTTCTGGGCTCGCATGCGCGTGCCGCGGCGTCCTGCCGCCGGGCTCGACGGTCACATCGAAGACGTTGAGCCAGTTGCCTGTCAGGCGAGCCCGTCGCTCGACCTTGTCGCCCAGCACGAAGAAGCTTTTTACCTCCTTCCGGGCATCTGTATTCACAAATGAGTTGGACATGATGTCTCTTTCTTGTTCTTGCGGGGCGGTCCGATAGACTTTCGCGGTCGCTTTGGCAACCGCCGCAAAACCGGGGGAGGGCGACAAATACGCGGCTTTTGCACGCTTTCAGCCCCTGAAACCCACCGCCAGCATATCGGTATGGGTCCTCCGTTCTGCAAGTGCGGCAGGTTTGCATCCACTATTTCTGTAATATCGCCGACACAGAAGAGGCGCATAGAACGCGCCGATCCTTCCCCGCCAATCCGGCATACCATCAGCGGAGCAACCCCATGTCTTCTCTTCCCGTCGTCGGCGCAGCCATGACGATCGACGAACTCGAAAACCATCGTGACTGGCTCTTCGAAAAGTCCCGCGATCTCGAATTGCAGAGCTTCATCAATGCCGACGTTCTGAACGGCGACTGGACGCCGCGCGCCGATCGCGCCAGGAAGCTGCTCGACGGCTTCAAGGGCCGCGTCGGCATCCATGGCCCGTTCTGGGGCTTCATCATCGCCTCGCAGGATCCGGATATCCGCTCCGTCGTCTCCCGCCGCATGCTGCAGGGCCTCGATGTCTGCGCCGCAATCGGCGGCACGCACATGGTCATCCACAGCCCCTACACGACCTGGGGCTATAACAACCTCGACAACAATCCAGGCGAGCGCGAAAGCATCACCGACTATTGCCATCAGACGATGCGGGAAGCCGTGAAGCGCGCCGAAGAAATCGGCTGCACCCTCGTCATCGAAAACATCGAGGACAAGGATCCGCATATCCGCGTGGCGCTTGCCGAAAGCTTCAATTCGCCGGCCGTTGCGGTCTCCATCGATACCGGCCATGCGCACTACGCCCACGGCTCGACCGGTGCGCCACCGGTTGATTATTACGTCCATGCCGCTGGCAACCGCCTCGGCCACGTGCACCTGCAGGATGCCGACGGTTATGCCGACCGCCACTGGGCGCTGGGCGAAGGTACCGTGAACTGGCGCGCGATTTTTGCAGCCCTTGCCAAGGTCGAAAGCAATCCGCGCCTGATCATCGAGATCAAGGACAAATCGAAGATCATTGCTTCGGCTGAATACCTGGCTTCGATCGGCGTCGCCCAATAACAGCGTCAAGTAATCGGAACAGGCGGCGAGACCATCTCGCCGCCGCCGATGTTCAGGCCGTTGTATCCTTCGGCCGGCGCGTGAAGGCGACTGGCAGGCAGAGTACGTAGAAAGCAGCGCCAAGCACCCAGACAAGTCCTGGGAAGGCATCGCGCGAGGCGAAGTAGACAGTGCTGATCGCCAGCGGTCCGATGATCGAGGCAAGGCTGGTCATGCTCGCAAGCAGCCCCTGTGCCCGTCCCTGATGATCGCTATCGACACGCGCCGTCACCAGCGATTGCAGGGCAGGAGCGCCAACCCCGCCGAGGCAGAAGAGCGGCATCAACAGGAATGCCATCCAGCCCTGCGTCACCAGCGCGATGATGATATAGGCCGCGCTGTCGGCGACGATGCCGATCAGAAGTGTCCGGTGCTCCCCCCATCTTTCGCTGATTGGCCCGGCAATGAAAGCCTGCACGACCGCATGGAAGAAGCCGAAAGCGGCAAGCGAGAAGCCAACCATCATGGGCGACCAGGAAAACTTGTCCTGTCCATAAAGAACCCAGATCGTACCGCCGACTTCGCCGACAAGTGCAAGGATGAAATAGGCGCCCGCGAGCGGCAGCAGTAGCCGATAGCCCATGAGCCAGCGGAAATGTGCAAGCGGTGAAAATTCCTGTTTCTCGGCTTCCGAACCGGTCATGCGCGTCTCCGGCAGCAGGAAGAGCGCCATCACCAGATTAGCTGCATTGAGTGCGGCAGCGATGACGAAGGGCAACCTCACGGAGAATTCACCTAGAACTCCGCCGATCGCTGGACCGGCAATGAAACCGATGCCGAAGCAGGCGCTGAGCTGGCCGAAGCGGCGGGTGCGCTCGGCATCCTCGGTGATATCGGTCACGCAGGCTGCGGCTACGGCGTTGCTGGCACCCGTGAGGCCGGCAATCGCTCGGCCGATAAAGAGCAGCCAGAGCGACGGGGCAGCCGCCATAAATACATAGTCGATGGCAGCACCGGCAAGTGACACCATCAGCACCGGCTTGCGGCCGAACCTGTCTGAAAGCGAACCGAGCACCGGCGAGAAGATGAATTGCATCAGCGCATAAAGTGCCAGGAATGCACCGAACCGCCACCCCAGATCGTCAGTATGGCCGACGTCCTGCAGCAGCCGTGGAAAGATCGGCAGGGTCAGCCCGATGCCGGCAGCATCGAGGATCACGGTGGCATAGACGACGACAAGCGCTATTTTCATGGGATCAACTGAAAATTTATCACTGATAAGTTCCTTATCGCTGATAAATTGGAATGGCAACCGGGAAGTCGAAGCCGATGAAAGTGGACAGGGCGCAGATCGTCGACGAAGCGCTGAAGCTCTTGAACGAAGTGGGTATCGATGCCCTCTCGACCCGCATGCTTGCCGAGCGCCTGAATGTGCGCCAGCCAGCGCTCTACTGGCACTTCAAGAGCAAGCGGGCGCTCGTGGAAGCCATGGCCGAAGAGATCATGGCCCGCGGCCACACGCATAATTGGCCTGCTTCGGTGGATGATTGGCGTGACTTCATGCTGGACAATGCCCGCAATTTCCGCCGCGCGCTTCTGAACTATCGCGATGGCGGGCGGGTGCATGTAGGTACCGAGGCCAATCCGCAGGATCTCGCCAATATTGAAACCCATATCGCGATACTCGTCAAAGCAGGCATGGGAGCGGAATTCGCCATGGAACTGCTCGTCGCGGTCAGTCGCTACACCGTCGGCTGCGTTATCGAGGAGCAGGCCGAACCGCCGCCGGAACGGGAAAAGCTCGATGCCGCGGCGGCCGATTTCACGCTGACCAACAGGGCGATCACGCATTATCGCAACAGCGGCCACGAAGCCTTTTTCGAAGCCGGGTTGCAGATGATGATCGATGGCGCCGCGCTTCGATTGGCACGACGCTCCTGAGCCTCAGTCACGCATTGCCCAGCGCACGCCGGCGGCAACGGAGAGCCCGAGCAGCGGCCATATCGCCCAGAAGACTCCGTGCCATGTCAGCATATTGATGGCGACGATGCCGACCCCGATCACGGCAAGTGCTGCAATACGTTGGTCGAACTGGTTCTGTGATCGCACCCATCTCATGGCGGCCACGAAGGCGAAGGCGAGCAGCGGCCATACTGCCCAAAATTCACCCTCCCAGGTGGCAATATTGATGACAATGAGCACAGCGCCGATGACGGCCAGGATGCCGCCGATCTTGCGCAGCCGACCCCGCGGAGGCGCAGGCGGGGCCGGCGCCGGTCGTGGCGTCACCATCTCGACGGGCCGATCGGGAGCGGCGGCTGCCGGCCTCTGCGGCTCCGTTCCGATATCGCCGATGCGAACGGCATAGCTCGGCACGGCGTCGGCGACATTCTTCATCTCCAGGGGGCCCAGAAAGTCGAATCCGACAGCCACTTTGTTGCGCACCTGATCGTAGACGGTATTCGAGATCACGATCCCGCCGGCCGGCGCCGAGGCTTGCAGCCGCGCGGCGATATTGACGCCGTCGCCATAGATATCGTCGCCTTCGACAATGACGTCGCCGAGATTGATGCCGATGCGGAAGAGCATGCGCCCGTCGGTCGGCCGTGCCGCATTCTTGCCGGCAAGCTCGTTCTGCACGTCGATCGCCGCCCGCACGGCCTCGACCACACTCGGAAAATCGGCCAGCAGCCCGTCGCCCCAGGTATTGACCACCCGTCCGCCATGCGAAGTGATGAGCCGCGACATGGCATCGCGATAGTGCTTCAGCATCGCGAGCGTGCCTTCCTCGTCCTCGCCCATCAACCGCGTATAGTCCTGCACGTCGGCTGCAAAGATCGTCGTCAGCTTGCGCTGTGTCTCGCTCATGAAATCCCCCATCGCCGCCGGCGGACCGGTGACTTTACCACTCTATAGGTGGGATCGCGACCGTCGATCGGGTAGTCCGCACCGCGCGAATTGCCGTCCCACCGTCCTAGAACTGCGTTATCACGCTGATACCCGTACCCTCGGCCTTGTCGAGCGCCATCAGTGCCGGAACGGCCTCTTCAAGGCTGATACGCCGCCCGATCAGTTTCTGCGGCGCGATCTTGCCGGCAGAAAGCATGGAAAGCATCGCATCATAGCGCCAAGCCTGCATGCCGTGGCTCCCGTAGATTTCGAGCTCATGGCCGATCACCTGTGCCATCGGGATTTGCGGCGTCGAGTGCTCGCCGAGCATCAATCCGACCTGCACATGGCGGCCGCGCCGGCGCAGGTTCTTGATCGAGTTGAAGCAGGTGACGGGATGGCCAAGCGCATCGATCGACACATGCGCACCGCCTTTGGTGATCTCTCGCACGGCTTCCGCGACGTCGGTGACGGCGGAAGCATTGATCGTCGCCACCGCCCCGCATTCGCGCGCGAAGGCAAGTTTTTCCTCGGAAATGTCGACGGCAATCGCATTTGCCCCAAGCGCGGTCGCGATCATGATCGCCGAAAGCCCCACACCGCCGCAGCCATGCACGGCGATCCATTCACCCGGGCCGGTGCGCGCCTGATCGGCAACCGCGCGGAAGGAGGTGGCGAAGCGGCAACCGAGGCTTGCCGCCGTGGCATCGTCCACAGTCTCGGGCAGATGCACGAGATTGGTGTCGGCATAATCGATGGCGACATATTCGGCAAATGAGCCCCAATGGGTAAAGCCCGGCTGGAACTGGTTGAGGCAGACCTGCTGGTTGCCGGAATGGCATTCGGCGCAATGGCCGCAGCCGGAGACGAACGGCACGGTCACGCGGTCGCCGGCCTTGAAGCGCACCACGCCCTTGCCGGTCGCCACGATCTTGCCGGCAAGCTCGTGCCCCGGCACATGCGGCAGGCGGATATCCGGGTCGTGCCCCATCCAGCCATGCCAGTCGCTGCGGCAGAGCCCTGTTGCGCCGATCTTGATGACCACGCCATCTTCCGAGGGCGTCGGGTCCGGCACGGTGCGGATCTCGGGCGCCTGTTCGAAGGCTTCGTAATACATGGCTTTCATCTGTTCATCTCCTGGCCCGGCACGCGTTTTCTGATCGCCATGATGACATGCGGCGGTGGCATTCATCCAGTCGGCCTTCCATCATTTTCCTTTATGCACTCATCGTTTTAGCACCACCGAACGCGCATCAATATTTCAATCGCAAGGCAGTCACCGGCATTTTCTTGCTTCGATGTTTCAGCCGCCAATTTGCGCTTGACCGGTCCGGTCACGGAGGATTTTGCTTTGCCGACTTCAGAAGGAGAGCCCAAAATGCCCGTCGACACATCACCCCGCACGACCACCTGGACCTATGTCGACGGAGAGTGGATTGCCGGCAACCCGCCGCTGATCGGACCGACCTCCCATGCCATGTGGCTCGGTTCCACCGTTTTTGACGGCGCCCGCTGGTTCGATGGCATCGCGCCGGATCTCGACCTGCATTGCCAGCGCATCAACCGCTCTGCCGTCGCCATGGGCCTGAAACCAGTCAAGACGGCTGAAGAGATCGAAGCGCTTGCCTGGGAAGGTGTCAAGAAATTCGACGGCAAGACGCCGATCTACATCAAGCCGATGTATTGGGGCGAGCATGGTTCGGCAGGCAGCGTCGTGACCGTCGATGGCGAATCCACCCGTTTTGCGCTCTGCCTGTTCGAGGCGGCCATGGGCGGCCACGCCGGCTCCTCGCTCACGGTTTCCCCTTACCGTCGCCCGACGCCGGAAACGGCGATGACCGATGCCAAGGCCGGCTCGCTCTATCCGAATAGCGGCCGCGCGATTGCCGAAGCGAAAAGCCGCGGCTTCGACAACGCCCTGATGCGCGACATGAACGGCAACGTGGCCGAAACCGCCTCCTCGAACGTCTTCATGGTCAAGGACGGCGTGGTCCTTACACCGATCGCCAACCGCACCTTCCTCGCCGGCATTACGCGGCTGCGCGTCATCGGCCTCTTGCGCAAGGCCGGCTTCGACGTGCGCGAGGTGACACTCTCGGTCGAAGATTTCATGAGCGCCGACGAGGTTTTCACGAGCGGCAACTATTCCAAGGTGGTCGGCGTCAACAGGCTCGACGGCCGCAATTTCCAGGAAGGCCCAGTCACCCGCAAGGCGCTGGAACTCTATATGGACTGGGCCCACGGCCGCTCGGCGAGCGATGAGTAGGTGAGGTCCTGGCGCCGCAACGCGCCGGCAGTCGATCCAGTGAATCGATGCAAGACCGAACGCCCGAAGCCATGCGAAGGGCCGTGATGCCACTAGCGGCGAATATCGGCACCACCGGCCCTACCGCACCCCATACAACCCCACCCCATCCGGGAAGCCCTTCAACCGATGGCTTCCCAAGGATATTGCATCTGTGGGCTTCGTCTCCTCAAAAAACGCCTCGGACATCAGCAACGCTTCCCCAAGTTCGCTGCACGCACCCTGAATACGGCTGACCAGATTGACGTCTCCGCCGATCAGCGTGAAATCCAGCCGTCGCCCGGAGCCGATATTGCCGTAGCTGACCTCGCCATGATGCAGGGCGATGCCGGCTCTGGCGCCGATGCCGTCGTAATTGAAGCCGTCGAGCGCTTCGAGGATTGCCCGCGCCGCTGAAAGTGCGGAATTGCAGGTGCTGGCGGCATCATAGCCGGGGAAGAAGGCGAGCACTGCGTCTCCCATGAATTTCAGCACTTCGCCGCCTTCGCGGGTGATTGCCGGGATGACCCGGTCGAAATAGGCGTTCAGCAGTCCGAGCACGGTCTCGCCGGACAGGCGGTTGGAAAGTTCGGTGAAACCTCTGAGGTCACAGAGCAGCAGGGCTGCCTGCATGGATTCGATCTCTCCCTGGCGAATGCGGCCGGCAAGGATGCGGCTTGCCGTCATCGGCCCGATATAGGTGTCGAGCAGGCTGAGCTCGACCTGGCGCAGGATGCGCAATTCGCTCGTATTGCGCAGCGCCGGCAGGATGCGTTCGAGCATCTGCATGTCCGAGGCGGTAAAGCCCCCCGGCCGTTTGGTGCCGAAGACCGCCGCGCTGACCGGACCGTCGGCATTGCAGAGTGGAGCGATCATCAACTGCACAAGCTCACGACCGGCGAAGATATCGAGATGCTGCCAGCGACCATAAGGGCTCTGACCCGGCCCCACGATCAGCATCTCGCGTGTTTCGAATACCCTGTGCAGCGGCGTGTTGGCGATGGCGAGACGCGTGCCGTGCTCGCGGTCGTGGATCTCCACGGGTTCCCCCGGCGCCCAGGCAATGGTGCGGCCGATAAATTCCGGATGCAGCGTCATCAGATGCAGCGTCAGCCGGTCGACCGGGACGCCGAGCGCGCGCAGGCGGCGCCCAAGACCGGAGACGAGGCCGACCTCATCGAGTGCATGGCATTCGTCACCGGTCAGCCATTCGATGAGGTCGAACACAGCGGTGGTGTTGCGGCTGCGCGCGGGAGCCCTGGTTTCAACGGGATAATCGATGTCGAGCAAGTTGGACATGGGTGTTCTCCTCCTTTGGACGCGCTGACCTCAGTGAGCGCCGCCGCCGGAAATCTGGGCGGGCTTCTTGAGAAGCAGGGTGGCGAGCAGGGCGACGACGAGCGCGACGCCGAGCAGGAAGAACGTGTCGCTGAAGGCCATAATGTTAGCCTGCTTGCGCAGCTTCAGCGCGATCGCAACGATCGCCTTGTGGGTGGCAAGCGCCTGATCGCTGACGCCGTGGTTCATGAAGTAAGCGGTCATCCTTGCGACACGGTCGCGGGTGGCTTCCTCGAAGACGGAGACCGAGTTGGTCAGGATGTTCGAGTGGAACTGCTCGCGCTTCGACAGGAAGGTCTGCAGCGAGGCGATGCCGACTGCGCCGCCGAGATTGCGCATCATATTGAAGAGCGCGGATGCCGAACCGGCATTTTCCGGCTCGATGCCTGCGGTAGCGATCGCCGACAGCGGCGTGAAGACAAGCGCCTGACCGACAGCACGCACGACGTTCGGCCAGAAGAGCTGATCGCTCGCATAGTCGCCTGTCATATGCACGTTCATGAAGTTCGAAGCGGCAAAGAGCGCAAAGCCGACGATGATCAGCAGCCGGATGTCGAAGCGCTTCATCAGACGCGGCACCAAAGGGATCAGCAAAAGCTGCGGGATGCCGGTCCAGGCAAGCACAAAGCCGATTTGTTCGGAATTGTAGCCCTGGATACGGGTCAGGTAGATCGGCAGCACGAAAACCGAGCCGTAAAGCGCGATGCCCAGCAGGAAGTTTGCAAGGATGCCGAAGCCGAAATTGCGGCGGGCAAACAGCCGCAGGTTCAAGAGTGGATGGGCGACCTTCAGCTCGATGATGAGGAAGAGCGTCAGCGACACGGCGGCAATGATCGAGAGGCGGACGATGAATTCCGAGCCGAACCAGTCTTCCTTATTGCCTTCCTCCAGAACGGTCTGCAGCGCGGCGAGACCTATCGCCATGGTAATGATGCCGGGCCAGTCGCCCTTGGAAAGCAGGCCGAGGTTCATCGGCGCCCGGTCGAGCGAGGCCCAGAGCATGCCAACCATCAGCGCACCAGGCACAAGGTTGATATAGAAAATATATTCCCAGCCCCAGTTTTCGGTGAAATAGCCGCCGATGGTTGGGCCGATCGCCGGGGCAAACGTGGCCGAAAGGGCAAAGAGCGCCAGGCCTACCGGCTGCTTGGGCTTGGGCAAGAGCGTGATGATGATCGTGAAGGCCATCGGGATCAGCACGCCGCCGGTAAAGCCCTGGATGGCGCGCAGGATGATCATCTGCTGCAGGTTGACTGCGAAGGCGCAGGCGACCGAGAAGACCAGAAAGAGGATCGCGTTCACCAGCAGATAGTTGCGGACCGAGAAGATGCGCGCAAGCCATGCGCTGAGCGGAATGACGACGATCTCGGCGATCAGATAGGAGGTCGAGATCCAGCCGCCATCATCTGTGCCGGCGCCGATGGCGCCCTGGATGTCGGCAAGCGAGGCATTGACGATCTGAATGTTCAGGATCGCCATGAAGGCGCCGAGCGTGGAGCCGACGACGGCACACCACATGCGAAGCGGGCTCATGGCAGGTCTGGTAGCGGGGGCGGTCGCAGCGACAGGGCGCGCGACGGAATTGCTGTTTGCGGCGATCTGAAGCGTAGCCATGACTAATCTCCTTCCGGCTCTGCGGAAAACTCTCTCATGACGCTGTGTGGGTGATAATTGAGAAAGGAACGGAAGGATCATCCAGCAGCGGTGGATAATCCTTCCGCCGCGGCCGCGGAGGTCTGGGCGGCCTTGGTATCGATGTCGGGCACGACCGACATGCCCGAGCGCAGCAGACCGGCAAGGCGCTCGTCGTCGATGACGATCTTGACCGGAATGCGCTGGACGATCTTGGTGAAATTGCCTGTGGCGTTGTCGGGCGGCAGCAGCGAGAATTCGAGGCCGCTTGCCGGCGAAACACTGTCCACATGACCCTTGATGGCAATGTCCGGGAAGCTGTCGACCTTGATCTCGACCAGCTGGCCGGGACGCACGAAGGTGAGCTGGGTTTCCTTGAAGTTGGCGACGACATAGACCGCATGCAGCGGCACAACCGCCATCAGCTGTGTGCCCGAGGTGACATACTGGCCGACGCGGATCGAGCGGGCGCCGACCGTGCCATCAACAGCAGCGACGATCTCCGTATAGGAGAGGTTGAGCTCGGCCTGGCGGGCGGCGGCAACGGCGCGGTCGCGCTGGGCAAGTGCCTGTTCGCGCTGTGTCTGCAGCACCGGCACCTTGTTCTCGGCGGCAACGACGGCGGCCTGATCGCGCTCGACGGCAGCCGCAGCCTGATCCTTCTGCGACTGGCTCTGTTCGGCGCGAGACTGCGTGCCGGCGCCGTTGGTGATCAGGCGGCTGGCGCGCTGGGCATCGGATTGGGCGAAGGCAAGCGAAGCCTGTGAGGCATCGAGCGTTGCATGTGCCTGTGCGATGATCGACTGTTGCAGCGAAATCTGCGCGTCGAGATTGGTAACGGCGGCCTCGGCCGCCTTCACGTCGGCCTTGGCCTGCGAGAGCGCTGCCTGGAAATCACGGTCGTCGATACGGGCGAGAACCTGCCCGGCCTTGACGGTATCGTTATCGTTGACGAGCACTTCCTTGATATAGCCGGCGACCTTCGGAGCGACGGTCGTATAATCGGCCTTCACATAGGCATCGTCGGTGGATTCGATGAAGCGGCCGACCGTCCAGTAGTGATAGCCGAAGTCGCCGGCAAAGGCGGCGCCGGCAAGCAAGGCTGCGGCAAGAACGGCACGCTTGACGATCTTGCGGCCGGTTTTCCTAGGGGCTTCTACGGCCGCGGCAGCTGCAGCCATCGCTTCTGCAGTCGGTGCCCCGGCTTCGGCCGTCGGGGCGATCCCGCCCTGTGGCGTATTCTTGAAAATGTCGTTGCGGGGGAGTTCAACCATTGTCCTTCTCCATCAGTCTCGGCCCCGTTCGTGAGAGGCCTTGTTCGATGGCTGGAAGATGGACCCGGCAGTAGTTTCTGATAATCTCCTGTTTTCCGGAAGGATCATCAACTCTCATTGGATAATCGAGGAACAACATGGATCGGCTGACCAGCCTCACAGTCTTCGGCCGGGTAGTGGAATGCGGCGGCTTTTCGGCTGCCGCGCGACGCCTGAACATGTCCGTCACCATGGTGGGTAACCATGTGCAATCATTAGAGGATCGCCTTGGCGTGCGGCTCCTGAACCGCACCACCAGGAAGGTCAGCCTCACTGAAACCGGCAAATATTATTACGAACGTTCATCGCAGATCCTGGCCGATCTGGAAGAGGCGGACCGCACGGCCGGCGCATTGAGTTCGACGCCGCGCGGCACGCTGAGATTCTATACGAGCAGCGCGATCGTCCGCTTCCTGCTCCCCGTCATCAACGAGTTCATGACGCTCTATCCGGCTGTCCAGATCGATTTCAATATCGGCGAGCGCGCGGTGGATATGATCGAGGATGGCTATGATCTGGTGATCCGCTCGACACCGTCTCCGGATTCGAGCCTCGTTGCGCGCAAGCTGACGCCCTGGCGGCATTTTCTCGTCTGCTCGCCGGATTATTTGAAGACCCATGCCATGCCGACGACGCCGGCGGAGGTCGCCGAGCACAATTGCCTGCAATATGCCTATTATCCCTTCGGCGACGAATGGCGTTTCCAGGACAAGGAAGGCAAGCAGGAAAGCGTCAAAGTGGGCGGCAGCCTCATTTCCAACAGCGCCGAAACATTGCGCTACCTGGTGCTGAGCGGGCAAGGGATTTTTCTGGCGCCAAGCTTTGTCATCTTCGAAGACCTCGCCGCGGGCCGTCTCGTCAGTATGATGCCCGATTATCGCGGCGTCGAGATCCACATCAATGCGGTCTATCCCAACCGCAGCCATCTGCCGACCAAGGTGCGTCTGTTCCTCGACATGCTCGTGGAGCGTTTCGCCGAGCATCGCAAATGGATGGCATGAGAAACGTCCGGCAAGACTGTTAGCCGGCTGGACCTTGCCTCAAACCGTCCTCAAATAACCTTCAGCACGATCTTGCC
Organism: Rhizobium sp. BK529; assembly: GCF_014194105.1. Taxonomy (NCBI): domain Bacteria; kingdom Pseudomonadati; phylum Pseudomonadota; class Alphaproteobacteria; order Hyphomicrobiales; family Rhizobiaceae; genus Rhizobium; species Rhizobium sp. BK529. Next base: position 2,380,151 of record NZ_JACIAU010000001.1, on the reverse strand, counting down.
CTTGGCGTGCGGGCGCATCCCTTCCAGCATCTCATGCGCGGCGATCGCCGCATCGAGCGGCAGCACATCGCCGACATTGGTTTCGAGTTCGGCGGCATCGACCATCGCGGCAATTTCATTCAACTCCTTCGTTGTGACGTTGACGAGGAAGAAGAGGGCCTCGACGCCATATGTCTTCGCAAGCTCCTGATCCGGCTGCGAGACGGCGGAAATGAGCCGGCCGCCGCGATTCAGGACCGCAAAGGAGCGCGTCTGCGTTTCGCCGCCGGCAAGATCGATCACGGCATCGACTTCATGGGCAAAGTCCTCGAAGCGCTGGCTGCGGAAGTCCACGACGATATCGGCCCCGAGCCGTCTGACGGTCTCGATGTCGCTGCCGCTTGCCGTGGCGATCACCTTCACCCCGGCTTTGCGGGCGAATTGTACCGCATAGGCGCCGACATTGCCGGCCGCACCGTGAATCAGCACCGTTTGTCCGGCGGTGAGCCTGGCGTGGTCGAACAGCGCCTGCCGCGCCGTTACCGCAATGACAGGTATCGAGGCGGCCTCGACATGGTCGATGCTCGCCGGCTTGCGGGCTATCATTCCGGCAGCGGCGATCGCATATTCGGCATAGGCGCCGATGAAGCGCGGATTGGTGACGCCATAAACGGCATCGCCGCGCGCCACCTGCGTCACGCCGTCACCAATCGCTTCCACCGTCCCGGAGAGGTCCGAGCCGAGCGTCAACGGCAGGGGCTGGGGCAGGGCGCTGTTGCCCAAACGGATCCAGCCATCCCAAGGTCCGACGCCGGCCGCATGCACCCTGATGAGAACTTCACCCTTGCCGGGTGCGGGAATCTCGATGTCTTCGGCAATAATGGCTTCCGGCGGTCCGAATGCATGAACCCGGTAAGCTTTCATGGTTTTGTCCGTCTTCGGGGCTTTGTCGGCTGTTGTGGTCATCTTTCGCTCCTTTCGGTCTCGATGGAGAAAAGATGCCGCCATCGAAGGCTTCCGATAACCCGCGCTGTCGCGGAAGGATTATCAAGCATCAAAGGATAATCCGGTCCGGCCGCGCGACCTGCCGGACCGGCACTCTATCACGGCCGGACCGGCGAGCCGATATAACCGGCGGACTGGATATAGGCGATCGGCGCAAAGAAATTCCCGCCGGCATTGAAGGCCATCAGCCCTTCCTCGCTCAGTGCCGTCAGTACTGCCGGCCGCGACGCGACACGCTTCATGAAAGCAGGAAGCGCCGGAAACTGATCGAGATCGATTTTGACCCACGGCGACCAGTTGAGGCAAACGAAGAGATAGGCATCCGCGATCGTAAAATCCTCGCCGGTGAGATAGGGGCCGGCAAGCCTGCCGTTGATCCAGTCGAGACGCTTGTGGACGACCGCGCGCATGGCGTCATGCACGGTGGTGTAGTTGGCATCGAAGAGTATCACCATCGGTTTGTGCAGTTCCGACGTGATGAAGTTCAGCAGCGACTGCACCTGATTGCGGGCGAAGCTGCCGAATTCCGGTAGCATCCGGCGCCCATCAGGCGAGCTGTCGGCGAGAAATTGCGCAATCGCCGGTCCCTCCGTCAGCACCTTGCCATCATCCAGCACCAGCGCCGGCACATAGCCATTGCCGTTGATCGCAAAATAGTCGTCACCCTCGCTGGTTATGTGCGTCTTTCGATCGACCGTGATGAGCTTGATGTCGATATCGAGCTCGCGGCAGATGATGTGCGGCGACAGCGAACAGGCGGCTGCATGCATATAGAGCTTCATGGGTTTTCTCCTCCTGCGGCGGTTCGAGAGCGGCCGCATCAATCCGTTGGACTTTTGTACTATTTCGCATAAAATTCTTTTGGTCAATTATTTTATGCGAAACGGTACAAAATGAGCGAGAAGAAGCGTGGTCGCCCAAGAGCCTTCGATGCCAGGCAAACGTTGGAAAAGGCGAGGGAGGTGTTCTGGGACCGCGGTTTTGCCGGCACATCGCTGGATACGCTGAGCGCTGCCACCCAGCTCAACCGCCCAAGCCTCTACGGTGCCTTCGGCGACAAGGAGGCTCTCTATCTCGATGTCATGGAGGCCTATCGGGCCGAAAGCATGGATGTGCTGGCCGATGCACTCGACCCGTCACTGCCGCTGCGCGACAATCTCGCGAAGGTCTATAAAAGCGCCCTGGAGATTTATCTTCACGGCGAGACGTCCGCTCGCGGCTGCTTCCTCATCAGCACGGCGACTGCCGAGGCGATCCAGCACGAGCGTGTTCGTGACCTGCTGAGCCGCAGTCTCGAGGATTTTGACGGCGCGATCGAGCAGCGCATGGCGCTCGCCGTCGAACGCGGCGAACTGCCCGGGGGCAGCGATGTCCACATGCTTGCAAGACTTGCCTCGGCCGTCATGCATTCGCTCGCCGTGCGCGCCCGGGCCGGCGATAGCCGCGAGACGCTGGAGGCCTTGGCTAAATCCGGCATTGACATGATCTGCGGCAAAACCTGACGCTCAGGCTTCCTCTTCTTTCGGCCGGACCAGCCACGCAAAGGCCGCGCCTGCAACCAGCAGGACGCAGGTGCCGAGAAAGACCGCCCGCATACCGATATGGCCGCCGACGAAGCCGCCGAGAACAGGCCCGACGACCTGGCCTACGAATTGCGAGGAAGTGGAGAGGCCGAGGATGCTGCCCGCCGCACTATCGGGCACATTGTGCCGGATCACGGCGGCGATGCAGGGCAGCAGCCCGCCAAGCGCGACCCCCATCAGGAAACGCAAGGCGATGAGCTGCCAGGAAGAGGTCACGAAAGCCTGTGGGATGAGCAGCAGCCCGGCGACGGCCAGCGCCCCGGCAATGACGGGCCAGTGGCCGATCCGGTCCGCCAGCCTCCCAAGCCGCGAGGCCGAGAGAATGCTGCCGAGCGCCGCGGCCGACATGACGATGCCGGCCACCATCGTGACCTGCCGCTGATCGGGCACAAGCTGCGCCACATAGACGGTGATGATCGGTTCGATCGACATATTGGCGAGCATCAGGAGCAGCCCGGTCGCGAGCATCGCAACCACGGGCCCCTTGTCGGGAATGGATTTCCAGCCGCCGGATGCCTTCGCCGCCTGTTTGCGCGCCGCCGATTTCTCCTCCTTGATCAGAAAGGTCGTCGCGAGGAAGGCGAGGAAGATTATGCCGCCTGCAGCCAAAAACGTACCGCGGATGCCAATGATGGGCGGCAGCGCCCCACCGATCAGCGGGCCGACCAGATTGCCGGCCATGATGCCGGATGAGAGCACGCCGAGCGCCCAGGCCGATCGGTCCTTCGGCGTCTGTGTCGCGACCAGCACCATCGAGCCGGAAGCATAACCACCCGCGAGGCCAACGAAGAGGCGCAGCGCCACGAGCTGCCAGACGCTGCCGGCCATGCCCATCAGCGAGATAGCGATGGTCATGCCGAGGCTTGCGCGCACCAGCATCAGCTTGCGCCCGTAGATATCGCCGAGCCGGCCCCAGAGTGGCGCCACGCAAGCGGCGGCAAAGAAGGTCGCACCATAGGCGATGCCCGACCATTGCACGATCGCCGCATGATCGCTCACGCCGAGTTCTTCCACATAGAGCGGAAGGAAGGGAAGCAGCAGGGTCATCGCCACGATGGTCGTGAACGAGCCCGTGAGCGAGATGACGAGATTGCGTTTCCAGTAGGCGGAGCCGGGTACCACCTTTGCGGCGTCCCATTGCGTGTCGGTCATTGCGGATCTTCTTCGTACAGTTTGGCCTTGGCCAAGATGAGGCGATCCTCACTTTATGCATCGCGCTGCGGGCTGCCAAGGACGGATTCGCCCCAATCAGACCTGCCGTAAAAAGGAAAGCGGCTTGAAAAGCACCATTTCGCCTCTAGCTGATTGCAATATGCAATCGGTAAGGAGAGGCAGACATGAGCAACAGGAATGAACACCGCGCCCAGATGCTGCGCGATCTCTACGCAGCCTATATCGATCAACGCAAGGATATCGTCGGCGCCATGCTGACGGAGGACTTTACCTTTTCGAGCCCACGGGACGATCACATAAACCGGGCCACCTACTTCGAGCGCTGCTGGCCGAATGAGCCGCTGCTGAAAGCCTTCGATATCGAGTTCCTGTCGGTTGAGGGGGACCAGGGCGTCGTGCGTTACCGCGCCGAAACGACCGATGGCAAGGCGTTCCGCAACATGGAAAGTTTTCGCTTCGCCGGCGACAAGATAGCATCCGTCGATGTCTATTTCGGCCGCAATACGGCCTGAAGCATGTCGCGCAAATTGTGTAGCGGTTTTGCGGTAACGACATGCGTCACGCCTAAATTTGAAGCGTGGCAGGCGAAACTAAGAGATCGCGCACGTCAGAAGAGCCGCATCGCCGAAGTCGCAATGATGACGATGGAAACCGCGATCATCAGAGGTTTCACCGGCAGCCGCTTGACGAGGATCGCGCCGAAGGGCGCGGCGATCACGCCACCGATAATCAGCCCGACTGCCGAGCCGAGTTCGGACCAGCCGAGCGTCAGAACGAAGGTGATGGATATGATCAGCGTCACCGCGAACTCGGTGAAGTTGGTCGAGCCGATCACCCGCTTCGGATCGTGACCGCGGCCGACGAGCGAACTGGTGACGATCGGTCCCCACCCGCCGCCGCCGATCGCATCCAGCACGCCGCCGCAAAGCCCGACGGGCGGCACCATCCAGTCGCTGACTTCGCGCCTGGGCGTCGGGTGGAAAGCCTTCCAGAAAATTAGGAGGCCGATAACGATCAGATAGGCGGAGACGAAGGGCTCGATCAGCTTGCCGTCGACGTTGGCCAGCAAAAAGGCGCCGACGGCCCCACCGATCATGCCGGCAGGCGCCAGCCGTGCTACGAGCTTCCAGTCGACATTGCGATGCCAGGCATGGGAAATGCCCGATGCTGCCGTGGTGAACAGCTCCGTCACATGCGTCATGGCGCTGGCATTGGCAGCCGGCACGCCAAGCGTCAGCAGGCTGGTCGTGGACAGCACGCCGAAGGCCATTCCGAGGGCGCCGTCGACGATCTGCGCGCAGAAACCGACGACGACGAAGAGGAGGAAATCCCAGGTCATAAAGGTCCCTAACGAGCAAAGGCCTGATTTGCAGATACGTTCAGTATGGAAAAACTTCCGCCTCAAGCATCTGATGCACGCCGTTTGAGGCGCATGACTTTGAAAAAGCCATTCGGGAAAACCGGCAATATTTGAACCTCATCGAAGCCGTTCCCTTTTGCCCAGTCCGTGATCCGCCTGATTCGGAAAGAAGAACTCCAGCCAACTCGCCGCACCAGCGGCGCGACAGCCTCCTCGATGGCACCCTGCAGACCGGCGCCATCGCCGAGCTTGCTGGCAAGGATAATCTCGCCGCCTGGCCGCAGCACGCGGGCACATTCGTCAAGCGCCCGCTCGGGTTCGGGAATGAGAGTGATGACGAAGGGTAGGCAGACTGCATCGAAGGACCGGTCCTCGAAGGCGAGCGCATGTGCGTCCATGACCTGCAGTTGCCGCACATGGAAAAGCTTGTGCCTGGCAACTTTTTCCCGCGCCTTGGCAATCATGTGCTCGGAAATGTCGATGCCCGTCACGCGGCTGCGACGCGGATAGTAAGAGAGCACCAGGCCGGTGCCGACGCCGATTTCCAGAATATCCGTGCCGGCGTCAGCAGCAAGCCGCGCAAGCGTGCGGTGTCCGTCGCGCAGGATGCTTCGATAGACCTGGTCGTAGACCGGCGCCCAGCGCTGATAGATTTTCTGCTGATCGTCAGCCCGATTTTGGACATGTCGCATGCGGCGCCTCCTTCATCCCCTGCCTCCAAACTCCGAAAGGCAGGCCCGAGTTCCGACTGACTGGTAAAGGACGTGTCAGACTTGCTGCTTTTGCCGTCGACGGAGAGTTTCCTCCCCGCCGAACCAAGCCTTGATCACTCTGCCGGCGTGCGCAGCGTCGCTTCGACGACCGCGAGTTCGTCGTTGACGGAGTCGGCGATCATGCCGTTGCCGCGCAACGATTTGCTGGAGATATCAATCATCGGCGCGAAGTTGGCGGCCGGCATGCGCACCTCTTCCTTCTCGGGCTCCGCGAGAGGCGGGACATCGGCGACGGCAGGACGATCGCCGCGCGCCACTTCCAGCTGACCGCTGAGGATTGCGCGCTCGGCACGCAGCTGGCGGATTTCCGACTTGGCGATTTCCAGGCTCGTGCGCAGCTGGCTGATTTCGTAGCGGTCGGTATCGAGGCGCGTATCGAGATCGTTCTTGAAGGCTTCGATCTCACGGTCGCGCTTGTTGCGCTGGCTTTCAGCCTCGCGCAGCTTCATCACGAGATCATTGCTGTGGGCAGCGAGCTCGCGGCGGGCAGCTTCGCTTTCCGCGCCATTGAGGCGAACCCGGTTGAGCTCATCCGTCATCCGTTCCAGGCGCGTCAGCGCCGTGGCAAGTTCGCTCTTCGTGCGCTTCAGTTCCGCGCGGGTCGACTGCAACTCCTCGTCCGTCATCTTGTTGCGGCTGTTGGCGGTCGACAGCAGCTTCTCGACGAGCTCGGACTTCGAGCCGATTGCCTCATGCTTGGTGCGCAGGTTGGCCAGTTCGAGCGTCGAGGAGGTTTCCAGCGTTTCGAATTCGGTTTCCAGGCGGCGATAACGCTCTTCCGAAGCAGCTAGATCCTGCTTCAGGTTGGAGATGGAGGACTGCAGGCTGCGCGTCAGCGCCTCATGCTCGGACAGATTGGTCTTGAGGTGGCTGCGCTCTTCATTGAGACGCGCGATTTCGCGAAGCTGGATGCTGTTTTCGCGGCGCGAGCTTTCGATGAGCAGCTGATGGGCCGTGGTTTCCAGATCCAGCTTTTCGCGCGTGATCGCCAGTTCCCGGCTGCGCACATCATGGTCCTGCTGTGTGCGGCGAAGGTGTGAGGAAACCTCGTCGAACTGCAGCGCCCGGTCGCTGAGCTCGCGCTCGGCATCGATCAGCCGCGCCTCGACCACGGTGAATTCCTCGCGTGTCAGCTCATGCACGCCCTGCAGCTTGATCAGCTCTTCGCGGTAGGTGCTGGCCTCGACACGAAGCTGGCTGCAATCGACCTTCAGTCCCTTGTTTTCGATCGCAAGGCGCTGATTGTCCTGATCGGCTTTGCGCCGTGCATTGCTCTCATAATCGAGCAGCGAGGCCAGGCGTGAGCATTCTGCCCGCAGAGCACCCGTTTCGTTGAGCGACTGGCTGTGTGCGCCGAGCAGCGAGGAGACACGCTCCTGCAGAGATGTCAGGCTGACGAGCAGCTCTTCGGAGGACTGCTTGTTTTCCTCGATTGCCGTGCCGAAAGCCTGGAAATCCTCAATTTCTGAAACGCTGTACTGCACCGGCGGCTTATCAGCGAGAGCGGTTTGCTCGGTCACGGACGACATCGGACGATGGCCGGATACTCTTGCACCCGGCTTCATCGGTTCTTCATTACGACGAAAAAAGCTCATGACCATCACACGCCCCGAAGTTGATGTCAGAAGTCCCTGAAATGATTTAAGCAATGCTAACTAAGAAAATACCGGAGAATGTCAGACTAACATTCTCCGGTAGCTCTGGGTTGCATCTAAGACGTGCTCCTCGCGGCCTGTCAAAAGCGCCTAAGGGAAATTAACAGGTTTTTATTGAAATCCCGGAGGCGTACCCTGAACGCGTTGGGCGAGACGCGAGCGGAGCTCGTTTTCGGCACATGGCTTGAGAAAAATAATGCTTGGCGAGGGGAGGGACTCCATTCCTTTTCATGCCATTTCCCTTTTTGCCGTCATATCGGTTTCATCTCCAGGAAGGCGTGGCACAGACTGTGATTTGTGCTTTTGAAGAGAGCCTGCCGCAGGAGGCAATTTTTCCTCGAAGTCGTTGTTTTTTGATAATTCGCCGGTTGCCACTCCGTGCTTCCCCTCCTATGTTCCGCCTCACCTGCCGATGACGCAATCTATTGCCAAGAGGAGATCTGATATGGCTTTCGAATTGCCCGAACTTCCCTATGACTACGAAGCGCTTGCTCCCTTCATGTCGAAGGAGACGCTGGAGTTTCATCACGACAAGCACCACAAGGCTTACGTCGACAACGGCAACAAGCTTGCAGCGGAAGCCGGCCTGGCCGATCTCTCCCTGGAAGACGTCGTCAAGAAGTCCTTCGGCACCAATGCCGGCCTCTTCAACAATGCCGCTCAGCACTACAACCACGTCCATTTCTGGAAGTGGATGAAGAAGGGCGGCGGCGGCAACAAGCTGCCGGGCAAGCTCGAAGCTGCCTTCAACTCCGACCTCGGCGGCTACGACAAGTTCAAGGCCGATTTCGCCAATGCCGGCGCAACGCAATTCGGCTCCGGCTGGGCCTGGGTTTCCGTCAAGAACGGCAAGCTCGAAATCTCCAAGACCCCGAACGGCGAAAACCCGCTGGTTCACGGCGCGACCCCGATCCTCGGCGTCGACGTCTGGGAACATTCCTACTACATCGACTACCGCAACGCTCGTCCGAAGTATCTCGAAGCCTTCATCGACAGCCTGATCAACTGGGATTACGTCCTGGAGCGCTACGAAGCGGCTACGAAGTAAGCACTTCGAAAGTTTTGGTTTTTCAGCACCCGGTGCCGCCAAGCGTCGGGTGTTTTCGTTTCTGCCGAAACAAATGCTGCGAAGGCCGCTTGACTCATTCATACCCATATGGCTATAAGTAAATCCATAGCCAACCAGGTATGAATTCTGATGTCGAATGTTCAGGACGCACTTTTCCGGGCGCTTGCCGATCCGACCCGACGCGCCATCTTCGAACGTCTATGCCGTGAAGGCGAGAAGACGGTCGGCGTTCTGACGGTCGGGGCCGGCGTTTCCCAACCGGTCGTCTCGAAGCATCTGGCGGTGCTGAAGACCGCCGGCCTGGTGCGCGACCGTCATGAAGGCCGCCAGACGCATTACAGCGCCGAGATCAAGGCGCTTGCTCCTCTGGCGGACTGGACGACGGAGATGGCCGGCTTCTGGGAAGGCCGGTTCGACGCTCTGGAAGATTTGCTCAAAAGGATGGACCAATGAACGACACCGCAACTGAAGTCCGCTCCGTCATCATCGAGCGGGAGATTGCTTTCCCGCCGGAGAAGATCTGGCGTGCGCTGACGCAGCCGCATCTCATCCAGGAATGGCTAATGAAGAGTGACTTCAAGCCTGTGCGCGATCACAGCTTCAAGTTCACTGCCGAATGGGGTTCCGTCGATTGCCGAGTACTGGAAATCGAGCCGAACAGGACCCTCACTTACACCTGGGATGCCTATGGCCTCGAAAGCACCGTCACCTGGACGCTGACCCCTGCCGGTTCGGGCACGCATCTGCGCATGGAGCAGGCAGGTTTCCGTCCGGATCAGGAACAGGCCTACCAGGGCGCAAAGTTCGGCTGGCAGCGCTTCTTCGACAATCTGCAGCAGGTTCTGGTGCGTCAAGACTGAAATACAGACGCAGAAGCCTGCTTGAGGAGGAAATGCCAATGAATTGGAACAAGTTTATCCGCCAGCTTCACCGCTGGCTGTCCATAATCTTCACGCTGACGGTCATTGCCAATTTCGCCACCATGGCTTTCGGCACGCCGCCGGCCTGGGTGGTCTATTCGCCGCTGCCGCCTCTTTTCCTGATGTTGTTCAGCGGCCTCTACATGTTCGCATTGCCTTATTTCAGCGACCGTCAGAGCGAAGCGCCCGCCACGAGGTGAGGGTTGCGCCGCGGTTGGCAGCACCGTCACATCGCTGTCATCCGCGGCCACTACATCACGCCGCATGTCATCAGCTGATCTTCCCTATTTCCGCTTCGGCATCATCGCCGATCCGCAATATGCCGCCATAGAACCGCAAGTCGAGATGGGGCGCTATTACGCCAACAGCCTCGCCAAGGTTGCTGCCGCGATCGAGACCTTCAATGGCGAGGACCTGAGCTTCGTCATGACGCTCGGCGATATCATCGACCGCGATTTCAGAAGCTTCGACGATATCCTGCCCGTCTATGAAAAGCTGCGTCACGAGGCGCACTTTCTGCTCGGAAATCATGATTTCGGCGTCGCCCCTCAATATCTGGAAAAGGTTGCAGAGCGTGTCGGCATGCCGGCGTCCTATTACAGTTTCCAGCGTCACGGTTTCCGCTTCATCGTGCTCAACGGCAATGAAGTCAGCATCTTCTCATCGCCGGAAGGCCATCCCTTCCGCGTGCTCGGCAGCGAGCGACTGGCGGCTCTGCTGGCCGCCGGCGCCGAGAACGCGCATGAATGGAATGCATCGCTCAGCGACGAGCAATTTGCCTGGCTCGCAGGCGAAATCGAACAAGCGAAGGTCGAGGGCGAGAAGGTGATCGTCATGAATCACTTCCCCGTCCACCCGCCCTGTGAACATGACATGTGGGATCGCGAGCGTATCGTCGAGCTCCTGTCCTCGCAGGACAATGTCGTTGCCTATCTCAACGGCCATAACCATGTCGGCAATTACGGCCAGGTCGCCGGCTGCCACTTCGTCAATTTCAAGGGTGTTGTCGATACCGAGAACGAGAACACCTTCGCCATCGTCGATGTCTATGCCGACCGGCTGGAAATCCGCGGTTTCGGCCGCGAGGACAGCCGCCGACTGAATTACTAAATCAGTTCTGTGTCCGCTGTTGCCGGCTGTGCCCGGTGCTCCAGCGCATCCTTCTTTGGCGGCGTGCCGAACATGCGCGTATATTCGCGGCTGAACTGCGAAGCACTTTCATAACCCACCTGATAGGCCGCATTGGCGGCATTGATGCCGTCAGCCACCATCAGCCGCCGCGCCTCCAGAAGCCGGAGCTGTTTCTGATATTGCAGCGGGCTCATCGAGGTCAGCATCTTGAAATGCTGGTGGAAGGAAGAGGGGCTCATCTTTGCTGCCGCCGCCAGCTGTTCCACACGGACAGGCGCAGTGAAGTTGTCGCGTAAGAGATGGATCGCATCGGCCACGCGCCGCGTCTGGCTTCCAGGCAGCGCCAGCTTGCAGACTTCGCCGCCGTTCTCGCCTGTGAGCAGCCAGAAGCTGATTTCCCGCAAGATCGCCTGTCGCAGGATCGGGATAGATTTCGGCGTCGCCAGCATTCGCATCAGCCGCAGGGTGCAGTCCTGCAATTCCGGTCCGAACTGCTGGACGAAAACACCCTGACCGCCTTCGCCGGATGGCTTGGGCGGGCTTTCCATCTCTTCGAGAACGTCCCGCAGGATGGTGACATCGAGCTCCAGGGTCAGCGCGATCATCGGCCGCTCCGGGCTCGCCTGGATGACCTGTCCGAAGGCCGGCATCTCGACGCTGATCACCAGCGCCTGCATCGCCGTATAGGTGAAAAGCCGCTCGCCGAACATGATCTGCTTGGCACCGTCGACGATGATGCAGAGCGCCGGGCGATAGATCGCCGGCTTCGGCATGGTGAGCGTCGAAGCACGCATCAGGTAAAGACCGGGCAGTGCCGTCGTGTAGAGACCGTCGCCGCCACCATGGCTCTCCATGTATTCGGTAATAGCGTTCTTGATTGCGTCGGACATCATCATTCTCCGGTGGCAGACCGTGCGGTGCTTATGCCCCGTCATCTTACTGCCTGCCGGCAAGCGGACAAGCCGGTTGGAGGAATAGGCAAGAAATTCGAGGCTTTCGGCATTCAAGGAAAGGGCTGTCAGGTCCTAGATTCCAGCCATCTGAACAAGGAGTACCGAGATGACCGATCAGAACGCACTTTCCAAAATCGCAATCGTCACAGGTGGCAGCCGCGGCCTCGGCCGAAACACCGTCGTCAGCCTCGCCCGTGATGGCGTCGACGTGATCTTCACCTATAATTCCAACCGTGCCGAGGCAGACAAGGTCGTGACTGAAGTCGAGGCGCTCGGCTGCAAGGCCGCTGCCCTGCAGCTCGATACCGGCAATGTCGAAGCCTTCGACGCCTTCGTCGGCAGCGTCCGCTCGGTGCTGAAGAGCTGGGGCCGTGACCGTTTCGACTTCCTTGTCAACAATGCCGGCACCGCCTACCACGCCTCGATCACCGAGACGACTGAGGCGGAAATGGACAAGCTCTATAACATCCATTTCAAGGGCGTCTTCTTCCTGACGCAGAAGCTTCTGCCGGTGATTGCCGATGGCGGCCGCATCGTCAATCTTTCCAGTGGTCTTGCACGCGTTGCCGTACCGGGCTCCTCGGCCTACGGTTCGCTAAAGGGCGCTGTCGAGGTGCTGACGCGCTATATGGCCAATGAGCTTGGCGCCCGCGGCATTGCCGTCAACACCGTTGCACCCGGTGCCATCGAAACGGATTTCAGTGGCGGTATGGTCCGCGATAATCCGGAGATCAACCGCCGGGTCGCCGCCATGACGGCGCTTGGCCGCGCCGGCGTGCCCGACGATATCGGCCCGATGATCGCCTCGTTGCTGACGGAAGCCAATCGGTGGGTCAACGCCCAGCGCATCGAGGTCTCCGGCGGCATGGCGCTCTGATTTGCTTCCTTGAAAGCGATCAAGAACGTACCGGTTGCGTCCGGGTCTCTCTTGCCTCGTTTCCGGGGCAGCGGTTCAGGCATTCGCTGCGACAGGCCCTTCCGTCCAGCTTTGCGTCCAAAACGTCCGCAGCGCGTCGCCTTCGCCCTTGAAGAAGGCGTCGGCCTCCGCACAGGCCTCGACCCGGTCGCTGCGGAAGTTGCGGATGGCCTGCCTGAGTTCGCACCAGGCGACGATATTAGCGGTCTGGGAATAATAGATCAGCGCGATCGGGCGGATCATCCGCTCGGTCGCACGTCCCATTTCGTCGCGATAATTGAGGCTAAGCTTGCGCTCGTCGCGGATTGCCCGGCGCACCATGGCAAGATCCATTCCCGGAGGTGCAGGAGCGATAGTGCCCCACGCAAACAGCGCCTTGTTCTCCATAGCCTGACGGAGCGGCGGCGGCACGGCGCCGGCAAGCTTCTGATTGACGCGTCGGGCGGCGAGCTTCAGTTCGTCGTCGCCGGTGCGTTCCAGCAGCGCCAGCGACAGCACGATCGCTTCGGTTTCCTCGATCGAAAACATCAGTGGCGGCAGATCGAAGCCTGGCCGCATGATGTAGCCGATGCCGCGCCCGCCCTCGATCGGCACCCGCATTGCCTGCAGCGCGGCGATGTCGCGATAAATCGAGCGCACCGTCACTTCCAGCTTTTCGGCCATGACGGCGGCCGTCATCGGCTTCTTCGCCAGCCGCAATATCTGGATGATCTCGAAAAGCCTGGAGGCCTTGCGCATTTGCCACCCTTTCTCCCACGCTCCTGACAATACATTGTCAGTTGGCCTGCCGTATAGAGCCCATCTATCGATTTGAAATTAATGTGCTTCCTGGAAAAGCACCTAGGAATACGGGACGGACAACTGACATGAATTATCACGAAAGCCTCTGGCTCTACTTCACCCTTCTCTTCGGCATCATCATCGTGCCGGGCATGGACATGCTCTTCGTGCTCGCCAATGCGCTGACCGGCGGCACCAGACGGGGGCTCGCCGCTACCAGCGGCATCATGCTGGGCGGGGCGGTGCATTCCGCCTATGGTGCGGCGGGAGTGGGCATCCTCGTCGCCATGCTGCCGGGTGTTTTCAACCTGCTGCTCTTTGCCGGCGTTGCCTACATGATCTGGATCGGCATCTCGCTGATGAGGAGTTCGATCAAGGTCGAGGCGGTCGGCCCCGGCACGGCGCGCTCCACCTGGAAGGCGTTCCGGCAGGGGGCAGTCACCTGCCTCGTCAATCCCAAGGCCTATATTTTCGTGCTGGCGGTCTATCCGCAATTCATCAAGCCGGAATATGGGCCGATCTGGCTGCAGGGCCTGATCATGGGCGCCATGACGGTGCTCACGCAGCTTGGCGTTTATGGCACGCTTGCCATGACCGCCGGTCGCAGCCGTGATCTCCTGGTTTCCAACCCGAATACGACTGCTGTCATCGGCCGTCTCGCCGGCCTGCTGCTGGTCGTCATATCGGCGATCAGCCTCTGGCAAGGATGGAAGACTGCATAATATTCCATCGATGCTTATCACATTGTTTTTATGAGGATCCGGCCAAACGTGACTATGCGGCGAGGTGGATTTTGTCATGATCGCCGTGCAGATTTGCCCCGGCCGGTTTTGCCGGCGGAACAATGGAGAGAGAAGAATGAATTGGAAAACAATAGCGACGGCTGTTGCGCTTGCCGGCATTGCCATCGGTTCGGCCATGGCGGCCGACGGCACGCATGACGCACGCGTTGGAATGATGAAGCAGATCGGTGGCGCAGCAGGTGCGCTTTCGGCCATCGCCAAGGGCACGAAGCCCTATGATGCGGATGCCGTCAAGGCAGCACTGACGACGATCGCTCAAACCGCAAAGGCTTTCCCGGAGCAGTTCAAGCCGGGCACCGAGACGGGCGACAGCGAAGCAAGCCCGAAGATCTGGGAAAACATGGATGACTTCAAGGCACGCGCCATGAAGCTGTCTACCGACGCCGAGACCGTGCTCGCCCAGCTGCCGGCTGATGCTGCCGGCGTTGGCGCGGCGCTTAACACCGTTGGCGGCAATTGCGGTGGCTGTCATCAGCTCTATCGTATCAAGAAGGACTAAGCGATAGAGCCATTCCCAGACGACCCCGTCATCCGCACCGGCCCTTGCCGCCGGTGCGGATCGCTTTATTCTCGCCGGCAGCGGGACCCGGCGAGCGAATCCCGGAATGCCCTTGATATCGATAGAAGGAGAGGCGGCGCATGGTCCGCAGGTTCGTCCGCTTTGTGCTCTGTCTCATCGGCGTCGTCGTGATTGGCGGCGCGGTTTTTTATTTCGTCACCGCGCCGGACCCGCTGCCGGAAAGCCATTGGGCCAATCTCGGTGCGCCCGACGTAGCAAACGGCGAAAAAGTGTTCTGGGCCGGCGGCTGCGTCAGCTGTCATGCCGCCCCTGGCGCGCAAGGCGATACGAAGCTGACCCTTGCCGGTGGTCTCGCACTGAAGAGCCCCTTCGGCACGTTCCACGTCCCCAACATTTCCCCGGATGAACAGGCGGGCATCGGCCGCTGGACGCTCGCCCAGTTCGGCAACGCTATGAAGCGCGGCGTCGGTCCCGACGGCCAGCATCTTTACCCATCCTTCCCTTACGGCTCCTATGCGCGCATGAGTGACAAGGATGTCAACGATCTCTTTGCCTATCTAAAGACGCTGCCGAAGAGCAGCAATGTCGTCCCGCCGCACGAATTGCCGTTCCCCTTTAACATCCGCCTGGCGCTCGGCGCCTGGAAGCTCCTTTATTTCAATGACCAGCCGCGCGTCGTACTCGCCAACGCCGATGACAGGTTGAAGCGCGGCCAGTATCTGGTCGAAGGCCTCGGCCATTGCGGCGAATGCCATACCCCACGCGATTCCCTCGGCGGCTTCGTCCGCGACCAGTGGCTCGCCGGCGCCCCTAACCCGGAAGGCAAGGGTCGCATACCCGATATCACGCCGGGCTCGAAAAGCATCGGCTCCTGGAGCGAGGCCGATATCACCAACTACCTGCAGACCGGCTTCACCCCCGATTTCGACTCCGCCGGCGGGCAGATGGTCGACGTGCAGCAGAATATCGCCCGTCTGCCGCAGTCCGATATCGAAGCGATCTCCGCCTATTTGAAGGCGGTGCCGAGCAAGTAGCGCCTGCCTCGGGCAAGCGCCACAGGCTAGATTGATGGCCATGAACCATCCGTCGCTCGAGGAAACTGACGCCGCCATCGCCCGCATGAGGGATCGCCTTGGCGCGCGCAACGCGGTGCTCGCGCGCTGGTTCACAGATACGCTTGCTGCCATGGAGGCAAAGATGGCGAGCCCTCTCGATAATCCCGGCGATCTTGCGCAGGCTCGGGCCGCTGCCTTCCTCTTCGTCAAGTCGGCACTTCACCAATGGGCGACCCGGCCGGGCGCACGAGGCGACCGCCAAGGCACGACGGCCGAAGTGATAGAGTTGCTTAGCGCGGCTCACGCCGCCTTCGGCTGATGCTCCGCGCCGAAAATCTGCACATAGGTATCTAACTCTTCGCTGCCGAAGCCGAGGGCACGGAAGATTTCCGCCGTAAAGGTGATTGGTGCCGAGCCGGGTGCGGTCACGATCATGCCTGAACGCACAGCCTGTGGTCCGTCGCGGTAGTGCGCCTGGCCGCGATAACCCTCGGCACTGGCGACAAAATCAGGCGCATTGCTGGTGTGCGGAATGTCGTTCAGCACACCGGCGCGCGCCAACGCCAATGTCCCGCCGCAGATCGCCGCCGTGAGCTTGCCGCGCCCGATAAAATCGTTGATGACGAGCGAAAGGTCGGGTGCCTTTTCGGTATCCCAGATCGTCCCGCCGCAGATAACAAGTGCATCGAAAGCGTCACCATGCAGGTTTTCGGCGACAGTATCGGCGGCCACCCGCAGCCCGCCCATGGAGCGCACCTCTGCGCCGCCGGGACTTGCCGTCACCACGTCGAAGCCGAAATGGGTGCGGGCGGAGGCAGCAAGCTGCCCCACTTCCCAGTCCGCGAAGCCGTCGGTCAGAACCACCGCCAGTCGGGTCATGTTTTCCTCCCTTGCAAGATGGCCGAGCGGCTGGTGCCGCTCACGACAGAGCCTGCATATAGCGCATGCCGGTGACCGGGCGAGGGGTGAAGTCCATTTGTTCGTAGAAGCGGTGCGCTTTGACATTGCCGGTGGCAGCGCTGACGGAAAGGTAATCGCAGCCTGCCATACGTGCGGTTTCGCGGGCGCGGTCGACCAGAAGCTGACCCGTGCCATGGCCGCGATGGCCATCACGCACGAAAAGGTGATGCAGATCCATGCCGCGCTTGCCTTCCTGCGCCCGGTAGAGCGGGACGAGGATGGCGTAGCCGATCAGACCCTCGCTGCCTTCTGCGACGATAGCCGAGATCCAGGGCGTCGGGCCGAAAAGATCGCGTTCGAGCTGCTCCGGCGTCGAGGCCGAGATGTCGCCGTGGTGAGCGGCAAGCAGGCCGATCATTTCATGGAGTTCGGCGATGTCGCGGGGTTTGGCGGCGCGGATCGTCACCACCGGCGGGCGCATGAGCGATATTTCGCTGTCTTCTAATTCAAGCACGGTTTTCGCGTCCTTTTCGAAATTATGCCGTCAGGACGCTGCCGATACAACAAAGCCGCCTGACGGCGGCTTGTTGACATTATGATCTGTCTTGGCCGCCCCTTACAGGTACAGCCAAAAATACGAGCGGTTATGGTGCGCGTTCTCGATCATGCCAAGATCAATCCTCCGAAACCGCTCATTTGTCAATGGCCGATCAGGTGGCGTTAGTTCGGACAGCGGAGCGTTCGTCAGCGCATTTCCGCTTGCTTTTGTTGCCATGGCCGCGTTCGAGGCGTTTCCCTCGAGAGCGTGTTTGAGATCGGACATGACGAAATCCGTGAGATGCGTCGCCTTGTCGCTTTCACCTTTCGACAAGAAATAGTATACCCCCCTATCCTAATTAGAGGCGATCATGTCCCATACGACCCACCAGAAGAAGAAGCTCATCGCCCGCGTCAGCCGCCTCCGAGGCCAGCTCGAGGCCGTCGAGCGCGCGCTGGAAGCCGAGCGCCCCTGCGGCGAAATCCTGCAGCTTCTCGCCTCCGTGCGCGGCGCGCTGACGGGGCTGACCGGCGAGGTGCTGGACGATCACCTGCACGAACATGTGCTGCATGCCGCCGACGAGAAGGCGAGGGCGGAAGCGGTCGAGGAAATATCGGAAATATTGCGAACCTATATCCGCTGAGGCGGATCGATCAGGAGATGGCGATGAATGCCGGAACGAATACCCACGGACATGAACATGTCTTCCTGGGGCAGGATCATGCCCGGAACGAGCGCCGCATCTGGCTGGTGATCGCGCTGACCGCAGTCATGATGGTGGTCGAAATCGCCGCCGGCACGATATACGGCTCGATGGCGCTGGTGGCTGACGGCTGGCACATGTCCACCCATGCCAGCGCACTGCTGATTTCCGCGCTCGCCTATCTCTTCGCCCGCAAACAGGCGCGCAACCCGCGCTTCACGTTCGGCACCGGCAAGCTCGGCGATCTCGCTGGCTTCGCAAGCGCCATCATTCTGGCGATGATTGCCCTGCTGATGGGTTGGGAAAGCTTCCTGCGCATCACGTCGCCCGTGCCGATCAGCTTCAGTCAGGCGATTGCCGTCGCCGTCATCGGCCTTGTGGTCAACCTCGTGAGCGCCTGGTTGCTGAGCGGCGGTGGCCACGATCATCACGGCCATGGACATGCTCACGGACACGGACACGGACATGCTCACCGTCACGATCATCACCACGGCCATGACCATGGCCACAGCGGTCACGCCGATAACAATATCCGCTCCGCCTATATGCACGTCATCGCGGACGCACTGACATCGGTGCTCGCCATTGCCGCGCTCACCTTCGGCAGCCTTTATGGCTGGCTGTGGCTCGATCCGCTGATGGGCATCGTCGGCGCGCTCATCATTGCGCAATGGTCATGGGGACTGCTGAAATCGTCGGGCGCCGTGCTACTCGATGTACTCTCCGAAGGGGAGACGCTGCCGGACGAGATTCGCGGCGCGATCGAAGGCGATGGCGACCAGATCACCGATCTGCATGTCTGGCAGGTCGGCCCCGGCCACCACGCGGCAATCGTCGCTGTGCTGACGCCGCAACCGCGCGACACGGCATTCTATAAGCAGCGGCTGGCGAGCCTGGACGAGTTGTCGCATGTGACGGTGGAGGTCACGCGCGCCGCCTGATTCCGTCAAAAGCCGAGATGCCGCCGCAATCGGGCCTTACGCCTGCGATCCTGATTCCTCGGAGGTCTTCATGAATCACAGCCTTACCCGCCGCAGCTTCATGGGCTCCGCCTTGCTGTTGCCTGCGCTGGGTTTTGCCGCTCGTGTGCGTGCAGAGCAGCAGAATGATGATATTGACAAGCGGCTTGCAGCACTGGAAGCGCGCATTGGCGGGCGCCTCGGGGTCTCCGTCCTCGACAGCGACACAAATGTCTCCTTCGGCTATCGCGGCAGCGAGCCGTTCGCCATGTGCAGCACCTTCAAAGTTCTGGCTGCCGGCCTCGTGCTCGCCCGCGTCGACAGGGGTGATGAAAAGCTCGACCGGCGCGTCACCTACGGCAAGGAAAAACTCGTCACCTATTCACCAGAGACGGAAAAGCACGCCGGCGGCGAGGGCATGACCATGGCCGAGATCTGCAAAGCCGGCATTACGCTCAGCGACAACACGGCCGGCAACCTGATGCTGGAAAGTTTTGGCGGTCCGGCAGCGCTCACCGACTGGCTCCGCTCCATCGGCGACGGCACCACGAGGCTCGACCGCATGGAAACGGCACTGAACGAGGCGGCAAAAGGCGATCCGCGCGACACCACGACGCCGGATGCTATGCTCGACTCGCTCGGCAATATCGCCCTCGGCTCCGTCCTGGCGGAAGATTCGGCCAATCAGCTAGTCGACTGGATGGTGGCAAATACGACTGGCGGCGGGCGCCTGCGCGCAGGCTTGCCATCCGACTGGAAGATCGGCGACAAGACCGGCACGGGCGACAACGGTTCGGCCGGCGATATCGCCATCATCTGGCCGCCCAACCGTGGCCCGATCGTCGCCACCGTCTATATGGCCGAAACGACCGTGAAAATGGATGAATTCAACCCCGTCTTTGCCGAGATCGGCAAGATGATCACCGAGATGGTGTAGAGCAGTTCCAGCAAGAGGTGTGCAGCGTTTTTGCGCCCGGAATTGTGTGAAAAAATGCCTAGCTCTCGGCGGGTGTTTCGTCTGCGGGTTGGGTTGCGCTGGATTGTCCGCTCGTCGAGGGTTGTTCGGCTCCGTCTCCCCCGCCTTCGATACCGGCAAGCTCACGCTTGATCTGCTCGGCAATTTCCTTCTCGATCGCCTCGCGCTGATCGGCCGGCATGGCCTTCAGGTCGTCTTCGGTCAGGCCATGTGCCTCAAGGTACCGGGCACGGATGAACTCTGCCGGGTCCATGTTGCTCCAGTCGGAAAATTCGTCGACCAGGCTGCTATGCGCCGCCTTGGTCGCCATTTCGTCTTCGGACGGCTGGTTGATATAGGTCTCGTTACCGGCCTGAACCGCCCACATCGTATTGGCGATGGAAGGCGGGGTCGTGCTCGGCTGCAGGCCGGCGCCGGATTGACTGCGCGTGCTGCCTCCGAATTCGTCGGCCTGCTTGTTCCTGGATTTGCCCTGCTCGAAAAGCGAACCGAGGCCGGAATAAATTGAAAGACTGCTACCGATTTCCATGAAAAAGTCCCCCTGAAAAACCGGCAGCATCATCCTCCCGCGAACCTGTCCGAGGCTTGCGGCTCTACCTGAACGTGAGAAAATCCTTAGATTCTCTCCGGTTCACAGGAAATCGATCAATGTCCTCGTCGCGGCGGAGAGACGGCGATGCGGGGCATAAACCAGCGAGAAGGGGCGCGAACGCCCGCCCGCCTCGGCAAGTATTTCGATCAGGCTGCCGCGGCTGATTCTCTCGCGAACGATGAAATCATAGCTCTGGCAGATGCCCATGCCGGCCTCGGCAAGCGAGACGACGCCCAGCACGTCATCATGAATCTCGATTGTCCCGCCCGGCGTCCAGTCAGCCTCCACCCCATCGACGCGAAAGAGCCAGGGCGCCGGCCGGCCAGTGCTCGGCATGATGAAGGGCAGGCATTCGTGCTGTGCCAGATCCGCAATCGTCAGCGGCATACCGGCAAGCCTGACATATTCAGGAGAGGCGACGAGCCGAAGCGGCGCATCTTGGAGCTTGCGGGCGACGAGCCCGCTGTCCGGCAGTGGCCCGAGACGGATCGCCAGATCGTAGCCTTCCGCGACAAGATCGACATTCCGGTTGGTGATACTGACCTCGACATGCACGTCCGGATGGACGGTGCTAAAACGCTTTAGTTTTTCCGGAAGACGGAAGTGGCCGTAAGTGGTGGAGACGCTGAGACGCACACGGCCGCTGATCTCCCCGTCCTGCCCCTGTATCGCGCGCTCGGCGTCCTCGATCAGCGAAAAGGCGGCCCGCGTCTGCTCCAGATAGGCGCGACCGGCGTCCGTGAGGCTCAGGCGCCGTGTCGTGCGCCGCATGAGCTGTGTGCCAAGCCGCGTCTCCAGCCGGGTGATCGCCCGGCTCAGCACCGAAGGTGTGGTGGATAAGGCGATTGCTCCTGCGCTCATCGAGCCCTTTTCCACAACCGTCGTGAAAGCCTCCACATCGCCGAGATGATCGAAACGTCGCATGATCATGGCCTTTGAAGAACAGATGATTTCCGCCGAGGCAACTTTATCATCTCAAGAGGAGCTAATAAATCCTCGTCATCGAATGAAAATCAACCTTCGACGGTCGATCGGACAACAGGAGAAAGCGATGACATCTACAGCAAAGCCCGTACTCTTCGTACTGACCAGTCACGGCGTAAAAGGCGACAGCGGCCAGCCGACCGGCTTCTATCTCGGCGAAGTGACGCACCCGCTGGCCGTCCTCGAGGCGGCGGGTATCAAGGTCGAATTTGCCTCGATCGAAGGCGGTGAGCCGCCGGTCGACGGGCTCGACCTCGAAGATGCGGCGAACGCCCGCTACTGGAACGACGAGAAATTCCGCCAGACGATCCGGACCACGGCGAAACTCGCCGATGTCGATCCCGCCGGCTATTCGGCGATCTTCTTCGCCGGCGGTCACGGCGCCATGTGGGATTTGCCGGCAAGTCCGGCCGTCCAAAGCGTCACCCGGAAAATCTTCGAGACGGGTGGCATCGTCGCGGCGGTCTGCCATGGCCCGGCGGCACTGGTAAATGTCAAGCTCAGCGACGGCAGCTATCTCGTTTCCGGCCGCAACGTCAGCGCTTTCACGGATTCGGAAGAGCGGGCTGTCGGCCTCGACAAGACGGTTCCCTTCCTGCTCGCAAGCACGCTTATTGAGCGTGGCGCCAGGCACCATCCGGCGCCTGACTGGAATGCCAAGGTCGTGGCCGACGGCAGGCTAATCACCGGCCAGAACCCGCAATCTGCCACCGGCGTCGGCGAAGCAATCCGCGACCTGCTCGCCGCCTGACAACGACAGGACGACCGGCCGGCAGCAGATCCGGTCCGGTCGTAAGCCATGTTACGGCAGCGTATAGGCGATTACATAGTCGCCCGGCTTGGTGCCGACCGAACCGTGCCCGCCGGCAACAATGACGACATATTGCTTGTTATCATCGGTCATATAGGTCATCGGTGTCGCCTGGCCGCCGGCCGGAAGCCGGGCTTCCCAGAGTTGGCGGCCGTTCGTCACGTCGTAGGCGCGCAGATAATTGTCGACGGCGGCACCCAGGAAGGCGACGCCGCCCTTGGTCATCATTGGCCCGCCGATACCGGGCACGCCGACCTTGAAGGGCAGGGGCAGCGGCGTCATGTCATGCACCGTGCCGTTCTTGTGCATATAGGCGATGCGGCCGGTGCGCAGATCGACGCCTGCCACATAGCCCCATGGCGGCGCCTGGCAGGGGATCTTCAGAGGCCCGAGGAAAGGCCCCATGAACACGCCGTAGGGCGCGCCGTCATTGCGATTGAGACCCTGTTCGCTGCCCTTCTGATCCTGCCCGCGCGGCGGAATGTCAGCTGCCGGCACCAGGCGGGAGGTGAAGGCGAGGTAGGTCGGCATGCCGAACATCACCTGCCGCTCAGGATCGACCGCAACCGAGCCCCAGTTGAAGGTGCCGAAATTGCCGGGATAGACGATCGTTCCCTGCAGCGAAGGCGGCGTATAGCGGCCTTCATATTTGTAGCGGTGGAACTCGATGCGGCAGGCGAGCTGATCGAACAGCGAGATACCCCACATGTCCTTTTCCTGCAGCGGTTCCGGCGAGAAGGTGAGATCGGAGATCGGCTGCGTCGGCGCGGTATGATCCTCGGGGATCGCTCCGCCTGGCGCCGGGATTTCTTTGAAAGGAATGATCGGCTGGCCCGTGCGCCGGTCGAGCACGTAGATATCGCCCTGCTTGGTGGATGCCACCAGTGCCGGCACCGACGTTCCGTCCTGCTTCGTCAGGTCGAGCAACACCGGCTGTGCCGGCACGTCCATGTCCCAGAGATCGTGATGGACGAACTGCTGCACCCAGCGCAGCTGTCCGGTATTGATGTCGAGCGCCACGACCGAGGAGGAGAATTTCTCGACATTCTCGCTGCGGTTCATGCCGAGCTGGTCGGGCACCTGGTTGCCGAGCGGGATATAGACCATGCCGAGCTGTTCATCGACGCTGAAGACCGACCAGCTGTTTGGCGAATTCGTCGTGTAATGCTGGCCCTCCGGCAGCGGCGTTGTCTGGTCCGGATTGCCGGAATCCCAGTTCCACAGCAACGCACCGCTGTTGATGTCGTAGGCGCGGATGACGCCCGATTGTTCCTGCGTGGAATAGTTGTCGTTTACCGCGCCGCCGATGATGAGCTTTCCGGCGACAGCGACCGGCGGCGAGGTTGAGTAATAATAACCGGCTGGATTATACTGCATGCCGGTCTGCAACTGCAGCACGCCCTGATTGGCAAAGCTGGTGCAGACCTGCCCGTTGGTGGCATCGAGCGCGATCAGCCGCGCATCCGAGGTCGGCAGATAGACGCGCTCCTTGCAGGGTTGGCCGGCAGCGGTCGCCGCATCGCTGTAATAGGTGACGCCGCGGCAGGTCTGGTGCTGCCGGTCCGGGTTCATGCCGGAATTGGCGTCATATTTCCATTTCTGCTGCCCTGTCTTGGCATCGAGCGCGATCGCCCAATTGTGCGGCGTGCAGAGATAAAGTGTGTTGCCCACTTTCAGCGGCGTCACCTGATACGTCGTTTCGCTGACGTCGTCAGGGCGCTTCACGTCGCCAGTCTGATAACGCCAGGCCTCTTTCAGGCTGGAAACATTCTGCACAGTGATCTGATCGAGCGGCGAATAACGCTGACCGTAGGGCGTGCGGCCATATTGGTGCCATTCGCCGTCAGGCACATTGCCGCCGAAGACAGGCGTTGCAGTGGCTGCCTGCGTCGGCAGATCGCCGGCGAGGTCGTGCGGATCCGTCGTCATCGAATAGACGGCGACGATGATGGCGGCGATGACCGGAATGGCGAGAGGCCAGGGGTTGGCGCCGTAATACGCGCCTGTCGGGCTGCGGAAACCGAGCGGCCGACGGATCCATGGTGTCAGCAGCCAGAGCCCGAAGAGGATGATGACGCCGCCGCGCGGGCCGAGTTGCCACCAGTCGAACCTCACCTCCCAGATCGCCCAGGCAAGCGCCACGACCACGAGCGCTGCATAGACCCAGAGCGCTGCCGCCTTGCGCATGAGCAGCAGGCCTGCCGTCAACAGGAACATCAGTCCCGCAAAGAGATAGAAAACGCTGCCGCCGAGTGTGACGAGCCAAAGCCCGCCAGTGCCTAGCGCCAGGCCGAAGATGATGAAGAGAATGGAAGTAATGACGATTGCCATAAGGCAGTCTCCCGCTGGTTAGCCGGATCGGAGGGTGGCTAAAAACATACGCCGATCAGGCAGATAGAGCGGGAGGCCTGCCTTTCAACCGCCACATTTGGCGGCGGTTGAACTGCCGCACTAGTTCGTTTTTGCAAGCTCGCGGTCGATCGCCGAGAGCAGGCGGTTGTCATCCGCCGTCACGTCGGGGGCGAAACGGGCAACGATCTTGCCGTTACGCCCGACGAGGAATTTCTCAAAATTCCAGAGTATTTCGCTGTCGTCGCCGGCAAAGCCGGCGCCCTTCAGCCGCTCGCGCATCGGCCCTTCGCCGGTCGTTTCCACGCCCGAACTCGTCAAGGTCTTGTAGAGCGGGTGCTTGTCCGGCCCCTTGACCGAGATCTTCGAGAACATCGGGAAATCGACGCCGAAGGTGCTGGTGCAGAAATCCAGGATTTCTGCATCCGTGCCCGGCTCCTGGCCCTTGAAGTCGTTGGCCGGGAAACCGGCGACGACGAAGCCGCGTTCGCGCTTGTCGGCATAAAGCTTTTCGAGCCCTTCATATTGCACTGTCAGCCCGCATTTGGAGGCGACGTTGACAATGAGCAGCACCTGGCCACGATATTCACCGAGCGTCGTCTCGCGCCCCTGAACGGTCTTGACGGGAATATCGAGGAGGTCGGTCATCATTATCTCCAGTAGTATGGCCGGTTTGATAGGGAATTGGTTGAAATCAGGTCCCGCAGAAAGTCTGGAGCACCCGCTCTTCGGGCTTTGGCGGGTCCATATAGGCCGCGAACGCCGGCTGCTCCTCATAAGGGTTCGAAAGAACGGTCAGCAGCGCTTCGAACAGCGAGAAATCGCCGTCCTCAACCCCCGCTTCGATCGCCTGCTCGACACGATGATTGCGCGGAATGAAGGCCGGATTGACCCGCTTCATCGCCGCAGCTCGCTCCGTGGATGTCTGCGGATCACGCGAGATCCGCTCGCGCCATTGGCCGAGCCACTCGGCGGTAGCCGCCGGTTCGCGGAAGTTCGAGGCGAAAACACTTTCCGCCTCCCGATCATCGGCAAGCGTGGAAAGCCGCCGGAAGGTCAGCGTGAAATCCGCGCCCTGTGCCTGCATCAAGGCCAGCAGCGCCTGGATCAGCTCCAGATCGCCGTCCTCGGCGGAAACAAGGCCGATCTTGCCGCGCATGCCCTGCAGCCAATAGGCGTGAAAGCGTTCGCCATAGGCCTTGATGATGGCGTTGGCATGCTCGATCGCCTTGTCACTGTCGGCGTCGATCAGCGGCAACAACGCTTCGCCAAGCCGCGCAAGGTTCCATTGCCCGATGCCCGGCTGGTTGGCATAGGCATAGCGCCCGCGCTGGTCGATCGACGAGAAGACCGTCATCGGATCGTAGGCATCCATGAACGCGCAGGGACCGAAATCGATCGTCTCGCCTGAGATTGTCATATTGTCGGTGTTCATCACCCCGTGGATGAAGCCGACCTGCAGCCAGCGGGCAATCAGCGACGCCTGCCGGTCGCAGGCCGCCTCATAGAGGGAGAGATAGGGATTTTCCGCGGCCTTGAGCTCGGGATAATGGCGTTCGATGACATGATCGGCGAGCGTTTTGATGCCGTCCTCGTCTCCGGTCGCGCCGAGATACTGGAAGGTGCCGACACGGATATGGCTTGCCGCCACGCGCGTGAAGACCGCGCCGGGCAGGATATCCTCGCGCCTGACGCCTTCGCCTGTCAGAACGGCAGCAAGCGCCCGTGTCGCCGGAATGCCGAGCGCAAACATCGCCTCGCTGATGATATATTCCCGCAGGACCGGACCGAGCGCTGCCCGCCCGTCACCGCGGCGCGAAAAAGGCGTCTGCCCCGCGCCCTTGAGCTGGATGTCGCGGCGCTCTCCTTTACGGTCGATGACCTCCCCAAGCAGGATCGCCCGCCCGTCGCCGAGCAGCGGCACGAACTGCCCGAACTGGTGGCCGGCATAGGCCATCGCCAGCGGTTCGGCCCCCTCGGGGACAAGATTGCCGGAAAAGATCGCCGGGCCATCGCGTTTCAGGATGTCGACATCAAGCCCCAATTCTCTGGCCAGCGGCTCATTGAGCTTGATGAGCCGCGGCTCCGCCACCTGCGTCGGCGCCTGCATGGCAAAGAAACGCTGCGGCAGCCGGGCATAGCTGTTGTCGAAGCCGAAGGCCGTATCCGGCCGGTTTTTTTGGAGCGCGGAGGTCATGGCTAATAGGTAGGGCTGGGGGTGGGGCCACGCAAGCCGATTCTGATCTCAAATCGTTCCTTCACGAAGGGCAAAGAAGTGCAAGGAATGGTGATCTGTCTTTACCTCTCGTCAAAGCAGATTTGCCATAAAAGACATAGCGCTGCCATGATTGCAGGCGTATAGCCAATCATCTCCCCTTGGCATCATTGCCATGTCATCCCCCGCGGCCCTGTCGCCCCGTGTGCTCCGCCGTGCCACTGCGAGTGATCCCTGACGATGTCGGATCAGATTTATCATGCGCCGATGGTCCGGCGCGCAGCACCCAATTTCCGGGTGATCGCGATGATTGTCGCGAGTGCCATGCTCATGGAAAACGTCGATGCAACCGTGCTGGCGACCGCGCTGCCGACAATGGCGCGCGATTTCGGTGTCGGTGCCCCGGCGATGTCGATCGCACTGACCTCTTACCTGCTCAGTCTGGCGATCTTCATTCCGGCCAGCGGCCGCATGGCCGACAGTTTCGGTTCCCGCACCGTCTTCCGCTCGGCAATCGCTGTCTTCGTTATCGGCTCCATCCTCTGTGCTCTCGCTCCGACCCTGCCGTTCCTGGTTCTCGCCCGCCTGCTGCAAGGTATCGGTGGCGCCATGATGATGCCCGTCGGCCGGCTCGTGTTGATGCGCAGCGTCGACCGCAAAGATATGGTGAGCGCCATGTCCTGGCTCCTTGTGCCGGCGCTGATCGGCCCGATCGTCGGCCCGCCGCTCGGCGGCTTCATCGTCACCTATCTCGACTGGCGCTGGATCTTCTACATCAACGTGCCGATCGGCATCATCGGCATGATCTTCGTGTCAATCTATATCGACGAGGTGAAGGGCAAGGCCGCTGGTCCCTTCGATACGATCGGCTTCATTCTCTCGGGCATCTCGCTCGGCTCGCTGCTCTTCGGTTTCGAATTGTCGAGCCATGAAGGGGAGGCGTCGTTATCGATCCTCCTTATCGCCACTGGCCTGCTTTTCGGCATCGCCTATCTGCGCCATGCCCGCAAGCATCCGGCGCCGATAATGGATTTCTCGCTGATGAAGGTGCCAAGCTTCGGCACGTCTGTCATTGCCGGTTCGCTGACCCGCATCACCCAGGGCGCGCAGCCTTTCCTGCTGCCGCTGCTCTTCCAGATCGGCTTCGGGCTTTCGGCTGCCGCAGCCGGCCAGATCGTCATTTCAACCGCGCTCGGCGCGCTGTTCATGAAGCCGCTGGCAAAGGCCGTCTTCCGCCGCGTCGGTTTTCGTCGAAGCCTGATCATCAACGGCATTCTCGGCACGATCGGCTACGGTCTCTGCGCCGCCTTCCGGCCGGACTGGCCGATGCCGCTGATCTTCATCGCGCTGGTGCTGAGCGCCTTCTTCATGTCGTTCCAGTTCACCGCTTATAATACCATCGCCTATGACGAGATCGGTCAGGATCGCATGAGTTCGGCGACGAGCTTCTACACGACTTTCCAGCAGCTCATGCTTTCGCTCGGCATCTGCATTGGTGCGCTGGCGCTGCACGGTTCCATGGCCTTCAGCGGTGTCGAAACGCCTGAGCTAGGCGATTTCTCCGCGGCCTTCATCGTCGTCACGCTGATCTCGATCTGTGCCACGTTCTGGAACCTGCGCTTCTCGCCGACCG
Source organism: Rhizobium sp. BK529 (assembly GCF_014194105.1). Lineage (NCBI taxonomy): Bacteria > Pseudomonadati > Pseudomonadota > Alphaproteobacteria > Hyphomicrobiales > Rhizobiaceae > Rhizobium > Rhizobium sp. BK529. Next base: position 2,351,816 of record NZ_JACIAU010000001.1, on the reverse strand, counting down.
CCGGCGAGGAGATCAGCGGTTACAGGAGCAAACAGGCGAAAGGCGCCGCAGCCAGAAGCTGAGGCGCCTTCCTCTCTTCAGAGGCCGACAAGCTCTCGCAATCGCTTGCGTCGCGACAGGTGATGCCTCTCGCGCTGGTCCGCCTGAGGCCCGTTGGCCCTGCGGCTGTCGATGCCCTCGATGGCGTCAAGATCGATATCCTGCAACGCCAGTGGCCACTGTCTGTTATTACGAACGCCTCTTCGACCGGGAAATACAGGAAACCAATCGAAACGCCGTGCTTGCCTGGCGCCGCCGCTTTGGCCGCATGTTCCGCGAGGTCATGGAGGTTTACACGCCGCGCGAACCCGTCGATGTCGACCAGCTTGCCGATCTGGTTTCCTCGGTGCTGGAAGGCGGCAAATACGCTTGCCGAACAGGTACTCATGCTGCGCACCTTCGTGAAGATATTGTTCCTGCCCGCGACCGAACCTCCCCTCGTTGCCGTGAGGCGCGAGCAGCTCTATGGAACAGCCGGCGACAGCGATCGGCTGTAGGTGCGCTCGTTTTCTCCCCGCAGGGAACCGATAGGTGCCTGCGCGGTTATGCCCCGCAGCGCAAACCGAAGGGAGAGCAGGCAATGGCCAGCCCAATCAGCGACGATAAGACCTTCCATGATCCCCGTGGCAAATTTCCAAAGCCGCCCTTTCCGTCGCAGACCCAGCCCTTTCCGGGGCTTGCCCGCGACATGGAGCCGAAGCCGGACCATGGCGAGACGAGTTATCGGGGCAGCGGCCGCCTCAAGGGCCGCAAGGCACTGATCACCGGCGGCGATTCCGGCATGGGTCGCGCCGCAGCAATCGCCTATGCCCGCGAAGGGGCCGATGTCGCGATCAGCTATCTTCCGGATGAGGAGCCCGATGCCCGCGAGGTGATCGAGCTGATCAAAAAAGAAGGGCGTATTGGAGTCGGACTTCCCGGCGATCTCAGGGATGAAGAATACTGCCGCAAGATCGTCGCCGAAACTGTGCGCCAGCTCGGCGGACTCGATATTCTCGTCAATAATGCCGGACGACAGCAGCAGCGTCAGTCGCTTGCCGATATCTCCAGCGAGGATTTCGATGCAACGATGAAAACCAATATCTATGCAATGTTCTGGTTGACGAAGGCGGCGTTGCCTCACTTGCGCGAGGGATCGGCGATCATCCAGACGACGTCGGAACAGGCCTACGACCCTTCACCCAATTTGGTCGACTACGCCATGACCAAGGCGGCGATGATGAATTTCACCAAATCCATGGCCAAGCAGCTGGGGCCGAAAGGTATCCGCGTGAACGGCGTCGCGCCCGGCCCAATCTGGACACCGCTGCAGGTCAGTGGCGGTCAGACGCAGGAAAAGCTGGTCAAGTTCGGCGGCAATACGCCACTCGGACGGCCCGGTCAGCCGGCCGAGCTCGCCTCAATCTACGTGCAGCTTGCCGCTGCCGACGCGAGCTATGCAAACGGTCAGATCTATGGTGCGGCAGGCGGCAGCGGACAGCCCTAGCGGCCTTCCATCTGAGCTGCCATGTCGGCCAGCTTGCGCACGGTGTTGAGGTTGCGGGAGGTGCCGGTTTTTAGCGCCGGCAGCTTCAGCTTCGATCGGCCGGAACCGTTGGGATAATGCACATAGATTTCGCGGCCAGCGAGCTTTGCTTCCTCGCGATCGGGCGCCACCATCTTTTCCAAAGCATCTTTGGGTGCCGCTTGCGGCAGGAAATAGACGAGCAGGAAATTCGGCTTGGCTTCGGGGAAAGGCGCATCGGCGATGATGGCATCGAGTTCTCTACGACTGCGCACCATAACGCCGGGCCGTTTTCCCAGCTTTTTCCCGAGGGCCTCGTCGAGCTTCTCCTCGACTGCTTTTTCGGCCTCATCCGAGCGGAACAGCACATTGCCGCTCTGGATGTAGGTCTTCACATCGGCAAAGCTGAGCTCTTCGCAGATTGTCTTCAGTTCGGTCATCGGCAGGGAGCCGGTGCCGCCGACATTCACTGCTCGTAGCAGCGCGATATAGACGGACATTTCTGCCTCCCTTGATTGCGTGGCGTGCGCAGGGCACGCCACATCCGACCGTTACATCTTGCCAGCTACCTTGATTGCAAACGCATATTCGAACGCAATCTCTTCCAGCCGCTGGAAGCGTCCGGAAGCGCCGCCATGGCCAGCGTCCATATTGGTCTTGAGCAGGATCGGGGCGCTGCCCGTCGTCTTCTCACGCAGCTTCGCGACCCACTTGGCCGGCTCCCAATAGGTGACGCGCGGGTCCGTCAGGCCGCCGAGGGCCAGGATCGGCGGATAGGATTTCGCGCCGACATTGTCATAGGGCGAATAGGCGGCGATCTGCTCGTATTCTTCGCGGCTCTCGATCGGATTGCCCCATTCCGGCCATTCCGGAGGAGTGAGCGGCAGCGTATCGTCGAGCATCGTATTCAGCACATCGACGAAGGGAACGGCGGCGATGATGCCGGCGAATTTCTCCGGCGCCATGTTGGCAACGGCGCCCATCAGCATGCCGCCGGCCGATCCGCCCTCGGCGATGATACCAGCGTAAGACGTGAACTTCTCCTGATTCAGATAGTCAGCAGCAGCGATGAAGTCCTTGAAGGTGTTGGTCTTCTTGTCCATCTTGCCGTCTTCGTACCAGGCAAAGCCCTTATCCTTGCCGCCGCGGATATGAGCGATGGCATAGACGAAGCCGCGATCGGCGAGCGACAGGCAGTTGGTATTGAAGCCAGCCGGAATGGTGATGCCATAGGCGCCATAGCCATAAAGCAGGCAGGGGGCGGAACCGTCGAGTGGCGTGTCCTTGCGATAGAGCAGGGTGACCGGCACCTTCTCGCCATCCCAGGCGGGTGCGAAGACGCGGCGTGTGACATAGTCGTCGGGATTATGGCCGGAAGGCACTTCCTGCGTCTTCAGGAGCGTGCGCTCGCGGGTGACCATGTTGTAGTCGTAGAGCTGCGAAGGCGTCGTCATCGACGAATAGGAGAAGCGGATGACGTCGGTATCATATTCCGCCGCACCCGAGAGGCCGAGTGAATAGGCCTCCTCGTCAAAAGCGATCGCATGTTCCTCGCCGGTGCGCCGGTCGCGGATCATGATCTGCGGCAGGCCGTCCTTGCGCTCCAGCCACAGCAGATGGCGGGCATAGGCCATGTGGCTGATGATGAGCGTGCCCGGCTTGTGCGGCACGACTTCACGCCAGTTTTCCTTGCCCGGTCTGTCAACCGGCGCTTCCATGATCTTGAAATCCTTGGCGCCGCCGTCATTGGTGAGGATGTAGAAGACATCGCCGCCCTCCGTCAGCGAATATTCGATGCCTTCCTCGCGTACGGCGACCAGCTTCGGCTCTGCCATCAGATCCTTGGTCGACAGCAGCCGGTATTCGCTGGTCTCGTGGTCATGGATGTCGATATAAATGAAATCGTCGAGCAGCGAACCGCCGACGCCCATGAAGAAGCCGGCATCCTCTTCCTCGTAGACCAGCCGGTCTTCGCTCTGCAGCGTGCCGATGACATGGTGGAAAATTTTCGACGGACGATGGTTCTCGTCGAGCGCTGAATAGAAAAAGCTCTTGCCGTCGGGAGCCCAGACCCCGCCGCCGCCGGTATTCTCGATGAGATCGGGCAGATCCTCGCCGGTCGCAAGATCGCGCACACGCAGTGTGAAAAATTCCGAACCCTTGTCGTCATAGCCCCAGATGCCGCGGCTGTGGTCGGTGCAATGGTCGAGGCCGGCGAGGCGGAAATAGGCCTTGCCGGCGGCTTCCTTGTCGCCGTCGAGCAGGATGGTGCGGATCGTCTCGTCCTTCATGTCGCCGTCGCGCGGGATGCGGAAATAGCGCGGCTGCTCGCCACCGGTCACGTAAGACGTGCCATAGGCGTAAGCGCCGTCCTTCGTCGGCACGGAACTGTCGTCTTCCTTGATGCGCCCGCGCATCTCGGCAAACAGGGTCTTCTGCAGCGGCTTGGTGTCCTCCATCGCCGCATTCATGTAGCCGTTTTCGGCTTCCAGATGGGCGCGGATCGCGGGGTCGAGGATCGATGGATCCTTGAACATGGCCTGCCAGTTGTCGGCCCGCAGCCAAGCATAGTCGTCGGTGCGCGTGATCCCGTGACGCGTGTCGGAGACGGGTCTCTTTTCGGCGGCGGGCGGGGCGGGCAGGTTCTTGAAGGCGGTCAAGGAAAGCTCCGTAAAGGCGGTATCGGTGGGCAAGAGATAGAGGTGCTACGGGCTATGATCAAGCACCAGCGGATGAACCGTCTTGGGACAAAATGGCCTGCGCGTTGCCTTGATGTCACCACATTGTTTAAGAATGTCCGCTAGCACTGCGCGAAAATTACACTCGCATCGGGCCCCGGCAAGCTGTCGGCGGCAATATGAAGAATGCATAACAGTAAAGGTTTCTCCGTAATGCCGAAACGTCTGGTCCTGTTTATGTCTATCATGGGCCTTGCCGCCACGTCCTCCTACGCTGTGGACCCTGCCATCAAGAAGCAACTGGAAAAGCTTGATCCCGCCACCCGCCTCGAACAGAGCTGCGATACGGAAGCCATGAGCCGGATCAACAAGGACGGCACCGGCTTCCGGCCTGACAAGGTGATCGCTTACACCTTCAAGGACCCGATCCCGAGCGACGACCGCCTCGAAGCTCCAGGCGCCGTCTTCCGCAGCCAGGGCGACTGGTACCATCTTTCCTATACCTGCATCACCGGTCCGCAACACATCAATGTGCGCGACCTGAAGTACAAGATCGGTGACAAGGTACCGAAGGATAAATGGACGAAATATTACCTCTACGATTGAGACTTCGGCGTGCTCTAGGTCTTTCGTATTTCTTTGGCAGTCACAGCAATGCAGGCACACGAATGCGGGCAGATTGAGACGCGATCTGCCTTTCGCCCGGCGGCATCAGGCCACATGGCCCGCTTTATTTCTTTGCTTTAACATTACCTAAAATATCAAACGAATCTGATTCTTCATGAACCGTCTTCTTCTTGGCTCTGCGCTGCTGCTTGCCACATCGCCGGCATCTGCTACGGAAGTTCCGCCCGCTGTGCCCGCCCATTCCCCCGTCGCCACGGGTCCCAAACTGGTCGAGCCACATCTGCATATCGCTCGCTCGAACCTCGCCGGCCATGCGCGCATCGCGATCACCTTCGATGCCTGCATGGGCGAGGCCGACGAGCGCATCCTCTCGACGCTGGTCAACGAACGCATTCCCGCGACGATCTTCGTCACCGCCCGCTGGTTGAAGCGCAATCCGAAGGCCGTTGCCGTCTTCCTACAGTATCCCGATCTCTTCGAGCTGGAAAATCACGGCGAGAAACACATTCCGGCGATCGACAAGCCGGTGCTGGTCTATGGCATCCCATCCGCCGGTTCGCCCGATGCCGTCAGGCAGGAGGTGGAGGGCGGCGCTGCGGCCATGGTCGCGTCAGGCATTCCTGCACCTCATTGGTTCCGCGGCTCGACCGCCAAATATGATCTCTCCGCCATCGGCCAGATCCGCGCCATGGGTTATCGCATCGCCGGCTATTCCGTAAATGGCGACGGCGGCTCATTGCTCGGCGCGGCGGTGACGGAAAAGCGTATTTCCTCGGCCAAGGATGGCGATGTCGTGATCTCCCACATCAACCAGCCGACCCATGCGGCCGGCGAGGGTGTCGCTAAGGCGCTGGTCGACCTCAAGGCCAAGGGTACGGAGTTCGTTCGGCTGCAGGACGTCGCTGATACAGGCGACGACAAGACGACGGACTAGGCGAAATCGGCGTGTGTCGTCCGATGGTGCTTACTTAGGCAGTTGGGGCTGCGGTCTTTCGTCGATGAGCAATTCGTCGATGATGGTCATGACGACGAGCGAGAGCGGCAACGCCAGCATCGCGCCGACCGCGCCCCACATCCATGTCCAGAAGATGATCGCCAGGAAGACGATGAACGGGTTGATCTCCAGACGCCTGCCCATGACCGCCGGAAAGATCAGATTCTCCATCACAAGGTGGACGGTGAAGAAGGCCGCAGCAGGGATAAGGCCGATGATGAAGCCGTCATGGGTCAGGATGCCACCAATGGCAACGGCGACGGTCATCATCGTGATGCCGAGATAGGGGATGAAACTCGAAAGAAAGGCGAAGAAACCCCAGAGGACAGGCATGGACAGCCCGCCCGCATAGGCGATGACGGTCATCATGAATCCGAGCGCCACGTAAATCAGCGACGCGGTGGCAAAATAGAAGCCAAGCGCCTGTTCCACGGCATTGATGACGCGGATGGCCGCCAACCGCTGCGCACGGGTGCGAAAAGTCATGATGATGGTTTTGCGCAGGCTCACGCGGCTCGCGAGAAAAAGCAGCAGCGCTGCAAAGAAGATCAGCCCCTGCACCAGCGCGGGAGTCAGGTTTGTCGTTACCACATGCAGCACGTTGCCGGTGTTTTCGAGCAGCGCGTCGATGGACATCGGTCCGCTCTGGAAGGTGGCGGGCGTGATGTGCAGCCATTCGATCCGCTCCAGATAGGGCATCATGTGCTGCGCAGTACGGTCGATGAAACCGGGTGCCTCGTTGGCGAGCATCGCCAGAGGTCCGGCAAGCGAATTGATGAGCAGAAAGACAATGAGCGCGACGCCGATGGAAAGGATCGCCGCATTGGCCAAACGCGGCACGCCCATCTTCGAAAGTTTTTCCGCCGCCATACCGAGGATCATGCCGACGACGACGGCGAGGGTAATCGGAATCAGGATCAGCGACATCAGGTAGACGGCGGCAAGCCCCAGAATGCTGAAAATCCCGATGATGGCCCATGCCATGCTGACATCGAGCCCATCCTTCTCGACGCGGCGGATCGGAGCCGACGGAAGCTCTTCCGCCGCCTCCTGAAACGTTCGTGCCCATGCGCTCACATGGCGTTCGCCAAGAGGGGCCTTGCCAGACTGTCTTTTGATGCCATTGGCGATGTCCATGTGTGATCCGTCCCCGAAGCCCCATTGCCTCGCCAATCAACGCGAAAGGGCTGCTGCCGGTTCCGTGGGGCCGGGGAAAGCTACCGGTTCGGAAAATGCTCGACATACGTTTCGCCGGTGCGGCCGAAATAAACTGCGCGGCGACCCAGCAGCGAGACGAGATAGCCCATGCACCCGGCGGCCATGATCCTTTCGCAGAAACCCTTGTAGCTGTAGTCAGCCTCTGCTGCCTGCGCCCACCGCACGGCCTCGGCGATAGCGGCGGAATCGAAGACGTCGGCAACGGGCGGCGTTTCCCCGCCGGTCGCGATCTCGATGTTTCCGCCGTCAGGCAGATAATAGATTTTCACCGCCCGGCGCAGGTCGGTAAAATATCCCTCGAAGCCGGCGCCGGCGAGCGCGCCCAGCACCTGGGAAAAGCTCATACGGTCCTTTTCGGATGCGGCTGTGCATTCTTCGGCAACGATTCTCTGTTGCGCATCCATCTGCGCGCTCCTTTTCTGCGTTTGGGTATAGCTTTGACGGTCTATTCGACTGGTATCGTGCGTATGTCCCGTCGTTCGGCGATGGCCTTCAGCGTGTCCTCGATCATCCGTCTTTCGTCAGGCGGTAGATGGCCGAAATATTCCGCGTCATTGGTGTCTGCGAGAGCCGCCAGTTCCGGCACCAGCCGCCGGCCTTCCGGCGTCAGCGCCAGCGTCTGTGCCCGTCCATCATCGGGGCTGGCATGACGCGCGATCAGCGCCTTGACGATCAGCCGGTCGGCGAGCTTGCTGATCGCGCCCCGCGTCATGCCCATGCGCTCTGCCAGCCGGCTTGGGGCTAGCGCCTCAACATCGTAGAGTTCGCGCATTACGACCCATTCGGCGACGGTGACATCCTTCGCCTCCAGCTTTTTTGCGAATGCCAAGGACACCTGGTTCGAAACCATTCGCATCCAATAACCGAGATGCGACGTCAGGGCTGAAATCGACGGATATTGCATACGCGTCTCCATTTGTTGACTAGGAAACTATATGAATATTGTTTCCTAGTCAACTATCTGGATTAGCGCTGCCGTGCGATGAAGTCCACGAAGGCGCGCAAGGGCGGCGGCATCTGGCGCCGGCTTGGATAATAGAGGTGGAAGCCGGGGAAGGGCGGCGTCCAGTCGTCGAGCATGCTGATCAGCCGGCCGTCGGCGAGATAGTCGGCGACGTGATAATCGAAGAGATAGCCGATGCCGATCCCGTCGAGAACCGCCCGCAGCATCAGATCGTTGTCGGTGGTGCTGAGCGGCCCTGAAACCGACACCTCAAGCTTTTCATCGCCGCGTTCGAATTCCCAGTGATAGAGGCTGCCATCCGTCGGCCAGCGGGAGACGATGCAGGGATGGTCGCGCAGGTCGCGCGGCGTCCCCGGCATGCCGTGACGTGCGACGTAATCGGGCGAGGCAACGACGATGAGCCGCATCTCGCCGCCGAGCTTCACGCTCACCATGTCCTTTTCCACCATCTCGCCCAGCCGGATGCCCGCATCGAAGCGATCTGCGACGATATCGGCGAGTTTGTCCTCGACCACGATATCGATGACGATGTCAGGATAGGCCGCGTGAAAGGGGGCAATCAGCGGCGCCAGCCTGTGGACGATCGCGACCCGTGGCGCGTTGATGCGTAACAGACCGGCCGGTGTATCGCGCAGCGCTGAAACATCCGCCACCGCCTGGTCGAGATCGGCAAGCGCCGGCAGAAGCCGAGCCAGCAACCGCTGTCCCGCCTCGCTCGGCGCCACGCTGCGTGTCGTGCGGTTGAGCAGCCGGATGCCCATCCGCTCCTCGAGTGTGCGGATCGTCTGGCTGAGCGCCGAAGGCGATATGCCGAGGCGCGCGGCCGCACGCGCAAAATTGCCATGCTCGGCCACTGCCGCAAAAGCCTTCAATTCCGCATAGTCGCTGCCGCGCATTATGCTCTCTTTTCTAAACAAGCTATGCTGATAATGTAGCATTGTTGTTAGTATCGGCAAGGCGCATCTTCTGTCTGCAACGACAGGAGATTCCTATGACCGATACATTGTCCCTCGACCGCTACCGTCTGCTCGGCCGTTCCGGCCTGCGCGTCTCGCCGCTGTCGCTCGGCGCCATGACCTTCGGAACCGACTGGGGCTGGGGTGCGGATGAGCAGGAATCGCGCCGCATGTTCGACGCCTATGTCGATCGCGGCGGTAATTTCATCGATACCGCCAACCAATATACCAGCGGCACCTCCGAAAAACTTGTCGGCCGCTTTGCCGAAGGCCGCCGCGATGAGCTTGTCATCGCCACCAAATATACGATCACCTCGCGTCCGAAGGATCCGAATTCCGGCGGCAACCATCGCCGCAGCATGGTCCGCTCGGTGGAAGACAGCCTGAAGCGGCTGAACACCGATTATATCGATCTCTTCTATCTGCACGCCTGGGACTTCACGACCTCGGTCGAGGAAGTGATGCGCGGTTTGGACGACCTCGTGCGTGCCGGCAAGATTGTCTACGCCGGCATTTCCGATACACCTGCCTGGCAGGTCGCGCGCATGCAGACGCTTGCCGACCTGCGCGGCTGGGCACCGCTGGTGGCTCTGCAGATCGAATACAGCCTGATCGAGCGCACGGTGGAGCGTGATCTGATCCCGATGGCGCATGAGCTCGGCCTCGGCGTCATCCCCTGGTCGCCGCTCGGCATGGGCGTCCTGACCGGCAAATATAGCCGCGCCGATCTCGATATCGGTGGTGGCACGGCGAGCGCTGTCGGCACCCGCAAGAATGTCGCCGCCGGCAACGGTTCGCTGACGGAGCGCAATCTCGGTATCGCCGATGTGGTGAAGGAGATCGCCGCCGACATCGGCAGGACGCCGGCACAGGTGGCGATCGCCTGGACGCTCACTAATCCGGCGATCACCTCGCCGATCATGGGCGTGAAGACGATGGCCCAGCTCGAAGACAATCTGGGCGCACTCGATGTCGTGCTGTCGGATGAGCATCGCGCCCGCCTCGCCGAGGCAAGCGCCATCGTCCTCGGCTTCCCGCATGATTTTCTCGCCAAGCCACTCACGCGCGGCGTCATGTTCGGCGAAGTGACGATTGAGCCCCGTCGTTGAAGTCTGAGGCATGCAAATGAAAATGGCGCCGGAAGCGGCGCCATTTGTCGTCTGGATGCTGCGCTTCGAAATTCATCGTCCAAGCGCGATCGAAAGCGGGACGGCGATGTAGCCTGACGGTGGTGCCGTCTCGCCTCCGGCCGGTGCCAGCATCGGCGGCGGCAGATTTTCATCTATTTTTGCCGGGCCGATGCGGTTCCAGTCGTAGAGGAAGATTTCCTCGTAGAATTTGGCGATCTCGACATCATAGAAGATCAGGCTCGCATCGCGATTGAAGCCGGTGCCGGCTGTCGTCCAGTTATGGCTGCCCATCAGCACGGCTTCGCTGTCGATGATGATGCCCTTGGTGTGGCAGTTCTTCTGCTTGCGGATCTTATTGGTATCGAAGCCGTATTCCTTGGCGTTGCTGATGACGTCGCGGTCTTCGGAGCCGAAGCTGCGGAAGATGATGCGCACATCGAGCCCGCCCTTCTGCTTTTCGAGCAGCGCATCCAGCAGCCGGCGATAGCCGTCGCCCACGGTCTTGGTGTTGAAGCTTTGGTTCTGGAAGTAGATCCGGCTCTTGGCCGATTGAATAAAGGGCAATACCGTATCGATATAGTTGTCGGGCGTCAGGATCGGCTGCACGTCGATTGTGCGCTCGCCGGTCAGCGGCTGGAAGTAGCGGGGCTTTTCAGGCGCTTCGAGCGTGTCGATGGCGAGGTTGGCAGGCAGGAACACCAGTTGTTCCGATACGATGCCGGCCTCCGTTACCGCCTTGGCCTCTTCCAGATCGCGCAGAATATGATCCTCGTAGAGCTTGCTGAGCCCGGCATCTTCGAGGATGGCATGCCATTCGCGATTGTAGAGCCGCAGCGCTGACGCTGCGTCGTCCTTGTTTGTCAAAGGTGCCACATTGGGCTGGTTGGAGCTTTGCCAGTTGCCGCTCGAAAGCCACATGGCATTGTGGTCGCGTACGGCGACTTTGATATGATAAGCGGAGTCGAAGATGCCGTTCTTGCCGACGCTAGCCGGCGCGAAATCGAACTTGTTGCCCTTTGCCTCGCGGATCTCCGCGACCGCTTCGGCATCCGTCAGATCGCCGTCATGCACCTTGCCGCCCATCTGCAGCACCATAGAGATGGTTTCTGCCTGACCCTTGACCGCATCGAGCACGCCATTGGCGACATTCGTCGCTCCGAAATCGTACATGGCAACGACCAGCGATTTGCGGGTCTTCGACAGGAACGGGCCAAGCTGCGGCCAGCTCGCGTCAGGTCCGGTATGGATGACGAATTTGCCGTTGACCGGGCGCCGGGTCAGGGGCAGATCGTCGCGCTTCTTGTAACTCGTATGCCAGCTCGGCTGCGCAGCTTCGTCCATGTCGAGGCCGAAGAGATCCTGGGCCGAGGCGACGGTGATGTCGGTGCGCACGCCGTCGAAATAGTCAGGCAGCTTCGTGCGGCCCCGCGATTCCAGGGCACCGAGCTCGAGCTTGCGGTTGACCGCGATCACGACGGCGCGCTGATCGGTGATCTCGCCATTCTCGAAGCGATAGCCCGACTTGATGGCAACGACGTCATCCCGGTTGGCAAGCAGAGATCTTGCGGTGCGGACCGCTGCCAATACCTGCTCCTTGGTCGGCATCGGGATGGGCGAGGGGGGCAGCGGATTGGGACCGGAACCGGTCGCACTCATAACGATGGCCGGCCCCGAAGGCGCGGTCGCGGCTCCGCTTGCGAGCGAGGATTGCAGTGCCGCGGTATCCAGTTCGACGGTAATCTTTAGCGGCACGGTGAATGTCACTTTGCCGCCGCCTCCACTTCTATCGCCTTCGTTCACGGTGATTTCCTCGTTCGGTGGCGGTTGCTGGAGCAATCCCTGGGCGCGCTGCAGGCAGCGCCGCAGAAGGGCTGCCGGCACCGCATCATTCTCGATGAATTCCGTTCCGCTGTAATGAAGCCCCGTCACCCTGCCCGTGCCGATGTCGAGGAGCGGAGAGCCGGAGTTCCCGCCGAGGGTGGAGCATGAATGGGTGATACGGTTCTCGTCGGCGGCCAGCAGGTTGCCGACGGCAAGCCGCTTCTTGGTGAAGACACCGCCAAAGATCTTTTCGGCAAGCCTTTGATCGGAGAAGCGGGAATCGCTGGCGGGATAGCCGATTGCGGCAACCGGCAGGTTGCGCACCGGCAGGTCGGAAGCAAGATCGAGCTTCAGGCGGCCGACCGGCGAGGATTTCTGCTCCAGCTTAAGGAAGGCAACGTCGGGCCCACTTTCGGGCGCCACCCAGACGACGCGTTCGATCTTCACCTCATCGCTGGCGGCGTTGCCATATTCCTCCAGGAAGTCGATGTTGACGCCGATATCGTGGCGCGCATCGAAACCGATCTTGAACTTGAAGCCGGTGCCGCTTGCTTCCGCAAAGAGATTGGCCACATGGCGGTTGGTGACGACAAGACCATCATCGATCACCCACGCGGTACCGGCATAGTCGCGGTCGGCATTGGTGACGTCGACACGGCCAATCGAAACCATCGCCCGGTTCACGTTCGCAGCATTGTCGGTGAGGATACGGCGCCAGGCTTTCGCTTCCTCGCGGGCGCTGTCGATGTCGACGGCATTGTTCCTGACGAGGAAAACCGGCGTACCCACCGCAAAGACGATCGTCTCCAAATCGCCTACTGGAGGCGGGCCGATATCGACGCCTTCGTCGACCGGCTGATCCCGGTTCATCAATGCGCGCACGCCGCCGTAGCGGATATTCATGGCGCGTCCGGCTTCATCGAGCCAGCCGGGTTTTTGTGCACTGCGTAGCAGCGCGTTGATGTCCGCCTGCACATCCGGCGGGCTGGCGGCCGCAACCTGCTCTGCGACCTGCCGAACGCGCTGGGAGTCCTCCACTGTCACTCTGCCTCCTCCGTCCGATGGCGGACATTTCGTCGGTGTACGATGGGGAATGGCTGCGAAATCTATTGAGGGTTGTAAATCGGCAAGATACGTTCAGTTTATTACAGCCGCATGATAGCGTCGAGCCTGGCGCAATCGCTGCTGTGCGACCGTCCAGGCGACAAATAGAGTGCGACTGTTTTGGGAGTTCGCTGAAAACGCAAAGGACCGTTTCGGCGAATACCAAAACGGTCCTTTTCAATGCTTTAGAAGATATTCCTCAGGCGGAAAGCGTAAGTCCGATACCCCACGGATCCCTGAGGAAGACGCCACCATCGCGCTTCTCGCTCTTGATCTCCAGCTCGTCGAGCTTGGAAACGGCCTTGTCGAGCGTTTCCTTATCGTTGAACCGGATCCTATAGTCCGAAAGGCCGGTCATATTGTCGGCGCGTATGCCGGCGCCGCGGCTGTTCCAGATATTGGCTGCGAGATGGTGGTGGTAACCGCCGGTCGCAAAGAAGCTCGCGCTCGGATAACGCGCCATCACCTTCAGGCCGAGCACGTCCCGATAAAAGGCGTCCGCCTGCGGGATGTCGCCGACCTGCAGATGGATGTGACCGATCGCGGTACCGTCGGCCATGCCGCCCCAGGCATCATCAGGCGCGCTGTCATGGAGTGACTGCAGGTCGAGGCGCAGCGTCGACATTTCCACCATGCCGTCCGGATGGAATTTCCAGCTCTCATGCGGCCGGTCCGCATAGATTTCGATACCGTTGCCCTCCGGATCGGAAAGGTAGATCGCCTCGCTGACCAGATGGTCGGAGGCGCCATCGAGCGCGACATTGTTCCGAGCGGCATGACGCAGCCAGCGGGCAAGTTCGGTGCGGTTTGGCATCAGGAAAGCGGTGTGGAAGAGGCCGGCAGCATTGCGGGGCGCTTCGCGCGCATTGCTATCCGTTGTCAGCGTCAGCAGCGGCACGCCGGCGACGCCGAGAACTTCGCCGCTCGCCGTCTTTTCGAGCACTGAAAGGCCAAGCATCTTCTGATAGAAACCGGAGACCGCGGCCAAGTCTTTCACGACCAGATGCGACTGGTCGATATAGGCAGGGCGCGTCAGCGCATAAGATGTTTTTGGTGACGTCATGGGATGATCTCCTGCCTTGGAATTGAGACGTACCGGCGATGGCGGCAAGTGCCGCCCGTAGCGAGCGCGAGGAATTTTCGCCGGTCCATTCGCCTGTAAGCTCCCTCGGCTGCTGTACTTGATGACTATATGGCCCATTTTCATTGTTCACAGAAGGCCGGCTTTTGAAGATGAAGCGTTCTGCAGACGTTGACGACCACTCGCGCCCCACTTGATATCAGTCAATGCGCTTTATCTATCCAGAGACGAAGTTGACGAAGAGCAACACCTCCAGGAGGGCCAGATGTACAAGAAGATCATTGTTCCCATAGAAATCGGCAGCATCGATAAAGGCGAGAAGATTTTCCGTAAGGCGGCAAGGCTGCTCGATGACGGCGGCGAGATCATCCTGCTTAACGTCGTCGAGGATGTTCCGACCTATGTCGCCATCGAGCTTCCGGGAAACATCGTCGAGGATGCCATGAAGGAAGGGCGCGACCGGCTGGGCGCGCTCGTCGCCAAAACCGGCATTTCGGCCACTGTCGAAGTCCGCAACGGCCCACCCGCCAACGGCATCCTTGCCGCGGCGGAAGACCACGGCGCAGACCTCATCATGGTCGCCTCGCACATTCCCGATATCTACAATTACTTTATCGGCGCCACCGCCGACCGCGTGGTGCGCCACGCAAAGTGCTCGGTGCTGGTGGATCGGTAGGACGTGAAGCCATGGATACGAAACTTCAGGAAAAGATTCTGCGCGACCGCTGGCATGAACTGACAGCGCGCCTGCGCCAGATTGATACGGACCTCAGCCGCACCAAGGCGGCCGATGACGAAGACCGAGCCATCGAAAACGAGAATGACGAAGTGCTGGAAGGCCTCGGCCAGGCTGGCGAGGACGAGCTTCGCGCCATCGACGCCGCCCTCGAACGCATCGCTAAGGGCACCTACGGCATCTGCGCCCGCTGCGGCGCCGAAATATCCGAGGCGCGCCTCGCAGTGCTGCCGCAGACGCCGCTCTGTGAGGATTGCGCGGCGGACAGGTAGAGCGCCATCAAAAATGAGCATGGCCCGTCACAAAGATTTAACCTGACGCTACCAGACGTCCGGTTGCGCCTTTGCGAATTCAATGCGACCATTCCCTTGTGCTGAGCAAGGGTGCGAGCATGGGCGAGTTCAACGGCATTCGCTGGGCTTACGACAGATATGAGCTGATCGCAGACGGCATCGTCCATGGCGTCGGTCTGTTCTTTGCGCTGATCGGCGCGACCGTGTTGATCTTCTACGCCACTCTCTGGAGCCCCGCCGGCGCGGTGGTTGCCGCCTGGGTCTACGGCGTAGGATTGGTGCTGACGCTCGGCATTTCCTTTTCCTATAATATCTGGCCGGTGTCGCGCACCAAATGGTATCTGCGCCGGTTCGACCATTCGGCGATATTCATCCTGATCGCCGCCACCTACACGCCATTCCTGCAACGTGGCGCCGACGATCCGCTTTTGTGGGGCATGCTGATCCTCATCTGGCTGATCGCCGCCTTCGGCATCTTCGTCAAATGCGTCTTTCCGGGGAAATACGACCGGCTGGCGATCCTGCTCTACCTCGCCATGGGCTGGAGCGGCATACTCGTGGCCGAACCCGTTGCCTCGCGCATCCCCTATGCCTCCATGCTGCTGATCGTCATCGGCGGTATCATCTATTCGCTGGGCGTCATCTTTCACGTCTGGGAGAGGTTGCGTTTTCAGAATGCCATCTGGCACGGCTTCGTGGTGGCCGCCGCCGCCGTACATTATTCGGCCGTGCTCACCTGCTTCAGCCTCCCAGTCCCAACCTTCTGATATCTGGCGTTTACATCGGACCGCGCCCGGCGTATGCCGCGAAAAGCAAGACCATTCCGAACCGGGCCTGCCACATGACCGATACCGTTCTCATCCGGGACGCCGCCGAAGCCGATCTTCCTGCCATCAGAGACATCTACAACCACGCGGTCGAGCATACGACGGCGATCTGGAATGAAACGCTCGTCGACCTCGACAACCGGCTGGAATGGTTCAAGGCCCGCAAGGGCAGGGGCTTTCCGGTCATCGTCGCCGAAATGAACGGCAAAGTCGCCGGCTACGCCTCCTATGGCGACTGGCGCGCTTTCGACGGCTACCGACACACGGTCGAGCATTCCGTTTATGTCGATAAGGATTGCCGCGGTGCGGGCATCGGCGAAAAGCTGATGCGCGCATTGATCGAGCACGCGAGTGCCGGCAATGTCCACGTCATGATCGCCGGCATTGAGGCTGAAAACACGGCCTCCATCAAGCTCCACGAAAAGCTCGGCTTCCGCGTCGCCGGCACATTTTCCGAGGTCGGCATCAAGTTCGGCCGCTGGCTGGACCTGACCTGCATGGAACTGCGCGTACCGAAAGCCTGACAGGGTCGTCTCCGGATTGCCCGTAACCGAATTGCCCAAAGCCAGATTGCCCATGTCCAGATTGCCCATGTCCAGATTGATTGCCGGCGGGGCACTAACCATATTTTTATCGTAGTCTGCGCCTTGTAGAAAATCTCTGATGGCACGACTCGTAGAGGAGAGGTTGATGTTTGGACGCCCGGTGCTCGGTCTTTCGGCTTTCCTGGCTATAGCGGCCTATTCGCTGCCCGCAATGGCCGCCAGTTGCGGCAGTACGGCTTCGCCGAAGCTGGACTGGCAGGAATGCACCAAGAAGAACCTGATGCTTCAGGGCAGCGACCTCCAGGGCGCCAATCTCGTCGGCACGGATTTTTCTTTGACCGATCTCGGCGGTGCGAACCTCAACTCCGCGAATGCGGAAAAGGCGACCTTCGTGCGGGCCTCGCTAGGAGGCGCCACCGTCCAAGGCGCCAACTTCGCAAAAATCGAAGCCTATCGATCGACTTTTGCCGGCGCTGTCGCCGATGGTGCAAACTTTGCCGGTGCAGAGCTGCAGCGGGCGGATTTCACAGGCGCGCAGCTGACCAAGGCGAATTTCGAGAAGGCTGAGCTCGGCCGTGCCAATTTCGACAAGGCGGTGCTGACCGGCGTCAGCTTCGCGCTCGCCAATCTCTCCCGCGCCGATCTGACCGGTGCAAGTTATGATGGCCCGATCAGTTTCGACCGCGCCTTCATGTTTCTGACCCGCATCGAGGGGCTGGATTTGTCCGCCGCCACTGGTCTGCAGCAGGCGCAGATCGATCTCGCCTGCGGCGATTCCTCCACCAAGCTGCCTCCGGGGCTTTCCGTCCCTTCGAACTGGCCCTGCCCGCAGGAGCAGGACTAAGCAATTTCAGCAAACCGGTTTTGCGTTTGGAATTGCGTAAAAGACCCAGGCTCAGGCAAGTCGACCAACCGGGATAATCTCGCGCGAGCGCACGTGGAATGGGCTGCCCTCCCAGTCGCCATACCATACATCGACGGTTAGCCCGGCATCGCGCATCATGCCCGAGAGCTTGTCGCGTGGGGTATAGAGGATTTTCGAGCGGCCGGCGAAACGCTCACCCGTCGCACGAACACGATAGACGTTCTCATAGGAAAGAATGCCGGTCGCCTCGTCGTAATGCGACTCGTCCGAGGCCTCGACCGTTCCAAGCTGCGCATGTTCGAGCTGACGCACGCTGCTGTGGCGCACATCACGCTCTCCTCGAAAACCGGGATTGCGTGTATCGAACACGAAGCGGCCGGCAGGGCTGAGATGGGCTGCGATCGTGGCGAGTGCTGAGCGCTGGTCTTCTTCCGTCAGGAAAACCTGAAAGGCGTGCCCCGTCAGCACGACGAGATCGTATTTCCTGCCGAGGCGAACGATGCGGGCGTCGCCCTCGACCCATTCCACCCGGTCGCCACCCGGCCGCGATCTGCCGATATCGAGCATTGCCGCAGCCGGATCGACGCCGGTGACGATACGCGTCGCAGCAAGGGCAGCCGTCAGCTCGCCGGTGCCGCAGCCAAGGTCGAGTGCAGACTGCGCACCTTCCGCAAGCTTCACGCAGAAATCGAAATCCGGACCCCAGCGATTGGCCGCGTCGTAAAATTGCGCAAGGGAAGGGTCGCGGTAGAGGGGATCGTCGGAAACCGTGCTCATGTGCCTGATGTTTTTTCGCTGATGTAGAGATAGCGCTCGACCGTCTCGCCGGCCGCATTCTGCTTGCTGAATATCTCTCTCCTCTGATGTACCCGCTCGGCGACCTTCTGCGAGGGGAGATTTTCCAGGCTGACGATACTGACGATGCGCGACAATCCCATCACCGAGAAGGCATGGTCGCGACAGGCAGTTGCAGCCTCGGTGGCATAGCCCTTGCCCCAATGATCTCGCCAGAGATGGTAGCCGATCTCCGGCTCTGTCCTACTCGACGTTTCCTGCAGCGTGATCCCGCAGTCGCCGAGCAGATCGCCGCTCCGACGATCGATCATCGCCCAGAGGCCGAAGCCATTTTTCTCGTAGCTTCCGAAGGCAAGCCTTTCGAAGAAATCCCGCGTTGCCGCGCCATCCTTCACGGAAGGGTAATGGCGCATGCACAGCGGGTCGCCGAAGATGCGCTCGAGCGCCGGTAGGTCCGCAACGGTGATTTCGCGCAACACCAGCCGGTCGCTGCGCAGGATTTCCCGCATGGCCGTCATCGTTTCATCCCTCTGTCATGGAGCACGCCTAAGCCGCGCCGGTTCCCGGTTCGGTTCTACAGGAGGACTCCCGCCATGGCACCTGCGAAGATACGCGTCATCATTGTCGGCGCCGGCATTGTCGGAGCCTCGCTCGCCTTCCATTTTGCTCGGCGCGGAACCGAGGTCCATATGGTGGAGGAGGGCGTGGCCGCAGGCAGCGGCGTGACGTCAAGCGCCTTCGGCTGGGTGAATATCATCAATATTGCGCCGGGAGCCATAAATTACGGCCTCGTGCAGGAGGCGCTCGTCGAATATGCCCGCCTGCAGGCAGATCTGCCTGGTGTCTTCGTGGCCGCGCGCGCCGGTTCGCTCTTCTGGCTTGCAAGCCCCGCTGAAACCGAGGCCTTCGCCGCGGCCCATCGCACTGCGGGGACGGATGTCGAACTGGTCGATGCCGCGACGATCGCCGCATGGGAGCCCAATTTGCTCAAGCCTCCCGCCTGCGCCATCTTTTCGCCCCTCGATCTCGCGCTCGATCCTGCAAGGCTGGCGCGGGATCTGATCGATGCCGCCGGCATAACCGCCACCTTCGGCCGCAAGGTCGGAAGCCTTACCCTTTCAGGCAACATAGTAACCGGTGTGCGCTTCGACGATGGCGGCGTGATCGAAGCCGATCTCGTGATCCTGACCGCCGGAACTGCCGTTGACCGGCTGGCAGAAAACCTCGGCTTCCGCACCGGTGTCGAAGCCTCACCGTCGATCATCCTGCGCTACAGCTGCACCGAACCCGTGCTAAGCCGCATCCTCCGAGGCCCCGGCCTGGAAATCCGCCAATCCGCGGACAACAGGCTGAACGTCGCCAAGGGCTATATCGATGATCGCGAGGAAAACGCGCCGGAAAGTGTAGGCCGGCGGATATTGAAGATCATGCATGAGCGCCTGCGCTTGCCCGAGCGCGTGTCACTAGTCGAGGCCGTCGCCGGTTACCGGCCCTTCTTCTCCGATGGAATGCCGCGGCTGGGTTTCCTGCCCGGCGTTGAGGGTGCCTATGCTGCGGTCGGCCATCCCGGCGTTATCCTCGCGCCGCTGCTCGGCCGGCTTGCCGCGGAGCATGTGCTGGAAGGCAGGCGCTCGCCGCTCATCCCGCCCGCTGGCCTGATGTAAGAAGCGAATCCGGTAGGGCCTGCTCTTAACTGGAGCACCATCTGTGGCGAAATTTGATGTTTCCGCCGCAGACTATCTGCGCGTATCAAACGGCTAATAAAGTGTCTTCTGGTAATCTTTTTCCAGCTCGTCGTCCATTTGGCGCATCTCGTCCTTATTGCTGGGCGCGCCCGTTGTTTCGTCCAGAATGATCTTCATGAGAGAGGGCATCTCGGTGCGATCTTGGAAATGTTCCGGGCTCCATAAATGAGAGCGCCGAAAGGCCTTGGCGCAATGCATGAAAACTTCATTCACTTTAACCACGATCGCGAGTTTGGGCGCGCGATCATTGACACTCATGCTCTTCAGCAGTTCAGGATCATTTACCAGAGTGGCCTGCCCATTCACGCGCAATGTGTCGTCAAACCCAGGAATGATGAATAGCAGTCCAACGCTCGGGTTGGCGATGATGTTGACCAGAGTGTCCAGGCGGTTATTGCCCGGTCGATCTGGTATGGCCAGTGTGCGCTCATCCAGAATTTTAACGAAACCGACAGGATCGCCGCGAGGACTGACATCTGCTTTTCCATCGGGATTTTGTGTGCCGATGCACAAGAACGGCGAACGCCTGATAAACTCCCGCGCATGCTCGCCAAGAGTATCCTGGCACTTCAGTATTGCCAGGGCGTGAGTGGCGTCGAAGAGACTTCGAAGAGATTGTTCATCTCCTATGGCAAATTCTGGATTAAGCTTGAACTCATTCATCATATGCTCTCGACGGTTTGATCAGCCTTGCCCGGCGTTCCGTTTTCATTCTCAGCGTCAGAAAATTCTAGCACCACTCGATGAGCCGGAGCCGCGCGAATGGCTTTATGAGGTACGTACCTCATAAATATCGATACCGTAAAACTTCGATGCGATCAAGAAGACCAAGTTCGACTAGTCTGGAAATTGTCGAATGCGGCTCAGCCCGTAAATGAGGATCAACCCCGAAAAGCGGCGGCTGTGCTCGTCGCAGATTCCAATTGAAGCGACGGTCTTGCATTGAATCTTTTTGACACCGCGAACACCGGCGTTCGCGGAAGACGTACCCGCAGGATAGCTTCACGAATTGCTTGCGGCAGCCGCGGGCGCGTTGGAGGGCTGCTTTCCCTTACTTGCCGGGCTCGAAAACCATCGAATGCCCGTTGATGCAATAGCGCAGGCCGGTCGGCGGCGGCCCGTCGGGAAAGACGTGGCCGAGATGGGCCTCGCACGTGCCGCAGCGGATTTCCGTGCGCACCATGCCATAGGTGGTATCGCGGTGCTCGGTCACGGCATCAGGCGAAACCGGCTCGAAATAGCTCGGCCAGCCGCATCCGGCATCGAATTTCGTGTCGGAGCGGAAGAGCGGGGCATTGCAGCCGACGCAGCGGTAGAGACCGGTCTCGAAAGAATCCCAATAGGGGCCGGTAAAGGCGCGTTCGGTGCCATGCTGGCGGGTGATGCGGTACTGCTCGGGAGTCAGCAGTTCCTTCCATTCGGCATCGGTCCTGTGAACTTTTGGGGTGGCGGTCGTTTCGGCCATGGAGTGCTCCTTTCGCCGGGGGCAATCTCTTTTCGTGCGCAAATGTGGTGCGTTGGGCACGATTGATCAAGTCTGGGACGAAGGGGAACGGGTCGATGCTCCCGACACAGGTGCCGGGAGCATCGTCGTCTCAGCCTGCTTACAGTCCATTGGCTTTGAGGATGTCAGGCGCGTTTTCCTTGGTAATCTTCATGGTGGGCAGGACGACGGTCTTCTCGACCTTCTCGCCATTCAGATACTTGATGGCCTGACGCAGCCCCTCCGCGCCGGGCGTTGCGTAGACGAAGGTTGCCGTCAGCTCTCCCTTGTTGACGAGCTGCACACCTTCGTTCGGCAGGCCGTCAATGCCGATGAATTTCATCTCTTTGTCGCGGCCGGCATCTTTGGCTGCGAGATAGGCGCCGTAAGCCATCGGATCATTGTGGCCGTAGACCAGATCGATGTGCTCGTTGTTGCGCAGCGCAGTCGCCATGATGTTGTAGGCCTGATCCTGCTTCCAGTCGCCCGACTGCTGATCCAGCAGATATTTTATCCCCGGCTCCTTGTCCGTGAATTCATGAAAGCCGTCGTGCCGGTCATGGGCCGGCTGCGTCCCCATGCCACCCCAGATTTCGACGACGGTTCCTTTGGCTTTTCCTTTGCCACCCAGAAGCTCAACGGCATACTGGCCGGCCGCCTCGCCGATCAGCTTGTTGTCGCCGCCGACGAACTGCACATATTTATCGGTGTCGACGTTGCGGTCGAGTACGAAGACCGGAATTTTTGCATCGATGGCTTCCTGCACCGCGCCGGTAAGGCCAGCCGATTCTTTCGGCGATACCAGCAGTGCGTTGACTTCCTGGCGGATCAGGTTTTCAACGTCCGCTACCTGTTTCTCAGTTTTGTCCTCACCATCGGTGATGATCAATTCGACTTCGGGATGTTTAGCGGCCTCGGCGATAATGTCCTTGTTGAATTGCGCACGCCAGGGCTCGATCGTTGTCGCCTGCGAGAAGCCGATGCGCCATTTCTTGTCGGCAGCCGCGGCCGAATTGACCGTGATCAGGGCCGTGGTGGCGAGTGCGGTTGTTGCGACAGCAAGCTTTAGCAAATCACGACGTTTCATTTTCGTTTCCTCCGAGGTTGTTAAGAGACAGGATCTCTTTTGACGACCGCTCCTCCGCGGACGTTGGATTTCTCACCGTCTTCGGCATCATGAGCTGGAAACGCGAGAGAATGTCACTGGCGTTGCGCTCCTGGACAAGCACGGTACCGACGATGATCAATCCCTTCAGCACCAGCTGGAGATTGGAATCGATGTTGTGCAATTGCAGGATATTGGAGAGCAGGCCGAAAATGAGGACGCCGCAGAAGGTGCCGGCTAGTCCGCCACGGCCGCCCATCAGGCTGGTGCCGCCGATCACCACTGCCGCTATGGCATCGAGTTCAAGGCCGGCGCCGGCATCGGGTTTGCCCTGGCGGTACTGCGCGACGTAAAGCACGGCGGCGATGCCGGCTAGCAGGCCGGAAAGCGCATAGGCGACAATCTTGATATTGCCGCTGTCGATGCCCGAAAGGCGCGCGGCCTCCTCGTTACCGCCAATGGCATAAATATAGCGACCAAACGGCGTCAACCTGAGCACGGCGGCATAAAGAATGATCGCTGCCAGGAAGAAGATGCCAGGCGTCGGCACGATGCCGAAGACCAGCGAACGGAGGTTCTCGAAGTCCTCCGTTGCGTTCGATCCGGTATATACCGGCAAAACGGCATTGTTCTGCCCCGCCGTCAGCCGCGCGATCCCGAGCGCGGTGACCATCATCGCCAGCGTAACGATGAAAGGCTGCAGCCGGCCGGCGACGATGACAACGCCATTGATCGTCCCGAATAGCAGGCCGACCGCGGGCGTGATCAGCAGGACGCCGATCACGCCGAACTTGCGGTCGATCTGCGGCAGAAGATAGAAGAGCAGCAAGGCGCAGAGCAGAAGGCCGACTACGGCCGGAATGCCGATGCCCCTCACCCTGTCGAGCGCTGTGTCCCGGGCTCCGGCGCCCCGTGATTTTTCGATATTGAGAAACAGAAAGCGCGTACCGGCCGCGCCGATCACCAGTGCGGCGAGACAGACGGAGGGTATGCCGATCCACACCGCTGATGTGTCGCCCGGAACGGTAAGCAGCATGGCGCAAACCACGCTGCAGATCGCCATCATCGAGCCGACCGACAGGTCGATGCCGCCCGTCAGGATGACGGCGGTCATGCCGGTTGCAATTAGTCCGGTCGTCGAAACCTGACGCAGCACGTCGAGAAGGTTGCCGGCCGACAGGAAGATGTTCTTGCCGGACGATGTCGTCGGCGACGCGAGCACCCCGATCAGGAAAATCGAGATCAGTCCCCAATAGAGCTTGGTCCTGAGAATGAGATTCATTGCACTGCCTTTTCGCGCTGTGCCGACCGCGGAGCGGCAAGCTGCATGATGCGTTCTTCCGTCGCGGTGGCGCGATCCAGGATGCCGGTCTGCCGTCCCTCCGACATAACCAGGATGCGGTCGGCCAGATACAGAAGTTCCGGCATCTCAGAGCTAACGACGATGATCGCGATACCATCGGCGGCGAGTTTGAAGATCAGCTCGTAGATTTCCCGCTTCGCCCCGACGTCGATTCCGCGAGTCGGCTCGTCGAGAAGCAGGATTCTCGGATTCGCCGCAAGGCACTTTGCAATCACCACCTTCTGCTGGTTGCCGCCGGAGAGCGTACCGGCGGCTTGATCGATGCCAGCGGCCCGAATACCAAGTGACTTGACCGCATCAGTCGCCAGCTTCTCTTCCGAACCAAATTTGCGAATGCCGAAACGTGCTAGCCGATTGACCACGGGCAGGGCGATGTTGTCGGTGATCGTGTCACGCAGATGCAGTCCTTGTGACTTGCGATCTTCGGTGAGCAGCGAGATACCGCGGCGGCGCGCTTCGACGGGAGAGCGGAGACGCACAGGCTTGCCGTCGATGAAGATATTGCCGCCAACCTGGCCGGCAGCCGCGCCATAAATGGCTTGCAGAATTTCCGTCCGGCCGGCGCCGAGCAGCCCACCTATGCCGAGAATTTCGCCTGCCGCAAGGTCGAAACCGACCTCCTTCAGCACGTTGCGCCTACCGCGCCGGCCCGTTACGGCGAGCGACAGATCCCGGACGGAAAGCAGTACTTCCTTCGCGGTCGAACTGCGTTGGCTTTCGCCATGCCCAAGATCGCGTCCGACCATGGCGGCGATGATCCGATCTTCGTCGGTCTCCGACATCACTCTGGTCCACACATGCCGGCCATCGCGAAACACCGTCACGCGGTCGCTGAGCTGCATGACTTCGTCGATTCGGTGCGAGATGTAGACGATGCCGACGCCGTGCCGCACCAACTGGCGCATGATGGCAAAGAGCCGCACGCATTCTCCAGGCGATAGCGCCGAAGTGGGCTCGTCCATGATGAGCACGCGGGCGGAGAGGGAGAGTGCCTTTGCAATCTCGACCAGTTGCTGCTCGCCGATCCGCAGCGAACCGACACGCGCCTCAGGAGCAAGATCAATGCCGAGCCGCCTCAGCAGGGCGCGCGCCTCGACCACGCATTTGCGCTTATCGATGAACAGGCCGGCGATACGCGGCTCGCGACCGAGGAAGATATTTTCGGCGACACTGAGCTCCGGAACGAGATTCAGTTCCTGGTGTATGATCGCCACTCCGGCGTCCTCGGCATCCCGTACGCTGGCGCATTTCACAGGCCGGCCATCGAGCTGGATTTCACCCTCATATTCGGTATGCACGCCCGAGAAAATCTTCATCAGGGTTGATTTGCCCGCGCCATTTTCTCCCATCAGCGCGTGGATCTCGCCGGCATGAAGGTCGAATGCCACGTCCGTCAGCGCGGCGATCCCGCCGAACCTCTTTGAAACATGCAGTGCCGACAGCAGGGGGTCGCCAGGACCACGTGGCGGGTCTACCTGAGAAACATGAGGTCCCTGTGGGACCCGAGGTCCGCTTTGCATGACACCATGGCCTCCCCTCCAGCATGTCCGCATTTATCATCTGACGCTAATCTAAACGTTTCGTTATTGTCAAGCTTTCACGCTTTCAGCAGCAGCAGAAGATTGCAAAATAGAAGGTTATTTCCTAACATCGGCTCAGAAAAATATTTGAAACGTTTCGAATCATGGACCGTATCTCAGGCAAGATAAGCAAGGCTGTCCCGACGATGCAGGACGTCGCCGTGGCGGCTGGCGTGTCGGTTGCAACTGTTTCCGCCGCAGTCAACGGAACGGCGCCGGTGAGCAAGAAGTTGCGCGAGCGGATCGAGCAGGCGATCCAGGAGATCGGCTACAAGCGTAATGCCGTTGCCCGAAGCCTGAAGATGGGCACGACGACGACGGTCGGGCTGGTTGTTGCCGATATCACTAATCCATTCTTCACCGACGTGGTCGCCGTCATCCAGGACGTGCTTCACCGTGCCGGCTATGCCGTGATGCTCTGCTGCACCGATGAAAGCGCATCCTTGCAGGAAGAGCAGATATCGCTGCTGCTGGATCGCATGGTTGACGGGTTGATCATCGCGGCGGCCGGTGACGATGACGGTCTGCGGCGTCATTTGCGCGGCGCAAATACTCCGGTGGTCCTCATTGACCGCCTATGTCATGATCTCGACGCCGATGCGGTCGTCGTGGATAACGAGGATGCGGTCAAGTCGGCCACGAAATACATCATCGACCTTGGACACAGGAACATCGGTTATATTTCCGGTTCGCTCTCCACATCGACAGGCCGGGATCGCTTGGCCGGCTATCTCGCCGCCTTGCAGGAGGCCGGCATCGACTACGGCGATGAGTTCGTCAGGCTCGGCAACTTCCGGGCAAAGGATGCCTACACCGCGACGATGCAGTTGCTGACACGGCCGGACAGGCCGTCGGCAATATTTGCCGCCAACAACCTGATGGTCATCGGTGTCATGAAGGCCATCCGCGACGTCGGTCTGGATTGCCCCGGTGATATTTCGGTGGCGGGTTTCGATGATTTCCCCTGGGCCGACGTGTTTCAGCCCAATCTCACGACCATCGCGCAGCCGGTTCAAGCGATCGGAGAACAGGCTGCAGAACTCATTCTCAGTCGGGTTGCCGACAAGAAGCGACGTGAGCCGCGGCACATCGTTCTAAAGGGCCGATTGATGATCCGTGAATCCTGTAGGCCTCGTTTAGGTTGATCTGAGAATAATCTGTCTGCGGTTCTTTTCCCTTCAGGACGATGATACAAGCCTGCGTCTGACCGGGCCGCTGAATCAGGCCGTGCCGTTTCGCTGCGCAACTTAAGCTTTACCCAATCGGCGCATGACGATGAATTACCTTTTTTCCGGCCCCTGCCGCTTGTCTTCTTCGTCCTGTACAGCTCCGTTTCCCGGCTCGCTACGCGCCTTTCTTGAACACCAAGCCTGTGAAGACAGCCGCATCCACCTCCGACAGGTGGCTGAAATTGCTTGAGGCGATCAGCCGAGTCGCCTAAGTCATGAAAACTGGCTGTTTTTACTGGCTTTCATCCGAATTCGCGGGGAGGGGACATGGCCGATGTCACGGCCCTGACATTTCTGGCCTTGTGCCTGCCGCTGATCGGTGCTCTCGCGGGGCCGGTTCTCATCCGCGTTGCCGGTGCAAACGGCGCATGGCTGCTCGCCGTTGCTCCGTTGCTGGCTTTCCTGCATTTCCTGAGTCTCGTGCCCGATATTGCCGGCGGCCGGATCGTGACGGGCGGTTATGACTGGGTGCCGAGCCTCGGCGTCCGGTTTTCCTGGTTCCTGGACGGGCTGTCGCTCGCCTTCGCGCTGCTCATTACCGGTATCGGCACGCTGATCGTGCTCTATGCCGGCGGATATCTGAAAGGGCATCCGGATCAGGGCCGGTTCTTCTCCTTCATCTTTCTCTTCATGGGCGCGATGCTCGGCGTCGTCGTCTCCGACAGCTTCCTAACGTTCTTCATTTTCTGGGAGCTCACTTCCATTACCTCCTTCCTGCTGATCGGATTCGATCATGAGCGGGAGGCGTCGCGGCGAGCCGCTCTTCAGGCGCTGGTGGTCACGGGCGGAGGCGGACTGATATTGCTCGCCGGCTTGCTTATCCTCTGGGGGCTGACAGGCGTTGCGCAATTCTCCGAACTGATGCAGTCAGGCGATGTCGTGAGAGGCAGCCCGCTCTATTTCACGACGTTGCTGCTGGTGCTTGGCGGTGCCTTCACCAAATCGGCGCAGTTTCCGTTTCATTTCTGGCTGCCGAACGCCATGGAAGCGCCGACGCCGGTTTCCGCCTACCTCCATTCCGCCACGATGGTGAAAGCCGGCGTCTACCTCTTGATGCGGCTGAACCCGGTCATGGGAGCGACTCCGGCATGGGAAGTCCTGCTTCCCATCTTTGGTGGCCTGACGCTGCTCACCGGCTCGGTGCTCGCCATCCGCCAAACGGATCTGAAGCTGAAACTCGCCTATACGACCGTCTCCTCTCTCGGCCTGCTGGTGCTGCTCACCGGCTTCGGCTCTGACTATGCTATCAAGGCAGCAGTGCTTTATCTGGTGGCGCATTCGCTCTTCAAGGGCGCGCTCTTCATGGTCGCAGGCATCATCGATCACGAGACCGGCACGCGCAACATCACGCGGCTTCGTGGCCTGCGAAAGGCGATGCCATTGACCTTCGCGATCGCCATAGCCGCCGCCTTTTCCATGGCCGGCCTGCCCCCCTTCTTCGGCTTCCTCGCCAAGGAGGAAATCTATACCGCTCTGGCCGTTGGCGATCCCTATTCCATCCTCGTCACGGCCATCGCGGTTTTCAGCAATGCGCTGATGTTTGCAATCGCCTTTGCCGTGGGGCTGAGACCCTTTATCGGCGGGCCGGTGGAAACGCCGAAACATCCGCATGAGGCGCCGGTGCTGCTGTGGTTAGGCCCGGCAACCCTCGCTCTGGCAGGCCTGCTTGCGGCGCTCTTCTCAGGTTTCACGCATGGCGGGCTATCCTCGCCCATGGCCTCTGCCGTTGCCGGCAAAGCCACCAACGTCGTCTCCGTTACACTTGCGCCGCATGTCGGCGTGCCACTTGCGCTGTCGCTGCTGACGGTGGTGCTCGGTATCGTCGTCTACTGGCAGCTCGACCACGCTCGCACGCTCGTGGCTTTTCTCCTGCGTTCCGCCCGGAGTCCGGATCGCGGCTTCGACCATGTCGTCACGGCGTTGGTCCGTTTCGCCCATCGCGCCATCGGCGTCGTTCAGCCGGGGCGGCTGGATATCTACGTCGCCTCCACCTTCGTATGCGTCGCCGCGATCCTGCTCGTGCCGCTTATCGTCCATGGCGAACTGCCGCTGCCTTTTGTCTGGCCCGCCGAGCTGCGCCCGCATGAGGCAGGCATCATGCTCATCGCGGTAGCCGGCCTTCTTGCCGTGCTGATCGCTCGCGACCGGCTGATGGCGATCGTCTCGCTCGGCATTCAGGGCTTTGCGGTTGCACTGATCTTTCTACTTTTCGGCGCGCCGGACCTCGCTTTCACGCAGTTCATGGTCGAAACGCTCGCAGTTGTCATCCTCGCCCTCGTCATGACCCGGCTGCGCCTGTCGCCGACGGATCGGCGCCACGGAGTTCGGCGCCTCTTCGATATTACCCTTTCGCTCGCCTGCGGCCTCGGCTTCGCGCTGCTGTTGATGCGCGCCACGGAAGCACCGTTCAACACGACGCTCAGCGATTTCTTTAACGCCCATTCGAAGCTGATCGCCCACGGCGCCAACGTCGTGAATGTCATCATCGTCGATTTCCGCGGCACGGATACGCTCGGCGAAATCGCCGTCGTGGCCGTGACGGGGCTGGCGATCCTCGCGCTCATCCGCGTCCGCGGCAATGCTGAACGCAAGCTCGCGACGAACGATCCGGATACGGAGGGCGCGGAATGATGTTTGCTGGCTCGGCGCGTATCCTTGACCTCCCTCATTCCTGTGCTTGTCACAGGAATCCAGCGTGCCCAAGTCCTTGGGCACAGGAGACCCTTTCCCTTTCAGAAGACGAGTCATTCACGGCGCGGACGCGCCGTGGCTGGATTCCTGTGACAAGCACAGGAATGAGGGAGGGAGGTTTGCTCCCGACCCGTTACTTGAATACTTCCAATCGGTTTTCGATTGATCCAGTAGCGCCTCTTCGCGGAGGCGCCGCATGAACACCCTCATCTTCCGCACGGTTGCACCCTTCATCACCGCGCTGATGCTGCTCTTTTCCGTCTTCATCCTGCTGCGAGGGCATAACGAGCCGGGCGGCGGTTTCATCGGCGGGTTGATCGCCGCTTCTGCGCTCGCGATATACGGCATTGCGTTCGGTGTGGAGGCGGTGCGCCGGGCGATCCGCTTTCATCCGCTGGCAATTGCCGGCTTCGGCCTGCTGCTCTCCTGCTTCGCTGGTCTGATATCCATCTTGTTTGCCGTGCCCTTCATGACCGGCCTCTGGGTCTATCCCAACGTCCTCGGCGTGGAAGTGCCGCTCTCCAGCGTCACGCTCTTCGATCTCGGCGTCTATTTCGTCGTGCTCGGAGCAGTCGCCTCGATTGCGCTGGCGCTGGAAGAAAGGGAGGTGGACTGATGGAGCCGCTCTTCGCCATCCTCGTCGGCCTGTTCTTCTCGGCCGCCATCTATCTGATGCTGTCGCGTTTCTCGATCCGCATCATGCTCGGCATTGCCATCCTCGGCAATGCAGTGAACCTCCTGATCTTCACGGCGGGAAGGCTGACCCGCGAGGTCCCGCCGATCGTCCCCGCGGGTGCCGATGCGCTGCCGGCAAGCGCTGCTAACCCGCTGCCGCAGGCGCTGATCCTGACTGCGATCGTCATCTCCTTCTCCTTCCTCGCCTTCCTGCTGGTGTTGACCTATCGCGCCTATCAGGAGCTCGGTACGGACGATACGACTCACATGCACGATGCCGAGCCCGAAGACCGGCCGATGCCACCGATGGGGTATTGAGGATGGTTGTGCGGATGCCTACCCCCCTCTGCCCTGCCGGGCATCTCCCCCACAAGGGGGGAGATCGACTCGCGGCAAGGTCCCGTTTGACAACTGTTGTTTGGGCGGGCGGGTGCGCCCAGCCAATCTCCCCACCTGTGGGGGAGATTGGCTGGGCAGAGGGGGGTGCCTATCCGCCGACCACAAAGGGAGTCGCTCCTTAATGGCCGCGCCCGTTTCCGATCTCTCGGCAGCCATGGTCACCACCCCAGTCCCGCCGGCGCACTGGCTGGCGATCCTGCCGGTTGCAATCTGCATCTGCCTCGGGGCACTCCTGCTCATGCTGCGCAGCCTTCCCCGGCTGCAGGCATGGATCGCCATCGCCAGTCTCGTCATCCTGCTGCTTCTCGACGCCGCTCTCCTATGGCAGGTCGCCCGAAACGGCCCGCTTACCATGGTCATGGGCCGCTGGCTTCCGCCCTTCGGCATTGCTTTCACCGTGGATGTTTTCAGCGCGCTGATGGCGCTCGCCGCAGCGGTCGCCGCCCTTGCCGCTGGCATCTACGCCCTGTCGGACACGACCGAAAGCGGCCGGCGATACGGTTTTTTCCCGCTTTTGATGCTGCTGATGGCCGGCGTCACCGGCGCCTTCCTGACCGGCGATATCTTCAATCTTTATGTCTGGTTCGAGGTGCTGCTCATTTCCTCCTTCGGCCTGCTGATCCTCGGCTCCGAACGGGCGCAGATCGATGGCGCACTGAAATATGCGGTGCTGAACCTCATCGCCACGACATTGTTCCTCATCGCTGTCGGCGTCCTCTATGCGAGCTTCGGCACGCTCAACATGGCAGATATCGCCGAGCGGGCGGCGGGGCTCAGTGGCACGGCGCCGCTGATGACGCTTGCCTGCCTCTTCCTGCTGGCCTTCGCCATGAAAGCCGCCGCCTTTCCGGTGAATTTCTGGCTGCCGGCCTCCTATCATACTCCTCGCATCGCCGTGTCAGCGCTCTTTGCCGGCCTGCTGACCAAGGTCGGCGTCTATGCGCTGCTGCGTGTCCTCGTCATGCTGCTGCCCACCGAGCGGGATGAACTCAGCCTGCTGATCGCCATCGTCGGTGCCCTGACCATCCTCGTCGGCGCTTTGGGTGCGCTCGCCGAATCCGACCTGCGCCGGATGCTCGGCTATGTCGTGATCTCGGGCATCGGCAATATGCTGGTCGGCGCGGCCCTCGGCACCGCCGATGGCCTCGGGGGCGCAGTCTTCTATGCATTGCATTCGGTCGTGCTGATGACGGCACTCTATCTGCTGGCCGGCGAAGCGGGCAGGCGAGGCGGCTCCTTCTCGATTGCGGCACTCGGGGGACTCTATCGCCAGAACGGCGGGTTCGCTGCGATGTCTCTCATGCTGTTCTTCGCCGCCTGCGGCCTGCCGCCTTTTTCCGGTTTCTGGCCGAAGGCGCTGTTGGTCAAGGCTTCGCTCGATCTCGGTGCGTGGTGGCTGGCAGGCGCCATTCTGCTCGGCGGCTTCCTGCTTACAATCGCGTTCGGTCGCCTTTTCCTGTTTGCTTATTGGCGTCCGTCCGTGCTGCCCCTGCCGCGGGTGCGGACGCGCTGGACAGTCGGCGTGCCGCTTGTCGTATTGACGATCCTCGTCACCGGCTTCGGTATCTTGCCGGAACAATTGCTGCAGGCTGCTCGATCAGCGGCCGACGGGCTTGCTGATCCCTACGCTTATATCTTCTCGGTCTTTCCGGAAGGAGCCGTGCGATGATCGTCCTGTTCCTGAGCCTGCCGCTCGCCGTTGCATGGGTTGCCGTGACAGGCAGCGCCTCGCCGCATAATTTCGTGCTCGGTCTGGCCCTGTCGCTGCTGTCGCTCGCCGTCGTGCGCGAGGCTTTTACCGGCCGGTCCGCGCCGCGCCGCATCCGTCCGCTGCGCATCCTCCTGCTTGCCGGTCTTTTCCTGAAGGAATTGGCGCTTTCGGCCTGGCGGGTGGCGCTGACGGTGCTTTCGCCGCGCATGCAGCTTGCTCCGGGCATTCTCGCTTTCCCATTGACGGTGAGGAGCGATTTCCAGATTACGCTCCTTGCCAATCTCATCACGCTAACGCCGGGAACGCTCTCGGTCGATGTATCCGAGGATCGCCGCACGCTCTATGTCCATGCACTGGACTGCGCCGATCCGGAGGCGGTCAGACGCGATATCGCTGGTGGCTTCGAGCGCCGCATCATGGAGGCCTTTGGATCATGACACCCGCCGCCATCGTGTCCGTCGCCGCCGTCACGGCCCTTGGCATTCTCTGCGTCGCGCTCTTCCTCACCGTCTGGCGTGTAGTGACCGGACCCAGCCTGCCGGATCGCATTCTGGCGCTCGACATGCTGACGGGCATCGCGATCGGCTTCATCGCCGTTGTCGCCGTGCGCACCGGCTTCTCGCTTTACATCGATATCGCCATTTCGCTCGGCCTCGTCGGTTTCCTGGCAACCGTCGCCTTCGCCCGTTTTGTGCTTTCGCGCAGAGCGTTGAGAGAGGCTGAGCGCGAGTCGCATGGGAGAAGCGAATGATGGACTATATGCTTGCCGTAATCACGGCGGTGCTGCTGCTGGCAGGCGCGTTCTTCGCGCTGGCGGCAGCAATCGGCATCGTGCGTCTACCGGATCTCTACACGCGCATGCACGCCGCCTCCAAAGCCGGCACCGTCGGTTCCGGCCTCTTGTTGCTTGCCGCCGGACTTTACTCGGGCGAACTTGCCGTGTTTGCCAGAGCACTGGCCGGTTTCTTGTTTTTCATTCTAACAGCGCCTGTTTCTGCACACCTTCTTGCGAGAGCTTCGCATAAAACTGGTCATTTCCCAGCTCCTATCTCAATACGTGACGATATGCGAATGCGCCGAGGATGAGGGCTATTCAGAATTTTAAGCAATTTACGCAAACTTACGCACTGGAATCGCGAGTAAAGCTTTCCAAACTGCTGACCAATTCTTTGTGATGGATTTTTTTTCTAGGAAAATCACAATTAATAATTGGCCTTTTGGGAAAACGATGCTATTTGAAAATCCAAGTAGAGTTCTGATTGTGAATTAGAATCGTACTGCTTCCAAGTCCCTCAGCCTTGATTGCCAATGTCTAACTGGGTGACTGCCTGGAAGAACATGTACTAGCTCACCTTCAGGCAGTATTGGTGCAGAAAACGGTCTTCGGAATCTAGGGGTGGATTTCCGGTTTTTCGGAACAAAGGCTGCATCCTGCTCTTTTGCTGTTTAGCTCTACGACGAGGGTTCTTTGCCTTCTGGGAGAAGGACCGTTTGAGCATGCTAACAGGAGAAAGAATATGACGGATATGGCGACCGGCAATGCGCCGGAGCTGCTTGTGGAACTGACGGCCGATATCGTCGCGGCCTATGTCAGCAACCACGTTGTGCCGGTCAGCGACCTGGCCAATCTGATTTCCGACGTACACTCGGCACTGAGCAACACGTCCGTACCGCAGCCGGTGGCAGCGGTCGTCGAAAAGCAGAAGCCCGCAGTCTCTGTCCGCAAGTCCGTACAGGACGAGCAGATTACGTGCCTGGAATGTGGCGGCAACTTCAAGTCCCTGAAGCGTCACCTGATGACGCATCATAATCTCGCGCCGGAAGAATATCGCGAGAAGTGGGATCTGCCTGCCGATTACCCGATGGTGGCCCCGGCCTATGCCGAAGCGCGCTCGCGCCTCGCAAAGGAAATGGGTTTGGGACAGCGCCGCAAGCGCGGCCGCGGCTGAAGGGTCTCACACCGCTGGACGATACAAAGAGCCGGGCCTGGTGCCCGGCTTTTTCGTATTTGCGCTCCGAAGATGGCGCGCATCTCGAATGACCATTCGCCCACTGTCATTTATCTTCGAAGAAAACACGACAAAAATGTCGGCCTGCTAATAGCCCATCCGTCTCTAGAGCAATTCCAGCAAAATGCGCTGCGGTTTTGCGTTCGGAATTGCATGAAAAGTTTGAGGACAGGCGGGCGCTCGTGCCGCCGTAATAAGAGGAGAAGAGACAATGCGCGTAATGGTTATCGTCAAGGCGACTGAGGACAGCGAAGCGGGCGTGATGCCCTCGACCGAGCTTCTGGCCGCCATGGGCAAGTATAACGAAGATCTCGTCAATGCCGGCATCATGCAGGCAGGCGAGGGCCTGCATCCGTCTTCCAAGGGCAAGCGCGTCGCCTTCGATGGTCCGAAGCGCATGGTGATCGACGGCCCCTTTGCCGAGACCAAGGAATTGATCGCCGGTTTCTGGCTGTGGCAGGTCAAGGACATGGAGGAGGCGCTCGAATGGGTTAAGCGTTGCCCTAATCCGATGCCGGGCCCGAGCGAGATTGAAATCCGTCAGGTCTTTGAAGCTGCCGATTTCGGTGAGGCCTTCACGCCGGAGCTCATCGAGCAGGAAGAGCGCCTGCGTGAAAAGATGGCCGACAGCAAATGATCTGATCGGAAATTGCGACGCGTCCGGAGGCTATTTCTCCGGGCGCGTGGCTGCCTCAGGCGGCGGCCCGCACGCGTGCTTCCTCGCGGATACGATTGACCATCGAGCGCAGCCCGTTGGAGCGCTGCGAGGAGAGGTTTTCGGTGAGCCCGATCCTGGAGAAGATCTCGAAAGCGTCAAGCGAGGCGATTTCGGATGCCATCTTGCCGGAATAGGTGGCGAGCACGATGGCGACGAGGCCGCGCACGATATGCGCATCGGAATCGCCCTCGAACGTCATGAGCGGATTGTCCGGATTGCCTGATGTATGCGTCACCAGCCACACCTGACTGGCACAGCCCATCACCTTGTTCTCGGAGGTCTTCTTTTCCTCGGCCAGCTCCGGCAGAGCCTTGCCGAGTTCGATGACATATCGGTAGCGGTCTTCCCAATCGTCCAGGAAGGAGAAGTCGTCGATGATCTGGTCGAGGGTTGCCATGCTTGTCAGGCCTTTCGCTATTACCTGATCATATAGGCGAACCGACCGCAGAATTGAACCGTCAAAAAGAAACGCCGTGAGGGATGGGCATCCTCACGGCGCAGCAAAGTGCTGAAATAAACAGGGCAGGCACGTCAGGCATGGGGCATCTCCGCGTCATGCGGACCACCGATGCAAGCTTGGACACGGGCGGATCGCCCGCAGAATTCGTCAGATCGCCGGCTTCGGCGTCGGCAGCGGGATCGTGCCGGCGGGAATGGTGCCGGTGACGACCTGTTCGGCTGAAGCGCCGTCATCGACCGGCGGGCGGTAGGGCTGCGGCATATGCGGCATCGGCTGGTTCAGCGCAGCCTGCGCCTCACGCACCGTATTGGTGACCGTTTCCGGCAGGGAAGGAGCGGCAAGCGCCACAGGCGCCGGCGGCACAGCCGACTTTGCGGAAGCCATTTTGGACGCATCGTCCTTGAACTGGCTATCGAGCAGCTCATAGGCGACACGGGCGCCTTCACGGGCCCGGTAGCCGAGAGCCGTCAAGGTCTCCGCACCCTTGGTGCAGACCTCGGGTTTTTCGGCGCACATGCCGGTCATATAGTCATAGGCGCCGCTGACCGCCGTGAAGGCGTCGGAAAACTGCAATTGTGTGTGGCCGGCATTGTCGGAGCTCTCCGAAGAGAAAACGGAGAGCGCTACGAGCACTAGGCCAAACCAGAATGATCCTTTGATCAGAAACCACATTGTCTTGCCCATCCTGTTTCCCCGTCCGGTCTTGCTGCCGAATCAGGGCCGGTTGTCCGGTGTGATTGAACCCTATCGTGAAGTTGCGAATGCCGCTTTTCGAAACTCCACGGCATTTACGGCAAATTTGATTCGAATTTTAATGATCGGCATTTTCGGGGCATTTCAGTCAAATTCTACCGATCGCTGTTAAGCATGGTGGCAGCCGCGGACTGCAATTGCTGGGCTTTTGGCCCGCCGCCTTGCCACAAGAGTTAACGCGATGCTGAAATACAAGGAAAATCCGTCGCTTACCGGCTATTAACCACAAAATCCAAAGAGCCGTGCAGATGGCCCAAAATGGGACTTTTGGCGGTTTTGGGCTGTGGAGGGCGACTTTGCCTTATCCTTTCCTTAAGCCGCGGGGGCCTATTGTCCGGGTTAATGAAAGGCCTTTCGGGCAGGTATTGCGTGCGTTTTTTGAGTGACATTGGCGGCCGGGCGACGGCCCTCGTGGACCGGGCAGCGGCAGGCTGGCTCTCCCGGACGAGTGGTGGCGAAGCTGTGCGCCAGAGCGAGCTCGCCATTCTGCGCCGCCTTGTATTCCTGTCCTCTGCCGCCCTTGTCGCCGCGCCTGTTGGCCTCTCCCTCGTCACCAGCCCCGCTGTCGCACTGCCCGCCGGCGTCGCCACCGTCTGCGCCGCGTTCCTGTTTTCGGCCGTCGGCAGTATTGCGCTGGCCCGCCAGGCTGCGCCCCAGAACGCTGTTACGACAAGCGCCGACGATCTCTTCCTTGAAATGAGCCCGGGCCTTGTGCTCTTCCTCGATCCGCACGGCAGCGTGACGGAGGCGGGTGGCCGCGATAAGCGCGACTATCTTGCCTGGATGCGCGATCCGAAAGGCAGGGGCTTCTTCGAGCAGGTTCATGTCTCCGACCGCATCCATTTCCTGCAGGCACTGGATGCCCTGCGACAGGGTGAGGAAAAAGCAATCGTCGATCTGAGGTTTGAGCGTCCCTCGGTCTCGCACGACTACCGCCAGTTCGCCTATCTGCGTATGGATATGACCGCGCGGCGGGATATCGACGGCATGCTTTCGGCTGTCATTGCCCAGCTGCACGACGTGTCGGTGGAGCAGCGGCTTCGCGCCGAAGCGCAGGCGCGCGTGACAGATGCGGAATCGGCCAACGATGCCAAATCCCGTTTCCTCGCCGCTGTCAGCCATGAGCTGCGTACGCCGCTGAACGCCATCCTCGGCTTTTCGGACATTCTGATCGGCGAATATTTCGGCAAGTTCGAGAATGAGCGTCAGCGCGAATATGCCGGCCTGATCCGTGAATCAGGCGCGCATCTGCTCTCGGTCGTCAACACGATGCTGGATATGAGCAAGATCGAAGCCGGCCGCTACGAGTTGATGCTGGAGCCCTTTGATATCGGTGCCTCGATCCGTTCCTGCGAATCGATGCTTGCCCTGCAGGCCAAGAGCAAGGGCGTGACGCTGACGAGCCGCGTCCAGCGCGGCATCGGCGAGGTCGTTGCCGACCAGCGCGCGCTGCAGCAGATCCTTATCAATCTTGTCGGCAATGCCGTGAAATTCACAGAGGCCGGCGGCGTGGTCACCGTCGATGCGGCGATGCGCGACGGTATCCTCAAGCTGACGGTCAGCGATACCGGCATCGGCATTCCGGCCGACCGGCTCGCGACGCTCGGCCAACCTTTCGTCCAGATCCAGAATGATTATACCCGCCGATTCGAGGGTACGGGTCTTGGCCTCTCGCTGGTCAAAGGGCTCGTTGCCCTGCATGGCGGCCATTTCGCCATCGCCAGCCAGCCCGGCGAGGGCACGATCATCACCATCGAGGTCGCGGCGGATGGTTCCGGCGCCTGCACTGGCGAGGCTAACAACCAGACGGGGGCGGTCGAATTTCCGCCGCGGCTGAAGAGCGCGGTGGATGCCGCGGAAGTGGAGGAGGGGCTCTTCGATGGCCGCGCGCAAGCGAAAATCGCCTAAGGGCAAAAAGGGCCGGCATCAGCAGGGCCTTTTGATGACCGGTGCGGCAGCACTCGGCGGTATCGGCGTGCAGGGCGTAGCGGCGCTGGGTGGCCTTGGATTGCAGGGCGCTGGCGCGCTCGGCGGCGTCATCGGCCGCAATCCCTCCATTGCCGGCGGCACGATCGCCTTCGTCGTCATCTTTTCTTTCGTTGCCGCCAATGCGCTCTGGTATCAGCCGGGTGCACACCCGCATCCGATCTTCCGCACCCGCGATCCGGACGCGCCTTATGCCATCGGCTTTCGTCCGCAGCCTGAGCCGCAGGGCGATGTCACCACCTTCCGCATCGAGCGGCCGGATGATGCTGCCGCGACCACCGAATCCACGCCACCGGTTGCTTCCGGCCAGCAGCCGAACCAACTCGTCATGGATATTCAGAAGGAACTGATCCGCCGCGGCCTCTATAACGGCAATGCCGATGGTGTCATCGGCCCGCGCACCAGCGCTGCCATCCTCTTCTTCGAGGAAACGGTCGGCATGGCGCAAAGCGGCGACGCTACACCGGATGTGCTTGCCGCGCTCAGGACCGATGCTGTCGGCCCCTCGACCATTCCTGTCGAAAAACCGCCGGAAGATGTGACATCGAAGGCAACGGAGGAAGATCCGGTCGCCGCCGCCATCCGTAGCGCCGAAAAGACCGTCAAGACGGCGCCGGCCTCGCCGAAGCAGGTTCCGCTATCGGGAATCGCCAATGTCGATCTGGTACTGAAGATCCAGAAGGGCCTCGCCAACATGGCCTACGCCAATGTCGGCGTCGATGGTGTCGCTGGCGAACAGACCCGCGCCGCCATCCGTCACTTCCAGAAACACTATAATCTGCCGGAAAATGGCGAGCCGAGCGAAGCCGTGCTGAAGAAACTCAAAGAAATCGGCGCGATCTGATCGTCAACTCGCGTAAATCATGAAAAGCCAAATACGAGACCGAGATCAGCCCTGCCGCGCCGGGGCTGACGGTTGGTTCGCCAGCCGCAGGGGCCGGTAATCCGTTGTCGGCGCCCGCCCCTCCACATCGACCACTTCTTCGATCGGTCCGATATTGATGGCCGCCGAACTTCGGTAGCGCCTCGGCGCAACGCCGGTTACCCGCTTGAAGGCGTTGGAGAAGGCGCTTTCCGAAGTATAGCCGAGCGAAAGCGCCAGTGAGGAGACGGGCATCGATCCCTCGCGGAGCGCCCGTTCGGCAAGGCGCATGCGCCATGCGGTCAGATAGGTGAGCGGTGCCACACCCGCGACCGTCTTGAAGCGCAGCGCAAAGCTGGTGCGCGACATGCCGGCGGCTTTCGCCAATTCCCCAAGCTGCCAGTCATGCGCCGGATCCGCATGCATCTGCCGCAATGCGGGGGCGATCTTCTCGTCGCCGAAGGCGCGCAGCCAGCCGACCGTCAGCGGCTCCGATGTCATGATATGGGCGCGCAGCACCTGCACGAAGATGAGCTGCGAGAGCTGAGCCGAGGCAAGCAGCGCGCCCGGCTTGCCGGCCGCCATTTCCCGCACGAGCTGATCGAGCAGCCAGCGCAGCACGCCGGCTTCCGCAAGTGTGGCCCGCACA
This sequence comes from Rhizobium sp. BK529, assembly GCF_014194105.1. Taxonomy (NCBI): domain Bacteria; kingdom Pseudomonadati; phylum Pseudomonadota; class Alphaproteobacteria; order Hyphomicrobiales; family Rhizobiaceae; genus Rhizobium; species Rhizobium sp. BK529. Next base: position 2,312,221 of record NZ_JACIAU010000001.1, on the reverse strand, counting down.
TGGATGACGGGCGGCAGGACATCGAGCAGCAGCGCCATGCCGGTCGGTCCGAGCGCGATATGGCCGCCGATATAGAGGAAATCCTCGCCGGCGCCGTGTCGCGCCATGCCGTTAACCTTCTCCTTGAAGGCAGTCGCGGCATCCGTCGGCTTCACTGCCAGATCGCTTGCCAGCATGAACGGGTATTGGCCGTTCAACAGGATGACGTCGCCGGCTTCGAGCAGGATCGGCGGGTTGCCATTGTCGAGCACCAGCCAGCAGCGGCCCTTGGCAACCGCACTGATCTTGATGCGGTTCGGCTGCGGGAAGGCGAGCGCCCAGGGCCCGCCGGCAATCAGCCCGCCGGCCATCAGGCAGCGCGCGTCGAGCAGATTGAGCATTTCGGAGAGGGGATCACTCGTCATGTTTGTACGATGGCGCAAGAAATCGGGATTTACAAGCATTCAGAATCCCGCTTGCCGGACATAGATGTTTCCCGACTAAAGCAATTCCAGCGAAAGTGCGCAGCGGTTTTGCGTCCGGAATTGCGGAAAAGCAAAGGTACAGAGCATTTTCGTGACTCGGAGAGAAACGGAAAGGCTCCAGAAAGGAGACATCCCATGTCCACTCCCCAAGCTCCTATCGGATCCGGTTTCGGCGCGGCTTCCACGGCGGAAGACGTGATTGCCGGCCATGATCTCGCCGGCAAGGTAGCGATCGTCACAGGCGGTTATGCCGGCCTTGGCCTCGAGACCGCGCGCGTCATGGCAGCGGCCGGCGCCAAGGTCATCGTGCCCGCCCGCAACATCGAGAAGGCAAGGGCGGCTGCAGAGGCCGTACCGGGCCTGACGCTTGATTATATGGATCTGATGGATCCGGATACGATCGACGACTTTGCAGATCGTTTCCTCGAGAATGGCGAGCCGCTGCATTTCCTCATCAACAATGCTGCCGTCATGGCGAATCCGCTGACGCGCGACAGACGCGGCTATGAATCGCAGTTCTCCACCAACCATCTCGGCCATTTTCAGCTCGCCGCCCGCCTCTGGCCGGCGCTGGTGAAGGCGGAAGGCGCTCGTGTGGTTGCCGTCTCCTCGCGCGCCCATATCCGCTCTGGCGTCGATTTCGACGATCCGATGTTCGAAAACCGCGAATATCAGCCCTACACAGCCTATGGTCAGTCGAAGACGGCCAATGCTCTCTTTGCCGTCTCCATGGATGCGTTAGGCGCAAGGGAGGGCGTTCGCGCATTCTCGCTGCATCCGGGCGGCATCGTCACGACCGATCTCGTCCGCCACCAGTCGCGCGAATATCTGCAGTCGACCGGCTTCGTGGATGCTGACGGCAACCCGGTGATCGACCCCGAGAACAACAAGAAGACCATCGCACAGGGGGCTGCGACCACCGTCTGGTGCGCAGTCAGCGAAAAACTCGAAGGCATGGGCGGCGTCTATTGCGAAAATTGCGATATCGCGAGGGCCGTGCCCGCCGATTCTGAGGAGATGCTCGGTGTGCGTCCCTGGGCGACCGATCCGGAACTTGCCGAACGCCTCTGGCAGATGAGCGAAAGACTAACGGGCCTGACGCAGAGCTGAGGATATGGCGATCCCCGGAGGTTTGCTCTTTACTCGCATGACGCAGGTGCGATCCGTGGCTTTGCGGCCGACAGCGGCATGACGCCTCCGGTCGGGTCAGCTTGCGGCTGGCAGTCAAGGTATAAGCGTTGCTGCCACTTGCCGCACAGTCTATATCCCGCTCATGAGATTGCGCACCGATATCTACGTTTCCGCTCTCGTCCGCCGTGTCTTCGCCGCGGGCAATTTCGCTGCCGTAGAGAAGAAGGGTGCGGAGGAGGCCGGTGCTATCTTCATCCGCCAGCGCTTCCGCGATGGTCTCGAAACCCTCTACGCGCCCGCCCCACAAACCTTCTTCGATGAAGAGAGCAGCGGCGATCGCCTGTTCGAACTCCGGCTCGAACGCGTCGAGCCGGACCAGGTACGGGAGATCCTGGACCGAGAACGCAAATTCGACCCCGATCTCTGGATTGTCGAGCTGGAGGCAGACGAGGTTTCGGCGCTTGTGCCGCTTGCCCGCGACCAACTGCCTTGAATTCACAGTCATTCCCGCCTAGTTTACCGCCATTCGCAATACCAACAGGATGGTGCACAATGGATTCGAACCTGATCGCAATGCCAACTCGCCTTGCCATCGGGGATTTCCATGCCTGCATCCATCACGCTTTCCAATCTTTCGTGGTCCACGCCTGACGGCCGGCCGCTTTTCTCCAATATCGATCTGAGCTTCAACGCCGAGCGCACCGGCCTCGTCGGTCGCAATGGTGTGGGCAAGACCACGCTTTTGAAGCTGGTCGCCGGCGAGTTGCAACCGCAGACGGGTTCCGTCTCAGTGTCCGGCACGATCGGCATCCTGCGTCAGAGCGTGCAGGTCGGGCCGGATGACACGGTCGCCGATCTCTTCGGTGCGACCGAAGCTCTCGCTGTCATCAGCCGTGCCGAAAGCGGCGAGGCGAGCGCTGACGAACTTGCTGCCGCCGACTGGACCCTCGAAGCCCGCATTGATGCAACCTTGGAACGGTCCGGCCTTGCCGCCGGGCCGCAGACGCTTCTTGCCGCCCTTTCCGGCGGTCAGCGCACTCGCGCGGCACTCGCCGCCCTGATCTTCGCGGAGCCGGATTTCCTCATCCTTGACGAGCCGACCAACAATCTGGATCGCGATGGCCGCGAGGCGGTGATCTCGCTTCTCGGCGGCTGGCGGCACGGCGCTCTGATCGTCAGCCATGACCGTGAGCTGCTGGAGACGATGGATGCCATCGTCGAGCTGACGACGCTTGGCGCCACGCGCTATGGCGGAAACTGGAGCGATTACCGCGCTCGCAAGGCATTGGAACTGGCCGCCGCCGAACATGATCTCGCCGATGCCAGGAAACGCGTGGCGGAGGTTGCCCGCAGCGCCCAGGAAACGGCCGAGCGGAAGGCGCGCAAGGACAGCGCCGGCAAGAAGAAGGCCGCCAAGGGCGACATGCCGCGTATCGTTGCTGGCGGCCTGAAGCGTCAGGCTGAAAATACCAGCGGTGAAAATGCTCGCCTTGCCGAACGCCGCCACGCCCAGGCGCTGGAGGATGCCGAGGAGGCGCGCAAACGCATCGAGATCCTGCAGCCGCTCTCCGTCAAGCTGCCTTCGACTGGCCTGCCGCCAAGCAGATCAGTGCTGAAGATCGATGCGGTCACGGCCGGCTATGAGGCAGGCGAACCAATCATCCGCAAGCTATCTTTCGAAATCACCGGACCCGAACGTATTGCCGTCACCGGCTCGAATGGTTCGGGCAAGACGACATTGCTGGCGCTGATCTCGGGCGATCTCCAGCCGTGGGAGGGGACGGTCCGCGTGCTGACCTCATTCTCTATGCTCGACCAGCGTGTCGGCCTGCTCGATCCCAAGATGTCGATTCGCGACAATTTCCGGCGGCTGAACCCACAATCGGATGAAAATGCCTGCCGCGCCTCGCTTGCCCGCTTCATGTTCCGGGCCGATGCGGCGCTGCAGATCGTGTCCACGCTGTCGGGCGGCCAGCTCTTACGCGCCGGCCTTGCCTGCGTTCTCGGCGGCGCGACACCGCCGGCGCTGCTGATCCTCGACGAACCGACCAATCACCTGGACATTGATTCCATCGCCGCCGTCGAAGCCGGCCTGAGAGCCTATGACGGCGCGCTGCTAATCGTCAGTCACGATGAGGTGTTTTTGGAAATGGTCGGCATCACGCGCCGGCTGGAGCTGCCGGAGCGTCAAGCATATCGCGCAAAAGTGCCAAGCGATTCTGCCGTAAGGACCTGAGACGAGAACGGCTATCCAGGCAGTCTCCGGGAAATGCTCCTAGCGCGCCCGCCTGACGCTATTGAGATCGCGCATCGGCGCCTGCCGGATGAAACGGTAAGCGGGTGCCGGCGCCTGTGTGGCGGGAGCCGGCTGGGCCGGGGCCGGCGCTTGCGGATTATAGGTATAGCGGTCTGCGCGACGCCACGCTTCCACGCGGGCATGGCATTCTTCCGGGTCCAGCGCATCGAGAACGAGGAAAGCGCGGCTGACATTCTCCCGCACTTCGGCAAGATGCGGATAGAGCTTCTCCAGCACGAAGACGGAATCGAGGAAGCCCATGCCAAGGCTCGTCAGCGTCGTGGCGAGTTGCTGGCCCGAGAGGTCGAGCATGATGCGCTCCGCAAGCCAGCGGCTCGCCGACAGACTATCGGCCAGAGCAGTGGCGAAATGCGCAGCTTCCCGCGAGCGCGCAAAACGCACCAGCAGCGCCTCCTGAATATCGGATAAGGAGCGCAGGCCAAGCCGGTCCTGATCGTTGCGGCCGAGATGTCCGGCAAGGCCGCGGATGCGCTCGCGCAGCGCCTCTTCATTTTCAAGGCGCTGTACTTCCTGTGGATCCACTTCGGGCTTGGCGGGCAAGGACGAAAGCGGCATGGCTTGCGGTTCGGCAGAGTCGGCAGCCGCGGCCGGGCGCGGCTCGGCCTGGCGCAGCGCCACCAGCGCATCGATGACCTTGGGCGATAGGGCATCGCGGCTGACGATCGCCCTCACATGCGAAGCGCCATGGGTGCGGGCAATCGTGATCAGCGTATCGTCATTGATTGCTTTGGAGGAGGCGAGGAACGGCGCGGCGACCTCGATCGGCTGATTGCCGATGAAGAGCGCAACAGCTGCCGGTATGTTCTCGCACTGGGAAAGGGCTGCAACCGCCTGGCGTCTTGCCTCTTCGGAGGAGGCCTGGAAAAGCGGCATGAAGAGTTCGGCAAACTGACGCAGCTCGGAGCGTGTCGGATGCGACAGGTTCTCGAAACTGCTGACGGTCGCCATTAACACCACGTCCTTCTTCCTGATGGCCATAGGGCCCTCTAGGTCTCGAAACCGGTCACGCACAAGAACACCCCGAAAACGCAGAACAAGCGGGAGACCGTGAGCCGACAAGCGCTGGCGGGACGCGTGTCAGACCATACGGTTATGAACAAATCCTACACCGGTACGGTTAATGCTTGCTGAAGATTCTATTAAAATGCAACAGAATTATACACGTTTTGCGTGTTGCGGCTTGATAAGCCGTCAAAATAAAATCAACGCGCCGGAAGTGGGCGATTGCCAGTTCTCATAATACCGGCATATAACCTAAAGGCCCTTGCGATCCCTGAGTGCCGCCAGCAGCTTGTCATGATCGTTATAGCCTGATTGATAGAGGTCGAGCGCAGCCGAAGCAGCGGACTGCGCTTCGACACTTCCGATGTCGACATGCTTTTCCGCGCACCACGCATCCAGCGCACGACGTAACACATCCAGATCTTTTGAGGTGAATGCGGAATTATACAGAAAGGGCATGGGTTCCTCTCCGTATGAGGGCAAGAGCACGTATCATCTCCCAAGCGGCCGTCGCCTTAACCCTCGGCCGATGAGATCACGATACACCTATCCACCCTTGCAGCAATTAATATTTCCGTGACGCATATTTGCAACACCCACGGCGAGATTGCCTCTTTGGTGGAGAAGAGCAATTAACCATTTGGATTATTTCTAATTTTATCGACTGGCTCTCAGCATATCTTTTCTTTTCTGCGGCTGAAACCAAACAACCATTCTGCGCGTTATCTCTCCGTCGCGCAGGCTGCCGAAAGCAGTGGCCGAATATTAGTAATCTGTTAACGGTCGTGTGTCTCAATTCGGACAGGAACGACGCGGTTTGGAGGTCTGGATCGTGGAAGCTCCGCAGCATCACGGTATTTCGATCAGGTGCCGTGAGAAAGGCGCGAATGCCCTCGATCCGGTTCATCCGGCGTCTGAGGACGCGCTGGCCCGCAGCATGGCGGGCAGGGTGAAATCCATCGCAAGTTCATCCGTCTCGGGCAGTGCATGGAGACGAGAATGGCAATTGTAGTCGCATTGGCGGACCGGCTGCCCCAGTCGCCGCGCCGCACGGGACATGAGCCCCGCGAAGCAAAAATCCTCTGGTTCACCGGCGTCCGTTACGAGCGGCTCGTCGAAACCCCCGACAAGAAACCGGCGCATTCTGCGCCGCGTGTCAAGAACAAGTAAAGCGAGTAGACAACTCTAGCGGGTGCCGAATTCGTCGCAGCCCGCCGCAGTCAGAAAGGCGCGCGCAGCCTCGTCGAAGCTTGCCTGCGGCGCCAGCGTACGCAGCACTGCGTATCCCTCGGGATGCGCCATTTCCACCAGGATCGTCTGCTGCAGCTCCTCCGGCAGGTTCTTGCGCAGGTCGGTCAGCTGGATCGGGCTTGCAGCAAGAACGTCGAGCGCGCCGCCGACCGAAGTGCGGTCGTTCATGCTGAAGACCTCGTTGGAGGCGCTGTCATAGATTGCGATCGACCAGAAAGGCACATTGCCCTTGGCGGTGAAATGCACCGGCGCATCGCTCACATCGAAAGAACAGACGGCCGTGCGCACGAACGGATCGCCGTTGGCAAGCCCTGCCTCGTCGTAGCGGTTGGTCAGCAGATAGAAATTGTTCGGATCGCCCTCCGCCGCGACACGCGTCGCCGCATCGCGACCGGTAAAGTGCGGCAGCGCGAGGATGATGACGAGGTGGAGCAGCGCGGCGCCGAAAAGCCCTGTTATGATCGCGAAGAACACCCTAAGCATCGCCGCACCCGATCTTGGTGAGCTTCGGCATGGAAAGATCGATCACCCCGGAACTGCCGGCCGTCGGCGTATCGAACAACGTCAGCACCAGTCGAAACGTGCCGGCCTGCGGCAGCGCCAGCCAGTTGCCTGGCTGGGCGTGCGACGAGATGTCGATCGCAAAGCTGCTATCCGGCTGGCGCAGCACCGTCCACGAATTCAGCGCCGCAGGCAGGGTCTGCTGCAGCGAGGCCGGGTTGCCGGCATTGTCGGCAGTAAACAGAGTCCACAACCGCGCTGGTGGTGTCTGGCCGATGATCCGGTAATGGCAGGCGGCATTCAGCCGTTCGCCGCTATCATCCACGCTCGCGGTAAAAGTCAGGCCTTCAGCGCTGCCATAAAGCAGCTTGCCGGCGCGCGCCCGGTGCGACTTTGCATAAGGGTCGGCATCGACGGTCTGCAGCTCCGGAAAAGCCTCCCAGGCGCCGAGCTTGATCGCTCCGAACCCCTGCGTCGCATCCAGCGCATAGAGCGAAATCATGATGCCGCCGCCGAAGGCGACGATCAGGGTGATCAGGATGAAAAGGGGGAACCGAAACACCTTGCGCCCTTGAAGATCAAATCAGTTGAGAGGGTTACCACTGATTCTGGCGAGGTGGAATGCCATGGGGCGATGTGTCCCCCATGTCTTGGTGACCCAGCCATCCCGGTTTGCTAAAATAGCGGAAACATCACTCCGCGCTTGCGACCTTCTGCACCGCGAGTGGCGCGGCAGTCTCCAGCTTCTGGCCGATGCCCTTGAGAATGTTGGTCGACTGCACCGAGAGCATACGCGGGCGAACGAGGGTCGGCGTGCCGTCCTTTGGTTTGTTGGCCTGCGCCTTGGCGATATCCTTCTCGGATGGCAGCGGATTTTCGATGCCGGGGATCGGACGCAGCGTGACGCCCTGATGGGCATAGTCCATGGCGCGCTTGAAGGTCATGGCCGGCAGCGAGCCGCCCGTCATGTTGTTCGTCGACGTATAGTCGTCGTTACCGAACCAGACGGCGCAGGTATAGTTGCCGGTGAAGCCCACGAACCAGGCGTCGCGATAGGCCTGCGTCGTACCCGTCTTGCCGGCGGTGACGATACCGTTGTCGAGCGCGGCTTTGCGTGCGGTACCGAAATAGGGCACACGTGACAGCATTTGATTCATATAGCTGTCGGCCTGTTCGGAAAGCACCCGCTGGGCTGGCGGTTCATCACGGTCGAAGTCGTAAAGGACATCGCCGCCGTAGTCGAGGATCTGCGTGATCCCGTGGCGGCGCGACTGATAGCCGCCGGTCGGGAATACCGCATAGGCGGTCGCCTGATCGAGAACGGTCACCTCGGACGTGCCGATCGGGATCGTCACGTCGTCGCGGATCGGGGTTTCGACGCCCATCGCCTTGGCCATGGCGCGGATCGGCTGGATGCCGAGCTTTTCCTTGGCAAGACGTACCGGCACCGTATTGATCGACTGGGCGATCGCCGTTTCCAATGTGATGCGGCCGGCGTAGCGGTTTTCGTAATTATGCGGGCTCCAGTTGCCCCAGGAGATCGGCGCGTCGATGATCGTCGTCTTCGGCGTCATCCCGCTCTCCATGGCCACCGAATAGGTATAGACCTTGAAGGAGGAGCCCGGCTGGCGCAGCGCCTTGGTGGCGCGGTTGAACTGGCTCTCGCCATAGTCGCGGCCGCCGACCATGGCGCGCACGGCGCCGCCATTCTCGATTATCACCATCGCGCCCTGCTTGGCATGATAGGCTTCGCCATATTCGCGCAGCGACGTCTCGATCGAATCGTCCGCCGCCTGCTGGATGCCCATGTCGATCGTCGTGCGCACGATCAGCGAGCGCTGATGGAAGCGCGGCGAGAGACGCTGCACCTCATCGAAAGCCCAGTCGAGGAAGAAGTCGGGCGATTCCACCTCGTTGCGGTCGACGACATTGGCAGGATTGCGTCGTGCGGCGATCACCTGCCCCTCGGTCATCAGCCCGCTCTGGACGAGGTTGGTCAGCACCTCGTTGGCGCGGGCGCGGGCGGCCGGCAGGTTCACATGCGGGGCATATTTCGCCGGCGCCTTGAAGAGCCCGGCGAGCATGGCGGATTCGGCCAGATTCACATCGGTGATGTTCTTGCCGAAATAGAATTGCGCCGCTGCCGCCGCCCCGAATGTGCCGCCGCCCATATAGGCCCGGTCCAGATAGGTCGCGAGGATTTCCTTCTTGGAGAGGTTCGCCTCCAGCCAAAACGCGAGGAACGCCTCGGTGATCTTGCGGTCGATGGAACGTTCGTTCGAGAGGAACAGGTTCTTGGCGAGCTGCTGTGTCAGCGTCGAGCCGCCCTGGACGACTTCGCCGGCCTGGGCATTGGTGACCATGGCGCGGAAGAGACCGATGGCATCGATGCCGAAATGATCGAAGAAGCGCCGGTCTTCGGTAGCGATGACAGATTTGATCAGCGAATCCGGCAGTTCGTCGATCGGCACGGAATTCTGATGGATGACGCCGCGATGGCCGATGACATTGCCGTAGCGGTCGAGGAAGGTGACGGCAAAATCGCCGCGGTTGCGCCAGTCTTCCTTGGTGGCTTCGAAGGCCGGCTGCGCGAGCGCGAGCATCAGCACCATGCCGGCGGCGCCGAGCGTTAGCCCTTCGCCGGCGAGTTCGAATACCGCGCGCTTCCAGCCGCGAACGCGGAAGCGACGGAAGAAGATGGTGGTATCTTCCCAGATCTCGGCGGCGCGGAAGCCGGCGTTCCAGACGGTCGAGTCGATCCATGAATCGATACGCAGCAGCAGGTGCCGGTTTTTCGACGGCTGCTTCTTGCCTTGCCCGTTTTTGGCCTCTTCTGGCCCATTATTTGGGTTGTCCGGATCCTGCACGTCCTATATTCCCGCCTGATCGCGCTCGGCGGCGGTAGAACCGGACGCCGGAGCGGGGCCTGAAAGGGGCCGCAACTCTCCGGATAGCCGGAGCATGTTGAATAATTGGTTGATTTTGCGGACAAGAACAAGAGAGTTGAACGGTCGTCACGCGAATTTGCGGGCGGCTGTTGCAAGAAGCGAACCATGAACGATCTGCCCTTCTGGAAGCGCAAGACGCTTGCCGAAATGAATGCCGAGGAGTGGGAAAGCCTCTGCGACGGCTGCGGCCTCTGTTGCCTCAACAAGATCGAGGAATGGGATACCGGCGATGTCTATTTCACCTCGATCCGCTGCAAGTTGCTCGACAGCGAGAGCTGTCGCTGTACCAGCTATGCGAACCGCTGGGACTTCGTTCCCGATTGCGTTCAGCTCACCAAGGAGAACGTTCCAGAGATCGAATGGCTGCCGCCGACCTGTGGCTATCGGCTCGTCAACGAGGGCCGCGATCTCTATTGGTGGCACCCGCTCATCTCGGGCGATCCCGACACCGTCCATGCCGCCGGCATTTCCGCCCGCGGCCGCACCGTCAGCGAAAATGACGTCGATCTCGACGATTTCGAGGATTACGTCGTCGACTGGCCGCTGACGGTCGGAGAAGATGCCGAAGAAGCCGAGGAAAAGGTCAGCTAAGCGCTACGACCAGTTGTTGTGGGGAATCTGGAATAGGTGCCGGATGCGCGTCGTCAGTGTCGTCGGATGGCTGGCTTCAGCCGATACGCCTGCACTGAAGCGATGTTTCTCGGATTCGATCCGCCGCGACAGCAGCAGGCCTAGTTCTTCTGCAAGTGCCGGCCGCTCTTGCATGATCGTGGCAAGATGGTCCTTGGCGATCTCGTAGACCACGACGGACGTGAGCGCGCGGATATTGGCCGGCTCCAGCGCTCCCATCAGCACGCCGCGCTCCCCGAACAGGTCGCCGGGCGCAATTCTGGCGAGCTCGATGATCTCATTGCCTTCTTTCCGCTCGACGACGGCAACGCCGCGCCGCACGATCATCAGCGAGGTCAGCGACGTATCCTGCGTCGCGATCAGCGCATCTTTGCGGAAAGTCAGCCGTTTCATGTCTGCTGCAAGCGACTCCTTTTCGTCTTCCGTCAGCGTCGAGAAGAGCGGGATGGCGTTGAGCAGCCGCCACGCCGAGTTCAGGTGTTTTCCAGCTTCCTCCGGCGGATCGGCAAACGGATTGACCGGCGGCGAACCGGCAGGTGAGGCGAGCTGCAGGCCCGCGGCCTTGGCATGACGATAGACGAGGTCGTAGACCTCGTTCCTGGCGGCCGTCGCCTCGCCAAGTCCGGAGACGCGGAAGGAAAGCTCGAATTCGATGGCGCTGCTGTCCAGCCCCGTGACGCTGACGACGGGCGCGGGGGATTTCAGGATGGCATTGCTGCTGAGCAGCACCGTGCGCATCGTCTCCTCGACGGCCGCCGGCGAGATAGTCGGCACGACCCGGATCTTCAGCGAAATGCCATGTGCTTCCTCGGGGCTGGTGAGGTTCGTCAGCCGCGCCTTGGCGAGCGCGCTATTGGGAACGATGACGAGGTCGTTGGTGCCGTTCAAAAGGTGGGTGGAGCGCCAGTTCGTCTCCACCACGCGGCCCTGCACGCCGTCGTCGAGCACGATCCAGTCGCCGACGCTGTAATGCCGGCCGAGATTGAGCGCGATGCCGGAGAAGACGTCGTTCAGCGTGCTTTGCAGCGCAAGGCCGAGCACGATGGCGAAGACGCCCGAGGTGGCGATCAACGTGGCAACGGGCACGCCGAAGACATAGGCTACGACTGAAAGTGCTGCGCCGACATAGATCACGGCGACGACGAGATCCTGCAGCAGACGCGCCTCGCGCGGCTTGCGCTCGAAAATCAGGAAGAGCCGCACCGAGCTTGCCAGCACCATCGCCCCGCCGATCCACCAGACCGCCTTGGCGACCCCGACGAAAATGCGCCGGAAAAGATCCGTCGCTTCGCCCATGTCTGACGTATAGGGCGCAATCTTGTTCTCGATGAGCAGCCACGTCAGCAGTGCGAAGAAGACGAAATTGGCGATCAGCCGGAAGGTCGGGTTTCGTCCGAAGATGAACCGTGCCACGGCGCTGAGCAGAACGAGAGCGATAAACTGATACAGCGGATCGTCCACCATAGTCCATGACATGCATTGCATCCTGGTTGGGGCGTTCGACCCTATATCACGGATAAAGAAGTTCTGTCCTCTGACACGAATGGATAGGGTATCACCACCAGTGACGTCGGCCGGCCGCGACCGGCCGACGTGGCGGCTATTTCGCGGCGTATGCCTCAAGTGCCTGGATGAGCTTCAGTCCTGCTTCGGCGCGTGCGTTATTCGGATAGTTCCGGTTCGCCAGCACCGTCAGCCCGATCTGCGCCGTCGGCACCAACACGACATAAGCGCCGAAGCCGTTCGTCGATCCGGTCTTGTTCATCAGCACTGATGTCTGCGGCGCAAGCGGCTTTGCCCGCTTTTTGACCGGCTGGCTTTCCAGGCTCATCTTGGCGGAATTGCCGTCGAGAAGCCGCTTGAGCGCGACCGGCCAGGCATATTGCTCCCAGACCATGTCCTGCGTGTAATAGGCCGTGTCGAAATAGCCCGTATGTGTCTTCTCGATCGCTGCCGCCAGGTCCGGGGCCAGTGTGCCAGGCTTCAGATTGAATTCCAGCAGACGAACCATGTCGCGGACGGTGGACTTGATGCCATAGGCCTCGTCATCGAGGACGCCGGGGCCGACGCGGATCGGCTTGCTGGCCTTGGCATAACCAAAGGCGTAACGATCCATGGCTGCGGCGGGAACTTCGACGAACGTGCTCTTGAGACCGAGGGCCGGGAACAGCTGGCCTTCCGCGGCCTGCTTATAGTTGCTGCCCAAGCGCTGTCCGGCGATGCGTCCGAGAAGGCCGATGCTGACATTCGAATAGGAACGCATCGTGCCCGCCTTGTAGGGCGGTTTCCAGTTCTTGAGATAGGTCATCAACTCGGCATCGTCCTTCACCGCGTCCGGCACCTGCAGCGGCAGGCCGCCCGATGTGTGGGTGGCGAGATTGACAAGCGTGATCTTGTCGAAGGCACTGCCTTTGAGCTCGGGCAGGTAGGCAGAAACCGGCTGGTTTAGAGAAAGCAGACCGCGCTGTTCGGCGAGTGCGGCAAGCGTGACGTTAAAAATTTTGCTGACGGAGCCGAGCTCGAAGATCGTGTCGCTGGTAACCGGCGCTTTCGTCTCTCGCGAGGCTTCGCCATAGGTGTAGTAGAAATCGGAGCCGTTCACTGAAACGCCGACGGCGATCCCCGGAATGTCGTATTCCTTGATCACCGGCTGAAAGACGCGGTCTGCCATCTCATGGAACGCTTTATCGGTCATTTCGGCGGCATGAAGCGGGCTCGCCGACAAGGTGAGGGCGATAAGGCAGTGTCTGAATTTCACGAGCGTTTTCTCCATCTGCATCCGGCGACATGGCCGATGCATGGTCGATAGCGCGCCCCTTTGCCCCACTACAAACGAGAAGAACTCGCAGGAGACCCTAGATAAATTTGGGCTCGGCATCCTGACGGTCAGCCGAAGGACCCAAGAGCGGCCAGGAAAAGGCGCAATTCCTGCTCCACGTAATCGGCCACCGAGCCCTCTGATGAAAAGCCCCACCAGAGAAGTGCCCCCTGCCATTGCGACAGCATCAATCGGGCGATGATCTGCGGCTCCTTCTCTTGTCCGAGGCGCTCGGCAAGCGCCCTTGTCAGCGTGGCGCCCCAGACAGCACCCCGGGCGCGCAGCACCGGATCGCGAAAATCTTCCCGCAGCAGGAGCAGACCCTCCGCATAGGCGGCAGGATTGTCGCCATAGTCGAGGGAGAGGCCGGCGAGCAGCGCAATCGCACCATCCGGTGTCTTGGGCATGGTGTCTGCAAGCCGCGCCGTTTCCGCATCCAGCCTGTCCCAGGCATAGAGCAGGGCAGCCCGCAACATGCCGGCCTTGGTGACGAACCGCTGCACCAGTGTCGAGGCCGAAAGGCCGCTTGCCTTGGCAACCGCCGCAAAGGTTGCCGCGTCTGGCCCCTCGGACTGGATCACGCCGAGGGCGATGGAAAGCAGCTGCTCGTCGGAAAGCGTACGCGGGCGCGGCATGGAATTTCCTCTTGTGTTCGCCGTGTTTATGAACGAATATTCGTTTATATTCAAGAAGCCGGTTGGCCACGATTGCTTCTAGCGAGGAGGACAGCGAAATGACAGTGGATCTGAAGGGCAAGGTGGCGCTCGTCGCCGGTGGAACGCGCGGCGCCGGCCGCGGCATCGCGGTGGAGTTGGGTGCCGCAGGCGCGACCGTCTATGTGACCGGACGCACCACCCGCGCGCAGCAATCCGAATACGGGCGTCCGGAAACGATTGAAGAAACCGCCGAGCTGGTGAGCGCTGCGGGCGGAAATGGCATCGCCATTCGGGTGGATCATCTGATTCCGGGTGAAGTTGAAGCGCTGGTTGCCCGCATCCGGGCCGAACAGGGCCGGCTGGATATCCTCGTCAATGATATCTGGGGCGGCGAGCATTTGACCGAATGGGACAAGCCTGTCTGGGAACATTCCCTCGACAAGGGCCTTCGCATGCTGCGGCTTGCCATCGACACCCATTTCATCACCGCCCATTACGCTCTGGCGCTGATGATCGAAAAGCCGGGCGGCTTGCTGGTCGAAATGACCGACGGTACGGCCGAATACAATGCCACGCATTATCGGCTCTGCCCCTATTACGATCTCGTCAAGACCGGCACGAACCGCATGGCCTGGGCCCATGCCAGGGATCTGGCGTCGCGCGGCGCGACTGCGGTGTCGCTCTCGCCCGGCTGGATGCGCTCGGAAATGATGCTGGAGATCTATGGCGTCACGGAAGAAAACTGGCGGGATGGCGTCAAGGTCCAGCCGCATTTTGTCATCTCGGAGACACCGCGATTCACCGGCAGGGGAGTGGCAGCGCTGGCTGCCGATCCCGACCGCAACAGATGGAACGGCCAATCGCTTTCGAGCTTCCAGCTGGCCGATGCCTACGGCTTCAACGATCTCGACGGTACGCGCCCGGATTGCTGGCGTTACCTTGCCGAGGTGCAGGAGGCTGGCAAGCCGGCTGATGATACCGGCTACCGGTGATTCATCGGGTCACGCCACCGCCGCCCGATGGATTGATCAGCGGAGCCTGCTGTTGCTTTTCGTCATCACCTGACTCGGGGGTGATGACGGGCTGCCCATCCGTCTTTTTCCCATCGGCGTCGCGTTTGCGGATATCGGCGGGCGAGCCTTCTTCCGGTTTCATGAAAGGTTGCGGTTTGGCCATCGTCCCATCCTCTTAATCGTCTTCTTTGGTTTTGAAGGCATCGGAGACCTTTTTCACCTTGGGGTGGTTGAGATTTTCACCGTGTGCGTCACGGGCCTTTTCCGGATCATCCTTCGCATGCAGATAACCTGAGGGCTTCGTGCCTTGCGGCCCTTCCCAGCGCGGCGACTGATCCGTGGTGCCGGGCGCACCATCCTTGGGGCTGTTCGATGCCATTACGTTTCTCCTTTGCTGTTCAAGAGGACAACAGGGCAGCAGCGGCATTGTTCCGCCGGAGAATCTGTTAGTCTCCCGCCAAAGAGGGAGAGGGTATGGCTTTGCGCATCATTTCGCTGAATGTCTGGGGCGGCAGCATCCACGCCCCGCTGACCGATTATCTCGCGACGGCAGAGGCCGATGTCTTCTGCCTGCAGGAAGTGGTGCGATCGGCCACCGATACTCCGGACTGGCTTGAATATCGTGACGGCGACACGGTCCTGCCGCAGCGTGCCCATCTCTATGACGAGATCGCCGCCCTTCTGCCCGGCCATGACGGCTTTTTCTTTCCCTTTGCGCGGGGCGATCTCTTTCACGGGGAGACGACTTTCCATACCGAATTCGGCATCGCCACCTTCGTGCGCAAATCATATCCGGTGATCGGTCAGGCAGCAGATTTCATCCATGGCCGGTTCTCCCCCGATGGTTGGGGCGAGCATCCGCGCGCCCGCAATGCCCACTGCATCCGATTATTCGACTATGCTGGCGGCTTTCCCGTCACTGTCGCGCAGCTTCACGGCCTGCGTGATCCCGCCGGCAAGAGCGACATTCCGGCCCGGCATGCCCAGGCTGACGCGTTGGTCGAACTGATCGAACGCGTCTGGCCCGGTGACGAAAGACTGGTCGTCTGCGGTGATTTCAATGTGCTGCCTGACAGCATCACCTTCGAGAAGCTTGGCCGCCTCGGCCTCAATGATCTCGTCATCGGCAGAGGTTTTATCGATACCCGCACCTCTCTCTATCCGAAGGAAGGGCGTTTTGCCGATTATATGCTGGTGACGCCGGAGGTAGCGGTAGAGCGCTTCGAGGTTGTCGAGCGACCAGAGGTTTCCGACCACCGGGCGCTTTTACTTGAATTTGCCTAGCGAAGCTTAAAATGCTTCTCCAGATCGGCGATCTGCGTAGAGTTCAGCTGCCGCACCTTCATGCCGCGGGTGATGATCGAGAGCTTCGCCGCCTCTTCCAGCTCTTCGATGGCAAAGACCGCGGAATCAAGCGTAGCGGCTGATACGATCGGCCCGTGGTTTTCCAGGAGCACCGCGCTGTGTTCACCGGCAATTTCGGCAATCAGCGGCTTCACATCGGTCGAACCCGGCCGCGTATAGGGGATCACAGGCACCTTGCCGACCCGCATCACCACATAAGGCGTCAGCGGCGGTATAGCATCCTTGGGATCGGTATCGGCGAGGCAGGAAAGGGCGGTCGCATACGTGGAGTGGAGATGCACGACAGCCCCCGTCTGCAGCCGCTTCTCATAGAAGGAAAAATGCAGCGGCAGTTCCTTGGTCGGCGCATCGCCGGAAACATGTTTGCCGTTGCTGTCGAGTTTCGAAATCCTGTTGGCATCGAGAAAGCCGAGGCAGGAATTGGTCGGTGTTGCGAGATAGCCGTCCGCGATACGCACCGAAATATTGCCGGAGGAACCGGCCGTAAGCCCACGTTCGAACAGCGATTTTCCCCAGCGGACGATGGCTTCCCGCAGTGCTGTCTCATTCATGGCCGGCAATCCTGTCGAGAGCCTTGGCGAAGAAGTCCGGGGAGCCGAAATTGCCGCTCTTCAGCGCCAGGCCGATCGGCCGCATCGGCCGGCCGCGCTCGGAAACCAGCACAGGCACGCCGGGATCGATTTCCGCACCGATGACCATCCGCGTCAGGCCGAGTGCTTCGACGACGGCGCCTGACGTCTCCCCGCCGCCGACGACGATCTGGCGCGTGCCGGAATCGGCAAGCCGCTTGGCAAGACCACCGAAGAAATCCTCAAGGATTTTTGCCGACTCTTCGCGGCCGAAGCGCTGCTGCACGAAGCTGACGACGTCGGGCGAAGTGGTTGAATAGACAATCGGATTGTCGGCCGCGTTGGAGGCCACCCAGCGGGCGGCATGCTCGATCGACATGGTGCCGCGCACGATGGCCGCCGGATCGATAGAAAGTCCCGGATGGTTCTGCAGATGGCAGGCGACCTGGTTCTGCGAGGCAAGCGAGCAGGAGCCGCAGAGGATGACGCCCGGCCCGCTGACGGCAGGCACTTCGGCGGGAACGCCGGATAGTTTGCCGCGCTTGGCGAAGTTGCGCACCAGCCCCTGCGCCAGGCCCGATCCGCCGGTCACCAGCTCATGATCGGCAGCGGCCTCGCCGATGGTCAGAAGATCGGCATCCTCGATCGCATCGACGACGACGAGGCGGTTGCCCTCAGCCAGTTCGTCACGCAGCCGGCTGCGAATGGCGCCAGAACCTTCTCGCACCGTATCGAGCGTGATGCTGCCGATGCCGCCGCGCGTCTGGTGCCGCAGCCAGCGGCGGATATCGGGATCGGTCATCGGCGTCAGCGGATGGTTTTCCATGCCTGATTCGCTGAGCAGCTTGTCCTTGACGAAGAGGTGACCCATGAACACCCGCCGGCCCGTCGCCGGAAAGGCGGGGCAGACGACCGTGACAGTGGCGCCGGTCAGCCGCTGCAAGGCCTCGGCCACCGGGCCGATATTCCCTTCAGGCGTGGAATCGAAGGTCGAGCAATATTTGAAGAAGATCTGCTCGCAGCCCTGATCCAGCAGCCAGCGCGCCGCATCCATCGATTGCCACACCGCGTCCTCGACCGGCGCCGAACGCGTCTTCAGCGCCACCACGCCCGCTTCGCAATTTACCTTGCCGCGGCCTGGGCCGACGAACTGCATGGTCGACATGCCGCCGCGCGCAAGGGTGTTGGCAAGATCGCTGGCGCCGGTGAAATCATCGGCAATGGCTCCAAGCAGCATGTCAGGTGCGCTCCGGCAGTCTGTTGTCCAGTTCGTCCTCGATATGGACGCGGATAATGTCGTCAAAGGATGTCTCGGCTGTGAAACCGAGCGAAAGGGCGCGGCTGGCATCGAAGCTCTGTGGCCAGCCGGCAATGATCTTGGCAACCCCAGCATCGGGTTCACGCCGGATCAGCTTCACGGCACTTTCGCCGGCCGCGCGCCTGAGCGCCTCGATCTCATCACCGACGGTCGCCGCCAATCCCGGCATGGTCAGTGTGCGGATCTGGCCGAGCGGTGCGGTATCGAGTTCGGCCGCCCGGAGCAGGAATCCAATGGCCGCGCGCGGGCTTGCAAACCAGTGGCGCACGCTTTCGCCGACCGGCAGCACCGCCTCCTGGCCGATCAGCGGCTCGCGCAGAATGCTGGAGAAAAAGCCGGAGGCGGCCCTGTTCGGCTTGCCGGGGCGGATGGTGATGGTTGGCAGGCGGATACCGATACCGTCGAGGAAGCCACGCCTGGAATAATCTGCCAGCAGCAACTCGCAGATCGCCTTCTGCGTGCCGTAGCTCGTCAGCGGCGTCAGATGATGCGTATCGCCGATGACCGATGGCAGCGGTTCGCCGAAGACGGCGATGGAAGAAGTGAAGACGAGCTTCGGGCAATAGGGCTGTTCGGCAAGCCGGATCGCTTCGAGCAGGAAGCGCGTACCGTCGAGATTGACGCGGTAGCCCTTCTCGAAATCGGCCTCAGCCTCGCCGGAGACGATCGCCGCCAGATGGAAGATCAGGTCCGGCCGATGGGCGATCAGCTGTTCGGCCGCGCCCGGCTGCGAAAGATCCGCCGCCAAGGCCTCCACCGCGCCGCCGAAGGCAGGCTTTTCCGGTGTCACAACATCCGCCAGAACCAGCGCATCGATGGATTTGCCATTCAGCGTGCCGCGCTCGCACAAAGCACGGACGAGCTTGCGGCCGATCATTCCGGCCGCGCCGATAACAAGGATTTTCATTTGAAGCGGTCCCTCCGACCGATGAAATGAACGCAACCGAAAACGCGCCGTCGCCTGAGTCGGCGTGCATGGCGCTGATACAGTTAAGACCAGCCGGGCGAGGCTGTCACGCAATTTCGGGGGGCCATTTGATCGTGGGTTGAAACGTCGATCCGCAAAGTATCGAAGGCGACGGCCAAGCATAGATGCTTTTCCTCCTGCAGGCCTTGCTGCGCGGCTGATTTCGCGGCAACAAGCGTTGCATGAGCATCCCGACAGACTATCCTTTCGACTTCGATCCGACCTACGGCATGACACTCGCCGGCTTGCGGGCGATCCGCCCGCCGGAAGCGCCCCCGGGATTCGATGCCTTCTGGCAGAAGCGCTATGCCCGAGCGCTGGCTGTGAAGCCTGAGCCGCGCTTGAGCCCGAGCCAGGATACCCATCCGGACTGGCAGGTGCGGGATATCGTTTATACGTCCACCGATGGCTTCAGCATCGGGGGCTGGCTGCTCACGCCCCGCAGGGGTGAAGTCAAACGCGGACTCGTCGTCGGCCATGGTTATGGGGGCCGCGACCAGCCGGACTTCGATATTCCGGTCGAGGAAACCGCGATCCTTTTTCCTTGCTTCCGCGGCATGTCGCGCAGCGCCCATCTGTCGATCTCGCCCGACGCCCCCTGGCATGTGCTGCACGATATCGACCATCCCGATCATTATGTGATCGGCGGCTGCGTCGAGGATCTCTGGGTTGCCGTCTCGGCGCTGCTATCACTCTATCCCGTGGTCCAGGGCCGTATCGGCTACAGCGGCATCAGTTTCGGCGGTGGTATCGGTGCGCTCGGCATTCCCTTCGATAACAGGATCAAACGTGGCCATCTGACCGTGCCGACCTTCGGGGATAGAAAGCAGTGGCTGACATTGCCGACGGTTGGCAGCGCCCATTCGGTGCAGGAATACGCGAAGACCCATCCAAAGGTCTTTGAAAACCTTCGCCTTTTCGATTCCGCGACGGCCGCCACCCGCATTACCGTGCCGATGCTGGCCGCCGTCGCGCTCTTCGATCCGGCT
This sequence comes from Rhizobium sp. BK529, assembly GCF_014194105.1. NCBI lineage: Bacteria > Pseudomonadati > Pseudomonadota > Alphaproteobacteria > Hyphomicrobiales > Rhizobiaceae > Rhizobium > Rhizobium sp. BK529. The sequence goes on along the minus strand of NZ_JACIAU010000001.1, from coordinate 2,292,282 downwards.
GTGGCGCCGCCCTGTCAGTTCGCGGTGGCGAACGCGCTGCCGAAGTCAAAATTTAATGAAATCTTCATCCTGGATGCCGGGCATTTCGACTATTCTGACAGTGCAGCGCAGCAAGCTTCGCTGCGTGAGCGAGTCGGGCGGTTTTTCAGGGGTCTATGAACCGAGAATATCTGCGCTGGTACAGCGATCGGCTCCATCGTGACATGGAGCTTCTGGTGTTCGGGCACACCGGCGCCAAAGTCCTGATGTTCCCAACGCGGGAAGGGCGCTTTTGGGAATATGAACATCTCGGGATCGTCGCGAGCCTCAGGGACAAACTCGAGGCCGGCCATCTGCAACTCTTCTGCATCGAGGGTCTTGCGAACGAGACCTTCTACGACTTCGGCCGTCATCCTGCCGATCGCATCCGTCGCCATATCGCCTTCGAGGAATATGTACTGAACGAGGTTCTGCCGCTGATGGAGGGCCGCAACAGCCACGAATGCACCATCGTCCACGGCTGCAGCCTCGGCGCCTTTCAGGCAGCCAGCCTCGTCTTCCGCCACCCGCATCTCTTCCGCAAGCTGGTGGCCTTTTCCGGCCGTTACGACCTGACGATGAAGGTCGAATCCTTCGGCGATCTCTTCGACGGTTATTACGACGAAACCGTCTATTTCCACATGCCGACGCATTTCCTTCCAGGTCTCGACTCCGACTGGCGGCTGGAGAAGTTGCGGCAGGTCGATATCGTTCTGGCGATCGGCAACGAGGATCCCTTCCTCGATAACAACCGCTATCTCAGCCGCCTGCTCGCGGAAAAAGGCGTCGGCCATCAGCTGCATTTCTGGGATGGCAGGGCACACCGCGCCGGAGCCTGGCGCCGGATGGCGCCACTCTACATATAAAGACTGCCGGATGGCGCTCCTCTACATATAAAAGCTGCCGGGTGGGGCAACTCTATCTCTGATACCGGCCAGCGGGGCTCTCGCCCCGCCTTACTGCATCAGCGGCTTTTTGAGGAAGCTGTTACGGTCGGCCGATTTGATACGCAGCCAGGCCTCGCGGCCATTGCGCAGCACGCGCATCGGGATTTCGGCTCCGGCGGGGCCGCTCTTCCAGACCTTGCGGTAGAAATCGGCCAATCCGTCAACTTCGCCGTCGCGGATCTCCGAGATGACGTCACCCTGCTGCAGGCCGGCCTTGGCCGCCGGGCTGCCTTTGGCAACGCTCATGACCACGACTTCGCCGTTGCTTTCGGCCGAAAAGGCGCCGAGCCAGGGGCGTGGCGGTCTGTCGATATGGCCGTGATTCAGCACGTCCTCAAGGATCGGCGGCAGAAGATTGATCGGCACGACCATGTTGATATCGGCGACCTCGTCGCCTTGGACCATCTGCAGGCGTAGCGAACCGATACCGAGCAGCTTGCCCTCGTCGCTGATGAGCGCCGCGCCGCCCCAGGAAGGATGGGCGGGCGCAATGAAGATCGCTTCATCGAGCAGATATTCCCAATAGCCCGCAAATTCCTGTTTGGCGACAATATGAGCCTCCACGAATTCACCAAGGCCATCGATAAAGAGCACGGCATCGCCGACCGCCGTCTTGACCTTGTCACCGATTTCGACGGCCGGCAGGTCGAGGGGCGCAAGCGCCTGGATGAGGCCGAAGCCGGTTTCCTGATCGTAAGCCAGCGCATGGCCGGGAACGACCTTGCCGTCCTGGCGCGTCAGCCAGATCTCATCGGCTTCGGTGATCAGGTAGCCGATGGTCAGCACCAGCCCGTTATCTCTGATGACGACGCCGCTTCCTTCCCGGCGGGTGCCCAGCGTATTCGCGGTGAAGGCATCTTCGGGGATGGAGGCGCGAACGGCCACAACTGACCGCAGAATCCTGTCGATATTCATGGTTTCATCCTCGTAAGGCGCGGCACAAAGGCCGGGAATGTTGCGAGGGCCGGCAAGGGCCGGACGCATACCATTCCCCTGATAACTATGTAACCGAACGCTCCGCTGCAAGACCTGCAGCCGGCGGTCTTTTACCCGTCGGCCTTATTTTACGTGATCTTATCTCGCTTGGCTGGCCGCCTCCCGGCCATATCGCCGCGGCGAGCGTGCCATCACCCGTTTGAAGGCGGTGCTGAAGGCGCTTTCGGACTCGTAGCCGAGCGAAAGAGCGATCGTGCCGATCGGCTCGCTGCCGTTTGTCAGCCGGTCGCTTGCCAGCATCATGCGCCAGCGGGTGAGATAATCCATTGGCGCTGCTCCAACCTTCTCCTTGAAGCGCTCGGCAAAGGAGGAGCGCGACATGCCGGCCAGGGCAGCAAGCTGCTGCAGCGTCCAGCGGCGGGCGGGTTCGGCATGCATGGCGCCGATCGCCAGGCCGATCTGCCGATCTGCAAGCGCAAAGAGCCAGCCGGTGCCTTGGGTATCGGGTGCGGCAAGATAGAGCCGCAGGATCTGCATCAGCATGATATGCGCCAGATGCTCGGTCATCAGGAAACCGCCCGGATGCCGGCTGCGCAGCTCGCGGGCCATCTGGTCGATCGCAAAACGCAGGACCGAAGCCTGATCCGAATGTTCGCTGATGTGGACGACGGGCGGCAATATGCCGACCAGCAAGTCCGCGCCAGCGCCGGAAAAGCCGAAACGGCTGCCGACCAGGAAGAAGGCGCCGCCGCCGTTGCAGGTGGCAATCCCGTCCTTCGCATGCGCATAGATATCATGGGCCGGGATTGTCGGCAGGCTGCGATCGCTCATCATGCGGAAAGGCCGGCTCTGCGTCAGCAGAAAACAGTCGCCTTCCTCCAGCCGGACAGGCTCAGCGATACCATCCATCTCCAGCCAGCAACTGCCTGAAAGCACGGCATTGAACTTGATGCCCTGAGGCGGCGGGAAATCGATCGCCCAGTCGCGGCCGGCATCGAGCCCCAGCGAGACATAGCTCTTCGGCTTCAGGAGCGCCAATACGTCGGAAAGGGGATCCACCGAAACAGAATTCATGCGAAAATCCGGACGATTGCAAACAGATTACGGACTTTAGCGCATAGATCGTATGCGCGCCACCGCATTACTCTTCGACCGAAAGCAGAAGGGAGACATCAATGGAAAACGCACAACACCCCATCGGCTCCGGTTTCGGCGCCCGTTCGACGGCTGACGACGTGCTCGCCGGCATCGATCTCTCGGGCAAGCTCGCGATCGTCACCGGCGGCCATTCCGGCCTCGGGCTGGAAACGACCAAGGCGCTGTCGCGGGCAGGCGCGCATGTGCTGGTCGGCGCCCGCCGGCCAGAGGAGGCCACCCAAACACTCGCAGATGTCGGAAATGTGGAGATCGACAGACTCGATCTCGCCGACCTTGAAAGCGTGCGGCAGTTTGCCGAGCGCTTCGTCGCTTCGGGACACAAGGCCGATATCATCATCAACAGTGCCGGCATCATGGCTTGCCCGGAAACGCGGGTGGGGCCGGGCTGGGAAGCGCAGTTCGCCACCAACCATCTGGGCCATTTCGCGCTCGTCAACCGTCTCCGGCCGGCGATTGCAAGCGGAGCCCGCGTGGTTGCGGTCTCCTCCGGTGCCCATGGCATCACGCCTATCCGCTGGAACGATGTCCAGTTCTCCAGGGATTATGACCGGTGGCAGGCCTATGGACAGTCGAAGACCGCAAACGCGCTCTTTGCGGTGCAGCTCGATAGGTTGGGCAGGGATGCCGGCATACGCGCCTTCTCGCTGCATCCCGGCAAGATCCTGACACCGCTGCAGCGGCATCTGGAGAAGGAGGACATGGTCGCCGCCGGCTGGATCGATGCCGAGGGCAACGCGATAGACCCAAGTTTCAAGACGCCCGCGCAGGGTGCCGCGACACAGGTCTGGGCCGCAACCTCGCCGCAGCTGGAAGGACTCGGCGGCCTCTATTGCGCAGATTGCGATGTCGCCGTCATCTCCGATGACGGTGCGGAAACCAGCGTGCGTGCCTATGCCGTCGATCCCGACCAGGCGGCCCGTTTGTGGGCGCTCTCGGCGGAACTGACTAATATAGACGCTTTCACTCGCTCTTAAGCGTGGATGCCGGGCGCCTCGTAGCCGGTGCGCTCGACATATTCGGTATAACCGCCGCCATACTGGTGGATGCCCTCGGGTGTCAGTTCCAGCACGCGATTGGAAAGCGCAGCCAGGAAATGGCGGTCGTGCGACACGAAGAGCATCGTGCCCTCGAAGTCGGCGAGCGCCTTGATCAGCATTTCCTTGGTGTCGAGGTCGAGGTGGTTGGTCGGCTCGTCGAGCACGAGGAAGTTCGGCGGGTCGAACAGCATCTTCGCCATGACAAGACGGGCCTTCTCGCCGCCCGAAAGCACGCGGCAGCGCTTGTCGACATCGTCACCCGAAAAGCCGAAGCAGCCCGCCAGTGCGCGCAGCGGTGCCTGGCCGGCAAGCGGGAAGGAATCCTCCAGCCATTCGAGCACGGTGCGGTCGCCATCGAGCAGGTCCATGGCGTGCTGAGCGAAATAGCCGAGCTTCACGCTCGCACCAAGCGTCACCGTGCCGGCGTCGGGATCGGCGGTGCCGGTCACCAGCTTCAGGAGCGTGGATTTGCCGGCGCCGTTGACGCCCATGATGCACCAGCGCTCCTTGCGACGGACCATGAAGTCCAGCCCCTCATAGATGGTGCGGCTGCCGTATTTCTTGTGCACGTTCTTGAGATTGACGACATCTTCGCCCGAACGCGGCGCCGGCTGAAACTCGAAGGCCACCGTCTGGCGGCGCTTCGGCGGCTCGACGCGCTCGATCTTTTCCAGCTTCTTCACGCGGCTCTGCACCTGCGAGGCATGGCTGGCGCGCGCCTTGAAGCGCTCGATGAACTTGATTTCCTTGGCGAGCATCGCCTGCTGGCGCTCGAACTGTGCCTGCTGCTGCTTTTCGTTCTGCGCCCGCTGCTGCTCGTAGAAGCCGTAGTCGCCGGAATAGCTGTTCAGCGAGCCGGCATCGATCTCGATGATCTTGGTGACGATGCGGTTCATGAACTCGCGGTCGTGCGAGGTCATCAGCAGTGCGCCTTCATAGGTCTTGAGAAACTCTTCCAGCCAGATCAGGCTTTCAATATCCAGATGGTTGCTCGGTTCGTCGAGCAGCATTACGTCCGGGCGCATCAAGAGGATGCGGGCCAGCGCCACGCGCATCTTCCAGCCGCCCGAAAGCGAGCCCACATCGCCGTCCATCATTTCCTGGCTGAAGCTGAGGCCCGCCAGAACCTCACGGGCGCGGCCTTCGAGCGCATAGCCGTCCAGTTCCTCGTAGCGCGCCTGCACTTCGCCATAGCGCTCGATGATCTGGTCCATCTCGTCCATGCGATCGGGGTCGGACATGGCCGCTTCCAGCTCGCGCAATTCCGCCGCGACGACGCTGACGGGGCCGGCGCCCTCCATGACCTCGGCAACCGCGCTGCGGCCGGCCATTTCGCCGACATCCTGGTTGAAATAGCCGATGGTCACGTGTTTCTCGACCGAGACCTGGCCTTCATCCGGTAGCTCTTCGCCGTTGATCATGCGGAAAAGCGTCGTCTTGCCGGCGCCGTTCGGGCCGACGAGGCCGATCTTTTCGCCGCGATTGAGGGCGGCAGTGGCTTCGATGAAGAGGATGCGGTGGCTGTTCTGCTTGCTGATATTTTCGATACGGATCATGTTTGACGCGGGAGCTTGGAAGAATTTGGCGCCCTTATGCCACGGGTTTTCGCTCCTGTCGCAGGTTTTCAGCGTCATGAAGCTGTGATGTTGAAAACGGCCGGTTCCGTGTGACTGGAAATCGAGGCAGCCTCCCTTATTATCCCCACCCGTGGAGGAACTCATGACCGATAAGACATCAGCCAAGCCGGCAGCGCCGAAGCTGTTATCCGGGGGCAATCCGCAGATCGCAAAAGGCGAGGGCGATGGCCCGGTGCGGGCCTATATCGCTGCCATGCCCGGCTGGAAAAGCGAGGTCGGACGCCGCCTCGACACGTTGATCATGAGCACCGTCCCCGATGCCCACAAAGCCGTCAAATGGAACTCGCCGCTCTACGGCAAGAAAGGCGACGGCTGGTTCCTCGGCATCCACTGTTTCGACAAATATATCAAGGTCGCCTTCTTCCGCGGCGCTGCCTTGCAGCCCGTTCCGCCGGGAGAACCCAAGACCGCGGAAACACGCTATTTCCACATTCGCGAACAGGATGAGATCGACGAGGCGCAGTTTACATCTTGGGTGAAACAGGCAAGCCTGCTGCCCGGCGAGAAAATGTAAGGAGAGACCATGAAGAAGGCGTCGACGACGAAGAAGGAAGCGGAACCGGAGGAAGCCTCTCCCTCCGAACGCATTGATGCCAAGATCGAGGAGCTTGGCGACTGGCGCGGCGAAACACTTGCCCGCGTCAGAGCCATCATCCGCGAGGCCGACCCGGAGGTGGAGGAAACGTGGAAATGGCGCGGCGTCCCGGTCTGGGAACATGCCGGCATCATCTGCACCGGCGAAACCTACAAGGCCGTGGTGAAGCTGACCTTCGCCAAGGGCGCTTCCGTGGAAGACCCCACAGGTCTTTTCAACTCGAGCCTCGAAGGCAATACGCGACGCGCGATCGATATCCGCCAAGGGGAGGAGATCAATGAGGCGGCGCTGAAGGCCCTCGTGCAGGCTGCGGTGGCGCTGAACACCGCGCGTAAACCTGCATCGAAGAAAGCGAGCGCCTAACTTGATGCACGAAGTGGGGATCACTGCCGATACCGGGAGGCACTCCCTTTCGCCTCAGCTGACATGAGGCGCCGATGGGGCGGCTGAAGGAAATCGTCATCGATTGCGATCAACCCTTCCGCGTCGCCCGCTTCTGGGCCGCGGCGCTCGATGGTTACGAAATCTTGCCCTATGACGATGCCGAGATCGCCCGCCTCGCCGCGTTAGGTCTGACACCTGAGACTGACCCTGTGGTGATGGTGGAGGGGCCGGGCACACGCCTCTGTTTCCACCTTCGGCGCGGAGAACGGCCCGCCCGCAACCGCGTCCATCTCGATATCGCCGCCGACGACCGAAAAGAAGAGGTCGCGCGCCTGATATCCCTGGGAGCGACCTTTGTGCGCGAAACGGCTGATTACACCGTGCTGAACGATCCGGAAGGCAACAATTTCTGCATCACCTCCGGATAGCCGGTCAGCCTCAGCCGAGGAAATCGCGGATCGCAGCGGCAATTTCTTCCGCATGCGTTTCAAGCGCGAAATGGCCGGTGTCGAAGAATTTGATCACAGCATCAGGAATATCGCGGGCGAAAGCTTCCGCGCCCGGCGGCAGGAAGAAGGGATCGTTCTTGCCCCAGACGGCGAGGAAGCGCGGCTTGTAGGTACGGAAATACTCCTGGAAGGTCGGATAGAGCGCCACATTGCTCTTGTAGTCGCCCATCAGATCGAGCTGCACATTTTCAGCACCCGGCCGCGAGAGATAGAAATTGTCGAGCGAATAGCCATCGGGTGAAATCCTGGCCGTATCGGTAACGCCATGTGTGTACTGCCAAACGATTGCTTCCGGCCCGAGAAACGCCTTCAGCGCATTGCGGTTATCTTCCGTCGCATCCTGCCAATAGGCCTGGATCGGGTTCCAGCCGTCGCTGAGGCCTTCCTCATAGGCATTACCGTTCTGCGAGATGATCGCCGTGATCCGCTCGGGATGCTTTACCGCCAACCGGAAGCCCGTCGGCGCGCCATAATCGAACACATAGACGGCAAAGCGGTCGAAGCCGACGATCTCGGTGAAGCGGTCGATCGTATCTGCGATACTGTCGAAGCTGTTGGCCACAGGATCGTCAGACTGGCCGAAGCCCGGAAGGTCGGGAGCGATAATGTGGTAGCGGTCGGCCAGCAGCGGGATCAGGTCGCGGAACATGTGCCCCGAGGTTGGGAAGCCGTGCAGCAACAGAAGCTTCTGAGCGCCCTTCTGACCAGCCTCGCGATAGAAGATCTTGGTGCCATCAACAGTGGCTGTACGGTAGCTGATATTGGTCATCATCATGATTCCTTCAGTTGACGTGGTTGTGCAGTTGACATGGTTGGGATCGTGGTGTCGGGCGGGCGTCAGCGGCCCCGGTGTTGCTGTTGGCGATGGTTGAAGATTTCCGGCCGCAGATAGAGCAGCAGCGCGCAGCAGATCAGCGCGAAGCCCAGAAGCGGCAGGGCCGGGGCGGCAAGCCCTGCTGCCGTGAAGGTGGCAAGGCCGAGCAATGTCCGGCGGCGGGCCAGCCTGCGGGCCTACTCCGGCATGTCGCCTGCCTCGGCATGGGCGAGGATTTCCCGCTCGAAGAACAGATAGGCGATATTGACGAGCACGAAGACCATCGCATAGGCGGCGACCGGGACCGGCGCCAGATTCGTGCGCGCCATCCAGGCCGTCGTGAATGGCAGCAGCGACACCAGGAACAGATGCGCGAAGTTGATCCAGATGAGTTGCGGCGAGGCATAGCGCACCAACCGCAGCAGATGATGGTGGTTGACCCAGATGATGGCGATGAACAGATAGCTCAGGCCGTAGCTGAGCGGTGTTTGCCAGAGCGCCAGGATCGCGCCGACCGTTGCTTCCTCCGGCGCTTTCAGTTCCAGCGCCATGAGTGTGATGACAACGGCGATCATGCCGTCCGAAAACGCGCCGACGCGTTCTGTCGTAACCTTATGCTCGCGCATTTGCCTCACTCCTCGGAGCTCGATTGACAGGTGGATTCAGCCTGTGGCCACGCTCGCCGCCGCTCACGGATGACTTGCGGCTCAGCTTCTCGCGCCGTCGCCATCGCTATGCGGCTGCCTTCTTCTTATTTGAGCGACATAACCGTCCAAACTCACGTAGAATGGTTACTACTGAGTAAGTAACTTGTCAACTACATTTTAAACGGTTACATATAATCCGTGTATTTGGAGCGCTGCCATGCATTGCAGGCGGTAGCCTGAATAGGATTTATGATGGATAACCACTCTCCAGCTCTTTTTCTCGGCGATGCGCTGGCGCTGGATTTTCTGAATTCGGTGGCGACACCGGTCGATGTGCCGATCGATTGGATCGAGGATGGGGAAGGCCTGCTGCGCTGGCTTCAGCAGGCAAGGCTCGTCTCGCCGGAAACACTCGATGCCATCCGCGCCCAGGCGCTGCCGGGCGAGCTGGACAAGGTCGCCGATCAGGCGCGGAGCCTGCGCGAGTGGTTCCGGATTTTCGTCCGCGAGCATAAGGGAAAGCAGTTAAAGCCTGATGCGCTCACCGAGCTGGAGCCGCTGAACCGCCTGCTGGAGCGCGACGAAGGCTATAGCCGCGTCGTGGCGCGTCAGACGGGCGAAGGCGAGATCTTCGAGTTTCAGCCGATGCGCAAGTGGCGCTCGCCGGAAGCGCTGTTGCTACCGGTCGGCGAAGCGCTCGGCCGCTTCGTCTGTACGGAGGATTTTTCGAATGTGAAGGCTTGCGAAGGCCCGTCCTGCACGCTGCTTTTTGCGGATCACACGCGCGGCCACCGCAGGCGCTGGTGCAGCATGGCGCTCTGCGGCAACCGGGCCAAGCAGGCGGCGCACCGTCACCGGGTCAAGCAGGCGTAGCCGCCATTTCCTCGCAAAGCCGGTCGAAGCCGATGCCGGTGCCGCTTTCTCTGATATCGCCGTCCCTGGGGTCGCCAAAGACGGCCTGTTCGGTAAAGGTCATCAGCGTCGTGGCGCCGCGTCCGGTGAACTCGACCGTCACCAGCGATGAGGATATGCTCTTGCCCGCCGTCAGCATCGTATAGGCATAGACGATGCGCTCGCGCGGATGGATTTCGAGATAATGGGCGCGCATCGCCTGCTCGGTCCCGTCTGGCTTGCGCCATGTCATGCGCTCGGCCCCGCCGATCTCGAAGTCGAAACGATCTTCCATCACCTGCCAGTCGGGATGACAGGCCGTCCAGCGCCGCTTCAGCTGATGGTCCGACCAGAAACGGAAAGCATGCGCGACGCTGCCGGGTAGATCGCGCTCGATGACGAAGGTTCGATGATTGACGGTGACACCCATCAGTGATCCTTTTCCTCAGGGGTTTCCGCCATCAGCAGGGCAAGGCGGTCGAAGGCCGCATGCATTTCGGCCTGTCGCTGCTCGATCCACTGGTTGATGGCGCCGAATGCCTTTGGCTGCATGCGATAGGTGCGCACGCGCCCGGTCTTTTCTGAAATGACGATGCCGCTTTCTTCGAGAATGCGTAGGTGTTTCAGCACGGCCGGCAGGCCGACATCGGCGGGCTCTGCCAGTTCCGTGACGGAGGCCGGTCCCTTCGAAAGTTGCTCCACGAAGCCGCGCCGATAGGGATCGGCGAGCGCCTGAAACATCCGGTCGAATTCGGCTGGCGCCAGTTCTGCCATTCCATTGCCTCAAGATACCGCAGCTTCAAGATACCGCGCCGGCATCGCCTCCCGATAGGGAAACATCGAAAAATAGGGCTGCGCTTCCGACAGCACGCGTTTGACGGAAGAACGTTGTAACAGACGCTCCAGATAGGAGGAAAGCGCCTGCTGCTCCCCGGTGAACGGATGCACGATGGAGGCGAAGAACAGTGCGGGCAAGGCCGCGCAGTCGGCCATCGTGAAATCGTTCCCTGTTGCCCAGAGCTTTTCCTGCATATGCGCCTCGATCATCTTATAGGCTTGATCGAGCGTTGCGTGCGCCTGGGCAACGCCGTGCGGATCATGGGCATCCGCAGGCCGGATCCTGTCCGTGACGATTTTCTGCACGGGCACGCTCACATAGAGATCGTAGAAACGATCCCAGAGCCGCACCTGCAAGAGCTCTTCCGGATCGTCCGGCAGCAGCCGCACCGGCCCGGGATGGCGGGCCTGCAGATATTCTATGATGATCGACGTCTCCGGGATCGTGCGCCGCGCCGCCTGATCATGCAGAACCGGGATCTTGCCGACCGGCCACTTGTCGAGCAGCGCTGCCGCGGAGTCCGGATTGCCGAAATCGACGATCTCGCTGTCGAATGCGGTCCCGTTTTCATAAAGCGCAATCAGCACCTTATGACAGAAGGAGGCGAGGGGATGAAGGTAAAGCGTCAGCGTCATGAGTCACCTATGGTTTCCAATATTGGAAACTATATCGTCATCATAACAGCAGGGCAAGACACTTTCCAGTATCGGAAAGTTTTCACGCGTAGGTCACCCATCCCCTGAAGCTGAGGGCGGCATAGAAAAGCGTGACATCCGAAAAGCCCGCTTCGCGCAGCATGGCCTCTTCCTGTTCCGGCGCAAGGATATGCAGCCTTTCGCGCATAGCCTTGCGAGCATGATCCAACAGGGCAGGGTCCGCTCCATCGGGTGCGCCATAGGCGATGTGACGATCAATCCATATCGATCGCTCCGGCTCCGTCTGAGGGAAACTCACATGCGCAACCACGAAGGCTGCATCCGTTTTCAGCCGACGGCGAATTTGTCGAAGCGTTTCAAGCCGTTGTTCGATAGGGATATGATGGAAGGTCAGCAGGCAAACGGCCGCGTCGAATGGTCCCTCCGGCGCAACATCGATGCTGCCCTCATGAAAGCCGATGCGGCTGCCACGATCACCAACCACCTGCTTCGCCAGCTGCAGCATGTCGGCGGAGGGATCGATCCCGTCGAAGGTCCAGCCCGGATGCGCCTCGGCAAAGGCCTTCAGTTCCAGCCCGCCGCCGGCACCAAGCACTAGCACCCGGCCGTCTTCGGGTGCTCGTTCGGCAATCAGCATCGCCGCCATGCGATGCAGGCTTGAGAAACCCGGCACCTGCCGTGGCGGACCTTCGAGATAGGATTTGACGGCATCCCCGATGAACGGGGACCCCGGCTTGGGAGTGTCGGATGTGTTCGGATGCCAATCGTCTCTAATCATGTAACTTTGATTATTACATGATGCGGAGCCTGTCAAATTTCGGAGGCGAGAGCCTATTTCGCGTATTTGCGTGCTCCGGCCACGCAGAGAATGACCGCCACTGTCACGGCAAGCATCGACCAACTCACCGTTTCACGCAGCAGCGTTGCGGCCAGCGCCAGGCCGAAGAAGGGCTGCAGCAGCTGCAGCTGACCGACGGCAGCGATACCGCCCTGTGCAAGCCCGCGATACCAGAAGATGAAGCCGATCAGCATGCTGAAGAGCGAGACATAGGCAAGCCCCAGCATGGCGGGCGTCTGGATATCGGCAAAGGACGGCGGTCGGTAGGCGATGGCAGCCACCAACATGACCGGCAGCGATACGACGAGCGCCCAGGAGATCACCTGCCAGCCGCCGAGCCGGCGCGACAGCCGTGCGCCTTCGGCATAACCAAGCCCGCAGACGATGATGGCGCCGAGCATCAGCGCATCGCCGATGGGCGAGGCGGTGAGCCCCTGCATCAGCGCAAAACCAGCGACCAAAGCGCTGCCGAGAAACGAGAAGAGCCAGAAGGCAGGCTTCGGCCGCTCGCCGCCCCTGATGACCCCGAAGATCGCCGTCGCCAATGGCAGAAGGCCGATGAAGACGATGGAATGCGCCGAGGTCACATGCTGCAGCGCCAACGCTGTCAGCAATGGGAAGCCAACCACGACGCCGAGCGCGATGACGACAAGCGAGATGAGATCCTGGCGCGAGGGCCGCTTCTCTCGGAAGGCGATCAGCAGGCAGAGCGCCAGAATGCCGGCAATCGCCGCTCGCGCCACCGTGAGGAAGACCGGATCGAGCTGCATGACAGCCACACGCGTGGCCGGCAGCGATCCGCTGAAGATCAGCACGCCAATAAAACCATTGATCCATCCGGTCGCTGTGCGATCCATGCGGCACTCCTCATTGTTCGTCCCACGCTTATCAACGTTTCGCACTGGCGCAGCCAGCCACAGTTCGGTACAGTTGGCCAAAACTGTAATGGTGAAAGGACCAGTACGGATGGGCGACCGGGAGCAGGGAAATACACTGACAGCAATGGTCATGGCGACCATCCGGCAACGGATCGCCGGCCGCAGCCTTACACCCGGCGCAAAACTGCCCTCGATCCGAGGCCTCTCGGCAAGCTTGAAAGTCTCGGCCTCCACCGTGGCCGATGCCTATGAGCGGCTGGTGGCGGAAGGCGCGATTCTCTCGCGGCCCGGTTCCGGCTTCTATGTCGCGAGCCAGGCAGCACCGCTCTCGCTTGCCGATATCGGCCCGAAGCTCGATCGCGCCGTCGATCCCTTCTGGATATCGCGGCAGTCGCTGGAGGCGCGCGAAAGCGACTTGAAGCCCGGCTGCGGCTGGCTGCCGCCTTCCTGGTTTCCCGAAGACGCGATCCGCCGAACCCTTCGATCTTTGTCGCGCGCCGATCCCACAAGCCTCGCCGATTACGGCTCGCCTCTCGGCCTCCAGCCCCTGCGCCAGCTCATTGTCCGGCGCATGGCCGAGCGCGGCATCGAGGCTTCGCCGGATCAACTGATGCTGACGGAATCCGGAACCCAGGCGATCGATTTCCTCTGCCGTTTCCTGATCGAGCCCTGTGATACGGTGCTGGTCGACGATCCCTGCTATTTCAACTTTCATGCGCTGCTGAGAGCCCATCGCGCCAAGGTCGTCAGCGTTCCCTATACGCCCTCCGGCCCCGATATCGAGCTCTTCGCCGCCGCGCTCGCCGAGCACCGGCCGCGGCTCTACATCACCAATTCGGCAATCCACAATCCGACCGGCGCCACACTTTCGCCGGTCACGGCCCATCGCCTGCTGAAGCTCGCCGAGCAGCACGGCCTGACCATCATCGAGGACGATATCTTCGCCGATTTCGAACATGCAGCCGCACCCCGCCTTGCTGCGTTCGACGGGCTGGACCGCGTCATCCATATCGGCAGCTTCTCGAAGACGCTCTCCGCCTCGGCGCGCTGTGGCTTCATCGCCGCCAAGCCCGAATGGATCGAGGGCCTGACGGACCTCAAGATCGCCACCTCCTTCGGCGGCGGCCGGCTCTCGGCCGAACTGGTGCTCGGCGTGCTGAGCGACGGCAGCTACCGCAAGCATACGGAAAGCCTGCGCGGCCGCCTTTCCAAGGCGATGTTCGATGTCAGCACCCGGCTGAAGACCTTGGGCATATGCCCCTGGCTGGAGCCGCAGGCCGGCATGTTCCTCTGGTGCCGCCTGCCGGATGGTCTGGATGCCGCTGTCGTCGCGCGTGCCGCGCTCGCCCGTAATGTCGTGCTCGCACCGGGCAATGCCTTCAGCCTGTCGCAATCGGCCACCGGCTTCATGCGCTTCAATGTCTCCCAAACGCTCGATAGCAAGGTTTTCGATGTCCTGCATGATGCGCTCGAGGAGGCCGAACGGGCGGCTGAGTGATACGCTGTCGCAGACAGATGTTTTTGGATGACAGGATCGTCGCGCAACAATATACAGTCAATTCTATCTGGTTCCCACCGAACCCGATCTCGCCCCCGATCGCAGCTCGTGGATCACGACATGAAAGACTGGCATCCTGATCTCAACCGCTCATCGAGCCCCCGCTACATGGCGATCGCGGATCTGATCGAGATGGATCTGCGCAGTGGCGCGCTGGCCGTCGGCGACAGGCTGCCGCCGCAACGCGAACTCGCAAAGCGGCTCAACATCGATTTCACGACAGTGGCGCGCGGTTATGTGGAGGCGCAAAAGCGCGGGCTGGTGGATTCGCATGTCGGCCGCGGCACCTTCGTCACTGGCGGGCAGGGCAGGGAGCGGCGCGACCCGATTGCCGAAGCCGCCCCAGATCCGCGCCGCACATCCGTGGTCGATTTTTCGATGAACCTGCCGCCGGAGCCAGACGATCCGGAACTGCTCGCCCGCATGCGCGAGGGCATGTCGGTCGTGGCGGCCAACCTTGTCCCGCTGCTGCGCTATCAGGCGTTCGGTGGTTCCGGCATGGACAAGGAGGCGGCTGCCGTCTGGCTTGGCCGCCGTGGCGTGGCGCCGTCGCAGGAGCGCATCTTCGTGACGCCAGGCGCCCATCCGACGTTGCTCGCGATCTTCGGCCTGCTCGCAAAACCGGGCGAGACCGTCCTATCGGAAAACATCACCTATCCCGGCATCCGCTCGATCGCCGCCCAGCTCCGCCTCAATCTCTTCGGCCTGCCGATGGATGAAGAGGGTATCCTGCCGGATGCCTTTGCCGATGCCTGCGAGCGATTGCAGCCAAAGGCGCTCTATCTCAATCCGACACTGCAGAACCCGCTGACGCTCACCATTCCGCAAAGGCGCCGCGAGGAAATCGCTGCCGTCGCCCGCAAATATCATGTGCCCATCGTCGAGGATGATGCCTATGGCTTCATTCCCCTGGATGGACCATCGCCGCTGGCGGCGATCGCGCCTGACCTCACCTGGCATATCGGTGGTCTCGCCAAATGCATCGGCGCCGGCCTGCGGCTTGCCTATGTGGTTGCTCCGGATACCAGAGCGATCTGGCCCTTCGCCAGCGCCATGCGCACCAATAATGTCATGGCTTCGCCGATGAACATGGCCTTGGCGACCCGCTGGATCGAGGATGGCACGGCGGACGCGATCCTGCGCTTCATCCGCGCTGAAGCGGGTGCCCGCCAGCAGATGGTTGCGGATATCCTGCCGCCGGAGAGCTACAAGGCCGATCCGATCAGCTTCAATATCTGGCTGCCGCTTACCAACGGCTGGACACGCTCGACTTTCGGCAGCCATATGCGCGCCTCCGGCATTGGCGTGGTGGTGAGCGATGCCTTCACAGTGGAGAGTACGCCTGCCGAAGCCGTGCGCGTCTGCCTCGGCGGGCCGATCATCCGCGAGAGGCTGAAGGGCGCGCTGGACTTCATGGCCCACGCCCTGGAAGGCCCGCCGGAAATGTCGGCTTCGTTCTTCTAGACTACAGACTTCCGGTTCGGAGCGACCCTGCTTCGTCCTCCGTTATCGAATGAATCAATAAAGACCCCGCCCCAAACCCCTCCCCACAAGGGGGAGGGGCTTAATTTGCCGCGCCCGTCTGCTGCTTCTTCGACGTTCCTGGATGGGTGACGTGGTGCCACGGGTTAGTCCTTCCCCCTTGTGGGGAGGGGTTTTGGCGAGCGCTCAAACTTGTTCCAGCGGTGACAAATCCCGCCGTCGCCAAACCCCGTAAATCGAACCAACAACATCTCTGCGTCATTCTGACTAATAGACTGGCAATTCGCTTTCAATGTAGTTATATTGTATGCACTCATTGTTGGCATTGAATGCATATTGCGCGATGCCTGAGACCGCTGAAAGAGAGATCGTCATGGACACCGAATATCCTCCTCTCCCTCCGATGCAGACCGGCATCCGGGGGCGCTGCCCGCGCTGCGGACAGGGACATATGTTCAAGGGTTTCCTCACGCTGAAGAAGGAATGCGAAGTCTGCGGGCTGGATTATTCCTTTGCCGATCCGGCCGACGGCCCGGCCTTCTTCGTCATCTGCTTCGCCTGCGTGCCGAGTGTGCTGCTCGGCGTGTGGCTGGAAGTTGCCTTCTCGGCGCCGCTCTGGGTCCAGTTGCTGGTGACCGGTCCCTTCATGTTCGCCACCTGTATTCCGCCACTGAGGCCGCTGAAGGGATGGCTGGTCGCAAGCCAGTATTTCTACAAGGCGGAAGAGGGCAAGCTCGCCTGACGTGCGGTCGATCTATGTGATGGCCTCTGTGACTGGGCCGAGCGATCGGCGGCTTGCGGCATCATGCCGGGGCATGCACAGTCCTTCCTGATCCTCAGATCTTGAAGACCTTGTCGATCCCCCGGCGCGGAATGATGATTTCGACCAGATGGGTGGTGTTGCGCCTGAGGCATTGCGGACCTAGCACCGTCTGCCGATCGTCAGAAGCGCGATGCACGATGAGATTGCCCGCAGCTCCGACCTTCTGGGCATCGAAGTAGTGGACGTTTTTGCCCGGGTCGCTGGCCGAGAGACTGACGGCAACGACCTGGTTTTCATCCTTGCTGATGATCTTGTAGTACTTGCCTATCAGGTCTGTTCGATCGACGAAGAAGCAGCGGCGCGACGGCGCCAGGCTGTTGACGTGGACGTTATCGAGCACTTCTCGATGGAAGACGACCGATTCATCAGTACCGCGTTGATGGGGCGAGAAATATTCGATGAAGTAGTCATCGATCGATTGCCCCTGGTCATCACGGACATGGATGATGAGCTGAAAATACTGGTGAAGCGCGTTGGGATCGTCAGGCATTGCTTTGCCGATCTTCGCGGGCGTGCTTGCCGCTGTTTCCTCGCTGATATCGTACCATTCGCTGGAAATGGCGGTATATTCTCCCGCATCCTTGCAGTTTAGCGCTTGCAGGATCAGTTTGCCGAGCCGGCTTGATACGGCTGCGCCGGCGTCGCTCTCTTCGTTCGGCTTGATGATTGATCCGTGGTTGCGGTCCGGCAGGATTGCGAAGGGAAAGACCGTGTCTCCGGAGCGAATATGCCAGATCGAGACTTCGGGATTGTCCTCATCCCGGGAAAAATCCACCGTGAAGCCGCGAGCGTTGAGGTTGGCGGCGGCGCAGCGCACCGTCCCGTCCGCCCCATTCTCATTGACGATCCGCCGCAGCGCGTCGTCATAGCCCATGGTTCCAACGATGACGAAAGGCATGATCTTGTCGGTGCCATAGGGGCCGGCAGCCTGGCCTGACGGGTCGAGCAGGTCTCGCAGTGCGAGATCCCATTGATACGAGGAGGCGAGCTCCAGCCCGTTCAGCATTTCCGTACCGGTCTGGAACCAGTTGTTCCAGCCCTTGATGACACGGCCGAGCATGCTCTTGCCGGTGGAGGCGAGCCGCGAGCCGAAATTGGCCGGCGCCAGCATCACCAGCTTCCTGACCGGGCAATTGGCGCCATCGGGATAGAATCGGGAAATCCATTCGCGTGCGACAAGTCCGCCGGTACTATGCACGATCATGTCGAAAGGCGGCTTGAGCCGGCCGCTCTTGATCGCCGCATTGACGGCGATATCCATGCGCGCAGCGACATCCTCGATACGGACATCATCATAGAGGGAGATGTAATCGGCAAGCAGAATGCGCTGGGCGTTGAAGTTGTTTTGAGCAAGAAAATCGCGAAGCGGAGTGAGGGATTGGGCCGTGTCGCTCCAGCCATGAAGGATTGCAACATCCGCAGGCATCTATCCCCTCCCATGTTCCGAAATAGAGGGCCGCTCGCAATTTTATATTTCTCTTCAAGCGTCCCAAGATTCCGTATCGGATCATATACGTATAGGATGCAATTTAAAGGTTCATTCGGTCGAATATGCGCGGGGTTTGGGCGCACGCACCGCGAGTGGCACTCCTCCCAAATCCAGTCAAAATGCCGCAGACATCGAGTGCCAAGATTTGTTGCAATACTGTACCGATTAGTACAATGAATAACGAAAGGTACAGAAACGCAACGGAGATTGATCATGCCTGCACCGCTTCCCCCATTCACACAGGAAACCGCAGCTCAGAAGGTCCGCCTGGCGGAAGACGGCTGGAACAGCCGCGATCCCCAGCGCGTTTCGCTTGTCTACACCCAGAATAGCCAGTGGCGAAACCGCGCCGAATTCGTTACCGGCCGCGCCGAGATCGTCGCTTTCCTGACCCGCAAGTGGGCAAAGGAGCTGGACTACAGGCTGATCAAGGAACTCTGGGCCTTCACCGACAATCGCATTGCGGTGCGCTTTGCCTATGAATGGCATGACGACAGCGGCAACTGGTTCCGCTCCTATGGCAACGAGAATTGGGAATTCGATGCCGAGGGCTTGATGCAGCGCCGTTTCGCCTGCATCAACGATCTGCCGATCCGGGAATCGGATCGCAAGTTCCACTGGCCGCTCGGCCGGCGGCCCGATGACCATCCGGGCCTTTCCGACCTCGGCCTTTGAGGCCAGAAGGCAAGGTGAATTGTGAAGACCGTTTATGAACGTGCCGACGTCGTGCCGCTGCTCGGCGAAGTCTTCCGCGAGCTCGGCTACGAGGGCACGACGCTCAGCCGCATCACCGAGCGTACCGGCATCGGCAAGGGCAGCCTCTATCACTTCTTCCCCGGAGGGAAGGAGGAAATGGCTGCCGTCGTTCTTGCCGATGTTGACGGTTGGTTCGAACGCGCTGTTTATGAACCCCTGCGCCGCGATGATGCCAGCGCGGCGATCGAGGCGATGTGGGTGAATGTGATGGACTATTTCCGCTCCGGCAGCCGCATCTGCCTCGTCGGTGCCTTTGCGCTGGACGAAACCCGCCAGCGCTTTTCCCCCGCCATCCGGGACTATTTCGTTCGCTGGATCGAGGCGTTGCGCCAGGCTCTGATCCGCGCCGGTTGCGATGACGACACCGCGCTTGCTGCTGCCGAAGAGGTTGTCTCCGGCATTCAGGGCGCGCTGGTGCTTTCGCGGGCGCTGGATGACAGGGATATGTTCCGCAGGACCCTGGATCGGCTGGCTGAGAGATTGGCTGCGGCGAAATCTGGAGGATAACTGGATGGCATCTCAGTCGGCAGAAACGCCGCTGCGGCGAGCCCGGGAACCCGCGGGTGAGGGGTCTATGACGGCCTCACCCGGCAGAGTTGTGTTTAAGCGTCTTTCTGTGAGGGCAGGTGGACAGGGCGTGGGCTCTCGCGTTGCGTGCGTACCTGGCGCCACTCGTTTTCCATCTGGTCAACGACGTGCTGGGGGATCTTGGTCGGAGTTTCCGTGCTCGTCTGCATCTTATTCCTCTCTTCCTCAGCAAGGATGTGCTTACGGATTGATGCATCGCACAATACAAACTGCGTGTAAATGAACCGGCGTCACACTTGAAACGATTAAATTAATTTCAATCGATTAAGCGGACGTTAACCACAACAGGCCTCTGAGAAGCATATCATGACTGTCCCGCTCGACCGGCAATTCTTCTTCGACACCGTGCATACCACCCTGTTCAAGGGCAGCCTCACGCCGGCCCAGATCGAAGGCATGAACGCTATCATCGACTACTGGGACGCGAATTTGGCTACCGCAGATCGACGATGGCTGGCCTATATATTGGCCACCGCTTTTCATGAAACGGCCTACACGATGCAGCCTGTACGCGAGACGCTGGCAACAAGCGATTCGCGCGCCGTCGAGATCCTTGAGACGGCCTTTGCAAGCGGCCGGCTTTCCTGGGTGAAGACGCCCTATTGGCGGCCGGACGAGGACGGCAAGAGTTGGCTCGGGCGCGGGCTGGTGCAGCTCACACACCGGCGCAATTACGAAGCGATGAGCGAGGTGACCGGCATCGATCTTGTTGCTCAGCCTGACCGCGCCATGGAAATGGCGCCGGCCGTAGCGATCCTGATCGAGGGCATGCTGCGCGGCAGCTTCACCAGCCATCGTCTTTCCGACCACCTCAATGAGGAGAAGGAAGACTGGGTGAACGCCCGCCGCATCGTCAACGGTACCGACAGGGCGGAAAAGCTTGCCGAATATGGGCGAGCCTTCCTGGCAGCGATCCGGCCCAGAGCCTGACGCGGCACTGTGGCCCGGTTGATGGCCCGGGCAGCGCGTGTTATCGCCCCGCTTGGGCCCAGAGAGCTTAGGCCTGGAGAATTGCCACAGGAGTATCCCGCGTGATCCGCCATATCGTCTTCTTCACCGTGCCGGAGGAAAACCGCGAAGCGGTGCGCAAGGGGCTCTCCATCCTGACAGGCATTCCGTATGCGCTGAAGCTGGAGATCGGCGAAAACGTCAAGACGGACCAGTGGGGCAACGCCGTCGATTTCGTCGTTTACGGCGAATTCGAAAGCGAGGAGGCGCTCGCCGCCTACAAGGCGCATCCCGATTATGACCGTTCCACCCGCACCGTAAAACCGCTCCGCGATACCAGGATTGCGGCCGATTTCGATAGCAGCAAGGCAGTCACCAGGCCCCTGTAGGATTGACGATGATGGTTGCGTCAGTCTAATCGCCTGAAAATGAATAAGAATTTCGATAAGGCCCTTTTATGCTGGGCTAAGTCATTGATTCTGAATAAGTGACGCCTCGCGCCTAGACTTTTTTATAATAATTTTCGTTCAGCAACGCCTGCTTTGATTTGAAATTTCCTTATGCGAAATTATGAGGGAAAGTGGATCACTTATTCAGGATCAATGACTTAGCTCAAAAAACACTGCAAAAAAGGCCAATTTTGAAAATTCTTATTCAGATTCAAATGGATAGGGAATCCGGAAATGATGCCGGCTGCAGATGAATCAATCCGTGAAAGACCTGAATCAATCTTTGAGAGAAAAACTGCAAATGATTCAGAAGCTTAATGGATTGACCGCTCCGGGTGCCGCATGAGGGGGTTCGCTGCGCTGACGGCAGGGCGGCCAGCTCGATAGATATTGAGAATGGCTGATCTCGAAAGCGAAGTGAGCATGCGGCAGGCCAGCGCCGCCTTGCCCGCTGCCGGTCAGGCCGGCTGCGCGCTCGGCCTTGCGCTGCGCACCAACGCCATCAGCATCAGCACGAAAACCAAAGCGACGGCCGCAAGCAGGGCGCAGGTGATGATCGTCGGGGCGGCGCCGGCGCGGTCGAGAATGGCTGTGAAGATGACGGGCGCAATGGCGTTGGCGAGATTCTGCGGCATCGAGAGGCGGGCGGCCTGCAACCCGTATTCCCTGGCCGAGAAGAGGGCGAGCGGCAGCAGCGCGCGGGCAACAGCCAGCACGCCGGAGCCAAAACCGTAGAGCAGCACGAAGGTGACGAGCAGCGGCGTCGACGGCGGGACGATGAAGAGCATCAGGAAGCTGAACAGCATGAGGCTGACGCCCATAACCGACGTGAGGATCGGATTGCCGCGCTTGCCGAGCAGCATGTCGAGCGCCCGCGCCGAAATGCCGATGACGCCGCGGGCCGAACCAAGTTGCAGGGCAAGGGCCGGCGATGCGCCGGTCTGGCGGAAGATTTCGAGCAGGGATGGCGAGACGCCGAAGGTGATGAAGGTGCAGAGCGTGGTGGAGATGGCAATCAGCAGAAAAGCCTTGCGGCGGTCGGCTGGCGAAAGCTCCACCGGCGCCGTCTCGGCGGCTGCGCCCTGCGTATGGCTGGCTACCGGTTTCGGCAGGCCGAAGAGATGCAGCGGCAGGCAGACGAGCAATTGCAGGCCGGCCGAGACGAGAAAAGTAACGCGCCAGCCGAAATTCTCGTTGAGCAGCGTCAGGACCGGCCAGAAAATGGTGGCCGAGAGACCGGTAAACAGCATGAGGATGGAAATGACCCGTTTGCCATTGACCCCTTCGCGCTCCACGACGGCCGTATAGCAGGGCGCCGAAAGGCCAAGCGCGCCGCCAAAGCCGATAACGACCCAGGCGATGGCATAGACGACGATGTTTGTCGTGGCGGCAAGCAGCAGCAGGCCGATCGCGAAGGTGATTGACGAGGCGGCGAGCACTTTTGCCGCGCCATAACGGCCAAGCCAGCGCCCGGTGACCGGACCGGCAAAAGCGCTGATCACCATCATGATCGTCAGGCCGGCAAAAATCGCTTCATTCGGAAGCCCAAGTGCCGGCGCGATGACGCGGCCCATGACGCCAAGCATATCGAAGGTGGTGCCCCAGCCGACAAGCTGAGTGACGGCGAGCACGCCAACTGTCTGCGCCGTACGGATCGAGAATGATTTCTGCATGATTCTGAAATTGAATGGATGAAGGCGGGAACGCGATAGCAGCTTCAACCATACGGCGAAAGGTTCGATCGGACAAATGCAGCACGAATTTGGTGGATGCCGAGATTTCCGTTGCAATGAAAAGGCATGCGGCCATCATTCAGGATTCAAGCATATTTCGCGCAATAGTCGAGAATTATTTTAAAATTCCCGCATTACCGTGCATTCATTTGCCATTCAGGTCGCGTGAGTACATATTCGGGCCAAGTTGGATTACATTGAAAGCACAGCACATGGCCTCTCCTCTGAGCGTCGCAGCACTGGCCGCCGGACTGGCGGTTTCGGCGCCCTCACCGGACGATACGCACACGCTTGTCCTGCGTGTGGCTGGCGATTGCAGCGCCGCAGCCCAGCAGGTCGTGGAGGAAACCGGAGGCCAACTTCTCTCCGTGCAGCCGGTGGGTGACAAGTGCATCATCACCGTTCTCGTTCAGGGCAACGGCCAGCGTCCGCGCAAGGTGACGGTAAAGGTTCCGATGTAAGCGGAATCGGCTTATTCAAGGTTCCAGTGATTTGCAGCGGAAGAAGGCGAAGCGATGCGCATTCTGGTAGTCGAAGACGATGTCAATCTGAACCGGCAGCTCAGCGACACGCTGAAAGAGGCGGGCTATGTCGTCGATCAGGCGTTCGACGGCGAGGAGGGCCATTTTCTTGGTGATACCGAGCCCTATGATGCAATCATCCTCGATATCGGCCTTCCGGAAATGGATGGCGTGACCGTGCTTGAAAAATGGCGCGGCGCCGGCCGCACCGTGCCGGTGCTGATCCTGACCGCCCGCGACCGCTGGAGCGACAAGGTTGCCGGCATCGATGCGGGCGCCGACGATTATGTGACCAAGCCCTTCCATGTCGAAGAGGTGCTCGCCCGCATTCGTGCGTTGATCCGCCGTGCGGCCGGCCATGCCTCCTCCGAAATCGTCTGCGGTCCGGTGCGCCTCGACACCAAGACCTCGAAGGCGATCGTCAACGGCGCGACGCTGAAGCTCACCTCGCATGAATATCGCCTGCTGGCCTATCTCATGCATCATATGGGCGAGGTGGTCTCGCGCACGGAGCTGGTCGAGCATATGTACGATCAGGATTTCGACCGCGATTCCAATACGATCGAGGTCTTTGTCGGCCGCCTGCGCAAGAAGATGGGTGTCGATCTGATCGAAACGGTGCGCGGTCTCGGTTACCGCATCCAAGCGCCGACCAATGCGAATTAAGTCGCTCACCGCACGCGTGCTGCTTCTGACCACAGTCTGGTCGACGGTGGCGCTGGTGGTGATCGGCCTGTTGATCTCGACGCTCTATCGGCGCAGTGCCGAGCGCGGCTTTCAGGATTTGCTGCGCGCCCAGCTCTACAACGTCATCAATTCCGTGACGATCGGCGATCAGGGCGCTCTCTCCGGCAGCCCGCAGCTCGGCGATCTGCGCTTCGCTCAGCCGAAGACCGGCTGGTATTGGGTGGTAGAGCCACTCGGCACCTATACGACCGCGCCGCTCGTCTCACCCTCGTTGGGTTCGGCGACCATCCCTGTTCTGTCGGTCGTCGAAGCGCCCTTCGACAAGAATTACGAGCGCTATTATCAGGTGACGGACGCAGCCGGGAACCGGGTGCAGGTAGCGGAAACCGAAGTGGTGCTCGATACCGATGGTCGCGCAGCGCGCTTCCGCGTGACAGGCAATGTCGATGTCGTGGAGGATGACGTCCGCAATTTCTCCCACCGGCTTTATCTCGCGCTTGCCGGCTTTGGTGTCGGCAGTCTCATCGTCAACGCGCTCGCCATTCTCTATGGCCTCAAGCCGCTCGACAAGGCGCGCGCCGCTCTGGAGCGTATCCGCGCCGGCGAAAGCGAGCAGCTGAAGGGCGATTTCCCGCGCGAGATCCTGCCGCTTGCCAATGAGGTCAATGCGCTGATCGACAGCAACCGCCGCATCGTCGAGCGCGCCCGTATGCAGGTCGGCAATCTCGCCCATTCGCTGAAGACGCCCATTGCCGTGCTGCTCAATGAGGCGCGTGTGCTCGACAGGTCGCATGGCGATCTGGTGCGCAACCAGGCGGAAGCCATGCAGGGGCAGGTGCAGTCCTATCTGAACCGCGCTCGTATTGCCGCCCAGCGCGAATCCGTGCTCGCCCGCACCGAGGCCGAACCGGCGCTGGAGCGGCTGGTGCGCGTCATGCGCCGCCTGAATGTCGAGACCGAATTCGAACTGGTCGTCCAGCCGCCGCATCTGGCCGTCGCCATGGAACAGCAGGATCTCGAAGAGACCGTCGGCAACCTCCTGGAAAACGCCGCGCGCTTTGCAAAGAGCAAGGTGCGCCTCTCGGCCGTCGAGGCCGGCGAAGATGTCAAGGGAACGGAAGCAAGCGCCCGAAAGCACTGGGTGGAGCTTTCTGTCGAGGATGACGGTCCGGGTCTGGAGCCCGACCAGATCCGCGAAGCGCTGAAGCGCGGCCGAAGGCTGGATGAGAGCAAGCCCGGCACCGGCCTCGGCCTTTCCATCGTCACCGAAATTTCCAATGAATACCAGGGCCGATTAGAGCTCTCGCGCGGAGAGTGGGGCGGGCTGAAAGCCAAGCTTATCTTGCCGGGTGTGACAAAGGATGTTGCATGAGCAACTGCTTGATGTCACAAAGATAGTGGCAAATGTATAGCATGCTTTGCCTTAATGCTGACACGGGGACTCTGCACTTCGATCGGCTGATAATCCACCCCTGATCGTGGTTCGATTGCAATGACTCTACGTTGGCAAGGCATGATCGTTTCTTCCCTTATCGCCGCCGTCGCGCTCTCTGGCTGCACGACGACGAAGGGTGCCGCTTCGCGCGGTCTTTTTGGCGGCGGCAAGCCCCCGGCTTCGGCAGCCTTCATCTCGGCGTTACAGGGCGGCATCGTCGCCCGCACCGGTGTGCAGCTGAGCGATAGCGACAAGCAGCGGGCACTGGAAGCCGAATATCGAGCGCTGGAAGGCGCTGCCGTCGGCCAGCCAGTCACCTGGACTGGCCGCGAAGCGAAAGGCAGCGTCGTAGCGGCGGCGCCGTATCAGGTCGGCTCGCAGAATTGCCGACAGTACACCCATACTGTCACTGTCGATGGCAAGGATACGCTCGCGCGCGGTGCGGCCTGCCGCAACGAGAATGGCACCTGGTCGCCGCTGGGCTGAGCTCTGTCGCCCGTTATCCTTGCGGCCAAAAGCCTCAAATCTTCGTCAACATGGCATTGGCAGTTGGAATGAGGGCGCGCTTCAAGTAATTGGGCCGATATGCTGTTCTGGATTCTTGTGGCCTTCCTGACGGCGGCCGTTGCCGCCATCCTGCTTTACCCTCTTCTGCGTGGAGCGAAGGCGGCTGAGAATACGCGTGCTGGCGAGGCCGCTGTCTATCGCGACCAGTTGCTTGAACTCGATCGGGATCTGGCCGGCGGCTTGATCAGCGCTGAAGAGGCCGATTATGCGCGCGCCGAAATCGGCCGGCGCCTGATCGCCGTTTCCGGTGTTGCCCCGGCAGGGAAGAGCAAACCCCTTAGGCATCACCGTGTTACCGAAGCCTTCATCGTGCTGCTCCTGCCGATCATCGGGCTCTGTCTTTACATGAATACCGGAAGGCCCGAACTGCCATCGCAGCCGCTGCAGGCGCGGCTTGCCAATCCCGGCAATGACATCGCCGTTCTCGTTGCCAAGGCGGAACGGCATCTGGCGCAAAATCCTGACGACGGCAAGGGCTGGGATGTGCTGGCGCCGATCTATTTCAACACCATGCGGGCCTCCGATGCCGAGACCGCCTATCGCAACGCCATCCGCCTGCTGGGTCCGAGCCCGGCGCGCCTCGATGGCCTCGCCGAAACGCTGATGGCAATCGCCGAGGGCGTGGTGACGGAAGATGCCCGCAAGATACTGGAACAATCGCTCTCCCTGGAGCCGAACAATCCGCGGGCGCGTTTCTACATTGCGCTGAGCCTGGAGCAGGCGGGCAAGTCGGATGAGGCTCGTGGCGCCTTCGAGGAATTGGCGAAGCAATCTCCGGCCGATGCGCCATGGCTGCCGCTGGTCAACGAGCACATTGCCAAGAACGGCGGCACGGCGGTGGCAGCACAAGTACCGCCTGCCGCACAATCGGCAGCACCCGGCGGACCGACCGCCGAGGATGTCGCGGCGGCCGAGACGATGAGCAGCGGTGATCGCCAGCAGATGATCCGCACCATGGTGGAAAGCCTCGATGCCAAACTGTCTGCCGATCCCAACAATTTTGACGGCTGGATGCGTCTTATCCGCTCTTACGCCGTTTTAAACGACAAGGATCGCGCTGCAGATGCCCTGAAGCGCGGGCTTGCGGCCTTCCCGGCCCCAGGGGAAGAGGGCAAACAATTGCTGGCGCTGGCGAAAGAACTTGGCATTGCCGCGGACGGATCGGTGGCCAGGGAAGGAAAGAGTGAATGACGCGCAAGCAGAAACGCCTGGCGGTGATTGCCGGCGGCATGGGCTTCATTGCTGCTGCCGTGCTGCTCGTCATGTTCGCCTTCAGCCAGTCGGTCGCCTATTTCTACATGCCGGGTGATCTCGCCCATAACCCGATCGCGCCGGGCACCCGCATCCGCCTCGGCGGCCTGGTCGGAGCGGGCAGTGTGATGCGTGGCGAGGGCTCGGTGGTGCGTTTTGCGGTGACCGATCCGAGCGGTGAGATCGTCAATGTCCGCTATCAGGGCATATTGCCGGACCTGTTTCGCGAAGGGCAGGGTGTGGTGACCGAAGGCACGTTCGAAACCGGCAGCAATGTCTTTACCGCCGACACCGTGCTTGCCAAGCATGACGAGACCTACATGCCGAAGGACGTCGCCGACAAGCTGAAGGCACAAGGCCTGTGGGAAGAGGGCAAGGGCGCCGCACCGCAAGGCGAGGCAGCAAAGGGCCAGGAAGCCCAAGGACAACAGACAAGGGCGACGCGATGATCATCGAGATCGGCCACTATGCGCTGGTTCTGGCGCTCGCAACGGCAATCGTCTTGTCGGTCGTGCCCCTCATCGGTGCCAGGCGCGGCGATCAGGCGATGATGGATGTGGCGCCCTTGGGCTCCATCCTGCTCTTTGGCCTTGTCGCCTTCTCCTTCGGCGTGCTCACCTATGCGCATGTCGTCTCCGACTTCTCGGTCCAGAACGTCTGGGAGAACTCGCACTCGCTGGTGCCGCTGATCTACAAATATTCCGGCGTCTGGGGCAATCACGAGGGCTCGATGATGCTCTGGCTCCTGATCCTGTCGCTGTTCAGCGCGCTGGTGGCGATCTTCGGCCGCAATCTGCCCGATAGGCTGAAGGCCAATGTGCTCTCGGTCCAGGCCTGGATCTCGGTCGCCTTCATCCTCTTCATCCTGTTGACCTCCAATCCCTTCATCCGCCTCGATCCGGCCCCGGCCGAAGGCAAGGATCTGAACCCGGTGTTGCAGGATGTCGGCCTCGCCATTCATCCGCCGCTGCTCTATCTCGGTTATGTCGGCTTCTCGGTCTGCTTCTCCTTTGCCGTTGCCGCCCTCTTGGACGGCCGCATCGATGCCGCCTGGGCGCGCTGGGTGCGGCCCTGGACGCTGGCGGCCTGGACCTTCCTGACGCTCGGCATCGCCATGGGCTCCTACTGGGCCTATTACGAACTCGGCTGGGGCGGCTGGTGGTTCTGGGATCCGGTGGAAAATGCCTCCTTCATGCCCTGGCTTGCCGGCACGGCACTGCTGCACTCGGCCCTCGTCATGGAAAAGCGCGAGGCCTTGAAGATCTGGACGGTGCTGCTCGCCATCCTCACCTTCTCGCTGTCGCTGATGGGCACCTTCCTGGTGCGCTCCGGCGTCCTGACCTCGGTGCATGCCTTCGCCAGCGACCCGAGCCGCGGCGTCTTCATCCTCTGCATCCTGTTGATCTTCATCGGCGGGGCGCTGTCGCTGTTTGCCTTGCGCGCTCCGCTACTGTCGGCCGGCGGTCTGTTTGCGCCGATCTCGCGCGAGGGGGCGCTCGTCGTCAACAACCTGATCCTGACGGTTGCCTGCGGCACGGTTCTGACCGGCACGCTTTATCCGCTGGTGCTGGAAACCCTGACCGGCGACAAGATCTCGGTCGGCCCGCCCTTCTTCAACCTGACCTTCGGCCTGCTGATGGCGCCGCTGCTCGTCATCGTGCCCTTCGGGCCGCTGCTTTCCTGGAAACGCGGCGATCTGCTCGGCGCCCTGCAGCGGCTTTATGTCGTGGCCGGCCTCGCCTTCGTCGCCGCCCTGGTCTTCTTCTATATCGAACATGGCGGTCCGGTCATGGCCATGCTCGGCCTTGCCGCCGGTCTGTTCTTGATCCTGGGCGCGGCCGCCGATCTCTGGTATCGCGCCGGCATCGGCAAGGTGAAGGTCGATATTGCCTGGCGGCGGCTGACCGGCCTGCCGCGTTCGGCCTTCGGCACGGCGCTTGCCCATGCCGGCCTTGGCATCACCGTGCTCGGCATCGTCGCCGTGACCACCTTCCAGACCGAGCATGTGATCGAGATGAAGCAGGGCCAGGCGACGGAAGCCGGCGGCTACAGCATCGTCTTTGACGGCATGCAGCCGGCGACCGGCCCGAACTATACCGAGGATCGCGGCCACTTCTCGATCCGCCGTGCCGGCGCCGAGATCGCCGATGTCTGGTCGGCCAAGCGCCTCTACACCGCAAGGCAGATGCCGACGACGGAGGCCGGCATCCTGACCTTCGGGCTCAGCCAGCTCTATGTGTCGCTCGGCGACGCCACCCATGACGGCGGCATCGTCGTGCGCATCTGGTGGAAGCCGTTCATTCTGTGCATCTGGGGCGGGGCGCTCGTCATGGCGCTCGGCGGCTTCGTCTCGCTCAGCGACCGGCGCCTGCGGGTCGGGGCGCCGAGCAGGAAGGCGAAGGCAAAGACCGGCAAGCCGGCAGCACCGGCCATGGAGCCGGCGGAATGATGCGGCGGCTCCTCCTCGCCCTGACCCTGTTGATGGCGGCCGCCCCGGCCTTCGCCGTCAACCCCGACGAGATGCTCGCCGACCCCGCCCTCGAAGCCCGCGCCCGGACGCTCTCAGCCGAACTGCGCTGCATGGTCTGCCAGAACCAGTCGATCGACGATTCCAACGCCGATCTCGCCAAGAATCTGCGCCTGCTCGTGCGCGAGCGCATTACTGATGGTGACAGCGACCAGCAGGTGCTGGACTACATCGTCTCGCGCTATGGCGAATTCGTCCTGCTGAAGCCGCGCTTCAGCATGCGAACGCTGCTCCTCTGGGGCGCGCCCGTGCTGCTGATCCTGGCCGGCGGCATCTCCCTCGTCGTCTTTGCCCGCAAGCGAGCCGGCAAGCCGACCGGAAGCAAACTCACGGCGGAAGAGCAGGAAAGGCTTGCCGAATTGCTGGAGAAGGAAGCGATCATTCCGCCAAGGCACATGACGGAATGATCGCTCCTATGTCTTGCGATAGGGAAATAGCGCCCGCACAGCCGGATCCCTTAGCCACAGCCCGCCCCACATGAACAGCCCGAGATAGATGCTGAACAGAATGTGGCTGAAGAGCGGATTTCCGGCGCGGATCTGCGTCGCCATCGCACCCAGCCCATCATCAGCACTGCGCCGAAGACGCTCGTCTGCGGGATGAGATAGAGCACGAGGCAGATAAGCTCGATCAGGCCGATCATCAGCACATAGCCGTTCGGCCAGCCGAGTTGCGTCATCGTTTCTTCGGCGACCGACAGACCCAGAAGTTTGGGCGCTATCGATGCACCAAGCATGAAGAGTGCGAAAAGCCCGGTCAGCACGCGGCCGGTCCAGATCATCGCCGTTTCATTCATCGCTGGCCCGCCGGGATCGTGTTGACCATCCAGGGCGTGCCGAAGTGATCGGTGAACATGCCGAAGCCAGGCGACCAGAAGGTTGCGTTGAAAGGCATGGTGATCCTGCCGCCTTCGGAGAGCGCGTCGAAGACCCGCTTCGTCTCTGCCGCGTCCTCGCTATGATAGGTGGCGCTGAAACCGCCCATATCCTCCTGATATCCGGGAGGGGCGTCGCAGCCCATCAGGGACTGGTCGCCGACATCGAGCCAGGCATGCATGATTTTGTCTTTGAAGGACGCATCGACCGGCACGTCGCCGGGTGCTTCGCCGAAGGTGAACATGCCCGTCAGCTTGCCGCCGAGCACTTTGGCGTAAAATTCGAAGGCCTGCCGGCATTCGCCTTTGAAAACGAGGTTCGTTACGAGTTTCATGGTCATCACTCCCTTTGATGTCCTTGCGCTGCAATCCAGCGTTCCAGCCTGCCGAAGGTGCTCTCCCAGCCATAGCGGTGCCCGGCAACGCTCTCTTCGGATCTCAGATCCGCATGGGTGAAATCCATCCGCGTGCGGCCATCGGCCAGTTCCTCGAAGACGACGGTTACGAGTGTCACGACCGGGGCGCCATCCTCATGCGATCCCTCCCACTGGAAGGTGAAGGAGAGACGCGATGGCTCCTCGATCTCCCTGTAGACACCGCTCTGCCATAGGAGGCGGCCATCTTCCGCATTCTTCAGGCAGGCACGATAAGCACCGCCGACACGCAAATCCTGTACGACACTGACGGCCGGCCATTCGACGGGGCCGAGCCAGCCGACCACCATTTCCGGCCGCGTCCAGGCAGCCCAGAGGAGCGCACGCGGCGCATTGAAGACCCGCTGCATATGCAATGTGGAGCGCGATAGCTGATCGGCCATAATTATTTCCCTGTTTGATTGAGGATGCGCATCGACATTCAGTTGCGTGGGCCGCTATCGTCCGCTCTCTGGACCTTCTGCAGGTAATCGTCCAGTCGGTCGAAGCTCGTTTCCCAGAACCGTCTGTATTGTTCCAGCCAGTCGGCAATACTCTTCATTGCCATCGGCTCGAGTCTCGCCGGCCGCCATTGCGCTTCCTTGCCCCGGCTGATCAGCCCCGCCTTTTCCAGGACCTTCAGATGTTTCGAAACGGCCGGAAGGCTCATCTCGAAGGGGGCGGCAAGTTCGTTGACGGAAGCCTCGCCTTCGGCCAGCCGCGCGATGATCGCCCGGCGTGTGGGGTCTGCGAGGGCCGCGAAAGCGGCACTCAAAGCGTCAGTCTGCATGATCTGCCTCGTATATAACTCTATGGTTAAATATAGGGCGTTGGCCTGCTTGTCAACCGATCGGTTAAATAAGGATGGGCGAACGCCTCGTCCGTCTGACGAGCGCAAAAGATTGCCGGTACATTACGAATTTTTCATCGGCTAGACAGTTCGCAGTAAGGTGTTACGTCCTATATCTCGATCATCACCGATCCGGCATTGCCTGCCGGGACGAGATCTGAACAAGAAGAGAAGGTGCTCAAATGCTGAATAAATTCCGCGGACGTCCGTCCCTCAAAACGGTGCTTCAGGCATCCACCGTTGCTGGTCTGGCTGCCGCCGTGCTCGCAACCGGTATCCCTGTCGAGATCTCCCGTTCTTACGCCGAGGCTGTCAATGTCCAGGCTCCCTCGGTTCCGAGCTTCGCCAACGTCGTTGACGCCGTTTCCCCCGCTGTCGTCTCCGTCCGTGTCGAAAGCCGCATGAAGCCTGCTTCCGATGATGGCGACGGTTTCTCCTTCGATTTCAATGGTCGCGGCTTTGACGATCTGCCCGACGCTCTGAAGCCGTTCTTCCGTCAGTTCGGCGAACAGCAAAACCGTCAGGGCCAGAACCAGCAGCGCCGCTTCGGCCATCAGGGTGAGGGCCGTCTGCGCCCGGTCGCCCAGGGCTCAGGCTTCTTCATCACCGAAGACGGCTACATCGTTACCAACAACCACGTCGTTTCCGATGGCTCGGCCTTCGTTGCCGTCATGAACGACGGTACTGAGCTTGACGCGAAGCTGATCGGCAAGGACCCGCGCACCGACCTCGCCGTGTTGAAGGTCGATGGCAAGGGCCGCAAGTTCACCTATGTGAACTGGGCCGATGACAACAAGGTTCGCGTCGGTGACTGGGTCGTCGCCGTCGGTAATCCCTTCGGCCTCGGCGGCACGGTGACGGCGGGCATCATTTCGGCCCGCGGCCGCGATATCGGCTCCGGCCCCTATGACGATTATCTGCAAGTCGACGCAGCCGTGAACCGCGGCAACTCCGGTGGCCCGACCTTCAACCTCAATGGCCAGGTTGTAGGCATCAACACCGCGATCTTCTCGCCGTCGGGTGGCAGCGTCGGTATCGCCTTCGCAATCCCGGCTTCCACCGCCAAGGATGTCGTTGCCGATCTGATGAAGGACGGTACGGTTTCCCGCGGTTACCTCGGCGTGCAGATCCAGCCGGTCACCAAGGACATTGCCGACTCCCTCGGCCTCTCCGAAGCAAGTGGCGCTCTGGTCGTTTCCGCACAGGACGGCACGCCGGGCCAGAAGGCCGGCATGAAGACCGGTGACGTCGTCACCGCCGTCAACGGCGAACCTGTCAAGGATGCGCGCGATCTCAGCCGCCGCATCGGCGCCATGACGCCGGGCAGCAAGGTCGAGCTTTCGCTATGGCGTTCCGGCAAGGCCCAGTCCGTCACCGTCGAACTCGGCACACTGCCGGCCGACCAGCAGGCCTCGGCTGACGACAACAACGACCAGCAGGAGCAGGCTCAGCCGCCGGCATCCGAAAAGGCGCTCGCCGATCTCGGCCTGACGGTCGGTCCGGCCGAAGACGGCAAGGGTCTTGCCATCACCGGCATCGATCCGAACTCCGATGCTGCCGACAAGGGCATCAAGGAAGGCGAGACGATCACCTCGGTCAACAACCAGGAAGTCTCCAGTGCTGACGATGTCGTCCGCGTCATCAACCAGGCCAAGAAGGACGGCCGCACCCGTGCGCTGTTCCAGATCCAGTCGAAGGACGGCAGCCGCTTCGTCGCCCTTCCGATCAACGGCCAAGGCTGATCTTCTGCCCCAGAATCTGGAGCCGCGCAGATGCTGCGCGGTTCCAGATTTCCAGTTCTGCCAATTTATTTAAGTTTGCCGAATTCTTCACAGCCGCCAAATTCTTCAATTATGAAGGACGCCCGCAATGACCTCTGCACCACAGGAAAACGCTTTCAGCCTTGCCGAAAAGCAGCCGGAGGGTAATGTCGGCCGAATGAAGATTCTCATCATCGAAGACGATCTGGAGGCGGCGGTCTATCTCACGAAAGCTTTTCGTGAGGCGGGTATCGTTGCCGACCATGCAAGCGACGGCGAAAGCGGCCTCTTCATGGGTTCGGAAAATACCTACGACGTCATCGTCATCGATCGTATGCTGCCGCGCCGCGATGGTCTTTCCGTCATCAGCGAGCTGCGCCGAAAGGGCATCCACACACCCGTTCTTATTCTCTCCGCCCTCGGCCAAGTCGACGACCGGGTAACGGGTCTGCGCGCCGGCGGCGACGATTACCTGCCGAAGCCCTATGCCTTCAGCGAGCTGCTCGCCCGCGTCGAAGTGCTCGGCCGCCGCAAGGGCACGCCCGATCAGGACGTCGTCTATCGCGTCGGCGATCTCGAGCTCGACCGCCTCTCGCACGAGGTCCGCCGCGGCGGCAAGGAAATCCCCCTGCAGCCGCGCGAATTCCGCCTTCTGGAATATCTCATGAAGAATGCAGGCCAGGTGGTGACCCGCACCATGCTGCTCGAAAATGTCTGGGATTACCATTTTGATCCGCAGACCAATGTCATTGACGTGCATGTCTCGCGCCTGCGCTCCAAGATCGAGAAAGACTTCAGCCAGCCGCTGCTGAAGACGATCCGCGGTGCGGGTTACATGATCAAGGACGAGGGATGAGCCGTTTCTGGGTTCTCTTCAAGTCCACAGCAGTCCGCCTTTCGGCCCTTTATATTCTGCTCTTCTCGATCTGCGCCGCGACGCTTGTCTTCTATGTGACGGCGATGTCTCAGCGGCTGCTGACCGGCCAAATCCGTGAGGCGGTCGCCCAGGAGGTGACGCAGGTCCAGCGCGCCTATGATGCCGGCGGCATGAACCTGCTGCTGCGCACGATGGAGCGCCGCGCCCGCCAGCCGGGTGCCAATCTCTATCTCATCGCCGGTCCCTCGGGCGATATCCTCGCCGGCAACGTCGCCTCGGTGCAGCCGGGCGTTTTCGAGGAGCAGGGCTGGACCTCGATACCCTTCATGTATCAGCGCTACACCGATAGCGGCGTGGTGCGGCATACGGCGATTGCCAATATCTTCGTTCTGGACAACGGCCTGCGGGTGCTGATCGGCCGCGACCTCGGCGAGCCGGAGCGTTTCCGCGTGCTGGTGCGCCAGGCACTGATGATCGCGCTTGCCATCATGGGCCTCGGCGCCATCATCATCTGGTTCGGCATCGGCCGCAACGCGTTGAAGCGCATCGACCGCATGTCGGATGCCAGCAAGAAGATCATGGCCGGCGACCTTGCGCAGCGCCTGCCGGTCGGCGGCTCCGGCGACGAGTTTGACCGTCTCTCCATCTCGCTCAACACGATGCTGGAGCGCATCGAGAAGCTGAACGAGGGCCTGCGGCAGGTCTCCGACAATATCGCCCATGACCTGAAGACGCCGCTGACGCGACTGCGCAACAAAGCGGCAGATGCGCTCGACAGCGAAAATGGCGAAGCGCGCCGCGGCGCACTGGAAGGCATCATTTCCGAATCCGACCAGCTCATCCGCACCTTCAACGCGCTGCTGATGATCTCCCGCGTCGAAGCCGGTTCTGTCGCCGCGGAAATGTCGTCGATCGAGCTGTCTGCCATCGTCGCCGATAGCGCCGAACTCTACGAGCCCGTCGCCGAAGAGGCGGGAATGGCGCTGATCTCCGAGATCGAGCCTGACATCGAGATCCAAGGCAACCGCGAACTGATCGGTCAGGCGATCTTCAATCTGATCGATAACGCGATCAAATATTCCGCTGATGCCGAGGGAGCAGGCTCGGTCTTGGTGAAGCTCAGCCGCCGCCCCGACGGCATCTGCCTCTCCGTCGCCGACCATGGCCCGGGCGTCCCTGCCGATCGGCGCGAGGATGTGCTCAAGCGTTTCGTGCGCCTGGATGAGAGCCGTTCGAAGCCAGGCACCGGCCTCGGCTTGTCGTTGGTGGAAGCGATCATGGAACTGCATGGCGGCACGCTGGAACTCTCCGACACCGAACCCAGCAATGTCGACCGACCGGGCCTCACCGTCAGCATGGTTTTCCCTGCCAAGCCAGCCTGATTTTCCTGATCATTTTCATATTGGCGCTTTCGGCTTGAGGCCCTAGTTTAATGTCGCATTGCGGCATGGCGGGGAGAGCGAATGCTGACGAAATCGAAGCACGGGCTGAAGGATGTCACCGAAGGACTTCTGCGGCCGTTGAACCAGACGGAACTGAAAGCGGCGCTGGTTGACCTGCAGGATATCGGCAAGAGTGAGCCTGTCGTCGCCAACATGCTGAAGACCGAGGGGCCGCTCCGCGATTTCGTCACCGCCGCTTTGACGCTTTCTCCCTATTTGCGCGAGATCGCCAATCTCGATCCGGCTATCCTCGTCTCAGCCATCACCGATCCACTGGAGCCGCAGATCGAGGCGCTGATTTCAGAAGCGCGCGACTGCTGGAAGCCTGACAGTGAAGGAAGCGCGCCGAACGAAGGCCAGGTGATGACGAGATTGCGCATCGTCAAGCGCAGGGTGGCCTTCCTCGTCGCCCTTGCAGATCTCGCCCGCATCTTCGACGGTCGGGCGACGACCGGCTGGCTCAGCGAACTAGCCGAGGCTTCGGTAGCGGCCGCTATCGATCACTTGCTGCTCGCCACGCATGAAAGCGGTAAGCTGAAACTGAGCAATGTAGCAGACCCAAGCGAAGGCTCCGGCTTGATCGTTCTCGGCATGGGCAAGCTCGGCGCCTTCGAGCTCAACTACTCCTCCGATATCGACCTCGTTGTCTTCTTCGACGAAGAGGCCGGCATCGTGCCCGATCCCGATGATGCGATCGAGATCTTCCCGCGCATGATGCGGCGGCTGGTGCGCATCCTGCAGGAACGCACGGCGGATGGTTATGTCTTTCGCACCGATCTTCGGCTGCGGCCCGACCCAGGCTCGACACCGCTCGCCATCCCTGTCGATGCCGCCATGATCTATTATGAGGGCAGGGGGCAGAACTGGGAGCGGGCGGCCTTCATCAAGGCCCGCGCAGTTGCCGGCGATATCGCAGCCGGCGAGCAATTCCTGCGCGGCCTCGTCCCCTTCGTCTTCCGCAAATATCTCGATTATGCGGCGATTGCCGATATCCATTCCATCAAGCGGCAGATCCACGCCCACAAGGGCCATGGCGCGATCGCCGTGAAGGGCCACAACGTCAAGCTCGGGCGCGGCGGCATCCGCGAGATCGAATTCTTCGTGCAGACCCAGCAGCTGATCGCCGGCGGCCGCATGCCGGCCCTGCGTTCCCGTGTGACGGAGGAGACGCTCGCCGAACTCACGGCGGCGAAGTGGATCGACGCGCAGACGCGCGACGAGCTGACGGAGGCCTATTGGTTCCTGAGGGACGTCGAACACCGCATCCAGATGGTGCGCGACGAGCAGACCCATCTCCTGCCGGAAACCGACGCGGAGCTGAAGCGTATCGCCTTCATGATGGGTTTTACCGATACGCCGAGCTTTTCCGAGCGGCTGGTGGAGGTCTTGAAGACCGTCGAACGTCGCTACGCCGATCTCTTCGAACAGGAAACCAAACTCTCCGTTGGGACGGGCAATCTCGTCTTCACCGGCCAGGGTGACGATCCCGATACACTGGAGACGCTGAAGAAGCTCGGCTTCGAACGCCCTTCGGATATTTCCCGCGTTATCCGCACCTGGCATTACGGCCGCTATCGCGCCACGCAATCGGTCGAGGCGCGCGAACGTCTGACGGAGCTGGCGCCCGAGCTCCTGCGCGTCTTCGGCGAAAGCAAGCGGGCGGACGAGGCGCTGCTGCGCTTCGACAGCTTCATTTCCGGCCTGCCATCCGGCATTCAGCTCTTCTCGCTGCTTGGCAGCAATCCGGCCCTGCTGTCCCTCATCGTCAACATCATGTCCTCGGCACCGAAGCTGGCGGAGGTCATTGCGGCGCGGCCGCATGTCTTTGACGGCATGCTCGATCCCGGCTTGATGGCCGAGCTTCCGACGCGCGATTATCTCGGCGAGCGGCTGAAGGCCTCGCTCGTGCAGGCGCGGCATTATGAAGAGGTGCTGGATCGGCTGCGCATCTTTGCATCCGAACAGCGCTTCCTGATCGGCATCCGCCTGCTGACAGGCTCGATCAACGGCGACATGGCCTCGCGCGCCTTCACCCATCTGGCCGACCTTATCATCGAAGCCGCGCTCAATGCGGTCATGAACGAGATACGAACGGTCCATGGCGATTACCCGGGCGGGCGCATCGCCATTGCCGGCATGGGCAAGCTCGGCAGTTTTGAGTTGACGGCGGGCTCCGACATCGACCTCATCCTGCTCTACGATTACGACGACGCGTCAGCCGAATCCGATGGCGCAAAGCCGCTCGACGCGACACGCTACTTCACCCGCATCACCCAGCGCCTGATCGCCGCTTTCTCCGCTCCGACAGCGGAAGGCGTGCTCTATGAAGTCGACATGCGCCTTCGCCCCTCCGGCAACAAGGGACCGGTCGCCACCCGCATCAATGCCTTCGGTAAGTACCAGCGCGAAGAGGCCTGGACCTGGGAACACATGGCGCTCTCCCGCGCCCGGCTGATTTGCGGCGATCCGAGTCTGATCGGCGAGGCCGAAGACATCATTGCCGACGTCCTGTCGAAAAAGCGCGATGTCGCCAAAGTCGCCCATGACGTTGCCGAGATGCGTGAGCTGATCGAAAAGGAGAAGGCGCCGGAAAATGGCTGGGATCTGAAGCTCATTCCGGGCGGTGTGGTTGATATCGAATTCATCGCCCAATATCTGGCGCTGATCGCCCCGGCAAAGGGTGTTGATACAAGGGTGAACGGCCTCACCACAGGGGCGGCGCTGAAAGCGCTGGGTTCTGGCCTGATGGCCTCCGCCGATTTGGACACCTGCCTGGAAGCCTTCGCGCTTTACACCGAGCTTTCACAGCTTATCCGCCTATGTATTGACGGCCCGTTCGATCCAAAGGACGCGCCGGCCGGCCTCATTGAACTCGTCTGCCGTGCTGGAGATTGCCCGGATATCAAGACACTCGAAGGTGAGGTGAAGCGGCTTTCCAAGGCCGTCCGCAAGATTTTTCAGACGGTGGTGAAGGTCGTCTAACCATCTTAGGCGTGATCGGGGATACGCAGCAAGATTACCGTGCCGATGGATTCGCGAGAGCGGATCTTCATGCTGCCGCCGTGAAGATGGGTCAGCGACCGAGAAATGGCGAGTCCGAGGCCGGAACCGCCCTTGCTCTTAGCATACTGGCTTTGTACCTGCTCGAAGGGCTGGCCGATCTTGGTGAGCGCCGTCTGCGGAATGCCGATGCCGGTATCGGCGATGGTCACGACGACGCCATCGGCGACACGGCGGGTGCGAACGGCAATGCGCCCGCCCTCGTTCGTGAACTTCACGGCGTTGGAGAGCAGGTTCAGCAGCACCTGCTTCATGGCGCGGCGATCGGCCATCAGTGTCATGCCCGAGCAGATGCGCTGTTCGATGACGATGTTCTTCTCGGCTGCCGGAATGGCGGTAAAGCGCAGGCTTTCCTCGATCAGTGGTGCGAGGTCGGTAGGCTCGCGCGACAGCAGCATATGGCCGGCCTCGATCTTCGACATGTCTAAGATGTCGTTGATGACATTCAGCAGATGCTTGCCGCTGTCGTGGATATCGCGGGCATATTCATAGTACTTGGCCGAGCCGAGGGGGCCGAACATCTGGTTCTGCAGGATTTCCGAGAAGCCGAGAATGGCGTTGAGCGGCGTGCGCAGCTCATGGGACATGTTGGCGAGGAATTCCGATTTCGCCTTGTTGGCCGCTTCCGCGCGCTCCTTCTCCACGAGATAGTTGGAGTTGGCGGTGGAAAGCTCGGCCTTCTGCGTTTCCAGTGTCTGACGCGAGGCGGAGAGGTCGTTGATTGTCGCCATCAGGCGGCGCTCGGAGTCGCGCAGGCGATCCTGGTGTCGCTTCAGGAGCGTGATATCGGTGCCGACGGACACGCGGCCGCCGTCGCGGGTGCGCCGTTCGTTGATCTGCAGCCAGCGTTCGTCGGCGAGTTGTACTTCCGTCGTGCGCGAATAGCCTGAACCATCGGCATCGGCGATACGCCGCTCGATGACCGGGCGCGCCGCAGCGGCATTGACCACCGAACGCTCGGTGCCAGGCACCAGCACGCTGTCCGGAAGCCCGTAGGCCTGCTGGAAATGCGCGTTGCACATGACGAGCCGATCGTTCTTGTCCCACAGCACGAAGGCTTCCGAGGTGCACTCGATGGCGTCGGCCAGTCGCTGGTCGGCCTCGGCGTAGCGCTGGGCGAGGCGATGTTGCTCGGTCACGTCCATGGCGATGCCGATCATGTGCACGCGGCCGGAATGGCTGCGGATGACCTGGGCGCGGGCGCGCATCCACACGTAATGGCCGGCCGCATGGCGCATACGGAAGATCTGGTCGACCTGGCCGGAGTTGCCATTGGCGACGGCGCGGGCGATCTCATGCAGCCCGTTATCTTCGGGGTGCATCAGGCGGGCCGCATCGGCAAATCGCATCGTCTTGTCGGAACCGGCAAGTCCGAGCATCTCGTACATCGAGCGCGACCAGAAGAATTCGCGATTTTGGAAATCGAAATCCCAGAGGCCGCAGCGGCCGCGCGACAGCGCGGTCTCAACCCTGAGGTTCGATTCGAGGAAGATATCGTCGGCATCGCGCGCCCGCTTCACCTGCATGTAATAGGCGTAGAGGATGACCAGCAGGATGGAAGAAATGCCGGCAAACAGCGTGACGTTGAGCGTCAGCTCCTCGCGCCAGAGGCGGTTGATCTCGTTGAGCGAAGTGGCCGAGATGATGTAGCCGCCGGCCGATCCCATTAGGGCAATTTCGGCATAATGCAGCTCGCCGCCGATGCTCGTCTCGATGACATCGGTGTGATCGCCGAAGCGGCGAATGGCGGAGATTTCGGGAAAGAGGCTCGAGACATCGGCGCCGACATAGGTGGCCCCTGCCGCCGTTGCCGCAAAGACCTTGCCGCTCGCCTGCACCAAAAGCACGAAGCCGCCGTTTTCCAGGCGGTCTTGCGGCAGGAATTTCGCAAGCCGCGTCTGCGCTTCCATGGCATTGCCGCTATCGAAGAGATCGGTCGCATCGGCGAAGACGGCGGCCGCCGTCACGGCGGAAAGCGCCGTCGCGTGGCGGGCGGAAGCCTCCATGCGGCTGTATTCGCTGATCATGCCGAAGAAATGCGAGGCGGCCACGACTGCAAGGAAGGCGACGATCAGAACCGGAATGGTACGCTTCAGCAGAAGCTCGGCCTTCGGCAGATGGCGCAGCAAGGGTTCAGGAGCGGTTGCGGCCTGCTCGGACAGACTGTCGCGCCAGGCTTTGAGCCCGGCAAAATCGACACGCAGCCGTCCTTCGGCCGCGGTTGCCCGCCGCACGTCCATCATCTCTGAACCTTGTCCCTCGTGTGATTCGCGCGCCGCTCGCTCGAATTACACGTATGGAATCACGCGTGATTCGCCTTGTCCAGAGCTGGCGGTAAAAATTTGTCAACCATTTATAAACGCTGGTTTT
The DNA here is from genome assembly GCF_014194105.1 of Rhizobium sp. BK529. Taxonomy (NCBI): domain Bacteria; kingdom Pseudomonadati; phylum Pseudomonadota; class Alphaproteobacteria; order Hyphomicrobiales; family Rhizobiaceae; genus Rhizobium; species Rhizobium sp. BK529. The sequence goes on along the minus strand of NZ_JACIAU010000001.1, from coordinate 2,251,039 downwards.
TTCAGAGAGATTCGCTGATAGCACACATGGCTGTCTTCGCGATGGAAGACAGCCAGGCGGCAAATCAGTTGCGGCAAATCACCCCTTGAGGGTGCGCTCGACGATATCGCGAACATCGGTCGAAAGGCTGGCTGATTTTTCGATCTCGGTTAGCGCCGCGCGTGCATGATCGGCGCGTGCCGGTTCCAGCGAACGCCAGGAGCGCATCGAGGTCAGCAGGCGTGCGGCGAGCTGCGGATTGCGCTGGTCGATATCGAGAATCTGATTCGCCAGGAACCGGTAGCCTTCCCCATCGGCGCGGCCGAAACCGGTTGGATTGCCGAAGGCGAAGGTGCCGACCAGCGAGCGTACGCGGTTCGGATTGGTGCGCTTGAAAAGCCCGTTTTCCATCAGTGCCTTGACGCGGCCGAGCGCGCTCGGTCCGGGAATGCCGGCCTGGATCGCAAACCACTTGTCGACGACGAGCGCATTTTCCTGAAAACGGCTGCGGAAGGTTTCGAGCGCCGTCTTGGCCTCCGCGCTGTCGGGGAAACGATGGGCGAGGATCGTCAGTGCGTGGCTGAGATCGGTCATGTTGTTGGCGCCGTCGAAGGCTGCCTTGGCGCGATCGGGATTGTCCTCGGCATAGGAGAGGTAGGTCAGCGCAGCGTTGCGCAGTGCGCGGCGGCCGGCGCTCTTGGCATCCGGGCTGAATTCGCCTGATGTGATCATCGCGTCGTAAAGGGCGGCGAAAGTGGCTTTGCCGGCATCGGCGATCTGCTTCATGACGGCCTGACGTCCGGCATGCACGGCGTCGGGGTCGATATTGCTGCCGAGTTCGCGGGCAATGTCGGACTCGCTCGGCAGCGCCAGCGCCTGGGCGCGGAAGGCGGGCTCGAGACTTTCATCGGCGGCAGCCGCAATCAGCGTATCGACGAAGGTCTGCTCGCAGACGATTGCCGCGCCCTCCCGGGCATCGCGGGCGGCCTTCAGGAGGTTCGGCAGCGCCAGATCGGTCAGCGCCTGCCAGCGGGCGAAATGATCTGTCTCGTAACGGGCGAGCAGCGCTAGATCGGCCGGGCTCTGGTCGAAATGCAGGTTGATAGGCGCGGAGAAGGAACGGTTGATCGAAACGACCGGACGCGAGGCAACGCCGTGGAAGACGGCAGTTTGCGTGCGAGCGGTCAGATGCAGAACCTCGCCGGCATATTCCGCGCCATCGACGGAGGCGGGCTCGATCTTGGAGCCGTCCTCGGCAAAGAGCGCCAGGCTCAGCGGAATGTGCATCGGCTCCTTGGTCGGCTGACCGGGCGTGGCCGGGATCATCTGTTCGAGCGACAGGCTGAAGCTCTTGGCACCTGCATCATAGGTGCCGGATGCGGTCACCAGCGGCGTGCCTGCCTGATGATACCAGAGCGAGAACTGCGAGAGATCGCGACCGCTTGCATCCTCGAAGCACTTGACGAATTCCTCGATCGTGACGGCCTGGCCGTCATGGCGATCGAAATAGAGATCCATGCCCCTCTTGAAGGTCTCGCGGCCAAGCAGGGTCGCGATCATGCGCGTCACTTCGCTGCCCTTCTCATAGACCGTCGTCGTATAGAAGTTGTTGATCTCGCGATATTTGGTCGGGCGCACCGGATGGGCGAGGGGGCCGCCATCTTCCGGGAACTGCTCGGATTTCAGATGGCGCACTTCGGCAATGCGCTTGACCGGGCGCGAGCGCTGGTCGGAGGAGAATTCGTGGTCGCGATAAACGGTCAAGCCTTCCTTGAGGCAGAGCTGGAACCAGTCGCGGCAAGTGATGCGGTTGCCGGTCCAGTTATGGAAATACTCATGCGCGATGATCGCCTCGATATTGGCGTAGTCGGCATCGGTCGCCGTCTCGGGATCAGCGAGCACGTATTTGTCGTTGAAGATGTTGAGGCCCTTGTTCTCCATCGCCCCCATGTTGAAGTCGGAGACGGCGACGATCATGAAGATATCGAGATCGTATTCGCGGCCAAAGACGTCCTCGTCCCACTTCATCGAGCGTTTCAGCGCGTCCATCGCATAGGCCGCACGCGGCTCCTTGCCATGCTCGACATAGATCTTCAGCACGACCTCGCGGCCGGACATCGTGGTGAACGTATCTTCGACGACGCCGAGATCGCCGGCGACCAAGGCAAAGAGATAGCTCGGCTTCGGATGCGGGTCGAACCAGGCGGCGAAATGCTTGCCGGGGCCGTATCCGGCGCCACCGAGGAAATTGCCATTCGACAGCAGCAGCGGGTTGGCATCCTTGTCGGCGATGATGTTGACCGTATAGGGCGCCAGCACATCCGGCCGGTCGGGGAAATAGGTGATGCGGCGGAAGCCTTCGGCCTCGCACTGCGTGCAATAGATGCCGTTGGTGCGGTAAAGGCCCATCAGCTGGGTGTTGGCTTCGGGATTAATCAGTGTCGTGACGGTGATTTCGAAAGGTACCGTTTCCGGCAGGTCGCGGATCGTGAGGCTCTCGGGCGTTGCCGTGTAGCGTTCCGGCGCCATTTCATTCTGGTCGACGAGCAGGCTGGTAAGCGTGAGTTCGTCGCCGTCGAGGATGAGGGGGGCCGAAGCGTCGGCGCCTTCGCGGCGGTGGAAGATCAGCCGTGCTTCCACTTTTGTTTCTGTCGGATCGAGTTCAAAGGTCAGGTCGACGCGTTCCAGCACGAAATCGGTTGGGCGGTAATCTGCCAGATTGATGACCTGGCCGGTATCTGTTCGCATGTTCCGTGAAGACCTTTATTAGACAATGGCCGAATACAGAGGCGGGCGCACCCTGCTTAAATTCGGCGCCATAGTTACATTAAAGTCTGAACTAAAGTTAAAGCAAATTGGTCGTGAGCACGAAGTTCTCACCCAAATTATTATGTTCAATTTGTCGTGTCTGCAGCTGAAACGAGAAGTCTGCTATTTGAGATTGAGGGCGGTCTTGATCTCGGCGTCGCTTTCCGTCTGCTGAACGACAACGCCATACCAGCCGAGCCCGTCATAATCCTCGTAACCGAGCGTGCGGGCGAAGGCGACGATCGAGCCGCTATTGTCGTAGTAGCTGCCCTTCGGCTGGCCCGTCTGGTTGGCGAGCGCGAAATGGGTGAAGAGCATGGCTGGATTGGTGCTGGCGATCACCCGGCTTGCGCCGTCGAGCAGCATGACGGTGGTTTTTTCGGCAAGCTGCGGCGGCAGGTTCGCTTCCTTCTCGACGATCGCCTGGCCCTGGTTCTGCCAGTCGAAATACACACCCAACGTACCCAAGAGCTTGCCATCGACCTTGCCCCCTTCGCGAATGCCGGTGGCGTAGACCAGCGCATGCCGCTGGTCGTGCAGAAGGCTCGGCTTTACGTCGTCGACAATATAGTCGTCGCCGGACGCGCAGCCTGCCGCAGCCCGGAACCATGGATCGCCGGCAAGCGATGAACCCGATATCTTGCGACGGAAGTTGGGGTTGGCCGATGCGATCACCCGGCCGGAGAGATCGGTCATCACAAGATCAAGATAGACGGTATAGAAGCGGTTGATAGTGCCGAGCCGCTCGGCGGCGAAGGCGACACGATCCTTGTCCGGCTCCTGCAGCGCCTGCCAGAGCGCGGTATCCGTTGCCCACCAGCGCACGTCTGCAGTACGTTCGAAGAGGTTGCGCACGATGAGCTGGACCAGTGTCTGTGCGAGATCGGTCAGCCGCACGCCTTCCATCTCCGTGACCAGCGAATCCGCCATCGTACGGCTGAGGCCGATACGCCCGAGCACGTTGCTCTCGAACTTGCTGGTGATTTCAGTCGCGATCTGGGCCAGGCGCTGCACTTCGTTGGCGACGACGGCAAAGCCCTTGCCGGTTTCGCCGGCGCGGGCCGCCTCGATCAGCGCATTGATGGCAAGCAGCTTGATCTGTTTGACGATGCTGGTGTTGTCGGTGCTGAACCGCTCCAGATCCGTGCTGATGCCGTCGGTCACGACACGCATCGAGCGGGGCGTTGCGTTCTGCGACCGGGCAATGATCTCTACGCTGAGTGGCTTCATTTAAAAGGATCCTGAAAATGATCAGACGCGACTGGCTGCGAAAATGAATGCGGGATCTTTTGTATGATTAATTGACTGGAAAGATGCGGCTGCATGGTTTGCAACCGGTTAACGTCGTGGGTGCAAATGAGAACATTTTCGGGAGAATGAGCCTAAAACGTAAAGTTTTTTCATCAGCAACGGGAATTGCACAGAAAAGCGGCAGATAAAGAGCGGGTAAATACTTGCTACTTGATAGGTGCAGATTTTTTCCCGCCGGCGCAGTTCTTCGGTTACGATGAAAAAATCGTCCGCTGCGTTCGAGTCGAACGCGTCTCCCCGCTCGGCATGCCCGCATAAGAGCCTGGATCATGGAATCGGTTCTCAGAAACCCGATGAGAGGCATTGCGCTGAAAGTCTCATCGGTCGTGGTCTTCCTGGCCATGCAGACATTCATCAAGCTGGCAGGGTCGGATATTCCGCCGGGGCAGGTGACTTTCTGTCGCTCCTTCTTCGCGCTCTTTCCGATTATGGCCTATCTCGGCTATCGCTATCAGCTGAGGTCTGCTTTCTATACTGCCAATCCGATCGGCCATCTGAAGCGCGGCACGCTCGGCATCATCTCCATGGGCCTCGGTTTTTACGGGCTGCTGCATCTGCCGCTGCCGGAGGCGATCGCGCTTGGTTACGCCACGCCGCTCGTCGCCGTCATTTTCGCGGCCATCTTCCTGGGCGAGACGGTGCGCGTTTATCGCTGGAGTGCCGTCTGTTTCGGCATTGTCGGTGTCGCCATCATCTCCTGGCCGAAGCTCACACTGTTCCGGCAAGGCGGCATGGAAGCAGAACAGGCGGTCGGCGCGCTCTGCGTGCTGCTCTCCGCCGTTCTTGGTGGCATGGCAATGATCCAGGTGCGCCGCCTCGTCGAGGAAGAGAAGACGGCGACGATCGTGCTCTATTTCTCGATCACGGCGTCGGTCTTCTCCCTGGTGACCCTGCCATTCGGTTGGCTGTTGCTCGACTGGTCTTCGGCTCTATTCCTGATCGCCGCCGGTTTCTGCGGTGGCGTCGCGCAGATCCTCCTGACCGAGAGCTACCGGCACGCGGATGTCTCCACCATCGCTCCCTTCGAATACAGCTCGATCCTGCTTGGCGGCATCGTCGCCTATTTTGTCTTCGACGACGTTCCGAGCAGCACCATGCTGCTCGGCACCATCATCGTGATTGCCGCCGGCATCTTCATCATCTACCGCGAGCATCAGCTTGGCCTTGAGCGGCGCGAAGCCCGAAAAGCCGGCACGCCACAATCTTGAGTGGATAAGTTGCTATTGTCGTCGGTCTAGCCCATTCTTTGGTTGCGGAAATGTGACGGAGCGCCGGCTCTGCTTCGGCAAATAAAATCGTCAAATTGGCCCAAAAAATCTCGGATACACACTAAAAATCGATTTTTATAGCGCGTAGATTGCAGAATTCCCCCGCGGGCCTCTCAAAAGAGTGTGGTATCACGAAATCTTGGGATTTCGCTTCTTGCAAAAATGTGGTTATGAAAGTGAATTACTTTCATTTATTCAAAGTCGTGCATAATCGATAGGCCATAGATGCAGGGGAGTTTCAGCATCGCTGCTCCGAACGCTGGCTTGCGAGCGAGGGTTGAGGAAAAGCATTATGGCGTTCACGGCAGAACAGCTGGCGCAGAACCCCGACTTTGTTATGAGCATTCGTTTTCTGGCCGGGCAAATGCGCGGCCTGTTCGATGCGGGGCCGCGGCTGGCGCGCCTGCTGGCCTCGCATCAACGCTGGCTGCTAACGCAGACGGCCTATGCGCTGCATCTGGAACGCGATCCGCAGGACGCGACATCGGGTTTCACCGCGGTTCGGCTGACCGGCAAGATCACTGCTCATAAGGTGGCCAGCCGCAATACCGTGCTCGCCTTCATCGAAGAACTCTTCACCTATCGCTTCATTGCCCACAGGCCCGGCGATGAGCGCCGCCGCCCTCGGCATTTCGAGCCGGCCGAAGTCAGCCATCAGGCGATGTTCGGCTGGCTGTTCTCCAATCTCGGTGCGCTTGATCTGCTCGACGGTGGAAACCGGGCGGCATTCCTGCAGGAAAATCCCACGCTTTTCCGGCAGATCCAGCCGCGTGTCGCCTATAACTGCCTTGAGGATACCAACTGGCGCGAACCGCCGGAGCAGGTGGCGATGTTCCTCTGGACGGAAGCGGGCGGCATGGTCATCGACCATTTCATGTCCCGGCTCGATCTAGAAGGAACCGATCCGACACGTCTGTTGGTCGGTAAGGTGGAGACCCGCTCTCTTGCCGGCGATTTCATGATGTCGCGCACGCATCTTCAACGGCTGCTCGCCAGGGGCGCGCAGCGCGGCTGCCTTGGCTGGTACGACGAGAAGAAGTCGCAGCTGTGGCTTTCGCGCGATTTCCTGAGGGAATATGTCGGCTGGCAGGCGATCAAGTTCGCTTATGTGGACGAAGCCTTCGAATGGGCAAAGGCGCAGTTTGAAAGCGCACGGTGCTGATCAAAGGGCGATGGCGCAAGCCAGAATCTTGACCTCGGGCGGCGTGTCGCAAAGCTCGCGCCGATATTCTTGCGCGGCACAGACGGCAGCGCGGATATGCTCGAAAGAGCCGATGTTGCGCAGCAGTGAAATCAGGATTGAAGACATCGGTCGATACGTCTGAAAATCGAAAAGGCAGGCGAACCGCCTGCCGGATGATCATTTCGGAATATTCAATATTCCTGGAAGTCCGCGAAGATAGCCGCCGGACGCGCGGTGCGACCGCTGATACCGGTACCGCGGGCGATCATCTGTTCGTTCGTGGCAAAGCCGAAACGGCTGTAGCCCTGGATGGTGCGAGCCTGATCGCTTGCTTGGCGCAGGGTTTCAAACCCGCAATGTATAGGACGAAAACGCTTGCTCATGGCCTTGGTTCCTGTTCATTCCTCCCAAGACACGCTCTGTATATTGCAGTGCAGCATTGATTCTTCAAGGCATCCAAGCAGGATGCAGCTATGCGCTTAATGCATGGTCTTTTTCATAATATTTTTAAACTTGGCTAATTTCTAAGCAGGGAAAGCGATTTAAGTCTAGCTTGGAAGGCCAGCAAATCGCTCCAGGCCAGCCGCTTGTTTACAGGTGCAGTTAACAGGTCCTGGGGATGCAGGCTTGCGATTGCAGGAATGACCTGTTCTGCGACAGCGATCTCTTTCCACCGGCCGCGAAGCCCGTGAATAGTGTCATTATCGCCGAAGAAGAAGCGCGCCGTGTAGTTGCCGAGCAGCAAAATGGCACGCGGTTCGGCCAGCGCGATCTGCCGCTCGATGAAGGGACGGCAGATTTCCGTCTCGGCCGCCGACGGCATGCGATTGCCCGGCGGACGCCAGGGAATGATCTGCGTCAGGAGAATGGCTGAGCGCTCGAGCCCGATCGAGGCCAGCATCCTGTCCAGCAACTGGCCCTGCCGGCCGGCGAAGGCCATGCCCTCGCGCTCGTCATCGGCACCCGGGGCCGGCCCGATTACCATGATGCCGCTCGCCGGATCGCCGCTTGCGAAGATGGTCGAGCGGGCGCTGTTCTTCAGGTTGCAGCCGTTGAAAGCTTCGAGCGCGGTTTTGAGTTCGGCAAGCGAGCGGGCGCTCTCGGCGGCGAACCGCGCCTGTTGCACGGCCTCGCTATCCGGTATTGCCGGCTGTACACGCGAGGCAGGCGCAGGAGCCGCAGCTGCGCGCTGTTGCGGCGCTGGAGGGGCAGGGCGGGCGGCTGCCTGCCTGTCCGGTTGCGGTTGTCTTTCTGGCTGTGTGGCAGGAGATGCCGCGCGACGTGCGGCCTTTATCGCCTCGAACTCGGCGAAACGATCGACCGGCTCTTCCTCCAGCAACCAGTCCACACCCGCCTCCGCATGGAAATGCAGAAGCGCTGCAAGTTCGGCCGGACTCAGGTCGTTTGCGGAGATCATGGTGGGACTTTAGCGGAGCGAAAACGGCAATGAAAGGGCGGGCAGAGCCGTCTGCATCCTTTCGGCCTTTATTGCACAGTCCCCCGCCATTGTACGGTCCCCCACTATTGCATGGTCCCCACTATTGCACGGTCCATTGACCGATGTCGTCGCGTTCGCCAATCAGCGCCAAACCATGGGCGATGGAGAGCAGTTCGCCGCCCGTCTCGATCTTGTCCCTGTCGAAGCGCTCGGTGAAGATGCGCCGCACCGCCGGCACGAAGGACGTGCCGCCGGTCAAAAACACTTTGTCGATGCCCGATGCATCCGTATTGGTCTTTTCCAGCACCTCGTCGAGCGCGCCTTCGATGCGGGCGAGATCGTCGGCGATCCAGCTTTCGAAATCGCTGCGCTTGATCGTGCGGTGGCCGCCCCGCCCGAGCGGAGCAAAATCGAAGGGCGCCTCTTCGGCGGAAGAGAGCGCCATCTTCGTTGCCGAGACCGCCTGATAGAGCGGATAGCCCTCGTCATGGTCGATGAGATCGACGAAGATTTCCAGCTTCTCCGGTTCCAGCGCCGTGCGCACCAGCTTCTTCAGGTCCTCGAACTCCCTTGTGGTCTTGAAGATCGACAGCTGGTTCCAGCGGCTGAAGCTCGCGTAATAGTTCGAGGGAACCTCAAGGATCTTGTCGAAGCTCTTGAAATGGCTGCCTTTGCCGATCTGCGGCGCGACGATGTTGTCGATCATGCGCGCATCGAAATGGTCGCCGGCGACACCGACGCCCGAATGGCCGATCGGCGTCGCCGTCAGCTTGCCGGCCTTGGTCTCGAAACGGATCAGCGAATAGTCGGTCGTGCCGCCGCCGAAGTCGGCGACCAGAACGGTCGCATCGGACTTCAGGTTCTGCGCGAAGTAGAAAGCGGCGGCAACCGGCTCATAGACATAGTGAATTTCCGGAAAGCCGAAGCGCGTCAGCGCCTCGTTGTAGCGCTGAACGGCAAGCACCGGGTCCGGATTGGCGCCGGCAAAGTGCACCGGACGACCGGCAATGATGCGGGTGACATCCGCAGGCCAGTTCTCGCCAGCATAATGGCGCAGGCGCCGGATGAAGATCTCCATCAAATCTTCGAAGCTCTGCCGCTTGCCGAAGATGATCGTGCCCTGGAAGAGGGCGCTTGCCGCAAAGGTTTTGATCGACTGCAGGAAGCGGCAGTCGCCGGGATTGTCGATGAACTGCTGGATTGCCGCATGCCCGGCCTCGACCTTCAGCGCAGACGCGCCGAGCTGCGGATCCTTCATGAAGGAGAGCGCGGTGCGCATGCTGTCGGCCGTACCGGCGCTGCTGGTCAGCGATATGGAATGCGTATCAGCGCCGCCATCAGCAAGCGCGAGAACAGTATTGGTCGTGCCGAAGTCAAGCCCGAGCGCCTGTGCCATGGCCGTGCTCCCTATCAAATCTGTCGAAAATCATTGAACCGGAGCAGGTGCCCCGAAATACGAAAGGGCGCCGTTTTGCGCGCCCCTGACATGTTGTGAGAGGCGCGTGATCGCACAGCACAAGGCGGAAAGCAACCCGTCCCGATCAGTTTCCGAGTTGCACGCGTGTCTCTTCGGCCATCCTGGATATCCACCTGCGAAACATCTCCATGGCAGGTGTAACGGAGCAGGATTTGAGTCTCGTTAGCCAGTAGCTGCCCTTGGAAATCCAGATCGGAAACGGCTGTTCCAGTTCACCTGCCGCGAGCTGGCGGGAGAACATCAAGGGCGGTGCCAGCGCCACGCCGGCGCCCTGCAGCGCTGCCTCGATCATCAGCACCGAGGAATCGAAGACCATGCCGCGGATCGGCGGAGAGGTAACGCCAGCCTTCTCGAACCAGCCGGGCCATTCGTCGGTGCGGTAGGAGCGCAGCAAGGTCTGATGGGCGACATCCTCGGGAGAGGAGAGTTGGCGGGCGATCGAGGGGATGGAGAGCACCGAAAGTGGTGCTTCGAACAGGGCTTCGGCTTCTATGTCGTGCCAGGCGCCGTTGCCGAACTTGATTGTATAATCAAGCCCTTCGGCGGCGATATCAACGCGGTTGTTATTGGTCGAAAGCCTGAGGTCGATAAACGGATATTGTTCGCGAAAATCGGCAAGCCGCGGCAGGAGCCAGCCGACGGCCAGCGTGCCGACGGCGCCGAGTTTCAGGACTTCGCGCACATGGCCGCCCTCGAAGCGTTCCAGCATGCCGGCCATGCGATCGAAGGAGTCCTGCAGCGCCGGCAGAAGCGCCAGCCCTTCTTCGGTGATCATCAGCCCGCGCGGCAGGCGGCGGAACAGGCTGACGCCGAGACGCTGCTCCAGAAGCTTGACCTGATGGCTGACGGCCGCCTGCGTGACGCAGAGCTCGATGGCCGCCCTGGTGAAGGAAAGATGCCGCGCCGCCGCCTCGAAGGCGCGCAGCGAATTCAGCGGCAGATATGGTCGAACCATGGCAATGGCCTAATCTGATTTATGCCTGACCGGAAATATCGTCGTTTGATTGGGCCTTCCCCGCCAGCTTAGAAAGCTCAGGTCGAACCATATGGAGAAAAAAGTGGCTTTCGAAAGACTTCTTCTTCTTGGATTTTTCCTAACCATTACAGCAGTTTCCGCGGCCGTTGGGCCTGCCTATGCAGCCGATCCCATTCGCTGCACGCTCATCATCGACGAGAAGACCGGTGACACGATCTACCGTCAAGGCAATTGCGATCAAGGCTTCTATCCGCAATCGACGTTCAAATTGCCTTTGGCCATGATGGGCTATGATTCCGGCATTCTCGTCGACGAGCACAATCCGCTCTGGACATATGATCCGAAGCTGAAGCGACCCCCACGCGAACAGAAGGATACCGACCCGACCATCTGGGAGCGTGATTCCATCGTCTGGTTCTCGCAGGCCCTGACCCGAAAGATCGGCAAGCGTGCCTTTGCGGATTACGTCAAGCGCTTCGGTTACGGCAATCAGGATGTCTCGGGCGGGCCCGGCGGTACGGATGGGCTCACCGAAGCCTGGCTGATGTCGTCGCTGAAGATTTCGGCCGAGGATCAGGTGCGGTTCCTGCGCCGGTTCCGCACCGGCCGCCTGCCGATTTCGGAGCGCGCACAGCAGATGACCGAGGCGATCGTCCCGCATTTCCAGGCGGCCGACGGCTGGAATATCCAGGGCAAGACAGGCTCCGGCTGGCTGCGTAATGCGGCCGGCAAGACCAATTACGAGCGGCCGCTCGGCTGGTTCGTCGGCTGGGCGACGAAGGGCGACAGACGGCTCATTTTTGCGAGACTCTATATCGCCAATCACCGCTACGCCGACAATCCCATCAGCTTCGAGACGCGGGATACGCTGATCGCGGATTTTCCAAAGCTGGTTGAAGGTCAGTGACATGAAAAGGGCGCCGGAGGGCGCCCCCTTTCTGTCTTCTTATTCCGCGGCGATCGCCCGCGGTTCCTCTGCCGCATGCGCTTCCGTCTTCTTGCGGCTGAGCATGCGGTGGAGGAAATTCTCGAAGCGATCCATCTCGACAAAGATGACCGGCGTGATGAACAGCGTCAGCATCTGCGAGACGATGAGGCCGCCGACGACGGCAATGCCGAGCGGCTGACGCAGCTCCGAGCTTGCACCGGTGCCGAGCGCGATCGGCAGCGCGCCGAGCAGGGCACAGAAGGTCGTCATCATGATCGGGCGGAAGCGTCGTACACATGCTTCGTGAATCGCCGCGCTCGCTTTCTCGCCCGTCGTTCGCATGGTCTCCACCGCCACGTCGATCATCATGATCGCGTTCTTCTTGACGATGCCGATCAGCATCAGCAGGCCGATAAGGGCGATGATCGACAGGTCGAAGCCCATGATCTTCAAGGCCAGCAACGCACCGAAGGCGGCAGCCGGCAGACCGGAGAGAATGGTCAGCGGGTGGATGAAGCTTTCATAGAGCACGCCGAGCACGACATAGATGGTCAGCACGGCGGCTAGGATCAGATAGGGCGTGTTGCCCTGCGACTGCTGGAAGATCTCAGCCGTACCGCCATAGGAGGTGAAGACGTCGGCCGGCATGCCGATATCCTTCTTGATCTGGTCGATCGCTGCCGTCGCATTGCTGAGCGACACGCCTTCCGGCAGGTTGAAGGAAACCGTGGTCGAGACGAGCTGACCCGTCTGGTTGATGGTTACGGGGCCGACGGTACGCTCGACATGGGCAAAGTTCGACAGCGGAACCAGGCTGCCGTTGGACGAGGCGACGCGGATTTCCGAAAGCTTCTGATCGTCCCAGGGTTTGCTCGTGTCATATTCGACGATGACGTCGTAGCTGTCGCCGGTCGACTGGATTTCCGCCGCTGCATAGCCGCTGAAGGATTCCTGCAGCGTCGTGCGCAGCGTGTCGTTGTCGATCCCGTAGGCGGCGGCCCGCTCGGTATCGATGACGATATTGGCCTGCAGCGCGTTGTTCTGAGCATCCGAGGTGACGTCGGTGAAGAGCCTTTCGCCGCGCATCGCCTGCTGCATCTTGCCGGCCCACAGATTGGTCTGGTCGGCATTCAGCGCCTGTATGACCAGCTGATACTGGCTGGCAGTCTGGCGGCCGCCGAAACGCAGGCTCTGGTTCGGCGTCACGAAGGCCTGCAGGCCGGGGATCTTGTTGATTGCGGTGCGCAGCTCGCGCAGCGTCTGGTCGAGCGGCGGCCGCTGTTCCTTGTCCTTCAGTTCGACGAACATCGAGCCGTTGTTGAGCGGCTTGTTCGGATTGCCGCCGATCGTCGACATGACATGGTTGACGGCCGGGTTTGCCTTGACCACGGCTGCCGCCTGCTGCTGCAGGGCCTCCATCGCCGAATAGGAAATATCCTGCCGTGCCTGGGTGCTGATGGTCAGGCGGCCGATATCTTCCTGCGGGAAGAAGCTCGTCGGCAGGGCCATAAAGAAATAGACTGTCAGCGCGACGGAAGCGAGGAAGACCCCGAGGATAAAGGGGCGATGGCGAAGACACCAGCCGACCGCGTTGTCATAACCGCGCAGCGTCCGCTCGAAACCGGCATCGAAAATACGGATGAGGAGTGGCGGCCGGCTGTGATTGTTGGATAGGCGCGATCCGAGCATCGGCGTGACCGTCAGCGAGACGATCGCCGAAGAGATGATGGCGATCGCCACCACCATCCCGAATTCGTTGAACACGCGGCCGACGACGCCACCCATCAAGAGGATGGGGATGAAGACGGCGATCAGCGATACCGACATGGAGATGATCGTGTAGCTGACTTCGCCCGCACCCTTGATGGCCGCTTCCCGCACCGGCATGCCTTCCTCGACATGGCGCAGGATGTTTTCCAGCATGACGATCGCGTCGTCCACCACGAGGCCCACCGCGAGCGTCAGGCCGAGCAGCGAAATATTGTCGATACTGTAACCCAGCACGTACATCATGCCGAATGTCGAGATCAGCGACAGTGGAACGGCAAGGCCAGGAATGATCGTCGCCGTGGCGTGGCCGGTGAAGAGGTAGATGACGAGAACGACGAGGCCGATCGTCAGGAGCAGCGTGAATTTCACGTCGGCGATGGCGTCGCGGATCGGCTTTGCCGCATCGTTCATGACGACAGTGGTAACCGAAGGCGGGATTTCGGCGTGAAGTTGCGGCAGCTTGGCGTTGATCGCATCGACGACTTCGACCGTATTGGCATCCGGCTGGCGCTGGATGGCGAGGATGATACCGCGCTGGCCGTCATACCAACTGCCCGTATACTGGTTCTGGACGCTGTCTTGCACATCGGCAATATCGCCGAGATGGATCGGCGCACCGTTCGGATTGGCGATGACGAGCGACCGGAACTGTTCGGCATTGGTGCGCTGCGTGTTCGCCGTAATCGTCATAGCCTGCGAATTGTTCTGCAGCGTGCCGACCGGCTGCTGGCTATTGGCAGCCGCCAGCGCCTTGTTGACGGTATCGATGCCGATGCCGCGGGTGAGCAGCTTGTTGGGATCGACCTCGACGCGCACCGCATAGGTCTGCGCGCCGAAGACGCTGACCTGGGCAACACCCGGAAGCGTCGACAGCGACGGCGAGATGATGTCTTCGGCGATTTCATCCAGTTTGCTGCGGGGCATGGTGTTGCTCTGCACCGAAAGCAGCATGACCGGCGCATCGGCCGGGTTCGTCTTGCGGTAGCTCGGCGGCGTCGTCATGTTGTCGGGCAACTGCCGCGTCGCATGCGAAATGGCCGCCTGCACGTCGGCGGCGGCCGCATCGATATCGCGGTTCAGGTCGAACTGCAGCACGATACTGGTGCTGCCGAGAGAGCTCGACGCGCTGATTTCGCTGATGCCGGGGATGGTCTCGAACTGCTTGATCAGCGGTGTCGCGACCGAGGTGGCCATCGTCTGCGGCGAAGCGCCGCTCAGTTGCGCCGAAACGTTGATCGTCGGAAAGTCGACCTGCGGCAGAGCCGCGACCGGCACGAGCTGGTAGCCCGCAAGGCCAGCCAGGATCACGCCGATCGCAAGCAGCGTCGTGGCGACAGGGCGCTGAATACAAAAATTCGGGATCATGGCTCAGTCCCCACAGCGATCGTTTCGGCCTGTTGCTGTTGCTGAGGCGCGTCGGCGGAAGCGACGTTCAGCGCCTTCTCATCGAACTGTTCGTTGACTGCCTGCTGATCGCTGAGCTGACCCTGGCCTTCGATGACCACGTGATCGCCTTCCGAGAGGCCGGAAGCAATCGCGGTAAAGCCGCCATTGGCGCGGGCGACGGTAACCTGCGTCAGATGCGATTTGCCATCCTTGGCCACGAAGGTGAAGAAGCCGTTGGGGCCGGGGCTGACGGCAACCGTCGGCACGACCACCTGCTGCTCGTCACTGTTGAAATGCACGACAATATTGACCGATTGGCCGGGCCACAATGCGCCTGAGGCATTCTCGAACTTCGCCTTGGCGAGGATCGTGCCCGATGCCGTATCGACCGTATTGTCGTAGAAGCTGATCTCGCCCTTGCGCACTTCGCCCTTGGCGGAATCAGGCGCCGTGCTGACGTCGACCGGACCGGCGGCGAGCGCCGTTTTGAGTTCCCGCAGGTAACGTTCCTGAAGATGGAACTTCACATAGATCGGGTCGTATTTGGCGATCGTGACAATCGCTGCACCGGCATTGACGAAGGCGCCCTTGCTGACAGCGATATCGCCAAGGCGGCCGTCGAAGGGTGCGCGAATGTCGGTATGTTCCAGAATGATCTGGTCGGAGGCGAGCGTCGCCTTGTCAGCCTCGACGGTGGCGGCGGCCGTGTCGCGCGCAGCGGTCGCCTGATCCAGGCTCTGCTGCGTACCGGCTTTCTGGTTGAACAGGTCCTGTGCGCGGATCAACGCCGTTCCGGCTTCCGCGAGAGTCGCCGTGTCGCGGACGATCATCGCATTGTCCTTGTCGACGGAAGCCTTGGCCGTCCGGTCGTCCAGCTTGGCGATCAGATCGCCTTCCTTGACCGTTGCGCCGTCCTGAGCCTCGATGCTGACGACCAGCCCCTGCTCCTGTGCGGCGATCGTCGTATTGTCCTCGGCATCGGCCCAGCCGGTCGCCGTCACATCCATCGGCAGCGTGGCCTTCACGGCCGCCACGGTCTTGACCATAGTCGGGCCCATCGCGCCGCGCCGGCGTCCGCCACCCTGTTGCCCGCCGCCTTGCTGCTGGCCACCGCCTTGGGCCTGATCGGCCTGCGCCTGCTGATGGCCACCGCTGCGGACGTCGTCAGGCTTCTTGATGAACTGCGACAGGTAGGGGATATCAGAGGCATAGGGGACCCTGTCCCCGAATTGCCAGAAGCCAACGGCGGCCACGGCTACGATGCTGACGGTGATCCAAAATTTCTTCATGGGCGAGACCGGTTTGTCTTGAGCAAATTGCCTGATTTTCAAGCTCGATTGAGCCGCCTATTTTGCGGCGCAAAAAAGACATAGTCACGCTTGGTGTGATCACTAAGCGGTTATAGCGGCTTAAATTTTCGTAATGAACAATCTGTAATATTCAAACTTTACTAATATATAGTCAGGTAGGCACTGTGTCCATCTTGGGACGTGCCGGCGCGGGCTGTACCGGCGAAACGTCATTGGATCCGCATTGCAGCTCTTGCGCGGGATAGATCCTGGAAATCGCAGAGGCAGCAGATATGGCCGAGTTGAATGCTGGCGAATTTCGCTCACTCATCACAACCACCTTTCCGGAACTGACAGGCTCCGTCTTCAAACTCGCGACCAAGGGCTGGGATTCGATGGCCGTCGATGTGGACGACCGGTTGATCTTCAAATTCCCTCTGAATCTGCGTGCCGAAAGGGCGCTGATAAGGGAAGCGGCGTTCCTCGGCGTCATCAGGCCGTCGCTAACGATGGCTGTCCCCGACATGCGCATCCACGACGGTCCTCCGATCTTCTCGAGCCACGCCAAGCTGCGGGGCGAACATCTCATGACGGAGGATTACGAGGCTCTGCCGGAGGCGGCTCGCCAGCACCTCGGCGATGATCTCGCCCGCTTCTATGCCGAGCTGCACGATCTTGACAGCGACCGCATGCGCGCGCTTGGCGCCGGGCCGATCCTGCCTTGGCAATCTCCCGAGACCGTCAAGGACAAGGCCCTGCCGCTACTGCCGTCCGAACTGACAAACTATGCGGAAACCGTCATCTGGGACTACCAGGCCCTGCCGCCTGATCCCTACGGCACTATCTTCGGCTTCTTCGACGGCCACGGCTGGAACATGGCCTTCGATCATGCTGCGGGAAGGCTGAATGGTCTTTATGACTTCGCCGATTCAGGCTTCGGTCCGCTGCATCAGGAGTTCATCTATTCGAACTTCATCTCGCCCGATCTGACTGCGCGCATCGTCTCGGCCTACGAGACGCTGACCGGTCGCCAGCTCGACCGCCGGCGCATCGCGATCCTGACAGGCTTCCATCGCCTGTCCGAGCTCGCGGAGCTTGCCGATGATCCTGCCTATATCGGCGCAAGGGTCGACAGCGTTGCAGCGTGGGCGGTTGCCTCGGCCTATGCCGGATGATGCCAGCGATCAAACGGAGCGCGCCGCACCCCCGTCGCAGCGGATCAGCGAGCCTGTGATGTAGCTCGCCGGCTTGCTGCAGAGGAAGGCGGCCGTTGCGGCAAACTCTTCCACCTTGCCGTAACGCCCGACGGGAATGCGCGCTTCCTTCTCGACGCGGATCTCCTCGACGCTCTTGCCGGTCCGCTTGGCGGCGGCACCATCTAGGTCGTCCAGCCGCGCCGTCAGGATGCTGCCGGGCAGCAACAGGTTGGTGGTCACGCCATGGCCGGCCACTTCCGATGCCAGCGTCTTGCTCCAGCCGGCAAGCGCCGGGCGCAGCGTGTTCGACAGGGCGAGATTGGCGATCGGCTCGATCACGCCTGATGAGGCGACCGTCAGGATGCGGCCCCAGCCCTGTGCCTTCATGCCGGGCAGAAGTGCATTGGTCAGCGTGATGACGCGCGCGACCATCGAGAGGAAATAGGTCTCGAGCCTTTCCGGCGTCATATCCTCGGTTGTGCCTGGCGTCGGGCCGCCGGTATTGTTGACGAGGATATCCAGCCCGCCGAATTTCTCCTGTACGGCAGCGGTGACAGTCTGGACGAAATTGTCGTCGGAAAGATCGGCCCAGATCCAGTCCGCCTTGCCCTTGCCCTCGGCATTAATCGCCTTGCAATTGGCTTCCAGTTGCTCTCCGCTGCGTCCGCACAGAAGAACGTTCGCGCCCTCCTGTGCCAGAGCCTTGGCAATGCCGAGCCCGAGGCCGCGCGAGGACGCCAATACGAGAGCGCGTTTTCCCTTGATGCCGAGATCCATGATTTCCTCCATTTTCTGTTGCCCTTTCTATAGGGGGCAAGCCATGCGCAAGAAAAGGACCAAGGCGAACTTGCAAGGCTTCAAAAATTTACGTTAACGTAAGCGTTATATAATCTTTTGTGTAGAGAACTATCATTGTGCGAATTGGAGGATCGCCTGTCGCTTCCCGGCTCGACAATGTTTTCTGGTTTTGACAAGAGAGTTAGCTGATTGGGATGAACGGCCGTCGGACGGCCGAGCGGAGACGGATGGATGACCGAAATGACTGAGCTGCCGGAACGCGAGAGCATGGAATTCGACGTGGTGATCGTCGGCGCCGGTCCGGCCGGCCTTTCAGCGGCCATCCGTCTGAAACAGATCAATCCGGAACTCTCGGTCGTCGTGCTGGAAAAGGGGGCTGAAGTCGGCGCTCATATCCTCTCCGGCGCCGTCGTCGATCCTATCGGCATCGACCGCCTGCTGCCCGGCTGGCGCGAAGAGGGGGGCCATCCCTTCAAGACCGAGGTGACGGACGACCATTTCCTGTTGCTCGGCCCGGCCGGCTCCGTCCGCCTGCCGAACATCATGATGCCGCCGCTGATGAGCAATCACGGTAACTACATCGTCTCGCTCGGAAATGTCTGTCGCTGGCTGGCGACGAAGGCGGAAGAACTCGGCGTAGAGATCTATCCGGGCTTTGCTGCCACCGAAGTGCTCTACAACGATGAGGGCGCCGTTATCGGTGTCGCAACCGGCGACATGGGCATCGAGAAGAACGGCGAGCCCGGCCCAAATTATGCGCGCGGCATGGCGCTGATGGGCAAATATGTGCTGATCGGCGAAGGCGTGCGCGGCTCCCTAGCCAAGCAGCTGATCGCCAAGTTCGACCTGCAGGGCCATCGCGAGCCGCAGAAATTCGGCATCGGCATCAAGGAACTCTGGGAGGTCAAGCCGGAGAACCACAAGCAGGGCCTCGTGCAGCATTCCTTCGGCTGGCCGCTCGGCATGAGCACAGGCGGCGGCTCCTTCCTCTATCACCTGGAAGACAATCTCGTCGCCGTCGGCTTCGTCGTTCACCTGAACTACAAGAACCCCTATCTTTACCCCTTCGAGGAGTTCCAGCGCTTCAAGACGCATCCGGCGATCCGCGGCACCTTCGAGGGCGGCAAGCGCCTTTCCTATGGTGCGCGCGCCATCACCGAAGGCGGCTGGCAATCGGTGCCGAAGCTCTCTTTCCCGGGTGGTGCGCTGATCGGCTGCTCGGCGGGCTTCGTCAACGTGCCTCGCATCAAGGGCAGCCACAATGCCGTGCTCTCGGGTATGATGGCGGCTGACCGTATCGCCGAGGCGATTGCATCGGGCCGTGCCAACGACGAAGTGGTCGAGATCGAAAACGACTGGCGCAAGAGCGATATCGGCAAGGACCTGAAACGCGTGCGCAACGTCAAGCCGCTCTGGTCGAAATTCGGCACCGGCCTTGGCGTTGCCCTTGGCGGTTTCGACATGTGGATCAACCAGCTCTTCGGCTTCTCCTTCTTCGGCACGTTGAGGCACGGCAAGACCGACGCCGCCTCGCTGGAGCCGGCCGCCCAGCATCAGCCGATTGCCTATCCGAAGCCCGATGGCGTGCTCACCTTCGACCGCCTGTCCTCCGTCTTCCTGTCCAACACCAATCATGAAGAAGACCAGCCTGTTCATCTGCAGGTGAAGGACATGGCGCTGCAGAAATCCTCCGAACTCGGCATCTATGCCGGCCCCTCGGCGCGTTACTGTCCGGCCGGGGTCTATGAATGGGTGGAGAAGGATGGCGACCAGACCTTCGTCATCAACGCCCAGAACTGCGTCCACTGCAAGACCTGCGACATCAAGGATCCCAACCAGAACATCAACTGGGTGCCGCCACAGGGCGGTGAAGGACCGGTCTATCCGAACATGTGATACGGATGGCTTTTCGGCGCCGAAGCGAATATCTCGCGTTGATGCGTAGTACTGAAGGGATCGCCAAGTAGCGCGCTGTTTATACCTGATAACGCATTCGTTACGCCTCGTCGCAACGTCCGATTAGCATTTCATTAACCATAATCTCCTTAGCCTGCGACATCTTCTTGACGCACTAAGGACACGTTCATGACGATCTCGCGCCGGGGCTTCCTGATCGCACTGCCCCTTTTCGTTGCCGGCTGCTCTTCGACCACTCTGAACAGCCAGACGAATTACGCTGCACTTCCGGATGAGAAGTTTCCGCTGAGACAGGTGCCGATCGATCAGATCAAGCCGGAGCTGCGCCGCACCGAAGTCACCTATGAGGGCAGCTATGCGCCGGGCACGATCATCATCGATACGCCTGCGCGCCGCGCCTATTACATTATCGGGGATGGCAGGGCGATGCGTTACGGCATCGGGGTCGGCCGCGAAGGGCTTGCCTTTGCCGGCAATGCCTATGTTGGCCGCAAGGCCGAATGGCCGAGCTGGACGCCGACCGAAAACATGCAGCGACGCGAGGAGCGTTATCGCAAGCTCGCCGCCGGCCTGCCGGGCGGTCCGAACAATCCGCTGGGTGCGCGCGCCATGTATCTCTATCGCGGCGGCAACGACACGCATTTCCGCATCCATGGCACGAACCAGCCGCAATCGATCGGCCTTGCCATGTCGAGCGGCTGCATCCGCATGATGAACCACGATGTCATCGACCTCTATAATCGGGTCGAAGTCGGCGCCAAGGTCGTGGTCATCCAGGCGACAGCTTGAGCCCTATGCTGAATACGTCCGCCAAGTCCACGGCCACTTTAAGCAACGAGATGCCTTCGAGCGAACGTTGTCGATGGCGGAGTAATTGACGGGTGAGGCAAGTGCGCTCAATATACTGCGGCTTATTCCTAAGGGGAGAACCGCAATGCGTAGTATAAATGTGATAAATTCTATCATGGTGCTATCTATGCTTGCCACTGCTTCGCACGCATTGGCCGGTATCAGGACCGTTACCCAAAGGCCTACAACTCAGTCGTTGCCAGCGGGCCACGCAGTGCTTTTTAATGACGGTCAGTGTCCCGCAGGGCAAATTGCGAAATTCGTGCATAAACAGAAGTCGGATGGGCTCAAGAAGTCCTGCGTTCATTTGAACTGAAGCGAAACGAAAACGCTCTGTCACGCGAAGCCGCCGCAGTTGATGACTGCTGGCGGCCTTTTCCGTTCTAACGATCAGCGCCGCTTGGCGGCAATTCCGGTCGAGAGCGCCACGCCGACGCCCGTAATGAAGGCGGCGCTGATCTCGGCAAGGCCGATCTGTTCGCCGAGCAGGAGGCCGCCGCCGAGCGTTGCAAGAACCGGCGTCAGGGCCGTGAAGGCCGCAGCCTGCGTTCCGCCGAGAGTGCGGACAGCCGTGCCATAGGCGACCATGGCGACGAGGCCGGAAAGAACGCCTTGGCTCAGGACCTGCAGGCCGACTTCCGGAAGCGACGCCAGGGGCAAGGAGATGCCGAAGACCAGCGCCAGTGCTGCCATGATCAGGAAGGACCAGACGGCAATCAGCGCGCTCGCCTGAATGGCCGTCAGACCCGAACGGCGGAAGGCGTGCGTATAGCTCGCCCAGAGAATGGCGCCGGCCGGCAGCATCAAGAAACTCGTCCAGGGCAGGGAAGCATCGGCCAGGCTACGAAGGAGCAGGATCAGCACACCGGCGACGATCGCCGCCAGTCCGGCGATGCGGGTCGCATCCGGCCGCTCGCGAAACAGGAGAATGCCGATCAGCGCTGTAGCAAGCGGCATGGAGCCGCCGAGCAGAATGCCGGACGAAGCGGCCGGCGTGGAGTGAATGGCAAGCGTCGTCACCAGAAAGAAGATCGCGCCGCAGCCGGCGACCATGATTGCCAGCAGGGTGAGCGGCAGGCCCTTCGGCAACAGTCCCGTGCGCAGCCATACCGGTGAGAGAGCGAGTGCTGGGATGCCGAAGCGTATGAGGCCGATATCGATCGAGCCGAGCGGCGTTGCGGCACTGTGACGGGTCGCCAGAAACCATGTCGACCAGATCAGCACGGTAATCGTGCCGGCGGCATAACCGAGGGCCTGTGAAGGCGATTTGTCGTTCGAAAATGCGATCGTGCTCATCGTTCTGTCCTTTCCTCCAGTCGGATCTCATCCGGTTGAGGAGAAGATTAGCGCCAGATGCCGAGGCATGTCCTTGCTATCTATGGCTCAAAAATCGTGCTACGCGCAATGATCTGCCAATGAGTGCCGTTACGGTTCGCAAAAATGCCAAATCTCGATAAATTCGATATTGCCATCCTGAAATGCCTGCAGGAGGACGCGCGCGCCACCAATGTCGAGATCGCCGACAAGGTGAACCTCTCGCCGTCGCCCTGCCTGCGCCGCATCCGCAATCTCGAGAAGCTCGGCGTCATCCGCCGCTATACGGCCGATATCGACCGCAAGGAGGTCGGCCTCGGCCTTACGGTCTTCGTCGAGTTCAAGGTCGCTCACCACAGCCGGGAGAATTCCGAGGCGCAGCAGGCAGCGCTGCTCGCCATCCCCGAAATCGTCTCCTGCTTTCTGATTTCGGGCACGGCTGATTTCCTGGCAGAGGTCGTGGTCGAAGACCTTTCGGCCTATGAGCGGCTGCTGACGGAGACGCTGCTGACACTGCCGAACGTCACTGATATCAGATCGAATTTCGCCATCCGCAGCATCAAGACGCATGGACCGCTGAAGCTGCCAGAGCGCAACTAATGCTCATCCCGGACAAGGGACGTGCGAAGCGGGTTTGGTTCGGAATTGCATGAAAACAGGCCTCTGCATGCGCAAACGATTTCAGGCCGGATGGCCTGAAATCCCGAAGCAGGATCTACAGCAGCGTCCCGCTGAGGATGAGCAGCGCCACCGAGAAATAGATAACAAGTCCGGTCACATCGACCAGCGTGGCGACGAACGGAGCCGATGCCGTTGCCGGATCGAGCCGCAGCTTCTGCAAGAGGAAGGGCAGCATCGAACCCGACATGGAGCCGAAGGTGACGATGCCGACGAGGGCTGCAAAAACCGTCAGGCTGACCAGCTGCCAATGCGGGCCGTAATCATAGAGCCCGGCCGTCTGCCAGAAGATTACGCGGATCATGCCGACCAGGCCGAGGATCGCACCGAGCACGACGCCCGTCGGCAACTCGCGCAGCAGCACCCGCCACCAATCGGTCAGCTTCAACTCGCCGACGGCAAGCGCCCGGATGATAAGCGAGGTCGCCTGCGAACCGGAATTGCCGCCGGAGCTCATGATCAGCGGAATGAAGAGCGTCAGCACGACGGCCTTTTCCAGCTCGCCTTCGAAATGCTGCATGGCGCTGGCCGTCAGCATCTCGCCGAGGAAGAGGGCACAGAGCCAGCCAGCCCGCTTGCGGATCATGCCGCCGAAGCCGATCTTCATATAGGGCCGACCAAGCGCTTCCATACCGCCGAATTTCTGGGCGGCTTCGGTCGTATCCGCAATCATTGTGTCGATGACGTCATCGACCGTGACGATGCCGAGGATCAGGCCATGGTCGTCGACCACCGGCAGCGCCAGGAGATCGTGCTTGCGAATGAGGCGTGCGACGTCCTCCTGCTTCATCATGGGATTGGCCGAAACGGGGATGCCTTTCTGCGCTACCGAGAGGATCGAAGCATCAGGCTCGCCGGTGATGAGGCGGCGCAATGTCACGACATGCAGCAGTGCGCCGGAATTATGGTCCAGCACATAGATGGCATAGACGGTCTCGCGGGAGCGTTCGACCTGCCGCACATGGTCCAGCGTCTGCGCGACCGTCCAGTCGTCGGGCACGCTGACGAATTCCGTCGTCATGATGCTGCCGGCTGTGCGCGGGGGATAGCCCATCAGATGCTGGATGGCGACGCGAACAGGCTCCTCCAGGCTGGAGAACAGACGCACGCGGTCATCGACATCGAGCTCAAGCAGAACGTCGGCGACGCGGTCGTTGGACATGCCGTGCAGAAGACGGGCCGAATCCGCGCTGTCCATCAGCGCCAGAATGGCCGGTGCATTGCGCAGTTCCGGACGGTCGAGAATATTTACGGCATAGTCCTGCGGCATCCGCGAAAGGATGCGGCCGGCTTCAGCCGGGGCGAGCGCGTTCAGCGACTCCACGCGCTCGGCAATGGTCGCGACACGGTTGTTGTTCATGAAGGCGCGAGCGGCATAGCCGGCCCGCAGGGGGAAGCGATTGATATTCACTGGCTCGCCTTTCCGTCGATCCGCCGTAGCGTCCGAACGGGCGAGCCTGGAGCATCCAGGTCAGCGCGCGGCGGCCGCGTACGGCAAAGGCAATCGACTGCTACTGTCGCTTGGCATCTGAATGATGGCTCCGTTGATATCCGTGCACGACGTATGTCATGCACGTGTCACACTAGGTGGTCTCGAATGCGAAAAAAGTCAAGCTGCTTAAATGCTTAACGCCAGAATGCCGCACCCTTGGCGCGGCATTATAAGTCAGCATCATTTACGCATTATTCCAAAGGCCTGAAAAGGCGGATTTTCGCTTCCGAAAACCTCAGAATCCGGCGAGAACGACCTTGCCTTTCATCTTGCCGCTCTCGACCATGGCGTGGGCCTTCTTGAGATTCGCGGCATTGATCGTGCCGACGCTTTCCGACAGCGTCGAGCGGATTTTGCCGGCGTCGACGAGTTCGGAAATCTTGTTCAGGATCTTGTGCTGCTCGATCATGTCGGGTGTAGCGAAGAGCGGCCGTGTAAACATCAGCTCCCAGTGAACGGAAGCAGCCTTGCGCTTGAAGGGCACGATATCAAACGTCTTGGGGTCGTCGATCAATCCGAAACGGCCCTGCGGCGCCAGTGCCTCGACGATATCGCCGACGTGCTTGTCAGTATTCGTCGTCGAGAAGATGAAGCCCGGTGCTCCGAGGCCGAGAGCTGCGACTTGCGGGGCAAGCGGCTGTGAATGGTCGATGACGTGATGCGCGCCGAGTTCCTTCACCCAGCTCTGGGTCTCCGGACGCGAGGCTGTGGCGATGATGGTAAGATCCGTCAGTGCCCGGGCGATCTGGATGGCGATCGAGCCGACGCCACCTGCTCCACCGATGACGAGCACGGCAGCGGCAGCACCCGGCACGGGATCGGTGACGCGCAGCCGGTCGAACAGTGCTTCATAGGCGGTGATCGAGGTTAGCGGCAGGGCAGCCGCCGCTGCAAAGTCGAGGCTGTTGGGTTTGCGGCCGACAATGCGCTCGTCCACGAGCTGGAATTCGGCGTTCGAGCCGGGGCGATTGATGACGCCGGAATAGAAGACCTCATCACCCGGCTTGAACAGCGTGACGTCGGAACCGACAGCCTTGACAATGCCGGCGGCATCGAAGCCCAGCACCTTCAGCTCGTCGGCTGGTGGCGCCATGCCGGCGCGGACCTTCACATCGACGGGGTTGACGGAGACGGCCCTGATCTCGACCAGCAGGTCGTGACCCTTGGCCTCAGGCGTCGGCAATTCGACGTCGATCAGCGAGGTTTCGGCAGTGATCGGCTGTGGGGTCTTATAGGCGACGGCGCGCATCTTTTGAAACTCCTGTGTTCATTGCACGAGAGCTAGATGCGACCTATGTTCCGGCAACGCAAGAATGCACAAATTCTGTACGTAGTACCAAAAAGGATACTGTCGATGTCGCTGCCGCGCGCCAAATTACTCACGAATTTTCCCGGCTGCCCGGTGGAGGCGACGCTCAGTTATCTCGATGGAAAATGGAAGGGCGTGATCCTTTTCCACCTGATGGACAAGACTTTGCGCTTCAATGAACTCAGACGCCACCTGCCTGCGATCACCCAGCGCATGCTGACGAAGCAGCTGCGTGAGCTGGAAGAATCCGGCCTCATCTCACGAACAGTTTACCCGGTCGTGCCGCCGCGCGTCGAATATGCGCTGACCCCGCTCGGTTCCACGCTGAAGCCGGTCATCCGGGCACTTGCCGCCTGGGGTGACGAATTCGTCTTCTGTAGCCCCGAAGGCCGGGAACTGCATATTGCGAAGGCTCTAAGCGCGCCGGCTGCGGAGCTCCAGGCGTAGCGAGGCCGCAAAGACGAAAAGGCCGAGGAAAGACAGGAAGGCGCCGACATAGCCGGTCGCTGCAAAGCCATAACCCCAGGCGATAACGAGACCGCCGAGCCAGGCGCCGACCGCGTTGGCGATATTGAAGGCCGAATGGTTGGAGGCGGCAGCCAGCGTCTGCGCATCGGCCGCGACATCCATCAGGCGCGTCTGCAGCGCCGGGCCCGCCGCAAAGCCGCAGCCGACGAGGAAGACTGAGAGCCCGAGCATGTAGGGGTTCGAGGCGGTTAGCGAGAACATCGTCAGCACGACGATATTATAGACCAGCGAGCCGCCGATCGTGCCGAGCAGCGACTTGTCGGCAAGCCATGAGCCGATGACATTGCCGGCATTCATGCCGACGCCAAAAAGCACGAGCATAAGCGCAACGGCCGTTTCCGGCAGCATTGCGACCTGTGTCGTTGTCGAAGCGATATAGCTGAACATCGCGAACATGCCGCCATAGCCGACCGCCGCGATAGCAAGCGTCAGCAATATCTGCGGACGGCGGAAGGCGCCGAGTTCGCGCAGTGCGCTTGCCCCTTCGGCGACCTTGTCACGCGGCACGTAGAACCAGATGAGGGCGACCGTCACCAGGCCGATGATGCCGACGGTCAGGAAGGCGACCTGCCAGTCCAGCGCCTGACCGAAGAAGGTGGTCAACGGCGTGCCGAGCAGGGTAGCAACCGTGAGGCCGAGCATGACGCGGCCGACGGCGCGGGCACGGCGATGCACCGGCACCATGGAGGCAGCGACGAGGGCGGCCACGCCGAAATAGGCGCCATGTGGCAGACCGGTGATGAAGCGCAGCACCGTGAAGCTCTCGAAGGTCGGCGCGACGGCGCTCAGGATATTGCCGACCGCAAAGAGCAGCATGAGGCAGAGGAGCAGCGTACGCCGCGCCATCTTGGCGGCAAGGACAGCGATCACAGGCGCGCCGATCACCACGCCGAGCGCATAGGCGCTGATGACATAACCTGCCTGCGGGGTGGTGACCGAAAAGGTGTCCGCCACATTTGGTAGCAGACCCATGATGGCGAATTCACCGGTGCCGATACCAAAACCGCCGGCGGCAAGGGCCAGCTGCACCAGGGCCACGGTCATGCAAGAGGGAAGCTCCGCCTCCGGCCTCGAATCGGTGGAATCATCATCGATGGAATCGTTTACGGCAACCTGGCTCACGGGCGGTCCTCGGCGAATCTGTGCTTGTCGGCGACCTCTGGCATGGGGCAGGGTCGGCAGTCAGAAATGATGGGCAGAAATGGCGGGAGGTGGAGATACGCTCTCCATTATGCCATCTATCGAACAGGAGGTCGGGAGCGTCGAGTGCTTTTTTTGCAGTGCAGCGTCGTGTTATCTGCATACGTGTATTGCAATATTTGCGTTTCGGCGATGTGACTGGTCAAACCTTCCGGCTTGAAATCGCAACCGCTTCAACCATTTCTTGAGGGCAGGGACAGCGAGGATAGGAAACCGGGACCTCATGAAGCTCGTCGGCTTTTTCAATCGCGACGGCGGTACCTTCAGAACGACGGACATGCAGGCGTACGAGAGGCGGGCTGAAGAGGTCTTCCGCCAGGCCGGGCATGATTTCGATGCCATCGTCTTCTCCGGCAATGAGATCGTTCCCGCCATGGAACGCGCCGGGCGGCGCGACGACATCGACGGCATCGTTGCCGGCGGCGGCGACGGCACGATTTCTGCCGCTGCTTCGATCGCCTGGAGAAACGGCGTGGCGCTCGGCGTCGTGCCGGCAGGTACCATGAACCTCTTTGCCCGCTCGCTGAAAGTGCCGCTCGATATCTGGCAGGCGCTTGAGGTCCTGGCTTTTGGCGAACTCGACAATGTTGATATCGCCAGCGCCAACGGGAGGCCCTTCATTCACCAGTTCTCCGCGGGCCTGCACGCACGCATGGTGCGATACCGCAATTCCTACAGCTATCGTTCCCGCTTCGGAAAGATGCGGGCGAGCGCCCGTGCCGCTTTCGGCGTCGTCTTCAATCCGCCGGAATTCGACGTGGTCTTCGAGGCGGCAGGTATGAGGGAGACCCGTCGCGTTTCCGCCATCTCGGTCTCCAACAACCCTTTCGGCGAAAACACATTGCTCTATGCCGACAACCTGCGCAGCGGCGAGCTTGGTTTCTATACCGCAAGACCGCTGAAGCCGCTCGGCGTCGCACGGTTGGCGATCGACATGCTGCGCGGCAAGTTCCGTGAGAACGATGCGGTCATGGTCATGCATCCGGCCGAGGTGCATCTGCATTTTCCGAAGCTGCGCGCCAAGGCGAACTGCGTCATGGATGGCGAACTGCTGCCGCTGGAGCGCGATGTCGCCATCAAGCTTCATCCCGGCGAATTGAAGGTGCTGGTCAAGCAGGGATTGGCGGCGCAGGAAGGCGAACGTGAACGGCGCGAGCCTGCGGCCTGACATCGCCGCAGTGCCTCATTTGCCAGAAGAAAAACCGACATGACCGTTGATCAGGTCCTGCGCAGGTTAGAGGCGTGGAAGATACGTGCGGTAATCGAAATCGGATACAGTGCGCAGATGTGCGATCGCTTCCTTGTACTTCGTGTCGCCATAAAGCTTGCGATACCGCTCTCCAAAGATATCGGCGATGAAGGCCGATTGCCGGAATGTCTCCACCGCCGTCAGGAAATCATGGGTCAGCCGTTTTGCGCCTGGTGGCGTATAGGCGGGCGTCGTTTCCTCGCCGGGATTTAGATCGCCGTCGAGGCCGAGCAGCATGCCGCCGAGGATGGCCGCCAGCAGCAGGTAGGGATTGGCATCGGCACCGGCCACGCGATGCTCGATGCGCGCGGCCGGCCCGTTGCTGTCAGGAATGCGGATCGCCGTGCCGCGATGCCCGTTGCCCCAGGTCAGATCGGTCGGCGCGAAGGATCCCGGCTGGAAACGGCGGTAGGAATTGGCAAAGGGCGCGAAAACGAGCTGGGCCTCGTGCATGGTCTGCAGCATGCCTGCCGTCACCGATTTCAGCAGCGTCGGTTCGCCGCCCCTGGCATCGAGGATATTGTTGCCCTGGCTGTCGATGATGCTCGCATGCACATGCAGTCCGGAACCTGCATGGTCGGAATAGGGCTTGGCCATGCAAGTCGATTTTAGCCCGTGCTTGCGCGCTGCCTGCTCGGCGATGCGCTTCAGGTACAGGCAGTCGTCGGCTGCGGCCAGCGCATCGGGCCGATGCAGCAGGTTCACCTCGAACTGGCCGGGACCGAACTCCGCCGTCGTCGCCTCTGCCGGCAGGTTCATCGCATTGGCATAGTTGCGCAGCGTCAGCAGATAGCTGTCGAGTGCATCGACGGCGCTCATGTCATAGAGCTGAAAACCGTTCGGATCGCCGCGATAGGTAAGGCTTGCCGGCGGGCAGGGCGTGCCTGTCTCGCGCCAATTCTCCTCGACGACATAGAATTCCAGCTCCGTTGCCACGACAGGCGTCAGCCCGCGCTCGGCATAGCGCTCGAGAACGGAGGCGAGGATGCCACGCGGATCCATAAAGCTGCGGCTGCCGTCGAACTCATGCATGGTGGCAAGCACCTGCATGGAACCCTTCGGCGCCCAGGGCATAGGGGCCAGGCTGCGGCGGTCAGGAATGACATTGCCGTCGGGGTCGCCGATCGTCAGTGACAGGCCGGTAATGTCGTCATTGTCGTCGCCCCAGATATCGAGCGACTGCGTCGAGGTCGGCAGGCGGATATCGCCGGCCCAGACCTTCTTTTCGGCGGAAAGCGGAAGCTGCTTGCCGCGCAGGTCGCCATTCATGCCGACGATTAGGATCTCGAAACGCGGATCGCCCGCTTCAGCCTCTTTGCCGTTGCTCGCCATGACCTTGAAAATCCTCTCGCAGAAGGCCAAGCTCGTAAACGATCAGTCAAAGCCTTTCAATCCGAAGGTCCAATCATGTCCGATACTTACCCGATGTCCAATCTTGCTGCGATCGATGCCGCCCATCACCTGCATCCCTTCTCCGACATGAAGAAGCTGAATGCCGACGGCACGCGCATCATCGAGCGCGGCGAGGGCGTGCACATCTTCGATAACAAGGGCAAGAAGTATCTCGATGGTTTCGCCGGCCTCTGGTGCGTCAATATCGGCTATGGCCGCAAGGAAATCGCCGATGCCGTAGCAAAGCAGATGAACGAGCTGCCCTATTACAATACTTTCTTCGGTACGACTTCGCCGCCGACGACCCTGCTGGCGGAGAAAGTGACGTCCAAGGCGGGCCCGCGCTTCAACCATATCTTCTTCACCGGCTCCGGCTCCGAGGCGAACGACACGTGGTTTCGCATGGCCCGCGTCTATTGGGCGGCGGTCGGCAAGCCTTCCAAGAAGACCGTCATTGCCCGTCGCAACGGCTATCACGGTTCGACGGTTGCAGGCGCCAGTCTCGGCGGCATGAAATACATGCATGAGCAGGGTGATCTGCCGATTCCTGGCATCGTCCATATCGGTCAGCCCTATTGGTATGGGGAGGGCGGTGATCTCACGCCTGCCGAATTCGGCCTGAAGGTGGCCCGGGAACTTGAAGAAAAGATCGATGAACTCGGCGAAGACAATGTCGCCGCCTTTGTTGCCGAGCCGATCCAGGGAGCGGCCGGCGTCATCATTCCGCCGGAGACCTACTGGCCGGAGATCGACCGAATCTGCAAGTCGCGGAACATCCTGCTCGTGAGCGATGAGGTCATATGCGGCTTTGGTCGCCTCGGCGAATGGTTCGGCCATCAATATTTCGGCGTCGAGCCCGATTTCGCGCCGATCGCCAAAGGCCTGTCGTCAGGCTACCTGCCGATCGGCGGCGTGCTTGTCAGCGATCGCATCGCCAATGTGCTGATCAATGAGGTCGGCGATTTCAACCACGGTTTCACCTATTCCGGCCACCCGGTCTGCGCTGCCGCCGCACTCGAAAACCTCCGCATTATCGACGAAGAGAAACTCGTCGAGCGCGTGCGCGACGATATCGGCCCCTATTTCGCAAAGAAATGGGGTGAACTTGCCGAGCATGATTTCGTCGGCGAGGCGCAAAGTATCGGCCTGATGGGCGGCCTGCAGCTGGCCGCCGATAAGAAAACTCGTACTCGTTTCGAGAAGCCTGATCCGATCGGCTCCCTAGTGCGCAATCACGCACTCGCAAACGGTCTCGTGCTGCGCGCCACCGGCGACCGTATGCTCGCCTCGCCACCGCTCATCATCAGCCATGAGGAGGTGGATGAGATGGCGCGCATCGCAAAGATTGCGCTGGACGCGGCCTGGAAGGAACTGCGCTCTTAGAGAGACGCCGCGTAGGGATAGGCGACAGCGTAGGCGAACT
This sequence comes from Rhizobium sp. BK529, assembly GCF_014194105.1. Classification (NCBI taxonomy): domain Bacteria; kingdom Pseudomonadati; phylum Pseudomonadota; class Alphaproteobacteria; order Hyphomicrobiales; family Rhizobiaceae; genus Rhizobium; species Rhizobium sp. BK529. The sequence continues at coordinate 2,219,881 of NZ_JACIAU010000001.1, read as the reverse complement.
GATAGGTGTCACCCGGCCGGCCGTAAATATAGGGCAGGGTGACGACATGCGTTTCCGGCTGCTTCAAGCCGTTCTCCGTCAGCACATCCCCGAAATATTCGTTCGGCCAGGCGGGTGGCGTCTTGCCCTTGTCATCGCGCCAGACGAAGACGACCGGATGTTTCGCGTCAAGATGGAACGTTGGCTTGAAGTCCGGATAAAAATAGGACTGCACCGGAGTGCCAGGCATCTGCAGCCGCATATTGCCTTCCAGATGTGGGTCGTAACCGACGATCAGTCCCGGCTCACCGCCGATATCCTTGCGGATCGTGTCGGCAAAACTGTCATAGGGAATGTTCAGCCGCTGATAGTCGCCAAAGAGCGGCCCCCAATAGGCGCGCATGGCGAGCACGACGAGCACCACAGCCATGATGACGCCGCTGACCGCAAGCGATGCCCGCAAGGGCACGCCGGTATCGACCTCGGCACTTTCGGCCTTCATGCAGATATAGAGCGGCAGAATGAGGAAAAGCGGCGTCAGCCAGCGGTCGGCGATATTGTCGACGCCTGCAAACAAGATCATCAGCGCAATGGCACCGATCTCGATCAGCAGGATACAACCCGATATCCGCGACCAGCGGCTGGAAGCGCGCCACATCGCCGGCAGTGATCTGGCAAAGAGCGACAGAAGGACGACGACCGAAAGACCGGCAATGCCGATAATCGCGACGACAAACCGAAGCAAACCGGTCGATACTTGTAAGGCGAGGCCTTTGCTTTCGTCGCCCGTCATCTTGTGCAGCGTGCGGTCGATCGCAAGATCGAGGTGATCCAGGAACCAGAGCGCGTGCGGCAGGACGATCGCGATCGCCAGGACGATGGTCAGGATCAGCCGCCAGTCGAAGAGCCGTTTGCGGAAATCGGTATCGATCAGGGCGGCGATGAAGGCTGCGGCGGGAAGAAGTGCAAAATTATACTTCGAGATCACGCCAATGCCGGTCGCGATGCCGACAATGGCATAGGAGATCGCCGAAGGCGTCTTCAGCGTGCGGAAAAACCCATAGAGGAACAGCGAGCCGGCAAAGATCGTCGCCACCGAATGCGTCAGGTCCCGCTGCGCCTCGAAGACGACCTGCGGCACGGTTAGCAGGCCGAGCGTCGCCACCACCACCAGGCTGCCGTTCTTTAAGGTCGACCGCGCCGCCAGCCAATAGAAGACATAGGAGAGGAACAGCATGCTGCATTTGAGGATCGACAGCGAAAACAGCGACACGCCGAAGAGCGATGTCACGCCGTATTGCACCCAGTTGTAAAAGGGCGGCTGTGAATTGTAGCCGAACGCAAACCACTGCGAGAGCAGTATCTGCTCCGCCTCGTCCAGTTCCAGCGCATTGGGAATGCTGAGCCGGACGATCAGGTGGAGCAGAAAATAGGTTCCAAGCACCGCCAGGATCAGATGTGGCCGGCGGCTGATGAGGCTCTGCACGTCAGCTTTCTCTGGAGAAGATCTGGCGCACGATATAGTTCGGCGACGCGTCGTCGCGATAGTAGGTGCGTGCGATCATCTCCGCCAGGATGCCCGTCGTGATCATCTGCACCGATGAGAGCAGCAGCACGACGCCGACCATCAGCATCGGTCGCGTGCCGATATCATTGCCCATGATGAACTTGTCGAAGCCGAGATAGAGCAGGATCAGCACTGCAAGAGCCCCGAGGCCGAGACCGAGCGAGCCGAAGAAATGGCCCGGACGTGCCTTGTAGCGCATGAAGAACATGACGGACAGCAGGTCGAGGATTACGCGGAAAGTGCGCGAAATGCCGTATTTCGATGTGCCGTGCTGGCGCGCATGGTGGGTGACGACCATTTCGCCGATGCGCGAGCTTGGCACGACGCCGGCGACCCAGGCGGGGATGAAACGGTGCATCTCGCCCATCAGCTTCACCTGCTTGATGATCGAGGCGCGATAGATCTTCAGGCTGCAGCCGTAGTCGTGCAGCTTTACGCCGGTGATGCGGCCGATCAGGTAGTTCGCGCACCAGGAGGGAATCTTCCGCAACAGCAGGCCGTCCTGGCGGTTCTTGCGCCAGCCGACGAGAAGGTCGAGTTCGCGCCGCTCCAGTTCCGCGACCATCGATGGAATATCCTTCGGGTCGTTCTGCAGGTCGCCGTCCATGGTGGCGATCAGCCGGCCCCGCGCCGTGTCGATGCCCGCCTGCATGGCGGCGGTCTGGCCGAAATTGCGCTGCAGCTCGACGATGCGCAGCGTCAGCCTTTCCTGATTGATATATTTGCGGGCATTGACGAGCGTCGCGTCCGTGCTGCCGTCGTCAACGAGGATCAGTTCCCAGCGATGCGGATAGTCGGTCATGGCCGCGACGATGCGCTCGACGAGCGGGCCGATGCTTTCTTCCTCGTTGAAGACCGGAACGACCAGCGACAGTTCGAGCGGTTGTACCGGATCATTCGTATCGAGAATGGACTCTACCGTTGTCTGCAAGTTTCATTTCTCCTAAAAGGCCCGGCAATGGAAGACCCTGGAACACCAGCCGCCGCAGCCAAACTTAGGAAGCCTGATACATGAAGACCCCGAGTGTTGAAAGCGGGCAATCCTGGTTTCTACGCAATCGCATGAGCCTGCTGACCGTCGCAATCGTCGCAGCTTATGCGCTTTTCATCGAATGGTTCTGGGGCTGGGCGGTCATATTACAGCAATGGGCCGCCGTCGGTCCACGGCCGATCATCGGCGCGCTGATCCTGCTGACCAGCACCTATTTCCTCCGGACATGGCGTATCTACGACTATTTCCCCCGGGAGACGGTGGGCCGGTTTGCAGCGCTCTTCCGCGTCACGCAGATCCATAACCTCTTGAATATCATGCTGCCCTTCCGCGCCGGCGAGACCAGCTTTCCAGTGCTGATGCGCACCGAATTCGGCATTCCGCTGACGCGCGGCACCTCGGCGCTGCTCGTCATGCGGCTGCTCGACCTGCATGCGCTGCTTGCCGCCGCCGGCATGGGTTTTGCTGCCGAAGCCTCTAATCGGGCGCTTGCATGGCTGGTCTGGGCGCTCTTCCTGCTTCTGCCGGTCTTCGCCTTTGCTGCCCGCAAGCCATTGCTGCGCCTCGGCGCTAGGCTCGCGCCGCACAAGGCACAGGCACTGCTTCATGAAATCGAGAACGGACTGCCCGTCGATGCAGTCGCCTTTGCCCGTGCCTGGGCGATGACGGTCGTGAACTGGCTGGTCAAGGTTCTGGTGCTCGCCTGGGCGCTCGGTCTGATGGGCGTCATGCCTATGGCTGCAAGCTTCGGCGGCGCGCTCGGCGGCGAGCTGTCCTCGGTGCTGCCGGTGCATGCGCCCGGCGGCGTCGGCACCTATCCGGCGGGCATTACCGCTGGCGCGGTCGCCTTCGGCGCATCGAGTGAACGCTCGGCGCTGGATCTATTGGCACAGGCAAGCGTCAACGCGCATCTCCTGATCATCGTTTCCGCCCTGACCGGTACGGCGATCTCGTTGCCCCTCGGCCGCCGCCGCCAGATCAGGTCCTAGAGCCTTTCCTAACCAGGAAGGGCTCTAAGCTCCGCAATACGCTTGCGCAGAAAGACCCGTTCCGGCTCCTGCCGGCAGAATGCCAGTGCCGTCTCGTAAGCTCCAATCGCTTCGGCCTTGCGGCCGAGCCGGCGCAGGAAATCCGCCCGTGCCGAGTGGGCCAAGTGATAGGCTGAAAGCTGCCCCTTGGCGATGATGGCATCGACAAGCGCAAGCCCTTTTTCCGGCCCCTCCGTCATGGCGATTGCGACCGCGCGATTGAGCTCGGCGATATCGGAAGGATGGGCGGCAATCAGCAGATCGTAATAGAAGGCGATCCGGCGCCAATCCGTTTCCTCTGTTCTGGCGGTCTTCGCATGTTCGGCGGCGATTGCCGCTTGGACGGTATAGACGCCGATCTCTGGTGTGCGCATGGCGATCGCAAGCAGCGAAAGCCCTTCGGAAATCATGCCGCGGTCCCAGTACGAGCGATCCTGATCGGCGAGCAGCACCAGCGCCCCGTCGCTATCCTGCCGGGCAGCACGGCGCGATTCCTGCAGCAGAAGCAGCGACAGAAGGCCCGCGACATCCGGATGCGGCAGCAGGGCCGCGAGCAGCCGAGCTAGCCGGATCGCCTCTGCCGTCAGGTCGGCGCGTACGATCGTATTGCCTGAGGATGCCGAATAGCCTTCGTTGAAGACGAGGTAGATGACATGCAGCACCCGGTCGAGCCTTTCGGGCAGCTCGGCACCAGCAGGCACTTCATAGGGAATCTTCTCCGTCTTGATCCGGTTTTTGGCGCGCACGATGCGCTGGGCGACAGTCGGGGCCGGAACCAGAAAGGCGTGGGCGATCTCTTCCGTCGTCAGTCCGCAGACCTCACGCAAAGCCATTGCCATCTGCGCATCGGCGGCAAGGGCCGGATGGCAGCAGATGAAGATCAGCCGCAGCATGTCGTCCTCGATCGGTTCCATGTCGCCGATTTCCGTTTCTGTGCCGCCAGGGTAAAGCCCGTCTTCGATATGCTGCAGCGAGGCATTGAAGCGTGCCCGCCGCCTGAGATGATCGATCGCCTTGAAGCGGCCGGTCGAAACCAGCCAGGCGATGGGATTGTTGGGCATGCCGTCGACCGGCCATGTCCGCGCAGCCGCCGCAAAGGCGTCATGCAGCGCCTCCTCCGCCCGGTCAAAATCGCCGAGCAGGCGGATCAGCGTTGCCAGAACCCGGCGCGAATGCTGGCGGTAAATATCCTCGATCACCTGCTCCAAAATTGAATCCTCACGGCGGCAGGGTGAGTATTCTCACCGGCCGTAATTCAATCGCCCCGAAACGGACGCTTGGGATGCCCGCAACAACCTTGCGCGCTTCTTCGAGATCGGCCGCCTCGATGATGTAGATGCCGGCCAGATGTTCCTTGGTCTCGACATAGGGGCCATCGGTCGAGGACAGAACGCCTTGGCGCACTCTCAGCACCGAGGCGCTGTCAGGTCCTTCCAGTGCATCGGAATGGATCATGATACCGTTGCGCTCAAGCTCTTCGTCGTACCGGAAATGCGCCCTCACGAGTTCGTCGCCTTCTGCCGGGCTGAGCGTACCGTCCGTATCGGCGGAATTATAGATGAGACAGACGAAGCGCATGGCCTACCTCCCATCCTTGATCGAATAGGCCGGCCGGATTTCGATTGATGCATATTTGAGGATCGGGAAGGTGGAGATAATCGACTGTGCTTCCGCCATATCCTTGGCTTCGATCACCACGAAGCCGCCTAGATGCTCCTTGATTTCGGCGAAGGGGCCATCTGTCGCGGCGACGGTGCCGTTGCGAACGCGCAGCGTCACGGCCTGCTCCGGCTCGTAAAGCGCCAGCGCGCTGAGCATATGGCCGCTGGCGCGCCATTGGTCGTCGCTGACGATGCATTCCTGCGTGACTGCGGCCCATTCCTCCGGCGTCACTTTGCTGCTCTTTTCGGTATCGAACCAGATCTGACCCAGAAACTTCATGGCATGACCTCCTCAGCCGAATTCATGAATGGGGCGAACTTCGATCGCGCCAAGCTTTGCCAGCGGAATGCCGGCCGCAACCCGGATCGCATCGTTGAGATCCTTGGCTTCGATCAGGATGAAGCCGCCGAGCGCTTCCTTTGTCTCGATGAAGGGACCATCGGTCACCGACATCTCGCCGCCGCGCACGCGGACGGTAACGGCCGATTGCGGTGGCTGCAACGCCTGGGCAACGATCAGGTGGCCGCTGCCGGCCAGGTCACGATCGTAGCCAAGCGAATCCCCGTCGAGCTTGTTCTTCTCCTCATCGGACATCGCCGACAGCATCGAGCCGTCGAACCAGACCTGGCATAGATATTTCATTCCTCTGTCCTCCACGCTGCGCGTCCACAGCCTTTGGACGAGCAGCCTATGCGCTTTTCGACAGGGAAGAAAAAAATCTTTTAGCGGGAATGAATGTCGAAAGGTCGAGGCGGCATTCGACAAAGCTCCATCTGAGACATTGAGGAGATGGGCAATGAGCATGCTTGAAATCGGAATAGCACATCTGATCGTCGCACGCGGTGCACGCAAGATGCCGCCGCTTGAGAATGCCGAAGCGATAAGGGTGCTTCTGAGGACCGGGATTGCGCTGGCGGCGTTTGCCGGCCTTGTCGAGGCGCTGCAGCTCGCCGCGAGTGTCTAGACCAGAGATCGGGAAGCCCGTCTGATAAGGACGGGCCGCCCTTGATATCTTACTGGAATGCCGTCTCGAAGAAGCTGCGCAGCTTGCGGGAATGCAGGGCTTCCGTCGGCATGGCAGCGAGTTTCTGGATCGCGCGGATACCAATCTGCAGATGCTGGTTCACCTGCGTGCGGTAGAAGGCGGTCGCCATGCCCGGCAGCTTCAATTCGCCATGCAGCGGCTTATCGGAAACGCAGAGCAGCGTTCCATAGGGCACGCGGAAGCGGAAGCCGTTGGCGGCAATCGTTGCCGATTCCATGTCGAGCGCGATGGCGCGGGCCTGCGACAGGCGCTTCACCGGGCCTGCCTGATCGCGCAGTTCCCAGTTGCGGTTGTCGATCGTGCCGACCGTGCCGGTGCGCATTATGCGCTTCAGCTCGAAGCCTTCGTAACCGGTGATCTCGGCAACTGCGGCTTCCAGCGCCACCTGCACTTCGGCCAGTGCGGGGATCGGCACCCAGACTGGAAGGTCGTCGTCCAGCACGTGGTCTTCGCGCATATAGGCATGCGCCAGAACATAGTCGCCGAGCCGCTGGCTGTTGCGCAGTCCGGCGCAATGGCCGAGCATCAGCCAGGCATGCGGGCGCAGCACGGCCACGTGGTCTGTGATCGTCTTGGCGTTGGACGGGCCGACGCCGATATTGATCATGGTGATCCCGGCATGCCCCTTCTTCTTCAGGTGATAGGCCGGCATCTGCGGCAGGCGGGCAAGCGTGGCATCCGTTTCCGGGACGCTCGATCCCGCCAGCGTGACGATATTGCCGGGTTCCACGAAGGCCGTGTAGCCATCGCCGCCCTCAGCCATCAGCTTGCGCGCCCAGGAGCAGAACTCGTCGATATAGAACTGATAGTTCGTAAACAGCACGAAGTTCTGGAAATGCTCGGCACCTGTCGCCGTGTAGTGCGACAGGCGGGCGAGCGAATAGTCGATGCGCTGCGCGGTGAAGGGCGCAAGCGGCGACGGTTCGCCCGGAGGCGGCAGGTATTCGCCATTGGCGATCAGGTCATCCGTGATGTTGAGGTCGGGCGTATCGAAAAGATCGCGGAGCGGGACATCGACGAAAGCCGAAGCCGATGCTTCCACATGCGCACCTTCGCCGAAAGCGAAGTGCAGCGGGATCGGCGTCGACGATTCTGAAACGACGACCGGCACATTATGACTCTTCATCAGAAGCAGCAGCTGCTCCTTCAGGTAATGCTTGAAGAGCTTAGGCCGAGTGATCGTCGTCGTATAGACGCCCGGCGCCGTCACATGGCCGTAGGACAGACGGGAGTCGACATGGCCGAAGCTGGCCGTCTCGATGCTGACCTGCGGGTAGAAGGCGCGATAGTGGCAGGTGATAGGCGCACCCTGGGCGAGCTTCGTGAAGCTCTCGATCAGGAAAGAGGTATTGCGCTCGTAAAGCGCCGTCAGCGCTTCCACAGCCTTTGCCGGATCGTCGAAGGTTTGCGGCTCGAAAGGGGGAGGGGACGAAATATCGAAAGCGGATAGTGGATAGATTCGTTTGCTCATGAGGTATTATAGAGGGTTGTTTTTAACAAGCAAACGACGCGCAAGGGCTGAGACCCAGATATTTTTCCCGATATTTCCAGATCTCAGCGGATAGCGGTGCAGAAACCGCCGGTGCTTTCAAGGCACGTATAGTTCGCGCCGAAATGCGACTGCTGCGCGCCGCCGGCGCCGGTGCGTACGACCACCGCCGAAAACGAGATCGCGAAGATCGCCGCAAAGAGCGTTATGATTGTAAACCGTCTCGCTAGAATGAACACGTCCACGTCCTTACCCCGATATGCGCCCTTCATGGTCCTGTTTTGCCATGACGCTGCTGAACGGGTGCTGAGATGGCGGTTCATTTGGCGTTCAGTTTCCGAGGCCGGCTAAGGTTCTCGAAGACCGTTCTTCAAAGACGTGTCCATGTCTGAGATTTGCAGAGGACGTTCATCACGCAGCCCTTCAGCCTCAGAGAGCTGCCGGAAATGTTGCCAAAACCGCTGTAGGTCTTGTCGTCGGAGGGATCGGTGATCTCCCCGTTGTAGCTACCGCCGGTTCCGGCCAGCGTGCCGATCTTCTTGCCGGCATATTTGCCCGACTTCAGCGTAATGCAGTATCCGCCGCCGCAAGGGGCAATCACTGCCGTATCGCCGGCGACAGTCTTCCACTTGCCGACAATAGGTTCTTCGGCCTGGGCAAGGCCCGCCGCAAGTGCCAGCGCGCTGGCGAGAACGAGGGTACGGATCATCTCTTCCTCCATGAGATATGAATTGGCGCGAAAATAGCTAACGCGAACGTAAAGGTAAACACGCCGCAGAAGCACCGGAAATCCGGCTTTCGCCTCCAGTTTTTCTGCTGACAGCCTGATCCGGGCTGATTTCATGGTAAATAAATCCTCAATTTCCAAATCCTAACATTCTGTAAAAGACGTGCGAAAATCCTTAATTGGCAGGGATTCTGATGTTTAACAAAAACCCAATTTTACCAAGCATTTGCACTTTGTTTGCGTCAAATTAATCATGCATTTTAGGCGTTTTTTGAAAGCCGTTTGACATAGTGAGCCCATCAAACGAGCGGGGTTAACCCGCCGGACCGGAGAGGCCGAAAGCCGCAGAAGACGGCAAGGCTCGAAGGTAAAACAGGGTACGTCTTAACAGGCTAACAGGGATAGAACCGATGGCACGCTTTGAAATGCACAATGCTGAAATGGCCACCATGGGTGGCGATAACAACAGCGCCGATGTCTTCTGCGAAATGGGTCTGATGTATGCGACCGGCCGAGGTTGCGAGATCGATCTCGTCGCCGCTCACAAGTGGCTGAACATCGCCGCAATCAAGGGCAACGACCGCGCTGCCGAGCTGCGCGCCGATGTCGCCGCGTCGATGAGCAAGATGCAGCTTGCATCTGCGCTCCGTGCCGCCCGCGAATGGATGACGATCCACTAAAGCATGTCGCGCAAAAGTGCGCAGCGGTTTTGCGATAACGACATGCGCTTTACGGGCCGTCTCCCGAGAACACGGCAATAACAGAATAACAACCTCAAAAGAGGGGAGCTGGCGGGGCGCTTCGGACGGGGCCGATGCCAGGAGAAGGAAACCGCGACCGGCTTGTCCTCTGCCGGCCGCGGTTTACCCGTTTGAAGCGTTCCAGCAAAACGGCGTGGCGGTTTTACGTCCGGAATTACGCAAAGCAATCGGCTTCAGCCGAGCTTCTTCAGCACCAGCGGCAGGGCCTCTTCGAGCAGGGCCATATCGGCTTCCGGTCCGACACTGACGCGGATGCAGCGGTTCAGCGGCGCCACCCCCGGCATGCGGATGAAGACGCCGTGTTCCATCAGCCCGTCGACGATCGCCCGCGCGTGAGCGCCATCGCGTCCAGCATCGATGGCCACGAAATTGGTGGCTGATGGAAGCGGCTGCAGGCCGTTCGCCCGGGCGATATCAGCGATCCTGTCGCGTGCGGCATGGATCTTATCGATCACCTCGGAAAGATAGGCCTGATCCTTGAGCGCGGCGAGGGCTGCGACCGTTGCCAGCCGGTTCATGCCGAAATGGTTGCGGATCTTGTCGAAGGCCTGCGCCGTGCCCGGTGTGGAAATGACATAGCCGACGCGAGCGCCGGCAAGCCCGTAGGCCTTGGAGAATGTACGGGTGCGCACGATGTTCGGCAGATCGATGAGTGAGGCGATCGACGGCAGGGAGGAGGCCGGACCGGTCTCGTTATAGGCTTCGTCGAGGATCATCATGCAGGTTTCCGGCAGGGCGCGCGCAAAGGCGACGATCTCTTCGGCATCCCACCAGCTTCCCATCGGATTGTCGGGATTGGCGAAATAGACGAGCGGCGCATTCTCGCGCTTGACCGCATCGAGCAGCGCATCGAGATCCTCCCGGTCGCCGGCATAGGGAACGGTGACCAGCCGGCCGCCGAAACCGTTCACATGGAAATTGAAGGTCGGATAGGCGCCGAGGGAGGTGACGACAGTGCCGCCGGGCTCGATCACCAGCCGCACGATCTGGCCGAGCAATTCGTCGATACCGCCGCCGATGGCGATATTGGCCGGTGTCACGCCGAGATGGGCGGCGAGCGCTTCGCGCAGCGCGTAATTTTCCGGATCGTTATATTTCCAGATATCGCCGGCCTGTTCCCGCATGGCGGCAAGGACCGAGGGGGCCGGGCCGAAGCCGTTTTCATTGGCGCCGATGCGCGCTTCGACCTTCAGTCCGCGCTGGCGCTCGATGGCCTCGGGGCCGACAAAAGGAACGGTGGAGGGCAGGGCGCTGACAAGGGGCGTGAAGCGCGAGAAGGCAGACATGCGACGGCAATTTCCCAGAATTATTGAAAAAGCGGCGCAACAATAGGCTCTCGTCCTGCCAAGGCAAGCAAGATTATTTTTCGTTCGATACAGCTCAGATGCGGCTGCCGTTCCGGCGCGCGTCGATCGCTTCCACGTTGCCGATCATGAAATCGGCGCGCACTACCTTGCGTAGAACGTCCTGCTCGATCAGGTTGATGAAGCGAACGCCGATACGCTCGTTGTGCCGATAAACTTCGGCGCAGCCGATGCGGTAGGCAAGGCCCAGAATGTTCAGATAATAATGCTTGGGCAGGCCAGCAGTGGTCGAAACGACGAAGGTTGCGCCGCCCTGAGAAATCTCGAGGATTTCGGCGCTCCGCATCGAAATCCCGGTCAGACAGGGGCGAACGGCGACGATGCGGGCCGGCCGCTTGACGTTGAATTCCTCCCAGCGAATGTCATAGACAGCCGACTTCACTGTAGCGAGGTGTGTTGCGCGGAGCATTTCCATTTCGCATTCTCCGTCAGACAGCTCAAATTTCAGGCTGCTCGACAGAGGCTCACACGAATGTTTTTCACATTCGTCAAATATAGAACTACAATTTTAACGAGTTTGAATTTTGTACGTTAGCGGCACATCTATTGTGCCCTCTTGGGAATAAACCGTCGTCGCTCAGGCGAGCAATCCTACCGCGCAGTAGCCTCCAGCAGCACAAGTGCCGTCGGAAAGGTAGGCTAGGCCATGTCTGCCATGCTCATGGCAAGCGCCGGCTCTTCAATGTCGACAAATTAGCGGTGTCATAGGCTGCATAAGCCGCCGGTCTCAAAATGAAACCATATGCAAGCTGGCTGACGTCGGATCGCCAATAGTTCTTTTTCAGCAGAGTTTTCCCGAACTCTTTCAATTGCCGGGCGTTTTTCCCCCTAGCATCGGCCTGAAAATCGGAATCCTTTTCGAGAAAGCACGATGCACAGATTCAGAGCGTCCTGTGCCTGTCCAGATGGACGTATGGCGTTCTGGATGATGCGCTGCTGCCAATCATGAAAGCGAGGAAACTCAAATGACAGACGTCAAAGTTCCCTGGGAATCCTGGGTCGTTGTCTGCGATGGTGCCAAAGCCTTGATCCTGCAGAATGCCGGTGACGCGGAACTCATGAACCTTCAGGTTCGTGAAACCCTGACGCAACCCAATCAGCCGACCCGCGAAATCGGTACCGACAGGCCGGGCCGATCCTATGCGCCGGATGGCACGAGCGGCAGCGCCATGGAGGAGACCAACTGGCAGGACCAGGCGGAAGAAGAATTCCTGAAGGAGGTTGCCGAAAAGCTCGACGAACTGGTGCATGAGAAGGAAGCAAGCCGCATCGTTCTCGTCGCTCCGCCGCGGGCTCTCGGCGCGTTGCGCCCTAATCTCAGTGCGGAGGCGCAGGCGGCGATCTCGGCGGAAGTGGCGAAGGATTACACCAACCTTCCCGTCGATGAGATCGAGCGGCATCTCGCCGCTTGATCGCCGTCATGCATCAAAACGCGGGTCGCAAGGCTCGCGTTTTATGCGTCGAGAAGGCTCGATATCAGAGGCTGGCTTCGAAGCTCAAGCGCAGGACGTGATGCAGGAATTCGGGGTTCAGCAGCATGTTGAAGCTGATCGTCACGAATTCGCCTTCGCGCTTGACCATGGTCGAGCCGATCTCGTCGCGGATGCCGAGGATTTCCAGGAAGAAATGCAGCGGCATGTCCAGGTTGGGGCTGACTTCCAGCAGCGCGCCAGCAAGCGTGATCGTGCGGATCAGGCAACGGACCTGTGTGCCGGTGCTCAAGTGGTGGCCGACGAAGATGATGTTGCCGGGCCGGTCGAGGTTGAATTCCTTATAAGCCTGTTCGGGCTTGGGATGTTCTGTGTCGAGGTGCATCTGAAAGGCCATATCAGCCTCCGCTTGTTGTACGATCGGATTTTAACGCAGGATTGCTCACATCTGCTGAACAACATCTTTAAAAATTGAGAGCTTGTGCGAAATCTATTGGCAAAACGCATTTATCGCGGGCAATACTGTTCAGAATCTGCCCAATTTTTCGCCATCGCTATGCCGCCATTGACTTGCGGCCTGTCGTCGCGCATAGAGAAGCCGGTTCGAGGCACCGGCCGCTCGCGGATGAAGATCCATGGTGAAGCCTCGCGATCATGGTCACAGCCCCTGTGCATGCTGACTGACGGCAATGCGAGCCCCCCTGACAGTCGAATGGCATGCCTTTGAAAGGCTGAACCTATGACTATGACTTACCCTGCGGTCGACGAGCTGAAGGCCCAGGCAAAACGCCTGCGCCAAGCCATGACTGAGCGCGGCAGTGAAATCACCCACGGCGCCGCTCTGGAACTGATCGCCCGCCAATATGGCGCGCGCGACTGGAACACGCTCTCTGCCCTTGCTGCCAAGCCGAACGACAAACCGTCGTCACCGATCTTCGTCGGCGCCCATGTCAGCGGCCGCTACCTGAACCAGCACTTCACCGGCAAGGTTCTCGCGCTTTCCGCCATCCCCGGCAGCGAGTTCTACAGGATCACCATTCATTTCGATGAGCCTGCCGATGTCGTGACCTTCGAGAGCTTCTCGGCCTTCCGCCAACGCATCCATGCCCAGATCGACGAGAACGGTGTTTCGCCGCGCAAGACTTCGAACGGTCTGCCGCACCTCGTTCTCGATATCTGATCGCCTTGTTGCCGCCCGTAACGCCCGGAATCCGTCCATGACCTCTCGTTCAGAAGCCAATGCCTTTCTGACTGGCCCGCTGCCCGCGGTCTTTGCCCGCACCGCGCTGCCAATCGTCCTCATCACCACCATCAATGGCCTCTTTGCCGTGGTGGATGCCTATTTCCTCGGCGCCTATGTCGGGGCAGGCGCACTCTCAGCCGTGACCCTGATCTTCCCCGGCCTCATGATGCTCTTCGCCCTGCAGTCGCTCGTTTCGAACGGCATGGCGAGCATCCTTGCCCGCGAGCTTGGCGGCGGCAATCGCGATGCGGCACGGCGCACCTTCGCAGCCGCCCATATGCTGGCGATCGTCGTCGTGCTTCTCGTCAACGTCATCTATTGGATCGTCGGCCGGCACATCGTCAACAATGCCGCGGCGGGTGATCTCGCCGTTGCCGAAAATGCCCGCACCTTCATGGCCATCATGGTCGGTGCCGCACCCGTCGCTTTCTTCCTGTCGCTCAATATCGATGCCTTGCGCAGCGAAGGCCGGATAGGCTTCATGACCATGGTGATGCTGGCCGCGACAGTGCTGAACATTGCCGCCAACTGGTTTTTCATGGCGATCCTTGGATGGGGTGTGGCGGGCTCGGCGCTCGGCTCGGTGCTCGCACAGGCAATCTGCCTTGCTGCAGTGCTGATCTATCGCTGGCGCAATGATAGCGCCCTGCGTCCGGCTGCCCGCTTTTCGTTTTCCGATTGGCGGCCGATCCTGGCGCTCGGTGCGCCGATGAGCCTTGGCTTCATCGGCATCTCGCTCTCATCGGCGGCAGTCATCTTTAACCTTTCGGTCTGGGGCGAGCGGGATTATGTCGCGACGGTCGGCGCTTACGGCATCATCACCCGTGTCATGACCGTCGCCTATCTGCCGCTGCTCGGCCTCAACATCGCCTTTCAGACGATCTGCGGCAATAATTACGGGGCCGGCCTTTCGGTACGCGTCGGCCGCAGCCTGCAGATCGCCCTGATTGCCGCGCTCGTCTACTGCACCGGCGTGGAGATCACGGTCGAACTGCTGGCAACCCGTTTCGGTCATATCTTCGTCGACGATCTTGTCGTCATCGCCGAGGTCTCCCGCATCTTGCCCTGGACAGTCGGCGCCTATTTCCTGTTCGGTCAGATGATCGTGCTGTCCGGTTATTTCCAGGCGATTGGCGATGCTAAGCGAGCCGCGATCTTCGGTCTGTCGCGGGCTTATCTCTTCGCGCTGCCGCTGACATTCCTGCTGCCGCATGGCTTCGGCGAGATGGGCATCTGGATGGTTCCGGTCTTTGCCGAAGCCTGCATGTTCCTGCTGGCTTTTATTGTCCTTAGCCGGAACTCGAGGCGACTCGGCTGGCGTTATGGGCTATTGCCCGCCTGAGGGTGCCGCCGCTTCAGCAAAATTCCGTAAAACAAAGAGATAAGGCCGCGCCTGCAGGGCGCGGCCCTGTTTTCAATCCTTGCTGGCTGCGGGCGTGGATGCCGTGGCGGCCTTCGCTTCCCCGAGTGCCTGCGCGCATTCCTCGCAGCAGACCTCAACGGTCTTGCCGCCGAGCTTGACGCTGATGGCGTCCGGTCCGAGTTCGCAGTCACAGGCAGCGCATGTGGTCTTCTTCATCTGGTGATCCTCCTTTCAGTGCCCGTCCGGGGCAGGATCATAAGACCATCGAAAGCCTTCCCGCCGCTGTCGAATTCTTTAGCGACTTTAAGCCCGAAGCCGCGTTGCGCGTTGGAACTCCGCCGGTGTCTGACCATAGGTCTGGCGGAAGGATGAGGTGAAATGGCTGTGGCTGGAAAAGCCGAGATCGAGCCCTAGCGCCGTCAGATCCTCATACTCGGCGAGAAGATCGAGCGCGCGGGCAAGCCGAAGCCGGAGCTGGTAGCGATAGAGCGGAATAGCCTCTACCTGCTGGAAGACCTGTGTGAGATAAACAGGTGAAACGCCGACCTCCGTGGCGATATCAGCGAGCGTCCAGCGTCGCGCGAGATCAGAGGAGAGCACGAGCTTCGCCCGGTCGACAAGCTTCTGTCGCCCGGCGCTGGCACCCGCTGCATGCGAGGTGCGCTCGCCGAGAGAGCGGTGCACAAGGGTTAGCGCCAGCGTTTCCGCCTCCAGCGTCTCTGCGGCACCACGGCGTAAGCCATGGCGAAGAAGCGCAACGAGCGCCTGTGCGCGCGGATCGATACGACGGCGCTGGCGTTTGAAACCGAACAGCTCACCGGCCTGCACCTGATCCCTCGGTGCAAGCTCGGCAAGCAGGGCCTGATCGATCGACAGATCGATGCAGGCATCGCCACCGTCGACGGGATGGCTGATGCGGTATCCTTGCCCGGCATTGAAGAACAACATCTGATTGGCTTCTGCCACAGTGTCATTGCGCCCGACATGGCGCATGAAGACGCCGCGATAGGGATAGACGAGGCTGGTCTTATGCGCGCATTCCTCATCGCTCTTGTGACGGCATTCGCCATTGCAGACAACGTCACGGATCGCGACAGTCTTCGTCTTCAAGAGCAATGCGGTCGAAAATTGCGACATCGGTCTTTCCGGGTTTTTGCGCGGCGAGCGTTGCCCGCCGCATCACCCTATCACAATCCCTTGTTGTTCCAGTAGTGGCTTGAGACATGCACGTCACTTTCGATCTGGCCGCGGGAGAGGCCAATATCCTTCAGCTGATCGTCGGACAGTTCCATGACGGCACTGCGGCGGCGCTGCTCGGCGAGTTTGCGCGCCATCCAGCGGAATCCGTCAGCAAGGCCGGCAATAAGCCTGGATTGCGGCGTTTCCGTCTGGCGGTTGGTCTGAGTGCAGAATGTAAGATCTGGGCTGCGCATGGTGTTCCTCCATCCATTGCGTTTGGATGGAGGCATTGAACCATCTGCACGGCCCGCCCGCTGTCAGAATATTTAGCGATCTGCCGCCGTATCAGGCTTTCAGCAGCCACTCATGCTCAGGCGCATTGTAAAACTTCCAGATGCGCTTCGGCCCTGCCATGACATTGAGATAATAGAGATCATAGCCATGCGTTGCCGCACACGGGTGATAACCCCTGGGCACCAGCGTCACGTCGCCGTCTTCCACCACCATCGCCTCATCGAGCGAGCGGTCGTCGGTATAGACGCGCTGGAAGCCGAAGCCCTGCGGCGGGTTGAGCCGGTGGTAATAGGTCTCTTCTAGCAGGCTTTCGTGCGGAAGGTTGTCCTGATCATGCTTGTGCGGCGGATAGGAGGAGGTGTGGCCACCCGGCGTGATCACCTCGACGACGAGCAGCGAATGTGCCGAACTATCGTCTTCCGGCATGATATTGTTGACGTAGCGCACGTTGGTGCCCTTGCCGCGGGTCAGCGGCGGATGTGTGCCGGGCGGAATGGCCTTGGCCTCATAGGTGCCGCCGCCGGGTGCCGAGCAGACGGCAAGCTCAAGATCCGTCTCGGCCGTGACAGACCATGCCGATTCCATTGGGATATAAAGAGCATGCGGCGCGCCGTCGAAGGGGCTCATGCGCTCGCCAAGCGTGCCGAAATCCTTCGTGCCGGCCGAAGCCTTGCCCTTGCCGCTCACCCAGACGAGGCAGACTTCCCGCTCGCCGGTTTCGCCGGAGGCCGTCTCGCCCGGTTTCAGGCGGTACAGGTCGAAGCCGACATAGGTCCAGCCGGCGTTTTCCGGCGTGACATGCGTGACTCGGCCATTCTTGCCAGACGGTTTCACCTTGAGATTTGGCATTGGTGTTTCTCCTCCGTTACCTGGAAAATTCCCCTCCCCAACCCTCCCCACAAGGGGGAGGGGCTAAGTCTCACGCACCGTCTCCCTCCACATCCCCGCAGTGACTTTTGCAAAGATCGCTTGTGGCACTTATGGGGAGGCTCGTTCGGCCCCTCCCCCTTGTGGGGAGGGGTTGGGGAGGGGTCTTTCTGTTCCGTTACCCCTTCGGGAAACCTTCCGTCTCCACCGTATAACCAGCCGCCGTCATCACCCGCATCAATTCGGCATGACCGATCTCCGCCATCTTCTGCGGCGGTGCCTTGCGCGGATCCTGCTCGGCCTCGACGACGAACCAGCCTTCATAACCGTAATCGGCGAACCGCTTGACGATCGCGCCGAAATCGAGCGAGCCGTCGCCCGGCACGGTGAAGGCGCCGAGCGCCACCGCATCGAGGAAGGATTGCTTGCTGCGATCGAGCCCCTCAACGACGGCCTTGCGGATATCCTTGACGTGCACATGGTTGATGCGCGCGTGGTGGTTGTCGATCGCGCGCAGCACGTCGCCGCCGGCAAAGGCGAGATGTCCGGCATCGAGCAGCAACGGAATGCCTTCGCCTGAATTCTTCATGAAGGCGTCGAGTTCCGGCTCGGTTTCCACGACTGCGGCCATATGGTGGTGGTAGGAAAGCGGCATACCCTGATCGGCGCACCATTCGCCGAATTCGGTGACGCGGCGCGCATAGGCCTTCATCTCGTCATCGGCAAGGCGCGGCTTGGTCGCGAGCGGCTTGGAGCGATCGCCCTGGATGGAGCGGCCGACTTCGCCATAGACGATGCAGGGCGCATTGACGGCCTTGAAGAGCTCGATCATCGGCTGGATGCGGTCCTTGTTGGCCGCAAGTTCCTCATTGACCAGCGTGCCGGAGAACCAGCCGCCGCAGAGCGTCACATCGGCCGCGCGCAGGATCGGCAGCATTTCCTGAGGATTGCTGGGGAAACGGCGACCCTGCTCCATGCCGGTAAAGCCGGCGGTGCGCGACTGCCGCAGGCATTCTTCGAGGGATACATCGTCGCTGAGTTCGGGAAGGTCGTCGTTCCACCAGGCGATGGGCGACATGCCGAGCTTGGCCTTCATCTATGGTCTCCTTGAAAATAGTGTGGAGGAGCGTTTCCGCTCCTCCAGAAAATTGAGAATGATCGATCAGCCGACGCGCTGGGCCGCGCGTGCTTTCACATAGGCTTCGTGCGCCTTGTTGACCTCACCACGAGGGCTGACTTCCGGCACCGCGACATCCCACCAGTGGCCACCGGCATCGGTCGTGATCAACGGATCGGTGTCGATGACGAAGACCGAGGTGCGATCGTTTTTCTTTGAATCGGCGATCGCCTGTTCGAGCTCGGCAATCGAGGACACCTTTACCGCGATGGCGCCCATCGCTTCCGCATGCGCGCGGAAATCGATCTCCGGCATGACCTCGTGATAGGCGTCCTTCAAGAGATTGTTGAAGTTGGCGCCGCCGGTTGCCATCTGCAGGCGGTTGATGCAGCCGTAACCTCGGTTATCGAGCAGCACGATATTGAGCTTCAAGCCGAGCATGACCGAGGTCGCGAGCTCGGAATTCAGCATCATGTAGGAACCGTCGCCGACCATGACGACGACTTCCTTTTCCGGATGCGCCATCTTGGCACCGAGGCCGCCGGCGATTTCATAGCCCATGCAGGAGAAGCCGTATTCCATGTGGTAGCTGCCGGGAACGGTGGCCGGCCACAGCTTGTGCAATTCGCCCGGCAGACCGCCGGCGGCGCAAAGCAGCGTGGTCTTCTCGCCGCCGATCGAGCGAGCGACCGCGCCGATGACCTGCGCATCGGAGGGCAGGGCGGCATTGGTGGTGCCCATGGCCTTGGCGGCAGCCTCCATCCAGATGTTCTTTTCCCTAGCAGCCTTCTCGGCGAGTGCCGCCGGCGCCTTCCAGCCGGAGAGACCCGCAGAGAGCGCCTTCAGCCCTTCGCGGGCATCGGCGACGAGCGGATGGCTGTCATGCTTCAGCGCATCATAGGCTGCGATATTGAGGCTGAGCAGCTTGAAACCTTCATTCTTGAAGAGCGCCCAGGAGCCCGTCGTGAAATCCTGGCAGCGCGTGCCGACGGCAATCACCAGATCGGTTTCCTCGGCGATGGCATTGGCGGCCGAGGTGCCGGTCACCCCCACCGAGCCGAGCGCCAGCGGATGGCGCTCGTCGATCGCCGATTTGCCCGCCTGCGTCACGACGACGGGAACGCCGTGTGTCTCGGCAAAAGCTGCAAGCTCCTTGGTCGCCTGCGAATAGAGAACACCGCCGCCGGCAACGATGACCGGCTTCTTCGACGCCTTGATCAGTGCGATCGCATTGGCAAGCTCATCGGCATCCGGCTGCGGACGGCGCACCGTCCAGACCTTCTCGTCGAACAGGCTCTCCGGATAGTCGAAGGCCTCCGCCTGAACATCCTGGCAGAGCGACAGCGTCACCGGGCCGCAATCGAGCGGATCGGTCAGCACCTGCATGGCGCGCTTCAAGGCCGTGATAATCTGTTCCGGCCGGGTGATGCGGTCGAAATAGCGCGAGACCGGGCGGAAGGCATCGTTGGCCGATACCGTGCCGTCGCCGAAATCCTCGATCTGCTGCAGCACCGGATCGGGCGCGCGATTGGCGAAGATGTCGCCGGGCAGGAAGAGGACCGGGATGCGGTTCACATGCGCCACACCAGCCGCCGTCACCATGTTCAGCGCGCCGGGGCCGATCGAGGTCGTGCAGGCCATGAAACGCTTGCGGAAGCTCGCCTTGGCATAGGCGATTGCCGCATGGGCCATGCCCTGTTCGTTATGAGCGCGGTAGGTCGGCAGTTCCTGACGCACTTGATAGAGCGCTTCGCCCATGCCCGCGACATTGCCGTGGCCGAAGATTGCCCAGACGCCGCCGAAGATCGGCACTTTCTTGCCGTCGACGATCGTCATCTGCTTTTTGAGGAAATGCGCGACGGCCTGCGCCATCGTCAAACGGATTGTCTTACTCATCGGGTCCTCCCGAACCTTCGCTCTATCTGTTCTCCTCCCCAACCCCTCCTCACAAGGGGGGGGGCTAACCTGCCGGGCTCTCCGCATTCCGCTGCAACATTTCATCCAGAGGACGCTTGCTGTGGCGTTAGGCGGTGCCCCAAGTTAAGTCCTCCCTTGTGGGGAGGGGTTGGGAAGGGGTCTAAATCTACTTCTACCGAAGCCCGCGCGTTTTCAGCCAGGCCTCTGTCAATTGTTTGAAGCGGCCTGCCATATCGGTGATCGCTTCCTCGTCATTGATCTTGCCCGAAAGCCAGCCGCGCGCCGCCTCGGCAAAGATCGTGCGACCAACCGCAAAGCCCTTGACCGAAGGGGCAGCCAGCGTTGCCTCGAATCCCCTCACCAGCTCGTCCGCAGGGGCCTCCAGCCCCAGCAGCACGATACCGCGGCACAACGGATCATTTTTGGCAATCACTGCATCGATTTTCCTCCAGGCGCCGGTCGAGGCCTGCGGTTCCAGCTTCCACCAGTCCGGCTTGATGCCGAGCGCATAAAGCTCTTCGAGCGCAGTCGAAACCGTATCATCGGTCAGCGGCCCGTTCTTGCTGGAGATGATCTCGACCAGCAACTCGCGTCCGACCTTGCGAGCCGCTTCAAAAAGCGTGCGCAGTTTCTCCTGCTGTTCCGTCTTCAAGTCGGCTGGATCGACCGGATGATAGAAGCACAGGCATTTGATGCAATGGTCGAGTGGCCATTCCACCAGTTGCGAGCCGATATCCTGACTGAATTCGAATCGCAGCGGCTTGGAACCCGGAAGCTCGACCGGGCGGCCGATCCAGGTGAAATTCTTGGTGGCTGCATCGAAGAAGGCATCGCGGCCGAAGCGCTCGTCGATCAGCATGCCGTAACCTCGACGGCCATCGGCAACGCGTGCCGCGGCTTCCACGGCAAGCCGTTTGAAGGCGACGATCTGCTTGTAATCGACGCCAAGTTCATCGCAGACACTGGTCAATTGCGAACGATGATCGACTGCCAGCGCCATCAGCAGCGGTATCTCGCCCTTGCGGGTCGAGGCCCAGTGAATATGATTGATCGCCTCGTCCTTGCGCAGCGCGCGATGTTTGCTGCCGTTCTTGAGGAAGAAGTCGAGCTCCGCCCAGGTCGGATATTCCGGCGAGCAGAGCAGCCGGGAGACGGCAAAGGCGCCACAGGCATTCGCCCAGGTGGCGCAGGTCTTAAGCGGCTCATCTTTCAGCCACCCGCGCAGCAGGCCGGACATGAAGGCGTCACCGGCGCCGAGTACGTTGAACACTTCGATCGGAAAACCCTGACCGACGATGCCGTCTTCCAGATTGTCGCTGATTGGGCCGTCATAGACGATACAGCCCATGGCCCCGCGCTTCAGCACGATGGTTGCCGGAGAGATGCGGCGGATTTCCTTCAGTGCGGCCAGAACATCGTCCGCGCCCGACGCAATCAAGATTTCTTCCTCGGTGCCGACGATCAGATCGCAGTCCGGCAGCGTCTCCTTCATCTTCGAGGACACGCGGTCGGACTTCACGTAACGCTCGAAGCCCTCGGCATGGCCGGCAAGGCCCCAGAGGTTCGGTCGGTAATCGATATCGAAGATCACCTTGCGGCCATTGGCCTTGGCAATGCGGATCGCCTTGCGCTGTGCGGCTTCCGTATTCTGGCGGGAGAAATGCGTGCCCGAGACGAGTACCGCGCGCGAGGACTTGATGAAATCCTCGTCTATATCGTCTTCGTCGAGCGCCATATCGGCGCAGTCGGACCGGTAGAAGATCATCGGCGAAACGCCTTCGGCCTCCACCGCCAACAGCACCAGCGCCGTCAACCGGTCCTTGTCCGTCTTGATGCCCTTGGTCTCGACGCCTTCGCGCGCCGACTGTTCGATGATGAAGCGGCCCATCTGCTCGGCGCCGACGCGGGTGATCAATGCCGATTTCAGCCCGAGCCTTGCCGTGCCGATCGCGATATTGGCCGGGCAGCCGCCGACGGACTTGGCAAACGAACCGATATCTTCGAGCCGTGAGCCGATCTGCTGGCCGTAGAGGTCGACGGAGGATCGGCCGATGGTGATCACGTCAAGAGACGGCTCCGGCGCGTCCGGATTCGATTGTACCATGATGTCCTCCCGCTAGTTTCTTACACGGTCCGGTATGCCCGCGAATTTCTAATAATGAAACATCGGTTCCGTATCTTTGTCAATTCGGAATATTTATTCCATTTTTGCCTTTGCGGATTTGGAATGCTGCAGCTTGCGTCGCCGCTCGGCAATGGCGACCGGCAGCGCCATGGTGAGCGCCATCGATGCGGAGAGCGAACGAAAACCGCCGAAATCAGCCTCTGCCACTTCGAACCAATGTGTCGCGCAGGCGGCCAGCGGCGAAAAGGCCGAATCGGTGATCGCGATGACCGGCACGCCGCGATCGGCCAACTCCTGGCTTTGGCTGAGACTGTCGGCGGCATAGGGCGAGAAGCTCGCCGCAATCGCCGCATCGCGCGGTGTCGCGAATTGCACCATCTCCGGATCGACGCCATTCGGCGAGGCAACGATCTGGTGGCGAATGTGCAGCTTGGAAAAAGCGTAGGTCATATGCGCCGTCAGCGGATAGGAACGCCGCTTGGCGATGAGGTAGATGGTCTCGGCACTCGCCAGAATATCGACCGCCTTGGCGAAGGTGTCGGTTTGCACCGTCGCTGCAAGCCGGTTCACGGACTGGCTTGCGGCGGAGATGAAGCCGGCAAGCAGGGTGGCATCTTCGTCATCCCCGCCGGACTGCTCCAGCGTGACGAGGCGCTCCTCATAGCTCAGCGTCCGGTCGCGCAGCCGCTCGCGAAAAATGCTCTGAAGGTCGGAGAAGCCTTCATAACCGAGGTGGTGGGCAAGGCGCACCAGCGTGGAGGGCTGCACGTCCGAAGCGGCGGCAATGCTTGCCGTCGTGCCGAAGGCGATTTCATCGGGATTGCCGAGCGCGAAGGCGGCGACCTGCGCCAACCGCTTCGGCATGCTCGCCTTGCGTTCGATGATGGTGCTGCGTAGGCTTTCGAAATCGCGTGGCACACGCGCTCTCTGGGGATCACTATCCATGCTGACGGCTCGGGAGATGAAACAAATATTCCATATTTCGAAGCATAGACGATTTCGTGCGGAGCGCCTAATTGTTTTTAATCCCATGAATTTCAACGGTTTTGGACAGCCTAGCGCGAGGCGGAGTGAAGTGATGCTTCAGGACATGCTTGTCAAAACGGTCCAAATATTCCAAAAATTCGCGAAATTTGAGGAGGAGACCTTGATATGAAGCCACTCGGCATCGGTTTGATCGGCACCGGTTATATGGGCAAGTGCCATGCGCTGGCATGGAATGCGGTGAAAACCGTGTTCGGCGATGTCGAGCGGCCGCGCCTCGTGCATCTCGCCGAGGCCAATGCGGAACTGGCGCGCGCCCGCGCTAGCGAGTTCGGCTTCGAAAAGGCGACCGCTGACTGGCGGGCGCTGATTGCCGATCCTGACGTCGATGTCGTCTCCGTCACGACACCCAACCAGTTCCACGCCGAAATGGCGATCGCGGCCCTTGAGGCCGGCAAGCATGTCTGGTGCGAAAAGCCGATGGCGCCAGCCTATGCCGATGCCGAACGCATGCTTGCCGTTGCCCGGCAGTCCGGCAAGGTGGCCGTGCTCGGCTACAATTATATCCAGAACCCGATCATGCGGCATATAAAGACGCTGATCGGCGAAGGCGCGATCGGCGCCGTCAATCATATCCGCGTCGAAATGGACGAGGATTTCATGGCCGATCCGGATGTCTTCTTCTACTGGAAGAGCGAACTGTCCGCCGGTTATGGCGCACTCGACGATTTCGCCGTCCATCCGCTGTCGCTGCTCTGGTATCTCTTCGGCCACGTCGAGGCCGTCACCACCGATATGGTGAAGCCCTATGGCGACCGCCCTGTGAAGGAAGGCGGCCGCCGCGCGGTGGAGAATCACGATGCGGCCAATGTCCTGATGCGCCTCGGTGGCGGCATTTCCGCGGTTTTGATGGCAAACCGTGCTGCCTGGGGCCGCAAGGGCCGCATCGCTCTGCAGATCTATGGTTCCAAGGGCTCGATCCTCTACGATCAAGAGCGCATGAACGAATTCGAGCTCTACCAGGCCGAGGGGCGCAGCTCCGAACAGGGCTTCCGCAAGATACTGGCGGCACCCGCCCATCAGCCCTATGATCGCTTCATTCCGGCACCCGGCCACGGCCTCGGCTTCAATGACCTGAAGATCATCGAATGCCGCGAGCTGATGCGGGCGATTTCCGGAGAGCCGGCGTCTATCGTGACATTCGAAGACGGTCTCAGGATAGAGAAGTCGGTTCACGCCATGGCACAGTCTTTCCATGAGCGCCGGTGGATCGAGATCGGCTGAAGCACAGATCTCGCTTCCGTTGACGGCGTTCGGGGTAGGGGATAGGCCTTGCCTCTGGTGAAGGGCCGCATATTTCGGGAGTGACATCGTGACGGACAGACTGGTAATCATCGGCGCGGGGCAGGCGGGCTTCGCATTGGCCGCCAAGTTGCGCACGCTGAAGGATGAGCGTCCGATCACGCTGATCGGCGCGGAGGACGTGCTTCCCTATCAGCGCCCGCCATTGTCGAAGAAATATCTGCTCGGCGAGATGGCCTTCGACCGCCTGCTGTTCCGCCCCGAGCATTGGTATCCCGATAATAATGTCGAGATCCGCCTGTCGACATGGGCCGAGCAGATCAAGCGCGAGAGCAAACAGGTCCTGCTGCAGGACGGCTCTGTTCTCGATTACGGCACGCTGGCGCTCGCAACAGGCTCGACGCCTCGCCGGCTGCCGGCAGCGATCGGCGGCGATCTGGAAGGCGTCTATATCGCCCGCGACAAGCGCGATGCCGATCTGCTGGCCGCGGAGATGCGCCCCGGCCGTCGCGTGCTCATCATCGGTGGCGGCTACATCGGCCTTGAGGCCGCAGCAGTCGCCCGCCATCTCGGTCTCGAAGTGACCGTCATCGAAATGGCCGACCGCATCCTGCAGCGCGTTGCCGCGAAAGAAACCGCCGACATCATGCGCGCGATTCATAAGAGCCATGATGTGACGATTCGCGAAAAGACCGGCCTGAAACATCTCATCGGCAAGAACGGCCACGTTGCAGGTGCCGAACTCTCCGATGGGAGCACCATCGACGTGGACTTCGTCATCGTCGGCATTGGCGTGGTGCCCAACGATCTTCTCGCCAAGGAGGCGGGGCTCGACGTCGGCAACGGAATCATCGTCGACGAGTTCGCCCGCACGTCGGATCCGTCGATCTATGCGGCCGGCGATTGCGCCAGCCTGCCCTGGCGGGGCGGCCGCATTCGGCTCGAATCCGTCCAGAACGCTGTGGATCAGGCCGAGGCAGCGGCGGCCCTCATTGCCGGCGGCAACGATCCCTATGATCCCAAACCTTGGTTCTGGTCCGACCAGTATGATGTGAAACTGCAGATCGCCGGCTTCAATATGGGCTATGACGACACGCTGCTGCGACCCGGTGCACGCGACGGCGCAAGTTCGGTCTGGTACTTCCGAGAAGGCAGGCTGATCGCCGTCGATGCCATCAACGATGCGAAAGCTTACGTGTCAGGCAAGAAGATGCTGGAATCAGACATCAATCCCGACCGCGCCATTCTCGCCGATCCCGCAGCGGATCTGAAGCAATTGCTGGTCTGACGCCTGCCCGCATAAGGGCCTCTGAGGCGCCTGTATTTTTGCACTGTCATCATTCTATCGATGACCTAGATAAAGGACATGTGAAAACTTCAAAAAAAGCTTGATCGTACGGGAGAATACCCATATCAGGGCTCCCACCGGAGAGGTGGCCGAGTGGTCGAAGGCGCTCCCCTGCTAAGGGAGTATACGTCAAAAGCGTATCGTGGGTTCGAATCCCATCTTCTCCGCCATCTATCTTTTGATTAAAGGAAATCAGATAGATGGAAGCGGATGCCGATCAGACCATGACAGTTGCCATCACACAATTTTCGCCTGCCGCAGCCGGGTTAGGCTGAATTTGTGCTGTAATTTTTCTTTTTCTCTTGAATTTTGGTGCGTCTTTGGACGTAAAAATGCCGCCCGCGCTGAAGCGGGCAGGCAGCATTCAGGCAGATGCCTTGGGCGGCGTTGGCGACCGCCATCGGTCCTGAAGGCCGGAGGTTGAAGCATGCCGCCTCCTGCGAAATGCTAGGACCGGCTAGAAGCGGAAATATAAACTCACTCCTGGCCGGCGATGGTAATAATCGCGATAGCCGTAATACCCGGGATAATCGCGGTAGCCGTAGTACCCGGGATATCGATAGCCGTAATACCCAGGGTACCTATAGCCGTAATACCGAGGGTATCTGTTGTAGCACCTGCCATAATATCCACAGGAACGGTAAGCGTAACGGTGGTTCCAGTAGCGATCTGCCCGCCAATGATGGCTCCGGTGTCGGATCAGCTCGACACTGCCGATCTGCACTTGTTCGGGAGTCGGCGGAAAGATCGGGGCTGCCTTTAGCGGCAGGGCGAAAGATGCAGCCAGGACAACGGCTGCGAGTGCTGATAATAGCTTCCTCATCGACGTATCCTCTCAGGTTTTCACCTTGAGCTTTCAGGGCTGAACCTTCGATGAACGGACTTCGTCGATCGGCGGCCTGGAATCGCCTGGCCCAGAGTCGCCAGCCAGCCGGCCACAGTGGGAACGATGATGATCCGGCTTGCTGGCATCTTCTCCGCCATTGCTCTCCATTGATAACGCCGCGGTTTTTTGCACGGCTTCTGTTTCCGCTGCCAATTTTCCCTGTTCGAAATTCTCCCTGGCGCACGCGCCGTCCCAGCATCGCGATGCTCGCCAGGCGAATCGCGTATGGGAATCAGTTGTCCCGCGTCGGCCAAAGCTGAAATCGGTTTCGGCTTTTCATACGGCGGAACGTCCGTCAGTCCTCAACCGGTCACCTTGAAAAGCCGAATCTGGCTGGAAAGTGGTGCCAATTTGGCACGAGTAGGCGCCTCTTCGCCTTGTGAAATCCCGATAAACGCTGGGAAAATAAGAACTTTCTTAACAAAGCTTAAACAAACGGCGGCCCCATTGCCCAACTTGTGGCCTTTCAGCAACAGCGTTTCGGTAAGGCTTTCGTAAACCCCTCTTGAACACAAGTTGGTGATTGCGTGACAGCCGCCGTCTTGTATTTTCAGCCTCGGAAGCAAGGGCCTGACCGCCCGACTTCTTCAAACACCGGGGGTAGGGCAGGGAAACGCCGTAAGGCGTGATCTTACCTCCGATCGAAACTTGAATTGGAGGTCATTATGAACATCAAGAGCCTTCTTCTTGGCTCTGCTGCCGCTATGGCAGTAGTTTCCGGCGCTCAGGCTGCTGACGCAATCGTTGCAGCCGAGCCGGAACCGGTTGAATACGTTCGCGTCTGCGACGCTTACGGCACCGGCTACTTCTACATCCCTGGCACGGAAACCTGCCTGAAGATCAACGGTTACATCCGTTTCCAGGTTAACGCTGGCGAAAACGTCGGCGGCGACTCGGATTGGGATGCTGTAACCCGCGGTCAGCTTCAGTTCACCGCCAAGAGCGACACCGAATACGGCCCGCTCACTGGCGTGATCGTTCTTCAGACCAATGCCGACAACGCATCGACCCAAGTTGCTAAGCTCGACTCCGCTTACCTCGACGTCGCGGGCTTCCGCGCTGGTCTCTTCTACTCCTGGTGGGACGATGGTCTCTCCGGCGAGACGGACGATATCGGTTCCGTCGTAACGCTGCATAACTCCATCCGTTATCAGTACGAAACCGGTTCCTTCTACGCTGGCCTCAGCGTCGACGAACTGGAAGACGGCGTCTTCAAGACTGGCGAAGAGCCGAACAACGTCGGCGTTGCCTTTGGCATCGGCGGCAAGGCTGGCGCCTTCAGCTACCAGGTCACCGGCGGCTGGGACTTCGACAACGAAGACGGCGCAATCCGCGCAATGGGTACGGCTGAACTCGGCCCGGGCACGCTCGGCCTCGCAGCTGTCTACTCCAGCGGCCCGAACTCCTACTACTCGCAGTCTGAATGGGCAGTTGCTGCCGAATACGCCATCAAGGCTACCGACAAGCTGAAGATCACTCCCGGTGTTCAGTACTACGGTAACTACTGGGGCACCCCGGCCAAGCTTGGCGCTCCTGACGACTTCGACGGTCTTGGCGATGCCTGGAAGGTCGGTTTGACGGTTGACTACCAGATCGTTGACAACTTCTACGCCAAAGCTTCCGTCCAGTACCTGGATCCGGAAGATGGCGACGACGTCACGACCGGTTACTTCCGTCTGCAGCGCTCGTTCTAATTCGAGTTGACTTCGGTCATAGAGAAGCCTGGCTTTTGAGCCGGGCTTTTTTTATGGTCGACGCCTTCACTATAACGAGTGGTGTTTTGATGTCCGCGCTAGGCGGCATCACGAAAGCTCAACTCAGCTTGCCGATAAACATCCTGATCGTGTCCGGAATGTCTCCCAGATGCAGAAGCGGCGCATGGCCTTGGCCTCTCGCCATGATCTGCACCATATCAGGATGCCGCTTCGCCATTTCATCCACTGTCTGCGGCGATAGCAGATCGGAATTCTCTCCCCTGATAACCAGCAGCGGCATGGCACGCAGGCTCTCGAACTGCGCCCAAAGGTCGGGGAGGGGCTTGCTGAAATCGATTGTTTTCAGCTGCTCGGCAATATCAGGATCGCAATCGGCAACTGGTACGCCGTTCTGCTCCCTATAGATGGCCTGCGCCATATTCTGCCAGTCGTTGACGGCGAGCACGGGGAAGGCAGCGGCATAGTTCTCCTTGAGGATGTCAACCGCATCACTCCAGGAAAGAGGTTTGCGATCCCGGTTGAGATAGTCCCTGATCGCCATCAGCCCGACCGGCTCAATGACCGGTCCGATATCGTTAAAAACTATGCCCGCCAGCAGTTCCGGCTTCATTCCCGCCAGCAGATGCAGGATCAGCCCGCCGCGCGATGTGCCGATAAAGATGGCGCGGTCGATGCCGAGTGCGGCGCAGGCGGCAATCACGTCGGCGCATTCGACCGCCAGATTGTAATTCGTCGTGTTCGCATCCCGCTCGGACATGCCGCGCCCGCGATAATCGAGAGCGACGACACGGCGCGGGGAGGCCGCGTCCTGTGACAGCAGCAAGGCAAGTTCATGAAAATCGCGAGAATTGCGTGTAAGGCCCGGCAGGCAGATGACAGGCAATCGATTGATGTCTCGGCTTGCCGCCCGGTAGTCGCGGGCATAAAGCTTCAACCCATCAGTCGAAGTAAAGAATTTTTCGGTGAATGCGTTCTTGTCTTCGTCGCGCATGACATCTCCATCCGGTGTGCCAGAGGAGATGTAACGTGCTTTCGGCAGGCCTGCCAATCGGCCTTAGGTCGCGCTGCGCCCGCCGATCAGATCGCGCTCGATATCCGGGGTCTGGCCAAGGCGAGCCTTGTAGACCTCGTAATTCTCCATCACCCGCTGCACATAATTGCGCGTTTCGGGAAAGGGGATGCGCTCGATCCAGTCGACGATCTCATCGACCGGCTTGCCACGCGGATCGCCATAACGCCCAATCCATTCCGGCACGCGCTTCGGTCCGGCATTATAGGCGATGAAGGTCAGGATATAGGAACCGCCGAAGGCTTCGATCTGTTCGCCGAGATAATGCGCGCCGAGCGTCGCGTTATAGCCGGCGTCGGCCGTCAGCTTGTCCTTGGAATAGGTGATGTTGTGCCGCTTGGCGACGGCCTGAGCGGTGCCAGGCAAAAGCTGAAGCAGGCCGCGGGCGTTGGCGGCGGAAACGGCAGCCGGATTGAAGGCGCTTTCCTGCCGGGCGATCGCATAGGCGAGTGCCTTGCCCGAGCCGGAAATATTGGCATTGGCGGGTATGACACCGACTGGGAAGGCAAGTGCTGCGACATCGATGCCGCGTCCATAGGCGATCTTGCCGATCTGCAGCGAAAGGTGATGGTCGCCCGCCTGCTCGGCCTTGGCCGTCAGGATCGCCAGCTCGCCGGGGCTTTGAAGCTGGTCGGCAAGTGCCAGGTAAATGGCTGCCGCACGCCAACCATGACCTGCTGCCTCCAGCCGTCCGATTGCCTGCACGGCCTCACGCTGCTGCAGGTTCTGACGGTCGGCAGCTGTCGGCGCCGGATAGGTGACGTTCAATGTCTTGCGCCCGAGCCTTTCGGCGGCAAGCTGACCGTAGAAAGTGCCGGGAAAATTCGCGGCTTTGGCGAAAAATTCACTGGCTTTGCCCGGCCCGCCAGCCTCCGCAGCGCGTCCGAGCCAATACCAGGCTCGGGAGACGGACAGCGGGCCGTTGGAAACCTGCAGGATCTTGCGGAAATGTGTCTCAGCCGTCGTCGGGTCCTGCAGACCGCGCAACGCGTACCAGCCGGCATGGAATTGTGCTTCGACGATATCCGCCGGCACCGTCGCGACGGAGGCGGCGACGATCTCGTAGGCTGCCTTGAACTGGCCCTGGTCGACGAGGCCGCGGCTGACGATCCGCTGCTCGTTCCACCATTCGCCTGAGTTCATCAGTTCGGTTCGGTCGCGCGGCATCTGCTGCAGCAGCTTGGCGGCCTCGAGATACTTGTCCTGCTTGCGCAGATATTCGATGCGCGCGAAGAGAAAGCCTGGATCGCTGCGCCATTTGGCTTCGACAGCATTCAGCAATGCACCGGCATTACCCGCATTGTTGTCGACGGCAGCCCAGGCCTTGTAGAGCGACTGCGCCTGCCCCATGTCGCCGAAGCGCTTGGCCTGCGCCACCCGCCCGCGATACATCAGGTAATCCATCCGCGTCTTATGGTCCGCGACGGTCAGCAGGCCGGCAAATTCGGCCAGGATCTTGTCTTCGGTTGCCTTGTCGAGCACCTGCCCGCGCCAGATCTTGCCGATATATTTTGCTGCTTGCGCAGACTTGCCGGTCGCCACTAGCGCACGCGATAGGATCATCGCACCCTGCGGCGTCTCGGGCGCCGTATCGCCGAAGGCATTCAGTATCGCCGCAGGGGCGGGATTCTCGTCATAAAGCGCCCGTTCGGAATTGCCGCGCAGACGTTCCAGACCCGGCCATCCCTTCAGCTCGTCCGAGGCACTGGCGATCTCATACGAAGGGACGCCCTTTAGGCCGGAGGTGGCGATTGCCCAGGTCAGGATATGACGGTCGAGCGTTCCCGCCGTCATGGTGTTGCGGATGGCGAGCGCCTGCTGCGGATCCTTGTTGGAGAGCGCATCGAGGCCCGCCTTCAAATCGCTGTTGACGGGCGCGATCGCCGGGTTGCGCGGGATTGCGCCGGTGGTGATCGCCTCGGGGAAAGAGGCGGTTTCCGGCACGAAAGCCAGCGGCTTGACGGTGGGTACGGGAGCGCCTTCGCCGGGCAGCTGCGATGCAGCGCTGCCCCAGGCCGCGGCCACCAGACCGAAGGCAGACAGGATCAAAACGGCTCTCTTCATTAGGTTACCCGCAACGAAAACATGCCCTTCCATTTGGCTGGAGGCACCTTAACGAAACCTTACCAAATCCGGTAAAATTCATTCACATTTGCTATCGGAATTTGCCCTAAACCGATCTATGCGCGCTTGTCGCGGCCATATTGCCGCTCTATGGTGCACAACTCTTATTCATGGAATGCGGCTGAAGCAAGGTTATCAGCCGTGAGGAGCTTTGCATGTTCAATGGGTCCATCCCCGCTCTCGTCACTCCCTTCACCGACGCCGGCCTGATTGACGAAGACAGCTTCGCCGCTCATGTCTCGTGGCAGATCGGGGAGGGCAGCAGCGGCCTCGTTCCGGTCGGCACGACCGGTGAGTCACCGACGCTGTCGCATGCCGAGCACAAACGGGTAGTGGAACTCTGCATCGAAGTCGCGGGCAAACGCGTGCCGGTCATGGCTGGCGCCGGCTCGAACAATACGCGCGAAGCGATCGAGCTTGCCCAACATGCCGAAAAGGTTGGTGCCGACGCCGTCCTCGTCGTTACCCCCTATTACAACAAGCCGACGCAGAAGGGTCTGATCGCCCATTATTCGGCAATCGCCGAAGCTGTTAAGCTGCCGATCTATATCTACAATATCCCCGGCCGTTCGGTTATCGACATGACACCGGAGACGATGGGCGCGCTTGCGAAAGCACACAAGAATATCGTCGGCGTCAAGGATGCGACCGGCAAGATCGAGCGCGTCTCCGAGCAGCGCATCACTTGCGGAAAGGAGTTCCAGCAGCTCTCCGGCGAGGATGCGACGGCGCTCGGCTTCAATGCTCACGGCGGCGTCGGCTGCATCTCAGTGACGGCCAATATCGCGCCGCGTCTCTGTGCGGAGTTCCAGGCTGCGACGATTGCCGGCAACTATGCCAAGGCGCTGGAACTGCAGGACCGGTTGATGCCGCTGCACAAGGCGGTCTTCATGGAGCCCGGCGTCTGCGGCGCGAAATACGGCCTGTCGAAGCTCGGCCGAATGAGCCGCAACGTACGCTCGCCGCTGATGTCCTCACTGGAGCCGTCGACGGAGGCGGCGATCGACGCTGCCATGCGTCACGCCGGCTTGCTCAACTGAGGCTGATAACCGGCCCATCTTCACAAGATCGGGCCGTTCTCTTACATAGATGACAGGAAATAAGGGTGCGGAATTCGCGCCCCTGAATGGAATTATCGTCATGGCCCCCAAAGGCAGCCAGCGCATCGTGAAGAAGGTCGTCGCGGAAAACCGCAAGGCCCGCTTCAACTATGAGATCATCGATACCTATGAGGCGGGCCTGGTGCTGAAGGGCACCGAGGTCAAGTCATTGCGCGAAGGCAAGGCCAATATCGCCGAATCCTACGCTTCGGATGAGGATGGCGAAATCTGGCTGATCAATTCCTATCTGCCGGAATATCTGCAGGCGAACCGCTTCAACCACGAGCCGCGCCGCCGCCGCAAGCTTCTTTTGTCTGGACGCGAGATCAACCGCCTGCGCGCGGGCATCAACCGCGAAGGCATGACGCTGATCCCGATGAAGATCTACTTCAACGATCGCGGCCGCGCCAAGCTTGAGCTGGCACTCGCGAAGGGCAAGAAGCTTCATGACAAGCGCGAATCCGAGAAGGAGCGCGATTGGAACAGGCAGAAGAGCCGTCTGTTGAAAGGCAACGGCTGATCATTTCCTGTAGCATTCGCTATTCGCGAATAAGGCTTCAGTCCTCGAAATCGCTGGCTGGTGCCACTTCAGCAGGACGCGGAGGGCGCTCGGAAGGATCCCGGCCGATCTCAGCTTTTAGCGACAGTAGATCGATGAAGTGATCGGCCTGGCGACGCAGGTCGTCGGCGATCATCGGCGGCTGGGTCGACATGGTCGAAATGACTGAAACCTTACGTCCCTTGCGTTGCAGCGCTTCGACCAGAGTGGTGAAATCGCCGTCGCCGGAGAAGATGACGAGATGGTCGACCGTTTCGGACTGCTCCATGGCATCGATCGCGAGCTCGATGTCCATATTGCCCTTGATCTTGCGGCGCCCCATGGAGTCGGTAAACTCCTTGGCAGGCTTCGTAACGACCTTGTAGCCGTTATAATCCAGCCAGTCGATAAGGGGACGGATCGAGGAATATTCCTGGTCTTCGATCAGCGCGGTATAGTAGTAAGCACGCAGCAGATATCCGCGTTTCTGGAATGCTTTCAAGAGTTTGCGGTAGTCGATATCAAAGCCCAGACTTTTGGATGCAGCGTAGAGGTTGGCGCCGTCTATGAATAGTGCAATTTTCTCGCGTGGGTCAAACATCGCTTACCAATCCAAAGAGAGTAATCTAAATCCATAAGCCACTTAGCCAATAAAAACAGCGGCTTGTG
The DNA here is from genome assembly GCF_014194105.1 of Rhizobium sp. BK529. Classification (NCBI taxonomy): domain Bacteria; kingdom Pseudomonadati; phylum Pseudomonadota; class Alphaproteobacteria; order Hyphomicrobiales; family Rhizobiaceae; genus Rhizobium; species Rhizobium sp. BK529. The sequence continues at coordinate 2,185,998 of NZ_JACIAU010000001.1, read as the reverse complement.
GAGGTGGCGTCGAGCTGTTCCGTACTTTATGAATTATTCATATATAAAAGATTTAGGGCACGATTCGACTTATTCCAAGCAACCGTCGGTGGAAATGTCATATTGTGCATGGAAATTTAGACCAGCCGCGGATAAAGGCGAGGGAACCCTAACGAAAAACTTGAATTTGCCCGGTTTTAATTGTATCGGGCGTCTTAATCCCGAAAAGACGACCGCAAAGGACAGGCAATGGCCCGTGTCACAGTAGAAGATTGCATTGACAAGGTAGAGAACCGCTTCGAGCTGGTTCTGCTCGCCAGCCATCGCGCCCGGCTGATTTCTCAGGGTGCCTCGATCACCATTGATCGTGACAACGACAAGAACCCCGTTGTGGCTCTGCGCGAAATCGCTGATGAGACCCTCTCGCCTGACGATCTCAAGGAAGACCTGATCCACTCGCTGCAGAAGCATGTGGAAGTGGATGAGCCCGAGCCCGATCCGGCAAGCCTGATCGCCGCCGGTGCCGCAGCCGCTGCCGACAGCGAAGAGCAGGACGATCTGCCGGAAACGATCACCTTCGACCAGATGTCGGAAGAAGAGCTTTTGGCCGGTATCGAAGGTCTCGTCCCGCCAGAAAAGAGCGACGACTACTAAGCGCATCCTCGGCCCTTGGAGGGCTGTGCTTCCCGCGCGGGAAAAGATTGACGATTACCAATCATCAATCTTGCGCCTGTAGAGCTTAGGCATAATATTGCCCATGTGAGCGCCAATCTGCGATTGGCGCCCTTTTATTTTATTGGAGTGGCTTTGGAATGATGCGGCAGTACGAGCTCGTGGAGCGGGTTCAGAAATACAAGCCCGATGCCAACGAAGCTCTGCTGAACAAAGCCTATGTCTACGCCATGCAGAAACATGGCCAGCAGAAGCGGGCGAGCGGCGATCCCTACATTTCGCATCCGCTCGAGGTGGCCGCCATCCTGACCGACATGCATCTCGATGAATCGACGATTGCTGTCGCCCTCCTGCATGACACGATCGAAGATACGACGGCGACCCGCGCCGAAATCGATGAACTTTTCGGCGAAGATATCGGACGTCTGGTCGAAGGCCTGACGAAGATCAAGAAGCTCGACCTCGTCACCAAGAAGGCCAAGCAGGCAGAAAACCTGCGTAAGCTCTTGCTTGCCATTTCCGATGACGTGCGCGTCCTGCTCGTCAAGCTCGCCGATCGCCTCCACAACATGCGCACCCTCGACCACATGTCGCTGGAAAAGCGCGCGCGCATTTCCGAAGAGACGATGGAAATTTATGCGCCGCTTGCCGGCCGCATGGGTATGCAGGACATGCGTGAGGAACTGGAGGAGCTTTCCTTCCGGCACATGAACCCGGAGGCTTACGAGACCGTCACCAAGCGCCTCGAGGAACTGTCGAAGCGCAATGAAGGCCTGGTCAAAAAGATCGAGGCCGAGTTGCGCGACCTCCTGATCGCCAATGGGCTGACGAGCGCCTATGTCAAAGGCCGCCAGAAGAAGCCCTATTCGGTGTTCCGCAAGATGCAGTCGAAGTCGCTCTCTTTCGAGCAGCTTTCCGATGTCTACGGTTTCCGCATCATCGTCGAGGATATCCCCTCCTGCTACCGCGCACTCGGCATCGTCCATACCCGCTGGCGCGTCGTGCCAGGTCGTTTCAAGGACTACATCTCGACGCCGAAGCAGAACGATTACCGCTCGCTTCACACCACGATCGTCGGCCCGTCGATGCAGCGCATTGAATTGCAGATACGCACCAAGCGCATGCACGAGATTGCCGAATTCGGTATCGCCGCTCATACGCTCTACAAGGACGGCGCCACCAATGCCGATGGCGATATTCTCTCGCGCGAAAGTAATGCCTATTCCTGGCTGCGCCACACGATCGAGGCACTTGCCGAAGGCGACAGCCCGGAAGAATTCCTCGAACATACCAAACTCGAGCTTTTCCAGGACCAGGTCTTCTGTTTCACGCCGAAGGGCAAGCTGATTGCTCTGCCGCGCGGCGCAACGCCCATCGACTTCGCCTACGCCGTCCACACGAATATCGGCGATACGACCGTCGGTGCGAAGATCAACGGCCGCATCATGCCCCTGGTGACCCGCCTCAACAATGGCGACGAAGTGGAGATCATCCGCTCCGGCGTGCAGGTGCCGCCGGCCGCCTGGGAAGAGATCGTCGTCACCGGCAAGGCGCGCGCTGCCATCCGCCGTGCGACGCGCATGGCGATCCGCAAGCAATATGCCGGTCTCGGCCACCGCATCCTGGAACGCACCTTCGAACGCGCCGGCAAAATCTTCTCGCGCGATGCAATGAAGCCGGCGCTGCACCGTCTGGGGCAGAAGGATGTGGAAGATGCGATCGCCGCCGTCGGTCGCGGTGAAATGTCGTCGCTCGACGTGCTGCGCGCCGTCTATCCCGATCATCAGGATGAGCGCGTCACGGTCAAGCCCGCCGGCGACGAGGGCTGGTTCAATGTCCGCAGCGCCGCGGGCATGATCTTCAAGATCCCCGGCAAGAGCAAGGCCGATCTCGATGGTGAGCGTGCCTCCACCGAGAGCGATCCCGATATCGTGCCGATCCGCGGCCTTTCCGGCAATGTCGACGTCAAGTTCTCGCCAACCGGCGCCGTGCCCGGTGATCGTATCGTCGGCATCATGGAAAAGGGCAAGGGCATCACCATCTATCCGATCCAGTCGCCGGCACTGCAGCGCTTCGATGACCAGCCGGACCGCTGGATCGATGTGCGCTGGGATCTGGATGAGGCCAACAAATCCCGCTTCACGGCCCGCATCTTGGTCAACGCGCTGAACGAGCCCGGTACGCTCGCGAAGGTGGCGCAGACGGTGGCGAGTCTCGACGTCAATATCCGCATGCTGAATACGGTACGTGCGGCAACCGACTTCACCGAAATGGTGTTGGAAGTTGAGGTCTGGGACCTGCGTCAGCTCAATCAGCTGCTCGCCCAGTTGAAGGATCTGGACTGCATCGCGACGGTCCGACGGCTCTACGAGTAGGCTTTTGTTAAAGTTTTGCCGAACGCAAATTTGCGTTTTGCATATTTTGTGATCATTTCATGGCCGAAAAGGCATATTGAAATGGCAAGTCATGCGTCACTTGCATGGCTGCGTTCAGGTTACAGCGATGGTAATTGACCTTTGCCGCGATTATCTTCTGGTCATCAAGAAATGAAACGAAGATGAGGCAAAGCAATGTTTGAACCGATCAGAAAGTTCGCCCGCGCCCTTCGCGCTCCGACCGCTCAGGAACGTGAAATGGCATATCTCAACGGCTCGCATGACCGTATTGATCTTGAATATCGTCAGCGCCAGGTCGATCGCGGCTTGTTCCGCAATCGCTAATCGCCTGAGATATACTTGACGTAAGGAAGGGGGCGTTATGCATGAACCGCGCCCCTTGGAAGAAGAAAAGAGTAGACGGTCTGTTTAAGCGGTTCCATTTGCCGCTCTTGTCATGATGACGTGCGCTGCACTAAATACGCGCCATGTTATTTCGCCGTCGCAAACCAGCAGGATTTAAGGAAAAACTACGGGAGATTGTCTGGCCCCGTAAAGGTTTTCTGCGCCCTGCACGTTATATCATGATGCGCGTTCTGCGCTTGTCTGCCTCACCGCATGCCGTTGCGGTGGGCTTTGCCGCGGGTGTCTTCGTTTCGTGGACACCCTTTATCGGCGTGCATTTCATCATGGCCTTCGTCATCGCTTATTTCCTGTCGGGAAATATGGTGGCCGCAGCCCTTGGCTGCGCAGCCTTCGGCAATCCGCTGACCTATCCGTTCATCTGGGGCATTACTTGGGAAGTCGGCCATCTGCTGCTCAGCCGCCAGGCTCAGACGGGTGGCCAAGCGATCGATCTCGCCGAACTCTTTCACAAGCTGCATTTCACGGAACTATGGAAGCCGGTGTTGGAGCCGATGCTGATCGGTGCCATTCCGCCAGGGGCCATCAGTTCGGTTGCGCTTTATGCGCTGACATTCTACACCGTCAAGGGCTTTCAGACGCGCCGCCGCGCCCGGCTGATGGAGCGCGCGCGTCTTCGGCTTTCCGATCCGGCCGGCAATTTGCCGACCGTCTGAGCTGAATTTATCCGGAAAGGCTCCCTTCGCATGATCATCGGCATTGGCAGCGATCTCATCGATATCCGCCGCGTTGAGAAATCCATCGAGCGTTTCGGTGACCGTTTCACGCATCGCTGCTTCACCGAGATCGAGCGCGCCCGTTCGGATCGCCGCGCCAACCGCGCCGAATCTTACGCCAAGCGTTTTGCCGCCAAGGAGGCCTGCTCCAAGGCCCTCGGCACAGGCCTTTCGCAGGGTGTCTTCTGGAAGGATATGGGCGTCGTCAACCTGCCGAGCGGCAAGCCGACAATGCAATTGACGGGCGGTGCCGCCGTCGTCCTGCAGGCCATGCTGCCGGCGGGCCACAAGGCCGCCATTCATTTGACAATAACCGATGATTATCCCTTGGCTCAGGCTTTTGTGATCATCGAAGCGCTGCCGGATGCCGTATGATAGCGACCTCTCGTCGCTTTTAATGCTGTCGTTATTGCCGCCACCAGCCGAAGCCGCTAGAGAGAACGTCAGAAAGAAATGCGCCTTTACGGCGTCTTGAAGGAATAAGACTGCGTGTCCGAAAAAGTCGAAACCAAGCCGAACGCCCTCTGGGAAAATATCAAGGTCATCATCCAGGCTCTGCTCCTGGCCATGATTATCAGGACCGTATTGTTCCAGCCCTTTACCATTCCGTCGGGCTCGATGATGCCGACACTGCTGGTCGGTGACTATATTTTCGTCAACAAGTTTGCTTACGGCTATTCGAAATATTCGCTGCCTTTCTCGCCGAATATTTTCAGCGGCCGCATCTTCGGTTCCGATCCGAAGCGCGGCGATATCGTGGTTTTCCGTTTCCCGCCGAATCCTGACGTCGATTACATCAAGCGTGTCGTTGGCCTGCCGGGCGACCATATCCAGGTCACCGACGGCGTTCTCTTCGTCAACGGCAAGCCGGTTCCGAAGGTGCCCGATGGCACTTTCAATTCCGACTACAAGCTCGATCCGGGCCAGGACGTGCCGGTATTCCGCGAGACGCTCGATAACGGCAAGACCTACGATACGCTCGATCAGTCGCCGGTATCGCGCGGCGACAACACCCGCGAGTTCATCGTTCCGGAAGGCCATTACTTCATGATGGGCGACAACCGTGACAACTCGCTCGACAGCCGCTTCGATGTCGGCTTCGTTCCGGCGGAAAACCTTGTCGGCCGCGCCAGCGTCATCTTCTTCTCGCTTGGCAACGACACGTCCTTCCGCGAAATCTGGAAGTGGCCGACCAACATGCGCTGGGATCGCCTCTTCAAGGTTGTTGAATGAGCAAGGCGCAGACGCTCTCAGCGGCGGACCGCGCTAAGCTTGAAACCCTGATCGGCCATGAATTTGTCGAGAAGGAACGTCTGGATCGCGCGCTGACCCATGCCAGCGCGCGCACCGACAAGGGCAATTACGAGCGGCTTGAATTTCTCGGCGACAGGGTACTCGGGCTCTGCATCGCCGATCTGCTGTTTCGCACGTTCGGCGCTGCGACGGAAGGCGAGCTTTCGGTACGCCTGAACCAGCTGGTCAGTGCCGAAACCTGTGCGGCCGTCGCCGACGAACTCAATCTTCATCTTTATATCCGCACTGGCGCAGACGTGAAGAAACTCACCGGCAAGCGCATGATGAATGTGCGCGCCGATGTCGTCGAAAGCCTGATCGCCGCGCTTTATCTCGATGGCGGACTGGAAGTCGCCCGCCGCTTCATCCTGCGTTACTGGGAGGGCAGGGCGGTGCGCGCCGATGGTGCCCGCCGTGACGCAAAAACCGAGCTGCAGGAGTGGTCGCACGCCAAATATGGTGTCACACCCGTCTACCGGGTTGAAGAACGCAGCGGACCGGATCATGATCCGCGCTTCAAGGTGACTGTCGAAGTCGCTGGCGTCGCACCGGAGATGGGCGTAGAGCGCTCCAAGCGCGCTGCGGAACAGGTCGCCGCCACGAAAATGCTCGAGCGCGAAGGCATTTGGCAGCAGGCATCTGCCGGAAATTGACGGGATTAATGACAGAAGAAAACGAAATGGCGGCCAAGAGCGCTGCTGAAAGCAACCCGACGCATTCGGGCTTCGTCGCGCTGATCGGTCCGACGAATGCCGGAAAATCGACACTCGTTAATCGCTTCGTCGGTGCCAAGGTCTCGATCGTCAGCCACAAAGTGCAGACGACGCGCGCCATCGTGCGCGGCATTGCCATCCACAACAATGCCCAGATCGTCTTCATGGACACGCCCGGCATCTTCAAGCCGCGCCGCCGTCTCGATCGCGCCATGGTGACGTCTGCCTGGGGTGGCGCCAAGGATGCCGATCTCATCATGCTGCTGATCGATAGCGAGCGTGGCCTGCGCGGCGATGCGGAAGCCATTCTCGAAGGCCTCAAGGACGTTCCGCAGAAGAAGATTCTCGTTCTGAACAAGATCGACCGTGTCAATCGCGAATTGCTTCTGGCGATCGCTGCTACGGCGAACCAGAAGGTCGACTTCGACCAGACCTTCATGATCTCGGCAGAAAACGGTTCGGGTTGCGACGACGTAATGGATTATCTGGCAAAGACCCTGCCGGAGGGTCCCTGGTACTATCCTGAGGATCAGATCTCCGATCTGCCGATGCGCCAGCTTGCCGCCGAAATCACCCGCGAGAAGCTGTTTCTGCGCCTGCACCAGGAGCTTCCCTATTCCTCGCATGTCGAGACGGAAAAATGGGAAGAGCGCAAGGATGGTTCCGTGCGCATCGAACAGGTCATCTATGTCGAGCGTGACAGCCAGAAGAAGATTGCGCTCGGCAAGGGGGGTGAAACCATCAAAGCGATTTCGTCGGCCTCACGCCGTGAACTGTCTGAAATCCTTGAACAGCCGGTGCATCTCTTCCTGTTCGTCAAGGTGCGCGAGAACTGGGGCGACGATCCCGAACGCTTCCGCGAGATGGGCCTCGAGTTCCCGCACTAAAGCATGTCGCGCAAAAGTGTGCAGCGGTTTTGCGGTAACGACATGCGGCAAATATAAAAGGCATGTCGCGCAAAAGTGTGCAGCGGTTTTGCGGTAACGACATGCGGAAATGCAAGCCTTAAAGTGGCAACGAAACTGGCAAGCGGCGTCCAGCTCCTTGTTTCCGCGTAAAAATCACTGTCTGTTCCGAGGAACGAATTGGTCTGCCTGCGCATTGATTTGCGAGCGCCGGTTTTTGGCACCGCGGGGACAAGATGCCGACGGCAAAACCCACCCATTCCTTCAAGACGCCCTGCGAGCAATGTCCGTTACGGCCGTTGCCGCATTTCCGGGAGTTCAGTCGAGACGAACTGGAATTCGTCTCCAAGTTCAAGAGAGGGGAACTGGCGGCTGATGCCGGTGCAACCATTCTGGTCGAAGGTGCTCACAGCGCCCACCTCTTTACCGTGCTGTCAGGTTGGGGCTTCCGCTACAAGATGTTGGAAGACGGCCGTCGGCAGATTCTGAATTATGTCATGCCGGGCGACCTGATCGGCCTGCAGGGCACGATCATGGGCGAGATGCAGCATTCCGTGGAGGCCCTGTCGCCGGTCTCTCTCTGCATCTTCGAACGCGATAAGCTGATGAGCCTTTATATCCGGCATGCCTCGCTTGCCTTCGACATCACCTGGATCGCGGCGCAGGAGGAGCGTATTCTCGATGAACACCTGCTCAGCATCGGCCGCCGCACCGCGCTCGAAAGAGCCGCCTATCTGATCGCTTTCCTCTTCGAGCGCGGCAAAAAGCTCAATCTTTTCAACGGCCGCAATCTCATTCCGATTACCCAGCAGCATATTGCCGACACGCTCGGGCTTTCGATTGTTCATACCAACAAGACCTTGAAAAAGCTTGCAGCACGCGACCTTATCCGCTGGCAGGAGCGTGGTTGCGAGGTACTGGATGGGGAAGGTCTGAAGCAGATGGCTGGCTGGGAAGGGCTGCGCGAGGAAAAGCGTCCTTTCGTCTAAAGTCGTTCCTTGCCAGACGATGAGCTTGAATGTCTTTTTTAAATGCAAAGTGACGCCGGAAAAAATACAGTCACGTCATCTTTCCTTCGATTTTCGTTCGTATCGACCGGAGGCAAAAATGTGGCTATTCAATAGCGATGGGCAACCATCCCCAACGGTCCAGGCGGGAACCGCAGGAAATGATATTTACGATATGGCAGAGGTGCGGCAAAATTTGCGCTTCACGAGGGGCATGAAGATCATGAGCGCAAAGACCCGTGTCCTGGTCCTGGAAGACAGCATGATTATCGCCATGGAGGCGGAGGATATCCTGCGCGTCGTGGGCGCGGACGTGATCGATATCGCCAACAGCCTCGATCAGGCGCGCGATGCGATCCGCGTTGCAAATTATGATTTTGCGCTCCTCGACGTGAATCTCGGCGAGGCGATGAGCTTCGATTTCGCGCGTGATCTGTCGCAGGCCAATATCCCCTTTGGCTTCGTCAGCGGCTACTCCGATACGCAGGATTTCCCGATCGACCTTCAGGACGTGCCGCTTCTCGTCAAGCCTTTCGACGAGGACGCGATGCGCGACTTTCTCCAGAAGCTTTTCCCGTCGCCAGCTGAATGACTTGAGGCCTCAGCCTGCTTTAGAGTCTTTCCCGCTCAGAATGCTTCAATCTGACCCGGAAAGGTTTTAGAGTGAATCCGCAGGCTGAAGGACGGTTTTCCGATGCAATGGCAGGATCAGGCGATCATTCTTGGCGTCAAACGCCACGGCGAGACGAGCGTCATCGCCGAGGTGATGACGCGCGAGCGCGGCCGTCACCTCGGTCTCGTCCGCTCCGGCCGTTCGCGCACCATGCAGCCAGTGCTGCAACCCGGCAACGAGGTGGAAGTCATCTGGCGTGCCCGGCTGGACGAGCATCTCGGTGAGTTCCGCATCGAACCGGTCAAGCTGCGCGCGGCGCGGCTGATGGAGACGGCAACCGCCGTCTATGGCGTGCAGGCCATGGGCGCGCTTCTGCGCCTGCTGCCGGAGCGTGATCCGCACCCGCATCTCTTCGAAGCGCTGGAAATCATCCTCGATCACCTCCACAATCCTGCCGATGCCGGTGAGCTTTTCGTGCGCTTCGAGCTCGCAGTGCTGAACGATCTTGGCTTTGGGCTCGACCTTACTGAATGTGCGGCGACTGGAGCCCGCACCGATCTCGCCTATGTCTCGCCGAAGTCCGGCCGCGCCGTCAGTCGCGGCGCCGGAGAGCCCTGGGCCGATAAGATGCTGCTTTTGCCGGCCTTCCTGAGTGTGCAGGAAAACCAGGCAGCCGATTTCGAAAGCCTCACGGCGGCATTCCGTCTGACTGGATTCTTTCTGCATCGTCATGTCTACGAACCGCGTGGTCTCGAGGCTTCTGCGGCGCGTGAAGGCTTCGTTCAGGCTGCGCTCAAGGCCCTGAACCCGGCTGCGCGGACGCTTTTGCGACCGGATGAGCTTTCCGCTTGAACGGCTTTTCATTCGTGCAAAACATCCTTCAGCTTTGGCGGTTTACCCCCACGCGCCGTGCCCCTATGTCTCCTTGAACTGAGCGCTCAAGGAGGAAGCCATGCTGAGCAGACCCGAAACATCGACTACCATCACGCTCTGGAACGGGCAGGAGATTCCGCGCCTCGGCATGGGCTGCTGGGCGATCGGCGGTCCCTTCTTTGCAGGCGACACGCCGCTCGGCTGGGGCGAGGTGGATGACAATGAATCGATAGCGGCCATCAACCGTGCCATCGACCTTGGCATCCGCTTCTTCGATACGGCCTCGAATTACGGCGCCGGCCATTCGGAAGAGGTCCTGGGACAGGCGATTGGCAATCGCGCCGATATCGTCATCGCCACCAAGTTCGGCTTTGCCACCAATCCGGAGACGAAGCAGGCGACCGGTGCCTTTGCCGATCCGGCCTTCATTCGCCAGTCCGTCGAGACATCGCTGCGCCGGCTGAAGCGGGAGCGTCTCGACCTCCTGCAATTTCATCTCAACGATTTTCCGCTGGCACAGTCCGACGAAGTCTTCGATACGCTGGAGGCGCTGCGAGCGGAGGGCAAGATCGATGCCTTCGGCTGGAGCACGGATTTCCCAGATCGTGCCGCCCGCCATGTCGGCCGGTCCGGTTTTGTTTCGATCCAGCATACGATGAATGTCTTCGAGCCCGTGCCGCAAATGATCGATGTCGTCGAGAGGAACGGACTCATCTCCATCAATCGCGGCCCGCTGGCCATGGGCCTGCTGACCGGCAAATTCACGCCGGACAAGGCGGTCGGCGCCAAGGATGTGCGCGGCGCCGCACTCGACTGGATGGTCTATTTCAAGGACGGCCGGATCGCGCCGGAATTTGCGGCAAGGCTCGATGCCTTGCGCAGCCTGCTGACATCTGAGGGCCGCACCCTGACGCAGGGTGCTCTCGCCTGGCTCTGGGCGCGTTCGTCGCGCACCTTGCCTATTCCTGGCTTCCGGACGGTCGCGCAGGTCGAGGAGAACGCCGGCGCACTGGAAAAGGGTCCATTGCCCAACAATGTGATGGCAGAGATCGACGCAGCGCTGGCGCGGGTGTGACTATGCCCGGGCGCGAACCTTGAAGGCCCAACCCTCCGGTCGCGACTCGATGATTTTCACCTCGTCGCCGATCGTGACCCTGCCATTGCCGCGCGGGGTCACGTTCCAGCCGAAAAGGGGGCCGGGCACGCGCCGGTCGCCCGACATGCGGATCCTGCCCATGGCTGGTATGGGGCTTGGTACCTCGCGGGAGCCCGTCAACTGGTCCTGCGTGGTCATGATGCAACGGGCGCAGGGTTTTACGAGATCGAAGCGGATACCGGAGATTTCGATGGCCGCCCAGCGGTCTTCCGCCCAGGCTTCGTCCGTTTCGATAACGATATTCGGCCGGAAACGCTCCATGCCGACACTGCCTTCGGCGTGGGCGGCAAGATCTGCGTTCAGCGCCTTCAGCGATCCCGTCGTCGTCACCAGAATCTGGTAGCCGTCAGAAAAGGCCACCGGCGAACCTTCACCTGCCCATTCGGCATTGGCCGTTCGCCGCGCCTGGCCATCGAAAAAGACGAGCCTCACGTCGCGCCCGAGCCATTCCGAAAGCCTGGCATTGATTTCATCGTCGGCAACGGCGGCACTGACGGCCGATTTCCAGACGATGACGTCGAGCCGCCGGTCCGGATGCGGCGGCGGCACGGCAATATCGGCCTTGCCTTGCATCAGCAGCCGGAAGGCGCCGGCCTCGGGCCGCACCTCAATACGGGCGAGCGCAGGAAGTTCGCGTTGCGTTATGAAATGTCCGTCCGGATCCGTCACCATCGCCCGCCGGTCGCCGGGCAGGCCATAGGCGTCAATCTCCGTAAAGGGCAGGGCAATGCCGCGGGCGCTCTTGAGCGGATAAATGAAGAGATCACTGACACGCATCCCATGCTCCTCCTAGATTTTCGTTCCAATTAGATTTCGTCCATGAATGCCGCGAGAAAATCGCGCAGGCTTCTGTCGCGGGTCGCGGCCAGTTCACGGCCGGTCCGGGTCTGGAAACCATCCGCCAGTTTGAACAGTTTCGTCTGGAAATGGTCAATTGCATAACGCTTGTCATCGAGCGGCCGGCTCTCGGCGGCGGGATCGAAAGGATCGTAGAGGCCCGATCCGAGGCGCCCTGCGATATAGAAACAGCGTGCAGCGCCCACCATGCCGATGGCATCCAGCCGGTCCGCATCCTGCAGGATCTTTGCCTCCAACGTTTCCGGCGGCACATTGGCCGAAAAACTGTGCGCCGTCACCGCATGGGCGACATCAGCGATATCCTCGTCGTCCCATCCGAGTTCTTTCAATATCCGCGAGGCTTTTTCTGCGGCGAGCGCCGAGGCCTGGGCGCGCAGCGGCGAGTTCTTCTCGACTGCGACGCAATCGTGCAGCAGCACGGCAGCCGCAAGCACCCGGCCTTTGCCGCCTTCCGCGGAATGGATGCGCATGGCATTGCGGAAGACACGCAGAATATGGGCAAGGTCATGCGACCCGTCGTCGCCGTCACTCGCATGTGGAATGAGCTCCACAGCAAGCGCCTCGTGAGGAGAGAAGGCTTCGGCCTTGAACATCGTTGTCACCGGTTTTCAAAGAAATCCTATTCCGTCGATAACGGCTTGGCCGGCGAGTCGCAATGTGCCGAAATCAGCGCCGGATTTGGTGAGCGGCGTAACGTTGCCCTGCTTCTTCGGCGGCATGCAGAGCATGAGGGCCACCTCGCCGAATGGTTTCGGCGGGCTGATATGATAGCCCTGGATCTCGTCGCATGCTTCGCGCTCCAGCAGCGCCATCTGCTCGGCGGTTTCGACGCCCTCCACGGTCACGCGCATGCCGAGCGCATCGCCGAGCAGGATGATGGCGCGCATGATCGCATGCGCTTCCCTGTTCTCGACGATGTCGTTCACGAAGGACTTGTCGATCTTGATCTTGTCGAAGGGGAAGCTCGAGAGATAGCTGAGCGACGAATAACCGGTTCCGAAATCGTCCATGGAAATGCGGATGCCGCGCTCCTTGAGCGCATGCAGGATCGGCAGCACCTCATCGCGATTTTCCATTAGCACGCTTTCGGTGATCTCGAGTTCGAGACGTGAGGGCGAGAGTTCGGCTGCAGCAAGCGCCTCGTTGACATCCTGCGGCAGGTCGCTGCTCGAGAACTGGATGGCCGAGACATTGACGGCGATCTTGATATCTTCGGGCCATTGCGCTGCATCGTTGCAGGCCCGGCGCAAAACCCAGCGGCCAATATCGACTACGAGGCCGACCTCTTCGGCCAGCGGAATGAACTCCATCGGCGAGACGCGGCCGCGCACCGGATGATTCCAGCGGATCAGCGCCTCGAAACCGCAGATGCGATGCTGAGCCAGGTCGTAAAGCGGCTGGTAGTGAAGCTCGAATTCCTCGTTCTGGACGGCGGCGCGCAGATCGGCCTCCAGCGCATGGCGGGCCTGCATCTTCTCGTCCATTTCGCCGATGAAGAAGCGCTCGTGGCGGCGCCCGTCCGCCTTGGCATGGGAAAGTGCGACGGCCGCGTTGCGCAGCAGTTTGTCGGTCTCGAGGGCATCGTCAGGGGCGATCGAAATGCCCATGGAAACGCTGAGTTCCACCTGCTTATCGCCGCGGAAGAAGGGTTCGCTGAGCTCCCGGCGGATCTGGTCGGCGAGCGCCGTGATGTTCCACGGCTGCTGGCGGCGCGTCTGCAGGATCGCGAATTCGTCCGAGCCGAGACGCGCAAGGATATTCTCCGAGCCGGCTGAAGCGCGGATGCGCTCTGCCACCTGTCGCAGAATCTTGTCGCCGGCTGAAACACCCAACGTATTGTTGATCGATTTGAACCGGTCGAGGTTGAGATGCACGAGCGCGATCTGCTCACCTTCCTTGCGCTCGGCAAGGGCGGCATCCAGCTGCTCGCGGAAGCGAATGCGGTTCGGCAGCCCGGTCAGCGGATCGTGATGGGCAAGATAGGTAATGCGCTCGGCCGCCTTGCGGTCTTCGGTAACGTCGGCATGAATGGCGATATTGCTGCCGTCGGCCAGGATAGTAACCACGCTCTGGATGATGCGGCCGTCATCCATCAGCCATTCGCGCCGGCGGATGCGCCCTGCTCTGGAGGAGGTTTCCCGCCCCTCCTTCTTGCGGCGCGCCCCGCTATTGGCCTGTTCCGTGCCGCGCGTCTTGCTTATCAGCTCCGCAATTGCGGTACCGGGCGAAACATCGTTTTCGGTGAAGCCGAAGAGCTGGCGAAAGCGCAGGTTAGAAAGGGTTAGGCATTGATCCGCATCGAAGACGCTGAGGCCGAGCGGCAGATTGTTGAGAACAATCTCGATGAGCTTGCGCTGTTCTGCCAGCGCCTGCGTTGCGGAACTGATCGTGTTCTTCAGTTCGCGGTTTTCGACGAGCAGCGTTTCGGCGTTGCGCTTGAGCTCATCATATTCGCTTTCATGGCTGCGATAGGTCGTGATGACGAGCTCCATCAGGCGCTCTGCATCGATCGATCCATCCTCGCTGACGGCTTGCGTGCACTGTTGCCAGAAAAGCGTCTCAGCTTTCATGCGCTCAACTTCCCCTGAGGGACGGTTGCGATGAAAGCATAGCAAAAGGCAAAGGCGTCTTCGATTGGCAAAAGTGCCATATCGCGCCGGGCATAAAAAAGACCTTTCTAAAATGAATACAAGAACCGACTTTTATAAGCAGCAAGTGTCCGTTTCCGGCAACTCTCAAGCGGCATCATCTACCGCTCCGATTAATAATCGGTTGCAGCCGGGTGATGCTTTATACCTAGCCGGCAATTTGTCTGTATCTCGCAAACTCCTGAAATAGCGAGAAAAACGGGGTCTCCGACGGAGGTTGAAAGCGCCGTCGGAAGGCGCAGTTACAGTTTGTCAACCATGGTTAATCGGGAGTTAACAGCTTGTTGACCGAAATCGCAAATCAGTTTACCCAGCATATCGACCTTGATCTTTTCCACCCGCGTACTGCGTACAGACTGTCACCGGAAGAAGCGGTGAACGGAGGTTTGTATGATTCATCTTTCATCGGTTTCCGACGTCTCCTATGCATATTTGGCAACGCTCACACGGCTCGATGCCAATGGCGACGGCGTGCTCAGCCGAAGCGAACGCGCGGCAGATCAAAAGCCTGGCATCATCCGTGAATTTCTTGAGGTGGACGATGCCGGCAGCGCCCAGACGCAATATCGAAGCAATCTGGCTGCCCTGATGATGGAATATCAAGACAACGGATCGCTGACAGGCTCGACGGTTCCCTATGCGCTGCAGCAGATCACTCCCGATGCCAATGATCAGCCGATGCAGGTCTATCGCAATACCTATGGCGAATTCGATTTCGGTATCGCCGACTGAGCGTTACGCACCTGTCTCAGCAAGTGAGTCGGCCGCCGGTCGGCTTTTTCTTGCCTTTTAGGCAAGCAGGAACACCT
The DNA here is from genome assembly GCF_014194105.1 of Rhizobium sp. BK529. Taxonomy (NCBI): domain Bacteria; kingdom Pseudomonadati; phylum Pseudomonadota; class Alphaproteobacteria; order Hyphomicrobiales; family Rhizobiaceae; genus Rhizobium; species Rhizobium sp. BK529. The sequence goes on along the minus strand of NZ_JACIAU010000001.1, from coordinate 2,170,958 downwards.
TCTTCCATGAGACGTTGGGACACAGTCCCCGAAACGGAAGGAAACCTGATGAAAATCGTATGCACCATCGCTGCCCTCGGCCTCTTAGCGGCGGCGTCTCAAGGCCTTGCCCAGGACAAACAGACAGCGACGGCAAATTTTACCGGCCCTGACGGCAAGGATTCCGGCCGTGCCACGCTGACGGCTGCCGCCAACGGCGGCGTCTTCATTGAAGCCGAAATCTCCGGCCTGCCGGCCAACAAATGGGTTGCCTTCCATATCCATGAAACTGGCCGCTGCGATGCCGCAACCCATCATGAAACGGCGGGCGGCCATTTCAACCCGACCAAGGCCGAACACGGCTTCCTGGCAGCCAAGGGGCCGCATGCGGGCGACATGCCGAACCAGTACGTCGGACAGGACGGCATCCTGCGCGCCCAGATTTTCGACAGCATGGTCTCTCTCGACGGCAAGGAGGATGGCGTGCGCGGACGTGCGCTGATAGTGCATGCCGAATCCGATGATTACCGCAGCCAGCCATCGGGCGGCGCCGGCGACAGGATCGCCTGCGGGGTGATCAAGTAACCAGGAAAGCTCTATGGCTGGGTTTGCGCGGACGCCTTCGGCGCTCTCCTGCGGGCCGGAGCCTTGGCCGGGGTCTCCTCCGGGGTGGCGTGAAGGTCCGGAGCATTGGACGCTGGCGCCTGCGCCGGATTGTAGGTCACCTGCGGGTAGGGGATCGTTATCCCCTTCTCGTCAAAGGTAAGCTTGGCGCGTTTGATCATGTCACGGCTGAGGTCCCACCAATCGCCGGTCTTGGCCCAATAGCGCAGCGTTACATAGATCGCGCTTTCGCCGAAGCTGTCGACAAAAGCAGTGGGCGCCGGCGCCTTGAGCACGCGCTTATCGTCGGCGGCGAGACCCATCAACGTTTCCATCGCCAGATCGAGGTCGTCCTCATAGGCAATGCCGATCTTCAAGTCGTTCTGCCGGGTCGGCTGGCGGCTGTAGTTCGTGATCGGCGTATTCCATAAAGTCGAATTGGGCGCCAGCCGGTAGAGGCCATCTCCCGTCTTCAGTTCCGTGGCGAAAAGGCCGATTTCAAGCACCGTGCCGCTGACACTGCTTGTCTCGATATATTCGCCGACACGGAAGGGCCGCAGTACCAGCAGCATGATACCGGCAGCGATATTCTGCAGCGTGCCCTGGAGCGCGAGGCCGACGGCGAGGCCGGCGGCGCCGAGAGTGGCAATGATCGATGCCGTCTGCACGCCGAATTGTCCAAGCACGGTGATGAACACCAGCATCAACAGCGCATAGTGCACGACGTTGGTGAAGAAGCGGGCAAGTGTCTCATCAATGCCGCGCACGCGCGAGATACCTTCATAGACCCAGCGGCTAGCGAGACTCGCCAGCACCCAGCCGACGATGAGCAGAATGATCGCCCCAAGGATGGAAAAGGAATATTGAACGGCAAGCGCACTCGCCTGACCGAGCGCTGAACGCGTTGCGATGATGAAGTCGGTGGCCTGTTGTTCCATCACTTGCTCCACAAATGCCTCGTCGACAGCTAGATGGAGCAGAGGCCAGGAGCGTCAACCGATTGAATTGTCCCGAACGGAAAGCAGGAAAGGCGCGTTGCCGTCAGCCTCCGCGCCGCGGCCGATGGCCCTGACGGCATCGACGAGCCGCCCGCAACGACCAAGCAGCGCATCGCCGATTTCGATGATTCGGCCATTCGGCGTCGCATAGGGCGATGCCGCCCGCAGCCGGCGGGCAAGCGCTAGCTCATCCTGTTCGGGTGCGAGCGACAGCGTCGCAATCAGCGCCGCTGCGGGCGATCGCGACACGCCCATCCAGCAGTGGATCAGGAGCGGCGCTTCCTGCTGCCAACCGGCAGCGAAATCGATGATCGCCTGCACATGTTTTTCGTCGGGGGCGACGAGATCACCGGTGCCCTTGAAGGCAATATCGTTCATGGTGAGCAGCAGGTGCCGGTCGGCCCGGATGACGCCCGGCCGGTGAAAGGCCTGCTCCTTTGCCATCAGGCTGATCATCTCGCGCGCTTTGTGCCGCACCGCCATTTCGCCGACACGCGCCAGCGGAGAAACCACGATCAAGGTCACGGCTTCGTGCCTCGCGCCGCCTCGATCTCGGCGAAGCGCTCGCAGAACAGCCGCTGCGCCTCGATCGCCGGCAAGGGATCGATCAGCAGCATGTCTCTGGAAATGCCGCGCGGCTGCCCGAAGAATTTCTGTGCTTCCGCAGGCGTGAAGCCGGCAAGCACCGTCGCCTCGAAATAGGCGGCGATCGTGTCGGCCTTCTTGATCTTGTCCTTGAGTTCGCGGGAGGGATGCGGCGGCAGGCCGAAGCGCAGGTGCACGGCAGCTTCCAGCCGCTTCTCGATCATCTTGTATCCGCCGCCGACAACGGCCTTGAAGGGCGAGATCATGTCGCCGATCACATATTCCGGCGCATCATGCAGCAACGCCATCAGGCAATCGCTCGGGGTGGCCTCGTTGAAATGCCGGAAGATGAATTCGACGACGAGGCAGTGCTGCGCAACGGAAAAAGCATGGTCGCCCGACGTCTGGCCGTTCCAGCGGGCAACGCGTGCAAGCCCGTGGGCGATATCGGACAGCTCGACATCGAGCGGCGAGGGGTCGAGCAGATCGAGCCGCCGGCCGGACAGCATGCGTTGCCAGGCGCGTGGAGCCTTCGCAGCGGTCACGCGCTCGCCTCGTCGGCAGACGTCGGAAAGCTGAGGCCGGACCAGGCCGGCAGACTGAGCGTCACGGAAACGTCGCCGGCGAGCAGCAGTATTCCCGAGGCCATCGCCTCGCCAGCACGGTCGATGCGCACGATCGCAAGCCCTCTCTGCCCTTCGACGGAACCGAGCGTGCCGATCGCTTTGCCGCTGGCGGTGATTTGGGTGCCGCCGGCAGGCAGTGCTGCCCCCGCCGAAACGATGACGACGCGACGGCGCGCCGTACCGCGATGCTGCATGCGGGACACCACTTCCTGACCGACATAGCAGCCCTTCTTGAAGGAGAGGCCGCCATTGAAATCCATCAGCACGTCATGCGGAAAAGCGTCCTGAAGCGCATAATCTGGCCCTGACGTGACAATTCCATTCTCGATACGGAGCGCATCGTAGGACCTCGCGCTATCGTTGCCATGATGGCCGGCGCGGCGAAGAAGCGTGACGCCTGCCTTGGCGAAGCGGCTATCCTTGACGCCTTCCGTCGCATTCTCGTCCCACGAAACGGTCACGCCATCCTCGGCAACAGGCGTCAGCGTCACCGGCGCACGCAGGCGGTACATGGTCAGCCGCTTGAGCAAGGCTTCGCGCTGGGCCGCGTCCGTTTCGATGATGAAACCGTCGCCGTCGCGCCAGATCACGAAGTCGAACAGGATCTTGCCCTGAGGCGTCAGCAGCGCACCCGGCCGCGCCTCATCGGCGCCCATCGAGACGATGTCGGTGGTGATGAGATTTTGCAGAAAGGATTCTGCTTCCGCGCCGCCAACGGCAATGAGCGAGCGGTCTTTCAGGAATACGGCTGGCATGGCGAAACCTGTCGCGTTGGTGATCGCTCAGAGGTAAGTCTTTGACGTTGACGGTGCAAGCGTTGCGGCGTCAGTCACCCGCGGTGAAGAACTTCCATTTGCCGTCGGGCGCGATGCCGAGGCGATAGAAATTATAGCCGCCGAACTCCTGCATGTCGGAGAGATCGCCAGCGGTCACGATGCGCAGCAGTTCCACGCGCTCCGGCGGCGTCAGCGACTTCAGGTCCTTTTCGGCGAAATAGGGCCAGACATACATCTCGTCCGCCGTGCCCTGGCCGACATGCACGAAGCCGGTCGAGATGACATCGAGCATGATCGCGAGGATTTCATCGCCATCGGGATCGCCTGAGAGATCCTTCAGCGTGCCGATCGGATCGTCGGTCGGCTCGCCGACGGTCACCTGCGTCTGGTCGGCGCCGGTCCCCATCAGCGGGCGCAGGCGTTCCAGATCACCTGAAGCAGCGGCCTCGACGATCTGTTCGCGCATTTTGCGAACCGGTTCCGGCACCTTGCTAATGTCATAAATGACTTCGACGGGTTTCGAATCGTCGGATGCGCCCGGCGTCTTGTCGACGCCCTGGCCGCTGTTCTTGTTGACGAGCGGATCAGGCTGGGGAACGCCGGGAGAACCGTTCTGCGGTGCAGCCGGCTGCGTCTGACCCTGTTGCGCCGTCGCAGCAGGCGCATCGGGTTGGCCCGGAATCTTTTGAAGTTCGGAAAGCGCGTAGGCGGAAGAAGCGGACAGTACGCTGCCAGCGACGAGACCGACAGCAAGAACAACCGGCGCGAGTGAAATTCGCGAGGACATATCTTTACCGGTACGCATGAGACTCTCTGTGATGCCCTTATTGCAAGGTGCGGTTGGTGGAAAATTCACCTGCCAGCATGCGATCGCGCAGCGAATCGAGCAAGGCCTCGGCGCTGCCCTCGCCATGCAGCCTGATCGTCTCGCGCAGCGCATGCGCAATTGCAGCATCGGCAATGATTTCAGGCTCGATGCCATCGGCCATGCCGTCGGCCCAAGCCTCGTTCTGGTATTCCAGAGCCGCCTGCATCTTTTCGTGGACGATCATGTCGTCGATGTCGTTGAGGCTTGGTTCCATTGTCTTTTCCTCAGAACTTCTGATGTCTTACCGCTGCGTTAACAAGACTAACAGCCTTTTCCCAAAACGACACGTCCGCATGCGAAAACAGGTTAATTAATCGTTAATTTCCAAAGCGCGAAGTAATTTCTGTGGCGAGTGTTGCACCTTCGTTACGGTAGCGCTCTTCTGCCACGATGGCCGCCTGTGTGCAATCGGTATAAACCGAGGCGAATGCCCGGTATCCGCGATTGAAAGCTGCGGTCAGTTTTTCCTTGCGCTGCGGCTCCCCATTCGTTTCAGAATCAAGCAGTTGCTGCATGTCGGTCCGCCATTCGTCTGCGCCCGGTGCCTTGCAGAGCGTCCGCAGGTAATGCACCGAACCCAGGACCTCCGCCAGCCGCGCCAGCTTGTCGTCGTAGGGCACGGTCACAACCTGCGGTGCGACCTCTGCCGGCGGCGGAGGGGCCGCATTCTTGCCGCCTTGCGCCATTGTGGGACCAGCCCAGGTAAGGCCGATAAAGACGAAAGATGACAAGACAACGCGTCCAACGGGAATCATGTTCACAGTTGATACAGCGAGCATGACGGGAACAAGGCGAATGCCGCACTTTCCACTTCTATTCTGCAGACTGTCCCGGTTGCCGCGTCATTTTCCCGCCGCAAGCCGTTCTGCACATTCGAGTACGCTTTGCGGCACCGGCAAGCGCCGGATCTCTTCTACGCTGTACCAGCCGATCGCGGCCGCATCGTCGGCAGCTTCGGCAACAAGATGACGGTCTGCTTCGACGCGGAAGACGGACAGGAAGAAATGGCTGCTGATGCTACCGTCCGGCGCATGGGTCTTTAGGTCGTAAGTGGAGAAGAGGCGGGGGTTGCGGGCCTGAATGCCGGTCTCCTCGAAGAATTCTCGCAATGCCGTCTCTTCGGGCTTTTCGCCCGGCTCGCCGCGCCCGCCGGGAAAGGCGTACATATCGGCCGAGGGCGGGTTTCGCCGTAATACGAGAAGAAACCGGCCGTCACGTTCGAGGATGGCGGAGGAGGCGGGTCTGGCTTCGGAAATCATGGCTTCGTACGCTTTGCTGCAATACCGCCTTATCTCACGCTCCGCTCGCCTTGCGCAACCGCCGGCATTGCGTGGAATATGACCTTTGCGATTCCTGCGAGATGCTCTTGACCTATCTGATCTATTTTCTTGCTGCCGTCTTCGAAATTGCCGGCTGCTTTGCCTTCTGGGCCTGGCTGCGGCTGGCAAAGCCGGTGTGGTGGCTCGCGCCGGGCCTGGTGTCACTGGCACTTTTTGCGTGGTTGCTGACGTTTGTGCCGAGCGAGGCAGCGGGGCGCACCTTCGCAGCCTATGGCGGCGTCTATATCGTCGCCTCGCTGCTTTGGCTCTGGCTGGTGGAAAACCGCATTCCCGACCGCTGGGATATCGGCGGCGCGCTGATCTGCCTCACTGGCTCGGCAGTCATCCTCTTTGCGCCACGCAGCTAGGGCAGTTCCGCAAAAGATGTGCAGCGAGAATGCCCGGGAGCAAAGCGCCTTGACCGATGCCGGGCAGGATGCAAAGAAATCCCCATGTGTGGACGTTTTGCCCTGACGAGCTCCAATGCCGCTGTGCAGGAGTTTTTCTCGACGCTTGATATCGATGCTTTCCCGGAGCGCTACAACATCGCGCCGACGCAGCCGATTCTCGTCGTCATCTCGGGCGAGGGGCAGGAGCCGGGCAGCAACCTTCCGGACCGACGTGCCCTGCTGGTGCGCTGGGGTTTTACGCCGGGCTGGGTTAAGGATCCCAAGGAGTTTCCGCTGCTGATCAATGCACGCGCCGAAACCGCGATCGGCAAGGCGTCCTTCCGCGCCGCCATGCGCCATCGCCGTATCCTCATCCCGGCCTCCGGGTTCTATGAATGGCATCGCCCTTCGAAGGAAAGCGGCGAGAAGGCACAGGCCTACTGGATCCGGCCGCGCCGCGGTGGCGTCATCGCCTTTGCTGGTCTCATGGAAACATGGTCCTCGGCCGATGGCTCGGAAGTGGATACAGGGGCTATCCTGACGACCAGGGCCAATAGCGCGATTTCGTCGATCCATGACCGCATGCCCGTCGTCATCCAGCCGGAGGATTTCTCCCGCTGGCTCGACTGCAAGACGCAGGAGCCGCGTGAGGTCATCGACCTCATGCAGCCGGTACAGGATGATTTTTTCGAGGCGATCCCGGTTTCCGACAAGGTCAACAAGGTCGCCAATATGGGGCCAGATCTGCACGAACCGGTGCCGCTCGAAAAGCCGCCGAAGCCGCCCCAGAAGAAAACGCCACCCGATGGCGGCCAGCTCAGCTTCTTCTGACGCATGTCGCGCGGAAGTATGCCGCGGTTTCGCCATAACGATCCGTGAAAACGAGAATTGAACGCTTCCCCATCTACCGGAAAATATGATGATTTCTCCATCCGCGGCGCTTGCCGGCTTCTTGCTTGGCGCTTCTCTGATTGTGGCGATCGGCGCACAGAACGCTTTCATCCTGCGGCAGGGGCTGCTGCGCTCGCATGTCTTCATTCTTTGCCTGATCTGCGCGCTTTCGGATGCCGTGTTGATTGCCGCAGGCGTCGGCGGGCTGGGCACGCTGGTGTCGCAATCGCCGATGCTGATTTCGGTGGTGACGATCGGCGGCGCTATATTCCTAGGCTCCTACGCCGTCATGGCTTCGCGCCGAGCGCTGCGTCCGGCCGCCATGCAGGCGGGTGCGCCGCAGGCTCTGGGGCTTAAGGCGGCGGTCGCAACCTGCCTCGCCTTCACCTTCCTCAATCCGCATGTCTATCTGGATACGGTCGTGCTGCTCGGCAGCCTGTCGGCCGCCTATCACGGCGCAGATCGTCTGGCCTATGGCGTCGGCGCCGCCACGGCGTCATTTGTCTGGTTCTTCGCGCTGGGATATGGGGCGCGCCTCTTGCAGCCCGTTTTTGCCAGACCCGCGGCATGGCGGGTTCTGGATGTCATTATCAGCATCGTCATGAGCTTGCTGGGGATCAGCCTGCTCGTCCGCTTCTTCAACCCCGCTTAGGCGGTCTTCTTGACCTTTACAGGCTTTGCCATCATCGAGGCCGCAGCCACGGCCTTGAGGCCGAGCGGGCGATAGTTGGTAGTGAGATCCGGCTTGGCTGCCTGCTGCTGTTCCGTGGTCTTCTTCGAGGTCACGATACTCTCCTCACGTGGTTCCCTAGAGTTTTATGTATCTTGGTCTTTTGTCTTCAATAACGACAAAAGCGAGGCATTGCTTATCAGGAAATATAACCACGGAGCATAATTCGCGAGGCTTAACCGAAGCCTGCGTACGTTAACACTTACTTAATAAAATAGACGCTCAGATGTGGCGACCGATATCGTCCTCTCCGACACCCGGCTCCTCGATAGTCAGGGTGCCATATTTGCGCCTCCACTTTCGCGCCCCGAAGGGCAGGGAAATGAGGTAGGCGCAGACGGTAAAGACCATCACTTCCCAGGTGAAGCTCATCAGCATCGCGACGTAGATGACGACGCCGAGCATGGCCGGCAGTACGAGATCGCGCCGCATGCGGCTCTCGGATTTGCCGGACCAGACGGGCAGGCGGCTGATGAGCAGGAAGGCGATGAGGACCGTGTAGCCCGAGGCGAGGAAGGCAAAGGTTCGGTCGGTGGCGAGACCGAGGAAGCCCAGATAAACCGGCAGCAATACCAACATTGCGCCAGCCGGCGCCGGCACGCCGACGAAATATTCTGACTGCCAGGGTGCGCGGTTCTCGCGCTCCGACATCACGTTGAAGCGGGCCAGCCGCAGACCAGCTGCGATCGCATAGATGAGTGCTGCGATCCAGCCGAGCGAGCGCGCTTCGTCAAGCGCATAGACATAGACCACGAGGGCAGGGGCGACGCCGAAATTGACGATGTCGGCAAGCGAATCCATCTGCGCGCCGAATTTCGACGTGGCCTTCATCAGCCGCGCCACGCGGCCGTCGACGCCATCGAGGAAGGCGGCGACGAGCACCATGGCGACAGCCAGTTCATAGCGGCTCTCGAAGGCGAGCCGGATGCCGGTCAGGCCGGCGCAGATAGCGAGAATGGTGATGAGGTTCGGAACGACGAGTCGGATCGGAATCTCGCGCAGGCGCGGCCCACGGGCGGAATCGTCGACCGGGCCATTCGGTTCGAAGGGCGGAAAGGGTGGTTCCATATCGCGCTCTCCTGAAACTTAGCTGCGGCGGCTGATGACCGGACCCTTCGCCGAAGCGAATTCGGCAATGACGGTCTCGCCGGCAACCGCCGTCTGGCCAAGCGAAACGCGCGGTGCGGCATTCGCCGGCAGGAACACGTCGAGCCGCGAGCCGAAGCGGATGAGGCCGAAACGCTCGCCCGCATCGACGGGTTCATTGACATGCGAAAAGCAGAGAATACGCCGCGCCACGAGTCCGGCGATCTGCACCACGCCGATCTGCCCATGACGGGTTTCGATGACGAGGCCGTTGCGCTCGTTGTCTTCGCTCGCCTTGTCGAGTTCGGCGTTCACGAAGCTGCCCGGGCGGTAATTGATGCTGACGATGCGGCCGCGCATCGGCGCGCGGTTCACATGGCAGTTGAAGACGTTCATGAAGACCGAGATGCGCAGCATCGGCTCGGCTCCAAGGTTCAGCTCGGCAGGCGGCGTCACCATCTGGATCGACGAGACCTTGCCGTCAGCGGGCGAAATCACGAGATCGTCGTCCTGCGGCGTCACGCGCTCCGGGTCACGGAAGAAGTAGGCGCACCAGAGCGTCAGGATGAGGCCGATCCAGAAGAGCGGTTTGAAGATCCAGCCCAATACGAGCGACGCGACGAAGAAGGCGGCGACGAAAGGGTAACCTTCCTTGTGCACCGGAACGATCGTGTTGCGAACCGTATCGAACAAGCTCATGTGTGCCAGGCTCCTGTCGTTTTTCGTATCCGCTGGTTACATAAAAACGACCTGAGGAGCAATGCCACGGACCTCAGGCAGCCTTCCTTGCGCTGGTTCTGAACAACAAAACGGGCCAGTTTGCCCGTTTCGGCGCTTAGCTTGCCGGCGCCAGCCGATTGACGATGCCGAGCTCATCGCTCTCGCGAACCTGCTTCAGGTGTTCTTCGGCCTGTGTTGCCTCGCGCTGGCGGTTCCACATCGAGGCATAAAGACCGTTCTTTTCGAGAAGGGCGGCATGCGTGCCGCGCTCGGCAATCTCGCCGCTCTTCAAAACGATGATTTCATCGGCGCCGATGACCGTCGAAAGGCGGTGGGCGATGACAAGCGTCGTGCGGTTCTTGGAGACGATATCGAGCGCCGTCTGGATTTCCCGCTCCGTCGTCGTATCAAGCGCCGAGGTTGCCTCGTCGAGAATGAGGATCGGCGGCGCCTTCAGGATTGTGCGGGCGATCGCGACACGCTGCTTCTCCCCGCCTGAAAGCTTCAGGCCGCGCTCGCCGACCTTGGTCTCGAAACCCTCGGGCAATGTATCGATGAAATGCGCGATCTGGGCAATTTCGGCGGCCTGCCGAACATCGGCCTCATTGGCTGAAGGCCGGCCGTATCGGATATTGTAAGCCACCGTATCGTTGAAGAGCACCGTATCCTGCGGCACCATGCCGATCACCGAACGCAGGCTCTTCTGCGTGACGTCGCGGATATCCTGCCCATCCACGGTAATCGAACCGCTCTGGATGTCATAGAAACGGTAGAGCAGGCGCGACAGCGTCGATTTGCCGGCACCCGAGGGGCCGACAACGGCGACCGTCTTTCCGGCAGGCACGTCGAAAGAAATGCCTTTCAGGATCGGCCGGGCCGGATCATAGGCGAAATGCACATCCTTGAAGGAGATGGCGCCCTGGCCGATGGCAAGTGCCTTCGCATCGGGCGCGTCCAGAACCTCGGCCTTCACTTCCAGAAGATCGAACATCTGCTCGATATCGATCAGCCCCTGGCGGATTTCACGATAGACGAAGCCGATGAAGTTCAGCGGTACCGAAAGCTGCAGCAGCATGGAATTGACGAAGACAAAATCGCCGACCGTATGTTCGCCGCGCTGGACCGACCAGGCGGAGAGAACGAGCATGATCGTCGTGCCGATGCCGAAGATCACGCCCTGGCCGAAGTTCAGCCAGCCGAGCGAAGTCCATACATCGGTCGCCGCCTTCTCGTAGCGCTCCATCGACTTGTCGAAGCGCTTGGCCTCCATCTCCTCATTGCCGAAATATTTGACGGTCTCGAAATTGAGCAGCGAGTCGATCGCCTTGGTATTGGCGTCCGTATCGCTGTCGTTCATCGCCCGGCGGATTGAGATGCGCCAGTCGGAAGCGCGGATCGTGAACCAGATATAGGCCCAAACGGTAAAGGCGGTGACGGCGAGATAGGAGAAGCCGTAGCCCCACCAGAAGATTGCAGCCGTCAGCAGGAATTCTATGACTGTCGGGATCGAATTCAGGATCGTGAAGCGCACGATCGTTTCGATGCCCTTGGTGCCGCGTTCGATGATGCGCGAAAGCCCGCCCGTCTTGCGCTCCAGATGGAAGCGCAGAGAAAGTTCGTGCATATGCACGAAGGTGCGGTAGGCAAGCTGACGCACCGCATATTGGCCGACGCTGGCAAACAGCGAGTCTCTAAGCTGATTGAGGCCGAGCTGGATGAGACGCGTCAGGTTATAGGCGATGACAAGGGCAGTAGCGCCGATGAGCAGCGGCGGCAGGGACGACCCCTGCAGATCCATCCTGCCGTTCAGCGCGTCCGTGGACCACTTGAAGAAATAGGGCACCAGCAGCAGGACGAATTTCGACACGAGAAGGTAGACCGAGGCCCATACGACCCGCATCTTCAGATCCGGCCGTCCTTGCGGCCACATATAGGGCCAGAGATTGTAGAGTGTTCCGAGCAGGTTGGAATCCGAAACTGTCTTGCCGTTTGCCATGCCTATCTCCAGCCCGGAGGGCCGCTATTGCCGCGGTCTGTCGCCGTTCCAGCGAGATATGTTACCGGCTGGCGGAATACAACATTGATAGGAACTTTATAAGCGCAGTGTTGCGGACCGGCCCTAACAAAACGGCGGCCCGGAGGCCGCCGCTTATCGTTTCTAGAGATGGCCGCCGGAGAGCCGCTTGCGGTGAAGCTCCTCGGCATTCGGCAGCGCATCCTTCGGAAGGCCGAAGATCTGGCCAGGGCGAATGCGGTCCGGATTGGGGATCTTGTCTTCGTTGGCGATGTAGATCGTTGTGTAGCGTACACCGGCGCCATAGACGCGGCGGGAAATCTGCCACAGCGTATCGCCGCGGCGGATGATGACCGCATTGTTGTTTGCCGTCAGAGGTGCCTGTTCGATCGTCTTCGGTTGGCCGGCGGCGGATACCTCGTTCGACGGCGTGGCATTGGGGACCGTCAGCTGGGCAATGATCGCGCCGAGCTTGTCGAGCGCCGCGCCGACTGATTTAGCATCCTTCGGCAGACCCTGCAGCACTGTCAGTGCATTCGAGGCGACCTGCGAGGCGGATGCCGATGCCTGCTTGAAGGCGTCGGTCGCATCGACGGCAGGATGGAAATCGACGAGCGAGCGCAGTGCAAATTCGGTCGCCGAGCGGGCTGCCGCAAGCTGTTCCGTGCCTGGGATCTTGCCATCTGCAAACAGGCCCTTCAGTAGGCCGAAAGCTTTCGTCGCGTCACCCTTGAGTTTGCCAAGCTCGCCTTCATCAACCGCCGCAATCGCCTGATTGCTGTTGGCATTGTTGCCGGGCCCGGCCGCAACGGTGACCTGATCGCCTGCAGGACGGTTGAAATTGACAGAGGCGCGCACGAGCACCTTGCCGGCGCCATCAACGACGTCGACGCGGATCTTGTGGTCGCCGACCGACAGATCCATCACGCCTTCGATGACGAAGTGACCGTCCGACCCTGCGGTATCCTTGCCGATCATCGCATCATCGGCATAACCGACGACCTTCGCATTGGCGCGCGTCGTACCGGCAACGAAGATTTTGTTGCCCTCGATTTCGACAGCGCTGACCACCACGTCGGCCGTGTTATCGCCGCCCTGCTGGGTGCCGGGAACGGCTGGTGCCGTTTTGGCACCATCGCCTGAGCTTGCGGGCATATTCGGGGTTTGTATGGCGACTTCGTCGTTTGCTGCAGCATTCAATCCAGACGCAGAGGCATCATTGGCGGTCGGCGGCTGGGCGCTGGCGATCTCAGCCTTCGGCGCTGTGATGATACGGCTTGCCGTGCCGGGCTTGGAGACCATGGCAAGCAGCTCGCTGCCGCTACCGTCCTTCGGCACGGAAACGGTCGCGACTTCTTCAGAGAGGGTAGTCTTGCCATCCTTGCCCGTGACCTTCAACACCAGCTGATGGTCGCCCGCGGGAAGCGGGTTGTTGAGAACGGCAGCAAAATCGCCGGTGCCGTCGACATCGGTCGTCATGACCACCTTGTCGCCGTCGAGGACTTCCAGCTTGCCATGCGGCTCGGCCGAGCCGGCGATGACGGTCGAGCCGTCGGGCTCGACGCGCAGCACGTCGAATGCCGGGATCTTCGGGCCAGTGCTGGAAGCGCTATCGGCAGTGCCCGCAGGCTCGGGCGCGCCGGTTAGAGCGGCCTCAGCTTTTCCAAGCGCGGCCAGGGCATCGGCGGCATTTTCAGGCAGATTCTGGATGATGCCGCGTGCCTTGCCCGCACCGTCCTTGGCCTTGGAAACGAGGCCTGCGGTTCCGGTGTCGAGGCCTTCGGGGGCGGCGAAATCGACGATCGCGGTCAGCGCATTCACCGCTGCCGTCTTGGCGCCTGCAAGCGCATCGGCGGCAGGCGCCTTGCCATCGGCAAACAGTGCTTTCAGGCCGGAGATGGTCTGGCCGGCATCGGCGGTGAGGCTGGCGAGCTTCTGGGTGACAGCCGTGGCATCGGCGACAGCCGAGCGGGAAGTCTTAGACGCTTCGTTAACCGTATTGTTGACCTCGGTGCCGGCCTGGTTGATGGCGTCCCCCACTTTCGCCACATCGGAGCCGAGACGGGGCATGACGAAAAACACCATCAGTATGATTGCGATTACGAGCACTGCGAGGGCCAGCAAGCCGGCACGGTTTTTCATCATTACGTCTCCCAAGGCGGCAAATTGCCGTAGTATCCAGAAATTGCTAGCGATTCCCTTTGCTTTCCACAAGCATTCAAAGCAATTACACAAGCCCGGCGCGCCGCTTTTCAGTCAATTTTCTTGACTGCATTGAAATGGAATAGTTGTTTTTCCCCTATGAGCGAACAATCTGTATCGATTCGATCCATCTGCGTTTACTGCGGTTCTCGACCGGGACGCGATCCTTCCCATATGGCCGCCGGCCGCGCACTCGGAAAAGAGATCGCCGAATATGGCCTTCGCCTCGTCTATGGCGGCGGCACGAAAGGCATCATGGGGGCTGTAGCCAGCGGGACCTTATCCAATGGTGGTCAGGTAACGGGCATCATTCCCGAGTTCCTGATCGATATGGAAGCGACTCGCCATTCCCTAGGCCAGCTCAACGAGCTTATTGTAACTCCTGACATGCATGCGCGCAAACACGCGATGTTCGAGCGCTCCGACGCTTTCGTTGCCCTGCCTGGAGGCATCGGCACGCTGGAGGAGATCGTCGAGATCATGACCTGGGCGCAGCTCGGCCGTCACGAGAAGCCGATGGTTTTCGCCAACATCAACGGCTTCTGGGATCCGATGATGGAGCTCCTGCGTCACATGACGGGCGAGGGCTTCCTGCACACCGCCCATCGCGTCCAGCCGCTTGTCGTCGACGAGATCTCTGGCATCATTCCCGCGATCATGGCACAGGCAGCAGAGCTTGCCGCCGACCGCAGCGGCGAAGACGACGTGATCTCGAAGATGTAGTGAGCAATTCCAGCAAAAGTGTGTAACGGTTTCGCGTCCGGAATTGCGTCAGAAATACTCGCGAGCCTAACGCCCGCGTGATGTCCTGAGCATGGACCAGGTGTAGAAGAAGAGGCCGGCCCAGATCAGCGGAAAGGCGATCATGCGCGCCGTATCAAGCTCCTCTCCGAAGCCGAAAATGGCGATGACGAAGATCATCGTCGGCGCGATATATTGCATGATGCCGATGGTCGATAATTTGAGCAGCTTGGCGCCATTGGCATAGATCATCAGCGGCACGGCGGTGATCAGCCCGCAGCCGAGCAGGAGCACGGTATCGCTGAGGCCGGTGCGGTACAAGTGCCCCTCGCCGGTGACGAACTCCAGATAGAGAATGTAGAGCAGAGCCGGCAGGCTGAGGATCAGCACCTCCAGAAAGAAACCTTGGTTCGGCCCAAGCGGCAGCGTCTTGCGAAACAGCGCATAGAAGCCCCAGCTGATCGCCAGCGTCAGCGCCACCCAGGGAATGCCGCCGCTGTCGAAGGCGAGCACGACGACTGCAAGGCCGGCAAGACAGATCGCCGCGATCTGCATCGGCTGCAGCTTTTCCTTCAGCAGCACCGCGCCGAGGAAGATGCTGAAGAGCGGGTTGATGAAATAACCCATGGCCGCATCGAGCGAATGGCCGGCACCGATCGCCCAGACATAGGTACCCCAGTTGACGGTGATCAGCGCCGCAGTCATGACCGCCATGCCGAGCATGCGCGGTGAACGTAGCGCAATCGCGACATCCTGCGTGCGTCCCAGGACCAGGAGCACGATGCCGGCAAGCGGCAGCGACCAGAGAATACGGTGGGCGATGACTTCGGCCGGCGAAATGTGCGCGACCGCCTTCATGTAGATCGGCAGAAAGCCCCACAGAAGATAGGCCGTCAGCGCGAAGGCAAAGCCGCGTGGACTGTCTTCGTTCTTGATCAAGGAGGCGCTTGCATCGACAGACATCGGGTGTTTCCATCTTTGTTCTGTTTCTGATCCGCATTAGCTTAAGCGGCGTGAATAGGCCAATTCATTTCAGTGAATGGATCGGCACTTGCCCGGCGACGGGCAGAGGCAAACCATGGACGAACAGGAACTGCTGATTTGCCGGCAAGCCTATGCCATTCAGATGCTCGCGAAGATGGGCATCGCGGGCGACGAACGGCTGCGGCAGGTCTTTGCCACGGTGCCGCGCGAGGATTTCCTGGATCCGCCGCCATGGCGTATGGCGAGCGGCATCGGCTATCAGGACATGCCGTCGACCGATCCCGTCATCCTCTATCAAGATGTCCTGATTGCGCTGCAGGAGGACCGGCAGGTCAACAACGGCAGCCCCTCGCTGCATGCGCTCGGCCTTCACTGGCTCGCGCCGAAACCCGGCGAGACGGCCTGCCATATCGGTGCCGGCGGTGGCTATTATACCGCCATGCTGTCGCATCTAGTCGGTCACGACGGCCATGTCGTGGCGATCGAGTATGACCGCGATCTCGCCGCCCGCGCCGCCGCCAGTCTGGCTCCCTATGGCAATGTCGAGGTCATCTGCGGCAACGGTCTGGAATGGCCGCAGTCGTCATCCGACGTGATCTACGTCAATTTCGCGGTTCACAGACCGGCCGAAACCTGGATCGACCATCTTGCTGTCGGCGGCAGGCTGATCTTTCCGCTCAGCGCCCCCTCCCGTGATGGCAGGGATAATTTGCGTCCGCTCAGCGCCCGCGGCGGCTTTTTCTTGATCCAGCGCACGCCGGGTGACTATCGCGCGCGTTATCTGAGCTCTACCGTCTTCGTCTGGGGCCATGGAGCGACCGGTACGCTCGAGACTTACAAGACGCTCGAAGCCAGCTTCCGGCGTGGCGGCATGGACGAGGTCACGCGGCTGCGCTGGAAGACACCAACAGAAGAGGACGAATGGTATTCGGAGGAGGACTGGGGCCTCCTATAGAATATTTCACACAATCGCGGCCGCAAACCGCGGCCGCTTTTGCTGCACTGCTTCATCTTACTCGGCGGCGATCTTGCCCGCGAGCTGCCGGTTCTTCATCAGCTTGTAGATGACAGAATCCATCAATGCCTGGAACGAGGCGTCGATGATGTTGTCGGAAACGCCGACAGTCCACCAGCGCACGCCGCTGGAATCGGTGGATTCGATCAAAACGCGCGTGATGGCGTCGGTGCCGCCATTGAGGATACGCACCTTGAAGTCGGCAAGCACGAGATCGTCGATTTCATGCTGGTATTTGCCGAAGTCCTTGCGTAGCGCAAGGTCGAGCGCATTGACCGGGCCTTCGGCTTCCGCCACCGACATCAGCGTCTGCCCGTCGATGCTGATCTTCACCACGGCTTCGGAGACGATCTTTATACGGCCGTGGGAATCGAAGCGCCGTTCGATCATCACCCTGAAGCCATCGAGCGAGAAGAAATCCGGGATGGTGCCCATGGTGCGCCGCGCTAAAAGCTCGAAGCTTGCATCCGCACCCTCATAGGCATAGCCGGACGCCTCGCGCTCCTTGACGATGGAAATCAGGAGATCAAGCTTCGGATCGTCCTTGGCGACGTCGATGCCGCGCCGCTTCAGCGCGTTGATGAAATTCGCCTTGCCGCCCTGATCCGAGACCATGACCTTGCGGAAATTGCCTACACTTTCCGGCGGCACGTGCTCGTAGGTGCGCGGGTCTTTCAGCAGCGCCGAAGCATGGATGCCGGCCTTCGTTGCAAAGGCGGAGGCGCCGACATAGGGCATCTGATGATCGGGCGAGCGATTGAGGAGCTCGTCGAAGGCATGCGACAGGCGGGTGAGGTTCGTGAGTCGCTCCGCATCGATCGTCGTTTCGAAGCGGGTGTTATAGGCGCTCTTCAAGGCCAGCGTCGGGATCAGCGTCACCAGATTGGCATTGCCGCAGCGCTCGCCGATGCCGTTGAGCGTACCCTGGATCTGGCGCACGCCGGCCTCGACGGCGGCAAGCGAATTGGCAACGGCCTGGCCGGTATCGTTATGCGCATGGATGCCGAGACGGTCGCCCGGCACGCCTGCGGCGATCACGGCTTCGACGATGGCGCGGATCTCCGGCGGCTGCGTGCCGCCATTGGTGTCGCAGAGCACCACCCAACGCGCGCCGTTCTCATAAGCAATCTTGGCGCAGGCGAGCGCATATTCCGGATTGGCCTTGTAGCCATCGAAGAAATGCTCGCAGTCGACCAACGCTTCTTTGCCGGCGGCAACCGCGGCCTTGACGCTTTCGGCGATACATTCGAGGTTTTCTTCATTGGTGCAGCCGAGCGCGACCTGCACATGATAGTCCCAGCTCTTGGCGACAAAACAGATCGCGTCGCTGCGCGCCTGCAGCAGGCTGGTGATACCGGGATCGTTCGAGACGGAAACACCTGGACGCTTGGTCATGCCGAAGGCGACGAAAGTAGCCCGGCTGGTGCGCTTTTCGGCGAAGAAGGTGGTATCGGTCGGATTCGCGCCCGGATAGCCACCCTCGACATAATCGAGCCCGAACTCGTCCAGCATGCCTGCAATCGCAATCTTGTCCTCGACTGAAAAGTCGATGCCGGGTGTCTGCTGCCCGTCCCGAAGCGTCGTGTCGAAGAGGTAGATTCTTTCGCGTGTCATGGTGGTGTTTCCTGTCGCCGCTTGCGGCTTTTATTGTTTGCCTGCGAACCGGTCCGTTGCCCGGATCAGCTGGTCGAGAATGCCGGGCTCCGAGAAGGCGTGACCCGCCCCCTCGATCAGGTGGAACTCGGCCTTCGGCCATGCCTTGTGCAGAAGCCAGGCATATTTGGCCGGGCAGGGCATGTCGTAACGTCCGTGGACGATGACACCGGGAATATCCTTCAGCTTGTAAGCATCGCGCAGCAGCTGGCCTTCTTCCATCCATCCGGCATGGACGAAGAAGTGGTTCTCGATGCGGGCAAACGCATAGGCGAAGTCGGCCTCCTCGAACTTGCCGCTGGTCGATTTTTCCGGCAGCAGCGTGATCGTCTCGCCCTCCCAGATGCTCCAGGCCTGCGCGGCCTCCAGAGCGACGGCCCGGTCGGGTCCGGTCAGGCGACGATTATAGGCGAGCATCATCTCGTGGCGTTCTTTCGGCGGGATGGGGGCTACGAAACGCTCCCATTTGTCCGGGAACATCTCGGAGACGCCGAACTGATAATACCAGTCGAGCTCAGCCCGCGTCAGCATATAGATGCCGCGCACGATGAGTTCGGAGACGCGCTCCGGGTGCTTCTCGGCATAGGCTAGCGCCAATGTTGAACCCCAGGAGCCGCCGAAGACCTGCCATTTCTCAACACCGACCATTTCCCGCAACCGCTCGATATCGGCCACGAGATGCCAGGTCGTATTGGCCTCGAGGCTTGCATGCGGTGTGGACTTGCCGCAGCCGCGCTGATCGAACAGCAGGACATCATAGAGCTTGGGGTCGAATGCGCGGCGATGAGCGGGCGAAATGCCGCCGCCCGGGCCACCATGCAGGAAGACTACCGGCTTGGCACCTGATGTGCCGCAGCGTTCCCAGTAGAGCACATGGCCGTCGCCGACGTCGAGGTGGCCGGTCGCATAGGGTTCAATTTCCGGATAGAGCGTGCGCAGCACTTCGGTCATATCTTCACGCCTTTCGCGGGCCAGACAGCGGTATCGTGATCGGGATGCTGGAAAGAGATGATCGCCTCCTGCCGGGCGTAGAAATCCGGATCCTTGTGGACGGGAGCGTCGAAGATCGTCTCGACCCAGGGCAGGCGGGAATCGTAATTGACCTGGATCTGCGGCGCGAGATCGCTACGGTCGTCGAAGGTGCCGATCGCAAGCTCCAGACCGCCCGGACGGCGATAGGTCATCGGCGTGCCGCAATCCCGGCAGAAGCCGCGGTCGATGTTGACCGAGGACTGGAAATAGGCAGGCTCGCCGCGGGTCCACTCCATGCCCTCTTCCGGCGCCGTCACCAGCGCAGAAAAGAATCCGCCGAATTGTTTCTGGCACATGCGGCAATGGCAGATGGACGGGCGTCCGAGCTTGCCGGTGATGCGGAAGCGCACGGCGCCGCACTGGCAGCCGCCTGTTCTTGTCGTCTCTGTCATGGATGAGCTCCTGAAGGCCAGTCGGGTGTATCGTGGTCGGGATGCTGATTGGACACGATCTCGTGGAGGAAGGATTCAGCCTCCTGATCCGCCTCTGTTCGCTCTCCCGGCAGTTCGTGCAGGTGATCGACAAAATCGATCTTGGCTTCGATACCCCACTGGATGCTCGG
Organism: Rhizobium sp. BK529; assembly: GCF_014194105.1. NCBI lineage: Bacteria > Pseudomonadati > Pseudomonadota > Alphaproteobacteria > Hyphomicrobiales > Rhizobiaceae > Rhizobium > Rhizobium sp. BK529. The sequence continues at coordinate 2,151,185 of NZ_JACIAU010000001.1, read as the reverse complement.
CGGAAAGGCCGCGGGATCATCGAACGCACCGGCCGCAACCGCCATTCCATCCGGCGCCTCATAGGTCAGCGGTGTGCCGCAATCGCCGCAGAAACCGCGGCTGACGAGGTTGGAGGACCGGAAGATCTTCCGCTCTCCCCTGGTCCACTCGAACTCCATTTGGCGCACCGAAACCAGCGGCGCATAATAGGCACCGAACGCCTTCTGGCACATGCGGCAATGACAGATGGAGGCGTGATGAGACAGGCCGCGTGCCCGAAACCGGATCGCCCCGCATTGGCAGCCGCCAGTATAGGTGTTCATTTCTTCACCTCCCACGTCGTCACGCGCTCACCCGTTGCCGGATCCTTGCCATCCTTGAGCTGAATGCCCTCGGCGGCGAGCGTATCGCGGATCCTGTCGGCCTCGGCAAAATTCTTCGCCTTCAGGAGCTCGAGGCGTGCCTTGACCCGGGCATCGATTTCCATCGCCACTGCCTCGTCGATCTCGGTCTTTTTCGGCAGCACGCCAAGGAGCGCGGCACTGGCGGCAAAGACCGCATCGTTGCCGGATTGTGCCAGCGCATGCAGCGCCTGGACGGCGGCGACCGTATTGAGATCGTCGGCCAGCGCATTCAGCACCGTCTCGTCCGGCTTGGCGTTACCGGGTTCGGCTGCCGGCCATTTGGCAAGCAGGCGTTCAGCCTCCTCCAGCCGCTTGACCGAGAAGTCGATGGGCTCGCGGTAATGCGTCATCAGCATGGCAAGACGCAGCACTTCGCCCGGCCATTGCCGGCCGGCGAAAGTCTCCGTGTGCAGCAACTCGTAGATGGTGACGAAATTGCCTTCGGATTTCGACATCTTGCGGCCTTCGACCTGCAGGAAGCCGTTGTGCATCCAGACATTCGCCATCACGTCCGTGCCATGGGCGCAGCGAGACTGGGCGATCTCGTTTTCATGGTGCGGGAAGATCAGGTCCAGACCGCCGCCATGGATATCGAAGACGTCGCCGAGATAGCGCCCGCTCATGGCCGAGCATTCGATATGCCAGCCCGGACGACCGCGGCCCCAGGGGCTTTCCCAACCGGGTTCGTTCTCGTCGGAGAGTTTCCAGAGCACGAAATCGCCGGGGTTCTTCTTGTGAGCATCGACCGCGACGCGGGCGCCGGCCTGCTGTTCGTCGAGATTGCGCTTGGAAAGCTGTCCGTAATCGGCCATCGACTTCGTATCGAACAGCACCTCGCCCGATGCCTGATAGGCATGGCCGCGCGCAATCAGCCGCTCGATGATCTCGACCATCTGGGCGATATTGTCGGTGGCACGCGGCTGCACGGTCGGCTCGAGTGAGCCGAGTGCCAAGGCGTCGTCGAGAAACTGTTTCTCGGTTTTTTCCGTCACCGCCCGGATCGCCGCATTCAGCGGCAGGCCCGGATAATCCCGTAGCGCCCGTGCGTTGATCTTGTCATCGACGTCGGTGATGTTGCGCGCATAGGTGACATGGTTTTCGCCATAGACATGGCGCAGCAGGCGGAACAAAACGTCGAAGACGATGACCGGCCGTGCATTGCCGATATGGGCGAAATCATAGACCGTCGGGCCGCACACATACATGCGGACGTTTTCGGCATCAATCGGCTTGAAAACCGATTTCTCCCGCGTCAGCGTATTGTACAGCTTCAGTTCCGGCGTGCCGCCCATTTTACTCTCCTAAAATGCATATGCAGAAAATACCACCACCGGCAGGCCGGGGCGTTTCGCATCTTTGGACATTTGGGAGACGAAAACGGCCAGGCCAGCTTTGGGCTAGCGAATAATCTTCCGGCAAATAATGCAGGTAACCGTTTTCATGACGCGTTTTATGGCGTGGGATCGGCGTTTGGTCAAGAGGGCGACAGCCCATCCGGCGGGAACTCGACCGATCCCTGCGAGGCGCTGACTGAAGGGACCGATGTCAGGCGAAAATATGGTGCAGGCTCTGAAGCTTCCGCCATTCTCGCGGCGCAAATCGTCTTTAACCAGCGGACGCTGCTATAAATTATTGGGGGAACGAGTGGGAAGATTGGTCCGGTGGGCGATCGGAGCGACTACAATTCTAATAGTCGCATCCGCTGCATATTTCGCATACGATTTTGGAATGCTTCGCTTCAACAATCCGTCACTGACCCGTTATCCGATCCAAGGCATCGATGTCAGTCATCACCAGGGTGCCGTTGATTGGAAGACCGTGGCTGCGCAGCTGAACGTGCGTTTCGCGATCATAAAGGCGACCGAAGGCGGCGATCACCGGGATTCCCGGTTCGCCGAGAACTGGCAGCGCGCGGGAGATGCGGGGCTGGTGAGAGGCGCCTATCACTTTTTCACCTTCTGCCGCCCGGGAAGAGATCAGGCGCAGAATGTCCTGGCAACTGTGCCGAAAACGCCGGACGCCTTGCCCATCGCCATCGACCTGGAATTTGTCGGCAATTGCGACAAAGTACCAACGCTCGAGGAAATGGCGATGGAAGTGAACGCCTTCGTCACCGAGCTGAAGAGTGGCTTTCCCGAAAAGCCGATTTTTTACGTCACGCAGGAATTTTTCGATCAATATCTGAAAGGTAATGAAACGCGCTTTCCCGATCATTACCTCTGGCTTCGAAGTGTATTCAAGGAGCCTGCGCAGGAAAGCTGCGGTCGCTGGTCGATCTGGCAATTTGCCGACAATGGTACGGTGGACGGCATTAAGGGGGCCGTGGACCTTAATGCACTGTGCCCATCGGAAACGGGCTTTGCACATCTCTTCCCGGCCGTTGCTACGAACTGAGGACTCAGCCTCATCTTGGCAGCTGGTAATCGGCCAGCTTGTTCTCACGCACGATGAACAGCTTGCCGGTTTCGGTCACACCTGGCCCAAGTAGCGGCAGGATCGCTTTCGCCACTTCGGAGGGATGCGGCAGGCTCATCGGATCTTCGCCGGGGACGGCCTGTGCGCGCATGGCGGTGCGCGTGGCGCCCGGATCGACGCTGGTGATGCGCAGCGGCGTCGTTTGAGTCTCACCGGCCCAGGTGCGCGCCAGAGCCTCGACGGCGGCCTTGGACGCGGAATAGGCGCTCCAGAAGGGACGGCACTTGTGGGCGGCACCCGACGACATGATGACGGCGCGGCCGGCATCGGCGCGGGTCAGCAGCGGATCGACCGAGCGGATCAGCCGCCAGGTGGCGTTCACGTTGATGTTCATCACCTTCTCGAAGACCTTTGCCTCGATATGGCCGATCGGCGAGATGACGCCGAGCACGCCGGCATTGGCAACAAGAATGTCGAGCTTGCCCCAACGCTCGAAGATCGAGCCGCCGAGGCGGTCGATCGCTTCCATATCGGCGAGATCGAAGGGGACGAGGGTTGCGGAACCGCCCACGGCCTTGATGGCATCGTCGAGCTCTTCCAGGCCGCCGACGGTGCGGGCGCAGGCAATCACATGCGCGCCGGCCTTGGCGAGTTCGAGGGCCGTGAAATAGCCGATGCCGCGCGATGCGCCTGTGACCAGCGCGATCTTGCCTTCGAGATTGATATTCATCTGCCCGATCCCGGATGTGCTTGAAAAGATAAGGGGCGCAATAAGCGCCCCCGATAGGAAAGTCAAAGCTGAACGGCTCAGCCGTTGCTGGCAAGCATGGAAATCTTGTTGCCCATGGACTCGCCATTCTTGTCGAGCAGGCGGGTCGGATAGTCGCCGGTGAAATAGTGGTCGGTGAACTGCGGACGAGCCGGGTTGCGGTCTTCGCCGCCGACGGCGCGGTAAAGGCCGTTGGTCGACAGGAAAGCCAGCGAATCCGCGCCGATATACTTCGCCATGGCTTCGACGTCGGCATACTGGTTTGCGAGCAGCTTGTCGGCATCCGGCGTGTCGATACCGTAGAAATCCGGGAAGAAGATCATCGGGCTGGCAACGCGGATATGCACTTCTTTCGCACCGGCCTCGCGGATCATCTGCACGATCTTCAGCGAAGTGGTGCCGCGCACGATGGAATCGTCGACTAGCACGACGCGCTTGCCTTCGATCATAGCCCGATTGGCGGAATGCTTCAGCTTCACGCCGAAGGCGCGGATCTGCTGCGTCGGTTCGATAAAGGTCCGGCCGACATAGTGGTTGCGGATGATGCCATATTCGAATGGAATGCCGCTTGCCTGCGCATAACCGAGGGCAGCGGGCGTGCCGCCATCCGGAACAGGCACGATGACGTCGGCATCGACAGGCGATTCCTTGGCGAGGTTCATGCCCATGTTCTTGCGCGTCGTATAGACGTTGCGGCCGCCGACGACCGAGTCCGGACGGGCGAAATAGACATATTCGAACAGGCAAAGCCGCTCCGGCTGCTGCTTGCTGGGCTTGCGCGCATCGATGCTGATCGAGCCGTCAGGCTGAATTTCGCAGATGATGACTTCGCCGTTTTCGACGTCGCGGACGAACTTGGCGCCGATAATGTCAAGCGCGCAGGTTTCCGAGCAGAAGATCGGCTTGCCGTCGAGTTCGCCCATGACGAGCGGGCGGATGCCGGTGGGGTCGCGCGCGGCAATCAGCTTGGTGCGTGTCATGGCGAGCATCGAATAGCCGCCTTCCATCTGGCGGATGGCATCGATGAAGCGATCGGCGGTGGACGTGTGGCGGGAGCGGGCGATGAGGTGGAGGACGACTTCGGTATCGGATGTCGACTGACAGATGGCGCCGGTCGCGATGATCTGGCGGCGCAGCGTCAGGCCATTGGTGAAATTGCCGTTATGGGCAATGGCGATGCCACCTTCCTCCAGCTCGGCAAACAGCGGCTGCACGTTGCGCATCGCCACTTCGCCCGTCGTGGAATAGCGCGTGTGGCCCATCGAAATGCTGCCGGGCAGGCGCGCCAGCGTCATCGGGTTTGTATAGTGGTCGCCGACGAGGCCCATATGGCGTTCCTGATGGAAGCGCTTGCCGTCGAACGAGACGATACCGGCCGCTTCCTGGCCGCGATGCTGCAGGGCGTGCAGACCGAGCGCGGTGAGTGCGGCGGCATCGGGATGTCCCAGGATTCCGAAAACGCCGCATTCTTCATGCAGCGTATCTCCGTCCAGCGGATCGTCGGTCGGGAAGGAATGGGACTGGTTCATTTCTGCGGGCCTCTGCTCTCACAAGAATGGATCGGCATTTCCAAAAGCATGATAGCGGAAATCTCTGAGCTTTCCGATAGTCTCACGCTGAACGGCACCTGTCTCAAAATCCGCTCACCGGCTCTGAAACGGCTGAGGCCCGGCAAAGCGAAATGCCCGGCCGGACCTTTGGTCTTACGTCCCGCTCAAATGGCAATTGCCAGGCCGCGGGTCAAGCTAGTGAACACTGCGTCAATTCGATGGCTGCTGTGCGCCATTGTTAGGCGCGGGTGCTGCATCTTCCGCCGGCGCCTGATCGTTAGCCGGTGCATTTTCATCCGTCTGTTTCGCGCCGCCAAGCTTCTCGGTGATGCTCTTCTGGATCATCTGGGCAAATTCATCCGGCAGGACCGCCTGCAGGCGAACGACGAGGGAATCCAGGAACGGTTTCGATTTTGCATTGTTGACCCAGGCCGGGCGGTGATCGGCATCGACCAGCCAGTTCCAGAAGGCCACGGCGACGACGAGCAGAAGTATGCCGCGCGCCGCACCGAAGAGGAAGCCCAAAGTGCGATCGAGCGCGCCGATGCGGCTGTCGATGATGAAATCGGCGATCTTCATTGTGATGAAGGAGATGACGATCAGCGCGATGAGGAAGACGACGGCGGCCGAACCAACGATCGCGATGCGGTCATCATCCGTATATCGCTTCGCATAAGGCACGAGATAGGGGTAGAGATAGTAAGCGGCGGCGGCTGAACCGCCCCAGCTCGCGATCGAAAGAACTTCGCGCGAGAAGCCGCGGACCATTGCCAAAACGGCGGAGAAGAGCACAACGCCGATGACAATACCGTCGAAAATCGTAATGGGCATGTAAATTCCACTCCAGACTGCCGCCTTGCAGGCCGCGTCGCGCCTTGTTTGGCTGATCCTATAGCATCCCCGCTATTGGTGATGAAGGATCAAACGTCTTCTTCCACACGCTGCAGCGCCCCTTTCGACCCGGCAATACGCGCGACCAAATCCGGCAGGCTCTCGATCTCGCTCCAGCGACCGCTGCCCCTTGGCAGTTCGGCGGAGCCGGATGGTAGAAGAGCCGCCGAAAACCCCAGCTTTTCGGCTTCTTTAAGGCGCTGGGCGGTTTGCGCAACCGGCCGGACGGCGCCCGACAGACTGACTTCGCCGAAATAGACGCAATCGGCCGGAAGGGCAATACCGGCAAGCGATGAAACGAGGGCCGACGCGACGGCAAGATCGGCCGCCGGTTCCGAGATGCGGAAGCCGCCGGCTATGTTGAGATAGACATCGTGCTGGCCGAGCCGGACGCCGCAATGGGCCTCCAGAACCGCAAGGATCATCGAAAGGCGCGCGGAGTCCCAGCCGACGACGGCGCGCCGCGGCGTACCGAGCGAGGTTGGCGCGACCAGCGCCTGGACTTCGACGAGCACGGGGCGCGTGCCCTCCATACCGGCGAAGACGGCCGCACCCGGCGATTTCTCGTTGCGCTCGCCGAGGAAGAGTTCGGAAGGGTTGGCGACTTCGCGCAGGCCTTTGTCCGACATTTCGAAGACGCCGATCTCGTCGGTCGGTCCGAAGCGATTCTTGACGGTGCGCAGGATGCGGTAGTGATGGCCGCGATCGCCCTCGAAATAGAGCACGGCATCGACCATATGCTCGACCACACGCGGGCCGGCGATCTGGCCGTCCTTGGTTACATGGCCGACGAGCACCATGGCCGCACCCGTCTGCTTGGCGAAGCGGATCATCGACTGCACGCCGGTGCGTACCTGTGTCACTGTGCCGGGCGCGGATTCTGCAAGCTCGCTCCAGAGCGTCTGGATGGAGTCGATAATAACGAGGTCGGGGCGCTTGCCTTCCGCGAGCGTTGCGAGAATGTCCTCGACATTGGTTTCGGCGGCGAGCAGCACGTCGGTATCGGCCGCTGCCAGGCGCTGGGCGCGCAACCGCACCTGTGCCACGGCCTCTTCGCCCGAGACATAGATGATCCGGTGTCCGCGTCGCGACAATGCAGCGGCCGCCTGCATGAGCAACGTCGACTTGCCGATGCCGGGATCGCCGCCGACAAGCACCGCCGAGCCGCGCACGAAGCCGCCGCCGGTCACACGATCGAGTTCGGAAATGCCGGTATGGATGCGAGGCGCTTCCTCGATCTCGCCTGACAGAGCTGTCAACGCGACAGGTCGGCCCTTCTTCGGCGTTTTCGCAGGGCCGCCACCGATGCCGCCCATCGGGTCTTCTTCGACGATGGTGTTCCATTCGCCGCAATTATCGCATTTGCCGGCCCAGCGGTTATGCACCGCGCCGCAGCTCTGGCAGATGAATTGTGTTCTGGCCTTGGCCATCGATGACTGCTTTCAGGTAGGGGCGCTCAAGCGCCCGAATCGGATTTCTGCCCTAGATAATGGCTTCCGGCACTGATCAAAACTAATGATTTTCCCATCAGCGGCCGGGCTGGCAATATCAGCGGGCTTTCAAGGATTAGGCCATGCTCGATTATTCGCTCGCTCACTGGATCGGTTTCCTTACGGCAGCGGTTCTTCTGAATCTGTCGCCCGGTCCCGACATGGCTTTCATTCTCGGCCACACGATCAAGAGCGGCACGCGGGCCGGTTTCTCGGCCGTCTTCGGTATCTGGACCGGCGCCTGCATGCACGTGCTTCTCGCCGCCTTCGGCCTGTCGGCAATCCTTGCTGCCTCGGCGATCGCCTTTTCCGCCGTCAAATGGATAGGCGCGATCTATCTTGTCTGGCTTGGCATCCAGGCGCTGCGCTCGAAAGGCGAGGGTGGTTTTGTTCGTGCGGCAGGCGAGACGCTCGGGTGGCGGCGGATCTATCGGCAAGGTGTGCTCGTCTCGCTGCTTAACCCGAAAGTGGCGATCTTCTTCCTCGCCTTCCTGCCGCAATTCGTCGTCGAGGGCGCCGGCCCGGCATGGTTGCAGCTCGCCGTCCACGGCGGCCTCATCATCGTCGTAGCTTTCTTCATCGAGCCGCCGCTGATCCTGGCGGGAGGGCGGCTCGCCAATCTCTTCAAGCGAAATGTCAAGATCGGCCTGTGGCTCGATCGCGGTCTCGGCGCATTGTTCGTGACGCTCGGCGTTCGCCTCGCGCTCACCACGCGCTGAGACTATTCCTCATCCATCTCGTACTTGCGCTCATGGCGCAGGCCGATGCTCGTCAGCATCTCGTAGCCGATCGTGCCCGCAGCCTTGGCCGCATCGTCGACGAGGATGTTCTTGCCGAAGAGTTCGATATAGTCGCCGGCGCGCACCGCACCTTCCGGCAGGTCGGTCACATCGAAGATCGTCTGGTCCATGGTGATGCGGCCCGCGACCGGCACCTTATGGCCGGCAATAAAGCCCTGTCCGCCCTGCGGCACGGCCTGGCGTAGCGGCACCCCGCCGCTCGACTGGCTGCGCATATAACCATCGGCGTAACCGGCTGAAACGATCGCCAGCCGGCTGTCGCGGCGAAGCTGCAGCGCCCGCCCATAACTCACGGTTTCGCCGGCTTTGACCGTACGGATCTGGATAATCCGCGCCTCCGCCGTCGCCACCGGGCGCATTGGGTTCACCATGCCGTTGACGGCCTGTCCGCCATAGATCGCGATGCCCGGCCGAGTGAGATCGAAGTGATAATCCTCGCCAAGGAAGATGCCGCCGGACGCAGCCAGGCTTGAATCGATACCTTCATAGGCGGCGCTAACCCCGCGGAATGATTCAAGCTGCTGCCTGTTCATGTCAGAGGAGTGATCGTCGCCGCAGGCCAGATGGCTCATGACGAGCACGGGCGCGAAACTCGCCGGCCGCGACACGTCGTTGGCGAGCGCGATCGCCTCGTCCACCGTCAGGCCGAGCCGATTGAAGCCGGTATCGACATGCAACGCGCAAGGATAGTCGCCATAATCGGCCAGCACCGCCATCCAGAAGGCAAGCTGTTCTTCCGAGGCGATGACCGGCACCAGATCGTTTTCGAAGAAGCGCCGCTCCGTGCCGGGCCAGATGCCAGCCAGCACGAAGATGCGCGCCTCGGGCGCAAACATGCGCAGCGTCACGCCCTCATCGACGGTCGCCACGAAGAAATCCCGCGCGCCGGCGAGATAGAGCGCTTCGCCGGCATCCTCGATCCCCGTCCCATAGGCATCTGCCTTGACGACGGCGCCCGTGCGCGCTTTCCCGGAACGTCGCGCCATATCCCGCCAATTGTCGGTCAGCGCCGTCAGGTCGACAGTCAGCCGCAGGCCGGCGGAGGCGAAAAGGTCGTCGTCTTCGAAGGGGAGGGAAAAATCTGTCATGAATCGCCGCGCTGAAAGGGAAAGGAAAATGCTGCCAATACTCTAGAGAGCATTGTGGCAAAGAGAAAGCATGAGGGGCGACATACCAGCCTTTCCCCACATGCGATCACTTTTGTTCAAGACGTGAGGAAGCCACCGCGCTAATCTGGCGTGATGCAGAACGTATCCCAGAAAGAGGCGGCAGACGCCATGCCGCTTGCCAAGGTGGAATCGGCCCGCTTCTGGCGGGATCGCCGTTTCCGCGACATGGAGTGCCTGAGCGCCAGCTTCCTGACGCACGAATATGCGCCGCATGCTCATGACACGTTCAGCATCGGCGCGATCGAGAGCGGCAGCCAGATCGCCACGCTCCGCGGCAGGCGGGAGGAAACCGGGCCTGGCGACCTCTATCTGATCGATCCGGGCGTCGTTCACGACGGCGCTCCCGGCGGCGAAGGCTATCGCTATCGGATGATCTACCCGGATACGAAGCTCTTCATCGATGTTCTGGAAGATGTTAGTGGCAAGGCTTTCAATGCGACACCTTCCTTTGCCGGCGCGCTGCCCCGCGATCCGCAGCTTGCCAGAGCCTTCCATGCAGCCCACCGCACACTCGAAAGCGGCGCGGGCGCGCTGGAATCGGATGAGAACATGTTTTCGGTGCTGGCAGCGATCTTCGCCCGTTACGGCAGCACGATCGTTGTGCCGGTCGATACGAAGGAACGCAGCGCCGTTGCCCGCGCTCGCGATTATCTTATCGAAAATTTCGACAGCGACGTAAATCTCGAGGAACTGGCTGGGGTGGCGGGGCTAAGCCGTGCTCACCTGATCCGCGCCTTCCGCAGGGAATATCACATCACCCCGCATGCCTTCCTGACGGACCGGCGCATCCTCGTCGCCCGACGGCTGCTGAGGGAAGGCCGTATGCCGGCTGATGTCGCCGTGGAATGCGGTTTTGCCGATCAGGCGCATTTTACCCGCCACTTCAAATCGCGCACCGGCGTTACCCCCGGCCAGTTCCGCGTCGGTTGATCACTTTCGTTCAATACACACGTTAAGAGCCTCGGTTACCTCTCCGCCATATTGATGTGGAGGTTGCCATGTTGCAGCGAAGCCGGCCGGCCGGCGAATCCTTTGCCGGTGAATTTCTTTTGGGGATGCGCACCATCTTTCCGCTGATCGTCGCCGTCTGGCCGATCGGTCTCGTCTTCGGTGCGGTTGCGGCCACCAAGGGCCTTTCTCCGCTGGAAACAGCGCTGATGAGCGCGCTCGTCTTTGCCGGCGGCTCGCAATTCGTGGCGATGGATATCTGGACCATCCCGCAAGCTGGATCGGTGTCGGCTTCGCGGCCCTGCTCGTCAATATCCGCCATGTGCTGATGAGCGCCTCGATCGGTACGAAGATGCAGTCCTTCTCCGGGGTCAAACGCTACGCCGCCATGCTGTTTCTTGCCGATGAGCTGTGGGCCATGGCGGAATTCCGCGCTGGCAGCACGCGGCTGACACCCGCCTGGTATGCCGGCATCGTCACGCCTTTCTACCTCACCTGGGTCGGCTCGTCGCTGACAGGGGCGCTGCTTGGCGCCTTCCTCGGCGATCCCGCCGTCATCGGCCTCGACTTCGCGTTTCCCGCCGTTTTCGTCGTGTTGCTCATGGGTTTCTGGAAGGGGCCGCAAACCGGTGCTGTGCTCGCAGCAAGCGCAGTCGCATCCGTTGCCGTCCACCATCTTGTGCCGGGGGTCTGGTATATCGCGGCCGGCGCGCTGGCCGGGTTGGCGACCGCTCTCTGGCAGGGCAGGGCGAGGGAGCAGGCGGCATGACGCTCGATCTCAACACCCTGATCGCCATCCTTGCGATGGCTGTTGCCACGGTCTTCACCCGCGTCAGTGGTCTCGTGCTGATCCGTCACGTCGAGATCGATGAGCGCCGTAAGACGGCGATCGAAGCCATTCCGCCGGCCGTGCTGATGGCCGTCATTGCCCCGACCGCCTTTGCGACCGGCTGGGCGGAGACGCTAGCCTGTGTCGCAACGGCAATCGCCGCGCGCCGTCTGCCGATGCTCGTCAGTGTCGTCATTGGCGTAGCGACAGTGGCTTTGCTGCGGGCTGCAGGCTTGTAAGGGAGGATTGACGCGGAAAACCCGCGTCAATGTTCCTCATATTGCGAGAAGGATGGATCGGCGAGATCGGCAAAGCGCGTGAATTCCGACTGGAAGGCGAGCTTTACCGTACCCGTGGGTCCGTGACGCTGCTTGGCGATGATGACGTCCGCCGTGCCCTTCACCTTGTCGAACAGCGCTTCCCATTCCGGATATTTCGGATCGTGGATATCGCGCGGCTCCATATTCTTCACGTAATATTCCTCGCGGAACACGAAGAGCACGACGTCGGCGTCCTGCTCGATCGAACCGGATTCACGAAGATCGGAAAGCTGCGGGCGCTTATCTTCGCGGCTTTCGACCGCACGCGAAAGCTGCGACAGCGCGATAATCGGCACGTTCAGTTCCTTGCCGAGCGCCTTTAGGCCTGTGGTAATCTGGGTGATTTCCTGAACGCGGTTATCGCTGGATTTACCGGAGCCGGTCATGAGCTGGACGTAGTCGACGACAAGCACGTCGAGACCGCGCTGGCGCTTGAGGCGGCGCGCGCGCGCCGAAAGCTGGGCGATCGAGATGCCACCCGTCTGGTCGATGTAGAGCGGCACCTTCTGCATCATCATTGAGCAGGCGACGAGCTTTTCAAAATCGGCGTCGTTGATGTCGCCGCGGCGGATCTTCGAGGAGGAAACTTCCGTCTGCTCGGAGATGATACGCGTGGCGAGCTGTTCGGATGACATTTCGAGCGAGTAAAAGCCGACGACGCCGCCGTTCTTCGCCTTCATGCTGCCATCGGGCTGCACCTCGCCCTCGTAGGCGGCGGCAATGTTATAGGCTATGTTGGTGGCAAGCGAGGTCTTGCCCATACCCGGGCGTCCTGCGAGCACGATCAAGTCCGATCGCTGCAATCCGCCCATCTTCGCGTCGAGTGAGTGGATGCCCGTGGAAATGCCCGATAGGCCGCCGTCACGCTCTTTGGCGACGGCTGCCATGTCGATGGCGAGCGCCACGGCATCGTTGAACGACTGGAAGCCGCCATCGTAACGGCCGTTTTCGGCAAGCTCGAACAGGCGGCGTTCGGTATCTTCGATCTGCGCCTGCGGCGGCATGTCGAGCGGCGCGTCATAGGCGATATTGACGACATCCTCGCCGATGGTGATGAGCGCGCGGCGGATCGCCAGATCGTAGATCGCCCGGCCATAGTCCTCGGCATTGATGATCGTCACCGCTCCTGTGACGAGGCTTGCAAGATATTGCGAAACGGTGATGTCGCCAACCTTCTCGTCAGCCGGCAGGAAGGTCTTGACGGTGACGGGGTTGGCGATCTTGCCCATGCGGATGATGTCGCCGGCGACCTCGAAGATCTTCCGGTGCAGCGGCTCGTAGAGATGAGTGGGCTTGAGGAAGTCCGAGACGCGATAATAGGCGTCGTTGTTCATCAGGATGGCGCCGAGTAGCGCCTGTTCGGCCTCGATGTTGTTCGGCGCTTCGCGATAGTGCTGCTCTGCAGGAGCAACGGCGGCAATCTTTCGTGCGGCTTCGTTCATCGTCATCCGTACTGTCTTTTATCCAAAACCGGGATTTGCAGGGCAGCCCAGATAAAATCAAGTGTCCTGCAGCAACAGCTTTCAGGCGTTCGTCAAATCGGCTGCCCTGTGCACATTGTTCGACTTCTCCACAGTCACACTTTGGCAAGTACAAAAATACCGGGGGTGTTACCTGCAGAGCACGGCCGAAAACGACTCACTTCCATCGGCCTTGTCCGGCAGTTTAGGCCAGTTGCAGGAGACATGCATCCGGGCAGAGACCGTCGGCACTTGCAAACATTGGAAAACAATAAATGGCGAGGTCGTGGTAGGCGAGACGCACGGCATGGCAATGAAGGTGTGGGCGCAGGTCATTTCGCTATTCCCGAAAACGATCCAGAGACTAATTTAGACCTGACATGAGCCATGCATACCGACCTGCAGGGCATTGGAGAGTTTGAGATCCTGCCGATGAGCCTAGCCGAGAACGCTAACGACAATGTGGCGCTAAGGCCCGCTGGGGAGCCGGACACGCAACAGACATCTTCGTCGCCTCCAGCGGGGGGCGTGCTGATGCCCATCTGGAAAAGGCCACTCTATATGGCGGCGTCGCTCCTGCTCTTTCTGACGCAGGGCCTTGGCATGAACCTGCTGACAGCCAACATCAATCAGCTGCAGGGCTCGTTTTCCGCAACGACAGCTGAAATCTCGTGGCTCTCGGCGGCGTACATGGCACCCTATGCCAGCATGTCGATTGCGCTCTTCAAGATCCGCAGCCAATACGGCCTCCGCCGTTTCGCGGAACTCAGCATTATCTGCTTTGTCGTCGCGGCCGCGCTCAATCTTTTCATCACCGACCTGCACTCCGCGATCGTCGTGCGCACTCTGAGCGGCATGGCCGCCGCACCGCTTTCGTCGCTTGGCTTCCTATACATGCTGGAGCCATTTCCGCCGGAAGAGAAGCGCTCGTTGGGGCTCAGCCTTGCCCTGATGTGCACGCTGTTTGCCGCACCGGTCGCGCGAATCATCTCGCCCTCGCTGCTCCAGTTCGGCGGTTATGAGGCACTCTATACGTTCGAGATGGGGCTCGCTCTTATAGCCTTTCCGGTGATCTATCTGCTGCCGCTGACGCCGCCGCCGCGGGCCACGGTCATTCAGCGGCAGGACATATTGAGCTATCTTCTGCTGGCTGTCGGTTTTGGCTGTCTCGCCGTCGTGCTGACGCTCGGCCGGCTCTATTGGTGGTTCGAGGCGCCATGGATCGGTGTGCTGCTGGCAGTATCGGTAGGGGCGCTTGCGCTCATGCTTGCCTTGGAGTTGCCGCGCGCCAATCCTCTGATCGATTTCCGCTGGCTGTTCTCCGGCGCTAACATGCGGATGGCAGGTGTCCTGCTGCTCTTCCGCTTCGTCTCCTCCGAGCAGTCGTCGACCGCCGCCAATTTCTATCAGCAACTGGGGCTTCTGAACGATCAGACCGTGACGCTTTATGCGATCATCCTTCTCGCCTCTCTGGCAGGTGGTCTTTTCTGCGCATTTTTGATGACTACCCGCTATGTCGAGACCGCTCACGTGCTGGCGCTCGCCCTTATCGCAGGCGGCGCCTTTCTGGATAGTCAGTCGACGAGTCTCACCCGGCCGCCTCAGATGTATCTAAGCCAGGCAATGGTCGCCGCAGGCGCAGCGATGTTCCTGCCGCCTGTCATGGCGAACGGCTTTAAGGCGGCGACCGCCCGCGGCATTCAATATATCGTCAATTTCCTCGTGATCTTCATTTTCACGCAGAGCATCGGCTCGCTCTTCGCCTCCGCGATGCTTGGCACCTTTGTAACGATCCGGGAAAAATTCCACTCGAGCATTCTCGTCGAGCATGTTCTGCTGCAGGACCCGATCGTGGCGCAGCGCATCTCTCAGATGAGCGGTGCATATGGCAAGGTGCTCGGCGACAAGACGCTGCTCAATGCGGAAGCGCTGACCTTGCTGGCCCAGCAGGTCAGTCGCGAGGCGTATATTCTCGCCTACAACGATACTTTCCTTGTGATAGGCTACTCGTCCGTCTTCGGTCTGATCATCATTCTTCTGCATCAGGCATGGCGCCGTCTGCCTTGGTCAGGGAGAGGCGAGCCCGATGCAATTCCCGCTCAATCGTGATGTCGAGGGCCTGGCATGTTGAAATACGTTCGATCCCCCTCGACTATCATCGCAGTGCTTGCCGGCATTGCCGGCGTCCTCCTCGTTCTCTACGCATGGCGCCTGCCGCCGTTCGTCACCTCGGTAGAGACGACGGACAATGCATATGTTCGAGGTTATGTCACGATCATAAGCCCACAGGTTAGCGGCTATGTCGTCGATGTGCCGGTGAAGGACTATCAGCAGGTCAAGCAGGGCGATACGCTCGCCCAGATCGACGACCGCATCTACCTCCAGAAGTTTGCCCAGGCGCGTGCCGCGCTCGATGGGCAGAAGGCGTCGCTGGAGAACTCCCGCCAATCCGAACTCGCGGCGAAGGCGAGCATCGCCTCTAGCCAGGCGCAGGTCGATAGCGCAAATGCAGCGCTGACGCGGGCGCAGCAGGCTTGGGATCGCGTCAACAATCTGAGCAACCGCGGCATTGCATCGCAGAGTGAAACGGAGGCTGCGCAGGCGACGCTCGATCAGGCTAAGGCCGCCGTGAACCAGGCAAAGGCTGCGCTGGAGGTTTCTAACCAGAATTTAGCGACGATCATCGTCAATCGCTCGCTGCTGGAGGCGAATGTCGCGAGCGCCGAAGCTGTCGTAAAGCTCGCGGAAATCGACCTGCAGAACACGAAGATCGTAGCGCCGCGCGATGGTCATCTCGGTGAAGTCGGGGTTCGGCTCGGGCAATATGTGGCCGCCGGAACGCAGCTCATGGCAGTCGTGCCCGAAGATGTGTGGGTCGTCGCGAATTTCAAGGAAACCCAGCTGTACGGCATGCAGGTGGGGCAGCCCGTGACCATCACAGTCGATGCGCTCGGCAGGCAGCAATTGCGCGGGTACATCGAGGGCTTCTCCCCCGCCGCGGGATCGGAATTCGCAGTTATCAAGGCCGATAATGCGACCGGCAACTTCGTGAAGATCGCCCAGCGCGTCGGCGTGCGCATCCGCTTCGACCCAGACCAGCCGGCGGTCAAGGATCTCGGCCCAGGGCTCTCGGTCGTTGTCGATGTCGACAAGAGCGCTGCGCCGAGACAGAACACGGCAGCCAAATAAGCAGAAAGCCCGGCGCGAGCCGGGCTTCAGTCCATGTCGAGAGGAACCTCTCGAAAAAATCATGCTTCCTCTTCGTCGAGGCCTTCGGCTTCCGGATCGAAGAAGTCTTCCGGACGCAGGGCATCTTCGTCAACGCCGTAGATGGCATCGACCGAGGTGAGCTCTTCGCCCTTGGCCTGACGTTCGGCTTCTTCGGTGGAGCGGGC
The DNA here is from genome assembly GCF_014194105.1 of Rhizobium sp. BK529. Classification (NCBI taxonomy): domain Bacteria; kingdom Pseudomonadati; phylum Pseudomonadota; class Alphaproteobacteria; order Hyphomicrobiales; family Rhizobiaceae; genus Rhizobium; species Rhizobium sp. BK529. The sequence goes on along the minus strand of NZ_JACIAU010000001.1, from coordinate 2,134,765 downwards.
AACGTTCAGCTCGATGTTGATTTCAACTTCGGCATGAAGCTGCAGCTCGACCTTGTGCAGGCCGATCGCCTTGATCGGCGTGTTGAGGTGAACCTGGTTGCGGGAGATGTTGAAGCCTTCTGCGGCGAGAACGTCGACGACGTCACGGGCAGCGACGGAGCCGTAGAGCTGGCCGGTTTCGCCAGCGGAACGGACGACGATGAAGGACTTGCCGTTAAGAACATCGGCAACCTTCTGGGCTTCGGACTTGCGCTCCAGGTTACGGGCTTCGAGCGTTGCGCGCTCGGCTTCGAAACGGGCCTTGTTGGCAGCGTTGGCGCGCAGTGCCTTGCCGAGCGGCAGGAGGTAATTGCGAGCAAAGCCATCGCGAACCTTTACGGTTTCGCCCATCTGGCCGAGCTTGGAGATGCGTTCGAGAAGAATGACGTCCATGGTATTTTTCCTTTCTTGTTCTCAGATTTCGGTATCGGTTTGTTTGGGGGCATCGGCATCCTTGGTCGGGGTCAGGGCGATCGCCTTGCGGGTATCGGCTAGACCGAGCACGAGGATGAAAAGTGCTGGCAGCATCATGGTGGATGCCAGGTAGCAGAGGATGAGGGCCGGCAAGCGCCAGTCCTTGCCGCGCGTGCGGAAATGCAGGGCGGCGAAGCCGGACATCAGGAAGCCGGCGCCGAAGGCTCCGACCACCGTGGCGCCGATCATCGCCGGAACGCCGCCCATGAACGTGGCGGCAAGACCGGCGAGGAAGATGAAGATCGAATTGCGGTTCATGCGCAGCGACGAGGGAATGTCCTCGCGCGGACGCAGGCCCCGGCCAGACGCCGCAACGATGCGTGTGGCGATATAATAGGCGGCAAAGAGCATGACGACCCAGATGCCACCCTGCAGCGCAGGCAACATCAGAACGACCAGCGACTTCGTCTGTGCGGTCGCGGCCGGGTCCGGAATGAAATCCGGTTGCTGCTCTTGCAGCGAACTCATCAGTGCATCGACCATCCGGTCGGTGATCTCAGGCCCGTAACCGATCATGATGCCGGTCACGATGACGGCGATCGTCACAAGGCCGCAGAGATGCAGCAGGATATCGGAAAGCGGATACCAGGCGAGCAGATTGTCCGGGCCGCCGAGTTCGGAAGCCGGCCGCGCGAGGTTCGCAAGATGGCTGAGCCATCCTGCCGGCAGCAGCGTCACCAGCGTCATGACCAGTGCGAAGGAGGGGGAGATGGCGATCGCGCCAACCGCGGCGGCGGTGATGACGGCCGAAATGGCAGCAATATTGCCCCAGCCAAGGCCGACAAGCAGAATCGGAAGCGCAGAAGCGGCGTAAAGCACGGCACTGAACGACGGCTGCATGCTCGCGCCAAGCACCAGCAAGGCGGCGGTCACTCCGGCGAGTGCGCCGGTCGCAAGCGTTTTCAGGTTCAATCGTGTCACTTCGCTGTCCTGCTTCACAAAGCAGTTAGAGGATTTCCCCGGGCAAGTGCGGGAGATGCCTCAACATGGGTTTTAAAGTTCCGATCCGCGCCCATCGCGGAAGGGAGGAAGCCCCGGATCCGAAGATCCGAGGCTTCGGTATCAAATTAGGCTACGACGTACGGCAGCAGGCCGAGGAAGCGTGCACGCTTGATCGCCTGAGCGAGTTCGCGCTGCTTCTTCTGGGAAACGGCCGTGATGCGGGACGGGACGATCTTGCCGCGCTCGGAAATGTAGCGCTGCAGAAGACGGACGTCCTTATAGTCGATGCGCGGAGCATTTGCGCCGGAGAACGGGCAGGTCTTGCGACGACGGTGGAACGGACGGCGGACCGGAGCGGAGGAAGATTCAGACATTCTTATTTCTCCTTATGCACGGTCTTCGCGGGGAGCGCGATCCGGACGCGGAGCGCGCTGGAAATCGCCATCACGACGCGGCGGACGGTCGCCGAATTCGCGGCGCGGGCCACGATCGCCGCCTTCACGCGGGCCGCGGTCGTCACGATCGCGCTTCTGCATCATGGCAGACGGGCCATCTTCGTGCTTTTCAACAGCGATGGTCATGTAGCGAAGAACGTCTTCGCTGATGCGCATCTGGCGTTCCATTTCCTGGATCGCAGCCGCCGGTGCATCAATGTCCATCAGGGCGTAGTGAGCCTTGCGGTTCTTCTTGATGCGGTAGGTGAGGGACTTGAGGCCCCAGTTTTCAATGCGCCCGACCTTGCCACCGTTAGCTTCGATCACGCCCTTGTACTGTTCTACGAGGGCATCGACCTGCTGGGTGGAAATATCCTGTCGGGCAAGGAATACATGTTCATAAAGAGCCATGACAGCTTTGCCTTTCTTGCGTTGATCAGAACCCGGCATTCGGCGGCTAAGCCTCAACGACTGCTCCTGAGAGGCGATAAGCGCCAAGCAAGAAAAGCGTTTCCGAGACGGTCGAGAGCGGAGACACGGGAGGCTGGAACGCTTCCGTTCCGAACGGTTCGCAAGAAGCAAACCGGCCCTCCGTTCAGCCACCAGCCAGAAGACCGGGTTAACGAACAGGCGCGCTTATACGGATTTTTCCGCGAAAGGCAAGCGCATATGGCAGAAAAGCCCGCCAATGCGCTTACGAGTTGAAGACGCCGGTGGTGTAGCGCCTGTTCCCTCGAGCCCTCACATCGGCATCGGATAGAGCCGGTGAACCTTCTCGATGTCATCAAGCACATCGCTGCTGAGCTTCACATCGGCCGAGCCGATATCCGTCTTCAGCTGCGCCATCGACGTCGCGCCGATGATGACCGACGTCATGAAGCGGCGGGTCAGGCAGAAGGCAAGCGCCATCTGCGATGGATCGAGGCCATGGCGGGCGGCAATCTCCAGATAGGCCCTGGTCGGCGCTTCCTGCAGCGGCTGCAGGCGGCCGCCGAGGTCGCCGTTGATCGAAGCGCGCGTGCCTTCGGGCTTCTCGCCGTTGATGTATTTCCCGCTCAGGATGCCGGCAGCGAGCGGCGAATAGGCGAGCAGACCTACGTCTTCATGATGCGAGAGCTCCGCCATGTCGAGATCGAAGTGACGGTAGAGAAGATTGTATTCGTTCTGCACGCTCGCGACGCGCGGCAGGTTCAACTGCTCGGAAAGCGTCACATATTTCTGTGTGCCCCAGGTCGTTTCGTTCGACAGGCCGAAGGCGCGGACTTTGCCTTCCTTTACCAGCGCACCCACCGTCTCCAGAATTTCGGTCATATTGGCGATGGCTTTGGCGCGATCTTGTTTGAAAGGATCGTAGTGCCAGTTCTGGCGGAAATGGAAATGACCGCGGTTCGGCCAGTGGATCTGGTAGAGGTCGATATAGTCGGTCTTCAGCCGCTTGAGGCTGGCTTCGAGCGCAAGGCGGATGTTCTTGGCATCGGCGCCTTCGCCATTGCGGATATAGGAGCGGCCAGTGCCGGCAACCTTGGTGGCAAGTACGATGTCCTTGCGCTTGCCGGTCTTCTCAAACCAGCTGCCGATATATTCTTCCGTGCGCCCTTGCGTTTCGGCCGAAACCGGCGTCGTCGGGTAGAGCTCGGCAGTATCGAAGAAATTGATGCCCTCCTCGACGGCGTAGTCCATCTGCTCATGGGCTTCCGCCTCGCTGTTTTGCGTTCCCCAGGTCATGGTGCCAAGGCAAATTTCGGATACGGAAATGTCGGTGCGGCCTAGTTTATTGTATTTCATCGGGAACCTTGGACGTCAGCTAGGGAGGGAAGGGCTTGGGAAGGGCCGCGCAAATCTAGGCCGGATTTGATGAAGCGCAAGAGAAAAAACCTGGCTTTCCCGCTGCGGCGAAAGGCTTTGGAGAGAATCCGTCGCCACTTGACTCCGAAGGAAAGAACGTCAATTGGAGGCGAAATCGCCCAATAGGCACTATCGAGGGACCGAAAAAATGACCGTTGCTTTCACTTTTCCCGGCCAGGGCAGCCAGGCCGTCGGCATGGGCAAGGAGCTCGCCGAGAATTTTGCGGAAGCCCGCGCCGTTTTCGAAGAGGTCGATGAAGCGCTCGGTGAAAAGCTCTCCGATGTCATGTTCAATGGTCCTGAGGACAAGCTGACGCTGACGGCCAATGCCCAGCCGGCACTGATGGCCGTCTCCATGGCTGTCATCCGTGTTCTGGAAGCCAAGGGCCTCGATCTGAAGTCGAAGGTCGCCTGTGTCGCCGGCCATTCTCTCGGCGAATATTCGGCCCTTTGTGCGGCCGGCACTTTCTCCGTCGCCGATACCGCCCGCCTCCTGCGCATTCGCGGCAATGCCATGCAGGCTGCAGTTCCGGTCGGCGTCGGCGCCATGGCCGCCATCATCGGCCTTGAACATGCTGACGTGCAGGTCGTCTGCGAAGAAGCCGCAGCCATCGGCTCCTGCCAGATCGCCAATGACAATGGCGGCGGCCAGCTCGTCATTTCAGGCGAAAAGTCGGCCGTCGAAAAGGCCGCCGGCCTTGCGACCGACAAGGGCGCCAAGCGCGCTATCCTGCTGCCGGTTTCCGCTCCCTTCCATTCCAAGTTGATGGCGCCGGCCGCAGATGCCATGCGCGAAGCGCTCGCCGGCGTGAAGAAGGCGAACCCAGTCGTGCCACTCATCGCCAATGTCCGCGCCGCGCCTGTCACGGATGCCGAAGAGATTGCCAAGCTTCTCGTCGAGCAGGTCACCGGACAGGTCCGCTGGCGCGAAACGGTGGAATGGTTTGGCGCAAATGGCGTCACCACGCTTTATGAACTAGGTGCCGGCAAGGTGCTGACCGGCCTTGCACGCCGCATCGACAAGAATATCAATGGTGTCGCGGTCAATGGTCCGGCCGATATCGACGCCGCCATTGCCGCTCTCACGGCCTGATAGCTCTACTTTATATAAGGAACGTTCTCATGTTCGATCTTTCCGGCCGCAAGGCTCTCGTCACCGGCGCATCGGGCGGCATCGGCGAGGAAATCGCCCGCCTTCTCCACAAGCAGGGCGCCATAGTCGGCTTGCACGGTACCCGCGTCGAAAAGCTTGAAGCCCTGGCAAACGAGCTCGGCGAGCGCGTCAAGATCTTCCCGGCGAACTTGTCGGATCGCAACGAGGTCAAGGCTCTCGGCCAGAAGGCGGAAACCGATCTAGAAGGCGTCGATATCCTCGTCAACAATGCCGGCATCACCAGGGATGGCCTGTTCGTGCGCATGAGCGACGAGGACTGGGATGCTGTGCTCGAAGTGAACCTGACGGCAACCTTCCGCCTGACCCGCGAGCTTACCCACCCGATGATGCGCCGTCGCTACGGTCGGATCATCAACATCACCTCCGTTGTCGGCGTCACCGGCAATCCGGGTCAGGCCAATTACTGTGCCTCCAAGGCTGGTATGATCGGCTTCTCCAAATCGCTGGCACAGGAAATTGCCACCCGTAATGTGACGGTCAACTGCGTCGCTCCGGGCTTCATCGAAAGCGCCATGACCGGCAAGCTGAACGACAAGCAGAAAGAAGCGATCATGGGGGCGATTCCCATGAAGCGTATGGGCACCGGCGCCGAGATCGCGTCCGCCGTCCTCTACCTCGCCTCCGCCGAGGCTGCCTACATGACGGGCCAGACGCTGCACGTGAACGGCGGAATGGCCATGATCTGAAGCGATTAGCTGCCGCAGTCGCCGATTCCAGCCAATAGCGTGTTGACCAATCACGAACGGTTGATTTTCTGGCTTTGCGGCAGACTTAAAGCATGTTAAGCGGGCCATGACTGTGTGCAGTCGTCCCGTAAAAAGCAGACGGACCGGCGGGCTTTCGCAAGCCTGGGACTTCTCTAAAGCCGGGTAAACGAGTTTGCCGAGGATGTCTGACAACATCGCAGGCTGAAACAGGGTAGGGGTGTCAAAAAGACATTCCGATCAGGACATAAAGTCGAGGAAACCGACATGAGCGATATCGCAGAACGCGTAAAGAAAATTGTTATTGATCATCTTGGCGTCGATGCCGACAAGGTCGTCGAGAGCGCCAGCTTTATCGACGATCTGGGCGCAGACTCGCTCGACACGGTCGAACTGGTCATGGCCTTCGAAGAAGAATTCGGCGTTGAAATTCCCGACGATGCCGCTGACTCGATCCTGACGGTCGGCGACGCTGTGAAGTTCATTGAAAAGGCTCAGGCCTGATTCTGCGCATTCGAGAAAGGGCGGGCCAAGAGTCCGCCCTTTTCTTTTGAGCATGTTTCTCCATAAAACATAACAGACGGGGGAAAGCAGTCGATGAGAAGGGTCGTTATTACAGGTACCGGTATGGTATCGCCCTTGGGATGCGGAACAGAAGTTACGTGGTCCCGCCTGCTTGCGGGAGCAAACGGCGCCCGCCTCGTGACCGAATTCGAGGTCGACGATCTCCCCGCCAAGATTGCCTGCCGCATTCCCGTTGGCGATGGTTCTGATGGTACCTTCAATCCTGATGATTGGATGGAGCCGAAGGAGCAGCGCAAGGTAGACCCCTTCATCATCTACGGCATGGCTGCCGCCGACATGGCGCTCAAGGATGCCGACTGGCATCCCGAGACCGATGAGGACCAGATCGCCACCGGCGTGCTGATCGGCTCCGGCATCGGCGGCATCGAAGGCATTGTCGAGGCGGGCTACACGCTGCGCGACAAGGGCCCGCGCCGCATTTCCCCCTTCTTCATTCCTGGCCGACTGATCAACCTCGTCTCCGGCCAGGTCTCTATTCGCCACAAGCTGCGCGGCCCGAACCACTCGGTCGTCACCGCCTGCTCCACCGGTGCGCATGCCATTGGCGATGCTGCCCGTCTGATCGCGCTCGGCGATGCCGATGTCATGGTCGCCGGGGGGACGGAATCACCGGTCAGCCGCATTTCGCTCGCCGGCTTTGCCGCCTGCAAGGCGCTGTCGACGCAGCATAATGACGACCCGCAGAAGGCCTCACGCCCCTACGACAGGGATCGCGACGGCTTCGTCATGGGCGAGGGCGCTGGCATCGTGGTTCTCGAAGAGCTGGACCATGCGTTGGCGCGCGGCGCCAAGATCTATGCCGAAGTGGTTGGATACGGACTTTCCGGCGACGCCTACCACATTACCGCTCCCTCGGAAGACGGCGAAGGCGCATTCCGCTGCATGACCATGGCGCTGAAGCGCGCAGGTCTGACGCCTGCCGATGTCGACTACATCAACGCCCACGGTACGTCGACCATGGCCGATACGATCGAGCTGGGTGCCGTCGAGCGCCTCGTCGGCAATGCGGCGTCGAAGATTTCCATGTCGTCGACCAAATCGGCGACCGGCCACCTTTTGGGCGCTGCCGGCGCCATCGAGGCGATCTTCACGACCCTCGCAATCCGGGATAACGTCGCCCCTCCGACGCTCAATCTCGATAACCCTGAGCGGGAAACCGCAATCGATCTTGTTCCGCACAAGGCTCGTGAGAGAGAAATCAACGTGGCGCTATCCAACTCGTTCGGATTCGGCGGCACGAATGCATCGCTGGTGCTGCGCCGCTACGTGGCGTAACAGGCGGTTCACGAGCCCGGGCGAACGTCAAACGGCGTCATGAAGCGCGGCAGAACCTGTTTTTGCCGCATTACTTCGCGAAATAGCGAAGCGGGGCCTAGTTTTAGAGGATTGCCGGTGAGCGACACGACCAACCAGAGCAGCGATAACGGCCAGAACGGTCAGTCGGCGCAGAAGGGGCCGATCATCCCGAAGTCGCCGAACGAAGCCCTGCGTCCGGAGCGCGTTCCCGAGCCGCCGAAGCGCTCCAGGAATGCCCGCAGCCAGGTCGTCCTCTTTCTGAATTTCGTAATGACCATGGCGGTGATCGTCTGCATCGCCGGTCTCGTCGGCGTCTACTATGCCATCACGACCTATCAGAGCCCTGGGCCGCTGCAGACCAATACCAACTTCATCGTCCGCAATGGCGCAGGCCTTGCCGAAATCTCTTCGAACCTTGAGCGCAATCTCATCATTTCGGACGCCCGCGTCTTCCGCTATCTGACGGCGACGCATCTCAATGCCGGCGAAAGCCTCAAAGCCGGTGAATATGAGATCAAGGCGCATGCGTCCATGAGAGAGATCATGGAGCTCCTGAAATCCGGCAAGTCGATCCTCTATTCCGTCTCCTTCCCCGAAGGATTGACGGTACGGCAGATGTTCGATCGCATGCTGGACGATCCGGTTCTTGAAGGCGATCTGCCGGCCGCCCTGCCGCCGGAAGGCAGCCTGCGGCCTGATACCTACAAGTTCTCGCGCGGCACCAAACGTTCCGAGATCATCGATCAGATGGCCGCCGCCCAGCAGAAGCTCGTCGACCAGATCTGGGAACGGCGTGATCCTTCTCTGCTTCTGAAGAGCAAGGAAGAATTCGTGACGCTCGCCTCGATTGTGGAAAAGGAGACCGGCGTGCCGGATGAGCGCGCTCATGTCGCTTCTGTCTTCCTGAACCGTCTCGGTAAAGGCATGCGCCTGCAGTCCGATCCCACCATCATCTACGGTCTCTTCGGTGGTGAGGGCAAACCCGCCGACCGGCCGATCTACCAGTCGGACCTGAAGAAAGAGACGCCCTTCAATACCTACGTCATCAAGGGCCTGCCGCCGACGCCGATCGCCAATCCCGGCAAGGATGCTCTTGAAGCCGTCGCCAATCCCTGGAAGACGCAGGACCTTTATTTCGTCGCCGACGGAACCGGCGGTCACGTCTTTGCTGCGACACTCGAAGAGCACAATGCCAACGTCAAGCGCTGGCGTAAGCTGGAAGCCGACAAGGGCGCCGATCCGGAGATAGCCGTCGACGGACAGCCGGAGGAGCAGCCTGTGGACAATACATCCGCGGTTCCGCCCAAGAAAAAGAAGATCAACTGATATCGGGAGGCCTTTGATGGCATTGCAGTCCATGACCGGGTTTGCGCGGCACGAGGGAACGAGCGGCCGCTGGCGCTGGGCATGGGAACTGCGTTCGGTCAACGGCAAGGGCCTCGATGTCAGACTTCGCCTGCCACCCGGCCTGGAGCGGCTCGAAACGGAGGTCCGCCGCATCGCCGGTGAGAATTTCAGCCGCGGCAATTTGCAGGCAACGCTGACGCTGACGTCAGGCGAAAGCCAACTTGAGGCCGTGCTCAATCAGGACGCCTTTTCTGCCGTTCTCGCGATGCGCGAGAAGCTGGAAGGCCTGATCGATCCGGCGCCGCTGAGGCTCGACACACTTCTGTCCATTCGTGGTCTCGTCGATTTCCGAGAGACGCAGGATAGCGAAGAGACGGTTGCCGCCCGCGATGCCGATATTCTGTCAGGACTGACGGCTGCTCTTGCCGGTCTCAAGATCATGCGGGAGCAGGAGGGCGCAGCACTTGCTCGCGTGCTGCTCGGTCATATCTTGACGATCGAAGGCCTGACAGGCGCGATCGAGGCCGATCCTTCGCGTTCTCCGCAGGAGATCGTGGCAAAACTGTCCGCACAGGTTGCCCTACTCATGGAAGGCACCGGCTCCCTCGATCGCGACCGGCTGCACGCCGAAGCCGCTCTGCTCGCCACCAAGGCTGACCTGCGTGAAGAGATCGACCGGCTGAAGGCTCATGCGGCCGCCGCGCGCGATCTCCTGGCGAAAGGTGGCCCAGTCGGCCGAAAGCTCGATTTCCTTGCACAGGAATTTAACCGAGAATCGAATACCATCTGCTCGAAATCGAACGCCTCGGCCGTCACCGCAGCCGGCATCGAGCTGAAGGTGGTGATCGATCAGTTCCGCGAGCAAGTCCAGAATTTGGAGTAGGACATGAGCCCGGCGAAAACATCGCCCATCCAGATCGCCCGCCGCGGTCTGATGCTGGTCATCTCGTCGCCCTCGGGCGCCGGCAAATCCACCATCGCGCGCACGCTGCTGGAAACCGACAAGCAGATCGGCCTTTCCGTCAGCGTCACGACCCGCCAGCGCCGGCCTAGCGAAGTGGAAGGCGTGCACTACCATTTCAAAACGGTGCGGGAATTCGAGCGGCTGCGCGATTCGGATTCCCTGCTGGAATCGGCGGAAGTTCATGGCAATTTCTACGGCACACCCCGCGAGCCTGTGGAGCAGGCGATGTCGGAAGGCCGCGACATGCTCTTCGATATCGACTGGCAAGGTGCTCAGCAGTTGCAGCAGAAGATGCAGGCCGACGTGGTTTCGATCTTCGTGCTGCCGCCGACCATGACAGAACTGCAGTCCCGCCTGCATCGCCGCGCCGAGGATTCCGAGGAGGTCATCCAGACGCGCCTTGCAAACTCGCGTGCCGAGATCGCGCATTGGCGCGAATATGACTATGTCATCATCAATGACGACCTGAACGCTGCCTTCGATGCGGTGCAATCGATCGTCAAGGCAGAACGCCTGCGGCGCGACCGCCGCCACGGCATGTTCGACTTCGTTCGTGAACTGCTCGAGGAGACGCCGGTTCTCTAAGGCATTCTAGCAAGAGCTGCAGCGGTTTTGCGCCCTGGAAATGCTCTAAAGGCTGTTCGCCACCCGGCAGAATTCTTCAACCGACAGGGTTTCCGCCCGCCGGGCCGGATCGATGCCAGCTTTGGTCAGCAGGCCTTCGCCGCCAAGCGGCTTCAGGCTCTGGCGCAGCATCTTACGGCGTTGGCCGAAGGCGGCCTGCGTGACCTTCTCCAGATTGGCGACTGAACAGGGAATGGGATTTTCATTCGGTGTCAGGTGAACCACTGTCGAGGTGACCTTCGGCGGCGGCGTGAAAGCCTGCGGCGGGATATCGAAGGCCATACGGGCATGGGTGCGCCAGCCCGCGAGCACGCCGAGGCGGCCATAGTGATCATCGTCCTCGGAAGCAACGATGCGTTCGCCGACTTCCTTCTGGAACATCAGCGTCAGTGATTGCCAGAAGGGCGGCCACGTTTTCGGCAGCAACCAATTCACGAGAAGCTGGGTGCCCACATTATAGGGCAGGTTGGCAATGATTTTGACGGGGCCTTCCGACGCCAGTTCCTCGAAATCGATCTTCAGCGCATCGCCTTCGATCACCTCAAGCCGGCCAGCATAGTGGTCGGCAATCTCGGCCAGCGCCGGCAGGCAGCGCGCATCGCGTTCGACCGCGATGACCTTCTTCGCACCGAGCGCCAGGATGGCTCGCGTCAATCCGCCGGGGCCGGGACCGACTTCAAGGACTGTCACATCTTGAAGTGCGCCAGCTGTGCGGGCAACCTTCTGCGTCAGATTGAGATCGAGCAGGAAGTTCTGTCCGAGTGCCTTGCGCGCATCGAGCCCGTGGCGCTGGATGACCTCGCGAAGCGGCGGCAGACCATCGAGTGCAGCCATTAACGATGGCTTTCAGCGGTACGGCCAAGCTGCGCGCCGAGCTTGAGCGCAGCAACAAGGCTTGCCTCACGTGCCAGCCCCTTGCCGGCAATGCCGAGCGCGGTGCCATGGTCGGGGGAGGTGCGTACGAAGGGAAGGCCGAGCGTTACGTTCACGGAATCATCGAAGCCGAGTGCCTTGGCGGGGATCAGCGCCTGATCGTGATACATGCAGACGGCAACGTCATAACGCGCGCGCGCCTCGTCATGGAACATCGTGTCGGCTGGCAGGGGACCGATCGCATCGATGCCCTCATCGCGAAGGATCTGCACCGCAGGATGGATGATGGTTTCATCCTCCTTGCCGATCGCACCGCCTTCGCCGGCATGTGGATTGAGCCCTGCGATCGCAAGCCGCGGAGCGGCGATGCCAAACCGCTGCTTCAGATCCCTGTCCGCGATTCGGCAGGTCTCGACGATCAGGCCGAGCGTCAGGACCTGCGGCACATCCTTGAGCGGAATATGGATGGTGACCGGAATGGCGCGCAGTTTCGGTCCGGCAAGCATCATGACGGGCATCACCGACTGGCCAGTCGCATGCATGGCGAGATCCGCGAGGAACTCCGTGTGGCCGGGAAACTTGAACCCTGCCTCGTAGAGCACCGACTTGGCGATTGGATTGGTGACGACCGCAAGGGCTTCGCCCTGCATCACCAGCGCCACAGCTGTCTCGATCGAGGCAATCGTGCCCTTGGCGGTCGCAACATGCGGCTCTCCCGCCGCAACATCAATGCCAGCCGGTATGGGCATCACCGGCAGCGCGTCTGCAAATGCGCTGAGACTTTCCGCTGCGTTGCCGATACTGCTCAGGGGAATATCGAGCCTCAGCTGTCGCGCCCGCACGGCTAGCACATCAGGATCGCCAATCAGGAAAAATGGCGGCAGCCCAAGCTCGCGTCTGCGGAGCCATGCCGCCAGGGTGATATCGGGTCCTACGCCGGCCGGATCGCCCTGCGTCAGTGCAAGCGGTCGCGAAAACGATGTCGCCATGGAAGTCAGCGATAGATGATCTGCGCGTGCTTGCGCAGTTCATCCAGATATTTGGTGCTGTTTTCGTTTTCCGGCGCTGCAGTCTTGTCCGACTTGGCCTTGGCGAGATCCTCCTGACGGAACACCATTTCTGCCGCCTGGTCATCCGAAACCTGGCGCTGGCTGCAGATTGCCAAATATTCTACGCCCTTATCGGTTACGCGTGTTGCCGTCGTATTGCCCTTGGCCTGGGCAACGAGGTCCTTCCATTCTGCTGGAATTTCCGGGGCGAGCATGCGGCCAAGATCGCGCACGGAAACATCCCGCATGGTGGCGGCGAAAGTCTTTGCCTGATCGCATCCGGGATATTTGGAGCGCGACGCCTCGGCCTCGCCCTTGCGCTTGGCCGTGATCGCGTCACGCTTGGCTGCGGGGACCACGAAGATGATCTGCTGCAATATGTATTCCGTCGTCACCGGCTTCTGCTTATTGTTCTGCATCATACGGTTGACCAGATCATAATTCGAGATGCGCGCACTGGAGCCGTAGCGCGCATTGACGAGACGCGGCCAGCTCATCTGCACGGCAATGAAGTTCTTGAAATGATCGACGCCGACACCGGCGCGGTCGAGGATCTGTGACATCTGCTCGACGGAAAGCTTGTTGCTGGCGGCGAAACGGGCGAAGGAAGCGTTGACGTCGTCCTGCGAAACCGACATGCGCACGCGGGAGATTTCCTGCCGCTTCAGCGTCTCGTCGACGAGCTGTTCTTCGGCAGCCTTGGCATCGGGCTTCAAGCGCTGCAGGCGCATGAAGGCCTGTCGCTTGGCAACATCGCCGCTGGTAATGGCGGTACCGTTTACCACTGCCTTGACTTCGCTGGCGGCGACGACGGGGGTGCTGAAGGCAACAAGCATCAGGGTTGCGCCTGCAACAAGTGCGGTTACGGATTTCTTCGCGTCAATCATCTATTGACCTCCCGATAGCGCCGCACGACCCGGCGCGCGGCGTTCTTACCATAGACCGAGACGAGCGGAAATCGCATCTCTTACTCTGCGACACCCTATGCCTCACATAATAACTGGTCGCAATGTCCTGCACAGGGTTACGGCGAAAGAATGGCTCGGCCGGAGATTCCGGCCGAGCAATCTGTCGTCAAAGGCTGTTTGCAGAGTCACCCGTGCCCAGTCGGATATCGCCGAGCGTGCGGAAGGTCAGGCGTGCAGCAATCGTCCAGTCGCTTGCCGTCTGATCCGTCGTATCGCGCCTATCCACGTAGGCGATGGTGAAGATGGTGCACTCGTCCTCATAGGAAATGCCGAGCGTCTGTCTTGTAACGACGTCGTTGTTCAAATCCCAGGCGATGCCTCCGAAGATCGACCAGTAATCCTGGAACTTGACCCGGCTGCTTACCTGAACCTCATCTTGGTCTTCGGCAAAGCCGTAGGCCGGCTGCGCGCTCACGTGCGTATAGGTCACCTGGCCCGAGAAGGTGTCGTTCTGATAGGCCGTTGTCAGGTCGCCGCGATTAAAGGAGAAATCCTTTTCATCCAGCCGGTAGGATGCTGCCACGGAGAGGCCGAAAGGCATCTCGATGCCACCCAGTCCGACATAGTCGGAACGGTCGGTCTCAAGACCGGAATCGGCGCCGACATTCACGAGGTCGTCGGTCGCAAATGAATTCTGACCGGCGAGCTGATAGGACTGTCCAAAGATGCCGTGCAGCTTATAGCCGCTGTCGAAGGTGCCGGTATACTGGAAGCCGACATTTGCGCGCGTGCCGCCCTCGATACGATCGTAGCCCGAGAATCTGTCGCGATCGAAAAGGTTGGTCGCATCGAAGACGAAGCTCTGCGCATCTTCATTCGGTAGTCGGCCGGCGAGAGGTTCATCCGGTCGTGCGTAGATCTGCGCGATCGGCTCCAGGACATGCGTGCTGTTGCTTGTCGTGAACAGGATCGGGTAACGCATTTCCAGCCCAGCCGTCACCATTCCGCGCGTTGCCGCATTATCGTCGAGATAATTGCCGGCATACGGGACGCCATTGGCATCGACGGGACTGTCCATATTGAGCGCGAAAGCATCGCCGCGTGCCGCGAGCAACGGCGTAATAACCAGCCCGGTAGGTGTTACGTAGGTGCGCTTCCACTGTATTTCCGTGCTTAAACGGGTCGTCTGCCCTTCCAGGCCTCGGAAGCGGTCGAAACCTGCGACATTGTAGAAGTCGTCGTGAGTGCGCGAAATATTGGTCAGATTGACATCGGCGGAAAGCTCACCGCCAGCAAGCGGCTGTGGCGCGACATAGTGATAGTCAAGCGTCGGATAGACGATCGCCTGCTGTTTTTCCGCGGTATTGTTGCGATCGGCATCCTGAACGTCGAAATAGAAAGAGCGCAGATCGAAGTAATTACGCTTGCCGAGACCCGTCAGATAGACGGTGTTGGCGTGCGGCGAGTTGTCGTAGCCATCGATCTTGTAGGTGCGCGAGAAGTTGTTGTCGCTCTGCACCATGACATCCCAGCCGAAGCTCCAGCGGGGATTGATCCTGAAATGCCCCGCCGACGCGATCATGCCGCGCTGTTTGGCTTCGGCATCGCTTGTACCCTCGCTGAAATTGCTAGGGTTCATCTGATCGATGCCGGCGAGGTGCATCGTCATCGTGCCGTTTTCGAAACGGCGGCGGTATTCCCCCTCGAGCATGAAGCCTTGCGAGGTATAGCCGGTACCTGTGACGGTGAAATCCGAGCTCGGAGAAATGACGTAATAATAGGGAACGTGAAGACCGTAGCCGAGATTTTGCGACACGCTCATCGTCGGGAACAGGAAGCCCGACTTGCGCTTCACGGTATTGTCGGGGACTTCGATCCACGGAACGTAGGCGAGCGAATGGCCGAACATCTGGAAGCGCGCGTGCTCGAGCCGGATCGTGTGCTTCTCGCCGTTTTGAATGACTTTTTCGGCCTTGACCTGCCACAAGGGCGCGCTGTCAGGCTTCTCGGAGCAGGGCAGGCAGGCCGTGTAGACGCCCTTGTTGAGAATCATCTGGGTGCCGCCGACACGTTGGCCGGTTTCGGCAACGAGGCGGGTATTGTCGCTGGTCTCGACACGCAGCGCATTCAAGAAGCCGTCCGCGAAGTTGTCGGTCACATCGAGGCTGTCGGCATAGATACGGTTGCCGTCAGGGGTCACCATTTCGATGTTGCCGGTCGCCATCATCCGGCCGGTTTGCTGGTTATAGTCGACTTTCTGGGCGACCATCTTGTAGCCGCCGTAATTGATCTGCACGCCGCCGATCGCGGAGACGATCTGCTGGTCCTTGTTATAAACGAGTTCGTTTGCCGACAGCATCAGTTTTGCGTCCGGCGAGATATTGCTGCCGATCGCAGGCATGCCTGCAGTGTTTTCCTGGGTGTAGGCCGCAGGAGCACTTTCAAAATAGATACACAGAGCTGCGCCTAAGAGCAGGGCAACCAACTGCTTACTAAAATTCTCGCGGTCGCCTACCGCCACTAGCCATCCTCCTGATGAAGCAAAATCGTTGCGCCTAAAGCGAGCGCCACGATCACCGGTATCCAAGTCGCCACAAACGGCGGCACGACACCGCTGCTTCCGAATGCTTTTACAAGCACGGTGACGACATAAAGCATGAAGCCTGAAAGGATTCCACCCAGAATCACAGAGCGTGATTGGTTGAACCGGCTAAATTTCAGAGACACTGTTGCAGCAATGAGAGTCATGGCCACCAACAGCAGCGGTTGCGATAGCAGCGAGTTGAACTGAGTCTCAAGCGCCTTGGTGGAAATTCCAAAGGATTTGGCAGCAGCAATGCGGTTGGAAAGATCAAAGAAACCAATTGTTTCCGGCGCGGTCAGCCGCTCCTTGATGAAGTCCTGCTTCAGGTTGGTACGAAGCTGTTCCGAAACCTTACGCACCGGGATTTCCCCAGGCTTGCGTTCGATGACGTTGTTAAGCTGCCAGTAACCATCTTCCAATTTAGCAGATGAGGCGTCCTGCCGCAGAATGACCTCACCGCTGCTGTCAAAGTGGATAAGGACCGCGTCGACGAGCAGTGTGCCGTTCTCCAGCACGGTTTTGGCGCCGATGATGACATCGTCCCGACCGCTGATCTGACGCAGCCACGGAACCTGCAGCGCCTTGATCATGGCATTGTCCTGACCACGCCACGCCGTTTCGAATTGTGTTGCCTGCCTTTGGCCCCAGGCGGCGAGCGGATTGAGCGCCACCACCGTCAGTACGCCGAGAATCAGCGATCCGGCGATAAAGGGCAGCATGAACTGCCAGACCGAGATACCGGCCGCACGGGTGACGACGAGTTCGTATTTCCGATTGAGGCCTATCAGTACGGTGATGCCGACGAACAGCGCCACGAAGGGAATCGTTTGCTGCAGGATCAGCGGCAGTCGAACTGCGGTAAGCAGTACGGCACCACCCAGCGTGTAGCCGGGAAAATTGGAGATGCGGCTTGCCGTCTCGCTGAAGTCGAGCAGAAAGGTGATGGCGCTCATGCCGATCAGGAACCACATCGTGGTCGTGACATAGCGGCGGAAGAAATACCGCGACAATGTTCCGAAAATCATTGCGCAGCGCCTCCGCCGGTCCGGCCGGTCGCGGCAAGAACCCGCTTCTGCGCGCGCTTCCACATTGTCGAAGTCCGGTTTCTCACGGCCAGCGGCATGGCGAGCCGCTTATGCATGTTCAGGAAAACAATCGAAACCAGGCTGGTCACGATCGGGATCGCGTAGAGGATCGGAATATAGGCCGTGTTCTTGTCGATCTGGTTGGCAACGTAAAACGCCGCCCAGCGCAGCACGAATGCGAGGCCCAGTGCTCCAATCATCGGATGCAATCGCGCCTCGCGATGCGATCGCGCATCTCCGGCTATGGCAAGGGAGAAAAGCGCAAAAACAAAGGGAAGCATCCAGTCGGTCAGGCGGCGATGCAGTTCGGCAGTATAGCTGCCGGGCTTGGCGATATAGTCGGGATCTTTCGGATCGGGATTGAGCAGGAAGGCGAGATCACGGTCGCTGGCGCGAAGCGTGGCCTGTCCGTTATTTTCCGTCATGTCCGAAAGGTCGAAGGAATAGGAATCGAACTTGATGACGGAGACGTTGCCATCGGTCGTTTTGCGATGGACTTCGCCGTCATGCATGATCAGCGACGTGCCGACATCATCCACAGCACCCTCCCGCGCATAATAGATGAGCTCGTAATTCGGATCGCGCTCGTCGGCGACGAAGAGGCCCTTCAGCGTGCGGCCGGCGAGCCGCTGCGAGATCTGCACATAAAGGCCTTCGTCGATCTTGCGGAAGGTCTTTTCCTCGATCACGGATGAAAGAAGGTCGGCATAGGTGGCGGCGATCATCTCGCGCACGACCGTCTTCGCGCGTGGCTCGACGACATTGTCGACGAATAACGAGAAGACGCTGACGAGGATCGCCAGGAGCAGGATCGGTCGCGCCAGGATGGTGCGGCGAGCCCCGGCTGCGTCGATCACTGTCAGCTCGGAATCGTTATTCATCGTCGTCAGCGTCTGGGTGATGCCGATGACGAGGGCGAAGGGCAGCACGATAGGAATGATCGACGGCAGGATCAGCGTCGCAAGCATTGCGAAAGAGCCTATCGACTGGCCGCTATCGGTCACCAGATTGATGCGCTGCAGAACCTGGGTGGTCCAGATGATCGCGAGCACCGGGAGCAGGGCCACAAGAAACATCTGGCCGACACGCCGCAATATGTATGTCTCAAGTAGTTTCATGCTCGCCCTTGAAAGCACCTGCAGGCCGGTATGGCCGACAGGAGATTCCCTCTACGCTGTTTGTCGCGCTTTTGCGACAAGCTAGTGTCAAAAATTCATTCAATTTTCAGAATTTTTTTGGCGCTGTGGCGACTCAGCGATGGCCATCAGCGCTGCGAATATCACTACCGAAGACAACCATCCGAGAACGACGTCGGAGAGATAATGCGCGCCGAAGGAAAGCCGCATGGCCGGCGTCAAGATCGAAACGGCGGCAACGGGTGCTACCAGCGCATAGCGCACGGATTTCGGAACGAAGATGAGCAGGCAGAACAGCCAGCCTGCGCTTGCCGCTTCGCCGGAGATGAAGGAACAGTTCGAGACGCATTTGCCGGCCATTGAGCCAGCCTCGGCAAAGTGCAGCATGCCGCCGAAAATATCCGTCTGGACCGGGCGCGGCCGGCCCCAATGGTCCTTGAGGACCACATTGACGAGAAGAACGGGGCCGATGAGCAGCGTGCCGAGCGCGACCTTCAGGTCACGCGCGCGCGAAGCGTTGAATGTCGCGCCATGCTGTTGATAACACTCGGCGAGTTTCCACAGCATGACGGCGGTAACGACATAGGGAACGTAAAAGAAGAGCGTACGCAAGAGACCGAGAATCGCCTCGCTCCGATAGGGGAAGGCGCCGCAGATCTGCGTCGCAGGCGCCGATGCGCCGCATGCCTCCCGCACGAAAAAAAGCTGGGAAAAGTAAATATCTATCTCGGGAAAGGCCCGAAAGAGGGCAAGCAGCAGCCACCAGACCCAGAAGAGCAGCACGAATACGCCGAATGCCGTTTGCGGCAGGCGAATTGCCGGACCCCGCCATCGATTTTTCGAAAAAACTGTCAACGCAAACATCTACGAAACTGACGAAAACCATTTGGCCGGGCGGCCGCGCGGAACATAACAACTGTCGTCGGCCATTGACAGACCCGCCAAACGCGAAATTATCCCTCCGGAACGGATTTGATGAATCCCATCGGAGAAGACATGTCTGCAAAATTCGAAATTTCATTCTCAAAATCGGCAAAGCTGACTGGCGGCCTCGCGGTCCTTCTGAAGACATCAGACGCCGATGCCGCGGCCGGGGCTGATATTGCCGATCCGACGGGGGTGATCGCCAAGGCATCGAAGATTGCACGTTTCTCGGCAAAATCGATGGCAGCCTTGGATCTCGTGGCGCCGGAAGGCGCGCCTGTCGAGCGCATCATCGTCATCGGCTTAGGCAAGACGGCAGACCTTGCCGTTCATGACTGGCTGAAGGCCGGTGGCAGCGCCGCCTCGCGGATCAAGAATACCGAGAAGGCAACGGTCTTCATCGACGCGCCGGGTGTAGAGGTCAGCGCCAAGGCTGCGGCTGATTTCGCCCTCGGCATGCTGCTGCGCGCCTATAGTTTCGATACCTACAAGACGAAGAAGAATGATGATGAGGACAAGCAGCCGAAATCGGTCAAAGTGACGGTCGTCACGGCTGAGGCGGCTGCCGCCAAGAAAGCCTTTGCGGATGCCGAGGCGATCGCCGGTGGTGTCAATCTCGCCCGCGATCTCGTCAACGAGCCGCCGAACGTTCTTGGTCCGATTGAATTTGCAGCCAAAGCCAAGGAACTGGAAAAGCTCGGCGTCGAGGTGGAAGTCCTGACGGAGCGGGAGATGCGCCGCCTCGGCATGGGCGCGCTGCTCGGCGTTGCCCAGGGTTCCGTTCGTCCGCCGCGCCTTGCGGTCATGCAGTGGAAGGGCGGCAAGAACAAGGACCGGCCGATTGCCTTCATTGGCAAGGGTGTGGTCTTCGATACCGGCGGCATCTCGATCAAGCCGGCCGCCAACATGGAGGACATGAAGGGTGACATGGGCGGTGCGGCAGCCGTCACCGGCCTCATGTACACGCTCGCCGCGCGCAAGGCGGAGGTCAATGCCGTCGGCATTATCGGTCTTGTGGAAAACATGCCCGACGGCAACGCTCAGCGCCCGGGCGACATTGTCACCTCCATGTCCGGCCAGACGATTGAAGTGATCAACACGGATGCCGAAGGTCGCCTCGTGCTCTGCGATGCGCTCTGGTATTGCAATGACCGCTTCAAGCCGCAGTTCATGATCAACCTTGCGACGTTAACCGGCGCTATCATGGTTGCACTCGGCAACGTCTATGCCGGCCTCTTTTCGAACGACGATCCGCTGTCGGCACAGCTGACCGCGGCCGGTCTCGTGACGAACGAGAAGCTGTGGCGCATGCCGCTCGGCAAGGAATATGACAAGATGATCGACAGCAAATTCGCTGACGTGAAGAATACCGGGGGCCGTCTTGCCGGATCGATCACCGCGGCGCATTTCCTGAAGCGCTTCGTACAGGATACGCCCTGGGCGCATCTCGACATTGCCGGTACGGCGATGGGGTCCGTGCAGGACGAGATTAACCAGTCGTGGGCTTCCGGTTTCGGCGTGCGCCTGCTCGATGAGCTGGTGCGTACGAATTACGAAACACGATGACGGAAATCCTCTTCTACCATCTGACGGAATCGAAGCTGGAAGACGCGCTTCCGCCGTTGCTCGACAAGAGTGTCGAGCGCGGCTGGCGCGTCGCCGTCCAGATGAAGGAAGCTGTGCGACGCGACGCGCTGGACACGCACCTGTGGACCTATCGGGAGGACAGCTTCCTGCCGCATGGCACGGACGAGGCCGATTTCGCTGGGGATCAGCCCATTCTCCTGACCACCTCGAGTGATAATGCGAATGCTGCCACCGTCCGCTTCATCGTCGACGGGGCCGAGCCGCCGCCCGCTGCAGATTATGAGCGGATCGTCTTCATGTTCGATGGCTACGATCAGGAACAGCTCGAAGGTGCTCGCACGCAGTGGAAAAAGCTTAAAGGCGAGGGCCATAACCTCACCTATTGGCAGCAGACGCCGGAAGGGCGCTGGGAAAAGAAGGCTTGAGTCGATCGTCAGGCAAGGCTGGCTTCGGCCAGCACCCGGTCGATGAAATCCTTCTTCGCGCCGGTATATGCCGCGCGGCTTTCGGCAAATTGCTGCGCAAGGCCGATCTTCAAATCCTCATAGGCCCGCGCGAGAGCCGGATCGCCTCTGAGCCTGTCACGGAAGAAAATATTCCGCCTCCAGTTGAAGCCCTGATATTCGACAACATGGGCGAGATGCGTGCGCGTTTCGCCTGTAATGCCGCGGCCGAAGAGGTGGTCGTCGGGCACGATATCCGCTCCTGCATAGTCATAGCCGATCTTTTCCATCGGCTCGATGCAGGCAAGGCCGTCCTCGAAGCGAGGTACGCCGATCAGGATGTCGATGATCGGCTTTGCCTTGATGCCCGGAATGGCGGTGCTGCCGAAATGCTGGATGTCGATGGCCAGAGGGCCAAGTGCCTCGCGAATTCTGACCTCTTCCAGTAGATAGGCTTCCCGCCATTTCGCATTGGCGTCGGCAAGCCTGACCGTCAGATGCCGAACGCCCAATCCAAACGATTCGTCCTGCTCCTGCTGCATGGAAGCCGCCCCTCAGATGTCGGTGCCGCTATTCTATCATTGTGCAGGAGAGATAGCATCTGCCGCGAGATCGATCAGTCGTAAAACGCTTCCACGAACTTCCGTTTGCCGAGCATGAAGGCGTCGGCCACATGACGCAGCGGCGCCAGATCGACATCCGACTTGCCATCTTTGATGAGTTCGGCAAAACGGCGGTAGAGCGCCGGATATTCGGCTTCGGGCGCGGAGAACCGCAGCTCGCCATCGACCGAGAGCTTCGAACCGCCTTCAGACAGAACCATCTGGCCGGCGGCCGTTTCCGCGATGATGTCCCAGCTCTGCTTGCCTGTCTGGCGCCAGTCGAATTCGGCATGAACCGGAACATAATCGACATTGCGGAAATGCAGGTCGGCGGCGATCGGCGAGTCACGGTTTTCAGGGAATTCCAGCGTACCGGCGCTCAAGAAAATCGCCTTGGGCAGGATGTGCGTGACGATCGAGAGCGCGTTGATGCCGGGATCGAAAACGCCGAGGCCGCCCGCCTGCCAGATCCATTCCTGGTTCGGATGCCAGTGGCGCACGTCTTCCTTCCAGATTACATGCACGCTCTTGATCTCGGTCGAGGCGAGGAAGGATTTTGCGGCTTCGACGGCCGCTGCGTAGCGCGAGTGCCAACTTGCAAACAGCGTCGCGCCCTGTTTGGCCGCGAGGTATTCCAGATCGGCCACTTCGCTCAGCGTCGCGCCCGGCGGTTTTTCGAGGAAAACGTGCTTGCCGGCGACCAACGCCTTGTAAGCAGCTTCATAACGATACTGCGGCGGCATGCAGAGAGAAACGGCATCAATCGACGGTTCTGCGTCCAGCATGTCGTCGATCGACGTATAGGCGGCAATGCCATCGACCGTGCCGTGGCGGCTTGCCGTCGCCACCAGCTTGAAGTCGGCATTGGCGGCGATGGAGGGGAGGTGCTGGTCGCGGACGATCTTGCCGACGCCGACGATGGCGAGGTTGATGGCTGACATGGTGAAGCTCGCGTTCGGTGTTTGCTAAAAGTATGACTTATTGGCGCGCCGTTTTATCAGAAAGCGATCCGCGGGCAAGCCACCCTGGTCAGAGCGAAGCCATTTCCATCGGTGCGGAGCTCTTTTTGAACTTCAGCGTCACTATCTTGTAGCCTTCTGCTTCGAGTTTCGAAAGCAGCGTCGGCAACATCGTTGCAGTGCGCTTGTGAATGTCGTGCATCAGGATGATGCCGCGGCCGCGCTTGTGCAGCAGGTCCATCGTCCGTTTGGCGACGGCGACCGGTGTCGTGTTGAAATAATCTTTGCTATCGATGTCCACATCCATGACGACCATGTCGCGCATCGCGATGGCAGATCGAAGCTTGTGGCTTTCGGCGAGATAGGGGAAGCGGAAAAAATTCACATCCTCGCCTGTTGCTTTGGTCACGGCCAGCTGGCCCTTGACGACTTCCTTCATCGCGGCATCGAAGCCGAGTGTCGCGAGATCGGCGTGCCGGTAGGTATGGCTGCCGATCGCGTTGCCATCCTCGGCTACCTTGCGGGCGAGCTCCGGATGCAGTTCGGCCATTTGGCCGACCATCATGAAGGCACCCTTGACGCCGAACTTGTCGAGAATCGCCAGAACCTTGTCGGTACGTCCGGGGATCGGGCCGTCGTCGAAGCTTAGAATTACTTCCTTGTCGTGCAGCTTCAGCTCGGAGAGCGAGGAAACTTCAAGTGTGCGGCCGGCCAGGTGATGCCAGCTGTCATATTGGGGGACGCCTGCCTCTTCCTCGTCCTTTTTGGCGGGGCTTTTGCCCTCAGGCGCAATGACGGAAGACGTTTTAATCGTCTTGTCCGGCTCTTGCTGCTTGGTGGTGGCGCAACCGGCAAGGGCAACGGTCAGCGCAATGCTGGATAAGGCAATGAGACGATACATGAAAGGGCTCAACAAATCAGCGAGGAAAGTTGAGACAACCTTTCTGATTATGGTTAATGATCGGTTGAGAACGGGTTGAGCCGTGCCGTTCCGCGGCACTTCGCCGCGCACCAAGAAGGGTGGATCCTAGACATGAAAAGCCCGGTCTGTGGGACGTCCGGCCTTCGGAAGTCTGGCTAACATCCTTCAGCTCGCCATCGCTTCCTCATATTCCGAGGACAGTTCCAGCCATTGCTCTTCGGCGGCGGCGAGCTTGGCGGCAGCCTCCCCGCGCTGTTTGGCCTTTTCGGCTGCCTTGGCGGGCGCTTTTTCATAGAGCGAAGGGTCGGCAAGCTCCATATCAAGTGCCTGAATCAATTTCTCCAGCTTGCCCGTCAAGGATTCGATTTCGTTGATCTTTTTCTTGAGCGGGGCGAGCGAGGCACGCTTGTCGGCATTGAGCTTGCGCTGATCGGCTTTCGAGGTTTGGTCTTCGGCCTGCTTCGGCTCTTCCTTCTTCTTGCCGGAGGCGACGATCAGGTCGCGATACTCATCCATGTCGCCTTCAAAACTTGTCACCGTGCCGTTGTTGACAAGCCAGAGACGGTCGACGGTCGCTTCGATCAGATGCCGGTCGTGTGAGATCAGGATGACCGCACCATTATAGTCGTTCAGCGCCTCGATAAGCGCCCGGCGGCTGTCGATATCGAGGTGGTTGGTCGGCTCGTCGAGGATCAGCAGGTTCGGTGCATGAAAGGCGGCAAGTCCCATCAGCAGACGCGCCTTCTCGCCACCGGAGAGGTCTTTCGCAGCTGTCGCCATCTTCTCGGTTGCTAGGCCCATCTGCGCCACGCGGGCGCGCACCCTGGCTTCGGGCTCAGTCGGCATCAGCCGGCGCACATGCTCGACCGGTGTTTCGTTCGGCACGAGATCGTCGAGCTGATGCTGCGCGAAGAAACCGATCTTCAGGCCCGGTGCGAGACGCACCTCGCCGCTCTCGGGCGCCAGTCGCCCCGAGATGAATTTGGCGAAGGTCGACTTACCGTTCCCGTTGGAACCGAGCAGCGCGATGCGATCGTCATTGTCGATGCGCAGATTGAGTCCTTTCAGGATCGGCCTGCCGGGCTCATATCCGACAGCGCCACCGCTGATCGCGACGATCGGCGAGGCCGGCTGCTTCTCGGGCTCCGGGAAAGTGATCGGCTGAACATGGTCCTCGATCACGGCCGCGACCGTGCCCATGCGTTCCAGCGCCTTGACGCGGGATTGGGCCTGTTTTGCCTTGGACGCTTTGGCCTTGAAACGGTCGATGAAGCTCTGCAGATGTTTGCGCGCTGCCTCGTTTTTGGCCTTGGCCTTCATCTGCAGCTCGTCGGCTTCTGCCTTTTGCCGCTCGAACTGGTCGTAATTGCCGCGGTAGAAGGTGAGCTTCTTCTGATCGAGATGCACGATGGAATTGACCGCGTTGTTGAGGAGGTCGCGGTCGTGGCTGATGATGATGACCGTATGCGGATAGCGGCGGATGTAATCCTCCAGCCACATCGTGCCTTCAAGGTCGAGATAGTTGGTCGGTTCATCGAGCAGCAGCAGGTCCGGCTCGGTAAAGAGGACGGAGGCGAGCGCCACGCGCATGCGCCAGCCGCCCGAAAACGAGGAGGCAGGCCGCGCCTGCGCTTCCTGATCGAAGCCGAGGCCCGAGAGAATGCTGGCGGCACGCGCTTCTGCCGAATGAGCGTCGATGTCGACAAGGCGCATCTGGATTTCGGCGATCCGGTGCGGATCGGTTGCCGTCTCCGCCTCGGCAAGCAGCGCCGCGCGCTCCTTGTCGGCCGAAAGCACGATCGTGATCAGTGAATCCTCGGTTCCTGGCGCTTCCTGTTTCACCTGGCCCATGCGCGCGTTCTTGGGAATCGATATCGTCCCGCTTTCAGCTCCCAGATCGCCTGTTATGACGCGGAACAGTGTGGACTTGCCGGCGCCGTTGCGCCCTACGAGCCCGGCCTTCGTGCCTGCAGGCAGAGAGACGCTGGCATGGTCGAGGAGCAGGCGGCCGGCGATGCGGGCAGAAATATCTGAAATCGTGATCATGCGCGCGGTTTTGGCCGAAAGCCGCCGCTAAGGCAAGATGGGTCCGCCGTCCCCTCGGCCGCTGGTTGCCATCAAGCGACTTCTGACAAGCGCGTCAGCGCCCGAAGGCCTGCACCGGCTGGCGCGGATTTGTCTGGGCGGCAAGCAGCGCCACGCGGGCGTTGGCCTGAAGCTGGCCGGGCGTTGCGGCATCGCCGCTCAACGCCACGCCGACCGAGATCGTCAAACCGCTCGCATCTGAAGTGTCCGACGCCGCGAACACAAGATTGTCCTCGACCGAACTACGCAGCCGCTCGGCGATCGCTAGTGCATCCTGCATGCGGACGTTGGCGAAGAGGAAGGCGAACTCATCGGCTTCTGTCCGTGCGATGAAATCGCTCTTCTTCACCATCTTGCGGAAGAGGCTGGCGAGCTTCTTCAGAAGCTTGTTGCCGGTCTGCATGCCGTAACGGATATTCAGCGCCTTGAAATCGTCGATATCGACCACGATCAGCGCGCTGCCGGCCGCGCCTTCTTCCTGACCATAGAGGTCGCTGAGCGCACGGTTGAGGCCGAGGCGGTTCGGCAGGCCGGTGATCTTGTCGGTGATGGCCGCAGCCTGCACCGCCGAAATGCCGCGCTCCAGCGCCGTCAGCCGCTCGATATCCTCTTCCAGCCTCGTGCCGATCGTCCGCTCCGCTGCGAGAACGGCTGAAAGGGAAGCGGAGAGATATTCGACCTCGGCAATGAAGTCGGCAAGGCTCTGCTGGTCCTGTTGGCCTGAGACGGATTTGAGGATGGCCTCGCAGGCGCGTGCGAATGCCTGGTGATGCAGGCGACCTTCGGCGAGTCGTTCTGCTGTCTCCTTGAGCATGCGGCTCGCTTCGTTGCGCGAGCGGTCATCGGCGAGCCCGTAGTGGCCAATGAGCCGGTAGCGCAGGCCGATCTCGTCCAGAGCCTCCTGACGCGGATGCGGGCCGAGGGCAGCGATATCCTGCGCCAGCCCGGCACTCAGGCCGATCAGTGCCTCATGGAACAGTTCATAGTTGCGCGGCAGGCCCGCCACGTTCAGCCGCATCATGTGCTGAACAACTTTCCGCACGTCGGCTGCCGGCGCTGGCCGGATCGCCCCACGCCCATTCAATGCATTTGCAACGGCAGTCGACATGATAATCCCCTCATTGCCATTGGTTCCCTTGGGCCATCGCCTCTTCTGCTTCCGCTATGCAGGCAAGCTTTTAAGAGACATTGAATTTTCAAGGTTAGTAGGGCGGGAAGCAGCAAAACAGGTTAATGCGCCCTTGCTAGTCCCCGATCAGGAATGGCCCTATCCGTTTCAGCAGCGGCCGTGATGGCGCCATGAAAATTCCTGATTTGATCGCGCCGGTTTTCTGGCATGGAATGAACCCGCTGCGATCTCGAAAGGACTGATATGACCAGAGCTCTCTATTCACTGTGCGGCGCCGACGAGCGTCACTTCTTCTCGCCGCATTGCTGGAAGGCAGTGATGGCGCTTGCCCACAAGGGCCTCGATTTCGAGGAGGTGCCGACGACCTACAGCCGTATCGCCGCAATCGGCGGTGGTTTTTCCAAGACCGTGCCGGTCTTGGATGACAATGGCCGGCTGGTATCGGACAGTTTCGACATCGCCCTTTATCTGGAAGAGGCCTATCCCGACCGTCCGTCGCTCTTCAAGGGTGAGGGCGGCAAGGCCCTGTCGCGGATGATCGAGGGATATTCTCAGATGATCATTCATCCGGCAATCATGCGGATCGCCCTTCTCGATATCCATTCGATCCTCGATGAGGGCGATAAGGCCTATTTCAGGACCAGCCGTGAGGAGCGCCTGGGCAAGTCGCTGGAGGAATTCGCCGCCGGACGCGACGCGGAGAGGGAAGCCTTCGCCGCCAAGCTCGAGCCGCTGCGCCATGTGCTGAAGTTTCAGCCTTTCATCGGCGGGCAGAGCCCGCTCTTTGCCGACTACATCCTCTTCGGCGCGCTGCAATGGCTGCGCGTCGCTGCCGGCCTCGCCATGCTGGCCCCGGATGACCCCGTGATCGCCTGGTTCGAACGCTGCCTCGATCTCCATGAAAGCCGGGGCCGGACTGTGACAGCGGCGTGAAATTGCCGGAGACCCCTTGTTTTCAGGCGGTGAGGCGGGTAAAGACCGCCCACTTTTCCCTTATGAGTATGAGGACCTGACAATGGCGATTGAACGCACCTTCTCAATGATCAAGCCGGACGCAACGAAGCGCAACCTGACTGGCGCTATCACCAAGATGCTCGAAGATGCCGGCCTGCGCGTCGTCGCCTCCAAGCGCG
Source organism: Rhizobium sp. BK529 (assembly GCF_014194105.1). Lineage (NCBI taxonomy): Bacteria > Pseudomonadati > Pseudomonadota > Alphaproteobacteria > Hyphomicrobiales > Rhizobiaceae > Rhizobium > Rhizobium sp. BK529. Next base: position 2,106,918 of record NZ_JACIAU010000001.1, on the reverse strand, counting down.
TCTGGATGAGCAAGCGCGAAGCAGAAGGCTTCTACGCCGTTCACAAGGACCGTCCGTTCTTCGGCGAACTCGTCGAAGGCATGACCTCCGGCCCGACCGTCGTTCAGGTCCTGGAAGGCGAAGGCGCCATCCTGAAGAACCGCGAGATCATGGGCGCAACCAACCCGGCAAATGCTGCGGAAGGCACGATCCGCAAGGTTCATGCTCTCTCGATCGGCGAAAACTCGGTTCACGGCTCTGACGCTCCGGAAACGGCTGCCCAGGAAATCAAGTATTGGTTCTCCGACACCGAAATCGTCGGCTAATTCAGCCCAAGAGCATTCCACGCGAATGCATTGAATCGACTCATGAAAGCCGGGTTCGTCCCGGCTTTTTTGTTTTGCGGATTCAAGCTGGACACTTGTCAGTATTAGAAAAATCCGTCGTCCCATCCGGTTTGAAAACCTCCGGGTTCTTCTCGTATCCCGCGCCGACCACCAGCGGCTTGCTCGGGAGTACCGTCTGATCGAGATCGGATTTGAACTGTGTCTTCAATTCCTGCAGCAGCTTGCCATCCTTGTCGACAAGCTTGACTGTGACGGCATAGGGCCGGTCCTTGACCACGCAGTGCAGGTTTTCGCTTTGGACCGAAATCTTGTCGTCGATGGGAAAGACTTTCTGGTTCAGCACCAGCGGCGCACCACCCTGCGGGTTTTCGAACTCGACGACGATGGTGGATCCGTCGGGAATGGGCGCTGTCTTTTTCATCGTCAGCAAGTAGGTGGCACTGGCGTTTCGATAGTTGAAGACGAAGAGATGGCCCGTCACTTCCAACATGCTTTCGGCCTGACGCTGGCAGGCGGAAAGCAAAAGTCCCGCTGCCGCAAAAGCCGTGATGATTGAGCTCCGCTTCATGGCGTCTCCTCCTTCTTTTTTCTCCGGTAATGCCTGATAGCCTTGGCGCGGTTGCCGCAGACGGCCATGTCGCACCAGGCCCGGCTCTTGTTCTTGCTGCGGTCGATGAACAGCCAGCCGCAATTGCCGCAGATCTTCATCCGTTCCGGATCCGGCATGGCGATCAGCCGCAGAACCGAATGGGCGGTTGCCGCATCGAGCCCCTTTTTCGCTGCCCCGCGCAACGTCCGCGCCAGCGTCTCCAGCAGTTCGGCCAGCAGCCGATCGTCGCTCCCCGCGAGCACGCGCTGCCGGAAGTAGCGGTCCGTGGCTTCGCGCAGTTCGATGAAGTTCGCTCTATTCTGCGCTCCAACAGGCGCTATGTCGCCGAAAAGCGCCCGTTCGGCGCAGAATTCTTGCGCCGCCGCAGGAAAGCGCTCCAACTGCCCTTCGGCCTCGAAGCGGTCGATACGGCGCGCCGTATCATGACGCAGGATGACGCTGTTGGCGACATCGAGCGCCAGCGCGCCGCCGGAAAAACGGTGGGGGGTCCAGGAAAAGCTCATAAGAAAAATATAACTGGTAAAACGTGTTTTGCCAGTTATTATTTTAAACCGATCCGGAGTTTCGGGAATGGCCTATCTTCTGCAGCAACTGGCGAATGCGGTGCCGCTCGCGGCGCTCTACGCCACGCTTGCCTTCGGCTATTCACTTGCCTTCGGCGTGACGAAGAGGGCCGACATCACCTATGGGGCAATAATCGCCTTTGCCGGCCAAATCCTGCTGCTCTTCACGGACATGGCCTATAACCGGCTGTGGCTGGTGCTGCCGGCGGCAATATCGATCGGCATCTGCGCCTCGCTAATCTATTCGGTGGGAGCAGGGGTCTGGATCGGCCGCTCGATCATGCAGCCGCTCGCCAGCAAATCGCCGAACACGGTCATGGTCGCGGCACTCGGCATGATGATCGTGCTGATGGAAACGGCGCGTCTGGCCGCCAATACCCGCGCCATCTGGCTGCCGCCACTTTTGAACGACACCGTCACGTTCTGGAGCGACGGCGTCTTTCGCGTGACGCTTACCTATATCCAGCTTCTCGACACGATCCTGATGTGCGCAATCATCGCGATCGGCGCCATAGTCTTGAAATGCACCGCCTGGGGGCGTCTGTGGCGCGCCGTTATCGACGATCCGCTTGCCGCAGAACTCTGCGGCACCAGTGCCAGCCGTGTCTTTCTGGTCTCCTATGCGGCAGCCGCGCTCGTCGCCACTTGCTGCGGCATTCTCGCGACCTTCTACTACGGATCGATGGATTTCGGCGCCGGGCTGATGTTCGGCCTCAAGGTGCTGATGATCGCAGCCGTCGGCGGTTATTCCGATCCGTTGCGCTCTGCAGGCGGCGCTGCCGGCCTGGCGCTCGTCGAAACACTCTGGGGCGCCTACGGCTCCTTCATTTGGCGCGATCTCGCCATCTTCTCGCTGCTGGTCCTTCTGCTGGTGATGAGCCGCCGCGAACGCGTCACGCTGTGATTATTTCCAGCGATCGCGCGCACTGTCGTCGGCATCCTTTGCGGCGATCCAATCGCCGGCATGCCCACTCTTGTGATGCTCCTTCTTCCAGAAGGGGGCGGATGTTTTGAGGAAATCCATAACGAAGTTCGCGCCGTCGAAGGCCGCCTGCCGGTGCGGCGCAGCGGCGACGACCAGCACGATATTCTCACCGACGGCGATCTTCCCAAAGCGATGGATAGCGGTCAGGCCGCTAAGCGCGAAACGAGCGATGGCGAGCTCGCCAATGCGCTTCATCTCCGCTTCGGCCATGCCTGGATAATGTTCGAGTTCCAGCGCCGAGAGCGTGCCGCCTTCATCGCGGCAGAGCCCGGAGAATGTAACGACGGCGCCGACGCCGGGCTTGCCTTTGGAAAGCCGGTCGACTTCCGCCTGCAGGTCGAAATCCTCGCGCTGGACGCGGATGGTAGGGGTAATGGTCACAGCAGGCTCCTCAGCCCGGCGGTACTGCCGTTCTCAACCACCCGTCATCGGCGGAAAAATACCGATCTCTTTCGCCCCGGCGATAGGCTCGTCATGTTCCACATGCTCCTGATCGATCGCGACCCGGATCACATCGGGATATTGAAGAGCCATCTCATATTCTTCGCCCAGGCCCTTCAAATGATTCAGAAGATCGGCAACGTTGACAACGGAGGAGGGGAGTTCGATCTCCTCCTCGCCCTTTCCGATGCGTTCGCGCACCCAGGCGAAATAGACAAGCCGTGTCATTCTTCGTTATCCACCACGTGTTTCAGACCGGCGCGGAAATAATCATAGCCAGTATAGATCGTCAGGATTGCGGCGATCCAGAGAAGCGCAATCCCGGTCCAGGTTGTAAAGGGGAAAATCGCGTCGCCGGCCGGACCGGCGAGCAGGAAGGCGATGGCCACGAGCTGCAGCGTCGTCTTCCACTTGGCAATGCGTGTCACCGGCACGCTGACCTTCAGTCCCGCCAGATATTCACGCAGGCCCGACACCAGAATTTCGCGGCAGAGGATGATGATTGCCGCCCAGAGCGACCAGCCGGCGATCGTGCCGTCGGCTGCGACCAGCAGCAGGATGGCGGAAACCAGGAGCTTATCGGCGATCGGATCCAGCATACGGCCGATATTCGATGTCTGGTTCCAGATGCGCGCGAGATAGCCGTCCAGAAAATCGGTGATCGAGGCGATGATGAAGATCCAGAGCGCCACCCAACGCGCCGTATCGCTGCTGTTCAGGCGTCCTTCGATGAAGAAGCAGACGACGATCAGCGGCACTGCCAGGATGCGACCGTAAGTCAGGAGATTGGGGATGTTATACGCGCGCGATGCCATGAAGCGGTTCTCTTTGATAATGCGGCGGTAGATGACGGCTTTGCCCTTCGACCGTCAACATTCTTTCTGTTTTTTCGCCGCCTTTGCGCGGAATTTGCGACCGTCACCGACTATTTCGCGGCGTCGTCGTGAAAGTGATTATAGACCTGCTTTGCGACAGTCTCGGAAATGCCTTCTACCGCCATGAGGTCGGAAAGGGCAGCGCGAGACACAGCCTTCGCCGTGCCGAAATGTTGTAGCAGCGCCCGCTTACGGGATGGACCGATGCCGCCGATCTCGTCGAGCGGGTTCTTGACCATCTCCTTCTTGCGCCGTGCCCGGTGGGAGCCGATGGCGAAACGGTGCGCCTCGTCGCGCATGCGCTGGATGAAATAGAGAACCGGATCGCGCGGCGGCAGCGTAAAGCTTCCCTTGCCCGGCGCGAAGAAACGCTCGCGGCCGGCCTCACGGTCCACGCCTTTGGCGACGCCTATGGCGATCACGCTGTCGGTAATGCCGAGCTCTTCCAGAATGGCGCGCACGGCAGTCATCTGTCCCTGACCGCCGTCGATGAGGATCACATCGGGCCAGGCGGGGAAGGGCATGTCGGCCGCGTCAGCGGCAGAAATCTGCGTGCTGCGATCCGGGATGCCTTCTTCCTTCAGCAGGCGGGAAAAGCGCCGCGTCATCACCTCGCGCATCATGCCGAAGTCGTCGCCCGGCGTGATCTCGGTCGATTTGATGTTGAACTTACGGTACTGGCTCTTCACGAAGCCTTCGGGCCCAGCGACGACCATGCCACCGACCGCATTTGTGCCCATGATATGCGAGTTGTCGTAGATCTCGACACGCTGCGGCACGTAGGGCAGGCCGAAAGTCTCCTTGAAACCTTCCAGTAGCCGTGATTGCGATGCCGTCTCGGCAAGCTTGCGGCCATGCGCCTCGCGGGCATTGGCGATGACATGCTCGACGAGGTCGCGCTTTTCGCCACGCTGCGGAATGAGGATCGAGACCTTGTGCCCGGCCTTTTCGCTTAAGGCAGCAGCCAGCAGCTCCAGTTCCTCGACCGTCTCCGACAGCATGATCTGCCGCGGCACCGGTTTATCGTCATAGAACTGAGCGAGGAACGCGCTCAGCACCTCGGCGGCTGATAGCTGTGGATCGGCCTTCGGGAAATAGGCGCGGTTGCCCCAGTTCTGCCCGGTGCGGAAGAAGAAGACCTGGATACAGGAAATCCCGCCTTCGTGATAGATGGCGAAAACGTCAGCCTCTTCGACACCGGCCGGATTGATGCCCTGATGGCTCTGCACATGAGAGAGCGCGGCAAGACGGTCGCGATAGATGGCGGCGCGCTCGAAATCGAGGTCCTCGGCGGCAGCATTCATCGCTTCCGCCATATGTTCCTTCACCTTCTGGCTCTTGCCGGACAGGAAATCCTTGGCTTCCCGCACGAGTTCCGCATAGCCCTCGTCGCTGACCTCATGGGTGCAGGGACCCGAACAGCGCTTGATCTGGTAGAGCAGGCAGGGCCGGGTGCGCGTCTCGAAGACGCTGTCGGTGCAGGTTCGGATCAGAAAGGCGCGCTGCAGCGAATTGATCGTGCGGCCGACGGCGCCGGCTGACGCGAAAGGTCCGAAGTAGTCGCCCTTGCGGGCGCGGGCGCCGCGATGTTTGAAGATAGCAGGCGCGCGGTGATCGCCTGTTATCAGAATATAGGGAAACGACTTGTCGTCGCGCAGCAGCACGTTAAAGCGCGGCCGCAGGCGCTTGATCAGATTCGCTTCCAGCAGCAGCGCCTCGGTCTCCGTCCGCGTCGTGACGAATTCCATATTGGCAGTCTGGCGCACCATCTGGGCGATGCGGTTGGAATGCACGCGGCCGACAGCATAATTGCTGACGCGCTTCTTCAGGCTGCGGGCTTTGCCGACATAAAGCACGTCGCCCGCCTCGTTGAACATTCGGTAGACGCCGGGACTGTTCGGCAGGCGCTTGACGAATTCAGCGATCAGATCGGCGCCGACAAGGCCCGTTTCATTGACACCGCCTTCATTCCAGTCGATCGCAGCCGATATCGGCGAGGCGGCCGCATCGCCTTCCACCTCGATGATATCGTCGTCATTTTCATCGGTCTCGTCGTAAAGAACGCCGCCATCAGGCAGCTTCCTGGCATTCATTCCTTGATCTCCAGCACATCAGGCGTCTGCCACGCGAGATGCTGGCCGCCGTCGAGTGCAATCATCTGACCCGTGATCGAAGGAGTCTCGAACAGAAAACGAATCGTTCGGCCAAATTCCTTGAGCTCAGGCCCACGCTTCAAGATAAGGGCTGCGACCTGTGCTTGGAAGTCTTCCTGTAGTTGCCGTTCACTCGGCACTGAGGGGCCAGGCCCGATCGCGTTGACGCGAATACGCGGCGCCAGGGCCTGCGCCATGGTCTGCGTCGCCGTCCACAATGCCGATTTCGACAGTGTATAGGAATAGAAACTCGGCCGCAGTGCCCAAACACGCTGGTCGACAATATTGACGATTAGCCCCTCGGACGTCTCCGGCAGCTGTTCTGCGAATTTGGCGGCAAGGATCGATGGCGCCCGAACATGGATGGCGAAATGCTGGTCCCACACTTGCGCATCGAATTTGGGGAGCGAATCCTCGAGAAAAATCGACGCGTTGTTGACGAGTAGATCGATGGGTCCAAGCGCCTCGCATGCCTTTTCGACAAGCCCGCTCGCCTCGTCGATTTTGGCAAGATCAGCCTTGATCGCAGCCGCACGATGGCCCGCTTGCCGCAATTCCGCCACAAAGTCTCCGGCCTCAGCCATCGCGCCATTGGCATGGATTGCGACCGAAAATCCATTGGCAACAAGGTCTTCGGCGATTGCCCGGCCTATTCTTTTGGCGGAACCGGTTACAAGTGCCGCGCGAAGTCTTTTCTGGGTCAAGATCCTGCCTTCTGGTCCTTCGAGTCTGCTTCTGCCTATATAAGGGCGGGACCTGATTATATAAATAGCTGAAAGCGGTGCGTACGCGATGTCGATATTCTATGTATTATTTGGCGAAACGTTTTATTAAAAAGTGTAATTTCAGTTTAACGGAACGTTATCCTTAATAAACGGTATGTTGCAACCAAGCAACATCGAATTTCTGCCTCCGCTCAGCCACAATGATATCACAATTTGGCTCTTTCAAATCCGCATTTGCATTCCAATTTCACTCTCGATCCGGAAGGGACATTTAGTAATCCCCCGTGAATGCTTCGCCGAGTTTGAGTTGACGAGCGCGCGGGACTGAAAGGAGATAAGTATGCGTATACTCTTTGCTGGCCTCATGGCTTCCGCTCTCGCCGTTGGTGGCTTCTCGGTCGCGCAGGCAGCTGATGCCGTGGACCAGGTCCCGCAGGCGCCGGTCGCTGAGGAAACCCCGGCTCCGGTCAACAACTGGCAGGGCTTCTATCTCGGCGGCGCCGCCACCTATAACATGGGTAGCTTCGGTCACGACCGCGACACCTATGATTGGGGTGGCCAGCTCTTCACCGGCTACAATTTTCAGCAGGGCCAGATCGTTTACGGCGCTGAAGCCGATCTCGGTTATGGCGATGCTGACGTCACTGAAGGCGGCATCAAGAACAAGACCGGCTGGAACGGCTCTGTCCGCGGCCGCGTCGGTTACGACCTGAACCCCTTCCTGCTCTACGGTACCGCAGGTCTGGCGCTCGCCGACACCAAGGTTTCCGACGGCACGTCTTCCGACAGCAAGACCGCCTACGGTTACACGGTTGGCGCCGGTGTCGAAGCCTTTGTGACCAACAACATCACGACGCGCCTCGAATACCGCTACACGGACTACCAGAGCAAGGACTACAACCTCGACTCCGGCAGCGTTTCGCGCGGCTTCGACGAAAACAGCGTCAAGGTGGGTATCGGCGTCAAGTTCTGATACGGATTGCATCCAGCACAAAAAGCCGGGCCTCGTGCCCGGCTTTTTTGTCTTTGTTGATCGCGGGATTTTTCAGGCCTGGGGTTTCAGCTGATCGTAGCCGTCGAACGCCTTGTCGAATTCCTTGAGCCAGCTGATGAGCTCGGCGTGTTCTTCTTCCCACTGACCCTTGAAGCGCAGGTCGAGGTAGCCGATTGTTGCGGCCAGAGCGAAGTGCCCGCCATGCAGCTTTTTGCGGAGCTTCGGCGCATTGGCTGCCAGGTAATTCAATGCGGTCTCTACCTTCTTCCACTGCCGGTCGATCCAGGGTTGATGCACCTTCTCTTCGTCGCGAAAGCGGCGCTCGTAGACAATCGCCAGCAGACAGTCGCAGACACCGTCGCAAAGCGCCTCCAGCACTTCGGCATCTGTGCGCTTGCCCTTCTTGGAGGGATAAAGCGCGCCCTTCGTCAGCCGGTCGAAATAATGCATGATCGCGACACTGTCGAAAACGGAAGTGCCGTTATCCGTCAGTAGCGTCGGGATTTTGCCGAGCGGATTGTTGTCCACAAGGATCGCCGGGCCCGCATTCGTATCGACCCGGATTTCCGTAATCTCGAGGGCGAGATGGCGGGCGGCCATACGCACCTTGCTGGAGAAAGGCGAGGTCGGGGAGCAGAGAAGCTTCATGGGGCACCTTTTGAATTACGGATGACGCTGGACTATTCCCCGTCGTCCGAGATTCGGTCAATCGCTCTTGGTGGCCTTCGTCTCGCCGCGCAACCAGAAGGCACGTTGCGAGGCGAAACGATCCTGCGCCAGATGGTCTTTCAGAGCCGGCAGCAGCTGATGCAACTCGTCTTTCAGTGTGAAGGGCGGGTTTACGATGATGAGGCCGGAGCCTGTCAGTCCCGTCGTCTCGCGGTCACTACGCACGGCAAGCTCGGCGCAGAGCATCTTCGGTATCTCCGCCGCCTGCAGGGCATCATGGAATTCCTTGATCGGCGCGCCCTTCTTCAGCGGATACCAGAGGCAATAAGTGCCGCCGGGAAAACGCCGGTAGGCCTTGGCAAGGCCATCCACCAGCCGCTCGTATTCGCCGTCCTCCTCGAACGGCGGATCGACGAGCACGATACCGCGCTTTTCCTTCGGTGGCAGATGCGCGCCGAGCGCCAGCCAGCCATCGAGCTCGGTGATGCGCGCATGATGATCGCCCTCGAAGAGCCGATGCAGCCGGGCAAAATCCTCTGGATGCAGCTCCATCGCCGAAAGCCGGTCCTGCGGGCGAAACAGCATACGGGCAAGCTTCGGCGAGCCGGGATAGAAGCGCAGGCCACCCTGCGGGTTCAGTTCCCGGATCACGGAGAGATAGGGCTCCAGCAGTTCGGAAACCTGCGGCCCGAGATCGGCTTCGAGCAGTTTGCCGATTCCGCCCTGCCATTCGCCGGTCTTCTGCGCTTCCTCGGAGGAAAGATCGTAAAGGCCGATGCCGGCATGCGTGTCGAGCACGCGGAATGCGGCGTCCTTCTTCTGCATGTAGCGGATGAGCCGCGCCAGCACCGCATGCTTCAGGACATCGGCAAAATTGCCTGCATGATAGATGTGGCGATAGTTCATTTTCGCTGATGCCTGTTATGAATTCGGATGACAGGGAGTTTTTGTGCCTTTTGGCCGCCTGAGCCTTGGCATATAGAAATCGCATGAACATTGCGACCCCCATCCACGCCAAATCCAGGATCGGTCATACGGCCTGTCCGCACGACTGTCCCTCCACCTGTGCGCTGGAGGTGGATATTACGGAAGACGGCCGTATCGGCCGTGTCCGCGGCGCCAACGGCCATTCCTATACGTCGGGCGTCATCTGCGCCAAGGTCGCTCGTTATGCCGAGCGCCTCTATCATCCTGACCGTCTCATGCATCCCTTGCGCCGCACCGGCGCCAAGGGGGCAGGGCAATGGCAGCAGATTTCCTGGGATGATGCGCTGGACGAGATCGCCGAAGCCTTCGTGAAGGCCGAGGCCAGGGACGGCAGCGAAGCCATCTGGCCCTATTTTTACGCCGGCACCATGGGCTGGGTACAGCGTGATTCGATCGAGCGCCTGCGCCACGCCAAGCGCTATTCCGGCTTCTTTTCCTCGATCTGCACCAATCCAGCCTGGACCGGTTTCACTATGGCGACCGGTATGCTGCGCGGTCCGGACCCGCGCGAGATGGCGCGTACCGATTGCGTCGTCATCTGGGGCACGAACGCGGTGGCCACGCAGGTCAACGTCATGACCCACGCGATCAAATCGCGCAAGGAGCGCGGCGCCAAAATCGTCGTCATCGACATCTACGGCAATCCGACGATGAAGCAGGCCGACATGGCCTTGATCGTCAAGCCCGGCACCGATGCAGCACTCGCCTGCGCCGCCATGCATATCGCCTTCCGCGACGGTTATGCAGATCATGCTTACATGGCGAAATATGCCGACGATCCCTCGGGTCTCGAAGCGCATCTGAAGGCAAAGACGCCGGAATGGGCGGCCGCGATCACAGGCCTTTCGGTCGAAGAGATCGAAGCTTTCGGCAAGCTCGTCGGCACGACGAAAAAAACCTTCTTCCGCCTCGGCTACGGCTTCACCCGCCAGCGCAACGGCGCTGTCGCCATGCATGCGGCCGCCTCGGTCGCCACCGTGCTCGGCTCCTGGCAATATGAAGGCGGCGGCGCCTTCCACTCCAACAGCGATATCTTCCGCATGAACAATGCGGAGCTGACCGGCAAGTCGATGAAGGATGCGGCCATCCGTATGATCGACCAGTCGCAGATCGGCCGGGCGCTGACGGGCGATGCCGTGGCCCTTCGCCACCGCGGCCCGATCACGGCCATGCTCATCCAGAACACCAATCCGGTGAACATCGCGCCCGAACAGCGGCTGGTGAAACGCGGCTTTGCTCGTGACGATCTCTTCGTCGCTGTCCACGAGCAGTTCATGACCGAGACGGCCGAAATGGCCGATATCGTTATCCCTGCCACCATGTTCGTCGAGCATGACGACATCTATCGAGCCGGCGGGCAGAACCACATTCTGCTTGGACCCAAGCTCGTCGAGCCGCCGCCGACCGTGCGCACCAACCTCTTCGTCATCGAGGAACTGGCAAAACGCCTTGGCGTCGCCGATCGCCCCGGCTTCGGTTTCACGGCCTGCGAAATGATCGACCGCGTATTGGCGGCGAGCAACCTGCCGGATTACGATTATTTCCTCGAACACAAGTGGTTCGACCGACAGCCGGCCTTCGAGGAAGCGCATTATCTCAACGGCTTTGCTCATCCCGACGGCAAGTTTCATTTCCGGCCGGATTGGGTGGACGGCGCTGCCCCGAACAAACCGCCGGCGTCGGTCGGCGCGCTCGGCCCCTATGCCGAGCTGCCGCCGTTCCCGGATCAGGTCGACGTCATTGAAGTCGCTGATTCCGAGCATCCTTTCCGCCTGGCGACCTCGCCGGCGCGCAACTTCCTGAATTCGAGCTTCTCGGAAACCAAGACCTCGCGCCAGAAGGAAGGCCGCCCGGAAGTGATGATCAATCCCGTCGATGCGGAGACCAATGGCATCGGCAACGGGGATCTCGTCCGCATCGGCAATATGCGCGGCGAGCTGCGCATCCATGCCCGTATCACGACCGAGGTAAAGCCCGGCGTGCTGATTGCCGAAGGTCTTTGGCCCAACAAGGCGCATGTCGATGGCGAAGGCATCAACATTCTCACTGGCGCCGATCCCGTGGCGCCCTATGGCGGCGCCGCCGTTCATGACAACAAGGTCTGGCTTCGCAAGGATGCCGCCAAGGAAGCCCTATGACGCAATCGAAAGCAAACGTGAAGATTGTCGGCAAGGAAACCCTGTCCGACGGATGGACGAAGCTGGTCGGCTATGAGCTCGACTTTACCGACCGGGAGGGCGAGACGCACCGCCTGTCGCGCGAGGTCTACCACCGCACGCCGGCCGCCTGCATCCTGCTCTATGATCCGAAGCGCGACGTCGTCGTGCTGGTGAAGCAGTTCCGCCTGCCGGTCTATCTGAACGGCGACCCCGCCTGGATGATCGAAGTTCCGGCTGGCCTGCTCGACGGCGACGAACCCGAAGCCGCCATCCGTCGCGAGGCGATGGAGGAGACCGGCTACATGATTCGCGATGTCCGCTTCCTCTTCAGATCCTACACCGCGCCGGGCTCCATCACCGAGATCGTGCATTTCTTTGCAGCGGCAATCGATACCGCCGACCGCACATCCGATGGCGGCGGTCTGGAGCACGAGCACGAGGATATAGAGGTGCTGGAAATCCAGCTGCCGCAGGCTCTCGCGATGATCGAAAAGGGAGAAATCATCGATCTCAAGACGATCATGCTGGTGCAATGGGCGGTAGCGAACAAAAGCCTGCTTGGCACCTAAAAGTCCGACCTTGCAACGTCATGGCCGAGATAGATTCGCCTCGGCTGAATTTCTTGGAATTCTTCATGCAATTGTCACGAAGCGAGACTAAGCGCTGCCCCTTAACAATCATCAGATGCGGTCAGGAGAAAGCCCATGTGGCTCGGTAATTTCACCCTCGTTTTGCCCAACGAGGTGGTGAATGAAGGTTCTGTGCGGATTGAAGACGGCTTGATCGCCGAAATCAGGCCGGAGCCGGTTGCCAACGCCGTTATCGATGGCGGAGGGCGTCTGCTGATGCCGGGTTTCGTCGATCTGCATGGAGATATGATCGAACGGGAAATCGCCCCGCGCCCGAACGCCCATATGCCGATCGACTTCGGCATCCACGAACTCGACAAGAAGCTTGCCGCTGCTGGCGTCACGACAGCTTTTGCCGCCGTCTCCTTCGCGACGGAAAGTGTCTACGGCCATGTCCGTTCGCTGGAGACGACCTCAGCGGTCATCGAGGGCATCAACACGCTGCGCGACAATCTGCTGATCGATCATCGCGTCCATGCCCGCTACGAAATCACCAATACCGGCGCAGCCCCGGCGCTGGAGCGCCTGCTGGAAGCCGGCCATATCAATATGGTCTCGCTGACGGACCACACGCCGGGGCAGGGCCAGTATAACGACATCAAGAGCTATATCCTGAGCATTTCCGAACGCCGCGCCGTATCGGAGGAAATGGCTGCAGAGATCGTCGCCCAGCGTATTGCCATGCGCGACAATCCCGAGATCGAGGCCAAGCTGAAGGATATCGTGGCGCTCGCCAAGAAGCATGGCCTGTCGCTCGCCTCGCACGATGATGACAGTGTCGAGAAGGTCGCCGAAATGTTCGATCTCGGCGTCACCATCAGCGAGTTCCCGGTCACGCTGCCGGCTGCCGAAGAAGCTCGCCGCCGCGGCCTTTGGACCCTGATGGGCGCGCCGAATGCGCTGCGGGGCAAATCCATGTCCGGCAATCTGAGCGCGCTCGATGCCGCTAAGGCCGGCCTGCTGACGGTGATTGCTGCCGATTACCATCCGGCTGCATTCGTACCCGGCATCTTCAAGCTGGCGGAAATGGTCGAAGGCGGTCTTCCCGCTGCCGTCGCCATGGCCACGTCGAATGCCGCCCGTTCAGCTGGCCTGATGGACCGCGGCGAGATCGAAATCGGCCAGCGTGCCGATCTCGTTGTCATCGAGCCGGGCGATGTCCATCGCATCCGCGCCACTTTCCGCGGCGGCCAGTTCGTCTATAGCGATGGTACGCTGCATCCACTTCAGGCTCTTGCGGCCTGAAGTCAGAACATTTCTGCTTTAGCCGCCGATCAGCGAAATAAGCTGCGATTTGGGGGCGGTGGCGGAAGCTGTCGTTCCGACGGCCTTCCGGCCTTCCATCTTCACCTTGCCTTCGGCAAAGAGCTTGAGCGCCTGCGGATAAAGCTGATGTTCGACGGTCAGTATGCGTCCTGCCAGCACCTCGGCGGTGTCGCCCGCAAGTATAGGCACGGCGGCCTGGCCGATGACTGGGCCTTCATCCATGCCTTCGGTGACGAAATGCACGGTGCAGCCGGCAATCCGCATGCCGGCGTCGATCGCCCGCTGATGCGTATGCAGCCCCGGAAAGAGCGGCAGCAGGGAAGGGTGGATATTGATGATCCGGCCTTCGTGGCGCTGGATGAAGGCGCCTGACAGGAGGCGCATATAGCCGGCGAGGCAGATAATATCCGGCGAAAGCTCATCGAGCGCGGCAAGGATTGCCGCCTCGTGCTCGTCCTTGTTCGCATAATCCTTGCGCACGAAGGCGAAGGTCGGGATACCCTCGGCAGCCGCCTTGGCAAGCCCGCCCGCATCCGCCTTGTCAGAGATCACGCCGACGATCTCGGCCGGATAATCGGCCGATTTTGCCGCCTGCACCAACGCCATCATGTTGGAGCCGCTGCCGGAAATGAAGACGACGGTGCGTTTGCGCGGCGAATTCATAGGGCGAGCGTGCCCTTGTAGATCGTGCCGGCTTCGCCTTCGGCGCGGGCGACCATGCGGCCGAGCGTGACGACTGTCTCGCCTTCTGCTTCGAGCACCTTGGAGACGGCGGCGGCATTTTCTTGCGCGACCACAACGATCATTCCGATGCCGCAGTTGAAGGTGCGCAGCATCTCCTTCGCCTCGACGCCGCCTGTCTTGGCAAGCCACGAGAAGACCGGCGACACATTGACGGCGGCAAGATCGATCTCGGCGGCAAGATGCTTCGGCAGCACGCGTGGAATATTTTCCGGGAAACCGCCGCCGGTGATGTGGGCGAGCGCCTTCAGCGCACCGGTCTCGCGGATCGCCTTCAGGAGCGGCTTCACATAGATGCGGGTCGGCATCAGCAGCGCCTCACCAAGCTTCTTGCCTTCGGCAAAAGGGGCCGGCGCATCCCAGCCGAGGCCGGAAAGCGCAACGATCTTGCGCACCAGCGAAAAACCGTTGGAGTGAACGCCAGAGGAGGAAAGGCCAAGGATGACGTCACCCTCGGCAATATCGCCAGACGGCAGCAGCTTGCCGCGCTCGGCAGCACCCACTGCGAAGCCGGCGAGGTCATAATCGCCGGAAGAATACATGCCCGGCATTTCAGCCGTTTCTCCGCCGATCAGAGCGCAGCCTGCCTCGCGGCAGCCGGCAGCGATACCGCCGACAATGGCAGCACCCTGATCCGGATCGAGCTTACCGGTCGCGAAATAGTCGAGGAAGAAGAGCGGCTCAGCGCCCTGCACGACCAGATCGTTAACGCACATGGCAACGAGGTCGATGCCGACTGTGTCGTGATAATCAGCGTCGATGGCGATCTTCAGCTTGGTGCCGACGCCGTCATTGGCCGCAACGAGAACCGGATCGGTGAAGCCCGCAGCCTTGAGGTCGAAGAGGCCGCCAAAGCCGCCGATCTCGCCGTCCGCGCCCGGGCGGCGCGTCGAACGCACGGCTGGCTTGATCTTCTCCACCATCAGGTTGCCGGCATCGATGTCGACGCCTGCATCGCTATAGGTCAGGCCGTTTTTTCCAGACTGGCTCATGATGATCTCCGGAGGATTTGAAGCTGCGGATAAAAGACCGCGTCACATGCCGGTCGCAATTGCATGAGAGTGCGCTTTATGCAAGCGTTGCAAGGGAAAAGCCCCCATTTTCCAGCTAATCCCCGTACGCTTTCCGGATTTGGTGCAACAGGGTTGACCATCTTTGCGCCTCCATCCTATGTGCTGGATGCGCACGGGCAGGGCGTGCGGTCAGCGGGGAAGCGATGCCACAACAGGTCAGCGGAACGATACTGAAGCGCCAGGTCATCTTCTGGGTGGCGGTTCTGCTCATCTTCATCGCCTTCCTCTATATTTTCAGCTCGATCCTGCTGCCGTTCATCGCCGGCATGTCAATCGCCTATTTTCTCGATCCCATAGCGGACAGACTGGAGCGCCTCGGCTTGAGCCGGCTGATGGCGACCATCGTGATTCTGGTTGCCTTCGTCATCGTCTTTGCGCTGGCGCTGGTGATCTTGATCCCGGTTCTCATCAACCAGTTCAACGATTTTGCCCAGCGCGTGCCGGGTTATATCAGCCAGCTTCAGGAATTCATCGCCCATTACCAGGATTCTGTGCTGCCCGGCTGGATCAAGAGCCAACTCGGGACCATCAAGAACAATTTCTCGACCATTCTGTCGGAAGGGATGGGCTTCCTGACCGGGCTCTTCTCGCAGATCTGGAACTCCGGCAAGGCGATCGTCGACGTCATCTCGCTGCTCATCGTCACACCAGTCGTCGCCTTCTATATCCTGCTTGATTGGGACCGCATGGTTGCCAAGGTCGATGAGTGGGTGCCGCGCAATTACGTGAAAGACGTTCGTCAGATCGCCACAGAAATGGATCAGGCGATTGCCGGCTTCATCCGCGGGCAGGGTTCGCTCTGCCTTATCCTCGGCATTTATTACGCGGCGGGTCTCTCGATCGTCGGCCTGAACTTCGGCCTGCTCATCGGCCTCTTCTCTGGCATGATCAGCTTCATCCCCTATGTCGGCTCGTTGGTTGGACTCGTCCTTGCCGTCGGCGTGGCGATCGTCCAATTCTGGCCCGACTATATCTGGATCGTCGCCGTTCTCGCGGTCTTCTTTTCCGGCCAGTTCCTGGAAGGCAACATCCTGCAGCCGAAGCTCGTCGGCTCCAGCGTCGGGCTGCACCCCGTATGGCTGATGTTTGCGCTCTTTGCCTTCGGTGCGCTGTTCGGTTTCGTCGGTCTGCTGGTTGCCGTACCCGCCGCCGCGGCCGTCGGCGTCCTTGTCCGCTTCGCGCTTTCGCGCTACCTTCAAAGCGATCTCTACTATGGCAGGTCGCCGGGCGGCCGTGCCGGGAAGACGAAATCTGTTTCCGATGAATGACGTGAAGAACGCTGATCCGAAGCGCAAGGCCGGAGAACAGCTTCCCCTGGCCTTTTCGCATGACGCCGCAACCGGCCGCGACGATCTCCTGATCTCGGAGCGCCTCGCTGCCGCGGTTTCGATCGTCGATGCCTGGCCGAATTGGCCGTCGCCGGTCGTCATTCTTGCCGGTCCCGTCGGCTCCGGCAAGTCGCATCTCGCCGGCATCTGGAAGGATTTGAGCGGGGCGGAAATCATCCATCCCACAGATGGCTCCGATGCCGCAGTCGTGGCCGCGAGTGGTCCCGTGCTTTTCGAGGATGTCGATCGTGTGGGCTTCGACGACGTAAAGCTCTTCCACGTCATCAACAGCGTGCGGGAAAACGGCACCAGCCTGCTGATGACGAGCCGTCTCTGGCCGATGTCCTGGCCGGTCATGCTGCCTGATCTGCGCTCGCGCCTGAAGGCTGCAACGGTTGTCGAGATCGGTGAGCCGGACGAAGAATTGCTGTCACAGGTCATCGTCAAGCTCTTTGCCGACCGCCAGCTTTATATAGATGACAAACTCGTC
This sequence comes from Rhizobium sp. BK529, assembly GCF_014194105.1. Classification (NCBI taxonomy): domain Bacteria; kingdom Pseudomonadati; phylum Pseudomonadota; class Alphaproteobacteria; order Hyphomicrobiales; family Rhizobiaceae; genus Rhizobium; species Rhizobium sp. BK529. Next base: position 2,089,904 of record NZ_JACIAU010000001.1, on the reverse strand, counting down.
CTTTATATCGTCAACCGCATGGAGCGCTCGCTCAACGCCGCCCAAACGATTGTCGAAAGGCTTGATAGGCTTGCGCTTTCCAGAGGCACGGGGATCACTCGTTCGCTTGCCGCCGAAGTATTGAATGAGTTGGGCAATTCCGGCTCGAGCGATTGACTGTCACAGTTCCGTCGTGAAACTGATATATTCGCCGAGGCGGATAAAAGCAGGGTGTGGATCATGGATAGTGCATATCAGGAACATCAGGAATCCACCCCGGACAACAGTGCAGACCTGCCGCCGCTGGAACAGCTGCTGTCCAGCCCTGAGCGCTTCATCAACCGCGAATTCTCCTGGCTGCAGTTCAATCGCCGCGTCCTCGAGGAGACGCTGAACACCGAGCATCCGCTCCTGGAGCGGGTGCGTTTTCTGTCGATCTCGGCCGCCAACCTCGACGAATTCTTCATGGTGCGCGTCGCCGGCCTCGAAGGGCAGGTGCGCCAGAGCATCTTGGTCAAGAGCCCCGACGGCCGCACGCCGGCCGAACAGCTGGATTCGATCCTGAGCGAGATCGATCACCTGCAGATGGAGCAGCAGGCCTCGCTTGCCGTGCTGCAGCAATACCTCGCCAAAGAAGATATCCTGATCGTGCGTCCGGGTGCGCTGAGCGATGCCGATCGCCAGTGGCTGGCGAACGAGTTCGAGCAGTCGATCTTCCCGGTTCTGACGCCGCTGTCCATCGACCCTGCCCATCCGTTCCCGTTCATTCCGAATCTCGGCTTCTCGATCGGCTTGCAACTCGTGAGCCGCAATGGCCGCGAGCCGATGACGGCACTGCTGCGCCTGCCGCCGGCGCTCGACCGCTTCATCCGCCTGCCGGACGACCGCAACACGATCCGCTACATCACACTGGAAGATGTTGCCAATATCTTCATCCACCGGCTCTATCCCGGCTATGAGGTCCAAGGGTCGGGTACCTTCCGCGTCATCAGAGACAGCGATATCGAAGTTGAGGAAGAGGCCGAAGATCTCGTCCGCTTCTTCGAAACCGCGCTGAAGCGCCGCCGTCGCGGCAAGGTCATCCGCATCGAGACTGATTCCGAAATGCCCGCCTCGCTGCGCCAGTTCGTGGTCCAGGCGCTGAGCATTCCGGATAACCGTGTTGCCGTTCTGCCCGGCCTGCTGGCGCTCAATACGCTCTCCGAAATCACCAAGGCGCCACGCGACGACCTGCGCTTTCCGCCCTACAATGCGCGATTTCCAGAACGTGTCCGTGAACACGCCGGTGATTGCTTCGCCGCCATCCGCGAAAAGGACATGGTGGTCCATCATCCCTACGAGTCTTTCGACGTGGTGGTCCAATTCCTTCTCCAGGCTGCGCGCGATCCTGACGTTCTGGCGATAAAGCAGACCCTCTACCGCACCTCTAATGATAGCCCGATCGTGCGCGCCCTGATCGACGCCGCCGAGGCCGGCAAGTCGGTAACGGCACTGGTCGAGCTGAAGGCTCGCTTCGACGAAGAGGCCAATATCCGCTGGGCACGCGATCTGGAGCGCGCCGGCGTGCAGGTCGTCTTCGGCTTCATCGAACTGAAGACCCACGCCAAGATGTCGCTGGTCGTGCGCCGCGAAGAGGGCAAGCTGCGCAGCTACTGCCATCTCGGCACAGGCAACTATCATCCGATCACCGCGAAGATTTATACCGACCTGTCCTTCTTCACGTGCAATCCTGTGATCGCTCACGACATGGCGAACATCTTCAATTTCATCACCGGTTACGGTGAGCCGGAAGAAGGCATGAAGCTTGCCGTTTCGCCTTATACGCTGCGCTCGCGGATCCTTCGACACATCAACGAAGAAATCGAGCATGCCCGCAACGGTCGTCCGGCGTCGATCTGGATGAAGATGAACGCGCTTGTCGATCCCGACATCATCGACGCGCTCTATACCGCGAGCCGCGCCGGCGTCGAGATCGATCTCGTCGTTCGCGGCATCTGCTGCCTGCGTCCGCAGGTTCCGGGTCTCTCCGACAATATCCGCGTGAAATCAATCGTCGGCCGTTTCCTCGAACACAGCCGCATCTTCTGCTTTGGTAACGGTTACGGCCTGCCGTCCGACAAGGCTCTGGTCTATATCGGCTCGGCCGACATGATGCCGAGAAACCTCGATCGCCGCGTCGAAACCCTTGTTCCGCTGACGAATCCGACTGTCCACGAGCAGGTTTTGTCACAGATTATGCTCGGGAACGTGATTGACAATCAACAAAGCTACGAGATATTGCCCGACGGTACGTCACGGCGCATGGAAGTGCGCAAGGGCGAAGAACCTTTTAACGCGCAGCAATATTTCATGACCAATCCCAGCCTGTCCGGCCGCGGTGAAGCTCTGAAATCGAGTGCGCCAAAGCTGATCGCTGGTCTGCTTGAAGGCCGGAACAACAAATAAACTGGACCTGTATGGTTGAATCAGAAGCCCAGGGGCGACTTCCGGGTATCGCCCCGGTCTCCGTTGTCGATATCGGATCGAACTCCATCCGTCTGGTCGTCTACGAAGGCTTATCTCGTTCTCCGACCATTCTCTTTAACGAAAAGGTCCTCTGTGGCCTCGGCAAGGGCATAGCTCTCACCGGCAAGATGGATGAGGAAAGCGTCGCACGGGCGCTTCAGGCCCTTCATCGGTTCAAGGCTCTCTCCGACCAGGCACGCGCTGCCACCATGTATGTGCTGGCGACGGCTGCGGCGCGTGAGGCGAGCAACGGCCCCGATTTCATCCATCAGGCCGAGACGATCCTGCAGCGCCACGTTCGCATATTGTCCGGTGAGGAAGAGGCGCGCTTTGCGTCGCTCGGCGTTATCAGCGGTTTCTACAACCCCGATGGCATTGCCGGCGACCTCGGCGGTGGATCTCTGGAACTGATCGATATCAAGGGCAAGGATACGAGCGGTGGCATCACCCTGCCGCTCGGCGGCCTGCGCCTCTCCGAATATGCTGGCGGCTCCCTCTCCAAGGCGCGCGCCTTTGCTCGCAAACAGGTCAAGACCGCTAAGCTTCTCTCAAAGGGGGAAGGGCGCGTCTTCTATGCGGTCGGCGGTACCTGGCGAAACATTGCCAAGCTGCACATGGAGATCACCCATTATCCGCTGCACATGATGCAGGGTTACGAGGTTTCCCTCGAAGGAATGACGCAGTTCCTCGATCAGGTCGTCACGGCCAGAGATTCCAAGGAGCCGGCCCTTCAGGCGGTGTCCAAGCATCGTCGTTCGCTGTTGCCCTTCGGCGCCATCGCCATGAAGGAAGTGCTGAACGCCATGAAGCCTTCGGTGATCTCCTTCTCCGCACAAGGTGTTCGCGAAGGTTATCTCTATTCGTTGCTTTCCGAATCCGAACGCCGCACCGATCCGCTGCTGGCTGCTGCCGGCGAGCTTGCCATCCTGCGCGCCCGCTCGCCGGAACATGCTCGCGAACTCGCCGAATGGACCGGTCGCATGATGCCCTTCTTCGGAGTTCAGGAAACCGACGAGGAAAGTCGTTATCGTCAGGCCGCCTGCCTGCTTGCCGATATCAGCTGGCGCGCCCATCCTGATTATCGTGGCGCTCAGGCGCTGAACATCATCGCCCATTCTTCCTTTGTCGGCATCAGCCATCCCGGCCGCGCCTTCATCGCGCTGACGAATTACTACCGCTTCGAAGGGTTGCATGACGACGGCTCTACGGCGCCGCTCGCTTCCATCGCCGGCCCGCAATTCGTCGAACGCGCTAAGCTGCTCGGCGGCATGCTGCGCGTCGTCTATCTCTTCTCGGCTTCGATGCCGGGCATCGTGCGCAACCTCACCTTCCGCAAGGCTTCGTCCCCGGATCTCGATCTGGAATTCGTCGTCCCGCACGAATATCACGATTTCGCCGGCGAGCGGCTGGAGGGCCGCCTCCAGCAATTGGCGAGACTGACGAATAAGCGGCTGGCGTTCCGCTTCGAATAGGCCTGTTTCAGCAAAGGCGGACCGATACACAGTACCGGCACAAAAAGGGCGGCGCTTTTGCACCGCCCTCTCATTTCACACCGGACTGCGAATTACTTCGCGTTCAGGAACTCGCCGACTTCGAGAATGCTGAACTCGTTGTTGTCAGCCTTGTCGACAGTGCGGCCGGCCGAGAACGGCAGGTTGTTGTCGTTGCCGATGATGATGTGCGTGGCGTCGACGCGATCGACGTTTTCGATCGTCACGAACGGCATGTTGTAGACACCAGGGATATCGCCGGCCTTCTTCTTGTTGTCCGGATCCTGGATGTTCAGGAGATCGATGTAGCCGATCTTGCGAACGGCCTTGCCGACGTTGGCATCGTTGAATTCGATCTTGTAGACGCGCTTCAGTTCCGCTGGAGCTTCGAAGCAGTCCGGCTTCGGCTGCTTGGGATCGGCGCAAGCCTTATCCTTCGTGCCCGCGCCATTGTCGCGCTCGATGACGAGAGCGGTGGAATCGTCGAGCATGTTGAAGTCGCCAATTGAAGCACCCTTGTCTTCGAACGGATAGAACCAGCTGCGGCCGGTCCACTTCTTGGAAGCGACGTCGAATTCGATGACACGGATGGCGGTGTGACCGTCAACCGTTTCCATCTGGCCGTCAACGTAGATGGCGCCTTCGAGCAGGCCGTAGAGCTTGGAGCCGTCCTTCGACATGGCAAGGCCTTCGAAGCCGCCGGAGCGCTTCAGGTTGAAGGCCGGCATCTTGGCAGCCGGGTTGGCCGGCAGTTGCAGCAGCGCGTTATCGGGAGACATGACCGGCTTGCCGTCGAGTGTGGTCGGAATGACGTCCGTCAGGTGGCCTTCGGTGTCGATCTTCAGCAGGTACGGACCGAATTCATCGCCCAGCCAAAAGCCATCGGCAACCGGCTGCACGGATTCGATGTCGAAATCGGAACCGGTGAGGTAACGGGTATCGGATGCTTCCGCAACGATCGGGAAGGGAGCGATCTTGTTCGGGTCGGAGAGGAAGACGTTCTTGACGACGTCAACCTTGTTGGCATTCCAGTCGAACTTCAGCTGATGCAGGAAGAGCATGGAGTCGATGGAGTTGGTCTTGCCGCCGAAACCGTTGTCGGAGAGTGTCCAGAACGTGCCGTCAGGCATGGTCTTGATGCCGGAAAAACCCTGGATTGGCTGGCCGTCGAGCGGCAGTTTGACGTCGGTCACACGGGCGCCGTCCTTGCCGTCAACCGTACCGAGCTTGTCGGTGCGCTTGCGGTCCGGCGTGGTGAACTTTCCGGAGGTCTTGAGAAAAGCCGGCGCGTCGGCCGGAGCCGGAACGATCGTGTTGGCAGGCAGGATCGCCTGGCTGGTCAGCTTTGCCGGGAAGAGCTGCTGGTCGGCAGAGGCAGAGCCTGCGGCGAGCATGAAAATGGATACGGAAGCAAAAAGAACGTTCTTCATGATGTCCCCATAGAACGGAGTGCAAAAGCGCCATCCGCTTAGCAGGGCATTCATGTCGCTAAATTGACGATTGGGTGAAGCTTTGGTGACGTGTGCACAAAGCCGCAATTCAACCGCGCCGCAGCGTTACAGCCTGGTTGAGAACGGTCACTGCGCGCGAGGAAAGGGCGACGACATCCAACCCCTGGCCGCGTCCTCGGACAGCGTGATTGCCAAGGTTTTCGCTGACGATCTCCTCGGGCAGCGTCATGCGCTCTGCAAGGTCGGCAGAGATCAGCACCGGCCTGTTCAGGGTCCGGCAAAGCGATTCCAGCCGCGCCGTGGTGTTCACCGTATCGCCGAAGAAACTGATCTTGTGATGGTCGACGCCGACTTCAGCCGTAATGACGCTGCCGCCATGAAGAGCGGCCCTGAGTTTTGGTACATGGCCATAGCTCTTCTTCCAGCTTGCGGCGTTGGCTTCGATATCCGCCAGGATATCGAAAAGGCAGCGAACGCAGGACGCATTCCGGATGCCGCGCTCCAGCGGCCAAGTGATGATCGCCGCATCGCCGACATAGTCGTTGATCATGCCCTTGTGGCGCCGCACCGGCTCGGCGAAGGCGGCAAACAGCGAGCTCAGAAGCTGCTGCGCTCTGAGATCCCCGTGCTTTTCCGCAAAGGCGGTGGACTCGGCAAGATCGATGAAGAGAAAGACCCGCTCTTCCTTGACCGGATTTCGGTAGCGGCTGACGATCATGCTGATGAAGACCTCGCGCCCCAGCAACTCGCGCACCCTGAGCAGGAAGATAATCGTGGCGCAGACCACAAGTGCATAGAGGAAGACGTCAAACGGCATGATCAGCACATGGATCATCTCCGGCGGCTTCAGCACGCCAATCAGCGCAAGGAGCAAACCCGCCGCTGCAAAGCCGATACTCATCAGGATTTCGTAGATGACGAGTTCTGAGGCGATGAAGAGAAGTGTTGGCAACTTCTGAATGCGCCGGTAGAGGCCGCGCAGAAACACCATACGCTCGAAGGCGATGATGGGCATGCCGATGAAAAGCGCAAAGATCGCTCCGATGACGGGCGTCTGGCCTGTAAAGAAATAGAGATCGTAGACCACGCCGCTGAGCGCCAGGACGAGCGTAATCAGGATCCAGTTCTGCGTCGGGGATATCTCTCTCATTCCGCCCTTTCGCCGAAGCACTTCATCCGGCTATTGTTTCCGGCGCTGGGCAGTGGTCAAGCGATTTCGAATTTAGAACATGTCGCGCAAAGTCTGCCGCGGTCTTGCGATAATGATATGGCGAAACAGAGGCTCAAAGCCTGGCAAGAGGATCTGAAAGATCGCGATGCGCTTTAGACAGGCAGGGCGACCGTCTCGACCTTGCGGCCGGCAAAACGCAGAGCGATCTCGCCCCGAATGAGCTGCAGCGCTGGCTCGCCGAAAAGATCGCGGCGCCAGCCATGCATCGCCCCGACATCGGCTTTCTCACCCTCGGCCGCAATCTTGTCCAGGTCGTCGCTGTTGGCAATCACCTTGGGCGCGACACCATGCTTTTCGGAGATCAGTTTCAGCAGCACTTTGAGAAGCTCGACGGCGGCCGCCGCACCTTCCGGCGGTTGCGCCTGACGCGGTACCTGCGGCATTTCGGAGCGGGGCAGGGCAAGCGCCGTATTGACCGCTTCGAGCACCGCCGTGCCGGCGCCCGAGCGCTCCCAGCCCTTCGGAATGGTTCGCAGGCGACCGAGCGCCTCGGCGTCTTTCGGCTGCTGCTGGGCGATTTCGTAGATCGCATCGTCCTTCAGTACGCGCGACCGCGGCACGTTTCGCGACCGCGCCTCGCGCTCGCGCCAGGCGGCCACATATTTCAGGATGGCCAGCTCCTGCGGCTTGCGCAGGCGCAGCTTCAGCCGCTGCCAGGCGTCGTCAGGATGGATATCGTAGGTCTCGCGCGATTCCAGGACGTCCATTTCCTCGCGCAGCCAGGAGGCACGGCCTTCGCGCTCCAATTCCGCCTTCAGATAAAGATAGGCGTCGCGCAGATGCGTGACATCAGCCAGCGCATATTCGAGCTGCTTGTCCGACAGCGGCCGGCGGCTCCAGTCCGTGAAGCGCGAGGATTTGTCGATATGAACGTTCTTCGTACGGCTGATGAGCTGATCGTAGGAAACGCTGTCGCCGAAGCCGCAGACCATGGCGGCGACCTGCGTGTCGAAGATCGGGTGAGGGATCAGATTGCCGCGATTGAAGATAATTTCGATATCCTGCCGTGCCGCATGAAACACTTTCAGCACGTTGGGATTGGCCATTAGTTCGAAGAAGGGCGAAAGATCGAGATCCTTCGCCAGCGGATCGACCAGTACCTCGACTGTCGGGCTTGCCATCTGGATCAGGCACAATTCCGGCCAGAAGGTCGTTTCCCGCAGGAATTCGGTATCGATGGTAATGAAATCGGACTTGGCCAGCTCTTTGCAGGCGGCCGCCAGATCGGCGGTGGTTTCGATCATATCAGTTCATTCGCAAGGAAAAGGTCGGTTGAACCTTCCTTCCTCTTTCGAAGAGATATGTCAATACAGTGAGCAGCCTTAGCCTTGGTGAAGCTTTATTCGCCGGGATGCAGGCGATGTTTTCTGCGGTTGCCGCGTTCATTGGCAAGCATGGCAACCCATCCGCCGATGGCGACTATCGCCGACATCAGATCAAACCACGCGAACGTAACTCGTCATGCCCGTCTTCTGATGCTCGATGATATGGCAATGCAGCACCCAGTCGCCGGGATTGTCGGCGACGAAAGCGAGCTGCACCTTCTCATCCGGTTGTACGAGATAGGTATCGGAAACGAGCGGCACGACTTCCCGCGTCGAGGAGGAGATGACGGTGAAGCTCATGCCGTGCAGATGGATCGGGTGGGCGTGCGGCGTGACGTTTTCCAGATTGAAGACGTAGCTCTTGCCGAGCTTGAGCTCTGCGAGCGGCGCGGTCGGATCCGATGTGTCGCCCGGCCACGGCACCTTGTTGATGGCCCAGAAGCTGTAGCCGAGCGTGCCGCAGATGCTTTCGACGGCGGCGTTCTCTGCGGTCGCGGATAGCACAAGTGGGATTGCTTCCGCAGACGAGAGATCGGCCTTCGGCACCGGATTTTCTGCAAGCGCGCCGAGATCGCCGATGTCGCGCTTCAATGATTGCCCGGTGGCGCGCAGACTCGCGATCACTTTGGGTGTCGTGCCGCGAATGTCTTCCAGCGTTGCAACCGCACCTTCGCCGTCAGGCATGCGAACGGCAAGATCGAGCCGCTGCCCCGGTCCGATCTGCAGGAGGTCCAGCGGGAAGCGCTTCGGCACCGGATTGCCGTCGATGGCGATGACGGTCGCATCGGCGCCCTCCATCTTCAGCGAGAAGATGCGGGTCACGTCAGTGACGACGATGCGCAGGCGGATGAGCCCACCGGCCGGCGCATCGTATTTCGGCTCCTGCTGCCAGTTTGCAGTGCGTATCGTGCCATATGTGCCGGCCTTGGCTGCATCGCGCGGGCGGAAGGGCGCGATGAATTGTCCGTCACTGCCGAGCCGCCAGTCGCGCAGGTTGAGCACGACTTCCGCGTCGAAAACCGGATCGGATGGATCTTCCACCACGAGCACGCCCGTCATGCCATGACCCATCTGGGTCAGCGTGTTGCAGTGCGGATGATACCAGAAGGTGCCGGCATCCGGCGGTGTGAAGACATAGTCGAAATTGTCGCCCGTATAGACATAGGGCTGGGTGATGAAAGGCACGCCGTCCATCTTGTTGTCGATGCGCAGGCCGTGCCAGTGGATCGTCGTCGGCTCGTCGAGATTGTTGCTCAGCCTCGCCGCATAGGGCTTTCCTCGCGGCATTCTGAGAATGGGCGGCAGGCCTCCGTCGCCCCAGGTCATGATGTCCCGGGTCGGTGGACCTTCGATGATCTGCGCTTCGGTCTTTCGCGCCGCCAATATACGTGGCTCGGGCGCCGCTTCCGCCAGCCCGAACCGCCCCGCGATCGCCATGCCTGCACCATAGGCGCCGGCAACGGCGGAAGCCTTGATGAGGTTGCGGCGTGTTATCAGGGGCATCGGAAACTCCGTCTTTGATGATGCCTCCTTTTAAAGTTGACCATCCCCATCATCAATATGGCGCCTTCGACCAAACTGCCGCAGCGCGAGTCCTGCAACTCTCCAGGAAACGCTGACGCAAACGGCCCGTTGGCCGCGCCAAGCCTTGACAAATCAGAGCGTCCGTGCGCTTGTCCGCCCGATTTTCTTGTCGGCGAGAAGGCCTTTGGCCATGCCGCCGTCTTAAGCCAAATACCAGGATTTGAGATTATGCACCGCTACCGCAGCCACACATGCGCCGCTCTTCGTAAATCGGACGTCGGCTCGACTGTCCGTATTTCCGGCTGGGTCCATCGTGTCCGAGATCATGGCGGCGTGCTGTTCATCGACCTTCGCGATCATTATGGTACGACGCAGATCGTTGCCGATCCGGATTCGCCTGCCTTCAAGCAGGCGGAAACCGTTCGCGGCGAATGGGTCATCCGCGTCGACGGCCTCGTCAAGGCCCGTACGGAAGATACCGTCAACAAGAACATGCCTACCGGCGAGATCGAGCTCTACGCGCAGGAGATTGAAGTTCTTTCTGCTGCCAAGGAACTGCCGCTGCCGGTCTTCGGCGAGCCGGACTATCCGGAAGACGTTCGCCTCAAGTACCGCTTCCTCGACCTGCGCCGCGAGACGCTGCACAAGAACATCGTCAAGCGCACGCAGATCATCTCGGCCATGCGCCGCGAAATGAACGGCGTCGGCTTCACCGAATATACGACGCCGATCCTGACGGCTTCCTCGCCGGAAGGCGCACGCGACTTCCTCGTGCCGAGCCGCATCCATCCCGGTACCTTCTACGCCCTGCCGCAGGCCCCGCAGCAGTACAAGCAGCTCTTGATGGTTGCCGGTTTCGACCGTTACTTCCAGATCGCGCCGTGTTTCCGCGATGAAGACCCGCGTGCCGACCGCTTGCCGGGCGAATTCTATCAGCTCGACCTCGAAATGAGCTTCGTGACCCAGGAAGACGTCTGGAACACGATGGGTCCGCTGATGACAAAAATTTTCGAGGAGTTCGCCGAAGGCAAGCCGGTCACCAAGGAATGGCCGCGTATTCCTTACGACGAAGCGATCCGCAAATACGGCTCCGACAAGCCTGATCTGCGCAACCCGATCGTCATGGAAGCGGTGACCGATCATTTCGCCGGCTCCGGCTTCAAGGTCTTCGCCAATATGATCGCCTCCAACCCGAAGGTTCAGGTCTGGGCGATCCCGGCCAAGACCGGCGGTTCGCGCGCCTTCTGCGATCGTATGAACGCCTGGGCGCAGAGCCAGGGCCAGCCGGGCCTCGGCTATATCTTCTGGCGCAAGGAAGGCGAAAAGCTCGAAGGCGCAGGTCCGCTCGCCAAGAACATCGGCGAAGAGCGCACGGATGCGATCCGCACGCAGCTCGGTCTCGATGACGGCGACGCCTGCTTCTTTGTCGCCGGCGAGCCCGAGAAGTTCTACAAGTTCGCAGGTGAAGCGCGTAACCGCGCGGGCGACGAACTGAACCTTATCGACCGCGACCGTTTCGAGCTGTGCTGGATCGTCGACTTCCCGTTCTTCGAATGGAACGAAGAAGAGAAGAAGGTCGACTTCGCACACAACCCGTTCTCGATGCCGCAGGGGGGCCTCGATGCCCTGCGGAACCAGGATCCTCTGACCATCAAAGCCTTCCAGTACGACGCCGTCTGCAACGGCTTCGAAATCGCCTCGGGCTCGATCCGTAACCAGTCGCCGGAAACCATGGTCGCCGCCTTCGAAAAGGTCGGCCTCAGCCAGCAGGATGTCGAGGATCGTTTCGGCGGCCTCTACCGCGCCTTCCAGTATGGCGCGCCGCCGCATGGTGGTGCCGCCTTCGGTATCGACCGCATCGTCATGCTGCTCGTCGGCGCGAAGAACCTGCGCGAAATCTCGCTCTTCCCGATGAACCAGCAGGCCCAGGACCTCCTGATGGGCGCGCCGACCCCGGCAACGCCCGCCCAGCTGCGCGAACTGGCGATCCGTCCGATTCCGCCGCAGAAGAAAGACTGAGGTGTAGGGTTACTCAGCAAAAAAAGGCCCGGCGATACCATCGCCGGGCCTTTTTTGTTGGATCGGAAACGAACTCAATCGTTCGCCGAAACCTTCACGCCGAGCATCTGCGGTATAGTGTTCGGTGCCCCCATGGCCGCGCCGACGATCATCGGGAAGACGACCGGCTTCTCAGGCGTGGCCTTGACGGTCAGGCTCTTCGGATTGTCGAGGAAGGTGCTGACAGCAGCGGCGATTGCGTTCTGCAGTTCCGGAATGTTGAGCTGCGCGAGCATGATCGGCGTCATGGCCTTCAGTGATTCCGCCATCTGCTGGCCGGAAACGTTCTGCTTGGAGCCGGCATAATCCAGCGTACGCTTGGTGATCGAGGCGTCCTCGAAGCGGATCTGTGCGCCTTCGAAGTTGAGCTGCTGGGCAAGGCCGAGCATGGCGAGGCCAAGTGCCTGCTGTGCTTCTTCCTTGTTCGGATTGGCTTCCGACTGCTTCATTGCGTCCTGCATCGATTTGATGAAGGCCATCGTGTAGCCGGAGATTTTGAAGCCGAAATTCAGCTTGCCGACATTGGTGATGTCGAGGGAAATCTCGGAAAGATCGACAGTACCCGGCTGAGGATCCCAGGCACCCTTCATGGTGATGTCGCCCTGGACATGCTGTAGTGCGAGCTTCTCGATCGCTTCCTTGCTGTCCGGAGTGTCCCCAGCCTGGCTGAGATCGGCCTTGATGCTCTTAAAAGTGCCGTCGAAATCGAAGCCGGACTCGTCTTCGCGCAGCGTGGCGTTTGCGTCGCTTTCCAACACTGAGAAGACCTCAGTACCATCCTTGACGATCTTGACCGCGCCTGTATGGGCGCTCTCGGCGAAGAACATGGAATCAATCGTGTCGCCGGGCTGGGCCGGAACGGAGATGCCGCCAAGCGTCAATTCCTGGGCGCTCAGAGTTACGCCATCCTTGGACGTGTTGATATCAGGGAAAGCAGCCTCTTCGATATAGTAGCTGCCGTCATCCTGCTCTTCCACGCCGGAGAGGGTGATTTCGCCGATGGAGATCGCCTCGCCGGCATTTGGCTTGAAGCTGGCGTTCTTGAGTGTGACCGTCGTACCGTCGACATCGACGGAATCGGCGGCAACCGTTCCGCCCTGCTGGCTATAGGCGGCATTGATCTTTTTCAGGAGATCCTGGCCGTCGAGCGCGAAAGCCGAACCGGCGAACGAGAGAATAGCTGCGCTCGACAGCATCAGCCGCGTCGTGCGGTAAAAGGTCATGAGAAAGCCCCCCTGGTGGCAAGTGCCGTTGAATATTGCAATGAAGCTACTGTGGAATGGTCCGGCTTTATATTTGCAGACCCCTAAATATTTGTTGAGAGGATCGGCAAACGAAGTTCCAAATTCGGGCGCCACCTTTTATGGTTTTCATGTCAACACCAAGACGTCATCCACAGCCGGAATGCCCGGATTCCTTGCCCCACAGGGGTTTCTGAGCTAGTCAGGATTCCATGGGACAAGAGATTTTACCGCCTTCCGGCGGAGACGGCGACAATATTCATCCGGTCGATCTGAAGGCGGCGCTCGAAGAGCGCTACCTTCGCTATGCGCTGTCGACCATCATGCACCGTGCATTGCCTGACGTGCGCGATGGCCTGAAGCCGGTCCATCGCCGCATCGTCTATGCGATGAACGACATGGGCCTGCGGCCGAATGCGGCCTTCAGGAAATGCGCCAAGATCGTCGGCGAAGTGATGGGTAACTATCACCCGCATGGCGACCAGTCGATCTATGACGCGCTGGCGCGTCTCGCGCAGGATTTCTCGCAGCGCTACACGTTGGTGAACGGGCAGGGCAATTTCGGCAATATCGATGGCGACAGTCCCGCCGCCATGCGATACACCGAATCGAAGATGACCGCGGTCTCCGAACTGCTGCTCGAAGGCATCGATCAGGACGCCGTCGATTTCCGCGACACCTACGACGAATCCAATTCCGAACCGATCGTTCTTCCCGGTGCCTTCCCAAACCTTCTGGCCAACGGTTCCTCGGGTATTGCGGTCGGCATGGCGACGTCAATTCCCTCGCACAACGTGCATGAGGTCTGCGACGCGGCACTGCATCTGATCAAGCATCCCGATGCTACGGTCGAGAAGCTCGTTGAATTCATCCCCGGCCCGGATTTCCCGACCGGCGGCATCATCATCGACAACAAGGAAAGCATCATCGAGAGCTACCGCACTGGCCGCGGCGGCTTTCGCGTGCGTGCGAAATGGGAGACGGAAGATCTCGGCCGCGGCGGCTACCAGATCATCGTCACCGAGATTCCGTTCCAGGTGCAGAAGTCGCGCCTGATCGAAAAGATCGCCGAGCTTTTGATTGCCCGCAAGCTGCCGCTGCTGGAAGACATCAGAGATGAGTCGGCCGAGGATATTCGCATCGTCCTGGTGCCGAAGAGCCGCACTGTCGATCCGACCATCCTTATGGAATCGATGTTCAAGCTGACGGAACTTGAAAGCCGCTTCCCGCTGAACATGAACGTGCTGTCGATGGGTGTGATCCCGCGCGTCATGGCGCTGAACGAGGTGCTGAAGGAGTGGCTGGACCACCGCCGCGAGGTTCTGCAGCGCCGCTCGCGCTTCCGCCTCGCCGCCATCGACAGGCGCCTCGAAATCCTCGGTGGTTTGCTCGTAGCCTACCTGAATATCGATGAAGTGATCCGCATCATCCGCGAAGAAGATGAGCCGAAACCCGTCATGATGGCGCGCTGGGACCTGACCGACGTTCAGGTCGAGGCGATTCTCAACATGCGGCTGCGCGCCCTGCGCAAGCTCGAAGAATTCGAGATCCGCAAGGAGCACGACGAACTCACCAAGGAAAAGGCCGATATCGAGGCGCTGCTTGCTTCCGACGAGAAGCAGTGGCAGACAGTTTCCTGGGAAATCGGTGAGGTGAAGAAGAAATTCGCCAAGGCGACCGAAATCGGCCGCCGCCGAACGCAGTTCGCAGAAGCGCCCGAGGCCGACGAGGAGGCCATCCAGCACGCGATGATCGAGAAGGAGCCGATCACCGTCGTCGTCTCCGAAAAGGGCTGGATCCGCGCACTGAAGGGCCACATTTCCGATACGTCGACATTGGCCTTCAAGGAAGGCGATGGCCTGAAGGTTGCCTTCCCGGCGCAAACGACCGACAAGATCCTGATCGTCACGACCGGCGGCAAGGTCTTCACCCTCGGCGGCGATAAGCTGCCCGGTGGCCGTGGCCACGGCGAACCTCTGCGCATCATGATCGACATGGATAACGATCAGGACGTGTTGACTGCCTTCGTTCACGACCCGGCGCGCAAGATGCTGCTCGTCTCGACTGCCGGCAATGGTTTCGTGGTGCCGGAAGCGGAAATGGTCGCCAATACCCGCAAGGGCAAGCAGATCATGAACGTCTCCATGCCTGATGAGACGAAGCTTCTCGTTCCCGCGAACGGTGATCACGTTGCGGTCGTCGGCGAAAATCGTAAGATGCTGGTCTTCCCGCTGAGCCAGGTGCCGGAAATGACGCGAGGCAAGGGCGTGCGCCTGCAACGCTACAAGGATGGCGGCATTTCCGACATTCGCTGCTTTGCGATCACCGATGGCCTGAACTGGGAAGACAGCGCCGGCCGCACCTTCACGAAGAACAAGGACGAGCTTGCCGAATGGCTGGCCGACCGCGCTACCGCCGGCCGTACCGTGCCGAAGGGCTTCCCGCGCAGCGGTAAATTCGCCGGCTGATCCCGGAATTTTGAGGCTCCGCCCTTGGCAGGCGGGGCAACTCCTCTATCTCCGTCCTGTCACCCAAAATAAGAGCCTATAAAGAAGGGCAATGTCGTTCCGTGGGCGGACGGGATGGCCGTGAACCGTCCGCTTAAAGCGTGCGAACGATGGAGGAACGTCGATGCCTGCCGCCAATACCATCAAACTGCATGTCGCCCACAGCTACAGGGCGCCGCCCGCTACGGTTTATGATGCCTGGCTCAATCCCGAAATCGCCCGTCGCTTTTTATTTGCGACCGACGACGGCCATGTCATCCGCGCCGATATCGACCCGCGCGTCGGCGGCCGCTTCATCATCGTCGACCGCCGCCCGACTGGCGATGCCTTTCATCACGGCGTCTTCCTGGAATTGAAGCGCCCTAGACACATCGTCTTTTGCTTTTCGGTCGAGGAGCACGACCATAATTGTGATCGTGTCGAAATCGACATCGAACCGCTCGGCAGCGGCAGCCGCCTGACCCTCACGCACGAGATGTGCGCTGAGTGGGCGGAATATGAGGAAAAGACCCGTCAGGGCTGGACGCATATCGTCGAAGGGCTGGATCGGGAACTGGAGCTTTCCGCTGGTTCGAAACGATCGAATCCCGAAGCAGGCCAGTCTGCAGGCGCTACGGCGTGAGCGGAAGTGTGTGATCGCGCAGGAAGCGGGTTGCGCCGTCCTCGTCGATTTCGCCTGCTGCCACACCTATAACAAAAGTGTACAGGTGAGCGTCGGTCGTCTCTATCGAATAGCCGTGCTGCAATAGAAAGACACCGCAACTGACAACGGCGATCCGTTTGTTTCCGTCAAGAAACGCGTGATTGCGCGCCAAACCGAAAAGATATGCGGCGGCAAGCTCAATGATGTCATCGCATCCGTAGTTTGCCTTGTTGATGGGGCGCCCCAGAGCGGATTCCAGCGAACCTTCATCCCGAAGGCCAGCGAGGCCGCCAAACCGTTCGATCTGCATCGCGTGCATCTGCTCGACCAGCCGTCTGCTCAGAAACTTCAATGTCATTATTCGGCAAGCTTCTTGAGCGCGACCTTATACTTCTCCATGAAGAGACGGGCGGCATTAAGCTCTTCGGAGATATCCTCATCAACAGGCTGCATATAAAAGCGACCGTCCTCGGCCTGAAGCTCCAGAATATCTCCCGCCTTCAACCCAAAACGGTCCAGCACTTCCTTCGGAATAATCACGCCTTCCGAATTGCCGATCTTACGAATGGTGACGTTCATCATCGCCTCTTGTTGTAACAGGGTTATAACCGAAAGATACGCTACAACCAGTGGCCAATCAAGCGATTTGAACGGCTTTGCTCCGGGGCATCAAGACCGAGTGCACCGCAATCGCCGCAACGAGTATCGCGCCGCCGAGGAGGGTCATGGCGGCGGGTGTTTCGGCGAAGATCAGCCAGACCCAGATCGGCGCAAGTACCGTCTCCAGCAGGTAGAACATGCCGACTTCGGGTGCGGAGAGGTAACGCGGTCCGGTCGCAAGACACCAAAAGGCCACCGGCATCATGATGGCACCATTGAAGACGATCCAGCCGGGATGGGCGATTGAAAGTCCTGAAGGCAGGACCTGCGCTAGGCCGAGTACGGCTGGCAAGATTGCGGCAAGCAGCGGAACGAAACCCATCTCCCGGCGCGAGGCCCGTCCGACAGTGATGGCGGCGGCAAGCACCAGTGCGCTCAAAAGCGCCATGGTGTCGCCAAAGACGTGGCCGCTCGAAAGTCCCTCGCGCGCGATCAGCCCGACGCCGAAGATCATGAACAGCATGGCGATCAAAGTTACCGGCTGCGGTTTCTCCTTGAGAAACAGCCACGACAGCAGCGCTCCGAACATCGGATTGAAGGCGACGATGAAGACAACATTGGCGGTGGCCGTGTTGAAGACTGCCAAGACGAAGGTCACGGAAGAGAGGCCGTAGAGCAGTCCGGCAACCAGTCCAGGGCGACCTAGCACGAGCGGCGGCCATTTGCCGGAGAAAAAGCGCATCGCAATCAGGATGACGAATGTGGCAAGAACCGTCGCCAGGCTTCGTGCGGTCAGGATCGACCAGATATCGCCATCGGCAAGACGAACGAGCGGAATATCCATGGAAAGCGCCAGTCCGCCGACTGCCGTCAGCAACAGGCCCTTCCGGTGATCGGAAAGGTGGGCAGGAAGCATCAGTCCTGCGGATCGTCCTGGAGGGAAGAGGGATCGAAGCGTTCCCAACCGCGCGGCGTCAGATGTTCCTGCGGCTGGAAGCGTGTCTTGTAATCCATCTTCCGCGATCCCCGAACCCAATAACCGAGGTAGACATGCGGAAGGCCGAGCGCCTTCGTGCGGCGCACATGATCGAGGATCATGAAGGTGCCCAGCGAGCGCCGGTCAAGATCGGGATTGAAATAGGAATAAACCATGGAAAGACCGTCGCTCATCGTGTCGGTCAGCGCGGCGGCGAGCAACTCGCCCTTCGGCCGTGTTTCCAGCCCCGAGCCCTCCTCGCGCCGGCGGTATTCGATGATCTTGGTGTTTACGTGCGTGTCTTCCACCATGATTGCGTAGTCGAGCACGGTCATATCGGACATGCCGCCCTGTTGGTGGCGAAAGTCGAGATAGCGGCGGAAGAGGGAATATTGCTCGCTCGACGGCTGGGCCGCAAACTCCGTGGAAATGACATCGGAATTGGCCGCCAGCACCCGCTTCATCGATTTGGTGGGTTCGAATTCCTGCGCCAGGATGCGCACGGACACGCAGGCGCGACAGGCTTCACAGGCAGGACGATAGGCGATGTTCTGCGAACGGCGGAAGCCGCCCTGGGTCAGGATATCGTTCATCTCCGCCGCTCGCGGGCCGACGAGATGGGTGAAGACCTTGCGCTCCATCTCGTGCGGCAGATACGGACAGGTAGCCGGGGCCGTCAGATAAAACTGCGGGGATGGCGTGGTCTGCGTATTCATCTCTCGCGGAGATTTCCTTTCGGGGCGCTATCAATCTAGACAGCATGACGTAAGAATAGAAAACGTCAACTGCGCAGCATTCGGTGCCGCGCAATCGAATATTCCATTTCTTGGATATGGCGCTCTTTTGTGGCCGTCAAAGGGCCGACGGAGACTTTATTTCGTCTCCGCATAAGCTGGATCAGACGGTGCGAACCGTCACTGTACCGACAAGAAAATCGTGCAGCAGGCGCGAGCGCTCCGTAAACAGGCCGACCAGCAGAATGAGCGGCGTCAGGACCGAGTTCAGAATCCAGAACAGCGCCAGATGGACGATCGCCGTCAGGAAATCCATCGGCCGGCCGTCGACACGCATGATCGCGATGCCCATCGCGCGCATGCCGAGCGAGGCCTGTGTGGGGCCGCCGACCGTCATGCCGAAATAGAGGCCTGCGACGATGACGAAGAGGGCCGGATAAAGGATGAAGCCGAGCCCCAGCGTGACGATCCCCAGGAAGAAGACGACGATCGCCGCCGGAATGCAGAGCAGGGCAACGATGATATAGTCGAGGACAAAGGCAAAGACGCGACGGCTGAGCACGCCGCTATAGGCGCGCCAGTCCTCCGGTGCGGCATAAAGCGGGTTTGGGTTGTAGCTCATCCATATCTCCCTTCGAAAGACGATGCCGCTGATATGGTATCGCAGAGGGGAAATACAACAAATCGCCCGAAAATCACCTTTTTGCGAGGATTTTCGCCACTTCCGGCGCAAAATACGTCAGGATGCCGTCGCAACCTGCACGCTTGAAGGCCAGCAGAGTCTCCATCATGATCCGCTCGCCGTCGATCCAGCCATTCATCGCCGCAGCCTTGATCTGCGAATATTCGCCAGACACCTGATAGGCGAAAGTCGGCAGGCCGAAAGCCTCCTTCACCCGCCAGCAGATGTCGATATAGGCAAGACCCGGCTTGACCATCAGCATGTCGGCGCCTTCCTCGACATCGAGGGCGGCGTCGCGGATTGCTTCCGTGCCGTTTGCCGGATTGATGTAATAGCTGTTCTTATCGCCTTTCAGCAGACCCTTGGTATTGATTGCCTCGCGGTAGGGACCGTAGAAACCGGAAGAGAATTTCGTGGCATAGGACATGATGCCGACGCTCTGGTGTCCTGCGGCATCGAGTCCGCGGCGGATTGCGCCGATGCGCCCGTCCATCATTTCGGAGGGGGCGATGATGTCGGCCCCGGCATCGGCCTGCAGGATTGCCGCCTTGACCACCTGATCGACCGTCTCGTCATTGACGATTTCGCCGTCGCGCAAGATGCCGTCATGCCCATGGCTGGTGAAGGGGTCGAGCGCCACATCAGTAATAATGCCGATATTGGCCACCGCCTTTTTGATGGCCGCCGTTGTCTGATTGATAAGGTTATTGGCAACGAGGCTGTTGGAACCCGTTTCGTCACGAAGTTCCATCTCGATATCGGGAAAAGTGGCAATGGCCGGAATGCCGAGATCGGCGGCTTCCTTTGCCGCCTCGACCGCCTTGTCGACGCTCATGCGGTTCACGCCGGGCATGGCAGCGATCGGATCGACGATACCGGTTCCCGGAACAATGAAGATCGGCCAGATGAGATCGTCGACCGTCAGGCGGTTTTCCTGGACCAGCCGGCGCGTCCAGTCCGCCTTGCGGTTGCGCCGCATGCGGCGGTGACCGGTGATTTCATCCACGAGATGCGTCTTGTCCTGCATGATATCTATCCTGGGCCATTCCATTTATCGGAGCGGTCATTATCATGCGCTCCGGAAAATCCAAACCGGACGATTGGCCGCGGCGGATGAAACCCGGAAAATTGAATTCGCGACTTGGAACGTGAGGTCTCGCCATGGAACCCGACTCTCCGACGATGCCGAAACGGACGCTGACGGACATCCTCTTCATCTTCTTCCTGCGGCTGGTTGCCGTTTCCTGCTTCTGGTTCGGCCTGCAATATTGGGCGATGCTCGTCGGCTATTCGCTGGTCGGCGCCGGCCGCTTCGATCTGCTGAGCCTGCCGTGGAAGGTCGCGAGCACCTGCCTTGCCGTTCTTTTCCCCGTCGCGTCCCTCGGCCTCTGGCTCACGGTTTCCTGGGGGCCGGTCATATGGGTGCTGGCCGCCGGAGGCCAGATCCTCATGTATGGCCTGCTTCCGCAGATCTTCGGGCCCAACCACCTGATCATTCTGCTCCACGTGATCGTGGCCGTCATCTACTGGATTTTCAGGCTTTCCCTGTGGCTGGAGCGGCGCCGACAGCGTCGTCAGGTAAGCGTTGATTTACCCTGATACATCAAGGGGTTTTCGTAAGCCTCTGTTAAGCCTGCGGTTTAAGTCGAATTTTATATGTATTCGATAGGGTCTCACTCAAGGCGGGAAGAAAACGACACCGCCAAACAAAACAGTGAGGCAGTCAAATGAACACGAAAATTAAGCCGCAGGCGGCATCGACTTTCCACGCACAGGATCAGGCCATCCGTGATCTTTACATGGAATCCCTTCATCTTGTTGAACGTCTTCATCGTCGTCTTCTCGACGTCATCAAGGATGAGTTCGACCGTCAGGGCCGCAGCGACGTCAACGCCATCCAGGCGCTTCTCCTCTTCAACATCGGCAACTCCGAACTGACCGCCGGCGAACTGCGTTCCCGCGGCTACTATCTCGGCTCGAACGTTTCCTACAACGTCAAGAAGCTGGTCGACCTCGGCTTCATCAACCACCAGCGCTCGCGCATCGACCGCCGCTCGGTCCGGATCAGCCTGACCGAAACCGGCCAGGATATCGCCGAAACGGTGGCTCGCCTCTACGAACGCCATATCACCTCGATCGACAAGGTCGGCGGCATCGGCACGGATGAGTTCACCCAGATGAACAAGCTGCTGCAGCGTCTGGATCGCTTCTGGAACGACCAGATTTTGTATCGCCTCTGAGACCCGAAACCTCCTTTCAGGGTTGATGAAAACCGGATGCGTTCCCTGCGCGTCCGGTTTTGCCGTTCGCGCCTGCGTGGCATCTTTGCAACGCATGGCAGACAAGCGAAAAGCCCGGTATTCAAGCCGTTTTTTAGCCGTTATTAACCAGCACCGTTTACCCGTCATATGGTTCGTTGCATGCGGTTTCCGGCAACCGGCAGTCTGTCTCCGGCCCGGCAACACGAATTGGCCATATTGATGTGACAGCGGAATATTCGATAGCGGGCGTCCTCGATGGACCATTGGCGCCATCTTAGGTTGCTCCTCGCGATCTTGTGATGGGACTGGCGGAATTTCCAGGTGCGCCGGCAGTACGAACGGATAGGGATCTGCGTTAAAGCGCGGGGATATCGCAAATAGCCGCGGCTTCCTCCACCGCGGCATTGAGTGGTTGGGACGAATGTCTAAGAAGAACGGAATTGAAGCTCTTTCGCGTCGCGCCTTCCTGGCGTCGGCGGCAACGGTTGGTGCCGGCGCGCTTGCCGCACCAGCATTCGCGCAATCGGCGCTCGATGGCCTGCTGAATGCCCCGAGACGCGGCAACTGGGACGACCAGTTCGATGCTAAAGCCGCCTCGCGCACGGCGACGGCCGTCCTTTCCAATACCCCGATCCTCAGCCCGCAGTCGGTGCCGAGCACGCAGCAGGCGATCATGCAGTATCAGCAGATCGCTTCGGCTGGTGGCTGGCCGGAGGTCAATCCGGGCGATGCCCGCCTGCAGCTCGGCGTCAGCCATCCGGCGGTTCAGGCGCTGCGCCAGCGTCTGGCGATTACCGGCGACCTGCCGCGCGAGGCCGGCCTTTCGAGCGCCTTCGATTCCTATGTCGACGGCGCCGTCAAGCGCTTCCAGGCCCGTCACGGCCTGCCGGCCGATGGCGTGCTCGGCGAATTCACGCTGAAGGCGATGAACATTCCGGCTGACGTCCGTCTGCAGCAGCTGAATACCAACTTGATCCGCCTGCAGACCTTCCCCGAAGATCTCGGCCGCCGCCACCTGATGGTCAACATTCCGGCCGCCTATGTGGAAGCCGTTGAAGACGGCAGCGTTGCGACGCGCCATACCGCGGTTGTTGGCCGCCTGAGCCGTCCGACGCATCTTGTCAACTCGAAGGTCTATGAAGTCATCCTCAACCCGTATTGGACCGCGCCGCGCTCGATCGTCGAAAAGGACATCATGCCGCTGATGCGCAAGGATCCGACTTACCTCGAAAAGAATGCGATCCGGCTGATCGACGGCAAGGGCAATGAGGTCGCCCCGGAAACCGTCGACTGGAATGGCGAGGCGCCGAATCTGATGTTCCGTCAGGATCCGGGCAAGATCAACGCCATGGCCTCCACGAAGATCAACTTCTACAACAAGAACGGCGAGTATATGCACGACACGCCGCAGCAGGGCCTGTTCAACAAGCTCATGCGCTTCGAATCGTCGGGCTGCGTACGCGTCCAGAACGTGCGCGACCTGTCGACCTGGCTGCTGCGCGAGACTCCTGGCTGGAGCCGTCAGCAGATGGAGCAGGTGATCGCAAGCGGCGTCAACACGCCGATCAAGCTTGCCGTCGAAGTTCCTGTTTATTTCGTCTACATCTCCGCCTGGGGCATGCCTGACGGCGTCGTCCAGTTCCGCGACGACATCTACCAGATGGACGGCAATGCCGAACTGGCACTCGACACGACCGCCGGCATGGAGCAGCCGGTCCAGTAATCCGGACAGCAAACGATCTCGAAAGCCGCGCCAAGTGCGCGGCTTTTTCATTTCAGCTAGGCCATGCCCAACGCAAAGTGCTGTCCCCGCGCGCTTAGCCCAGCAAATGTCGTTCTTCGTATTGCCCTCGCATCTGCGGAACGCTAATACCTTGCCGCATTCCACCGTAGGAGCCCGCTCATGACCAATGCTTCCACCGAATCCTTCTTCAATCGTTCGCTTGCAGACGTCGATCCGGAAATCTTCGGCGCGATCGGAAAGGAACTCGGTCGTCAACGGCATGAGATCGAACTGATCGCGTCCGAGAACATCGTTTCCCGCGCCGTTCTGGAAGCCCAGGGCTCCATCATGACCAACAAATATGCCGAGGGTTATCCAGGCAAGCGCTATTATGGCGGCTGCCAGTTCGTCGATATCGCCGAAGAACTCGCGATCGAACGCGCCAAGAAGCTCTTCGGCGTCAACTTCGCCAACGTTCAGCCGAACTCCGGTTCGCAGATGAACCAGGCCGTATTCCTGGCGCTGCTGCAGCCGGGCGATACCTTCATGGGCCTCGACCTCAACTCCGGCGGTCACCTGACGCATGGTTCGCCGGTCAATATGTCCGGCAAGTGGTTCAACGTCGTTTCCTACGGCGTTCGCGACGGCGACAACCTGCTGGATATGGATGAAGTCGAGCGCAAGGCTCAGGAACACAAGCCGAAGCTCATCATCGCCGGCGGCACCGCCTATTCCCGTATCTGGGATTGGAAGCGTTTCCGCGAGATCGCTGACTCGGTTGGCGCCTATCTGATGGTCGACATGGCCCATATCGCCGGTCTCGTTGCCGGTGGCGTGCATCCGTCGCCGTTCCCGCATTGCCATGTTGCTACGACCACGACTCACAAGTCTCTGCGCGGCCCGCGCGGCGGCGTTATCCTCACCAATGACGAGGATCTGGCCAAGAAATTCAACTCGGCTGTCTTCCCCGGCCTTCAGGGCGGCCCGCTGATGCACATTATCGCCGCCAAGGCAGTCGCATTCGGTGAAGCTCTGCAGCCGTCGTTCAAGGACTATGCCGCTCAGATCGTCAAGAACGCCAAGGCGCTTGCTGAAACCCTTGTCGCTGGTGGCCTTGATGTCGTCTCCGGCGGCACGGACAACCATCTGATGCTGGTCGACCTGCGCAAGAAGAACGCAACCGGCAAGCGCGCCGAAGCAGCCCTCGGCCGCGCCTACATCACCTGCAACAAGAACGGCATTCCCTTCGATCCCGAAAAGCCTTTCGTCACCTCCGGTGTGCGCCTCGGCGCCCCGGCTGGCACGACGCGCGGCTTCAAGGAAGCCGAATTCCGCGAGATCGGTAATCTTATCGTTGAAGTTCTCGATGGCCTGAAGGTTGCCAATTCTGACGAGGGCAATGCCGCCGTCGAGGCCGCTGTCCGCGGTAAGGTGCTGAATTTGACCGATCGCTTCCCCATGTATGATTATATGGGCTAGAGCGCCCCGTGCGCCCGTTCGGGCGCACACGCTTTAACTCTTTGAATATGCGCATTAGACTTTCCGAAAATCGATACCGATTTTCGGGCCGATGCTGAAGGAGAAGGCATGCGCTGCCCGTATTGCGGTTCGGAAGACACTCAGGTCAAAGATTCCCGCCCGGCAGAGGATAATACCTCCATCCGCCGCCGTCGCATCTGTCCGGATTGCGGCGGCCGTTTCACAACCTTCGAGCGCGTGCAGCTGCGCGAGCTGATGGTCATCAAGAAGACCGGCCGCAGGGTTCCTTTCGATCGTGACAAGCTGGTTCGATCCTTCGACGTGGCGCTGCGCAAACGCCCCGTCGATCGTGATCGTATCGAGCGCGCCGTCTCCGGTATCGTGCGCCGGCTGGAAAGTTCGGGCGAGACGGAAATCTCCTCCGAGCAGATCGGTCTGCAGGTCCTCGAAGCCATGAAGAGCCTCGATGATGTCGGCTTCGTGCGCTACGCCTCGGTCTATCGCGATTTCTCGCATGCCGAGGATTTCGAAAAACTGATCGCCGAGCTGAACGCCAAGATCGCCGGCGATCCACTGGACGTATAATCATGGGCGAGGGGATCGCTCAGCCTGAGGACGAACGCTTCATGGCCGCCGCAATCCGCCTGTCGCGATGGCATACGGGCCAGACGTCCACCAATCCCTCCGTCGGCTGCGTCATCGTTCGCGATGGCGCCATTGTCGGCCGCGCCGTGACTGCACTGGGCGGGCGCCCGCATGCCGAGCCGCAGGCGCTCGCCGAGGCGGGCGAACTTGCCCGCGGTGCGACGGCCTACGTCACGCTCGAGCCCTGCTCGCATCACGGCAAGACGCCGCCCTGCGCCGAGGCCCTGATCGCCTATGGCGTCGGCCGCGTCGTCATCAGCGTGACCGATCCCGATGTCAGAGTGTCCGGCCGCGGCATTTCCATGCTGCGCGATGCCGGCATCGAGGTGACGACGGGCGTGCTGGAGGAGGAGGGCCGACAATCGCTTGCTGGCTATCTCACCCGCCAAACGAAAAACCGCCCCTATGTGACTCTCAAACTTGCCGTTTCCGCCGATGGCATGATCGGTAGGGAAGGGGTAGGGCAGGTGGCGATCACAGGTCCGGAAGCCCGCGCCCAGGTGCAGGCGCTGCGGGCCGAAACCGATGCCATTCTTGTCGGCATCGGCACGGCGATTGCTGACGATCCGCTGCTGACGGTGCGGACACCGGGCCTTGAGGCGCAATCGCCTGTTCGTATCGTGCTCGACCCTATGCTGGCGCTGCCGCTGACGAGCAAGCTCGTCGAGACGGCGCGGGAAGTGCCTGTTATCGTGGTGGCGAGTGAGGAAGTGTCGCCATTAGGGTCCGAGGGGGGTATTTCACCCGCCAACCCCACAGAGATGGACTCCCGCCGCACCGCGCTCGAAGCCGCCGGCGTCGAGATCCTCTACTGCAATCCCTACCACCCCGAAGTCCTGCTGCCGGCGCTTGCCACGCGCGGTATTTCCTCGCTTCTGGTCGAAGGCGGCGCAAAGACTGCGAGGCTTTTTCTTGAAGCAGGTCTTGTCGATCGCATCCAGCTCTATGAGGCGCCTGTCGTCATCGGCGAGGGCGGTATTGAATCCCCGTTGCAGACAACCGACATACCATCCGGTTTTGCCCATAGGGGCACTTATATATTCGGCGCGGATCGCCTGGATGAATACGAAAGAGAGAATTGATGTTCACCGGAATTGTCACTGATATCGGCACGATCGAATCCGTTTCGCCGTTGAAGGAGGGCATCAAGCTCCGTGTTGCGACGAATTACGATCCGGCGACCATCGATATGGGCGCCTCGATCTCCCATTCCGGTATCTGCCTCACCGTGACCGGCCTGCCGCAGGAAGGTAGCAATGGCCGCTGGTTCGAAGTCGAGGCATGGGAAGAGGCACTGCGCCTCACCACCGTTTCCACCTGGCAGCCGGGCAGTCACATCAATCTCGAACGCTCGCTGAAGATCGGCGACGAGCTCGGCGGTCACATCGTCTCCGGCCATGTCGACGGCAAGGCCGAGATCCTCTCGGTGACGGAGGAGGGTGATGCCACGCGCTTCCGTCTGCGCGCACCCAACCATCTCGCCAAATTCGTGGCACCCAAGGGCTCCATCGCACTCGACGGCACATCGCTGACCGTCAATGCCGTTGAAGGCACTGATTTCGATGTACTCCTGATCCGCCACACGCTTGAGGTCACCACCTGGGGCGAGCGCAAGGCAGGCGACTTCGTCAACTTCGAGGTCGATACGATGGCGCGTTATGCCGCTCGCCTCGCCGAGTTTCCGACCGCATCGGCCTAACGCGAAAACTGAATGATCGGGCCGTTGTAGTCCGTCCGCGCCATTTCCTTAAAGCCCAGCTTTTCGGCAACCTTCAGTGACGGCGCATTGTCCGGGTTGATGATGCAGGTCATCGGCCGCCCCGGAAACGTCTCCTCGCCCCAGCCGATGATCGCCTTCAGCGCTTCGGTGGCATAGCCCTTGCCATGGGCGGACGGCATCAGCGCCCAGCCGACTTCCATCGTGCCTTCGATCGGCGGCTGCATCTCCCGTTTGGCTTCGAGAAAGCCCGCTTCGCCGATGAAGCGGCCGCTTTTCTTCTCCTCGATTGCAAAGAAGCCGAAGCCCATGTGGTGCCACATGCCGGCAATCCGCAGCAGCCGTGCCCAGCTCTGCTCTCGGGTGGAGGGCACGCCGCTGATGAAGCGCACGACATCTTCGTCTCGCCAAAGTTCGAAATGCGCGTCGAAGTCGTCACGCCGATGCGCGCGCAGGATGAGCCGTCCGGTCTCCAGTGTCGGAATATCGATCATGAATAAGGGGCCTTGAAACGTGTTCCGATGATGGGGTGGACATCAGGAGCCGGGTTCACCTTCCCAGTAATCGAGCGCATTCTCGCCCCGGCCGATATGGCGGAAGGAACCGCCGTCGCGGTTGGTCTTGGCGAGAAATTTGCCGGAATCGGGATATTCGCAGATTTCAGTCTTCGCCTTCGTCGATAAACCCAAATAGATCAGCGGCGTTGATCCGGTATTGATGATCTGATGTGCCGTTTCCGGGCCACCTGCCGGCGCGCCAAGGACGTCGCCCTGTTTGATCGGATAGCGCTGATCGCCGAAGCGATATTCGCCCGTACCTTCGATAATGTAGAAGAGCTCGTCTTCGACATGATGATTGTGGAAGGGACAGCCGCACTTGCCCGATGGTACTTCATTATAGCTGATGCCGAGATTGGCAAGCCCGAGGTCCTTTCCGAAGGACGCATCGCGGCTTTCGAAGAGCTTTCCCTTGGTCCAGTGATCAAGGGATAGATCGGCCGTATTGATGACAGGCTTTGCGTTCATCGCCATAGAGTCCTCCTTTTTGCGGGAAGACAATCCCATCTGGCTGAAAATGCAACCAGAAAATGGCAGCATGGTCGGTGAGGAGATCAGCCGCCCATGCTCGCCTCCCAAGTTGGCAGCTTTAGCGAACGTAGAACGTAATGCTGCCGTCTGCGGCCTGCTCGGCGTTCACCACGTTACGAACATTGACACCATCATCGTTGAGCTTGCGTGCCAGCGATCTGTTGGCGTCGATGGAGGCTTGGATGGCGTGGACAGCGCTTTGGGGACGCTGAAGGACGGAGCGCGGACCGGTGCTCTCATCATCGAGATTGCGCCAGTTATAGACCGGCTGAACATTGAAGTTGCCCTGGAAGGTACGAAGCGTCTGTTCGATGCCCTGAGCGGTATTCATACCGAGGCTTTCTGCGCGGCTGACGCCGGCAAATGCAAGGGAGGAGAAAGCGGCGGCAATAGCGATTTTAGCAACGCGGTTCATGATGGTATCCTTTCGTCTGCTGTGACGGTCGGCTGTCAATGAGGGGATCGTCTGCGTTACGATTGGGATCTGGCACTGCAGCATTCCCCTTTCAATGGCCTAAGTCACTGAAAATGCATTAATAATTCTTCACGAAATTTGCCTTGGATTTGCCGTTATTGCGTCACCCGGCTAAGCATGTTCTGAGCCTACTTGCGCCACTGAACGGCACCGCCTGCTATCCCATTGCGTATATTTTGTCTTTCCTTTCGAGGCGCCTCCCGAATTTGCTTGCCATTCGCTCGAAGGCGTGTTTTGACCGCGCCTGCCCGAGTGGAAAATGCCCCTCCAAACGTAGGTGACCCATGCCGAGAGAGACCGCTCCCCATATTTTGATCGTCGAAGCACGTTTCTATGACGACATGGCCGATGCTCTTCTGGAAGGCGCGACCGTGGCTCTCGAAGAGGCCGGCGCCACTTTCGACGTCGTTACTGTGCCCGGCGCGCTGGAAATTCCGGCGGCAATTGCCATGGCGCTCGATGGCGCCGATAATGACGGTACGCAGTATGACGGTTTCGTTGCGCTCGGCATGGTCATTCGCGGCGAGACTTATCATTTTGACATCGTGTCGAACGAATCCTCGCGCGCTCTCATGGATCTCGCCGTCAGCGAGTCCCTTGCCATCGGCAACGGTATCCTGACCGTCGAGAACGACGAACAGGCCTGGGCGCGTGCGCGCCGTTCGGACAAGGACAAGGGCGGTTTCGCCGCCCGTGCAGCTCTCACCATGATCGAGCTGAAGAAGAAGTTGGGTGCATAAAGAATGAGCGACGAAAATACCGAACGACCGGTCAAGGCTGCCAACCAGCGGGGCGCGGCGCGCCTTGCGGCTGTGCAGGCTCTATATCAGATGGATATCGGCGGCACCGGCGTTTTGGAAATCGTGGCGGAATATGAGGCGCATCGCCTCGGCCAGGAAATCGACGGCGCGACTTATCTGAAGGCCGACGCGGGCTGGTTCCGTTCGATCGTCTCGGGCGTCGTGCGCGACCAGCTTCGCCTCGACCCCCTGATCGCCTCTGCCCTGCAGGATGACTGGGCGCTGTCGCGTCTCGACAGCACTGTCCGCGCCATCCTGCGTGCCGGCGTCTTCGAACTCGTCGACCGCAAGGACGTGCCGGTCGCCGTCATCGTCACCGAGTATGTCGAGATTGCCCGCGCCTTCTTCGATGATGATGAGCCGAAGCTCGTCAATGCCGTCCTGGACCGCATCGCCAAGCAGGTGCGCGGCGATCAGAAGAAATAGGCACTTAGCCACCAAACAATCCCTCCCTTTCTTTCTGCGGAACTGCAAGGCTTTTGAAGTTTTGTAGTCTTGACGCGACGTTGTCGACCACGCAATCTCCGTTCGCCTGCTGGGCGTTTCTGTGGAGAGGAGTCGATTCAGCAGCATTCGTCGCCGGAGAAGGAGTGAGCTCCGGCTTATGGGAGGAAAGAGCGAATGACCATTCTTTTATTGGTAATCGCATGTGGCCTGCTCTCGGTGGTCTATGCCATCTGGGCAACCCGGTCGGTGCTTGCTGCCGACCAGGGCAACAGCCGCATGCAGGAGATCGCGGGCTATATCCGCGAGGGCGCCCAGGCCTATCTGACGCGCCAGTATAGAACTATTGCCATCGTAGGCATTGTTGTTTTCATTGCAGCATGGCTGCTCCTTTCCGCCACGGCCGCGATCGGTTTCCTGATCGGCGCAGTCCTCTCGGGTGCTGCCGGCTTCATCGGCATGCATGTTTCCGTCCGCGCCAACGTGCGCACCGCCCAGGCAGCATCCGCCAGCCTCAAGGCCGGCCTGGACATTGCCTTCAAGTCAGGCGCGATTACCGGCATGCTGGTCGCCGGCCTCGCGCTGCTCGGCGTTTCCATCTATTATTATATGCTGACAGTCGTACTCGGCCATGAAAATGGCTCGCGTGACGTCGTCGACGCACTCGTGGCGCTCGGCTTCGGAGCATCGCTGATCTCTATCTTTGCTCGTCTCGGCGGCGGCATCTTCACCAAGGGTGCCGATGTCGGCGGCGATCTCGTTGGCAAGGTCGAGGCGGGCATCCCGGAAGATGATCCGCGCAATCCGGCCACCATTGCCGATAACGTCGGCGACAATGTCGGCGATTGCGCCGGCATGGCGGCAGACTTGTTCGAAACCTATGCGGTGACCGTCGTTGCGACCATGGTTCTGGCGGCGATCTTCTTTGCCGGCGCGCCTATCCTGCAGTCGGCTATGATCTATCCGCTGGCAATCTGCGGCGCCTGCATCATCACCTCGATCATCGGCACGTTCTTCGTCAAGCTCGGCCCGAACGGCTCGATCATGGGCGCCCTCTATAAGGGCCTTATCGTCACCGGCCTTCTGTCGATCATCGGTCTTGGTGCTGCAACCTCGATGACTGTCGGCTGGGGTTCACTTGGCCAGGTGGCCGGGTTCGACGTAACCGGCGCGAGGCTCTTCGTCTGCGGCCTCGTCGGCCTCATCGTCACGGCGCTGATCGTCGTCATCACCGAATATTACACCGGGACCGGCAAGCGCCCGGTCGTCTCGATTGCCCAGGCGTCGGTCACCGGCCACGGCACCAACGTCATCCAGGGCCTCGCGGTATCCCTGGAATCGACGGCACTTCCGGCACTGGTCATCGTCGGCGGCATTCTTGCCACTTATCAGCTCGGCGGCCTGTTCGGCATCGGCATCGCGGTCACTGCCATGCTCGGCCTTGCCGGCATGATCGTCGCACTCGATGCCTTCGGTCCGGTCACGGATAACGCCGGCGGCATTGCCGAAATGTCCCACTTGCCACCGGAGGTGCGCAAATCGACCGACGCGCTCGATGCCGTCGGCAACACGACGAAGGCCGTTACCAAGGGTTATGCAATCGGTTCGGCCGGTCTCGGCGCTCTGGTCCTCTTTGCTGCCTATGCGAACGACCTGCAATATTTCGCTTCGCATCCCGACCAGTATCCGTATTTTCAGAATATCGGCACGATCTCATTTGATCTGTCGAACCCTTATGTCGTGGCCGGTCTCTTGTTCGGCGGACTGATTCCGTACCTCTTCGGCGGCATTGCCATGACCGCCGTCGGTCGTGCTGCCGGCGCGATCGTCGAGGAAGTGCGCAAGCAGTTCCGCGAAAAACCCGGTATCATGGAAGGCAAGGAACGGCCTGACTACGGCAAGGCGGTCGACCTGCTGACCAAGGCGGCGATCCGCGAAATGATCATTCCGTCGCTGCTGCCGGTCCTGGCGCCTGTCATCGTCTATTTCGGCGTGCTCGTTATCTCGGGCTCCAAGGCATCCGCCTTTGCAGCCCTTGGTGCATCGCTGCTCGGCGTTATTATCAACGGCCTCTTCGTAGCAATCTCGATGACCTCGGGCGGCGGCGCATGGGACAACGCCAAGAAGAGCTTCGAAGATGGCTTCGTCGACAAGGACGGCGTGCGCCACATGAAGGGTTCCGAGGCCCACAAGGCTTCCGTAACGGGCGATACTGTCGGCGATCCGTACAAGGATACGGCAGGTCCTGCCGTCAACCCGGCGATCAAGATCACCAATATCGTGGCGCTGCTGCTGCTGGCGATTCTTGCAAGCTGAACCACTTTGAAGAGATGAAAAAACCCGCCGGATCGCTCCGGCGGGTTTTTTGTATGAGAAACAGCTTGCCTTAGCGCAGGCTGGATGGGTTCTGCGGCGTGCCGCCGGCACCGCCACCGAAGAGGCTCTTGGCCGCATTTGCTGCACTGCCGCCAGACAGCATCTGCTGCAGGAAGGTGAGTTCGCGCCCGCCAGTCGGCGTAACGCGCGAAATCGTGTCAAACACCTTGCCGTCCTTCAGGGTGTAGTTGGCGCGGCGGGTGACGACGCCGTCCTTATCGAAATAGATGGCGAGAATGCTTTGGTCGGTGACGCGCAGCTTCTGGAATGCCATCGAGCGCTGACGGCGCTGCGAGATATAATAGAAGACTTCCCCGTCAAATGTTGCCGTGGTCGAGGGCGTACCGAGCGACAGCAGCACTTGCTCACGGCTGGATCCTTCAGGCACCAGCGCCAACGACTGCTCGTCGACGATATAGCCGCCGTTCAGTACGGTGCTCGTCTGGCAGCTGGAGAGGGCGGTGGCGGAGGCGATGATGATGGCAATGGCCGCATTGCTGAAGAATTTCTTATCAGACTTGAAATACCGTTTATTCAACGACATCTACTCCCTTGAGTATCGATAGCAGCCATTCCAAACACTGCGTGCTCCCTCCTGCAAAACCATTGTGGCCATTCCGGGGTCGAATTCTCCCGATCTGCCTCGTCGTGCACCGGAGCGCACCTGTCCCGAAACCGGCCACGAACAGCATTGCAATTCGCGCCTGCTTCGGTAAACCAGCTTTCGAAATCATGCAACAAGGCCCGGCGTCGCTCGGTGCCAAGAATGAGGCATTTCCGGAAAAAACAAATGATCTTCGGGCTCTTCGGTAAGAGAAACAGCAATCAGGCGATCGTCGATCGGCAATATGCAACGCTGACGGCTGCCGCCCGCATGCCGGAGCTTTATGAGCGCCTGAATGTGCCCGACACCGTCATGGGCCGCTTCGAGATGCTGTCGATCGTCATGATTCTGTATTTCCGCCGCACCCGCACATCCGGGACGAGTGGCCAGGAAATCGCCCAGGAAATCGTCGACGCATTTTTCCAGGATATCGACTATTCGATTCGTGAACTCGGCATCGGCGACAACAGCGTGCCGAAGCGCATGAAGAAGCTTGCGGGCATGTTTTACGGCCGGCTGGAAGCCTATTCGAAGGCGATGGATGCAGGCGATGCTGTCACTCTTTCCGCAGCCCTTCAGCGCAATATCTATCCGGGAGCGGCTGAGCCTGCCGACATGACCGGGCTGGCACAATGGATGTTGGCGGCAGAGGTCCACTTGTCGGCCATTGCAGAAGAAGCGATCGCTACCGGCTCGGCGACGATTCCTGAGGTCGCCTGAGGAGTAGAATCATGAAGAAAGATCTGAACGCGATTCCCTTTTCCTACCCGGTCAAGGTCGGCCATATCTCCGCCAATCCTGTCGAGGTCCGCGTCACCGCTGACAAAGATGAACTGAAGGCGCTGGCCGAAAGCTGGAATGTCGTGTCGGTGGATAATCTCCATGCCGATCTGCAGATCAACAGGTGGAAACGCGACGGCATACGCGTCAAAGGGCGCGTCCAGGTGAAGATCGTCCAGTCCTGCGTCGTCACGCTCGAGCCGGTCGAATCGGAGATCGACGAGACGTTCGAACAGATATTCGTGCCTGAAAATTCTAAGCTTGCCCGTCATCCCGCCAATGATGCCGGCGAAATGGTACTCGATCCCGACGGTCCCGACCTGCCGGAAACCTTTACCGGCGATACGATCGACGCCGGCGAGATTGTCGCGGAATTCGCGGCACTCGCTATTGATCCTTATCCGCGCAAGGAAGGCGTGGAGTTCCAAGCGCATATCGAAGATACGGGCGAAAATGACGGAAAGCCCTCTGCATTCGCTGCGCTCAAGGATTGGAAAAAGGACTGAAGCCTCTCTGGCATTTGATATAATTCAGTTGTAAGCGACGCCAAAACCGGTATTTTGGCCGAAATTTCGCCCCCTCAGGCGAAAAAAAAGGATCAGGGACGCGTGATCAAAATATCTCTCGACCTCATGGGTGGCGACTTTGGTCCCCAGGTTGTCATCCCCGGCGCTGCCAAGGCGCTGGACAGGCATCCGGATATTTCCTTCGTCTTTTACGGTATCAAGGAACAGTGCGACCCGGTTCTGGCGAAGTTTCCCAAGGTGAGGGAAAGATCTGTCTTTCACGATTGCGAGCTTGCCGTCAGCATGGAGGAGAAGCCGAGCCAGGCGCTTCGCCGCGGCCGCTATGTCTCCACCATGTGGCGCACCATCGAAGCAGTGAAGTCGGGCGAGGCCGATGTCGCCGTTTCTGCCGGCAATACCGGCGCGCTTATGGCGATGGCCAAGTTCTGTCTGCGCACGATGGCCAATATCGAACGCCCAGCAATCGCCGCCATTTGGCCGACGATAAAGGGCGAGAGCATCGTGCTCGATGTCGGTGCCACGATCGGTGCCGATTCCCAGCAGTTGATGGATTTCGCCCTCATGGGTGGCGCCATGGCGCGCGCGCTTTTTGAACTGGAACGCCCGACCGTCGGCCTGCTGAATGTCGGCGTCGAGGAAATCAAGGGCCAGGAAGAGGTCAAGGAAGCCGGTCGCCTGCTGCGCGAAGCCAATCTCGATTCGCTCGAATATTTCGGCTTCGTCGAAGGTGACGATCTCGGCAAAGGCACAGTCGACGTGGTGGTGACGGAAGGTTTCTCCGGCAATATCGCGCTGAAGGCGGCCGAAGGTACGGCACGCCAGATCGGCGCCTATCTGCGCGCCGCCATGTCGCGCACGCTGCTTGCCCGCATCGGCTATCTTTTCGCCAAGAGCGCCTTCGACATGCTGCGTGAGAAGCTCGATCCGAGTAAGGTGAATGGCGGCGTGTTTCTCGGGCTCAATGGCATTGTCATCAAGAGCCATGGTGGGGCGAATGCCGAAGGCATCGCCGCGGCTATCGAAGTCGGTTATGACATGGCCAAGAATGGCCTGACCCAGAAAATAGAAAACGATCTCAAGAAATATCATGCCAAGCGGCTGCCCCCGATGGGGCCGGAAGCCGCGTGAGCAACGGGGTTCAAGCAATATGATCCGATCAGTGGTTCGTGGTTTCGGGGCAGCGCTGCCGAAACGCGTGATGACCAATCGCGAAATGGAAGGTATCGTCGATACGTCGGACGAATGGATCGTCCAGCGCACCGGCATCCGGCAGCGCTACATTGCCGGTGACGACGAAACCACGGCGTCGCTCGGCGAGGCGGCAGCGCGTGCCGCGCTGGCAAACGGCGGTCTGACGCCTGATGATATCGATGTGATCATCTGTGCGACCTCTACGCCTGACAACACCTTCCCGGCGACATCAGTCAACATCCAGAACCGTCTCGGCATGGCACATGGCTTTGCCTTTGACGTTCAGGCAGTTTGCACCGGCTTCGTTTATGCGGTTACCACCGCTGACGCCTATATACGCGGCGGGCTCGCCAAGCGCGTGCTCGTGATCGGCGCCGAGACCTTCTCCCGCATCCTCGATTGGAATGACCGCACGACTTGCGTGCTTTTCGGCGACGGCGCTGGTGCGATCGTGCTGGAAGCAGCCGAAGGCGAGGGAACGACGGCTGACCGCGGCGTGCTGACCGCGCATCTGCGTTCCGATGGCTCTCACAAGGACAAGCTCTTTGTTGATGGCGGTCCGTCCTCGACGGGTACGGTCGGCAAGTTGCGCATGGAAGGCCGCGAGGTCTTCAAATATGCTGTGGGTATGATTACCGACGTTATCCAGGCAGCTTTCGATTCGACCGGAACGACATCAGAGGATCTCGACTGGCTGGTCCCCCACCAGGCTAATCGCCGCATCATCGACGGTTCGGCAAAAAAACTGAACATTGCCCTGGAAAAGGTTGTCGTTACTGTCGATCTTCACGGCAACACGTCCGCAGCCTCTATTCCGTTGGCACTTGCGACGGCTGCCGGCGACGGACGCATCAAGAAGGGCGACCTCGTGATGTTGGAAGCGATGGGCGGTGGTTTCACCTGGGGCGCAGTTTTGCTGCGCTGGTAGGCACGAATCCTAAAAAACTGGCGGCGAACAAGAGCTTGACCGTAAGGCACAAGACAAATACTCTTCGGGCGCTTTCAAAAAATATCTTCTATTTGGCGGGGAAACCATGACCGGAAAGACAGTGACGCGAGCAGACCTGGCGGAATCCGTTTTTCGAAAGGTCGGTCTCTCCCGGACAGAATCTGCTGAGCTCGTCGAAACGGTTATCGACGAGATCTGCAACGCCATCGTGCGCGGCGAGACCGTCAAACTCTCATCCTTCGCAACCTTCCAGGTGCGCGACAAGAACGAGCGCATCGGCCGTAACCCGAAGACCGGCGAGGAAGTTCCGATTTCGCCCCGCCGCGTCATGACCTTCAAGGCCTCGAATGTGCTTAAGACGCGCATTCTCAAGTCCCACCTTGCCCGTAAGGGCAAAGCCAAGCCGCAAAACCCGGCTGCCTGATCATCTTCTTCCCGTTGAACGGAATTTTTTGCCGCATAGCTCCTCCGGCTGTGTGCAACGCGAAGACGTGACTTGAATTCGCGGCTCCAAACCGTTGAAATATGATGAGTCGCCGTTTGGATCGATCCGCGAGGTCGCGTAGCAGTATGACGTTGGACAAGAGCCCGGATGCCTTTCGCACCATCAGCGAAGTTGCTGATGATCTCGACCTGCCGCAGCATGTGCTGCGCTTTTGGGAAACCCGCTTTCCGCAGATAAAGCCGATGAAACGTGGCGGCGGCAGGCGTTATTACCGGCCGGAAGATGTCGATCTTTTGAAGGGCATTCGCCATCTTCTCTACGATCATGGTTATACGATCAAGGGCGTGCAGAAGCTCTTGAAGACAAACGGCAACAAGTTTGTCGTCGCGGTCGGTCATGGCGATCTGGCGAGCGTCGAAGCGCTTGCCGCCAACGTCAACGATACGGTCGCAGGTGAACCGCGCATCGCTATGGCGGAAGAGGACCAGATCGTCGGCCGCGCCAAACCGCCGATCACGCGCCGCTTCTTCAATTTCGTCAGCGGCGAGGATGATCAGCCGGAAATCTCGATTGGCAAGTCGAGCGTCGGCAAGGAGGATCGTGCGCTTCTCCAGGAAGCGCTTTACGATCTCCTGGAATGCAAGCGCCTGCTCGATCAGGTGCGCTAAGGCATGTCGCGCAGAATGCGCAGCGGGTTTGCGGTTAAGGACATGCGTGAAACAGGAACCTAAAGCGTGAAGCGAATCTCAACGATCGAGTTTCACCTTAGATCTGCAAATCTTCAGCACTTTTTCGAGTTCGGAGCTCGTCGCAAAGACATGGGACTTGCCAGACGCTTCAAGCAGTTGCGACCGGTAGCGAACCGGCGTTATGCGAGGATAGCCGCGTCGAATTTCTCGTTCCGGGCCGCATCGACACCTGCTCTGGGAAATGGCGATGAGGCGGGAAAGGCCTCATCGCCTTGCCGAAAGCCCTATTCCAGAACCTGAATGATACGGTGCGTCTGCGGCTCGACAATCACGCGGCGTTGGTTGATGACCGTATAGGCGTAGCCATCCGCGTCGGGGACGGGATGGACTTCCACGGTATCGGGAAGCGTGGCGCCGACGGTAATGTCGCCGTCATAGACGACGGAGGGAGTGTTCTGCTCCATCACGTAGGTGCGTACTTCCCCCGGAAGCACAACGGTCGAACCGGTCTGGGCCGGGTCGGTAACGATGACGCTGCTCTGCGCGAAGGCGGAGCTTGCGGTCAGCATGAGGGCGGCCGCGGCCAGCATGGTCTTGCGCATGGATATTCTCCTTTTCCTACCCAGCCATCAGAAAGAACGCCAGCCATGCTTCATAGTTCCTGCGTGGCGGTGCCCCACTTGCAATCGGTCTGATCGTCCGGCGAGCTTGATCCTTCTCGCCTCAGCGGGGGCGCCTCACATTCCCATATCCTCCGAGGAGCGAAGCAAGCCGGACAAGATCGAGACCTCATCCGCGGAGGTGGGGCATCGCGGATTTTTCTAGGTACGACTATGGGTAAGGTGTTGACCATTTGTTAACCATGGGCATCGTTTGTTCATGATGAACGACATCGGGGTTGTTGATTCGCAAATTCGTCGCTCTCTGTCCCTTCAGGCGGAGATTAAAAATACGATAGCAACGGCCAGGATATGCATTTTCTGAAGACGATATCGCTGGTGGCAGTTGCGGCCATGATGACTGGCTGCACGTCGACAGGGGGAGTGCGTCGGCCTGCCGGGCCTGAGACTGTGGAGCCGGAAAAGGCGTTGGTCCTGCCGCCTCCAGGAGGGCCGTCGATCGTCAGCGTCGTTGAGCGAAAACGCGGAAATGGTGTGGAACAGACGATATCGCTCTTCACCTCTTCATCGGTTCAAGGCCAGAATTTCTTAAAGGCGCAATTTCTCGGCGCGACCGGTGCCAATCCCGGCGCCGGCAACGATACCTATAGGATGATCCGGGAAGGGGATATTGCCCGCGAGATGGCGCGTTCGGTCCCCGGCGTTCCGATGGCAACATCAGCTACCTTCCTTCAAAATAGTTACGGTCCCTTTGGCTATGCTTCTGGCCGCAGCCGCGCCGGTGATACCTGCGTCTATGCTTGGCAGCAGATTCGCTCCAGCCAGTCAGCCCACACGCAAGCGCGCAACTTCGGCATGATCCAGATTCGTCTGCGCCTCTGCGATGCCCGCGCCACCGAGCGCCAGCTTCTCGGTATCGTCTACGGCTATACCGTCACCGGTACTTTCGATGGCGATATCTGGAATCCCTATGGCGCTCCGCCGCCGGCCAATCCAACGCTCGGTCAGACCGGCGCGCCAATTTATCCCGACGAGGGCGGTTATCGCCCGAATACCATGCCGATCGGTTATGAGCCTGCTCCGGCCGTGGTTCGCCAGCAGCGGACCGTGGCCGTGCGTCGTGTGCAGCCGTATGCCGCAGCAGGGGCGCCAGTGTCGCAAGCACCTGTCGGACCGCGCGTGCCGCTGCCAAATGACGACACGCAGACGAATGCGATAGAACGCTCGTCAGAGGCGCCGGCAATGATCCAACAAACGGCAAGGCCGATCGGTGTGACCGTGCCTTCGCCTGATTGTATAGGTGATGCGGCCATGACGGCCGACTGCCGGGAATAGCAAATAGCCCCAATGCGCGGGAGCGCAGGGCGAGCCATTTCGAAGGAACGTTTATGCGTAAGGCTGGCAGTGTTCTCATATGGGCTTTGGTCTCGCTCTGTGTGATCGCCCTGATCACGCTGCCCGTCAATCTGCAGACCCAGCTCATCGCCAGCATCACCGTCGTCACGCTCATGGCACTCATCAAGGTGTTGAAGTGGGAAGGCACATGGCGTTTGGTGGCGCTCGCCTTCGGTACGTCCATTGTTCTGCGCTATGTCTACTGGCGCACGACCAATACGTTGCCACCTGTCAACCAGCTCGAAAACTTCATTCCCGGCCTGCTGCTCTATCTCGCTGAAATGTACAGCGTGATGATGTTGGCGCTGTCGCTCTTCATCATCGCCACGCCGTTGCCGCCGCGCCCGTCGCGCGCCGCCAAGCTCGAGCGCTTCCCGCATGTCGACGTCTTCGTCCCGTCCTATAACGAAGAGGCCGACCTGCTGGCAAATACCCTCGCCGCCGCCAAGGCGATGGACTACCCGGCCGACAAGCTGCATGTCTGGCTGCTGGATGACGGGGGGACCTTACAGAAGCGAAATTCCGGCAAGCTGATCGAGGCGCAGGCTGCCGCAGCACGCCATCACGAGCTCAAGCAGTTGTGCATCGATCTCGATGTCAATTACCTGACACGCGACCGCAACGAACATGCCAAGGCCGGCAACCTGAATAACGGCATGCAGCACTCGAGCGGAGAGCTGATCGCCGTTTTCGACGCAGATCATGCGCCGGCGCGCGACTTCCTCCTCGAAACCGTCGGTTATTTCGACGACGATCCGAAGCTATTCCTGGTCCAGACGCCGCATTTCTTCATCAATCCGGACCCGCTGGAGCGCAACCTGCGCACGTTCGACAAGATGCCGAGCGAGAACGAAATGTTCTACGGCATCATCCAGCGTGGCCTCGATAAGTGGAACGCCGCCTTCTTCTGCGGTTCGGCGGCAGTCTTGAGCCGCCGCGCGTTGCAATCCACGAACGGCTTCAGCGGTGTCAGCATCACCGAGGATTGCGAGACCGCTCTTGCCCTTCACGGCGCCGGCTGGAACAGCATCTATCTCGACAAACCGCTGATCGCAGGTCTGCAGCCTGCGACTTTCGCAAGCTTCATCGGCCAACGCAGCCGCTGGGCGCAGGGCATGATGCAGATCCTGCGCTTTCGCTTTCCGCTGCTCAAGCGCGGCCTCTCGCTGCCGCAACGCCTCTGCTATATGTCTTCGTCGCTGTTCTGGCTGTTCCCGTTCCCCCGTACGATCTTCCTGTTCGCGCCGCTCTTCTACCTGTTTTTCGATCTTGAGATCTTCACGGCCTCAGGCGGTGAGTTCCTGGCTTATACGCTCGCCTACATGATCGTGAACCTGATGATGCAGAACTATCTCTACGGATCGTTCCGCTGGCCGTGGATTTCCGAACTCTATGAGTATGTGCAGACGGTTCACCTGTTGCCGGCGGTCGTCTCGGTAATGCTCAATCCGCGCAAGCCGACCTTCAAGGTCACCGCCAAGGACGAATCCATCGCCGTCAGCCGCCTGTCGGAAATCAGCAGGCCCTTCTTCGTCATCTTCGCGGTGCAGATCATCGCCGTTGCGATCACCATCTATAAGATTTACGCCGAACCCTATAAGGCCGATGTCACGCTCGTCGTCGGCGGCTGGAATATCATCAACCTGATCCTTGCCGGCTGCGCGCTCGGCGTGGTCTCGGAGCGAGGGGAAAGGGCATCCTCGCGGCGCGTGCGCGTTAATCGTCGCTGTGAATTCGGTGTCGGCGACCAATGGTACACCGCCTCGATCGAGGACGTTTCCGTCCACGGCGCGCGCCTGCACATCTTCAGCAAGCATTTCGATGCGGTGCAGGTTGGAACGCTTGGTGAGATCCGCTTCCGCCCCTATAGCGGCGCCGATCTCGAAACCCTGCCGCTCATCGTCCGCAACATCGAACCGTCGGGCGATATCACCAATGTCGGCTGCCAATATCAGCCCAAGAGCGCGCTGGATCACCGCCTGATCGCCGACCTGATCTTTGCCAATTCGGATCAATGGACGCAGTTCCAGATCTCGCGCCGCCGTAATCCGGGCCTCATCAGAGGCACCATCTGGTTCCTCGGCCTCTCGCTCTATCAGACGAGCCGTGGCCTGGTTTATTTCTTCCGCAGCATGCGGCCGGAGCGTGAGGAGCATCGACAGCAGCAGACGGCAAAGGCGAACGCCGGATGAGAAAGTTCTTCGCTGCCTCCCTTCTTCTGATCGGCACATCGGTTCTCGCTTTTGCGCAGACCGCTCCGTTCGACATGTCCGGTGAGCGCCCGGCGGGTGCGCCGCCGGCAAAGCCGCGCCTGACGCTTCCGACCCAGCCCGCGCAGCCTTCCCGGCCGGCATCGGCCCCCGTTCCCGTCGTTCCGCAGACGATTGCCCCGCAGAGGGTGCAGCCTTCCGCGCCCGCGCAGAGTCAGGCACCTACGACCGCAGCGCCGCCGGTCAGCGTCATTCCCGCAGCCCCTTCGCCTTCACCTCAATCCGCGCCGGCGGTGCCCTCCAACCCGGTCCAGGCCCAGCCGCAGTCGGCCACCCCTGTCGTCCGTCCTGCCGCGGCCGCTCCACAGACCGGCGATTCCAGGCGTTATATCGTGCCTTTCTCCGATCTCGGCCTTGGTGGTGAGTACGACCGCAGGTCATGGTCGATCTATCTGACAAGGGAGCAGGCGGCGGCAAAGGCGCGGTTCACCTTCACCTATCAGAACGCCATCGTCGTCGCTCCCGAAGCATCGCAGCTGACCGTCTTCATCAACAACCGTATCATCGGTCAGCAGCAGGTCGGTTCGCCCGACAGTCCTTCGGCAGTCAGCTTCGATGTTCCTCCGGGTCTCCTCCAACCCGGTGCCAATCTCGTCACCTTCGAGGCTAATCAACGCCACCGCACGGATTGCAGCATCGACTCCACCTATGAGCTCTGGTCGAACATCGATCCGGCCGGCACCTATCTGAGCTTTGCCGGCGGCGATGCCGGCCAGCTTTCCGGCACGGATGCGATCCGCGCCATCGGTGTCGATGGCGCGGGCAAGACGGAATTTGATCTGGTCGTTCCGGCGATGGAGCAACCCGGTACCACCAAACCGCTTCTGCGTCTGACGCAGGGCCTGTCGCTCCTGAGCGGCATGCCGAACCAGGTTTTTGCCTTTAGTGCCGCCTCTCCGCCAGCAGGTGGTCCCGGCAAGATGGCTGTTTTCGTCGGTACCGCCACTGAGTTGCGTCCGATCTTCCCCAGCCTTCCCCAGGGCGCTGAAAGCGCGCCGCTTGCGGCCTTTGTCATTGACCCCCGCAGTGGTTCGCCCGTCCTGTTGATCAGCGGTCCATCCTGGCAGGCGGTTTCGACGGCGATCGATACTATCGTGTCTCCGACCGACCGCGCCCCTGAGGTTCGTCGCGACGTGCTGACTACTCAGCGCTGGACAGCGCCTGACGCGCCGCTTTTCTTTTCTGATGCGAGTATTCCGTTTTCGCAGCTCGGCTTGCGGACCATCGACTTTTCCGGCCGCCGCTTTCGCACCGGCTTCAATATCGGCGTGCCGGCTGACTTTTATGCCAATGCCTATGGTGAGGCGAAAATCCTGCTCGATGCCGCCTATTCCAGCAAGGTACTTCCCGGCAGCCATATCGATGTCTACGTGAACGGCAATATTGCCTCCACCGTGCCGATCGCGACGACCAATGGCGGGATTGTCCGTCAGCTTCCGATCCGCGTGACCATGCGGCATTTCAAGCCTGGGCTGAATTCGATCGCCATAGAAGCAGTTTTGATGACCGATGACGATGCTGCCTGCGTCCCCGGCGCGACCGCGTCGCCTACGCCGCGTTTTGCGCTTTTCGATACGTCTAAATTCCATATGCCGGATTTCGCGCGCGTCGGGCAGCGACCGAACCTCGCGGCCATGGCCGGCACATCCTACCCCTATGGACGCAGTCCAGACCCGACGCCGCTGTTCATCGATCGCACCGATGCCGACACGCTTTCTGCCACTGCGACCCTGCTAGGCCAACTCGCGATCATGGCGGGCCATCCGATCGCGATGGAAACGGTGGCCTCGCCGGGTGTGATAGGGGACCGCAACGCGATTTTTATCGGCTCGATTTCGCAGATGCCGGCAACGGCGCTCACACAGGTCAATGTCGCAACAGCCAGCCAGGCCTCCTGGCGGCCGGTAACGGATTCGCAGCCGACGGAAATCGACAATAGTAAAGCGCTGGAGGAGTGGCGTTCGCGCATCAGCGGCGGTGCGCTGCAGGGGCGCATAGAAGCGCTCCGCGAATGGCTGCGCCGCAGCTTCGACATCACTGCCGGCTCACTGCAGTTCGTACCAAATGCCGAACAAGTATTCACGCCATCGAATGCGGCGTCTCTGATGGTCGCCCAGGGCAAGAGCCCGGCTGGTGGTGGTACGTGGACTGTGGTGACAGCGCCCTCGGCCAAGGACCTGCGCGAGGGGCTGAGTTCCCTGACGGCCCAGATGAACTGGCCGCAGATTGCGGGCCATGTCACCACCTATTCCAGCCTCACCGGCAAGATCGAGAGCGTGCCGGTCACGCGCTTCGATTTCGTGCCCACTGACGGCCTGTCGATTGTTAACTACCGCCTGATCGCGGCTAACTGGCTTTCGACCAATATTCTTTCCTATTCTTTCCTTTTGGTCGTCCTGTCGCTGCTGATTGGTCTCGCCACTTCCAGGATGCTCTTAAAGCTCGGCAGGTCGGAATGAAGGGCTGGGCCACCATATTGCTCGCAGGCACGATGATGTTGGCATCCGCCAGTGAACCAGCCTTTGCTCAGCAGCCGCGGATCAGCGGCGAGGCCTGGACAGCCTACAAGGCGAAATTCCTCGATCCGAGCGGCCGCATCGTCGACAATGGCAACGGCAACATCAGCCATAGCGAAGGCCAGGGCTATGGTCTGCTGC
Organism: Rhizobium sp. BK529; assembly: GCF_014194105.1. Taxonomy (NCBI): domain Bacteria; kingdom Pseudomonadati; phylum Pseudomonadota; class Alphaproteobacteria; order Hyphomicrobiales; family Rhizobiaceae; genus Rhizobium; species Rhizobium sp. BK529. The sequence continues at coordinate 2,045,823 of NZ_JACIAU010000001.1, read as the reverse complement.
TTGCCTACCTTGCTGCAAGCCCAGCCGATTTCGAGCAGATCTGGTACTTTACCCGCACAGAACTATTGTTGCGCAACGATGGACTTGCGGTCTGGAAATGGGATCCATCCGCCACCCCCCATGTGACTGATAGCAACAATGCTTCCGATGGCGACATACTGATTGCCTATGCGCTTGCGCTGGCTGGCTCCGCCTGGAACCGCGCCGACTATATCACAGCGGCCACCCGCCTGGCGCAGTCGACACTGTCTGAGACCGTGGTCGATTTTGCTGGCCGTACTCTGCTGATGCCCGGTGCGGAAGGCTTTGCTGGCGCGGATCGTGATGATGGTCCCGTTATCAACCCATCCTATTGGATCTATGAAGCGCTTCCCGTCATGGCGGCACTTGCACCTTCCGATCGATGGCAGAAACTCGCCGATGATGGTCTCTCGCTGCTTAAGGCCATGCAGTTCGGCCCGCGCAAGCTGCCCGCCGAATGGGTGAGCTTGAAGCGCCAACCGCAGCCGGCCGAAGGTTTCGACGCGGAGTTCGGCTATAACGCGATCCGGATCCCGCTCTATCTGGTCCGAGGCGGCGTGACCGATGGGGCACTGCTGACGCGCCTCAAGGAAGGCATGGCCGCAAACGGCCTGCCAGCCACCATTGATCTGTCCACCGGGCGGTCGAAGACGGAGCTTTCCGACCCTGGTTATGAAATTATTAACCACGTTGTAGCCTGTGTATTGGACGGAACGAAGCTGCCGGCCGAAGCGCTGCAATTTGCACCTGTCTATTATTATCCATCAACGCTTCAGCTTTTGGGGCTGGCCTATGTCGGGGAGAAGCATCCAGAGTGTTTGTGAAATCTTCTCTCGTGGCAGTCACGACAGTAGCTTTCGTGGCGACGCTCATCACTGGGCTGAAGGACCGCGAAGCATTGCAGGAACGTTTCGGCTTCGGTGGCAGGACGCCCGAGATGATGATGATGGGCCGCATCAAGGGGCCGGACAGCGATCATCAGCCTGTTGACGTGCAGGCCGTTTCGGACCGAATCCAGGCGGCGAGACAGGTTGATTCCTCAGAGCGGACCGAAAGCGTTGCCCAGACGACCCCGCCTCCGGCAAATCCGCCTTCAACGAACCAGACGCCGAGTTCGCCCGTCCAAACAGCACCGGTTCCGGCCGTCCCGCCAGCTACGATATCGACGGCGGCGGACGCCGCTACGACACCCAGTAATCCTCCACAGGCTGGCGCGGCGGAGCAGCCGGTCGTTGATGAAAGTGCCCTTCGTTATTTCGCAACCCGAGGCGACAAGCTCCGCCTGCAGGCGGAAATCTCCCGCCTTCAGGCGCTCTATCCGAACTGGGTGCCGCCTGCCGATCCGCTCGCTATCCCACAAAATGGTGACCGGCAGCTCGAAAACATGTGGCGGCTTTATTCGGAGGGCCGGTACGCCGAGCTGCGCAAGGTGATCGCCGACCGTCAGGCTGGCGAAAACGGTTGGCAACCGCCGGCGGACCTGCTCGATCGCCTCGATGTCGCTGAATCCCGCGCCCGACTGATCAATGCCTCCGATCTCAAGCAATATGCGACGGTCGTCAATATCGCGGCCGAAACGCCGAGCCTGCTGACTTGTGCCGAGATAGATGTGCTCTGGCGTGTCGCCGAAGCTTTTGTTGGCACGAACAGGCAGCAACGCGGGCAGGATGCCTATACCTACATTCTGAAGAATTGCACTGAGCCGGCCGAACGTCTGGCGACGATCCAGAAGGCGGCTGCTCTTCTTCCATACGGTCCGATGCAGGCGCTGCTTTCCCTTGAAAAGCCTGCCGACGCCAGTGGCGCCAGGGAGTTCGACAGCCTGCGTGACGATCTCGCCCGCCGCTTTGTGGCCGATGGTAATGACGACGCTAAGCTTGACGTCGCTCCGGATTATATTTCTCGCGTCGAAAAGCTTGCCGAAGAGCGGCAGCTGCCCTCAGACGCGCTGCTGCTCGGCTGGTATCAGCTTCGCCGCAACAACGACGCGGATGCCGAAAAGTGGTTCCGCATCGCCCACGAGAAGCAAGATTCGGCCGCTGCTTCGCAGGGCCTGGCGCTGGCTCTTATCGCCCGCAAATCTCCGCAGGAAGCGGAAGATGTCATGTATAAATGGCGCGACGATTCCAAGGATGCAACCGCCACTTATCTTGCCGCGACCGCCAATCTGATGGCACTGCAGCCGCCGGCTGATCTGAGCGAGGATGTGCTCGGCCGCATCGCGGCTGCGGTCATCGAGCAGAAATACGTTCCCACGGCCCAGCAGTTCGGCTGGTATGCCCGTTCGTTGAACCAATTCCAGACGGCTGCCCGCTGGTTCGAGACGGGACTACGCTGGAAGCCGGATGACGAACCCTCAGCCTACGGGCTTGCCGTTACCCGCCAGCAGTTGAATGATCGGGCCGGCGTGGCGGAAATCCAGCGTCTCTGGGCTGGTCGTTCGCCGCGTATAGCCACCTTGAACGACGTGTCTGCCGCTTCCCGAACCAACGCTCCATTGCCGGCCCCAGGCCCGGTGGTCGAGCAACCGCCGGCAGCTCAAGCTGCTGCAGCCAAAGCCCAGACTGCGCCGACCGAGAGCGGTCCGGCGCTTCGGCCCCCAGCGCAATTTCAATCTCAGCCCTCGCAAGCGCAGCCGCAGCCAGTTGCACCGGCAAGGTCCGAGCGGGTCATGCAGACCGTTGCGGTCGAGCGCGGCCCGCGCGAGTTTCGAGGCTGCTCCACGACCGTTGATCCCGCCCGCCTCCGCCCCGGCGATGCGCTGGCGCGCGGCTGGTGCCTGATGGACATCAACAGGCCGATGGAGGCGGTGAAGGCTTTCGAGGCTGCGCTGGCAAGTCCAGTGCGTAAGGAACGTGAGGATGCCGCTTACGGCCAGAGCCTCGCCTATTTGCGCGTAGGCCTTTCAAACAACGCTGCGATCGCAGCCACCAAAGCACCTCAGAGCCGCGACCGTGCCTCCGAGCTGCAGGTTGCAATCCTTGCCGATCGCGCGCTTGCCGCCTTCGAAGGCCGCCGCTATCGTGAAGCGCTCATTTATCTCGACCAGCGCGCCCAGTTGCAGCGGGAGCGCGTCGACCTCATGGTGTTGCGCGGCTACAGCTACATGAATCTGAAGATGTATGGCGATGCTACGCGAGTTTTCGAGGCTGCGGCCGCAACCGGCAATCGCGATGCCGCGCGCGGGCTTGCGGATGTGAGGAGCGTCACCCATCCCGAGGTCAACGACTAAAGCGATAGCGATCTTCGCCGCTGCGTTTCCGCTCTTTGTCTGACATGTCCTCATCTCGAAACCGCGCACGTTTGGCGACGTGTTTTAGGTTGACGCCGCTTCCGCTCTCGGTTAGTCGCGGAGGCCCGACGCCCCGCTTCGCAAGGAACATCCTGTGTCCTCATCTCATCGCGTTCTCGGCAAGACCTATGATGCCTTCCTCTTCGATATGGACGGCACGGTGCTGAATTCCATCGCCGTTGTTGAGCGCGTCTGGAGCGAATGGGCTATCCGCCACGGTTTCGAACCTGAAGTCCTTCTCAAGACCATTCATGGCGTTCGCGCAGCCGATGCCATCCGTCAGCTCGGTCTTCCCGGTGTTGATCCGATCGCTGAGGCCAAGCTTCTTCTGAAAGAGGAGATGGAGGATTTCGAGGGCATCATCGAGATTCCAGGTTCCATCAGCTTCTTGAATGGGCTCCCGACCGACCGCTGGGGTATCGTCACCTCCGCGCCCATCGAACTCGCTCGCCGCCGTATGGCGGCCGCGGGTATCCCAATGCCGAAAATGATCGTCAGTGGTGAGGAAGTATCGGCAGGCAAGCCCAGTCCGGAATGTTATCTGCTGGGTGCCAGCCGTCTCGACGTCGATCCGGCTTGCTGCCTGGTCTTCGAGGATGCGGTTGCCGGTATTCTCGCCGGTGAAGCCGCTGGTGCCGATGTTGCCGTCATTACCGAAACCCATACGACGCCCTTCGAGACGCCGCATTTCACGATTTCCAATTATGCCTCCTGGCAGTCGCGTGTGGCGCCGGATGGAAAGCTTGTTTTGTCGGCCCTATAAAGTTGGCGGTGAGGGGGCAGAATTTATAGCCGACACCCGACATGGATCTGCCCGCTGGATGGATTCGGTCCGGTGGTAGGACAAAGACCGGCAAGGCTCAGAGCCTGATGCGATTGCCCAGATTGTCGATCATCTGCAGCACCTTGCCATCCGTCTTGATGGTGATGCAGTCCGTCTGCTTGTTGGGGAAAAGAACGCAGATCTGGCCATTCGAAATCTTGTAGCCGTTCGGATTGCCCTTGCGGTATTCATACCCGTTCGGGGCCCTCTGCAGGTCGCTGGCGCCCTTCAGGAGCTGACGGATCTCATTTTCCCTGGCGTTTCGGAACTGGACGTTTTCTGCCAATGCGATATGCGAGGACGCCAGCGTCACGATCACGCCGATGAGAAGTGAGCGGCTTGGCAGCATATGGTAAACTCCAGGCAACGGTAACGGTCTGCAGGAAATCGAAGAGAGTAAAATGATCAGGGTTGCGCTTGCCCTAGCTTTAGCAATGCTTGCCGGTAATGCAATGGTTGTCGATCCGACAAATCCGCGCGTCGATCGCCAAAACCGCCAGGATTGCCGCCGCTTTCCTGAGCGCTGCGCCGGCGACGACCGCAACCGCAATCGTCGCGATTATTATCGTGACAACATGCGCCAAGGCTCCGGTCAATACATCTACCGCGGCCAGCGTCGCATATGGACGGATGAATCACGCTGAGGGCAGCGCCGATGCACGCCTTCCCGATCTCTGCTAGGCAATCGATCGCGACTTTGATGAGCCTGTCACTCGTCAAAGACCGAAGGGAAAGGTTTCCTGACTGCCTCCGGCAGCTTTTTGCCGGTAGAGCGGCGTCAAGGCATGGGTCTCGTCGAACCACAGGAAGGCGTCGTATTGCTGGGGCAGGGAGGTCAGCATGTAGTGGCTCAGGCGTTCGGTTTCCGGCCTGTAGATGACACCGATGAAACGTTGAAGCCGTCGATCGATAAGTCCTGCATGGAGATCCTGGTTGCGGTCGAAATCGAGGAAAAACCGTTCCTTTCCGACTTGATGACACAGATCCTCGTAACTGTCCGCAAGTGCCGGATTGATCTTCTTCTTCTCGGCCAGCCCGTCCCAGTTGCTTGCCGCCAGAACTTCGCCGGAATGTGTGCCGCAGCCGATGAGGCTGGTCATGCCGTCTAAACGCTGCCGGCAGAGCTGGCCGAGATTGAGTTCATCACGCGCGGCGGACATCTCGGTAAAGCGCGCGTCACCGATATGAGAATTGTGCGCCCACACGATCATTTTGGCGTCCGGCCCATGGAAATCGAGGAGATGCTCGATGGTTTCGGCCATGTAGGTGTCACGCAGGTTCCAGGCTTTAGAGCCGCCATAATACATGATGCGGTAATATCGCTCTGCCGCTGCCAAAAGCCTTGCTGACTGTGTCGCGTCAAGAAAACCATCATCATCGCTATCACTCTCGCCGAGAGACCTGGTTAGAAGCTCTTGGCATTGTTGCGCTACGGCCTCCTCGCAGGATTTATAGGCGTCGGTCAGAATCGCGCGCCCATAGGTCACAGGATTGTTCTGCCAGGGGCTGAGGCAGCCATAGCGTTCACGGGCGACCACGGCGGCATCAGGACTGACGCGATCGAGATAATCGATCACCATGCGGATGGACTCCGTCATGTTGTAGAGGTCGAGCCCATAAAAGCGGATGGCATCCACTCGCGATGCCTGCCGCCGGGCGTTTTCCGCACGCATCCACCGAACGAACTCGACGAATTCCGCATTGTGCCACATCCAGGCGGGGAAACGTTCGAAGGAGCGGCCCTGCGGAAAATCTCGCCCGGTAATCAGCCGATCGACGGCTGCTGCATCCGGCCAATCAGCTTCGACCGCGATCAGGTCGAAGCCGTGGCGCTCGATCAGATGCCGGCTGATGGCGGCGCGCGCATGGTAGAATTCGGCCGTGCCATGGGTAGATTCACCGAGAAGGACGACCCGGCTGTCGGCAAAGCGATCGAAGAGCCGTGTGAAGCTTTCGTCATCAACTGACGAAAATGTCTCGGCGGTGTCTGAGATCAGTTGCGCGGGCGTTCTTTCGGTCCGCGCGGCAGGGGTATAGAGCGGATGCGCCGCCGTCCACGCATCCTCGCCGATCAGTGGAACAAAGAGTACGCCACCAAGATCTTCTTCTTCGAATGCGTCCGCGCTGATGCGAGTAATGCGCTTGAGACGCTGCTGGTCGTTGCGGCCGACGGGGATGATCAATCGTCCACCAAGATCGAGCTGTTCTTTCAAAGAGGGGGGTACCTCCGGCGCCCCGGCCGAGACGATGATTGCGTCGAAAGGAGCTGCCTTGAGCCATCCCTTGCTGCCATCGCCGATGCGAACGTCGATATTGCTGTAACCAAGCCGGGCAAAACGTTCTCGCGCCTGTTGGGCAAGCGCTTCATGTCGTTCGAGAGTGTAGACATGTCTTGCTATGCGGCTGACGACTGCGGCCGCATAACCGGAGCCGGTGCCGACTTCGAGCACCTTGTCTCCCGCATCGAGATCGGCCTTCTCGATCATCAGCGCAACAATGAAAGGCTGCGAGATCGTCTGGCCCTGGCCGATTGAAAGCGGCGCGTCTTCATAGGCGAATTCTTCGAAGCCGGGATCTACGAACATCTCCCGCGGTACGATGCGCATTGCGCGGGCGACGGTTTTGTCCCGAATACCGCGGCGGATAAGATGCTGCTCCACCATGCGGTCGCGGTCGCGGATTAGGTTCATGAGAGACCTCCTGTATCCGGCAAGTCTGCGTGGAATCCTCAGATGGCGCAGTCGCAATTCGGCACGAAGCTCAGGACATTTCGGTGCGCATGTTCACCCAAGCACGCGAAGAACGAGTTTTCCGCGAACATGGGTGTTCTCAAGGGCTTTCTGTGCCTCTGCGACCTGGCCGAGATCAAATGTCTTGTCGACGACGACCTTGACCTTTCCCTCGTCAATCAGATCGGCGATCTCCTGCAATTGAGCGCCGCTCGGCTGGGCGGTGTAGCGTCCGACGCGGATCTTTCGCTGGGCGGCCCCTGCGGCATCGGGTTCCGTCAGGGTCGATATCAGAGCGCCGCCCGGCTTGATGAGATCGAAGCTACGCTGCTGAGTGTCGCCGCCGACGAGGTCGAAGACGAGATCGACCGGTTCGACCTGGTCTTCAAAACGCTCGCTCTTGTAGTCGATGGCTTGATCGGCGCCCAGGTCTTCGACGAAGGCCTTGTCTGTGCCTGATACCGTCGTCGCGACCCAAGCGCCGCGGGCCTTGGCAAATTGAATGGCAAGGTGGCCGACGCCGCCCGCCCCACCATGGATCAATACGCGCTGGCCGGGCCGCAGATCGCCGTGATCGAAGAGACCCTGCCATGCGGTTATGCCGGCGAGTGGTACAGCGGCGGCGGTGATCGGATCGAGTGATTTCGGTTTCATCGCGATTTCATTTGATCCGGCAATTACGAATTCCTCATACCCGCCGTTTTTCGGCGACAGGAAGGCGAATACCTGATCGCCCATTAGGAAGCCGGCAACCTCATCGCCGAGATCGGCGATCTCGCCGCAGACGTCACGGCCGAGCACATGGGGAAGTTCCTTCTCCGTTACGACAGGGTATTTACCCTCCCTTATCTTGGCGTCGACCGGATTGACGCTTGCGGCAAGAACGCGGATGACAACTTCGTGACCGGCGGGGATCGGCTCGTCCACCGTCTCGATTTTTAGAACCTCGGGACCGCCGAAGCGATGAATGCGGACGGCGCGCATCGCATTTCCTTTCAGGTTGTGGGTAAGGACAGGTTTCTCGACATTCGAACAACATCTGCCGGAAAAGGTTCCCTGTTCATCGATCAAGCACGGTCGAAGCGGGAACTTTGACGCCCGGCCCATGTTGGACGTGTAGGTTTGAAACAATCCTCAGATTGTGGAACGGCAAACAGGCATTGCCGGTCCTGACCGCCTAAGGAGGCCTTCATGTCATTCACACTCACGAGTTCCGCTTTCGCTGACGGGGTAGCTATTCCGATCAAGTATACGCGGCTCGGCGAAAACATCGCGCCACCTCTTACATGGGCCGGAGCACCGGACGCGGCACGGAGCTTTGCGCTCATCGTCGAAGATCCGGATGCGCCGAACGGAACTTTTCGTCATTGGGGCGTCTTCAACATACCGGGTGACCGCAACGCCTTGCCGGAAAGCAGCGACACGGCACCGAATGGAGGGCCGCGTTTTTGCGACAACGATTTCGGCAATGGCCGCTATGATGGTCCCCAGCCGCCCAAGGGCCACGGCATACATCACTACCACTTCAGACTGGCGGCGCTCGATGTGCCGAGCCTGTCAATCCCGCCTTCGGCGGGCATCCAGGCGATGTGGCGGGAGGCACAGAAACACACGATCGCGGAAGCCTCTCTGACCGGCACGTTTGAACAAAGGTGACCGGTTGCGGGCTCAACGTACTCGGCTGATTGCCGTGCGCAGGAGGATAGATTGGCTATTTATCGACGCCTTCAAAAAGGTCAGGAAAAGCCGGGCGATCTGGTCATCAAGCTTTACCATTCCGGTGAGGAGATCCGCGGTTTCGTCCGCAAGGTGACGAGCCAGGGTAAGGATGACAGCGTTTTTCCCGGCGAGGAGATGGAACCGTCCGCCGCGCTCCAAATCGCCCGCAGCCACCTGCATGGGGCGAGTGAGATCCTGATCGAACTCTCAGAAGGCGTTGAGTGGGATGCCCGATGGGGTACATTGCACTAGGGCAATTCAAGCAGAGTGTGGAGCGGTTAAAATATCACCGGCCATAGCTCGGCGGCACGGAGCGTCATTTTGAGCCATCGACCGGATGTCAAATCGTCCTGATATTATGACTGAGATTTCAAGGGATTAAATGGTCGGGGCGACTGGACTCGAACCAGCGACCCCTTGACCCCCAGTCAAGTGCGCTACCGGGCTGCGCTACGCCCCGACCTGCCGAAACGGCTTGTTTCCTTTATGAAATCGCCAATCAGAGCGCAAGAGGAAAATAGGGCAAGCCGGAATAAATATGGAACATATGGCGGGAAAATGCACTGGTGGGAGCAAACAGTCCCACGAGAGTCCCACGCGATGTTCCGGTTTGTTCCGGTCAAACCAGAGGCGAGAGATGAAGCCAGAGACAGCAATAGAAATATATGATGCTTGGGTTCGTAAACTGCAGGGGAGGGCGCCGAGCCAGGAAGAGCGTAAAATCATGGATCGCTATCTGAATATCGCAAATGGTGACGATCCTGACATGCGGCGTTACGACCCCACCCAAGAGCCAGACGATGAAGACGACGTATAGGTGGTGCCCAGGACCGGGAAGCGGAAAGCGAGTTAAATCAATATAGTTAGGTCCGCTCTGGACCACGAACCTTTCCACGTATTCGTTATATTTTTCGGCAATGTGTCCAGCCGAAAATAGCTCCAGAAGTACAGAGTTGGAGGGATACATGACGCATCAGATTGTTCAGACATGGGCGCCGACTGCGACGCCCATCCTCAGCGAGAAGACGTTCGCCGAAGCTGCCGCCAGTTACATAGAGCATGGCGGAGACTGCCGCTTCATCGATCCGATCATCGAATATTTTGGCAACCGTCCGCTCGCCTCGATCTATCCGTTCGACGTGAGGCAGATGGCGATCACGCTCTTTCCGACACAGAGCAACGCGACCCGCAACCGCCAGGCGCTCACGCCGGCCCGCGCGGTCATCAATCACGGCTACGATCGAGGATGGTGCAACCTCATCCGGATCAAGAAGCTGAAGGAAGATCCGGCGAAGCCGAGACAGCCGGCGTCGGCCGTGTGGATGCATGCCTTCATCAGGCAGTGCACGAAGGATCGGTTGCCGCATCTCGCGGCGCTTGTGCTGTTCATGGCGCAAACGGCCGCCAGGGTGAGCGAGGCGATTGATCTGAGGTGGAGAGATGTCGATCTCGCGGCTCGTCGAGCACTGCTCGTGAAAACGAAGACAGGCCGCAATTCGCTGCGCCACCTCACGGATGAGATGGCCGCGCGGCTGCGAGATCTGAGGGGAGAAGCTGGGGATGAGGATCGCGTGTTCCGGTTCACCAACCGGCATTCGGTCAATGAACGGATCAAAGCAGTCTGCCGGCGAGCGGATATCAGCTATAAATCGAGCCACCTTTGCGGCCGACATACCTTCGCCACGACGGCGATCGAGCTTGGCACCGATATCAGGACTGCCATGGAGGCGGGGGATTGGAAAAGCGCGTCCGTCTTCCTCGGCATCTATGTGCATCCAAGGCTGAACTCGGGACGAATGGTCGCCGATCGCTTCAATGCGATCCAATTCGATGCAAGCATTTAGCCGGGATTGACCGCTTGTCTGCGACGAACAATATAGCGGCCCATGAGCCGTTTCGATGAAATCCGCCTGTTCGAAAATTACATTGTCCGCTGGCGGTTTCTATCGAAGCCGGAGAACCGCTGGGAAATATCGGCCTACAATGGGGCAGCAAGAAACGAACGACTGCTGACATCCGTCACGGGTGACGTGATTCGCCGCTATTCTGTAGGTGGACCTGGCACGAGCGAATTCAGTGAGGCTCTCGGGATTGTGGTCCTCAGCGCTTCACTCAAGGTGCAGAGCAACAGGATCAACGGGCCAAGCCGCCAGCTATGACCAACGAATATCAGCCAAAATATAAATGGCGAGAGACATGGGAAGGCGAAGGCCGCCAGGACTTTCAGGGCTATGATGGTGAGGATGTCGTTGGCCGCATCCAGTTGGACACGACAACCTCTAGCAAGATTGGCCTATGGCGGTGGAATGGCGGCTTTCAGGCGTGGGTGCGCAAGCGCATCATGCCGCAGCAGGGATGGGAAGAAACCCCGCGCGAGGCTTCGCGCAGGGCGGAAGAGCATCACGACGCGCTCAAGAAGATTCATGAGCGTTAACGAGATTACCGAGCGCGCTCGATCTCGCGCCTGATGCGCATCTCTTCGCGGATGCGATCCAGCTCGACGCCGAGATACTTGAGGTGTTCGGCGATTTCCTCGCCGACCTTGATCTGTTGCCGGATGGCTTCGGTATGCTCCTCGACGGCGGCCGTCGCCTTTATCAGCGCAGTCGGGTCGACGATGACGGCCGCGACGGGCGCCTTGTTTTCCGGTCCTGTTTTCTCGCCGGCGGCCAAGCCGAGGTAGCGAACCGCAAAGATGATCGCCAGCGTGACTCCGAGGGTAATGAGTGCAGTCGGTGGCAGATCAGCCAGTTTTTCCATATCTCGTTTCCCCCTGGTCGTGCGCGGCGCGATTGATATTGACCAGCTCGCCGACCGCAAACAGCGGATAAATGGCGAGCCAAGTGCTCACGAGGTTGGAGGATGCATAGCAATATGTGATGCCGACCCAGATGAGGCAGCCTATGCCTGCAGACACCTGCCGGATGACAGGCGTCACGTCCTTTCGAGCCCCGTTGATAACGAGACCTATGGTCCTGAGAATGCCGAGCAGGAGCATGATCCAGCCCAGCAGATGTTCACTCGAAAACAGAGCCCGGAAACCTGCCAATTCCGCCTGATCGAACAGACGATCGGACGACAGCAGGACAGCTCCCAACATGGCGGTGTGGAAGCCCATGAACCATTCCATCATGCGAGGACCAAAGCGATGCTGGATGCGTATCCAGATGCCGGGGCCGACATAAGGCGTTGTCAATCGAAGCCCTCCTATTTGGCGCCGAGGCGCGAATTGTAGTCGTCTTCGAATGCTTGGCAGTCATCGGCCTGCCGATCGCGATTGTCGGCCGCAACTTCCCAGCGCTGGCGAAAAATCACCCAAGGCTCATCCCGCAGCTTCACCCGCTCCATATGGGTCGTGCAGGCTTCAGGAAGATCAAGGCGAGGCCGCGTAGCCGTGGCCTGCCCCTTGGTCTCTGCGGCCTTCTCAGCTCGTGCTTCAAGCGTCTGGCAGCCCTTCGCGCTCATCAACAGGAGCGCGATCGGCAGGAGGATCAGTGCTCGTCTACCCATCGGTAATCCTCCTCATTTGGACGCGACAGCTTTTGATTAGGCTTGGCTTCAGCTTCGAGCTGCGCAATGCGTGCGTCCGCTGCCTGTTTTGCCCGTTGCGTATCGTCAGCGCGTGCTCTGGCGTTGGCGGCCGTTCTGTTCGCTTCGGACAGCATTCGCTCCGTCTCGGCAAGCTGGGCGGCTATCGCATCACGTTCAAAGGTCGTGACCATCGTGGACGTGGCGGCCTTTACTTCCGTAGATACCCGACCATCGATAACCTGGCCGATGAGCGGCAGGCTGATCCCCTCGTAAGTAATCACGAGGAAAATGGATGCGATCATCATGCCGGCAAAAATGGCGACCGGGATCTTGATCAGGTCGGAGATGTTAGTGAACATCAGAGCCCCATCAGGCAAAGGGCTTTCTCGTCCTTCCGCCGCTCGAAGAGCCCTCGGATCACCCTGCCGCCGTCCTTGTTGAACCAGGTGATTGCCTCGCAGCCATCGGCAATCTGCCCCGCATTCAGCCGCCGCACGGCGGTGCTTTTGCCAGCCGTCCCTATCCCGACATTGAAGGCGAGAGAGGTGTAGGCGGTGTCTCTGGTCGCCGGTAGCCTTGTCTGAAGTGTCGTTGCGTTGAAATAACGGTGCAGGCCACGGCGATACTCAGCCACCTTAATTCGCATATGGCGAAGGCACTCTTCCATCGTCATCGCCGGCATACCGATATAGACATCGATCCCGGATGCAGAGGTCAGGCCGCCGCAGATCGTCGCGACGCCACCGCCGTCGAGATAGGCGACCAGGCGTACGCCTTCCTTCTTCAGGATGAACGGCACGGCAATATCGAGCGTCTGCTGTTCAGTTGCCGAGGTGATCGGCGGGGGCGCCTCTGCGGCCCGAACGGTCGACGTGCAAAGGTAGGCAATGACCAACAGAAGTCCCGCGACGCCGCCGATACGCGCCCACTCGCGCCACTTCGAATCGCTCTGCTCGAAGAGCCGGCCGATGATGCCCGCCAGCAGGAGCAGGAGACCCGCCCACCAAAAGAAGACAGGATCGCTATCCTGTTCGGTCCAGCGGAATTTTACCTCCGGATAGAGCAGAACGGCGACACCGAAGATCTGCATCCAGAAGCTCAAAGAAATAGCGACCACGCGTCGCCAGTTCGGCACGATGTTCATATACGTCTCCGATGTTGGATATGAAAATGCCGCCTGCGAGAGGCGGCTTAGAAGGGGATTAGGCCCCTATCCTTTGATGATAGGGCGGTGGTAGGTGACCGGCCTACGGCCGGTCTTTTGGCTCGGAGAGCAACGCCGAGGAGTTACACGAAGAGGCCGTCGTGGCTGCCGATATGGATGTTATCGACAGAAACCTCAATTGTACCGTCGTTGTTCACTGAGATGCCCGCGTAAACCACATTGCTCCAGTCAAGGGTAATGTGGTTCATGTTGTTGGCCGGCATATCGTCTACATAATACTGCAACCACTTACCATCCGCAGTGTAGGCAAAGGCACTAACTCCGACTGCTCCGCCCGTGAAGCCAAAATCCAAACTGTGCAGGTCGAAGGCCTGACCGTCTGCCCTCTGAAAGCCCATGCCTGTCATGGCGGTTGCAATATTTCCATCGGCACCCTTCATCCCAGGTTTGTTCGCCTCAAGGTAGGGGTCATTACCGCCCTCAAAATTAAATCTGAAACCTTCGTAGTCGCTGAGGTTTACAGCTCCTTCGAAATCCAGAACCTTGTCAGCCACAGGGTCGGCATGCCCGTTGATATCCAGTTTGAGCCAGGCAACGTCCGTATGCCCCACCCCCGTCGGACATCTTGTACATCAAATTTTCCGTCAAGGTTTGACCGGGAAGCAGAGCCGCTTTTGCGTCCTCGTTGAGAGTGTATGTGAAAGAACCGTCGAGCTTTACATGAAAGATTCCGAACTCACCGGCGACGTCGGTGATCGCGCCGGCTCTTTTGCCGTTAATCAACTGATGGTCGAGATAGTTGAGCTGCGTCCCCCAGACGTAAGGCGCGTCGTTAGACAAGACATTTCCAAAAATTGTATCGGACTCATAAAAAGAGAAGTAATCGCTGTGAGCGTCAACCAGCGTAGTAGTTGTCATAGTAACCCCCGATGTGAATCTGCTCGCGGATAAGATCAGCCCCAATAGCGCTTTTCAACCTTCAAAACTGATAGTTGCTTTATCGCAATTTGATGAGAGGGCGGTGGGCGCAGTAGCGCGGGACTAGACTAAATTTCAAGCGCATGGTTGGGTGCGATTTATAGGGGCCCCGACACGTCTTCCGGATGGGTTTAAACCAATCGACCTCTAAGCAATGCTTAGCGCTCTATCGCTGAGCTACGTCTTGACGTGCCGGGATTACAGTCTACAGGACTCTGTCGGAGCATTGAATGGCAAAGAAAGAACAGAAAAAAGGACATTGCATATTCTGCGGCAGCGCCCCTCTCTCAAAAGAGCACATTTGGGCAGACTGGCTACGGGAATATATTCCGCGGACATACGCAAAAACCAATCATAATGTGAACATTGTCAGCGGCTCGGCTTTTGAAAGTACCAAAGGAAAAGTCAATCGACCGGGTGACCCGCACTCTCAAAGGCTGCGTGTGGTATGCCAACAGTGCAACAACGGTTGGATGAGTGAGATCCAAAATCGTGTGAAGCCAAACCTTTCCAAGCTTATTATCGGTGAATCCGCCGACCTCGAACCTGCCGATCGAGAATTACTGGCGACCTGGGCCGTAATGTTCACGTACATATGGGAACAAGCAGAGCCAAAGCTGATAACCTCAACTCCCGAAGAGCGTCGCGCTTTTATGGAGACCCGATTGCCACCGAGCGGGTGGACCGTCTGGATGGCTCCCTATGAAGGAACTTTGTGGAAGGGCAGAAGCTGGCGACGTGCAGGCTCAACTTTTGTCGATTCGCCAGAGCCAACGCTTCATCAAAGCACAACATTCGCAGCCGGGAAAATCGCTTTCCATACTTTCTCATCGCCCCGTCTACGCATAGACTCGAAACTATTCGCACAAGATCATTCGCTCTATGAAGTTTGGCCAAGTGCTGGAAATGTCCTCTACCTCGCATCCAAACGAAGAGACGCAGATCTAGCTGAGTTACCTAACATGTTCCAAAGGGCCCAGCGGTACTTCGGATTCACGTTGCTGGACGACCGTCCTTTACACGCGCTCAATTCTATAACTGGCTTTCCAGCAAGTTGATCGATTTGGCGCTGTTACTTGATTACGGTAGCGCGGTAATAATACCCGAGCGCGCTCGATGATGGAGCGGCAATCCGGTAGCAGTATAGTCAATCATTTCTTTTCTCCATTTACGTGAAATTCTCAACCTGATATGCAGCCTATGGGTTAAGGCGTTGGCTTAGGGGCAGGCTCAATGGGCGCGAGCGCAGAAGAAGTCATTCCACATCCATTCAAAGACACGGACCAGCTGTTGCGCGTCCTCACCGACAATGACGGAGAGATCGTCAATGTCGGCCTGTCAGAAGATCCTGTCGTCTGGCAGGCCGCCGAGCTTGGTCTAGTCGATATCCGACTGGGAGATGGATGGACGATGCGAGACACCGTTCTCCTGACGCCGAAATCGCGGCTCAAGATGGGCCTGCCGCCGCTGATCAAGAAGCCGACTATCACAGCATCCATCCTGCACGCAGCAATGACTGCCATTGGCAAACTCTTCGGCGCCAAGCGCCCCATCACGTAAAGAGTCAGATTGACGGGATTGGCACCTGTCGCCTTACCCAGTCGACCACGATACCGCTCATCGGGCCGTAAAGGTTCGACGTCGGATGCGTCCCGTCAGTCGTAGGCCAGTTGGCAGTTCCATTGGTGAGAAATTTCGTATGGTCCGTCGGATCTTCGACCACTGAAGAATAATCGATGTAGTCGTCGATAAGACCGTCGCAAAATCCTTTTATCCAAGCCACATATTGATCGCGCGTGCCGCCATTTTCGAAGCCGGCGTTTGGATTTTGACTTGCAGCATCGATCCAGTTGCTCGAAGCGGTGGAAGGGATTGGGCACGTAACGGATACATGCAACCTCTTACCGTACGGTCCAATCGTCGCCCTCAGCTCGTTGATCAGGTCAACCGTCGCGGCCTTAAGACCGGCGATGCCTAAGCCCATCGAATTCCGGGCGAGGTCTATAATGGCGTGGGTGCAATAAGGCCACCTGCTTCTGGGGTTTGGGGATGTCACTGGCGTGTATCCAGCAAAACTCCTACCGCTGACGGCATGGAAGTCGAATGGGATGTGATGACCATCAACATTCCAAAATGCCCGTCTATAGGGGCCAGAATTCGATGTGCCGTTCGGGACACTGGTCTCTCCCTGACCTTCTGCAATGCTGTGGCCGATTACGAGAACCGCCATCTGGGGCTTGTCAGGGACGCCGAGAACGAGCGGCCATGCAGAGACGCTGGTCGTCGTGCCTCCGCTGGGCGTGGTGAGCGCACCGGTACCGCCTATCTGGCTTGCTGTTGCGGGCGAAAGGACGCGTGTGCCGTCTTGCCCGGATCGAACGGATTGCGGGAAGTTTTGCGATGCTGCCCCGATGACGATGCCTTGGCGCGAGAAGATTTCATCATCAGCCGAGACATCGAGCGCGAATTCGTCACTGAGGACGAGGGCAGCATTGTCTGCCACAGTCACGGTGTTGGCCCCGGAAAACTGCGCATGAGCGTTCAGCGCCCCGCCAGTTACCCGTTCGAGCGCAGCTTCATAATTGAAGCTGTTTCCGACCGCCTGATCACCGTTATTGTTGTTCTGCGGCGCGACGTACGCTCCTTGCCCGATCTTCCAGCGCTTGACGCCGGCGGCGCCAAGATAGTGACCCGAACGCATTTGAAGCTGCACATCGGTTCTGCCGCCTGTCGTGCCCGGATATTTGACACTGGCAAGGCCATTGTATGTGGTCACGACCTGAAAATTGGTCGGCACCACCACCCCACCGCCCTTTTTTGCGGCGGCCGTCTGCAGGATACGTCGCAAACGATTGTTTATGGCCATGGATCAGCCCTCGACCGTGTGCAGCGTAATCTCGTAGACGTCGCCCGAACCCGGCGTGTAGCCGGATATTGCCTGCAATAGACCGTAGCAGTTGCCGCTCGCGAGCCTCACCTGCTTACCGATATTATTGACCTCGATGTAGCAGGTAGAGCCGAGATCGACGGCGGCCGGAATGTCGATATATCCGAGGTAGGAAGACCGATCGCCAGAAGGCAGGTCAAAAATCGCTGCATCGGATGGCGCCGACGGAGGGGTCACCGTGTAGAGGTGCAAGCGCCACGCAGTCGCCGGCGAGGTTGCTGCATTGATCTTGAGTGAGACGCCATTGATCAGCGCCGCAGCGCCGCCGGCCTTGCCGGCCGCAGTGAAGGTCAGCGCAGCAGCCGCAGCACCGACCACGGCGCCGGCATTGTAGGGCGTGGCGTTCGGCTGGCGGGTGAAGGTCGCGGTGACGTCATGCGCGACGCTCACCTGGTTGACGCTGAGGAGACCGGCCAACGCATCGGCGATTGTCTTCAGCCGGCCGAGCTCGGAAGTGGCTGGAGGATTGGCCGTTGTGTCGCCCATCAGCGCCACAAGTGCGGTGATCGTTGCGACGTCGACCGGAGAACCGCTTGCGTCCTTAACTGTAATCTGGGGTACCTGAGCCATTAGATCACCTGTCCGATGTACTGGGAGTTGTTGGGAGAAGAGAAGTCGAGGGAAGGCCCTGCAGGCGCGATGCCACCAGGGATACGCGTGATGACGATCGATGCGCCGGCGGTCTGATCGAAGTAGGCCTGAAACGGAACTTCGATCATCACCGCCTGGCCGTTCCCTCCGACTGTCGGGCCGCCGTCGAGGAATTTCGTGCGTGGCAGATCGATGACGTATGAGTTGCCGGCCGCGTCCATGAGCGTCGTCGAGATACCGACGTCCGCATGGTCGAGGATCGCCTGATAGGCATCCGTGTTCTCGAAATACGTGCTGATGGTGCCCGAGATCTCACACCGGCCGAGGCCATGGCTATAGGGCTCATAGCTGCCGACGACATCGTTCTGATAGATGTTGTTGGCGATGTTCAACACCAGCGACTGCACCTTCGGCGCATTGGCGAGGCCGTCAAAGGAAATATCCGAGACGTTCAGACCGGCATTGAAAACCGGTGTCGTCGTCGGGTTCGCATAGGTGGCGCCGGCGAGAATGGCATTCGTGGGGTCCGGCGATCGGATGCCCATGATGCCCCAGTTCGCCTGGACCGACTGGCGAGCCCGCAGCGTCAAGGCGAGCGTGTTCCACCGGCAGGCCTGGTAACGAACGTAGCTGTCGACCGCGCCCTGTTCGTAAAGGAATTCCAGCGTCGCCGCCTGCTGGATGACGCCGTTCTTCAGGACATCGCCGCTCCATGTCGAGCAGAGCAGGCGCTCAAGCCACTTGTCGTAGGTTCCGTATGACAGGAACGTGTTGATCGGACCCTGCACCGATCGGCCCACATCGACGATCGAGGCAACGTTTCGGTCGGCTCGGATTTCGTTCGGAATATCGGTCTGCTTGCTGATGCGAACTTCGCTGCTCACATAGCGCATGATCTGGAAAGCAGGATTGGCGGGCGTCGTGCCGATGATCGCTTCGGGGACATCGGCAAGGCGGACCTGACTGCCGTCAGCTACCGTCATTGAAGGGCTCCATCTCTAGGGATTGCCCACGTCATCAGACGTTGGCGGATGCGCTTGCCTAAGGCGCAAATTGGGCGATCAGCTTGCCGGCGACGGCCAGGTCACGGCATCGAATGCGGCTTGCGCTGCGTCGGCGTCATTGGCCGCGTCGATCGCAGCCTTGCCGCCGAGGCGGGCCGCCTCGATCGCCGCGCCGATCACCTGCCACTGCGCATAGGCGCCGGCGACGATCTGCGCGACGCCCTCGATACTGTCGGCGGTGATGCCGACCTCGGCCGAGAGCAGCGGGAAGTCGCTTGCATCAGGATTTCCAGCGTCAAGGTAAGCCTTCGCCTCGGCCGCCTTCGCCTGATAGGTCATGGCCTGCCCGGCGCCGGGCGTGATGTATTTGAGGCGCTCGGCCTCGGCCGCATAGTCCAACCGTGCCCGCAGCTGCGCCTTGACCTCATTGATTGTCGGCTGCGGCATTTCCGGCTCAGCAGGCTTTTCCGGCTGCTTGACGGAAAAGCCGCCGTCGATCGAAACCACCATTCCGTTGACGATCCCATCGATCGCTGCGGCATATTGCTGTTCGGTGATTTCGATAGCGCCGGGAAAAATATCCTGCGCGACGCGTCCGTTTGCTGCGTATGGCATTAGGCGATCCTCATGTAGGCTTTGATGCCAACGTTCTTCATTCGGGTTTCGTTGGCGACGCGTGGAGTGCCGTTCACGCCATCGGTCGTTATGCTCATGCTCGATGTCCCGAGCGGCCCCGACTGCGATGCTCCAATAGAGGGAGAGGTTGACAGCGCTATGTTAGTGCCGCCTGAGGAACTGGAGATATCAGCTATCAGGTTGTTCACTCTATGGCTCTGAAAGGCGTCGTTTTGCTTTGTGCCGGGTGACGTAGACGGTCGAGCGATGCGGCCTTCCGTGTTGAGCAGATCAATTGTCTGGCCGTTCATCGGCGACGCGCCGAAGGACACGACAGCCGTCGCAACGACCAGCGGCACTGTGCCGGAGATGCTCTCACTGGTGAGCTTCCCATTGTTGAAACCACCGACACCAGTCAGCCCGGCGGTCAGCTCGATCCAAACTGTGTCCGCCGTGTTGGACGGCGGGATTTCAGCGCCGGCTTTACTGGTATCGACCTCATATCGCTCGCCTATGGCTTTCGAGCGCCATTTCAGCGCCTGCAGGTATGTCGGATCAGAAAGTGCAGCCGCGATCGCCGCCGCAGTCCCGTCAGCGTTGGTACCGTCGCCATAGGTAATTTCGCCCGTGGCGAGATCGAGCGTCTTGGTCAAGTGGTCGACCGTTCCGTCGAAGTCGTACCACTTCAACTTTCCGGCTTCTGCGGTCGATATCCACGTCGTCCCCGCGACGGCATAGGAAGGCCGCCCGGTCCCGGAATGGGCGCTACGGATCGCTTTCAGATTGTCGTCGATGCGCAACGCCATTTCGCTCGGCGAAGACGGACCAACGAGGGGGACGCTGAAGATTGTCGCCTGTGTCATTGGATGTAACCATATCCCTTTGCAACATAGTCGAACGTCCGGGAAACCGGCGCGCCCGCAGCATTTTTGAAGACGATGTGGAAGCCGGCATTGGTCTTGCCGGTGATCTCGTAATAGTCGCCGGTCGCCATGTTCTGGGCTGCGATCGACACGCCGCTCAGCTCGTAATAGGGCGGCGAAAAGCTGATTGAGCGACCGCTCGTCGTAACGACCAGGTCGTTTTCGGCGATCACCCGATCCGGCATATCGACGGTCACGGAGAGGCCCTGCACGACAGGGGTAACATCGAACTGGAACGACAGAAGCCGGGCGCGTAAGCGATAGGCGCGCGCAGACACATCGGCCGTGACCAGCTGCGCCCAATCCGTCCAGACCGGCGATCCGGCCGGATCGTCAGTCGTCGAGGATACCTCGACGCGCACGTTCCACAGAGCGTCGGACGCGAGACCAAAATAGTCCGGGACGTCGAACCAGTCCGCGCGGTTGAACAGGTCGAGGCTGGCAACCAATCCAAATGCGGCAATATTGGCACTCACACGCGAGGTGTAGACCTCGCCGAGATCGATGATGTCGGCGAAATCGTAGACGCCTTCGCTCAGGAAGCCGCCGAGCGACAGGAAGTAATCCTCGACGGAAAACCAATCGACCAGCGCAAAGAGATCGCTTGCGGTATCGAGGCGCAATTCACTGCCAACCTTGATAACGCCGTCTTTACTGCCGGCGAAGGCTGGAGCCTCGTCGAGCGCCTCGACGGCGTTGAATGCCGTGAGCGGATTGACCGAGCTGACGATAAGCGCTGCGTTGATCGACATCAGCCCCGCAAAGCTCACCGCCTTGATCAGGTATGTCCCCACCATCGCAGGTACTTGCGCCTGCGCTCCCAAGACGCGCTCGCGGAGCTGCGACGCCGCCTGCCAGGTGGCGCCGGTGAGCGCCGGGGAGAACCGGATCTCGAAATGAGAAACCGCCTGATCGGTCTGCGCATCCCACTGCAGCATCGCGACATCGCCGCTGATGGCGACACGGAAATCGGTGACATCGGCGGGATTGGAGGCAAAGATCGCGCAGACGAACGAGCCGGTTGCGAAGCCGGAAAGGTCGCCGTTGGAGAAGATCGCCCTGACGCGCACGTCGTAGACACCAGAAGCAAGATCGACGAGTTTGGCGGCCGGCGCACTCACGCTCGGCACGGTGATCCACGCGTCGTCACCAGACCGGCGAAACTGCACGATGTAGGAGGCCGCAGCCCCAATGACCGGCGCCTGCCACACGAGATCGATTTCCGAGGTCGCCGGATTTGTCGTCCAGATCGTCTCCGAATAGTCGAGGCCGGTCGGCGCGGAAGCGCGGTAGTCTGGTATCGGTGCAATTCCGGTCTGGAACGGCGGTATCGTTCCCTTGTCTGCCTGCATGATGCCGGGCGCGTCGTCGACCAGCTCCAGCCGTGCAGAGAGATCCTGCCGCGCCATGATGCTCTTGACGCGGAGCACGACGCTTTCAAAGCCATTCTCGCCAAAGAGGGCGAGATCTCCAGGCGATGGCAGCGCGCCGGTATCGGCAAACGTGAAGGCGTTAAACTCGCCGTCGACGCCGGCGATCGTGCGCACGATCGAGGAGCCATTCGCCAGCCGGAACCGCATCGAATAGGTCTTGCCCGCCTGCATCGTCATGGTGTCGTCGAGAACGACGCCAGCCGGCGAAGCGGTGACGGATTTGACGCGCGCAGCACCTGCGCCCCAGAGGACGACATCATGGTTGACGCGCACGCGATCGCCACGCGTGCAGACCAGGTGCTCGAAATCGGTATCGAGAGTATAGGTCTCACGCTGCAGCCGCAGCTGGGCGATGTGATAGCGGCCGTGTTTCCAGATCAGATCAGGATCGGTAACGCCGGGAAAATCGATGCCTTCGAACTTGGTGGCATTGCTGACCGTATAGCCGTCGTCATAGACGACGCGCTCATCGTTGAGGTAGCCGTTCTTGCCGTTGATGAACTTGACCCGCCAGCCATGCGGAAGATCCGCGTAGGCCCGAACTGAGGAGAAGTTCTTCGAGTTGCGCGGCGTGAAATGCTGGACGATGGGCGAATCCGCGATATCCCAGACAACGCCCCATCGCCCATCGCGGAACGACACGGCGGCACGGCCGGCCGCAGCGATCTGCGTCAGCCGATCGTAGACCGACATCTGTTCACTCGCGACGAAATCAAACGTGAAGCCGTTCGCGGCGCAGTAGGCGTGCCAATCCTGCAGGCTCGCAAGGTCAATCATGACGTCGGCAACCGGGCGGGCATTGGCATTGCCCTGCAGCACCTGGCGGAAGTGATCAGCAGGGTTGCGCGTGACCTGACCCGGAACCCACGCGCTGCCATTCCAAGCGCGAATTTTCGGGCTGGCGATGCAGTTGAGCGTGTTGACCGTGCCGTTCAGCTGGCCGGTCGCACGAATGCGCATGGCGATCAGCGTCAACGGCTTCGGGAAGCTGATGACCGGGTCATTGCGGCGACCGCGAACGGCCGTCCAATAAACGGTCTCGGCCACGGTATCCTTGCCGCCGCTATAGTCTGGCGACGACTTGCTGAGACGGATATCGTATTTGCCGCGCGCCACGGACACAGCCAGGGTGCGCCGAACTGCCTGCGGCGAATTCGAAGTGAGATCGATCGTGCCCATGTTCAGCCAGGCGGAGCTGGACGAAAGCTTGTATTGGACCGCAACCGTGACCGTGTAATTGACGCGCGAACCATCCTTCGCCTTGACGCGATAGACGCCGTTCGGCGCGCTTACGTCCACCGATATGACATCGACGTTGTCGGCCGTGGTACGCTGCACCCAACCTGTCGGCCCGTCGAGAAGGACGGAAACATCCTCCTGATAGACAGGCTTGGTGTAGAGGGTGACGGGCGTCACCGTATGATCGGCAATGATCTCGTAAGTGACATCTTCGAACTTGCTGATCGCGGTTTCGCCGATCTTCAGGTCGGAAATGTTGATCGGGCCATAACCGACGACGAAGAGCATGCGGAGATACTGATCGTCCCCCTCCAGCTCGGTATAGGCACCGGCGGCATAGGGCGGCGAGATCCGGTGAACGCCGAAGATCTCAGGTATGGCGCCATATTGCGCCGCCTGGTTCTGCGCGCCGCCGATGGAATAGAGCGGCTTCGTGTCCGGCAGGGAATCAGGCTTTGCCACCGGGAAGAGCGCGTTGATGAGCAGAGACCCGGCAATCGAGATGCCGGCTCCGATCAGGCCGGTGGCGACGCTGAAGGCAGTCGTTCCGGCCGTAAGTCCAAACACCGCAGTCGCCAGCCATGGAGCCACCACAGCAGCAAAGAGCGCCACGACGAGCCCCGCGATCGCGCGCAGCGCTCCCTTGCCAGGCACTTTGACGATAACGACAGAGACGCCAGGCTTGACGCGAACACGCGCCCAGTTCTGCGGCTCGATCACGTGGCCGCTGATGCTCACATGCAGCCGCACAGGCTCAAGCCCGCAGCAGCCGATAATCTCGTCGATCGACAGGCCCGCCGGCACCTGAATGTGATCGCGCTGCTGACGGAGCGGCGACCGACGCATATAGACGTCAACCCGCTCGCCAGGGGCGATGATCTCAGCATCCGCATTGCGGACTGTCAGCATGGGAGATACCTGAAAAACCCGACGATGCGATTGCGCCAGCGCATATCGCCCATCCGTTCGATCTGTGAGGGGTGCGGCCCCTCGGAATGAAGCATGCGGTCGCCACCGATGAAGACGCCGACATGGCTTTCATCGCGGCCGACGCGCATCAGCACGCAATCACCTGGCGCCGGTGTGGCGACCTCTGCCCAATGATTGCCTTTTTCGGCAATGATCAGCCGCGCGATCTCGCGCCGGTGAAACTCCAGCTCCCGCATCTCGGCGGAATAGGATGGGATCTGCCGGCCGAGCACATCCCGGTAATAGAGATAGAGGATGCCCCAGCAATCTGCGCCGTCGTAGTCTCTGCCGTGCGGCCGGTAGGGAATGCCGATGAACCGCTCCATCAGAACAGCCCCGGAAAACTGCCAGGCGTGAACTGCCGAGCGGGATGCGGTTCGTTGATCAGGCCGTCGGCGACGACATTGGTCGAGATATACTTGTCCTCGATCGTCGCATCCGACATCTGCAGCACCGGCATGGTGATCTCGACGATATCGGGATCGGAAGCCAGGACGATTTCCAGCTTGACGCTCGGCGGCGTTGCGAAGGAACGTAGGATCGGCACGAGCGACCGGTCGATGCTATCCATCGTGAGCGCCACCTTTGGCGCGCTATCGCTTACATCGTCCGCCAGCGTGAATTCGAACGGCAGGAAGATGAACTGCTCGCCGCGGCTTTCCGTCCCGTAGAGCAAGGGATCATCGGAAAGCCGAGTGGTCGGATCGCTGGAGATGAAGATCGGCTCCGACAGGCTTTCATGCGTGACGGTCAGAAGGCAGATCGGAACCTCGTCCGTCTCCTGCGCATAGACCGCACTGCGAAAGCGGGCGCTGACATCGCGGCTCATGGCAGTACCTCCAGAACGATCTGGATGCGCCAATCCGCACCGACAGAGGCCTCTTTGATTGGCTGCGTCATTCGAACCAAGAGCGGCGCGCCGCCATGCGGATCAGGGAAGGTGAAGGCCTTCGCGCGGTCGGCGATGTCGTTTTCGATGAAATCGACAAGCACCTGAAACTGCGTGCTCGACATGATCATCGAACCGGACAACGGCTTGACGGCCGCCGTCGTGCGCCGACGAACCTTGGCAGGACCGATGGAGACACTGGAGGCGATCAGATTGTCGGCGCCCTGCGCATCATAGCCGTCGCGCAGAAACACCTGTGGCAAGGTGGCGGGCCATACTGGAACGGTCATCGGCGCGCCAACGTTTCAGAGAGGCCCCACTGTGACTTCACGGCACGGCGCGAACGCGATCCTGGCGTGCTCATATTGTTGGCGACCGCCTCGTCGATGATGATATCGAACTGAGGCCCGTCGTTTGTGTCGCGTCGCTCTGTCCGCACGTTCGATCCATTGTTGTTGATGATGTTCGGCTTGAAAATCACGGTCGTGGGCGATCCACCGCCGACGCCCGAAAGCATCGCTTCAGTCCTGTGGTTCGGGATGACCTGAGAGCCGCGCGGAAGGTTGACCAGTTCCCGGCCGCCTTCGCCCACGACTGCAAGACCGCCTGGCGCATAGTCCGTGCCGCTGGCATAGAGGCCGATACCGCCGCGTGCCCACGCGCCGGCGAACTGGGCGGAAGTACCGAGCACGGACGTGCCAAATGCATTCAGCCCGCCGCCAAACAGACCGCCGAACAACTTGCTGAACAGCCCGCCGCCCGACGACGGCGCCGCCGGAAAGGCGTTCGCAAGGTTCTGACCGAGCGTACCGACGCCGCTACCGAACTGGTTGAGACCTTGCGCCGCAGATCCGAGGGCCGGATTGATGCCCTTGAAGCCAGCGCTTGTTACGTCGGTCGTGCCAGAGAGGCGAGACAGAGAGGCGTTGAACTTGTCGACATACTGCGTCCCGGTCGTGCCCAACTGATCGGCCCACGATGCGCCGCGACCGACCGAACCGGGACCGCCGAACCATGCTTGCGCCGCACCTGAGGCCCCGTACTTTCCGACATAGCTGCCGAACCTGTCGTTAAAGACTGCATCTTGCGCGGACGGACTCGCCAGGAACTGAGATGGCGAAAGCGAATAGCCGAGCGCCTGTTTGGTCCACGGCCCCACATTGGCGCCCATGACCTGATACGCGCCATAGGCACGGTCGCCGGTCGCAGTAAAAGGGCCAAGGGCTGAATAGTTGCCGCTGCTCTCGATCGACTTAATGGCGGCCGCGTAGGAGGTGATATCGCCCAATGGCGCGCGGGTTACCGGGACAACCGGCGCAGCACCGACATTGTCATTGGCTGCGATCGAACCAACGCCGACCTTAGACAGCAGGCCGCCGCCAGAGACACCGCCGAGGAGTGAGTTGACCAGCTGGTCGATCCATCGCTCGCTTAGCTTATTGACGGCATTTGTGAGCGCATTAATGACAGCATCACCGAGGGCCTTGCCGAAGCTGTCGCCCTGCGTGAGCCCATCACGGAAATCAGTGAAGAATCCCTTCACCCCGGCTCGAAGCTCCTCGATACGCATGTTGTCGCGCATGATCTGCGCTTCCTGCGAACTTAGATCGACCGGCAAGCCGGCGCCGCGAAGGCGTGAAGCGATTTCCTGATCGCCGGACGTGCGAAAGATTTGCTCGCGCTCGAAGCGCAGATCGGCATTGAGGCGCACCTTGGCCGCCTCTGTCGCAGCCCTGCCGTATGCTTCCGCGAGTTTCTCAATTTCCGCCCGCTGCGCCGCCGTGACCGTGCGGCCCTTGTCCTGCGCTTGCTGCAGAAGATCGAGCTGCATGCGCATCTTTTCGGCGGCAATACCGGTTTCGCCCGCTACCTTCGCCTCGAGTTCCATTTGCTCGATGCGGTCGCGCGCATTCTTCACCAGGTCGCGATAAGCTTCGGCAGTTGATTTCTGCGTCTTGGCATCCCCTGGAAGCCCCTCAAGTTCGACATTCGGTCGCTGCGTTGGAGTGGGAACAGCCACGCGAACGCCGTCGCCATTGGTGATCGTCGGGTTCTGGTTATCCAGCCGCCGCTGTGCCGCGCGCTGCGCAGCGAGCACCCTGCGGCGGCTCTCCTCGTCGAGAATGCCGTTGACGACGGGAACCGCAGCCATGGCGCGGCGCGCAGCCTCGTCGGCCGGCGAAAGCGCGGCCTTGCCGACCTCCTGTAGCTCCTTGAGCGCCTTTGACAGCTCGTTGATAGCACCGACCTGGCCGGAAGCTGCAGGGCCGACCAGCCCGAGCCCCTCACGCAGCTTCTGCAGCGCGATATCTGTCAGGCTGAGATTTGCCCGAAGCTCTTTCACCTTGTCGGTGAGTTCGTTGTTTGCCAGCACATCACGGGTCTTCTGGAGACCTGTAATGGTGTCCGGAACCTGGACGAAACGGCCGATGCGTGGATCGGAGAAGCCCTGCCGCTCCAGATCCAGGTTGGTCGTAACCTGCTGGGCGATTGCGCTTTTGAGGCGCAGCCCGGTGATTTCCAGCTCGGACTGGGCGACGGCGCGCGCCGCCTCCTGCCGCTTCAGCTCGATTTCGAGAAGCGCGCGCTTGGCCTCGTATTCCTTTTGGGTGTTGGCGACGATCGCGGCCGAGGCCACATCATGCGTGCGCGCAGTGGTATTGAGCGCCTTGGCGTATTCGCTCTGAAGCTTCTGCAGTTCGGTCAGCTGCGACTGCACTGCGCTCATGGGTTGAGCCTGCGCCGCCAGCGCCTTCGTCATGTCGTCAACGGCAAGCTTTGCCTCGACCGTGTTTGCCGCGAAGATCTTGTAGGCACCGTAGGCGAGAACGCCGGCCGCCGCGAATGGCGCGACATAGCGCACCAGGCCGGCAAGGATGGCCTGAAAATCCTTCAGAGCAGCATTGACGCCACCGGCGCCGGCATAAAGGCCCAGAATCTGCGAACCTTGCTGGGCAAGAACCGTCGTGACCGGCATGCCGCCATAGAGCGAGACGCCAATATCCTGCAGCTGAAAGCCAAGGTTCTGACGTCGATACTGGGCTTCGTTATCGTTGGCCGCGCCGCCGCTGTTGACCTTGGTCTGCTGTTCGAGGCGAGCGTTCGCAAGCTGGACGGCCTTCGCAAGTTCAGTCTGCCCGCGCTCGGCAATCTTCGCCGCATCAGCCATGAGGCCATATTTACGATAGACGCCGTCGAGGATGGCGGACGCTTCCGTCATCTGGATCTTGCCGGTCTCAACACCGCGCGTCAGCTGGTTGATCGCCTGGTTGAAGCGCTGGGCATTGGCATAGCCGTCGATATACTGCCGAGAGAGCTTCGACAGCACATTGCCGGAATTGCTGATCTTCTGCTCGTTCTCGGTGAAGGAATCACCGAGGCCTTTACCTGCCTGCCGCATGCGGTCATCGGCATTGACCTTTTCCTGCGCGCCAGCAGTGTACTTGCTCGCATCCATCTCTGCCGAGACGCGGAGCGTACGGACTTCAACGTTAGCCAAGATACCGCCTCGTGGAAGGATGGCGCAGCCCTATTGCTGCGCCGCTTTCTTCTTGCGCTCGGCCTCGGCGGCTTCGGAGCGCTCGCGCTGGATCTTCAGCCATTCGCCGTCGATCGCATTCATGAAAACATGGAACCGCTTCAGCCGATCGCCGGTAATGCCGTGATCGCGGGCATACTGGCTGAGAGCCGTATAATAGATCGGTCCTTCGCCACCCATCGCACCATAGAAGCGATCATATTGCAGGGCGTCGAAGGCCTCGAAATACATGGCATGCCATGCCTGCGGGTCGAAATCGTCCGACACTGTCGGTTGGCGCGGCCTCAGCCATTCCTTGTCCGGTTCCTGCTCGAACAGCTCGGCGAGCCATTCGAGCATTTCTGGTGGCGCCTTCGGCCCGCTTATGCGGCTGCGGAAGGCTTTCCGGAGTTTTTTGCTTCGTCCTCGATGAATTCGACATTCACTTCGGAGAGCTTAGCGGCGCACCACTCCACGGCCGCGACGATGTTCCGATATTCCGGATCGGAGAGGATCTCCATCGCCGTCGCAGGCGAATATTCGAGGTCAAGGCCGCTCCAGTCGTGCAGAATGTGCGTGGCATAAAGCTTGCCGAGTTCGACCTTTAGATCGAGCTTCGGCGGCGCTTCCTCGCCCGCCTTCGGCTTCGGCTGGTTGGCCTGCCGGGCAATCCGCAACAGGAGATCATCGCGCGCCGTCTGAAACGCCGGCAGATGCAGGGACGATACGTTGAACTGCACACCGCCGCCCCAGTCCGGGAAGGGCACCCAATCGCCTTCCGCCTCACGCTTCAGGTCGGCACGCAGGGATGCAATCTTAACAACACTCATAAGGGGCTCCATGGATCGGGATTTCGGGAAAGGTGAGCGGTGAGCAGTCCCGACGCTGCTCACCGCCCGGTACGCCAGCGCGGAAAGGCGTGCGCTGGCGATTTGGTTATGCCGCGTCGCGCGTGATCACGATCGAGGCGCCGGCCGTCGCGTCGAAGTAGGCCTGATAGGGAACTTCGATCATGACTGCCTGACCGTTGCCTGCGACCGTGGGGCCGCCGTCGAGGAATTTCGTCTTCGGAAGCTGGATGACGTAGGAGTTGCCCAAGGCATCCAGGAGCGTCGTGGAAATGGCGACATCGTCGTGATCGAGGATGGCCTGATAGGCGTCGACCGTCTCGAAATACGTCGTCAGCGAACCCGTCACCTCGAAGCGGCCGAGGCCATGGCTATAGGGCTCGTAATTGCCGAGGACGTCGTTCTGATAGACGTTGTTGGCGATGTTCATGGTCATCGCCTGCACCTTGGGAGCATTGGCGAGACCGGTGAACGAGAGCGCCGAAACGTTCAGGCCAGCATTGAAAACTGGCGTTACCGTCGCCGGTGTATAGGTGGCGCCGGCAATGATCGCATTCGTCGGGTCCGGCGAACGAATACCCCTGATGCCCCAGTTCGCCTGTACCGACTGGCGGGCGCGCAAGGCTAGCGCGAGCGTATCCCAGCGGCAGGCCTGGTAACGGATGTAGCTGTCCGTCGCGCCCTGCTCGTAGAAGAATTCGAGCGTCGCCGCCTGCTGCTGCACACCGTTCTTCAGGACGTCGGCATTCCAGGTGGAGCAGAGCAGACGCTGCAGCCATGTGTCGAACGTGCCGAACGACAGGAACGTGTTGATCGGTCCCTGCACGGAACGACCGACATCGACGATCGAGGCGACGTTACGGTCGGCGCGGATCTCGTTCGGCGTGTCCGTCTGCTTGCTGATGCGAACTTCCGAGTTCACATAGCGCATGATCTGGAAAACAGGATTGGCAGGCGTCGTGCCGATGGTCGCTTCCGAGACATCGGCCAGCCGTACCTGACTGCCGTCAGCTACCGTCATTTTAAAGGCTCCATCCAAGGGATTGCCCACGTCTCAGACGTTGGCGGGCGCGCTTGCCTAAGGCGCGGATAAGGCAACCGGCAGAGCCGGAATTCCGTTAGCCGAGATTGGTAATGTCTCGGCGACGCCACCGGATGATGGCCGCGATCGAGAAATAGTTCGGAAAGTCATGCCCAGGATCGCCTGCACCAATCGACATCTGCGGCATGAACAATTCGCCGATCGGCTGCTCGCGAAAGAGGTTCAGCAGCTGGTCTGCATATTGGCGCGCCTGTGCGCTTCCCTTGCCGGAACGCGTCATGACGTGCATCCATGTGACGCCCTCTTCGAGGAACATGTTGCTGCCCGGCGCTCCGACGCTGTCCTGGTCGTAGCTGTCGCCGAAGATCTCGACATAGACGAAGGCCTGAGTGTTCTTTTCCAGCAGATCCTGGGCAAACTCGTTCTCGAATATGACGGGCGTCGCCGTCCAGTCGGCGAGGCGAGTACGGAACGCGTTGAACGTGGCAAAGCTGGACATCAGGCCGCCTGGTTGATGATGATTGACGGATAGGTGATCGACTGGCCAGCCTGCCGGTCTTTGCGGCGGCCTTGAGAACCCTTCAGAATGTACGGCATCCCCGCATGAACGCCCGCTCGCACCTCGAGCCACCGCGTTTCGAAGACGAAGGCACCGGCCGAATTACGGCCGCCGCCAGCACCGAAGGCACTTGCAAGCGCTCGCTTGGCTGCGTCGAAGACCTGATTGCGCTTCCGGTTTCCGATCACCCCGGCCTCGACCTTGCGGATATAAGGCTGAAAATTCGTGATGATGACCTCGGCGTCGGGATCTATGCTATCGAAATCTGTAACGAGCCTCTGGTTCGCCAGGACGATGAACGATTCCCGAAATCTTCCGCTCTTGACTGGCGACCGCATGCGCAGCTCGTTGAGCGCAAACTTGATCACCGCATCCCAGAGCGCAAACTCATAAACGATAGGTCCCGGCAGCTCGACGGCCTCTTCCTTCAGCCCCGGCCTGCCATTGACGTACCTGTTATAGGTCGGCGACGCGCGGCCAGACGCAATCACCTCCGCAACGCTTTGCTTGGCAAAGCTCGCCAGCGCCGAGCGAATGGCGGCGGGCTCAAGATCCTGCGTCGCAAGTTTCAGGTCGCGATCGAAGAAGTCGAAGGACGAAGCCATCAGCCCGCTACCACAAGATTGCAGCGCACCCACTGCCCATGCAGGTAAATTGGATCGGACATCTTTACCTGGCGTTCACGGCCCTTGATCACCAGGAAATCTGCCACCCTCGGCAACCGCGGATCGACAGCACCTGGCGCCGGCGGATCACCGCTTGGCCAACCTGCTGTCAGGATCTGCGTCGGCGAAATGATGACGTTCAGGTCGAGCTGCGTAATCGTGCCAACGATCTGTTCCGCCCTGATACCTCGCACCAGGGCACGACACGTCACCTCCGCATCAGGGCCGCCGCTGACCCTGCGACTCAGGAGAATGTCTTCCCCGTGCTTCAGCAGCTGGTCGTCGAGCTGGGCGATGGCGTGATCAGGTGTCATGCGTAGATCCGCAGACCGGCGAGAAGGCGATCAGAAGCTTGCCTGATGATATTTCCAGCCTGCTCAGAGACCGTATATTCCGTTCGGCCAACACCCTCGACCTCTTCGGCGCGGAGAAACAGATCATCTTTGCCAAGAGAACGCAGATGCTGCACGGATAATATGATCGCCTGCTTTACCTGGGCTGGAATCTGCCCAGTTCCGCCTTCATCAACCGCGTTTTCGTCGTAGCCGGCTCGGTACCTGATTACGATCGGATCGGGACGCGAGGCGAGCGAGGGCACAGAAAATCCGTCGACAAGCCAAAGGAGGCCATTTGCAGACTGGAAACTACCGTCTGACAGAGAGACTTCCGTCCCACTCTGATCAAAGTAGCGGACCTCTTCGACCGCAATCACGGGAGGGTACGGAAGACGTACCGGCGAACGCGGCCAGCATCCAAGTGCAGCCTCAAGCGTCTGCTCTCCGAGGCAGCGGCCAAGCCATCCGTCCGGGCCGTCTATTTCCCCCGTCACAGCAGCGATCATGGCCTCGACGAACGTATCACCGGCATCAACACCGGCAATGTCCTCAGGCAAAACGATCGGACTTGGGGGAATAACGACCCGAACGAGCATGGCAAGACCTCAGTCGACGAGAATATGGAAAGCGCCAGTTTTGTTTGCGCCGCCCTGCGCAAGAACAATCTTGAGCTTGTCAACGACACCAATTCTGTCGAGGACAGGCGTGCCACCGGCGGCGAAGAGAGCCGCAGCACCAGCCTGCGTATGCGTCGGCGCACGCGGATAGCGGACGGCGGAGGCGTTAACATTGGCTTCGGTCCAGATGTTCTCACCGGTATCATTGGCGGTAATTGTGAAGTCGACGCCGTCCGTGTAGGCGTTCGCGCCATCTTTCACATACTGAATGCTGTGGATCTTGCCGGCGAGGCGAGGGCTGTAGGCCGTGGCGTTGCCGCTTCCGTCAGTCGTGACGGGAACCTTGAAACGTCGCATGTTGATCTCCATTGGCGGCTAGCGGCCGCGAGAGGGTTATTCGTCGATGTTCTTGCCGGCGATCTTCGACCGCCGCTTCTCGAACTTCTTGTTGGTGATTGCTCCAGGCTCGCCCTCGGGCTCGTCGACTTCCTCTTCGTCAGAGGAGTCGGGGTTCGGAACATAGCCTTTCTTGACGAGCTGCTTGTATCGCTTCTCGTCGACGGTGATGGTTTCGCCCCTCTGCACGATCACGCCATTGGGCGCCAGGTGCGGCTTAAGGACTATAGTCTCGATAGTCTTGGACATGACCGAAAAATCCCGTGGGAAAGAAAGGCCGGCCCAAGCCGGCCCTTAAGCACCTCTTAGAACGCGCCGTAAACGAAGCTCTGCGGACGGAAGACCGCCAGCGCGAGACGCTCTTCGGCCCGGATCGTCACCATGTTCTTGACGAAGTTGTCGCCGTCCTCCGTGGAGACCTGGACGTTCGCATCTTCGCGATCGAATACCTGCGCCGCCATGTTGAAAGCGCCGACCATGAAGTGACCTGCCGGCATTGCGTTGGTGTCGACGACCGGCAGACCCCACATGCGAGGCTGGAGGTTGGTGCCGGGATTGCCGAAAATGTAACGGCCGTTGGCGTCTTTCAGCGTCTCGATATCGGCCCAATCATTGGGATTGAGCACAATGCCGGACGCTGCGTATTCGGCGATACGGACCTGCAGGATGGCACGGCGCAGAATATCGACCTGCTGGTCATCGGCCTTGAGGAGGTTGGTATCGAAAGCAGTCGCCTGAGGAATGAGGCCCTCAAGGTTCTGACCAGTGCCGTCACCCGCAAGAAGCTGCACTTCCTCCTGATATTCCAGACCATAGCGAGCGCGGCCGTCGATATAGGACTGCAGGAGTGGGATATCCGCAAGAACCTGGACCGATGCCTTAAACCAGTGCGCGATGGTCCGAACCGGCGTATCGACAAGGTCGAGCGACAGGTCGGACTGCGGCTTGAGCGCGGATTCAGCAACCGGCGCCGCCATGTTTTGGAAGCCAGTTTCCTGAACGTACTGGATCAGGTTGGAGCCGGTGCGACCCTGCATAAGCAGGCTGCGGATGGTCATGCGCCGGTTTGGAGGCGTGATCACGCCGGCAAGGCGATCCGGAGCGATGGCATTCCCGACGCCGCCGGTGCCTGTCGGTGAGCTGGTAATGCTGGAAACGGCGGCGTTCATAGTGATCGACTTGAACGCCATGCGAGCCGTGCCACGCTGGTCGGCGGCAAGCTTCTTGAATGCCTCACTGTCGGTGAAGCTTTCACCGGTCGACTTCAGCAGGTCGAAGTCACCGCCAGCACGGCGGGCGGCCTTCTGCTCAAGTTCGAGCAGACGCGCATGAATAGCGGCATTGCCTTCGACGATCTTCTCGATTGCGCTCTTGGTGTCGGCCGCGACATTTCCAGCCGCTTTGGCTTCATTGTTCGCCTTTTCGACGAGCGCCTTAAGCTCATCGTCGCGAACCGTCAGCTTCGCGAGCAGATCCTGAAATTCTTTATCCATGATGGAGTTTCCTATTTGCCCAATCTGGACAGGAATTGATCGAGAGATGCTTTCGCATCGGGTGACAGTTTCCGCGTCTCCGGCCCAGAATCACTCTGGAGCGCGCCCTTGCCGCGAGAGACGAATGCGGTCGCAAGTGCGTTGGGGAAGCCTGCCTCGCGCAGGACATCCTCGATCTGTGAAAGCGGGGGCGTCTCGCCGGCGGCAAACATGCGCCGGGAATTTGCAGATGCGCCCATCTTTGGCGAAGAGACACCGAGGCGGTGCAAAGTGTCCTGCATGGTGCCGATCCGATCGGCCATGCCCCGCTTGACCAGCTCCTGCGCGCCAAAAATCCGACCTTTGCCAAAATTGTCGCGAACCGTGGCGGTCGAAACGCGCCGGCCGGCGGCGACCGCGTTGATGAAGGCCTCTTCGGCGAGATTGACGCGCTGCTGAAGGAAATCGCGCGCGTCGCTAGAAAGCGGGCTGATGTTTGCTGTTTCTGCCTTGTAGATCCCATGCTGGGCACGGATGAGAGTGGGTTTTACGCCCTCTTTTTCGAGCAGCTTCGAGATATCCTCGTGCACGGAGTAGACGCCGATCGACCCTGCCTCTCCTCCAGGCGTCACCACGATCTCATCAGCCTGCGAGGCAAGATAGTAGGACGCCGACGCGGACAAGCTGTCGACCTGCGCGATTATTGGCTTTATCCCGCGAGCATTGCGGATCTCGGCGGCCAGTTCATCAACGCCGTATGTGCCGCCGCCAGGGCTATCATGCGAAAAGACGATGGCCTTCACGCCTTCGTCGGCCAAGGCTGCCCTGAAGAGCTGCGACAAGGCCTCTGTCGAAGTTCCGCCGCCGCCGCTCACGTCCTGCATCATTGCCATCCGCTGCGAGATGACGCCGTGAACAGGCAATATCGCGATACCGGCCTGCGGTTCAACGCGATCCGGATTGCGCGAGTCGCCAATTCTGGCTTGGACCTCTTCTGCGGTAAAAGATCCGCCGCGCGCCTTGAACATGAGAAAGCTGGAGATGATCTCCAATTTCTCAGGTTGCATCGCCCATGGCTGACCCGCGAAGGCCGCCAAAATACGCAGGTAGTGCATGGGAAGGCTCCTACTTATCGTCAGCAGGTTGAGGCTTGGGCCTTGGCTTCATGGTGCCGAAGCCGTCTGGTGTTGGCGTCGTCGGAACCTTCCCCAGCATTTCGAGCGGGACGAGGTTCGACTGTACGGTCAGGATGTCGCCGCCTGGCAATGGAGGGTCGTTTTCCTTCTTGCGCAGCTCATTTCGTGTCTTGAGGCCGTTCTGGGCCTGTACGGACATGATGGCGGCGCGGCCGGCGCTATCGGCGCGCAGCAAAGCATCAACGTTGTGCTCGACGTACGCCTTCGTTCTCTGCTCAGGCGTCATAAGCTGCTTTTCGATGGCCTGCTCGACCCGCTGAAGCTCAGGGCCAAGGTATAGCGTCAACCATGCAAGGTTGATCTGTTCCACACCCGTTCCCCACATCGTTTGGCCTTGGGCGGCGTGGCCGATCAGGATAGGAAAAGTGCCGAACCATCTGCAGATTTCCTCGACGTGAAAGCCGCGCGTCTGAAG
The DNA here is from genome assembly GCF_014194105.1 of Rhizobium sp. BK529. NCBI lineage: Bacteria > Pseudomonadati > Pseudomonadota > Alphaproteobacteria > Hyphomicrobiales > Rhizobiaceae > Rhizobium > Rhizobium sp. BK529. Next base: position 2,009,893 of record NZ_JACIAU010000001.1, on the reverse strand, counting down.
CAACTGCGCGTCTTCCGGGTTCATGTTCAGCGCCTTGAAGCTGAATCCGGGAGGCAAAGGCATAACCTTTCCCGTCCGCTTAGAACCGGAAAACTTGTCGAACAGAGAAACCAGCTGCTCACGCTGTTCCTGCGTTGTTTTCGCGCCTGGCTGATCTTCAGCGAAGCCAGAAATATGAAGTCCCTCGCCAAAGGTTCGGCCTGCGACTTCATCAGCGGCAAGAGCCGTGCCTAAAGTCTGCCGGCCATACTCAATAGGCGAAAGCCCCATCATCCCGCCCGCACCAAAGCCGCGCAGATGAAATACCTTGTCTTCACCCCAGTCCGACTGCACCCCGGTCTTCTGGTTCGTGTAGCGATATCGCCGTGATCCGTCATATGAGCGATAGACCGTCGTGCAATCCGGGTCCATCGGATCGAGCGCAACCAGCGTATCACCGCTAAAGACCTTTTCAGCATAGGCATTGCCGCGAAGATTCAGACACGCGTAGATGCCCTCCCAGAATTCCATAGCCGTCTGGTCGGCATTTGGCGTGTCATGCAGCAGCGGATAGAGAACATGAGAGGTGTCAACCTCACCGGTCTTCTTGGAGTGCACCTTGAGCGGCAAAGAACTCATCGTTCTCGCGTTGAGGCGGATGCAGGCCCAAGCCGTTGCCAACTGCAGAACCGCGTCAGGAGAGGTGGCCTTTCCTGACCACGTTCCCGTATCCGTATGCCAGCTCGCGGGCTCGGTGAGCTTCACTTTCCTTCGGCCAAAAATCCCGTCGAAGATCGTCATGCAGACATCACCGGTTTCTTGAGGTATTCGCCCATGTCGGGCACGTAGACGTCGTCAGCGAGGGTCAGACCAACCGCCATTACGCCGGCGACAATGCCGTCGATTTTCTCGGCGCTCTTTTTCTTGGTCGGAGCGTAGTTCAGATTATCATCGAACTTTACGGCCACGTTTCCCGCCATCCAGCGCAGGATTGGATGGCCGCCGTGATCAAGCTTTCCAGAGACTACCAAGCGCTCGAAGAGCTTCGTGGGCTCGCCGAGGGTGGGGATGCCTTGTCGCATTTTCAGGAAACGTTCTTCATCAACGCCGTCCTTCACCATGTCGGTGTAGAGCTTTGTCGCATTCCACGGGTCGTAACCGATGAGCGATACGTCAAACATGGACATGGCATTTTCAAGCGCATGCTGAACAAAGTTCTGGTCGACGTAGTCTCCGGGCGTCACCTCCAGAGCCTCGTCTTTGACCCATCGGTCGTATGAGACCCGATCCTGCTTCGAGCGTCGCGCAACAGTGTCTTCAGGAACCCAAAAGCGGGCCGTGATAATCCAGCGATCACACGTCTCGTCGGGCGGAAAGGCCAGAACCAAGGCGGTCAAGTCATCGCTCGACGAAACGTCGATCGCCGCGAAGCACTTTCGACCTTTCAGACCCTCGCCGTCTCGCCAACGGCGCCAAATCTTCTTGTCGGCGGCGCAGGCATCCCACTTTTTCAGGTTCAGCCAGCGTACAACAGCGTCAATCCACTGATTTGCGTGGTAGCAGCGAAAGTGCGCCTCGGCCCGAGGGTTATCTTTTGCGATTGCGGCTTCGCGTCGGAGAAACTGCAGGGTTGGCGAAATCCCGAGAGATGGGTTTGCCTTCTGCCAATTTGCCTCGTCAGCCCAATCATCGTCAGGATCGAGTGCGAAGATCACGACTAACGTCGTTGGATCGTCGATGCGACCCTCAAGGATGGAAACACTCTCTTCCCAGAGATCCCATCCCGTCCGGTTCGATTTCACCCCAGCAGTCGATGCATAAAGCTCGATCGGCTCAAGGCGGGTACCGGTACCCTGCCGCAGGAAGTTCGCCACATCCGGCGTTTCCCACTCGTGCATTTCGTCGCCCGCAATGACTGTAGGCGATTTGCCGTGTTTGCCCTCCGCTTTGCCCGATAGAAGCTCGAACAGCGCCCGGATCTTCGGAATGTAGATCGACTTTTTGAAGACTTGCGTATCGCCGAGCTGCGGCGACATGCTGATCATGGCCTTCATCTTGTTGAAGATGATCTTGGCCTGATCCTCGTTCTTCGCGAAAACGTACCCCTGACCGCCTACGACGCCATCAAGGATGAAGAACAGCAGCGCCAGCGCCGCTAGAAATTCAGACTTCCCGTTCTTGCGCGGTATCCAGAGCATGAGACGGCGGAAGATCCGCACATGCTCATACTTCGTCTCACCGGTCTGCTCGTCGATGATGTCGATTGGAGCTTTCCAACCGACAAGAAGACGGACGATGCACTGCTGCCAGAAGGCCAGCTTAAAAGGCTTGCCCGCAAATCGGTCATCGGTGAGGCGGAAAACCTGCGGAAAAAGCTGAACGGCCTTTTCTGCCTTTGCCTCATCGAACCAAGCGCCAGGAACGCACGAACAACGCTCCCACGCAATGCCGACCCACTCCCAGCCTTTCGCGACCGCCTCTTTGACCCATTCCGGCTTCGGCCAAAGCAGCGCACCGGCGGCCGCCTGAATTGCGCCGGCGGAAACACTTTCCATCGGTCAATTCATCCGCTCCGGCGGAGGGGAATTCATCCCGCCAAGGATGCCAATCAGGTCGGCTGGCTCAGCAGCTGCGGGCGGCGCATCCTCGTTTGCAGCTGACGATGATGGCTGAAGCGGCTGCTGGTCGCCCCAGAGCGGCAGATTGCCGAGGCCGTGAGCAGCCGCCTGATCGCGCATGATTTTGTAGCGCGTATCCGGTCGCATGCCGAAGCTGGCCTCCATATCGCCGAGCATCTTTTCGAGCTGCTGTACCGCAACGAAGGCAGGGTGCCGCTTCTTCGTCTCGTTTCCATTCGTGTCCTTGCCGTTGAACCAGGTGCCCTCTTTCTGCACCGTGACGTCAGCTGCAATCCACTCGACGACATAGCGGCAATATCGAGCGAACGGGCTGGCATCGAGATTGCTCAAGAGATTGAGGCGCTCAAGCTGCGGCGCGAGGTCATTCCAAACCTCAGTCGCCTTGCGGCTCCGCTTGAGCCATTTTGGCGGGCGGATCTTCCCAACCGTCACTGGTATCGGCGCTTTGGTGCGGGCGGTCTCTACCTCTTTCTGCGAAAGACGCTTGCCCGGATTGCCCTTTGCGGCCTGCTGTTCGTCTGTATCGGGCTTGCGGCCACGGGTCATGTGCTCGCCCTCCGTTCATCAGGCGTGAGAAAAAAATAATTCCGCCAATTTCGCGGAGAAAAAAGGTTGCGCACCCGTCGGTAAGGGCCCTCGGACCGCTAGACTTTTGACCCGCCCCCCATCTGCATGCGTTCGATGAGGCGCTTGGCCTCTGCCGACTGCTCGGCCTGGATGTCGCCGTCGTGGTGGTCAGGGCAAACGGCCTGCCACTTGCTCCGGTCCCAGAAGACCTCCGGATTGCCGTAGTGTCGCTGCGAGTGGTGCACCACGAGGAACATGCGCCTCGGGTTGGTCTGCGGTCGGCCGTCCTTTGTCAGGTGACCTGCATTGAGGATGCCCACCGCTTGGCACCTCACACAGAATTGGTTCTCTGGCTGCGCCAGGAAGTCTGCGCGCTCAGCCCGCCAACGAGCCGTGGTGTATAGATCGCGGCCAGCCTGATTGCGATATCGGTTCCGATCATATTCCCGCTCGTTCTGCTCTGCAGTTGGGCGTCCACTGATGCGGAAGGCTTTGGGCTTGCGTGCCATAACCCTTGAATGAAAAAGGCGACCCGGAGGTCGCCTGTCGTCATCTCATAGCAGTAGCACTTGGCTTGAATCGGTGCCTCTCATCTGAGGCTTTCAAGCTGGGGCCGGCTGCATTTGTCCCTGAGGCTGTTTGCCTGCTCTGCCTCTGGATCTTGTCCAGAGGGATCGGAGGGGATGCCAATCGGCTCGTCCGTTGCGAAGATGACTCTCACAGCTTTTTGAGAAAAGCAAGAGGCATGCTCTCAATCTCAAAATCCTTTCCGAACACTGAAAGTTGAACCCTCGCCCTAGCCTCCCGAGACCATTTCAGAGCCAGAATAATGCAATCAAATCCCTTGAAAGGACCGAAGGTAATAGATGCCGTGTCACCTTCGACCAATGTCTTGTCAGTAGCCACGCGCGGCACTGCAACGGCAGCCATATCTTTGAAAACATTCACATCCTTTTCCGAAACAACGTGATACCGACCGCCATTCCCAACGATATCGATGACGTTCCTAATCCTTCTTAGACCATGAAAAGCCTCAGCAGACGGCCGGCAATGGACTAGAATGTAACCAGGAAAGAACAGCCGTTCTCCATCGATCTTGCGGCCTCTCTTGACGAAAACCACCCGCTCACGTGGAGAGACATGCTCAATGTTCGCGTCATCAAGCTGTTTTTCCACAGAGAACTCGCGACCCGTCATCACCTGTAAGCAGTACCATTTCGCAGCCTTTGGCTTTGCAACGACCATATCTGACGAAGCCGCATGCAAATTCGCTTCATTGATTCGCGACCTTGCGACCGTCTTATCCATCGCAGGCAGAGCGCGGGTAACATCGACCTCAATCCCATTATGCATCATTGTCACCCTATTCAGCATCATCGCCCCGCTCCATTCCTAGTGCCGCGCGTGCGGCTAGTTCGAATTCACCAAGGCCTTCCGGCCCGCCCTTTGGAAACCACACGCCAGCCAGATGCTTCGGATCTGGTTCAGGCACTGGAGGCCAATGCATCTGCTCGTGGTAATCACGCCAGCGCTCGAATGTCGGCGAGCCCAAAGGAACGAACTCGCAGAGCGAAGCCAAAGCAGCGAAGCGCTTATCGACCTGATCGCGCGTCCGTTCAGTTGCCATCTTGTTCAGGCGGTTCACCTCCGGATATCCCTCAAGCTGTATGCGGCGACGATATTCCTGCTCACGGAAGTCATCAGGGAAGACGAGATCCTTGCCGTCGATCACAATCCCGCGCTCCGCCAAGAAGGCCAGCCCCTTGCTCTCGCTGATACGGCGGTGGATCTCGAAGGTGCGCGCAGTCAGCGGCAGCAGATCATCGGGAAGCTCTACAGGCTTCGGCCCCTTGAGCAGAGCCATCATCCGCATCGCTGACCAGATATGGCCGTATGGCGCTACAGTGACACGTTCCTCCTGCGCCTTGGCCTTCTCGTGAGCCGTCTTGACCTGGTCTGGCAAACGCTCCCATCGGCGTTCGGAGAGATAGGTAGAGGCCGCGACCGGCTTGGTTCGGCCCAGCTTTTTGCGTTCCTCCAGCCATATCGGCGTCATCTGCTCGCATTCGGTACGCTGGGCGGGCGTCAGTGCATTCCATTCCCGGCGTGCATTCGGTTCGCTGTCGTCAAGGTATCCCGGCATTTTCGCAAACCACGCCCTAAAGCGCCGCTCTATCCCCTTGGGATTTTCTTCCCCTTCATCCTCACGCTCGCGCTCTCTCTCCCTTCGTTCCTCAGGGGGAGTTAAATTACTGTCGTTAATAGGTGCCGGTCCAGAACCGGCAGGGGGTGCCGGTCTAGGACCGGCAGGGGGTGCCGGTATACCGGCAGGGGGGGTGCCCTTTTCAATGCCATCGATAGGACCGAATTCCTTTTCGTCTTCATCGTCCCATGCAGCAAACGCATTGCTCTCGACGACACGATCGAGCACCACGCGGTACCAATGCGCGCTGTCTCGGCCGTCCGCGCTCGCAACTTCCTGTTTCTCCACGACGCCGATATCGGCGAGACGCTTCAGCGAATCCTGCACCGTCGAGCGGCCGCAGCCGAGCTGGTCGGCCATTTTGACCTGACTGCGCCGGCACCAGCCTTCCTTATTCGTGTAAGTCCCTAGCAGGCACAGAACGCGCAAGTCGCTGCCCTTGAGCCGACCGTCTGTGATGATCCACGCTGGAATGATCGAGAACCGTGGCCCGCTCAATTCGCCCCCTCGGCGCCCGCCTGCGCCTCCTGCCTCAAATCCAGCGCGGCGATATGCACCGGCAGGACAATGGTTTGTGGAAGTGTGCCGTCCGGCAGTCGCTTCGCGTTCGTTAGCGACAGGACGGCTTCGAGATAGGCGACACCCGCCAGAAGCCCCGACCTCTGAAGGATCACCCGTATGCTCATGTGCTCGCGGTTCATCACGCCGTACGGGCAGGCAAAGAGCCATTCCGCTCGCTCAGCATGATTGACCGCATCGGCAAGCTGTTCGACGATCGGGAGAAGCGCGCTCAATGCCGCCCCTCCCGGGCTTCGTGTTTCACGTTTGATCTAGTGGAACAGGTTGATTTTAAATCCAATTCCGGTTCCAAGTAAAAATGCTCGACAGGCACACCGAGCCACCGGCAAAGCGCGATCACCTTGCCAACGGAAACCATCTGTCCGCCCATCGCGCGCGAAATATCGTTGATCGTCACGCCTATCTCACTGGCGAGCGGACGCATCGCGAGGTTCGGCTCGGAATAGAACTTGCGCTTCAGTGCTGCGGCGAACTTGCGGAAGTCGTAGTCTGCGCGAGAAGGATCGCGGGCATTCTGAAGGCCGGTCATTGGATCTTCTCCCACTTGCCGTAATCGACGAGCTTCACGCCGTATAGATCGAGATCGACACCAAGCGCCCTCCATAGCTTCTCGCGCGGCTGTACGGAGAGCGCCCGCCCCATCCAAGCGAGATCGAATTGCACGACCGTCACGCCTGCCCGCTTGCGAATGTGCTCCATTTCCGCCTTGCGCGCGGCATCGAAGGCAGGTCGCTGTTTCTTCGTGCTCGCGTGCTGGCCGGGGAAGACAGCGTTATATCCGGCCATTTCGACGCGGGCGCGAAGGAATCCCTTCAGCATCTCGGATGAGAAATCGGCGCCTTCGATCATGCGAGCACCTCGGCAATCGGCACACCCGCCTTGAGCTGCTTGGTCATATCGACCGCGCCAACGGTGGCGATCATGTTCAGGCCTGCGCCGGTCGGCAGGAACCTGCCGTCTTCCTGTCGCTCAATGAGGCCCTGTGCCGCGAACGCGTCGATCAGCGCAGAGGCGACGGATGGCCGAAGCCCAACACCGCGCCGCAATGCGACGTCGTCGAAAGGCTCCATGTGCTTCATCCAGATCAGCGAGCGGGAGAATTCTTCCTCGATCCGCTCGTCGAGCGTCTTGCGCGGCGTGTCGCGCGTGAAATCTTCCTCATCGCTGAAAATGATAGGGTCGGCATGAACACCTTCACCTGGCGCAAGCGGATCTGCATCCTGATATTGCTCCCAATCCACGCGGATTAGTGCCGGGAAGCCATTCCCATAGGTTCCATCGTGGTTCCGCTCCCAAACGAACCACGCGGTATTCATCTGGCTTGATGCCTTGTTTCCGGTCCAGCCGTCGCGATGCATCATCGGCAGGCGCCGCGTGAACACATAGACGCGGCTCGGCGGGTTGCGATCCATGACGAAGCAACGGTCGGCATCCTCGAACCCGGCAAGAAAGTTCAGGTTCAGCAACAATGCCATCTTGCCTGGGCGATGCTCGCGCAGCGCATGCGCCGCATAGGCATTGGCGACGCCATAGGGCGGGTTGGTGACGATATCCGGCCCGACCGAATAGAGTTTCGACGGCCCTGAAGATTTGAGGAAGTCGCCGACGCCCTGGCACTCCCCATGCTCCGTTACAACGCCGCGGTCGACGAGATCGGAAATCAGCACATCATAGCCCGCAGCTTCGAGCGGTCGCATGATCGCGCCCCGACCGACACTCGGTTCCCGTACGGCCAGGCTGAAGCTCTCCAGAGCTAGCAGCGTGCGCATGGCCTCGATCGGCGTCTCATAGAGATCGTCGCCGCGCTCTTCCTTGGTCGCGGTTTTCGTGCCGATCGCGTGACCGGCCTCTTTCTTCAGCGCAGTCCGCGTCGGCTCCAGCCCTTCCGCAAGACGCGCCTCGACGACACGGTCGATGAGTTCCGGATCGGCACGAACGGCATTACGCAGCTGCCGCGCGGAATGCAGTTGCTTGCGGTCGATCCCGATTTCTTCGAGCGTAAAACCGTTCTCTTGAGAAACGGTTTTCGGACGGCCGCCGCGAGAGATCTCGCCTTTTGCCTGCGCGCTGTCGACGGCGTCAGCCATCGCGACATAGCAAAGGCTTTCGATCTTCAGCGCTTCCGCCTGCATTCGCCGCGCTTTATCGACGACCTCGCGCGAGGCCTTCACGCGCTCCGCAGAACCTGCGACGGACTTGGATTGATCGTAGGTGACGGATGCGATCTTTAGCGCCAGATCGAGGTCACCTGCATTGAACAATGCCCGCGCAGTTTCGATCGAGGCTATAAGCTCATGCTCCGAGGGGACGACGAGAGCGTTCATCGCTGCATCCCCCGTCGATATTGCCTCCAGCCATCGAGAATGCGGATGACGGTAGGCTCCGGCACTCCGAGGCCCTTGGCGATATCTGCAGTCGACCACTTCTGACCGGACCAGAGCAGCAGCGTCGCGCCGACGATCGCGTCCAGATCACCATCTGCAACCGGCATGCTCTTCTCGCGAGCGCAGACAGCTGCAAAGCCCATATCAAAAATCTGCCCCGCCCAGAGTGACGAAGCGATACCGCGCTCCTTCGCCTGACGATCGAGCGTCTGCTTGGCCTTTTCCGGAACATTGATCGTAATGCCGACGAGGCGGTGATGAGCGGCCATCAGTGCGCCCTCATCACGGCTTGGAGGTAGAGCCTCCCCTTCTGCGTGACCCGCACGAAATGCGGATCATCGAGCAGGCGCTCGGCATAGCCGCCGGCAACCGCGACTTCGGCGCCACGCTGGTCGCTGTCGAGCGCCAGTGGATAGGCAGCGCGGTGCATCCGGTAAAACCGGTTAGCCCGGTAAAGCAGATTATGGGCATCGCGCCCGATCGGCGGGTCGACGACGTATCCTTCAGCCTTCACGCCGCGCATCACTTGCCCCCGACGATCTTAAGGGCTGCAGCCGCGCCGCCCTTGGCCTTGACGCTGGCAAGTACCCGCCGCTCCTCCTCGACCGCGTCGTCGACTTCTGCGGCCTTGCGGTCCATCTCGTCAGCTTCAGCAGGCGTCACGACGCCATCGGAAAAAGCTCTGGCCGTCACTTGCCCCAGCTCAGCAAACCGCATGGTCACATCCGCGTGCGCCGACAGGAGATCGGAGACGATCGCAGCGTCGGCAGGAATGTTGTCGGAAAGGTCGCGACCGTTCGCACCGGCCATAACCTCAGTCACGAACGCGCGCCCGCAATCGCCTTCGAGCCGGATGACGGCCATCATCGGCATCAGTTCTGGATCGCGCGGGTTGCGCCAACGCCCGACCGTGCTCTTGGCATATTCCGAAATCTTCGCGGCGCGCTCGATGCCGCCAACCTCGTCGATGAGATCGCGCTGCGCTGCCTTCAGCCGGTTATGGATTGCGTCGCTCATGATACCCTCAGAAAAGCAAAAGCCTGTCACCGCCGGGAAACCGGCGTTGTTTTTCCCATCGCGGGACGGGTGCGGAAAATGTGAGTACTCAGCCCGTCAGCAGATCACGGAGGCCCACATGACGGAGCACATACAAAACTGGTTGCGGGTGCGGGATTCGAACCCGCGATCTCCGGCTTATGAGACCGGCGAGGACGTCCAAACTCCTCCAACCCGACAGAAAGAAAGAAGGCGCCGGACGCTAAACGCAGTCCGCCAGTCCGGCGCCAATTGGCATGGAGAACGGCCAGGAACCCATGCACCGGGGAACACATCATGCGGCCTCCCTCTCGGCGGAAGGACGAGGCACGGTCGCCGGCCATTCCGCACCGATTGGCCAATTCATCGAGAACCAGAGCATCGCCTTCTCGAAAGTCACCGTGTTCACGTCGCTCTTGCCATCAGCAATGCGATCGAGCGTGGACCCACGGTTCAAGACGATCGTCGAAACGCGCTGTCGGCCTATGCCACGAGCGCGAGCATATTCGTCAGAAACGGCGATGAGCTGTTCTCTTAGGTTCATGGTCGCAGAAAATGCGGAATCAGTTCCGCATTGTCAAGGGATTTCGTTCCGCATGACTTTTCCACAAATCGCGGATAAAATTCCGCACATGGCTAGAACCATTCAGGACCGCATCAAAGAGCGGATGTCAGCCCTCAATATGAACCCGTCGAGCACCGCTAACAAAGCAGGCCTCGACCGTTCAACCGTGCGCAAACTTCTGGACAATCGCGACCAGCAGCCATCGCTGGAGACTGTCAAAAAACTTGCAGACGCTCTTGAAACTACCGAATTATGGTTGCTCAATGAGGACGATCCGAAAGCGACCGTGAAATCGAGCGAGTTGCGCGCCGCATCCGTTCCCCTTCCTGCCCCCTTCGAAATGCCGAAGGATGTGCCGGTTATGGGAACAGCAGCAGGTTCACACCTGCGAGGAGCGTTCAAGCTCGATCTAGACCCGGTCGATTATGTGAGGCGGCCACCCACCTTGATGCATGCCCGTAATATCTACTCGCTCTATGTTGAGGGCGAATCAATGGTCCCGCAGTTTTCGCCGGCCGACTTGCTTTTCATCAACCCCGACAAGCCGGTGCGCACTGGCGACGCCGTGGTGATCCAGGTGAAGCAGGACGCCGAAGGGCATTACGAAGCTACACTTGGCATCTTCCTCAAGCGTAATGCCGAATGGGTCACCATCTTGAAGCACAACCCCAAGGCGGAAATTCAGATCGCCAGATCGACGATCATGCACATGCATAAGGTTCTCACATTTAACGAGATTTACGGCATCTAAAACGCCGGGTCGGCAGCCAACTTCCACACTATCCAGCAATGCAAACGGCGCGGGCTCTATGGCTGCGCCGTTTTTCTTTGCGCCCTTCTCGGCGCGAAAAAGCACCTGCGAATCAGTGCTGTAGCTCCTGCTTAATTCCCCATCAACGCCAAACCTTGAACATAGTTTGCGGAATTGCTTCCCCATTCCTCTTGACTGCGGAAATGATTCCGCATAATCATTCCCCGTCCCGATGATCCTCCTCCCTCGTCGGGACAAGGCGCGCAGAGACGCCGCCGGTCCACGCTCATTGTGGCCGGCGGCGGGCCGCGCAGGAGCAGGGAGGGATTTCAGGAGCAGGATCATGCAGACAGCAACCGCTTATAACCCCGTGACCGTTCGCAACATCGCTGGCGAGATGGCCAACCACGCCCTTGAGCGCGGCGAAGGCCTGACGCATCGCGAATATAAGCGCCTGGGCTACACCGACGAGCAGATCGAACGGAATGCCGACGAGGCCGCTCGCATCTTCGCCGCCTCTTCGACTCGCCGCGTCGCCTGAAGCGATCCGGTTTCGGTCACCGCTCCGACCAGGAACGGAGCGGGTTCCGAAGCGGATGGACAGGAGGGTTTCATGACGTCCGAAGTCTTCGAAAGCTGGGCAATCGTCGAGTTGATGGGGCACCGAAAGCGCCCTGGCTACGCCAAGGAAGTCGAGCTTGCTGGCGGCAAGATGCTGCGCGTGGATATTCCCGTTTCGGATGGCGAATCGGTCACCGAGTTTTATGGGACATCCGCGCTTTATGCGATCCGCCCGGCAACCGAAGAGGTTGTGCGTGACATGGCTTATCGCGGCTATGGCGTCGATCCGCGCCCCATTCGCCCCGTCGATTATCGCCCGCAGTCGCAGATCGCGTCAGACGTCGATGACGACGATCTGCCCTGAGGATGACGCCGATGAACTACTTCACACCATTTCTGCCGCTGAACGAGATCGCGATCCATACGCTCCAGGAACGCCGCCTGTCCGGAGACATCGAAACGCAGGTGCTGGAATGCGCCCGCATGCGCCGCGAGCAGCAGGAGGCGCTGGAAGCGATCGCGCTCTTCACCATCCCATTCCTCCTGATCATTGCCGCCGCCGCGCAGGTGACGCCGTGACCGAGTTTGCCAGTCCGCTCGTCACAGAAGGCCAGGCGATCTTCGTCTTCTGCCTGATGACCGCACTCACCTGCGGCGTGGCCCTCTTAGCAGTCGTCTATGCCGCCGGACTCGCGGCAGGCCTCAAGCGCACCGATCGCGCCGAGGCCGAAGAAATCGCAAAGGATCTCTGATGGATAACCTCGTCCAGTTCCCCATGAGCCACGTTCGCCCGCAGATTTCCCTGCAGATCGTCGGCGGGACCGAACACGACGCCGTCAACGCAGCGGCCGAAGAAGCCGCCGCCACCCTTGGTCGCCGCCTCGTCGACGACGCCGTCGAAAACATCATGTCCGCCGGCCTCCTCTTGCAGATCGCCAAGGTAGCCGCGCTCGGCGACGGCAAAGATCCAGGGGATTTCATCAGCGATGAAGTCGTCATCAGCCTGTGCAGCGCTTTGATCAGCGTCATCGACGCCATGGGCTGCAGCACGGTCGACCGCCCGCTGCGCCGCATGCTGGAGCGCACGATCGAGGAGAAGGACGCGTGATCCAGCGCATCGACGAACTGACGCAACCGGCGGAAGTCGGGAGATATTATCTCGTGCCTACCGTCACAGGCGCCTGGTACGACCAGATTGCCGCCTGGCCGGTGATAGGTCCGAAGCACAATGACCGGCACTGTCTCAATTTCGTTCACGACCATTATCATCTCGACGCGCGCTTCATGCCGTCGCCAGGCGGTAATGAGTACAGCAAACGAGCATATTGGCGCAGCGCCTGGGGCTCTCCGCTGCAAATCAATCGACAATGCAATCCGGACGGATTGCCCACTCCTGTTTGGAAGAAGTTGCTTTGCAAAAGAGCCACGAATCCAGCAGTGCCTGGCCTCATTGAGGACATCAATGAGGCTGTCGAAGTTGGCAATAGCCCTCAATGGAAATGCCACGTAGATGAGTGGGTAGGGCGGCAGGCAAAACGTGATGGCCGCGGGTGGATATGCCCGCATCGTCCGGTATCGCTGGCCGATCAGCCAGTTGTTGAGGGGGTGATCACGTGCCCCTTGCACCTTCTGCGGATTGATGCCGCTACCGGAATTGTCTTGCCTTTGAAAGGCGGCGCGTGATGACCGCCGCCACCCGTCATCAGCTGGCCGAGATGCACGACGCGCTGCAGTTCGCGATTAGCTGCCGAGAGCCCGCTTTCAAGATCTTTCTGCACGAGCAGAAAGGCTTTTCCCATCCGATGAGCGACGACCAGGCAGTTGCGAACGTCCTGTCGCTTCTCGGCATTCGCAGCCGCGAGGAAGTCCGTAGCGACGAGGCCGCCGCCGAGCAATGGCGCCTGCTCGTAGAGGACTTCCGCACATGGAGGATTTCATGACTACCTCAAAAGTGATCGCTACAGCCGAACTATACCTGTCACGTCAACCGGTCCACGAGCGCGACGCCAAGGGCGAGCCGCTCTATACCGCCGGCCAAATGCTGCGCGCCTTCTGTGCCGGCGAGATAGCGATCATCGAAGAGAGCGAGTCAGTCGGCGACGATGTTGATCAATGCCCGATCTGCGCCGAGCCCCTGAAGCGTTCCGATATTTGCGCGACCGACATTGAGATGGGCATATGCCACGCCGCATGCCTCGAAGGCTCGCCAGTCGTTGACCTCGAAACCGGCGACGAGGTCGAAGGTGGCGCGGCAGACAGGTTTCGGTACGGCGACAGCTCCGATATTCCACTGGAGGCGTATCGCGATGAGCTGCTGAAGATCGCTGAGGACGTAGGCGAAGGCACAGATCCGTTCGCAGCGTGGGAGGCTATTCAGGCGCTCAAGTCCGCTGCCACCCCACCGCCCGTTCCACAAATGCTTGGGACCGCTTTGCTCGATGTTGCCGCCGAGCGCCGGCGCCAGGTCGAGGTTGAGGGCTGGACGCCAGCCCATGACGATCGGCACACGGATGGCAGCATGGCGCAGGCCGCCGCTGCGTATGCGCTGAAAGCTCGCAGCGACGAAAGCCACGCCAACGGTGTTCGCATCAGGCCGCCGTATCTCTGGCCGGATAGCTGGCACGTTTCGTGGTGGAAGCCGAAGGATCGCCGCCGCGATCTCGTCCGCGCCGCCGCCCTCATCATCGCCGAAATCGAGCGCCTCGACCGCGCAGCCGTTGTTGCACCGATACCGGAAAAGAGTGACGCCCGCGCGCTGCTTTCCGGTCCCTCAACGCGGGCAAATTCGGAGATAGAACCCGATGAATGACAAGAGCAAAGAAGTCGAAGCTTTGATCGATAAGGCAGCTAAAGCCGAAAAGTCGGAAGACGCATTGCGCTTCTCTCAGGCTGCCTGCAACGCCGCCAACGCGATTTGCGCGGTCAAGACATCCGAAACAATCGGAAAGTAACCTGGCGGGGCTTCGGCCCCGTCTCCCCTCATTGGAGATCAGCCATGATCGAGGTCAGCCGTACTTTCTTTTGGCATTGGAAGCCTAGCGTCCATCGCTTGCATTTCGGCCTAGATTTCTATGTTCCTGGCATCAAGATCAGGGTCGGCCATGATGGCCCGCCGTGCCGTGTCTGCCGGAAGCGAGAGGGCATAATCTCGTGGGCTCTGGACAATCCCGGAGCGGCCATCTGCCCAACCTGCTGCGAGCACCCTGACTATGAGTACGAGCGCGGCGATCAGGATTATTTCTGCGTCGAATGTGGCGAAAGCGCGCCGTACGAATGGATCGATGGGCATTGCTCCTGCGACGATGACGTCTGCATTTCTTTTGCCTCATCGCGTGATCCTGACGAGCCGCTGGGTACTCCCATCTCTCAACTTTCCGGCTGCCCTGTCGGCCCTCTTCACCCTGATCGGCCGAAGTATGACCGCTTCGTCGCCATTGCCAAATCGTGGGGGTACGACTGATGCGCGTTAAGCCGATTTTCGCTTGGTACGACCTGTGGATTGGTGCGTTTTACGATCGCACCAAGCGCCGCCTGTACGTCTTTCCGGTCCCGATGTTCGGCTTTTATGTCGAGCGCCGGCCCCTACCGCCCTCACAGGGGGAGGTGGGGACGTGAGCGCCGATCTGGTCATGGAAATGAACTTCAATGAGAGCGTCAGCGTCAGATTAACGGACGAAGGCCGGCGCATCTTGGCAGAAAGACATGACGAGCTGCGCCGTCGCGTCCCCACTGTTGGCCCATACGTTCCGAGAGTGGAAGACGAAGAAGGTCGCGTGTCGTTCCAGCTTTGGGACCTGATGCACACGTTCGGTCCATCCTTGTTTTTGGGCAACCCAAACCTCCCAATTGAAGCTGACATTCGTTTCCGCCCGCATCTCCGCCCAACAGCTGCACAGAGGATGGAGGGCAGCGATGGCTGACAATTTGAGCGACATCCAATGGTGCGTTCTCGACCTCCTGCTGCGCGCCAAGCGCACGGGAGCATCGCGTGTCAATCGTCTTGAGCTGATGCGATCCGACGCATTGCCGGATGCTCTTAAGGTCAAGCTCGTTTTCACAGCTTTGACGATGGCTGGCGGCCCCTTCGTGCGGCTGCATGGACAGCACGACTTCGAAATCACTGATGCAGGCGAAAGGATGTTCAACGAACGTATTGGCGCGCCGAGCAAAGCTGCCGATGCGGTCATAGCCCTGCCGGATCAATCAAGGCAGGTGCTGCAATGAGCCGCCGCGACAAGATCCGCGAAAAGATCATGGCTCGTGTCCGTATCGACGAGGAGACGGGCTGCTGGATCTGGACCGGCTCGGACTCTGGAAAGGGAGGTCGCGGCGCCGGCTATCCGCGCATGAGCCTGGGGGGGCAGACGGTTGCTGTGCATCTGGTCATGTGGACCAACGAGCACGGCTACATCCCCGGCAAGAAGGAAATCGACCACTACTGCCGCAACCGCCTATGCGTTCGGCCCGAGCCCGAGCATCTGCAGCTCGTCACGCGCAAGCGGAATATCCTGCGTCAGTGGGAAGCCCGCCGCGCGGCGATGGCTTGCGAGGAGGTGTGAGGTGAGCCCGCTCGATCTTCTCACCCCAGACGAAGCCGCAGCGCAGCTCAAGATCTCCACGCGCCAGCTGCGGGACTTGACCGACGATGGTCTTGTGCGGTGGATTAACGTGGGGCGCGGGACAAAACGCGCAACCCGCCGCTACACCCAGGATGATCTGAACGAATTCAAGGAACGGCAGGCCAAGACATCATGTCCGTCTACAAACGTCCCGGTAAGGAAACATACTCCTACGATTTCATCGTCGGGGGCCGTCGATTTTCTGGCGATACGCGAGAAACTAAGAAGAGAGACGCAAAAGCCTTCGAGGAGCGGGAGCGGGCATCAGCCAAAGCGCTGATGGCTGCGGCCTCAACGGTTGAGGCCAATACGATGTCTTTCGAAATGGCGGCGCTACGCTGGTTTCACGAGATCGGGCAGCATCACAAGAACCGCGATACCGTCCTAAAAAACCTCGACTGGCTACAGCAGAACATCGGTGGAGCGACCGATCTGCGCGCGATCGACGATCCGCGCGTCGCCAGCCTGGTCGCAAAGCGCCGAGGCGAGAGGGTTCGCCGCAAGCACAAGGATGGCAAGATCCACGAGGGCAAGCTCGTCAGCCCTGCCACTGTCAACCGAACCTGCACCCAGCCGCTGCGCGAGATCGTCCTGCGGGCAAAGAACGTATGGAAAATTCAGGTAGGTGAGGTGAACTTCGGCGAGCATATGCTGAAGGAGCCGCAGGAGCGAGTGCGGGAGGCGTCGGCTGAAGAGGAGAGCGCCATCATGGAGCAACTCGGTCGCGGCTATGAAGACGCCGTCCGGTTCGCTTTCCTCAATGGCTGCAGGCGTATGGAGATCTTGGGTCTCGAATGGCCGCACGTCGATTTCTTCTCCCGCCGCTTCACCGTGACAGGGAAGGGTGGAAAGTCGAGAACGATCCCGATGTCAGAGGAAACCTATGAGATCCTCTGGGCGCAGCGCCATAATCATCCAGTGAAGGTTTTCACCTTTGTCGCCTGGCGGACGCGCAAGACGCTGAAGCAGGTTCGCGGCAAGCGGTATCCGTTGACGGAGTCCGGACTGAAGAGCGCGATGCGTCGCGCCGTTCCGGCCGCTGGCGTGGTAAACTTCCGCTTCCACGATACGCGCCACACCGCCGCTACACGCGTACTGCGTAAGTCCAACCTGCGCGTTGCTCAAAGGCTTCTCGGACACTCCGATGTCGCCACCACAGCGAAATACGCCCACGCGCTCGATGATGACTTGAGGCAGGCTCTGGAGGCGACATCGAGTCCCACCAAAAGTCCCACGGCTACTGAACAGCATGGGAGTAATGCATTGAAGAGAAAGGGAAATCAGGAGTGAGGGGATCGTTCCCCCAGTCAAGTGCGCTACCGGGCTGCGCTACGCCCCGACCTGCCGAAACGGCTTGCTTCTGTTAGACTTTTCGGTTTTTGGACGCAAGGGAAAAATGCCGTCACGATGATAAAACGGAATTTATCCAAGGGATAGCTTTGTCCTGTCTCCCTCGGTACGGCCCGGAGCCTTTATAACCCGGCAATGAATACCGAAAAAAGTGTATGCAAGGTGGCAAAAATCCTTGCGCATGTCGGTGCGGAATGGAGACCCTTCCGTCCTTCCAAAGATTCTGCGCTAAGCTGATGCGGCATTTTTCGAGCCGAATATAGATTTTCGGTTGCGATTCTTTATATGCTAAATTTAAGGTAAACTATTCTATTAATATTT
Source organism: Rhizobium sp. BK529 (assembly GCF_014194105.1). Taxonomy (NCBI): domain Bacteria; kingdom Pseudomonadati; phylum Pseudomonadota; class Alphaproteobacteria; order Hyphomicrobiales; family Rhizobiaceae; genus Rhizobium; species Rhizobium sp. BK529. Next base: position 1,992,340 of record NZ_JACIAU010000001.1, on the reverse strand, counting down.
TCCATAATATTTCCGATTTGAGCGGTAATTTATTTCATGTTTATCTGACATATAACTATGAATGAAGCGGATGTCCGCGTTATTCCAAATTTGTGATTGGAATTTATCGCCTTTCTGCTGCTGAGCGTGTAAAGAAGAGAAATCGTGGGAAAGCTTAATTTCGGGCTTATGACGATCTGCAATAACAAACAGGATTGCCGGCAGAGCCTTGCTGCTGCATTCAAGGCCCTCTCCGTTGAGGCTGTGAACGCTGGCTGGCCGGAAGGGGAGGTTGCTCTTGCGCTTGCGGAGCTCGCCGAAACACACGTGGCCGAAGTCGGCGCCAAGGTAATTGTCGAAGGCTTCAACCAATCGCAGCTTTACGCAGCAGCTGGCCGGGTGAAATTCTAAGCTGAATTCTGACCGGCCGTTCAGTTCTTACACCAGTAGGTCGGCGGTCCTAGCAGCCTTCGCGAATGAGACCTGGGCTGCACATACGCTTCTCAGTCCATCAAGGCAGTGCTGAGCTATGCGATGTTTGCGGCCACGCTTGGCGGGCCACCGTTTGAGATATTCAACTGCTTCCCAGGCGGTTGCGACAATGAAGCTGCTGCTTGGAAATTTAGTTCTCATGGGCGAGGGGAAGCGTTTTTCGCTCACGGCTCCATCCATTTCATTCCTAAAACCGCCCGCAACGCATGAGGCAGAAGATTGTTCCCGGCGAAATGATTACGCGGTTGCTAAAATCTGGGGCTACGCGCATAATGCGAATGAGGCTGGCAGGGAGGGCGTCGGCTGCGCAACAATGATGATGCGTTGTGCCCTCTAAGGGAAATGTGGCGCGATGTTGAAATCGTCAGTTCACCCCCAGGATTTACCGCTCTTTTCGGAAGATATCGACCTGCTGTCGCAGGTTCTAAGCCGGGTTTGCGATGACGGTGGCATCGCTCCCCGCACGCCGGAAGCCGACCGGATCGGCGCGGCCCTCATTCAGCTTTACAAGCAGGGCGTGAAGGACAGCGGCAAGCTGACCGTTCTCGCCAAGACCTATCTTTGAAGCTCGGTTCTGCTCGCTCTTTACACCGTTCCTGGCGGTCTTAGACACAGGCTGTCCCCAACGGGATAGCTCAGAGATCGGGCGGTTCCGTCAGTCGTCGTTGGCAGCGTTGAGGTTTTCCGGCCTTATGCCGTCATCGTTGGAACTGCGGGCGCGCAGGCGTATGCCAGGGCCGCCTTCGTCCTGGTTCCCGCTGGCGATGAAAATGATGCCATGCGCTTCCAGTGTGTTGCGCACGTCGATCGTGGCGCGCGTTTCGCCCGTCCATTCGCCGTTTTCCAGCGCCTGGATTGTTTCGACGGAAAGTCCTGCATGAGCCGCGAGGTCCTCGATGCTCATGCCGATCATGGCGCGTGCGCCGCGTATCTGTGTCCCTGTAATCATGCGGGAAATTTAGCGCTTTTACCGAACTTCTCAAGTCTTTGTGAGCGGCCTGAGCGCTGGTGGCGAACTTCCAGCGCAGCACAACCCCAGACGATGCCGAACAACAGATAGACATGCCGCCAGTGGTCGATATCGATCACGTTGCCGATTGCAGCATGACCGAGAACGGAAATCCAGGCGACCATGAGAAAGGGCTGCCATGGCCGGTCGAGCAGCATATTGCGGAAGCCGAGATAAAGCGTCCAGCACAGCATACCGACATAGCTGATGAAGCCCAGCCAGCCATAAGTGGTCAGCGATTTCAGCCAGATATTGTGCTCGTCTTCCGGAAACATGGTGCCGAAAACCAGCGGACCAATGCCGAGCGGCCGTTCCATCATCATCTGGAAGCCGATGCGATGGCGGTCGAAACGGCCAAGGTGCTCACCGTCATATTGCTGCACGAGTTGGGCGCGGGTGGAGAAAAGCTCGCTGACCTTGGGAACCTGCAGCGCGACCAGAAGCGCGGCCACCATCAGAATGATCGCGCCCAGCGACAGGACCAGCACCCGCAGTCGGAACGCGCCGCTGCGTTCCTTCAGCAGCATGATGAAGATCAGCACTACCACCCCAAAGGCGAAAAGCCCCCAGGCCGCGCGCGAGAAGGAAAGGAAGATGCCGAGCGCCAGGATGAGCAGCGCTCCCGCCTTGATCGGTGACGTCTTGAGATTGCCGGCGAGAATGCCATGGACGAGGTAAAGGCCCGGCGGCACGAGGAAGGGCCCGAAAACGTTCGGATCCTGAAAGGCGCCCTTGGCGCGGTCGTAAAGTGTGAAGACTTCCGAGCCCGGAAAGGCATGGAAATAGCCGAGGATGCCCAGAAGGGAAGTGATGACAGCCGCAAAATTCCAGGCATTGAAGATCAGCGGCAGCCGCTTGTGGCTGTCCTCGATGATCGCAGCATAGAAGATGGAGGTCAGCGCCAGGAAAGTGGAGACGGCAATATACATCGGGCCGGTCGCCAGATCCCGCATCTGCGTGAGCGATAGCATGCCGCCGATGTTGAAGGTGAGCAGCAGTGCCATCAGCGGCGCGGTCGTGCGGGATATCTTCAGGCCGAGTATGAACCAGAGGCCGATCAGCCCTGCCATCCACAACTCATAAGGTGCTGGTTCATCGATGACGAAGCCGGAAAGAAAGACCCCGAAAGCGACCGCCGCCGAGCCGATGAGACGCAGCGTCAGCCGTTGCGGCTGGGCCACGCGCGGATGGGAGGCGGCGACGGCGCTCAATAGGCGTTTTCCGTGTTGAGCAGCCGGATCGGCGTCAGGAACAGGATCTTGAGGTCGAACCAGAGCGACCAGTTCTCGATGTAATAGAGATCGTACGCAGTGCGAAACTTGATCTTCTCGTCATTGTCCACTTCGCCGCGCCAGCCGTTGATCTGCGCCCAGCCGGTGACGCCGGGCTTGACGCGGTGGCGGGCAAAATAGCCGTCTACGATATCGGCGAAAGCGCGGTCGCGCGCCTGAGCCAGCACGGCGTGCGGGCGCGGGCCGACCAGCGAAAGTTCGCCCTTCAGCACGTTGAAGAGCTGCGGCAACTCGTCAATCGAGGACTTGCGGATGAAGCGGCCGACAGGGGTGACACGCGGATCGCCCTTGGTGACGGCAGCCCGCGCCGTCGGATCGCCCATGTTGGCGTACATCGAGCGGAATTTGAAGACGTTGATCATCTCGTTGTTGAAGCCATGACGCTTCTGCATGAAGAAGACCGGCCCCTCCGAAGTCGCCTTCACGGCGATCGCCGTCGCCAGCATGATGGGCCAGAGCAGGCAGAGAGCGATGGTGGCGAAGAAGATATCGAAAGCGCGCTTGGCAACGGAATCCCAGTCGCGGATCGGCTTCTTGAAGATGTCGAGCATCGGCACTGCGCCCACATGCGAATAGGCACGCGGACGGAAGCGCAGGCGATTGGCGTGGGCCGCAAGACGGATGTCGACCGGCAGCACCCAGAGCTTCTTCAAGAGTTCGAAGATGCGTGCTTCGGCAGACAGCGGCAGGGCGATAATCAGCATGTCGATGCGCGTCATCCGCACGAATTCGACGAGTTCACTCACCGTGCCGAGCTTCGGATAGCCGGCGACCATGATCGGCGAGCGCTTCTCGCCGCGGTCGTCGAAAATGCCGCAGATACGGATATCGTTATCCGCCTGCTGCTCCAGCATACGGATCAGTTCCTTGGCGGGTTCGCCGCCGCCGACGATGACGGCGCGGCGTTCCATGATGCCGTTGCGCGCCCAGTTGCGTATGCCCTGTGCCACCAGGAAGCGCTCGACAACCAGGAAGAGCGTGCCTGCAATAAACCAGATAGCATAGGATGCCGCAGTCGCAGTACCGAGGCCGAGGAAGAGCGAGAAAACGCCTGCCGTCAGCACGAACGCGATGGCGAACGCTGCGACCGCACGCGGCAGATATCGCACGCGGGCTCTGAGCGCCGGAATGGAATAGGCATCGGCGAACTGAAGTGCCACGACGGTCAATGCCGAAACGATCGCCGCCGTGACGGCCCGCGTCAGGAAGGTGTCGTTGCCATCGCCGGGCGCGAAATAGAAGGCGGCAAGGCCGATGACGAATTGTGTGAGGAATTCCAGCAGCCGCAACTGGCCGATGATGATGGCAGGCGAATAGGTTCCATCACGAAACTGTTCGGCAATCTGACGGGCATAGGGATTGATATCAGGCGTTTCGCCGACCGCAGATGTGTAGGCCTCGCCGCGCGTCTCTGTGTCGGAGACCTGCTTGCGCAGGACTTCCACGTCGAACTGTCCGCTCTTTTCCAGCTTGTTCATGGGGCTTCATCGCTCGTTGATGTGAGCGGGATAACATGAAGCCCCTAAAAAACTTTTACGAGGCGGCCCGGATTGCCTGTGCCGCAACGGGATTTACGAGTTCCCGGTAGAGTTTCAGCACCTCGCCGGCCATGACGGGCGCAGAGAAGACCGATCGGACCGCGTCGGGAGAGGGCATGACCTTGTCGTGCCAGCCGGGTACCGTCAGGGCCTCGGCCATCACCCGCGCCAGATCGTCGGAATCTCCCGGTGTCACCAGAGCGGGACTATCGGCGCCGAGTACCTCGGGAATGCCCCCGACGCGCGAGGCGATCACGGTCTTGCCCGCACCAAGCCCTTCCAACACTATGTAGGGCATGGCTTCGGCCCGGGAGGGAACGACGAGATTCTGCGCCATGGCGAAGGCTTCTTTCACGCGCATGGCCGGTAGCATGCCGATGCGCTTGCCGAGGCCGCGCTCGACCATCATTTCGCGGTATCGATCGCGGTCCGGTCCGTCGCCGATCATCAGCGCCGAAAGCGGTCGCCCGAGCAGGCGCTCGGTCTTGGCGAATGCATCGATGAAGAGATCGGGACCCTTGAGGTCGCGCAGCATGCCGACATAAATGAAGTGCACTGCATCGGAGCGCGTCGGAACGTCAGAAAAATCCCGCGCCCCGATGCCGTTATAGATCAGCCGGTTCTTGACCAGCGGCCGACCCACTTTGGTCGAATAGGTCTGTCGCTCATATTCGCAGATGAAGACCAGCGCATCGGTAAAATATTCCTGCAGCCGTTCCATGCGCAGCACGAACTGGCCAAGCAGGGAGGCGCGCGAATAGTGCAGGCTTCCGCCATGCGCGGTATAGAGGCGGGCTACGCGATACCTGTTGACCCGCAGGGCTGAGCCGGCAAGCCGCGCGAGCACGCCGCCTTTGGCGCCGTGCCCATGCAGCACATCCGGCCGCAAGCTCCTGATTTCCTTGAATGTGTTCCAGAGCACCATGGCATCTGACGGGCTGATCGAGCGCCGTATAGGAATGCGCGTCAGGCCGAGCGAAAGAAAGGGGCGGATATCGTCGAAAAGACGGTCCTCGTATTCGCCGCCAGTCGAACTGTCGCAGATGATGCCGATCTCGTGACCCGCCTGGCTATGCTCCTCCACCAGGTCCCGGACGTGACGGAAGATTCCGCCGACCGGCGACCTGAAGCAGTGAAGGATGCGAAGAGGCCTCTGCTCTGCCATCGGCTAGAAGAGCCGTTCGCGGACATAGATCGTATCGCCGGCGACGATCGGGCCCGAAATATTGACGCGACCCGTCAATACCTGTCCGTTGATCTTGCGCGTGACGTCGACCATGCTCTGATTGGCGCGACTGGTAAAGCCGCCAGCGACTGCAATGGCATTCTGCACAGTCATGCCGGGCACGTAGGCGTACTGGCCGGGTTGACCAACTTCGCCCATGATGAAGATGGAACGATACCGGTCGACATCGATGGTGACGTCGGGATCGCGCAGATAGCCTTGTTGCAGCTTCTGGGCGATCTGGCCGGAGAGCTGCTGCAAGGTGCGGCCGCGGGCAGGAACCTGGCCGATAAGAGGGAATGCGATATAGCCGGCCTGATCCACCGTATAGGTGTTGGTCAGCGTCGCCTGATCGAAGACTGTTATGCGCAGGCGGTCGCCGCTGTCGAGCGAATAAGGCTGGATCGTTGCCTGATTGAAGGCCTTCGGCGCAGGCTGATAGGTGGTGCAGCCCGCCAATGCAGCCATTGTGGCGGCCAGGCTCATAGCCATCAGGATTTTGGGCTGGACGAAGGGCATCCGGGTTGCTCGCAGGAAGATAATTCAGTCGAGCCGTTATCGATCTATTAGGGTTAATGCCTGGTAAAAAATCCGCCGATTTCCGCAATTCCTTCATCGGAGGCACCTCATTTGAGATGGGAATTGCCATTAACCGTTGAGTTACCATGATCGTTTACGCTTGAGGCAGTTTGTATCGGAGTATGAGCATGTCCCGCGTAGCGAGTGATCAGGATGTGGACATCGACCTCGGCCAGCTTGCGCGCGCGGTCTGGGCACGTCGTCTGAGAATATTGTCGATCACCGCATTGGGTGCGGCTGTTGCCTTTGCCGGCGCCAAGATGATCTCGCCGCAATATCGCAGTGAAACGCGTCTTCTCATCGAGCCGCGGGCTCCAGCCTTCGCCAATACACAGACGACTGACGCCAATGCCGGACCGCTGCTCGACGAGCTGAACATCGCGAGCCAGGTGCAGCTTCTGCAATCGGCCGACCTCATCAAGCAGGTCATCAGCAATCTGAAGCTCTACAACCTGCCGGAATTCGATGACGCGGCGAACGGTTCGGCACTCGGCGATATCCTGGTGAAGCTCCACCTGAAGAAGAACCCGCTCGAAAATCCGCCGGAGGAGCGCGTCATTGACGCCTTCACCGAGCGGCTGCAGGTCTATCAGGTCCCCGGTTCGCGAGTGATCGGTATCACCTTCACGTCGAAAGATCCCAAGCTCGCCGCCAGCATTCCGAATGCCATGGCACAAGTCTATCTCGCGGTCCAGAGCGGTGCCAAGCTCGATTCCAATTCGGAAGCCACTCGCTGGCTGGAACCGGAGATCGACAGCCTGCGCCAGAAGGTGAACGAGGCGGAGAAGAAGGTCGCCGACTACCGCACCACTCATGGTCTGCTGCAGACCAATGGCACGACGACCTTTCCCGCACAGCAGCTCAACGATATTTCCGTGGAGCTTACCCGCGTGCGCACCGACAAAGCGAATGCCGAGGCGAGGGCACAGGCCGTGCGCAATGCGCTGTCATCGGGCGAAGCTTCCGACACGCTGCCCGACATCATGTCCTCGCAGTCGATTCAGCGCCTGAAGGCAACTGAATCCGGCCTGCAGTCGCAGATCTCGGACCTGCAGACGAGTCTGCTCAACAATCATCCGCGGCTGAAGAGTCTGCGGGCCCAGCTTGCCGATATCCGCACGCAGATCCGCCAGGAAACGCAGAAGATTCTGGCAAGTATCGAGAATGAGACAAAGGTCGCCGATCTGCGCGCAAAGGAGCTGGAGCAGCAGTCCGACAGGCTGCAGGCCAATAGTGCCAAGGCAGGCGAGGACGAAGTCGGCCTGAACGCGCTGGAGCGTGAGGCAAACGCCCAGCGCCAGCTTCTCGAAACCTATCTCGTTCGTTATCGCGAGGCTGCTTCCCGCGCCGACCGCAATTCCAGTCCGGCAGACGCCCGTATCGTTTCGAAGGCGATCGAGCAGGTCGATCCCTATTTCCCGAAGGTCGTGCCGATCGTCATCGTTGCCGCCGTCGCGACATTCATCATGAGCGCGATCGTCATCATGCTCTCCGAACTCTTCAGCGGCCGCGCGCTTCGCCCGGTCGAACCTCGCATGATCGAAGACAGGGTGGAGGAAGATGGGCAGGGCAACGCGGCCCCCATTCCTGCGGGAACTGCCCCCACTCCCGCCGCAAAGCTTGTCACGCCCAGCATGTTGACGGCAGCCATCGATGATGAGGAGCCGGAAGCTGAGCCGGCCGAGGAACCGCCTGTCGACGAAAACGAATTCTCCGTCTCCTCTGTCGCGACCTATCTCGCCGACAGCCGCGCACCGCTTGCTGTTTCCATATCTCCGACCGGTGACAATGGCTCTGCTGCAACCGTTGCCTTGGCGCGGTTGCTCGCCGATGACGGACGCCGCGTGATCCTGATCGACATGACGGGCTCGGGTTATCCGACCGAATTGATGGCCGAGAATCCCGAGGCACTCGGCGTCACCGATCTGCTCTGCGGCGAGGCCGCCTTCGGCGAGACGATCCACGGCGACCGGCTTTCCGATGCGCATCTGATCCCGCAGGGTGTCAGCGACGTGCGCCGCGCGATGCGGGGCGTCGACAGGCTCTCGCTGCTGCTCGATGCACTGTCCTCTGCTTACGATATTGTGCTCGTGGAATGCGGCGCGGCCGATGTTGCGGGCGTTTCGCGGTTGACGCGCAGCAAGGAAATCGAGGTCATCCTGTCGCTACCGGAGATCGACGAGAGTGCTTTCGTCGGCCTGATGCAGAACTTCCAGAGCGCCGGTTACGAGCGGGTGGTTTTGATGTCGGGTGGTGAAGAGGCCGCGATGCGCAGCCCCGCGCGCCACGCGGCCTGATCCTTTAAGCTGCCGCCGGGCACTTTTGCGCGGCCTACTTACCCGGCTTTCGCCCGGATGTTCTGGGCGAATTTGTAGAGAGCAGGCCGGGCCTTGATGAAGGCCTTGCCGCGGGTGATCGCCCGGTGCGCCGCACCGGCTGCGATGCCGACGCCGGAGAGTGGCAAAACGACATCGTAATGATCCGTTTCGACCGGCGCCCAGGAGCGCTTGTAGGTCTGATCGCCGAGGCCGAAATCGAAGAGTGCCACTCCCTTGTCATGCAGGCTTGAGATCATCTGCCAGAAGAGGAATTCGCCGGGGCTGGTATCCGCAACCAAATCCTCATCAATCGCGCCGAACTGGCAGATGACATGGTCACCCTTCCGGGAAATTCCCGACAGCGCGGCGATGCGCCCCTCATAGTCGCCCTTCAGGCGAAGGGCACGCATCCGCAGGCCGAAATTGTCGCCATTCCCCCTGTCGATCAGGCCGTGCAGGAAGGCCTTGGTTTCCGTATCCGCAAAAACATCGGGCAGGCCGAGCGAGGCGAAGCGGGCGCTTTTCAGACGGAAGAACATGTCGAGCAGTTCGTGCTGCTCCGAGGACGTTTCCGGCGCGATATAATCGAAGCCGCCGATGGCTTCGAGCCGCCGGCTCTGCGCCCGGAATTTTTTGCGTCGGCTCTTGGCGTTCAGCTGCTGCAACGTCTTCTCGAACGTATCGAGGAACGGGAGCTGGTAGGCATGGTTCTGGTTCTGCACCAAGGGCAGGCCGGCAAGCATATTGCGGCGGCCGCGCCACTCTAGTGGAATGTTCTGCAGGAGAAGCAGATCGGCCTTGCCGGCGAGTGCTGCACGAAGGTGGTCGGCAAGGTGTTGGTGATCCACCTTCTCGCTGTTTTCGGCAAAGGCCTGCGAGAAGAGGCCGGTATTGATATTGCTGTGATCAGCGCCGATGAATTTGGCGATCCGCACACCGCGCAAGGCGACGATCTCCACCGGCAGGATGAAGGCGGTTTGGCCGCCGCTCGTGCCGCGCAGGATGGCGAGCGGACGGCGGAAGGCGGCCACCCAGGCTGCGCACCAATCATAGCTCTGGTGCAGCGAGGAAAGGTTGTCGCGTTCAAACGCGCGCCATTCCTCTTCGAGTGGCTCCATTCTGTCGAAAAGCTGGATGTCGAGTTCGGCCATGGCGAGTTTCACGCTGAGTTGTCGCAGCCGGGAAATGCCGGCTTCGGCTTGCGCCACAGCGTCGAACGGTTGTTCAAGGACATCGAGCCTCTGCGTCTGCACGGTTTTTTCTCCGGTCGAGAGATTGCTGCAGAGGAAGCTAGAGCGGGCAGACGTATATTTGGTTTAACGGCCGCGTCAGGGCGAGGTTTTCCGCAGATCAGGGTTATCCCGCCGTTAATCGGGTCCTACTGCTGTTTCGGACCGGCCATCCACTTGATGATGACCATGGCTGGCAGCACCCAGAGCAGGCCGGTGAGCGCGAAGTAAAGCAGATGCCCCCACCAGGGTGCATTGCCGAGCGTCGCGACCGCGATGGTATTGGCCACAATCGCATAGAAAAGCACGAGGATGATGATCAGGATCGTGCCGATGAATTTGCGAAGGCGGACGGGCATCGTATAACTTTCGAACGGATGGGACTGAGCCGGCGCGACGGCATGCCGCAAAGGTTCGGGGCTTGTTTTGCATCAGCCGGTGGGGCAAATCAACTGCCGGATAAAAGGAGAGATCATGGCCGTCGCGAACCTGAGCCCGGAGCAGGCGATCCGCACTGAGGTGCGTAGGCAGAACAATAACCGCCGCGCGGTTCGCATCTGGCTGGGTTTCGTGCTTCTGGCGCTCTTCTGTCTCGTGTTGGTGGGCGGCGCGACGCGGCTTACCAATTCCGGTCTCTCCATCACCGAATGGAAGCCGATCCACGGTGTCATCCCGCCGCTCAACGCTGCCGAGTGGGAAGAGGAATTCAAGCTCTACCAGCGTATCCCCGAATTTCAGCAACTGAACAGCGACATGACCGTGGAGCAGTTCAAGGGCATCTTTTGGTGGGAATGGGCACACAGGCTGATCGCCCGCGGAATCGGTGTGATCTTCGCACTGCCGCTGATCTTTTTCTGGGCGACCGGCCGGATTGAGAAGCGCCTGCGCTGGCCGCTCGCCGGCATTCTTGCGCTCGGCGGCCTGCAGGGCTTCATCGGCTGGTGGATGGTCTCCTCCGGCCTTGCGGTGCGTACCGACGTCAGCCAATACCGCCTTGCCACTCATCTCGTCATGGCTTGCCTGATCTTCGCCGCCTGCATGTGGATCATGCGTGGGCTCTCGCCGCATGCGGACGATCCGGCGCCGACGAAGAATTCCCACCGCTGGGCTGCTGCGATCGCCATCTTCTCGCTCTTCCAGATCTATCTCGGCGCGCTGGTGGCCGGCCTCGACGCGGGCTTCACCTATAATACCTGGCCTCTGATGGATGGCGCCGTCGTGCCTTCGGATCTCTTCATCCAGCAGCCGTTCTGGATCAATCTGTTCGAGAACCCGAAGACGGTGCAGTTCATCCACCGTCTGGGGGCCTATACGCTCTTTGCGCTGGCGCTCGTCAACATGGTGATTGCGTTGCGCGCCGCATCCTGGACCACCCATGCGCGCCGAACTGTAGTGCTCTTTGCGCTCGTCACCATCCAGGCGGCGATCGGCATCACGACGCTGCTGCTCGAGGTGCCCTTGCATTGGGGCCTGCTGCACCAGGCAGGTGCCCTCGTTGTCTTCGGTTTTGCCGTCGCCAACTGGCGCGGTTTTTACGGCGAATATTCCCGCACAACTGTTATCGCCGAGCGCGACTGAGCAGGGGGCAGCTGCTCCCGGATCGCAGAAGAGTGAACGAGATCAATGCGATAAGTCCTCGCTTGTTTTCGCCGTGACATGCTAGATTATGATCTGGCGTATGGGCGATCCTATGACGGGGGTGTTCAGATGAGCAGATTTCGCACGTTCGTAATGGCCGGCGTGCTGATCGCGCTTTCCGCAATTGCTTCGGGCTGCACATCGACGGAACGGTATGACTATGGCGAGGATACGTCGCTCAACCCGGCCTGCGCCGGCGGTTTCCGTCCGAGCAACAATCGCCCATGCACCTATTGAGTGGATACCGCTACCAGCTTCCGACAAAGACCGAAATGGCCAGCAGTTGACCGGTCAGAATGTTCGCGAGGAACAGGCGCAGCCTCATCAGCCCGCATGGGAGAGGATATTCAGCAGCTTTCCACTGGGATCGCGAATAAAGAAACGACGAACGCCCCAGGGCTCGTCGGCCGGCCCATATACGATCGCATGCCCGCCCGTCACAGCGCGTTGATAGATCTCGTCCACATCATCGACTTCAATCGAAATGTCGGGCACAGCGGCTCCCGATCCGCCTTCCGTCGCGATTCCGATCTGGGTGAGTGCTCGCTGGTCGGACGCAAGGGTGACGATCCAGCCATGATCCATGACGATATTAAGGTCGAACAGCTTTGAATAGAAATTTCCCACCTCTTCAATGGAATCGGTGGCGATATTCGGGACGATGCGCAGCACTGTCATGATGTTCCTTCCTCCGGCTGAATAGAACTATTAGTTGATCGATTTGCGGAACAATTCAGGTCTCGTCTGCCGAATCGTTCCGCATGTCGTCGTCTCAGTCCTCAGATACTGGCCTGCAGCCCATAGAGATTGGCATAGATGCCGCCGCTTTCCATCAGCCTGTCGTGATTGCCCTCCTCGACGATGCCGTCACCGGTGAGCACCAGAATACGGTCGGCATGGCGGATCGTCGAAAGACGGTGCGCGATGACGAGGGTCGTGCGCCCCTTGGCAAGCGTCAGGAAGGCCTGCTGCACGGCACGCTCGCTTTCATTGTCGAGCGCGCTCGTCGCTTCATCGAAGATGAGGATGGCCGGGTTCTTGAGGAAGGCGCGGGCGATCGTCAGCCGCTGGCGCTGCCCGCCCGACAGTTTCACGCCGCGCTGGCCAATATCGGTCTGATAGCCCAGCGGCAATGCCATGATGAATTCATGTGCATGGGCAGCGCGGGCCGCAGCTTCCACCTCTTCGTCCGTCGCATCTGGACGGCCATAACGCAGGTTATCCGCGACCGTGCCGGCGAAGAGATAGACATCTTGCTGCACCACGCCGAGATGGCGGCGCAGCGAGGCGAGCGTTACATCGCGGATATCGGTGCCGTCGATTTCGATCGAACCGCCGGTGACATCGTAGAAGCGCGGAAGCAGCGCGCAAAGCGTGCTCTTGCCCACACCAGACGGGCCGACAAGTGCGACGAATTCGCCCGGCCGGATTGTCAGCGACAGATTGCTCAGCACTTCCGCGCCGTCCTCGTAGCTGAAATCGACATGCGAGAGCCGGATCTCTCCCTTCGGCGCGTGCAATTCGCCGGCCGAAGGGCGATCCACCACGTCGGGGTCGATCTCCAGGATCTCCATCGCCCGCACGAAGCCCGTATAGCCCTCCTGCCAAAGACGGGCGAGGTTGGCCATGCGCTTGACCGGATCGACCAGGACGCCAACGCAGAGCAGGAAGGTCAGAAGATCGGCAATGGTGAGCTCCGCCGCAAGGATGCGCAGCCCGCCGAGGATGATGACCAGAAGCGTGATGATTTGGGCGAAGGTCTCCGCGCCGGCAGAGAACCAGGCTTCGCTGCGATAGCCGTCGGCGCGGCTCTGAAGGAAGCGCCTGTTCAGGACGGCAAAGCGCTTCCGCTCCAGATCTTCGTTGGCAAAGGACTGGACGACGCGGATACCCGCCAGCGCATCCTCAACTCTTTCATTGACGGCGGCGATCTCCTGCTTGCTCGCATCGAGCGCACGGCTCATGCGCCGGTTGAAGTGCAGCGCATAGGCCACGGCAAAAGGCGTTAGAAGCAGGATCAGAAATGCAAGCTGCGGATCGATGAAGACCAGCACCGCCATGGCGCCGCTATATTTGAGCATGGCGATCAGCAAGTCTTCCGGCCCGTGATGGAAGAGTTCGCCGAGCCAGAACGAATCGCCGACGATGCGGCTCATCAATTGTCCTGTCCGGTGCCGGTCGTAGAAGCCGAAGGACAGCTTCTGGCAATGGTCGAACAGTTCCTGCCGGATATTGGCCTCGATATGCGCGCCCATCATGTGGCCGCGATAATCGACGAAGAAGATGGCGGCTGTCTCGATCGCCACGATGGCCAGCATAAGGCTGCCCATACCGAGGATCTGCCAATAGGCCGAAGAGATATCCTTGAGCTCGATAAGTTGGCTCATGACGATGTTGGCGCAGAGCGGCAAGGCCACCGCCGCAGCAGCGACGACGATGGCGCAGCCGATATCCGCCATGAGCAGCGGAAGATGCGGCCGGAAATAGGACAAGAACTTGTACAGGCGCAGCCGACGCCTGTTTTGGGGCTGTGAGGCGGTTGAGAAGTTAAGGTTAAGACGCGGCGGGTTTTTCCTCGCGCGTGAAAGCAAACTGGACATGAAGACGGATATCCTGAGTGTTGATCTTGTTTTCTTGGTTGCTCAGGATCGTTTTCATGAATGCCTCCCGTTGGGACGGAACAATGGGTAGCGCGCTAATCAGGCAGCGCCGATGTCGCTTTCAGCGTGCTGCTTCTACCGCAAAATGCAGCGCAAGGCGATAGGCTTTTGCATGTGGCCGCGATTGCAATCGGTTCTACTCACGGATCAGGTCCGCTGATCTCCTCCTGCAATCGCTCGAAGGCTGTCGGGAAGAGCGTGGCGGGCGGACTGTAGGGATTGGAGAAGGCATAGATGAAGAAGAGGATGATGCCGGTAAAGATGCCGAAGATCGATAGCAGCAGCAGGTTGCGGCCGTCGGGCGCGTAAGGGTAGTAGCCGATGGCGGTGAAGATCACACCCGAAACCGCCGCGAACCAGAAGATCGGGCTAAGGGAGTCGGTGCCGCTGTTTTCCCGCCGGTCGCGGGATTCCGAGATCATATGGATCTCTTCGAGCATGTGGCTGCGCAGGCTCTCCTGCTTGGCATTGGTGGGAGCCAGTTCGAGAATCTTCAGATAGGCGATGTTCCACTGATCCCACGCTGCCGAAGAAAGCTCGCCGGTGCGCCCGAGTTCGCTCCACTCCTGCTCGATGACGATGCGGACATAGTCTTTCAGCGCCCTCTGGATCGGTGCTTGCGCCTCCGGACCGTAGCGCTCGGCATCATAAAAAACATCGCCGACCGCATTGCTTTCCACCGCGCTTTCCGTCCGCAAGGCCTGATATTCAATCATTTCCTGCGCGAAAACGAGGGCAAGTATCAGTGCGTGCAGGCTGGCAATGCGGGTGATGACAGAACTTGCCAGTTCCCTGTCTCGCCCGCCCGGGTCACCGCCCATGACCAGATACATGACATAATAGGCCGCAAGCACGGTTGCGGTCGTTCCTCCGATGATGGCAATGCCAATCAGAACCGATATCATGAAATTCCCCTCGCAGGGGAGTGTATGGCCTTCGTGGCGGGCGGGCAATCGTAGTCGGGCGCTATCGAAGCAGACTGTCGAAGACGGGCAAGCCGCCGATCGCCGAGACCGCAATCAGGATGTAGCAGGCCATGCGGAAGGTGCTTTCCTTCGCGAGCCCGAACAGTTTTGAACCGCTCCAGAGGCCGACCGCGTACGCCGGCAGTGTGGTGATCGTCAGCGCAAAGACCGCGGAGACGAAGAGACCGCCGAAATAATAGCTGACGAAGCTGAAGATGGTGGAGATCGAGAAGTATAGAATGACGTTCGAACGCACACGGGTGAAGTTGCTGGCACCCCCGAGCCAATAGGCGACCACAGGCGGACCGCCGAGTTGTGCCGCACCGCTGAAGAGGCCGGCGATGAGGCCGATTGCGGCAGTGAGCGGTGCCACCGGCCTGCCGTGATAGCGCCAGCCGGAAATAAGCAGTGCCAGCAAACCGATCGCAATGCCTGAGATGGCCCAGCGCAGGGCGAGCGGATCCAAAAGCGCCAGCGCTGCTGTTCCGGCGGGGACCCCAATTGCTGCGCCAACGGCCATTGTGAAGACCTCCTGCCTGTCCGCGGCTCGCCAGGCGGCAGGGATCATGCCGAGTGTGGCAAGCCCGTCGATCAAGAGCAGCACGGGGGAAGTGAGCTTCGGCCCGATGACGGCACCAGCCAACGGTATGAAGATGAGCGCTGCGCCGAAACCGGAAAAGCCGCGCGCCAGGCCAGCCACGAAAGCGAAGGCGATCAGCGCGGAGATGCCGTGATCGGGCAGCGCGGCATCAAACCAGGCGCGCAGGCCGGTCAGCACCGCTTCGAGCGTCATCGGTCGGCTCCGCATTCCGGATGGAAGGACAGGGCAGGACGCCCTGTCTTCGTTAAATCGTCTGAAACAGGCAAATGCCTGATGTCAGACGCCCAGCATCAGGTCCATGTTCTGTACGGCGGCGCCCGAGGCACCCTTGCCGAGATTGTCGTAGACGGCGACTAGCAGCGCCTGCGCGACATCGTCATTGGCAAAGACGTGCAGGCGCATGCGGTTAGTGTTGTTGTAGATTTCCGGGTCGAGTTCCGGCGTGCGCTCCGAGGCTTCGAAGGGAGCGACCTCGACGAAGCCCTTGATGCCGGCATAATAATCGGCGATCGCAGCGTGGAGGTCGGCGCCCTTCGGCACTTTCGGCAGATGCGAGAGCTGCAGCGGCACGGTCACGACCATGCCCTGCGCGAAATTGCCGACGACCGGCTGGAAAAACGGCACGCGTCCAAGCTTGGCATAACGCTGCAGCTCCGGCAGGTGCTTGTGCTTGAAGGTCAGGCCGTAAGGCATGTATTCGGGCGCATCCTCGCCCTTGGCGACGTAGTCCTCGATCATCGTACGGCCGCCGCCGGAATAGCCGGAGATGCCGTTGACCGTGACGGGAAAATCGGCCGGGACCAGACCGGCTTCGATCAGCGGGCGCAGCATGGCGATCGGCCCCTGCGGCCAGCAGCCGGGGTTGGCGACGCGTTTGGCCGAGGCGATGATACCGGCCTGTTCCTTGCTCATTTCCGGAAAGCCATAAGCCCAGCCTTCTGCGACACGATGAGCCGTCGAAGCGTCGATCACCTTGGTGCTGCCGTTCTCGATCAGGCTGACACTTTCCTTCGCGGCATCGTCAGGCAGGCAAAGGATGGCGATATCGGCTTCGTTCAGCAGGGCGGCGCGCACGGCCTTGTCCTTACGGCTTTCAGTCGGGATCGACAGCAGCTCAAGATCGCGACGTTCCGCCAGACGCTCGCGGATCTGCAGACCCGTCGTTCCAGCTTCGCCATCGATGAAGATCTTTGCTGCCATGATTATCCTGCACTTTCAGCGGGTTCGGGTTGTTTCCGGAATCAGTTTGCCACGAAGTTGAATCAATTTGATAACGGCATTCAAATTGCCGTCGCGCGCCGTTCGGCGTGGAGGCCCAGCATATACATCGCGACCGTCGCCCCCGCAATGGCGGTGATATCGGCGTGATCATAGGGCGGAGAGACTTCGACGACGTCGGCGCCTCTGACATCGAGCTGTTTCAGCCGCTGCAATGTGGAGAGAATTTTCGCGCTGGAAGGGCCGCCCGAAACCGGCGTGCCAGTGCCGGGCGCATAGGCCGGATCCAGGCAATCGATATCGAAGGTCAGGTATGCGGGCGAGCCCTTCGTATGGGTGATGATTGCAGAGGCGATATCGCTAGCGCTCATTTCCTCGATCTGATGACCGTAGAGGATGTGAATACCGAAATCCTCGGGCGCATGGGTGCGGATGCCGATCTGGATCGAACGGTCGGGATCGATAAGGCCGGCGCGCACCGCACGCGCCACGAAGGAGCCGTGGTCGATACGCCGCTCTTCGTCGAACCAGGTGTCCTGATGTGCGTCGAATTGCACGAGCGCCAGCGGGCCGTGCCGCGCGACATGCGCCTTCAAGAGCGGCCAGGTGACATAATGGTCGCCGCCGAGCGTGAGCAGGAAGGCGCCGCTGTCGAGGATGGCGCCCGCCTGCCGCTCGATGGCGGCGGGCGTATCCTGATGATTGCCGTAGTCGAGCAGGCAGTCGCCATAGTCGATGACGGCCATCTCGGCGAAGAGATCGCGCTGGAACGGATATTGTGGATCATTGTCGAAGATCGCCGACGCCCGGCGGATCGCCTGCGGCCCGAAGCGTGTGCCTGGCCGGTTAGAGGTCGCCGCATCGAAAGGGATGCCCCAGACGACGGCATCGACGCCGGTCAGATCCTTGGTGAAGCGGCGGCGCATGAAGGAAAGCGCGCCGGCAAAGGTCGGGTCGGAGGCGATCGATGTCAGGCTCTGTGCGGTGAAGGCATGGTCGATTGACTTATTTGCCATGGTCAGGACCTTCCTCCGCGGTGAATTCATAGGCGCGTTCTACCCGCGCAATGCGAACCTTATATTGCTTGTACCAGCGCTCGCGGCCAAGCCGCTGGGCGGCCAGATGGCTCACCACCTGCTTCCAGGCCCTCAGGCTTTCCTCATCCGCCCAATAGGAATTGGTGATCCCGAAGCCATCGGCATCTCGGGCGCTTTCGGCCCCCAGACAGCCCGGCTGCTGCAACGCCAACTCCGCCATCCGATCGGACATGGCGCCGTAGCCGTTATCGCCTTTGGTGCGAATAGAGGAGAAGGTAACGATGTAATATGGAGGCTCGGGTGTGGCGGCGAAGGGCGAGGGCTGGGCGGTCGACATGTGCGGGTTCCTTGTCACTATAGGAAGGGGTAGGTGAGCTTCTGACAGATTTCAAGGAATCACATTTCAGGGCAAGGCGGCGGATCTTCTCCGCCGCCCTTTTGGTCTCAGCCGCGAGCGCGGATGAGGCGTAACGCAAGCAGGGTGATGATACTCATCATCGTGCAATAGCCGGCGAGCGGCCATGCCGTATTGCCGTCCAGTAGCAGCACGAAGAGCGTGCCGACGCAGCCGACGATAAGGCTTTCGACACAGAAATAGAGCGCGACAGCCGTTCCGGCTGTTTGGCCAAAGGCCGCCAGCGCACCGTTCGCTGTGACCGCGGTCGTCAGCACGATACCGCCAGCAATGATCCACATGGGCAGGACGAAGCTGACGAACGATGGAGCAAGCAGCACTTCACCGATGCCGAGGAACAATGCGCCGACAAGAAGCATGCCCATGCCGCGGGCGAGGCTACCGGCCATTCCCCATCGTGCGACGAAGCGGCCAGCGAAACGTGCTGAGATGATCATCACCGCCGCTGCCGTGGCAAAGGAGAGGCTGAAGGCGAGACCCGAAAAACCGGCATGATCGATGAGCACACGAGGTGCGGTGGAAAAGAATACGAAGAAGGCTCCCATCGCCGCGCTGAAGCCTGTCGTGTAGGTCCAGAAATGTGCATTCGCCAGGATCGTGCCTATGCTGATCGGCGTCTTGGCCGATGTCTCAGGTCTCGTTTCGTGCCAGCCCCGCAGCGCATTGAGGATCGCTGCGACCATCAGCCCGCTGAGCAGCAGGAAGATGGCACGCCATCCGACATGATCGGCAACCAGTGCGCCGGCGATCGGTCCAAGCGCTGGCACGAAGGAGAGGATCGCGCCAAGCAGGCTGTAGATGACGGCGCCTTCCGGCCTTACGGCATAGATGTCGCGCACCGTTGCAAAGGTCGCCACAAGTGCCGCCGACGCGCCTGTCGCCTGCAGCAGTCGCAGCATGAGGAATAGTGCGGCCGACGAGGTGGCTGCGAGCAGCAGTGAGGAAGCCGCAAACAGCAGTGCGCCGCCAAGCAGCACTGGGCGCCGACCGATCCGGTCCGACAGAGGCCCGAAGAGCATCTGTCCGGCACCAAGAATGAGCATGTAAAGGCTCAGCGTCAGTTGAACGACTGTCGCCGAGGTGCCGAGTGCTTCAGGCATCTTCGGAACGACGGGGAGATAGATATCCATGGCAAGCGAGGCTAGGATATCGAAGGGCGCCAGCAGCAGCAGCGCGGCCGGCAGGGAGCAAGTCCAGTTTCTGTTTTCGGAAGGCATGGATATTCATCCGCTCGAATGAGTTCATTCGACGGCGATCTGCCTTCTCATCACTGTGTGGATTGGTCGGACAGATGCCGCAACAACATCAAAAGGTTGCTGCGGCGAATCTGTCTGCGGACGGGGTGGCTCCCATCTCAGGTCCTGTCTTGTCTGGTCTGAATATGGTACCGCTTTACCAGTGTCGGGCATCGACGACAATAGGTGATCGCCAATGCGTTGACTTCGCAAATTGCTTCCAAGAAGCTGCGCCGACCGAACCAGGAAGGAGCCACGGGCAATGTTCGATCACATTTCAATCGGGGTAAAAAGCCTCGAGAGATCACGCCAATTCTACGACGCGGCACTGGCACCGCTCGGTTACGAGCGGCTGTCGAATTTCGATGGAACGATGGGATATGGCGCCGAACGGCCGGCCTTCTGGGTCAGCGAAGTGGAGCGCCCGGTGCCGGCAGATCGCGGCTCTGGCCTGCATTTTTGCTTTGTTGCCACGAGCGAGGAGGCTGTCAAAGCCTTCCATGCCGCAGCCCTTGCCAATGGCGGCGAGGATAACGGTTCGCCCGGCATCCGCCCGGATTACGGGCAGTTCTATTATGCAGCCTTCGTCATCGATCCGGACGGCTATCGGCTCGAAGCCTTCTTCAACAAGCCGGAATAAAGAAAAGGCCGGGCGTGAGCCCGGCCTCCATGAAAGCATATCCAGAAAGCGATTAGCGCTTCGAGAACTGGAACGAACGGCGGGCCTTGGCCTTACCATACTTCTTACGTTCAACGACGCGGCTGTCGCGGGTCAGGAAGCCACCCTTCTTCAGGACCGAGCGCAGGCCCGGTTCGAAGTAGGTGAGTGCCTTGGACAAACCGTGGCGAACAGCACCGGCCTGGCCGGAGAGGCCGCCGCCGGCAACGGTTGCGATGATGTCGAACTGGCCGTCACGGGCAGCCGCGACAATCGGCTGACGCAGGATCATCTGCAGAACCGGACGGGCGAAGTAAGCCGTGAAGTCCTTGCCGTTGACGATGATCTTGCCGGAGCCGGCCTTGACCCAAACGCGGGCGACGGCGTCCTTGCGCTTGCCGGTCGCATAGGAGCGGCCAAGCGAGTCGACCTTGCGGACGTGAGCCGGAGCGGCAACAGCAGCTTCCGACGACGTGCCGAGATCCTTCAGGGAGGAAAGGTCAGCCATTATCAGGCGCTCCTTACGTTCTTCTTGTTCAGCGTTGCGACGTCGAGGACGGTCGGCTGCTGTGCTTCGTGGGGATGGTTCGGGCCGGCGTAAACGCGCAGGTTCTTCATCTGGCGACGGCCGAGCGGACCGCGCGGAACCATGCGCTCAACAGCCTTCTCGAGGACGCGCTCCGGGAAGCGGCCTTCGATGATCTGACGAGCGGTACGCTCCTTGATGCCGCCTGCATAACCGGTGTGCCAGTAGTAAACCTTGTCAGAATACTTCTTGCCGGTGAAAACGACCTTTTCAGCGTTGATGACGATAACGTTGTCGCCGTCGTCAACGTGAGGCGTGAAAGTTGCCTTGTGCTTGCCACGCAGACGCATAGCGATGATGGAAGCGAGACGACCGACGACGAGCCCTTCGGCGTCGATGACGACCCACTTCTTCTCCACCTCTGCAGGCTTCTGGGAGAAGGTTACCATAATTGTTACTCTCTCTTGGATCCCCATGCCCGAAGGCGAAGGGGCGTTTCTTGTTGCTTGGCTTTGGTCAGCCATAAGACGACCAAAAAGAAAGCAGCCCCGAGAGGCTGCATTTCTGGCGCGGCTTATAACGGCAATCACCTATAGGGTCAATACAAACGCTTTCGGCAACAAGAAAAATAAACAAGCAAAAACAGTTATTTAGAGATGAGGTATTGACATACCTCACTTTAATGCGCCCGAAAGCTCGAAGTTTTACCCTTCATAGGCACTGCTGCGCCGTATTCGGCTCGAAATCGCCGCACCCTTATGGCACAAGAGCCGAACGGAGACAGCACACAGGACTATGCCATGGCCGAGATCGTATCCTTCCGCAAGGACAACAACAATTCGGGCGAGGGCGCCCTGGTGCTTCGCCAGCTTTCCGGCGGCATATTGCGTCTGACGCTCAACAATCCGCCGGCCCACGTCCTGTCGATATCGATGATGGAAACGCTGATGGGCGAACTTCAGGGGGCCGGCGGCGACGACAATGTGCGTGTCGTCGTCATCGCTTCGACCGGCAACGTTTTTTCCGCCGGTCATGACTTGAAGGAGCTGACGGCTCATCGCGCCGACGAGGATGGTGGCGTCGCCTTCTTCGAGGAAACCTTTGCGCTGGCCGCCGACCTGATGCTGGAGATCACTCGCCTGCCGAAGCCGGTCATTGCAGAGATCGACGGTCTCGCGACGGCCGCAGGCTGCCAGCTTGTTGCGAGCTGCGATCTCGCGATCTGCACGGATACGTCCACCTTCTGCACGCCGGGCGTCAACATCGGCCTTTTCTGCTCGACGCCTTCTGTTGCCGTCTCGCGCGCCGCTCATCGCAAGCAGGCAATGGAAATGCTGCTGACAGGCGAAACGATTGACGCCTCCACTGCCAAGGACTTCGGTCTCGTCAACCGTATAGTGCCGAAGCAGTATCTCACGCAGGTGGTCAGCAAATATGCTTCCGTCATCGCCTCGAAATCGCCGCAGGCTCTGAGGATCGGCAAGGAAGCCTTCTACCGGCAATTGGAGATGCCGATTGCGGAAGCCTACGATTATGCCGCAAGCATCATGGTCGACAGCATGCTGACCGGCGATGCACAGGAAGGGATCAGTGCGTTCCTTGGCAAGCGCACGCCCGAATGGAAGGACGAGTGATCAGGCGAGCTTCAGGATCAGTCCGCCGAGCGCGATGATGACACCGGCGAGATAGCGCCAGACGCTGGCCTTTTCCTTCAGCACCACAACCGAGATGACGAGAGCAAAAAGGATGGCGGTTTCGCGCAGCGCCGCCACCGTCGCGACCGGTGCCCTCGTCATCGCCCAGAGCGCCAGCCCATAGGAGGCAATCGAGCCTGCGCCGCCAATCAGCCCCCGCCACCAGTTGCGGCGGATATGTTTGCCGACGGTCGGCAGACCACGCTGCGAGATCGCCCAGGCGAACAGCAGAACCGGCGGCAGCAACGACATCCAGAGCGTATAGGAAACCGCATTGCCGGAAAGCCGTGCGCCGATACCATCCACATAGGTATAGGTGGCGATGACGCAGGCATTCATCAGGGCGAGCACAATGGCGTGGCGGCTGCCATGGCGAGCTTCGAAGGCAAGTGTCATAATGCCGGCGCAGATCGTCATCGTGCCGATAATCGCCCCACCCGTTAGATTTTCGCCGAGGATGAAGCCGCTGGTCGCGACGATCAGCAGTGGAGCGCCGCCGCGCATCAATGGATAGACGAGGCCGATATCGCCCGCCCGATAGGCTGCGGCGACCAGCTGGAAATAGGCAAACTGTAGGATGGCGGAGGCGCCGATAAAGGGCCAGGCCTGTGGTTGCGGCAAAGGTAGCAGCGGAAGGAAAGGCACCGATGCGACCGCACCGCCCGCCGAGATCAGCGCAGCATCAAGCGACTTATCGGTGCCGGCTTTGATGATCGCATTCCATGTCGCATGCAGAAGAGCACCGAAAAGGACGAGAAGAACGACGTCGAGAGCCAAGATGAATGTTCCGGAGCAGTGCAACAAGACATGGGAAAACACTACAGCTTTCCCGTTTAGAACGGACCTTAAAATGACAACCTGTGTTTGCGCGATTTAAGGCACCGCCGTACCGGCATGTTCAAATTTCGGATAGCATGGATCGATCTGGCGAACAATTGCCCATAGTTGTGGCAATTTCTGCGTGCGCTCGAAATACGTTCAATCGCGCCCACCTCACTCAACTATGAGATGTCTCTAATGGACGCGTGAACATAACGCGATCAAATTATGCATGGAAGGTGAAAGTCTTTTTATTCAAGGAAATGTCGGGGACCCTATGATGCTGAAATATAGACATTATTCTATAACTTTGAAATGATTATAAATTCACAACTAAAAGGAATTTTGATTGGAATTTCTGTAGCTGCAAATTGAACATCGGTCCTTTCGCAGATGCGAAAGGACCGCTAACATCCGTAATTCCGATTGGATACCGACTAGAGGCTATAGTGTGGAATGAACATCATCCCGTCTAGGTTGTCCATATTCTGGCAGTTCAGCACCCGACATCTTGGATTGTCCTTGGAAGGAATGCTTGTCCATTCCGCATAATCGGTCGCGTCGCAGTAGCTGCTGTTGCGCACGTAGCGGTCATAGAGCGGAAGGCCTCGCGGCGAAGTGTAGCGAAAGATGACGGCGCCTTCGTTATGGATTGCCGCCCGTACGCTCTGGCAGCTCATGGCAAGCGGATTGTAGCGCGAGATTGCAAGCGCCGGCGAGGCGGCTAGCACGAGCGCGAGGGTAAGGGCGATTTTTTTCACGGCACAATTTCTCCCTGATATTTTCCGGCACCTATATATACGTTGAAACAAGCCGCCGGTTTCAATGACCGGCAAACATGAAATCTGTTTCCGGGAAAGCCAGATATGAATCACGATGCCTATGCCGACGACTATCTCTCCGGGATCCTGAAATCCGTGAAAACCATTGCGCTGACGGGGGCTTCGCCCAATCCGGCTCGGCCGAGCAATGGTGTTATGAGTTACCTGCTGTCGCGCGGCTACAAGGTCATTCCCGTCAATCCCGGGCAGGCCGGCAAGCAGATCCACGGCCAGACCGTTTATGCCCGGCTTGCTGACATTCCCGAGCCGATCGACATGGTCGATGTCTTCCGTGCCTCCGAATATCTTGGAGACGTTGTGGACGAGGCGCTGGCGCTAGAGCCCCGCCCGCAGGTTGTATGGGCGCAGCTCGGCGTGCGTGATGATGCAGCCGCCGCCAAGGCGGAAGCCGGCGGCATCAAGGTTGTGATGAACCATTGCCCGGCTATTGAATATCCGCGTCTTCTCGGCTGACGCCATCCGGCAGGACGGATTTTCCCCGGAACGTGCCAAGGTTGAAAAAGATCGCGGTTAACTTTCGCCTTCGAGTGGCTATGATCGCCCTGTTCAACAACAGGGTAGGAAGACGACATGGCCAAAAACGATCCGGGATTCAATACGCTGGCGATTCATGCCGGAGCCCAGCCCGATCCGGCGACCGGCGCGCGCATAACGCCGATCTACCAGACGACGGCCTTCGTCTTCAACGATGCCGACCATGCCGCAGCCCTGTTTGGCCTGCAGCAGTTCGGCAATATTTATACGCGCATCATGAACCCCACGCAGGCGGTTCTGGAGGAACGCGTTGCAGCGCTTGAGGGCGGCACGGCAGCGCTTGCCGTCGCCTCCGGCCATGCCGCACAGATGATTGTCTTCCATACACTGATGCGTCCCGGCGAGAATTTCGTCGCTGCCCGCCGTCTCTATGGCGGTTCGATCAACCAGTTCGGTCACGCCTTCGAGAATTTCGGCTGGCAGGTGCGCTGGGCCGATCCGGAAAGTCCTGATGATTTCGAGAGCAAGATCGATGACAAGACGAGAGCGATCTTCGTCGAAAGTCTTGCCAACCCCGGTGGCACCTTCGTCGATATAGCCGCGATCGCCGAAGTCGCCCACCGCCATGATTTGCCGCTGATCGTCGACAACACCATGGCGACACCTTATCTCATCCGGCCGATCGAGCACGGCGCCGATATCGTCGTGCACTCGCTGACAAAATTCCTCGGCGGCCACGGCAACTCGATGGGCGGCATCATCGTCGATGGCGGCACCTTCGACTGGTCTAAGACCGGCAACTATCCGATGCTATCAAGCCCGCGCCCTGAATATAATGGCGTCGTTCTGCACCAGACCTTCGGCAATTTCGCCTTCGCGATCGCCTGCCGCGTGCTCGGCCTGCGTGATCTTGGCCCGGCAATCTCGCCCTTCAACGCTTTCCTGATCCTGACCGGCATCGAGACGCTGCCGCTGCGCATGCAGCGCCACAGCGACAACGCGCTTGATGTTGCCAAATGGCTGAAGGCTCATTCCAAGATCACCTGGGTGAACTATGCGGGCCTCGATGACGACCCGAACCACGCTCTGCAGCAGCGTTATTCGCCGAAGGGCGCGGGCTCTGTCTTCACTTTCGGCGTCAAGGGCGGCTACGAGGCCGGCAAGACGCTCGTCGAGGGTCTGGAGCTCTTCTCGCATCTCGCTAATATCGGTGACACGCGCTCCCTGGTGATCCACCCTGCCTCCACCACACACCGGCAGCTCACCGACGAGCAAAGGAGCGCCGCTGGCGCAGGGCCAGATGTGGTGCGCCTTTCCGTCGGCCTCGAGGATGTGAAGGATATCATTGCCGATCTCGAGCAGTCGCTGTCGAAGATCTGAGCGTTGTTCGCAGCAAACGTTGTAACTCGCAGACGACATTTGTCGGGCATAGGATCAGCGTCCGGTTCGAATAGAGCCGGGCGGCAATTTCGTTCGACCGCACGAAAAAAGGAAAAGTAAGGGATCGGGCCCCTCGATCGAAATCGTGACGTTCTTACTGCGGACGATACACGTCGAGCAGCGCGGAAAGCATCCTCTGAACTTACGGATGGACGACCATGTTAACGGCATCGGCAAGCGCGAACATCCACGCTCTCGGATGCTTTGTTCGGGATAGTGATCTGCGAGCCGATCATTCAGGATCACATGAACCGCAACCTGATAGCTATTGCTGGTGCCTGGTTTTTCGTAAGCAAAGTGACCGATTGGCCTTGAACATACGGCTCCCGTCACGCCTGCCTCTTCGAAGGCTTCGCGTTATTCTAGCGAGTGGCCTTCACCGCTTCTGAAGTTCTGCTCGTCGTCGCACGGCATCGACAGCCGCATCCAGCATTTCTTTGATACTGCTGGACCTCCTAATTATCTCTTCCAGCTCCTTCGCGTCGAGCAGAGGAGGGGGGCTGACTGGGCGGTTGTCGTTGGCTGGCATAACGGTCCCCATGGAACAGTTTATGCGCCCATCCTAATTTAAATGGCTTTCTTCTTCGTAAACGGGTGTGCCGGCGCCCGAGGCAGTATTGTCACCCGATATCTGGGGGATTGGGCAGCCCGTGGCAACGTTCTAAAATGCAGTAACGGTTGATTTGCCCGCATGCCCAATTGAAGGCACCCCCGTGCGGGCAGGTCAGCCGGCTCCAATCACTGGACTTCAGCCATGGCAGCATTGGCCAGACACCTATCGGCCTGTCCCGTTCTGCGACAGCTGCGGCGATGCAAGCAGAGCGATGTGACCAACCGGTTTTCGACTTTAGCGCGTCGTTGATTTCCATCGAGGATCGCGGCTTCCAGAACGATCACCATTAAAGCGATGGAGAGCCACACGACGCGGCCTCGGTGTGGATGGACGTGGTTCGCAAATCCAGTTCTCGATTGTATTTTCCACCGTTTACAAGGGTTCTCCAGGTGACGATTGTCCAAGGGGCTGGCGGCCGATGTTAAAATCGGACTTCAATCTGATATGTTGTCGAACAAGAAACGCTTTTTGGTGCGTTTAGGGTGTGAGGAAGAGATGAAACGGGAAGCGATCAATGCCTTGGATGCGCCCCAGCCGCGCGGCTACTCCCAGGCCGTGAGGCTGGAGAATTTCGAAAGGTTGCTGTTCGTCAGCGGCCAGGTTCCGGTCTTGTCGGGGCAGGCGATCCCGGAGGATTTTGCCGCGCAGGCGCGGCAGGTGTGGCTGAACATCGATGCCCAACTCTGGGCCGCGGGTATGGGCAAATCGGACATCGTCAAGATCAACACCTATATCGCCGATCGCGGTTATTTGGCAGTCAATCGCGAAGTTCGCAGCGAATATCTGGGCGCGCTGCTTCCGGCCTCCACGCTCGTCGTCGCCGAGCTCGTCGATTCCGCCTGGCTGCTGGAGATCGAGGTGGTCGCGGCGCAATAACAACGGCAATGCTCTCGAAGGTGCCCACACTGAGCTTGTCGACGAGACGATCAGCATCGGCGGTCGGCGGCTTGAAAGTTATCTTGCGATCGAACACATCATCGCAGCTGCCACGCGGCGGGCGCTCAGGCGATCCACAAATGCCGATTTCGCCGAAGCTGCCGAAGCGACCGGATCGCATCCTGTGAAACTCAATTATAAATGTTGAAACTACGACCGTGGCATATTGGTGTATGAGTGTTTGCTCAAGGACTGGGGTTGAGGGCATGACCACGAATAGATTTTCGGCCTTTGCGCCGATCGGTCTCAAATTTCATGGCAAGCAAACGCGCACGGTGGTCCGAAATCTCGCCGGCGCCGCGCGCGTTCTTCTCCAGGATTGGCCCTCGGACGATGGCGAGGAGTACGTTATTGCCGTCAAGGCCTGCGTCGACGCAATCACCGGCGAAGTCGGTCCTGAACAGTTCCGGCAGGCTTTGCTGCGGGCTGCGAGCGAGGCAGGCATTATTTCCTTTTCGCTCGTCCACGAAGCGCCGCCAGACCTCAATGTCGACGGAACTCTCTCGGTCAGGGAGAAGTGAACCAGCATCAGACTTACGGCCCACAGAACTCATCGGCACCCAAATCCGGGCCGTTCTTTCTGACCGCGTTCCATGCTGTCAGGGATCGTCAAGCCGCGTTTCGTCTAGGCTATTTGGATCTCTGAACCGCGATGTTGAGGAAATCCGACACACGCTCGGATTCCCGTTCGGGCGCGAGACAATTACCATCGAAGGCCGCTCTGGTAATCTCCTTCTTCGAGACGTTCTGCAACGATATAAAAATCAGTCAGGTCTCCGCACGGCATAGGTCATTCGATGGCTCTGCGGAACGTTTGTCGTCATATTGCGTTCACCTTTAGTTCAGGCGGCGGGGAGGAAAATTTCCGCCATTTGGAGCAGAGGAGAACAGTCATGAATAAGCTAGCCACGGCAGCGTTCGGCTTGGTCATAGTTGTTCCCGGCGTCACGCCAGCTCAGGCGTTTCCGGCAATTAACCCACCCAGGATCGAAGTACAGCAACAGGTAGAGCCCGTGCAATGGCGTCACGGAGGGGATGGCCACTGGAACGGCGGCTATCACGGTGGTTACCACCATCACCATGGATCAAACTGGGGCTTGGCCTTGGGTGGCTTAGCTCTTGGTACGATTATTGGTGGCGCGTTGGCACAGCCGTATTACGGCTCGTACTATGACACGTATTATGGCTCTCCCTACGGCTATTACGGCCGGCCTTATAGCTATTACCAGCCTTACTATTACCGGCCGTATCGATATGCACCTTCGGCCTACTACGCAGGAGGCAGCCACGTGCGTTGGTGCTATGCGCGATATCGTTCGTACAGGGCATTCGACAACACCTACCAGCCTTATTACGGCCCCCGTCGCCAGTGCTTAGGACCCTATTGAGGGCAGGGAATGCGGAGATGTAGGGGGCGGAACGAGGCGCTTTTTGCAGTGGCTTATGCAAGTTTCGCCAGATCGGCTCCCCCTCCGTCTGAGAATTTAAACGCTGGGGCGATGTATAGCATATGTCAGGCAAAAGCGGCGACCGCCTGTGCCTTGTTAGCCTCTCAGAGCCAGATGCCAAACTGGTTCGGTGGCGAAAAGTCCTTTATCCCGATCCTCGGCCAATCGCATCTCCTATCAAACTGGAGTTTGGAGACGGTGCGGTGGCAAGTTGGGTCCGTCCTGAACGCATAACCTGGAAGGGAGATGTAGCGACTTGGCGACATGCCGAACAGCATGCAAATCGTCAATGCGGCACAAAAAGGCTTCATGGATGCCTCCCTTGTGGTTTAAGGCAGGCATTGTCCCATAGAGCAAGGCTCTCGCACATATATCCATTTGTGCTAATACTGCGCCGGGGCGACACGCCATGCGCCTGCGAAGGACATTGAGGAACAGGGTGACCATGGCAAACGCGATCCCCTTCGAGATCAAGAGCCTCGAACCGGAATTGGGTGCTCCCGCTGCAGAGCGCATCATTTCCGGCGATCCGCAATTCCGCACCTGGAATCTCGAAGAGGCCGAAGGCGGTCTCTACGCGGGCATCTGGGAGGCGACACCGGGCAAATGGCGTATTGTCTATGAGGAATGGGAATATTTCAGCATCCTCTCCGGCCACTCCATCGTCACCGAAGACGGCGGCGAGCCCATTCATCTCAAAGCCGGCGACCGCCTGATCCTCAGACCGGGCTTCAAGGGAACCTGGGAAGTCGTTGAAACGACTCGCAAGGATTATGTGGTCCGCCTCTAACGTCGCGTCATCAGTCTTTGTCCGAGCCGGCCCGGAAACGGCCGGCGAAATCCTTCGAGGCGATCAGGTTCAGTGTGTCGCGCAGCGCCTTTGCCTGCTCCTCGCCGAAGAGGCGCTCGAAGCGTTCGTGCGCCTCCCGCCAGAGCCGGGTCGCTTCCTGCCACTTTTCGATGCCTGCTTCCGTCAGCTTCACGCGCTTGACGCGGCGGTCCTTCCCGTCGGGCACGAGTTCCACCATTCCGTCGCGGATCAACGGCTTTAGCGTGTGGCCGAGGGCCGACAAGTCCATCACCATGCTCTCGGCCAGAACCTTCAGCGATGAACCGGAATTCATGTGGATCTGCGTCATCAGCGTATATTGCGTGCCCCTGAGACCGCTCGCATCGATGAGGTCGTCATAGAGCTGACCGAGCTGCCGTGTCGCGCGCTTCAGCGCACTATTGCTGCAGACCTGCCAGCCTTCGAAGCTCTTCGTCCGTTCATTCATCACCATTCTCCTGCGGCCGATGTCTCCAGCATATCGACGGGCCGTCAATCTCAGCTGCCGTTTATTTTTCATTGCGCCTCTTGCGCAAGATCGGCTTTCTTCCTCATATAGTGGCATATGCCAGTAAATTCCAATCGCGAAAGGATGGAACCATGTCTGCCTCTACTCCCGGAACTGCCCTTATTACCGGCGCCTCTTCGGGCATCGGCGCAACCTATGCCGACCGGCTTGCTAAACGCGGCTACGATCTTCTGCTCGTCGCTCGCGACGTCACGCGCCTGAATGCGCTTGCTGAAAAGCTTTCGGCAGAGCAGGGCATCAAGGTGGATGTGCTGCCGTCCGATCTCACCAAGCGTGAGGATGTACGCAAGGTCGAACAGCGCCTGCGTGCAGATGAGGCCATCACGCTTCTCGTCAACAATGCCGGCATCGGCCCGAAGGGCACGCTGCTCGAAGACGACATCGACTATCTCGAAACTATGATCGAACTGAACGTCATCGCCGCAAACCGGCTTGCCGTTGCTGCCGCCCAGACCTTTGCCGAACGCGGCAGGGGCGCAGTCATCAACATCGCCTCCGTCGTTGCCTTCATCCCCGAGCGTTTCAACGGCACCTACAGCGCCACCAAGGCCTTCGTACTGAATCTGACTCATGCGCTGAATGCCGAAGCCGGCCCGAAGGGCGTCAAGTTCCAGGCAGTCTTGCCGGGGCTGACCCGTACCGAGATCTTCGAGCGTGTCGGCGGCTCCTTCGACCGCTTTCCACCGTCCATGGTGATGGATGTGACGGATATGGTGGATGCCGCTCTCGCCGGCTTCGACCAGGAAGAACTGATCACCATTCCCTCGCTGCCTGAAGTCGCCGATTTCGACGCATTCACGGCTGCTCGCCACAGCCTCGGCCCGAACCTTTCTCACGACAAGCCGGCCGTCCGTTACGGCATTTCGAAATCCTGATTGCGACATTTCCTAAAAGGGCTGCGGCAATCAACCGCAGTCCTGCGGCATTCGGGCCGCACCTCCTCGTTAAGACTTTGTTAACGCGCGATTCATTCGGAAACTCAGTGACTTCAGCAACTTATGCACACCTTTGCATTCTGCTTCGATGTCACAAACTGTCATCAAACTGTAATAATAGACGCCTAGCCCCCTTCCCGTGACGAGGAAATCAGCGCCCTCGATAGTGGACACCCCCTCCATGGCGCCGAGCCTTGTCGTCCTTTCATTCCATCAGGGAAGAGTCGCGAATGCTCACCAAGAAACTTCTTTCGGCCTGCCTCGGCGCTGGCCTGGTTGCCGCTCTGGCAGTCTCGGCTTCTGCTGCCGAAATTACCGGCGCTGGCTCCACCTTCGTCTATCCGGTTCTTTCGAAGTGGTCGGCAGACTACAACAAGGAAACCGGTGACAAGCTGAACTATCAGTCGATCGGTTCGGGTGGCGGTATCGCCCAGATCAAGGCTGCAACGGTTGACTTCGGCGCCTCTGACGCCCCGCTCAAGCCGGAAGATCTGACGGCTGGCGGCTTCGGCCAATTCCCGCTCGTTGTCGGCGGCATCGTTCCCGTCATCAACGTCAAGGGCATCAAATCGGGCGAACTGAAACTCTCGGGCAAGGTTCTCGCTGACATCTACCTCGGCAACGTCACCAAGTGGAACGACAAGGCCATCGCCGACCTAAACCCGGGCCTGAAGCTGCCCGACAGCCAGATCGCCGTTGTTCACCGTTCGGACGGCTCGGGCACCTCTTTCAACTGGACGAACTTCTTCTCGAAGGTCAATCCGGACTGGAAGTCCAAGGTCGGTGAAGGCACCGCCGTCAACTGGCCGGTCGGCATCGGCGGCAAGGGCAACGAAGGCGTTGCTGCTTACGTCACCCGCGTTAAGGACTCGATCGGTTACGTCGAATACGCCTACGCCCTGCAGAACAAGCTGCCTTACGTTCTCGTCCAGAACGCTGCCGGCCAGTATCCGAAGCCGAACGCTGAAAGCTTCTCCGCTGCCGCTGCTAGCGCAGAATGGGGCAAAGCTCAGGATTTCTACCTGATCATGACCAACGCTCCGGGCGAAAAGGCCTGGCCGATCACGGCGACCACCTGGGCCATCATGTACAAGGAGCCGAAGGACGCTGCTCGGTCCAAGGCTGCTTTCGCCTTCTTCAAGTGGGCTCTCGAAAAGGGTCAGAAGGAAGCTTCGTCGCTCGATTACGTCCCGCTTCCGGACTCTCTCGTGAAGCAGATTGAAGACTACTGGACGGCCTCCTTCAAGGGCTGATCCTGACGAAACTGCGGTCGGGGCGGGAAGCTTGGCTTTCCGCCCCGAATGCCTTTGACACCCCCTCAAAGCAGCAGAGCGTACGGATATGAGCGAAGCAATGGCATCGCTGCCCGCCAACACCGCGGGCGTTAAACGCCGCGATGGCGCCGCAGGCGATCGTATTTTTTACTGGATAGTTTTGGGCTGCGGCCTGTTTGTTCTTGCCGCCCTTTTGGCAGCGGCGATCTCCATGGCCATGGGCGGGCTTCTTGCCTTCCGCACCTTCGGCTTCGGCTTCCTGACCGGCACGGAATGGGATCCGGTTGCCCAGCAGTTTGCGGGACTCGTGCCGATTTATGGCACCCTGGTTACCTCCGCATTGGCCATGATCATCGGCGTTCCCGTCAGCCTCGGTATTGCAGTGTTCATTACTGAAGTTGCGCCTCGCTCCGTCCGTGGACCGATCGGTGGCGCCGTCGAGCTCCTCGCCGGCATTCCCTCGATCATCTACGGCATGTGGGGCCTTTTCACGTTCGCTCCTTTCATGTCCGATTACGTCCAGCCGGTGCTGATCGACTGGCTCGGCCCGATCCCGGTGATCGGCGCCCTGTTCTCCGGCGCCCCGCTCGGCATTGGCATGCTGACGTCCGGCATCGTGCTGGCGATCATGATCATTCCCTTCGTCTCTTCGGTCATGCGTGACGTCTTCCTGGTCGTTCCCGCACAGCTGAAGGAATCGGCCTATGCGCTGGGGTCGACCAAATGGGAAGTGGTGCGCGACATCGTCATTCCGCACACCCGCACCGCCGTCGTCGGTGGCATCTTCCTTGGCCTCGGCCGCGCGCTCGGCGAAACCATGGCGGTGACCTTCGTACTCGGCAACACCCATAACATCGCGGTGTCGCTGATGGAGCCGGGTACTTCGATTGCCGCGACGCTCGCCAACGAGTTTGCCGAGGCTTCCGATGACCTTTACAGGTCGTCGCTCGCAGCCCTTGGCCTCATCCTCTTCGTTGTCACCTTCATTGTTCTGGCAGCCGCCAAGCTCATGCTCGTGCGCATGGCAAGACAGAGGGGAGAGTAACCATGGCTACCTATTCAGGTTCTCTCTACCGCCGCCGCCAGATTGGCAGCATCATCGCGCTGACGCTTTGCGGCATCGCCACCGTCCTTGGCCTCGTCTTTCTGGTCTGGATCCTCTGGACGACGCTGGTACATGGCCTGGCGGCGCTGAGCCCCACGCTTCTCACGGAAATGACCCCGCCGCCTGGCGAAGATGGCGGTGGTCTCGCCAACGCTTTCATGGGCAGCCTGCTAATGGTCGTTCTGGCTGTCATCATCGGCACGCCAATCGGCGTGCTGGCAGGAACCTATCTGTCGGAATTTGCCCGCGGCAAGAAGCTCGGCGAGGTTATCCGCTTCGTCAACGATATCCTGCTCTCCGCTCCGTCGATCATCATCGGCCTGTTCGTCTATGAACTCGTCGTCCGCCCGACGGCGCGTTTCTCCGGCTTTGCCGGCGGCATCGCGCTCGCCTTCATCTTTCTGCCGGTCGTCGTGCGCACGACCGACGAGATGCTGCGGCTGGTTCCGGATGTCATGCGCGAAGCCGCACTCTCGCTCGGCATCCCGCGCTGGAAGGTCACGCTCAACGTCCTCTATCGCGCTGCCTCTACGGGTATCCTCACCGGTATCCTGCTCGCCATCGCCCGCATTTCAGGCGAAACCGCGCCGCTCCTGTTCACCGCTCTGAACAACCAGTATTGGAGCCTGGATATGTCGCAGCCGATGGCGAACATTCCGGTCGTCATCTTCCAGTTCGCTATGAGCCCCTATGAGCAATGGCAGAATCTCGCGTGGGCCGGCGCCTTCGTGATGACGGCTGTCGTTCTAATCCTGAGCGTCGTATCGCGCTCCGTCCTGAACCGAAAAGGTGGGAAATGATGCTTCAGTCCCAAGACACTTTCGAAACTGCCAGCAAGTCCGAAAAGCCCATGGCTAAAGACAAGATCGCTCTCGAAAACGTCAATTTCTATTACGGCGACGCGCACGCGATCAAAGATGTGAGCCTGAGCTTCCCTGAGCGTCAGGTCTCCGCCCTGATCGGTCCCTCCGGCTGCGGCAAGTCCACGCTGCTGCGCATCCTGAACCGCATCTACATGCTGTATCCGAAGATGCGCGCCACCGGCTCGATCAAGCTCGACGGCAAGAATATTCTCGACCCGGGCTTCTCGATGAACGAGCTGCGCGCCCGCGTCGGCATGGTATTCCAGAAGCCTGTGCCGTTCCCGATGTCGATCTACGACAACATCGCCTACGGCATTCGCCACCATGAGCGCCTTAACAAGGCCGATATGGATATCCGCGTCGAGCAGGCACTGCGTCAGGCCGCCCTCTGGGATGAGGTCAAGGACAAGCTGAAGGGCAGTGGCCTCGGCCTTTCAGGCGGTCAGCAGCAGCGCCTCTGCATTGCCCGCGGCGTGGCGCTGCGTCCGGAAGTCCTGCTTCTCGACGAGCCGACCTCGGCCCTCGACCCGATCTCGACCGCCAAGGTCGAAGAACTGGTCGCACAGCTGAAGGGCGAGTTCACGATCGTCATCGTCACCCACAACATGCAGCAGGCAAGCCGCATCTCCGACAACACCGCCTTCATGTATTTGGGCGAGCTGATCGAATACGGCCCGACCGCGCAGATCTTCCAGTCGCCGAAAATCAAGCGCACCGAGGACTACATCACTGGCCGCTACGGCTGATACGCCTTTCCCTTTCGGAACAGAAAGGGCCGGCACGCGAAGAGCGTGTCGGCCTTTTTACTTTCAGGTGTCGGACCGCTGCTTTACCAGACGAGATCCAGGCGATCGAGGCCGTGGAAGTGATAGACGTCCTTGATGACGGGCGTCTTCGCAAGCTTCAGACCCGGCAGGCGCTTGAAAAGGATCGGCAGCACGATGTTGAGTTCCAGGCGCGCCAGAGGCGCGCCGATGCAGAAATGGATGCCGGCGCCGAAGGAGAGGTTGGGCGCCTCGTTACGGTCAGGCCTGAAGGTGAGGGGATCGCTGAATTTGGCCGGATCGAGATTGGCGGCGGCCAGGATCATGCTGATCTTGTCGCCGCGCTTGAACGCTACGCCGTCGATCTCGGCGGGTTCGAGCGCCCAGCGCTGGAATATATGAACGGGCGCGCAGATGCGCAACGACTCCTCGACGGTGCGCTCGGTGGCGGTCTCGTCGCGGAAAAGCTCGGCCGGATCATAACCGCTGTCCAGAATGATGCGCACGGAATTGCCGATCTGGTGAACCGTCGCTTCATGGCCGGCATTGAGCAGCACGATGGCCGTCGAGACGAGCTCGTCTTCCGTAAGGTACTGGCCCTTGTGCTCGGTATGGATCATGTGGGTCAAGAGGTCGTCGCGCGGTTCGGCACGGCGCTCGGCAACGACAGTCTTGACGTAATCGGAAAATTCCCGCGCCGCCTGCTCGGCGGCATCCTCGTCCGCGCGGGTGCGTCCGAACATATACATGCGCACATAGGCATGCGACCACCTGAGCAACTGCGGCCCCATTTCTTCGGGAATGCCGATCATGCGGGCGATCATCGTCACTGGAATGATATCGGCAAAGGCCGAGAGAAGCTCGACTTCACCCCGGTCAGCAAAGCCGTCGATCAACCTATTGGCGAGCTCTTCGATTTCCGGCTTCATTTTCTCGACATGTCGCGAGACGAAGGCGCGGTTGACGAGGGTGCGCAGCCGCGTGTGTTCCGGCGGCTCCAGTTCCAGCAGCGAATAACGCTCGGCGAGATCGAAGGCGGCGAGATGCGGCTCGGGTTCAGGCAGGCCGAGTTCCTCGCGGCTGGCGATATGCAGGATCTGCCGGCCGAAGCGGCGGTCGCGCAGCAGTCCATTTACGTGATCATAGCTGGTGACGAACCACTGCTTCTGCTGTTCCCAGTAGAAGGTGGGACAATGGGCATGAAGCGCTGCATAGACCGCGTTCGGGTTGCTGTAGAAAGCCGGGTCGCTGCCGTCGAGCGACACATGGCGGATTGCAGGATCGATCTTGAGAAAGGGCGGTATCATCATGGCCAGAGGCTTAGCGGATTTGCGTGGCCTCGGAAAGATGGGCACTTAACCTGCACGCGAGAGGACCCCCATGCGGCGCAGTGCTTCTACCTGGTCGTCGAGGGTCGGCACGAGTTCGCCGGCGTGCATGTTCGGTTCGCCCGGCGCCGGCGCAGCGGTCTCTTCCTCGCCGAAGACAACCGTACAGTTGCGGCCGGCAGCCTTCGCTGAATAGAGCGCCCGGTCGGCGGCCGATACCATCCGGTCGATATTGGCCTCGATCGCCGAGGACAACGCGATGCCGACGCTGACGGTGGCGGGGATCAGTGCCTCGCCGGTGCTGACCGGCAGGCGGCAGAATTCAGCGCGGATCGATTCCGCCAGCGCTTCCGCTTCCGTCTGGTCGCGGACGGTCACGATGGCTGCGAATTCCTCGCCGCCCATGCGGCCGAAGATATTGTTGGGAATATACTGGCGTGCAAGGTGGGCAAAGGCGGTCAGCACCGCATCGCCCGACTGATGGCCGAAGCGGTCGTTGACGCGCTTGAAATGGTCGAGGTCGAAGAGGATGACACCGACCTGGTGCTGATCTTCGTGCGCCTTATTCTGGATCTTGTCGAAATAGCCGAGCAGGCCGCGGCGGTTCAGCACGCCCGTCAGCGAATCCGTGAGCGTCAGGAAGCGCAGGTGGCGTTCCGACCGTTCCATGATGAGGCGGCAAGTGAGCGCGAAAGCGATGATGAGCAGGAAGGCGGTGGCCATGGCGGCTGCGCCGCCGAAATTGATCGCGTCTCGATCTGAAGGCAGAGTGAGCGCCATTGTCAGCGCCACGCCGAAGCAGAGTAAGGCCTGCAGCACGAAAATCGCCATCAGCTTGATGCGCGTGCGTTCGCGATGGATGTCGCCGGCGGCGACCGCCATGGCAAGCGCAGTGGCGCCGGTCGCGGAGGAGAGATTGTAGAGAATGACGCGGTTGGAATAAACCTCGTTGATCCACGGTAGGAAGACGCCTGCGAGCCAGATTGCCGGCGGCAGCAGCGCCCACCACTCCATCTTCTTGCGGTCGAGCGCCAGGAAGCCGGCGACCCAGGCACTTTGCCCGAGCAGAGCGACGGCATTGCCGATTTCAATGGAAAGGAGGTTGGGGATTTCGCCGCGGGCTGCAGCGAGCGCAAAGCCGACGCCGCTGAACAGGAAGCCGAGCCCCCAAAAAAGATAGGCGGCGCTTTTCCGGTTGTGGCGCCAGGCCACGAACAGAATCAGAGCGAGCGTCAGGGCTTCGGAGCACCAGATGGACAAACCTGTAGTGACATTGAACACAGCAGCAACCCCTTGAGTGTTGCCTGCATTCTTGCCGAAGAAGCTCGCTGTTTGATTAATGGCACAAATCTGCGATCCGCATATCTGCCGGTAAGCTTTCCGACCGATTAAATGACCGCAAAATGTCTCGAATACGGTAAGCCTTCCTTCATCCTGTCACGGAGAAAACCTGTGAGAGGCAAAAGCGAACCCTCGCCGTTAACAGGCGTTTGGAAGAAACGGGATGGGGAATGACAAAGCCATATGCCGCGCTCGCTTCTTAACGTTATCCTTATGCGTGTCTTGAAGAGGGGGGCTGGGACACTCTATGTAGAGACAAGGCATTTTTCTTTGATTCCCGGCATTCGCCGGAAAGACGTTAAAAGGACGCACATGAGAAACCCAGTCGATACCGCTATGGCACTCGTGCCGATGGTTGTGGAACAGACCAATCGCGGTGAACGCTCCTACGACATCTATTCGCGCCTGCTCAAGGAACGCATCATCTTCCTGACGGGCCCTGTCGAGGACCATATGGCGACACTCGTCTGCGCTCAGCTTCTCTTCCTCGAGGCCGAAAACCCGAAGAAGGAAATCGCGCTCTACATCAATTCGCCGGGTGGTGTCGTCACCGCCGGCATGGCGATCTACGATACGATGCAGTTCATCAAGCCGGCCGTCTCGACCCTGTGCATCGGTCAGGCCGCTTCCATGGGCTCGCTCCTTCTGGCCGCAGGCCACAAGGATATGCGTTTTGCCACACCGAATTCCCGCATCATGGTCCACCAGCCTTCGGGCGGTTTCCAGGGTCAGGCATCGGATATCGAGCGTCACGCCCGCGACATCCTGAAGATGAAGCGCCGCCTCAACGAAGTCTATGTGAAGCACACAGGCCGCACCTATGAGGAAGTCGAAAAGACCCTCGATCGTGACCATTTCATGGATGCGGACGAGGCGCAGTCCTGGGGCGTCATCGACAAGGTTCTGACATCGCGCATCGAAATCGAAGGCGATCAGGCCTAGTAATTAATAGGGATGGTGTTTTCGCTGCCACAGTTCTATCCCATTTGTGATTGAACAAGGGGTTTCAACTGGCGGCGGAGACGCTAATAGTAGCTATTAATGCTATGTTGAATTTTTATGACATAGCATTCGGCATTCGAAGGGGAATTCGTTGCCGCCGGTACCCGGACATGATTGATTGGGCCCGGTTCGTACCCCCTGAAGCCCTTGTCGGCAGGAACTCCGGGTAGGGAGCGCTGTCAGGGAGCTGATTGAGTGGACCGCGATTTCGCGTTGGAAATGCGGCGTGCTGGAAGGAAAGTGATATGAGCAAGGTCAGCGGCAGCAACGGCGGCGACAGCAAGAACACCCTCTATTGTTCGTTCTGCGGAAAGAGCCAGCACGAAGTCCGGAAGCTTATTGCCGGACCGACCGTGTTCATCTGCGATGAATGCGTCGAACTGTGCATGGACATCATCCGCGAGGAGAACAAGTCCTCGATGGTCAAGTCCCGTGACGGCGTTCCCACGCCCCAGGACATCATCAAGGTCCTCGACGAATATGTCATCGGCCAGCGCCAGGCGAAGAAGATCCTGTCGGTCGCCGTTCACAACCACTACAAGCGTCTCGCGCACGCCTCCAAGAATGGCGATGTCGAACTGGCGAAGTCGAACATCATGCTGGTCGGCCCGACCGGCTGCGGCAAGACCTATCTTGCCCAGACGCTCGCTCGCATCATCGACGTTCCCTTCACGATGGCCGATGCGACCACGCTGACCGAAGCCGGCTATGTCGGTGAAGACGTCGAAAACATCATCCTGAAGCTTCTGCAGGCTGCGGACTATAACGTCGAGCGCGCTCAGCGCGGCATCGTCTATATCGACGAGGTCGACAAGATCTCCCGCAAGTCCGACAATCCGTCCATAACCCGCGACGTATCGGGCGAGGGCGTGCAGCAGGCGCTTCTGAAGATCATGGAAGGCACGGTAGCCTCCGTACCGCCGCAAGGCGGCCGCAAGCATCCGCAGCAGGAATTCCTGCAGGTCGATACGACCAACATCCTGTTCATCTGCGGCGGCGCTTTCGCAGGTCTCGACAAGATCATCTCCGCCCGCGGCGAGAAAACCTCGATCGGCTTCGGCGCGACGGTCAAGGCACCCGACGACCGCCGTGTCGGCGAAGTGCTGCGCGAGCTGGAGCCGGAAGATCTGGTCAAGTTCGGCCTCATCCCGGAATTCATCGGCCGTCTGCCGGTTCTGGCAACGCTTGAGGACCTCGATGAGGATGCGCTGATCCAGATCCTGTCCGAGCCGAAGAACGCCCTGATCAAGCAGTATCAGCGCCTGTTCGAGATGGAAGACGTCGAACTGACCTTCCACGAAGATGCGCTGCGCGAAATCGCCCGCAAGGCGATTGTCCGCAAGACCGGCGCACGCGGCTTGCGTTCGATCATGGAGAAGATCCTGCTCGACACGATGTTCGAACTGCCGGCACTGGAAGGCGTGCGCGAAGTCGTCATCTCCGAAGAGGTCGCACGCGGTTCGGCCCGCCCGTTGTATATCTACGCCGATCGCCAGGACGAGAAGACAAACGTTTCGGCCTGAAGCGTGAGTTGAGACCGTAATTTTAAGGGGCTTGCCTTGCGCTGGCCCCTTTCTATTTGAAAACGGGTGCCGGGCGCTGTTAATAGTTGCGGGCAAGGTTGAAAACAGCTTTTGCCGATATTGCGCATTCGATGCCCCTTGGCAATGATGCTGTGATTCCGTAGCGTGTTGCTGGCGTTGCTATTTTAGGCGGTTCGGAAATGGTAAGCGTCGCTCCAGTCAGGCGCATCATTGTGTTAGCGTTCCATTGTAATAAAGCTGTCACAACCGTGGAACGCGAGCGTTAACGTGGCTTGAAAAGCGTAGTCAGAACCTCCACTTGTAAGAGCAAGTGAGAGTGCCGGCCGGACCCAGCGGCCGCACCAAAGAGCCCGGTAACGGGACGATGGAAAGGAATAAAAATGACGAAGAAAACGTCTGTAGCGAGCAGCACCGCCTATCCTGTTCTCCCCCTGCGCGACATCGTGGTTTTCCCCCACATGATCGTGCCGCTGTTCGTTGGGCGGGAAAAGTCGATCCGTGCGCTCGAAGAAGTCATGGGTTCTGATAAGCAGATCATGCTCGTCACACAGATCAACGCGAGCGACGACGACCCGGATCCGTCCGCGATCCACCGCGTCGGTACTGTCGCAAACGTGTTGCAGCTCCTGAAGCTGCCCGACGGCACCGTAAAGGTTCTGGTCGAAGGCCGCGCACGCGCCGAGATCGATACCTATACGAGCCGCGAAGATTTCTACGAGGCCCTTGGCCATGTGCTCGAAGAGCCGCATGACGATCCGGTCGAGCTGGAAGCTCTGTCGCGTTCGGTCGTGTCGGAATTCGAAAGCTACGTAAAGCTCAACAAGAAGATTTCGCCCGAGGTTGTCGGTGCGGCCAGCCAGATCGACGACTATTCCAAGCTCGCCGATACGGTCGCTTCGCACCTGTCGATCAAGATCACCGAAAAGCAGGAGATGCTGGAAACCA
The DNA here is from genome assembly GCF_014194105.1 of Rhizobium sp. BK529. NCBI lineage: Bacteria > Pseudomonadati > Pseudomonadota > Alphaproteobacteria > Hyphomicrobiales > Rhizobiaceae > Rhizobium > Rhizobium sp. BK529. The sequence goes on along the minus strand of NZ_JACIAU010000001.1, from coordinate 1,951,001 downwards.
CCAGCGTCAAGGCTCGCCTGGAAAAGGCGCTCGGCTTCATGGAAGGCGAGATTTCGGTCCTGCAGGTCGAAAAGCGTATCCGCTCGCGCGTCAAGCGCCAGATGGAGAAGACCCAGCGCGAGTACTACCTGAATGAGCAGATGAAGGCGATCCAGAAGGAACTCGGCGACGGCGAGGAAGGCCGCGACGAGATGAGCGAACTGGAAGAGCGCATCGCCAAGACCAAGCTGTCCAAGGAAGCCCGCGAAAAGGCTGACGCCGAGCTGAAGAAGCTGCGCCAGATGAGCCCGATGTCGGCCGAAGCCACCGTCGTGCGCAACTATCTGGACTGGCTGCTCGGTATTCCCTGGGGCAAGAAGTCGAAGATCAAGGCCGATCTCAACAATGCCGAGAAGATCCTCGAAGCCGATCATTTTGGCCTCGACAAGGTCAAGGAGCGCATCGTCGAGTATCTGGCAGTCCAGGCTCGTGCCACCAAGATCAAGGGTCCGATCCTGTGCCTCGTCGGCCCTCCGGGCGTCGGCAAGACGTCGCTCGCCCAGTCGATCGCCAAGGCGACCGGCCGGGAGTATGTCCGTATGGCTCTCGGCGGCGTTCGTGATGAAGCCGAAATCCGCGGTCACCGCCGCACCTATATCGGCTCGATGCCCGGCAAGGTCATCCAGTCGATGAAGAAGGCAAAGAAGTCCAATCCGCTCTTCCTGCTCGACGAAATCGACAAGCTCGGCCAGGACTATCGTGGCGATCCGTCTTCGGCTCTGCTCGAGGTGCTCGACCCGGCTCAGAACTCGACCTTCATGGACCACTACCTGGAAGTCGAGTACGATCTGTCCGACGTGATGTTCATCACGACGGCGAATACGCTGAACATCCCGGCTCCGCTGATGGACCGTATGGAAATCATCCGTATCGCCGGCTACACCGAAGATGAAAAGCGTGAGATCGCCAAGCGGCACCTGCTGCCGAAGGCCATCAAGGAGCATGCGCTGCAGCCGACTGAATTCTCGGTCAGCGACGACGCCCTGATGGCGGTCATCCAGCAGTACACACGCGAAGCCGGTGTCCGTAGCTTCGAACGCGAACTGATGAAGCTTGCCCGTAAGGCGGTCACCGAGATCATCAAGGGTAAGACGAAGTCGGTTCATGTCACGGCCGAGAACATCCATGACTATCTGGGCGTTCCGCGCTTCCGTCACGGGGAAGCCGAACGCGAAGATCAGATCGGTGTTGTCACGGGTCTTGCCTGGACGGAGGTCGGGGGCGAGCTGCTGACGATCGAAGGCGTCATGATGCCCGGCAAGGGCCGCATGACGGTCACCGGCAACCTGAAGGAAGTGATGAAGGAATCGATCTCGGCAGCGGCCTCCTATGTCCGCTCGCGCGCCGTCGACTTCGGCATCGAACCGCCGCGCTTCGACAAGAGCGACATCCACGTGCATCTGCCGGAAGGCGCCACGCCAAAGGATGGTCCATCGGCCGGTGTCGCTATGGCAACGGCGATCGTCTCGATCATGACCGGTATTCCGGTCAGCAAGGATGTGGCAATGACGGGTGAAATCACCCTGCGCGGCCGTGTCCTGCCGATTGGCGGCCTGAAGGAAAAGCTGCTTGCGGCACTGCGCGGCGGCATCAAGAAGGTGCTGATTCCGGAAGAGAACGCCAAGGATCTGGCTGAGATCCCTGACAACGTGAAGAACAACATGGAGATCATCCCGGTCTCCCGCATGGGCGAAGTCATCAAGCATGCCTTGGTCCGTCGCCCAGAGCCGATCGAGTGGGATGGCACTGTCGACACGCCTGTCATCGCTACCGTTGAAGGACTCGACGATGCGGGTGCGACCATAGCTCATTGAGGCTTGGCTGCCACATTTATGCCCTAATGTTGCAAATCGGAAAAAAGGCCGGCGGAAACGCCGGCCTTTTTTGTGAAAACGTCATGTAGCCGCTTGCTTTTCCTTGATTTGCAGGGTTTTTGAGTTCCCGGCGGGCCTGATGAAAGCGATTTCCGCGCCTAGCTTACAGATTGAGTTGTTTCAAACCATTTAGAAAGGGGTGGAAACATGAACAAGAATGAACTCGTGTCTGCAGTAGCCGAAAAGGCTGGATTGACGAAGTCTGACGCAGCATCTGCCGTCGACGCAGTTTTCGACGTTGTGCAGGCTGAACTGAAGAACAAGGGCGACATCCGCCTCGCTGGCTTCGGCAGCTTCACGGTTTCTCATCGCGCTGCCACGAAGGGCCGTAACCCGTCGACCGGCGCCGAGGTTGATATTCCGGCACGCAACGTGCCGAAGTTCACGCCCGGCAAGGGCCTGAAGGACGCCGTCAACGGCTGATACGAGATAGTCCGCCGGCCGCAAACGAGAACGGCCGCGCAGGATTTTGAGGGGTTCGGCATCGCCGGACCCCTTTTTGTTTTGCCGCTTGCCGCACGCAGCCCTTTGTTTTACGACCATGATGTTCTCAGGGCGGGGTGAAAGTCCCCACCGGCGGTAAGGGCCTTGGCCCAAGTCCGCGAGCGCCTTCCGAAGCCGTGGGCGAAGGAAGGGTCAGCAGATCCGGTGCAATTCCGGAGCCGACGGTTAAAGTCCGGATGAAAGAGAATGAGCATGGCCGCGCGCGGGCAGGGGACTGCTGGCGTTTGCGTGTCATTGCCTCATGCGTCCTGATTTATGTGATCCCTATTGGATGGAAGACATGAATCAGAGTTCCCTTGCAATGCCGTATTCGCGCGCCCTTGCCGGTGCAGCCTTTATGGTGCTCGGAGGCGTTGCCTTCTCGCTCCTCAATGTCGTCACCCAGTGGCTGGCCATGACGCTCGCCTTTCCGGCGGCTTCCGCAGCCTTCTGGCAATACGGCTTTGCCTTCCTTTTCTCCTTGCCCTTCCTGCGCAGGGCTGGCCTTTCGGCCATGCGCACGGACCATCCGTGGCGCCATGTCGTGCGCGTTGCCTTTGCCGCGCTCGGCGTCCAGGCATGGGTCTCCGGCCTGGCTTCGGTGCCGATCTGGCAGGCGATCGCGCTTGTCATGACCTCTCCCTTCTTCATCATTCTCGGCGCGCGCCTGTTCCTCGGCGAACGGGTCGGCGCTGCCCGCTGGACGGCGACGGGTGTCGGATTTGCCGGTGCGATGATCATTCTCCAGCCATGGTCCGACAGCTTTACCTGGGCAGCGCTCCTGCCGGTCGTCTCAGCTGTGCTCTGGGGAGCCTCCTCGCTGATCACCAAGAGCCTGACTGGCATCGAGAAGCCCGAGACGATCACCGTCTGGCTGCTGGTGCTGCTGACGCCGATCAATGGCGGTCTGGCACTTGCCGCAGGCTTTGCCGCGCCGACAGCAGCAACGCTTGCTCTCTTTCTTCTGGCCGGCCTCCTGACGGTCGTGGCGCAATATCTGCTGACCCTTGCCTATGCCAGTGCTGACGCCGCCTATGTACAGCCCTTCGACGACCTGAAACTCCCGTTGAACGTGCTCGCCGGATGGATTTTCTTCGGTTATGCGCCGGCCGGTTATCTGTGGCTCGGCGCCGCGCTCATTCTCGGTGCCTCGCTTTTCATCATGCGCAACGAAATGCGTCGGGAGAAGCAAACGAGCTGACGCAAGCTGTACAAAATGTCGCAGCCTGTCATGTCTCTGTCATGCCAGTCCCGCAAAAAACCTCTGTTCGATTTTTCGACATTGGGGGATTTTCAATGACGTCGTACTCACGCAAGGCAGCCCTCGCTGCCGTGCTTCTCACGTCCGTTGCCTTCCCGGCAACGGCTGAACCGGTTTTCAACCGCATCGCCTCTTTCCCGGTCGCAACCAACCTGCCGGCCGGCAAGGACAAGCTTTCGGCCACTTCTGCCGAAATCGTCACCGCTTCGCAGGATGGCAATATGCTGATCTATAGCGACAGCCCGCTCGGCGCGATCGGGTTCATCGATATCACCGACGCCAAGGCCCCCAAGGCCGGCGGCGCGCTGATGATGGATGGCGAGCCGACCTCGGTCACGACTGCAGCCGGCAAGGCGCTCGTCGCGGTCAACACCGGTGAAAGCAAGCAGAAGCCGTCCGGTCGTCTGGCGATCGTCGATATCGCCACGAAGAAGATCGACGCGAGCTGCGATCTCGGCGGTCAGCCCGATTCGATTGCCCTCAACAAGGATAGGACACTCGGCACCATCGCGATCGAAAACGAGCGCGACGAAGAGGTCAACGATGGCAAGATCCCGCAGATGCCGGCAGGCGACCTCGTCGTCTTCCAGGTCAAGACCGACGGCACCGTCGATTGCGGCACGATCAAGCATGTCGCTCTCACTGGCCTCGCGGGTATTGCACCGGAAGATCCGGAGCCTGAATTCGTTTCCTTCAACGGCCAGAACGAAATCGCTCTCACGCTGCAGGAAAACAACGAGATCATCATTCTCGACGGTGCGACAGGCACGGTGAAGACGCACTTCTCCGCCGGCACCGTGGACCTCACCGGCATCGATACCAAGCGTGACGGCGCCTTGAAGTTCACCGGCGAGAAGAAGAGCGTCAAGCGCGAGCCCGACGCCGTGAAATGGCTGGATGACAACCGTCTCGTCGTCGCCAACGAGGGCGATTATGAAGGCGGCTCGCGCGGCTTCACCATCTTCGACAAGACCGGTAAGGTTCTCTTCGAATCGGGCAGTTCCTTCGAGCGCGCCGTTGCCTCTGTCGGCCACTATCCGGAAGGTCGCTCCTCATCGAAGGGCGTCGAGCCGGAAGGGCTCGAAGCCGCCAAATTCGGCGACGATAACCTGTTCTTCCTGCTCGCCGAGCGCGCTTCCGTCGTCGGCGTCTACAAGGATACGGGTGCCGACCCGCAGCTGCTGCAGATCCTGCCGTCGGGCACGTCCCCGGAAGGCGCTATCGCCATTCCGCAGCGCAACCTGCTGGCGACTGCCAACGAACTCGACCTCGGCAAAGACGGTGGTCCGCGTTCGCACGTCATGATCTACGAGCGCAGCGAAGGCGAGAAGGCCTACCCTCAGATCGTATCCGCTGAAAAGGACGGCAACCCGATCGGCTTCGCAGCCCTTTCGGGTCTTGCGGCCGTTCCGGGCAAACCGGGCATGCTCTATGCCGTCAGCGACAGCGTCCTCGGCTCGCAGCCGACGATCTACACGATCGATACCACCAAGAAGCCGGCCGTCATCACCGATGCGCTCGTCGTCAAGCGTGACGGAGCCCCGGCCCAGAAGCTCGACATCGAAGGCATCGCCGTTGCTTCGGATGGCTCCTTCTGGCTAGCTTCGGAAGGTTATACCGAGCGCCTCGTTCCTCATGCGCTCTATAACCTCACGGCCAAGGGCGACATCAAGACTGAGATCGCCTTGCCGAAAGAACTGCTCGCCAACGAAATCCGCTATGGCTTCGAAGGCGTGACGATCGTCGGCACCGGCGACGATGCGACGCTCTGGATGGCCGTTCAGCGCGAGTGGAACGACGACGAGAAAGGCTTCGTCAAGCTCGTTTCCTATAACCCGAAGAAGAAGGAATGGGGCGCCGTACGGTACCCCCTCGACAAGAGCGAGAGCGGCTGGGTGGGCCTTTCCGAAATCAGCGCGCAAGGTGACAGTGTGTACATCATCGAGCGCGACAACCTTATCGGCGACGCAGCCAAGCTAAAGAAGCTCTACAAGGTCGCAATATCGGACCTGAAGCCGGCCAAGCTCGGCGGTGAACTGCCTGTCGTCAAGAAGACGGAAGCCCATGATTTCATCGGCGACCTGAAGTCGGCAACCAACGGCTACGTTCTCGACAAGCTGGAAGGCTTCGCCTTCGACGCATCGGGCAAGCCCTATGCGGTGACCGACAATGACGGTGTCAGCGATTCCTCGGGCGAGACCCTGTTCTTCCCGGTCAACCTGACCGCCACCAACTGATCTATCGTCCCCTTGAAATGGAAAGGTCGGGCTCGTGCCCGGCCTTTTCTGTTTGAACTTTACCGACCGTGAGGGGTCGGTCAGGGCTTACCAGCGCTGATGCACATGCGGCGCGATCAGATGCTCATAGATTTCACGCGTCGCAGCCATGACGTCGGCAGAGAGCGGCGCAAGGTCGGCAGCGGCCGCGTTCGCCTTAGCCTGTTCGGCATTGCGTGCGCCGGGAATGACGACGGTGACGGCGTCCGCCATTAGGATCCAGCGCAGTGCAAAGGCAGCCATGCTGGCGCCTTGGGGGACGAGCTTGCGCACTTCTTCGACCGCCTGCAGACCGACCTCGAAGGGTACGCCCGAGAAGGTCTCGCCGACATCGAAGGCCTCGCCATGGCGGTTGAAATTGCGGTGATCGTCGCTGGCGAACTTCGTGTCGCGGGTGATCTTGCCGGAGAGCAGACCACTTGCGAGCGGCACGCGGGCGATGATCGCCACGTTCTTGCGGCGGGCTTCGCTAAAGAACAGGTGATCGGGACGCTGACGGAAAATGTTGTAGATGATCTGGATGCTGACGACGCCGGGATATTCGATTGCCTTCAGGGCTTCCTCGACCTTCTCGACGCTGACGCCATAACCCTTGATCTTGCCGGCCTTCTGCAACTCGTCCAGGCCTGCGAAGACTTCGGGGCGGTAGAGCACCTCGGTCTGCGGGCAGTGAAGCTGCACGAGGTCGAGGCTGTCCACCTGCAGGTTCTTGAGGCTACGGTCGATGAAGCCTTCGAGATTGGCCTTGTTGTAGCCACTGGCGACATGAGGGTTGAGACGACGGCCGGCCTTGGTTGCGACCATCGGGCGCTCGCCACCACGCGCCTTCAGCACGTCGGCAATGATCTTTTCCGAGCGGCCATCGCCATAGACGTCGGCGGTGTCGATGAAGGTCATACCGGCATCAAGTGCGGCGTTCAGCGCGGCCCGGCCGTCCGCTTCGCTGACATCGCCCCAGGAGCCGCCGATCTGCCAGGCACCGAAGCCGACATCGGTGACGGTGAAGGGCAGGCGGCCGAAAGCATGATGTTTCATGAAAAATCCTCCGTTCGTAATAAAAGGCCCTCGCAGTAGCAGGCGCCGGGTGGGGCGGCAATCGCCGATGCCGCTTGGCTCGTCTGCTGCGATCAAATATCCTCGTCCGGGACGGCTTCAACCGCAGACGATGGAGGAACAGGAAAAATCATGGATATCAAGACCGCAGGCTCGCGCCCCTCCACCAAAGGTCGGGCTGACTATTTCACCGGTTCAGTACGGCTGGATCCGCTTGTCGATGCGCCGGATCCAGCCCGCGTGCAGGCCGCCCACGTAACATTCGAACCCGGCGCGCGCACGAACTGGCACACCCATCCCCTCGGGCAGACGCTGATCGTTACGTCAGGCAGAGGGCTCGCGCAGACCTGGGGCGGGGACATCAGGGAAATCCGTGCCGGCGACATCGTCTGGTTCGCGCCGGGCGAGAAGCATTGGCATGGGGCAAGTGCAGAGACGGCCATGAGCCATATCGCCATCCAGGAAGCTTTGAACGGCAGCGTCGCCGAGTGGCTGGAGCAGGTCAGTGACGAGCAATATGCTGGCAAGGCCTGAGACGACGCAGCTTTCACAGGGGTGACCGTGCGGTATGATTCGGCGAAGGGCGCGAGCGCCGCGCGCGGGAATGGCTTTCGGCAAGCTTATACTTGCCAGCCTGTGGAAAAGTTCATCCGTCGGCGGAAGGGTCGTGAAGTCCAAGCAACGACCTGCCGCAGCGGCAGGGGAGCGGTTGTGCCCTGGATGCGGATCTGGGGTCCGGCGGAAGATTGGCAAAGGCTTTCCGAAACAATTTCAGGACTGTCATGGTTTTGTCTCCAAACCTGCTTGACACTAAAAGGCGAACCCCTTAGTTAGCCGCTCATCCAAACGGCCAGCCCGTTCGGAGGGGGTGCTCAGGCACCGGATTGCTTAAAAGAGTGCGGGTGTAGCTCAGTCGGTTAGAGTGCCGGCCTGTCACGCCGGAGGTCGCGGGTTCGAGCCCCGTCACTCGCGCCACTTTTGAGCAGGCGGCAAATCGTCGCCGCGGATCCGGTTTCGTGTTATCCTCAAGGTCCGAAAGGTCCAGTGCGCGGGTGTAGCTCAGTCGGTTAGAGTGCCGGCCTGTCACGCCGGAGGTCGCGGGTTCGAGCCCCGTCACTCGCGCCATTTCTTCCGAAAAGCCATGCAATTTCCGAGGGTCAGCCATGCGGCCTTCAGCAACTTTGCGGGATTTGTCGCGACATCGTTGCATCTGCTTGATAAAGTCCGTCCCACACTGTTCGAATAGCTTCTGTAAAAGTCTTGCGCCGGGGCTCTGGCTGCGCTAACCACGGCTTGTTGCAACGCACGTTCGCTTGTCGGGCATTTGCCCAGTCGCGCCGCCCGGCGCCGCCCGCAAGCAGGGATGAACATGATGACTGAACTGCTCAGTTCCTATATTCCGATCGCTATTTTCATCGGTATCGCGCTCGTTATCGGCCTGGCGCTGCTCATTGCGCCGTTTGCCGTTGCCTTCAAGGCGCCTGATTCGGAAAAGCTTTCGGCCTACGAATGCGGTTTCAACGCATTCGACGACGCCCGCATGAAGTTCGACATCCGCTTCTACCTCGTGTCGATTCTCTTCATCATCTTCGACCTTGAAGTCGCCTTCCTCTTCCCGTGGGCCGTTTCCTTCGGTGCCATCGGCTGGTTCGGCTTCTGGTCCATGATGGTCTTCCTTCTCGTGCTGACCATCGGCTTTATCTATGAATGGAAGAAGGGAGCCCTGGAATGGGAGTAGTCCCCGCTGGCAATCAGACGCTCGTCGCGCCACAGCCGAAGGGGATCATCGATCCCTCGACTGGTAAGCCGATCGGCAGCAACGATGCGTTTTTCGGCGAGATCAACAATGAGCTCGCCGACAAGGGTTTTCTCGTCACCTCGACCGACGAGCTGATCAACTGGGCTCGTACCGGCTCGCTGATGTGGATGACCTTCGGTCTTGCCTGCTGCGCTGTTGAAATGATGCAGCTCTCCATGCCGCGTTACGACGTCGAGCGCTTCGGTTTCGCTCCGCGCGCTTCGCCGCGCCAGTCGGACGTCATGATCGTCGCCGGCACGCTGACCAACAAGATGGCGCCTGCGCTCCGCAAGGTCTACGACCAGATGCCTGAGCCGCGTTACGTCATCTCCATGGGCTCGTGCGCCAATGGCGGCGGCTACTATCACTATTCCTATTCGGTTGTTCGTGGCTGCGACCGCGTCGTGCCAATCGACATCTACGTGCCGGGCTGTCCCCCCACGGCAGAAGCGTTGCTTTACGGCGTGCTTTTGCTGCAGAAGAAGATCCGCCGCACCGGCACGATCGAACGCTAAGGGCAAGGACAGAAAATTATGAGCGAAGCCCTCACAGAGCTTTCGTCCTACGTTTCGGAAGCGCGCGGCAATCTGATTGCCGCCTCGCAGCTTAAGTATGGCGAGCTGACGCTGACGACGACTGGCGACAATCTGATCCCGCTGCTGACCTTCCTGCGCGACGATGCTAAGTGCGCATTCGTCAACCTGACGGATATTTGCGGCGTCGACTGGCCACAGCGCGAACAGCGCTTCGACGTCGTCTATCACCTCCTGTCGCCGAAGAAGAACCTGCGCATTCGTGTGAAGGTGGCGACCGACGAAGATACGCCGGTTCCATCTGCCTGTGCCGTTTATCCGGGCGCCGATTGGTTCGAGCGCGAGACCTGGGACATGTACGGCGTGCTCTTTACCGGTCATCCGGACCTGCGCCGCATCCTGACCGACTATGGTTTCGAAGGTCATCCGCTGCGCAAGGACTTTCCGACGACCGGTTTCGTCGAAGTTCGCTACGACGATGCGGCAAAGCGCGTCGTTTACGAACCGGTGGAACTCAAGCAGGAGTTCCGAAACTTTGACTTCTTGTCGCCCTGGGAAGGCACCGAATACGTGCTGCCCGGCGACGAAAAAGCGAAGCAGTAAAGCGAATAGTGAATAGTGAGTAGCGAATAGTTGGAAGGGCGCTCAGACGATAAACTCTTATAAAGACCTTAAGGTATGGCAGATGGCAATCGATCTCGCGGTGGATTGTTATCAGCTAACCAAAAGATTCCCGAAAGAAGAGGTTTACGGTCTGACAGCTCAGATACGCAGGGCGGCGACTTCTATCGCAGCCAATATCGCTGAAGGGCACGGACGTGAAGTCACGGGAAGCTTCATTCAGTTTCTGCGGATCTCCCAGGGTTCGTTAAAGGAATTGGAAACGCATATGCTCATCTCTCACCGCATCAGCATGATCGACGAGAGTGAGTTCAGGCAGATGACCGGAAAATGCGACGAGATCGGACGAATGATTCGCGCGCTAATACGGAGTCTCCAGGAGAAGTGATGATACTGAACGAAACTACTCGCTATTCGCCATTCGCTATTCGCTTGATTGGCACCGCGTTTGGCATGGAGCACGCAGCATGACCGAACATAATGTCCGCAACTTCAACATCAATTTCGGACCGCAGCATCCGGCGGCGCACGGTGTGCTTCGTCTTGTCCTGGAGCTTGACGGCGAAATTGTGGAACGCGTCGACCCGCATATCGGTCTTCTCCATCGCGGCACCGAAAAGCTGATCGAGACCAAGACGTATTTGCAGGCCGTTCCGTATTTCGATCGCCTCGACTACGTTGCGCCGATGAACCAGGAGCATGCCTATGCGCTGGCCGTCGAAAAGCTGCTTGGCATCGAGATCCCAATCCGCGGCCAGCTCATCCGCGTTCTCTATTCGGAAATCGGCCGCATCCTGTCGCATCTCCTGAATGTCACCACGCAGGCCATGGACGTCGGCGCGCTGACGCCGCCGCTCTGGGGCTTCGAAGAGCGCGAAAAACTGATGGTGTTCTACGAGCGTGCCTGCGGTGCGCGCATGCATGCGGCTTATTTCCGACCGGGTGGCGTTCACCAGGATCTGCCGGAACAGCTCGTGCAGGACATTGGCAATTGGTGCGACGAATTCCCGGGCAAGCTCGACGATATCGACGACCTTCTGACTGGCAACCGTATCTTCAAGCAGCGTAACGTCGATATCGGCGTTGTCGCGCTCGAAGATTGCTGGGCCTGGGGCTTCTCGGGCGTCATGGTGCGTGGTTCGGGCGCTGCCTGGGACTTGCGCCGCGCGCAGCCCTATGAATGCTATTCGGATCTTGAGTTCGACATTCCGGTCGGCAAGAACGGCGACAACTACGATCGTTACCTGATCCGTATGATCGAGATGCGCGAATCCGTGAAGATCATGAGGCAGTGCGTGAACCGCCTGCTCGGTGATGCCAAGACGGGACCGTTCTCCTCGATCGACGGCAAGGTCGTTCCGCCGAAGCGCGGCGAGATGAAACGTTCGATGGAAGCGCTCATCCACCACTTCAAGCTCTACACCGAAGGTTATCACGTTCCGGCCGGCGAAGTTTATGCCGCCGTCGAAGCGCCAAAGGGCGAGTTCGGCGTCTATCTCGTCTCCGATGGCACCAACAAGCCTTACCGCTGCAAGATCCGCGCTCCGGGTTATGCGCATCTGCAGGCGATGGACTTCATGTGCCGTGGCCACCAGCTCGCCGACGTCGCGGCCGTTCTCGGCTCGCTCGACATCGTGTTCGGCGAGGTGGACCGGTAATGCAGGCTCTGCCGCTCGCAGCTGCCATTCTCTTTGCAGCCTCCGGCGCTTTCGCGCAGGAAGCGGGCAAGCTCGGCACGCCGCTGGGCCACGATGAGGCGCAGCCGCCGGCGGAGCAGTCGTCCATGGGCGAGCTTTTGTCCAAGGGCTATCAGATCAAGGCCGCCGTGCCAAACGGCGGCAAGTTTGTGGTATTTATGCAAAAAGACCAGTCGGCCTATGCCTGTGAAATGCAGTCTTTGACTGCTTCGCGGTGTGGAACGCTAAACTGACAAGGCGTGAGGAAGAATGTCCGTTCGTCGATTAGCCGAAGATCAATTCCAGCCGGCCGCATTCGCTTTCAGCGATGAAAACGCGGTCTGGGCGGAAAAGACGATTCAGAAATATCCCGCAGGCCGTCAGCAGTCCGCGGTCATTCCGCTGTTGATGCGTGCGCAGGAGCAGGATGGTTGGGTCACCCGCGCGGCGATCGAAAAGGTCGCCGACATGCTGGACATGGCCTATATCCGTGTCCTCGAGGTCGCGACCTTCTACACCCAGTTCCAGCTCCATCCCGTTGGTTCCCGCGCTCACGTGCAGGTTTGCGGCACGACGCCCTGCATGCTGCGCGGCTCGGAAAAGCTGATGGGCGTCTGCCGCAGCAAGATTCATCAGCATCCTTTCGAACGCAATGCCGAAGGCACGCTGTCCTGGGAAGAGGTTGAATGTCTCGGGGCCTGCGTCAACGCGCCGATGGTGATGATCGGCAAGGATACCTATGAGGACCTGACGCCGGAGCGCCTGGAAGAGATCATCGATGCATTTGCTGCCGGTAACGGCGCGAGCGTCAAGGTCGGTCCGCAGATCGATCGTCACCTCTCTTCTCCCGAAGGCGGGCCGACGACGCTTCTGGACGACGTTCCCGTCACGCGCACCTGGGTTGACGAAACCCCGGCAAAGGCACCGGCCGACGGCGCACCGGTTCCTCCTTCCGAGGCCGCTCGTCCGAAGAGCACCGACGCTGAAACCAATCAGTCGCTGAAGACGCCGGCAACCTCGCCCAAGGCATCGGCCAAGAATGCGAAGGCTGCCGAAGTTCAGCCTCTGTCGGGCACTGCCGCTTCCGAGCCGGCCCCAAAGCCTGCCGCTGATGTCGCTGTCAAACCGTCGCTGACCGACAAGAATCGCCCGGCAGGCATCGAGAAGCCAGCCGCTCCCGACGATCTCAAGATGATCTCCGGTGTCGGTCCGAAGATCGAGGCAACGTTGCATGAGATCGGCATCTTCACCTTCGCGCAGATCGCGGGCTGGAAGAAGGCTGAACGTGAATGGGTCGATGGTTTCTTGAATTTCCGCGGCCGCATCGAGCGTGACGACTGGGTCAAGCAGGCCAAGGCGCTCGCCAAGGGCGGCGAAGCGGAATATATCAAGGTCTTCGGTAAGAAGCCGCGGTAAGAGGTGTGAGACATGCTGCAAGATAAAGACCGCATCTTTACCAACATCTACGGCCTCAAGGATAAGTCCCTGAAAGGCGCGATGAGCCGCGGCCACTGGGATGGTACCAAGCAGATCCTGGAAAAGGGCCGCGACTGGATCATCGACGAGATGAAGGCTTCCGGCCTTCGCGGTCGTGGCGGTGCAGGCTTCCCGACGGGCCTCAAGTGGTCCTTCATGCCGAAGCAGAGCGATGGCCGCCCGCATTACCTCGTCGTCAATGCCGACGAATCGGAGCCCGGCACCTGCAAGGACCGCGACATCATGCGAAACGATCCGCATACGCTGATCGAAGGCTGCGTGGTCGCAAGCTTCGCCATGGGCGCCAATGCCGCCTATATCTATGTGCGCGGCGAATATATCCGCGAGCGCGAAGCCCTGCAGGCTGCAATCGACGAATGCTATGATGCCGGTCTTCTCGGTAAGAACAACAAGCTCGGCTGGGACATGGATATCTACGTCCATCACGGCGCCGGCGCTTATATCTGCGGAGAAGAGACCGCACTGCTCGAAAGCCTTGAAGGCAAGAAGGGTCAGCCGCGCCTGAAGCCGCCGTTCCCGGCGAATATGGGTCTCTACGGCTGCCCGACGACTGTCAACAACGTCGAATCGATCGCCGTTGCTCCGACCATTCTGCGCCGTGGCGCCGGCTGGTTCTCGTCCTTCGGCCGTCCAAACAATGTCGGCACCAAGCTCTTCATGCTCTCGGGCCACGTCAACCGCCCGTGCACAGTCGAAGAAACCATGGGCATTACGTTCCGCGAACTGGTGGACAAGCACGCCGGCGGCATCCGCGGCGGTTGGGACAACCTGCTCGCCGTCATTCCGGGTGGCGCATCGTGCCCGATCGTTCCGGCCAAGGACATCATCGACTGCCCGATGGACTTCGATGGCCTGCGCGCTGTCGGCTCCTCCTTCGGTACGGCCGCCTCGATCGTCATGGACAAGTCCACCGATGTCATCAAAGCGATTGCCCGCATCTCGGCCTTCTTCAAGCATGAGAGCTGCGGTCAGTGCACACCATGCCGCGAAGGTACGGGCTGGATGTGGCGCGTGATGGAGCGTATGGCCCGCGGCAACGCGCAGAAGCGCGAAATCGACATGCTGTTCCAGGTCACCAAGCAGATCGAAGGCCACACCATCTGTGCGCTCGGCGACGCTGCCGCATGGCCGGTCCAAGGTCTGATCCGCAACTTCCGTCCGGAAATCGAAGCCCGTATCGACCAGTACACGGCCAATGCCCTCGATCATGGGGCGGTTCTGGAGGCGGCGGAGTAAGCGCATGACGACCAGCACATCCGATAGCAAGGTGAGGGAAGGGGCAGCCGATTTCGCGGCTGACTTCGGCCGACTTGCTGCCGGTATGCTGGAAAATGCGCGTGTAATGCCTATTCATCCGCTAATGGCCCACCCAGCTGCGGCATTTGCCGCGGCAACGGCGATCGGTTTCGGCCTTTCCACACAGATGGCCGGCATTTTCTTCGGCGCGCTGCAGGGTGCACTCGAAACGGCGAACATGGCAGCCGCAGCACTCGACGAAACGCCGCCGGACGAAGAAGTGCCGGAAATCGATATCCGTCCGGAAAATATCCGCCGGCCAGCTGAGAAGACCGAGCCGGCACGCAAGGTGGCAAAGCCGAAGCTGACGGTAGTTTCCACCAAGCCTCCGGCGGAGAAGAATACCAAGCCGGTAGCGGCTGCCAAGAGCAAGCCGGCCGCAAGGTCCAGGAAGGCTGATGACCTCAAGCTGATCGCCGGCATCGGTCCGAAGCTCGAACAGGTGCTGAACGCAAGAGGTATCCGCGCCTTCGCCGATATCGCCGCCTGGAGCGATCAGGACATTGCGAGCCTGGATGCCGAACTCGGCTTCGAAGGCCGCATCCTCCGCGACGATTGGGTCGGCCAGGCGAAGGTACTGGCGACGCGGGGTCGCAGGAAGAACTAGATTTCCGGCCACATGTGACGGCCGGAGGAATGGCGGATCGATCAGTGGGGCAGGGGCTCCGGATCGCAATGCCGCTGGCGGGTTTCGGGTCTCGGAACCGGCGAAGGAAAATTTGGGCAATACCAGCGCCAGGACGGAATGAAATGACCGCCTTGGCAATATGGATGTTGCAAAAATAGGTTTGTTTGCCGGTACCCGGCGAATGGGAAACAGGACTGAGTGACGATGGTTAAACTGAAGATTGACGGCAACGAGATCGAAGTTCCGGATCATTTCACGCTGCTGCAGGCGTGCGAAGAGGCTGGTGCTGAAGTTCCGCGCTTCTGCTTCCATGAGCGCCTTTCGGTTGCCGGCAATTGCCGCATGTGCCTCGTCGAGGTTAAGGGCGGTCCGCCGAAGCCGCAGGCTTCCTGCGCCATGGGCGTGCGTGATATCCGCGGCGGCCCGAACGGCGAACTGCCGGAAGTCTTCACCAACACGCCGATGGTCAAGAAGGCCCGCGAAGGCGTGATGGAATTCCTGCTCATCAATCATCCGCTCGATTGCCCGATCTGCGACCAGGGCGGCGAATGCGACCTGCAGGACCAGGCCATGGCCTTCGGCATCGACACCTCGCGCTATCAGGAAGACAAGCGCGCCGTCGAAGACAAATATATTGGCCCGCTCGTCAAGACGGTGATGAACCGCTGCATTCACTGCACGCGCTGCGTCCGTTTCACGACAGAGGTTGCCGGCATCTCCGAGCTCGGCCTGATCGGCCGCGGCGAAGACGCCGAGATTACCACCTATCTCGAGCAGGCCATGACCTCCGAGCTGCAGGGCAACGTCGTCGACCTCTGCCCGGTCGGTGCTCTGACCTCCAAGCCCTTCGCCTTCACGGCGCGTCCGTGGGAGCTGAACAAGACCGAATCGATCGACGTTATGGACGCCGTCGGCTCCGCGATCCGCGTCGATACGCGTGGCCGCGAAGTCATGCGCATCCTGCCGCGCGTCAACGAAGCTGTGAACGAAGAGTGGATTTCCGACAAGACCCGCCACGTCTGGGACGGCCTGAAGACACAGCGCCTCGACCGTCCTTACGTCCGCAAGGACGGCCGCCTGCAGCCGGCAACCTGGAGCGAAGCCTTCGGCGCCATCAAGGCCGCCGTTTCGGCAACGTCCGGCGACAAGATCGGTGCGATCGCCGGTGACCTCGCTTCGGTCGAAGAAATGTATGCCCTTTCCGAACTGGTGAAATCGCTCGGTTCCGAGAATCTTGACTGTCGCCAGGATGGGGCGGCACTTGATCCGTCGCTCGGCCGTGCGAGCTACCTCTTCAACCCGACCATCGCGGGCATCGAACAGGCCGACGCGTTGCTCATCATCGGCGCGAACCCGCGCTTTGAAGCTGCCATCCTGAACGCCCGTATCCGCAAGCGCTACCGTCGCGGCGGCTTCCCGATCGGTGTGATCGGGGAGGGCGGCGAGATGCGCTACAAGTATGACTACCTTGGCGCTGGTCCGGATACGCTGAAGGATATTCTCGATGGCGGCCACGCCTTCGCCGAAGTCCTCTCCAAGGCTTCCAAGCCGATGATCATCATCGGCCAGGGCGCCTTGACCCGCACGGATGGCGCTGGCGTTCTCGCAACGGCTGCCAAGCTCGCCGTCAATGTCGGTGCAATCGCTGAAGGCTGGAACGGTTTTGCCGTGCTGCACACTGCTGCATCCCGCGTCGGCGGCCTTGATCTCGGTTTCGTCCCGGGCGCCAAGGGCGTCAATGCCGCCGAAATGCTGAAGGCGATGGACGTGCTCTTCCTGCTCGGTGCAGATGAGCTCGATTTCTCGGCCAAGGCTGCGAAATTCACGGTCTATATCGGTTCGCACGGCGACAATGGCGCACATGGCGCGGACGTCATTCTGCCGGCCGCTGCCTACACCGAAAAGTCCGGCACCTGGGTCAATACCGAAGGCCGCGTCCAAATGGGCAACCGCGCCGGTTTCGCACCGGGCGACGCCCGCGAGGACTGGGCTATCATTCGCGCCCTTTCCGATGTGCTCGGCAAGAAACTTTCCTTTGATTCTCTCAGCGAGTTGCGCGCCAAGCTCTATGCGGCATTCCCGCATTTTGCGGCCATCGACGAGATCGCTGAGGGCGACAGCGCCCAAATTGCCGCACTGGCGAAAAAAGCCGGTAAGATGAACAAATCCGGGTTTGCGTCGCCGGTCAAAGACTTCTATTTGACGAACCCGATAGCGCGTGCCTCGGCTGTCATGGCCGAGTGCTCGGCATTGGCCCGCAACAATTTCAAAGTCGCGGCAGAGTAAGGGCAGGAACTCATGGATTCTTTCTTCTCGACCTATGTCTGGCCGGCGATCATCATGATCGGTCAGTCGCTGCTGCTGCTCGTCTGCCTGCTGATTTTCATCGCCTACGTTCTTCTTGCCGATCGCAAGATCTGGGCCGCCGTTCAGCTGCGCCGCGGTCCGAACGTCGTCGGTCCCTTCGGCCTGTTCCAGTCCTTTGCCGACCTTCTGAAATTCGTATTCAAGGAACCGGTCATTCCGGCCGGCGCCAACAAGGCAATCTTCCTGCTCGCCCCGCTTGTCACTGTGCTCCTGGCGCTGTCGACCTGGGCAGTCGTGCCGCTCGCCGACGGATGGGTGATCGCCAATATCAACGTCGGCATTCTGTACATCTTCGCGATCTCATCGCTCGAGGTTTACGGCATCATCATGGGCGGCTGGGCTTCGAATTCGAAGTATCCGTTCCTCGGTGCGCTGCGCTCCGCCGCGCAGATGGTGTCCTACGAAGTCTCGATCGGCTTCGTCATCGTCACCGTTCTCCTCTGCGTCGGTTCGCTGAACCTGACGGATATCGTCAATGCCCAGCGCACCGGCCTCGGTACGATGATCGGCCTGCCGAACTCGTTCCTCGACTGGCACTGGCTGGCGCTGTTCCCGATGTTCGTCGTCTTCTTCATCTCGGCGCTCGCCGAGACGAACCGCCCGCCTTTCGATCTGCCGGAAGCAGAATCCGAACTCGTCGCCGGCTTCATGGTGGAATACGGCTCGGCTCCGTATATGATGTTCATGCTCGGCGAATATGCGGCCGTCGTGCTGATGTGTTCGCTGACGACGATTCTCTTCCTCGGCGGCTGGCTGCCTCCGGTCGATTTCTGGCTCATTAACTGGGTGCCTGGCATCATCTGGTTCATGCTGAAGGCGTGCCTGGTGTTCTTCATGTTCGCCATGGTCAAGGCTTTCGTGCCCCGTTACCGCTACGACCAGCTCATGCGTCTCGGCTGGAAGGTCTTCCTTCCGCTGTCGCTCGCCATGGTCGTCATCGTTGCATTCGTGCTGAAACTGACGGGATGGGCAGGCTGATGTCCAACCTCGTTTCCGGCAAAATTGGAGATTGAAGATGGGAAGCCTATCCGCCTCCATCAACTCGCTTTTCCTCAAGGAATTCGTCGGCGCCTTTTTCCTGTCGATGCGCTATTTCTTCAAGCAGAAGGCGACGATCAATTACCCGTTCGAAAAAGGTCCGGTCAGCCCGCGTTTCCGCGGCGAGCATGCTCTGCGCCGCTATCCCAACGGTGAAGAGCGCTGCATCGCCTGCAAGCTGTGCGAAGCAATCTGTCCCGCTCAGGCGATCACCATCGAAGCCGGCCCACGCCGTAATGACGGCACCCGCCGCACGGTGCGTTATGACATCGACATGGTTAAGTGCATCTACTGCGGCTTCTGCCAGGAGGCATGTCCGGTCGATGCGATTGTCGAAGGCCCGAATTTCGAATTCGCCACCGAAACTCGCGAAGAGCTCTACTTCGACAAGCAGAAGCTGCTCGACAACGGCGATCGGTGGGAGCGTGAAATCGCTCGCAATATCGCGATGGACGCGCCGTACCGTTGATTGAAATTTGAAATGCCGCGGAAGGGCGCTTTGCCCGCTGCGGTCAACATGCACCGGGGCTTTGCCGGCGTAAGCTGTGTGAAGTCCTATCGGGCAGGGAAACTCCCGGCTGCCCGGGGGAAGATGAAAAAGGCACCAACATGGGTCTGCAGGCTCTATTTTTCTATCTTTTCGCCTTTGTCGCGATAGCGTCGGCGTTCATGGTCATCTGGGCGAAGAACCCGGTTCACTCGGTTCTGTTCCTGATCCTGGTGTTCTTCAATGCGGCCGGTCTCTTCCTGTTGCTGGGTGCCGAATTCCTGGCGCTGATCCTGCTTGTCGTTTATGTGGGCGCGGTCGCGGTTCTCTTCCTCTTCGTGGTGATGATGCTCGACATCGACTTCGCCGAGCTTCGCGCCGGTGTCCTCGAATATGCGCCGATCGGCGCGCTGATCGGCCTCATTCTCGCAGCCGAACTGATCGTCGTGATCGGCGGCAGCGCGATCTCGCCCGAGGTCGCCAAGACGGTCGCCATGCCGATCCCGGCGCTCACCGAACGTACCAATACGGCCGCACTCGGCGACGTGCTCTACACGAATTACGTCTATTTCTTCCAGATCGCCGGTCTGGTCCTGCTGGTCGCCATGATCGGCGCAATCGTGCTGACGCTGAAGCACCGCACCAACATCAAGCGGCAGAATATTTCCCGCCAGGTTGCCCGTACGCCCGCGACCGCCGTCGAGGTGGTCAAGGTCAAGGCGGGCCAGGGCGTGAACTGAACCGAGAGGTCAAGGAGAAAAGAACATGGTCATCGGACTTTCCCATTATCTCACGGTCAGCGCCATCCTCTTCACCATCGGCATGTTCGGCATCTTCCTGAACCGGAAGAACATCATCGTCATCCTGATGTCGATCGAACTGATCCTGCTGTCGGTCAACATCAATATGGTCGCCTTCTCGTCGTTCCTCAACGACATCGTCGGCCAGGTGTTCGCATTGTTCATTCTGACCGTTGCTGCTGCTGAAGCGGCGATCGGTCTCGCAATTCTCGTTGTCTTCTACCGCAACCGCGGTTCGATCGCGGTCGAAGACGTCAATATGATGAAGGGCTGAGCGGCTCATGTTCCTCTATAAGGCTATCGTCTTCCTTCCCCTGATCGGCGCGATCATCGCCGGCCTCTTCGGCCGCGCGATTGGTGCCAAGGCGTCGGAATATGTCACCAGCGGCCTGATGATCATCGCCGCCGTTCTCTCCTGGGTCGTCTTCTTCACGGTTGCGCTCGGCCATCCCGAAGGCGCTATCAAGGTCGAGGTTCTGCGCTGGATCCAGTCCGGCGGGATCGACGTATCCTGGTCGCTGCGTGTCGATACGCTGACCTCGGTCATGCTGATCGTGGTCAACACGGTCTCGACGCTGGTGCACATCTACTCGATCGGTTACATGCATACCGATCCGCACCGCCCGCGCTTCTTCGCCTATCTCTCGCTCTTTACCTTCGCCATGCTGATGCTGGTGACCTCCGACAACCTTGCCCAGATGTTCTTCGGCTGGGAAGGCGTTGGTCTGGCCTCGTATCTGCTGATCGGCTTCTGGTACAAGAAACCCTCGGCATCGGCCGCGGCAATAAAAGCCTTCATCGTCAACCGCGTCGGCGATTTCGGCTTCGTGCTCGGCATCGCGACCGTCTTCGTGCTGTTCGGTTCGATCAACTTCGATACGATCTTCGCCAATGCTGCGACCTTCGCTCCAGCGGAAGGTGGCGGTGCGGCCGGTGAAGTCGTGTTGAACCTCTTCGGCATGCATCTTGACAAGGCTCATGCGCTGACAGGCGCCTGCCTGCTGCTCTTCATGGGCGCGATGGGTAAGTCGGCGCAGTTCCTGCTGCACACCTGGCTTCCGGACGCCATGGAAGGCCCGACGCCGGTTTCGGCTCTCATCCATGCCGCAACCATGGTTACCGCTGGTGTCTTCCTCGTCGCCCGCATGTCGCCGATCTTCGAACACTCGCCGGATGCGCTTGTCGTCGTGACGATCATCGGTGCGATCACTGCCTTCTTCGCCGCGACCGTCGGCCTCGTGCAGAACGACATCAAGCGCGTCATTGCCTACTCGACCTGCTCGCAGCTCGGCTACATGTTCGTTGCTCTCGGCGTCGGTGCCTATGGCGCGGCAATCTTCCACCTCTTCACCCACGCCTTCTTCAAGGCTCTGCTGTTCCTGTGCGCCGGTTCGGTCATTCACGCCGTCGATGGCGAGCAGGACATGCGCTACATGGGTGGCCTGCGTCCGCACATCAAGATGACGTTCTGGATGATGATCATCGGCACGCTGGCGATCACCGGTGTTGGCATTCCCTTCACCCCGGTCGGCTTTGCAGGCTTCTTCTCGAAGGACGTCATCATCGAGGCTGCCTACGCGTCGCATTCGCCGGCTGCAGGCTTCGCCTTCACACTGCTGGTCATTGCCGCTCTCTTCACGAGCTTCTATTCCTGGCGCCTGATCTTCATGACCTTCTATGGCCGGCCACGCGCTTCGCATGAGGTCATGCATCACGTCCACGAATCGCCGCAGGTCATGCTGGTGCCGCTCTACCTCCTCGCCATCGGCGCAGTATTTGCCGGCGTGCTCTTTGAAGGCCGCTTCTACGGCGAAGAATATGCCGAGTTCTGGAAGGGCGCGCTCTTCACTGGCGCCGAAAACGAGCTGGTGGAACAATTCCACCACGTTCCGGCCTGGGTCAGCCTCAGCCCCTTCATCGCCATGTTGCTCGGCTTCGTGACCGCCTGGTATATGTACATCCGGTCGCCCTCGACGCCGCGTAAGCTCGCTCAGCAGCATCGTGTGCTCTACCAGTTCCTGCTCAACAAGTGGTACTTCGACGAACTCTACGACTTCCTCTTCGTCCGCACGGCCAAGGCGCTCGGCAACTTCCTGTGGAAGAAGGGTGATGTCGGCGTCATCGATACCTACGGTCCGAACGGCGTCGCTGCCCGCGTGGTCAACGTGACCGATCGCGTCGTACGCCTGCAGACCGGCTACCTCTATCACTATGCCTTCGCGATGCTGATCGGCGTTGCGGCGCTCGTTACCTGGATGATGCTCGGGAGTTCCTTCTGATGACCGATTGGCCCATTCTTTCAACGGTCACCTTCCTGCCGCTCGTCGGCGTGGTGCTCCTGTTGCTGATGAACGGCGAAACCGAGAACGGCCGTAAGAACGTGCTGTGGATCTCTTTGATCACCACGGTCTTCACCTTCATCCTGTCGCTCTTCATCTGGATCGGTTTCGACAACGCCAATCCTGGCTTCCAGATGATCGAGCAGCATAACTGGCTCGGCACTGGCATCGGCTACCATGTCGGCGTCGACGGCATCTCCATGCTGTTCATCATCCTTTCGACCTTCCTGATGCCTTTCTGCGTGCTCGCAAGCTGGCTCTCGATCGAGAAGCGGGTGAAGGAATACATGATTGCCTTCCTCATCCTCGAAGTGATGATGGTCGGTGTCTTCGTCTCGCTCGATATCGTTCTCTTCTACGTCTTCTTCGAAGGCGGCCTCATTCCGATGTTCCTGATCATCGGCGTCTGGGGTGGTGCTAGCCGCGTCTATGCGAGCTACAAGTTCTTTCTCTACACGTTGCTCGGCTCCGTGTTGATGCTGCTTGCCATCATGGCCATGTACTGGCAGGCCGGCACGACGGATATCGTCCAGCTTCTGAACTACAAATTCCCGCCGGCGATGCAGACTTGGCTGTGGCTGGCCTTCTTTGCCTCCTTCGCGGTGAAGATGCCGATGTGGCCGGTTCATACCTGGCTCCCGGACGCGCACGTCCAGGCGCCGACGGCCGGTTCCGTCATCCTGGCAGGCGTACTCCTGAAGCTCGGCGGCTACGGTCTGATCCGCTTCTCGCTCGGCATGTTCCCGGTCGCATCAGACTATTTCGCGCCACTCGTCTTCGCCATGTCCGTAATCGCCATCATCTACACTTCGCTGGTTGCGATGATGCAGGACGACATCAAGAAGCTGATCGCCTATTCCTCGGTTGCCCACATGGGCTACGTGACGATGGGAGTCTTTGCGGCCAACGCACAGGGTCTGCAGGGTTCGATCTTCCAGATGCTGTCGCACGGCATTGTCTCCGCCGCGCTCTTCCTTTGCGTCGGCGTCGTCTATGACCGCACCCACACCCGCGAGATCGCGGCCTATGGCGGCCTCGTCAACAACATGCCGAAATACGCCGTCGCCTTCATGGTCTTCACCATGGCGAATGTCGGCCTGCCGGGCACTTCGGGCTTCATCGGCGAATTCCTCACCCTGATCGGCGCCTTCCGAGCCAATACCTGGGTTGCGCTCTTTGCCGCAACCGGTGTTATCCTCTCGGCCGCCTATGCGCTCTGGCTCTATCGCCGGGTTATTTTCGGCGCACTGGAGAAGGAAAAGCTGAAGGCTTTGCTCGACCTCTCGCCGCGTGAACAGATCATTCTCTACCCGATGATCGCGCTCACGATCTTCTTCGGCGTCTATCCGGCTCCGGTCTTCGATGCGACCGCAGCTTCCGTAGACCATCTGATCAACAGCTATTCGGCCGCAGTGCAGGCAGCGCAGAATGTTGCGCTGTCGATGAAATGACGGGATTTTAGGACATGACCGCTGAAACAATATCCCTGAGCCTGTACCTGTCCGCGCCGGAAATCATCCTCGCGATCGGTGCGCTCGTCCTGCTCATGATCGGCGTCTTCTCGGGCGAGCGGTCCGGTCCGCTCGTCAGCGTGCTGGCGATGATCGTGATTGCGATCTCCGGACTGTGGCTGGTCTTCGTTCCGGGCGACGGCCTCGCCTATGGCGGTGTCTACCTCGCCGACGGTTTCGCACGCTTCATGAAGGTTCTGGCGCTGATCGGCTCGTTCATCGCCCTGTTCATGTCGATGGGCCTGGCGAGGGAAAACCAGCTCGACAAGTTCGAGTTCCCGGTTCTCCTCGTGCTCTGCACGCTCGGCATCATGCTGATGATCTCGGCAAATGACCTGATTGCACTTTACCTCGGCCTCGAGCTGCAGTCTCTGGCGATCTACGTCATCGCGGCGATCAACCGTGAGAGCGTGAAGTCGACCGAAGCGGGTCTGAAATACTTCGTCCTCGGCGCCCTCTCGTCGGGCATGCTTCTCTATGGCATGTCCTTGGTCTACGGCTTCACCGGCCACACGCATTTCGCAGACGTTGCCCAGGCTCTGACTGTCGAAGGCGGAAGTTCACTCGGCCTGATCTTCGGCCTCGTCTTCATCCTGGCCGGTATCGCCTTCAAGATCTCGGCCGTTCCGTTCCACATGTGGACGCCCGACGTTTATGAAGGCGCGCCGACCCCGGTCACTGCGTTCCTCGCGAGCGCACCGAAGGTTGCCGCCATGGCGATGATGACCCGCATCGTCATCACCGCGTTCCAGCCGATACTGACCGAGTGGCAGCAGATCATTGTCTTTATCTCGATTGCCTCCATGCTGCTCGGTTCCTTTGCTGCGATCGGCCAGAAGAACATCAAGCGACTGATGGCCTATTCTTCGATCGGTCACATGGGCTATGCACTGGTCGGCCTCGCAGCCGGCAACCAGACGGGCGTCACCGGCGTCATGCTCTACATGGCGATCTACATGGTCATGACGCTCGGCTCCTTCGCAATCATCATGTCGATGCGCCGCAAGGACGGCACGGTCGTTGAAAACGTCAACGATCTTGCTGGCCTGTCGACGACGAACCCCTTCATGGCTGTGGTTCTGACCGCACTAATGTTCTCGCTCGCCGGCATTCCGCCGCTCGCAGGCTTCTTCGCGAAGTACTTCGTCTTCGTCGCCGCCATCGAGGCCAAGCTTTACGCGCTTGCCGTCATCGGCGTCCTGGCGTCGGTCGTCGGTGCTTACTATTATCTGCGCGTCATCAAGCTGATGTGGTTTGATGAGGCGACTGACGAATTCGCTCGTGTCTCCGGCTCGATGCGTCTCGTCTTCGGTCTCTCCGGTCTCTTCGTTGCCGCCTATGTTCTCATCGGCGGTCCGATCGGCGGCGCGGCCGAACTCGCTGCGGCAACGCTCTTCTGATGGCTTCCGACAAGCGGCGCCGGATATCGCTCGGCGATGTCAGGCACGAGGCCTTGTCGGAAACGTCCTCCACCAATACGGAATGCCTTGCCCGCGCGCGGGCAGGGGACCCCGGTCTCCTCTGGGTGACCGCCGAAAGGCAGACCGGCGGCCGCGGCCGCCGTGGCCGTCCCTGGGTTTCCGAGCGCGGCAATCTCTACGCTTCTCTTCTCCTCATCGACCCGGCACCGATGGAGCGCCTTGCCTCCCTGCCGCTCGCAATCGCCGTCGCGGTTCATCAGGCCGTCCGCAGCGTCTTGCCGCCGGGCGCCGAGCCGCTGGAGGTGAAGTGGCCGAACGATATCCTGATCGGACGCAAGAAGACCTGCGGTATCCTCGTCGAGGGGGAGCGGCTGGCGAATGGACGCCATGCCGTCGTGATCGGTATCGGCATCAACGTGTCCGTCATGCCCGAGAACCCACTCTATCCCGTCACTTGCCTGCGCGATCAGGGAAGTGCAGCTTCGCCTGAGGAGCTCTTCGCCCATCTCTTTGCCTCCATGACCGAGGCGCTGAATGTCTGGGACGAAGGTCGGGGCATTGCCGAGATCACTGCGCGATGGCGTGCGGTTGCCTGTGGTATTGGCGAAAAGATAACTGTGAACTTGCCCGACAGGTCGATTTCCGGGTTTTTCGCCGGAATTGATGATAATGGCCTGTTGATGCTCGATACGGGCACAGGCAGGATGATGCCGATTGCGGCCGGCGATGTATTCTTTGGATAGTGGAAAAAACAAACATTATGGCGAAACAGGACGAACTGGTATTCCTGCCTCTGGGCGGCGTCGGCGAGATCGGCATGAACCTCGCACTGTACGGTTTCGGTCCTTCCGATCATCGCCAGTGGATCATGGTGGACTGCGGCGTCACTTTTCCGGGGCCGGATCTGCCGGGCGTGGATCTCGTCTTGCCGGACATCCGCTTCCTCGCCAATGAGCGCAAGAACCTCAAGGCGATCATCATCACCCACGCCCATGAGGATCACTACGGCGCTCTCGCCGATCTCTGGCCGGGCCTCAATGTGCCGGTCTATGCCTCGCCCTTTACGGCTGGGCTCCTGGAAGCCAAGCGCAATTTCGAGAAGGATGCGATCGGCGAGGTGCCGGTGACCATCTTCAAGGCGGGCGATACGATCAATGCCGGCCCTTTCAGCATTGAGGGTGTGGCCGTCAATCATTCGATCCCCGAGCCGATGTCGCTGATGATCCGCACACCGCTCGGCAATGTCATCCACACCGGCGACTGGAAGATCGATCACGAACCGTCGCTCGGGCCGCTGACAGACGAGATACGTTTCCGTCAGCTCGGTGATGAAGGGGTGCTGGCGCTTCTCTGCGATTCCACCAATGCGCTGCGCGACGGTGTGTCGCCCTCGGAGAAGGATGTCTCGGAGAGCCTGCGCAAGATCATCGAAGATGCCGAAGGTCGCGTGGCGATCACCACCTTCTCCTCGAATGTCGGCCGTATCCGTACCATCGCCGAAGCCGCCGAAGCGGCTGGCCGCGACGTCCTGCTGCTCGGCAGCTCGCTGAAGCGCGTGTGCGATGTTGCTCAGGACATCGGCTTGATGGAGGGCATAAAGCCGTTCATTTCCGAAGAGGATTACGGCTTTATTCCGCGCGACAAGGTCGTTGTCATTCTGACCGGCAGCCAGGGCGAGCCGCGCGCCGCCCTTGCCAAGCTTTCCCGCGATGAGATGCGCAACGTGGCCTTTGCCGCCGGCGATATTGTCGTCTTCTCCTCGCGCGCCATTCCCGGCAATGAGAAGGCGATCCAGGACATCAAGAACGGACTGGTGGAGCAAGGCGTCCATGTGATCACCGATTCCGAGGCGCTGGTGCATGTCTCCGGCCATCCGCGCCGCAATGAATTGCAGAAGATGTATGAGTGGACGCGCCCGAAGATCGTTGTGCCTGTGCACGGCGAGGCGACGCACCTGACGGCACACAAGGAACTTGCCGAACAGTCCGGCATCCCGATGGTGCCGCGTGTGCGCAATGGCGATGTGCTGCGCTTGGCGCCCGGTCCTGCCGAGGTGATCGACGAGGCCCCGCACGGCCGCATCTACAAGGATGGGTCGCTGATCGGCGACTTTGATGAGATGGGGATCGGTGAGCGCAAGAAGCTTGCCTATGTCGGCCACGTCGCCGCCAGCATCGTGCTCGACAGCCGCTACGACATCATAGGCGAGCCTGATCTCGTGGCCATCGGACTGCCTGCCTATGACGATGAGGGCGAGGATATGGAAGATGCTCTGTTCGATGCCGCAATCGGCGCGATCGAAAGCATTCCACGTGCCCGCCGCAAGGATATCGACATGGTGCAGGAGGCCGTTCGCCGCGCCGTGCGTGCCGCTGCAAATCATGCCTGGGGCAAGAAGCCCGTCGTCACCGTTTTCGTCACCAGGGTCTGACCGATGCTTGGCCGGGTGAACCACATCGCTATCGCAGTGCCGGATCTTGCCGCTGCCGCTGCAAGCTATCGTGGTACGTTGGGTGCCAAGGTTTCCGCGCCGCAGGCACTGCCGGAACATGGCGTGACGGTCGTCTTCGTCGAACTGCCGAACACCAAAGTGGAATTGCTGGAACCGCTCGGCGACGCCTCGCCGATTGCCGCCTTCCTCGAGAAAAATCCTTCCGGCGGCATGCACCACATCTGCTACGAGGTGGACGATATCCTAGCCGCCCGCGATAGACTGGCGGCAGATGGAGCAAGGATCCTTGGTAACGACGAGCCGAAAATCGGTGCCCATGGCAAGCCGGTGCTTTTCCTTCATCCCAAGGACTTCTTCGGTACGCTCATCGAGCTGGAGCAGGTCTGATCGCTGCGGCAGAGTGACCTAAATTGTCCACGGCCTTTGAATTGGCCGTCATTCCCGCTTATAAGCACGCAAACGAAGCGCCAAGGCGCTATACGACGGGAACCAACATGTTTCAGGCCTTCCTCCAGGGATTCGCAGTCTATTTCATCATCTGGTGGATCACGCTTTTTGCGGTCCTGCCGATCGGCCTGCGCACTCAGGCGGATGACAATGATATCGTGCTTGGCACCGTGCCTAGCGCGCCGACCCGCTTCCGTCCGGTCTTCGTCTTCTCGCTGACGACACTGATCTCAGGCGCCATCTACGGGATCTGGTATGTCGGCTCTACCTATTTCGGTCTCGGCTTCGACGCACTTCCACAAATAGGGCCTAGCTTCTATTAGGAATGGCTTTTGCTCGAACTTTGAGCAGATGTAAATGCAACCCCGAAAAAACTTGTCATACGCACGTCATGCAAGTGAGGCAAAGAGCTTGCCTAACGGAATGCGGGCTTACCTAGGGGAAGGGCGGCTTGTTTTTCAGGGGCAGTGAGAGCCGAAAAAGCAAAAAAAAACAAGGCTAAAAGCCTTGTTTTAAGTATCGCGTGATCCTTAACCGTTGCCGGGGCAGCGACGAGCGCGCCTAAGATCTGATCCTCCCAAGACTTGACCGCGAATTCGGCAAGAATTTAGCCTTCTTGCCTGTTTTGTGAGCTAAAACTAGCTCAAAGATTGTGCTTTGTCATCAGCTTTTTTTGCATTTTTGCTACACTCGCGCAAAATTTTTCTGTTGACAAGATTTGCCTACAAGTCCTTATAAATACGCGCTTTTTCGCGCTTTCTGAATTTATGGGCGCTAACATGCGTCTGCGGGAGGCCACTCGCGCCGGTCGCGGGTTTCCTTCCTGCCGCGAAGCGGCTATGAACGCTCTCATCTTTAACAAAGACCGTCGATTCCGCTTGGGTATAAGCGGCGTCTCAACTGTACCGGAATCCGCCATGCGTCTGTCCCGCTTCTTCGTGCCCATCCTCAAGGAAAATCCCAAGGAGGCGGAAATCGTCTCCCACCGGCTGATGCTGCGCGCCGGCATGATACGTCAGCAGTCGCAGGGCATCTATTCCTGGCTGCCGCTGGGCAAAAAGGTGCTGGACAAGGTCAACAATA
This sequence comes from Rhizobium sp. BK529, assembly GCF_014194105.1. Classification (NCBI taxonomy): domain Bacteria; kingdom Pseudomonadati; phylum Pseudomonadota; class Alphaproteobacteria; order Hyphomicrobiales; family Rhizobiaceae; genus Rhizobium; species Rhizobium sp. BK529. Next base: position 1,922,021 of record NZ_JACIAU010000001.1, on the reverse strand, counting down.
TCATCCGCGAAGAGCAGAACCGCGCAGGCGCCATCGAGCTTCTGATGCCGACGCTGCAGTCTGCCGAGCTCTGGCAGGAGAGCGGCCGTTACGACGCCTACGGCAAAGAGATGCTTCGCATCAAGGATCGTCAGGACCGCCCGATGCTCTATGGTCCGACCAACGAGGAAATGGTGACGGATATTTTCCGTTCCTCCGTCAAGTCCTATAAGGATCTGCCGCTCAATCTCTATCATATTCAGCTGAAGTTCCGTGACGAGATCCGTCCGCGCTTCGGCACCATGCGTTCGCGCGAATTCATGATGAAGGACGCCTATTCCTTCGACCTGACGCGCGAAGGCGCTGAGCATTCCTACAACAAGATGTTCACCGCCTACCTGCGCACCTTCGATCGTCTCGGCCTGCGTGCTATCCCGATGCGCGCCGATACCGGCCCGATCGGCGGCAATCTCAGCCACGAGTTCATCATCCTTGCCGAGACCGGCGAGTCCGAAGTTTTCTGCCATAAGGATTTCGTCGATTTCGACATTCCCTCGGAGAACACGGATTTCGACAGCGTTGAAGGCCTGAAGTCGATCTTCGACAAGTGGACGTCGCTCTATGCAGCGACTTCTGAGATGCACGACGAGGCAGCCTTCAACGCCATTCCGGAAAGCGAGCGTCTTTCTGCGCGCGGCATCGAAGTCGGCCATATTTTCTACTTCGGTACGAAATATTCCGAGCCGATGGGCGCTAAGGTGCAGGGTCCTGACGGTAAGGAACATTTTGTTCACATGGGTTCCTACGGGATCGGGCCGACGCGCCTTGTTCCCGCCATCATCGAAGCATCGCATGATGAGAACGGAATCATCTGGCCGGAGTCCGTTGCGCCCTTCGATGTCGTTGTGATCAACATGAAGGCTGGCGACGAGGCCTGCGACGATACCTGCGAGCTGATCTACGCAGCGCTGACCAAGGCGGGTAAGGATGTGCTCTATGACGACACGGACGATCGCGCCGGTACCAAGTTTGCGACCGCCGACCTGATCGGCGTGCCGTATCAGATCATTGCCGGTCCGCGCGCAGTCGCGAACGGCGAAGTGGAAGTGAAGGACCGCAAGACCGGCGCCCGTGAAACGATGACCATCGAGGCGGCGATCAATAGGTTCGTGGCTTAAGAAAGACGGAGGCGAAATGGCAGAGGCAGCAGTGGACCGGAGTTCAAAATCCGGCTTGGGTCCGGCTGGCAAGCCATTCTCCACCTTCGAACGCCTCGTGGCGTGGCGCTATCTGCGCGCCCGCCGCAAGGAGGCCTTCATCTCGGTCATTGCCGGCTTTTCCTTCGTCGGTATCATGCTGGGTGTCGCGACGCTGATCATCGTCATGGCCGTGATGAACGGGTTTCGCACGGAGCTCGTCTCTCGCATCCTCGGCATCAACGGCCACATGATCATCCAGCCGGTCGATGGTCCCTTCACTGATTACGCCGATCTCGTGAAGAAATTCGAAGCCGTACCCGGCATCAAGATGGCGCTGCCCCTGGTGGAAGGCCAAGTCCTTGCTTCTTCGCAGACGGGTGGCAGCACCGGTGCTCTGGTGCGCGGCACGCGTGCCGAAGATCTGAGCAAGCTCAAGACGGTCTCCGACAACATCAAGTCCGGCGATATGGTAGGCTTTGCCGCGGGCGACGGAGTTCTCGTTGGCACGGGCATGGCCGACCAGCTCGGATTGCGCGTCGGTGACCTGATTACACTGACGTCACCGGAAGGTGATGTGACGCCGATGGGTGTCAATCCGCGCATCAAATCCTACAAGATTTCCGGCCTCTTCAAGATCGGTATGTCAGAATACGATTCCTCGATCATCTACATGCCGCTCGAGGAATCACAGCTCTATTTCAATGCCGACGGACTAGTGCAGTCGATCGAACTCTTCGTCAATAACCCTGATGACATCGACAATCTCAAGCCCAAGGTCGAAGAGGCGGCCGGCAGACAGATCCTCATTACCGACTGGCGCCAGCGAAACCAGACCTTCTTCTCCGCCCTGGAAGTGGAGCGCAACGTCATGTTCATGATCCTGACGCTGATCGTGCTCGTCGCAGCGCTCAACATCATCTCCGGCCTCATCATGCTGGTGAAGGACAAGGGCAGCGATATCGCCATCCTGCGCACCATGGGTGCAAGCGCCGGCGCCATCATGCGCATCTTCTTTATGACGGGGGCCGCAATCGGCATTGTCGGCACGATTGCCGGCGTCCTGCTCGGCGTTCTCGTCTGCGTCAACATCGAGTCGATCCGGCAGTTCTTCTCCTGGGTATCGGGCACGGTGCTCTTCGACCCGCAGCTCTATTTCCTGAGCCAGCTGCCGGCCGAAATGGATATCAGCGAAACGGTTTCCGTCGTCGTCATGGCGCTGACGCTCTCCTTCATCGCGACGATCTTCCCTGCCTGGCGCGCCTCCCGCCTCGACCCCGTCCAGGCCCTTCGTTACGAATAGGCCGGGATCCAAGGTCATGCACGATCCAAGGCCAAATCCAAGGAATGCCGCATTCATGAAACGCAACGTCGTTCTCAAGCTTTCGGGCGTCGAGCGCCATTACGGGCAGGGCGAAACGCTGCTGACCATCCTCAAGGGTGCGGATTTTTCGCTGACGAGCGGTGAGATGGTCGCGCTGGTTGCCCCCTCCGGCACAGGCAAGTCGACGCTGCTGCATGTCGCCGGCCTGCTGGAACATCCCGATGGCGGCGAGGTGACGATCAACGGCCGCCCCTGTGATGGTCTCTCTGATGAAAAGCGCACGGCGATCCGCCGCAGCGAGATTGGCTTCGTCTACCAGTTCCATCACCTGCTGCCGGAATTCTCGGCCCAGGAGAACATCATGATGCCGCAGCTCATCGCCGGCCTCTCCTGGAAAGAGGCGGGCGAACGGGCAAAGATGCTTCTGGATTATATGCGCATCGGCCATCGCGGCACGCATCGCCCGGCCGAACTCTCCGGCGGTGAGCAGCAACGTGTGGCGATCGCACGTGCCGTCGCCAATGCGCCGAGCCTTCTTCTCGCCGACGAGCCGACCGGCAATCTCGACCCGGAAACCGCAAGCTACGTCTTCGACGCGCTGGAAGCGCTGGTACGGCAGTCCGGTCTTGCTGCGCTGATCGCCACGCACAACCATGAGCTCGCCGGGCGCATGGACCGGCGTGTCACGATTTCCGACGGCAAGGTCGTGGATTTCTGATCGTCAGGCGACGATGAACCCGCCGCGATAATCGAGCTCGTAAGCCTTGCGATCATTCACGAGGATGAATTCGTGTCCACGGAAATGCGCGCAGTCGCCATCGCTCGTATCGACGTAACGTCCGAGCGCATGATCGAATACCATGCCGCCGAGAAAACGGCCCTGACTGTAGAGCTGTGACAGCGCGGCGCGAATGATGGTGCCGGCGATAGCGGCATCGATGATCTCGGGTTCAATGATCCTCCCGAAATAATTCATCGCCCAGACCGGCTTTTCCTCTAGCCACACCACTTCCTGGCCGGCAAAGTCCGTGCCGCCGAAATAGCTGTCGAGATAGCGCCAGATACCACGCTTGTAGCTAAGATCGTGGGCGCCGATCCGATAGGAAGGCTGCGCCTTCGCACCGGCGACATATGTCTGCGATTTGGCTTCGACAATGAAGCTATTGAGTTCCAGCACGTCCATCGTTCCTCAACTCCGACGTTAACCATGCCCCGCAGAAGCGGGGTGGAATCCTGTTGACAACAGAACATACATGGAACAAATTAAAAACATAAGAGCAAAGGAGAGCCAAATGACTGACATGATCCGTGATATCGCAGCATTCACCTCCATCGCAATGTTCATTGCGAGCTTCTCGCTGATCGTCATGGCAATGTAAGAATTCAGGGGATCGCATGGCAGCCATGCGGTCCCGAAGCGGGACTTTTTCTGGACAGAATCGCCTTCAATGCCGACAATACGCGCTCTTCATTGAGGTGATCTGAAAGGCATATCATGGCGGATGCGGAACAAGGTGCGATCGGCGGAAAGCCGGGCTTCGTTCATCTGAGGGTCCATTCCGCCTATTCGCTGCTCGAAGGCGCGCTGCCTCTCAAAAAGATCCTCTACAAGGCAGCCGGCGACGGGCAGCCGGCGATTGCTATTACCGATACCAACAATCTCTTCGTCGCCCTGGAGTTTTCCCAGAAAGCGATGGACGAGGGCCTGCAGCCGATCATCGGCTGCCAAGTATCGATCGATATGGAAGACGGCCTCGAAACCGAAAAACGGGGAGGTCAGCAGGCGCTGGTCAAGCTGCCTTCCATCGTGCTTCTGTCCGCCACCGACGCAGGTTACGAGCGGCTGGTCGATCTTGTCAGCCGCGCCTATCTCGGCGGCGAAGGCAACTCGACCATCCATATCCGTTCCTCCTGGCTGGATGAGGTCGGTACGGACGGTCTGATCGCCCTGACGGGGGCTGCGACCGGCCCCATCGATATGCCGCTCAAGGACGGCCATGCCGCACAGGCAGAGACACGGCTGCTGACGCTGAAACGCATCTTCGGCGACCGACTCTATGTCGAGCTGCAGCGCCACGGCACCTATGACAAGCGGCACGAACAGAAGATTATCGGTCTTGCCTATAAGCACGACCTGCCGCTGGTCGCCACCAACGAAGCCTTCTTCCTGACGCGTGATGATTACGACGCGCATGATGCACTGATGGCTGTAGCGCACAACGCCATCATCTCTGACGACAGCCGTTTCCGCCTCTCGCCGGATCATTATCTGAAGAGCCGCGCCGAAATGGAAAAGCTCTTCGCCGATCTGCCTGAGGCACTGGAGAATACGGTTGAGATCGCCCGGCGCTGCTCCTTCGTACTGAAGACGCGCAAGCCGATCCTGCCGCGCTTCACCGGCGCCACCGCCGATCCTGAGGAGGCCGAACGCGCCGAGGCGCTCGAACTTCGCCGCCAGGCGCAGGAGGGGCTCGACATGCGTTTGGCCACGCTCGGCATGTCGGCCGGCTACGAGGAGAAGGATTATCGCGAGCGGCTGGAATTCGAGCTCAGCGTCATCGAGCGCATGAAGTTCCCAGGTTACTTCCTGATCGTTTCGGATTTCATCAAATGGGCCAAGCAGCACGATATCCCCGTCGGCCCTGGCCGCGGTTCGGGCGCAGGCTCGCTGGTCGCCTATGCACTGACCATCACCGACGTCGATCCGTTGCGCTTCTCGCTGCTCTTCGAACGCTTCCTCAATCCGGAACGCGTCTCGATGCCGGACTTCGATATCGACTTCTGCCAGGATCGCCGCGAAGAGGTGATCCGTTACGTGCAGCGCAAATATGGGCGCGAGCAGGTGGCGCAGATCATCACCTTCGGTTCGCTGCAGGCGCGCGCCGCACTGCGTGACGTCGGCCGCGTGTTGGAAATGCCCTATGGTCAGGTCGACAAGATCTGCAAGCTGGTGCCGAACAACCCGGCAAACCCGACGCCGCTCTCCAAGGCGATCGAGGAGGAGCCGAAGCTGCAGGAAGAAGCAGCCAAGGAACCGGTTGTCGCGCGTCTGCTTGATATTGCCCAGAAGATCGAAGGCCTCTATCGTCACGCCTCGACCCACGCCGCCGGCATCGTGATCGGCGACCGCCCGCTGTCAAAGCTGGTGCCGATGTATCGCGATCCGCGTTCCGACATGCCGGTCACCCAGTTCAACATGAAATGGGTGGAGCAGGCCGGCCTGGTGAAGTTCGACTTCCTCGGCCTGAAGACGCTGACCGTGTTGAAGGTCGCCGTTGACTTCTGCAAGAAGCGCGGCATCGAAGTGGATCTCGCCAAGATCCCGCTCGACGATAAGAAGACCTATGAGATGCTCTCGCGCGGCGAGACCGTCGGTGTGTTCCAAGTTGAAAGTGCCGGCATGCGCAAGGCGCTGATCGGCATGAAACCGGACTGCATCGAGGACATTATCGCGCTCGTGGCTCTTTATCGTCCAGGCCCGATGGAGAACATCCCGACTTACAACGCGCGCAAGCATGGCGACGAAGAGCTGGAATCGATCCATCCGATGATCGACCACCTGCTCAAGGAAACGCAGGGCGTTATCGTTTACCAGGAACAGGTGATGCAGATCGCCCAGGTCCTGTCGGGCTATTCGCTCGGCGAAGCCGATCTTCTGCGTCGCGCCATGGGTAAGAAGATCAAGGCGGAAATGGACCAGCAGCGCGAGCGCTTCGTCGATGGCGCGGTCAAGAACGGCGTCTCGAAGCCGCAGGCCGATAACATCTTCGAACTGCTCGCAAAGTTCGCAAACTACGGCTTCAACAAGTCGCATGCGGCGGCCTATGCGATCGTCTCTTACCAGACGGCCTACATGAAGGCGCATTATCCGGTCGAATTCTTGGCCGCCTCGATGACGCTCGATATGTCGAACACAGAAAAGGTCAACGACTTCCGGCAGGATGCCAAGCGTCTCGGCATCGAAGTCATTGCGCCCTCCGTTCAGACCTCTTTCCGCCATTTCGAGACTGGCGACAACCGCATCTATTACGCGCTTGCGGCCATCAAGGGTGTCGGCGAATCCGCCGTCGATCACATCGTTGAAGTGCGCGGCGACAAGCCCTTCGCCAGTATCGAGGATTTTTGCCTGCGCATCGATCCGCGTCAGGTCAACCGCCGCGTATTGGAAAGCCTGATCTATGCCGGCGCCTTCGATTGCTTCAATCTCGATCGCGCCCAGCTTTCCGCTGGCCTCGATCGCGTGCTCGGCTATGCACAGCGTGCCCAGGAAAACAAGCTGAGCGGTCAGTCGGATATTTTCGGCGGGGCGTTGTCCTCTGGTCCGGAAAAGATCGCCCTGCCGCCGTTCTCGCCCTGGCTTGCCTCCGAGCGCCTGCTCAAGGAGTTCCAGGTGCTGGGCTTTTACCTGACCGCCCATCCCCTCGACAGCTACAACAACATCCTCCAGAAGATGCGTGTGCAGACCTTCGCCGATTTCTCCGCCGCCGTGAAGCAGGGCGCGGCAAACGGGCGACTGGCAGGCACGGTGATTTCCAAGCAGGAGCGCAAGACGCGTACTGGCAACAAGATGGGCATCATCGTCTTCTCCGATTCCTCAGGCCAGTACGAATCCGTGCTCTTCTCGGAAATGCTGAACCAGTATCGTGATGTGCTGGAGCCTGGAAAATCCTTCGTCATTACCGCTATTGGCGAAGAGCGGCCGGAAGGTGTCAGTCTGCGTCTGCAGACCATCCAGTCGCTGGAAGAAAAATCGCTGCAGATGCAGAAGGCGCTACGCGTCTACGTCCGCGATTCCGGTCCTCTGCGCGCCGTCGCGGCGCATCTGAACGCCAGGGGTGACGGCCTCGTTTCCTTCATCGTCATCAAGGAGGAAGGCAAGCGGGAAGTCGAGGTGGTCTTGCAGGATAAGTACCGGATCACACCCGAGATCGCCGCCGCCCTGCGCGCGGCTCCCGGCGTTGTCGACGTCGAACTCGTCTGACGAACAGGGCAACCGGGACGAACCCGGTTGCCCTTCTTTTCAGCCGGCCTGCAGCCGGCACGAGGCGTCCTTACAGCGGCCTCTGCCGAAGCCCATGATGGCCATGCCGATCAGCGTCGCTCCGACCGGCACCATCAGGGCGGCCCGTAGCGCTTCCAGCCGTTCGGACGGGCTGTCGCCATCACCGAGAGCAAGCGTGCTAACGGCGCTGACGGCTGACAGGCCCAAGGCTGCGCCGAACTGGAACGAGGTGTTCACTAGGCCGCTTGCCAGCCCCTGTTCGTCTTCGGCAATACCCTCGGTCGCGATGATTGTCAGCGGTCCATAGCCGAGCGAGAAGGCGAGGCCGAGCAACACCATTGACGGCAGCATGGCCGCATAGGTCCAGTCGAGGCCCATGCCCAGGAAGAGCGCGTAGCCGGCGATAGCGAAAGCAAAGCCGCCGAGGACTACGCGTCCATTCCCGAAGCGTTCGACGAGCAAGGGCGTCAGCAGCGGGGCAAGAATGGCGTCCATGCCAATGACGATCAGTGCGAGGCTGGTTTGGAAGGACGACCAGCCGAGCAATTCCTGCAGGTACAGCGAGACGATGAACTGGAAGCCGAAGAAGGCGCCGGTAAAAAGCATTGCTCCGAGGTTCGATTGCACCAGTTCTGACGACCGGAATATCCCGAGGCGCACCAGCGGCGCACGTGAATTGCGCTCGATAAGAATGAAAGCAAGCCAGAGCGCTACGCTCGCCCCTGCCGCCGCAATCGTCCAATTCAGATTGTTGGTCGCATGCTCCAGTCGCGTCAGTGTATAGGCGGCAAGCAGCATGGCGCCGGTCAGCGTTCCCGCGCCCGCGATGTCGAATTTCTGACGTGGGGCGTCCTTCTCCTTCTTCTCCACGATCAGCTTCATGCCGATGAGAAGCAGGATGGCGGAGAAGATGACGGGCGCGAAGAACACCCAGCGCCAGCCCACGGCGGCCAAAAGCCCGCCGATGACGAGACCGAGCGAAAAGCCGGCGGAAGCGGTGCCGGCATAGATGAGCACCGCCCTATTGCGCTGCGGTCCTTCGGGAAAGCTGCCGTTAATGAGGGCGAGGCCGGCTGGCGTCATGAAGGCGGCCGCCGCGCCGGTCACGAAGCGGGCCGTCAGCAGCATCCAGCCTTCGGTCGCAAAACCGCCGAGCCCGGAGAAAAGCAGGAACACCGTGAGCGCCGTCAGGAAGACCTTGCGTTTGCCGTAGATATCGGCGACTCGCCCGCCAAGTAGCATCAGGCCGGCATAGGCAAGAACATAGGCCGAAACCACAGCGCTCAGAGTTGTGGTCGAAAGGCCGAGTTCGGCTCGGATCGAGGGCAGGGCGATGTTGAGCATGGCCGCATCGACGCCTTCGAGAAAGATCGCACCGCAAAGAACGGCGAGCATGCCGGCGGCACCGAGGCTCATTCTTCCGCTATCCGCTGCCAGAGGAGGACTTGTAGACATCATGATTTCCTTGTCCATGAAGTAGGGAAGAGCGAGAATGGTTACATATTGATCTTCGGTTCCCTATTGTAACCAGGTCTGACATAAGGCATGGTTCGAACCCATGGAAGAAGGCACTTCAAACTCACCGAGTGACTGCTGCAGCACCGACCGCGACTACGACATCCACCAGTGGGATGCGCGGGAGGAGTGCGAGGTGCGCCAGATACTCGATCGCATCGCCGACAAATGGTCGCTACTGGTCATTGCCCTGCTGGAAAAGCGCACCCTGCGTTTCACCGAATTGCGCAAGAGCATCGACGGCATCAGCCAACGAATGCTGACGACGACATTGCGCCAGCTCGAGCGCGACGGGCTGATCGTGCGGACGGTCTATCCAGTGGTGCCGCCGAGGGTCGATTACGCACTGACGGAGCTCGGCTGCACGCTGCATGATACGATCAAGGCGCTCGTTGCCTGGACGGAGGCGAACCAGACAAAGATCATCGCCGCTCGCCGAGACTACGACGAACGCGCCAGCGAGAAGCTCTGGTAGGTCAGCTTTCGCGGGTGATCGTGATGAATTCGGTGCCTTCGGTAGTCTCGGGACCAAGGCCCATATCCGAGATCGTCAGCGTCGAGCCGGGCGAGATCAGCGCGTCGATCCGGTGACGAACGTCCTCTGATATCGAGATGCGACTGAGCGCCGTCGCGATGGGACGGCCGCTGATAATGGAACTTTCCTGATTGGTAATGCCCAGCCGCTTCATCGCCTCACGGGACAGGTTGTTTTCTAGCGTCACGCCCAGCCAGTCGGCCGTGCCGGCCGCCTCGTCGACGGCATGCAGCGAGAAGAAATGTGTACCAAGCGCGAGGCCGGGATCGGTAATCGTAACGGGCGCCTCGAAAAGCGGCTTGAAATCCTGGCGCACCATGATGACGCCGTTTGGTGGTTCGCCTTTACCTGCCGCGGCGTAAACTTCTCTAATCAGAGCGTCGGTGATGAAGCCCTTATCACGGGCGAATTCCTTCGGCCGGAGCGCCTTGAAGGCGTTGATGGCCTGAACGGTCGCAGGGCCAGCCAGCCCGTCAGGCTCGCCGGCGGCAAAGCCGAGCTGGTTCAGGAGGGTCTGGATGTCCGTGACATTTTCACGCTGTGTGCGGCGCGTGATTAGCATGCTGATGGGCGAGGTTTCCGCAGCGGGTGCCGGTGCCTGGATCAGCGGTATCGGCAGGGCCACCGTCGTCTCGTTCATGGCAACCTGCACCTGCGTCTTCGCATAGCCGATGGCTGGGCGTAGCTCCACGTCGGAAAGCAGCGGCGCCGGCTCGGGCCGATCCGGTCGGAAAAGTGTCGGATGATCGATTGGCTCGGGCGTCAGCTCGCTGCCGGTGATGATGACGGGCACGCCCATCTCGGTCATCTTGTAGAGCGATTTTGCGAAACCGCCGGGCATGCGCACGCAGCCATGCGAGGCCGGATAACGCGGCACGGAATTGGATTCGTGCAGTGCGATGCCGGACCATGTCAGCCGCTGCATGAAGGGCATCGGCGCATTCGAATAGATATTGGATTCGTGGTACTTCTGCTTCTCGATGACGGAGAAGATGCCGCTCGGAGTGGTATGCCCGTCCTTGCCGCTCGATATCTTGGAGGTCGCGACGATCTCCGCGCCATCATAGACGGCGAGCGACTGCTTATCCTTGGAGACGAATATCTGCAGCGTGCGTGGATCGGCCGCATATGCCGGATGAACGAGAGCGGTTGCCGACAGCAACCCGATAAGGACGCTTACACGCACAGACATGACGCAATACACCACATGCACAAAAACGCCTGGAGTTAAGCACGCGAAGTTTAACGAAGGCTTGAATGGGCGATCGCGCGGCGATCACAAGATCGTGGAATATTCGAGCATGGCATGATCAGGCGGTAAAGAATTGCAATGCCGCGTTGCTGGAAGCGGAGACTGTGCCGGCCTGAAGCAAAGGGCTACCGGTTGCCCTTGCCGCCGAACGTATAGCCGGTTTCGACCGTGCCTTTGCCAAACTTGTCACGCAGTTTGTCCATGGCGGCTTCCGCCGCGGCGCGCCGGCCGGATTGATGGTCGATGAGGTCGGGCGGATCGGCGCGGCCGGCATCGCCGAGATCCGTTACGCCGATACCGATCAAACGGAATTTCGTACCGTCCGTTTCCTTTTCCAGAAGCTCGACCCCGGTTCGGAAGATCTTGTCGGCAAGCTGAGTCGGATCTTCCAGGCGGCGGTTGCGGGTACGCGATTTGAAATCGGCCGTTTTCATCTTCAGTACGACCGTCTGCCCGGCAATGCCGCTTTTCTTCAGCCGCCAGGAGACTTTCTCGGAGAGATTGCGCAGGATCGGCACGAGATCGTCGTAACGCGAAATATCGTCGAAGAAGGTGGTTTCGGCTGAAACGCTCTTGGCGGGATCGTTGATATGCACCTCGCGGTCGTCGATGCCACGAGACAGACGGGAGAGGCGCTGGCCGATACTGCCATAGCGGCGCATCAGGTCGTTCTCTTCCATCCCCTGCAACTGACCGATTATGCGAATACCATCAGCTTCGAGCGTCGCCGCGAGGGCCTTGCCGACGCCCCAGATGGTCGTCACCGGACGAGGTGCCAGGAACTCTACGGCTTCCTCCCGCCCGATGACGGAAAAGCCACGCGGCTTCTGCAGATCGGAGGCGACTTTGGCGAGGAACTTGCAATAGGAGAGCCCGACCGAGACGGTGATGCCGATCTCCTTTTCGACTCGGCGGGCGAACTTCGCCAGCGTGCGTGAGGGCGGATCATGATGCAGGCGTTCGGTACCGCCTAGCTCCAGGAAGGCTTCGTCGATGGAGAGCGGCTGAACGAGCGGCGTCAGTTCCTGCATCAGCGCGCGGACCTCCCGGCCGACCTTTACATATTTCTCCATGTCGGGAGGGATGACGATCGCCTGCGGACAGGCTTCCAGCGCCTTGAACATCGGCATGGCCGAGCGAACACCGTGAATGCGGGCGATGTAGCAGGCGGTGGAGACGACACCGCGCTTTCCGCCGCCGATGATCACCGGCTTGTCGGCGAGCTCCGGGTTGTCGCGCTTCTCCACGGCCGCATAGAAAGCATCACAATCGATATGCGCGAGCGTCAGGTCATAGAGCTCCTTGTGGCGCACAAGACGGGGACTGCCGCAGGCATGGCAACGGCGCACCTCTCCCTTCTGCTCGGCAAGGCAGTCGCGACAGAAGCCGGGTGTCTTGTCAGATGCAGGCGCCATGGCGGGAACAAAGGTTGAACATCGGAACATTACGCCCTAAGCTTTTGAGTCTCAAGAGAGGGAGGAGAGCTTGGCCGTGGATATCGATTTTCGTTTCGAGCCTGTCACGGCCGAACGCTGGGGCGACTTCGAGACGCTGTTCGGCCCGCAGGGCGCCTTCTATAATTGCTGGTGCGTCGCGCTGCGCCTTCCGCATGCCGTCCGCACCAGGATGGAGCCCGCTGAGCGTAGGGCCCATATGCAGGAGCGCATTGCGGCCGGGCCGCCGCCCGGCATTCTTTGCTATTCTGAAGGAGAGCCGGTCGCCTGGGTACAGGTCGGGCCGCGTCATGACGTGCCCCAGTTCAATTCGTCGCGCACAGTTTCGCGGCCCGTCGATGAAGGTGATGCGCATGATCCCTCGATCTGGGCGATCAGCTGTTTCTTCCTGCTGCCGAAGCTACGCGGAAAGGGCTTGAGCCACCGGATGCTTGCCGGCGCGGTCGAATACGCCCGCCGCGAGGGCGCACGCCTGCTGGATGCCTGTCCCATCGACCATGTGAAGCAGTCGAAATCGGTGACGCTCTGCATCGGCTCGACAGCGATCTTTGACGCTGCCGGTTTTGAGACGATTGCGCGGCGTAAGGATGGCCGGCCGCTTATGCGGCTGGACTTGCACGTTTGATGGAGTCTGCCGCAAGATGCCGGTCGATCAGCTCGGCCGCATGCGCCCAGTCTCGCGCTCGCGCGATGTCCTCGGAGGCAGGTGGCGCAAAACGGTGCACGGGTGAATCCGGCATGAGGTGGATGAGCAGGCAATCCTCTACATGCTCCTTCACCGAACGCAGGTTGTGCGCCATATCATCGATGAAGACGACTGGAAGGTCGCGGCCGCCGTGCAACGCCTGCACGACCGGTCCCTTCGGCTGTTCGCTGGCAAGCATCGGGAACGCTAGGCCGGTGCTATCGAGCAGGCGGCGGCGGTGGGCGGAAAACTGCGGCGGCATCGCGGTGAGGAACAGGATGTCGGCATTCCTGGACAGCTGCTCAAGGATGGACACGACCGGATCGAAGGGTGTCTGCCAGCTCTCCTGGGCCTCGAAGAATTCCGCGATCAGCCGGCTGACGTGCTGATCCTCAAGCACCTGCCCGTCGGCCAGCGAGACGATATTGCCGTGAAGATGAAAGGAGCGCGGCAGGAATTCGTGGCCGAGGCTCTGCAGATACAACTGAAAGGGATCGATGAATTGCAGTACGACATCATCGACGTCGCAGACGATGAGCGGCCTGTCGCCGAGCCGGATATGCGAGATGCCGAGTTCGGCGCTGTCGTTCACGATCAGTATTCTCCGGAATCGAGGCCGGGTGGAGAGAAGTGGCGCCATGCAGCCGTCAGCGCTTCCGGCGTCGTGCCTGTCGCCTCACAGAAGGCGATCGCGGTCGGCTCGTGGTTCATGAGGAAATCCAGCATGCCGCCGAGAAAGCCGGAATCGTTGATAGCGTTGCGCACTTGGCTCGGCTCGACGCCGGTCAGCGCCAGGAAGCGGCCGAAGAGATCCGGATCGTTTGCCAGCCAACCGAGGACGGCGATAGCCGTTTCTTGCGGATCGGCTGCCGCCGCAAGTTGTTTCGAAGTCTTGAAATTGCTTTGCATTGCGGCGGTCGAGTTACCTTTTTTTCAACCAAATACCGGTAGCTTGCACTATCGGTTTCATGGAGCCATTTGTCAGCTGATGTCTTGTCATGGGACATCTGGCTTCAAGAGCGGACGTAGGGACAGCTTGTCATGCCCAAACAGGTAATGATTGTAGAAGATAACGAGCTCAACATGAAGCTCTTTCGGGACCTCATCGAGGCCTCGGGTTATACTACGATCCAGACCCGCAACGGTATGGAAGCGCTTGATCTTGCACGCAAGCACCGCCCCGATCTTATTCTTATGGATATTCAGCTTCCGGAAGTGTCCGGTCTCGAAGTCACCAAATGGCTGAAAGAAGATGATGAACTGCATGCGATCCCGGTCATTGCAGTCACCGCTTTCGCCATGAAGGGCGACGAGGAACGGATTCGCCAGGGCGGCTGCGAGGCATATGTCTCGAAGCCGATCTCCGTTCCGAAATTCATTGAGACGATCAAGACTTATTTGGGCGACGCCTGAGCATCGGAAAGATTAATGACCGCGCGAATACTGGTAGTTGACGATATTCCGGCGAATGTGAAACTGCTCGAAGCGCGGTTGCTGGCCGAATATTTCGACGTGCTGACAGCCGCCGACGGCTACGAGGCGCTGGCGATCTGCGACCGTAACCAGGTAGACCTCATTCTTCTCGACATCATGATGCCCGGCATCGATGGCTTCGAAGTGTGCGAGCGGCTGAAGGCCAATCCTAAGACCTCGCATATTCCCGTCGTCATGGTCACCGCGCTCGACCAGTCGGCCGACCGTGTGCGCGGCCTGAAGGCCGGTGCAGATGACTTCTTGACCAAGCCCGTCAACGATCTGCAGCTGATCTCCCGCGTGAAGAGCCTGCTGCGCCTGAAGACGCTGAGCGACGAACTGCGCACGCGCGCCGAGACCGCTCAGACGATGGGCATGGATGAGCTGATGCATGCTGGCGACGAACGCTCAGACGAAGCGGGCCAGGTATTGTTGGTCGACAGCCGTGCCAACTCGCAGGAGCGCATCATCAAGACGCTGAAGCCTGTCGCCGATGTGGTTGCCATTTCAGATCCACAGGCTGCCCTTTTCGAAGCGGCCGAGAGCACTTTCGAACTCGTTATCGTCAACGCCAATTTCGATGATTACGACCCGCTGCGGCTCTGCTCGCAGTTCCGTTCGCTGGAGCGGACCCGTTTCCTGCCGATCCTGATCATCACCGAGCAGGGCGCCGACAACATGGTCATCCGGGCACTCGATCTTGGCGTCAACGACTATATCGTGCGCCCCGTCGATCCGAACGAACTGGTCGCCCGCAGCCTGACGCAGATTCGGCGCAAGCGCTACAACGACCGCCTGCGCGCCAATGTCAAGCAGACGATCGAGCTCGCAGTCACCGATCCGCTGACCGGCCTCAACAATCGCCGTTACCTCGACAATCATCTCAATGTGCTGTTCAACCGTTCGATGGCCCGCGGCCGGCCGCTCTCGGTTCTGATCACGGATATCGACCGCTTCAAACAGGTCAACGATACCTATGGCCACGACGGCGGCGATCAGGTGCTGAAGGAATTTGCAAACCGCGTGCGCTCGACCGTCCGCGGTGCCGATCTCGCCTGCCGTTACGGCGGGGAGGAATTTGTCGTCGTCATGCCGGACACCTCGCCCGAAGTCGCCGCGGCCGTTGCCGAGCGCCTGCGCATGGCCGTTGAAAGCACGCCCTTCCTGCTGAAGTCGTCGGGCGAAACGCTGAATATTACGGCCTCTTTCGGCATATCTTCGCGTATTGCTTCGGTCATAACGCCCGACCAACTCATGAAGCAGGCAGACCTTGCACTCTATGAGGCGAAGAACACCGGACGCAACCGCGTCGTGGCCTCAGCCGCCTGACGACAGGATGTTTCATAACATTCCGCGTTCGGTTATCCACTGGGCTAGCTGAACCTTACGAACATTTAATGTTGATGGCTGCAACAAGGCCGCTTATTTTTCAACCCGATAGCCCCAAAATGGACTTTAAAGCGCGTTTCTTTTGATAACACGTATCGCCTGCTCGCGAAAACCAGAGGCAGGAATTGAGCAAAGAAGAGCGGACTATAAGTGCATCCCGAGCAATCTGTCCGCGTCAATCGTATTTCAGCAGATGTAACGCCGTCCCTTTACGTAAGGGCAGGTATGATGGCGTTATTGCAATATATTTGTAAAATTCTTGGTAAAATTAAATATTGTCCGATTGGTAAAAGAGAATTGCACGGTTCTTTACACGTGCCAAAATTGGACTTTTAACCATAGAATCATGCCTTGAAATTTTATCATTAAGAATTTGTTGATTTTCTTTCATTTTTGCGCAAATTATCGCCTCAGAACAGAAAGCGCTCCGGTGGAGGAGCTGTCGATACCCCATGATGCTCAGGTCCGCCGCATCTCCTGGGTCGTGGGGTCGGTCGGCTGGTACGCAACTTTAAACGGTTCCTCGTGCCGTTTTGCTTGCTGGCCGACCCCCTTTTCATAAAAACGCCGTCCCTTCCCGAAGATGGAAGGGCGGCGTTTTTCTGTTTGCGCTAACATTGACCTTACGTGAGCCCGGCATAAACAAAAAGCGCGCAACCCGAAGGCGCGCGCTTTTTTTAAAAAAACGTGAGATCCAGTAATTACTTGATCTTGGTTTCCTTGAACTCGACATGCTTCTTAGCAATCGGGTCATACTTGGTCTTCGTCATCTTGTCCGTCATCGTACGGCTATTCTTCGTCGTGACGTAGAAGAAACCGGTGTCGGCCGTCGACAGAAGCTTGATCTTGATAGTGGTAGCCTTGGCCATGGTCGTCCTGCCTTTAAGAAAATGAAAGCCGTGGAAAGCCGGATAGGCTCCACGGCAAATTCTGGCGCGAAACTACGAATCTTGCCCGAAAAGTCAAGCCCGCTTTCCGAGGAAAAGCAGTCTTATGCCCGCGAGAAGAGCATAAAGCCCGAAGAAGCAAGCAATTGACCAGGCAAAGCCGTTGTTTCCTGCAACGTCGATGGCTGCGCCGATCACCTGCGGACCGGCAACGGTGCCAACGGCATAGCAGAAAACGAAGGCCGCATTGGCCGCCGCAAGATCGGAACCTGTCAGTCGCGAGCCGAGATGGCTCAGTCCAACAGTGTAGAGACCGGAGACGCAACCGCCCCAGAAAACCAGAAGCCCGGCCATGAGAAGCCAGTTGTTGACGAGGATCGGCAGCATCATCGTGCCGGTGAAGCCGGTAAGCGCCATGAGCACGAGCAGGGGACGCTTGTCCTTGATGCTATCGGAAAGCAACCCGAGCGGGATTTGGAAGATGACGTTGCCGACACCCATCATGGTCAGAAGCAGGGCGGCCTGCGATTCGGTGAAATGCGCCCGCACGGCAAAGATCGGAAAGAGCGAGAGGCCGCCGGCTTCGACCGCACCGAAAATAAAGACGGCTGCTGTCGCGGTCGGCACTAGGAAGACGTAGCGCATGAAATGCAACTCCGGCTTTTCGTCCAGGACCGGGCTCTCATGCCGGGCGATGAAAATCGGGATCGCAGCGAGCAGGATCGCGAAGGCGCCGACTAGGAAGGGCAGGATGCCCTCGCTGCCGAGCAGCGAGAAGATCAGCGGCCCGGCGGCAAAGCCGAGTGAAAGAACCGTTGCGTAGATGCCGAGCACGAAGCCGCGTTTGGAAGGTGGCGAGGCAGCGTTGATCCAGAATTCCGACAGGATGAAGAGCGTGGTCGTAGCACCATGGAAGGCGAAGCGCAGCGGAAACCACATCCAGAAATCCTGCGCATAATAGAATCCGAGCGCACTCAGCGCCGAGATCAGCACCGCCCACAGCATGGTGGGTGCGACGCCATACTGATGCGCGAGCTTTGTCGTGATCGGCGCTGCCGCCATCGCCGCGATACCGGCCATCGCGGTATTGAGACCGATAAGGGTGGAAGAGATGCCGCGCTTTTCGAGAATGATGCTGAGAAGAGGCAGTCCCAGGCCTATCGCTATGCCGACAGCGGAAATGGAAGAGACGGCTGCCACCAGAGAAGGCCAATGGATTTCCTCGACATCGCCCGGTGTGCCGTTCTTCGGCTGAGACATTTATCCATCCTTAGAGAAGTATGCGGACGAATCGTCCGTCTGGTGTCACATAGAAAGACATAGGCGTGCCAAATCCAAGTGACGGGCAGGGTTTCATAGTATTTCCGGCGTCTCCCGACGAGTTCTTGAGTTCCCCGTACAAGAAATGATTACCGTGACGATGTACTGCAGATAGTCGGCTACAGGCCACGGCGCTCTGGCCGCTGCCACTACACGCGAAATATGTCTGTAAGGTGAAGGTGTTCAAGCTTGGCGGCCGGGTGCGTCGTGATCGTCCGGTTCGTCGTCGTCACCGCCGAAACCATGCATCCTCAACGCCCATTGCAGGCCGATGACGCCACCCTTTATCGGCTGGATCGAGACGAGCGCGGTGATGACGGTGATCGGTGCCCAAATGGCGAGATGCACCCAGACTGGCAGCACGAACGTCATGTCCGTCAACATGAAGCCGCCGACGACGACATGGCCGAGCACGAGGATGACGAGATAGGGCGGCAGATCGTCGGCGCGGTGGTGGTACATCGCCTCGCCGCAGGCGGCGCAATGATCGACGGGTTTGAGAAAGGCACGAAATAGCTTGCCGCTGCCACAGGCCGGACAGCGATTCAAGAAGCCTCGCGTGATGGAGCGTCCGAGCGGCCGCTCGGCACCGGACGTATCCCCGTAGCGAACGATCTCGTCTGCCGGTGTGCTCATGGTTCTTCCCTTTCCGGAACTAACGCCTACCGCGCGGGGGCCTCGTTCCGACTTTTTTGCGAGCGCGGCTTGCGTCGCGCCGTCCCGCCTTGTGGAAGGAGCGCACAGCCGTCGGCATCTTGCGTCCCTCGCTCAGCATTTCAAATCGCAGGGCCCCCGCAAGCGGGATCGCCTCTGCCAACCGCACCGTCACATCGTCGCCGAGACGATAGCCGAGCCCGGTTTTCTCCCCGGTCAGCGCCTGATGCGCCTCGTCATAGATGAAATAGTCGGTGCCGAGCGTAGATATAGGGATGAAACCATCAGCGCCATAGTCCGGAAGCAAGATAAACAGACCGGATTTGGTGACGCCTGAAACGCGTCCGTCGAATTCCTGGCCGATGCGACCAGCAAGATGGTGGGCGATCAGGCGATCGACCGTCTCTCGCTCGGCGGCCATGGCGCGGCGTTCGAAGGTGGAGATCTCGGCAGCGATATCGTCGAGTGTTGCCTCCTCATCCGGCGTGATGCCGCCTTCGCCGAAGCCGAGCGCACCGACCAGCGCCCGATGCACGATGAGGTCGGCATAACGGCGGATCGGCGAAGTGAAGTGCGCATACTTCATCAGGTTCAGGCCGAAGTGACCGATATTGTCAGGGCTGTAGATTGCCTGGCTCTGCGAACGCAGCACCATTTCGTTCACCATGGTCTGGTGCGGCGTGCCATCAGCCTTGGCGAGAATACCGTTGAAGCTGTTGGCGCGCACATTGCCGCCCTTGGCAAGCGAGATGCCGAGGGTAGCGAGGAACTCCCGCAGCACTTCCTGCTTGGCAAGCGTCGGGGAGTCGTGAATGCGGTAGATCAGCGCCTGGCGCTTTTTCTCCAGCGTCTCGGCAGCTGCGACGTTCGCTTGGATCATCATCTCTTCGATCAGCTTGTGTGCATCGAGGCGCGGCGGCACGAAGACACGATCGACGGTGCCGTCGGGTTTCAGCAGGATCTTGCGCTCGGGCATGTCGAGTTCGAGCGGCTGGCGCCGCTCGCGACCGCGCTTCATCGTCTCGTAGGCGTGCCAGAGCGGCTTCAGGATCGGCTCTAGCATCGGGCCGGTCTTGTCGTCGGGCTTGCCGTCGATAGCCGCCTGCGCCTGCTGATAGGAGAGCTTGGCAGCGCTCTTCATCATGATGCGGTGGAAGGTGTGGCCGATTTTGCGGCCTTCCTTCGAAAAGACCATGCGCACGGCAAGGGCAGGGCGGTCAACGCCTTCCTTCAGCGAGCAGAGATCGTTGGAGATGCGCTCCGGCAGCATCGGCACGACACGATCAGGGAAATAGACCGAATTGCCGCGCTTCAGTGCTTCGCGGTCGAGCGGCGAGTTGGGTCGCACATACCAGGAGACGTCGGCAATCGCGACGGTGACGATAACGCCGCCGGCATTGTCCTCGGATGGATCGTCCTCGGCATAGACGGCATCGTCATGATCCTTCGCATCGGCCGGGTCGATAGTGATCAGCGGTATGTCGCGCCAGTCTTCCCGATGCGACATGGTGGCAGGCTTGGCGTCATCGGCTTCTGCAACGACCGCCGGCGGAAAGACATGCGGAATGCCATGCGCATGAATGGCGATCATCGAGATCGCCTTTTCCGAACCGACGGAACCGATGACCGACAGCACCTTGGCGCGGGCGAGTCCGAAGCGGCCAAGGCGGGCGATTTCCACCTCGACCAGATCGCCATCCTTGGCATCGCCCTTGTAATCGGGGTCGATCACCATTTCTTCGCCGCGCCGATCGATGGGCAGCAGGCGTCCGGCACCACCCGGCACATCCTTGAAGACGCCCATGGTCGCGCCGCGCCGCTTGTCGATTACCTTGATGATGCGGGCCGTATAGGCCGGGCCGCCACGGTCAACGGCCGGGAATATCTTGGCGAGGATCCGGTCGCCGATGCCGGCAACAGGCGCCTTGCCCTTGCCTTGACGGCCGGCAGGCGATTGCTGACGGATGGCGACGGCCGGCGCCACACCCTGATCCTCAGGCCATTCGGCCGGGCGGCCGATCAGCTCGCCGTCCTTATCGCGCGTGGTAATGTCGAGCACGGTGACGGGCGGCAGGGCACCCGGCCGGATCAGCGATTTGCGGCTCTTCTGCAGCATACCTTCCTGCTCCAGCTCCTGAAGCAGATGCTTGAGCTCGACGCGGCCTTCCCCCTTCAGCCCGAAGGCCTTTGCGAGTTCGCGTTTGGAAGCCTTCTGCGGATGCTCGGCAATGAAGCGCAGGATAACCTCGCGCGGCGGCAGGGCGCCATGCACGATATTCAGCGGCTCGGGCGCGGCTTCTCTGCTCGCGCGTCCGAACTTTCCCGGGCGCTTGCCCGTGGCTCTCGTAGTCTCGCGCGGTTCTCTGGCCACTCTCAGCTCTTTTTCGTTTTCGCCGCTGCTTTTGCCTTGGCTGCCTTCGGCTTTGCGGCAGTCTTCGTCGTCTTGGCTTCGGCTGCCGCAGTCTTCGGCTTCGCGACTGGTTTGGCCTTAGCAGCCGTCTTAGCCTTGGTCTTGGCAGCGGGCGTCTTACCGGCCTTTTCCGCAATCAGCGCCAGCGCTTCTTCGACGGTGATGGTCTGCGGATCCTTGCCTTTGGGTAGCGTCGCATTGACCTTGCCCCAGTTGACATAGGGACCATAGCGGCCGTCGCGAACGGTGATCGCACCACCGTCAGGATGATCGCCCAGCTCCTTCAACGCGGCCGGCGTTCCGCGGTTGCCGCCCGGCGCCTTAGCCTGCTTTTCGGCAATCAGCGTCACGGCGCGGTTGAGGCCGACCGAGAAGACGTCCTCGATGCTCTCCAGATTGGCATAGGTGCCGTCATGCAGCAGGAACGGCCCATAGCGGCCGAGCCCGGAAGAGATCATCTTGCCGGTTTCCGGATGTTTGCCGATATCGCGCGGCAGTGAAATCAGCGCCATCGCCTTCTCGTAGTCAATATCTTCTGGTTTCCAGCCCTTGGGCAGCGAGGAGCGCTTGGCATCCTTGCCGTCGCCGCGCTGTATATAAGGTCCGAAACGCCCCGAACGCAGCGTGAGTTCCTCGCCGGTGGTCGGATCGGTGCCGAGGCTCTTTGGCTCGTTCAGTGCAACCCCTTCGGCCTCGCCGCCATTCTCGGAGGAGAGCTGGCGGGTGTAATTGCATTCCGGGTAATTCGAGCAGCCGACGAAGGCGCCGTATTTGCCGAGCTTCAGCGATAGGTTGCCGGTGCCGCAGACCTGGCAGATGCGCGGATCGCTGCCGTCTTCACGCTTGGGAAAAACGAGGGGCGCCAGCGCTTCGTTGAGCGAGTCCAGAACGTTGGTGACGCGCAGTTCCTTGGTATCTTCGATCTGCGAGAAGAAATCCTTCCAGAAGTCGCGAAGAACCTGCTTCCAATTGAGTTCGCCAGCCGAAATCCGGTCGAGCTTCTCTTCGAGATCTGCCGTGAAGTCGTACTCCACGTACTTCGTGAAGAAGCTTTCGAGGAAGGCGGTGACGAGACGCCCCTTGGCTTGCGGGATCAGCTTGCGCTTGTCGATCGTCACATAATCGCGGTCGCGCAGTGTCGCGAGCGTCGCGGCATAGGTGGATGGACGCCCGATACCGAGTTCTTCCATCTTCTTGATGAGCGAAGCTTCGGAGTAACGCGGCGGCGGTTCGGTGAAATGCTGCGTGGAATTGATCTTCTGCTTCGCGAGGTTCTCGCGCGCATTGATCTCCGGCAGGCGGCCATCCTCGTCGTCAGCGTCGTCGCTCTGCTCGCCATCCTCCTTCTGGTCGGTATAGGCGGCAATGAAGCCGTCGAAGCGGATAACGGAGCCAACGGCACGCAGGCCGGCCTTCTGACCATTATTGTCGGCGATGATTTCGGCCGTCGTACGCTCGATCTCGGCCGATGCCATCTGGCTGGCGATGCCGCGCTTCCAGATCAGGTCGTAGAGGCGGATCTGGTCGGCATCCAGGAATTTGCGCACGCGATCGGGTGAGCGGTTGAAATCCGTCGGACGAATCGCTTCGTGTGCTTCCTGGGCGTTCTTCGCCTTGGTCGAGTAGAAACGGGCCTTTTCCGGCAGATAACGATCGCCGAACTGCTCGCCGATGGCGCGCCGCGCTGCATCAATCGCCTCGGGTGCCATCTGCACGCCGTCCGTACGCATATAGGTAATGAGACCGACAGTTTCGCCGCCTATATCGACGCCCTCGTAGAGCTTCTGCGCGATCTGCATAGTACGTGATGCCGAGAAGCCGAGTTTGGAGGAGGCGGCCTGCTGCAGCGTGGAAGTCGTAAACGGCGGTGCCGGATTGCGCTTGACGGGCTTTGCCTCGACGCTTTCGACGACATAGCTTGCGCCCTCTAGCAGAGCCTTCAGCTTGCCGGCTTCTTCGCCATTGCCGATCGAGCGCGGCTGCAGCCGCTTGCCGTTGGCGGCAACGAGCCTGGCTTCGAACTCGTCGCCGCGCGGTGTCTTCAGGAGCGCAGAGAGGTTCCAGTATTCTTCGGAAATGAAGCGCTCGATCTCGGATTCACGGTCGCAGACGAGGCGCAGCGCCACCGACTGCACGCGGCCGGCCGAACGCGCGCCGGGCAGCTTGCGCCAAAGAACTGGCGAGAGGTTGAAACCGACGAGATAGTCGAGTGCGCGGCGCGCCAGATAGGCGTCGACCAGAGAGACGTCGATATCGCGCGGATCGGCCATCGCATCGAGCACGGCCTTTTTGGTGATGGCGTTGAAGACGACGCGCTTGACGGGCTTGCCATTGATGACGCGCTTCTTGTTCAGAAGGTCGAGAACATGCCAGGAGATCGCTTCGCCTTCGCGATCAGGGTCGGTCGCAAGGATGAGGCCGTCGGAGGATTTCACCGCGTCGGCAATATCCTTCATGCGCTTTGACGAGGCACCATCCACCTCCCAAAGCATCTCGAAATCCTGATCCGGAAGAACTGATCCATCCTTGGCAGGCAGATCGCGCACATGGCCGAAAGAGGCGAGCACCTTGTATCCTGGACCCAGATACTTGTTGATCGTCTTGGCCTTGGCAGGCGATTCCACCACTACAACATTCATGATGATTCTCTAAAAAAGATGTCAATCCGGCAATCAGGCAGGCGCAACACGTACTGCAATATGAATACCGGCCCTCCGACATGGACAGGGAATTCGCTGTGGTCAAGAGGTTTGCTGCAATTTTACCTCTTTGCCGGGCATCGCAACCAATGAGAGACTTTGAAACTATTGCAATTCAGGATGGATGCGCTATCGTTTTTGAAAGGTGGTTCGGCTCCTTGTAAGGCAGCCTTCTCCGATTTCACAGAGACAATCATGGCGCTGAACGTTGCAGAAAAAGACATCGATCGCGCGGCGTCGCTCGAGAACGTTGCTTTCATCCGTCAGATGCTTGGAGAACTGCACCAGATGGCAGAGCGCGAACAGGCGGAGATGCTGTGTTATCTCATCGAAATGGCCTATGTCGAGGCTGGGGACCTGCAGTCGCGCATGCATGGCGGCTCAGTCGGTCATGGAAATTGAAATCAATCCGCCGGCATGACGGTGAAGCCGGCCTGCCATATCCAGCTCCAGGAGAACGAGATAGACGGCGGAAGCCGAAAGACCGGTGTGACGGATGATGTCGTCGACCTCCACTGGTGTCGGACCGAGTGCATCGATGATGAGCGAGCGATCCGTTTCATCGGGCGGAAGCGATATTTTGCCGCCCTCACGTCTTGGTTCCTCGGCTGATGGCAGAGAGAAGAGATCGGGCTGGGAAAGCGGCGCCAAGGCCTCGACGACGTCCTCGGGTGAGGTGACGATCATTGCCCCGTCTTTTAAAAGCCCGTTCGTGCCCTGACAGCGCGGGTCGAGCGGCGAGCCCGGCACGGCAAAGACCAGACGCCCGAATTCGCCTGCCATTCGTGCCGTGATCAGCGAGCCGGAACGAACCGCTGCTTCCACGATCACGACGCCAAGCGCAATGCCTGATATCAGGCGGTTTCGACGGGGGAAATCGCGGGCACGCGGTTCCCAGCCGAAAGGCATCTCGCTGACGGCAAGGCCATTGCCATTCCATATCTCGTCCAGCAAACCGACATTTTCAGGTGGGTAGGGTTGATCCAGCCCGCCGGCCATGGCGGCTATGGTGCCGGTGCCAAGACTTGCCCGATGGGCGGCCGTATCGATGCCGCGGGCAAGCCCGGAGACGATGACGTAGCCGGCCCGACCGCAGTCGCGCGCAATCATCGCCGCGAATTTCGAGCCGCTGATGGAGGCATTGCGCGACCCGACGATGCCGATGGCCGGCCGATTTGCCGCGGAAAGATCGCCCTTGACCGCCAAGAGCGGCGGCGCGCCATCGATCTGGCGCAAAGCATGCGGATATTCAGGCTCGCCAATGCCGACGAAACGGGCGCCGAAGCGCTGTGCCGCATCCAGTTCGCGATAGGCCTCGGCTTCCGTTGCGATGCGGATGGAGCGTGTGGCACCGCCCCGCGCCGAAAGCTCCGGCAGCATGGAAAGTGCCGCTTCCGCCGAGCCGAAATGATTGATGAGATCGCGAAAGGTTGCAGGGCCGACATTGTCGGAACGGATCAGCCGCAGCCAGGCGATCCTCTGCTTGTCGGTCAGCGCAACTCCCTTTGGCTTTGCGCTGAGCGCGTCCATTATCCCTTAGCCCCGATCTTGCTTTCCGTGCCATTCATCAGGCGGGAAATATTGGCCTTGTGCTTCCAATAGGAGATGACGGTCATGATCGCCATGATCGCCGCAACCTTTTCGTCGCCCAATATCCACAATGCAACCGGAATGACAAGCATGGCGATCAGCGCGGAAAGCGAGGAGTAGCGCGTGATAAAGGCGGTTCCCAGCCAGACGGCGGCAAAGAGCAGGACCATGAGCGGTGCAACACCGAGAAGTGTGCCGATATAGGTGGCGACACCCTTACCGCCCTTGAAGCCGATCCAGACGGGGAAGAGATGGCCGATGAAAGCGAAGAAACCGGCGATGATGCCCGCTTCCTCACCCGCGAAATAGGCCATGATCCAGGCGGCTACGGCAGCCTTCAACGCGTCGAGCAGCAGCGTTGCAGCCGCAAGCTTCTTGTTGCCTGTGCGCAGGACATTTGTGGCGCCGATATTGCCGGAGCCGATGCTTCGCACATCGCCGAGGCCGGCGGCACGCGTCAGGATGAGGCCGAACGGGATGGAGCCGAGCAGGTAGCCCACGACGATCGCGGCAAGCGCCAGTGGCAGCGTTATCTGCCAGGTGACAAGATCAGATATCATTTTGTTCCCCAATCCTCTGCCGAAAGGCCACCTGCAAGCGCTGGGCGGCCCTCAGCCCTGCAATGTGTGAACCAGCTTGCCACTGACATAGGTTGCCACGGCTCGCCCGCTGAAACGTGCATCCTCGAACGGCGTGTTCTTCGAGTGAGAAAGAAGCATGTCCTTGGCGACAAGCCAAGGTTCTTCGAGATCAATCAGCGCGATATCGGCTCTGGCACCAGGTTTCAGGGTGCCGGCATCGAGACCGAAGATTTGCGCCGGCCGCGTCGACATCGCATCGATCAGCCGCATCAGGCTGACCTGCTCGCTGTGATAGAGCCGCAAGGCTGCGGCGAGCATGGTTTCGAGGCCCACTGCGCCATCTTCGGCCTCGCCGAAGGGCAGTCGCTTGGTATCGACATCCTGCGGATCGTGCGAGGAGACGATGATATCGATCGCGCCCCTGGCCAGCGCATCCACCATCGCCACCCGGTCATCCTCGGAGCGCAGCGGCGGATAGAGCTTGAAGAAGGTCCGATATTCGCCGATGTCGTTCTCGTTAAGCGCCAGGTTGTTGATCGATATACCGCAGGTTACTTTCGCGCCGCGCGAGCGGGCAAGTTCGATCGCCTCGACCGATTCCGGAACGGAGATCATCGCAGCGTGATAGTTGCCGCGGGTCAACTGGGCGATGCGCAGGTCGCGCTCCAGCGGGATCAGCTCCGCTTCCTTCGGAATGCCCGAAAGGCCGAGCCAGCTTGCGAGCAGGCCTTCATGCATGACGCCATTGGCGCCGAGATATTTGTCACGCGTGGCGCAGGAAATGACGGCGCCGAATTCGCGTGCATAGGTCATCACCCGGCGCAGCACCTGTGTATCGGATATGGTGGCCTGCGCGTCGGTGAAGGCGACGGCGCCAGCCTCCATCAATAGGCCGATTTCCGTCATCTCTTCGCCGGCGAGCCCCTTGGTGATGGCCGCTGCCGGATAGACGTTGACGACGGCCGTATCCCGCGCTGTCTTCTTGACGAACTCGACGAGCGCAATGTCGTCGATAACGGGGTGTGTGTCGGGCATCATAATGATCGAGGTCACACCGCCCGCCGCCGCAGCGCGGCTTGCCGAGGCAATGGTCTCGCGATACTCACCGCCCGGTTCGCCGATATGGACTCGGGCGTCGACGAGACCGGGCGTTGCGACGAGGCCGGTGCAATCGCGCACGGTAGCCCCTGAGGGAGTGCCCTGGTTTTGTGCATCCTTGCCGGCCGCGACGATGCGACCGTCCTTGACGATGACAGTGCCGATCTCATCGAGATTGCGGGAGGGGTCGATTATGCGGACGTTCTTGAGGACGAGATTGCTCATGCGCCCACTCCATCGGTGCGGGGTCCCTGGTTTTGGGAAACGAGCAGCGCTTCCATGACGGCCATGCGCACGGCGACCCCCATCTCCACCTGTTCGGCGATTACGCTCTGCGGACCATCGGCGACCTCGGAGGCGATTTCTACGCCACGGTTCATCGGTCCCGGATGCATGACCAGCGCATCCTCCTTCGCTGCCTTCAGCGTTTCCGCGTCGAGGCCGTAGAAGTGATAGTATTCGCGCACCGACGGCACGAAGGCGCCCGACATGCGCTCGCGCTGCAGCCGCAGCATCATGACAACGTCGGCGTCCTTCAGCCCTTCCTTCATCGAATGAAAGACCTCGACACCCATTTCTGCGATGCCGGCCGGCAGCAGCGTCGCCGGCGCAACGACACGCACACGCGCGCCCATTGCATTCAAAAGCAGAATATTGGAGCGCGCCACGCGCGAATGCAGCACGTCACCGCAGATCGCCACGATGATGCGCGACAGCCGGCCCTTGGCGCGGCGGATCGTCAGCGCATCGAGCAGCGCCTGTGTCGGATGTTCATGCTGGCCATCGCCGGCATTGACGACGGAGCAGGAGACCTTCTGGGCAAGAAGCGCAGCAGCACCGGCGCTAGAGTGGCGGATGATTAGCACATCAGGCCGCATCGCATTCAGCGTCATCGCCGTATCGATCAGCGTTTCGCCCTTCTTCACCGAGGAGTTGCCGACCGACATATTCATCACGTCGGCGCCAAGACGCTTGCCGGCAAGTTCGAAGGAAGCTTGCGTGCGCGTCGACGCCTCGAAGAAGAGGTTGATCTGCGTCAGCCCCCGGAGGGTCGACGTCTTCTTCTCTCGCTGTCGGCTGATCTTGACCGCTTCGTCGGCCTTGTCGAGAAGATAGGTTATATCCTGCTCGGTGAGGCCCTTGATGCCAATGAGGTGGCGGTGGGGGAAAAAGACCATGACCCTGCCTCTTCTTGTCTTCGCGGGGTCTATAAAGAGTGTGGGGGGAAGGGGCAAGCGCGTCCTATACACAAATCCCTATGTTCCCCATGCATTTTCCGTCGAATCTCGTTACTGCATGATTCCTTAAATCGGAATCGATTTAAGGATAAAACTATGCAGCAATTTAAAGTGCTACAGGGTCCTCTACGCGTCTGAAAAGACGCGCGGCGCTGTAGAGCAGAAATCTGCGAATCACGAACTTCCGGTTTCCCTTTGCCGGGCTCATGAAATAGAAGCGAACAATGACATCCGCAAACCGGACCGAAGATAAACTCGCCGAACTCAACCAGCCGAGCCTCTGGTCGGGAATCAACGCCTATCGATCCGATCCGCTGATCGTCGACCTGACCGCCTCGCTGCCGCGCGCCATCCGTGAAGACCTTGAAAACATGGGCCGCTTCGTCACCTCGCCGGAAGCGCAGGAACTGGCGCGCATGGCAAACCAGGGCACGCCGCAGCTGCGCACTCACGGCCCGCGCGGCGAGCGATTGGACATCGTCGAATTCCACCCAGCCTGGCATGCGCTGATGCGCCGTTCGATGGCGTCGGGCCTGCATTCCTCGGTCTGGGACCCGCAGGCCGATACGGAGGCCAAGGATCAGGCCCATCATATTCGCGCAGCCCGTTTCTATCTGACCGCGCAGCTCGAATCCGGCCATCTTTGCCCGCTGACGATGACGAGCGCATCCGTTGCCGCCCTTTCGGCTTCACCGGCAGTCCAGAAGGACTGGGCACCGAAGATCCTCTCGCGCAAATACGACTCGTCCAACCGTCCGGCCATGCAGAAATCCGCCGTGACGATCGGCATGGGCATGACGGAAAAGCAGGGCGGCACTGATGTCCGTGCCAACACGACCGCGGCCGAGAAGGTGAGCGAGGGCATTTACCGGCTCTCCGGCCACAAGTGGTTCATGTCCGCGCCGATGAGCGACGCCTTCATCATGCTGGCGCAGACCAAGGAGGGCATGGGTTGCTTCCTGGTGCCGCGTCTGCTCGAGGACGGTTCTGCCAACGGTCTGCAATTCCAGCGGCTGAAGGACAAGGTCGGCAACCGCTCCAACGCGTCTTCCGAAGTAGAGTTCACGGATACGTTCGGCTTCCTGCTCGGTGGTCCCGATGCCGGCATCCGCACTATTCTCGACATGGTAACGCTGACACGGCTCGACTGCGCTCTGGCCTCTTCCGGCATCATGCGCGCTTCGCTCGCCGAGGCCGTTCACCATACCCGTGGTCGTAGCGTCTTTGGAAAGATGCTGGTCAACCAGCCGATCATGACCCGCGTGCTCGCCGATATGGCGCTCGATGTTGCTGCCGCCACGGCTCTTTCCTTCCGCTTGGCCGATGCCTTCGACAAGGCGCGCGGCAATGCGGAAGATGCCGCCTATGCCCGCGTCATGACGCCTGTCGCCAAATATTGGTGCTGCAAGATCGCCCCGTCGCTGATCTATGAGGCGATGGAGTGCATCGGGGGTAGCGGCTATATCGAGGAGCGCCCGATCGCGCGCCATTATCGCGAGGCCCCGGTCAATGCGATCTGGGAAGGCTCGGGCAACGTGATGGCGCTCGATGTGTTGCGCGTACTCAACCGCGGCAAGGATCTCTTCGAGACGGTCTTTGCAGGCTTTGCGCGTGATCTCGGCCCCGCCGGCAAGAAGACGATCGATGTGCTGCGCGCAGCAATCGCGTTGTGTGAACAGGATGAAGGCGCTGCTCGCCTTCTCGTCGAGCAGCTGGCGCTCGTTGCCGGCGCCGCCGAGCTTTATCGCCTTGGAGCAGGGCGCATCGCCGACGCTTTCATTGAGACCCGTCTTGCGGGTGGCTGGCGCTCCACCTATGGCATGCTCGATTCCCGTTTCGACGCGAGCTACATCGTCGACCTGCTCTATCCGCCGGCAGCGTGAATGCTGCCGATCCGCAACGCGCGGCAGGACGATCCTGATCAGATCTACGCCATCTCGTTTGCGACCGGTGATGGCGGGCAGGATCGAGCCATCTCTATCGCGACACAAGGCTAATCGGCCACAGCTATTCTGCGCCCTAGGTGGTGTTGAGCCCCGAAGCGACTGTCGTCGTGGAGGACGGGCAGGGCATTGCCGGCTATATCGTTGGCGCCTATGACACGCCGCCTTCGAAGCACGGCTGGAACGCGAATGGTGGCCAGTTCTGCGTGCCCGATATGCTGGCTGGCGTGAGCGGCATTCATCTCGGGGTTAATGACGGAAATCACGGCGGCCCGCTTCTGGTCCTCGCGCGGCTTCACGCGTCTCGTCCCGCCATTAGTGTCGCCATCCGAAACCACTGTCTGGTTCGGCCGTACACTCTAGCCCCAGGCATTCTTCCGATCGGCTACCAGGGTAAGGCACGTCATTCCAATGGACAAAAAAATCCGGCCGCGTTGCCGCAGCCGGATCGTGTCACTTATCGCCAAAAAACAGCTTTCAGAAGAAGCCGCGGCGCTGCCACCAGCCTGCCTTCTTCGGCTTGCCTTCGCCCTCCGCTTCCGCGCTCTCGGTGCGGGTCGAGGTAACGGTCGGCTCGGACGACGAGACATTGGATCCGCGGTTGGCGCGGACTGGCTTTGCCTCTTCCTGTGCCGGGGTTGCAAGATCTGCAGACGCTTCCGCTGCTTCCGGCTCGGCTTCGGTCGTGGTCTCGGCGACCGGCACTTCGATCACGGGCTCTTCGACCGGTGAAGGTGCAGCAGCAGCCTTGCGGCGGCCGCGGCCGCGTGCTGGCTTGACCTCTTCGACGACACTTTCGCCAGCTTCGACAGCGGCCATTGCCGGCTGATCTTCAACCGCTTCGGCCGCGACGGCTTCGATGACTTCTACCGTGGTCTCGGAAGTCTCGTCGGCTGCACTGTCGTCGCCTTCGTCAGCGTGATCACCTTCGGAAACGGCGCCGGCTTCAGCGCCTTCTTCACCGCGGTTGCGGCGGCCACCGCGCTTGCCGCGACGGCGGCGCTTGCGGCGCTGGGAGTCGTCACCTTCGGCGCGAGCCTCGGCCGGTGTTTCCACGGCATCGCTATCACCTTCGCTGCCGTCTTCCTCGCCTTCATCGCTGTCGTCAGCCTCGCCGGACACGGCGTCGGCGGCGATCTGCTGTTCGGCATTGCCGTTGCGGCCACGGCGGCGACGACGGCGCTTGCGCTTGCGTCCACCTTCGCCTTCGCTCTCCGCACGAGCAGCAGGGCGCTCGGCAACGGCAGGTTTTTCTTCCAGTTCTTCGTCTTCCTCCTCGTCATGCTCGATAACGACATCGTCGTCATCGTCATCCGGGATGGCTGCGAAATTGAAGAGGCTTTCGATCTTGACCGGGTTTTCCACCGGCTCGCCGCGATCGATCGCGAAATGCTGCGCACCGACAGAGCCATCTGCATCGATGATGATCGCCACACCGAAGCGGCTTTCATAATCGACGATCGTCTGGCGCTTGTGGTTCAGCAGATAAAGCGCGATGTCGGGCGTCGTGCGCACGGTGATATTGTGCGTCGTGTTCTTGAGTAGATATTCCTCGATGCCGCGCAGCACATGCAGGGCGACAGAAGACTGCGAACGGACGTGACCGGTGCCGCCGCAATGCGAGCAGACCTGCGTCGTCGATTCGAGAACGGAAGCGCGGATGCGCTGGCGCGACATTTCCAGAAGGCCGAAATGCGAGATGCGGCCGACCTGGATACGGGCACGGTCGTTCTTCAGGCATTCCTTCAGCTTCTTCTCGACAGCGCGGTTGTTGCGCTTTTCTTCCATGTCGATGAAGTCGATGACGATCAGGCCTGCAAGGTCGCGCAGGCGAAGCTGACGGGCGATTTCTTCCGCTGCTTCAAGGTTCGTCTGGAGCGCCGTATCCTCGATCGAATGCTCGCGGGTTGAGCGGCCGGAGTTGACGTCGATCGAAACCAGAGCTTCCGTCTGGTTCATGATCAGGTAGCCGCCCGACTTCAACGTCACCTGTGGCTGCAGCATACGGTCGAGCTGAGCCTCGATGCCGGAGCGCGAAAAGATCGGATGGATGTCGCGATAGGGCTGAACCACCTTGGCGTGGCTCGGCATCAACATCTTCATGAAGTCTTTCGCTTCACGATAGCCTTCTTCGCCGGCAACGATGATCTCGCTGATATCCTTGTTGTAGAGATCGCGGATCGAGCGCTTGATGAGCGAGCCTTCCTCGTAAACGAGGCAAGGAGCGGTGGAAGCGAGCGTCAGTGTGCGGACGTTCTCCCACAGGCGCATCAGGTATTCGAAGTCGCGTTTGACCTCAACCTTGGTGCGGTTCGCACCGGCGGTGCGCAAGATCACACCCATGCCATGCGGCACCTCCAGCATGCGGGCGATTTCCTTCAGCCGCTTGCGGTCCTGCGGGTTGGTGATCTTGCGGGAAATGCCGCCGCCGCGTGCCGTGTTCGGCATCAGGACCGAGTAACGGCCGGCGAGCGAGAGATAAGTGGTGAGAGCAGCACCCTTATTGCCGCGCTCTTCCTTGGCAACCTGCACCAGCAGGATCTGGCGGCGCTTGATGACTTCCTGGATACGGTACTGCTTGCGCGGCTTGCGCTGCACCCGGTCCGGAACTTCTTCCATCGCATCTTCAGCGCCGACCGATTCGATGACTTCCTCTTCGCCATGGTCGTCGTGATCATCGTCGTCGTCATCATCGTGACGACGCTTGGAGACGTCGACGTCTTCGGAAATGGAGTCGGTTTCGACCATCGCGGCCATTTCGCCGCCGGAGGAACCTTCGTCGTCATTGTCAGCAACAGATGCCTCGGATGCTTCCGGTGCCGCTGCTTCTTCGGCGACCGGTTCGGCTACCTTCTTGCGGCTGCGGCGGGCGCGGGGCTTCTTGGCAGGGGCTTCTTCAGCAACGGGCGCTTGTTCTTCAGCTGCGGCAGCTTCCACTTCCGGAGCGGCTGTTTCGGGCTGCTCGATTGGAACGATACCGATATCGGGCTGTTCCTGTGTCGACAGATCGACCAGCGGAGCAGTTTCGACATGCTCGACATCTTCGTCGCGGCGATGCTCTTCGGCTTCGGCGCGAAGCAGGGCCTGACGATCGGCTAGCGGAATCTGATAATAATCGGGATGAATTTCGGCGAAGGCCAGGAAACCGTGCCGGTTGCCGCCGTAATCGACGAAGGCGGCCTGCAGCGAGGGTTCGACCCTCGTCACTTTTGCAAGATAAATGTTGCCGCGGATTTGCTTCTTGTGCTGCGACTCGAAATCAAATTCTTCTATGCGGTTCCCGCGAACGACAACGACGCGCGTCTCTTCCTCGTGAGACGCATCGATAAGCATTTTGTCTGCCATGTAAGCTGAGCTCCTCGGCGAGGCCGCGAGAGCGCATTCCCGACTGCTATTGACACAGGAAGAATGCGGTCCGCCGTGGCCGCGCCGGATAATGAAAGTCGCGATTGGTGCGAGGGGGAGGGCAGCAGCCAGACAGCAGCCGGAACCGTTTCGTTCCGGGGCCTGTACACTTCAGATAAAACCTGCTGCGAAACCATCAACAACCAAGCGTGATCGACAATGACGAAGACCCAGTTCGGGTCCGATGAGTTTGCTCCCTGAGAGCGTGGTGGCTGATCCACCGATGAAATCCCAGCATGAAGCCGGAAAATCAGGATCCAGTTCTCGGGCGGAAATGCATTAGACGGCGGACGATTACCGGTTGTGGCGCCAGGTCCGGGGGCGGCTGGCTGCCTCGCGGCGACTCTATCCCGTCAACACTTCTACCCTAAAATTCGTTGTATGTTTTCTCTGTCACAATAGCAAGGGAAAAGCCAAATGTGCCATAATATTGATGGATTTCGCATCGCATAAACGCTCGGGGACAAGCGACCCTGATTCGCGCCTCGGCGCATGCGTGCTCGACTTCAGCGGGTGTCGGCGGGGACGATGTCGAGTCCATCGCGGAAATATATAGGGTGTGGCGGGCTATTGTTTAAGAGGTTGCGGATCGCGGCGGAATTGTCCGCAGGGCGAAAACTGAGTTTTGCGGCGTGTCTTTTCGCTTTGGCGGCGCTTTGCGCAGTTCCGGGCAGTGCCGCCGATATAAAGGATCCCCTGCTGGCTTACGGGGCGCGCATCGTTGGCGACGATGCCAGAACCCGTATCGTCATTGATTTCGACCGTGAGCCGCGTTTCTCCGTCCACTATATCGCCAATCCCGAGCGCATCGTCGTCGACCTGCCGGCAACAGCTTTCGGCTTTCCGGCCAAGGACCTCGCAGCACGCGGCCTGTTCAAGGATATTCGTTATGGCGCCATGGAAGAAGGAAGCGCGCGCATCGTGTTGACGGCAGCGCGCCCGGTTCAACTCGCGATGGCCGAGGTGCAGACGGATGAGAACGGCAACAGCCACCGGCTGGTGCTCGATGCCGAGATGATCGACAAACAGAAGTTCGCCGAACTGGTGAAAACCCAGTCCTGGACCGACGAGGCTGATGCGGCGCAGACGACGAGCGCCATTCCACAGCCGGAAAACAGCGCGCCTGGAGATTTCGTCATTGCTGTGGATGCCGGCCACGGCGGTATCGACACGGGCGCCATCGGCGTCGATACGAAGACCGCAGAAAAGCAGGTAACGCTTGCTTTCGCCAAGGCCCTGGCCGATCGCTTGAACAGGGAGCCGGGCATCAAGGCCTTCCTCACGCGCGATGACGACGAGTTCCTCTCGCTCTCGCAGCGTGTGCTGATCGCCCGTCAAAACCACGCCGGTCTCTTTATTTCCCTTCATGCCGATACGTTGAAACAGAAGGACATTCGCGGCTCGACCGTCTACACGATTTCCGACAAGGCCTCGGACAAGCTCGCCGCCGATCTTGCCGAACGTGAAAACCTGTCCGATCAGATCGCCGGCAAGGAAACGGTCGCCGAGCCGCCGGAAGTCGCCGATATCCTTCTCGACCTGACGCGACGGGAGACGCAGGCCTTCTCGATCTCGCTCGCCGAAAATGTACTCGCTTCCTTCAAGGATCAGGTGGGCACGATCAACAATCCACATCGTCATGCCGGTTTTCGTGTGCTGCAGGCGCCGGACGTTCCTTCCATCCTGCTCGAACTCGGCTTCCTCTCCAATGTCGATGACGAGAAGCTCCTGCTTGACGACAACTGGCGCAGAAAGATGGCCGATCTGTTGACGGATGCAGTGAAGCGTTATCGCGCGGGCCTTATGGCTAACGGCGGCTAGATCAGGCGTGGCCCGGAAGTGACACCCGGGCCGAAACCGAACCTCGCGCCGGTAGGGAAGGGGAAAGTGGCGGATCGAGCCCTATTTTGCTCACATTCGCGCCGTTACTCCGGTCTATATGTTTCGCACAAGCAAGACGAAATCGGCTTGTGGCGCCAACGCGCATGGAGTAAGCCGCGCAGCGTGCAAAGAGATATGATCTGTGCGATTGTGCGGCTGCGCCGATCTAATGATTAGAAATACCGGTAGCTGAAAAAATATGGTTAGACTTCTTGGATATTTCTTCGGAATAGCGTGTGTCGGTTTCCTGGCCGCTGCGGCTGTCGTCGGCGTTTACCTTGCCGGCGTCACGAAGGATCTTCCGGATTATGCTGTATTGAGCAGCTACGAGCCGCCGGTCACCACGCGTGTCCATGCCGGCAACGGCGCGCTGATGGCCGAATATGCCAAGCAGCGGCGCCTGTTCCTGCCAATCCAGGCCGTGCCCGACCGCGTGAAGGCGGCCTTTCTTTCTGCCGAAGACAAGAATTTCTACCAGCATCCGGGTATCGATATCACCGGATTTATGCGCGCCGTGGTTGCCTATTTGACCGGCGGTCCGACGCAAGGCGGCTCGACCATCACCCAGCAGGTGGCCAAGAACTTCCTTCTGTCCAGCGAACAGACCATGGAGCGCAAGGCCAAGGAAGCGATCCTGTCCTTCCGCATCGAACAGGCATACAGCAAGGACAAGATTCTCGAGCTTTATCTAAACGAGATTTTCTTTGGCCTGAATTCCTACGGCGTTGCCAGCGCTTCGCTCACCTATTTCAATAAGTCCGTCAGCGAGCTGAGCATTGCCGAGGCAGCCTATCTCGCCTCGCTGCCGAAGGGGCCGGCGAATTACCATCCCTTCCGTCATCCCGATGCCGCCATCACGCGCCGCAACTGGGTCATCGATCGCATGGTCGAAAATGGCTATGTCAGCCAGAGCGACGGCGAGGACGCCAAGAAGCAGCCGCTCGGCGTCACCGCCCGCAACAGCGGCCCATCCCTTTTTGCCTCCGATTACTTCGCCGAAGCCGTCCGTCGCCAGCTCATCGACCAATATGGCGAGAAGGCGCTCTATGAGGGCGGTCTTTCGGTGCGAACTTCGCTCGATCCGCAGATGCAGCTTGCGGCCCGAAAGGCGCTGCAGGACGGTCTGATCAATTATGACGAGCGTCGCGGTTTCCACGGCCCGATCAAGCAGATCGCCATGTCGGGTGACTGGGGACCGGCGCTCGCTGACATCCCGGCCCTTTCCGACGTGCCTGAATGGCGCTTGGCGGTCGTACTCGCCGTCTCCAGCGATAGCGTCGATATCGGCCTCCAGCCGCCAAAGGATGGCGGCGGCAAAGTTTCGAACGTACGTGAGCGGGGCTCGATTGCCGCCAAGGACATGCAATGGGCATTCCGCTCCGCCACAGGCGACCGCAAGACGACGAAATCGCCGGTCGGCGTCGTCTCGGCAGGCGATGTCGTGTATGTCGAGCGGATCGGTGGTGACGGTTCGAGCTCCTATCGTTTGCGCCAGCCGCCGAAGGTGCAGGGCGGCCTCGTCGCCATGGACCCGAAGACCGGCCGCGTTCTTGCCATGGTCGGCG
The DNA here is from genome assembly GCF_014194105.1 of Rhizobium sp. BK529. NCBI lineage: Bacteria > Pseudomonadati > Pseudomonadota > Alphaproteobacteria > Hyphomicrobiales > Rhizobiaceae > Rhizobium > Rhizobium sp. BK529. Next base: position 1,884,946 of record NZ_JACIAU010000001.1, on the reverse strand, counting down.
GCTTCTCCTACGCCCAGTCGGAATTCAACCGTGCCACGCAGGCCATGCGTCAGCCGGGCTCCTCCTTCAAGCCCTTCGTCTACGCTGCCGCCATGGACAACGGCTACACGCCGGCCTCGGTCATCATGGACGCGCCGATCGAGATCGTTTCGGGCGGCCAGGTCTGGAAGCCGGAAAACTACGGTGGCGAAGTCGCCGGCCCCTCGACACTGCGTTCGGGCATCGAAAATTCGCGCAACCTGATGACGGTGCGCCTCGCCAACGATCTCGGCATGAATATCGTTGCCGAATATGCCGAACGCTTCGGCATCTACGATAAAATGCCGCCGCTGCTTGCCATGTCGCTCGGCTCGGGCGAGACGACGGTGCTGCGCATGGTCTCGGCTTACTCGGTCATCGCCAATGGCGGCAAACAGATCAAGCCGACCCTGATCGACCGCATTCAGGACCGCTACGGCAAGACGATCTTCAGGCATGAAGAACGTCTTTGCGAAGGCTGCAATGCCGGTGACTGGCAGAGCCAGGAAGAACCCAATATCGTCGATAACCGTGAGCAGGTTCTCGATCCGATGACCTCTTACCAGATCACCTCGATGATGCAGGGCGTCATCCAGCGCGGTACGGCTGCCGGCAAGGTCAATCTCGACGGCCGTGACGTTGCCGGCAAGACCGGCACGACCAACGATGAGAAGGATGCCTGGTTCGTCGGCTTCACGCCCGATTTGGTCGCAGGCCTCTACATGGGGTTCGATACGCCAGCTCCGCTCGGTCGCGGCGGCACCGGCGGCGTCCTCTCGGCGCCGATCTTCAACGAATTCATGCAGGCTGCCGTCAAGGACATGCCGGAATCGAAATTCGTCGTCCCGGCCGGCATGAACATGGTTGCGATCAACCGCAAGACCGGCATGGCCGCGGTCGACGGCGAACCGGGCACCATCATCGAAGCCTTCAAGCCCGGCACCGGCCCCGCCACCAGCCTCTCGGTCATCGGAATGGATGGCACGATGGCGCCGGAGGAAATCCTGCGCACGTCGCCGCAGGCAAACCAGGCGGTTCAGACCAACACGCCCGGCCTTTTCTGATCACGACCGATCTCCATTGCGCCAGCCACGGCTCTTTACATCCGTGGCTGGCGTCTCTATGTCACCAGCCTGACAGAATACCGAGGCAAAGAAGCAGGAAAATGCGAGCGGAAATCCAGAACGTAGTCGATGAAACCAAGCAGGCTATCACCCTGCTGAGGAGGCATCTTTGACTGGGACCAGGCGGTAAGACGACTGGACTGGTTGAACAACAAGGCAGAGGACCCCAACCTCTGGAACGATGCGCAGGAAGCTCAAAAGCTGATGCGCGAGCGCCAGCAGCTCGATGACGGCATCAATGGCGTCAGGACGTTGGAACGGCAGCTCTCCGACAACATCGAGCTCATCGAACTCGGGGAAGAGGAAGGCGATGAGAGCGTCGTCAAGGAAGCCGAGGACACACTGAAAAGCCTGCAGGCCGAGGCTGCTCGCCGACAGGTCGAAGCGATGCTGTCAGGCGAGGCCGATGGCAACGACACCTATCTGGAAGTTCACTCCGGCGCGGGTGGCACGGAAAGTCAGGACTGGGCGAACATGCTGCTGCGCATGTACACCCGCTGGGCCGAGCGGCAGCGCTTCAAGGTTGAACTGATGGAAGTGCATGACGGCGAAGAAGCCGGCATCAAGTCCGCGACCCTGCTGATCAAGGGTCACAATGCCTATGGTTGGCTGAAGACGGAATCGGGCGTACACCGCCTCGTGCGTATCTCGCCTTACGACAGCAACGCGCGCCGCCATACGTCCTTCTCGTCGATTTGGGTCTATCCGGTCGTCGACGACTCGATCAATATCGAGATTAACGAAAGCGATTGCCGTATCGATACCTACCGTTCGTCAGGCGCCGGCGGTCAGCACGTCAACACGACGGACTCGGCGGTGCGTATCACGCATATTCCGACCGGTATCGTCGTAGCCTGTCAGCAGGAGCGTTCGCAGCACAAGAACCGCGCCAAGGCGTGGGAAATGCTGCGTGCGCGTATGTATGAAGCCGAGCTGAAGAAGCGCGAAGAGGCCGCCAATGCCGAAGCCGCCTCGAAGACGGACATCGGCTGGGGTCATCAGATCCGTTCCTACGTCCTGCAGCCCTATCAGCTCGTCAAGGACCTGCGCACCGGCGTTGCGAGCACGGCTCCCGACGACGTGCTCGACGGCGACCTGAACGAATTTATGGAAGCAGCACTCGCTCACCGCATCAGCGGCGCAGCCGATGCCGTCGTGGATGACATCGACTGAGCAGCAGAGACAGCCTGACACAGCGAGCCCCGGAGACGGGGCTCTTCTTTTTTCAGGCGTCTGCGGAAATATCGATGTCGTGAAAGAACGCCCCCGCCAAATTGGCGATCTTCTCGTGGACATCGGCGCGTTCTATCCCGGCCGGATCAGTAAACAAGTGCTCCGCAAAGGAAAGTCCCAATGCCGTGCCTTCCGGCAGGAAGACATAATGTCCAAGGCCACCCGGCAGGATTTTCAAGGCGCTTCGGTGAAGGCGCGCATGCAGCCACGACGAACATTCTTCCACTGGGGCCGTATTGTCGGCATCGCCCACCAGAATAAGCTGAGGTCTACGGATGGCTTTCAGGCTCTCCTCGCTGAAGCCGCGGACGGAGCGACCCGGCGCGCAGACTAACGCACCCCTGATCCTGTCGTCGCGATAGGATTGCGACATGCGTGACCAAGATTGGCGAAATACCGTGCTCGTGCGAAGCAGCGACGGAATATGATCCGCGAGGTCGGGAAACTCCATCGGACCGCGCGGCCCTCCCGGCTTCAGCCTCGATTGTTCGAATTGCGAGAACTGCGCGACAGCGCCGAGGAGCAGCATCACCGTATAGGCGCCAGCTGAAAATCCGGCGGCGAACACGCTGTCGGTGTCGAAATGCCCGGCGAGATCATCCTGCCAGTCTTTTTGGCGATTGAGCATGAGGCTCAAGTCGGGCGCACGCTCCCAGAGGCAGGCAAAACCCTCGGCGCGATAAGGCTCGCCGCCGGTATTGCCGTGATGGTTGACGCCGAGCGCGATAAACTCCTGCCTGACCAGGCGGCGAGCAAGCCACTCCAGCCCGGCGGCTGAGCCGCCGGTCCCATGCGACAGCAGGACCAGCGGATAGGGTTTTGCCGCCGGCCGAATGGGCGCATCACGGGCGACCGCAACCCTCCGGAACCAGCTTCGTCCCGGAATCTCGGTTTCAACCGCCTCTTCGGCTGCCGGGTACCAGAGAGACCAGCGGACAGGTCTCGGGCCGGTCCCCTCCCAATCCGGGCGTGTCTCGTCATGGAGAACACCTTCGCGAAAGCCGAGTTTCATGGCCTGGCCTTGATGATCGTCCCGCGACGCTCAGTTGGTCGCTTTCTCCACGGTAATATCGCCGAACTCATCGATCAGCACCGTCCAGCCGTCGGATTCAGCTGCAGGATCAGTCTTGAGGAAAACTGTGGCGAAAAGGCCCGGCTCCTTAATCATGCCGCTCGAATTCTCGGGCCGGATGTCCGTGACGTAGGGCTTGAGATCATTGATTTCCTGCAGTTCGACCGTCGAGATGATAGTAGGCCCGGCCTCACTCAGTTCGGTCTGTTGCAGATAGACCTTGGAGGTTTTGTCAGGCTGGCGCACGGCGAAGAGCTTGTAGTAGCCGTGCCGCTGCTGCGGCTTGGCATCTTCGGTGCTGACGCTCTGCGTGGTTGTCGGCGCGCGCTCCACCGGCAGAGAGTTCCCGTCATCTTCCCAATAGCCGGTGCTGGTCGCAAAGATGATCGATGCCGGCAGGATGTCGTCGTGAACGGGCTGCGCCCCGGCAGTTGCGGCCGTTCCCGTCATACTACCAGCCAGAATGAGCGTCGCCATGAATGCTCGCCGCATCGCCATCGTCTCAGTCCTCGAATTGTTCTGCCAGAATCCGGTCCGACCAGGAGCGGTCGGGGTCGGAAAGGATGCGCGCCGTCATGTCTTCGGACTGGGCGATGCGCACATGCAGTACGGATTTGACCTCCGTATTATCAGCCACGGCATTTACCGGCCGCTTGTCGGCTTCCAATATGCCAATATCGACAGTCACCCGGTTGGGAAGCAACGCTCCGCGCCAGCGTCGCGGACGGAAGGCGCTGACCGGCGTCATAGCAAGCAGGGGAGCCTCCAGCGGCAGAATCGGGCCATGGGCCGAAAGATTATAGGCGGTGGAGCCGGCCGGGGTTGCCACCATCAGGCCGTCGCAGATGAGCTCCTCCAGCCGCACATGTCCATCGATTTCCACGCGGAGCTTCGCCGCCTGATACGACTGGCGGAAAAGATAGACCTCGTTGATCGCAAGCGCAGATGATTTGCTGCCGTCGGCATTGGTGGTCGTCATCTTCAGCGGATGAAACGCATTTTCCACAGCGGCACAGATGCGGTCCTGCAGATCTGTCGTCTTATAGTCATTCATCAGAAAGCCGACCGAGCCGCAATTCATGCCATAGACGAGCTTACCGCTGTTCATCGTGCTGTGCAGCGTCTGGAGCATGAAGCCGTCTCCACCGAGCGCGACGATCACATCGGCCTCATTGGCGGGGACATCGCCATAGAGGCGAATCAGTTCGTCCCGCGCGGCGAGGGCTTCTGCGGTCGGCGAGGCGATAAAAGAAAGCGTCTGAAATGAACGGCCCATGCAATGCCCTTTGTTATGCTGCTCTAGCTAAAGGATAAAGGGCTTGTACGACAAGACGTTTTGCGTTGCGATGAAGTTCGAACGATCTCCAGGCGCGGATAAATCTGCCGTCGATTTTGATCGGGAACAGGTCGGCGTGGGGCGAGGCATGTTTTAGCAGGCCGCAGCGCCAATTAATATCCGACTGTGGATAGCCTCATCGAGGCGCCGGATAAGCCAAATTTTCTTTACAAAAGATCAGAATCTGCTACTTCGCAGCCATTGCCCTTGTAGCTCAGTTGGTAGAGCACCTGATTTGTAATCAGGGGGTCGCGGGTTCGAACCCTGCCGGGGGCACCATCTTTCCAGGCAAACTTCATGATATGAACAGAGACTGAAGAGCCGATTCAGGGGCAATTCAGACGCGCTCGGCCATTCTCACTTCATCAGAAATGAGGAAGTGAGCCATGAGGATCTCCAGTTTTCTCCTAGCAGCCGTCCTTTCGGCCGGTACTTTGTTTTCCGCCGTCGCCCCGGCTGCGGCTGTCCCTCTCGACCGTCAAGCCATCTCGCTACATGGCGACGTAATCCAGACCCGCGGCGGTGATCGGGATTGGGGAGGCCGCGATCGTGATGATCGCGATTGGGATGATCGCTATGACTGGGGCGAGCGTCGCCATTGGCGTGAACGTCGCTACTGGCGCCCGGCCTGGGGCTATGAGCGCCGCTGGAGCCCGTGGCAGGAAGAGCGCTGGCGTGAACGTCAATATTGGCGGCGCCATCAGGGTGGACCCTATTGGCTCTATCGGGGCTGAGGGCTGACGCAGACTGGCCATTTTCGAATCCGAACAAATCCCGTCGCAAGCTTGACGTCTTGCGACGGGATTTTCGCGTGTTCTCCAATTGCCGTATGCAAATATTATTGACTGGTGGTCAGCCAATGAGCCGGAATCGTAAAAGAGGTAGGCAAGCAGGACTCCGGTGACTGGGAAGGCAAGCTAGCGATCGGGGCAAAAGCCTGCGCGTCCTTCGCCTCTTTCGATAAAGCGATCTGACATCAAGTTTCACTTCTGCGCGGCCTCGTTCACGCTCGATTCGATTTTGGTGCCGTTGCCGGTCTGTCCGGCACCGGACGGAGACATGATCGCGATGCTGAGCACCGAGACTATCATGACGGCAACGACGGCAATCATCAGACGCATGAACGTTCAAATCCCTGTTTGTCTTGAGGGGATTAAACGTCGGACGGCTTTTGAGGGTTCCGTGTTGGCTACTGGGCCGGCTGGGAGGTATTTGCTGGCGCCGTGGGTGCCAGCGGGTCCGGCTGCCGGATCGGGTGCGATTTGTCCACCCAGATGATACTCAGAATGATCAAGACGAAGACCGCGATGAAGAGAACTCCGAAGATCAGCGGCCGAAGTGCCATAATGCGGATTTCCTTCTTACCTGCGCCCCTGGAAAAGAAGTGTCGCCGAGCGCATTGATCGGCCGGCTTTTCCAAGGCAAATATGGACCATGAGTAGAGGCGTTCAACCGCAAGCGCGGGAATCCTTGCCTGTTTCCACGACATATTAGCGGTCGCTGCCTGAGAAAAGCCGGCGCTTGTACCTATGCCTTCAGATGCAGGCGTGCTGCATAGAGGGCTATCGCCGCGGCATTTGATACGTTCAGCGATTTGATGGCGCCAGGCATGTCGAGACGGGCGAGCGCATTGACGGTCTCGCGGGTTTTCTGCCGCAGGCCCTTGCCTTCCGAACCGAGCACCAAGGCAACCCGATCTCCCGAGAAAGTGCCTTCAAGCGGCGTCGGCCCTTCCGAATCGAGGCCGATGGTAAAGAAGCCAAGCTTGTGCAACTCACCGAGCGCATCGGAAAGATTGGTGATCTGTATATAAGGTATGAGTTCCAAGGCGCCGGATGCGGATTTTGCAAGCACGCCGGATTCGGTCGGACTATGTCTCTGGGTGGTGATAACCGCGCCGGCACTGAACGCCACTGCCGAGCGCATGATCGCGCCGACATTGTGCGGATCGGTCACCTGGTCGAGCACGAGAAGCAGCGGGCTGTCCTTCAGCGCTTCCAGCCGCCGGACGGGCAGCGGCCGCGTTTCCAGCATCACGCCCTGGTGAATTGCCTCCGGGTCGAGCACCTTGTCGATATCATGAGGCGAAACCACTTCGACAGGAATGCCGATTGCGTCCGGATTGATCTCCAGTCGCGCAAGCGCGTTTTGTGTCACCGACAGCTTGATGTTCTTGCGCTCGGGGTTTTCAAGCGCGGCGCGAACGGTATGAAGACCGTAAAGGAAAACCTGATCGGGCGCGAGCGCCGGCGGCCTCCAGTCGTCCGCTCCGCGCTTGCGCTTCTGTGGTGCGGGGGTCGGAATTTCACCGCGCTCGCGCTTGGCGTCGCGGTGCGCGCGCCGGAGCGTTGCGTAATGCGTGTCCTTTGCGGACTTGTCGGTGGCGGGCTTTCCGCCGGATTTGTTATCTTTGCTCATGCGGCTTTATAACGATGGCGCTTGTTGCCGCATAGGCCCTCTTTCGTATGCCGGCTTTCAACAGGCGTTGAAATTTTTCCTGTCTTTTCCATTGTCATCGTGTTGACAGACTGAAATCGTCCGGTCATATACGCGGCGCAGACGACGGGGCGGCAACGCTTCAACGTCTGACGAACTTGGTCTCACGATCCGGACGAAACGACTGGAGAGATGCCCGAGTGGTTAAAGGGGACGGACTGTAAATCCGTTGGCTCAGCCTACGTTGGTTCAAATCCAACTCTCTCCACCATTCGTCACTGGATCGGACCATCCCGCGGGTATAGCTCAATGGTAGAGCAGCAGCCTTCCAAGCTGAATACGCGGGTTCGATTCCCGCTACCCGCTCCATCTGTTTCCCTCTCGTCGAATACTTATCGTATCGGTTCGCACCCGAACCGGACGGTTTGCTTTGCCGGCATCCCGTGATGATAGCCAAAATGAGCACCGTCCGCTCGAGCTTGGATGAGATGCAAGCCCGGATCTTCTGTCGATTTCCCTTGGGATTTCAGTTGTTTTGGGAAGGCCGCGGCCGAATCACCTTGAGAGTTGCGAATTATCGCCCATATGCGCTGACAGGCCTAGAATGGCGTCTGCAATTAAGTCTTGCGCAATTTCGCCGAAAGCCTTAAACGGCGGCACTAAACCGGTTCGCCGGGGTCACCCATTTACGTCCACAGGAAGCATTCAAATGGCAAAGAGTAAGTTTGAGCGCAACAAGCCGCACGTCAACATTGGCACGATCGGCCACGTTGACCACGGCAAGACGTCTCTGACGGCAGCGATCACGAAGTACTTCGGTGAATTCAAGGCGTATGACCAGATCGACGCAGCGCCGGAAGAAAAGGCACGCGGCATCACCATTTCGACGGCTCACGTCGAGTATGAGACGGCCAACCGTCACTATGCGCACGTCGACTGCCCCGGCCACGCTGACTATGTGAAGAACATGATCACGGGTGCGGCGCAGATGGACGGCGCGATCCTGGTTTGCTCGGCTGCTGACGGCCCGATGCCGCAGACGCGCGAGCACATCCTGCTTGCCCGCCAGGTTGGCGTTCCGGCGATTGTCGTGTTCCTCAACAAGGTCGACCAGGTTGACGACGCCGAACTGCTCGAGCTCGTCGAACTGGAAGTTCGCGAACTCCTGTCGTCCTACGACTTCCCGGGCGACGACATCCCGGTCGTCAAGGGTTCGGCCCTTGCAGCTCTTGAAGACAGCGACAAGAAGATCGGCGAAGACGCGATCCGCGAGCTGATGGCTCAGGTTGACGCCTACATCCCGACGCCTGAGCGTCCGATCGACCAGCCGTTCCTGATGCCGATCGAAGACGTGTTCTCGATCTCCGGCCGTGGTACGGTTGTGACGGGCCGTGTCGAGCGTGGCATCATCAAGGTTGGTGAAGAAGTCGAGATCGTCGGCATCCGTCCGACGTCGAAGACGACGGTGACCGGCGTTGAAATGTTCCGCAAGCTGCTCGACCAGGGCCAGGCTGGCGACAACATCGGTGCTCTGGTTCGCGGTGTGAACCGTGACGGCGTCGAGCGTGGCCAGATTCTGTGCAAGCCGGGCTCTGTCAAGCCGCACAAGAAGTTCAAGGCCGAAGCCTATATCCTGACGAAGGAAGAAGGCGGCCGTCATACGCCGTTCTTCACGAACTACCGTCCGCAGTTCTACTTCCGCACGACGGACGTCACCGGCATCGTGACGCTTCCGGAAGGCACGGAAATGGTCATGCCTGGCGACAACGTCACGGTTGACGTCGAGCTGATCGTTCCGATCGCGATGGAAGAAAAGCTTCGCTTCGCCATCCGCGAAGGCGGCCGCACCGTCGGTGCAGGCATCGTCGCTGCTATCGTCGAGTAATCTCGGGATAACCCTGATTAAGGAAAAACCTCGCTGGAAACGGCGGGGTTTTTTCGTTTCTAATGACTGTCCGCCCGTTCATGAGATGTTGTAAAAATATCGTTAAAATTAGCTCACGCGACAATTTATTCATCTCACGTTCAGAAAGCGTTTTGTGATCCGGCATTTTTGGTTCAGACTCCTTCCTGTAGAAAGGAGAGTAGGATGATTCACAAAGCCACATTCGTTGCGACGATTTTCGCGATGTATGTTTTTACGATGTTTTTCATCGCTGCAATTCCACAGGAAGTAGTTCAGGCAGCTGGCGCGCAGATAGACGAAGTAAGCGTCATTAAGTAACTGCGTAGCAAATCGCCGGGGCGTCCGGCGATGATTGAAATGGCAGGACAGGTGCTTCCGGTGGGAGTGCCTGGCCGGGGTAGGTTTGAACCTGCCGACGAGACGCTCGCTTGCTCTTCACGCGGAAGAGTTTATCTATGCCTCCGATTTCATGACGCGGAGGATATTCCATGAAGAAGCGCATCCTATTCACCGGCGGTTCTGGCAAGGCCGGACGCCACGCCGTGCCGTGGCTCGTCAATGCCGGTTACGAGGTTCACAACGTCGATCTCGTGCCGCTGGAAAGCCCCGGCGTCACCAATCTCATCGCCGACATCACCGATAGCGGCCAGATGTTCAACGCGCTCTCCATGCATCGGGATTTTCCGGATCTGGATGCGGGGAAGGGCGTGCAGCCCTTCGATGCCGTCGTGCATTTCGCTGCGGTGCCGCGCATCCTCATCAGGCCCGACAATGAGACATTCCGCATCAACACGATGGGCACTTACAATGTCATCGAGGCGGCGGTGAAGCTCGGCATCAAGAAGATCATCGTCGCCTCGAGCGAGACTACCTACGGTGTCTGCTTTGCCGAAGGTCACCGGGACTTCCACCAGTTCCCGCTCGAGGAAGATTATGATGTCAACCCGATGGATTCCTACGGTCTCTCCAAGGTTTTGAACGAGAAGACGGCGCGCGCTTTTGCCGAACGTTCGGGTTTTGATATCTACGCTCTGCGCATCGGCAATGTCATCGAGCCGCATGAGTACGAGAAGTTCCCGACCTATTTCGCCAATCCCGAAATGCGCAAGCGCATCGCCTGGAGCTATATCGATGCGCGCGATCTCGGCCAGATCGTCCATCTCTGCATTCAGAAGGATGGGTTGGGTTTCCAGGTTTTCAACGCGGCCAACGACACTGTCTCTGCAAACACGCCATCGAAGGAACTCGCCAAGCGCTTCTTCCCGAACGTGCCTTTCGCCCGCGAGATCGGCGAATATGAAGGCCTGCTGTCTAATAGAAAGATTCGCGAAGTGCTCGGCTTCAAGGAAGAGCACGACTGGCGCAAATACGTGAAAGTTTGAGATTTCACTTGGAAAAGGCGTCGCGACCTGACGCGCTCAATTCGCGTCAGACCGCCAAATGCGCCATTGTTAGCCGCTTCTTCCGATTGCTCGCGGAGAATGGTTCTGAAAATCGAAAATCGCTCTTGCATATCCTGAGCCGCCGTCTTAAAGGGAGCGCCATGCTTTACACGGGGTTGACGGTCGCAAGGCCAAACGGCTGAATGCAAAGCGTAAAGGGGTATAGCTCAGTTGGTAGAGCGGCGGTCTCCAAAACCGCAGGTCGGGGGTTCGAGCCCCTCTGCCCCTGCCATTTTCCTTGAACGGACAGCGCGGACGTGAACGCAGCGTTCCGGCGGGGATTGCGTATATGGCAACAAATTTCGTTAAACGGCGGTTTCCCTCTTGTGTATTCGGAAATCGATGTTTATTTAGGGTTCAACAGACACGCGGTGCGTGGGGCTGATAGTTTCAGCTTTACGCGCCGTAATTGCGTGGGCAGTCGATGGCATCCAAATCCAATCCATTCGCGTTTCTGCAGCAGGTCCGCACGGAGACGTCTAAAGTTACTTGGCCGTCGCGCCGCGAGACCATGATCTCGACGGTCATGGTGCTTGTTATGGTTGTTTTTGCTGCGCTGTTTTTCTTTGCCGCCGACCAGCTCATTGGCTGGGCGCTGAGCTACGTGCTCAATACCGGCAACTGATACGGGTGGAGATGAAAATGGCGGCACGTTGGTACATCGTCCACGCATATTCCAATTTTGAAAAGAAGGTCGCTGAAGACATCGAGAACAAGGCTCGCCAGAAGGGGCTTGAGCATCTGTTCGAAAAGATCCTCGTGCCGACCGAAAAGGTGGTGGAAGTGCGCCGTGGCCGTAAGGTCGATTCCGAGCGCAAGTTCTTCCCGGGCTATGTCATGGTTCGCGCCAACCTGACGGATGAGGCCTATCACCTGATCAAGAATACGCCGAAGGTCACGGGCTTCCTTGGCTCTGACAATAAGCCGGTTCCGATTCCGGATTCTGAAGCCGAGCGCATCCTCGGTCAGGTTCAGGAAGGTGTCGAGCGTCCGAAGGCTTCCGTTACCTTCGAAATCGGCGAGCAGGTTCGCGTTTCCGATGGTCCGTTCGCATCGTTCAATGGCACGGTTCAGGATGTGGACGAAGAGCGTTCCCGCCTGAAAGTGGAAGTGTCGATCTTCGGTCGCGCTACCCCGGTTGAACTGGAATACGCTCAGGTCGAGAAGGTTTGATTTTTCGAGATCGGGCATCGGTAAGTGTTTGCTGATGTCCGGGCGGCAAATGCCGCATCGCGTGGAAGGTGAGGGGTCTTAGCCGGGCCTCAAGGATCCGAACCACGCAACCGCAGCCGCCGGAGCGATCCGGCATCAAGGGCCGGGCGACCGGCCGTCAGTGAAAGGCAGAGAGATATGGCTAAGAAAGTTGCAGGCCAGCTCAAGCTGCAGGTCAAGGCAGGATCGGCAAACCCGTCCCCGCCGATTGGCCCGGCACTTGGTCAGCGTGGCATTAACATCATGGAATTCTGCAAGTCGTTCAACGCGGCTACGCAGGAAATGGAAAAAGGTATGCCGATCCCGGTCGTCATCACCTATTACCAGGACAAGTCCTTCACCTTCGTCATGAAGCAGCCGCCGGTCAGCTACTTCCTGAAGAAGGAAGCCAAGATCCAGTCCGGTTCCAAGACGCCGGGCAAGGGCGCAAAGGCTGGTTCCCTCACCAAGGCTCAGATCAAGACGATCGCCGAAGCCAAGATGAAGGACCTGAACGCAGCAGATATCGAAGGTGCAATGGCGATGATCGAGGGCTCTGCCCGCGCCATGGGCCTGGAAGTGGTGGGTTAAGACCATGGCAGGCAAGCGCACTCAGAAGATCAACGAAGGTGTTGATCCGACCAAGCTCTACGCTCTGACGACCGCCATCGGCATGGTCAAGGAACGTGCCGTCGCGAAGTTCGACGAAACCGTAGAAATTTCGATGAACCTCGGTGTTGACCCGCGTCACGCAGACCAGATGGTCCGCGGCGTCGTCAACCTGCCGAATGGCACCGGCCGTACGGTTCGCGTCGCTGTTTTCGCCCGTGGCGTCAAGGCTGACGAAGCCAAGGCTGCCGGCGCAGACGTCGTTGGCGCAGAAGATCTCGTTGAAATCGTCCAGGGCGGCAAGATCGACTTCGATCGCTGCATCGCGACCCCGGACATGATGCCGCTCGTCGGCCGCCTCGGTAAGGTTCTCGGCCCGCGCGGCATGATGCCGAACCCGAAGGTCGGTACGGTTACGATGGATGTCGCTGGTGCCGTCAAGGCTTCCAAGGGCGGCGCCGTCGAGTTCCGCGTCGAAAAGGCTGGTATCGTTCACGCCGGCATCGGCAAGGCATCCTTCGATGCCAAGGCTCTGGAAGAAAACATCCGCGCCTTCGCTGACGCCGTCATCAAGGCAAAGCCGGCTGGCGCCAAGGGCAACTACGTCAAGCGCGTAGCGCTCTCCTCGACCATGGGTCCGGGCGTCAAGATCGAAGTCGGCTCGGTCACCGCAGCGCCGGCTGCTTAAGTTTCATCGGGCGTCAGTCCGATTGTAAAGAATTCCGGCCTCGTAAGGGGCCGGGATATTCCGGAGAAATCCGGAATCCTGTCCGAGATTGCAGGTGGTTATCCCTTAATCACTTTTGCCTGCATGAGACGGGTAAGACCCGAATTGCATGAAGTTCTGCTTCTAGGAAATCGGTTCGAGCCTTGGATGCCTTGTGTCTTCCTTGCCTTAAGTGGCGCGGAGCGCGAGGGGACAGGATCCTCAAGCGTCGCTTGGGATCGCTTCTGATCCCGGGAGGCAAAAGGCAACCCGGCGGGTCCGTTCAAATGGTCCCGCCAACTGGAGATAGGCAGTGGAAAGAGCGGAAAAACGCGAATTCGTCACGGAACTGAACGAAGTCTTCAAGGCTTCGGGCTCGGTTGTCGTGGCCCACTATGCTGGTGCTACAGTCGCGCAGATGAACGATTTTCGTTCCAAGATGCGCGCTGCTGGCGGCACCGTCAAAGTCGCGAAGAACCGCCTGGCCAAAATTGCCCTTCAGGGTACGGAAGCGGAAGGGATGTCCAATCTCTTCAAGGGTCAGACGCTCATTGCATACAGCGCCGATCCGGTCACCGCTCCGAAGGTCGTCATGGATTTCGCCAAGACCAACGACAAGATCGTGGTTCTCGGCGGCGCCATGGGCACGACAACGCTGAACGCCGAAGGTGTCAAGTCGCTTGCGACCCTGCCTTCGCTGGACGAACTGCGTGCGAAGCTGCTGGGCATGATCCAGACTCCGGCTACCCGCATTGCAGGCGTTGTTGCAGCACCGGCAAGCCAGCTTGCTCGCGTGTTCTCGGCCTACGCCAAGAAGGACGAAGCCGCTTAAGGCGGTTTTTCGCTGTACATACTCAACAGTTCGAACCGAACAAAAGGAACTAGAAAAATGGCTGATCTCGCAAAGATCGTTGAAGACCTCTCCTCGCTGACCGTCCTGGAAGCTGCTGAGCTTTCCAAGCTGCTCGAAGAAAAGTGGGGCGTTTCCGCCGCTGCTCCGGTAGCTGTCGCTGCCGTTGCCGGTGGTGCAGGCGGTGCAGCTGCTCCGGCTGAAGAAGAAAAGACCGAGTTCGACGTCATCCTCACGGATGCCGGCGCCAACAAGATCAACGTCATCAAGGAAGTCCGCGGCATCACCGGTCTCGGCCTCAAGGAAGCCAAGGACCTCGTCGAAGGTGCTCCGAAGGCTGTCAAGGAAGGCGTTTCCAAGGCTGAAGCCGCTGACATCAAGAAGAAGCTTGAAGACGCTGGCGCAAAGGCCGACGTCAAGTAATCTTGAACTGCACTTGGGAGGCGGTATTTACTGCCTCCCATTTGCCGTTTTTCTGAACGAATTACCCAAAAGCCGCGTGAAAACGGCTTTTGGGTAATGGGTTCTTCAAGAGCATGGTCTCGAACCGAGGCGCCAAGGCAATCCGGCCTGGCCGTCTCGGGAGGTGGGACGAGGTTGAACTACTCATTGATTGACGGGGTCGACTGGCCATCGGTTCCCGTCCGTTGCAGGCCCGGATGCAATTTTTGAAGGAGCGACGATGGCTCAGACCCTTTCGTTCAATGGTCGCAGGCGCGTACGCAAGTTTTTTGGTAAAATCCCCGAAGTCGCAGAAATGCCGAACCTCATCGAGGTTCAGAAGGCATCCTACGATCAGTTTCTAATGGTTGAAGAGCCCAAGGGCGGTCGTCCCGACGAGGGCCTTCAGGCTGTTTTCAAGTCCGTTTTCCCGATCACCGATTTCTCCGGCGCTTCCATGCTGGAGTTCGTGTCCTATGAATTCGAACCGCCGAAGTTCGACGTCGACGAATGCCGTCAGCGCGACCTGACCTATGCCGCGCCGCTGAAGGTTACTCTCCGTCTCATCGTGTTCGATATCGATGAGGATACCGGCGCGAAGTCGATCAAGGACATCAAGGAACAGTCCGTCTACATGGGCGACATGCCGCTTATGACGAACAACGGTACGTTCATCGTGAACGGCACTGAGCGCGTGATCGTGTCCCAGATGCACCGTTCGCCGGGCGTCTTTTTCGATCATGACAAGGGCAAGAGTCATTCTTCCGGCAAGCTGCTGTTTGCTGCCCGCGTGATCCCGTATCGCGGTTCCTGGCTCGATATCGAATTCGACGCCAAGGATATCGTCTATGCCCGCATCGACCGCCGTCGTAAGATTCCGGTGACGTCGCTGCTGATGGCCCTCGGCATGGATGGCGAGGAAATCCTCGATACCTTCTACACGAAGTCGCTCTACAAGCGCGACGGCGAAGGCTGGCGCATTCCCTTCAAGCCGGAAACGCTGAAGGGTGCAAAGGCGATCACCGAAATGGTCGACGCCGATACCGGCGAGGTCGTTGTCGAAGCCGGCAAGAAGCTGACCCCGCGTCTGCTCCGCCAGCTCTCCGACAAGGGTCTGAAGGCCCTCAAGGCGACCGACGACGATCTCTACGGCAACTACCTGGCCGAAGACGTCGTCAACTACCAGACGGGTGAGATCTATCTCGAAGCCGGCGATGAAATCGACGAGAAGACGCTGGCTATCATCCTCGCCAACCACTTCGACGAAATCCCGGTTCTCGGCATCGACCACATCAATGTCGGCGCCTACATCCGCAATACGCTCGCAGCAGACAAGAACGAGAACCGCCAGGACGCTCTGTTCGACATCTACCGCGTCATGCGTCCGGGTGAACCGCCGACCATGGAATCGGCCGAAGCCATGTTCAACTCGCTGTTCTTCGATGCGGAGCGTTACGACCTCTCCGCCGTCGGCCGCGTAAAGATGAACATGCGCCTCGACCTCAACGTCGAGGATACCGTTCGCATCCTGCGCAAGGACGACATCCTGGCCGTGGTCAAGATGCTCGTCGAACTGCGCGACGGCAAGGGCGAGATCGACGACATCGACAACCTCGGCAACCGCCGCGTCCGCTCGGTCGGCGAGCTGATGGAGAACCAGTACCGTCTCGGCCTGCTCCGCATGGAGCGTGCGATCAAGGAACGCATGTCCTCGATCGAAATCGACACGGTCATGCCGCAGGACCTGATCAACGCCAAGCCGGCTGCTGCGGCCGTCCGCGAATTCTTTGGCTCCTCGCAGCTGTCGCAGTTCATGGACCAGGTGAACCCGCTGTCGGAAATCACCCACAAGCGCCGTCTCTCGGCTCTTGGCCCGGGTGGTCTGACCCGCGAGCGCGCCGGCTTCGAAGTCCGCGACGTTCATCCGACGCACTACGGCCGTATTTGCCCGATTGAAACGCCGGAAGGCCCGAACATCGGCCTGATCAACTCGCTGGCAACCTTCGCACGCGTCAACAAGTACGGCTTCATCGAAAGCCCGTACCGCCGCATCGTCGATGGCAAAGTGACCAATGACGTGCTTTACCTCTCCGCCATGGAAGAGGCGAAGTACTACGTTGCCCAGGCCAACGCTGAATTGGCTTCGGACGGCTCCTTCGTCGACGAATTTGTCGTCTGCCGTCACGCCGGCGAAGTGATGCTCGCCCCGCGCGACAGCATGAACCTGATGGACGTCTCACCGAAGCAGGTCGTTTCGGTCGCTGCCGCCCTCATCCCGTTCCTGGAAAACGACGACGCCAACCGCGCTCTCATGGGCTCGAACATGCAGCGTCAGGCCGTTCCGCTGCTGCGCGCTGAAGCGCCGTTCGTCGGCACCGGCATGGAACCGGTCGTCGCCCGCGACTCCGGTGCTGCCATCGGTGCACGCCGCGGCGGTGTTGTCGACCAGGTCGATGCGACGCGTATTGTTATCCGCGCCACGGAAGACCTCGAAGCCGGCAAGTCCGGTGTCGATATCTACCGCCTGCAGAAGTTCCAGCGTTCGAACCAGAACACCTGCGTCAACCAGCGTCCGCTGGTCACCGTCGGTGACGTGGTCAACCGCGGCGACATCCTCGCCGACGGTCCGTCCACGGACCTGGGCGACTTGGCTCTCGGCCGCAACGCGCTCGTCGCGTTCATGCCTTGGAACGGCTACAACTACGAAGACTCGATCCTGATGTCGGAACGGATCGTTGCCGATGACGTGTTCACCTCCATCCACATCGAAGAATTCGAAGTGATGGCACGCGACACCAAGCTTGGTCCGGAAGAAATCACGCGCGACATTCCGAACGTTTCGGAAGAAGCGCTGAAGAATCTCGACGAAGCCGGTATTGTCTATATCGGCGCCGAAGTTCAGCCGGGCGATATCCTCGTCGGCAAGATCACGCCGAAGGGCGAAAGCCCGATGACGCCGGAAGAAAAGCTCCTGCGCGCCATTTTCGGTGAAAAGGCATCCGACGTACGCGACACGTCCATGCGCATGCCGCCCGGCACGTACGGCACGATCGTCGAAGTGCGCGTCTTCAACCGCCACGGTGTTGAAAAGGACGAGCGCGCGATGGCAATCGAGCGCGAAGAGATCGAGCGTCTTGCAAAGGACCGCGACGACGAACAGGCGATCCTCGACCGTAACGTCTACGGCCGTCTGATCGACATGCTGCGCGGTCAGACCTCCATTGCCGGCCCGAAGGGCTTCAAGAAGGGCACCGAGCTCTCGAACGCCGTCGTGTCCGAATATCCCCGCTCGCAGTGGTGGATGTTCGCCGTCGAAGACGAAAAGGTCCAGAGCGAACTCGAAGCACTCCGCGGCCAGTACGACGAATCCAAGTCGCGCCTCGAACAGCGCTTCATGGACAAGGTCGAAAAGGTCCAGCGCGGCGACGAAATGCCTCCGGGCGTCATGAAGATGGTCAAGGTCTTCGTCGCTGTTAAGCGCAAGATCCAGCCTGGCGACAAGATGGCAGGCCGTCACGGTAATAAGGGTGTCGTATCGCGCATCGTTCCGGTCGAAGACATGCCGTTCCTCGAAGACGGCACGCATGTCGATATCTGCTTGAACCCGCTCGGCGTGCCTTCTCGCATGAACGTTGGCCAGATCCTCGAGACCCATCTTGCATGGGCTTGCGCAGGCATGGGCAAGAAGATCGGCGAGCTGCTCGAAGAGTATCGCAAGACCATGGACATCACCGACCTGAAGCGCGAGCTGACGGACGTGTATGCTTCCCAGGCCAAGGACGAAGTCGCCAACTTCGATGATGCATCGCTCGTCAAGCTGGCTGAACAGTCCCGCAAGGGCGTCTCTATCGCAACGCCGGTCTTCGACGGTGCGCATGAGCCGGACGTTGCCTCGATGCTGAAGAAGGCAGGTCTGCACGAGTCCGGTCAGTCGGTTCTGTACGACGGCCGTACCGGCGAGCCCTTCGACCGTAAGGTTACTGTCGGCTACATGTATATGATCAAGCTGAACCACCTGGTCGACGACAAGATCCACGCTCGTTCGATCGGCCCATACTCGCTCGTTACCCAGCAGCCGCTGGGCGGCAAGGCACAGTTCGGCGGCCAGCGCTTCGGCGAAATGGAAGTCTGGGCGCTTGAAGCCTACGGCGCAGCTTACACGCTGCAGGAAATGCTGACGGTAAAGTCGGACGACGTGGCCGGCCGCACCAAGGTTTACGAAGCGATCGTCCGTGGCGACGACACCTTCGAGGCTGGTATTCCGGAAAGCTTCAACGTTCTCGTCAAGGAAATGCGCTCGCTGGGTCTCTCGGTCGAGCTCGAAAATTCCAAGGTCGAGGACGTGCAGCCCGCGGGCCAGCTGCCGGACGCTGCCGAATAACCAACTGATAGGGTGTGCGCTCTTTGGAAGAGCGCACACCGTTCCCGCCATGGCCCCGTAACGTGTCGGCCGGGCAGGGAACGCTCCGCCGCATTCTGCGGTTATTGTCGTTTAAGCGATGGCGCGGCTCCCGGGAATTTGCCGCCAACCTCGCAAGCTAAGGGCGCTTTCGCCCATGAAGGAGACAGGCATGAACCAAGAGGTCATGAATCTTTTCAATCCGCAGGTGCCTGCACAGAACTTCGATTCCATCCGGATTTCGATCGCTTCTCCGGAGAAGATTCTTTCCTGGTCTTACGGCGAGATCAAGAAGCCGGAAACCATCAACTACCGTACGTTCAAGCCGGAACGCGACGGTCTCTTCTGCGCGCGCATCTTCGGACCGATCAAGGACTATGAGTGCTTGTGCGGCAAGTACAAGCGCATGAAGTACAAGGGCATCATCTGCGAAAAGTGCGGCGTCGAAGTTACGCTGTCGCGCGTTCGCCGTGAGCGCATGGGCCATATCGAGCTCGCCGCTCCCGTTGCCCACATTTGGTTCCTGAAGTCGCTGCCATCACGCATTTCCACGCTGCTCGACATGACGCTGAAGGATGTCGAGCGCGTCCTCTACTTCGAACATTACATCGTCACTGAGCCGGGTCTCACCGCTCTCAAGGAGCACCAGCTCCTGACGGAAGAAGAGTACATGCTCGCCGTCGACGAATATGGTGAAGACCAGTTCACGGCCATGATCGGTGCGGAAGCCATCTACGAGATGCTGGCATCGATGAATCTCGAAAAGATCGCTGGCGATTTGCGCTCCGAGCTTGCCGACACCACGTCGGATCTCAAGCAGAAGAAGCTGATGAAGCGTCTGAAGATCGTCGAGAACTTCATGGAATCCGGCAATCGTCCGGAATGGATGATCATGAAGGTCGTTCCGGTGATCCCACCGGATCTGCGTCCGCTCGTTCCGCTGGACGGCGGTCGTTTCGCGACGTCTGATCTGAACGATCTCTATCGTCGTGTCATCAACCGTAACAATCGTCTGAAGCGCCTCATCGAACTGCGCGCACCGGGCATCATCATCCGTAACGAAAAGCGCATGCTGCAGGAATCTGTCGATGCGCTCTTCGACAACGGCCGTCGTGGTCGCGTCATCACCGGCGCCAACAAGCGTCCGCTGAAGTCGCTGTCCGACATGCTCAAGGGCAAGCAGGGCCGCTTCCGTCAGAACCTGCTCGGTAAGCGCGTCGATTATTCCGGCCGTTCGGTCATCGTGACCGGTCCGGAACTGAAGCTGCATCAGTGCGGTCTGCCGAAGAAGATGGCGCTCGAGCTCTTCAAGCCGTTTATCTACGCCCGCCTCGACGCCAAGGGTTACTCCTCGACCGTCAAGCAGGCCAAGAAGCTGGTTGAAAAGGAAAAGCCAGAAGTCTGGGATATCCTCGACGAGGTCATCCGCGAGCATCCGGTTCTGCTGAACCGTGCGCCGACGCTGCACCGCCTAGGCATCCAGGCCTTCGAACCCATCCTGGTCGAAGGCAAGGCTATCCAGCTGCACCCGCTCGTCTGCACCGCCTTCAACGCCGACTTCGACGGTGACCAGATGGCCGTTCACGTGCCGCTGTCGCTCGAAGCCCAGCTCGAAGCCCGCGTCCTGATGATGTCGACCAACAACATCCTGCACCCGGCAAACGGCGCGCCGATCATCGTCCCGTCGCAGGACATGGTTCTCGGCCTCTACTACCTCTCGATCGTGAACCAGAACGAGCCGGGCGAAGGCATGGCCTTCTCAGACCTCGGCGAGTTGCATCATGCGCTCGAAAACAAGGTCGTCACGCTGCATACCAAGATCCGCGGCCGCTTCAAGTCGATCGGTGAGGACGGCAAGCCCTACTCGAAGATCTATGAGACGACGCCGGGCCGCCTGCTCATCGGCGAACTTCTGCCGAAGAATGGCAAGGTGACCTTCGACATCTGCAACCAGGAAATGACTAAGAAGAACATTTCCAGGATGATCGACACGGTCTATCGTCACTGCGGCCAGAAGGACACGGTCATCTTCTGCGACCGCATCATGCAGCTCGGTTTCACCCATGCCTGCCGCGCCGGCATTTCGTTCGGCAAGGACGACATGGTCATTCCGGAAACGAAGGCGAAGATCGTTGCCGACACCGAAAACCTGGTGAAGGAATACGAGCAGCAGTACAACGACGGTCTGATCACCCAGGGCGAAAAGTACAACAAGGTCGTTGACGCTTGGGGCAAGGCCACGGAGAAGGTCGCCGAAGACATGATGGCCCGCATTAAGGCCGTCGAGTTCGACGATAAGACTGGTCGCCAGAAGCCGATGAACGCCATCTATATGATGTCGCACTCGGGTGCGCGTGGTTCTCCGAACCAGATGCGTCAGCTGGGCGGTATGCGCGGCCTCATGGCCAAGCCGTCGGGTGAAATCATCGAGACGCCGATCATCTCGAACTTCAAGGAAGGCCTGACCGTCAACGAGTACTTCAACTCGACGCACGGCGCCCGTAAGGGTCTGGCAGACACCGCCTTGAAGACTGCAAACTCCGGTTACCTGACTCGCCGTCTCGTGGACGTCGCGCAGGACTGCATCGTCACGCACATCGATTGCGGTACCGAATCCGGCCTCACCATGACCGCCATCGTCGATGCCGGTCAGGTCGTTGCTTCGCTCGGCGCTCGCATCCTCGGCCGTACGGCTCTCGACAACATCGACCATCCGGTCACCGGCGAACGTATCGTCGATGCCGGCAAGATGATCCTCGAGCCCGATGTCGCCGAGATCGAGAAGGCTGGTATCCAGTCGATCCGCATTCGTTCGGCACTGACCTGCGAAATCCAGACGGGCGTTTGCTCGGTCTGCTACGGCCGCGACCTTGCTCGCGGTACGCCGGTCAACATGGGTGAAGCTGTTGGCGTTATCGCCGCTCAGTCGATCGGCGAACCGGGCACGCAGCTTACCATGCGTACGTTCCACCTTGGTGGTACGGCAACCGTGGTCGACCAGTCATTCCTGGAAGCCTCGTACGAAGGTACGGTGCAGATCAAGAACCGCAACGTATTGCGCAACTCCGAAGGCAGCCTCGTTGCCATGGGCCGCAACATGACCGTCCAGATCCTGGACGAGCGTGGCGTGGAACGCTCTTCGCAGCGTGTCGCCTACGGTTCGAAGCTGCATGTCGACGAAGGCGACAAGGTCAAGCGCGGTCAGCGTCTGGCGGAGTGGGATCCTTACACCCGTCCGATGATGACGGAAGTGGCCGGTACGGTTCAGTTCGAAGACGTCATCGACGGTCTCTCGGTTCTCGAAGCGACCGACGAATCCACTGGCATCACCAAGCGTCAGGTTATCGACTGGCGCTCGACCCCGCGCGGTTCGGATCTGAAGCCGGCAATCGTCATCAAGGATGCCAGCGGCAATGTCGCGAAGCTGTCCCGCGGTGGTGAAGCCCGCTTCCTGCTCTCGGTCGATGCGATCCTCTCCGTCGAGCCGGGCCAGAAGGTCTCGCAGGGTGACGTTCTTGCCCGTTCTCCGCTGGAAAGCGCCAAGACCAAGGACATCACCGGTGGTCTGCCGCGCGTCGCAGAGCTGTTCGAAGCCCGTCGTCCGAAGGACCATGCCATCATCGCTGAGATCGATGGTACGATCCGCCTCGGTCGCGACTATAAGAACAAGCGCCGCGTCATCATCGAGCCGGCAGAAGACGGTGTCGAGCCTGTCGAGTACCTGATCCCGAAGGGCAAGCCCTTCCATCTTCAGGACGGCGACTATATCGAAAAGGGTGATTACATCCTCGACGGTAACCCGGCTCCGCACGACATCCTGGCGATCAAGGGCGTGGAAGCATTGGCTTCCTACCTCGTCAACGAAATCCAGGAAGTCTATCGTCTCCAGGGCGTTGTCATCAACGACAAGCACATCGAAGTGATTGTCCGTCAGATGCTGCAGAAGGTGGAAATCACCGATGCAGGCGACTCGACTTATATCGTCGGCGACAATGTCGACCGCATCGAACTGGAAGACGTCAACGACCAGCTCATCGAGGAAGGCAAGAAGCCTGCCCGTGGCGAGCCGGTTCTGCTCGGCATCACCAAGGCATCGCTGCAGACCCCGTCCTTCATCTCGGCCGCTTCCTTCCAGGAAACGACCAAGGTGCTGACGGAAGCTGCGATCGCCGGCAAGACCGACGGCCTGCAGGGCCTGAAGGAAAACGTCATCGTTGGCCGCCTGATCCCGGCCGGTACCGGTGGCACCATGACCCAGATCCGCCGCATCGCGACGGCTCGCGACGACCTAATCCTGGAAGAGCGCCGCAAGGGCTCGGGTGCAGGCGCCGCAACCCCGATGTTGCAGGATATGGCAAACGAAAACGCCCCGGCTGCCGAATAACAGGCAGCCCTGCATTTCGACATACGAAGCCGTCCGGAGAAATCCGGGCGGCTTTTCCTTATCCGGGAATGTCACTGAGAGTGGGACGTCAGGCAGTTGTGTGGCATGGCCCCAATGGTGGTCGGGACGAAATAGCCGAGGCAGATGAAGGGCTCGCCGCCCTCATTGATGTCGACCAGAATGGAGGGGTGAGGGCAGGAGGGCGAGGCCCCGCGCCGGTGCGCAGGCCCCCTTCTTTATATACAGGCTTAACTGAAGCGGATGATCGAGACTTCGCCTTCGAGTGCACCCTGATAGGCTGAGGCATGCGGTTCTTCGGAGGGCACTTCGGTCAGCATGCCGATCTGGTCGAGATCGGCTTCGATGAAGCCCTCTTCGGCGAGTGCGTTCAAGGCCTCGCGCACAGCGCTGTCATCATCGGGGGCCTTCAACATGACGTGCAGATCCACACCCTCGCTCGTATCGGATTCGTAGCCTTTACCGATGATGATGAAGATCATCGGCCCGTCGAAATTGTTATCGTTATCCGGTGTCCCGATCATCCTATTGTCCTTCGGCTCTCTGAGAATCGCACTATGCAGAATCCATATAGGGGCTTGATATCTGCAGTCACCGATTCCTATCTGTTTTTGCCGCAATGCCCAAGTTTATCTTGCCGGGCGGCCTCAATCCAACTAGAGAGCCTCGAAACAACGCGTTTCCAGGGCTTCTGGCGCCTTGGTGCCGGAGATTATTTCTTAACCGGCCTTGACGAGCAGGGCGGAAACCAGTAGTACGCCCGCCATCGGATCCCATGTGAGGTTTGGCTGTTCGGGGCGACGCGCCCTGAAGATCGCCTCAAACAAGGTTCTAAACGCACGTTGAAGTCATGATGCTGCACGCATGACGCACCTTTTGCGTCCTCTGCTCTATGTGGTCCATCTGCGGAAGCGGATCGGGCCATATTTTGCGCATTGAGGGAAAATATGTGTGGCAATGCCGGAAACGGCGAAGTTCGAGCCCGCAAGGGTACTGAGACAAACGTAAGGGATGGTTGAATGCCTACCGTAAACCAGCTGATCCGCAAGCCTCGTCAGGCGAACGTAAAGCGTAATAAGGTTCCCGCTCTCCAGGAGAACCCGCAGAAGCGCGGTGTTTGCACCCGCGTTTATACCACGACGCCGAAAAAGCCGAACTCGGCTCTGCGTAAGGTCGCAAAGATCCGCCTGACCAATGGCTTCGAAGTCATTGGTTACATTCCCGGCGAAGGTCATAACCTTCAGGAACACTCCGTCGTTATGATCCGTGGCGGCCGCGTCAAGGACCTTCCGGGTGTCCGTTACCACATCATCCGCGGCGTTCTCGATACCCAGGGTGTCAAGAACCGCAAGCAGCGCCGTTCCAAGTACGGTGCGAAGCGTCCGAAGTAATTTCGCCCCGGGCGATACCGCCCGGATAGGCTTGAACGTGAAATCCCGGCGCTGCGCGAGGTCCTCCGCGTGGTAGAGCGCCTTAACAGTTGAAGAGACGAGAAGTATGTCCCGACGTCATAAAGCAGAAAAGCGCGAGATCAATCCGGACCCGAAGTTCGGTGACCTCGTTGTTACGAAGTTCATGAATGCCATCATGCTGGACGGCAAGAAGTCTGTCGCTGAAAGCATCGTATACGGCGCATTTGACTCCGTGCAGAACAAGTCGAAGCAGGAACCGCTGACGGTTTTCCATTCCGCGCTCGACAACATTGCTCCGCACGTAGAAGTCCGTTCGCGCCGCGTCGGTGGTGCGACCTATCAGGTTCCGGTCGACGTTCGTCCGGAGCGCCGTCAGGCTCTTGCTATTCGCTGGCTGATCGCTGCCGCTCGCAAGCGCAATGAAACCACCATGATCGATCGTCTTTCGGGCGAACTTCTCGACGCATCCAACAATCGCGGTTCCGCGGTTAAGAAGCGCGAAGACACGCACAAGATGGCAGACGCCAACCGCGCGTTCTCGCATTATCGCTGGTAATCCCGAACGATATCGAAAGGCAGTCCATTATGGCTCGCGAATATAAGATCGAAGACTACCGCAATTTCGGTATCATGGCGCACATCGACGCCGGCAAGACCACGACGACCGAGCGTATCCTTTACTACACCGGCAAGTCGCACAAGATCGGTGAAGTCCACGATGGCGCAGCCACGATGGACTGGATGGAGCAGGAGCAGGAACGCGGCATCACGATTACGTCCGCTGCGACCACGACCTTCTGGAAGGGCCGTGACGGCAAGACCCGCCGCTTCAACATCATCGACACCCCCGGCCACGTCGACTTCACCATCGAAGTCGAGCGTTCGCTGCGCGTTCTCGACGGCGCCATCGCGTTGCTCGATGCCAACGCTGGTGTTGAGCCGCAGACCGAAACCGTCTGGCGCCAGGCTGAGAAGTATCATGTTCCGCGCATGATCTTCTGCAACAAGATGGACAAGACCGGTGCGGACTTCTACCGCTCTGTCGAAATGATCAAGACCCGTCTCGGCGCCACCGCCGTCGTCATGCAGCTGCCGATCGGCGCTGAAAGCGACTTCAAGGGCGTTGTCGATCTGGTCGAGATGAACGCTCTGATCTGGCGCGACGAATCTCTCGGCGCCCAGTGGGACGTCGTTGAGATCCCGGACGACCTGAAGGCCAAGGCTGAAGAATATCGCGAAAAGCTGATCGAGACGGTTGTCGAAATCGATGAAGCTGCGATGGAAGCCTACCTCGAAGGTGTCATGCCGGACAACGACAAGATCCGCGAACTCGTTCGTCGCGGCACGATCGACGTCAAGTTCCATCCGATGTTCTGCGGCACCGCCTTCAAGAACAAGGGCGTTCAGCCGCTGCTCGACGCCGTTGTCGACTACCTGCCATCGCCGCTCGACATTCCCGCGATCAAGGGCATCGACTTCAAGACCGAAGCCGAAATCGAGCGTCATGCAGATGACTCCGAGCCGCTCTCCATGCTCGCGTTCAAGATCATGAACGACCCCTTCGTCGGTTCGCTGACCTTCGCCCGCATCTATTCGGGCAAGCTCGAAAAGGGCGTTTCCGTTCTGAACACTGTCAAGGACAAGCGTGAGCGTGTCGGCCGCATGCTGCAGATGCACTCCAACTCGCGTGAAGATATCGAAGAAGCCTTTGCAGGCGACATCGTTGCTCTCGCAGGCCTCAAGGAAACCACTACGGGTGACACGCTGTGCGACCCGCTGAAGCCGGTTATCCTCGAGCGCATGGAGTTCCCGGAGCCGGTCATCCAGATCGCTATCGAGCCGAAGTCCAAGGGCGACCAGGAAAAGATGGGCCTCGCGCTCAACCGCTTGGCAGCCGAAGATCCGTCCTTCCGCGTGAAGACGGACCAGGAATCAGGTCAGACGATCATCGCCGGCATGGGCGAACTGCATCTCGACATCATCGTCGACCGCATGCGTCGTGAGTTCAAGGTTGAAGCAAACGTCGGTGCGCCGCAGGTTGCTTACCGCGAAACCATCACGCGCCAGACCGAAGAAGACTACACGCACAAGAAGCAGACCGGCGGTACCGGCCAGTTCGCGCGCGTCAAGATCATCTTCGAACCGAACCCGGATGGCGAAGATTTCAAGTTCGAATCCAAGATCGTCGGTGGTGCTGTTCCGAAGGAATACATCCCGGGCGTTCAGAAGGGTATCGAAAGCGTTCTGTCCTCCGGTCCGCTGGCTGGCTTCCCGATGCTCGGCGTCAAGGCGACGCTCGTCGACGGCGCCTTCCACGACGTTGACTCGTCGGTCCTGGCGTTCGAAATCGCAGCCCGCGCTTGCTTCCGTGAAGCGGCAAAGAAGGCCGGCGCTCAGCTCCTCGAGCCGATGATGAAGGTCGAAGTCGTCACCCCGGAAGATTACGTCGGTGACGTTATCGGCGACCTGAACTCGCGCCGTGGTCAGATCCAGGGTCAGGAACAGCGCGGCATCGCGATCGTCATCAGCGCCAACGTTCCGCTGGCGAACATGTTCAAGTACGTCGATAACCTGCGCTCCATGTCGCAGGGCCGCGCACAGTACACGATGACCTTCGACCACTACGCGCCGGTCCCGTCGAACGTCGCGACCGAAATCCAGGCAAAGTATTCCGGTCAGAAGTGACCGGAATACCAATTGACCGACAACAAGAATTAGCGCCCCTCGGGGCCAAAGAATGGAGAGCCGAAAATGGCAAAGAGTAAGTTTGAGCGCAACAAGCCGCACGTCAACATTGGCACGATCGGCCACGTTGACCACGGCAAGACGTCTCTGACGGCAGCGATCACGAAGTACTTCGGTGAATTCAAGGCGTATGACCAGATCGACGCAGCGCCGGAAGAAAAGGCACGCGGCATCACCATTTCGACGGCTCACGTCGAGTATGAGACGGCCAACCGTCACTATGCGCACGTCGACTGCCCCGGCCACGCTGACTATGTGAAGAACATGATCACGGGTGCGGCGCAGATGGACGGCGCGATCCTGGTTTGCTCGGCTGCTGACGGCCCGATGCCGCAGACGCGCGAGCACATCCTGCTTGCCCGCCAGGTTGGCGTTCCGGCGATTGTCGTGTTCCTCAACAAGGTCGACCAGGTTGACGACGCCGAACTGCTCGAGCTCGTCGAACTGGAAGTTCGCGAACTCCTGTCGTCCTACGACTTCCCGGGCGACGACATCCCGGTCGTCAAGGGTTCGGCCCTTGCAGCTCTTGAAGACAGCGACAAGAAGATCGGCGAAGACGCGATCCGCGAGCTGATGGCTCAGGTTGACGCCTACATCCCGACGCCTGAGCGTCCGATCGACCAGCCGTTCCTGATGCCGATCGAAGACGTGTTCTCGATCTCCGGCCGTGGTACGGTTGTGACGGGCCGTGTCGAGCGTGGCATCATCAAGGTTGGTGAAGAAGTCGAGATCGTCGGCATCCGTCCGACGTCGAAGACGACGGTGACCGGCGTTGAAATGTTCCGCAAGCTGCTCGACCAGGGCCAGGCTGGCGACAACATCGGTGCTCTGGTTCGCGGTGTGAACCGTGACGGCGTCGAGCGTGGCCAGATTCTGTGCAAGCCGGGCTCTGTCAAGCCGCACAAGAAGTTCAAGGCCGAAGCCTATATCCTGACGAAGGAAGAAGGCGGCCGTCATACGCCGTTCTTCACGAACTACCGTCCGCAGTTCTACTTCCGCACGACGGACGTCACCGGCATCGTGACGCTTCCGGAAGGCACGGAAATGGTCATGCCTGGCGACAACGTCACGGTTGACGTCGAGCTGATCGTTCCGAT
Source organism: Rhizobium sp. BK529 (assembly GCF_014194105.1). Taxonomy (NCBI): domain Bacteria; kingdom Pseudomonadati; phylum Pseudomonadota; class Alphaproteobacteria; order Hyphomicrobiales; family Rhizobiaceae; genus Rhizobium; species Rhizobium sp. BK529. The sequence goes on along the minus strand of NZ_JACIAU010000001.1, from coordinate 1,856,527 downwards.
CGCGATGGAAGAAAAGCTTCGCTTCGCCATCCGCGAAGGCGGCCGCACCGTCGGTGCAGGCATCGTCGCTGCTATCGTCGAATAATTCCTTCGGCTGCTCCGGCGGGCAGCCGATTCGATGACATTATTATGATGCAAGCGGCGCAAGCCGCTTGCTTATTACACAGAAATGTTGCAAATGGCGCGCGAGCGCGATTTGCGTACCGCTTTGGATAACGAGGCGGCGACTACAACAACCAATAAGGTGGGCTAAAAGGCCCTGAAGACTGGATAGGGACGCCGCTGTCGGCGCCCTCTCGATCTTTGAAACCGGTGGTCCGCCTTAGGAAGAAAGAACAACCCGTGTCTTGTTGAGAGACATGAGGAAAACAAACACAAGGATAACGTCGAATGAACGGCCAAAATATCCGCATTCGCCTGAAGGCGTTCGATCACCGGATTCTCGATGCTTCCACGCGCGAGATCGTGTCGACGGCGAAGCGCACCGGTGCAAGCGTCCGGGGCCCCGTTCCGCTTCCGACCCGCATCGAGAAGTTTACGGTCAACCGGTCCCCGCACATCGACAAGAAGAGCCGCGAACAGTTCGAGATGCGCACGCATAAGCGCCTGCTCGACATCGTAGACCCGACCCCGCAGACGGTAGACGCGCTGATGAAGCTCGATCTCGCCGCCGGTGTCGATGTTGAGATCAAGCTCTGAGCTTGCTCGAGCTGAGTTGGAAGGATTGAACCGATGCGTTCAGGTGTGATTGCACAGAAGGTGGGAATGACCCGCGTCTACAACGACGCCGGCGAGCATGTCCCGGTAACGGTACTGCGTTTGGATGGCTGCCAGGTCGTAGCCCAGCGCACCGTAGAAAAGAATGGCTATACCGCGCTTCAGCTCGGTGCTGGCCAGGCCAAGGTAAAGAACACGTCCAAGGCCATGCGCGGCAACTTCGCCGTCGCAAACGTTGAGCCGAAGGCCAAGCTGCAGGAATTCCGTGTTTCGGAAGACAACCTGCTCGACATTGGCACTGAGCTCAAGGCTGGTCACTTTGCTGCTGGTCAGCTCGTCGATGTCACCGGCACGACGATCGGTAAGGGCTTTGCCGGCGCCATGAAGCGCCACGGCTTCGGCGGTCTGCGCGCCACGCACGGTGTGTCTGTTTCGCACCGCTCGCATGGTTCGACGGGTTCGCGCCAGGATCCGGGCAAGGTTTTCAAGAACAAGAAGATGGCTGGTCACATGGGCCAGACGCGCGTGACGACGCAGAACCTTGAAGTGGTTTCGACCGACGAAGATCGCGGTCTGATCCTGATCAAGGGTGCAGTACCCGGTTCCAAGGGTGCCTGGATCATCGTGCGCGACGCCGTCAAGTCGGCAGCGAAGTAAGGGAGCCAGACCAATGGAATTGAACGTCAAGACCCTCGAGGGAAAAGACGCTGGGAAGGTTTCCCTTTCTGATGCGATTTTCGGTCTCGAGCCCCGCGAAGACATCCTTGCCCGCGTAGTTCGCTGGCAGCTTGCGAAGAAGCAGCAGGGCACGCACCAGGCAAAGGGCCGCGCGGACGTTTCGCGCACCGGCGCCAAGATGTACAAGCAGAAGGGTACGGGCCGCGCTCGTCACCATTCGGCTCGCGCTCCGCAGTTCCGCGGCGGTGGTAAGGCCCACGGCCCGGTCGCTCGCAGCCACGAGCACGACCTTCCGAAGAAGGTTCGCGCACTCGGCCTGCGCCACGCGCTTTCTGCCAAGATCAAGGCTGACGAACTGATCATCATCGATGATCTCGTCGCCAAGGAAGCAAAGACCAAGGCTCTCGCCGGCGTATTCGCGTCGCTGGGCCTGACCAACGCCCTCTTCATTGGCGGCGCCGAGCTCGACGGCAACTTCAAGCTCGCGGCCCAGAACATCCCGAACGTGGATGTTCTGCCGATCCAGGGCATCAACGTTTACGACATCGTCCGCCGCGGCAAGCTCGTGCTTTCCAAGGCTGCCGTTGAAGCGCTAGAGGAGCGATTCAAGTGACCGATCTTCGCCACTACGATGTGATCGTTTCTCCTGCGATCACCGAAAAGTCCACGCTGGTATCGGAAAACAACCAGGTTGTTTTCAATGTCGCCAAGAAGGCGACGAAGCCGGAAATCAAGGCTGCAGTCGAGGCGCTCTTCGGCGTCAAGGTCACGGCCGTCAACACCCTGCTGCGCAAGGGCAAGACCCGTCGTTTCCGCGGTTTTGTCGGCAAGCAGCAGGACGTGAAGAAGGCTGTCGTGACGTTGGCTGAAGGCCAGTCGATCGACGTCTCCACCGGTCTCTGAGGAATAAAAAGATGGCATTGAAAACTTTCAATCCGACGACCCCGAGCCAGCGTCAGCTGGTCATCGTTGATCGCTCCTCGCTCTACAAGGGCAAGCCGGTTAAGGCACTGACCGAAGGTCTGACCAAGAGCGGCGGCCGTAACAACCTCGGCCGCATCACTGCCCGCTTCATCGGCGGCGGTCACAAGCGCAGCTACCGTCTGGTCGACTTCAAGCGTCGCAAGTTCGACGTTGAAGGCACGGTCGAGCGTATCGAATACGACCCGAACCGTACGGCATTCATCGCGCTCATCAGCTATGCCGATGGCGAGCAGGCCTACATCATTGCTCCGCAGCGTCTTGCTGCCGGCGACAAGGTCATCGCTTCCGACAAGGCTGTCGACGTCAAGCCTGGCAACACGATGCCGCTGCAGTACATTCCGGTCGGCTCCATCATCCATAACGTGGAAATGAAGCCGGGCAAGGGTGGCCAGATCGCTCGCTCCGCCGGTTCCTACGCACAGCTCGTCGGCCGTGACGCAGGTATGGCTATCCTTCGCCTGAACTCTGGCGAACAGCGCCTCGTGAATGGCATCTGCCTTGCTTCAATCGGTGCCGTTTCCAACCCCGATCATGCCAACATCAACGACGGCAAGGCCGGTCGTACCGTTTGGCGCGGCAAGCGTCCGCACAACCGCGGTGTCGTCATGAACCCTGTCGACCACCCGCACGGTGGTGGTGAAGGCCGTACCTCTGGTGGTCGCCATCCGGTGACCCCTTGGGGCAAGCCGACCAAGGGCAAGCGCACCCGGTCGAACAAGTCGACCGACAAGTTCATTATGCGTTCGCGTCATCAGCGCAAGAAGTAAGAGAGGAAGTCCTCAATGGCTCGTTCAGTATGGAAAGGTCCGTTTGTTGACGGCTATCTTCTCAAGAAGGCTGAGAAGGTTCGTGAAGGCGGACGTGCAGAAGTAATCAAGATCTGGAGCCGTCGCTCCACGATCCTGCCGCAGTTCGTCGGTCTCACCTTCGGCGTCTACAACGGCAGCAAGCATGTTCCGGTCAGCGTCAACGAAGACATGGTCGGCCACAAATTCGGTGAATTCTCTCCGACCCGTACCTACTACGGTCACGGCGCGGACAAGAAGGCAAAGAGGAAGTAACAATGGGCAAGGCAAAAGCCGAACGCCGGCTGAAGGACAACGAGGCGCAAGCAGTCGCCCGTACGCTCCGCGTCAGCCCACAGAAGCTCAACCTGGTTGCCGCGGCTATCCGCGGCAAGAAGGTCGATCGTGCACTCGCCGAGCTGGAATTCTCCCGCAAGCGCATCGCAGGCGCCGTCAAGAAGACGCTCGAATCTGCGATCGCCAACGCCGAGAACAACCATGACCTCGACGTCGACGCCCTCGTCGTCGCCGAAGCCTATGTCGGCAAGTCGATCGTCATGAAGCGCTTCCACGCTCGCGGCCGCGGCCGCGCATCGCGTATCGAACGTCCGTTCGCTCACCTGACGATCGTCGTTCGTGAAGTGCAGGCACAAGAGGAGGCCGCATAATGGGTCAGAAAATCAATCCGATTGGTTTCCGTCTTGGCATCAACCGTACCTGGGATAGCCGCTGGTTTGCGGACAATGCCGAGTACGGCCAGCTCCTGCACGAAGACCTGAAGATGCGTAAGTTCATCATGAGCGAACTGAAGCAGGCTGGTATCGCAAAGGTGGTCATCGAACGTCCGCACAAGAAGTGCCGCGTCACGATCCACTCGGCCCGTCCGGGCCTGATCATTGGCCGTAAGGGCGCCGACATCGACAAGCTCCGCAAGAAGCTGTCGGAAATGACGAACTCCGAAACGCACCTCAACATCGTTGAAGTGCGCAAGCCGGAAATCGACGCAACGCTCGTTGCTCAGTCGATCGCCCAGCAGCTCGAGCGCCGCGTGGCTTTCCGCCGCGCCATGAAGCGCGCCGTTCAGTCTGCGATGCGTCTTGGCGCCGAAGGCATCAAGATCACCTGCGCCGGCCGTCTCGGCGGTGCAGAAATCGCTCGTACGGAATGGTACCGCGAAGGCCGCGTTCCGCTGCACACCCTGCGCGCTGACATCGACTACGGTACGGCTGAAGCCGAAACCGCATTCGGTATCTGCGGCATCAAGGTCTGGATCTTCAAGGGCGAAATCCTTGAGCACGATCCGATGGCTTCCGAACGCCGCGCGCTGGAAGGCGACGCACAGGGCCCGGCAAGCCGCGAACGCGACCGTGGCGATCGTCGCCGCGAACGCGACAACGCGTAATTAGCGCTGGCGAAAGATAAGCTCGGAGAAGTTAGAAAATGTTGCAGCCAAAGCGTACTAAGTATCGCAAGCAGTTCAAGGGCCGCATCAAGGGCGTAGCCAAGGGCGGTTCTGACCTGGCCTTCGGCGAATTCGGCCTGAAGGCTCAGGAGCCGAACCGCGTTAACGCACGTGAGATCGAAGCGGCCCGCCGCGCGATCACGCGTTACATGAAGCGCGCCGGCCGTGTTTGGATCCGCGTGTTCCCGGACGTACCGGTAACCGCAAAGCCTACCGAAGTCCGTATGGGTAAGGGTAAGGGTTCCGTGGAATACTGGGCATGCAAGGTCAAGCCCGGTCGTATGATGTTCGAGATCGACGGTGTCTCCGAGGAAATCGCGCGTGAAGCGCTCCGCCTCGGCTCGGCCAAGCTCTCGGTCAAGACGCGCTTCGTTCAGCGCATCGCAGAGTAAGGAGAAGGCACGATGAAAGCCGAAGAAGTACGCGGCCTCACGGCCGACCAGCTCAAGGACAAGCTTGCTGACCTGAAGAAGGAGCAGTTCAACCTGCGCTTCCAGAAGGCAACCGGCCAGCTGGAAAAGTCCTCGCGCATCAACGAAGTCCGCAAGGACATCGCACGCGTCAAAACCATTGCCCGCCAGAAGGCGGCAGAAGCAAAGGCTTAAAGGAAGAAAAACATGCCGAAGCGCATTCTGCAGGGCGTCGTGGTTGGTGACAAGAACGAGAAGACTGTCGTAGTTCGTGTTGAGCGTCGTTTCGCTCATCCGCTGCTGCAGAAGACCGTTCGTCGCTCCAAGAAGTACAAGGCTCACGACGAAAACAACCAGTACAAGATCGGCGATATCGTCTCCATCGAGGAGTGCGCACCGATCTCCAAGGACAAGCGCTGGACGGTCGTTTCCGCCCAGGTGAAGTAAGAATTTCGCGCGAGGCCTTGCGTCTCGCGGAAATTTCTGTATGAAGCAGCGTCGGAACGCTCGAATGCCGGGCGTTCTTTTGCTTTGAGCGCACGGAAGGTCCCGTTTGGGAAACCACCCTGGCAACGATCTACCCCGCGCTATTCAAGCTATTGCCGTGTTTTCGCTGTCCTTGTGACGAGCGGCCGGCAGACATTTTTCATAAGCCGGAAGAGGGGGCTTTGCCCAACCATTCCGGTAAGAACAAGAAGGCGACCTGATATGATTCAGATGCAAACAAACCTCGACGTGGCGGATAATTCCGGCGCACGTCGTGTCATGTGCATCAAGGTGCTGGGCGGCTCGAAGCGCAAGTATGCCTCGATCGGCGACGTCATCGTCGTTTCGATCAAGGAAGCTATTCCGCGCGGCCGTGTGAAGAAGGGTGACGTGATGAAGGCGGTTGTCGTTCGCACCGCCAAGGACATCCGTCGTCCGGATGGCTCCGTCATCCGCTTCGACACCAACGCAGCAGTCCTCATCGACAACAAGAAAGAGCCGATCGGCACCCGTATCTTCGGACCGGTTCCGCGCGAACTGCGCGCTAAGAACCACATGAAGATCATCTCGCTGGCTCCCGAAGTACTGTAAGGAGCGAGAACGATGCAGAAGATTCGTAAGGGCGACAAGGTCGTCATGCTCGCAGGCAAGGACAAGGGCCGCACTGGCGAAGTGCTCCAGGTTCTGCCGAAGGAAGATCGCGCCGTCGTTCGCGGCGTTAACGTCGTGAAGCGCCACCAGCGCCAGACGCAGACCCAGGAAGCCGGTATCATTTCCAAGGAAGCTCCGGTCCACCTGTCCAACGTCGCAATCGTCGACAAGGACGGCAAGCCGACCCGCGTCGGTTTCAAGGTTGTTGACGGCAAGAAGGTCCGCGTGGCCAAGCGTTCGGGAGATGTGATCGATGGCTGAGGCAAAGTACGAGCCGCGGCTCAAGAAGGAATATGTTGAGCGGATCCGCAAGGCGCTGCAGGAGAAGTACTCCTACACGAACGAGATGATGATCCCGAAGCTCGACAAGATCGTAATCAACATGGGTGTTGGCGAAGCCACGGCTGACTCGAAGAAGCCGAGCGTTGCTGCTGCCGACCTGGCTGCCATCGCTGGCCAGAAGCCGGTCATCACCCGTGCACGCAACTCCATCGCAGGCTTCAAGGTCCGCGAAAACATGCCGATCGGCGCAAAGGTAACCCTGCGCGGCGCCCGCATGTACGAGTTCCTGGATCGCCTGGTCAACATCGCGCTTCCGCGCGTTCGCGACTTCCGCGGCCTGAACCCGAAGAGCTTTGACGGCCGTGGCAACTTCGCCATGGGCATCAAGGAGCACATTGTGTTCCCTGAAATCAACTACGACAAGGTTGATCAGATGTGGGGCATGGACATCATCGTTTGCACGACGGCCAAGACCGACGACGAAGCTCGCACGCTCCTCACGGAGTTCAGCTTCCCGTTCCGTCACTAACCGTAACGACGAGCGTAGAAAAGGAACCTGACATGGCGAAGACAAGCGCAGTTGAAAAGAACAAGCGCCGCCGTAATACGGTCGCAAACCAGGCTGCCAAGCGTGCAGCTCTGAAGGCGATCATCATGAACCAGGCTCTTCCGATCGAAGAGCGGTTCAAGGCCTCGATCAAGCTGGCATCCCTGCCGCGCGACGGATCGAAGACCCGCATTCGCAACCGTTGCGAAGTGTCCGGTCGTCCGCGCGCTTATTACCGTAAACTGCGTATGTCGCGTATCGCGCTGCGCGAACTGGGCAATCTCGGCAAGGTGCCGGGCATCGTCAAGTCGAGCTGGTAAGGAGCAGGTTAGATGACAATGACTGATCCGTTGGGCGATATGCTCACCCGCATCCGCAACGGTGCTTCGCGTCGCAAGTCGTCGGTTTCGACACCTGCTTCCAAGCTCCGTGCGCGTGTTCTCGATGTGCTCCAGGCCGAAGGCTACATCCGTGGCTACTCCGTCGTCGATTTCGGCAACGGCAAGTCCGAGCTCAACATCGAACTCAAGTACTATGAAGGCGCATCGGTGATCCGCGAGATCGGCCGTGTGTCCAAGCCGGGCCGCCGGGTTTATGTCTCGGTCAAGTCCATTCCGCAGGTCGCGAACGGCCTCGGCATCACCATCCTTTCGACCCCGAAGGGCGTGATGGCCGATCACCAGGCTCGCGAACAGAACGTTGGTGGCGAGGTTCTCTGCTCGGTCTTCTAAGACAGGGCAGGGTCTCCATAGCGAACAGACAGGATAGAAACATGTCTCGTATCGGTAAGAAGCCCGTTCAGGTGCCTGCTGGGATCACGGCTACGGTCGATGGCCAGAAGGTTTCCGCTAAGGGCCCGAAGGGCGAGCTGTTTTTCGTCGCGAATGATGAAATCAGCGTCAAGCTCGAAAACAATGCGGTCGTCGTAATGCCGCTTTCCCAGACGAAGGATGCTCGTTCGAAGTGGGGCATGTCCCGCACGATGATCGAAAACATCTTCAAGGGCGTCAAGGACGGCTACGAGCGCAAGCTCGAAATCAACGGCGTTGGTTACCGCGCCGCTATGCAGGGCAAGAACCTGCAACTGGCTCTCGGCTTCAGCCACGACGTGGTCTATGAGCCGCCGCAGGGCATCACGATCGCTGTGCCGAAGCCGACGGAAATCGTCGTCACCGGCATCAATAAGCAGCAGGTCGGTCAAGTTGCCGCCGAAATCCGCGAATACCGCGGTCCGGAACCCTACAAGGGCAAGGGCGTCAAGTATGCCGAAGAGCGGATTGTCCGCAAAGAAGGCAAGAAGAAGTAAGGATCACGCGAAATGGCTAGCAGGAAAGAAGCACTTGCACGTCGCGCCAACCGCGTGCGCCGTCATCTCAAGTCGGTGGCCAATGGCCGTCCGCGCCTGTCGGTTCATCGCTCGTCGAAGAACATCTACGCACAGGTCATCGACGATGTTGCCGGCAAGACGCTTGCCGCGGCATCGACCCTCGACAAGGATCTGCGCGGTTCTCTGAAGACCGGTGCCGACACCGCAGCAGCTGCCCTCGTCGGCAAGCTGGTTGCAGAGCGCGCCTCCAAGGCAGGCGTCACCGAGGTCGTATTTGACCGTGGCGCCTTCATCTATCACGGCCGTATCAAGGCCCTGGCAGAAGCAGCCCGCGAAGGCGGTCTGACCTTCTAATCAGTTTCCGGCCGAGACTTTCAAAAAGCCTCGGCCGGATTTCACGGACCGCAGATCGTTCCCTCTGGGAAGCCGATGCGGTCCTCGTTTTGTTTGCCGATTGCACCCGGAAAAGAAAAAGGAAGAGGACAATGGCACAGGAAAGAAGGCCGCAGCGGGAAGACCGCCAGAGCCGTGAAGAGCGCGATAGCGAATTCGTCGACAAGCTGGTCGCGATCAACCGCGTCGCAAAGGTCGTCAAGGGTGGCCGTCGCTTCGGTTTCGCCGCTCTCGTCGTCGTTGGCGACCAGAAGGGCCGCGTAGGCTTCGGTCATGGCAAGGCGCGCGAAGTGCCGGAAGCTATCCGCAAGGCTACGGAAAGCGCAAAGCGCGACATGATCTTCGTACCGCTGCGTGACGGCCGTACGCTGCATCACGACGTTCATGGCCGTCATGGCGCGGGCAAGGTTCTGCTGCGCTCGGCCAAGGTCGGTACCGGTATCATCGCCGGTGGTCCGATGCGCGCCGTTTTCGAAACGCTCGGCGTCCACGACGTCGTCGCCAAGTCGACCGGTTCGTCGAACCCCTACAACATGGTTCGCGCCACCTTCGACGCTCTGAAGCACCAGGTTCACCCGAAGGACATCGCAGCACAGCGCGGCATCAAGTATGCTACGCTCCAGGCTCGCCGTGCCGCTTCTGGCAACGCCTCTGAAGAATAAGAGGAGCTGACCAATGGCCAAGGCTACCAAGAAGGCTGAAGCGAAGACTGTCACGATCGAACAGATCGGCAGCCCGATTCGCCGTCCGGACGTCCAGCAGCGCACGCTGATCGGTCTCGGACTGAACAAGATGCACCGTCGTCGCACGCTGGAAGATACTCCGGCTGTTCGCGGGATGATCCGTGCAGTCCAGCATCTCGTTCGCGTTGTCGACGAGAAGTGAGACCGGAGTAACGCTCATGAAACTCAATGAAATCAAGGATAACGAAGGCTCTACCCACAGCCGCAAGCGCCTCGGCCGCGGTATCGGCTCGGGCTCCGGCAAGACCGGCGGTCGCGGTGTAAAGGGTCAGAAGTCCCGTTCGGGTGTCGCCATCAACGGCTTCGAAGGCGGTCAGATGCCCATCTACCGTCGCCTGCCGAAGCGCGGCTTCAACAACATCTTCGCAGCCGACTACGTTGTCGTATCGCTGGCACGCATCCAGGCTGCCGTCGATGCCGGAAAGCTCGACGCGAAGGCGACCGTTGATGCAGCTGCTCTGAAGGCCGCCGGCGTCATCCGCCGCGCCAAGGACGGCGTTCGCGTTCTCGCCGATGGCGATCTCAAGGCCAAGATCACGCTCGAAGTTGCAGGCGCTTCCAAGTCTGCCGTCGAGAAGATCGAAAAGGCTGGCGGCAAGGTAACGCTTCTTTCTGCCGCAGCGGCAGAATAATAAACTGATGATATATCGCCCGGGGTGCTTCACACCGGGCGATTTTGCTCCCATATGTGAGCCTCACAAAAACCTTCTTGAACGCATCCGCGTCGGGGCGGTAAGACTGGAAACGAGGGTGAGGCATCGGGTTGCGCCAGCGATCCATCCGAAGCCCGGTTTTTAAAAGAAATTCATACTGATTCTGGTGCCGGCCGACTCGAGAGCGCCCGGAATTGGTAGCGCGGAGAAACGCATGGCTTCTGCAGCGGAACAACTGGCTTCAAACCTCAATTTTTCTACCTTCGCCAAAGCCGAGGATCTTAAGAAGCGCCTGTGGTTCACACTGGCAGCTCTCCTCGTCTACCGGCTGGGCACCCATATCCCGCTTCCAGGCCTCAATCCGCAGGCCTATGCCCAGGCATTTCAGGGGCAGGCCGGCGGCATTCTCGGCCTCTTCAACATGTTCTCGGGCGGCGCCGTGCAGCGCATGGCGATCTTCGCGCTCGGCATCATGCCCTACATCTCCGCCTCGATCATCGTGCAGCTCATGACCTCGGTCGTGCCGGCGCTCGAAAACCTGAAGAAGGAAGGCGAGCAGGGGCGCAAGATCATCAACCAGTATACCCGCTACGGCACGGTAATCCTCGGCGCGCTGCAGGCCTACGGCATTGCCGTCGGTCTCGAGAGTGGCAATGGCCTTGTTGTCGATCCGGGCTGGTTCTTCCGCATTTCGACCGTTTTGACGCTGCTCGGCGGCACCATGTTCCTGATGTGGCTTGGTGAGCAGATCACCTCGCGCGGCATCGGCAACGGCATCTCGCTGATCATCTTCGCCGGCATCGCGGCAGGTCTGCCGACCGCTCTTGCCGGTACGCTGGAACTCGGCCGCACCGGTGCACTGTCGACGACGCTTATCCTGGCCGTCATCGTCGTTGCGATCGCCGTCATCGGCGTCATCGTCTTCGTCGAACGTGCGCAGCGCCGTCTGCTGATCCAGTATCCAAAGCGTCAGGTCGGCAACCGCATGTTCCAGGGCGACACGTCGCACCTGCCGCTGAAGCTGAACACTTCGGGCGTTATTCCGGCGATCTTCGCATCCTCGCTGCTGCTACTGCCGGCGACGGTTGCAGGCTTTGCCAGCACGACGGCGATGCCTGCCTGGGCAACATCGATTGTTGCTGCCCTCGGCCACGGTCAGCCGCTCTACATGGTGCTCTATGCGTGCCTCATCGCCTTCTTCGCCTTCTTCTATACGGCTATCGTCTTCAATCCGAAGGACACGGCCGATAACCTGAAGAAGCATGGCGGCTTCATCCCCGGCATCCGCCCGGGCGATCGTACCGCCGAATATATCGACTACGTGCTGACCCGTATCACGGTGCTCGGCGCAATCTATCTCGTCTTCGTCTGCATCCTTCCCGAGATTCTGGTGTCGCAAACCGGCATTCCATTATCCCTTGGTGGGACTTCGCTTTTGATCGTGGTTAGCGTAACTCTTGATACGGTGGCGCAGATCCAGGGCCATCTGATCGCACAGCAGTACGAAGGCCTGATCAAGAAATCGAAGTTGCGAGGAGGAAAGAGGGGGCGATGAGACTTATACTTTTGGGGCCGCCGGGCGCGGGTAAGGGGACCCAGGCTCAGCGGATCGTGGAAAAGTACGGTATTCCGCAGCTTTCCACGGGTGATATGCTGCGCGCCGCCGTCCAGGCCGGTACTGAAGTCGGCAAGCGCGCCAAGGCTGTCATGGACGCCGGAAATCTGGTCTCTGACGAGATTGTCAACGCCATCGTCTCCGAGCGAATCGATCAACCCGATTGCGCCAACGGTTTTATCCTCGATGGCTTCCCGCGCACGCTGGTGCAGGCGGATGCCACCGAGGCGATGCTGAAAGCCAAAGGTATCGATCTCTCGGTTGTCATTGAATTCCGTGTTGACGACAAGGAACTGGTCCGCCGCGTGGCAGGCCGTTACTCCTGCGCCCAGTGCGGCACCGTCTACCACGACACGGACAAGATCCCGGTCAAGGAAGGCGTTTGCGACAAGTGCGGTTCGACCCACTTCAAGCGTCGGCCCGATGACAATGCCGAGACCATGACCAAGCGTCTCGAGGTCTACTACAAGGAAACCTCGCCGCTGATCGGCTACTACTACGCCAAGGGCAAGCTCAAGTCCGTCGATGGTATGGCCGAGATCGATCAGGTTACGACCGAGATCGAAGGCATTCTTTCCAAGCTTTAAAGGCTTAGAAAATAAACTTGGCGGGGCCGGTTGCTTTTTTGCACTGATTCCGCTAAACCGCGCCAACTCGCGACATTCCCTGCGATCGGCGCGGATTTCCCGAAGGAAATCCGGGTTCGATCGTTTTGTGATGTTGAGAACCCGAATTTGAACGAGCGGCCCTAGGCTGCATAACGAAGCCCTATTGCCGGATGGCAACTGGAATGCAAGGAGAACAGGCGTGGCACGTATCGCTGGCGTCAACATCCCGACTGCAAAGCGCGTCGTCATCGCGCTGACCTACATTCACGGGATCGGTCCGAAATTCGCGCAGGAGATCATTGAAAAGGTCGGTATTCCGGCTGATCGCCGCGTTCATCAGCTGACGGATGCTGAAGTCCTTCAGATCCGCGAAACCATCGACCGTGACTATCAGGTCGAGGGCGATCTTCGTCGCGAAACCGCGATGAACATCAAGCGTCTGATGGACCTCGGCTGCTATCGCGGCCTGCGTCACCGTCGTGGCCTTCCGGTCCGCGGTCAGCGCACGCACACCAATGCCCGTACCCGCAAGGGTCCGGCAAAGGCGATCGCTGGTAAGAAGAAGTAATTTCCGGGAAACCGGAGAGGGGAGGCTGGCGGTCTGCGCCGGCCTCTTTTGAGTTTGGAGCGGCGCCATACAGGGGCCGTTCCGGTGTAGCCGCTGGGATTACGGCGGTGAAGAGATCCAAGAAAGGAATACTATGGCTAAGGAAGCCGTCCGCGTTCGCCGTCGCGAGCGTAAGAATATCTCGTCGGGTGTCGCTCACGTCAACTCGACCTTCAACAACACGATGATCACCATCACTGACGCGCAGGGCAATGCGATTGCCTGGTCGTCTGCTGGCGCCAAGGGCTTCAAGGGCTCGCGCAAGTCGACCCCGTTCGCTGCCCAGATCGCTGCCGAAGACTGCGCCAAGAAGGCTCAGGAACATGGCATGAAGTCGCTGGAAGTCGAAGTTTGCGGCCCGGGTTCCGGTCGTGAATCGGCTCTGCGCGCGCTCCAGGCTGCCGGTTTCATGATTACGTCCATCCGCGACGTGACCCCGATTCCGCACAATGGCTGCCGTCCGCGCAAGAAGCGCCGCGTCTGATCATCGCTATCGTCACCGGTGAGCGCCACAGCGCTCCCGGTGGTTTTCAAGCTCGGTTGCCACGATTGGATGGTGGCAACGAACGGAAGGCAAAATCATGATTCAGAAGAACTGGCAGGAATTGATCAAGCCGAACAAGGTGGAGTTCTCTTCGAGCTCGCGCACCAAGGCGACTCTCGTTGCAGAGCCGCTCGAGCGCGGTTTCGGCCTCACCCTCGGCAACGCGCTGCGTCGCGTTCTGCTCTCCTCTTTGCGCGGTGCCGCTGTTACGGCCGTGCAGATCGACGGCGTGCTGCATGAATTCTCCTCGATCCCGGGCGTCCGCGAAGACGTTACGGACATCGTGCTCAACATCAAGGAAATCGCCATCAAGATGGATGGCGACGATGCAAAGCGCATGGTCGTGCGCAAGCAAGGTCCAGGCGTTGTAACAGCTGGCGACATTCAGACGGTCGGCGATATCGAAATCCTCAACCCCGAGCATGTCATCTGCACGCTCGACGAGGGTGCAGAAATCCGCATGGAGTTCACCGTCAATAACGGCAAGGGCTATGTCCCGGCCGAGCGCAATCGTGCGGAAGATGCTCCGATCGGCCTCATCCCGGTCGATAGCCTCTATTCGCCGGTCAAGAAGGTGTCCTACAAGGTTGAAAACACCCGCGAAGGACAGGTTCTCGACTACGACAAGCTGACCATGACCATCGAAACCGATGGCTCTGTTTCCGGCGAAGATGCCGTCGCTTTCGCGGCTCGCATCCTGCAGGACCAGCTTGGCGTCTTCGTCAACTTCGACGAACCGCAGAAGGAAGCCGAAGAAGAAGCAGTCACCGAACTGGCCTTCAACCCGGCGCTCCTCAAGAAGGTGGACGAGCTCGAACTGTCTGTTCGTTCGGCAAACTGCCTGAAGAACGACAATATCGTCTACATCGGCGACCTTATTCAGAAGACCGAAGCAGAAATGCTCCGCACCCCGAACTTTGGTCGCAAGTCGCTGAACGAAATCAAGGAAGTTCTCGCTTCCATGGGCCTGCACCTCGGCATGGAAGTGCCGGCATGGCCGCCCGAGAACATTGAAGATCTCGCAAAGCGTTACGAAGACCAGTACTGAGCGGCGTGAGGAAAAGTGTGAAGCGGTTTCCCGCCCGCACGCCGATCGCAAGAACATAACAAAAAGGCAGGCTCTTTACGGCTGCCTTTCCCCGTCAAACAGCAGGCCTATCGCCTGCATGTGCCAGGAAACGGCAGGCCCGGTAACGAAGTAAGGGCACTGCATTAAAGGAGAATAGCAATGCGCCACGCAAAGGCCGGCCGCAAGCTGAATAAAACCGCAAGCCATCGCAAGGCAATGTTTGCCAACATGGCTGCTTCGCTCATTACCCATGAGCAGATCGTAACGACACTGCCGAAGGCGAAGGAAATCCGCCCGATCGTCGAGAAGCTCGTCACCCTCGGCAAGCGCGGCGACCTGCACGCTCGTCGTCAGGCGATCTCGCAGATCAAGGACGCTGCTGTCGTTTCGAAGCTCTTCGACACGATCGCTTCGCGCTACGCAACCCGCAATGGCGGTTACCTGCGTATCATGAAGGCCGGCTTCCGCCAGGGCGACAACGCTGCTCTTGCCGTCATCGAATTCGTTGATCGCGACACCTACGCGAAGGGCGCAGCCGACAAGGCCCGCGTCGCTGCTGAAGAGCAGTCTGTCGCCGCCTGATATTTTCCGTCTTCGGAAAGCAGAAAAGCCGGGCCCTGAGCCCGGCTTTTTCGTAGGCAATAGAATACTGGCAGACCGTTTTTCGCTCAGGTAGCACAACCGATCGATCGTCGCCGACCTGGCATCAAGGGCGGCTTAATGACATTGCGCATGCCGCAACGATCCCAGCCGCGCCATAGCGGCGTCTCATTTCAGAACTCGAACGACATAGCCTACAGAAGTAGCCGGGCGCTTCGAATCTAAAAACCAGCAGTCTCTCGCACCTCGATCGCCCCCATCCGAGCGAGTGGGTCCCGCTCTGCAATCTCCATTGCCTCCGCAAGGTTCTTCGCTTCAATGAGCAGGAAACCACCCAGATGCTCCTTGGTCTCTGCGAAGGGCCCGTCACTCCAACTGACCTTGCCGGCGCGAACGCGCAGTGTCTTTGCAGACTTTGGGTCGGCAAGCGCGTTGGAGGCGAGATAGTGGCCTGACCGTTTGAGGTCTTCATTGGAAGCCAGGGACGCCCGGTCGATCTCGGCCCATTCCTCCTTGCTGGCGGCATCAGCAAGAGTTTGATCGATATAGAAGAGGCAGAGGTAGCGCATTGGTTTCTCCATGGTGCTGTCGATGTTAGTCGCTTTGGGAGGCCACGCTTCGACAAAGGGCAAAAAAGAATCCTGCCACGGACTCACTTGGGCTCCGGCTCGCGTCTCCGGGGCTTTTGGCCCCAGCCCTCTGATCGTCTGGACAGAGAGCAAACCATTCTGCGGTTTTCCCGGTCGAGATTTCCGGGGACACCAAGCCGACGTCAAGGAGCAGACGAGCGTCAAACCGCGAAAGTTTGCTCAAGCTTCGGCGGTACCTTCGCTGATGCTTCAGCAGTATCCAAACGGCTTGCATGGTGCGCACGACACTGATGTGCTGCGACTGTAATTGGACTTGTTCGGAGTGCTCAACGGAAACCATAGTTGTCTCTCTTTCTTCGACTGGCTCACCCTTAGTCGAAGGCGACTGGCCGAAATCGACACGCCGCTTTCAGGAGCTTGATCCGCGCAGGCGACAAGACGGGTGCGCGGACCATAGGGCATCGTTTGATGCGTGACACGATCTTGAGGGAATAGAGTCGGCCGATCTGCAGGGCTTTGCTAAGGTGCTTCCCACAACGGCATTGCGTCCCCGACCAACGGTGCCCTTCAATGCCTTGCTGAAGATTTCAGACCGCGCCACTACGCCACCTGCGCACTCGACGACTGTCACCTCGCTGGAGGAGGTGTCCTGACCGTCGACTGTGGGCGAGCAGCGGCGACCTGCATATAGACGGGCTCTGCCCGGATTCGGCGGTTGCATCTACAGAGGCGCTGGCTCGTTGCCCATTTTTTGAGTTCATTCCGGCACGTGAATCTTGCTTTTGATGTGCTTAAGGTTTGCGACGATCGTAAACGTCATGATGACCAGCAGGCACCATGAACTCCATTTGCCGATATGGACGCTTGACCACGCGCCGATCTGGTTTGGATAGCGCCACACGCCGAAGAATGTGCTGATGTTTTCCGCAAGCCAGATGAAGAAGCCAATCAGGACGAAGGCGAGAAGCAGCGGCATCTTCCGATCCTGATCATACGGCCTGAAGACGACGGTGGTGCGCGCATAGAGACCAAGCGTGCATGCGGCGATGTACCAACGGTAGTCGCCGATATAGTGGTGGGTGAAGAAGTTGGCGTAGATCGCCAGTGCCATGAGCCCGGCCATCCAGTAGGATGGATGATGTCTCACGCGCAGATCGAAAAGGCGCCAGGCCTGAATGACATAGCTGCCGACGGCCGCATACATGAATCCGGAAAAGAGCGGGACGCCAAACAGCTTCGTATAGGCGAAATCCGGATAGCTCCACGACTGGATGCCGCTCGATGTCTTGAAGACCTCAAGCGCGAAACCAACCAGATGAAAGACCGAGATCGCCTTCAATTCGTCGATGGTTTCGAGCTTTGCCCAAACCATCCATACCTGGATCGCAAGAGCGATGACCAGCAGCAGATCATAGCGCGGGATACCAACGATACCGGCACGCGGAACCAGGAAGATCGACAGAAAAAAGAGGCCTGCAAAAAGGCAGGCCCGGGCTTCCTTGGCGACAAAATAGAAGAGTTCGACGACAAAGCGTTCGATCCCACTACATTTAAAATCGGCCGGTGGATCGATCAGGTGCTTGTCTAGTAAAGGAAGTAATCCTTGAAGCGTGGCGGCTTTTGGCATGTTCTGCGAGACCCCCAGACCGGTTGAAGCTATCAATCGCGGCTGCGCAAGGATGGCGCAGGCTTGATAACTTGCTGCTTCGCAATTAGCCGTTCAAATCAGTTGAGATTGTGGTGGTCAACCGGCGTTGCGCAGAATGATTCAAGGCTTACAGTTCCAGCGTTTTATGGCGCTGCTGCTCATCATCATTTGCGGCTTGACGCTAAGGCGTTTCGGTTATGCGGTCGATCTGCCGTTCTCCATCGTCAAATATGGGGGCTCACTGCTTTGGGGATCGATGGTTTATTTCCTGGTGGCCTTTGCAGTTGCAACTCTCGCAAGCGTTCGGCCCGCAGCAATTGCCGTCATGGCATTGCTCGTCGCCACAGGCGTTGAGCTGTTCCGGCTCTACCACACGCCTTGGCTCGACGGCTTTCGATTGACAATGACCGGTGCCTTGCTGCTCGGGCGGGTCTTCTCGCCCTGGAATATCGCAGCATATGCGATCGGGATCGCGGCCGCCTGCATGCTTGATCCGATCCGCAAGTCGTCACGAAGCCGATGATGCCACGGCGCGGCTGCCACGCGCCCGTCCTTGGCCATTCTTCCGGCTCCGCCCGATCGGCTTATAAGAACGGTAGAGAATCAGAGCGATGATCAGGCCAACATAGATATACTGCTCGAGATCGAGGATCTTCGTCGACAGGGCGAAGTGTACCGCAGCTGAGGCCGCGATGATGTAGACGAGGCGGTGCAGCCAGATCCAGTTCTTGCCGAGCCTGCGGATCGAATAATTGTTCGAGGTGACGGCAAGCGGAACGAGCATTGCCAACGCACCCATGCCGAACATGATGAACGGACGCTTCACCACGTCGTCGATGACGGCAGAAATATCCAGCGCTTGGTCTAGCACCATATAGACGGTGAAGTGCATCAGCGCGTAGTAAAAGGTCAGAAGACCAAGCGCGCGGCGATAGCGCAGGTAATTCCAGCCCAGAAGATCGCGGGCAGGAGTGATCGCAAGCGTCAGGATCAGGAAGCGGATGGTCCAGATGCCGAGAAAGAGCTCGAACGTTTTGACCGGATCGGCGCCAAGCCGGTCTGTCGCGCCGAGATAGAAATTCCAGGCCGCGGGCACGAGCCCAATCGCGTAGAGCAGCCAGACGGAAGCCGGCTGCCAGCGCTTCGGAATGGCAAGCGAAAACGCCGCCATCAGAAATTCGCCCTCAAATCCATGCCCGAGTAGAGGCTGGCAACTTCGTCGGCATAGCCGTTGAAGGGCAGGGTGGGATGACGGCTGGCACCGAAGAAGCCGCTTTCGCCGATCCGCCGTTCCGTAGCCTGACTCCAGCGCGGATGATCGACGTCAGGATTCACGTTGGCATAAAAGCCATATTCCTGAGCATTCGTCACCTGCCAGGTGTTCTTCGGCTGCTGCTCGACAAGCGAGATGCGGACGATCGACTTGATGCCCTTGAAACCGTATTTCCAGGGAACGACGAGGCGCACCGGCGCTCCGTTCTGGTTTGGCAGCGTTTCGCCGTAGAGGCCGACGGCAAGCAGCGTCAGCGGGTGACGGGCTTCGTCCATGCGCAGCCCCTCGACATAAGGCCAGTCGAGCGACTGGAAGAAGCCGCCCTGACCCGGCATTTCCTCCGGCCGCACAATGGTTTCGAAGGCAACATATTTGGCGCTGCCCTGCGGCTCCACCTTGTCGAGAAGCGCTGACAGAGGAAAGCCGTTCCACGGAATGACCATCGACCAGGCTTCCACGCAGCGCATGCGGTAGACGCGCTCCTCGATCGGGAATTCCTTCATCAGCGCTTCGATATCGAAGGTGCCAGGTTTGTTGACCAGGCCGTCGACCTTGATCGTCCATGGCAGCGGCTTGAACTTGTCGGAAAGCGCTGCGGGGTCGCCCTTGTCGAGGCCGAATTCGTAAAAATTGTTGTAGCTGGTCACGTCCTTGATCGGCGTGAGCTTATCATCGACCGTGTACTTGCTCTTGACGGTCGAAAGCGCGGCCGCGCTCGCCCTGCCGGCGCCGTAAAGCGATATGGCCCCAAGCGTTGCGGCACCGAGAAACTCCCGACGCTTCAGATAGACATTGCGCGGCGTGATATCCGACGAGCGGATCTTGGGTGGACGATAGGCTGCCATAGCGAGTTCCTCTTGGGCGGGGGTGGCCCGTGTGAATCCCTAAACGCAGATTACGCGTTTCGCATTAGTGTGTATGCCTTGAATCCTAGGCGCGAAAAGCCAATTTTTTGTGTTCGGCCGTGATGGAATAGACCGTAACAAATATGCGCTGGCATCCGTATACGACTGATGGCGCACCCGTACCGGTTTTGGCCATCCCGGTAGTGACAGGTTGAAACGATTGGATTAGGACAATTCCAAAAAGCGGCGATCGTCCGGCCTTCGCAAATCCTTTTGCCGCCCCGCATCGCCTGAAAATTCCTGGATATTGAGGGAAGACACCGATGCCAGCTTATCGTTCCAGAACCACGACCCACGGCCGTAACATGGCGGGCGCGCGCGGCCTTTGGCGCGCAACGGGCATGAAGGATTCGGATTTCGGCAAGCCGATCATCGCCGTGGTCAATTCCTTCACTCAGTTCGTGCCCGGCCACGTTCACCTCAAGGATCTCGGCCAGCTCGTCGCCCGCGAAATCGAGGCGGCCGGCGGCGTCGCCAAGGAGTTCAACACGATCGCCGTCGACGACGGTATCGCCATGGGCCATGACGGCATGCTCTATTCGCTGCCTTCGCGCGAACTGATCGCCGACAGCGTTGAATACATGGTCAATGCCCACTGTGCCGACGCCATGGTCTGCATCTCCAATTGCGACAAGATCACCCCCGGCATGTTGATGGCTTCGCTGCGCCTCAACATACCCACCGTCTTCGTCTCCGGCGGTCCGATGGAGGCCGGCAAGGTCGTCCTGCATGGCAAGACCCATGCGCTCGATCTCGTCGACGCCATGGTCGCTGCGGCCGATGACAAGATCTCCGACGACGACGTCAAGGTTATCGAGCGGTCGGCCTGTCCGACCTGCGGTTCGTGCTCCGGCATGTTTACCGCAAATTCCATGAACTGCCTGACCGAGGCCCTTGGCCTGTCGTTGCCCGGCAACGGCTCGACACTTGCCACCCATGCCGACCGCAAGCGCCTCTTCGTCGAAGCCGGCCACCTGATCGTCGATCTCGCTCGTCGTTATTACGAGCAGGAGGACGAGAAGGTCCTGCCGCGCGCAATTGCCTCCAAGCAGGCCTTCGAGAATGCCATGGCGCTCGATATTGCCATGGGCGGCTCCACCAACACGGTTCTGCATATTCTGGCGGCTGCCCATGAGGGCGAGGTGGATTTCACCATGGCCGACATCGATGCCTTGTCGCGCCGCGTTCCCTGCCTTTCCAAGGTCGCGCCGGCCAAGTCCGACGTCCACATGGAAGACGTCCATCGCGCGGGCGGCATCATGTCGATTCTCGGCGAACTGGATAAGGGCGGCCTTCTCAATCGCGACTGCCCGACCGTCCATGCCGAGACGCTGGGCGACGCGATCGACCGCTGGGACATCACCCGCACCAACAGCGAGACGGTCCGCAAATTCTATCGCGCTGCTCCGGGCGGCATCCCGACCCAGATTGCCTTCAGCCAGGAGGCACGCTGGGACGAACTCGATACCGACCGTGTTGGTGGCGTCATCCGCTCGGTCGAACATCCGTTCTCGAAGGATGGCGGCCTTGCCGTTCTCAAGGGCAATCTGGCCCTCGACGGCTGCATCGTGAAGACCGCCGGTGTGGATGAATCGATCCTGAAATTTTCCGGTCCGGCCAAGGTCTTCGAGAGCCAGGATGCGGCCGTCAAGGGCATCCTTGGCAATGAGGTCGTCGCCGGTGATGTTGTCGTCATTCGCTACGAAGGCCCGAAGGGTGGCCCCGGCATGCAGGAAATGCTCTATCCGACGAGCTACCTGAAGTCGAAGGGCCTCGGCAAGGCTTGCGCGCTGATCACCGATGGCCGCTTCTCGGGCGGTACCTCGGGCCTTTCCATCGGCCATGTCTCGCCGGAAGCGGCCAACGGCGGCACGATCGGTCTCGTGCGCCAGGGCGATATGATCGATATCGATATCCCGAACCGCACGATCAGCCTGCGCATCAGCGATACCGAACTTACCGCGCGCCGTGCCGAACAGGATCAGAAGGGCTGGCATCCGGCCGAAGCGCGCAAGCGCAACGTCTCGACAGCGCTCAAGGCCTATGCAGCCTTCGCAACCAGCGCCGACCGCGGCGCCGTTCGTGACCTGAACGCTCGCTGAGTCGAATAGCTGCTCAGATCTAAGACCCGCTGATTAAGTCAGCGGGTCTTTCGTTTTCAGAGATGCCGTGTTTCGGCCGGCACGGTCCACCAGCTGTTGTTCCGGCCGTCGAAATATTGCACCGGCGCTTCCGCAAGCTCGGCGGGATCGAGATCGTCAAGGCATGCGAGATTGATCGATACATAGGCGCCGCCAACCGCCTCGACATAACCATCGCCATAGGCCGCGACGCCGCAATTGGCGCAGAAGCGATGATGGCCGGAGAATGTGCCGAACTGATAGTCGCTGATGCCGGTCTCTTCGCAAAGCAGCCGGAAATCTTCGGGCTTGATATTGGCACCCCAATAGCGGCGCTTCCAGCAGATCGAGCAGTTGCACTTTCCCGTCCCGGCCTGAAGATCGATATCCGCCTCGTAGCGGATCCGGCCGCAATGGCAGCTTCCGTGATAGGTCTTCTTCATGCGCACCTCCTTGCGTATCGTTGCATCATATGACAACATATTGTCATTAACTATGAATGACAATATGTTGTCAATATGTCGAAAGAACGTACGCCTGAGGGCGATGCCTTTGCCGCACTGTCGATCGCAGTGCTCCGCCTTTCTGCCCATCTGCAGGCAGAAGGCGATGCGCTTGCCAAACCCGCTGGGCAGACCAGCGCGCGCTGGCAGGTGCTCGCTGCGGCTGACCACGCCCCCATGTCGGTTGCCGATGCAGCGCGTACCCTCGGCCTTGCGCGCCAAGGCGTGCAACGGATCGCCGATCTTCTTGAAGGCGAGGGGTTGATTGCCTATCGCGCCAACCCGGTCCATCAGCGCGCCAAGCTGATGGAATTGACTGATGCGGGAAAGAGAGTGCTTGCCGATATCTCCGC
This sequence comes from Rhizobium sp. BK529, assembly GCF_014194105.1. Lineage (NCBI taxonomy): Bacteria > Pseudomonadati > Pseudomonadota > Alphaproteobacteria > Hyphomicrobiales > Rhizobiaceae > Rhizobium > Rhizobium sp. BK529. The sequence goes on along the minus strand of NZ_JACIAU010000001.1, from coordinate 1,833,974 downwards.
CCGTCAGGCGGTTTGGGCAAACGCACACGGTGCCGCTTGTGGCGAGGAGCGGCTGCGCCACGCCACCAGCCTCATCAACCAGATAATTGCCAGTTTCCAGGGCAGCAGAGATTAGGACCAAACGTCCTCAGAGCGGACGATTGATGTTCTTGTAGGTCTCGTCCAGCTGCTTCAACCGCTCCTGATAAGCGGCACCAATGCAGGCCGCATCGCCGCCGCACGCCTGCCGCTTCTTCAGCCATGCTGTCTGCTCGTCCTGCAGTGTACCGCGCGAGCCCATGGCCAGCAGGCCGGACAACAACTCGAAGGTCGTCACCATCTTTATATCGGCGTCGTTGAGCGATCGGTTCTCACAGATCACCTTCTCATCCGGCTGCAGCTCCTTTGCATCGCAGTCGAAGCTCGCTGCCAGCGCGCCGTGCGGCGCAAACGCGAGAAGCATCGCACAGACTGCGGCGGATTGAATGATGGTCTTCATGATCTCTCCCACTGCAAGGGCACTTCGTTTCCGCTTTACGGCAAAGATGATGCAGGTCGGTTCTGTGGCAAGGATCAAACCCATTCGCGGCCTTCAAGGCGGTGTCTCTGGTCGGTGACTGCTCGCTGCTTTTAGACTTAAATATCAGTAACCTACTTCACTTTCCTGATTCAGATTCCCATAGCCGTATTGCACGATCTTCCATGCTTCCGCCCTCTTTCCTTTCTAGCGTCGGGCGCTACAACGTTTTTCTAGAGAGCATTTCAAAAGGATTCCCATGCAAGGCCTGTTCAAACACGCCTCCGTTTCCCTTCTGGCATTGACGCTTCTGCTGCCGGCGGCAGCTTTGGCGCAGACAAAGACCGTGCCGGAAAGCCAGATGCAGATGCAGCTTTCCTTCGCGCCGCTGGTCAAACAGACCACGGGCGCCGTCGTGAATGTCTATGCTGAGAAGACCATTCAGCGACAGTCGCCTTTTGCCGGCGATCCCTTCTTCGAGCAGTTCTTCGGCCAGCAGATGCCGAACCGCTCCGAGAAGCAGTCTTCGCTCGGCTCCGGCGTCATCGTCGAGGCGAATGGCACTGTCGTGACCAACAACCACGTCATCGAAGGCGCCGACGATATCAAGGTGGCCCTGTCCGATGGCCGCGAGTTTCCCTGCAAGGTCGTTCTTCGCGACGATCGCGTCGATCTGGCCGTGCTGAAGATCGATAGCAAGGCCGATTTCCCGACGCTGCCGATCGGCAATTCCGATGCGGTGGAGGTCGGTGACCTCGTACTGGCGATCGGCAATCCCTTCGGTGTCGGCCAGACCGTGACGAGCGGCATTGTTTCTGCTCTTGCCCGCAATCAGGTCGTCAAGAACGAGTTCGGCTTCTTCATTCAGACGGATGCCTCGATCAATCCGGGCAATTCCGGCGGCGCGCTGATGAACATGAAGGGCGAGCTGATCGGCATCAACACGGCGATCTTCTCGCGAGGCGGTGGTTCGAACGGTATCGGCTTTGCCATTCCCGCCAACCTCGTGAAGGTCTTCCTCGCCTCGGCCGATTCCGGCGTCAAATCCTTCGAACGACCCTATATCGGCGCAAGCTTTGATCCGGTGACGTCGGAGGTTGCCGACGCACTTGGCCTTGATAAGGCGCGCGGCGCACTGATCGCCAAGGTTACGGCAAATAGCCCGGCAGCCAAGGCAGGCCTCAAGGTGGGCGAAATCGTTACCGCCGTTGACGGCATCGCCGTAGAGCATCCAGATGCGCTCCTCTACCGCCTGACGACGGCCGGCCTCGGTAAGACTGTCAATCTGACGGTCATGGAGAATGGGCGTGCGCAGCAGGTGGCCCTCGCTCTTGTCCGCGCGCCGGAGACCCAGCCTCGCGATCAGCGCACGATCGGTGGACGTACGCCCTTTACCGGCGCGGTCGTGGAAAACCTTTCGCCGCGTGTGGCCGACGAACTGAGGATGCCGCTCGATTCAACGGGTGTCGTCATTTCCGACGTTGCAGCGGATTCTCCCGCTGCCCGGCTCGGTTTCGAGCCGAAGGATATCATCGTTTCTATCAATGGGGCCGAAGTGAAAACCAGCCGTGACCTGCAGGAGATCGCCGATTCCGACCCCGGCCTCTGGCGGGTCGAGATCGAGCGCGATGGTCAGCGTATCAGGCAGTTCTTCCGATGAGTGACGATCTCTTCGCGCCGCGTGTTCCGGAAGAGGTCGCCAGTCGGCGGCCGCTTGCCGATCGCCTGCGGCCGAAGACGCTTGGAGAGGTCACCGGTCAGGAGCATCTGACCGGTGAGGACGGCGTTCTGCGCCGGATGATCGACAGCGGTTCGCTCGGCTCTATGATTTTTTGGGGCCCGCCCGGCACCGGCAAGACGACGGTCGCGCGGCTGCTGTCCGGAGAAGCCGGTCTGGCATTCGAACAGATCTCGGCGATCTTTTCCGGCGTCGCCGATCTGAAGAAAGTCTTCGAAGCAGCTCGCATGCGCCGCATGGATGGCCGCCAGACGCTGCTCTTCGTTGATGAGATTCATCGCTTCAACCGCGCTCAGCAGGATAGTTTCCTACCGGTCATGGAGGACGGCACCGTCATCCTCGTCGGCGCGACAACAGAGAACCCATCCTTCGAACTCAATGCCGCTCTGCTGTCGCGCGCCCGCGTGCTGACATTCAAGTCGCATGACGAGCAGAGCCTTGAGGAACTGCTGAAGCGCGCAGAGGCTGCCGAGAGCAGATCGTTGCCTTTGACCGAGGATGCGCGCGCCAGCCTGATCCGCATGGCCGACGGAGATGGTCGCGCCGTGCTGACGTTGGCCGAGGAAGTCTGGCGCGCTGCCCGCCAAGGCGAGACCTTCGATACCGAGGGCCTGACGCGCATCGTCCAGCGTCGCGCGCCCGTCTATGACAAGGCACAGGACGGTCACTACAATCTGATCTCTGCACTTCACAAATCGGTCCGCGGTTCCGATCCGGATGCCGCGCTCTATTATCTCGCCCGCATGTTCGATGCCGGCGAGGACCCGCTCTACCTTGGCCGACGGCTGGTACGCATGGCGGTGGAGGATATCGGTCTTGCCGATCCGCAGGCGCTGGTAATCTGCAATGCCGCCAAGGATGCCTATGACTATCTCGGTTCGCCGGAAGGTGAATTGGCACTGGCAGAAGCCTGCGTCTATCTCGCGACCGCACCGAAATCGAACGCGGTCTATACTGCCTTCAAGGCTGCGACCATGGCTGCGAAGCAGAATGGTTCGCTCCTGCCGCCGAAGCACATCCTGAACGCGCCGACAAAGCTGATGAAGGGCGAGGGATATGGCGAAGGCTACCGCTACGACCACGACGAGCCGGACGCCTTTTCAGGCCAGGATTATTTTCCGGAGAAAATGGGCCGCCAGACTTTCTACGATCCGCCCGAACGCGGTTTCGAACGCGAGATCCGCAAGCGGCTGGATTGGTGGGCGAAGCTTCGCAAGGAGCGCAATCCGCGCTGAGAGCGGACCGCGTGAATTCAGGCGCGTCTCTGCGCGCTGGGGGCGTTGATCAGCTTGACGGAGGAATCCGCCAACCCATGATGGCCTTCCATGTCGACGACGACATGCCAGTGACCGCTTTCGGGAATGGCGAGCTTGACGGGTGACTTGCGCGCGACACCGCCGATATACTTGAAATCGAGCACTTCGGTGAAGCGCTGGAAATTTGGCGCCGTCATCAGCCGCACATTGTTCACGGCGCTCAGCGACACCTCGATGATCGTTCCAGCGCGCTGTTCCTTAAGATCATAATGGGTGAAGCGGAAGTTTGGTTTCGGCATCGGTCTCGCGGCATATGAAGTCTCTGCAGGTGAGACTCTATCAGCGCGGCAGTTAAGGAAAGGTTGGAAACTCCCGTCGTGTTGCCGTTCCCGTTGTCTCAAAATGGCAGGAACGGCACCGTATTTAGTGGATGTTACCGGCGCTACGCGCAAGAGGTGCAAAATCGAGCACCATGCCTGCGGTCGCGCGGCAGATCTCATCCGGATTGTGGTCGCACTCTTCCGCAGTGAAATGGAGGGCCGCGGCTTCGTTGATGAAGAGACCGCCGAATCGCATAAAGAGGCGGCCATCAACCGCCGCGCTGGTTTTCCTTGTCGAGCTGTGTGACGAGCGCCATGATCACCTCGGAAACGGGTGTCGGCACGTTGGCAATGCGTCCGAGCGCGACAACCATGCCCACGAGCGGCACGATCTCCAAAGCCTTGCCGGCCAGCAGATCCTGCAGCATTGATGTGCGCACCGGGCCGATGTGGCGTGACTGCTGCAGTCTCTCTTCGATCGTGATGCTGAATGTTGCACCAAGGGCACCACCGACGGCGCGCACTTCGTTCATGATCTTGCCGACCATGTCGAACAGCGCGGGATCGGCCATGATATCGGTCATCAAGGCCCGCGTCAGGGCGCTGATCGGGTTGAATGCCGCATTGCCCATCAGCTTGCTCCAGATCTCATCGCGAATCCGCGGCGTGGTGGAGACATTGAGGCCGGCCTTGGCAAAGAGACTGGCAATGGTTTCGAGATCAGCCGACATGTCGCCGGAGGGTTCGCCAAGCACGAAGCGGCCGTTGTTGGAAAGGCGGATTTCACCGGGGTTGACGACCTCCGCGCCCTGCAGCGCCACGCAGCCGATCACCCGTTCCGGCCCAATCAGCCGCCACAGCTTGCCGCCGGGATCGAGTTCGTCGAACTGCAGCTCGGCTTGGCCGCTTTGCGTATCACGGTGGAAATACCACCAGGGTATTCCGTTCAGCACCATGACGACACGGGTGCCGTCCTTCAGCAGCGCCGCCATGCCTTCCGCTGCCGGGCCGAGCTGATGGCCCTTGAGGCCGGTGATGATGAGGTCCTGCGGCGGCAGCGTAGTGGGATCATCGGTTGCTGTAACCCTCACATTGATCGGTTTGTCAGCATCGGCTTCATGCAGAGAAAGCCCGTTCTTGCGGATCGCTTCCAGATGCGCGCCGCGCGCAACGACGGAAACAGTCGCGTCGTCGCCGAGCCGGCTTGCAAGCTTGACGGCAATCGCTCCTCCCAGGGCACCGGCCCCATAGATACAGATAGATGTGCTCGCCATGCCTGCCTCTTCCTGTTCGTGATGACGCGGTAGACATAGGCCATTGCGGTGCTAGGGGCGAATGAGAATCTTGCCATCTCGACAATCTTCACGCCAAAATGAAAACAAGCGCGCCGGCGCGCGCTTGTCGTTGCGGAGAGATCAGAGCTTCTTTAAGCGGTCGGCCCGAAGTCCGTGGAGACGGCGAGCGCGCGCCACTGGGCAAGTTCCTTTTCCACACTGGCATGTTCTTCCTCGATCTTGGCGACCGTATCGCTACCGAAAGGCATGCGCAGCGGCGGGTTGGCGGCGTTGACCATTTCGATGATTCCTGCGGTCAGCTTCGCCGGGTCGCCGGGCTGGGCATGGTTGGCGCTGGCTGCGAAGTCGCGCATGTTGCCGGCCGGCGTTCCAACATAATCGGGGATGGAGGCCGGGCTGATCGCCAGCGAGGTGTCATGCAGAAAGTCAGTGCGGAAGAAGCCGGGCTCGATGATCGTGACCTTGATGCCGAAAGGCTCGACTTCGGTCGCCAGCGATTCCGACAGGCCCTCGACGGCAAACTTCGTGGAGCCATAGACACCCCAGCCCGGGAAGCCGGCATAACCGCCGATCGACGAGAAGTTCAGGATATGGCCCGAACGCTGACGGCGCATGTAGGGCAGTACGGCGCGGGTGACCTTCAAGAGGCCGAAGACGTTGGTGGCGTAGATCTTCTCGATCTCCTCGGCCGTTGCCTCTTCGACGGCGCCGAGCAGGCCGTAGCCGGCATTGTTGGCGAGGATATCGATCCGACCGAAGCGGGCAACGGCTGCTGCTGCTGCTTCCCTGGCCTGTTCCTCATTGGTGACGTCCAGAGCGATGGCGAGCAGGTTCGGATGATCGCCGAACTGTTCGGTTATGGCCTTCGGATTGCGGGCGGTGGCAACGACAGCGTCGCCAGTAGCAAGAGCGTCTTTGGTCATCAGCGCGCCGAAACCGCGCGATGCACCTGTGATCAACCAGACTTTCATGACAATTCCCTTCCTTCGATTGTTTGTTTCAGCAGTTCGTTGCTGACAGGAGGAATTTGACGCAAATCTAGCTCATGTATAAGATTTGTTATTTATGAGATTATGATGAGCAGCATTCAGCAATGAGAGCGACCGAATTGTCCGAAATGGCAGCTTTCGCCGCTGTCGCCAGACACAAGAGCTTCCGCAAGGCGGGGGAGGAGAGGGGCGTTACCGCCTCTGCAATTAGCCACGCGGTCCTCAATCTGGAGGATCGCATCGGCATCCGTCTCTTGAACCGCACGACCCGCAGCGTCTCGCTGACGGAAGCCGGTGAACTTCTGCAGTCACATCTCGATCCGGCCTTCGGTGAGATCAACTCGGCGCTCGATGCGCTGAACCGCTATCGGGAAACGCCCTTCGGCCGGGTGCGCATCAATGTCGGCAATTCCATCGCGCCCTTCGTCGTCGGTCAGATCATCGGACCGCTTCTAATGAACAATCCCAACCTGCAGCTCGAAATCGCCGCAACGGACAGGCTGGTGGATATCGTCGAAGAAGGTTTCGATGGCGGCATCCGCTTCGGTGAGCGCGTCACGGAGGGCATGATCGCCGTTCGCATCAAGCCGCGCCTGCGCCTCGTCGTCGTCGGCGCACCCGCCTATTTCGAAACCCGGCCAAAGCCGCAGACGCCGCATGACCTGAAGCGGCATATCTGCATCCAGAATATGTTCCCTTCGGGCGCACGTTACCCCTGGGATTTCGAAAGGAATGGCCAGGCGATTACCTTCCATCCGACCGGTCCGCTCGCCCTCGACGACCACGAGCTGATGACTTCGGCAGCACTCAGCGGCGTCGCGCTCGCGTATGTCTGGGAGGGCAGGGTGGCGCCGCTGATTGCAAGCGGTCAGCTCATCCAGGTGCTGGACGAATGGTGTCAGCCGGAAGAGCCGCTGTATCTCTATTATCCGAGCCGCCGGCATATCTCCGCGGGCTTCCGCACGGTGATCGATGCGATCCGGGGCGACTGAGCGTCAAAGCGTCCGAAATTCCAGCGGGTAGATGACATCCTCTCCGATTGTCGGATCGGTGCGGCGCACGTCATTGGATTATGAACCCGGAGCCTTTCCTGGTCAGAATGCTTCAATCTGATCACGAAAAGGCTCCCGGTGATCTGTCAAAACTCCCTTTTGACTCTCGGTGGCGAACTGGCGAAGATGCGCCGCAGAAAAGCAAGATCAGCGCCGGAGGGGCGAATGAGAAAGCCGTATTTTTCCGCTTGGGATCGATGGAAAGCGGAATGTCGTATAGGACTGCTGTCGGCGCTTGCCGGCATGGTGCTGTCTGCTTTTCCGCTGGAAATATCGGCACAGGAAATGCCGGCACAATCGCCGACTTCCCAGGAGCAGGTCGAAAAGCTGCTTTCGCGCTGGAAAGAACATTTCAAGAATGCTGAGACGCTGCGGGACCGTCGCACCGCCTTTCGCGATTTAATGGATTCGCTGCCGGAGCCGACACGCATCCAGATCCGGCATGTCGATGCCGGCGGCGTCGATGCTGAACTCATGTGGCCGGCGCGCCTTCACCATCCGATCGGCCGCCGCGCGATCCTTTTTATCCATGGCGGTGGCTTCTACAGTGGCTCCATCCGCACCCACAGCCTGCTTGCCGGCTCACTCGCGAAGGCCGCTTCCAGCGATGTGCTGCTCATCGATTACCGGCGGGCGCCGGAATACAGCTATCCCGCGCAAGCCAATGATGCCTTGAGCGCCTACCGCTACCTGCTCGACAGCGGCTACAGCAACGGAAACATCATTATTGTCGGGGACGGCGCGGGCGGCAATCTCGCGCTCGAGACGGTGCTGCGGCAGATGCGCTCCAGACAGCCGCTGCCAGCAGCCGTCGTGGCGCTCAGCCCGATCACCGATCTGTCGCTATCGGGTGCATCTGTCACGGCCAATGCCGCCAAGGATCGGGTCGTGGACAAGACTGTGCTGGAGGCACTGCGCAAGGCGTATCTCGGCAACAATTCCGCGACGGATCCCGAGGTTTCACCGCTTTATGCCAGTCTCTCCGGTTTTCCGCCCTTGCTGCTGCAGGTCGGTTCCGACGAGTTGCTGCTCGACGATACGCTGAGGTTTGCCGACAAAGCGCAGAAGGCGGGCGTCGATGTGACGACGCAAGTCTGGCCAGGAATGCCGCATCAATGGCAACTTTTCCCATCCCTGCTTGAAGACGCCGACAAGGCGGGCCAGAAGATCGCCGAATTCGCGGTCGCGCATTTTGCGGATCCACCGGAGGAGTAGGCCGCGGGCGCACGTCCGGATAGTTCGCAACGCCTGCTCAGTGGCCTGAATTCAACCCTTCGATCGGCCGGCCGATGGTCAAACTTTGTCGCAACTTGGGATCGAGCCGTTCGGCATAGACGTGATCGGGCGCAGCCCCCAGTGCATCCAGCATCTTCGAGAAGAAACAGCGCGCCGCCGCCGCTGCGGTCACGTCGAAGATCTCGGCATCGCTCAAAAAACACCAGCCACTCCGCTGCCATCGCCCTGACATGAAATACCGGAAGTCTAATCTCTGCGGGCCTGTGCAAATGACGAAATCTTGATCGACAACGCCGTTCTCGGAGCGCCGGACTGGCCTATTTTATTAGCCGGAGCGGATATGCGCCGCGTTCCGGTCGCCGATTAGATGGGGGTGGATCAGATGTTCCAATTTCGAAAACTGTTGGCAGCAGGGGCGGCTGTCATCGTGCTGGCTACGATATCGTCCTGCACGACGAGCTCAGATAGTTCGATCCAGACCGGCTCTGTCGGTTACGGGCAAAGCGCCGACTTCGGGCTCCGACCGGCGTGCCTGGGCGGATTCGGCAACGATAGGCCCTGCAGTTATTGACAAATAGCTTGGCGGTCAGATGAGCTTCCGGAAATGATCGGGCGCTGGATCGGCGCGGAACCGGAGGCGGGACGGCGGATGTTGCCATCGAAGCCGTTGAAAATAATATGATATTGCCAGATGAGCAGAGACGATGCGAAAGGACGTAGTTTCCTTTCATGCGGAGCTTCGCATATCGTTGCCGATGACATATAGTGCAAGAAATCGATAATCACTCGATCACACGACGCCGACCTCGGTCCAGAGGCGGCACATTTTCATAACCTATGGGAGCTGCATGATGGATTATCGTCGTCTAGGGAAGTCGGGTCTGCAAGTGAGTGAATTCTCCTTCGGATCGTGGGTCACCTTCGGCAAGCAGGTCAATGGCGGCGACGCCATCGACCTCATGAGGCTTGCCTACGACAATGGGGTGAATTTCTTCGACAATGCGGAAGGATATGAAAGCGGCAAGTCCGAAATTGTCATGGGTGAGGCGCTGAAGTCGCTCGGCTGGAGCCGCGATAGCTACATCGTATCCAGCAAGGTGTTCTGGGGAGGACAGAAGCCGACGCAGCGGGGCCTGTCGCGCAAGCACGTGACAGACGCCTGCCACGCGGCTCTCAAAAGGCTTCAGGTCGATTATCTCGACCTCTACTTCTGCCACCGCCCGGATATCGATACGCCGATCGAGGAAACCGTCCGCGCGATGCACGATCTCGTCGCCCAGGGGAAGGTGCTCTATTGGGGAACGTCAGAATGGTCCGCGCAGCAGCTGACGGAAGCCTATGCCGTTGCCCGAGACCTCCGCGTCACGCCGCCGACCATGGAACAGCCGCAGTATAATATCTTCGAACGCCAGAAGGTCGAATCTGACTATCTGCCGCTCTACGATTTGATCGGCCTCGGCACAACCATCTGGTCGCCGCTCGCCTCAGGCGTGCTCACCGGCAAATATAATGATGGCATTCCGGCCGACAGCCGCATGAATCTGCCTGGCTATGAATGGCTGAAGGAACGGTGGTCCACCGACGCCGCCCGCGCCCAGCTCGCCCAGGTTCGCGAGCTGGCCAAGCTCGCGAACGAGATCGGTCTCTCGATCACCCATCTCGCGCTTCTGTGGTGCCTCGCCAACAAAAACGTCTCGACCGTCATTCTCGGGGCTTCGCGCGCGAGCCAATTGCAGGACAACCTCGCGGCCCTCTCGCACAAGGACAAGATAACGGCAGACGTGTTGGAGCGGATCGACAGCATCGTCGGAAACAAGCCGGAAGCACCGCGTCGTTTCTAATCCTCTTGGACGGGGCCAAGCTTATCCGGCCCCTTCAGTATTCCGATATGAAAATGGCCGGACCTTTCGGGTCCGGCCATTTCAATTTCCAGCACGCTTCAGTGACCGCGCTTGAAACGAGTGGCGGCTTAAGGCGCTTGAATGGCTTTTGCGATCGTTGGGTTGAAGGAGCAAGATATTTATTCCCAGCAGCGGCGGGCCATAAGACCGTTGCGAGAAAGAAGCATATGCGAGGAGGAAACGACGATGGCCACCGAGCTCACGACATCCCATCTCCTGGATAGTGCCATGGACATCAAACCGCCGCCGCTACCCACGACGACGGGGGAGATCACCAACACGCTGAACCATTATTATCGTGGCGAACTCGCGCGGATGACCAGTTGGCGGGACCGCATCGACCGAACGTCGAACTGGGCGATTACCGTCGTGGCGGCGCTGCTCTCCGTGTCCTTGTCGACACCAACGTCTCATCATGGCGTGTTGCTGTTTGGCATGATGCTGATCACATTGCTGCTGATGATCGAGGCGCGGCGTTATCGCTTCTTCGATGTTTATCGGGCGCGGGTGCGGCAACTGGAGCGCAGCTATTTTGCGCAGATTCTGATGCCCGAAGCCGAGCTCAATCCCGATTGGGCGCAATCGATTGCCAAGAGCCTGCGTGCACCGCGGCTTCTCCTCGGCTATTTCGAGGCTATGCAGCGGCGACTGCGGCGGAATTATTGCTGGATGTACGCGATCCTGCTGATGGCATGGATCTTGAAGATCTCGACGCCAAAGCTGCAGGCGGAAGGCGCGTCGCAAGAGCTGGCACATTCGTGGAGCTATATTGTCGACAATGCGGCACTCGGACCGATTCCCGGCTGGCCGGTGATCGCGATCGTGGTTATCTTCTATGCCGTTATTCTCTACGGCACATTACGCCGCAAGTTGGACGACGGTGATTTTCCCCATGGTGAAGCGCATGTCTGATTGTTTGGCAATGCCGGACTGATGCAGGATGAATTCTCCGTTCACCGCCCGCCATTCGGTCGCCGAAATCAGCCGGCGGTGAACATAGCTGCATCACCCTACAGTCATGTTTCTCGCTATGGTGATCGGTCGTCGCCCCCATGATGTTTGAGTGGGCACGACACCGATACGAAAATGGCCGGACTTTTTGGGTCCGGCCATTTCAATTTCTATCTCATTTCAATGACCGCGCTTCAAACCAGTGGCGGCCAAGGATTTCCGAAAAAATCAGCTGCAGCCGCTGGTCGCACCGCACGTGTCGCACTTCTCGCAGGTGCCGTTGCGCACCATCGTGAAGTTCTGGCACTCGCTGCACATATTGCCCGTGTAGCCCTGCATGATCGAGCGGGCGCGGCGTTCGGCTTCCACCTTCTTGGCTTCCGTCTTGGCGGTTGCAGCGTCGGCTGCAGCCTTGTCGGAGAAGAGGGCGGTTGCGTCGTTACCGGCTTCTTCGAGCACTTCTTCGGCAATCTCCTCGGCCAGTTCCTTGGCGCGCTCTTCATAATCGCGCTTGAAGGCGACGATTTCGGAGGTGGAGATGGCGGCTGTCGGCTCCAGCTTGCGGGCGGCTGCACCCGCAAACGAGGTTACCGAGCCGGTCGAGGAGGCGCGGGCAGGGGCTGCCGTTGCTGCACCCTTCGGCTCGCCGAGCTGACGGTCGCTGCCGGTGTTCGAGACCAGCGTCGGTTTGTAGCCGCGGGTCCAGCCAGTCGAGACGAGGTTCGTCTTGCCTTCCTGGATACCCTTGCCGAGCGCCGTATTGGAGAAGTCGGACGTATCGACATGGGCCAAATCGTGGCGGCCGAGATAGGAGACGGCGAGTTCGCGGAACACGTAGTCGAGGATCGACGTGGCGTTCTTGATCGCATCATTGCCGATGACGATGCCGGCCGGTTCGAACTTGGTGAAGGTGAAGGCCTCCACATATTCTTCCAGCGGCACGCCGTATTGCAGGCCGAGCGAGATGGCGATGGCGAAGTTGTTCATCATTGCACGGAAGGCCGCACCTTCTTTGTGCATATCGATGAAGATTTCGCCGAGGCGGCCGTCGCCGAATTCGCCGGTGCGGAGGTAAACCTTGTGACCCCCGACGGCAGCCTTCTGGGTGTAGCCCTGACGGCGATTCGGCAGCTTCTCGCGTTCGCGGGAAACACGCTCGATCACCTTCTCGATGATCTTCTCGGTGACCGTCACGGCCTGGGCAGCGAGCGGCTGCTGGATCAGATCTTCGAGCGCATCCTCGTCGTTGTCGTCCTCGATCAGCGATGCGTTGAGCGGCTGGGACAGCTTCGAACCGTCACGGTAGAGGGCATTCGCCTTCAGGCCGAGCTTCCAGGACAGCATGTAGGCATTCTTGCAATCCTCGACGGTTGCCTCGTTCGGCATGTTGATCGTCTTGGAGATTGCACCGGAGATAAAGGGCTGGGCAGCCGCCATCATGCGGATATGGCTTTCGACCGAGAGGTAACGCTTGCCGATCTTGCCGCAGGGATTGGCGCAATCGAAGACCGGCAGGTGTTCCTTCTTAAGGAAGGGTGCGCCTTCCAGCGTCATCGCACCGCAAACGTGGATGTTGGCGGCCTCGATGTCCTTCTTCGAGAAGCCGATATGCTCGAGCAGGCTGAAGCTCACGTCGGCGAGTTGCTCGTCGGAGACCTTCAGGATGGTCTTTAGGAAGTCGGCGCCGAGCGTCCACTGGTTGAAGACGAACTTGATGTCGAAGGCGCTCTTCAGAGCCGCATTGACGGCTTCCACTTTCTCGTCGGTGAAGCCCTTGGCCTTCAGCGTCGAGGGGTTGATGGCCGGCGCCTGGTTCAGGTTGCCGTGGCCGACAGCATAAGCTTCGATCTCGGCGATCTGGCTTTCGGAATAGCCGAGCGTGCGCAGCGCATCCGGAACGGCGCGGTTGATGATCTTGAAATAGCCGCCGCCGGCGAGCTTCTTGAACTTCACCAGCGCGAAGTCAGGCTCGATGCCGGTCGTGTCGCAATCCATGACGAGGCCGATCGTGCCGGTCGGGGCGATGACCGAGACCTGCGCGTTGCGGTAGCCGTGTTTCTCGCCGAGTTCGAGCGCCTTGTCCCAGGCCGACATGGCATGAGCCGCAAGATCCTGATCCGGGTTTTCCTGATGGATCAGCGCGACCGGGTTGACCGAGAGAGCCTCGTAACCAGTGTTCTCACCATGAGCGGCGCGGCGATGGTTGCGGATAACGCGCAGCATGTGCTCGCGGTTCGGCTCGTAGTTCGGGAACGGGCCAAGTTCGGCAGCCATTTCGGCCGAGGTTGCGTAGCAGATGCCGGTCATGATCGCCGTCAGCGAGCCCGCAATGGCGCGGCCTTCGGCGCTGTCATAGGGGATGCCTGAGGACATCAGCAGGCCGCCGATATTGGCGTAGCCGAGGCCGAGCGTACGATATTCGTAGGAGAGTTCGGCGATGCGCTTCGACGGGAACTGCGCCATCATGACAGAGATTTCGAGCACGACGGTCCACAGGCGAACGGCATGTTCATAATCGCCGATATTGATGCGCTTGGTGGCCTTGTCCTTGAACTGCAGGAGGTTCAGCGAGGCAAGGTTGCAGGCCGTGTCGTCGAGGAACATATATTCCGAGCACGGGTTCGAGCCGCGGATCGGGCCACCGGCCGGCGACGTGTGCCAGTCGTTCATCGTCGTGTTGAAGTGGATGCCCGGATCGGCCGATGCCCAGGCGGCGTAAGATATCGTTTCCCAGAGGTCGCGGGCCTTCAGCGTCTTCATCACCCTTCCGTCCTTGCGGGCGGTCAGGTTCCAGTCGCCATCTTCTTCGACGGCGCGCAGGAAGTCGTCCTTGATCGAGACGGAGTTGTTGGAGTTCTGGCCGGAGACGGTGAGATAGGCTTCCGAATCCCAGTCCGTGTCGTAGGTCTTGAACTCCATGTCCTTGTAGCCCTGGCGGGCGAACTGGATGACACGCTGGACGTAGTTCTCCGGAACCTGGTCCTTCTTGGCAGCGCGGATTTCGCGCTTCAGGGCCGGGTTCTTGGCCGGGTCGAAGCAATCGCCATTGTCGGCTTCGCAATTGACGCAGGCCCTCATGATCGCCTTCAGATGCTTGGCAACGACCTTGGAGCCGGTCACGAGAGCGGCGACCTTCTGCTCTTCCTTGACCTTCCAGTTGATATATTCCTCGATATCGGGATGGTCGATGTCGACGACGACCATCTTGGCCGCACGACGGGTCGTGCCGCCCGACTTGATGGCGCCGGCAGCGCGGTCGCCGATCTTCAGAAAGCTCATCAGGCCGGAGGAACGGCCGCCGCCGGAAAGCTTTTCGCCTTCGCCGCGCAGCATGGAGAAGTTGGAGCCGGTGCCCGAGCCGTACTTGAAGAGTCGGGCTTCACGCACCCAGAGGTCCATGATGCCGCCTTCGTTGACGAGGTCGTCTTCGACGGACTGGATGAAGCAGGCATGTGGCTGCGGATGTTCGTAGGCCGACTTGGACTTCGTGATCTTGCCGGTGAAGGGATCGACATAGAAATGGCCCTGGCCGGGGCCGTCGATGCCATAGGCCCAGTGCAGGCCGGTGTTGAACCATTGCGGGGAGTTCGGCGCGACGCGCTGGGTGGCGAGCATGTAGGCAAGCTCGTCCTTGAAGGCTGCTGCGTCTTCTTCGGAAGAGAAGTAGCCGCCCTTCCAGCCCCAGTAGGTCCAGGTGCCGGCAAGACGATCGAAAACCTGGCGGGCGTCGGTTTCCGAGCCGGTCTGTTCATCCTTCGGCAGGCCTTTCAACGCCGCGTCATCGGCAACGGAGCGCCACAGGAAAGAGGGGACATCATTCTCTTCGACCTTCTTCAGGCGGGCAGGGACGCCGGCCTTGCGGAAATACTTCTGCGCCAGAACGTCGGTTGCGACCTGCGAGAACTGCGCGGGCACGTCGATATTTTCGAGGCGGAAGACGATCGACCCATCCGGGTTCTTGATCTCACTCGTCGCCTTGCGGAATTCGATATCCGCATAGGCGCCTTGACCAGCCTTCGTAAACCGACGTTCGATGCGCATTTTCTCTAACCTCGTGTTGGCACCCGAAAGGGCGCAAAGTTCCCTTCCGGCTACACGTTGTCCCTTCGTGCAGCCGGTGCTCGTTCCGTCTTGTGACAGGATGTCATCCGGAGATCACTTTCCTGTATCTTGTGGTGAGGCTGGCTGCAAACGCTAAATATAGTGTTAACAGCTAATTTTTACCAGTCCCCGATGCCGCTTTTTGAGGCTGGAAAAAGGCGCAAAAGATCTATCCGGCGCGACCGCCCCCTGACGGCACAACACCCTGATTCCGCGTCCAATTTTCTTAAAGAGAACCGGGCTCGTTACTTCCGGTCCAGTCGCCGCCGCAACATCTTTGCCATTAAGTTTGAATCAGCTGATTCCGTCAAGGGGTGGAATGTAACCGAATGCTAACCACAACATCTTGTGGATGCGCGTGTGAAGACTGGGGAAAGTCCGAGTAAGCCAGAAAATACAAGGACTTGCGGGAACGGTCTGCCAAGGCGAAGGGCCGACTGTCAAAAAAATCGGCTGCGTCAAAAGTTAGGATGGCTTTTGCGATGGAATTGCGCATGCCGATTCGTTCAAGGAAATCAGCGCCTTCTAGAGGGCGTCAATGGCGATCGTGACGGTCGCCGTGCCGATCGGCTCGCCTCTTTCGTCGGTGACCACGAAGCTTGCCTGAGTCTCGAGGCGCTGAGTCGACTCGTTACGCTCAGCCTGGCTGATATAGATATCCCGCGAACCAACGGCGAAGGTTTTCAGAAACTTATCCTCGTCACCCTGCCAATAGTCAGTGGTGACGATGCTCTGGCCGACATTCAACCCGTGGCAGTCGGTGACGAAAAACTCGAGGATCGTCCCCTGCGAATCGTCCTGCTTCGACTTGAGGTAATGCGAGATGGGTTTCGCCATCAGTGCCTTGACCATCTGCAAGTCGCCCTGTGCGACCTCCGCCCGATAGGTCTCGTCGAGCACGAGCATGTCCATTTCGCTGACATCGCGGAATTTTGCGTTTTGTTCCTCGATCGCCTTTACAACGACAGGAGCCCCGACCATCGGCCGGATGAGCGTCTCCACATAGTCGTGCACGACACTGACATAGGCCGGCTCCGCCCCAGCGGGCACATGGGGAAACACACATCCGATAAGCCCGAGGGCGGCTGCCGTTCGAAACTTGCCCCAGCATGCCATTGCGCTTCCCCAACCGCATTCAGCTCAACCCTTGCCCAGTCTTTTGCGACCGGTAGTTGTCCGAACCTATGCTGATAAAATAAAGCGAACGTTACCGGCTGACTGCAGGATTATCCGTACAGCGTGTCTTCGAGTGACTTAACCGCGTGCGCCCTTGGCAATAGGTTCCTGGTAGGTGAAGCCCATATCCCATGGGAAATAGATCCAGGTGTCCTGGCTGACTTCGGTGATGAAAGTATCGATTGTTGGTACACCCTTCGGCTTGGCGTAGACACAGGCGAAATGCGCCTTCGGCAGCATGCCGCGAACCTGGGCGGCAGTCTTGCCGGTATCCGTCAGATCGTCGACGACAAGCACACCTTCGCCGCCATTATCAGCGAG
Organism: Rhizobium sp. BK529; assembly: GCF_014194105.1. Taxonomy (NCBI): domain Bacteria; kingdom Pseudomonadati; phylum Pseudomonadota; class Alphaproteobacteria; order Hyphomicrobiales; family Rhizobiaceae; genus Rhizobium; species Rhizobium sp. BK529. Next base: position 1,817,142 of record NZ_JACIAU010000001.1, on the reverse strand, counting down.
TTCCGGCGCAATGCCCTTCAGTACCACCATGTCGCCCTGGTTGGTGTAATCATGATAGGAGGCAATGCAGACGGTTTCGATCAAACGGATATTCAGTTCTCGCGAAATGATCGCCGCCGGAACAAGGCCGCCGCGGGTAATGCAGACGATCGCCTTGAATTCCTGGTTGAGGCCGGCGAGCCGCCAGGCGAGTGCGCGCGCATCGCGGTGAAACTGATCCCAGGAAACGGGGAAGGCTTTATCAGGAAGGGACATCGGGCTGCTCCGCGGCATGAAAGAACACACGCCGTTTGCCGGCGACCGTATGAACGTCGACAGGCAGAACGCAAATCGCGCAGCCGGAACTGCGCGATGGATGCCGAAGCCAATGTCATCGGTCGCCGCAATTAGCGGAATTTCGGGGCAAAACGCAAGAGCAGCGTTTAACGCGACAGCAATGTGAGTGCCGTCATCGACTGCAGCAAGGTCTTTGTCGTGCCGCCGAAGATCGCCTGCCAGAGCCGGGAATGCGTATAGGCGCCCATGACCAGAAGATCGATGCTGTTGTCCGAAAGCCGGTTTTCGATCACATGAGAGGCGTGCCTGTCACCGCTTTCGGCCGTGGCGAGTGTCACGTTGACGCCATGGCGGGCAAGTGTGGCGGCAATATCGGCGCCCGTCGCCGAATGTTTTGCCGTCTCGACCGGATCGACGGAGAAAATCTCTACTGCTTCGGCAGTCCGAAGGATCGGCAGGGCATCGAAGGTGGCACGTGTGGCCTCCTTTGAGCCGTTCCAGGCAATCAGCACGCGCTTGATCGGTTTCGGCTGGCGGATGATGTAGGGGATCATCAGAACGGGCCTGCCGCTTTCGAACAGAAACTCGTCGACATCCACATGGCTGTCGGAAGGTCTTGCCGGGTCGGCCTGCGAGGCGATCAGCAGATCGGCGCTGCGAGCGGTTTCAATCAGCGGCGCCGAGCCGTATCCCGTCGATGTGGCAAAGGCACGCCATTCCAAGGACGCGCCGGAAGCGTTGCCACGGGCGCGGAAGATCCGCTCGACCTCGACAGTTTCGGAATGAGCCATATCCTGAAGCGCCTGGACGGCGACCGGATCGGGAATTTCCATCGGTGCTACCAGCGGCACAGCGGCAATCGTTTCGGCATGCAGGCCGATGACATGGGCGCTGCTTTCCGCGGCAAGGGCAAAAGCGAAGTCGGCGACAGCGCCGCTATTATCTGCTGTATCCAGAATGGCGAGAATGGTTTTATAAGACATATCAATTCTCCTTTGCGGCTGAAATGATGGCCGGCGAGGAATGAATGCGTCGGGCAGCGCGGCGGTTCCTTGACCGGGATCAAGACCGCTCACTGCCTGATGGTTCTAGGCAATGTCCTTTCTGCGTCTGATATCCTCGATCATGGCACGAACATCTGCACCGGCGGCCTCGACCACCTCCTGCGAGCGACCGCGCACCACGATTTCAGTGGAAAATGTCTGCCCAACATACCGCGGATAGGACCCGATGCTGGTTTCCGGATGCGCCTTCTGGATCGCCGCCAGCGGCGTGCCGATCTCGCCTTCGCCGTAGGGACAGGCGATGGCGAGCGAGACGACGGGCGTGCCGGTCCTTAGCGTCGGCAGCACATTGTCGACCATCGCCTGGAAGACCTGTGGGACACCGGCCATCACATAGACATTGCCGATGACAAAGCCGGGTGCAGTCGAGACCGGATTGGCGATATGTGCGGCACCGCGCGGCATGCGGGCCATGCGCTGGCGGGCCTCTGTGAATTCCATTTCGCGGCGCTTATACATTTCTGCAAGCAGCGCCATCGCCGCCGGATCGTGCTCGCAGGGCACGCCGAATGCCTTTGAGACCGCGTCCGCAGTGATGTCGTCATGCGTAGGCCCAATGCCGCCAGAGGTGAAGACATAGTCGTATTTGTCCCGAAGCGCATTCAGCGCCTCGACGATTGCATCCTCTTCGTCGGCGACTATGCGCACCTGCTTCAGGTCAATGCCGGAAATGGTCAGCATATCGGCGAGGTGGCCGATATTCTTGTCCTTGGTGCGGCCGGAAAGAAGCTCGTCGCCGATGGCTAGCATGGCGGCAGTAACGACGGTCTCATTGCTCATGGGGATATTCCGTGGTGTGAAGCTCGCAGATAGGTAGCGCCGTTTGACTGCTTTGCAAACGGCAAAGCGGAAAACCCGTCCAATCGAAAGCAAAACGGCAAGTGAAATTTCGTCTATAGACGGTGAACAGTGAGTTCTTCGACGCGGGACTATGTTGAACCGGATGCCCTGCTAGAACGGTCGTGGTCACGAAATTCAACCAGTCCTGATGGAGATAACAATGGCGAAGATTCTCGTCCTCTACTACTCGGCTTACGGTCACATCGAAACCATGGCTTACGCCGTAGCCGAAGGCGCAAGGTCCGCCGGCGCTGATGTCGTCGTTAAGCGCGTTCCGGAACTGGTTTCCGAAGAAGTCGCCAAGGCTTCCCACTACAAGCTCGATCAGGCAGCGCCGATCGCCACCGTCGACGAACTGCCCGACTACGACGCGATCATCGTCGGCGCCGGCACGCGTTTCGGCACGGTTGCATCGCAGATGCGCAACTTCTGGGACCAGACGGGCGGCCTGTGGTTCACCGGCAAGCTCGTCGGCAAGGTCGGCTCGATGTTCACTTCCTCCGCGACGCAGCACGGCGGCCAGGAATCGACGATCCTCGGCTTCGTTCCGACCTTCCTTCATCAGGGTATGGCTTATGTCGGCCTTCCCTATGCATTCCAGGGCCAGATGGGCACGGAAGAGGTCAAGGGCGGCTCGCCCTACGGCGCATCCACCATCACCAACGGCGACGGCTCTCGCCAGCCGTCGGCAATCGAGCTCGACGCGGCCAGGTATCAGGGCGCACACGTCGCCAAAATTGCTGCAAAGCTCGCTTAAGCTTAGCCAAAAATCGCTTTCTGAGACGGCGGTCCTCCAGGCCGCCGTTTTATTTCGAAGCAATGCAGGGATCGCCCGCAAAACAAAACTTGACGAATCCGCCTAAGTCGTTGATCTGGACGGCGCGCGAGCGTGGCGAAACTGGTAGACGCAAGGGACTTAAAATCCCTCGGCCTTAGGCTATACGGGTTCGATCCCCGTCGCTCGCACCACATTGAATTATCGTTCAAAAAGTAGCTTATCCTCCTTCGAACAGAAATCCCGCTATTTCCTCAGGGGGGCATCCGAAGCGCTGGCTGCTCATATCATCAGGGGACGCTAATTTAGATAGGCGATCGCAACGGCCTGCGGTAAAATGGCTTGAGGCCGCCAATTCCGGTCTGGTCACGGCGAACCCTTTGCTGGCAAATCTATGAAACAAAGACTAGCAGCAGTTCTGGCCGCCGACATGGCAGGCTATAGCCGACTGATGGAGGCGGACGAAGCAGGCACGCTCGCTCGCCTCAGAACCCATCGCATAGAGTTGATCGACCCTGCCGTCGCCAAAAATGAGGGCCGCATCATCAAGACGACGGGCGACGGCATGCTGGTCGAATTCCAGAGTGTGACCGACGCTGTCAGATGCGCCGTCGAAATCCAGCAGCGCATGAAACGGCGCAATTCCGACGTGCCGCAGGATCGACGGATCGAATTCCGGATCGGCATCAATGTCGGCGATATCATTTTCGACGACGATGACATTTTCGGCGACGGTGTGAACATAGCCGCGCGCGTCGAACAAATGGCCGATGTCGGAGGTATCTGCATCACGGCCGCGGTAGCGACGCAAATCGCCGACCGACTTGAAGTGGCCATCGAGGACCTTGGCGAGAAGGCACTGAAGAATATCAGCCGTCCGGTTCACCTTTATCGGGTCGGGGTCGACGACACCGTCCTGGCGGCCGCGGCGGATGCCGCGGACGGCAAGCGGACCGCTTCCAAACCCACGATCGTCGTTCTTCCCTTTAATAACATGAGCGGTGATCCCGAACAGGAGTTCTTTGCCGACGGTCTGACCGAGGATATCCTCACCGAACTGTCGCGCCGCCACGAGCTCTTCGTCATCTCGCGCAACTCCAGCTTCGTCTACAAGAACCAACCCGTCAATGTGCGCGAGGTGGCAGAGAAGCTCGGCGCCCAGTACTTGGTCGAAGGCAGCGTAAGGAAAATCGGCGACAGGGTGCGCGTCACGGTCCAGTTGATCGATGCTGTCAACGATGCTCATGTCTGGGCGGACAAATACGACCGCAGACTCGACGACATTTTCGCCATCCAGGACGAGGTGACTGCCGCGATCGCCGCCACGCTTCCCGGCCGCGTCGAAGCGGCCCAGCGAGACCAACTCGCCCGCACGAAGCCGGCAAACATGGCCGCCTACGAATGTGTGCTCGCGGCCAAGGTGCTGCACCATAGAAGCAGCGCCCCGGACAATGAGCAAGCCCAGACGCTGATCGGCAGGGCCATAGAGATCGACCCAGGCTATGCGCATGCTCATGCCTGGCGGGCTTGCATCCTCGGGCAGGCCTGGGTGAACGACTGGTGCAGTGACAAGGATGCGGTCTGGGCGCAAGTCAACTCCGAGCTGGAGCGGGCGCTTTCGCTCGACGACAACGACGCCGACGTGCATCGCATTCTCGCCGCGGTCAATGTCAACAACAACCAACTGACGACGGCACGCTATCATCAGGAGCGCGCCCTCTCGCTCAACCCCAATTACGACCTGGTGGTGGTTCAGCAGGGTGAGTTGCTGACCTGGCTCGGCCGGCCGGAAGAAGGAGTCGAATGGATCCGCAAGGCCATGCGGCTCAACCCGCATCATCCGGCACGTTTTTGGAGCCACCTCGGAAAGGCCCACTTCACCGCCCGGCAATATGGCGAGGCGATCGAGGCATTCATGCATCTTTCCGCCATGGACCACGTCCAGCACGCTTTCGTGGCGGCCTGCTATGGCTGGCTTGGCGACGATATTGCCGCATCTGCACATTTGAAGCAGGTCAAAGCGCTTGCGCCCGACTTCGGCATCAAGCCGTTCCTTGCTACGCTGCACTACACCCAAGAATCCGATACGCAGCATATTCGCGAGGGGCTCATCAAGGCGGGTGCCGGCGAGTTCGTTTCAGCGGCCAGCGACTTGGAAAAACGCAGGAACCTTGGCTGAATTCCACATCTACTGAGCGCTGACTTAAGTAGAGCCTCGCGCGTCTGTAATAACTCCATCAAGGCGGAGATGCCCCCGCATCAGGGACGATTGAAAACACCGGGGACCCGCTTAATCCGTCCGGTTCTATACCATGCTAACTTAAGATCCCTCAGCCTTAGGCTATACGGTTCGATCCCCGTCGCTTGCACTCTCTTTATAAATCCGTTCGAATATGCTTGTATAATGTGAATAAACCATAGGCAGCGCTTGTCTATGGCCTCAACGGTGCAAAAAATGTAGGCACTGTGCGGTTGAGTAAGTATTGTCTTAGTGGGAGTAAGGCGATGGTTTACGACTGGGATGGAGCAAGGACGCGGCGCATCAGACTTTTCAAGATGAGCGCGCTTCTACTCTTGGGAACAGCGGTGGCAGCGGTGCCGCTCTTCTTCTGGGCCTTGCAGTTGCGCGGATACTAAACAGATTTGAGGTGACTGAGCCGATGCTCACGCGCCAGCAGGTCGCGCTTTCGCTTGAAGCCCCAGCGGTAGCCGGAGGTCGAGCCGTCCTTCTTGATGACGCGGTGACATGGCACGAGAATGGCTATCGGGTTTGAAGCAATTGCTTCGGTTACGTCTCGGGCATCGCGCGTGCCCAAATTAGCCGCCAGCGCACCATAATTCGTCGTCTCACCCATGGGAATGGTACACAGCATCGACCAGACCTTGGTCTGGTACGGAGTCCCCGTTCAAACGAAAAAGAGGCCCGCACTGGAAGCGCGGACTCTAGTCCGGAGCGGAAAGTGGACAGCTGCCGCGCATGGAGTCGGCAAGCAGCAAAAGCTGCGGTCAGGCAGACTTGACGTCGATCGGATCGAGCTGGAGCAGAAACGCCGCGGTGCCGCTGGCCGTGCAACTGCGTAGGCTCAGACGTCCCTGTCTAGCTTTAGCGTCGAACAAACCCCGCAGCGGCATTCGCTACCGTTTTTGTCTCACGCCATTTATTGAAAGCCCAGCCGGCGAGCAGGCCGAGTGCGGCGCCCATGGCCTTGACGCCCGCATCGTGAAGGCGCGGATGCCGGGTCGGCGACAGATATTGCAGATATTCGATCGCCAGGGCGCCGAAGATCAGCAGCACTGCGACTGTTTTCCAGTGCTTCGGATAGGCCAAAGAAAAAGCAAGTCCGGCGGCCAAGTAAGCCGCGGCCCGATCGATATCGGGTGTCTCTATCGTGTTCGGCCGCAATTCGATCGGCGAAACTGTCACGAACAGGATGAAGGCGAGAAGAAGCCACGCCAGCGGCTTTACGATCTTGGGTGTCATTAGACGTTCATATTGGCGAATGCTATGTGCCATCAAGTTAAAAGCGGTTCACACCGGCGTAATCTGATGACTCGCTTAAGGAAGCCTTTCATCGAGCGAACGACAAAAGGCGCAAACGGGCTTCTTTCCGCTGGCTGGCTGTGTCATAGCGGCGGCTGGATTTTTTTGAAGAATGGACGAACGCCCGTGACGAAACACGATGTCGAAGGCGCCGAAGAGGCGATGCGCAGCCTTTTCCCCGCGACGCCGCTGCAGCTCAATGATCATCTGTCCGCGCGTTATGGAGCCGATATCTGGCTGAAGCGCGAGGATCTTTCGCCGGTGAGATCCTACAAGATCCGCGGCGCGTTCAATTTCTTCCGCAAGGCGATCGCCGAAGGGGCGGGCGACAAGACTTTCGTCTGCGCCTCCGCCGGCAATCACGCGCAGGGTTTTGCCTTCGTCTGCCGCCATTTCGGCGTTCCCGGCGTCGTTTTCATGCCGGTCACCACACCGCAGCAGAAGATCGACAAGACCCGCATGTTCGGCGCCGGCTTTATCACCATCGAACTCATCGGCGATTTCTTCGACCAGTGCTATCAGGCTGCCCGCGATCGCGTCGAGGCAATCGGTGGCGTCATGGTGCCGCCCTTCGACCATGCCGATATCATCGAGGGTCAGGCGACGGTCGCCGCGGAAATCATGCAGCAACTCCCCGAGGGCGTCGTACCCGATTTGGTCGTGCTGCCAGTCGGCGGCGGCGGTCTTGCTGCCGGTATCACCGGCTTTCTCGACGGCGTTGTGCTGCAATCCGGCTTCGTCTTTGCCGAGCCAGCCGGCGCGCCGAGCCTGCACCGCAGCCTTGAGGCAGGGCAGGTGGTCACGCTTCCCAAGGTCGACAATTTCGTCGATGGCGCAGCGGTCGCCCGCATTGGCGACCTGAATTTCGCAGCATTGAAAGACTTTTCGGTCGATCAGGTCAGGCTGATGCCCGAGAACGCCATCTGCGTCACCATCCAGGAGATGTTGAACGTTGAAGGCGTGGTGTTGGAGCCTGCCGGCGCTCTGTCTCTGACGGCAATCGCCGCGATGGATCGCGAGGCCATAAAGGGCAAGACGATCGTTGCAGTCGTCTCGGGCGGCAATTTCGATTTCGAGCGGCTGCCGGACGTCAAGGAAAGGGCCATGCGCCACGCCGGCTTGAAGAAATACTTCATCCTGCGCCTCGCCCAGCGTCCTGGCGCTCTGCGCGATTTCCTCAATCTTCTTGGACCGCATGACGATATCGCCCGCTTCGAATATCTCAAGAAATCGGCGCGCAATTTCGGTTCAATCCTGATCGGCATCGAGACGACGACTCCAGAGAATTTCACGACGCTGGTCGCGAATTTCGAAAGCGCCGGCATGGGCTTCGAGGACATCACCGAAAACGAGATCCTCGCAAATCTGATCATTTGACTTTGCGTCAACTGCACTGCGTGCTAAAGGCGGATCATGGCTTCGTTCCTTTCAAATATTCTCTCTGTCTTCACCGGGGGCAGCAAATCCTCGAGCGAGGCGGCTGCGGGTCCTTCCGGCGAGCCGCAGCTCTATGGCGATTGCACCATCTACGCGGAGCCGCAAAAGGAAGGCGGCCAGTATCGTTTGGCCGGTCGCATTGAAAAGAAAGTTGGCGAGGACGTTTTGGTGCGCAAGTTCATCCGCGCCGATCTCTTCTCTTCATCCGATGATGCAATCGAATGCACCGTGCGCAAGGCGCAGCAGATTATCGATCAGCATGGTCCATCGCTTTTCAGCGACGGCGAGAAGCTTCGGCAGGTCTGAGGATTAGCCGGACAAGCCCCGTCGGCCTGGCGTTTCCCATTGTTTTTCAAAACTATGACAGCATTTCCGTGACGGAAACCGCTGGCTTGCTCACCTAATCTTAAAGGATTGTAGCGAAGGTGGCGCCTGCAGGGTTTGCAGGGTGCCGCTTGTGTTTGAGCTTTCCGGACTATCGACCAGAAGACCCGCCGCGGCGGCTATGGCTCTTTGGCGCGGTCCTGTAGTCGGAGGGCCGTGATGGAGCTCTTCAACGCCGCTCTCTTCATCGTCCAAGCCGTCGGTTACTTCGTGCTGATGGTCAGCCTCCTGCATTTTCGCCTGCGCCTTGGATTGGGTGTTTTCCTGACGGCGCTCGGCGTCATGCATTTCATGGAAACTTACCTTGCCGCGGTCTTCTATGTTTCCCTGCCTTTCGGGGATGTCTCGCCGGGGTCTTCGATCTTCTTTTCCGGCAAGCTGATGATGATCCTCATGCTCTACCGGCAGGAGGATGCGGCGACGGTCCGTCAGCCGATCTACGGTCTCTTTATCGGCAATCTTCTAACCGTCGGCATTGCCTGGGTACTGCAGCTTCATCAGCCGCTGGAACTGTCGCCTGGTCATCCGGCAGACGTCAACTTCCTGAAAGATATGGGCTGGCTGATGGTCTGGGGTACGGCAATCCTATACCTCGACTCGCTCGGTATCATCCTGCTCTATGAGAAGCTCGGTGATTACATGCGTCGGCGGGTGGTGCTGCGCTTCATGATTGCAGGCCTCGTACTTCTGACGTTTGACCAGATCTGCTTCTTCAGTGGCCTCCATTATTTCGTAGGCGTGCCGACGACGGCCTTCTGGGCCGGTTGGAAAGCGAAGATGCTGGCGGTCTGCCTCTATTCTCTGATGTTTGCGATCTACGAATATCATGTCCGCCGGGACGGCGTTGCTGCCTCGGCCCGCTCGATCGGCGATCTCTTTGGTGATCTGACATTCCGAGAGCGCTACAATGATCTTCTGGAACGAACCGGCCGCGATATGCTGACCGGCGTCTATGATCGCAGCCGGATGGAGCTTGAGGCGCCGTTGATGGTGCAAGAAGCACTTCGGCAGGGTCAGTATGCGACGGTTCTCATCATCGATGCCGACCATTTCAAAGACGTCAATGACGGCTTCGGCCATCTGCAAGGTGACGAGGTTCTGAGGGCCATTGCCTCCAGGCTTGGAACGACGCTCCGCTCCAGCGATCGTGTCTTCCGCTTTGGCGGCGAAGAGTTCGTGGCCGTCTGCCCCGGCACAAACCATGAGGAAGCGCTGCTGCTTGCCGAACGCTTGCGGTGGACGATCGCGACCAGTGTAAAAACACCCAACGATGCGCCGATATCGGTCAGCATAGGGGTCGCAACCGCCGACGAAGATGGTGAGAGCTTCACGGCGCTGCTTTCGGCAGCGGATGGGCGCCTGTACGAGGCAAAGAAGAGCGGCCGTAATCGTGTCGTCGGTCGCTCTGGAGTGGTCAAAGTCAGCTAGCCGCGGTCACGCCGCGCGAAAGATCTTGGCGCCGGAGGGCGCGTTCGTCATGCCGCCATCTATGATCGGCGCAGTCGGCCTTGCGCGCATTGTCGATGACGAAAAATTCTCCGACGAAATCCTGGAGACGGTTCGTTCCTTCGTCGGTGACTTCGCGGCAAAATGAAAGGGCCGGCATTGCGCTGGCCCCTCGAGTGGAACTTTTGAATTTGTCGATTAGGCAGCGAGCGCGAGTTCTTCGACGCGCGACTTGGCAGCGCCGATCGCCTTTTCAGCTGCTTCCGCACCGAAAGCCAGACCTTCGACATAGATGGTTTCGATATCGGTGATGCCGAGGAAACCGAGAACCGACTTCAGGTAGGGAACGGCATGGTTCATGCCAGCAGCCGGACCTTCAGAGTAAACACCGCCCGAAGCAAGCACGATGTAGAGCTTCTTGCCGGTGGCCAGCCCAACCGGGCCGCTCTCCGTGTACTTGAAGGTCAGGCCGGCGCGGGCCACATTATCGATCCAGGTCTTGAGCGACGAATAGATATTGAAGTTGATGAGGCCGGTGCCGATGACGATGCTGTCGGATGCCAGGAGTTCGCTGACCAGTTCGTCGGAGGTCCTGACGGCGGCGGCTTCCTGGGCAGTGCGGGCTTCCGGCGGCTTACGGATGGCGGCGGTGAACAGGTCATCGATATGCGGCAGCGGATTTGCGGCGAGGTCGCGGCGAACGATGACGCTGCCCGGGTTCTGGCTCTTGAGTTTGTCGGCCAGTTCGGCAGCGATCTGAGTGGAAAGAGATTCCGACCGTGGGCTGGACGTCAGAAGAAGAATGGAAGACATGATTGAATTTCCTCTCGAATTGGGTTTCAGCGGCCGCTTGGGAGCGGCAAACCGCTGTGTTCGAGAGAACAAATAAGGCTGGCGTGATATCGAAAAAACTGGGATAATGTCGATCGAAACTATCGATGTATTGGATGGAAGATGCTTCCCAACCCGACACTGGATCAATTGCAGGTTTTCCTGATGGTCGCCGAAACCGGCAGCTTTTCGGCGGCATCGCGCGTGCTGAATCGCGCACAGTCGGTCATCAGCTATACGATCGCCAATCTGGAAGCCCAGCTCGAAGTGACGCTCTTCGAGCGTTCCGGCGCCCGCCAGCCGAAACTGACGGATGCCGGCAAGGCGATGCTGGAGGATGCCCGCCGGCTGATGGCTGACCTCGAAGTCATGCGCGCCCGCGTGAAGAGCATGAAGCAGGGGCTGGAAGCCGAGCTTTCTCTGGCGACCAGCACCATGGTGCCTGCCAATGCCGTCATGATGGTGTTGCGCGAATTTCGCGAAAAATTCCCGGGTGTTGCGCTGAACCTGAATGTCGGTGAGCTTGGCATGGTCATGGACATGGTCATGAACGACAAGGCCGATATCGGGATCGGCGGCGCGTTGCTGCGACAGGACGATTCGCTCATTGCCGAAAAGATCGGCTACTCGTTCATGGTGCCCGTGGTGGCCCCCGATCATCCGCTGGCGAGTATCGGCCGCCCGCTGATGCTCGCCGATGTGCGCGAAGAGATCCAGCTTGTGGTTTCGGATGCTTCAGGTCTGACCAACGGCAGGGATTTCAATGTCCTGTCTTATAGGACATGGCGCGTCAGCGATATAGCGACCAAGCATCAGCTCATCAAGGGTGGTCTCGGTTGGGGCGGCCTGCCGGTTGCGGTCGTTGGAGACGACATCATGAAGGGCAATCTGGTTGCCCTCAAGCTTGATGCCTACGAGCAGGGCGAATATCCGATCTACGCCATGCGCAAGGCCGCCAATCCCCCAGGCCCTGCCGGCCAATGGCTGATCGAGGCCTTCCGTCGCCGGCTTGCCATGTGCCCAAGCCATGGCGAAATGATCAACATGCTTGGTATCGACGGGGTGCACGCGATGCCGGAGGCTGCCGAATAGGGTCGCTTCGCCGGCTTTAGCGTTCGACAGATGGAAATGGAGCGCGGTTTCAGCCGAAGCCGCGCTCTTTCTGATTAGAGAACCAGCCTGAACTTCGCAAAACCTTCGGCACCTTCGCCGGCATCCTCTATCTTCACGCTCTTGACGTCGGCGAGGTACTGCTTGGCCTTGGGGCTGCTTTCGAACATGACGGTCGTACCGGGCAGGGGCTTGAAGGTCCAGTTGCCATCGGCAGAGGGATTGATCGTGCCCTGATCATGAACATAGCGGACGATGACATCGCGGTTGGTATCGGGTGCCTGAAAGATCACCTTGTCGGAGGCGATTTCCGGGAAGTTGCCGCCACCGCCGGCGCGGTAGTTGTTGGAGACGACGACGAATTTCTGCGCCGAATCGATCGGCTTGCCCTCGAAGGCGAGGCTCTGGATGCGGTTCGCGTTCGGATTGACCGCCTTGCCTGACGAATCATATTTCGCCGGCTGCGACAGGTCGATCTGATAGGTCACGCCATCGATCACATCGAAATTGTAGGACGGGAAATCATTGTTCAGGAGGGCTGCGTCCTTCGAGCCGGGTTCGATGTGATTGAACATGCCGGCCGACATTTCCAGCCACTCCTTCACCTGCGCGCCGGTAATGGCGACGGCCTGAACCGTGTTCGGATAGAGATAGAGGTCGGCGACATTCTTGATGGCGATATCGCCGGCGGGAACATCCGTATAATAGTCTGCACCGCCGCGGCCGCCGGCCTTGAACGGCGCTGCCGCCGACAGAACCGGCAAATCCTTGAACTGCGTATCGGCAAGCATCTGCTTGATGTACCAGGTCTGAGCCTGTGAAACGATCTGCACCGAGGGGTCGTCGGCGACCAGGGCAAAATAGGAATAGAGCGGTGCCGAGGTCTTGCCGACAGGCGTGCGGACATAGGCGAGTGTTGCCTCATGCTCGGCCTTGGCGGCGGCGACGACTTCCTTCTTGTCGGCAACATCGGCAACGACCTTCTTCTTGTCGTCGCGGTGGTAGATCGGCCGTGCTTCGGAGGTGAAGTCGACGATCTTCCAGCTGTTGCCGTCCTTCTCCAGCAGAAGATCGATCAGGCCGAGATGCGAGCCCCAGAAGCCAGCCATGACGGCGGGCTTGCCGTGCAGCGTGCCCTTGACCGGATCGGCATTGGCAATGCCATCCCAGGTCTTCGGACCGGGGAAGACGAGATGCTGGTGTCCGGTGAAGATCGCATCGATCCCCTCGACGGCGGCAAGGTGCAGCGAGGCATTTTCCATCTTCTCGGACGGGCCGGAGCCATCGATGCCAGAATGCGAAAGTGCGATGACGATATCGGCGCCGGCTTCCTTCATGGCCGGCACCCAGGCCTTGGCCGCCTCGACGATATCGCGGGTCTGCGCCTTGCCTTCGAGGTTCTTGATATCCCACAGCATGATCTGCGGCGGCACGAAACCGATGAAGCCGATCTTGACCGGGCTTTCATTGCCGGCGCCATCCTTGATCTGCTTTTCGACGATGATGTAGGGCTTGAAGAACAGGTCGTCCTGCCTCGGATTGGAGGCGAGCTGGCCCTTGGTCAGGTTGGCGCAGACGAAGGGGAAGTTCGCGCCGTTCAGCACCTTGAACATGAAGTCCAGGCCGTAATTGAATTCGTGGTTTCCGAGCGTGCCGACGGTATAACCGAGCGTGTTCATCGCCTTGACGACCGGATGGACGTCGCCGTCCTTCATGCCGTGCTGATAGGCCATGTAATCGCCCATCGGATTGCCCTGCAGCACGTCGCCATTGTCGATCAGCAGCGAGTTGATCGCTTCCGCGCGAATCGTGTCGATGATCGTTGCCGTACGCGACAGGCCCATCGTGTCGTTCGGTTTGTCGGCATAATAGTCATAAGGGAAGACGTTGACGTGAATGTCGGTCGTCTCCATCAGCCGCAAATGTGCCTGGTTGGCAGCAGCGCGGGCGCTGAACGGGTGCAGCAGAACAAGAGCGGAAGTGGCGGCGAGTCCGCCGAGCAGAGAACGGCGGCTCATTGCAGGCACATCGAAAATGGAAGACATGGAAACACTCCTTTGGACATCATGCATCATCCGGTTCGATGAACTTAGAACGATCGGCAAAGGAGTACATCGCGAAAATGACAGAAGAGCAACGGTGCCGCGAAAGCTGCACCGTTTGAGAGCCTTAGCGGACGCGCGGCACGTCGCGATGGAAGAAGCGGAAGTAGGAGGCTACGAGCGCACGTGCATTGGAATTGACGTCGAACTGAATGCCGACGCGGCCATTATGCGTCCAGCGGATGACGCCTTCGAGCAGGCCGAGATTCTCGGCTTCGATGCGCACCTTGCTGCCCGAGGCCGCATAAAGCGGCGCTTTGACCTCGAGTGCCGCACCGGTTGCGGAAATATCGAGGATGCGGGCATCCACTTGGTTGTTCAGATAACGGATCTTGCCGAAAACACGGCAGCTCCTTCGGTCGGCCTTCCGGGCAATGATCTTGAGATTGCGTGTCATGCTTATCCCTGTGACGAATTCGGGAAAAGCATAGGAGCGGAAGATTGAGATGCCTTTAGGCGCTTACTTAAAATTGCTGCGAAAACTCAATTCGGCACGGCCGCACGCCGCGCCACGACATGTTCACGCCAGACTGTAAAGATGCCGGCTGCGACAACGATCAGAGAACCCACGATCATGTTAAGGGTCAGCGTTTCCCCGTAGATCAGCACACCGAGGATGGAGGCATAGACGAGCTGGATATAGGTGAGCGGCTGAACTGCGGCGGCATCGAGCATGTCGTAGGCGCGGATCAGGAAATAGTGGCTCGACGTGCCGGTCAGGCAGACAGCGAGCATCCACATCCAGTCCCATCCATGTATTGGCGTCCAGTAAAAAGGGCCGGCAAGCGTCATGACCGCGGCACCGACGATACCTGTATAAAAGAAGCTCGTCATCGCCGAATCCTGCCGGCTCACAAAACGTGTTGCGATCACGTAGAGCGCGAAGTTGAAGCAGGAGATGACCGCGACTAGCAGATTCACATCGAAGAATCCGCCTTCCGGTTTCAGGATCAGCAGCACACCGAGAAGACCGACGCCAATAGCGGTCCAGCGGCGCCAGCCGACTCGCTCGCCAAGGAGCGGAATAGCAAGCAGCGCGACGATGATGGGGGTGGCGGCAAAGATCGCCTGCGAGTGAGCAAGGCCGATCAGCGCAAAGCAGGTGATTGCCAGCACCACCTGCGCGGCAAGCAGAACGCCGCGCGAAATCTGAAGAAAGGGGTGTTTTGTGCGGGAGGTGGCGGCGATTCCGCCACGCATCTTCGAAGCCAGAACCAGGGTGAAGAGGCCGAAGGCCCAATAGCGCACCATCGTCACGAAGATAGGCGAATAGGAGGAAGCCAGATGCTTCGAGATCGCATCCTGCGCCGAAAAGATCGTCAGCGCCAGGAGCAGAAAGATATAACCGTGGGTCTTGGATTTCATGTCTTGCCGTCGAAGCGGGAGAGGGCCGCAACATCAAGCTAGGGCAGGATTTCACGGGCTTTGCAAGGGCTCAGAGGCCAACATTCGGCCTGTCGATGATTTCGCGCAGCGCAAAGCTCGAATTGATCTTCACCACATGCGGCAGCGCCGAAAGCCAGTCGCGATGGATGCGCTCGTAGTCTTCAAGATCGCGGGCGGCAACCCGCAGGATATAATCGTACTCGCCTGACATCAAATAGCAGACGAGAACGTTCGGACAGCGTTTCACCGCCATCTCGAATTCCGATAGGGTCTTGGCGAACTGACCGGATAGCGATATGTGCACGATGGCGATCATCTTGTAGTCCAGCGCCTTGTGCGAAAGCCGAGCATGATAACCGCCGATGACGCCGCTCTTTTCAAGAATATCAAGCCGCCGCGAACAGGCAGAAGGCGATAGCCCCACCTTGTCCGCAAGCTCCGTATTGGTGATACGCGCATTGATCTGCAGCGCCCTCAGAATCGCAAGATCGATATTATCGAGGTCGGACATTCGAAGAACCTTCGAAAAATAGATAATCAACGCAATAATCTTCGAAATTTGGTTGTGCGCAAATCCTATTTGCAAGGACATTTCGCGGCCGCGGTGGTTGGATCTCAGGGCCAAGAAAACGTTCCGCGCAATGCGGACATAAAATGAGAGGAACGCGAATGCGTGTCGGTTGCCCGAAGGAAATCAAGAACCATGAATATCGCGTCGGTCTGACGCCGGCTTCGGTGAGAGAATATGTCGCCCACGGCCATGAGGTCTGGGTGGAAAGCAAGGCTGGTGCCGGCATTGGTGCCGATGACGCCGCCTATGTGGCTGCTGGCGCGAAAATCGCCGCCTCCGCCAAAGATATCTTCGAAAAGTGCGATATGATCGTCAAGGTCAAGGAGCCCCAGCCTTCGGAATGGGCGCAGCTCCGTGACGGTCAGCTCCTTTACACCTACCTGCATCTTGCGCCGGATCCGGAACAGACCAAGGGCTTGCTCGCGTCGGGCGTTACGGCCATCGCTTACGAGACGGTGACCGACGACCGAGGCGGTCTGCCGCTGTTGGCACCGATGTCCGAAGTCGCCGGTCGTCTTTCGATCCAGGCCGGCGCGACCGCGCTGCAGAAGGCCAATGGTGGCCTTGGCATCCTGCTAGGCGGTGTGCCCGGCGTTCTCCCGGCCAGGGTCGCGATTATTGGCGGCGGTGTCGTCGGTCTGCATGCGGCCAAGATGGCCGCCGGTCTCGGCGCCGATGTCAGCATCCTCGATAAGTCGCTGCCGCGCCTGCGCCAGCTCGACGATATCTTCAACGGCCGCATCCACACGCGCTATTCAAGCATTCAGGCGTTGGAGGAAGAAGTATTCTCCGCCGATCTCGTCATCGGCGCTGTCCTGATCCCTGGTGCCGCCGCGCCGAAACTCGTCACCCGCGAAATGCTCTCCGGTATGAAGAAGGGGTCCGTCATTGTCGACGTCGCCATTGACCAGGGCGGCTGCTTCGAAACCTCGCATGCGACGACGCATTCGGAGCCGACTTATGTCGTCGAAGGCGTCGTACATTATTGCGTCGCCAACATGCCGGGCGCTGTCCCCGTCACCTCTGCCCATGCGCTGAACAATGCGACGCTGGTCCACGGTCTGGCGCTCGCCGATCGCGGTCTGCGCGCCATCGCCGAGGACAAGCACCTGCGCAATGGCCTCAACGTCCACCGGGGGCGCATCACCAACAAGCCGGTCGCCGATGCACTTGGTTATGAAGCCATCGCTCCGGAAAGCGCGCTCAACGTCGCGTAAGGCAACTAACTCAAGGTCAGGTGAGGGCGCCGGTTTCCACAAGGGCCGGCGCCATTACTTTGTCGATCCGGCACTGATAGCAATTGTTGCGCGCTGAGCGCACATGCACATAGGCAATGCCGGTCCGGGCGAGCAGATCAGCCGCATAGGCAGGAATTCTTTCGATTGGCGTGACCGCTCCGGTGCCGTAGACGATCCTGTCGTCTTCACCATAACCGCGGACGATGAAATCCGGGCTCGTGGTCAGCACGGGAGGCAGAATCTCGTCGGCGGAATAGCGCTGGCAAGGCTGCTTATGCAGGAAGATCGGTCCGGTCTCGGCATAGGGCTGCAGCTCTGAAAAGGGCCGATAGGCAAAGACGAGCAGTTCTTCTCCGGCGCCGATATTTCGCAGGCAGTGACGGCAGGGATGGCCCGGACCATCGGAGATCATGGTCTCCGGCAAACGATCATAGGCGTCGCGGCCGCCGCTCCAGAGCGTTTCTGCATCTGTTGTCGGCATTGCGGAAAACCGGATGCTGGTCATGGCAAATCTCCTTATGAGCTTTGCCATAGTGTCTGCGCTGAAACTCACCCGAGCCACCCGATTCTTGCCTGAATCGGCAAGGCCTGGGTTCGGGTGCAATGCAATCAGCCTCTTCTGGCTAGTTCCAGCAATTCCTTGTCGCTCAGCGGCCTGACGATTGCGGTCCCAGTGGAGACGGGAGAGAAGCCAAACATCTGATAGAGCTGCAATGCGCGCGGATGATCAAGATTATTGGTCGTCGTCGTGACCCTCTTCGGGTTCAACGTCCAGATGGCATAGAGTGCCTGGAGCAGGAACCATTTGCCGATGCCGAGGCCGAGCGCGTGCTCGATGAGCCCGAAATGCGAGAGCTCGATCGTATCCGCGTCCTCGCAAAGATATTCGTAGAAGCCGGCCGGTGCGCCATTGACGTAGAGGACGCTAATATTGTTGCGCTTATCATGCAGCGCTGCGGCCAGCTCTTCGTCGCTCATCCTCAGCCGATCGACCCATTGCCAGCGCGCACCGACTTGCCGATAGAGATAACGATAGAAGGCGAGCGGAATGCCCGGCGCCCGCATGATCGCAGTCTGGATGTTGACGGGCACAGGCAGGCTTGCCTTCGGCGGTGCAACCATTTCAAGCCGCGTGATATGGGCCTTGAGCGAGGCGGGCGTCTTTCCCATGGGCGTCAGGCTTTGACCGGTTCCGGCGGTCCGGTAACGACAGGCGTATCCTCTCGGCTGCCCCATTCGCTCCAGGAGCCGTCATAGAGCTTGTTGTCGGTATGCCCCAGCGATTCCAGCGCCAGCGTGATGATGGCAGCCGTAATGCCCGAACCACAGGAGGTGACGACTGGCTTGGAAAGGTCGATGCCAGCATCCTCGATCGTCTGCTTCAGTTCGGGCAGTGACTTGAAGCGGCCTTGATTGGCAAAGACGCCTGATGGCAGGCTGCGGGCGCCGGGCATATGACCGGAGCGCATGCCGGCACGCGGTTCCGGCTCGGTTGCTGCGAAACGGCCGGCGCTGCGGGCATCGGCGATCTGCAGGGCAGCGCTGGAAACGATATCGCGCATCTGGTCGAGATAGACGACGCGGCTTGCATCATAATTTGTCGTGAAGGTTGCCGGGACATAGTGCGGCACTTCTGTCTCGAGCCGCCGTCCCTCAGCTTTCCAGCCGTCGAGGCCGCCATCGAGCACGAAGACGTTTTTCGCGCCCATTACCCGGAACAGCCACCAGACGCGCGGCGAGGCGAACATGCCGATACCGTCATAGACGACGATGCGGTCGTTCTCGCTGATGCCGAGCTTGCCGACTTCCGCGGCGAAATAATCGGGCGAGGGGATCGTGTGCGGCAGGTTCGACGAGTGGTCGGCGATCTTGTCCTGATCGAAACGGATCGCGCCCGGAATATGGCCGGCGGCATATTCGGCATCGGCATCGCGTTTCTGCGCCGGAAGATAGAAGGATGCGTCGAGGACGCGCAGATCGGGCTTGCCGAGTTCAGCTTGCAGCCAGTCGGCAGCGACGACAAAACGGCTCTTGATCTCGCTCATGATGATCCCCCCAGATATCAAGCTTCATCGCCGGGTGTGCCGAAGCGAATGCGGAAGCGCCGGTTCTCTTTGCCCTTCTTCTCGATCTTGGCAATATGAATTTGACCAACTTCCTGTGTTTCAGAAACATGCGTGCCGCCGCAGGGCTGGCTGTCAACAGCGGAATTTTCGCCGATGCAAACGAGGCTGACACGGCCGAGGCCGACAGGCGGGCGCACATTCTTCGATTTGACGATACCAGGATTGGCGGCAAGTTCCTCATCCGTAATCCATTGAACATAGACCGGATGGTTCTGGTTGACGAGGTCCATCAGCTTGGCCGTCACTTCATCCTTATCGATCGTGTCGGTCATGTCAAAATCGACACGGCTTTCATCCTCGCCGACGGCAGCGCCGGTAATCGGATAGGGGCAGACGACGGAGAGCAGATGGCAGGCCGTGTGCATGCGCATCAGCTTGTAGCGGCGCGGCCAGTCGATATGCAACACCAGCTTTTCGCCGGTTTCCGGTCGCGCCTGGCCTTCCAGCGGTACATGAATGACCATGTCCTTGGTGGCGCCATGCTTTGCCAGAGTAAGCTCTATCTTAGAGCCGTCGGTGCGTTCGAAGAAGCCGGTATCACCCGGTTGTCCGCCAGATGTTGCGTAGAAGCACGTCTGATCCAGTTCGATGCCGCCGTCTTCATGAACGGCCGTGACGACCGCTTCACATGTGGAGAGATAGAAGTCGTCACGGTAGAGGGCATTGACTGGCATCGGTTCTCACGCTGCAGGTTCGTAGGGTATCTTGATGTCCGTCGAGCCCACCATCCATGCAGGAATGGGAAGACCCTTGGATAACAGGAAGTCCGGATTGAAGAGCTTGGACTGATAGCGATTGCCATAGTCGCAGAGGATCGTCACAACCGTATGGCCGGGACCGAGGTCCCGGGCAAGACGCACCGCGCCGGCAATGTTGATTGCGGTAGAGCCCCCAAGGCAAAGCCCCTCGTGCTCGACCAGATCGAAGAGGTAGGGAAGCGATTCAGCATCGGTGACGTGGTAGGAGAAATCGGGCGTGAAGCCTTCAAGATTGGCGGTAATGCGTCCCTGTCCGATGCCTTCGGTGATCGATGAGCCCTCGGATTTCAATGCGCCGTTTTTGTAGAACTCGTAGAGCGCCGCACCCTCGGGATCAGCGATGCCGATCTTGATGTCCTTGTTGAAGCTCCTCAGACCGGCCGCAACTCCGGCAAGCGTGCCGCCGGAGCCGACTGAGCAGATGAAGCCGTCGATCTTGCCGTCAGTATCTTTCCAGATTTCAGGTGCGGTGGTTTCGATATGCGCTTGGCGGTTGGCGACATTGTCGAACTGATTGGCCCAGATCGCGCCGTTCGGCTCGCTCTTGGCGAGCTGTTCGGCGAGGCGCCCCGAAACCTTCACATAATTGTTAGGGTTCTTGTAAGGCACGGCCGGAACTTCAACGAGCTCGGCGCCCAGCAGGCGCAGCGCGTCCTTCTTTTCCTGGCTCTGGGTCTCCGGAATAACGATGACGGTGCGATAGCCGAGCGCCTTTGCGACGACCGTCAGGCCGATGCCGGTGTTGCCCGCCGTGCCCTCGACGATGACGCCGCCGGGCTTGAGCAGCCCCTTCTTCTCCGCATCACGGATGATGTAGAGCGCCGCACGGTCCTTCACCGACTGTCCGGGGTTCAGGAACTCGGCCTTGCCGAGGATAGTGCAGCCGGTCGCCTCGGAAACACCCTTGAGCTTGATGAGGGGCGTATTGCCGATAGCCTCGATTACGGAGGGGTGGAAGGTCATGGAATCTGCCTCGTTTACGCATAGTTTAGGAACGGTCTTTTCCCTTCACAAGGCGGCATTGGCAAGAAATCCTATTCCATGCCTCTGGAGCCCGCGATAAAATTAGTCTTCCATTTCCAGCCTTTCGTCGTCTCCGCGCAAGCGGTGATCCGAAGATTGACTCCAGCCGCTCTTCCAACGCTGCCGTCACGTCGTGGGCCGGGAGATATCTCGGTTGCCGACGCGGCCGTCAACCATCGTCCTGTCGCGGAAAAGGAGCGGCCTTGCATTGCCTTTGCCGTTTCGGATGGACCGATCAACCTCACTGGCCCCTTCCGGCAGATCATCGGCGACCTCATCGGCTGAAAGCAGCCACAATGCTGTGATAGAGCCATGGTCCCGGGAGAGATGAGGAGCTTCCGGGCCTGTTTTCGAGCTCATATCGGCAGACCGGAGGAAGTGTCATGCGCAATTTTATCGCTCGCCCGGAACATGGCATCGTCTGGATTTCCGGTGCAAGCTCGGGAATAGGGCGCGCGCTGGCGCTAAAGCTTGCAGGCGAGGGATACAGGGTCGCGGCCACTGCCCGTAATCACGCAAAACTGGTGGAATTGCAAGTCGAGGCAGCCGGCTTGCCCGGCAGCATCATCGTTCTCGATGGCGATGTTACTGATGCCGAGGACATGGAACATGTCATGGCCTCGATCGAATACGAACAGGGTGCGCTCGCCATGGCGATCCTCTGTGCGGGCGTCTTTCGCCCTGTCCACGGCGAGGATCTGAACCGAGCCGATTTCGAACAGACATTCGCGGTCAACCTATCTGGTGTCGTCAATTGTCTGCTGCCGGCCATCAGCCATATGAAGGCGAAAGGGCAGGGGCAGATCGCCATCGTTTCCTCGGCGACCGGCTACACCGGATTACCGACCAGTGCAGCTTATGGCGCGACCAAAGCGGCTCTGATCAACATGGCCGAAAGCCTGAAGTTCGATCTCGACAAGATCGGCATCCGCATCCAGCTCATCAATCCGGGCTTCATTGACACGCCTGCGATACGAAAGAACGGCTTTCCGATGCCAGCACTGATCTCGCCGGAGACGGCCGCCGAGCGCATTGCAGCGGGTCTCAAATCTCAGGCTTTCGAGATCGCCTTCCCAAGGCGCTTCACCTATGTACTGAAGCTCCTGCGGATTTTGCCTTATGGTCTCTATTTCGCAATGGTGAACCGCTTCACCGGCTGGCGTGATCGGCCGTTGAACACTGGTCACCGAACGGTGACGGCGCATCCAGCGGAATGATCAGTTGCACGAAAAGAGCACCTGCCGCACATCGATATCGTGGGGCGCGGAACCCTGCCTTGCAATAGAACAGGTAGAATTCCCAGAGCCGCTTGAACCGGTCCTCGAACGACGAACGCTAGATTCATCCAGCGGCTTCTGTAAGCAGGCCGACGGTGGATCATCGGACCAGGAGTTTCATGAGGCGGACACGAAAAAGGCCGGTCGAGCCGGCCTCTCTCCAGGATCGGGTCTTTGCCCGATCAATTGTCGTGTTCACGGCATACCTCGCTGATCGAAGCGCCGCTTTCGCCGCCGCGCGTATCGACGCCCGTATTCTGCTGCGGCATTCCCGGGCATTCGATTGCCTGACCGCCGCCGATGCTCTGCGTAGTGGTCGGGTCTACCGGGCTGGTGGGAACCGGATGGATGCCATTGCTGTCACTCGTATAATCGGACGAGTAATTGCCCGAGCCCGGGTCCGTGGAACCGCCATTGGTCGGGCCGATAGTGTCCGGATTGGATTGGGCAAATGCCGATGACGCCATGCCGATGGCAAGCAGCGATGCGGCGATAAGAGATTTAGGCATGAGGACTATCCTCCTTCGATTTTCATCTTTTGGTGGCCTTTCCTTAACCCCTCAGGGAACTGCTTGTTCCGAAATTTGATCGGAGCGGTTGAGGCGATAGTGACTTCTGCGATGGATTTTCCAGCTTTGACGTGGGTTTTGGAGCTTTGTTCCTTTTAGTCTATGAAAACTATGGATAATTCTGGCGAGGATGCGAAGCGGCAGATTGCTGCGCTTTCGCCAGGAGAAAGCCATGACAAAAATCCTGATCGTGCCGGGCCTGTTCGGTTCCGGCGAGGGGCATTGGCAGCACTATTGGATGAGCGATGTGCCGCAGAGCCGGATGATCGGACAGGACGACTGGAACCACGCGCGCCTGGACCATTGGATGGACCGGCTGGAGCAGGCGCTGTTGGAGGCTGGAGAAGCCTATATCGTTGCCCATAGCCTCGGCTGCATCCTGACGGCGAGGCTCGCCGGCAGGCCGCTTGGTCATCGAGTAAAGGGAGCACTTCTGGTCGCCCCTTGTGATCTTCCGGCAACGGAGCGACTGCATCCCGGCTCGCTCGCCTTCGGCCCCATGCCGACAACCCCGCTTCCGTTTCCGAGCCTCACCGTCGGCAGTCTCGACGACAAATACATGTCGCTCGACCGCTTGAGCTTCTATGCCCGTCTCTGGAAAACCGAGGTCCGCAATATCGGTCTCGCAGGTCATATCAACATCGCCAGCGGTTTTGGCCGCTGGACCGGCGGCTATGCATTGCTCGATGCGGTAAAAGGCAAGGCGAAGGCAAAGAGGCCACAAATATACACGCTCGCTGCGACTGCCGCATCTGCGTGATGCTTTATCGAGACACGCGCAAGAAATGGGTTGAACTTAAGCTTCCGCGGTACGATTCTTGTATCCGACGGAATGCGAGGCTTCACCATGGCTCAGAAAGTGCACCAATATCTGATCTTCGAAACCGCCGGCGGCTTTTGCGGCATTGCCTGGAGCGATGGCGGCGTGACACGATTCCAGCTGCCGACGAAGAGCGCCGAGTCGACCGAACGCCTGTTGTTGCGCCGTTTGCCAGTTGCTGAACCTGGCGCACCGACGCCGCAAATTCTGGAAGCGGTTTCTGCGGTGAAGCGCTACTTCGAAGGCGAGGAAGTCGATTTCTCTAGCGTAGCCGTCGATCTCGACGGTCAGGACGCATTTTTCCGAGATATTTATGTAGCCGCACGCCGCCTCGGCTGGGGTCGCACGACGACTTACGGCACGCTGGCGAAGGAGCTAGGCGCAGGACCGGAAGCGGCGCGAGATGTGGGCCAGGCGATGGCGAAGAACCCCGTCGCGCTCATCATTCCCTGCCATCGCGTGCTTGCCGCCGGCGGCAAGATCGGTGGGTTTTCGGCACCCGGCGGTTCGACCTCCAAGCTTCGCATGTTGGAACTCGAAGGCGTGCATGTCGGCCCGCCGCCGTCTGCCCAGCAATCCCTGGATTTTTGAAAGTACTAATCCGATTGGGTTTCATGCGATTCTTGCCTGCAGGGAATAATATTCCAAGGCCGCCCGTTTCTGGGAAGGCTTTAGTTTGACCTGGGTAAGCACAGCTCTGTAGATAGTTGACAGCGCGCAGACTTGCCTGCGAGTGTTCAAATAACGCGCCAGCTGGAGGGCACACCATGAGCTTACGTATCAACGATATCGCTCCCGATTTCACCGCCGACACCACACAAGGCCCCATTCAGTTCCATGACTGGATAGGCAACGGCTGGGCCGTGCTCTTCTCGCATCCGAAGAACTTCACGCCGGTCTGCACGACCGAGCTTGGCACCATGGCTGGCCTCGAGGGCGAGTTCAAAAAGCGCGGTGTCAAGATCATCGGCATTTCCGTCGATCCAGTCGAAAGCCATGTTAAATGGAAAAACGACATCAGGACGGCGACCGGCTTCGACGTCGAATATCCGCTGATCGGCGACAAGGACCTCAAGGTCGCCAAGCTCTACGACATGCTGCCCGCCGGCGCTGGCGACAGCTCCGAAGGCCGCACGCCTGCCGACAACGCCACCGTGCGATCGGTCTTCGTCATCGGCCCGGACAAGAAGATCAAACTGATCCTCACTTACCCGATGACGACAGGTCGCAATTTCAATGAAATCCTGCGCGCCATCGAT
The DNA here is from genome assembly GCF_014194105.1 of Rhizobium sp. BK529. Classification (NCBI taxonomy): domain Bacteria; kingdom Pseudomonadati; phylum Pseudomonadota; class Alphaproteobacteria; order Hyphomicrobiales; family Rhizobiaceae; genus Rhizobium; species Rhizobium sp. BK529. The sequence goes on along the minus strand of NZ_JACIAU010000001.1, from coordinate 1,792,309 downwards.
TCCATCCAGCTGACCGCCAAACACCAGGTTGCGACGCCGGCCAACTGGAACCAGGGCGACGATGTCATCATCACCGCAGCCGTCACCAACGAGGATGCGATTGCCCGCTTCGGTTCCTTTGATACGGTTCTGCCCTATCTCCGAAAGACCAAGCAGCCGTCTGCATGAGTTCGTTCCTGCGCTGATGCTATGATTGAATCAAAAGACGCCTCGGTTTCCGGGGCGTTTTTCGGCGCGCCGCTAAATCCATATTCGACCCGTACGGCTTTTTCATTCCCTGTTTGCTGGAAGTGATGCTTGCGTCGGCGAGACCGGCTGCGAAAAACGCAAATGCTGCAACACGCCGACCACGATGGTGATGATATCTGTAGGCAAGGTAATCTCCATTGATTCCCAATGGAGATTACGCCGTTTTTAATTCGTATCGTTCGAGCGAGATCAAGTTCTGCCGGCCTATTCAGACGGCGTCACGCGGGTCCAGAAATCGTTGAATGCGACCGAATCAAAGAAGGCCGAGGCTCGGATGATACGGTCGTCGCGCATGTCGAGGAACCAGGCGTAGGTATTGACGTAGGGTTTGCCGTCGCGGGCGATGCCGCGAGCGTCGAAAAAGACGATCACAGTGTCGCCGTCGGCATAGACGTTGCGGATCGCTGGCTTCAACGGCGCCTTCATGCGGGCATTGAACGGGCGGATCACCTCGCTCAGGAATGCCTCGCGGCTCGGGTAGGTTTTCGATGCCAGCGAATAACCTTCGATCGTCCAGCGGACATCGTCGGCGAGCAGGTCATAGGGGCTGCCTGTGCCGGCCGCCCAGGCTTCAAAGCCAGCCTCGACGGTCGCCTTGTTGCGGCGTTCGGTTTCGGTCGGCGTCTGCGACGCAGCGCGGGCTTCAAGCCCAAAAAGCGCGAGGATGGCGGCGGCGATGCCGAGGGTAGCGTTGAAGATGCGGCGGGCAGGAGATGCCGGGCTGCGGACGGTTGCGTTTGCGGTAATGGACTTGGCTTTCCTCCAGGAGTTGGATCGGTGTCACGGCACCCGGTGGTGGGGTGCCGTGCACGGTGCTCCGCTTCAGATCCGGTTTTCCCAGGCTTTCAGCTGGTGGTCCTTCAGCATGTCCTCGATGACCTTCGGAACGACGTTGCGGAACTTGCCGGTATCGGCAGGCACAATCTCGATCATCCGGTCGATCATTTCCTTCGGGTCCATCTTGCCTTCGGGAGTGGCGAAGAAGTCGTCGAAGCCCTTGCGCAGATCGGCTCGCTTGGTGAAGTTCTTACTGTCGTCCAGCCAGCGGAACGGATTATCGGCCATCGTCTCGTTATAGCCGGTGTAATAGGCGCCCGGATTGATCGTCTGGACCTTGATGCCGTAGGGGCCGAGTTCCTGCTGCAGCGCTTCTGCGATCGATTCCAGAGCGTGTTTGGTGGAGACATAGGTGCCCCAGTTGGCCGGGGTGAACAGGCCGCCCATCGACGAGGTGAAGACCACCTTGCCCTTCTTGCCCTGCCGCACCCATTTCTGCACGACGCCCTGGGTCAGCGTGAGCGGCAGGAAGAGGTTGACTTCGTAATTCTTGCGCACGAGCTCGACCGGAATTTCCCAGACCGGGCCGGCTTCACCCATACCGGCATTGTTCCACAGCACATCGAAGTCAAAGCCCTGCGCCTGTTTGATGTCGTAGGGATCGGTGAGGTCGAGGCGCTCGACGCGGAAATCCTTCAGGCCGAGGGCCGCAGCTTCTTCGCGCAGCGGCGTGACCTGCGACGAAACCTGCGTCGTCGCGATGATGTTATGGCCATTCTTGGCCATGCCGATGGCGGCCGCCTTGCCGAAGCCGGAGCCTGCGCCGGTGATGAGAATGGTCTTGGTCATAGTAACTTCCTTTCGATGTGCTTGGGGTTGAAAAAGGTCGTTCAGACCGCGAGGGCGGCCGCGGCAGCTTGGGCAATTTCGAGATCCTGAGCGACGGCTCCTCCGGACACGCCGACAGCCCCGATCACGATTTTGCGTCCATCGGTGAGAGGAATGCCGCCGGCAAAGACGACGAGGCCGCCATTGGTCTGCTCCAGGCCGAACGAAGTGCCGCCGGGTTTGCAGAATTCGCCGATTGTTTCGGTACGCATGGAAAACAGCGCAGCCGTCCGGGCCTTGCTGACGGCGATGTCGATGGAGCCGAGCAGGGCGCCATCCATGCGCACGAAAGCCTTCATGTGAGCGCCGGCATCGAGCACGGCGATATTGGCCGCAACGCCGATTTCTTTTGCCCGCGCCTCGCCTGCCGCGATCACGCTCCGGGCTTCTTCAGCGGTAATCATATCCCTGTCTCCTCCGTTCGTCCGGGGGCTCCCCCGTTCGGCGAGACAGGTGTAGGCCGTAAGGGGCGTTGCCGTATTTCCATCTCTTGCTGCACTATGCGCAGATCTTGCGCTCGGATGGACGCGCAGAGTGGATCGGCGAACGCGTCAGGAGGACGGATATCGCTAGGAGGTGAATAGCGTGCGGTACTGGCCAGGTGTCAGGCCGGTCATCTTGCGGAAGACGCGGGTGAAGTTGGCCTGCGAGCCGAAGCCTGTGTCGATAGCGATTTGTACAAGCGAAGACTGCGTGAGCCGCAGCTTCTGCTTAGCCGCCTCGACTCGTCGCTCGGTGACGTAGCGATGTGGGGCAAAGCCGGTGGCCGCGCGAAACACGCGGGAAAAGTGAAAGGGACTGAGGCAGGCCTCCGCTGCAAGATCATCGAGCGAGATTTCGGCCGCGATGCGCGCCTCTATGAAATCGAGGACGCGCCTCAGCCTTTTCGGATCGATGGTTGGCGTCCGCGTAGGCGGACGCCAGCGGACTGACGAATAGGTGCCGAGCAAATGCGCCGCCAGAGCCAGCTGGATCCCGTCGAGAAACATCCGGTCTGTCGCTTCGAGTTTTCGGTTCAGCACACCGCGAAAGAGCTCACCGAGCTGTAAAACCACCGGATCAGGAACTCCGCCTGCGTAGGCGAGGCGCACTCTCGCCGGATCGATGTCGAAATTCGAAAGCGCTGTCTCACCGACGAGTGACGGCGGCAGGAAGATGTGAAGGGACTCAGGCATGGTGCCAACGATTTCCACATCGCTCTCATTGACTCCCGCTGGACAGACCCATGCGATGCCCGGGCGGGCGATAGCCTCCCGACCGCGGCCGTCACCAGTCCACCTGATCTTCGACTGCCCGGAGAGGAGCACGGCTATTTCCGTGCATTCGAGTGTAAGGTCGATCTGCCAGCCCGGATCGAAACGCCGGAGCTCGACCTGCAGCCCCGAGCAGTCGACAAGCCCGCCCACTCGCTCACTGGTCCGATATTTTCTGTCCCCTTGCGATGCGTCGAAATCCATGTCGCATCCTCGCCTTGAAGATAGGCCTGAAAAATTTGAATTAATCAGTATCGGCGGCCGATTGCTGCCGCCACGCTGCATCAGCCTGAAGTTCTATAATGAATATTCTCCAGCGAAAGCTGTGGTTGCCAGGCGCTGGCATGCAGTCCGGATTTTGACAAAAAAAACCAAGCGAGTGCAAGTGTCGTAGCCCAAAGTGGTACTGCCAGCATCTTGGTGGCTTCAGCCCCTGCGGACAAGTGCTTCAACGTCACTGAAGGAAGTGCCAGGCGTCAGTGCTAGAGCACTTGAGGTCGCCGCATATCACCTGGTCGCCTTGTACCGAATAGTTTGGGAGGATAAGTCAACGCTCTAACAAATAAATTGAAGCGGCATTTGCCCGCAATAAGAGACCGGTCAAGCGATCAAGAGCGTCATGAATAGGCACCAAAAGCCAAGAGAAGTGCGCCGACTACTATGATCGCGAGGGCTTGCCAGTTTTGGGATATTCCTAGGAACCGGATGCCTTGGTGCCGCGGCTCTAGCGTGCTGCCGCCTCGGGACATTTGATGCGGCTCACTCGATCGTCGATGAAGCGTCGATGAAAAGAAAAAGAGTAGTCCGCCAATTATAAGAGCGGCACCGATCAAGACAGCCCACATCGTAGCCTCCGCTGGCGACAAGCCTTTGGGTTAAACCAGATTCGGACTTGTTGGTTCCGCCTTGGCCGAGGGCAGGTATCGGTACTGCTGCTCACGTAGCCGGACGCCAGGGCGGCCTGCCCCGAGTAATTGCCGTCGAAAAATCGGATGCCAGCGGCCTCAGGTGCAGGGTCGATGCCAGTAGATAGCGACCTAATGACTTATCTAGAGGAGCCAAGCCACGAAAAATGCGTTTCAAAAGCGGGATGGGAAGTGGGGAAGAAAGCGCCTGCTTCGGATTACTCAACGAAAACAGGCGCTTATCTGAGAAACTGGCTCCCCGGGCCGGATTCGAACCGGCGACCTGTCGATTAACAGTCGAATGCTCTACCGCTGAGCTACCAGGGATCACCGCTTGGCCGCGGCGTGAGCGGGGTAATACAAATGCTTTCCCGATTTGCCAAGCAGTTTTTTCAAAAAAATGAAATGAGCTTGTATTTGCGGCGCTTGCGCCCATCTCTTGTGGATGACTAGCAGGGAAAATAGGCCGAAAAAGGCCGGAAAAACGCATTTCGGGATCGATCACCAGCAGGGCAAGCTGGTTCTCGGCTCGTTGCGGATACCTATGCCGCGCTCGCGCATTGCACGCATGACAACCGGAACGCTGCTCATTTTCGGTGGCATTCTTGGCTTTTTGCCCGTTCTTGGCTTCTGGATGCTGCCGCTGGGCTTCCTCCTATTGTCGCACGACCTGCCGATCGCACGCAGATGGCGCCGACGTGCTGCCGTCTGGTGGCATCGCCGAAAGGACCCTGCCTGACGTCTTCAGAGAACGCCACAATCGCCAAGCCGGCGATGGGGCGTGCCGGCAGAATAACAGCGACCGGTCGTCCGGCATTTTGGTTCGTCACTGTGGAGAGACAACAGGGCCTTCGATAGAGGCAGGAGCGCCTGTTCCAGACGCCGTGATCTCAGACAGGTTGATTGGCAATTCGCCATTTTCCTCAAGTGCCGTTGCCGTGATCACGAGTGCGCCGATGATAAATATCAAGAGCTTCACCCTATGAGAACTGGAGGGGGCTTTCCTCCGCCAGCGGGATTGGACGCGCGACGGCTCCAGATAATACTTATAGTAAAATTCCGGATCGTCTGTTTCGACGAGATTGCCGTAGACATGAGGCAGCACCCCGTCATGCCGCACCGATCGGCCACCGGCAAATTTGATATGGAGGACTTGGGCTTCCGGGTCGTAGGATGCAGCCCGAATCTGTTTGGAATTCAAAGGCACCCAGTTCATTTCCGCTCCTATCTCTCCCAGGAGGAGGATGGGATGACGATGCTGAAAGTCAAGGTAAGAATTTTTTGATAACGCTTCAGAAGAATTTCCGAATTATCTAATATATTTCAAGAGAAATCGTCGCCATCACCGCAAGCGACGCTTGAAGAATAGTATAGGTGATAGGCTGCATTTCGCCTATTGCACAATCTGGAGCGCCGGGAAGCCCGCTCGAGCGAATTTTAGCCTAATTTTTGTTTCGACCGGCTCGAATACTCGGCGGAACGGGCCTTTTGCCATCAGATACGAGGGCGGCTGCGTCGCCACCTTCGGCGCTCAATTGACCCTCATTTGTACGAGCCCGATGTGGCCAGAGTTTGAAATTACAGAAAATGTTTTTGGAAAGCCCTCTTGCGATTTCGTTGCGATCATTCTAAACGCTCGCCACGGCTAGGTTGATAGCCTGTGAGGCCTCGTGGCGGAGTGGTGACGCAGAGGACTGCAAATCCTTGTACCCCGGTTCAATTCCGGGCGAGGCCTCCAAAATTTCCCAACGACAGAGAATTCTGCCGCGCTTCTCAATAAGACGCCGCAGCGGCCTCGCAATTCTATTTACCAGATGCCGGGGAGCTGGGTGAAATCGAATTGGGCTGGGTTGATACCGATCAGAGAATACAGCGCCCGCAATCCGCCGCTACGCAGCCCCGCCAGATAGCCCGTATCGTCACTGGCCATTTCATTTTCTATCCGCACTTCAGGCCCGAGCAGTCGCTGCAGCGACTGGACTGAGATACGCGTGAAATTGCGGATGTCGCCGCTTTTGAATTTCACAAGCAGCAACCGCGCTTCCGGATTGTAGTGAAGCGCTTCAATGTCTGGCGAGTGAATGGCGAATGTTTGCATGCTGCCAACCTAGCGAAAGCCAGGGCTGGCGCAACAATATGGTTGATATAAAGTTAATGACGCAATCGATTGTCCCGCCTGATCCGACGCGGCAAGCCGGGATTTATGCGGACTGTGCGGTCCGTTCAGGTCTTCCTGCCGTCCAGCAGCCCGCAGCAGAATATGCCGACAAGCGCTGCGACGATGAAAAAGTCGAACAGCGTGAAATATTCCAGAACGGCAGACATGGCCTGCTCCTCCTCATTTCCTCCAATCACAATAATATCATGGAGTCCCTGTTTGTTCCACGCAGAAGTTGCAGCTTCCGCTTTTCACCTGTTGCATGCGGGGAGGGGTCTGCGGGATTCTTCAGGCGGCGCTCCGGCAAGCCTTGAAAGCATCCGTGCCGGCGATTAAGAGACGAGAGACAGAACCGCTTTCATCGGCGAGAGGATATGATGGATTTCGAAGCAGCACGCGCAAAGATGGTCGACAACCAGATCCGCACCACGGACGTTACCTCGCATTCCGTGCTGACGGCCTTCCTTACCGTCCCGCGCGAGGCATTCGTCCCGGAAAAGGCGAAGGTGCTGGCCTATATCGACAATGATATCGAAATCGCACCGGCTTCTGCCGGAAATCCCGGCCGGTTCCTCATGGAGGCGTCTCCGCTCGCCAAGCTGCTGCAGCTTGCCGCCATCACCAAGGAAGATGCCGTTCTTGAAGTCGGTGCGGGCACGGGTTATGCCTCCGCGCTGCTGTCGCAGATCGCGGGCTCCGTCGTGGCGCTTGAATCGGACGAATCCCTCGCTGCTCAGGCCAAAGCAAATCTCGCTGGTTATCCCAATGTGCAGGTTGTGACCGGCGCGCTTGAAAAGGGCAATACCGCCGGCGCTCCGTATGATCTGATCTTCATCAACGGTTCGGTCGAAGAGGTCCCCGCGGCGCTGCTCAGCCAGTTGCAGGATGGCGGTCGCCTGGTCGCTGTACAGGGCTATGGCAATGCGGCCCGCGCCAAGGTCTTCGTCAGCGAGCGCGGTGCTGTTTCAGAAAACGTGTTCTTCAATGCTTCGGTCAAGCCGCTGCCCGGTTTCGCCAAAGCTCGCGAATTCGTATTTTAAGACGTTTCCACGGCGGTCTTATTGAGCGGGCGCCGTGGGCGCCCGTTTTTGTTTTCGGCAGTCAAAAAAGCCTTCACAGACTTCGCTTACACTTGGGTAACAAAACTGTGCATGGCTGCATTTGTTTGATTCGCGCTGATTTTTTTCCCCCTTGGGGTATTCTAAGGTCAGGGTGATTCGGATGCATGCTCCACGCCGTCCGGTCGTTGTTTAAGGGATAACGGGGATAGATATGGCTCAGCCAGGTGTAGCGCGTGAACCGTCCATGGAAGAGATACTGGCCTCCATTCGCCAGATCATCGAAAGCAATGAGCCAGGCGCTGGAAAGGCGATCTCCGCTTCGCTTCCTCCCGTTTACGGTGCGGAAGAAGAAAATGACTCTGAAATCCATCTAACGGTTGACGACGCCTATGCTGGTGTCGAGTTTCCGGAGCCGCCCGCACTGCGTCCCGATCCGCGATTTGTCGCTGCAAATTCTGCCGGAACGGCGCCTGAGCCGGAAATGCCAGCCCGTGCCATGTCGCTTGCCGATGTCGCAGCCCGAGTCCGCGCTGCTTCCGAGCGTAGCACAGTCCAGGCCGGTCAGGCTCTCCATGAGATACCCCAGCAGTTCCGTGAGCCGCAGCCGCAATTCGAGCGTCAGTCGGCCTACGAAGCGCCGCGCGCAGCTGCCGCCCCGCGCCCGGTCGAGCCGGCTCACGCTCCCCGCGTTGCCCCGATTGCTCCCGTCGCCCAATACGAATATGCACCGGAGTCTGCCCCGGTCTTTGCGGAGCCACGCCTGCCCGAGGTTCCGCAGCCTGAAATCATCGAGGAGGCGCCTGCGCTTCCCGTTGTCGAGAAGCGCGTCGAGCCGGTATCTTTCGAGCCTGCCGAACTTGCGCCTGCGCGCGTCGCAGAAGAGGTTCAGCCGTCGCTTCTGTCACAAAACACAGGCCTGCAGGTCGCCCGCTCTTTTGAAGAGCTTGCTGCGGCCATCGATGGTGCCGCCGAGCGGCGCTCGCTCGATGAGATCGCCGAAGACATGCTGCGTCCTATGCTGCGCGAGTGGCTGGACGACAATCTGCCGACGCTCGTCGAACGCCTCGTGCGGGAGGAAATCGAACGGGTGGCGCGCGGCCCGCGCCGCTGATCGGAACCGCTTTTTCCAGACAAGAGCCGCTCCGGTCTCCGGGGCGGCTTTTTTATTGACTTGGCCGTAGCCATCCTATTTACAAAACGCCCATCCTCGAACCTCGAATTGGTCAGAAAATGCTCGAAAAGACCTACGATTCCGCCGCCGTCGAACCGAAAATCGCCGCGAAATGGGATGAGGCCGATGCCTTCCGCGCCGGCGCCAATGCAAAGCCGGGCGCCGAAAGCTTCACCATCGTCATTCCGCCGCCGAATGTCACCGGTTCGCTGCACATGGGCCACGCGCTCAACAATACGCTGCAGGACGTCATGGTGCGGTTCGAGCGCATGCGGGGCAAGGACGTGCTCTGGCAGCCGGGCATGGATCATGCCGGCATTGCCACGCAGATGGTCGTCGAGCGCAAGCTGATGGAGCAGCAGCTTCCCGGCCGCCGAGACATGGGCCGCGACGCCTTCATCGAAAAGGTCTGGGAGTGGAAGGGCGAATCGGGCGGCCTGATCTTCAATCAGCTGAAGCGTCTCGGCGCTTCCTGCGACTGGTCGCGTGAGCGCTTCACCATGGATGAGGGCTTGTCGCAGGCAGTACTCGAAGTCTTCGTCACGCTCTACAAGGAAGGGCTGATCTACAAGGACAAGCGCCTCGTCAACTGGGATCCCAAGCTCCTGACGGCGATCTCTGATCTTGAGGTCGAACAGCATGAGATCAAGGGCAATCTCTGGCACTTGCGCTATCCACTGGAGCCGGGAGTCACCTATCAGTATCCCATCGCTTTCGATGAAGAGGGCAAGCCGACCGAATGGGAAACCCGCGATTATCTGGTTGTCGCAACCACGCGTCCAGAGACGATGCTTGGCGACACCGGCGTTGCGGTCAATCCTGACGACGAGCGCTACAAGTCGATAGTTGGCAAGCATGTTATGCTGCCGATCGTCGGCCGCCGCATTCCGATCGTCGCTGATAACTACGCCGACCCCAATGCCGGTACCGGTGCTGTCAAGGTTACGCCTGCGCATGACTTCAACGACTTTGAAGTCGGTAAGCGGGCCGGCCTGCGCGCGATCAACATCATGAACATCGACGGTACAATCACCATCAAGGACAACGAAGATTTCCTCGAAGGACTCGATCATCCGGCCGCCCTGCACGGCGCCTGGGATCGCCTCGAAGGTCAAGATCGTTTCTATGCCCGCAAGATCATCGTCGAAATCTTCGAGGAAGCCGGCCTGCTCGACAAGATCGAGCCGCACAAGCACATGGTTCCGCATGGCGACCGTGGCGGCGTGCCGATCGAGCCGCGCTTGACCGAGCAATGGTACGTCGATGCCAAGACGCTGGCCGAGCCGGCGATCGCCTCCGTTCGCGAAGGCCGCACCAATTTCGTGCCGAAGAACTGGGAAAAGACCTATTACGAGTGGATGGAAAACATCCAGCCTTGGTGCGTCTCGCGCCAGCTCTGGTGGGGCCATCAGATCCCGGCCTGGTATGGTCCTGACGGTCAGGTCTTTGTCGAAAAGACCGAGGAAGAGGCGCTGCAGGCCGCCATTCAGCATTATCTCTCGCATGAAGGCCCGATGAAGGCCTTCGTTCAGGACAAGCTGGAGAATTTCCAGCCTGGAGAAATCCTGACGCGCGACGAAGACGTACTCGACACCTGGTTCTCTTCGGCCCTCTGGCCATTCTCGACGCTCGGCTGGCCAGACAAGACGCCGGAGCTCGAGCGCTACTATCCGACCAGCGTGCTCGTCACCGGCTTCGATATCATCTTCTTCTGGGTCGCCCGCATGATGATGATGTCGCTGCATTTCATGAAGGATGAAGAAGACAACCCGGTCGAGCCCTTCCACACCGTCTACGTCCATGCCCTGGTGCGCGACAAGAACGGGCAGAAGATGTCGAAGTCGAAGGGCAACGTCATCGACCCGCTCGAACTGATCGACGAATATGGTGCGGATGCGTTACGCTTCACGCTGGCGATCATGGCCGCACAGGGCCGTGACGTGAAGCTCGACCCGGCGCGCATCGCCGGTTACCGCAACTTTGGCACTAAGCTCTGGAACGCCACACGCTTTGCTGAAATGAACGGTGCCAAGAGCGATCCGCATTTCGTGCCGGAAGCCGCAGAGCTCACCATCAATCGCTGGATTCTGACGGAGCTTGCTCGAACGGAACGTGACGTTACGGAAGCTCTGGAAGCCTACCGCTTTAACGATGCCGCCAGTGCGCTCTATCGTTTCGTCTGGAACCAGTTTTGCGATTGGTATCTGGAGCTTCTGAAGCCGGTCTTCAGCGGTGAGGATGACGGCGCCAAGGCCGAAGCTCAGGCCTGCAGCGCCTACGTTCTGGAAGAGATCTACAAGCTGTTGCATCCCTTCATGCCCTTCATGACCGAGGAACTCTGGGCGCATACGGCGGGTGAGGGGGCAGAACGGGACGGTCTTCTCTGCCATGCCGAATGGCCGTCGCCCTCTTACGCCGACGATGCCTCGGCTGATGAGATCAATTGGCTGATCGACCTCGTTTCCGGCATCCGCTCTGTCCGCTCGGAAATGAACGTACCGCCGTCGGCCACCGCGCCGCTCGTAGTCGTTGGTGCCAACAGCCTGACCCGGGAACGGTTGTTCCGTCACGACGCAGCCATCAAGCGCCTAGCGCGTGTCGAGGCCATTTCGCTGGCGGAAACTGCACCGAAGGGTGCTGCCCAGATCATCGTCGCGGAGGCGACCGCCTGCCTGCCACTCGGTAATCTGATCGACCTTGCGGCGGAAAAGAGCCGTCTTGAAAAGGCGATCGCCAAGGCCGATGGCGAAATCGCGCGCATTGATGGCAAGCTGTCGAATGAGAGGTTCGTCGCCAATGCCAATCCGGAAGTGGTGGAAGCCGAGCGCGAACGCCACTCTGAACTGATGGGCCAGATCCAAAGTCTGAAGACTGCTTTAGCGCGAGTTAGCGAGGCGGGATAATCGCGGTTAACGGGTAAACCATCTCGAGGCGCGCTCCCATGGGGCGCGCCTTTTGCGTTCCAAAAGTATGATGATTCGTGAAAAATGAGCCGTTGTGGCAGCGCGGCCTGTGGATATCACCCGTTTGGAGGAGGTCAGACGCGAAAACTGCCACTGTTGTCAGTTTGATACAGCTTCTACCCTTGATGGAATGAGAATCTAATCGGCCCCTGAAAAATGACGGGTAGAAGAATAGAATTTTATCTATGTGATTTTTTGACGTGCCCGTCAATCATTTACGTAAATTAGCCATAACTCAACTTCGTGGCGCGCCGGGCCGTTTCGTTGCGATTTATTAAGTTCACTAGCACAGTGTGGTTAGATCAATTGCTGGAGTGGGGGAGACACGATGGCATCGCGTATGTTTTTCAAGGGCGTAACATCGCTCATCATTGTTTCGGCACTCGCTTCACCGTCCTTTGCAGGTGGTCTGGAGCGCGGCGGCTATAATATCGATCAGTTGTTTGATACGTCGCCATTTTCGTTTCAGTCGGGCGTCATCTATGTGATGCCGCAACGCAAGTTGAAGAACGCGCAGGACGTTGATCCCTCAAACGGATTGGGTAATAACGGCCTCGGCGGCGGCTCGACCTCTGCAGATGACACAGCCGACTACGCCATTCCTTATGTCGGGATCAAAGGCGGTTATGGGCCGGTGGACTGCCTTGTCGACTATTCACAGCCATTCGGCGGTCATTCCGATCCTGGCGCAGGCTGGGTTGGTGCACAGAACAACATCGAAACAAAAATTACCACTGACAACTACGGTGCAACCTGCTCCTACAGGTTTGATGTCGGTCAGGGTCAGTTGCGCATCATCGGCGGTGCGTTCTATCAGGAAGTGGAAGGCTTCAAGGAACGCTATGTCGTCAACCCGGCTCTCTTCGGTCTTCCCGGCAACGGAACCGGCCGCCTGGAACTGAGTGATGAAAGCTGGGGCTGGCGAGCAGGTGTCGCCTATGAGATCCCGGAATATGCCTTTCGCGCGAGCCTCGTCTATAATAGCCGTGTCGATTACGACAATTTGACCGGTACCGTCGATCTCCGTCAGGTTCCTGCCGCGCTCGTCCCGCTTTATGGTGGAGTCATTACCGATGTATCGGGTGCTGCCGAGGCTCCCGATTCCCTCGAGTTCAAGCTGCAATCAGGTATCGCTCCGGACTGGCTGGCATTCGGTTCGGTAAAATGGACGAACTGGAGCGTGCTGCAGTCCGTGCAATTCTGCCCGACCAATGCCCTCCTTCCATGCCCCGCAGGTGGTCTGGCTTCGCTGGATCTTCACTACCGTGATGGCTGGACGCTCACGGGGGGCGTTGGTCACAAGTTCAACGATCAGTGGGCCGGTGCCCTGAGCCTGACTTGGGATCGCGGCACAAGCCAAGGATACGGGTCTCAGACCGATAGCTGGACGATCGGTCTCGGCGCTGCCTACACTCCGACGGATAATATCGAATGGCGCGTGGCCGGCGCACTAGGCATTTTGACGAGCGGATCGTCCGGAACAGTTGTTTCCGATGGCATCACCTACGGCGACGATGTTCATTATTCCTTCGGCAACGATCTGGTTGCTGCGTTGTCGACTAGCATAAAGGTCAAGTTTTAATTCTCCAACTTGAAGAATTGAGGAACCCGGCAAGGCCGGGCTCTTCTTTGTCCGGCGTCATTAATCATTCCATCTTCTCGATCTCGTTTTGTGACGATTCAGCAACACTTTCTTACGACGGTTCGCATATGGTGTCTCCCGGGCGAATTTGTCCATTTCCCGCCACAAAGAGGGCGCAGCGATATTAGCGGGCGAGGAGATGACAAGCGTAGAGTGTGCGTAAGCAGTAGCATGGTTCGAATTTTTTCCGGTAACGCCAGACATTGCGACAGCAGGGGTGAAAAGCCAGCGGCAGCGACCGTTTTGCTTTCCGCCGAAGGCCTTTCCGGCCAGGAATCCGTATCCTCGGTAGTGTTGCAGATTCACGACTTTCGGTCATTTTCGTTCCCTCGGCATGACGCATTGTCCACTGCGGATGGTAGCGATACCGGTTTGGTCACATTTGCTGTTTACGAAGACGATAAAGGCGAACGGGCGGAGACCCGGGTCGCAGAGGGAGTACCGCAGGCATTGCATGCGGACCGTGTCGGAAGCCGGATGGTTCGCAAAGATGTGCTGGTTTTGAATAAGGGGCATGGGGCTGGAAGCGAAGCGGGTAAAGGGGCCATGGAGCCCGCCGCGGGATCGCTCGCCTGGAAGGAATGCATCCACGCGGGCAGAACGGCAAAAAAAGCCGCCGCCAGGCGTCTGGGATGAACGAAAGAAACCGGTAGAGATGGTAACGTCCGAGTTCAGATTGTTCAAATTCATGCTGGTCAGCATGTCGATGGCCGTTTCCCTGGCTTTAGCCTGTCCGGTCCTGGCATTCGATATCAAGACAGGCGTTACGAAGGAATCAGGACCCTTCGATCTCTTCAAATTCGGTTTCAAGGCATACAAGAACGGTCAGAAGGAAGAAGCGGTCGAGGCTTACAAATACGCCGCTGAAAAGGGCCATACCGGTTCGCGCTGGGCGCTCGCCAACATGTATGCCGACGGTGACGGCGTGGCGCAGGATGATTTCGAAGCCTTCAAGATCTACAGCGAGATCGCACAGCAGGGCGTGGAGCCTGGTTCGGAAGACACCGGCTTCTTCATCAATGCGCTACTGTCGCTTGCCAATTATTACAAGCACGGCATTGCCGGCAGCCCGGTGAAGATCGATCTCAATCAGGCCCGCCAGCTCTATTTCCAGGTTGCTTCCACGTTCGGCGTGCCCGAGGCGCAGTTCCAGCTTGCGCAGATGATGCTCGCAGGCGAGGGCGGCAGCGCCAACATCAATCAGGCCAAGAAATGGCTCAACCAGGCCCGCAAGAGTGGCCACCCCGGTGCCATGGCGGTGTTCGGCAACATCCTTTTCGATGAAGGCCAGTCTGCTCGCGGTCTTGCGCTGATGACGGCGGCTCTCGACCGTTGCAAGCCGAAGGATTGCAGTTGGATGCAGTCGCTGCAGGAAGATGCCTTCTCGGTCGCCAGCGAAGCGGATCGCCGCACGGCCATATCCTTGTCGCACTCCATCGCGACCGGTTCGGACGACTGAGCTTGCGGGCAACTCCAGCAAAAGTGCACAGCGCTTTTGCGTCCGAAATCTCGTAAAATCGAAACTCTTTGATCTCAGGCAGCGAAATCGAAGTGAGCCACGACAGGCACGTGGTCGGATGGTTTTTCCCAGGCGCGCACATGCTTTTCGATTGCCGCTGACGTCATGCGGTCGGCGGCTTCCGGCGACAGCATCAGATGGTCGATGCGGATACCATTGTTCTTCTGCCAGGCGCCAGCCTGATAGTCCCAGAAGGAATAGAGTGCCGTTGCATCGGTTGTAGAACGCACCGCGTCCACGAGCCCGAGATTTTCCAGCCGGCGGAAGGATGCACGTGTTTGCGGCAGGAACAGCGCGTCGCTTGCCCAGACCTTCGGGTCGAAGCAATCATGCGGCTCGGGAATGACGTTGTAGTCGCCGGCGAGAATAAAAATTTCCTCGAATTCGAGGCGTTCAACCGCGAATTTGCGCAGACGCTCCATCCAGGCGAGTTTGTAGGGATATTTTTCCGTTTCCGGTGGGTTGCCGTTTGGCAGATAGAGGCAGCAGACGCGGGCCACCTTATTGTCGGGCAGCGAGAACACGGCTTCGAGGAATCGCGCCTGCTCATCGAGCGGATCGCCCGGCAGTCCACGATTGACTTCGGATGGCGAGCTTTTGGAAAGAATGGCGACCCCGTTGAAGCCCTTCTGCCCATGCGTTTCCACATGGTAGCCCAGCGCCTCGATTTCGAGTCGCGGGAAGCCGTCGTCAACCGTCTTGATTTCCTGCAGGCAGACGATGTCAGGATTGGAATCCCTCAGCCATTGCGTGAGGTTGTCGATCCGCGCCTTGACGCCGTTGATGTTCCAGGTCGCGATCTTCATGGTTTCCATCCTGCTCACTGTCTTGACCGCTCTTGTATCGCGGTCCAGCGCTTGCGGACAAGACAGGAAACCGGTCGGAAGAAAATCTTCGACCGGTTATTATGTGGAAAGAAGGGACGTCGGATCAGATCGCGAAGCTGGTGCCGCAGCCGCAGCTTGCCACTGCATTCGGGTTCTTGATCTGGAAGGACTGGCCGAGCAAGTTGTCGACGAAATCGATCTCGGAGCCGGCCATATAGACCAGCGAGAGACTGTCGATCAGCACCTTGGCACTGTTTTTCTCAATGACGAGATCGTCGTCTGCGGCAGCATCCGCAAGATCGAACTTATAGGAAAAGCCGGAACAGCCGCCGCCTTCGACGGAGACGCGCAAGGCGCTCTTCCCGGGATCGCTGCCGACAATGGCGGCAATCCGCTTTGCCGCGGCATCGGAAACAGTTACATTCGCTTCAGTCATTTTTCCTCCTGCCGGGGTCAAGATCCGGAGAGAATCCATTTTAGACGTTTGATGTTCAAACGCATGATATCAAAGAGACTTATCATGTTCCTTCGGTAAAGAACAGGATCTAGCGAAGTGGCCGAAAAAGCGCCTCTTTGCCGTTTCTATGAGCTATAGGTATGAAGAGCGGAAGGCGGCGTCAATGGGCAAGGCCGCGAAGCGTTAGTGACGGTGAAGAATGACCTTCGACAGGCAGGCATTGGGTTTCGGCTATGGGGAACGAGCGGTCTATTCGGCGGACCCCTGGAATTCGCGTGGACGCCTCTATCCCGAGAGCGGCAGCCCGACACGCTCCGACTTCCAGCGAGACCGCGACCGCATCGTCCATACAACGGCTTTTCGCCGGCTGAAGCACAAGACGCAGGTCTTCATCGCCCAGGACGGCGACCATTACCGTACCCGCCTGACACACACGATCGAGGTGGCACAGATCGCGCGTGCACTTGCCCGCGCCTTGAAGATCGACGAGGACCTCGCCGAAGGTGTGGCGCTTGTCCACGATTTCGGCCATACACCCTTCGGCCATACCGGCGAGGATGCGCTGCACGAAGAGTTGCTGCCCTATGGCGGCTTCGACCACAACGCTCAATCCTTGCGCATCGTCACCAAACTCGAGCGGCGTTATGCCGAATTCGACGGCATTAACCTGACCTGGGAAAGCCTCGAAGGTCTCGTCAAGCACAATGGTCCGCTGTTGACAGCCGATGGCGTCGGCACGCGCGGGCCGGTACCGCAGCCGATCCTAGACTATTGCGAGTTGCACGATCTGGAGCTTGCGAGCTATGCAAGCCTGGAGGCCCAAGTGGCAGCGATCGCCGACGACATCGCTTACAATACGCATGATATCGATGACGGCCTGCGCTCGGGTTATCTGAATTTCGAAATGCTGGAGGAAATTCCGTTCCTCTCCGGGCTGATGGCCGAAGTGAGAGAGCGCTATCCGCATCTGGAGCCCAGCCGCTTCACGCATGAAATCATGCGCCGCCAGATTACACGCATGGTCGAGGACGTCATCGGCGTGGCGCAAAAGCGCCTCGCAGCACTGAAACCGCAGAGCGCCGACGATATCCGCAAAGCGGATCACGTGATCGCGACGTTTTCGGACGAGATGGCCGAAACCGACAGGCAGATCAAGGCGATGCTCTTCAAGCGTATCTATCGAAATCCCGACATCATGCGTATCCGCGCCGGTGCAGCCCAGATCGTCAAGGATCTCTTCGGTGCCTACATGGCCAATCCGAAGGAAATGCAAAGCCATTACTGGGTAGATCATATCGCCGGTCTGTCGGACGCACCGAAAGCGCGGCATGTGGGCGATTATCTGGCCGGCATGACAGACACCTATGCCATTAGTGCCCACAGGCGATTGTTTGACCACACTCCGGATTTGCGATAGGCAGCGGGCGCCCGGCAGCCGCCGGCAACCCTATTGGCACAGCCTGTGCATGGAAGAGTGCGATGAACCTTTTTACCGATTTTGAAGCCAGGATTAAAAACGCCCTTGAACAGCTCGATCTGGTCAAGGAAAAGCGATCCGAGCTCGATTTCGGCCGCATTGCTGTCGAGCCGCCGCGTGATGCGAGCCATGGTGATGTCGCGACCAACGCCGCCATGGTGCTTGCCAAGCCACTCGGTACCAATCCGCGTGCACTGGCTGAAATCATCATCGCCAAGCTGCAGGAAGACGTTGACGTCGCCGAGGTTTCGGTCGCCGGTCCGGGCTTCATCAATATCAGGCTTTCCGTCGGCTACTGGCAACGCCTGCTGGGCTCGATGATCCAGTCCGGCACCAACTATGGCCGTTCGGGTCTGGGGCAGGGGCGGAAGGTGAATGTCGAATATGTTTCGGCCAATCCGACCGGCCCGATGCACGTCGGCCATTGCCGTGGCGCCGTCGTCGGCGACGCGCTGGCGAACCTTCTTGCCTTTGCCGGCTACGATGTCGTCAAGGAGTACTACATCAACGACGCCGGCTCACAGATTGACGTGCTCGCGCGCTCGGTCTTCCTGCGCTACCGCGAAGCCCTGGGCGAGAAGATCGGCGAGATCCCGTCCGGCCTCTATCCCGGCGACTATCTGGTCCCAGTCGGCGAATCGCTTGCCTCGGAATATGGGGTGCGCCTTCACAATATGTCGGAAGAGCAGTGGATGCCGATCGTCAAAGATCGGGCCATCGAGATGATGATGGCGATGATCCGCGAGGATCTCGACGCCCTCAATGTTCATCATGACGTCTTTTTCTCCGAGCGCACGTTGCATGCCAACGGCGCGGCCGCGATCCGCACCGCCATCAATGACCTGACCTTCAAGGGCTATGTCTACAAGGGCACGCTGCCGCCGCCGAAGGGCCAGTTGCCCGAGGACTGGGAAGACCGCGAACAGACGCTCTTCCGTTCGACCGAGGTCGGTGACGATATCGATCGCGCGCTCATCAAGTCGGATGGCTCTTACACCTATTTCGCCGCCGACGTCGCCTACTTCAAGAACAAGTTCGACCGCCGCTTCGATGAGATGATCTACGTGCTTGGCGCCGACCATGGCGGCTACGTCAAGCGCCTCGAGGCGGTCGCGCGCGCTGTTTCTGACGGTAAGGCGAAGCTGACGGTGCTGCTTTGCCAGCTCGTCAAGCTTTACCGTGATGGCGAGCCGGTGAAGATGTCGAAGCGTTCGGGCGATTTTGTCACATTGCGCGATGTCGTCGAAGAAGTCGGACGTGATTCGGTCCGCTTCATGATGCTCTATCGCAAGAATTCCGAGCCGCTTGACTTCGATTTCGCCAAAGTAACGGAGCAGTCCAAAGATAATCCGGTCTTTTACGTGCAGTACGCCCACGCCCGCTGCATGTCTGTCTTCCGGCAGGCGAGGGAGGCGTTCCCCGATCTCGTGTCGACACCGGAGATTCTGGCACAATCCGTTGCAGGCATTACGGATTCGGCCGAATTGCAGCTAATCGCCAAGGCTGCGGAATTCCCGCGTATTGTTGAAAGTGCAGCCCAGTCTCAGGAGCCGCATCGTATCGCTTTTTACCTGTATGATCTTGCCAGCGCCTTCCATGCACACTGGAACAAAGGTAAAGATCAGACAGAATTACGATTTGTTAACGATAAGAACCGAGAATCGAGTATTGCCAGACTTGGGCTGGTGTACGCCGTCGCGTCGGTTTTGAAGTCGGGACTTGCCATTACAGGCACTGCCGCACCGGACGAAATGCGATAACGTCACCATTTCCCCACAATGCGCTGGCACTTGGGTGTTTGCGTTTTTGAGTGGGATGGGCATGGCTGATAAACGACTTGCGTATGACACGCGTGGAAAAGACGAAATGTTTGCCGACGATGATCCGTTGGCAGAACTCGCTCGAATCGTTGGCTTTGAACCCCGCGTCGCGGCCAATACGGTAAGCGAACCCGAACGGCAGGAGCCGGCTCTTGATCTCGAGGACGAGCTTCTCCGCGAATTTGAGCGTTATGATACGCCGCGTCCCCTGGCAGCCCTCGATCACCCGGCAGATCCAGTTGCCCAGGAAGTTGATACCTACGACTATGTTGAGCCCGTCCAGGATGAGGTACCCTCGATCGGCGAGGAACTCGATCGGTCCGTCGCGACCGATTTCGAGACGCCCATCGTCGAGCCGGAGCTTCCGGAAGCAGCTGCTGCCGCCCCTGAGGTGGAGGCGCCCGAGCCGGTTGCGCCCGCTTGGGACGTGCCTGTCGCAACCGATTGGACGCCCGCCCCGTCCAAGCCTGCCGCTGTTCCAGTGGAGCCTCCGGTTACTTTCACAGCCTATGGCGGCGCCCGCGATCTGATCGAGGAGCTGGAGCTTTCCATCGGCGGTGCTCTTCCTCCCGAGCCGGTCGTTCAGCCGCCGGCGAAGGCCCCGCAGTGGTCGGCTGCCAGCATTCGATTGCCGCTTGCCAATTTCCACGCGCCGCGCCGCGAGGAGCCGGTCGTTGAGGCGCCGGTTGTTGAGCCGGCTCCGGTTGAAGCTTTCGTAGCCGAGCCGGCATTCACGGTCGAGCCCGAAGTGGTTGCGCCCGATGTCGCAGAAGAGCCTCTGCCGATCGCCGCCGCCGAAGCTGCGGATTTCGAGCCGGCTGCGGCATCCTTCGGCTTTCCGGCCGAGATCGATCGCCATGAGATGGTCCCCCTCCCGGAGCAGCCCGTCGCATCGTTCGAAGAGGTTGGAGCCTTCGAAGAGCCGGCCGAGCCGGCTAACTCCGGTTTCGATCTGATCGCGGCTGCAGCCGAAGGTGATGTTCATCCGGATGCCGCGCTCACCGAAGCACCGCCGGAGCCTGCCTTCGATGCCGACGCCTTCGATCTTGATGATCTGTTGGCAGATGTTTCTCGTTATCCGGTACCGCAGCGCGCTTCGTCACCCGTCGGGTCTGAGCCTGTCGCCACTGTACCTGAGCCTGTCGTCGCGCCGCCGGCACAGCAGTCCGCGCCGGTTCCTGCTGCTCCCGTCTTCGAATCGCCAGTGTTCGAGGCCCCCGTATTTGAAGCGCCTGTCTTTGAGGCGCCCGCTGCTCGCGCTCCGGTGCAGCCGACAGTCATTGCGCCTGTGCCGATGAGCCGCGCGACGCCGGTTCTTCGCCAGCCCGAAGCGCCGAAGCCGGTGGTTCGGGCTCCGATGGAACCGATCTCGCCGCCCATCGCACCTGCGCCTGTCGTCGCCCGCCAGCCGGAACAGGAAACTGAAGATTCCTTCGCCGGTCATGATTTCGAGCTGGATCTTGCCGGTATCGAACTGGAGCTCGCCGATCTCGACTTCTCCGAGCCGCCGGCTCCGCAGCCGGAGGCCGCGGCCGAACCCGTTCGAGTTGCGCCTGTGGTCGCAGCCCAGCCTGCGCCGCGTCCTCAGCCGGCGCCGGTTTTCGTTCCGGAGCCGCAGCCTGCTCCAGTCAGCTATGCCAAGCCGGCACCGGCAGGTGAGTCCACCGACGATCTGCCCTTCGATCCGTCGATGATCTCCGATCCGGAAGATCGTCCCGAAACGGTCGAGGACATGCATGTTCCGACGCTGCCGCCAGTGGAGCACCCGGAACCGGTCGCTAAGACCGCCGACTTCGATTTCGATCTCGATGCGGAGATTGCGAGCTTCTTCGAGCCCGCCAAACGGCAGGAGAAGACGCCACCCACTCCGGCTTGGGCGCCCCCGGCCACTCCGGCTGCTGCCGCTGTCGCCAAGCCGGCAAACTCTGTCTTTGCCGACGGCCTTGATGATTTCGAACGTGCCCTGGAAGAAGACTTTCGCCGCAGCGTGCGTGAGCCGGTCGAGCGCCGTGAAAATGTTTCCGAAGTCCATATCGAGTCCGCAAGCCAGACGGCGGATTTCAACCGTGCGCGCTCTATGCGCCGTCTCTTGGCCGCAGCCGCCTTGCTGGTCGTTTTTGCCGGCGGCGCCTACGGTGTCTATAGTTGGGTCTCCAACGGTCCCGGCTTGAGCATCGTCAGCTCCGGCGAGCCGCGCGTCATCGCCGCCGACAAGGATCCGGTGAAGGTCGTTCCCGAGAATCCGGGCGGCAAGACCGTGCCGAACCAGGATAAGGCCGTCTACGACCGGGTCGCAGGTGCTGCCGAAGAGCCGAAGCAGAAGGCACTCGTCTCCTCCGATGAGGCGCCGGTTGATGTCGTCCAGCGTACGCTGACGCCCGAAGTCTCGCCCGATGACGATGAAGGCAGTGCTGACCCGATCATGCCGACTGCCGTCGGCGAAACGCAGGATCCGCGCCTGCTGCCCGATCACAGTGCGACTGCAGATGCCTCCGCTTCCGGTGACGATGCGGCGCCGTCCGTTTCGCCCCGCAAGGTCCGTACGATGATCGTCAAGCCGGACGGCACGCTGGTCGCCCGCGAAGAGCCGGCGCCCGCCGAAAAATCCGCCCCGGCTAATGAAGTGGCATCGGCGGCCAATCCCGCCCAGCCAGCTACGACGCCATCTGCCGCGAGCTTCCCGGCAAGCACCGGCAATCAGACCGCTTCCGCAGCGCTTCCGCCTGTCGGGACGCCGCCTGTAGGCCAGCCGGCTCAGACGGCGGCAAAGGTAGCCGAAGTGAACGCCGCCAATGCGAACCAGGTCGATCCCCCGGTTCGCCCGGTGAAAACGACGCCGGTCACCGACGCAGCCTCGGCTGCGACGACCGATACCGCGCCCGTTCCGACGGCCCGCCCGGTTGATCAGCCGGTCAATGTCGTCGGCACAGTGACCGAGAATGGCAACGTTCGCCCGACGGCTCAGCAGAAGCCGACACAGGTTGCTTCCGCAACGCCGCCAGCCGCCGCTGCACAGCCGGCTCCCGCCGTAGCAGCCGGCGGGTATGGCATCCAGATCGCATCGCTGCCGTCAGAGGATGAGGCGAAGAAATCCTATGCCAGCCTGTCGAAGAAGTTCGCCGGCGTACTCAGTGGCCGCGCGTACGAAATCCGTAAGGCGGATATCGCCGGCAAGGGCACCTTCTATCGCGTCCGCATCCCGGCCGGCTCGAAGGACGAAGCTGCAGCTCTTTGCGAGCAATATCGCTCCGCCGGTGGTAGCTGCCTGATCTCCAAATAAGCACTTTGGCTTTCTTCATCAGGACGGCGGGGTTGTCTCGCCGTTCTTTTTTTGTGGGGCCGCGCTTGACCTCGCTCGCATTTCGCCGAATGGCCCTTATGATTCGGGTATGACCGAATCAAAAGCAATGATCCTTGGCTGCAGCGGCCTCAAGCTGACCGAAGAAGAAAAGGCCTTTTACCGGGCCGAGCGGCCGTGGGGCTTCATCCTCTTCGGACGAAACATTTCCGAAGCACGACAGATCAGCGATCTCGTTGCCGAATTGCGCGACTGCGTCGGCTGGCACGCTCCCGTGCTGATCGATCAGGAGGGGGGGCGCGTCCAACGCATCCGTCCGCCGATCCTGCAGCACTATCCGCCTGGGCAGGCGCTTGGCGATCTCTATCGCCGCGACCGGGCTCTTGGCTTGCGCGCCGCATGGCTGATGTCGCGCCTGCATGCCTTCGATCTCCAGAGGTTCGGCATCAATATCGATTGTCTGCCGGTGCTCGATGTGCCGGTTGAGGGCAGCAGCAATGTCATCGGTAACAGGGCCTACGGCGGCGATCCGGCGACCGTTACGGAGATGGGCAGGTCGGCCGCCGAAGGGCTGAAAGCCGGCGGCCTGCTGCCGGTCATGAAGCACATGCCGGGCCACGGACGCGGCTTTGCGGATTCGCATCTTGAACTGCCCGTCGTCACGGTCTCTCGTGAAGAACTGGAAGCCCATGACTTCCCGCCCTTCATCGCGATGAAAGATGAGTTGATGGCAATGACCTGCCATGTCGTCTTCACGGCGATCGACCCGGACAACCCGGCAACAACCTCTCGCAAGGTGATTGATCAGGTAATCCGCGGCGAAATCGGCTTCAAGGGATTGTTGCTCTCTGACGATACTTCGATGAATGCGCTTTCGGGCACGATCGGCGAACGTGCGGCGAATATCATTGCGGGCGGGTGCGATATCGTGCTGCACTGCAATGGTGATATGGACGAGATGCGTCAGGTCGTGGCAAATGTGCCGCAGCTGGCAGGTCTTGCCCGCGAGCGTGCGCAGGCGGTCGAGGAAGGGTTCCCCACACCGGATGCAACCGACGAGGCGACGATAAGGGCAGAATTCGACGCCATGTTTGCGTCAGCTTGAGCAGAGGCCGGAGAGGCAGGGTAAGGTGAACACGATCAAGGGCACGGAGCGGTCTCAGGCGGCGTCAACGCCGATGGACAAACTGTGGCAGGAGAACGGTTCAGAGCGCGCCAGCCATGAGCCGGCGCTGGTGATCGACGTCGCTGGGTTCGAAGGTCCGCTCGACCTGCTGCTTTATCTGGCCCGCAACCAGAAGGTCGATCTATCGCGCATTTCGGTTCTGGCCCTTGCCGAACAATATCTGCAGTTCATCGAAAGCGCGAGGCGTATCCGCATCGAGCTTGCCGCCGACTATCTCGTCATGGCAGCTTGGCTTGCCTACCTGAAATCGCGGCTGCTGATCCCGCAGCAGGTCAAGGATGACGGCCCCTCGGGCGAGGAAATGGCCGCAACGCTTGCCTTCCGTCTGAAGCGGCTGGAGGCGATGCGTCAGGTGGCCGACGGTCTCGTCAATCGCAACCGGCTCGGCCGCGATATCTTCGCCCGTGGCGCACCCGAGCATATTCCGGACCGCCAGCAATCCGCCTATGACGCCAATCTCTACGATCTGTTGAGCGCCTATGCGGCCTTGCGTCAGCGCCATGCGATCACCCAGGTAACGATCGAGCGGCGCAATGTCTGGTCGCTCACCGATGCTCGCGAACTGCTGACCCAGATGATAGGCGATATCGTCGACTGGACGGCGCTTGAACAATATCTGCTGCGCTATCTCGCAAGTCCCGCCGAGCGCGTCACCGCCGTCGCCAGCGCCTTCGCCGCCTCACTGGAACTCGTGCGCGAAGGCAAGCTCGAAATACGTCAGGACGGCGCCTTCGAGCCGATCTATATGCGCCGAGGGGCGAAACATGCCACCCTGCGGGTGGTTGAACAGGAGCAGTCGGATTGATCGACGCGGAAGATGATGAGATGGAAGGCGAGGGCTCTGCCCGCGATCTGCAGGCAGAAATAGAGGCTGAACGCATAGCCGAGGCGCTGGTTTTCGCTTCCGCCCAGCCGGTATCCGAAGGTTTCATCACCGAGCGCTTGCCAAAAGGATTCAACGCGCATGAGATCATGCTGCGCCTGAAGGAGCAGTATGCTCCCCGTGGCGTCAATCTCGTACAGGTTGACAATGCATGGGCTTTCCGTACCGCCGCCGATCTCTCCTTCGTCATTCGTCGTGACGAGAACGAGGTGAAGAAGCTCTCGCGTGCTGCGCTGGAAGTGCTTGCCATAATCGCCTATCACCAGCCGGTGACGCGCGCCGAGATCGAGGATATCAGAGGCGTTCAGACCTCCCGCGGTACGCTTGATGTGCTGATGGAGGCGGGCTGGGTGCGTTTTCGTGGCCGCCGCCGCACGCCCGGCCGTCCGGTCACGCTTGGCACCACGCGAGATTTTCTCGACCATTTCGGCCTGGAGGAATTGCGCGACTTGCCGGGCCTGGAAGAGCTGAAAGGCGCCGGCCTGCTGTCCGGCCGCATCCCCGCCAATTTCAACATTCCTTCGCCGCTCATGAACGATGAACTGACTGAGGACGAGGATCCGATCACACAGATGGATCTCGAGGAACTCGGGCTGCTTGCGCCCGGCGGCGCCTCAGAGGAATAGCGAAGGTTGGTCTTGCTTTTGCCACGCCCGCGCAAAACAATGTCGATCACGACTTTTCGATAGACGAATGGCTTGTCACAAAGGCCGATACCGTGACATTAAGCTCAATCCAGAAGGATTGATGTTGGAAACCGGATCGGAAATTCTTACATCGAGGGAACACCGCAACAGGGAGTATGCGTAATGGGTTCTTTTAGCATGTGGCACTGGTTGATCGTTCTGGTCATCGTGCTGTTGTTGTTTGGTCGCGGCAAGATTCCGGAATTGATGGGCGACGTTGCCAAGGGCATCAAGAGCTTCAAGAAGGGCATGAACGACGAAGACGCGCCGGAAACCGCAAAGACCGTCGATCACAAGGCCGACGAAACGAAATAACCACGTACGGGAAAGGGCGCAGCCCCCGCGCCGCCCGTTCAGGAGCCTTGCATGTTCGATATTGGCTGGACCGAACTCTTGGTTATCGCGGTCGTACTGATCGTGGTCGTCGGTCCGAAGGATCTGCCGCCGATGCTGCGCGCTTTTGGCAAGATGACGGCCCGTGCCCGCAAGGTCGCGGGTGAATTTCGTGCCCAGTTCGACGAAGCGCTGCGCGAAGCCGAGCTTGACGATGTGCGCCGCACGATTAGCGACGCCCAGAAACTCAATCCGGTCAATAGCCTGCGCGAGGCGATGAACCCGCTGCGCCAGATGGGCAACGAGATCAAGGCCGACCTGCAGAACGCGACGAGGGTCGACACGCCGGCAGAGCAGGGTGCTGAGAACAAGACGGAAATGCCACTCTCAGACGTCTCTGCGCCGGCGCCGTCCCTGAGCCTGCCCGAAACGCCGCCGGTCGTCCCAGCACCGCAGCCGGTCGCTGCTGCGGCCGCGGCACCGGTCGCCGTGGTTGAAAAGCCGAAGGCGGTACGCAAGCCGCGCGTGAAGGCGGCAGACAAGGCCGATGCGGCTGCGTCGGCCGCAGCACCCGTCGAGAAGCCGAAGCGTGTCGCGGCAACCAAGAAGCCGACGGAAGTCAAAAAGCCGGCCGCCAAAAAGAAGAAGGATGAGGCATGAGCGGTGATATCGAAGACAAGCCGCAGCCGTTGATCGAACACCTGATGGAGCTGCGCACGCGGCTCATCTGGTCGATTGCTGCATTCTTCATCGCCTTCATCGTGTGCTTCATTTTCGCCAAGCACATCTTCAACTACCTCGTCTATCCCTACAAGCTAGCCGTCAGCTGGGCTCATCTCGATGTCGAGAAGGCGCAGCTTATCTATACCGCGCCGCAGGAGTTCTTCTTCACGCAGGTCAAGGTCGCCATGTTCGGCGGCCTCGTGATCGCTTTCCCGATCATCGCCGCGCAGATCTACAAATTTGTGGCTCCCGGCCTCTACAAGAACGAACGTCAGGCCTTCCTGCCGTTCCTGATCGCTTCGCCGATCCTGTTCCTCATGGGTGGCGCGCTGGTTTATTTCTTCTTCACACCGATGGTCATGTGGTTCTTCCTGTCGATGCAGCAGGCGCCGGGCCACGATGAAGTGGCGATCTCGCTTCTGCCGAAGGTTTCGGAATACCTGAGCCTCATCATGACGCTGGTCTTCTCCTTCGGCCTCGTCTTCCAGTTGCCGGTCATCACCACGCTTCTGGCTCGTGTCGGCCTTCTGACGTCGCAGTGGCTCGCCGAAAAGCGCAAATTCGCGATCGTGCTCGCTTTCGTGGTGGCGGCTGTCCTGACGCCGCCCGACCCGATGTCCCAGATCGGTCTTGCGCTGCCGACGATCCTTCTCTACGAGATTTCCATCTACGCGGCACGACTCGTGGAGCGTCAGCGTTCACAGCAGGCGCTTGAAGAGGCCAGCGAATCCTCTGATGTCGCCAAGACGGACAGCGTCTGAGCGGTTCGCGATCCTTTCTTGAGTTCTGCCGTTTCCCATCCGGTCGGGGTTTTCTCCGACCGGTTCATGTCTGTTGAAACGATCTGGAACGACGATGCTCGATATCAAATGGATCCGTGAGAATCCCGAGGCTCTCGATGCCGCTCTTGCCAAGCGCGGCGCGCAACCTCTGTCGCAATCTCTCATCGCCCTTGACGAGAAGCGCCGCTCCGCCGTGCAGAAGGCCCAGGACCTGCTTTCCCGCCGCAACGCCGCCTCCAAGGAGATCGGTGCTGCCATGGCGCAGAAGAATACCGAGCTTGCCGACAAGCTGAAGGCCGAGGTCGCCGAGATCAAGGAAACGCTGCCGGCTGCCGAAGAGGAAGAGCGTGCGCTTTCGGCCGAACTCAATGACCAGCTCTCGCGCATTCCGAATATCCCGCTTGACGACGTGCCTGTTGGCAAGGATGAGCACGACAATGTCGTCACCCGCATCGTCGGCGAAAAGCCGCGCTGGAACCATACGCCGAAGGAGCATTTCGAGATCGGCGAAGCCCTTGGCTATATGGATTTCGAACGTGCCGCCAAGCTTTCCGGTTCGCGCTTCACGGTCCTGACCAGCCAATTAGCCAAGCTTGAACGTGCGCTCGGTCAGTTCATGATCGATTTGCACACGACCGAACACGGCTATACCGAAGTATCCTCGCCGCTGATGGTCCGTGACGAAGCCGTCTATGGCACGGCTCAGCTGCCGAAATTCGCAGAAGACCTATTCCGCACCACCGATGGCCGCTGGCTGATCCCGACGGCGGAAGTGACGCTCACCAACCTGGTGCGCGAGGAAATCCTCGACCAGGAAAAACTGCCATTGCGGTTTACCGCGCTCACTCCCTCCTTCCGTTCGGAGGCGGGTTCGGCCGGCCGCGATACCCGCGGTATGCTGCGCCAGCACCAATTCTGGAAGTGCGAACTCGTTTCGATCACCGATGCCGAGAGCTCGATTGCCGAGCACGAGCGCATGACTGCCTGCGCTGAAGAAGTGCTGAAGCGCCTCGGCCTGCATTTCCGCACCATGACGCTCTGCACCGGCGATATGGGCTTCGGCTCGCGTAAGACCTACGACCTCGAAGTCTGGCTGCCCGGACAGAACACCTTCCGGGAGATCTCGTCTTGCTCTGTCTGCGGCGATTTCCAGGCACGGCGCATGAATGCCCGCTATCGTGGCAAGGACGACAAGGCGACGAAGTTCGTTCATACGCTGAACGGCTCCGGCACGGCGGTCGGCCGCTGCCTGATCGCAGTTCTCGAAAATTATCTGAACGAGGATGGCTCGGTCACGATTCCGGACGTTTTGCTGCCCTACATGGGCGGCCTGACGAAGATCGAACGGGCGGCCTGAAGCAATGCGCATCCTGCTGACGAATGACGATGGTATCCATGCCGAAGGCTTGGGTGTGCTGGAACGGATCGCAGGGGCGCTGTCGGACGATGTATGGATCGTCGCTCCCGAAACCGACCAGAGCGGCCTTGCTCATTCGCTCAGCCTTTCGGAGCCGCTCAGGCTCCGAAAGATTTCGGACAAGCATTATGCGTTGCGCGGCACACCGACCGATTGCGTCATCAT
Organism: Rhizobium sp. BK529; assembly: GCF_014194105.1. Taxonomy (NCBI): domain Bacteria; kingdom Pseudomonadati; phylum Pseudomonadota; class Alphaproteobacteria; order Hyphomicrobiales; family Rhizobiaceae; genus Rhizobium; species Rhizobium sp. BK529. The sequence goes on along the minus strand of NZ_JACIAU010000001.1, from coordinate 1,763,669 downwards.
GGGCATCAAGCAGGTGCTCGATATCAAGCCGGATCTCGTATTGTCGGGGGTCAATTCCGGCTCCAATGTCGCCGACGATGTGACCTATTCCGGCACGATTGCCGGTGCCATCGAGGGCACGATGCAGGGCGTGCGCTCCTTTGCGCTGAGCCAGGCCTACATCTATGATAACGGCACCCGCATCCTGCCCTGGGATGTGTGCGAGGCGCATGCCCCGGCGCTGCTCGAAAAGCTGCTGACGGTCGATCAGCCGGAGGGCACCTTCCTGAACCTCAACTTCCCGAACTGTCGTCCTGACGAAGTCGAGGGCGTTGAAGTGACCGCGCAGGGCAAGCTTGCCTTCAACCTGCAGGTTGATGCACGCACCGATGGCCGCGGATTTCCCTATTACTGGCTGAAATTCGGTGAACGCGCCGGTGCCTTTACCGAAGGAAGCGATATTCACGCTCTCAAGCATAAGAAGATTTCGGTAACACCTTTGAAACTGGATCTGACCGATTATTCCGTGATGGACCGCGTGGCGCGGGCCCTCGGACACGGAGGAAAGGGTTGACGGCAAAACTGGCCGAGAAGGAAGGCTTCGCAGCGCTCGTCTTGAGATTGCGCGCGGAAGGTATTTCCGACATTGATTTGCTGACGGCTGTCGAGCAGACGCCGCGCTCGCTCTTCGTGCCGCCGCAATTCGTCGAAAACGCCTATTCCAGCCGCACGATTCCCATCGAGTGCGGTTCCTTTCTCGAAGGTGTCGATTTCGCTGTCCGTCTTCTGCACCATCTGAAGGTTCGCCCCGGCCAGCGCGTCCTCGAAATCGGCACTGGGAGCGGCTTCACCGCGGCTATCATCGGTCGTATTGCGGAACGCGTGCTGACGGTCGATCGCTACAAGACACTGACGCTCTCGGCTCAGCGTCGCATGGAAGCCCTCAGCCTGCGTAGCGTCATCATCCGTCAGGCCGACGGCAGCAACGGTATGCAAGGCGAGGGCACTTTCGACCGCATCCTGGTCACGGCTGCCTTCAATTCCATGCCGCGCTTTTATGCCGATCAGCTTGTATCCGGCGGCTCCATGATTGCGCCGCTGATGATCTCCGAGAATGAATGCCGCATGGTGCGACTGACGAAGACCGGCAGCCGCTTTGAGCGGGAAGAGCTCTTCGATGCTCCCTATCTGCCGATCGTTCCCCGCCTCGCGTCGCAGCTTTAAGCACGCCGCCCAAAGGTGCAGCGATTTTGCGGTCAAACAAAGAAAGCGCAAGCGAATCCGAAGGATCGCGACATGCCTTAGACCTGCCGTCCGCAAAGCCCGGCAGGTTATAAGTTTTCGCCCGCAAACTTATGGTTATCAAGTTCTCAAAAATATAGCACTGATTCCAGCGCCTTAACCGCATGGTAACACTAACGCGCTTTAATAGATTCACAAATGGTTGCGTTCTAAGTGGGTCGAGTCATGCGTTTCAGTCTTTCGCCGAAGTTCGGGAAGTCGGCCGGTAATTTTCTGGTCGTCGCCTTGCTGGCGAGTGCAGCAACGGGCTGCAGCTCCGATGTCACACGTTTCGGCAGTCTGTTTTCCTCCTCCGGGCAGGATCAGATCACGACGAATTCGATCCCGCACAGGAGCTTCAACGGGCCGCAGGGCGATCCTGTGCCGCGCGCCGATCTTGGCGGCTCGGCCATGCAGCCCGCCTATGCTCAGAATAATGCGATAAATCAGCCTTATCAGGGGCGCCCGAGCTACAATCCGATCGCTACCCCAGGCTCCAGTGCACGCATGGCATCCGCGCCGATTTCCGTTCAGCGCACCGAACTTGCGCCGCCGAGCGCTGGACCTGTTTCTCCGCGGCAGCGGGAACGGGAGGTCGCTCTCGCCCAGCCCTTCCCCGCCGCGCCGAAGCCCGACCGTATTGCTCCGGCAGGCGCGAATGCGCCGAGAATTACTCCCGATACATTGACAACAGGCACGACGCCGAAGGTTTCCGGCTGGTCGGCAACCAATGCACCCTCGGTCACGCTGCGTCCGGGTGAAAACATCGCTGTCCTCTCCCGCCGTTATGGCGTCCCGGAAAAAGAAATCCTGCGCGTCAACAATCTGAAGACGGCTTCCGCCGCCCAGCCCGGCCAGGCGATCCTCATTCCGACCTTCAATGGCGGTAACAATCCCGCCAAGGCCTCGTCCCAGTCCGCCGATCTTTCCAAGCCCGGCAACTTGCCGCAGCCGACGAAGGGCCAGGAGCAGAAGGTTGCTGTTATTCCCGGCGCCAACTCTGCCCGCGACAAGACTGTCGCAAGTGCTGACCCGACAGGGAAAGCTCCTCCGGCAGGCGGCAAGAACCCGAATGGCGCTGTCGGCACCTATACCGTCAAGCAGGGTGACTCGCTTGCCAAGATCGCCAAGGCGACGGGCGCCAACATCGACGATATCAAGACGGCCAACAATCTGTCGGCAAGCTCGATCCGCATCGGCCAGGAACTGAAGATCCCGAACGGCCAGGGGTCTGCAGACACGATCAAGACCGCCTCTATCCCGGCACAGAAGGTCGAGCAGGCGAAGCCTGACCAACCGGCTGCCGCTCCGGTCCAGACGGCTTCCGTACAGCCGGCGCCCTATAAGGCTCCCGCCGCCACACAGACGGTCGATGACGTCGAGAAGAAGTCCGATGTCAGCGCAGCCGCTCCGGAAGCCACCGGTATCGGCAAGTATCGCTGGCCGGTTCGCGGCCAGGTGATCGCCGCCTACGGTGCCAACGTCAACGGCAGCCGCAACGACGGTATCGACATCTCGGTTCCGCAGGGCACGCCGATCAAGGCCGCCGAAAACGGCGTCGTCATCTATGCCGGCAACGGCCTGAAGGAACTCGGCAATACGGTTCTCGTCCGCCACGACGACGGCACCGTCACCGTCTACGGCAATGCCGACACGCTGAGCGTCGCCCGCGGCCAGAAGATCCAACGCGGCCAGACCGTCGCCGTGTCGGGCATGAGCGGCAACGTCAAGCAGCCACAGGTCCACTTCGAGGTCCGCAAGGATGCGTCTCCGGTCAACCCCATGACATTCCTCGAGTAGGGATTTTTCTTGAATAGCTGACATTTCCTGAGCAGGTAGAGCGTCTCAGGAAAGTGCAAAAGCCCGGTCATCAGCCGGGCTTTTGTCGTTTCGACGCAAATCGCGCACGGTTTGCCGCTCAGAGGGATGTTCAGGCGCGATCGAGATGAATGCGCAGACGACCGGCCAGATCCTGGATATATTGCCAGGCGACACGGCCGGAGCGGGCGCCTCGGGTCGTCGCCCATTCCAGCGCCTCGGCATGCATCTTTTCGCGCTCGAGGTCGAGCTTGAAATGCTCGGCATAACCGTCGACCATCGTCAGATAATCCTCTTGGCTGCACTTGTGGAAGCCGAGCCATAGCCCGAAGCGATCGGAGAGCGAGACCTTTTCCTCGACGGCTTCGGACGGATTGATCGCCGTCGACTGCTCGTTCTCCATCATGTGACGCGGCAGCAGGTGGCGCCGGTTGGAGGTGGCATAGAACAGCACATTGTCCGGACGGCCTTCGACACCGCCGTCGAGCGCCGCCTTGAGTGATTTATAGGCAGTATCATCGTGGTCGAAGGAGAGGTCGTCACAGAAGACGATGACCCGGTGGGGCGTGTCCTTGAGCAGGTCGAGAAGCGTCGGCAGGCTGGCAATATCCTCGCGATGCACTTCGACGAGCTTCAGCGACACGCCGCTCTCACGGCGTACGTCTTCGTGCACGGCCTTGACGAGAGAGGACTTGCCCATGCCGCGCGCGCCCCAGAGCAGGACGTTGTTGGCCGCGTAGCCCTCGGCAAAACGCACCGTATTTTCATGCAGAATGTCGCGCACATGATCGACGCCGCGAATGAGCTTCAGCGCCACGCGATTGGGGCGCTTGACGGGCTGCAGATGCTGGCGGGCAGGGGACCAGACGAAGCAGTCAGCGGCGTTCCAATCGTTGGCCGCAGGTGCGGGTCCGGCCAGCCGTTCGACTGCATCCGCAAGCCTCCTCAGCTCCTCAAACAGAAGACTATTGATTTCCTCGGCCATCGGGTGCCTCCTTCATAAATTGCAGCGATAATCCGCTTTCGTTTTTTTGATGCCGGGTAGCATGGCCTTTCCACAGCGGAAAGGTTATGAGGCAGCGGAATTGGTACGGTTTCCGGCTGTTTTTGTTGCATTCATCAGGGCTGCAACTATATTCCGGCGACTTGAAAAGAGAGGCGGGGTTCCGCCGCCCACAGCCTGAGGAGCTTAGCATGTTTATCACCCCGGCATTTGCCCAGAGCGCAACTGACGCCACGAGCGCTTTCGGCGGCTCAGGCTTTGAAATGATCATCCTTTTCGTGCCGCTCATGGTGGTCTGGTATTTCCTGCTCATCCGCCCGCAGCGTGCGCAGGCCAAGAGGCGTGAGGAAACCTTGAAGGCGATCCGCCGCGGCGACCAGATCGTCACCGGCGGTGGCCTCGTCGGCAAGGTCACGAAGGTCGTCGACGAAAAGGAAGTGGAAGTCGAAATCGCTGAAGGCGTGCGCGTGCGCATCGTTCGTACCGGCATTTCCGAAGTCCGCGTGAAGGGCGAGCCTGTGAAGGCTGACGCTGCGTAATATGCGATAGCAATCCCCGCCGGATCGGAAGATAGTCGAGAGAATGCACCATTTTTCGCGCTTGAAAACACTTCTGATCTGGCTGATCGCGATTGCCGCTATCGTCGTTGCTGCGCCGAATCTTCTGAGCCCGGCGCAGCCTTCCTCTTTGCCGGCCTGGCTCCGGCACGACCGCGTTACTCTCGGTCTCGATCTGCAGGGCGGTTCTCGTGTCGTACTGCGCCTCGAACGCTCGGACATTATCAGGAACCGACTGGAGGCAACGGTTGCCAGCGTTCGCGACAAGCTCCGTGGCGCCGACATCCGCTATACGGGTCTCACCGGAACCGCGCAGACAGTAACGGTCAAGGTCACCGATACGGCCCAGCTTCAGACTGCAGCCGATCTCCTGAAACCGCTGGCATCGGCAAATATCTTGCTGCAGCAGAGCAATGACGGCCAGTTGACGCTGCAGATCTCTGATAAGGCGATCGATGCCGATACCGCCGCAGCGCAGACCCGCTCGCTCGATATTGTCGGCCGCCGCATTGCCGGTTTCGGCAAGGAGAATTTCACCGTTCTTCCTGATGGGAACGATCGTGTTGCGGTGCAGGTGTTGGGCTCGGTCGATGCCGAACGGCTGAAAAACCTGCTGAATGAACCGGCTTCACTTTCCTTCCATCTGATCGATGAAAGCATGAGCGGCCAGCAGGCGCTTGCCGGTCGCTGGCCTGCGACATCGCAGGTGCTCTATTCGCTGGACGATCCGCCGGTCCCCTATCTCGTCGATCGCACGGTGATAGCGACAGGCGCCGATTTTGTCGAAGTCGATACGAAGACCGACCCGCAGACCCAGGACAGCGCAATCGTCTATCGTCTGAATGCCGAGGCGACGAAGCGTCTGGCGCAGGCAACGTCCGCCAATGTCGGAAAACACCTCGCCATCGTCTTCGATGATCAGGTCATGGCAAATCCGGTCATCGAGGCGCCGATTACAGACGGAGGCGGTGAGATATCGGCCAATTTCTCCGAGGAGGGCGTTCAGGACCTGGCCGTGATGCTTCGCGCCGGCGCGCTGCCGGCAACATTGACCTCAGTGGAAGAGCGTACCGTCAGCCCGGTCTTCGGCTCGGAATCTGTTGTCTCCGGCCTGATTGCCGGCATTGTCGCTGTCGTGCTGGTCGCGGCGCTGATGATTGCGCTCTACCGCATGCTCGGCATCATTGCTGTCGTGTCGCTCGCCTTCAATCTGGTGTTGATCGTCGCGGTGCTGAGTGTTGCCGGTGCAATACTGACTCTTCCGGGCATTGCCGGCCTTGTGCTGATTGTCGGCATGGCGGTGGATTCCAACGTTCTGATCTACGAACGCATCCGCGAAGAGGAGAGGGCGCCGCATACGACCTTTGCCCAGGCCGTTGAAAGAGGCTTCTCGCGCGCGTTCCATACCATCGTCGATGCCAATGTCACGATCTTCATTGCCGCCGTCATTTTGTTTTTCGTCGGCAGCGAATCTATCCGTGGTTTCGCCGTGACCCTGGCCGTCGGCATTCTCACGACGATCCTGACAGCCTTCACGCTGACGCGCGGCTTTGTGGCCGCATGGCTGGCGCAGCGCCATCCGCGCCACCTGCCGAAGAGCGCGCTCACCAGCCTGTTCGAACACGCCCATATTCGTTTCATGGGCATTCGCCGCTATGTCTTCACAGCATCGGCTGTGCTTTGCATCGCCGCTATGCTCGCCTTTGCGACGGTCGGACTGCAACTCGGTATCGACTTCACCGGCGGTTCGCTGATTGAGGTCAAGGCGAAGCAGGGCAACGCTGACATTGCTGATCTGAGTGCCCGCCTAAACGAGTTGAACCTTGGCGAAGTGCGCGTCGAGCGCACGGGCGATGCGACCAGTGCTCTGATCCGTGTCGGCTCGCAGGAAGGCGGAGAAAATGCCGAGCAATCGGTCGCGACCTTCATCCGTGGCGAGCTCGCCGAGGATTACGATTTCCGCCGCGTCGAAGTCGTCGGGCCGGCTGTTTCCGGCGAGCTGACGATGCTGGCAACGATTGGTATCCTCGCCTCGCTGTTTGCTATCCTGATCTATATCTGGATCCGCTTCGAATGGCAGTTTGCGATCGGCGCGATTGTCGCCACGCTGCACGATGTCATCATCATGCTCGGTCTCTTCGTGATAACAGGCATGGAATTCAATCTGACGAGTGTCGCAGCCCTTCTGACCGTCGTCGGCTACTCGCTGAATGATACCGTCGTCGTCTATGATCGCATGCGCGAAAACCTGAAGCGCTATAGGAAGATGCCGTTGCCGATCCTGATCGATGCGGCGATTAACCAGACGCTCTCACGCACCATTCTGACGGCCGCCACGACGCTGCTTGCGCTGCTTGCGCTCTATATCTTCGGCGGCGCTGTCATCCGCTCGTTCACATTCACCATGCTCTTCGGCGTTGCGCTCGGAACATTCTCCTCCATCTATATAGCAGCGCCCGTCCTCATCATCTTCCGGCTTCGTCGGAACATGAACGATGAGGATGAGGGCGATGTCAGCATGAAATCCGGCAAGCCGGCGGTATAGGCACATGGCAAAAGGCATTGAAATCCGCGACGCCCATTTCCCGGGGCGCGCACCCATCGACACCTATGGCAATGGCGGCTTCCGCTTTGCGGATATGTCGCATCGCGGCTCCATCCTCTGCTTGCCGTCGGGCATTCACGGCTGGGATATGGACATGGAAAAGCCGTTGTCGGTCGAGAATTTCCGCCGTGTGCTCGACGAAGCCGCCGATATCGAAGTGCTGTTGGTCGGTACCGGCACGGAACTTCGCCGCCTGCCAGAGGAACTGCGCACCGCCCTCAGGGCACGGGGTATCTCTTCCGATCCGATGAGCACGGGTGCCGCCGTGCGCACCTTCAACATCATGCTTGCTGAACAGCGTGCCGTCGCAGCCGCCCTCATTGCGGTCTGATCATGGCCGATCCGAAGACGAACCAGGATATCAGCCTGGCGATGCTGCGCGATACCGATCGTGACCGCTATCTTGCGTGCCTCCTATCGCCTGAAGACAAGCGCGGTGCGCTCGCCGCGCTCTATGCCTTCAATGCCGAGCTCGCTCGCATCCGTGATCTCGTCCACGAGCCGCTGCCAGGCGAAATCCGCATGCAGTACTGGCGCGATCTTCTGGAAGGCAATGCGCACGGCTCGACCGACGCCAATCCACTCGCCGCAGCCCTTCTTTCGGCCGTCGAGATGTATCGGCTTCCCCGGCAGACGCTCGTCCACATGATCGAAGCCCGGATCTTCGATCTCTATGACGATCCGATGGAAAGCCGCACGTCGCTGGAGGGCTACGCGGGCGAAACCGCCTCGGCACTCATCCAGCTTGCTGGTCTCATTCTTTCCCCGGAAGAGGCGATGAAATCCGCCGATGCCGCCGGTCACGCCGGAGTGGCGCAGGCGATCTCTGGCATGCTGCTCCTGATGCCGCTCCATCAGCGCCGCGGCCAAGTCTATATTCCACTCGAAATTCTCTCGGCGACAGGCCTCGACCGGGAGACTTTCCTCGCCGGCTCCGACAAGCCGCGCATATCTGCAGCGATCGAAGCCTTTGCGGGGCTCGGCCGCGATCATCTTGCAAAGGCGAGGGCGTCTGTCCTGCCGGCGTCGGTGCTCCCCGCTTTCCTGCCAGTGGCGCTTGCGGAGCCGGTGCTGATCAAAGCGCAGAAACGCGGCGCTGCCATTCTGGAGGCATCGTTGCAGGAGCCGCAATGGCGCCGCCAGATGCGGATGGCCTTTGCCGGCATGCGCAAGAAAATCTGACGGCGGTCAAACTCGCGCAAGTCTCGCGCGTTATGTCAGGCAAAACCCCATCTTGAACGGAGAAACCGCGTGGGCATTATCGTCTGGTGCGTTCTTTTCGCCATCGTCATCTTCATAGCCTTCGTGGCAACGCGCATGGCGGCCCAGAACAAGGAAGATGGTCTGCACGACACGGGCCTTGCCATTATCGAGTTCGGCCGCGCATTCCCGAATGAAGCGATCCGCCAGCTTCAGGCGACTGCGGACGGTCAGGCCGTCTTCGTGCGTCTGCACGACAATAAGGCGGGCTTCATGCGCAACATGTCGCGGCATTTTGCCTGCCATCTGATCGAGCCGGGCACGGTGCGGGTTTTGGCCTCTGAAACCGGCAGGGGGCTTAGCATCGAATTTGTAAACGCCTCTCATCACAACGGCACTTACGAGTTCGCCTCTGCCAAGGAGGCCTCAGAAGTTTCGCTCTGGCTGCTCGGCAACTATATTGCCGAGCCGGATAAGGAGCTGCCTGCGCCGAACACGTCGGCGGCGAACGGTCACTAAGCACATCCAGCTGCCTAGCAGTTTTTACTAAATCCTTTGTCTCAAGCGCTCTCTGCGAGCTTGATATCGTGGCCCAGCCAGGCGGCGCAATCTGCAAGCGCCCGCTTGGCAATCAGCTGCCGCTTCATGATTGTCTTGTCCTTGCCGCGAAAGCGCTTGACACCTTCGGGCTTGACGATCGAACCCGGCTGCAATTCCGGAAACAGCCCAAAATTGATATTCATTGGCTGGAACGAGCGCTTGCCGGGCTCCTCGTCAGTCACGAGATGGCCGCCCGTAATGTGGCCGAGCAGCGAGCCGAGCGCGGTCGTCGCAGGAGGGAGCGAAACCGTCTCGCCCTTGCGTTCGGCGGCTGCAAAGCGGCCAGCCATCAGGCCCACGCTTGCACTTTCGACGTAACCTTCGCAGCCGGTGATCTGGCCGGCAAAACGCAGGCCCGGGCGCGATTTCAGCATCAGCGAAGGATCGAGAAGAGTCGGGGAGTTGATATAGGTGTTGCGGTGCAGGCCGCCGAGCCGGGCGAATTCGGCATTCTCCAGGCCCGGGATCAGGCGGAAGATTTCGGCTTGCGCGCCATATTTCAACTTCGTCTGGAAGCCGACCATGTTGTAAAGCGTGCCGAGCGCATTGTCCTGGCGGAGCTGCACGACGGCATAGGCCTTCACGGCGGGATTATGCGCATTGGTAAGCCCCATCGGCTTCATCGGCCCATGGCGCAACGTCTCTCGTCCGCGCTCGGCCATCACCTCGATCGGCAGGCAGCCGTCGAAATAGGGCGTGCCCTCCCATTCCTTGAAGCCGACTGTGTCGCCCGCTATCAGCGCGTCGACGAAGCGATTGTACTGCTCCTCGGTCATCGGACAGTTGATATAGTCCTTGCCCGTGCCGCCGGGACCGACTTTGTCGTAGCGCGACTGATACCAACAGATATCCATGTCGATGCTGTCGCGATAGACGATCGGAGCAATGGCGTCGAAGAAGGCGAGCGAATCCTCGCCGGTTTCGGCCTGAATGGCGCTCGCCAGCGACGGCGCAGTCAGCGGGCCGGTGGCAATAATGGCCTGGTCCCATTCCTTCGGCGGCAGACCCGAAATCTCTTCGCGGACGACCGTGATCAGCGGATGGTCGTGGATCGCTTTTGTCACTGCCTCCGAAAAGCCATCGCGATCGACGGCGAGTGCGCCACCAGCAGGGACCTGGTGCTTGTCGGCGGAGGCCATGATCAGCGAGCCCGCCATGCGCATTTCCGCATGGATCACACCGACCGCATTGCTGGTCGCGTCGTCGGAGCGGAAGGAGTTTGAGCAAACGAGTTCAGCAAGACCGTCGGTCTTGTGCGCATCCGTGCCGCGTACGCCACGCATTTCATGCAGGATGACGGGCACGCCGGCGTTGGCGATCTGCCATGCGGCTTCCGAGCCGGCAAGCCCGCCGCCGATCACGTGAACAGGAGAGTAGGAGGAGTTCTGGGTCATTGGCGGCTGATATCACGCCGGGGAGCACGATCCAACAGCGGAATCGAAGACCGCGCCAGCCTGCGCCGCAACGTGATCAACTTTGTTCGCGCGTTCCAGGTGATGTTTCGCGCTGATCCGCATCTTCCAGATCGGCGTCGACAATGTAGGAATCACCGTGCTCTCGCGCCGCCTCACGCCGCGCGGCAAGGTTTGGAAGATCGTCCGGGGCGGTCTCTTCCGTATGTTCGTTGAAACGATCGATCTCACCTTTTGCCGACGGTGCACCCTTGCGCCTTGCGTTCAGGCGTCGAGAGGCTTCGTCCGCAATCTCGCGCCGACGCGCATCCGCTGCCGGACTGTCTTCTGCCCGGGCATCGTCAGTTGCTTCTTCCAAAATAGCTCTGGCCATGATGTCACCTCCAGAAACGGCGTGTATCGACGGATTGGCGTCCGAGCAGATAGCCGATGCCGAACGCAAGCACGCCGATGCCGACAACGACGGAGCTTGCAGTATGGGGATGGTCGGCGGCCCCCGTTGCGACGGCCTGCACCTCGCGCCTGACGGCAGACGCGGTGTTCGACGCCGCTTTTCGAATGCCCTCAGGCTTGTTCTCGGGGCGGCCAGTAAAACCGGCATTGAGTTTGATTGCCATGCTGGTCTCCTTTCGTGAAGGAGAACTGTCAGAACGCGGTAGGGTTCCGACGAAGATGCGGGCACACCCAAAAACGAAAACGGCGCCTGATGGCGCCGTCTTAGAAAACAATTCGTTCGCTGTATTAGCGGAACGAACGGGACGCGATGTTGCGGATGTCGTAACGGCTGACGCCGATATCGGCGAGCGTCTGGTTAGACAGGTTGCCAAGTTCGTTGAGCGTGCGGCGGTAGCTAATCCAGCTCTTTGCAATGCGGATCGGGTTCATAGTTTTTTCCTCGAATGTCTCTCTGCAGGCAGCGGGATCGCTGTCTCTGCGGTTGATATCTATATAATCGAGGTTCCCCGTATTGTGCAGTGCAAATAAAAGGCGTCTGCTATGCAATTGTGCAATCTGGTGCTCGCTAATTATGCAGAGCGCGATTTTTGAGCGAGGCAGATCAATTAATACATCCGCAACCTTTGCGGCACTTTCGCGGACGCGAAAAAGAAAACGCCCGCTGCAAGGGCAGCAGGCGTTTTGGGAAGGTAATCTGCTTGGGAGGAGCAGCGATTACCTGTACTTAGCGGGCGGCAGCTTCGCGAGCAACGCGATGGATGTCCGAGCGGTCGATACCGAGGTCATGCAATTCGCGGTTGGTCATGCGGCCGAGTTCAGTAACGGTCTGACGATACTTGCGCCAGTTGTTGAAAGAGCGAGTGAAGTTCATGTTAATCCCCTTTCCTAGGGCTTGGTCCTGCCAGCAGCCAACCCTTCGGCGCTGACCTCTATTTGATGACCAGAATATATGTTGCGCCGCGAAGAACTAACAGAGCCAAGATTTCAAGCCACCTATGCGCAATTCGCAGAGCTCAGGCTGGAATTTACACGCTTTGGCCATTTTCTGGTCAACGAATAGGCAGAATGATTTTTCCCGGTTCCCGCGTTTCGCGGATCGATATTTGGCCGGCCGTAATCGTCGTGATCGGCCTTTTCTCCCGATCGCGCCTTTTCCCTAATGCCCCGGCGATGGATGGCAAAGTGAGTTCAAAATCTGTCCTACCGGCTCCTTGGCCCGGCTTAACGATTGCCAAACCTCTTATGGCCTTGAGAGCCCTGGAGCGCAACGAGCTAATCGTTTAACCACCTGTTAAGCAAAACGCCCACCGGGGGAGGATCCGGCGGGCGTCATGATGGTGACTGGCAACTGGGAGGAGGAGTGTTGCCAGTCTATCGCAGGGCGCTGGGAGGAGGAGTGCGCGTCTGCGAATCTCGTCACGGACATATCGTCCGTAGGCAGCCGGAAAACCGGGCCGGGGCGCCATCCCCGTGCTTCGACATCAGGTAAATAGTATGACTTTTGATTGTTTTGCAGTGCAATATAATCATGAGGGCTATGCGATTCATGCATGCCTATCCTGCATTGATCATATAGTAGCGCCGACGCGGTTAGTGTTTCGTTAACGGCTGATCCAAGTTAGACCAATGAGGAATCTGCATATTTTAAATACCGGCGTTTCCGTGCGCCGATCCTGCGCTATAAATGCGTAAGCCGAAGATGGCGGATCATTGCGGGGGAGAGCATGTATCGCGGCAGGTTGGAGCGGGATCTTTCGCTCTGGGTGGAGAAGGGGCTTCTGCAGGAAGATACGGTAGGGACCCTGCTAGCCGAATATGATGCGCGTCCGGCAAGTTTCAGCCTCGGTCGCGTGCTCATGGGGCTGGCGGCTGTGTTGCTTGGCGCCGCCCTATTGCTGCTCGTCGCTTCAAACTGGGAGTATATACCGCGCCTTGTGCGCGTCGGCCTGATGCTGACGCTCATCTGGTCGGTCCATGTTGGTGCTGCACTTCTTCTTATGCGCGGCGCGCTCGCCACCGCCAACGGTCTGCTCATCATCGGTGCGCTGAGCTTCGGCGGCGCCATTTCCCTTGTCGGCCAGATGTATCATCTCTCGGGCGACGAACAGACGGTCATGTATCTCTGGTTTGGCGTGGCGACCGTTTCGGCGATTCTGTTCCGCTCGGCTGCGGTGACGGTTGTCGCCGGCTTCCTCTCATGGGGCTCCTTTGCAGTTTATCTCCAGAATTACGATACGCGTTGGTATGGAGTTGGCCCCTATGCGCCGCTTGTGATGGCCGCCGTAGTCATCGGGCTTGTGCGCTATACTGGCGCAGACAGGGCGCGCCATCTCGCTTATCTGCTGGTGGTCGGCTGGCTCGCCTGGCTCTATGTGGTGACTGACGAGGTCTCCGTTGCGATCAGCTTCGCGGTTCTCGGCATGGCGGCTTTCCTGCTGACCGCCTTGCCCGTCCACGCGATTTCCACACTGGTGCGAACGGCGGGTGCTGCGCCGGCATTCTATAGTTTTCTTGTCGCCATCATGGGATTGTTCCTGCTGCATGCTGAAATGGACGAGGGCAGTCGTATGGTCGTGATAGGCCTGCTGACGCTGGCGGCCGCTGTGGTGGCGATCGTCGTGCATGGCCGGGACAATGGTGCGGTTCGCTACCTGGCGTATGGCGCCTTCGCCGGCGAAATGCTGTATCTGGCCTCGGTGACGGTCGGCACAATTTTGGGCACGTCTAGCCTCTTCCTGTTCTCGGGCCTTGTGGTCGCGGCCGTCGCCTGGGTCGTCATCCGCCTTGAAAAACGCTTTGCATCGGGCCGCGTGGAGGAACGCGCATGAGTTTTACCTTCGCAAGACCACAAGGCGGTCGCTTCTATATTGTCGCTGCGATCCTCGTCGCCGGCTTGCAGACGCTTATCCTTGGTTACAGCATCCAGAGCCGCGCGTCGATCTTGGCAAATGGTACCGAGGTGCAGCTCAAGACGGCGCCTGTGGATCCGCGTGATTTCCTGCGCGGCGACTATGTGGTGCTGAACTACGACATATCCTCTGTGCCGGTTTCGACAGTGACAGGCGGTATTCCGGCGGACGCGGGCGAGCAGACCCTGTGGGTTCGCCTCAAACGCCAGCCGGACGGCTTCTGGGGTATCGTCGAATCGTCGTTCAAGGAATTGCCGGCAGCAGCAGAGACGGTCGTTCTGCGCAGCCTGCCTTTCTACAGCTACGGTCCCAACAACGGGGAAACCATACGCGTCGAATACGGAATCGAGCGCTATTACGTACCGGAGGGCGAGGGCAAGCCGCTGGAGGAGGCCCGCAATGATGGCACCGTTTCGATTACCGTCAGCGTTTCATCGTCAGGTACTGCACAGATCCGCAGCCTGATGGTGGACGGTAAGCCGGCCTATGAAGAGCCGCTCTACTGAGAGGCGAGGCGGGTGATGGGAAGGGCGCGCTTTAGCCCGCAAATCCCTGTCATTTACTGTTCATTTTTCCTTTGCCTGTTCTAAATCGGGTGATATAGAGACGCCGCGCTCCGGAAGGCCTCATGCGCAGGCATATGCATGCGGTTTTGGGAACGCGGGTATGGTGAAATTGGTAGACACGCCAGATTTAGGTTCTGGTGCCGCAAGGCGTGGGAGTTCAAGTCTCTCTACCCGCACCAAGCTGCCTTGCAGGGCGGGAGGACTGGAACTTAGTTGTCCCGGATACCCGGAAAGCGAGTGCGGTTCCGTCTCGAACGGAACGAACAGGAATTGAGAAAAAGCCACGCGCGGCAGTTGGCCGGCGTCGTGCTCACCGAAACGAACGGCGTCTGGGCACGGCCGCCACGGAAATGAAGGTAGGAAGACATGCAGGTTATCGAAACGCTCGCTGAAGGGCTGAAGCGCGAAATCAAGGTCGTTATCCCGGCCAAGGACATGGAAAGCAAGCTGAACGAGCGCCTCGCCGACGTAAAGGACAAGGTTCGCATCAACGGCTTCCGTCCGGGCAAGGTTCCGGCCGCTCACCTCAAGAAGGTCTACGGCAAGTCCCTCATGGCCGATCTCGTCAACGAGATCGTTCGCGACCAACCGACCCAGATCCTGTCCAGCCGTGGCGAAAAGTCGGCTACTCAGCCGGAAATCAACATGACGGAAGACAAGGACGAGGCGGAAAAGATCCTCGCTGCCCAGCAGGATTTCGAATTCACCCTGTCCTATGAAGTTCTCCCGCCGATCGAACTGAAGTCCAACAAGGGCATCAAGGTCACGCGTGAAGTCGTCGATATCTCCGACGACGAAGTTAACGAGCAGGTTCTGAAGGTCGCTGAAAGCGCCCGCGACTACGCCGAAAAAAAGGGCAAGGCTGCCAACGGCGACCGCGTTAAGATGGATTATGTCGGCAAGGTCGATGGCGTTGCCTTCGACGGCGGCACCGATCAGGACGCCGAACTGGTTCTAGGCTCCGGCCGCTTCATCCCGGGCTTCGAAGACCAGCTCGTCGGCGTCAAGGCGGGCGACGAGAAAACCATCACCGTAACTTTCCCGGCCGACTACCCGGCCAAAAACCTCGCCGGCAAGGAAGCCACCTTCGATGTCACCGTCAAGGAAGTTGCTGCTCCGGCTGACGTCGAGATCAACGACGAACTCGCCAAGAAGCTCGGCCTCGAATCTGCCGACCGTTTGAAGGAAATCGTCCGCGGCCAGATCGAATCCCAGTACGGTTCGCTGACGCGCCAGAAGCTGAAGCGCCAGATCCTCGACCAGCTCGACGAGATGTACAAGTTCGAAACCCCGTCCAAGCTCGTCGAAGCCGAATATAACGGCATCTGGAGCCAGGTCAGCAACGACCTCGCCCAGTCCGGCAAGACCTTCGAAGATGAGGACACGACCGAAGAGCAGGCTCGCGAAGAGTACCAGAAGCTCGCCGAGCGCCGCGTGCGTCTCGGCCTCGTTCTCTCCGAAATCGGCGAAAAGGCTGGCGTCGAAGTTTCCGAAGACGAAATGCAGCGCGCGATTTATGAGCAGCTGCGCCAGTACCCGGGCCAGGAAAAGCAGATCCTCGAGTTCTTCCGCAGCCAGCCGGGTGCCGCCGCTTCGATCCGCGCTCCGATCTTCGAAGAAAAGGTCATCGACCACCTGCTGACCGAAATCGACGTCACCGACAAGAAGGTGACGAAGGAAGAACTGCTCGCCGATGAAGAAGGCGAAGCTTCTGAAAAGGCTGCCACCAAGAAGGCCGCTCCGAAGAAGAAGGCTGCCAAGGCTGAATCTTCTGCAGACGCTGCTGAAGGCGAAGAAGCTGCACCGAAGAAGAAGGCCGCTCCGAAGAAGAAGGCTTCCGAAGACAGCGCCGAATAATCGGCTCTTCCGGATTGAGATCAAAAAGCCCTGCCGCTTGCGGCAGGGCTTTTTTGTTGACCCTTTGAAACCAGGCAGGCGATCTACCGGTCAGATGGCTTTGTGAGCGTGAGTCAGTTCGGCAACTTTCTTGATGTGGCTGACGGCAGCAGTGCCGCCGGCGGTCTTGGTGAAGAGGTCGAGAACGTCCTCATCATCGTCACCAACCGGCGTCAGGGCCTTGTCTGCGTAGGTCTTGGCATCGGTTTTGCGCGCAATCAGGAAGGCCGAAACGCTGAGATTGATAATCGTGCCGGCGAGCGAGACGTGCTTGCGGATCGTGTCGAAGGTAAATCGCGGCCAGAACAGCAGCGGGTGCTCGCGCTTCAGGCCCGGGCGCCGCTCCGAAGGATGCTTCAGGCGCAGAAGGCCGCTCTGTAGCGGATGAACGTTTTCAAGCGGCACAGTGGTCGCAAACGAGACCAGGACTTTGACGAGGCTGCTCAGCCTGATGCCGGTTGCCGCGCCGCGGCGCAGCAGTGTCTTCATATGGTCAGGCGAGTAATAGAGCGACCAGGCCTCCTGATAGATGTCTTCCCACTCCTGCTTGCTCATCTTCGGATGGGCAGTGCAGACATGCTCGACATCGTAGATATTGAGATCGGGGTCCATCTCGACACCCTTTTTCCAGAGAACCTGATGGTCTTCCGAGCCGGGAAGGGGTGTCAGAACGAAGAATTCGATGACATCGAGCGGTAGTTCTTCCTGAATGATCCTGATGTCGCGGCGGATCGATTGCGGGGTGTCGGCCGGGAAGCCAAGAATGTAGCCGGCGAGCGTCATGATACCCTGCGCCTTCCAGGCCAGTAGCATCTTGCGGTATTCGGTGATCTTGTTCTGATTTTTCTTGGCAGCGGTCAGATTGTCCGGATTGACGTTTTCGAGGCCAATGAAAACACGAGTGACGCCGGCACGCTTCGATTTTTCGATGAAGTTCGGGATCTTGTGGCAAAGCGTATCCACCTGGATCATCAGACCGAGCGGAATGCCGTCCCTTTCCCGAAGCTCGATCAACCGATCGAAGATCGCTTCCCAATCCTTGTTGCGGGCGAAATTATCGTCGGTGATGAAGAACTTATGGATGCCCTGCGCCCAGTTCATGCGCACCAGCTTCTCGACGTCGTCGGCCGAGCGGAAACGGGATTTGCGGCCCTGTACGTTGATGATCGTGCAGAAGGAGCATTGATAAGGACAGCCACGGCCCGCGTCGAAACTGGTGCTGAGGCCGAGCGTGCGCTGGATATTGTCCTTCGGCAGGAAAGGCACCGGCGTGCCGCCGATCCCCGGAAGATCGTTCATGAAATTATAAAGCGGTTTCAATTCACCGGCGGCCGCATCGCGCAGCACGAGCTCCAGCCGTCCTTCGGCCTCGCCGGCAAACATCGAAACCCCCATCTTGCGGCATTCCTCGAGGCCGATCGCATCGCCGTCGAGCATCGACAGGCATCCCGAGATATGAAAGCCACCCATCGAGACAGGCAGTCCGGCATCGCGGAACGGCCGGGCGATATCGAGCGCGCGGGGATACTGGTTGGATTGAACGCCGACGAGCGCAACCATCCCGAAGTCGCCATGGCGCTTGAACCGGGAGAGCAGCGCCTCAAAATCGATGCGTGTATTGGTCTCGTCGATGACTGTGATGTCGATCGCGGTATCGGCGCCAAGAATTTGCCGTTCGGCACAGTCGGCGGCAATCCCATAAATGGCTGCCAGCGAATTGGAGGGAATCATCGCCCGCCACCAGCGGATCACATAGCCGTCGTCGTCATAGTGCGACGGCTTTATCAGGATGAGCTGGAACCGCCTGCGAGCAGCCGCTGAAATATCGGGCAAAATATCTATCTTTCGTTGTGGGCTGTGTACCCGCGGTACCGCAGACCGGTCAAAGACATCGACTGTCGAAAGGCGTGCACCCATACTTGGGAAGGCAATAACGAAAACGCAATAGAACGAAGCCGGGGTGCGGGTAGCCGGAGCTTACCAATATCTTTTGGCATAGGATATAGGTAGTTGGCACAGGCACACACAACAGTTGGCCAAAAGATCCACTGTTTTCTAATAAATATTATATATCAGGAATTTAATGTGTGTAAGCCGAGGGGCGAGGGTAAGCTCTTGCTCTCTCAGAGTTCAGATTTTATGTCGCCCATGCGGTTCCACGCGTCGAGGCCGGCAATCTTGTAGGCTTCGGCGAGCGTCGGGTAGTTGAAGGTATTCTCGACGAAATATTCGACGGTGCCCTTCAGGTTCAGCACGGCCTGGCCGATATGTACGAGCTCGGTGGCGCCTTCGCCGACGATGTGCACGCCGAGAAGGCGGCGCGTCTTCAGGGAGAAGATCAGCTTCAGCAGACCCGTGTCGAGGCCCATGATGTGGCCGCGCGATGTCTCCCGGAAACGGGCAATGCCGCATTCATAGGGGATGCCGCGCTCTTTCATTTCCTCTTCCGTCAGACCGCAGGTGGAAATTTCCGGCACGGCGTAGATACCGTAAGGGAAATATTTCTGGGGCTCCTTCGCAACCGCGCCGATGGCGACGCGGGCGGCAATCCGGCCCTGCTCCATCGAGGTCGAGGCAAGGCTCGGGAAGCCGACAACATCGCCGGCGGCATAGATGTTCGGAACCGAGGTCTGGAAAGTCTCAGGATTGACCTTCAGGCGTCCACGGCTGTCGGCTTCGATGCCGACCGCCTGGAGGTTCAGCGTATCGGTAGCGCCCATACGGCCGGCGGCAAAAAGCACCATGTCGGTCACGAGATGACGGCCATTATCGAGCGTCAGCTGGACCTTGCCGTTCTCGAGCCGCTCCACCTTTTCGGCTTTCGTACCGAGGAGCAGCTTCATGTTGCGGTCGCGCAGCTGATAGGTGAAATCCTCGACGATTTCCTTGTCGATGAAGTCGAGCATGGTCGACTTGGGATCGATCACAGTCACGGCCGTATCCAGAGCCGAAAAGATCGTTGCATATTCGATCCCGATGACGCCGGCGCCGATGACGACCATCGTGCGCGGCAGGTCCTCGATATCGAGCAATTCGTCGCTGTCGAGCACGGTCCTGTTGTCGAAAGGTATGTAATCCGGCCGGAAGGGCTTCGTGCCGACGGCAAGCAGAATGCTGGCGCCGCTCACCGTCATCGTTTCACCGTCGTCCTTGATCACTTGCAGCGTATTGGCGTCGATGAAACTTGCCTTGCCGCGGACGTGCTGGACGCGGTTGCGGGCGAACTGATGTTCAAGCACTTCGACTTCATGATCAAGCGTGATCAGCAGACGGCGGCGCAGGTCTTCGGCGCTGATTTCCTGCTTCACCCGGTAGCTGCGGCCGTAGAAGCCGCGCTCGCGCCAACCGGAAAGATTGAGCGCAGTCTCTCGTAGCGTTTTCGAAGGGATCGTGCCGGTGTGGACGGACACGCCGCCGACGCGTTTTCCCGCCTCGATGACCAGCACTTTCTTGCCGAGTTTTGCAGCCTGGATTGCGCCACGGCGCCCTGCCGGGCCGCTGCCCACTACCACGAGATCGTACTGGAACATCCTTTAGCCCCGAGTTGGAATTGGAATCATTTGCGACGCGAAATGTCGCGCGTTCATCGGTAGCCGGTCAATGTTACAGTTTGTACTCCGATGACGTTTACGAGTTCGAAAAGCCGAATAGTGGCTCAAGTCTTTCGAAGGTCTCGTCCATTGCATAGGCGCCGATAAAGAAGAGCGACAGATGACCGTAGGTCAGCGAAATCTGCGATTCCGCTGCCATCTCGCCACCCTTGGCAACGCCGGCAACATAAATGGCTGAAGCGAGGCCCGTCCGGTCCGCGCCAGCCTTGCAATGAATGAGCAGCGGCTTCGGCGCAGCCGCCATGATCGCCATGAGCTGGCGACCTTCCTCGACGCTGAGCTCTTTCGTGGCCGACATGCGGAAATCGATATGCTGGACATTGAGCCCCTTGGCTGCCGCAACTTCATCGTCGTACCAGGCCTTGCCGCTGCTGTCACCGCGCAGGTTCAATACGGACTTGATGCCATATTCCTTGACCAATTCGCCAAGCTTGGCAGGAGAGGGCTGGGCCGAGCGATAAACCTGGCCTTCGACGACTGCATGCACATTGGTGGAAAGCTGCAGATAGGCGAGATAGACACCGGTCACAGCCAGCAGCAGAAGCGTCAGCCGCATCAGCCCTCGCAGAGTTGGCCTGTATAAACGACCCGGAGAAAAGCCCATAATTGCCCCACGAGGTTGACTGTGATCCAGTTTGGAGAACGCCAAAAATGGCTTTTTCAAGCCTTAGCCGGATTCTTATATCAGATGCAGCCTTCTGAGGCTCGCCTGTCCGTTTTTGCCGATGATAATATGAGCATGGATCGGTGGATACGCCACTGCGGCAGCGTCTTGCTTACTTTAGAGACGCAAAGACCGTGCTGTCTTGCTGTTGCGGAAACCGATGACCTGAAATAGCGGCCGGGCAGCTTCCCACGGGAAGCGGCCAGATCCGCACCTGCCGAGAGCGGCGGTCGAGGCTTAGACTTGCATCTCTTGCTCCCATAAGCCGCGCGTATTCACGTTTGCGGCATCAGCAAGAGCTTCCAGTTCCGCGATGTCGTCGCTGGTGAGCGTAATGCTGATGGCTCGGACCATACCATCGACATGATGGGGCTTAGTGACGCCGATGATCGGCGTCGTGCCCTTGGCGATGGCCCATGCAGTCGCGACATCGGGTGCTGCTGCACCCTGGCTCTCGCCGATCGAAGTGAGTTTATCCGTCAGGGCCTTCAACTGAGCCAGCATTCCATTGTAAATCTTCCCTCGGCTGCTGCCTTCCGGCAGCGGGTTCTCGGTGCTATACTTGCCGGTCAGCGCGCCTTGTTCCAGCACCATATAGGCGAAGAACGGAATGCCGCGGTTGCGGCAGTAATCCAGGATTCCGGCCTGCTCAGAGCTGCGGTAGAGAAGGCTATAGTGGTTCTGGATGGCTTCGACCCGGAATCCGGCTTCGCCCAGGATCCGGTCGGCGAGCTTGATTTCGCTCAGATTGTGATTCGAGACGCCGACATGTTTGACCTTCCCGCTCTTCAGCAACGGAATCAGGTGCGGCGTCCACCGCGGCACATCCGCTGGATTGTGAATCCAGTAAAGGTCGATGTAATCGGTGCCGAGGTTGGCCAGACTCTGTTCCAGCATGTCCGCCACCGGATCGTCGCCGGTTCCCGCGATCCGCGGGTTGAACTTCGTGGAGAGCTGGTAGTCCCTGCGGGCATAGCGCTTCAGTAGGTCTCCGAGTACGGTTTCTGAACGGCCCATGCCGTACACGAGGGCGGTATCCCACAAGGTAAACCCGGCCGCATGTGCCTTGTCCGCGAGCTCCTGCAGGCCAGCCTGCGTGAGGTTGCTGCCAAAGTAGCCGTCGCCAGTCTCGCCGCTGTCGCCCCAGGCCCAGGTGCCTAGCGCAACCGTGGGGGTCTTCAGACTATCCGATGTCATGTTCGCTCCATACTTGTTCTGCTACCCGGTTTGCTGTGACCCAGGCGCCGCTGACATTGTGGTGCGCGGCGACGCCGAGCCGTTAGCCTGATGCGCCAGAATTCCTGCCCAATCCTCCAGAAGCCGCGGTTTGCATTGCCGTCCTGCCACGCGCGTGCGATGGTCCTATTCATGGAAAAGCTCACAGAAATCGCGGCCGCAATTGTCCGGCACGTCTCGAAGGATGGCTTCCACGCCACACCCATCGAACGCGTGACGCTTGTTCGATCCTCCACGGTTACGATGCCGATGCCGAATGTTTACAGGCCGCAACTGTGCCTCGTCGTGCAGGGGCACAAGCAGGTCACGCTAGGCGACCGCGTCTTCAGTTATTCACCGGGGCGCTATGGGATCGTGACCCACGACCTGCCGGCGATAGGCCATGTGATCGAGGCGACTCCAGACAAGCCATATCTGTGCCTGTATCTCGATTTCGATCCGGTCATGCTGGGGAGTTGGCGTTGCGCGTGCCGCCGCCGCGGGGGGCGCCATCCCCGCCCATAGGCAAGACGGTGTCCGACGCCGGCACCGATCTGCTCGACGCGGTGCTACGCCTGCTGCGTCTGCTCGACAATCCAGCAGCGCTGCCTGTGCTCGGGCCGCTAGCCGAGCAAGAAATTCTCTATCATCTGCTCGCTGGCCCGGATGGCGCCAGAATGCGCCACATCACATCCGGCCAGGGCCGGGTGGCCCAAGTCGGCCGCGCCATCGCCTGGATCCAACAGAACTTCCGGAAACGGTTCAGCATCGAGCGGCTTGCCGCCGAAACAGGCATGAGTCCGTCGAGCCTGCATGAACATTTTCGTGCCGTGACGGCGATGACGCCGCTGCAATTCCAAAAGCAACTCAGGCTGCAGGACGCGCGCAGCCTTATGCTGGTTCAGGACTTCGACGTCACGACTGCCGCCTTCCACGTGGGTTACGAAAGCCCGTCGCAGTTCAGTCGCGAATATCGCCGCCATTTTGGAGAACCACCGGCGCGCGACATAGCCCGCTTGCGCGCTGCGCCGGGTTTGGCAGTGGTAGCTTGAATTCAGCCTCTCCGGATGAAGCTGGGGCAAACTCGGTGACAGTGCACGCGGTCCTCGCAACGTGTCTTACGAGAGCAGCCGCAGCGCCCTGAAGCTGACGTGGCCGTTCTTGCCGATGATAATGTGATCGTGAATGGCGATGCCCAGAGGCGCGGCCGTGTCGATGATCGTCTTCGTCATGTCGATATCGGCGCGCGACGGCGTCGGATCACCCGACGGGTGATTATGAACCAGAATCAGCGCCGTCGCCGAAAGCTCGAGTGCCCGCTTCACCACCTCGCGCGGATAGACAGGTGTATGGTCTACCGTTCCGCGCCCCTGCACCTCATCTGCAATCAGTGCGTTGCGCTTGTCGAGGAAGAGAATACGGAACTGCTCGCGCGCTTCATGCGCCATGGCCGCATGACAATATTGGATGACCGACGACCAGGAAGAAAGCACCTCCTTGCCCTTGAGCTCGCTCTTCAATGTACGGTGGGCGATTGTTGAGATCAGCTTCAGGTCGAGCGCCACGGTCTCTCCGACGCCCTTTACTTCCTGCAGCAGTGCTATCGGTGCGCCGAACACACCCGATAGCGAGCCGAAGCGCTCGATCAGTGCCTTGGCGATCGGTTTCGTGTCCCGGCGCGGGATCAGTCGGAAAAGCAGGAGTTCGAGGATTTCGTAATCGGCAAGCGCCGCATCACCGTGTTCGCGAAAGCGGCTGCGCAGCCTCTCGCGGTGGCCGTGATAATGCTCTTCCTTCGCAGGCTGCGCGGGCAGGGCGCTCTTCTTGCCGATGGCGGGTTTTGCGAAAAATGCCCGTTCGTCGATGACGACATCCTCATCCACGTTCAAAGGCAATTCATCATCGCCGGTCTGCGGAACGGGGCCTTTCGCCATTGATGATGTCACCTGTTGAGCGGCGGCAGGCCGGGCCGGTCGAGACCGGCAGGCGAAAGCGTAAAGATCTCGCAACCGTTCGCAGTGACGCCGACCGTGTGTTCGTACTGCGCCGAAAGCGAGCGGTCGCGCGTCACGGCGGTCCAGCCGTCTGCCAGCACCTTCACATGCGGCCGCCCGAGATTGATCATCGGCTCGATGGTAAAGATCATGCCTTCGCGCATTTCCGGCCCTTCATTGGCGCGGCCGTAATGCAGGATATTCGGCGAATCGTGGAAGAGGCGGCCGACACCATGGCCGCAGAAATCGCGCACGACCGAGCAACGCTCGGCTTCAGCATAGGTCTGGATCGCTTCGCCGATCGCACCGGTGCGTGCGCCAGGGTGGACTGCGGCGATCCCGCGCATCAGCGATTCATAGGTCACTTCCAGCAGACGTTCGGCAGCACGCTTGATCTGCCCGACCGGATACATCCGGCTCGAATCCCCATGCCAGCCATCGACGACGAAGGTCACATCGATGTTGACGATATCACCTTCGCGCAGCGGCTTGTCATCGGGAATGCCGTGACAGACGACGTGGTTGATCGAAGTACACGTGGACTTCGTGTAGCCGCGATAGTTCAGCGTTGCCGGATAGGCGCCATGATCCATGCCGAATTCGAAAACGAAGCGGTCGATTTCATTGGTTGCGAGGCCGGGCTTGACGACATCGGCGAGCGCATCGAGGCAACGTGCGGTCAATTGGCACGCGTTGCGCATCCCCTCGAATGCTTCAGTTCCATAAAGCCTGATGGCGCCGGTATTTTTCGGTGGCGCGATTGCGGCTTCGATATAATTTACCATAGCAAGGCCTTAGCAGAAATTGTCGTCTCTTTTCATAATGCAGCTACGCCGGGTTCGTCCATCGCGATCAACCGCATGGGTAAGATTTCTCGGGCGCACTATACCGGATGAATAATGCCGCCAGGCCCCCGGCCAGCGTCAGCACAGTAGTGTACCATCAATATCCACAGTCTTCTCAATTAGATAGGATTGTAGGCGGAAAATTCCACTGGTACTCACCGATTGGTGACAGACCGGGGTTGACCGAATGCTGAATGAAACTGCCGTGGCCGCACTCGAACAGACGAATGCCGCTGAGCCCGAAAAGCGTATCCGTGACAGAAGCGCCACGGAACGTGCCATCCTGAAGGCCGCCAAGAACCTGCTGGCCGAAGAGGGTTTCCAGAATTTCGGCATCAATGCCGTTGCACGCCGCGCCGGCTGTGACAAGCAGCTCATCTACCGCTATTACGGTGGTCTTGATGGTCTCGTAGACGCGATAGGCACCGATCTCGGCAACTGGGTCAAGGACCGCATCCCCGAAGATACCGGCGGCATGTTCCTCTTGACCTATGGTGATCTCATGGAGCGCCTGTCGCTGCTTTTCCTGCAAGCGCTCCGCGACGATCCGCTGATGCGCCGCATCGTCGCCTGGGAGGTGTCCGAAAATACCGAACAGGTCAAGCGTCTTTCAGAAGCGCGTTCGAAGGCGCTGGGCCAGTGGCTCGATCGCATGCGTGGTTCGCTGACGCCGCCGAAGGGCGTCGATACCGCCGCCGTCAACGCGCTGATCTTCGCTTCTATACAGCATCTCGTGCTCGCCGCCGCAGCCGGCGGGCAATGCGCCGGTCTGGTCCTGAAGAACGGCAAGGACTGGGAGAAGGCGGCAGGTGCGTTGAAGCGGTTGGTGCGCGGCGTTTACGGCTGAACAATCCACAGCCGGCGTCTGCCTGTTAACCTTAACAAATGGTTTACATTGCGTGGTCAGGGGTAACCGGCCAGTGTGGTCCTCAGTAGAAATGTAACGAGTGTGGACCCGAGTTCAGCCATGGGAACCAAAATCGCCAGAACCGCGTTGCTTGTCGCGGCGATGATGTTTTTCGCTGTGCTGGCGCTGGATATTGCCGTGCCCGCGCTCGTTCTCTGCATCATGGCATCGTCGGTCTGGCTCGTTTCTCTTGATATGCCGGTCCTGCGCAAGCACGAAGGAGAGGCCGCATGAAGTGGTTTCTGATCTTCTGGGCCGGTCCGATCGTCTTCCTGGCGGGCTGGTATTGGCTTTCCTATTACGATCTGAACTTCGGCATCTTCATGCTGACGCGGCAGGTCCACGACCTGACCTTCCAGGTTTACGGCAAGGTGCTCGGCCTGCCGCCGGAGGAAATTCCGCCACTGGTTGCCCGCGCCATCGCCGTCGACAGCCTCGTCGTCTTCGCCATCATGGGCTTCCGCAAACGCCATCGGATTTCGGCATGGTGGAAGGCACGTCACGCCTCGGTGTCGTCCGCCGATCTCGCCAGCAAGGAAAGCCTGTCGAGCGCTCCTTGAAGAATGAAGCTCGCAGCCGCCGAATCGATACGTTCGGCGCGTTTTGCCCGCGAAACATCCATTTCCAGCAGGGCCCGTTCTGCCGCGACCGTCGATAGCCGCTCATCCCAATAGACAAAGGGAAGAGCGGTCTTCTGCTCCATGTTACGCACGAAGGCGCGCGTGGCCTGCACTCGCGGCCCCGCTGATCCATCCATGTTCATGGGCAGGCCGATCACGAAGGCCGCGACCTTCTCTTTCGCGGCGAAGGCCAGCAGGGTCTCGGCATCGATTGCGAATTTCTCGCGTCTGATGACCGGACGCGGTGTCGCGAAGCGGCGCCCGAGATCGGACATGGCAAGCCCGATGGTCTTCGTGCCGAGATCGAGGCCGGCGATTGCCTGTCCGGGGCCGAGCGTTCCGGCCAGTTCCTCGATCGTCAGCACCGTCATTACCGTGTCATCCCGTCAAAAGAAATTGAAGTTCCTGCCGCTTTTCTTTGCGGCCATATCGGCTATGTCCTTAGAGCAATTCCAGAAAAAGTGCGAAGCGGTTTCCGACCGGGACTGCTTTAAACCAGTCCGACCCCGAAATCGTCTTTTGCATCACGTAATAAAGGAGACTTTCATGAAGATCACCTGGCTCGGCCATTCTGCTTTCCGTATCGAGACAAAAGCCGCCAAAATCCTGATCGATCCCTTCCTGACCCATAATTCGTCCTTTGCCGGTCAGGACATCAAGGATGTGACCAACGGCATCACCCATATCCTGCTTACTCATGGCCATGGCGATCATCTCGGTGATACGGTGCTGATCGCCAAAGAGACCGGCGCCGTCGTTCTCGCCAACGCCGATCTCGCTTCCTGGCTCGGCACCAAGGGTGTCGGGAAGCTGGAAATGGGCAATACCGGCGGCACGGTCTCGCTCGACAGCTTTACCGCGACCTTCACCAATGCGCTGCATTCCTCCGCTCAGATGACGGAGGATGGAGTCTCTCATTCGCTCGGCAACGCGAACGGCCTGATGCTGCATTTCGACGATGAACCGAGCCTTTTCCATATGGGCGATACAGATATCTTCTCCGACATGGCGCTGATCGACGAACTGCATCAGCCGGATATCGGTATCGTGCCGGTCGGCGACCGCTTCACCATGGGCGGCGCGGTGGCGGCTCTTGCCTGCCAGCGCTACTTCAACTTCAAGACCGCTGTTCCCTGCCACTACGGAACTTTCCCGATTATCGACCAGACGCCGGAAAAGTTCATAGCCGGCATGGAAGCATCGAAGACGCAAGTAAAGGCGCCGAAGCCCGGCGAAAGCCTGCTGCTCTGATGCGCAACTCCTCGAATCCAGGTCGATTTGAGGGGAGGAATTCTGCGCTGCCGAAAAGGCAAACCCGTTGCACAGGACGGACATGGTCTTTATAGCGATAGGAAAATTCCTATCCGGAGTATGCCATGTCCGTCGATCTCGCCACCGTTAAGCGCGTCGCGCGCCTTGCCCGCATTGCCGTCTCGGAAGAAGAGGCAAATCGCATGGTCGGTGAATTGAATGGCATCCTCGGCTTTGTCGAGCAGCTTTCCGAGGTAAATGTCGAAGGCGTCGAGGCCATGACCTCGGTGACGCCGATGGAAATGAAGAAGCGCGCCGATGTCGTCGATGACGGCAACAAGGCTGCCGATATCGTTGCCAATGCCCCCGTGAGCGACCACAATTTCTTCCTGGTGCCGAAAGTCGTCGAATAAGGCTTTGACCGCCTCTTTCCGACCCCTGTTGCCATTTCCAGATCTGAAGCGAAAACACGATGAGCGAACTTACCAGCCTGACCATTGCCGAAGCCCGCCAAAAGCTGCGCGCCAAGGAAATCACCGCAACCGAATTGACCGAAGCCTATATTTCGGCGATCGACGCGGCCAATGGCCAGCTCAACGCCTACATCAAGGTCACGCCGGACCTTGCGCGCGTCATGGCGAAGAATTCCGACGAGCGCATCGCGGCTGGCAAGGCAGGCGATCTCGAAGGCATTCCGCTGGGCATCAAGGACCTGTTCGCAACAGTCGGCGTGCATACCCAGGCCTGCAGCCATATTCTCGATGGTTTCGAGCCGCGCTACGAATCGACCGTGACCCAGAACCTCTGGGACGACGGCGCCGTCATGCTCGGCAAGCTGAACATGGACGAGTTTGCGATGGGCTCCTCTAACGAGACCTCGCATTATGGCGCTGTCATCAACCCCTGGCGTGCCGCTGGCTCGAACCAGCAGCTGGTACCTGGCGGTTCTTCCGGCGGTTCGGCTGCAGCCGTTGCCGCCCATCTCTGCGCCGGCGCCACCGCGACCGATACTGGCGGCTCGATCCGCCAGCCTGCAGCATTTACCGGGACCGTCGGCATCAAACCTACTTACGGTCGCTGCTCGCGCTGGGGCACGGTTGCCTTCGCTTCCTCGCTCGATCAGGCCGGCCCGATTGCCCGCGACGTTCGCGACGCAGCAATCCTGCTGAAATCGATGGCAAGCGTCGATGCCAAGGATACGACCTCGGTTGATCTGCCGGTTCCGGATTACGAAGCTGCCATCGGCCAGTCGCTGAAGGGCATGAAGATCGGTATTCCCAACGAATATCGCGTCGACGGCATGCCGGACGAGATCGAGGCCATCTGGCAGCAGGGCATTGCCTGGTTGAAGGATGCCGGCGCCGAAATCGTCAACATCTCGCTGCCGCACACCAAATATGCGCTGCCGGCCTATTATATCGTGGCACCCGCTGAGGCTTCTTCGAACCTCGCCCGTTATGACGGTGTTCGCTATGGTCTACGCGTCGACGGTAAGGACATCGTCGACATGTATGAGAAGACACGTGCCGCCGGCTTCGGCCAGGAAGTCAAGCGCCGTATCATGATCGGCACCTATGTTCTGTCCGCCGGTTACTACGACGCCTATTACCTGCGCGCCCAGAAGGTGCGCACCCTAATCAAGCGCGACTTCGAACTCGCCTTCGATGCCGGTGTCGACGCCATCCTGACTCCGGCGACCCCATCGTCTGCTTTCGGCGTTGCCGACGAGAACCTGGCTTCCGATCCGGTGAAGATGTACCTGAACGACATCTTCACAGTCACGGTCAACATGGCCGGGCTGCCCGGCATTGCCGTTCCCGCCGGCCTCGATCACAAGGGTCTGCCGCTCGGCTTGCAGCTCATCGGCAAGGCTTTCGACGAGGAGACGCTCTTCAAGACTGCCCATGTTATCGAACAGGCGGCTGGCAAGTTTACGCCGGCCAAGTGGTGGTAGCAAGCCTAACGATCCGTAGAGATTGCTGACGCCGACCAGAAGATGGTCGGCGTTGTTGATTCTGCTGATGAACGCTACGCGTTCGCTTCTCAACACGGCGGATTGATGAACGACATCATCAATCTCCGCGACTGAAGAAAAGCGGGCGCCGTCTCGGATTTCGAGGCGGCGACTGTTATAGAATGAGGACTTTGCAGGGAGGGCCTCATGCCGAAACAGGATCTTGCGCGGTTGATCGAGGCCTTTGATCGCCTCGCGGCCAAAGGTTTCAAAATGGGTGCGGAGTGGGAGGCAGTTCATGAGATCTGCCAGAACCACGAGGGCGAACAGCGGTTCGACTGGGGGCATGCACTCTGTCATCGGGTCGAAGGTGACGACTGGAATGCCGGCTACTGGTATCGCCGCGCCGGCAAGACGATCGGCACCGGCACGATCGCGGAAGAGTGGGCAGCGATGCGCACAGAACTTTCGGAAAAGCTTTGAAATCGCCTTGGCCGCGCAACGATTTCGTCACGCGGCCAGGTTCTTGTCATTCTATCGATTATCGAGTTGCGACCTGACCAGCTGCAGCCCTCTTTCGGTAATCCGATAAGGCTGGCCGGCAGATGACTTGATCGCCTTCAGCCGCTTCAGCCTGCGGAAAAGCTCCAGACCGAAGCCAGGATAGACCCAGCCATCACGGGTGAAGCAGCTCACCGTTTCAATCTTCTTGTTGTCGTCGCGGGTAATTTCGATACGGCCACCCTGGGCCATAAGGTGCAGGATGCGCTGTTCTGCGCGCGAGATGTCCATTGCTGTTGATCCGGAAACGCGCCTCCATGGAGGCGCACGAAAACGATTTGGCGATCGGGCTTAGCCGATACGCCGCGGCTTCGTTTTTCAGGCCCATGCACGCGAGGCTGTGCTCGCGGGCAGGGCCTTTACCGGGACTCAGACAGGTTAGACATAAAACACCTCTGGCGTGGTTTTTATCATCAGCCGCAGTCCGGTCAAGCGGAAGGCAGGATTTGAAAAGCCGCGGATAAATGCGCTTTGGCTCGATATCTCATTGGAGGGACTGGAAAGTTGCCCGACTCAATGGTCTACTCCCTGTTGTAGAGCGGAGATGCCATTGATCCACATTCGCAATGCCCGCGAAGGCGAAACGGAACTCTTGAGTGAAATCGGCTTGCGAGCCTGGCAAAGAGCGATGGCATTGATCGGTGAATCGGACGCCATGACGGACGGAGCCCGCAGCGCTTTCCGGACCTTTGTGGACAATAATTGGCTGACCGTCACCGTCATCGAGCAGAACGGACAGGTTGCCGGTTGGGCTGCGCGCGAAGGGCTGGACGAGACGATTTCCGATTTCTGGATCGACCCGACCTTCAACCGACAGGGGCTGGGCACTGCGCTGCTGGAGCGCATCGAGACCGATATTTTCGAGCAAGGTTTCGAGAAAGCGGCGATGCAGACCCATTCGGGAAATTCCGAGGCAATCGCCTTCTTCCAGAAGCATGGTTACGCGATCCACTGGCTCTCGGTCGCCTACAATCCGAAGCTGGACCGTGACGTGCCCTCTGTAGGGCTCACGAAACATCTCGGCCCGCAGGAACCGGAAGCCTATGGTCCCGGTTTCTAACCGCTGAAAGCCTTGCACCGGCAAGCCATTTCCTTTACCTCACCAGTTGAAAAGAACAGCCTTCGAAGAGCATCTCATGACCATTGTCGACGTTCGCACGCCTGATCCGAAACGTTATATCCCCGGCGCCACCGGCGATTGGGAAGTCATCATCGGTATGGAAGTCCATGCCCAGGTGCTCTCCAATTCCAAGCTGTTTTCCGGCGCTTCGACGGAATTCGGTCGGCCGCAGAATTCGAACGTATCGCTCGTCGACGCTGCCATGCCCGGCATGCTGCCCGTCATTAACGAGGAATGTGTCAAGCAGGCAGTGCGCACCGGCCTCGGTCTGAAGGCGCAGATCAACAAGCGCTCAGTCTTCGATCGTAAGAACTATTTCTATCCGGACCTGCCGCAGGGCTACCAGATCTCCCAGTATAAGGACCCGATCGTCGGCGAAGGCAAGATTGTGATCTCGCTCGGCCCGGATCGTCAGGGCCAGTTCGAGGATATCGAAATCGGCATCGAGCGCCTGCATCTGGAACAGGATGCCGGCAAGTCGATGCACGACCAGCATCCGACCATGTCCTATGTGGATCTCAATCGTTCCGGCGTGGCACTGATGGAAATCGTCTCCAAGCCGGATATGCGCAGCTCCGACGAGGCCAAGGCCTACATGACGAAGCTGCGCTCCATCGTGCGGTATCTCGGCACCTGCGACGGTAACATGGACGAGGGCTCCATGCGCGCCGACGTCAACGTCTCGGTGCGCCGCCCGGGCGAGCCTTTCGGCACGCGCTGCGAAATCAAGAACGTCAACTCTATCCGCTTCATCGGTCAGGCGATCGAATTCGAAGCCCGTCGGCAGATTGGTATTCTCGAGGATGGGGGCACGATCGATCAGGAAACCCGCCTGTTCGACGCAAACAAGGGCGAGACGCGTTCCATGCGTACCAAGGAAGATGCGCATGACTATCGCTATTTCCCCGATCCGGACCTTCTGCCGCTCGAATTCGATGACGCCTTCATCAGCGATCTCGCCCAGCATCTGCCGGAACTGCCTGACGACAAGAAGGAGCGTTTCGTTCGCGAGCTCGGACTCTCGATCTACGATGCCTCCGTGCTCGTCTCGGAAAAGGCGATTGCCGATTACTTCGAGGCCGTTGCCGAAGGTCGCGACGGCAAGACGGCTGCCAACTGGGTCATCAACGATTTGCTCGGCGCCCTGAATCGAACCGGAAAGGATATCGAGGAAACGCCGGTTTCTCCGGCCCAGCTCGGTGCCATCATCGACCTCATCAAGGCCGAGACCATCTCCGGCAAGATCGCCAAAGATGTTTTCGAGATCATTCTCAACGAATGCGGTGACCCTGCGGAGATCGTCGAAAGCCGCGGCCTGAAGCAGGTGACGGATACAGGCGCGATCGAAAAGGCCGTCGACGAGATCATCGCGGCCAACCCGGATCAGGTCGCCAAGGTCAAGGCGAAACCGACGCTTGCCGGCTGGTTCGTCGGTCAGGTCATGAAGGCGACCGGCGGCAAGGCCAACCCGCAGGCGGTGCAGGCCCTCGTCAAGGCCAAGCTCGGTATCGAGGAAGAATAGTCGACGACCGCTCGGTTGAACGGCGCGAAGCGGTTTCGGGATACTGATGCCGCAAGGAGAAGGTCTTGGTTTATTTCGTCCGTACGGCCAGCGAGCGCGATCTGGAAAAAGTCCGCGCCCTGCTGGTCGAGAGTTTCCATGCTGTCTATGACGCCGGCCATGGCGTCGCAAAAGTTAACGAACTCGTTGCCAATCTCTTTTCGCCGGCGGCTCTGAAGGCGCGGCTCACGAAGAAAAATGCCGAATTCCTCGTTGCCGACGACGGCCGGGATATCGGCGGCATGGGTTATGCAGCGATGTCATCCGAGATGACGAAGACAGTCATGCTGCACCTTCTCTATGTGAAGCCGGATTTGCAGCGCCAGGGCATCGGCCGCGATATCTTCGCCGAGCTCGAAACCTGCTTTCCGGATGCCGAGATCATGCGGCTGGAAGTGGAGGTTCAGAATCACGAAGCCGTCCATTTCTACACACGGCTCGGTTTCGTCGAAGCCGGCCGCAACGAGAACAGCGGTCCCGGCCAATCCGGTATTCCGACGCTGGTTTTCGAAAAGGCGCTCGAGCTCCACTGATATGACATTCGGTGACATCATCATCCGCCAGGCGCGTGAAGCCGATCTGCAGGCTTTGATCGCCATGTTTGCTGCCGATCCGCTCGGTGGCCATGGGGATACGACCGATCCAGAGGCCTATCCGGAATACGCCCGCGCCTTTGCGGCGATCGCAGCCTCGCCCGATCGGATGCTTTATGTCGCCGAACGGGATGGTGATGTCGTCGGCACCTTTCAGACAATTGTCACCACCTCGCTCAACGCGCGCGGTTCATCCGCCATGATCATCGAGGCCGTGCAGACCCGGGCTGATATGCGGGGGCAGGGCATCGGTGCTCAGATGATCGAATTTGCCATTGCCGAGGCGAAAAGTCGCGGCGTGCGGCTCGTCCAGCTGACATCGAATGCAGTGCGTAAGGACGCCCATCGTTTCTATGAAAGGCTGGGTTTCAAACCGTCGCATCTCGGTTTCAAGATGGCTCTGAAATGACCCGAGTTTAGGCGGGAATCACTGGACAATTCGGCTTGGCGGCGGCATAAGCGGAAAAGCCTATCTGCTTTCGTCCGCGTCCTGCGGCCACGAGGATAAAGACATGATGAAGTTCCTTCTGCACACCTTCACCTGGTGGAACAACTACACTTTTGGCACGCTGTTCGCCCTTCGCGGTTTCAAGCGCGTCGGTGAAGACGAGTTCGGCAATGTCTATTATGAAGGCGGTCTTTCCTCTTACGGCCTGCCGAAGCGTTGGGTGATCTACAAGGGTTATGCGGAGGCCTCCGCCATTCCTCCGGGCTGGCATGGCTGGATGCATCACCGCACCGACGTTCCGCCGTCGAAGGAAAATTACGTTGCCAGGGAATGGCAGAAGCCGCACCGCGCGAACCCGACGGGTTCGCCGCAGGCTTACCGCCCTCCGGGTTCTCTGGCTGCGACCGGCGAACGTCCGCGCGTAACCGGCGACTACGACGCGTGGACGCCGGGCAACTGAGCATCAAGCATTGGATTGCGGGGGCCCGCCCCGCGCTTTGGCCACAATTGACCTTTACCCGCAGGGTGGCCGCAATTGCTGCGGCCATGAACCTGATACGTGCTGGAGACGGGTAGATATGAAGCTTTCCCTGCGAAACATGGTCCTGCCGGCTGCGGGAACTGTATCGCTGTTGGCGCTTTCCGCCGGGCTTCTTTCCACTCCGGCAAACGCGGCTCGCATCGACAATCCAGTCGCAGTCTTCTCCGGCCTGGACAAGATCACTGGGCGTATCACAACCTTCGACGTCTATGTCAACGAAACGGTCCAGTTCGGCGCCCTGCAGGTGACGCCGAAGGCCTGTTATTCGCGCGACCAGTCGGAAGCCCAGAAGATTGACGGTTTCGTCGAAGTCGATGAGATCACGCTGGACCGCAAGATCCGCCGAATCTTTACGGGCTGGATGTTTGCCGACAGCCCCGGCCTTAACGCCGTCGAGCATCCGATCTACGACGTGTGGCTGAAGGATTGCAAGCAGAACTCAGATGTCCCTCCGCCGGATAGCGCCGGCGTAAAGTAAAAGCGGAGGCGCGGCATCAGCCACTTTCGGCCCAAGATATTTCGGCGAGATGATCGGCGGGCCGCGTTTCGCACGACACCTGTTCAATGCGACACACCACAGGCTGTAATTTATGCGTTGGGCGTTTTCTTGCCCGTAAAGAGCCTCTTCACAAAGCTCACCGCGCCGCCGAATACCACAAATACCAGGATCCACGCCTTTTTGAGGAAGGCAGCAGCGATTGCCAGCAGACCGACCTTTGCTGCAACCTTGGCACCGGCGCCTGCTGCGATCATCCCCGCCATCCCGTAGGCAGCGATCTTGTCGCCATCCACGTGATCGTTATAGGCCATTCCCTTGTCAAACTGCACGAGCTTCGTCACGGAAGGAATGGCAGTCTCGATCTCTTTCAGCTGTTCGAGGCCCGCAACGAAATCGAACTGAAATACGCCTTCACGGCCCAGCGTGCGAACGGAATAGTTCAGCGTATGCTGCGCGTTTCCGTTCTCATTGAACAGCAGATCGCGCGCCCAGTGCAAGGCATGCGCGGACTGGTCGTAATGCGGGGCAGAGGCCCACCCGAAGAGGGTAACTGTGGGAAAGCCCTGCTTCTGTCGCTCGGCATTTTTCTCGGCGATCGAATCCTTGATGTTCTGCAGCAGCTCATCATAATCGATCGTCTGTGCGTCGGCATCCGACACGTAGCCATCTGCGCTGTATTCGATCACCGAACCCCATGCGCCAGCCTCAGTCGGGGCATATTGTGCAGGAAATAACATACCGAGCGCATCAGCAGCCGACCCCGGAGGGTTTCCCCAGATATCGACGAGCACCGTCTTCGTATCTTCGGAGCTGAGGTAATAAAAGCCAGCGGGGACGTTCAGTGTCGCCTTGGCAGCCGGCAGCCTGATCGCTCCTTGCTGGAAATCGAGCTTTCCCAGAACCTGCTTTTCCTCATCGGAAAAATCGGTCTTGTTCGGAAACATTTCCCGGTAGGGGCGGGCATTGGCCACGCTGGCAACCAGGGCGAAAAGCAGTGCTGCCGCAAAATATCGCTTCAAAATTCCATCCTCCAATGTATTTCGACCTTAATCAGTTCGACCGAAAAATCAACGTAAGGATGAAATATTCAACCTTAAAACTGCAGGTGCGGTGATTCCATCGCCTCGGCGAGCAGCAGAGCATAATCCGCCTTGGGCACGTCGATTGCTCCGAACGTCTTCAGATGCTCTGTCGTGAATTGCGTGTCGAGCAGCGTGAAGTGCTTTTCTCGCAGACGCTCTACCAGATGAACGAGACAGATCTTCGAAGCATCGGTTCGCCGTGAAAACATGCTCTCTCCGAAGAAAGCCGAACCAAGCGAAACGCCGTAGAGCCCGCCGACGAGTTCTTCATCGTCCCAGGCTTCGACCGAATGGGCGTGCCCCATTCGATGCAGGGCAGAATAGAGGGTCTTGATGGTTTCGTTGATCCAGGTGCTCGGACGATCGGATGTCTCCTGTGCGCAAGCAACAATGACAGCATCGAAATCGCTGTTGAAGCGGATATCGAATGGCTTCCGACGGATCGTCTTTCGAAGGCTTTTGGAAACGTGAAAACGCTCGTCGAGCGGCAAGACACCGCGGACATCAGGTTCGACCCAGAAGATCTCAGGGTCGTCTGCGGATTCGGCCATTGGGAAGAGGCCAATCGAATAGGCGCGCAGGAGAATCTCAGGGGTAATGCCCGGTGATTTCCTGCGCACTCCCGCCATTCCTGTCCTATGCCGCCGGCTTGCTGTCCTCGAGATACTTTTCCAGCCAATGGATATCGTAGTCGCCATTGGCGATATCTTGGTTGGAAACGAGATCCTGGAACAGTGGCAGCGTTGTCTTGATCCCGTCAACGACAAATTCATCGAGCGCACGGCGTAGTCGCATCATGCATTCGACGCGTGTACGACCATGGACGATCAGCTTGCCGATGAGGCTGTCGTAATAAGGCGGAATCTTATAGCCCTGATAGGCGCCCGAATCGATGCGTACGCCAAGGCCACCCGGTGCGTGGAAATGTGTGATCGTGCCGGGCGAGGGCACGAAGGTGCGTGCATCCTCGGCATTGATACGGCATTCGATGGCATGGCCATGGAAGTTTACTTCATCCTGCGTGACCGAAAGACCGCCGCCGGAGGCGACACGGATCTGCTCATGCACGAGATCGATGCCGGTGATCGCTTCCGTTACTGGATGCTCCACCTGCAGACGGGTGTTCATTTCGATGAAATAGAACTCGCCATTTTCATAGAGGAATTCGATAGTCCCGGCACCGCGATATTTCAATTTCTTCATGGCGTCGGCGCAGATCTGGCCAATCTTCATGCGCTGTTCAACATTGAGGGCAGGAGAATTTGCCTCTTCCCAGACCTTCTGGTGACGGCGCTGGAGCGAGCAGTCGCGTTCGCCGAGATGGATCGCATTGCCCTCGCCATCGCCGAATACCTGGATTTCGATATGGCGGGGCTTTTCGAGGTACTTTTCCATATACACGGCGTCATTGCCGAAAGCGGCAAGCGCTTCCGTGCGGGCCGTCGACCAGGCCACGATCAGATCTGCTTCGGTCTTGGCAACCTTCATGCCGCGCCCGCCACCGCCGGCCGTCGCCTTGATCAGCACCGGATAGCCGATCAGAGCAGCCGTCTTCAGCGCATCCTCCTCGGTCTTCACTTCACCGTCGGAGCCCGGAACGACTGGAATGCCGAGTTCCAACGCGGTGGTCTTGGCAGTGATTTTGTCGCCCATGATGCGGATATGTTCAGCCGTCGGGCCGATGAAGGTGATGCCGTGGGCTTCGAGAATATCGGCGAACTTGGCATTTTCCGACAGGAACCCGTAGCCCGGATGCACGGCGTCAGCGCCGGTGATTTCGCACGCCGCGACGATCTGATGGATGTTGAGATAGCTTTCGCGCGACGGCGGCGGGCCGATGCACACACTTTCGTCGGCAAGGCGCACATGCATGGCATCTGCATCGGCCGTCGAATGCACGGCCACGCTTGCAATGCCGAGCTCCTTGCAGGCGCGCAGCACGCGAAGGGCGATCTCGCCGCGGTTGGCTATGAGGATCTTCGAGATCATGGCTGAAGCCTTATTCGATGACGACGAGCGGCTGGCCGTATTCGACGGGCGAACCGTCTTCGACGAGGATTTCCGTGACCTTGCCGGACTTCGGCGAGGGGATCTGGTTCATCGTCTTCATCGCTTCGATGATGATCAGCGTCTGGCCCTCCTTGACCGTGGCGCCGACTTCGATGAACGGGCTCGCGCCGGGAGCCGGTGCCATATAGGCTGTGCCGACCATCGGCGCGTTGACCGTGTTCGCCGGGTTACGGCCTGCCGTCGCAGCCGGGGCAGCCGCCGTAGCCGGAGCTGCTGCAACCGCAGCCGGCGCTGCATAGGCAGGGCCTGCGATCGGCGCCTGGATATACTGGGTCGTGCCTGCACGCGAAACGCGGATACGCAGATCTTCCTGCTCGACCTCGATCTCAGTTAGATCCGTGTCCTTCAGGATGTTGGCAAGATCGCGGATCAGTGCCTGATCGATACCGGATTTCTTTTCAGCCATGAGTGTTGCCCTGTCTTCTTTTTATGCTGTGATGTTCTTCAGCGCGTTGAGCGCCAGGATGTAGCTGTAAGGCCCAAAGCCGCAGATTACGCCCTTGCACGCCGGCGCGATCATTGACTTGTGGCGGAATTCCTCCCGAGCATGCACGTTCGATATATGCAGCTCGATGACGGGAATGGAAATGGCGCGGATAGCATCATGTAGCGCGACCGACGTGTGCGTATAGGCGCCCGCATTGATGGCAACGCCGACGGCCTTTTCATCCGCTTCGTGGAACCAGTCCACAAGCGTGCCCTCGTGATTGCTTTGGCGGAAATCGATGTCGAAACCGAGTTCGCGGCCTGCGGCCTTGCAGTCCGTCTCAATGTCCTTGAGCGTCTTGCCGCCATATATGCCAGGTTCTCGTTTGCCCAGCATATTCAGGTTGGGCCCGTTCAGGACAAAAATCGTTTGCGTCATCGAATGTTCCGTTTGGCGCACCGGCTCTGGATCCTCTCTGGATCAGGCAACCGTCACGCGGTTCACTGTATTCATCGTGCCCTGTGGCAGCCTCTCGGCGGCAAAGGCACGGGAATGCGCGAGCGCCACCTATAGACTCCGCGCGGGCTTATTGAAAGCCCTTACAGAATCGGCAGCAAACCTCGGGCTATGTTTGTCCACATGGCTGAAACGCTTCGATTCAGGCGAATTGATGAGCGCTCCCCGAAGCGTTCGTTGGGAGAGGTTTGGCAATGCGATCTGTTGAACTGGGTGGGAGGGGCCATCGCCGGATACTTCCTGGCGGCGAGGCAATCGTGCATCCGGTTCGAACGGCGAAGCTCCGAGCTTCAGCACACTGCTTCCGCGTGCTAAGGAGAACGAATGAGACTGCTCGTGGTGGAGGACAACAAGGATCTTGCGGCCTGGCTGGGTAAAGCCCTGCGGCAGGCACAGTATGCGGTCGATATTGCCCATGACGGCGAGGACGCCGAGCATATGCTGAAGGTGGCCGAATACTCCGCGATGATCCTCGATCTTTCGCTGCCGAAGCTTGACGGACTGACGCTCTTGAAAAGGCTGAGGCAATCAGGCAGCAAGTTGCCGGTCATTATCCTCACGGCGAATGCGAGCCTGGATGGCCGTGTGAGTGGGTTGGACAGCGGCGCCGACGATTATCTCGCCAAGCCTTTCGAGATCGCGGAGCTTGAAGCACGGATCCGTGCGGTCGTACGCCGCGGGCAGGACCGGGCATCGTCCGAGATCGTCATCGGCGATTTGCTTTTCTCGGGAGGCACGCGGCAGTTTTTCGTCGCGGGCGAGCCTTTGCAACTGACGCCGCGGGAATATGGCGTCCTTGAACAGCTTGTGATGAAGGCAGGTACTACCGTTTCCAAAGCCGCTCTGTCCGAAGGCGTGTTCGGTTTCGATGATGAGGCTGACCCGAGCGCCATCGAGATATACGTCCATAGGCTTCGAAAAAAGCTTGAAGGCAGCTCGGTTCAGATCGCAACTTTGCGCGGGCTTGGTTACTTGCTCAGATATGTCCAGTAGCTTGCTCCAGAAGGTCGGTGCGACCGTCGTTCAACTCAGCAAAAGTCTTCGGGTGCAACTGCTCTGCTGGGTTCTGCTCACCTTGTTCGGAGCTATTGGTTTCAATCTCTACGACAGCTTCTGGACGGCGGATGCGACGGCAAAGCTCGTTACAGATCGGACGCTCCTGGCTTCGGCCCGCGCGATCGCAGAGGCTGTCCGTGTCGATGAGGGTGGGAACACGCAGGTGGACGTACCGCCTGCCGCGCTCGAAATGTTCGATACCGGCTTTGGCGATCGTGTTTTCTATCAGGTCATAACGCCATGGGGCAGCCTGGTGAGCGGCTTTCCCGACATGCCGTTGCCGGCTATCCAGCGTGTCGGCGAGGATCGAATATTCCACGGCGCCGACGTCCGTATCATGATGCTCGACCATCCGGTCGTCGGCCTGCCGGGCGATGGCGCAATCTCCGTTACGGTCGCGGTCACGCACAATAGCCAGTACGCCATGCGACGGCAGCTCTGGCTTTCCGATTTCTCGAAACAGTTCATCCTCGTCTTCGTCGCGAGCCTCGTCACCATACTCGGGCTTCAAAGGGGCCTTGCCCCGGCCCTCAGGCTAAGGGATGCCGTGCGCGAGCGCGGCCGCAATCGCCTTGATCCCCTGCCGCCCGAGATGGTGCAGACGGAGCTCCAACCGCTGGTCCACGCGTTGAACGATCATATGGAGCGCGTCCAGGGCCAAATGGCGGCGCAACGCCGGTTCGTGTCGAATGCCGCTCATCAGCTGCGTACACCTCTCGCGCTGATATCGACGCAGGCAAGTGTTGCCGCACGCGAGAAGGATGCCGATCGCCGCGATGAGGCGCTTGCCGCCCTGCGCGATAGCACCAGGCAGATTTCGCGTCTCGCAAGCCAGCTTCTGACCTTGTCGCGCGCAGAACCGGGAAGCCGCCGGCCGCGGGCCGACGCGACCGATTTGAGCAGGGCGGCTCGCGAAATCCTGGAGGTGTATGCCGAGGAGGCGCTGAGGCGTTATATCGATGTAGGTCTCGAAGCAGACGGCCCTGTCGTCGTTGAAGGCGACGGGACGATGTTGCGCGAAATGCTGGTCAACCTCATCGACAATGC
This sequence comes from Rhizobium sp. BK529, assembly GCF_014194105.1. Lineage (NCBI taxonomy): Bacteria > Pseudomonadati > Pseudomonadota > Alphaproteobacteria > Hyphomicrobiales > Rhizobiaceae > Rhizobium > Rhizobium sp. BK529. The sequence continues at coordinate 1,722,805 of NZ_JACIAU010000001.1, read as the reverse complement.
GATCCGGTATACTCGCCCGAACGGCCGGGTCACCGTTGCGGTGAGACAGGCGGACGGGCAGGCGATCGTCACGGTCGAAGACAATGGACCGGGCATTCCGGAGGCCGAGCGTGCGCAGGTCTTCGAGCGATTCTACCGGATCATCGGGACAGAAGCCGAGGGGAGCGGTCTCGGTCTTTCCATCGTTCGCGAAGTTGTCGATGGTGCTGGCGGTAATGTCACGCTCTCGGAAGCCGACGGCGGCGGTCTCGTCGTTACCGTGCGACTCCCGATCAAATGAAGCCAAGCCTGAAAAACAACCGAGTCAGAAATGAAAGAAGGCCGGGCAACTACTAGCCCGGCCTTCGCTTCGTTCGATCTGCCTTGGGAGGACGACGATCGTTTTACTGCGTGTCTATGTGTTGTTGCGGACGCCATTTCGCAAGACGGTTCTCGATCAGCGTCATGATGAACTCGGCAAAGAGCGTGACGACCATGACAAGTAGGATCGCTGCGAACATGCCGGCCGCGTCGAACGTGCCCTTGGCGATCGAGATGAGCTGGCCGATGCCGAAGCGGGCACCGACGAATTCGCCGACGATTGCGCCGATGATGGCGAAGCCGAAAGAAACGTGCAGGCTTGCAAATATCCAGCTCATCGCCGAGGGAATGACGACCGTACGCGTGACCTGCCAGTCGGAAGCACCAAGGATTCGTGCATTGGCGATCATGTTGCGGTCGGCTTCTCGCACGCCCTGGAAGGCGTTCGCAAAGACGACGAAAAAGACCATGATGAAGGCGAGCGCCACCTTGGACGGCAGGCCCAGACCCATGATCATGATGAAAATCGGCGCAAGCACGACGCGCGGGATCGAGTTGATGGCCTTGATGTAGACGGAGAAGATATCCGACAGGAAACGGTTGCGGCCGAGGCCGATACCGACGAAGACGCCGGTGATCGAGCCCGCGAAGAAGCCGATCAGCGCCTCTTCCATCGTCACCCAAAGATTATACCAGAGTGAGCCTTCCGTCGTGCCTTCGGTCGCCCATTCGTAAAGGCGTTGAAGCACGCCGCTTGGGCTGGAATAGAAGAACGGATCGATCCACTGCATGTTGGAAGAGAGCTCCCACATGCCGATGACGAAGACCAGGATAGCGATCTGCCAGAAGCGCACGAGCGTGTTGCGCCGGCGTATCGCTTTCATTGCGGAGGCTTCGATCTCGGCATCTGAGGTGCCCGGGCGAAACAGGGTGGCCGAACCGGCCTCGAAAGTCGTGTGTGCCATGATATCCTCCCGTCAAGCCGCTTCGCTTGCGCGGCGGTAGCTGGTTTCGACCTCTTCGCGCAGGTCCTCCCAAATCGTCTTGCAGTAGTCGATGAAGCTCTGCTCGTAGCGGATCTCCGAAACGACGCGTGGGCGGGGAAGATCGATCGGGTAGACCGACTTGACCGTGGCAGGGCCAGCAGTGAGTACATAGACCTTGTCAGCAAGCGCCACGGCCTCTTCGAGGTCGTGGGTGACGAAGACCACGGAAGCCTTGCGTTCGGCCCAGAGCTTCAGCAGTTCTTCATGCATGACCGTGCGGGTCTGCACGTCGAGCGCCGAGAAGGGCTCGTCCATCAGTAGGATTTCCGGCTCATTGATAAAGGTCTGCGCCAGCGAGACCCGCTTGCGCATGCCGCCTGACAGCTGATGGGGGTAGTGATGGAGGAACTTCGAAAGACCGACGCGGGCGAGCCAATCGCGGGCGCTTTTTTCTGCCTCGGTGCGCGACTTGCCGCGAAACAGCGGGCCGGCCATGACGTTCTCGATGACGTTCTTCCAGGGAAAGAGCGCATCCGTCTGGAAGGCAAAGCCGACACGCGGGTCGATGCCGGTGATCGGTCCGCCCATGAGGCGAACTTCGCCGGCCGAGGGGCGGGCGAGGCCTGTCACGAGATTGAGCGTCGTCGATTTGCCGCAGCCGGTCGGGCCTACGACGGCGACGAACTCGCCACGGGCAACTGTCATGTTGAAATCACGCAAGGCTGTCAGCGACTTGCCGGTTGGCGAGACGAAACGACGGCTGACATTGATCAGCTCGATCGCCGGAATCTGGTTGTTGTCCTGTTGCATGGTGAAACCTGAGGCGTGCTTTCAGGGCGCGTGCACGCGATGCCCATGATCGAACGGACGCCGCTTCCGATTTGAGCCGGAAGCAGCGCGACGGCCTTACTTGACGTTCTTGACGAATTCCGTCGTATAGGTCTTGGAAAGGTCGATCTGCTTGCCTTTCACGTTCTTGGAGAACTCCGAGAGCACGGCAAGCACGGTCTTTGGACCATCTTCCGGCATGACGCCGTCTGGCGTGAACATGCCCTTGCCCTCGTCGAGAGCCTTGATATAGCCGTCCTTGTCACCGACGTAGAAATCTTTCGGCATCTTGTCGGCGATATCGGCGGCAGAATGCGTGTTGATGTATTTCAGTGTCTTGACGAAGGCATTGGCGAGTTTCTGAGCCTCGTCCTTATGCGCATCGACCCAGGCGGTTTCCATATAGAGCGAGGCGGCCGGGTAGGTGCCGCCGAGTGCCTGGCGGGTCGCTTCCACGGTGCGCATGTCGACGAGAACGTTTGCCTCGCCGGTCTTGACCATGCGCGAGATCGTCGGCTCGGTCGTCATGCCGGCCTGGATCTGGTCTTGCTGCATGGCGGCGATGAAGGTGCCGCCGGCGCCGACCGGGACGGTGACGACGTCGCCCGGCTGCAGGCCAGCCTTGGACGCCATGAAGAGAGTGAGAAAGTTGGTAGACGAGCCGAGACCGGTGACGCCGAGACTCTTGCCCTTGAAATCGGCCGGCGACTTGATCTCGGGATGCTTGCTCGAGACCATCTCTACTTCGCCCGGTGCCTGGCTGAACTGGACGATGGATTCGACGAACTTGCCCTTGGCCTGCAGGTCAACGCAATGATCGTAGAAGCCGACGACGCCCTGGACGGCGCCGGCCAGAAGCTGGTTTTCGGCATCGACGCCGGCCGCTTCGTTCAGCAGCTCGACATCGAGTCCTTCGTCCTTGAAGTAGCCGAGCGATTCGGCGAGCTTGGCGGGCAGATAGATCTGCTTCTCATAGCCGCCGACCATGATGGTGATCTTGTCGGCTGCGTTTGCGCCGCTCGCAACAAAGGATGACGCGGCAAGAAGAGCGGAAAAAGCGACGGTGTGAAAAAGGCTGCGTGAAGAACGCATGGAAATCTCCTCCTGATGATCCAAATGCATCGTCGTCTCGTCACCTTGACCGTGTCTCCTCCACGATGCTGCCTTTTTCTATGGGGTTGAAGCTTTCAACTAGCTTTCAGGCGATTACTTGTTTCAAAGCCCCAACCGAGTTGTGACCGAAAACCTCGGCCAGCTTTGGACAAGCCGAAGTCTTCCGTCCGCAGAACGTGAGAGTTCTGCGTAATGCCGTTCAGGAGGTTATACATACTGATCGGGTGCTGGCTGGAGCCGCAATTCACGCTCCGCGCGATCAGGCGGTTAGCAACTCGTCTTGCCGCAGGCCCGCATGTTCTTCACCTTGGCTTCGAGATCGTCGAGGCCGACGGCGCCGGGCACCATTTCGGTGCCGATCACATAGGACGGTGTGCCGCTGATGCCGAGATTCGCCGCAAGCTGATAGGTCGTCTGTACGATATCGTCGTTCGGGTTCTTTTTCATCTCAGCGCGGATCTTGTCTTCGCTGACGCCAAGGGAAGAGGCGACCTGCATTGCGGTGTCTTCGGAGGCGCGGCCATCGCTGCCGAGCAGTGCGACGTGGAAATCACCGTATTTTTCCGGCGCAAGCCGGCGGAAAGCATCGGCCACGCGGTGCGCGGCAACCGAATCCGGGCCGAGGATCGGGAATTCCTTCAGCACGAAGCGGACATTCTTGTCCTGCTTCAACAGCGCCTGCATGTCGGGCAGGGCGTGGCGGCAATAGGTGCAGTTATAATCGAAGAACTCGACGACCGTGACATCGCCCTTCGGGTTGCCGAGCGTCACGTCATATTTGGAATCGAAGATGCCGTCGGTGTTGTTCTCGATCGCCATGGTGGCCTTCACCTGCTGGGCCATCTGCTGCTTCTTCTGCAGCGCGTCCTGCACGTCGAGCATGATCTCCGGATTTTCGATCAGATACTGCTTGATGAATTCGCCAAGTTCCTTCTTCTGCTGATCATCGAATGCGAACGCTTGAGCTGGAAGGACGATGGAGGCTGCAAGCGCGAGCGCAGTGAGCGTTTTGGAGAAGAAGGCCATGGTATCCTCGTCGTCGGCTGATGGATTCTCGAAGCGGAAATACCATCGCCGGGTTAATGGGCTTGGATGCGTCGGATCAAAGTACGGCGCGTCGGGCCGCCATCAAACAGGAATTTTCCTCCGATCCAAGCCCTCGCGGGATTGTGATGAGCCGATTATTGCGGCAATTGTCTGGCCGTTAGTTTGAGCTACTCAGGAAGTGATCTTGTTTTCCATCTCGAAACGCAGCGAAGTCGAACCGTTCCACGCCATGGATGTTCTGGCCGAAGCGACGAAACGACGAGCGGCCGGTCACCCTGTCATTTCCATGGCAGTCGGCCAGCCCTCGCATCCAGCACCTCAAGCAGCCCTTGAAGCCGCCCGCGCCGCGCTTGTCGAAGGGAGGCTCGGTTACACGGATGCGCTCGGCACAGCCCAGTTGAAACACGGGCTTGCCAAGCACTATCGCGACCGCCACGGTCTTGAGATCGATCCTGCGCGTATTGCGATCACCACCGGTTCGTCGGCTGCTTTCAATCTCGCCTTCCTGTCGCTTTTCGACGCTGGCGATGCCGTCGCGATCGCCCGGCCGGGCTATCCCGCCTACCGCAACATCCTCGGTGCCCTTGGCCTTGATGTGGTCGAAGTGCCCGTCACATCAGAAACGCATTTCACATTGACGCCAGAAAGCCTCGAAGCGATCCAGGCGCAAAAGGGCGTCAAGCTGAAGGGCGTGCTGCTTGCAAGCCCGGCAAATCCCACCGGCACGGTGACCGGCCGCGAAGGCCTGAAAGCACTTGCTATCTACTGCGACGCCAACGACATCGCCTTCATCTCGGATGAGATTTATCACGGCCTGACCTTTGCCGGGGAAGAGACGAGCGCGCTGGAGCTGACGGATGAGGCGATCGTCATCAACTCATTCTCCAAATATTACTGCATGACCGGTTGGCGCATCGGTTGGATGGTGCTGCCTGAGCGGCTGTCGCGTCCGATCGAGCGTGTCGCCCAGAGCCTCTATATCTCTCCGCCGGAGCTTTCGCAGATCGCCGCTACCGCCGCGCTTGGTGCCAGCCACGAGCTGGATGGCGTCAAGGCAAGTTATGCCGCCAACCGCGACCTGCTGCTCGACCGCCTGCCGAAGATGGGCCTTGCGACCGCGTCACCGATGGACGGTGCATTCTACGCCTATGTCGATGTCTCGCGCTTCACCAATGACAGCATGGACTTCGCACGGCGCATGTTGGCGGAGATCAATGTCGCCGCCACGCCTGGCCTCGATTTCGACCCGGTTGAAGGGCCGCGCACCCTGCGTATGTCTTACGCTGGTTCGGAGGCCGAGATCGCCGAGGCGTTGGAGCGCATCGGCGCCTGGCTGAAATAGGCACGATTCAGGTCCGATATTCCGGCGCTTGCCGGTCGAGGACGCGTCTGACGCTTTCGAGATGCAGGCGCGCACTTTCAGGATCGCCTTCGCGCATCTGCCTGGCCGCCTGTTCGGCAATTTCGGTCGGCACGGAGATCAGCGACCGCCCGGTGCTCATCGCCTTAAGTTGAACCTCCGCGGCACGCTCCAGGTAGTAGAGGTCGTCCCAGGCCTCGGCGATATTGGGTGCGCAGACCATCACGCCATGGTTCTTCATGAACAGGATGTCCTTGTCACCGAGTACCGTGGCAATCCTGTCGCCTTCGCGCTCATCGAGCGCCAGTCCGTTATAGTTTTCATCGACGGCGACACGGCCGTAAAATTTCAGGGCCGTCTGTCCGGCCCAGACGAAGGGGTCACCTTCGACCATGCTGAGCGCTGTGGCATTCGGCATGTGGGTATGGAACGCTGCACCGACGCGTGGAGACATCTTGTGCAGGCGGGCATGAATGAAGAAGGCGGTTGCTTCAGGCACACCGTCGCCAGCGACGACATTGCCTTCGAAATCGCAGATCAACAGCGACGAGGCGGTGGCCTCCTGAAAGGCCCAGCCAAGCCTGTTGACCAGGAAGAGATCTGAATGGCCTGGCACGACGGCGGAGAAATGATTGCAGATGCCTTCCTCGAGCCCGAGCCGCGCAGCCATCCTGAGGCACGCTGCCAGCTCGACACGTGCCTGCCAGATTTCTTCCGTATCGAGCGGCAGGTTTCGCAGGGTCGTCTGATGTCCCGTCGCCAGGTTCAGTTCATGGGCCATGTCTTGTCTCCAATAGCGTCAATTACATCCAGCCGTTTGCGGCAAATAGGCCAGGTACCTTGTCGAGCGTCGGCACGATTTCGTTGGGGCGGTAGTCGCTGAGCGGCTTGCGGCCGGTGCCGCGATCCACCCAGATCGTACGAAAACCGAGTTCGCGCGCCGCGGCAAGGTCAAGATGCGGGCTCGCGCAGATATGCACGAGATCATCCATGCCAATGCCGAGCGTCTTCCAGGCATGCCGGAAGATCTGTGGCGACGGCTTGTAGGCTTCAGCCCGTTCCGCGGTGATCACCCGGTCAACAAAGCCGCCGAGCTGGGCGACATTGCCGGCAATGATCGCGTCGTCGGTATTGGAAATGATGGCAAGGCGGAAACCGGCCCCTTTCAACTTGCCGAGCGTAGCGACGACTTCGGGGAAGGGTGGCATCCCGCCAATCGAGGACGTCAAAAGATCGGCATCGGCAGGATCGAACGGCAGTCCGAATTCTCTCATTGCCAACTCGAGCGCAAGCGCTGCCACCTGCTTGAAGGACCGGTGCGGCTTCTGCTCTTCCAACTCGTGTTCATGGCGATCATAGACGGCGATGAAGGCGGTCTGGTCGATGTCGCCACCCTTGGCGGACAGGATCGCATCCATGGCGGCGAGCAGCCCTTCATCCCATTGGATCAGCGTACCGTAACAATCGAAGGTCAGCCAGGTCGGCCGGTTTCCGGGAAGTGTCATCTCTCGTCTCCATGATTTGCCTCATGTTGACAAAGATGCAGCTCATTGAGAAATTAAATGTCGAAATCATTGGCATTGGAAAATCGAATGAGCTTCGCTTTCGACCTCGATCTTCTTCGCACCTTCGCGGTCGTGGTCGACTCCGGCGGCTTTACGCGTGCGGCAGAGCGCATTCATCTGACCCAGTCCACTGTCAGTCAGCAGATCAAGAAACTTGAGGCTAATATCGGCCACAGCCTGCTCTTGCGGGACAAGTCGACCGGCGGCGTCCAGACGACGGAAGAGGGTGAAGTGCTCTTGAGTTATGCGCGGCGTCTGTTGGCGACGGCGGAAGAGGCGATGGACGTCATGCGTAAGCCCTCTGCACCCAAGACCGTGCGCCTTGGTGTTCCCGAGGACTTTGCCGGCCGCAGGCTTATCGATCTTCTCTCCGGCTTTTCGGCTGCCTCGCCGCACATAAGGCTCGACACCGTCAGCGGATGGAGCATAGCGCTTCGCCGCCTTCTCGACGCCGGTGACATCGATCTGGCACTGATCAAACGAGAACCTGGCGATGGCGCCTGTCTGGCCAGCTGGACGGAGGAGCTGGTCTGGGTCGAGAGCATGAGCCGGCCCATCAAGGATGCGACGGTGCCGCTTGCGGTTTTTCCTGTGGGATGCATCTATCGTGAACGGGCGATCCGCTTCATCGAGCGCAGTGGTCGGCGTTGGCGCATCGCCTATACGAGCCAGGGTTTGATGGGCGTTCAGGCCGCAGTTGCTTCCGGCCTTGGCATAAGCCTGCTGCCGTCGGATGCGGTCCTGCCGGAACATCGCCAGCTTGCCGCGGTCGACGGGTTCGATCCGCAACCGGCCTCCGAACTTGCGCTTGTCAGGGGAAAGCTGCGCCTCTCGGCGGAGAGCCGATCGCTTGCCGATTTCCTCGCGGACAATCTTTAGGAGCGCGAGGAGAAGAGCGAAGCGAGTGTCGAAGCCGGCTTGTTGTTCATCCGCGGCACAACGACGAGCTGGCGGATTTCGCCGCGCCTGTAGGCGGCGAGGAAGCGCTTATAATCCTTGAAGGAAACGCAGCCGTTGGAATCGCCGTTCTTGCCAAGCATGTAGGTGTGCGCCAACAGACCGACGCGGTTGAAGATCGCGTCCGAACCCTGCACCGGTGTTAGACGAATGGCCGCGACGCCATGGAACAGAGCTTCACGCATCGTCAGGTTATAGGTGTGCGGCGGCGTCGGTCCGCGCATCTTCTGATCAATATAGCGCGGATTGTCACGCATCTTTCCCAGACCAGAATGGGCCTCCAGCCGCTCGCCGTTCGGCAAATAGACGGTAGCGTTTTCGATGTCGTATATCGCGACACCGGCGCGCAGGCGCGGTGAAAAGACCGGCTTGTCATAGCGCGGCACGGCATCGTCGTCGTCATCCTCGATCGGCGAATTCGGCTTGGCATAGGCAAGCACAGGCTCAGCCGCGCGCTGAGAACCCCTGGAGGCCGGCGCCGGTTTGCCGACGAGGCCGTCAGGCCGCGCCATCGGCAGCGGTACGGAATCCTCATCGGGTGCAAGAACCAAATCGAAAGGCTGTGGACTGCCGTCTGCCTCGGCAACTTCCACCTCTGTCGGTTTATCGGCGGTAGGAGCGGCAGCGCGGTTGACCGGCGTCGGCTCGATGGGAGCAGGCATTACACGGGGTCCGGCTTCGGCAAGGGCGAGCATGGCCGGCATTTCTGCGGCAGCGACAGCTTCCTTGGACGGAATGATGATCCGGTCGGCATCATCGTCGGCAGAAGCGGTCTCGACGACGGTTGCCGGCGCCTTTAGCGTGTCTTCCTTGTGGAAGCGCGGATTATCGGAGACGGCAACCGGCTGAAGTTGCGCGACGGCAACGGGCAGACGGTTGGTCTTCGCAAGCGCCAGGGCTGCATTCGAGGCAGCCGATGTCTTCTCGGCATGCGACTGGATCAACTGTGCCGTCAGAGGCACAACCGGCTTGGCATCGAATGCCGCCAGGCGTGACGCTTTGTTCACGTGGATCAGGCGCTTATGCACGACGGCAACAGGTGTTGCCCTCGGTGCCGCCGTGACGCGAGCAATCTCCTTTTGTGAGGAGAACGGCACCGACACGGATTGCATCGTTGCAACAGTGCCGATAAGCCACGTGGAGGTCAAAAGTCCGGCGATTGCGATGCCGGTAAGAAAGCTGCGAGATCTGCCCAAACGAACAGCGGATCCGCCAAAAGGGGCGACGTCATTGAACGTCCCTACTGCAAACGCCATACTCTACTCGTCTTCCAGAACTCGCTACGCAGGCCGGCAACACTGACAACTGATCAATGCCGGAGCCGCTAACTGCCCAAAAAGGCCGAATTTGGGCCTTTCCGCGGCATGCGACCGTTTCTTAAGGATGACGAACTATGGTTTCCAATTGGTTTACAGGCGCGGCGTTCGGCTTCGATTGTCGCAAAAAGAGACGGAATATTTTAGCAAAAGCTATTTTTCAAAGGCGGGCAGCTGCCCGATTATCGTCGCTCGGTGAGAGGCGATTCGGTGTCAGCTCCGCGCCATCACATAGCTGCCGGGAGCTTCCTCGATGGCATTGAGCGCAGTGCCGCCGGGATTGCGCGCCGCAACGCGCTTGTTTTCCTGCGCTTCGATCCAGGCATGCCAGTGCGGCCACCAGGAGCCTGTCGTTTCCTTTGCCTTGGCAAGCCAGGCGTCATAGTCGCCCTTGGCCGGACCACCGGTCCAGAACTGGTACTTGTTCTTGTCGGGCGGGTTGACGACGCCTGCAATATGGCCGGAGCCAGCGACGACGAACTGCACCTTACCGCCGAAGAACTGGCTGCCGAGGAAGACAGACTTGGCCGGCGCAATATGATCCTCGCGCGTCGCAAGGTTGTAGATCGGGATTTTGACGTTTTTCAGCGAGATGGTCTTGCCGTCGAGGACCATCTCATCCCTTGTCAGCGCATTCCTGAGATAGCAGTTGCGCAGGTAGAAGGCATGATTGGCCGCTGCCATGCGCGTAGAATCGGCATTCCAAAACAGCAAGTCGAAGGGCAGGGGTTCCTGGCCCTTCAGATAATTGTTGACGAAATAGGGCCAGATGAGCTCGCTCGCCCGGAGCATATTGAAGGCCGTCGACATGCGCGACCCGTCGAGATAGCCGAGCTCTTGCATATGCGCTTCCAATGCCTGAAGCTGCTCCTCGTCGACGAAGACCTTGAGGTCGCCAGCATGGGTGAAATCGACCTGCGTGGTAAAGAGCGTCGCGCTCTTGATACGCTTGTTCTTCTCTTGCGCATGCAGGGCCAGCGTGGCAGCGAGTAGCGTGCCGCCGACGCAGTAGCCGATGGCGTTGACCTCTTTCTCACCGGTCGACTTCTCCACCGTCTCCAACGCGAAATCGACGCCTTCCCTTGCGTAAGCAGTCCAGTCTTTGAGAGCATGACGGCTATCGGGATTGACCCAGGAGATAACGAAGACGGTATGTCCCTGATCCACGCACCATTTGATGAAGGATTTCTCTGGGTTGAGATCGAGAATATAAAACTTGTTGATCCACGGCGGGCAGATCAGCAACGGCCGCTTCAGCACAGTTTCCGTTGACGGCTCATACTGGATGATCTGGCAGATCTCATTCTGAGCAATTACCTTGCCCGGCGTCAGCGCCATATCGCGGCCGACGGCAAATTTGGTCATATCGGTCTGGCGTAGCCGCAATTCGCCGTGGCCGGCAATGATATCTTCGGTCAGCATCTTCATGCCGCGCACGAGATTCTCGCCGCTGGTCGCTATGGTCTCGCGGTAGACCTGCGGATTGGTGATCACGAAATTCGTGGGCGAGAGCGCGGCTGTGATCTGTTTCACATAGAAGCCGGCCTTGTGCTTCGTGTGCTCGTCCAGTCCCTCGGTTTCGGCAACGAGCTTTTCAGCCCAGTCAGCGGTGACGAAATAAACCTGCTTTAGAAATTCGAAGAAGGGGTTCTTCTGCCAGTCCTCATCGGCAAAGCGCTTGTCCTTGCGCTCGACCTCCCGTTCGACCGTCTCGCCCTGGATGCGCTGCATCGAGCGCATCCAGATGCCGAAGAAGGAGGTCATGAGCTGCGTCTGCGCTTCGAACGTGCGGCGTGGATCGGAGATCCAGTATTCCGTCACCCTGGAGAGCGTCTTCACCATGTCGGTGACGGGCTCGACGACCGTATCGGAGATTTCGCCGCGCTCGCGTGGGGCGAGCCACGCCGAAGCTGCCTTGCCGAGGTTTTCGAGAGCGCGGGCGAAGTTCATTGCCATGGCCTCAGGATCCTTCAGGAGATAGGGATCGAGATCCTTGGCGTCGAAACCCAGCTTGGCACCATTCTCCTGTTTGCTGTCGGTCACGCATTTCCTCCGGCGGCAGCACCCATTGTTTATTCGTTGTACATCTGCTGCGTTGAAGAAAACAAGTTCCGCTCGCCCGCTCTCATGCTATTGCTTTGTCGCTGCGACGAATTTAACAGTCGAAGCAGGCAGGATTGGATCATCAGGCATGACGACGACAGGCATTGGGCAAATCGCGACCTTCACCCGCACCGCAGCAATCTGCGCGGCGGCCGCGGCCACGGCCTTCGCGCTTGCCGGGTGCAACAAGACCGCCGAGGAGAAGAAGGCTTTCGCCCAGCGTATGGCTGCGCCGACTGCAGTTGTCATGCCGGCCTCCAAGGGCGAACCCGTCGAAGGCGGTCTCAACAAGGCGCCGGATGGTTATCCGACATTCGGCGCTCCGCTGACGGCCGCCAACGTGCAGATGAGCGACGAGCAGGCGGCCGAACTTCAGCATCAGCTGACGGCCCTTAGCGCCAAGCGTCGGGCAGGCACCATCTCGGAAGCGGAATATCAGCGCCGCGTTGCCGAGATGCGAAAGCTGGCCGCCGAGCATGGGGCCGACACGCTCTCTGAAATCACCAAATAAGCCTTGCCTTTAAGGCGATTTGGACGCAAAGCCTTCCGGATGGATCGGAAGATTCAATTTTCCCGATAATGCGCTTCACGCGCGGCCTCTCCGTCAAAGATTTGCCGCGCAGCTTGAGTTCAAGAGGAATACGGCGCTGCGAGTCTGAAGCTCGTATCGCAGATGCCGGGAGACGGAACGAGCTTCGACGCGGTCGACTAGCCGCATTTCCATGGGGAAAGAGATGGAAGAGTTTCACAAAGTCCGGCGTTTGCCGCCTTACGTTTTCGAACAGGTCAACCGTTTGAAAGCGAGCGCGCGAGCGGGCGGGGCCGATATCATCGATCTCGGCATGGGGAACCCTGACCTTCCGACGCCCCAGGCGATCGTCGACAAGCTCTGCGAAGTCGTCCAGGACCCGCGCACCCATCGCTATTCGTCTTCCAAGGGCATTCCCGGCCTGCGCCGTGCCCAAGCTGCCTATTATGCCCGTCGATTCGGCGTGAAGCTGAATCCGGACACGCAGGTGGTCGCCACTCTCGGCTCCAAGGAAGGCTTCGCCAATATGGCGCAGGCGATCACCGCGCCGGGCGACGTCATTCTCTGCCCGAACCCGACCTATCCGATCCATGCCTTCGGCTTCCTGATGGCCGGCGGCGTGATCCGTTCGATGTCGGTCGAGCCGGACGAAAGCTTTTTCCCGCCGCTCGAGCGCGCCGTACGTCATTCGATCCCGAAGCCGCTGGCGCTCATCCTGAACTATCCGTCGAACCCGACGGCTTTCGTGGCAACCCTCGACTTCTACAAGGAGGTCGTGGCCTTCGCGAAGAAGCACGACATCATCGTGCTTTCGGACCTCGCTTACTCGGAAATCTATTTCGATGGCGAGCCGCCACCGTCGGTTCTGCAGGTTCCGGGCGCAATGGATGTGACGGTTGAATTCACCTCCATGTCCAAGACCTTCTCCATGCCCGGCTGGCGCATGGGCTTCGCAGTCGGCAACGAACGCTTGATTGCGGCGCTGACGCGCGTGAAGTCCTACCTCGATTATGGTGCCTTCACCCCGATTCAGGTTGCGGCGACCCACGCTCTGAACGGCGACGGATCCGACATTGCGGAAGTCCGCAACGTGTACAAGCGCCGTCGGGATGTCATGGTCGAAAGCTTCGGCAAGGCTGGTTTCGAAGTACCACCGCCGGCTGCCACCATGTTCGCCTGGGCGAAGATCCCGGAGAAGTTCCGTCATCTCGGCTCGCTGGAATTTTCGAAGCTCTTGGTCGAGAAGGCCGACGTCGCCGTGGCCCCCGGTATCGGCTTCGGCGAGCAGGGTGACGACTACGTCCGTCTGGCGCTTGTCGAGAACGAACACCGCATCCGTCAGGCTGCGCGCAACATCAAGAAGTTCATGTCGACGGCAGACGAGACGATGCACAACGTCATCTCGCTCAACGCCCACCGTTAATTCCAACCTTGAAGACAGCCGCAGAATCTGCGGCTGTCTCTCACCAGACATTTCAGGATCGATCCATGGCAGATGCCCTCAAAATCGGCATTGCGGGCTTGGGTACCGTTGGTGCCTCGCTTGTTCGCATCATCGAGCAGAAGAGCAACGAACTTGCAGTCACCTGCGGCCGCCCGATGATGATTACGGCAGTTTCGGCGCGCGACCGCACGAAGGACCGTGGCATCGATCTGACCGGCATCACCTGGTACGAGCGTCCTGAAGAACTGGCCGAGAAGGCCGATATCGACGTTTTCGTCGAGCTGATCGGCGGCGCTGAAGGTGCTGCCAACATCGCCGTTCGCACGGCTCTTTCCCGCGGTCTCCATGTGGTGACTGCCAACAAGGCGCTGCTTGCCTATCACGGCGTCGATCTCGCAACGATCGCCGAGGAAAAGGGTTCGCTCCTGAACTTCGAAGCGGCTGTCGCCGGCGGTATCCCTGTTATCAAGGCGCTGCGTGAATCGCTGACGGGCAACACGATCTCGCGCGTCTACGGTATCATGAACGGCACCTGCAACTACATCCTCACCAAGATGGAGAAGGAAGGCCTGTCTTTTGCCGATTGCCTGAAGGAAGCCCAGCGTCTCGGTTACGCCGAGGCTGATCCGGCCTTCGACATCGAAGGCAATGACACCGCCCACAAGCTTTCGATCCTCACGACGCTCGCCTTCGGCAACAGGATCGCTGCAGACGATATCTATCTCGAAGGCATCACCAATATTTCGATCGAGGATATCCGCGCGGCAGCTGATCTCGGCTACCGCATCAAGCTGCTTGGTGTTGCCCAGCGCACGGATACCGGCATCGAGCAGCGCGTGCATCCGACCATGGTGCCCGTCGATTCGGTCATCGCCCAGGTCGATGGTGTCACAAATGCGGTCGCAATCGAATCTGATATCCTCGGTGAACTCCTGATGGTTGGCCCGGGAGCCGGCGGCAATGCCACAGCATCCTCGGTGCTGGGTGATATCGCCGACATCGCCAAGAGCCAGCCCGGCGCCCAGCGCGTTCCCGCCCTCGGCCATCCGGCGAAATCGCTGGAGCCTTATCGCAAGGCACAGATCCAGAGCCACGAGGGAGGCTATTTCATCCGCCTGACCGTTCTCGACCGCACTGGCGTTTTCGCCAGTGTCGCCACGCGCATGGCGGAAAACCACATTTCGCTGGAATCGATCGTCCAGCGTTCCAAACAGCATCTGGCGCCGTCGCACCACCAGACGATCATCCTCGTCACCCATGCGACGATGGAGGATTCCGTGCGCAAGGCTGTCGCCGCAATCAAGGAAGAGGGCTACCTCGTTGGAGAGCCGCAGGTCATCCGCATCGAACGCCCGAAGGAAGAAACCTGACGCTTTGTTTCAGTGTGGAGCAGGTAAGCCCATCTGGAGTCGGCCGGACAGGTTTTCTGTTGTTAATCAAAGCACTTTGCCAAAAAATATATTAACAGCTGTGCAGATATAGATATATTCAACCTGGGAGCGGCTGGAGTCGTGGGTTGAGGAATATAGAGCATACGCATGATCATGTTCGAACGGAGATCGAGAGTCCGCGAGCCGGCTTGCCCACGGCTGATCCGGCGCTTAGAGCAGCCCTTGAGTGCGAGGGGCAGCGGGGGCGGAATTGGGCGACACTCCTGATCCTGCTCTCGATCGTCTTCGTCCAGGTGCTTATCATCGGCTTCGTCATCTGGGCCATTTTCTGGTAATCCACAGGCCTGAAATCACCGCTTTGCTATCCGGTCCGCATCTGTAAAAAGGGCAGATGATGAAAGCGGAGTTTGGCATGGCAGATCTGGTCGATCCGGTACCGCGCGCCTTTCTGGGGGTCGAAAAATCCGTACTCGACAATCGCTGGGTTTCACGTCTCGACCAGGCGGGGCAGAACCGGGCGCTCGCCATGTCGCAAATGCACGGACTGCCGGACCTGATCGCCCGCGTGCTCGCCGGGCGCGGCGTGACGGTGGATGAGGCTGTCGAATTCCTCGATCCGACGATCCGTAGCCTTATGCCCGATCCCCACAGGCTAACCGACTGCGAAAAGGCTGCGAGGCGCCTTGCAGAAGCGATCCGTGCGGGCGGACCTGTGGCGATTTTCGGTGATTACGACGTCGATGGCGCTGCATCCTCGGCGCTTATGTATCGCTTCCTGACGCATTTCGGCGTCAAGGCGCATATCTACATCCCCGACCGCATCTTCGAAGGTTATGGCCCCAATCCGACTGCCATCAATCAGCTGATCGATAACGGCGCGAGGCTGATCGTAACGGTCGATTGCGGCTCCACCAGTCATGAGGCGCTGGCGGCTGCCGCGGATCGCAGCATCGACGTCGTTGTCATTGATCACCACCAGGTGGCGCACGAGCTGCCGCCCTGCCATTCCCTCGTCAATCCAAACCGCGAAGACGATCTTTCCGGACTGGGGCATCTCTGCGCGGCGGGTGTCGTCTTCATGGTGCTCGTGGCGACGCTGCGCCTGCTGCGCGAAGCTGGCGACAAGCGCATTCTCGCGATCGATCTCCTTCAGTGGCTGGATATCGTTGCCCTCGCGACTGTCTGCGATGTCGTGCCTCTCAAAGGGCTCAACCGCGCCTATGTGGTCAAGGGGTTGGTCGCTGCGCGTCACCAGAGCAATGCCGGTCTTGCGGCACTCTTCCGCAAAGCGGGTCTGGCAGGGCCGGTGACACCCTATCATTTCGGCTTCCTGATCGGCCCGCGCATCAACGCCGGCGGGCGAATCGGCGACGCGGCACTCGGAAGCCGCCTGCTCACGCTGGATGACGCTGCGCAGGCCGAAGACATCGCCCAGCGTCTCGACGAGCTCAATCGCGAGCGCCAGGCTATGGAAGCCATCATGCTGCAGGAGGCTGAGGCCGAAGCGCTTGCCGAATATGGAGACGGCGAGGGCGCTTCCGTCATCGTCACCGCGCATGAGAAATGGCACCCTGGCATCGTTGGCCTGATTGCTGCGCGTCTCAAAGAGAAGTTCAAGCGTCCCGCGTTCGCCATCGCCTTCGATCCGTCGGGCAGGGGCACCGGTTCAGGCCGCTCGATCAATGGCTTCGACATGGGCAGGATGGTACGATCGGCAGTCGATGAAGGATTGCTCATCAAAGGCGGTGGCCATGCCATGGCGGCCGGCCTGACCGTTGAGCGTGGCAAGCTCGGCCTGCTACGGGCTTTCTTCACCGAGAAGGCGCAGAAGACGGTGGCCGCCCTTGTCGCCAACGAAACGCTGAAAATCGATGGTGCCATCGCCGCAAGCGGCGCAACGATCGAGCTCATCGACCGTCTGGAAACAGCCGGTCCCTATGGTTCTGGACATTCCCAGCCGGTCTTTGCCGTGCCGGCGCATCGTGTGCGTGATTCCCGCCTCGTCGGCGAGCGGCATGTGAAGGTGACCCTTGAAGCCATGGATGGCGCGCGTCTCGACGGCATCGCCTTCAGGGCCGCCGAAACCCCGCTCGGCAACCTGCTTCTCAATTCTCGCGGCGCCAACCTGCATGTTGCAGGCTCGCTCGGTGCCGAGCATTACCAGGGCTCGCGCCGCATCCAGCTGCGTATCAGCGACGGCGCCCCGGCCAAGTGACCGGCGAAGAATCCTTGGCCTGAACAGAGATCAGGCCGGTGGTGGCCGGGAAAGGGGCGCTTTTCTGCGAAGGCGAGTAACCAGCCCTCAAACCTGGACCTTCCGAAACGGTGCGGGGGAAGGTGCGGATTTTCGCGCTGCGGAAACGGTGCCTGATGTAGGTCGGCTCACGACCTCCGCTCATCTATTCGCATGGCACAATAATGGGCGCCACTAAACAACTTTATGAAAAGACAGGGATATAATGAAGGAGAGTGGCACGCCCTAGGGGAGTCGAACCCCTCTTTACAGAATGAAAATCTGTCGTCCTAACCGATAGACGAAGGGCGCGTGCTCTGTGGTGGCGCCCTTATAGTCAGCACCTTTGTGCGCCGCAAGCGGCAAAATGAGAATTTTTTATGGGATTATGCAGTTTTTTTCTGAGCTTGTGGAAAAGCCGAAGACAGTCGCCTTATTGTCCTTCACGGTGCCGTCAGCGGCTGATGTTGGTACGCCCTAGGGGAGTCGAACCCCTCTTTACAGAATGAGAATCTGTCGTCCTAACCGATAGACGAAGGGCGCACGCTCTAGCTCAGATAGGAACGAGAAGCATGGTCCGCAAGCCGCTGATATAACGTCTGACTGGATGGGAAGGAGTGGCACGCCCTAGGGGAGTCGAACCCCTCTTTACAGAATGAAAATCTGTCGTCCTAACCGATAGACGAAGGGCGCGTGCTGTGGTGGCGCCCTTATAGTCAGGCACTTCCGATCCCGCAAGCGGCAAATTCGAAATTTTTCAAAAAAATGACAGTCCGTTCTCGCTTGTGGAGAATAAAGATTATTGCAGCCAAATCAAAGGGCTGTGGCCACCATTGAAAATCAGGTGCCAGCCGTTTCCCTTACGTCATGCTGTTCAAGAGCTGAAAGTCAAATGGCCCTTGCCGAAGCAATCGGCGTGCTCTTGCGGCCGCAGCCCCAGTTCCAGTCGCGGACATTGCCGGTGTCCAGATGGACCGAATCCGTATGACAATAGGTGCCAACGCCGCCACGGTCCGGCAGGGAGCGAATATATTGGGCGATATCCCATTTGCTGACGCCGTCGATCTGGATATCGGCGGCTTCGCAGCTCTTGTGCATCGATTCTTCGGCGCCGCCGACTTCACGGTTATGCTGCGGATCGCGGTAGCCCGATGTCACGACGACCGGCTTGCCGAAATGAGTCTCGACTGTTTTGATGATCCGCATGAGGTCGGGCTTGAAGCAGCCAACCTGGACGCTGTCGTTCTGCACGTGCAGGCCATTCGGTGCAATACGTGTCATACCCGGCAGTGATGCCTTCTGCAGGAGCCCGGAAAGGCTGCTGAGCAGGTTCTGCTTGGGCGCGCTGTAGAGTGCATTCGTCGTCGATCCCGGAATGTTTTCGCCGGCAAGCGAGGCGGTCTGCAAGGGCGCAGCTTTCGTGCTTGTATTCTCTGATGATTGCTGCGGCGGCATCTCGCCTTGCTGTGGCTGTGGAGGCATGCTGAACACGCTCGATCTTGGGCCGGCACCCTGCGGTGCATAAGCACTCGGCTGAATGACCGTCGAGGTGGAATTGTTCTGCGGCATCGGCTGATGATCGGAAAAGATGCTCATCGCCTGCGCGTTGATTCGCGTCGACTGCATGACGAGTCCGCCGATATTGGCCGGCTGTTGCGGTTGCATGGCCGGATCGGCGGGCGCGGCCGCAGGAGCCGCATTCGGATCCTGCGCTGCGACCTGCGGATCGACACCGGAGACATTCGTCAGCATCGGGTCGCGATAGGGTTGTTTCGACATGGTGGAGGATGCGGCTGGCATTGCCGCTGCCAGGCGCGGCGCTGGCTGTTCCGCTGATGCGGCGGGCGTGGCGACCGCGGCCGAATCAAGTGCCTTCTTGTCGGAAACGCAACTGGAAAGCGCCAGGACAGAGCCGGCGATCAGCAAAGCACCGACAGCCTGCCGGCTCGGAAGGGCAATCCGCTTATTATTTCTGGTCAACCGAGAAATCTCCGGTGAATGCGGAAGGCGCAAGAATGCGCGCTTCCGTTAAGACAGAGCCGGAGAATGCCCTGTGAAGCTTGCCTGCAGCTTGGCTTACCAGGAGCCGGTATTGGCCATGGAGAGCCAGGGTTCGGCCGGAGCCAATTTCTCGCCCTTCTGCAGGATCTCGATCGAGATGCCATCAGGTGAGCGCACAAAAGCCATGTTGCCGTCGCGCGGAGGGCGGTTAATCGTAATACCGTTGTCCATCAACTTCTGACAGATCGCGTAGATATCATCCACCTCATAGGCGAGGTGACCGAAATTGCGTCCTCCAGTATAATCTTCCGCGTCCCAGTTGTAGGTGAGTTCGAGGCAGGGAGTCTTTTCGCTACGGGCACGGTCGATATCGTCCCGAGCAGCCAGGAAAACGAGCGTGAAGCGGCCCTTTTCGTTATCATGGCGGCGGATTTCCTCGAGACCGAACAGGGTGCAGTAAAAATGGAGGGAGGCGTCGAGATCTTTGACGCGAACCATGGTGTGGAGATAACGCATTTTGTTTCCTCTCTCTTTTCAGGCTAGCCCGTCTGGGTAATAGACGCCAGTTTCGGGCAAGTCATCGCGATAAAATGTACAGTTGGGAATAACCGAAAACTAGGACTTGCGCTTATCCGTTACCAAGATGTTAATCTTGATTTCAAGAATCAGTTAACCGTAACAGTGTGACGCGTATTGAGGGGCTGGCGACATGGCTGACAGGATTTCATCGAACGGCTTTACCGACCTTGAGGAATTGTCGGGGGAACCGGTCGACCTCGTTGAAATCACCGGCGTGGTGAAATGGTTCGATGTTGCCAAGGGTTTTGGCTTCATCGTTCCCGACAACGGCATGCAGGATGTCTTGCTGCACGTTACCTGCCTGCGCCGCGACGGCTACCAGACCATTCTCGAAGGCACCCGCATCGTCGCTCTTATCCAACGTCGTGAGCGCGGCTACCAGGCCTTCAAAATTCTTTCGATGGATCAGTCGACGGCCGTCCATCCCTCGCAGATGCCGCCGGTCCGCACCCATGTACAGGTCACGGCCACCAGTGGCCTCGAGCGCGCACTGGTGAAATGGTTCAACCGCACCAAGGGCTTCGGCTTTCTGACGCGCGGCGAGGGCACGGAAGATATCTTCGTACACATGGAAACGCTCCGCCGTTTCGGCCTTACCGAACTGCGCCCCGGGCAGGTGGTGCTGGTGCGCTTCGGCGATGGCGAAAAGGGCCTGATGGCCGCCGAGATTCATCCTGACGTTCCGAGTCCGGTGGGTCGGTCTCACTGATGAGCGGCCTATTCTCTGTTGCGATAATCAGAAGCGCCTTGATGGCGCTTTTTTTCATGGTCGCCCTGCCGGCATTCGCCCAGCAGGATATGCACTTCAATAGAGAGCCGCTGATTATCCAGACGGCTGCCGGCAGGATGCTGCATTTTAGCGTAGAGATCGCCGCCACGGATGACCAGCGAGCCCATGGCCTGATGTTTCGCAAGGCGATGGCCGAAGACGCCGGCATGATTTTCGATTTTGGCATATCGCGGCGCGTCACCATGTGGATGGAAAATACCGTACTGCCGCTCGATATGCTCTTTGCCGACGATCGAGGCGTTATCACCCATATCAAGGAAGACGCCACGCCCTTTTCCCGCGACATCATCGATTCGATGGGTGAGGTTCGCTATGTGGTCGAACTGAACGCCGGTATTGCCCGCAAGCTGAATATCCGCCCCGGTGATCGCATTGTTAGCGCCACCACGACAAAAAAGGCGAAATAAGCCTGTGAAAACTGCCGGCCAAGGTGGATTTATGGGGTTGCTAGGGCAGAGGGAAGCGTGTATTCCCGCTGCCATCAAAGGCTCGGAGTGTAGCGCAGTCTGGTAGCGCATCTGGTTTGGGACCAGAGGGTCGGGAGTTCGAATCTCTCCACTCCGACCATTTTCCCGATATCTTCCGCAATTTGAGATTGGCTTTGCCGCTCGTCGTGCCTTCTGCTTACGGGACGTTTTTTTGCTCAGGAAGCTTTTCGGTCAGGAAGATTCGTAGCCGTTCACGCCGCAAAACACGCCTGCAAAGGCGTGATTCAGCCTTGGGCAAGCAGGCCGAGATATTGAGCATAGCTGATCGCTGCGTAGAAAAACGCAGTGATGCTTGCTCCTATCATGATGGCATGGAATTCTGCAGAGGATCTCATAGCTTGCACCCGTGTCATAACGGTTGGCCGACACCCTAGTCGCCTATACCGGTCATAACAATTGGAAGGCAATCAAAACATGCAACAATCCGAAACATTTCGGAGTGTGCGACAGGATTGCCCGCTTATCCGCACCCGGCTGCGATAGGGCTGCGCCTTACGCGCTTTGCGTATAATAACGCGCGGTGCAGCATTCGGTTTCCCTATCGGCCGACGCTGCCTGAGTGGCGCTTTTTCCTTGAAAAAACGGGGATTCGCGGATAAGCAAAAATTCACTTCCCGCTGCCATCTTTGGTATGGAAGCAAGCCATACCCAGGCTGAGTATAGCACAAGCGGGCGTTGCCCGCATATCGGAGGCACTGCAGTCATGTCTGCTAAGATCTATCGTCCGGCCAAGACCGCAATGCAGTCCGGTAAGGCAAAGACCCATCTCTGGGTGCTGGAATTCGATCAGGAGCAGCCGCGAAAGATCGATCCCATCATGGGCTACACGTCTTCGGGCGATATGCGCCAGCAGCTGAAGCTGACCTTCGAATCGCAGGAACTTGCCGAAGCCTATGCCAAGCGCAACGGCATCGAATATCGCGTAATCGCACCGAAGGATCCCGCACGCCAGGTCGTCGCGTATCCAGACAATTTCCGCTATACCCGTACCCAGCCCTGGACGCACTAATCCGCCTGCGGATTCGAGATAGAAATACCGATGTCGCAATTAGGCGACATGCAGATGGCCCCTTAGCTCAACTGGATAGAGCAGCTGCCTTCTAAGCAGCAGGTCGCAGGTTCGAGTCCTGCAGGGGTCGCCACCGTTCCTCTGTCCGACCCGGAGACATAGGTAACAGATTGTCCCTAAGACATGGGTGACAACCTCGTGCCGAACGGGTTGTCGATGGTTTGCAATGTCCTCTGTTCCAGATCGATATATCCGAGATCATAGCGCAAGAAGCTGACGAGCCAAATGCCGTCGTCGACCTCCTTGAGGCCGAGCCTCTGACCGGCCATGACGGTTGAGATGTTGATCTTCTTGCGATGGATGCACAGACGGCCGCAGTTGGTGACGATGGCATCGCGGTCGTGGAAGGGATAGCTGGTCTCGGGCAGCCCCTCATAGGGTCGCGGCGAAGCCTTGTAGACGTCGGCCGGGACCTTCATCGACAGGGCCTCATGCGGTCTTTCGGTGTTGAATTCGCTGACGAACGCGTCGAAGCGCATTTGCTGCTGGAGAATATTGCGTCCTGGCGGACGGGTGGCTTCTTTCTTCAGCGTCAGATGCATGCGTTCATGGCGGCCATTCTCCTGCGGGTGGCCGGGGCGAATGCGTTCGAAGGCGACACCGAGCCTGAGCCACCAGACCGACAATTTCGAGAGATTGTAGAGCCCTTTGGGGCTGGCGAATGGCAGGCCGTTGTCGGAACGAATGGCAAGCGGAAGCCCACGCTCGGCAAAGACTCGCCGGAAGGCATCGAAGACGCCGCGTTCGTGGGTTGTCTCGAAGGCCTCGCAGCACAGGAGATAGCGCGAAGCCTGGTCGGTGATCGTCAGGGGGTAACAATATCTGCCGTCGCCCAGCTTGAACTCGCCCTTGAAGTCGGCGCACCAAAGATCGTTGGGGCCGACGGCTATCGAGAGCGTCGTGCGCCCGGTTCCTCTTGCGGGCCTGGCTCACAAGGCCGTATCGGTCGAGCACCGCGTGCACCGTGCTTCTGGCCGGGATGCGCACGTCGCCGGCCAGACGGCGGACCAGGAGCTCGCGGATCTTGCGCGCGCCTCAGTGCGGCTTGTCTTGTCTGCAGCGCACGATCATCGCCTCAACCGGCTCGGGCAATTGATTGGCATAGCGCACCGGTCGCCGCGACCGGTCCGTCAGGGCCTCCAGCCCGTCCTCCTTGTAGCGATTGAAGATCTTGTAGCCGGTCTTGCGCGAGATCCCGAACGACCGGCAAACCTCGCTCATCTCTTCGCCCTCCAGCAACCGGGCGACAAATCGAAGACGCTCATCCATGACCGAAGTCTCTCTCCACGGCATCAACACCTCCCGCAAAAAACGAAAAGTGTTACCCATGTCTCCGGTACAAATCGTCACCTATCTCTCAGGCCGGGCACTCAAAAGTTTGCAGTTTCCTGAATATGAGCTGCGGATTTCTCTTCGCGGCGGGAGACGATTTCGGGAATAAATGACGGCTGGCCGCACGATCACTATATCGTGCGGCCAGCCTGCGGTTCTCCAACCTTGCCGACTTAGCTTGCGGGTGTAAGCGTCAAGGACGTGCCTGTTGCGGCAACATTGACACCGAGCTGGCCGGTGACGCTGATGACCTGCAGATGGATCGATCCGGAGGTGCCGCCGAATAGCACGTTGGTGCCGATGCCGCCAACCAGCGTGGCTTCCGCGGTTGCGCCCTGGTAGAGACCGGCCAGCGAGCCGCGATGATAGCCGGCTGTCGGTGCAAAGACCGCCCAGAGCAGGCGACCACGCGTGGTGAAGCCGAGATCGACGCCAAACTTCCGCAGCGCGCCGGTGTAATGTTCAGGCGCTTCGCTATTGCTCGTCGGCTGAAAGACGCAATCGATCTGCTTGGCGGAGCCGAGCACATAACCGATGCCGCCGCCGATATCGCAAGCGAGGTAGCCGATCTTGACGCCCCCGCTCACATCAGGCTCGATAGGCGGGCTCCTCCGTACCAGATCCGCTGCACTGGCGCTCATCGCGAATGCCTGAAGCAACGAAGCTGCTGCGATTGTGGTCGCGATCATCTTTTTCATTTCCGTCTCCTTTGGATATGGCACGAAAGATATAGCGCCGGCTTTGTCATAACCAAGGCGGTAAATTATCTGCCTTCATTTTGGTTCCAGCTGTTGCCTGTGCGACGCTGCCGCTGGCATCTTTGATGGAACCGTATCCGCCTGCATCGGTTGTCCAGATGTCCATTTCAAACAATGGAGATCGGAATGAGCAAGACCAATGTAGACGACATCCGCAAGCGCTCGGAGCGGCAGGTGGAGAATACCAGTGCCGGAGGACACCTTGGCGGGACTTATTTCGGCCAGCAGCCGGACGGAAAAACAGCCTCTTCCAGTAGTACCGAGGCGCGGAAGTCCCGTGCGAATGACGGAAGCAACTGACAGAGATGCTTGTGACCGTCGCAGCCGCTTCAGGAAGCCGTAGCTGCCACGCTCTTAGCTTCCGCCGGCCATCAGCCGGCGGGCTTTATTCCATATATGTTCGATCAGTGCAGGATCTGGCTGAGGAATAGCTTTGTGCGTTCGTGCTGCGGATTGTCGAAGAACTCGGCCGGCGAATTCTGCTCGACGATCTGGCCCTGATCCATGAAGATAACCCGGTTCGCGACCTGACGGGCAAAGCCCATTTCGTGCGTGACGCAAAGCATGGTCATGCCTTCCTCGGCAAGGCCCACCATCGTGTCCAATACTTCCTTGATCATTTCCGGATCGAGTGCCGAGGTCGGCTCGTCGAACAGCATGATCTTCGGGTTCATACAGAGCGAGCGTGCAATCGCGACGCGCTGCTGCTGACCACCCGACAGCTGGCCCGGATATTTATTAGCCTGCTCGGGGATCTTGACGCGTTTCAGGAAATGCATGGCGATTTCTTCCGCCTGCTTCTTCGGCATCTTGCGCACCCAGATCGGCGCGAGCGTGCAGTTTTCCAGGATCGTCAGATGCGGGAAGAGGTTGAAGTGCTGGAACACCATGCCGACTTCGCGGCGCACTTCGTCGATCTTCTTGAGGTCGTTGGTAAGCTCCGTGCCGTCGACGATGATCTGGCCTTTCTGATGCTCTTCCAGACGGTTGATGCAGCGGATCATCGTCGACTTGCCCGAACCCGACGGACCGGCAATGACGATGCGCTCGCCGCGCATGACCTTCAGGTTGATGTCACGAAGAACGTGGAAATCCCCGTACCACTTGTTCATGTTGATGATCTCGACGGCAACTTCGGTCGTCGACACGGTCAACTTCTTTGTCTGGGCTTCTGCCATTGCGTGTTCCTGTTCTTATCGTTTGTGGCCGGTGTCGAGATGACGTTCCATGAATGCTGAATAGCGCGACATGCCGAAGCAGAAAAGCCAGAAGGTAAAGCCGGCGAAAATCAGCCCGGACAGCGGCGTCACAGCGGTTGCCCAGTTCGCATCAGTAAAATTGAGGCGAACGATGCCGAGCAGGTCGAACATGCTGATGATCGACACCAGCGAGGTGTCCTTGAACATGCCGATAAAGGTGTTGACGATGCCGGGGATGACCAGCTTGATCGCCTGCGGCATGATGATCAGCCGTATCTTCTGCCAGTAGCCGAGGCCGAGCGAATCTGCGCCCTCGAACTGACCCTTCGGAATGGCTTGAAGTCCGCCACGAATGACCTCGGCCATATAGGCGGAGGCGAAGATCGATACACCCACGATCGCACGCAGCAGCTTGTCCACCGTCCAGCCCGCCGGCAGGAACAGCGGCAGCACGACGCTTGCCATGAACAGTACGGTGATGAGCGGCACCCCGCGCACGACTTCGATGAAGATGACGCAGACCATGCGGATGACCGGCATTTTCGAGCGTCGTCCAAGCGCCAGCAAAATGCCGACCGGGAAGGACACGACGATCCCGACGAAGGAAAGCACCAGCGTTACCATTAGTCCGCCCCAGAGCGGGGTCTCCACGGTTTCGAGGCCAAAGCCGCCGTAGAGCAGGACGAAGGAGACGATCGGCAACACGATGAAAAGCAGGACGGCGTTCAGGCCCTTGCGCGGCACCGATGGGATGAGCATCGGCACGAGCAACAGCACAAAGAGAATGCCGACCAATGTCGGCCGCCAGCGCTCGTTGAGCGGATACCGCCCATACATGAATTGGTCGAACTTGGCGTTGACGAAGGCCCAACAGGCCCCGCTCCAGCCATCCGGTTGGATACCACCCTGTACAGTCGTGGCGCAGAAGGTGCGGTCCGGACCGCTCCAGACCGCCTGCACGAACAACCAGTTGATCGCATGCGGCAGCGCCCAGCCGAGGAAGGCCAGTGCCAAAATGGTGAAGATGATATCCTTCGGCGTCGCAAGCAGGTTGCGGCGTATCCAGGCGCCCGCTCCCTTTTCGCCCGGGGGAGGCGGTTCCTGTGCCAGCATGGTGGTTCTGACGAAACTGTCGCTCATCTTATCTCTCCACCAATGCCATCTTGGCGTTGAACCAGTTCATCAGCAGCGAGGTCACGATGCTGATGGCGAGATAGATGACCATCCAGATGAGAATCACTTCGACGGCCTGACCGGTCTGGTTCAGCGTCGTGCTGCCGACGGCAACGAGATCGGCAAAACCGATGGCGATCGCCAGCGACGAGTTCTTGGTGAGGTTCAGATACTGACTGCTCAGCGGCGGAATAATGATACGGAAGGCCTGCGGAATGACCACCAGCCGTGTGATCGATGAAGGATGCAGGCCAAGTGCGGCTGCTGCCTCCGTCTGGCCTTTCGGCACGCCTCGGATACCAGAGCGCACAATTTCGGCGATGAAGGCAGCCGTGTAGAAGGAAAGCGCCAGGAACAGCGACATGAATTCTGGGCCGACCACGGAACCGCCGCTCAGATTGAACTTGCCGGCGACTGGAAAATCGAAGGAAAGCGGCGCACCTGCGAGCAGGAAGGCAATGAGCGGCAGGCCGATGATGAGGCCGACCGAGGCCCAGATCGTGTGGAACGGCTGGCCGGTCGCAGCCTGCCGGCGATGTGCCCAGCGGGCAATCACGATTGTGGCGATGATCGCAATGATGAAGGCAATACCCACGAACCAGAAGTTCTCTCCGAAGATCGGTTTCGGGAAGGAAAGACCGCGATTGTTGAGGTACGAGCCGAAGGGCAGATGCAGCGATTCACGGGCATTGGGCAGGACCGCCAGAACGCCAGAATACCAGAAGAAAATCACAAGCAGCGGCGGAATATTGCGGAAGACCTCCACGTAAACGGTGCAGAGCTTGGCGATCAGCCAGTTCCGTGACAGGCGGCCGATACCGACGATGAAGCCGATGATCGTCGCAGTGATGATGCCGGTGACCGCGATCAGCAGCGTGTTCAGGAAGCCGACGAGAAGCGCGCGGCCATAGGTCGAATCGCTCGAATAGGCGATCAGCGACTGGCCGACTTCAAAACCGGCGCGGCCATTCAGAAAGCCGAAACCCGATGCGATGTTGGCGCGTGCAAGATTGACGGCCGTGTTGTGTGCAACAGACCAAATGAAGGCAACCAGCAATATGATGGTAAGAGCTTGGAAGAAGATGCCCCGAACGTTCGGGTCGTAAAGGGCGGACTGAAAACTCCAGCCGCTCTTGGGTATAGGTGTTCGATCCGCAACCTGATGCGTCATGCCTGGCCAATTCCCCACGTTATGCGCTCCTTTTCGGAGCTTTTTTATAGAGGAGGAAAGGCGGTCGCCCGCCTTTCCGGCTTTTCATGCGTCGCGCCGACTAGCGAACCGGCGGAGCGTACTGAATGCCGCCCTTATTCCAAAGAGCATTGAGGCCGCGTGCGATCTTCAGCGGGCTGCCCTGGCCGATGTTCTTCTCGAAGACTTCGCCATAGTTGCCGACGTTCTTGACGATATTGTAGGCCCAGTCGTTCGTCAGGCCGAGGTCGGTACCGATCTTCGTATCGGCTTCAACGCCGAGGAAGCGCTTGATATCCGGGTTGGGTGAGTTCTTCATCTCGTCGACATTGGCCTTTGTGATGCCGAACTCTTCGGCGTTGATCATCGCATAGCCGACCCAGCTGACAATATCGAACCACTGGTCGTCACCCTGGCGAACGGCCGGAGCGAGCGGCTCCTTGGAGATGATTTCCGGCAGGATCATGTGTTCGTCGGGGTTTTTCAGCGTCAGACGCAGCGAGTAGAGGCCCGACTGGTCGGTCGTGTAGACGTCGCAACGGCCGGAGTCGTAGGCGGCGTTGACTTCGTCAAGCTTCTCGAAGACCACCGGGTTGTACTGCAGGTTGTTGGCCTTGAAGTAGTCGGCGAGGTTGAGTTCGGTCGTGGTGCCCGACTGAACGCAGACGGATGCGCCGGAGAGTTCGAGCGCCGACTTCACGTTCAGGCTCTTGCGAACCATGAAGCCCTGGCCGTCATAGTAGTTGACGTAGCGGAAGTTCAGGCCGAGAGCGGTGTCGCGGTTGATTGACCACGTCGTGTTACGAGCGAGCACGTCGATTTCGCCCGACTGAAGGGCCGGGAAGCGGTTTGCAGCGCTGAGGGGGGTGAACTTCACCTTGTTGGGGTCACCGAAGACTGCAGCGGAAATTGCGCGGCAGAAATCGACGTCGAAGCCCGACCAGTTGCCGGACGCGTCAGGGGCAGCAAAGCCGGCGAGACCGGTGTTGACGCCGCATTGGATGAAACCTTTTGCCTTTACGTCTGCGAGAGTCGTGGCCGAAGCGGCCGAAGCGCCAAGAACGAAAACTGCTGCGCCGACTGCTGCGGACAGGAGCTTGTACTTCATTTTTCCCAACCTTTTTCCGTTGTCTTATCTTTATCTTTTCGGGGAGTGGCCGGCTTAAAATTACCCGCTTACCTCCCCGTTTCCCCGCAACCCTCCCGGCGCGAGTGGGTCTATCACAGTCGCAAATGTCACTATGGTCAAGTGTCGCGGCCGATAATTGCGGGAAATTTCAGCATTTTGGTAGATTACGCCGTACGCACGAGCATTTGGCTAGAAATTGAGCGCCAAGGTGACGAAAAATAGCGCGGAAATCCCGAAATAAAGGCCGCCGGTTTCATAGGGTGAAATATGACGTCAAGTTGTAGGGGTTGACCCCGATGGCGACGGGGTTCAAAAGTTCGGCCTTTGCATACCCTCGCCAAAAGGCCATTTCCCACATGAAAGATCTAGACAGTCTCCTGCCGGGCGCCGGCGTAAACACCCGTCTTTCCCACATCGGCTACGATCCCACCGATTACCACGGATTCGTCAACCCGCCGGTGGTGCGCGCTTCTACAGTGCTCTTTCCCAATGCCAAGTCCATGGAGACGCGCGACAAGAAGTATACCTACGGCACGCGCGGTACGCCGACGACCGATGCCCTTGCCGAAGCGATCAACGCGCTCGAAGGCTCTGCCGGCACGGTGCTGGTGCCCTCCGGCCTTGCCGCCGTCACGGTCGCAGTGCTTGCCTATGCGGCGACGGGCGATCATATGCTCGTGGTCGATTCCGTCTACGGCCCGACACGTCATTTCTGCGATACGATGTTGAAGCGTATGGGTGTCGAGGTTGACTACTTCGATCCGGCGATCGGCGCTTCAATCGAAACGCTGATCAAGCCGAATACCACGGTCGTGCTGACCGAGGCTCCTGGCTCCAATACCTTCGAAATGCAAGACATCCCGGCCATCGCGGCTGTGGCACACAAGCACAATGCCGTCGTGCTGATGGACAATACCTGGGCCACGCCTCTTTATTTCCGCCCGCTGGATCACGGCGTCGATGTCTCCATCCATGCCTCGACTAAATATCCATCGGGTCATTCCGACATTCTGATGGGGACCATCTCCGCCAACGCCGAACACTGGCCGCGACTGATCGACGCGCATGGCACGCTCGGCCTCTGTGGAGCGCCAGATGATTCCTACCAGATCCTGCGCGGCCTTCGCACCATGGGCATCCGGCTGGAGCGCCACTACGAAAGCGCACTGGCGATCGCTACCTGGCTGGAAAATCGCGAAGAAGTTGCCCGCGTCCTACATCCGGCCCTGCCGAGCTTCCCGTCGCACCACATCTGGAAGCGCGACTTCAAGGGTGCCAGCGGCATCTTCTCTTTCGTGCTCAAGGCCGGTGATGCGCAGAAGGCCAAGCCGAAGGCGCACGCCTTCCTCGATGCGCTTTCCTATTTTGGACTGGGCTATTCCTGGGGTGGCTATGAAAGCCTTGCCGTGCTGGTCAATCTCTCGGACCGGAAAATCGCCAAGGCGCCTGCCGAAGGTCCGGTTATTCGCCTGCAGATCGGGCTCGAAGATATCGTTGACCTCAAGGCCGATATCGAGCGCGGTTTTGCCGCCGCCAACGCCGTCTGATTAGCCGCCATCTGGTCAGCCGATCGGGCGGTAACCGTAGATCCAGTCGAGATCCGCCGCGAGGCTCTGCGGTGGTTTCAGCGACAGCACGATGTCACGGCCGAGACGGATCGGGCCGCGCGCATGATAGGCAAAGCGATTGAAGGCGCCCCGTTGACGCAGCTTCGTGATGCGCGGCGTGCGATGTCTTTCGAAGACAGAAATGGCTTCCGAAACCGGGCGGGTGGCAAGGAAGGCCGCAAGCTCGAAGGCATCCTCGATCGCCATCGCCGCGCCCTGCGCTGCAAAGGGCATCATTGCATGCGCAGCATCGCCGATCAGCACGGTTTTGTCTCCATCCTGCCATCTGCCTGGTGTCGCCTCGAAGAGCGGCCAGAAGGTAATGTCATTCCGGTCTCTCAATAACTCCACAATCGCTGGGTGCCAGCGCCGGAAGCGGGACTGCAGAAGCTCCTGCTGCGCCAGCGTCGGCTGACCCTGCCAGGCCTCCGGCGCGATATTGCCGGCGGTGATCGCCACCATATTGAAGCCGCCGGTTTCCTTGAGCGGGTAGCAGACCATATGCGCCGAGGAGCCGAGCAGCGCTGAAACGCTCGCCCTGTCGACAAGGCCCGGTGCCGCGGCCTCCGCGATAGTGAAGCGGAAGGCGATATTTCCGGAAAAGCGGGGGGCAGGGGCGCCCGCTATTGCCTGCCGTAATCTCGACCAGACGCCATCCGCACCGACAATCACATCGGCCGGGCGTCGACCCAACGGCAGATCCGATTCGAAACGCGTGCCGAGATGCAGCGTGCACAGCGGATTGGCGAAAACTGCATCCAAAAGGGCCTTCTGAAGCGTCTTACGGTGCAGGACGCCGTAGGGCGCTCCCCAGCGATTCCGGGCGAAACTTCCCACAGGCACTGCCGCGAGCTCACGCAGAGAGCTGCCGGACATCAGCCGGATGGATTGCGGCTCGAGCCAGAGACTCGTCAGCCCTTCGAGCACGCCAAGCTCGGAAAGCACGCGCGATGCGTTGGGGGAAATCTGCAAGCCGGCGCCGACTTCGGCAAGCTCAGGCGCCTGTTCAAAAATATCGGAGCTGATGCCGCGTCTTGCGAGCGCAAGAGCGGCCGTCAGGCCCGCAATTCCAGCGCCGATGATGGCGGCATGTTCGACCGGCATTGGACGTCCGATCTAACGAGGCGACTTTACGCTGCCTTGACGTGGAAGACGCAGCCGGGCGGGTTGGTCTGGTTGGACTTCAGCGAAGCATTGTAGCGATAAAGGGTCGAGCAGTAAGAGCAAACCTTCTCGTTGTCATCACCCATATCGATGAAGATATGTGGATGGTCGAAGGGAGCGGATGCGCCGGTGCACATGAATTCCTTGACACCGACTTCGATAACCCGGTGACCGCCGTCGTTCTGGAAGTGGGGAATGCTATGGCCGGCCATGTCTGTCTCCGAATGCTTTGAAATTCTGCGCGGACCTTATAGGCCTTCGAAGCAAAAGTGTAGTGCCAAAGCATGGCTCAGTTGCGAGTTTTTGGCTTCACGCTGAAAGGCCGCTCGACTATGGTCGCCGCAAAAAGGACGGCCCAATGAACCTTAATACGCCTGCATTTTCAAGCTTCACTCACGATGGATTAAAACTCGCCTTTTTCGATGAAGGCGATCCATCCGGCCCGCCGGTGTTGCTGATCCACGGTTTTGCCTCCTCGGCCAATGTCAACTGGGTTCATCCGGGCTGGCTGAAGACGCTCGGCGACGCCGGCTATCGCGTAATCGCCATCGACAACAGGGGGCATGGCGCCAGCGACAAGCCGCGCGACGCCGAAGCTTATAGGCCGTGGTTGATGGCAGGCGATGCGATCGCTCTGCTTGATCATCTCGGCATTCCCGAAGCCAATCTGATGGGTTATTCCATGGGCGCGCGCATCTCCGTCTTTGCAGCGCTCGCCCATCCGCATCGCGTTCGTTCGCTGGTGCTCGGCGGTCTCGGTATCGGCATGACGGACGGGGTGGGTGACTGGGACCCGATCGCCGATGCGCTGCTTGCGCCCTCGCTGGCCGACGTCACCCATCAGCGCGGCCAGATGTTCCGCGCCTTTGCCGACCAGACGAAGAGTGATCGCCAGGCGCTTGCCGCCTGCATCAAGGGTTCGCGCGATCTGGTTGCCCGCGCCGACATGGGCAAGATCGACGTGCCCACGCTGATCGGCGTTGGAACGAAAGACGACATTGCCGGTTCTCCTCAGGAGCTTGCGGCGCTGATGCCGGATGCCGAAGCGTTGGATATTCCGGGCCGTGACCACATGCTCGCCGTCGGTGACCGAGTATTCAAGAAGGCGGTGCTGGAGTTCTACGCCAGGGTTGCCGTTGGCTGATGTCACCGGCAGGTGACATAAACGTGATTTCAGGAAAAACGCGCTAAACTTGCG
This sequence comes from Rhizobium sp. BK529, assembly GCF_014194105.1. Classification (NCBI taxonomy): domain Bacteria; kingdom Pseudomonadati; phylum Pseudomonadota; class Alphaproteobacteria; order Hyphomicrobiales; family Rhizobiaceae; genus Rhizobium; species Rhizobium sp. BK529. The sequence continues at coordinate 1,689,957 of NZ_JACIAU010000001.1, read as the reverse complement.
TGCCCGAGGCACCCATTTATGTTATCGGCGTTTTCCTCTATATAATCGCATTCCAACGGGAAATGAGGAGACCGGCAATGGTCGCGAAGACGGATATCCGCACGCTGGACGCAGCCCATCCGCTGAAGGTGATGGATCCCATCTGGGATAGCCTGCGCGAAGAAGCGCGCCTTGCCGCGGAAAGCGATCCGGTGCTGGCCGCCTTCCTCTATTCGACGGTGATCAATCATCGCTCGCTCGAAGAATGCGTCATTCACCGCATATGCGAGCGTCTCGACCATCCCGATATGCAGGCAAATCTCCTGCGCCAGACCTTCGAGGAAATGCTTGAGGATTGGCCGGAATGGGGCTCGATCCTGCGCGTGGACATCCAAGCAGTTTATGACCGCGACCCCGCCTGCTTGCGCTTCATGGAAGCCGTTCTCTACTTCAAGGGTTTCCACGCGCTGCAAACGCATCGGCTGGCACATTGGTTGCTGAACCGCGGCCGTCGCGATTTTGCACTTTACTTGCAGAGCCGTTCCTCCAGCGTCTTCCAGACGGACATCAACCCCGCCGCCCGCATCGGCAAGGGCATCTTCCTCGACCACGCGACCGGCCTCGTCGTCGGCGAAACGGCCGTCATTGGCGACAATGTGTCCATCCTGCACGGCGTGACGCTCGGCGGTACCGGTAAGGAAGGCGCTGACCGTCATCCGAAGATCGGCACGGGCGTGCTGATTGGCGCAGGCGCAAAGATACTTGGCAATATCGAGATCGGCTTCTGCTCGCGCGTTGCCGCCGGTTCCGTCGTGCTGAAGCCGGTTCCTCCGAAGACCACGGTAGCAGGCGTGCCTGCCAAGGTCGTCGGTGAGGCGGGCTGCTCAGAACCAGCGCGCATCATGGATCAGGTAATCGGCGCCGATATCTGAACTTTCATTGGAAAAATGGGAAAAACTGCCTAAATCCTGGCAGGGAGCGTGGTTGCTAATACGATCTCGCAACCTTTACAGCGCTGCTTTACCTGTGCAAGAAGCGGCCAACGAGATCGCTTACGGAGATGAAAGAGTGAAGCCTGAAGAAATCAAGAAACTCGACGCCTATTTCAAACGCACGCTGAACCCGCAGATGGTGGTGAAGGCGCGTCCGCGCAAAAATGACTCCGCGGAAGTCTATCTCGGCGAAGAATTTCTCGGCGTCATCTATATCGATGATGAAGACGGCGACCGGTCCTACAATTTCTCGATGGCTATCCTCGACGTCGATCTCTGACCATTTATGACCTCATCGAAAAGCCGGGCATCGCTAGCTGATGTCCGGCTTTTTTAGCGTTATGGAATGCTAATCCATCCCGGTGTTAAAATTTCTGATAATCTTCTGGTTGCAGCCACCTGATATATTTTAGCAAAATCAATAAAAGACGAACGTGCCCGGAAAACCGGTCTTTCACGCCGATGCTTGGCGCAACTACTGGATGTTTTGCGTCGCACAAGACTACTTGACTCTTTGTGCGTTGCAGCTACCCTTTGCTCACAACAGCCAACTGGAGGATGGTGTGGCCATGTTCAATTTCGAAGACGCAAACCGGAAGAGCAAGGAAGCAGTGGATACCATGCTCAAAACCTATTCTGATACCGCCAAGGGGTTCCAGGCGATCGCCTCTGAGGCCGCCGATTATTCCAAGAAGTCCTTCCAGGATGCTGTCACCCATTTCGAGACGCTGTCGGGCGTAAAGAGCTTCGAGGCTGCCTTCGAACTGCAGAGCAACTATGCAAAGTCGTCCTATGAGGCTTTCGTTGCCGAGGCGACCAAGCTCGGCGAAATGTATGCCGACCTTGCCAAAAATGCTTATAAGCCCTACGAAGCACCGATGGCCGCTGCTGCGGCAAAAGTTTCGAAGGCCGCTCCGGTAACCCCCGCAGCCGCATAAATCTTGTGGCGCACTGCGCGCCGCCTATTGAAAATCAAAGACCGGCACCGCATTTGCGGCCGGTCTTTTTTGTTTCCTGAAGCACTCCCGGTTTTTACGCAGACTTTTTTGGCCTTTGCGTCAAGTCCTGCGGAATTGTGATTGCAGTCAAAAACAAGGGGCTTAAAATCGCTCCATTATGAACTACCTTAGTGTTTCAGATATTCGGCGGGAAAGCACACCTCCCATGCTGCCTGCCGGATTGATTGAGGAATGAATGACAATGATCGCCAGACCGATCCGGATGCAGAACGATAGCGAAAGGAACGGGGACAACGGAAATCGCGGAACCTCGGTCATCACACGCACCAAGCCGAAGACCAAGAAACCTAATCTCTATCGCGTACTGCTCTTGAATGACGACTACACCCCAATGGAATTCGTCATCCATATCCTGGAGCGTTTTTTTCAGAAGGATCGAGAAAGTGCCACCCGCATCATGCTGCATGTCCACAACCACGGCGTCGGCGAATGCGGAATATTCACATACGAGGTAGCGGAAACAAAGGTGAGTCAGGTGATGGATTTTGCCAGGCAGCACCAGCATCCGCTGCAATGCGTCATGGAAAAGAAGTGAGGAACTGAACGTGCCAACATTTTCGCCTAGTCTTGAGAAGGCGCTCCATCAGGCACTGACTTTTGCCAACGAGCGGCATCACGAATATGCGACGCTCGAGCATCTGCTGCTCGCCCTGATCGACGATGCCGATGCGGCCGCGGTCATGGGTGCTTGCAATGTCGACCTCGACGCACTCCGTAAAACACTCCTGGAATACGTCGATAACGAACTCTCCAACCTGGTCACCGGTTATGACGAGGACTCCAAGCCGACTTCCGGCTTCCAGCGCGTCATCCAGCGCGCGGTGATCCACGTCCAGTCTTCCGGCCGCGAGGAAGTGACCGGCGCCAACGTGCTCGTCGCGATCTTCGCCGAGCGCGAAAGCCATGCTGCTTATTTCCTGCAGGAGCAGGAAATGACCCGCTACGACGCGGTCAACTACATCTCCCACGGCATCGGCAAGCGCCCCGGCGCCTCCGAAAGTCGTCCGCCGCGCGGTGCGGAAGAAGAGTCCGAATCCAAGCCGACCGCACGTGGCAACGAGGAGGAAGGCGGGTCGAAGAAGCAGCAGGATGCGCTGAAGGCTTACTGCGTGAACCTCAACGAAAAGGCCAAAGGCGGCAAGATCGACCCGCTGATCGGCCGCAATGCAGAGGTGAACCGTACCATCCAGATCCTGTGCCGCCGCTCCAAGAACAACCCGCTTTATGTTGGTGATCCCGGCGTCGGCAAGACGGCTATTGCCGAAGGCCTCGCCAAGCGCATTGTCGAAGGCAAGGTACCCGAGGCTTTGGCCGACGCAACGATCTTCTCGCTCGACATGGGCACGCTGCTCGCTGGCACCCGCTATCGCGGTGACTTCGAAGAGCGTCTGAAGCAGGTCGTCAAGGAACTGGAAGAATATCCGGGTGCCGTGCTCTTCATCGACGAGATCCACACCGTCATCGGTGCCGGAGCGACGTCTGGCGGCGCAATGGATGCCTCGAACCTGTTGAAGCCGGCTCTGTCTTCGGGTGCGATCCGCTGCATCGGTTCGACCACCTATAAGGAATACCGCCAGTTCTTCGAGAAGGACCGGGCTCTGGTCCGCCGCTTCCAGAAGATCGACGTCAACGAGCCGTCCATCGATGATGCGATCGAGATTATGAAGGGCCTGAAGCCCTATTTCGAAGAATACCATCATCTGCGCTACTCGAACGAGGCGATCAAGACTGCCGTCGAGCTTTCGGCCCGTTACATTTCGGACCGCAAGCTCCCGGACAAGGCCATCGACGTCATCGATGAGACCGGTGCCGCCCAGATGCTGCTCCCGCCGTCCAGGCGCCGCAAGCTGATCACCGAAAAGGAGATCGAAGCGACGATCGCGACGATGGCGCGCATTCCGGCGAAAACCGTCTCGAAGGACGACGAAGCCGTTCTTGCCAATCTCGAGCAGGAATTGCGCTCGGTGGTCTATGGTCAGGATGTGGCAATCGAAGCCCTGTCCACCTCGATCAAGCTGGCGCGTGCGGGTCTTCGCGAGCCGAACAAGCCGATCGGCGCCTATGTCTTCTCCGGCCCGACCGGCGTCGGCAAGACGGAGGTCGCCAAGCAGCTTGCTGCCTCGCTCGGAGTCGAAATACTCCGCTTCGATATGTCGGAATACATGGAGCGGCATACGGTTTCCCGTCTGCTCGGTGCACCTCCCGGCTATGTCGGCTTCGACCAGGGCGGCCTCTTGACCGATGGCGTCGACCAGCATCCGCATTGCGTGGTCCTGCTCGACGAAATCGAGAAAGCGCATCCGGATATTTATAATATCCTGCTGCAGGTTATGGACCATGGCACGCTGACCGACCACAATGGCAAGAAGATCGATTTCCGTAACGTCATCCTGATCATGACGACCAACGCGGGTGCTTCGGAAATGGCTAAGGCCGCCATCGGCTTCGGTTCGTCCAAGCGCACCGGTGAGGACGAAGAGGCTCTGACTCGCCTGTTCACACCGGAGTTCCGCAACCGCCTCGACGCGATCATCCCGTTCGCGGCGCTGCCGACGGCCGTCATCCACAAGGTCGTGCAGAAGTTCATCATGCAGCTGGAAGCTCAGCTTTCCGAACGCAACGTCACCTTCGACCTGCACGAGGATGCGATCGCCTGGCTGTCTGAAAAGGGTTACGACGAGAAGATGGGCGCCCGCCCGCTATCCCGTGTGATCCAGGAAAACATCAAGAAGCCGCTGGCGAACGAAATCCTCTTTGGCAAGCTGAAGAAGGGCGGCGTCGTCAACGTCACCGTTGGTCCGAAGGAAGACGGCAAGCCTGGCCTCATCCTGGAAGCGATTCCGGATACGGCGCCTATCAAGCCGAAGCCGGAAGCCGAACTGGTTCATCCGGAAGCGGTCGATGAAGATGGTGAGCTGAAGACCAAGCCGGTCAAGAAGACAAAGGCCAAGACCGTGCCACGGCCTGAACCGGAAGTTCGCGACGCCCCCAAGAAGGGCTCGACGGTTCCGAAGGTCCCGCGCAAGAAGTAAGCCTTCGACGCTAGAGAATAAAAAAGGCCGTTGAAAGCGGCCTTTTTTATTTGCGTTAAAACATATCGCGCAAATCTGGCGGTATCTGCGTTACGCGAGTTCGGCCTTGATCTTCTCGGCATTGGCCGCCAGCACTGCGCCATCTTCCATCCTGCCGGAATGAGGCTTCAGCGCCACGCCCTCATGCCGTGGAATGACATGGAAGTGCAGATGGAAGACTGTCTGACCTGCTGCCGGCTCGTTGAATTGTGCGATGAAGACGCCATCGGCGTCGAAGGCGTCCTTCACCGCATTCGCGACTTTCTGGACGACCGTGATCGTATGGGAAAGGGAGGCCGGGTCGGCATCGAAGATATTGCGGGAAGGCGCCTTCGGCAGCACCAGAACATGGCCCGGCGCCTGCGGCATCACATCCATGAAGACAAGGGTCTTGTCGTCTTCGTAGACGCGATGCGACGGGATCTCGCCGCGCAGAATCTTGGCGAAGATGTTGTTGTCGTCATAGGCGGCGCTGGTCATGGCGAAATCTCCTCGTGTTTGCCTTGATCGCGTAGCGCGGCGGGGGCAATCGCGTCAATCCTCCTGCAGACGCTTGCCCTTGCGGAAAGGTGTATGCTCGCTCAGCATCTCATTCATATATTCGACATCCTCGCGCTCACGCTTAAGATAGTCGGCAACTGCGCGGCGCAACCCCGCATGGGCAATATAGTGCGCCGAATGTGTTGTCACCGGCAGGTAACCACGCGCAAGCTTATGTTCGCCCTGCGCCCCCGCCTCCACCCTCTTCAGGCCTTTTTCAAGGGCGAAATCGATCGCCTGATGGTAGCAGACCTCGAAATGCAGGAAAGGGTGATCCTCGATGCAGCCCCAGTGCCGTCCGTAGAGCGTATCGCCGCCGATGAAGTTAATGGCGCCGGCTATATAACGGCCATCGCGTTTAGCCATCACCAGCAGGACGTCGTCGGCCATGCGTTCGCCGATCAGCGAATAGAATTTACGCGTCAGATACGGCCGGCCCCATTTGCGGCCTCCCGTATCCATGTAGAAGGCGAAGAACTGGTCCCAGATGCCTTCAGTCAAATCCTTGCCCGTCAACCAATCGATGGTAATGCCGTTTTCGACGGCTGCCCGCCGCTCCTTGCGCAGCGCCTTGCGCTTGCGGGAGGCCAGCGTTTCCAGGAACGCGTCGTGATTAGCGTACCCTTCATTGATGAAATGGAACTGCTTGTCCGTGCGATGCAGATAGCCGTCGGTTTCGAAGACCGACATCTCCTCCTTGGGCACGAAGGTGATATGGGCCGAGGAAATATCGAGGCGGCGCACGACCTCCTTAAGGCTTTCCGCCATGGCATTCTGAAGCGGAAGGCGCGCAAAGCCTTCTGCCACGAGCAGGCGAGGGCCGGTTGCGGGCGTGAAGGGGATCGAGCATTGCAGCTTCGGATAATAGCTGCCGCCGGCGCGTTCAAAGGCGTCGGCCCAGCCGTGGTCGAAGACATATTCGCCCTGGCTGTGGTTCTTGAGATAGCCGGGCAGGGCACCGACCAGTTCACCCTTGCCCGTCTCCAGAAGCATATGATGGCCGAGCCAGCCGGTCTGCGCAGTGGCCGAGCCGGATTCTTCCAGCGACGAGAGAAAGGCATGCGAAACGAAGGGGTTATACGCGATGGTATCGCAGCCCCTCGACGCCCCCGAAAGCCTGGACCAGCGCTCGGGAGAGATTTCGGTGAATGATCGCTCGATGCGAATGGAAAGTTCGTCTGACGATTCGTCTGTCATGAAGCAATGCGAAGCCGTTGGGAGGAGGGAGCGGGCTCCCTCCCTAGTCTGCGCATGATCTTGTCGAAAAAGCGAGCGTCAAACTGCCGCGCGCGGATCGAAGCCTTCGAAAGTCATCTGGTCGGCGTGGTCGAAAGTCCGCTTGCGTGCCTCTTCGTCGCGCACCGTCCATGTGATAACCGGAACGCCGCAATCGCGCTGAGTGGTGATGAACGGGTTCGGCAGGTCGCCATAGTAATAGGAGATGAAGTCGAGACCGAGCCTCATCGCCTTCTCATGCGTGGCATATTCCTCCGGCGTATTGCCGTTGGCCGTCAGACCGACCGGGTAGGGCGCGTTGAGATCCTTGAGGTCCTTCAGCAGCCAATGGTCGAAGCTCATCAGCGCGACTTTGCCTTCATAGCCCTCAAGCACTTCCAAAACGGTTTCGGCAAAGCCTTCATCGTCGGCATCACGCCCCTTGAGTTCCAGCACCAGCGGGACCTTGCCCTGGACGAGATCGAGGAGCTGCTTCAGCGTCGGCACCTTGTCCTTGGTGCCGCCGACGGCGATCAGTCCGAGCTCCCCAGAAGTCCGCTCACGTACGTCCCCCTTGAGATTGCAGAGACGTTCCAAATCTTCATCGTGAAAAATGACCGGAACGCCGTCAGAGGCGTAATGCAAGTCGCATTCGATGGCAAAGCCCGCTTCGACGGCGCGTGAAAAAGCCGACAGCGTATTTTCCCAGATGGCATTGTTGAGGTCGTGGTAGCCGCGATGTGCAATCGGCAGCTCTTTGATCCATGCGGCATTCGTCATTATGCGATTTCCATGATAGCATCGATTTCGACTGCGGCACCGAGCGGCAGGGCTGCCATGCCGACCGCGGCGCGGGCATGTTTGCCGGCTTCGCCGAGCACGCCGGCGATCAGGTTCGAGGCACCGTTGATGACAAGGTGCTGCTCGATGAATTCAGGCGCCGAGGCGACGAAGCCGTTGAGCTTGATAACGCGGCGGATGCGGCCGAGGTCGCCGCCAAGCGCTGCCTTTGCCTGCGCGAGAATGTTGATGGCGCAAAGCTCGGCGGCGCGTTGGCCGGCAGCAACATCGACATCCTTGCCGAGATGGCCCGACACGGCGACCTTGCCGGCTTCGAGCGGCAGCTGGCCGGAAATGGTCAGAAGATTGCCGCTGATGACATAGGGGACATAGTTGGCGGCAGGTGCTGCAGCTTCGGGCAGGGTTATCCCCATTTCCGACAGTCGCGCGGCGATTTGATCGGACATTTTCGTCTCCGCTTTTGTTGTCAATTCTTCAAAAATTAGGCATCAAGACTAGAATCTTTAATGTGACAGTTTCGAGCCTCGACTTGGCCGCCTCGATTTGGCCGAAACAGTTCTTATAACATCGCGGACGAGTTCAACAGGAGTTAATGAATGTTCCGATCGTCACTTGCCGCTCTTCTCCTCGCAAGCGTTTACGCCAATGCATCGGCGGCCGCGCCGGCGACGAGTGCTGCGATCGCGACCGGGCTCGTCGCTCACCGCGCCGTCTATGACCTGGAGCTGAAGGACGCTTCGGAGCGCTCCGGCATTTCCGCCATGTACGGCCGCATGGTCTATGAGTTCGACGGCAACTACTGCGAAGGCTTCACCACCAATTTCCGCTTCGTCACCCAAATTGACACCGGCGATAGCGTGCGCGTCAGTGATCAGCAGACAAAGACTTTCGAAAGCCTGAAGGATGGCAAGTTCACCTTCGATACCAAGTCCTTCACCGACGACCAACTCGACAAGGAAGTCAACGGCGCAGCCGAGGACAAGCCGGAGGGTGTGAAGGTCGATCTCACGCAGCCGGCCAATCGCGAACTGCAGCTCGCCGAAAGCCGCTTTCCGACGGAGCACATGCTCGATGTCATCCAGAACGCCAAGGACGGCAAGCGCTTCTTCGAGGCTCGCGTTTTCGACGGTTCCGACGATGGCGACAAATCCCTGGTGACCACGACCATCGTCGGCAAGCTGGAAACCCCGGTTACGGATGAGGCCGATGCCGGCAATGCCGGCCAGTTCTCCAAGACGGCATTCTGGCCGGTGACGATTTCCTATTTCAACGAGAACGCCAAATCCGATACGCTGCCCGTCTACCGCATGTCTTTCAAGCTCTATGAGAATGGCATTACGCGGGATCTGACGATGGATTACGGCGATTTCGTCTTGACTGGCAAGCTCTCGAAACTCGAGCTCCTCGACAAAAAGCCCGCGCCGACCTGCCAGTAAGGCAGCTTCTGCGATAAGCTTAAGCACCTGTTATAAAACAGTATTTCTAGGTCAGCTAAGCTGTCGCCCCGCAGATGAGTCTTCGCGGGCCGGCCTTTGTGGAAATCTGCCTTTCCGGTCCTGCATAGTGGAAGGCCCATTTGCTCCGACAATGGGTTTGTAATTCGTTAGACTAATTGCGCCACAAGCCGAGAAAGACGAGCGGTACCGATCTCGCAACTGTCCAGAATGCTTCCCTGCCGGTCGAGATCGATGCCGTGCTGCCGATTCCGGATGTAGGCGTGATGCTGTCGCTATTGAACATGCTGGCAAGTTGAGGCGCTAGCGTCTATATAGTTGCCACACGGATCCAGGCAGATTTTTTGCCGCAAGCCTTGCTTTTGCAGAAAATCGAATGTAAGGCCACGCGCATTCCACACGTAAGGCATGGGATCGTCCGGGAGAAATCCGGCTTTTCCGCCCGGTGGCATCTTCGAAGAGGATGCTGTTCGCCTTGCGGAGGTTCAACCGGAAAAGGAGTAACAAGGCATGGCATTGCCTGATTTTTCTATGCGCCAGCTGCTTGAGGCAGGCGTCCACTTCGGTCACCAGACGCACCGCTGGAACCCGAAGATGAAGCCGTACATTTTCGGCGATCGTAACAACATCCACATCATCGACCTGGCTCAGACCGTTCCGATGCTGTCGCGCGCCCTGCAGGTCGTCTCCGACACCGTTGCCCGTGGCGGCCGCGTTCTTTTCGTCGGCACCAAGCGCCAGGCTTCCGAGCTGATCGCTGACTCGGCCAAGCGTTCTGCCCAGTACTACGTCAACTCGCGTTGGCTCGGCGGCATGATGACGAACTGGAAGACGATCTCCAACTCGATCCAGCGCTTGCGCAAACTCGACGAAATCCTCGCCTCCGAGCAGTCCGGCTACTCCAAGAAGGAGCGCCTGAACCTCGAGCGCGAGCGCGAAAAGCTCGACAAGGCTCTCGGCGGTATCAAGGACATGGGCGGCACGCCGGACCTGATGTTCATCATCGACACCAACAAGGAAAAGATCGCGATCGACGAAGCCAAGCGCCTCGGCATCCCGGTCGTCGCCATCATCGACTCGAACTGCGATCCGGACCTGATCGACTATCCGATCCCGGGCAACGACGACGCTTCGCGCGCCATCGCTCTCTACTGCGATCTCATCGCCCGCGCTGCGATCGATGGTATTGCTCGTCAGCAGAGCGGATCTGGCCGCGACCTCGGCGCATCGACGGAAGTTCCGTTCGAGCCGGCGCTCGATGAGGCAGCCGAAGCCTGATAAAAGCGGGTGGAGCAAAGCTCCGCCCAAGCTTGCAGAGATTGGGGAAGGCCGCTCGCGACTCTCAGAAGTTCGGCGGCCTTGCCTGTTTCAGGCGGAAGCTGTGACTGCTTTTGCCGACGTGAGTTCTGTTATGACGCGTCTTCATAACGCTGTCATACATACAGGTACATTTCGTGCCTCAATCCGGTGCCGCACCGCGTTCTGCGGGCCACCGTATAAACCGACAAGAGGAAGCTTATGACCGAGATTACGGCTGCACTGGTGAAGGAACTGCGCGAAAAGTCCGGCGCAGGTATGATGGACTGCAAGAAGGCGCTGACCGAAACGAACGGCGATATCGAAGCAGCGATCGACTGGCTGCGCGCCAAGGGGATCTCCAAGGCCGACAAGAAATCCGGCCGCGCCGCCGCTGAAGGCCTGGTTGCCATCGCCGGCGCCGGTCACAAGGCTGTTGTCATCGAACTCAACTCCGAAACCGACTTCGTTGCCCGTAACGATGCCTTCCAGGATCTCGCTCGCGGCATTGCCGAAGTTGCGCTCTCCACCGACGGCACGGTCGAAGCCATTTCGGCTGCGACCTATCCGGCATCCGGCAAGCCGGTCGCCGACACCATCAAGGAAGCGATCGCAACCATTGGCGAGAACATGACGCTTCGTCGCGCGGCCAAGCTGGAAGTCGAGCACGGCGTCGTGGCGACCTATATCCATAACGCTGCCGGCGACGGCATCGGCAAGCTCGGCGTTCTCGTCGCGCTGAAGTCGGTCGGTGACAAGGCTGTTCTGAGCTCGATCGGCCGCCAGGTTGCCATGCACATTGCTGCGACCAACCCGCTGGCGATCCGTGCTGAAGAAGTCGATGCTGCCGTCGCTGAACGCGAACGCAACGTCTTCATTGAGCAGTCCCGCGAATCCGGCAAGCCGGAAGCCATTATCGAGAAGATGGTCGAGGGCCGGATGCGCAAGTTCTTCGAGGAAGTCGCTCTTCTCTCGCAGTCTTTCGTCATCAACCCGGACCTGACGGTTGGAGCTGCCATCAAGGCAGCCGAAAAGGAAGCCGGCGCTGCAATCGAGGTCGTCGGCATGGCTCGCCTGCTTCTCGGCGAAGGTGTCGAGAAGGAAGAGTCCGACTTCGCAGCCGAAGTCGCGGCTGTCGCCAAGGGCTGATCCTTCAGCCATATTTGGGAAAACCGAAGGGCATCGCGTGACAACGCGATGCCCTTCGTGTATCGGGCATTTGCGGCAATTTACGAGGAGCCAACATGACGTCGGAACCAATCTATAAACGTGTTCTACTCAAGGCTTCCGGGGAAGCCATGATGGGTGCCCAGGGTTTCGGGATCGATGTTGCGGTGGCAGACCGTATTGCGTCTGACATTGCCGATGCAAGGCAGATGGGCGTCGAAGTCGGCGTGGTTATCGGCGGCGGTAACATCTTTCGCGGCGTGGCCGTTGCATCCAAGGGCGGCGATCGCGTCACTGGCGATCACATGGGCATGCTCGGCACCGTCATCAACGCGCTGGCGCTGGCAACATCGCTGCGCAAGCTGAACATTGACACGGTGGTTCTGTCGGCAATCTCCATGCCGGAAATTTGCGAAAGCTTCTCGCAGCGCGCCACGCTCTATCACCTGTCGCTTGGCCGGGTGGTGATCTTCGCAGGCGGCACTGGCAATCCCTTCTTCACAACTGATTCTGCTGCGGCACTTCGCGCCGCCGAAATGGGCGCTGAGGCGATCTTCAAGGGCACGCAGGTGGATGGCATTTATACCGCCGACCCGAAGAAGGATCCGACTGCGACTCGTTTCGACCACTTGAGCCATAAGGAAGTTCTGGACAGGGGCCTTGCCGTGATGGATGTCGCAGCCGTTGCGCTGGCGCGAGAAAATTCCATTCCGATCATTGTTTTCTCGATCCACGAGAAGGGGCGTTTTGGTGAAATCTTGACGGGCGGTGGTCTCAAGACCATCGTATCCGACAACTGATAGGGGGCTGTGCCGCTGCAGGCGCAAATCCTCTGAGACGGGAGCATAGACATGAGTGAAGGTATCGACGTCAAGGAACTGAAGCGCCGCATGGACGGTGCCGTTTCCGCGTTCAAGAGCGACATTGCATCGCTGCGCACTGGCCGAGCTTCGGCAAATATTCTCGATCCGGTGACGATCGAAGCCTATGGTTCGCGCATGCCGCTGAATCAGGTTGCCAATATTACCGTGCCCGAGCCGCGCATGCTGACGGTATCCGTCTGGGACAAGAGCATGGTCGGCGCCGTAGACCGAGCGATCCGCGAATCGAATCTCGGCCTGAATCCGATCGTCGACGGCCAGAACCTTCGCATTCCGCTGCCGGAGCTCAACGAGGAGCGCCGCAAGTCGCTCGTTAAGGTGGCGCACGACTATGCTGAAAAGAGCAAGGTTGCGATTCGCCATGTTCGTCGCGACGGCATGGACGGCCTTAAGAAAGCCGAAAAGGATGGCGTAATCGGTCAGGACGAAAGCCGGGCACAGTCGGACCGCGTCCAGAAAATGACGGATGAGACGATTTTGGAAATCGACCGCTTGCTTGGCGAGAAAGAAAAGGAAATCATGCAAGTCTAGTATACTTGCGTCCCCGCCAAGAAAGACCGGACGGAAAATGTCGGAAACCTCATTTTTGACTGCGCCAGAACATGTTGCGATCATTATGGATGGCAACGGTCGTTGGGCAAAGCAGCGCGGCCTGCCGCGGACGATGGGACACCGCAGGGCGGTCGAGACCGTTCGCCAGACCGTACGCACGGCCGGCGATCTTGGCATCAAGTATCTGACGCTTTTTGCCTTTTCGTCAGAGAACTGGCGTCGTCCGGAGGCCGAGGTCAGTGATCTTCTCGGCCTGCTGAAGGCCTTCATCCGCAGCGATCTCGCCGAACTGCATCGGCAGAATGTGCGCATCAAGGTGATCGGCGACCGTGTCAACCTGCGCAGCGACATCCTCAAGCTTCTGCTCGAAGCCGAGGAGACGACCAAGGCCAATACGGCGCTGACACTCGTCATCGCCTTCAACTACGGCTCCCGCGACGAGATCGCCCGCGCCATGGTGAGTCTCGCCAATGATGTGGAGGCGGGGCGTCTCAGATCGCAGGATATTACGCCGGCGCTGATCAACGCCCGGCTCGATACGGCCGGCATCCCCGATCCCGATCTCATCATCCGCACCAGCGGCGAGGAGCGGCTCTCAAATTTCCTGCTGTGGCAGGCTGCCTATTCGGAATTCGTTTTTCTGCCAGAATATTGGCCGGATTTCAGCCGGGAGCTCTTCCTTTCGGCGCTTGAGAAATTCGCCTCGCGTGATCGCCGTTTCGGCGGGCTGTCCGCGCAGGCTGCCGCAGTGAACACCTGATGAAGCAGGAACTGAAGCTCCGCATCGTTTCAGGCCTGATTCTCGCGATCATCGTTCTTGCCGCCACCTGGTATGGCGGCTTCGTTTTTCGCATCCTGGCGGCAGTGATCGCGCTTCTGATCTATTACGAATGGTCGACGATCACAGGCATCGCGCGCGACCCGGCCACAAACGTGCTCGGCTGGGCGGGTGAGGTGCTGGTCGCCCTGCTCGTTCTGGCCGGCGTGTTCGAATATGCGTTGGGGATGCTGATTGCTCTGACCGCGGTCGGCATCGCCATGATCTTCCTGCACCGTGCCAGCCGGTGGTTCGCGCCGGGGCTTTTATATGCCGGCGGCACCGGGCTGGCGCTTGCCGCAATCCGCGGTGATGATATCGTTGGCCTCTATGCGATGCTCTTCATCTTCGCCGTGGTCTGGGCGACCGATATTCTCGCCTATTTTGTCGGGCGCGCGGTTGGCGGGCCAAAGCTTGCTCCGCGCATATCGCCCGGCAAGACCTGGTCGGGGGCGGTGGGTGGCGCCATTTCGGCCGTAATTGCCGGAGCCATCCTCGTCCATTTCCTGATTCCGCAAGCCTTGGATCGCGCCGCGGTGATCGCGCTCATTCTGTCCGCTTTCAGTCAGTCGGGCGATCTCTTCGAAAGCTTCATCAAGCGAAAATTCGGCGTGAAGGACTCCAGCCGTCTCATTCCGGGGCATGGTGGCGTCATGGACCGTGTCGATGGACTGATTTTCGCCTGTTTTTCAGCGTTCTTGCTTGCTGGCCTTTTTTCGCTGATAAAGGGGAGTGGAGCGACGTCGCTCGGTGCGGCATTGTTCGGCCTTTGATCATTACGGCCAGATAGAAGAAGGAACTCATGGAAGCGGTGACCGGCATATTCGGTTTTTTGACGGGTTACATCGTCCCCTTCGTCATTGTGCTGTCACTGCTCGTCTTCGTGCATGAGATGGGCCACTATCTCGTCGGGCGCTGGAGCGGCATCCGTATCCTCGCCTTCTCGGTCGGCTTCGGCCCGGAGATTGCCGGTTTCACCGATCGCCACGGAACGCGCTGGAAGATCTCAGCCATTCCGCTCGGCGGCTACGTGCGTTTTTTCGGCGACGAGGATGCCTCCAGCAAGCCGGATACGGACAGGCTCGCCGCGATGACGGACGAGGAGCGCGAGCGTTCCTTCGCCGGCGCAAAGCTGTGGAAACGTGCCGCAACCGTCGCAGCCGGTCCGATTGCCAATTTTATCCTCGCCATTGCCATCTTCACGGTCCTTTTCGCGATCTATGGCCGCACGGTGTCAGATCCTGTCGTCGCCGAAGTGAAGCCGGATAGTGCCGCGGCGGCAGCCGGCGTACTTCCGGGCGACCTCCTCGTCTCGATCGACGGTACCAAGGTTCAGACCTTCGACGATGTGCGTCGTTATGTCAGCATCCGTCCGAACCAGAACATCGTCGTGACTGTCGAGCGCAACGGCGAAAAGATGGATTTGCCGATGGTGCCGCAGCGCACCGATATCACCGACCAGTTCGGCAACAAGATCGAGGTCGGCCTGATCGGAATCGTCACGAACGAAGAGGTGGGGCACTTCCGTCTACAGACCTTCACGCCGCTTGAAGCGCTGCATGAGGGTGTGACTCAGACCTGGCACATCGTGACCGGCACCTTCAAATATATCGGCAATCTGCTCACTGGATCGATGAAAGCCGATCAATTGGGTGGTCCGATCCGCGTGGCGCAAGCTTCGGGCCAGATGGCTACGCTTGGAATAGGCGCGTTACTGCAGCTTGCAGCGGTTTTGTCGGTTTCGATTGGATTGCTGAATTTGATGCCGGTTCCGGTACTTGATGGCGGCCACCTGATGTTCTATGCGGTGGAAGCGGTCAGGGGAAGGCCGCTTGGTTCTTCGGCTCAGGAAATTGCGTTTCGCATTGGCCTGGCCATGGTGCTTACATTAATGGTTTTTGCGACCTGGAATGACATTAGCGCGCTCATCGGCTAGCGCGTAAGAGTGAGAGAAAATTACTGTTTATTTACGATGTTTCAAAGCTGTAGTGGCGAATGGGTCACGCTTCGAAATGAAGTAAACAGAAATTAACTGGCTCCCTTGCTTGTATGTCAAAAGCGGGTAAAACGACACACGTGGCCGGAATCGGGGCTCCCCGAGACCGGAGACGAGGGAAAAAGGTAATGGGTGAAATGAAGGCTGGTTCAAGGTTTTTGAACGCAGTATCGGCGATTGCGCTGTCTGCTGGTGTTGTTGTTTCTGGCGCAGGTGCTCTGACTTTCGTTTCGGCTACGGCTGCGGAAGCTGCTGTCATTCAGCGGATTGACGTCCATGGTGCAAATCGCGTCGGTGCCGAAGCTGTTCGGTCGAACCTTACCATTACCCCCGGCAAGAGCTTCTCCAATACCGATATCGATGACTCGGTGAAGCAGCTTTACGGCACCGGTTATTTCTCCGACGTCAAGATTTCGGTTTCCGGTAGCACGCTCGTCGTCAACGTTCAGGAAGCGCAGCTCGTTAATCAGGTGGTCTTCAACGGCAACCGCAAGGTCAAGGACGACAAGCTGGCAGCTGTCGTCAAGACGCATGCCGCCGGTCCTTATAGCGATGCGCAGATCCAGTCCGACATCGCCGCCATCAAGGAAGCCTATGCCGCGACCGGCCGCAGTGAAGTCGAAGTGACGACGCAGGTCGTTCCGCTCGGTGAAGGCCGCGTCAATCTTGCTTTCGTCATCAATGAAGGCGACCGCACCAAGATTGATGCTATCAATTTCGTCGGCAATCATGCCTACAGTGCCGGCCGTCTTGCCGCCGTCATCCAGACCAAGCGTTCGAACTTCCTCTCGTTCCTTACCCGCAAGGACGTTTATAACGAGGACAAGCTGCACGCTGACGAAGACGCGCTGCGCCAGTTCTATTACAATCGCGGTTATGCCGACATGCGCATCGTCTCTTCCGATGCCGCTTTCGACGAAGCGACGAACAAGTACACGCTGACCTTTAATATTGAGGAAGGCCCGCGTTACGATTTTGGCGCGGTCAGCGTCCAGTCGACTGTTGAAGGTGTCGATGCCCAGCAGCTGCAGTCGCTCGTCAAGACTCGCGAAGGTCAGGTCTACAGCGCCAAGGAAGTCCAGAAGTCCATCGAGGCGATTTCGGATCAGGTTGCTTCGGCCGGTTATCCCTTCGCGCGCGTCACGCCACGCGGCAACCGCGACCTGAATAACAATACGATCGGTGTCGAATATCTCGTCGATCAGGGCGAGCGCGCCTATGTCGAACGTATCGAAATCCGCGGCAACAGCCGCACGCGCGACTACGTTATCCGCCGCGAGTTCGATCTCAGCGAAGGCGATGCCTTCAACCAGCAGATGATCACCCGCGCAAAGCGCCGCCTCGAAGCGCTCGGCTACTTCTCCTCGGTCAATATCTCGACCCAGCCCGGCAGTTCGCCTGACCGTGTCGTCATCGTTGTCGATGTGCAGGATCAGTCGACCGGCTCGTTCGGTATTGGTGCCGGTTATGCAGCGGGCGGCGACGGTCTGCTTCTCGAAGCTTCGATCGAAGAAAAGAACTTCCTCGGCCGCGGCCAGTATATCCGTGTTTCCGCCGGTGGTGGTGAGGAAGGTTCCCGTGCTTACGGTATTAACTTCACCGAGCCCTACTTCCTCGGTTATCGCCTCGCCGCCGGTTTCGACGTCAATCACAGTGAAACGTCGAGCAACGACAACTACGACTATCAGGAAACCAGCGTGGTCCTGCGCGTAACGGCGCCGATCACGGAAGATCTGGCGACGACGTTCCGCTATAACTACAAACAGATGAAGTATGATTCCAGCGGCGATCTGAGCGATCTGTCCGCTACGTATCAAAACTTGGTCGAGGACAGCCCGTGGACTCGTTCGTCGGTGTCTCAGACGCTGACTTACAACACACTGGATGACACCGTCTTGCCGCGTGAGGGTATCTACGCTACCGCGACGCAGGAAATTGCCGGCCTTGGCGGCGACTCCCAATATTACAAGATTTATGGTAAAGCCCGTTATTACCATCTGCTCGCTGACGACGCCGACATTATCGGTTCGCTCTCCGCATCGGCGGGTTACGTCGTGGGCTTCGGCGATCACCTGAATGTCTTTGACCAGTTTACGCTGACCAATTCCGATATCCGCGGCTTCGAGAACAAGGGCATCGGCCCACGCATCACCAACCCGGACGATCCGCTGGGCGGTACGACTTACTTCACGGCGTCTGCTGAAGCGACGTTCCCGATGCCGGGCTTCCCGCGCGACTTCAACCTGCGCGGCGCCGTCTTCGCGGATGCCGGCACGCTGTTCGGCAACGATGTCGAGCTTCTTGGTTCGGATACTGCAGAGGGTACGGACGCGCAGCTGCGTGCTTCTGTCGGTCTTGGCCTGATCTGGCAGTCGCCCTTCGGTGCTCTGCGTGTCGATTACGCCATCCCGGTCGTGAAGGAAGACTTCGACAAGACCCAGCGCTTCAAGTTTGGCATTAACAATCAATTCTGATATCGGCAGTCCGGAACTGTAAATTTCAATTCCGTTCTGGAGTTTTGCCGATGGAGCAAAATAGTTTTTTTCTGCCCCATGAAGGTGTGAAGCTTGTTGAGCTAGCACAATTTCTTGGGGCAGAGCTTGGCAATTCCTCACATGGCGATGTCATCATCCGCTCTGTCTCTCCGATAGCGAGAGCGCGGAAGGGCGATATCTGTTATATCCTCTCTCGTCGCAACCGTGACGAGTTGTTGAGTTGTGAAGCTTCGGCCGTGATCTGCGACAAGGCACTGGCGGAGTTGGTGCCATCGCATATCCCTGTGCTGATTTCCTCCAATCCGCATGCGGCCTTCGCGATGGCCGGCGGGTATCTTTATCCCGCCGCTCTGAAGCCGGTGACCTTTTCGTCCGGGGAGACGGAAATTGCACCCAGTGCCATCGTCGATCCGACCGCGCGACTTGAGAAGGGCGTGATTGTCGAGCCGATGGCGATTATCGGCCCCGGTGCTGAGATCGGGGAAGGCACGCGTATCGGCGCTCAGTCGATCATCGGCCCCAATGTCAAGATCGGCCGCAATGGATCGATTGCAACGGGTGTAAGCATCCTCTGCGCACTCATCGGCAATGGTGTGATCATCCATAACGGCGTTCGGATTGGCCAGGACGGGTTCGGCTATGCGCCGGGTCCGCGTGGCATGATCAAGATCGTGCAGATCGGTCGCGTGATCATTCAGGACAATGTCGAGATCGGCGCCAATACGACAATCGATCGCGGTGCTATGGACGACACCGTCATTGGCGAGGGGACCAAGATCGACAATCAGGTTCAGGTCGGACACAACGTGCGCATCGGCCGTCATTGCGCCATCGTTTCACAGGTCGGTCTTGCTGGTAGCACGATTGTCGGCGATGGCGTGCAGATCGGTGGTCAGGTCGGCCTGAAGGGCCATATCACCATTGGCGACGGCGTGCAGATCGCTGCAAAAAGTGGTGTGATGACAGACCTTGCTGCGGGTGGCCGCTATGGCGGAATACCTGCACGTCCTCTAAATGAATATTTGAAAGAAGTCGCCCAGCTCATGGCAAAATCCGGAGCGCGCGGAAAAAAGGGGAGCAAGAATGACTGAGGAAACAGCCAGCACGCTTTCTTCGGCGGACATCATGGAGATCATGAAGCTGCTGCCGCATCGCTATCCGTTTCTGATGGTCGACAAGATCATTGACATCGACGGCGACAACGCCGCTGTGGGTATCAAAAATGTGACAGTCAACGAGCCGCATTTCACCGGCCACTTCCCGGAAGCGCCGATTATGCCGGGTGTTCTGCTGGTCGAAGGCATGGCACAAACTGCGGGTGCGATTTGTGCCAAGAAGGAAGGTCAGACCGGCAATCTCGTTTACTTCATGACGATCGACAACGCCCGCTTTCGTAAGCCGGTCGTGCCGGGCGACCGCGTTGAATTTCACGTTCAGAAAATCAAACAACGCGGTAATATCTGGAAATTCCATTGCGACGCAAAGGTCGATGGCGCGCTTGTCGCCGAGGCTGATATTGGCGCGATGATCGTACGTAAGGACAACGCATGAGCATGATTGCCGAAAGCGCCAGAATTCACCCGATGGCCGTGGTCGAGGACGGCGCGACGATCGGTGAAGGCGTGGTCATCGGCCCGTTCTGCCATGTTGGTCCCAAGGTTACGCTTCACGACAATGTCGAACTGATCAGCCACGTGGTTGTTCTCGGCGTGACGACCGTCGGCGCCGGCACGCGGATATTTCCTTCGGCTGTGATCGGCGGCGACTCGCAGAGCGCTCGCCATAGCCACGTCGATACGACGTTGATCATCGGGCGTAACTGCACCATCCGCGAAGGCGTTACGATGAATACCGGCACCGTTGAACATGGTGGCTCTACCATTGTCGGCGACAACAGCCTGTTCCTTGCCTATTCGCATGTCGCGCATGATTGCCGGGTCGGCAACCATGTCATCATGTCGAATAACGTCATGCTGGCTGGCCACGTGACCATTGGCGACCACGCGATCATCAGCGGTGGCGCGGCCGTGCATCAGTTTACCCGCGTCGGCAAATACGCTTTCGTCGGTGGCCTTTCCGCCGTCAGTTACGATGTCATCCCCTATGGCATGCTGAACGGCAACCCTGGTATCCTCGGCGGTCTCAACGTTGTCGGAATGACGCGTGCCGGCATTGATCGGGCTGTCATTCATACGGTTCGCCGCGCCTATAAGGCGATCTTTGAGGGTGCCGGTTCGATCCGCGAGAATGCTGCCCAGATTCGCGATGAGTATGCCGATTGCGAGCAGGTGATCGAGATCCTTGATTTCATCGCCGCCGAAAGCGATCGCGCGCTGTCTTCGCCGAGCCGGGGGCAGAAGGGCTGATCTGTGGCTTCCGCTGGCGACTCCGCTGAAGGCCGGCTGGCGATCATTGCCGGGGGTGGTCTTCTCCCGTCCTATGTCGCCGAGGCTGCACGTTCAGCTGGCGAAAACCCTGTCATCGTCGTTCTGAAGGACGAAGGCGATCGTCGCTGGGATGGCTTTGACCACGCCACGATCGGTATTGGTGATTTCGCCGCCCTGGACGGGCTTTTCAAGAAATATCGCATAGACCGCGTCGTCATGTCGGGCAGCGTGCGCCGCCGGCCCGAATGGCGTGAGGTACGGCCGACGCTGCGCATACTGGCCAAAGTACCAGCAGCCATCCGCACGCTGCTTTCCGGAGGCGACGATACCGTTCTGCAGATGGTGATCAAGCTGATAGAGGGACGAGGTTTGCGCGTCGTCGGTGCCCATGAGATTGCACCGGATTTGCTGGCAGCTGCAGGTCCCCTTGGCGCTGTTTCGCCGAACGAAGAGGATCGTCGTGATATAGAACGCGCAGCCAATGCGGCGGAGGTGCTTGGTGGTCTGGATATTGGCCAGGGCGCGGTCTCGATAGGCGGACGCATCGTCGCAGTCGAGGGCGTCGAGGGCACAGACGGCATGCTTGACCGCGTAGCGATGCTCAGAGCAGCAGGCCGTATTTCGCCACGCCGGCGCGGCGTGCTGGTCAAGCTTTGCAAGCCGCAGCAGGATATCCGAGCTGATTTGCCGGCGATCGGTGTGTCCACCGTGCTCAATGCCAAAGCCGCAGGGCTTGCAGGCGTGGCAATCGAAGCCGGTCGGTCGTTGGTGCTCGATCGCGACGCTCTCATCAAGGCGGCGGACGAGAACGCTCTTTTTGTCTGCGGTATCGACAAGGGCTTACCGGGATGGGGACTTCAATGAATGACAGACCGCTGAAGATTGCCGTCATTGCCGGCGAAGTCTCCGGCGATCTCTTAGGCGCTGATCTCATTGCCGGGCTCAAGAGAATCCGCCCCGGATCGATAGAGCTGGTTGGTGTCGGCGGCGAGGGTCTGCAAAGTCAAGGATTGAAATCGCTCTTCGATTTTTCCGAGCTTTCTATCATGGGCATCACGCAGGTGCTGGCAAAGCTGCCGAAGCTCTGGTCGCTCATTCGCCAGACGACGGCCGCGATCATTGCGGCGAAGCCGGATATCCTCCTCATCATCGACAGCCCCGATTTTACCCATCGGGTTGCAAGGCGCGTGCGCACGGCACTGCCTGACTTGCCCGTCGTCAACTATGTCTGTCCGAGTGTCTGGGCATGGAAGGAATATCGGGCCCAGCGCATGCTCGCTTATGTCGATCATGTGCTGGCGGTGCTCCCGTTTGAGCCAGCAGCAATGCAGCGCCTCAATGGACCGGCGACCACTTATGTCGGACATCGCCTGATTGCTGATCCAGCCCTTCTGGAGACGCGTCGCCTGCGTGACGGTCGGCAGCCCGGCAACGGCACGATCCTGCTTCTTCCCGGCTCGCGTTCCTCTGAAATCAAGAAGCTTCTGCCCTATTTCGAGGTTGCAGCCCAGGAACTCGTCGCCCGCAATGGCCCGATGCGGTTCATTCTGCCGACCGTGGCGCACAAGGAAGCCCTTGTGCGAGAAATAACGGCGGGATGGACGGTCAAGCCTGACATCGTCGTCGGTGCCGAGGCGAAGTGGAAAGCTTTCGCAGAAGCCGATGCGGCCATGGCGGCATCCGGCACCGTTATCCTCGAACTGGCGCTTGCCGATGTACCCGTCGTTTCTGCCTACAAGGTGGACTGGATCATGCGCATGCTGACATCGGGCATCAAGACCTGGACTGGCGCGCTGCCGAACCTGATTGCCGACTACGCGGTCGTGCCGGAATATCTGAACGATATTGTTCGCGGCGCAAGCCTTGCGCGTTGGATGGAACGACTGTCGGCCGACACCTACCAGCTCAAAGCGATGAAGGAAGGCTACGAGCTCATCTGGCAGCGCATGCAGACTGAGAGGCCGCCTGGCGAACACGCGGCGCAGATCCTCCTCGATGTTCTAGCCAACAAAAAACCCGGCCATTTCTGAACTGACCGGGTTTTCTTTTTGCTTTGTCGCAGCGCCTAGCGCTTGGAAACCGGCACGTAATCGCGCTTCGGTTCGCCGATATAGAGCTGGCGCGGACGGCCGATACGCTGTTCCGGATCTTCGATCATTTCGTTCCACTGTGCGATCCAGCCGACGGTGCGGGCCAGAGCAAAGAGTACGGTGAACATGGTCGTGGGGAAGCCAAGGGCCTTCAGGGTGATGCCGGAGTAGAAGTCGATATTCGGATAGAGCTTCTTCTCGATGAAATATTCATCGGTCAGAGCGATGCGCTCCAGTTCCATTGCGACTTCGAGAAGCGGATCGTCCTTGATGCCGAGTTCGCCGAGAACTTCATGCGTCGTCTTCTGCATGATCTTGGCGCGCGGATCGTAGTTCTTATAGACGCGATGACCGAAGCCCATCAGGCGGAAGGGATCATTCTTGTCCTTAGCGCGGGCGATATATTCCGGAATGCGGTCAACCGAGCCAATTTCCGTCAGCATGTTGAGGGCTGCTTCATTGGCGCCGCCGTGAGCCGGGCCCCAGAGGCAGGCAATACCTGCGGCAATGCAGGCGAACGGGTTTGCACCCGACGAACCAGCGAGACGGACCGTCGAGGTCGACGCGTTCTGCTCATGGTCGGCATGCAGGATGAAGATGCGGTCCATGGCCCGCGCAAGCACCGGATTGACGACATATTCTTCGCAAGGGACGGCAAAGCACATGCGCAGGAAGTTAGATGCGTAATCCAGATCGTTCTTCGGATAAACGAAGGGCTGGCCGATATGGTATTTATAGGCCATAGCGGCAAGCGTCGGCATCTTGGCGATCATGCGCAGGCTGGCAACCATGCGCTGGTGCGGATCGGTGATGTCTGTCGAGTCATGATAGAATGCCGAGAGCGCGCCGACACAGCCACACATGACAGCCATCGGATGCGCGTCGCGGCGGAAGCCGGTGAAGAAGCGGCTCATCTGTTCGTGCACCATCGTGTGGTGCGTGACCCGGTAGTCAAAGTCCTTCTTCTGAGCGGCCGTCGGCAGTTCGCCGTAGAGCAGCAGATAGCAGACTTCCAGGAAGTCGCCGTGCTCGGCAAGTTGCTCGATCGGATAGCCACGATGCAGCAGAACGCCCTCGTCACCGTCGATATAGGTGATCTTCGATTCACAGGATGCGGTCGACGTAAAACCCGGGTCGTACGTGAAGGAGGCTGTGTTCTTGTAGAGTGCACCGATGTCGATGACGTCGGGCCCGACCGTGCCTTTTCGAACGGCGAGGTCGACTGATTTGTCACCGATTTTGATTGTAGCGCTTTGATCCGTCATGCTGATCCTCCGGGGTGGCGGTTGGCGCCGCAAAAGCGCCATAAGGGTTAAGCGTCCTAACCGATAGCTATATGATCGGGAAGCTAATGCCAAGTTACCCTGATGCCATTTTGTGCATCGCGGCATCATCTTTTAGGCACTGCAGCGATGATCTGCATGCATATCAGAACACTATGATTTGGCTGGTTTTTTTGCTCCAGCAGAATTTTCCTCCTATTTCAATCGATTATTGTTTGCGCGTTTTCATCCCAGGTTGCATTCTGCTGGTATCCGGGGGCGGGTCCAGACGATTATGACGGGGTTCGAGACAAGAGAACGGCAGGCCCAGTCCATCGATGAAAAGATGGATTTTGTTGCTGTCGGTCCGCGCGCCATTGTCACGCAACCGGCGCGGACGCAGGCATCAGTCCCGTTTCGATGGCGATTGTCAGCCGCTGCGAAACGATGCGTCGAGTCGTCGATGCGGATGGTGTCGGAAGAGGCGGGGCATGGCCGCCTTGTCCTGTTCTCGCCGGTCTTTCTCGGGGCAGGTGCCGCAACCTGGTTTTTGATGGCTGCGGATTTTCCGGCCACGTCGGCTTTGCTCTGCCTGCTTGTTCTCGTCATTGCTGTTACGCTCTGCGGATATGAGCGCCCAAAGCTACAGGCGACGCTGATGGCCGTCCTTCTCTTTGTTGGAGGAATGCTTTCGGCACAGATCGAAACTTGGCGGGCTCGGACAGTCATCCTCGATTCCGCGGTGACGACGACCGTCACTGGCCGTGTCGAACGCCGCGAAGGTGATGGGCCGGGGCGCTGGCGTTATATTCTTGGCGTCAGCCGAACGGATGCCCCTGAGGTCAAGCGTCCGCCTGAACGCATTTCGGTGCTCGTACGCGGTGCCAAAGAGGCTTTCGAGCTCGGCGCCGTTATCGAGGGCCGGGCACGCCTGACGCCTCCGGCGGGACCAGCCCTCCCGCAGCTATATGACTTTGCCTTCGGCGCCTACTACGATGGGATAGGTGCCAACGGCTTTTTCTACGGTGCGCCGAAGGAGGTTGCATCGCAACCGGTGCAAGAGGGATCGGTTGGTGAGGTCGTCCTTGAATGGCTCTTTCGTCTCAGAAGTGGCATTGGCGATCGCATCCGTTCCGTCCTGCCCGGCGATACCGGCGCCTTTGCTGCCTCTCTTGTTACCGATGAGCGACGCGCAATCTCCGATGAAACGACCGAGGCGCTGCGGCAATCGGGGCTTGCCCATATCGTTGCAATTTCCGGCCTCAACATGGCGTTGTCGGCCGGAATCTTCTATGTCGGTCTGCGCGTCATTCTCAGCCTGTTTGCGAGCGTTGCCCAGGCCTGGCCGACGAAGAAGATCGCCGCAGCCGGTGCGCTTGCCGCAGTGACGGCCTATTATCTGATCTCTGGCTTTGCCGTATCCGCCGAACGCGCCTTCATCATGATGGCGATCATGCTGATTGCCGTCTTTTTTGATCGGCCGTCGATCAGCCTCAGAAACGTAGCCCTATCCGCTCTCGTAATTCTTGCAGTCTCGCCATCTGAAGTGCTCGGGCCAAGCTTCCAGATGTCCTTTGCCGCAACGCTTGCCCTGGTTGCCGGCTACGATCTCTGGAAAGGGCGGCCAATGCGAGAGAATGCCCTCGCCAAATTGCCGATCATGAAACCTCTTTTCATGATCGGGGGCTTTTTTGGCGGCATCTTTCTGACCTCGCTGATTGGCGGCTTCTCGACCGCACTATTCTCGATCGAACATTTCCATCGGCTGAGCACTTACGGATTACCCGCAAACCTTGCGGCCATGCCAGTCATTTCCTTCATTGTCATGCCGTCCGGCATGATGGCGATGCTGCTGATGCCCTTCGGCCTCGACGGTCCGCTTTGGCAGATCACGGGATTCGGTCTCGATCTTGTGATCAAGATCGCAAAGACGGTATCGGATTGGGGCGGCAACATAGATGTAGGCCGTTTGCCCGGCTGGTACTTCCCGACGGCAGTCTTCGGCTTCCTGCTGTTGACGCTGCTCAAAAGCCGGCTGCGGCACGCCGGAACGGCGATCGTCGCGGCCTCAACGCTAACTGTTGCGCTGCTGCCGGGAAACTCTGCACCTGATGTCGCCATCGCCGAAGACGGCGGTTTGGTCGCTGTCGTTGATGGTGAGGCGATGGCTTCGAACCGCGAAAAACCGCCTTCCTTCATCTTTCAGCAATGGCAGCGGGCACTTGCGATCGAGGAGCACCAGAAGCCGATCATGATCACGGATGCCAACGCGCCCGCTGCGCCGGAAGGCAAAAGATTGAAGTTCTCGCCAGATCAGCTGGATGAATCCAGAGAGGTGATGATACAGGCTGTGGCCACCGGCCCGCCGTTGCGCTTCACCTGCCTGAAGGGTGCCTGGTGTACAGTCTCGCTCAAGAATGGGAAGCAACTAACGGTCATCAATAACGCAGCCTATCTCGGACCTGCCTGCGATACGGCGGATATCGTCGTCACGCCTGTTCACCTGCGGTTTGACCGCTGCCGCTCCGGCGCAATGCTTTTCACCGGCGAGACGCTGCGCAAAACGGGTTCAGTTGAACTTCGTTTCACTGATAAGGGGCTGCAGGTAGCAACCGCATTCGATACCTTACTGCGACCCTGGATGCGCCACCGCGCCTATGATTGGCGCAGCGATACATTTGCTGACGACAGACCGTCACCGATCAGTGATAGCGGCGAATAAGCCCAACGAGTTTGCCCTGTACCTTGACGCGATCCGGCGGGAAGATGCGTGTCTCGTAGGCAGGGTTTGCAGCTTCGAGTGCAATCGATGCGCCCTTGCGGCGGAAGCGCTTGAGCGTCGCTTCCTCGTCATCGACGAGTGCCACGACGATATCGCCTGGATTGGCTGTGCTGCCGTTGCGGATGATGACCGTGTCGCCATCGAAGATGCCGGCTTCGATCATCGAGTCGCCGCGAACTTCGAGCGCATAATGTTCGCCCGAGCCCAGCATGTCGGAGGAAACGGTAATGTCGTGTGTGTTGTTCTGGATTGCCGAGATCGGCACGCCGGCAGCGATCCGACCCATGACCGGCACGGAGACGGCATTGCCATTGTCGGCAACAGGTGCCGGCTTTGCCGGAGCGGGAGGCGCAACATGCTGCGGCTTGCCAAGGCTGCCTTCTATGACGCTTGGCGAAAAGCCGCGCCGCGGCTGCAGGCTCGGGTTATAGGCTTCCGGCAATTTGATGACTTCGAGCGCACGCGCCCGGTTCGGAAGCCGGCGAATGAAGCCGCGTTCTTCGAGCGCGGTGATCAGCCGGTGAATGCCGGATTTCGATGCCAGATCCAGGGCATCCTTCATCTCGTCGAAAGATGGCGGAACGCCGGATTCCTTCATCCTTTCATGAATGAAAAGAAGAAGTTCCTGTTGTTTGCGCGTGAGCATGGCGTATACCCCAGTATTGAAACAAATCCAGAACAGACACTATATGTTCCATATGTGTTCCGCAAGTGGCTAAATTTTCGTAAAACTTCTGTTCATTCTGCTGAGAATTTTATTTTTATCGCCGGAAAAGCCATCCGGCCTTGCTTCGGAACGCCTGTCGAAGCACATCATCCTGACGATGGCAGGAGAGCAGCTGATGACCCAAGACACGTATCCGATCGATCATCTCGTTTTGCCGGTTACCGACATTGCGCTCGCACGCGAAAGGCTGGGCAAACTGGGCTTCACCGTCGCGCC
Organism: Rhizobium sp. BK529; assembly: GCF_014194105.1. NCBI lineage: Bacteria > Pseudomonadati > Pseudomonadota > Alphaproteobacteria > Hyphomicrobiales > Rhizobiaceae > Rhizobium > Rhizobium sp. BK529. The sequence continues at coordinate 1,662,218 of NZ_JACIAU010000001.1, read as the reverse complement.
GGATGCACGTCATCCCTTCGGCACGGAAAATGCCTGCGTTTTCTTCGCGGACAAAACCTACCTCGAGCCGTTGGGCGTTGCGAGTGTCGAAGAGAGCGAGAGGACGGCGCGGAGAGGCAACGTCTTCACCGCCCGCAACCAGGCTTTTCGCTTCCGGTGCGGCAGCGAGGGACTGTCTGCCATCGCCTTCAGTACAAGGGATGCCAAGCACGATCATGCTCGATTCGTTAAGGGCGGCGTCAGTGCCGGATCCGTGTTGCAGTTCGAGCGCCCCGTAAAAATGCCTGATGATGCCGAAAGCGTTGCTGGCTTCCGGCTTGCCTTCGCCGGCGATCTCAGGGCGCCGGATTTCTTCCTCTTCGCCGTTGAACGCATCAACCCGCTGCCAGCCGACCGGGGTGCGCTGGAGGCGCATGCCAACGGCGTGACCGGCATTGCCGAAATTGTGCTTGGGGCGCCGGAGCCTACGGCCTTCAGCGAATTCGTTACTGCGACGGTAAAAGCCACCTCTGTCGAGGAAACGAGTTTTGGGCTCGACGTGTCCACCGATAACGCAAAGATCAGTCTGATGACCCCGGAGGGGTTGGAGGCCTATTTCGATTTGGTCACGCCGGATACGGATCGCGGCCTGCGTGGCCGGGCGATCCTCTTTGCTGTCGGCGATCGGACAGTGACAGAAGCGCATTTGGCTGCTAACGGGGTGACCTATACACGCAAGGGCAACCGTATTCTGGTGGAGCCCGCGCCCGGCCAGGGCGTGCTCTTCGCTTTCGAGGAAACATCATGAGCACCAATACCAATTCCGTGGTGACGGTCGGCGAGGGTGCCGGCAAGGTCACCTTCTCCAACACCGGCCGCCTGTCGCTGATCGCTGGTGCCTGCGAACTGGAAAGCCGCGATCACGCGTTCATGGTTGCCGGGACCCTGAAGGAGCTTTGCGCCAAGCTCGGCATCGGCCTCGTCTACAAGACCTCTTTCGACAAGGCGAACCGCTCGTCCCTGTCGAGCAAGCGCGGCGTCGGCCTTGAGAAAGGGCTGGAAATCTTTGCCGATCTGAAGAAGGAACTCGGCATTCCGGTTCTGACTGACATCCATAATGAAGAACAATGCGTCGAAGTGGCCAAGGTCGTCGATATTCTGCAGATACCCGCCTTCCTGTCCCGCCAGACGGATCTTTTGGTGGCCGCCGCCAAGACCGGCCGCGTTATCAATGTCAAGAAGGGCCAGTTTCTGGCGCCCTGGGATATGAAGAACGTCCTTGGCAAGCTGAACCAGAGCGGCAATCCCAACATCCTGCTCTGCGAACGCGGCGCGTCCTTCGGCTATAATACGCTGGTCTCCGACATGCGTTCCCTGCCGATCATGGCAGCAACGAGTGCGCCGGTCATCTTCGACGCCACGCACTCGGTCCAGCAGCCGGGCGGGCAGGGGGAAACGTCCGGGGGAGAGCGGCAATTCGTGGAAACGCTGGCACGTGCGGCCGTGGCTGTCGGCGTCGCCGGCGTCTTCATCGAAACCCATCAGGATCCCGACAATGCGCCCTGCGACGGCCCCAACATGGTCTACCTCAGGGACATGCCGCGGCTTCTGGAAAAGCTCCTGGCCTTCGACGCGGTTGCCAAGCGCTGACAGTCAAAAGCCTGACATGATCGTGCTATAGCGACGATCAGAGATGCAGGTCGAACGTGTCGCAAACCGCCATTGTAATTTGCGCACCTTCGATTAAGACGGTTTCAAACGATTTATCCACCCACCGAGCAGGAAAAAACCATGACTGCAATTACCGATATCATCGCCCGCGAGATTCTCGATAGCCGTGGTAACCCCACCGTCGAGGTCGATGTCTATCTCGAAGACGGTAGCATGGGCCGTGCAGCTGTTCCCTCGGGTGCGTCGACGGGGGCGCATGAAGCCGTCGAAGTGCGCGATGGCGGCAAGCGCTATCTCGGCAAGGGTGTCGAAAAGGCTGTGGAAGCCGCCAACACGGAAATCTTCGATGCGATCGGCGGTATCGACGCTGAAAACCAGATCCAGATCGACAAGATCATGATCGAACTCGACGGCACGCCGAACAAGTCGCGCCTTGGCGCCAACGCCATCCTCGGCGTTTCGCTCGCCGTCGCCAAGGCTGCCGCGCAGGCTGCCGGCCTGCCGCTCTATCGTTACGTTGGCGGCGCTTCCGCAAGCGTCTTGCCGGTTCCGATGATGAACATCATCAACGGTGGTGCGCATGCCGACAACCCGATCGACTTCCAGGAATTCATGATTCTGCCGGTCGGCGCAGATTCGCTCCGCGAAGCTGTCCGCATGGGTTCGGAAGTTTTCCATACGCTCAAGAAGGAACTGGCTGCCCAGGGTCACAATACCAACGTCGGCGACGAAGGCGGTTTCGCGCCGGGCCTGAAGAGCGCTCCGGAGGCTCTCGACTTCATCATGAAGTCGGTCGAGAAAGCCGGCTACAAGCCGGGTGATGACATCTGCCTCGGCCTCGACTGCGCCTCGACGGAATTCTTCAAGGACGGCAAGTATGTGCTGGAAGGTGAAGGCCGCACGCTCGAATCCGGCGCCATGGCTGAATACCTTGCCGAACTCGTTGCCAAATATCCGATCATCTCCATCGAAGACGGTATGGCCGAAGACGATTGGGAAGGCTGGAAGACGTTGACCGATCTCGCCGGCAAGAATTGCCAGCTCGTCGGCGACGACCTCTTCGTCACCAACTCGGCGCGTCTGCGCGACGGTATCCGCATGGGCGTCGCAAACTCGATCCTCGTCAAGGTCAACCAGATCGGCTCGCTGACGGAAACGCTCGATGCGGTCAACACCGCGCACAAGGCTGCCTACACCGCCGTCATGTCGCATCGTTCGGGCGAAACCGAGGACTCCACGATCGCCGATCTCGCAGTTGCCACCAACTGCGGCCAGATCAAAACCGGCTCGCTGTCGCGCTCGGATCGTCTTGCCAAATACAACCAGCTTATCCGCATCGAAGAAGGTCTTGGTCCGCAGGCACAGTATGCCGGCCGTTCCATCATCCGCGGCTAATACGAACTGTTAAATCAGGGATTTGGAACCCGCGCTCCGGCGCGGGTTTTTTGTTGAGTCTGTGCCGGAGAGCTTCAGAGTCAACGAACGGTTAATCTCTGCGCGTTAAATTGAGATGATTGGTAATGCGTTAGAGCATGCGTGTATGTGGACAAAGCATCATAAGAAGAGAAAGACCGGTCGCTTCGTCATTCCGGCCATGACGGTCGCCTTCCTCTCCTATTTCGGCTATCATTGTATCCATGGTGACTATGGTCTGCGTGCGACGGAGGCGTTCGAGCGCCAGCGTATCGCGCGCGAGAAGGAATTGGCCGTGTTAAAGGCCAAACGCGAGCATCTGGAGGCGCAGGTGGCGTTGCTCAGTGACGGCTCGCTGGACAAGGATATGCTTGACGAAAAGGCCCGGTATCAGCTCAATATGTCGCGCGCGGACGAGATTGTCATTTACAATCATTACCGCAATTAACCGAATTCAAGTTAATTTAATATTTTTGTTTTTTATCAATAATTTACTGGTGAATATGAGCCATGCAATTATGGCATTGCTGTGGTCATTTTTCTTCCCTATGGTACGCGCCACCTGAGAACCGATAAATCCATAGGGAGGGTTGAATGGCGTTGCGCAAAACCGCGACCGTTTCCAGCCGCAAAACCAGTGCGAAATCTGCAGCCAAGGCGTCGAATGGCGGTCCCATCGCCGATTTCGATCGCGATGAGGAGCTGAAGGCCTATCGCGAGATGCTGCTCATCCGCCGTTTCGAAGAAAAGGCGGGCCAGCTGTACGGCATGGGTTTCATCGGTGGTTTCTGTCACCTTTATATCGGCCAGGAAGCTGTCGTCGTCGGCATGCAGATGGCGCAGAAGGAAGGCGATCAGGTCATCACGGCCTATCGCGACCACGGTCATATGCTGGCTACCGGCATGGAAGCCCGCGGCGTCATGGCAGAGCTGACCGGCCGTCGCAGCGGTTATTCGCGCGGCAAGGGCGGCTCGATGCACATGTTCTCCAAGGAGAAGCATTTCTACGGCGGTCACGGTATCGTTGGTGCGCAGGTGTCGCTCGGCACCGGTCTCGCCTTCGCCAACAAGTATCGTGGCAACAATTCAGTCGCTGTCGCCTATTTCGGTGACGGTGCGGCCAACCAGGGGCAGGTCTACGAGAGCTTCAACATGGCTGCTCTCTGGAAGCTGCCGATCGTCTATATCGTCGAAAACAACCGCTACGCCATGGGTACCTCGACGGCCCGTGCCACCGCGCAATCGAACTACTCGCTGCGCGGTTCCGGCTTCGGCATTCCCGGCGTTCAGGTCGACGGCATGGACGTTCGCGCCGTCAAGGCGGCTGCCGACGAAGCACTTGAGCATTGCCGCTCCGGTAAGGGCCCGATCATCCTGGAAATGCTGACCTATCGTTATCGCGGTCACTCCATGTCCGACCCGGCGAAATACCGTACGAAGGAAGAAGTGCAGAAGATGCGCTCCGAGCAGGATCCAATCGAGCAGGTGCGCGTGCGCGTCATGGAAAAGGGCTGGGCGACCGAAGACGATCTGAAGGCGATCGACAAGGAAGTCCGCGATATTGTCGCCGACAGCGCCGATTTCGCCCAGGCCGATCCAGAACCGGATGCATCCGAACTCTACACCGACATTCTGCTCTAATCGGGGAGGGAACCCATGCCTATCGATATCCTCATGCCCGCCCTCTCTCCGACGATGGAAGAAGGCACGCTGTCCAAGTGGCTCAAGAAGGAAGGTGACAAGGTCACATCAGGTGACGTGATTGCCGAAATCGAAACCGACAAGGCGACGATGGAAGTTGAAGCCGTCGATGAAGGCATCATCGGCAAGCTCCTGGTTCCGGCCGGTACCGAAAACGTAAAGGTCAATGCCAAGATCGCCGTCTTGCTGCAGGACGGCGAATCCGCCGACGCGATTTCCGCCGCGCCGGCTGCCGCTCAGCCGGCTCCGGCCGCTGCCCCACAGGTTGCCCAGGAAGAGAAGCCGACCAACACCGGTTCGGCCGCTGCTCCCGTCCCGGCTGAGCCCAAGGCATTCGTACCGAACGATCCGGAAATTCCGGCTGGCACCGAGATGGTCTCGACCACGGTTCGTGAGGCGCTTCGCGATGCCATGGCCGAAGAAATGCGCGCAGACGAAAGCGTTTTCGTCATGGGTGAAGAAGTCGCCGAATACCAGGGCGCCTATAAGGTGACCCAGGGCCTGCTGCAGGAATTCGGTGCACGCCGCGTCGTCGATACGCCTATCACCGAGCATGGTTTTGCCGGCGTCGGCGTCGGTGCGGCTATGGCCGGCCTGAAGCCGATCGTCGAATTCATGACCTTCAACTTCGCCATGCAGGCGATCGACCAGATCATCAACTCCGCTGCCAAAACGCTCTATATGTCCGGCGGCCAGATGGGTGCTCCGATCGTCTTCCGCGGTCCGAACGGCGCTGCTGCTCGCGTTGCGGCCCAGCACAGCCAGGATTACGCCGCATGGTACAGCCATGTCCCGGGTCTCAAGGTCGTCATGCCTTACACGGCATCCGACGCTAAGGGCCTTCTCAAGGCTGCTATCCGTGATCCGAACCCGGTCATCTTCCTCGAGAACGAAATTCTCTACGGCCAGCATTTCGATGTCCCGAAGCTCGACAATTTCGTCCTGCCTATCGGCAAGGCCCGCATCCACCGTCCGGGCAAAGATGTCACGGTCGTTTCCTTCGGCATCGGCATGACCTATGCGACGAAGGCGGTTGCCGAGCTCGAAAAGATCGGCATCGACGTCGAACTGATCGACCTTCGCACCATCCGCCCGATGGACCTTCCGACGGTCATCGAGTCGGTCAAGAAGACCGGCCGTCTGGTCACCGTCGAGGAAGGCTATCCGCAGTCGTCGGTCGGCACGGAAATCGCCACGCGGGTCATGCAGCAGGCCTTCGATTACCTCGATGCGCCGATCCTGACGATTGCCGGCAAGGATGTTCCGATGCCTTACGCCGCCAACCTCGAGAAGCTCGCGCTTCCGAATGTCGGCGAAGTGGTCGATGCGGTGAAAGCCGTTTGCTACAAATAAGGGGAGGGCCTTTCGATGCCGATCAATATCACGATGCCCGCCCTCTCTCCGACCATGGAAGAAGGCAACCTGGCCAAGTGGCTGGTCAAGGAAGGCGATACGGTCAAATCTGGTGATGTGATCGCCGAGATCGAGACCGACAAGGCGACGATGGAAGTCGAAGCTGTCGACGAAGGCACTGTTGCCAAGCTCGTCGTTCCCGCTGGCACCGAAGGCGTCAAGGTCAATGCCCTGATCGCCGTTCTGGCAGGCGAAGGCGAAGATGTCGCCGCTGCTGCAAGCGGTGCTGGTTCGGCCGCCCCTGCGCCGAAAGCAGAAGCTGCTCCGGTGCAGGCCGAGGCGCCGAAGGCTGAGGCAGCACCTGCGCCGGCGCAATCGGCTCCGACAACTGCTCCGGCACCGGCTGCCGTTTCGTCCAGCGGCGCGCGCACTTTCTCGTCGCCGCTTGCCCGTCGTCTCGCCAAGGAAGCCGGGATCGATCTTTCCGCTGTTGCCGGCACTGGTCCCCATGGACGTGTCGTCAAGAGCGATATCGAAGCCGCCGTTGCCGGCGGAGCCAAGCCCGCCCCGGCCGCCGCTGCTGCGGCTGCCCCGCAGGCCGCTGCACCGGCTCCGGCCGCTGCCGCTCCGAAGGGCGCTTCGGACGAAGCCGTCCTCAAGCTCTTCGAGCAAGGTTCTTACGAACTCGTACCGCATGACGGTATGCGCAAGACGATCGCCCGCCGCCTCGTGGAATCCAAGCAGACCGTTCCGCATTTCTATGTGTCGGTCGATTGCGAGCTCGATGCACTGATGGCTCTGCGTGCCCAGTTGAACGATGCCGCTCCCCGCAAGGACGGTGCTCCGGCCTACAAGCTCTCGGTCAATGACATGGTCATCAAGGCCATGGCCCTGGCGCTACGCGATGTTCCGGACGCCAACGTTTCGTGGACCGAAAGCGCCATGGTCAAGCACAGGCACGCCGATGTCGGTGTGGCTGTCTCGATCCCCGGCGGCTTGATCACGCCGATCGTCCGCAAGGCCGAGGAGAAGACGCTGTCGACCATCTCCAACGAGATGCGCGATCTCGGCAAACGAGCGAAGGACCGCAAGCTGAAACCTGAGGAATATCAGGGCGGTACGACTTCGGTCTCCAACATGGGCATGATGGGCGTGAAGAACTTCGCAGCCGTCATCAACCCGCCGCATGCGACAATCCTCGCAGTCGGCGCAGGCGAACAGCGCGTCATTGTCAAGAATGGCGAAATGGCGATTGCAACGGTCATGACCGTGACGCTCTCGACCGACCATCGCTGCGTCGACGGCGCTCTCGGCGCCGAGCTGCTGCAGGCTTTCAAGGGCTACATCGAAAATCCGATGGGCATGCTGGTCTAAGCAAGACGCGGGAGGGCGGACATGACGAAGACTGTTCTTTGCTATGGTGATTCGCTGACCTGGGGCTATGACGCCGACACGATCGGCCGTCATGCCTACGAGAACCGCTGGCCGAGCGTGCTTCAGGCAACGCTCGGAAGCGAGGCTCGCGTCATCGCGGAAGGCCTGAATGGCCGCACCACTGCTTTCGATGACCATCTTGCCGATTGTGATCGCAACGGCGCACGCATCCTGCCGACTATACTGCAGACGCATGCGCCGCTCGATCTCGTCATCCTGCTGCTCGGCACCAATGACATGAAGCCGGTCGTCGCCGGCTCCGCCTTTGCCGCATGCCAGGGCATCGGTCGTCTGGTGCGTCTGATCCGCAACCATGCCTGGCCCTTCGAATTCGACGGGCCGGAGATCCTGATCGTGGCGCCGCCGGCGATCTGCGAGACGGGCAACGTGCCCTTCGCAGCATCATTTCCCGGCGGCATCGAGGAATCGGCAAAGCTTCCGACGCTTTACCGTGACCTTGCCGACGAACTCGGATGTGGCTTCTTCGACGGCAATTCCGTCGCAAGGACCACGCCGCTCGACGGTATCCACCTCGATGCCGAGAATACGCGTGCGCTCGGTCGCGGTCTCGAGCCAATCGTTCGGATGATGCTGGGTCTCTGACGGTGGTGGCCTTCCTCGCCCTCCGAACAGCTTCCCGAAGGGATGCCTCGGAGCTGGCGATCCTGGCGGACATTGCCTCACATGGCTTTGCCTCGTGGCTCTGGTTTGCCGATGTTGCAAGCGGCATGAGCGATACGCCGCTCGAGCGGGGCCGGCTGAAGATGAGCGACGAGGCGCTGGGCGGCTGGAAGAATGCGGTCATCGGCGAGGCCTATGACGAGATCGCCGGAATGGCGATCGGTTATGAAGTGGATGAAGGCATCCGCGATCTCGAAGCGCGGCATCCGGCCATAGCGCCGATGCTGGCGATGCAGAGATCGGTGATTGGACACTGGTTTATTGGCAGTCTCGCGGTCTATCGCCATATGCGCGGTATCGGCATCGGCAAGAGATTGCTTGGGGACCAGATAGAGAGGGCAAGTGGGCTGCCGGTCAGCCTGATCACCTCCGATAATAATGAAGCGGCTCTGTCGCTTTACGGAAGAAACGGATTTTCGGAAGCGGCGCGCATGGACGCTGTGCCGTTCTTCGATAACAGCAAGAAGCACGCCTGGGTTCTGATGACCCGCGCGGGAGCGTAACAAAGGCAGGGAAGCAATGGCTCAATCCTACGACGTCATCGTCATCGGTTCCGGTCCCGGCGGTTATATCGCCGCCATCCGCGCCGCACAACTCGGCCTCAAGGTCGCCTGCGTCGAGCGCGAACATCTTGCCGGCATCTGCTCCAACTGGGGCTGCATCCCGACCAAGGCATTGCTGCGCTCCGCAGACGTCCTGCATGCCGCACAACACGGCAAGGATTACGGTCTGACGCTTGAAGGCACGATCAGGCCTGATATCAAGGCGATCGTCGCCCGTTCGCGCGGCATCGCACATCGCATGAACAATGGCGTCGGCTTCCTGTTCAAGAAGAACAAGGTCGATGTCATCTGGGGCGAAGCCAAGATCACCAAACCCGGCGAGATCGTCGTTTCCAAGACGACGAAGAAGCCGATGGAGCCGATGGGTCCGGTGCCGAAGAATGCGCTGGGCGAAGGCACCTACACCGCAAAGCACATCATCGTCGCGACCGGTGCCCGTCCGCGTGCCCTGCCGGGCATCGAGCCGGATGGAAAGCTGATCTGGACCTACTTCGAAGCGATGAAGGCTGACGAATTGCCGAAGTCCCTGCTCGTCATGGGCTCGGGCGCAATCGGCATCGAATTCGCAAGCTTCTACCGCACCATGGGCGTCGACGTCACCGTGGTCGAAATCATGAGCCAGGTCATGCCGGTCGAGGATGCGGAAATCTCTGCCTTCGCCAAGAAGCAGTTCGAGCGCCAGGATCTGAAGATTCATCTGGAAGCCAAGGTCGCCAAGGTGGAGAAGGGGGCAAACTCGATCACCGCCACCATCGAGAAGAAGGATGGCACGACCGAGACGATCACTGCCGACCGCATGATCTCGGCCGTTGGCGTACAGGCCAACGTCGAAGGCATCGGCCTTGAAGCTATTGGCGTGAAGACCGATCGCGGTTTCATCGCCGTCGACGGTTATGGCAAGACCAACGTACCCGGAATCTATGCGATCGGCGACGTTGCCGGCCCGCCGCTTCTGGCTCATAAGGCCGAGCATGAAGGCGTCATCTGCGTCGAAAAGATCGCCGGTCTGCCGAATGTTCATCCGATGGACAAGCTGAAGATCCCGGGCTGCACCTATTGCAACCCGCAGGTGGCTTCCGTCGGACTGACGGAGGCCAAGGCCAAGGAGCAAGGCCGCGATATCCGCGTGGGCCGTTTCCCTTTCAGCGCCAACGGCAAGGCTGTCGCGCTCGGCGAGGATCAGGGGCTGGTCAAGACGATCTTCGACAAGAAGACCGGCGAACTGCTCGGCGCCCATATGGTTGGCGCTGAAGTCACCGAACTCATTCAGGGCTTCGTGGTCGCCATGAATCTGGAGACGACCGAAGAAGAACTGATGCACACGATCTTCCCGCATCCGACAATTTCAGAGACGATGAAGGAAAGCGTGCTCGATGCTTACGGCCGCGTGCTGAACGCTTGATAATTTCCTAAGCTGCCCTCTATCCGGGCGGGGCGGAAAGCCGCTGCCCGGGGTGAGAAATCGATCCCTTCCCGGGCTGGAAAAAACGAGAGGAAATCATCATGTCTATGGGCACGCAGTCGCTTCTCATCTTTCTGCTGATCGGCCTGGTCGCGGGCTTTCTCGCAAGCCTGGTCGTCGGCGGGGGTGGGTTGATACGATGCCTCCTGAGCGGCATCATCGGCGCGTTCGTGGGCGGGTTTCTGTTCAATGCGCTGGGGATATCGCTGGGCATTGAAAATGCATTGGTGGTTCAGATCATCCATGCAACAGTCGGCGCCATTGTCGTGGTGCTGATTGCAAGGGCGATAGCGTAGGGCAAGAGATAGGATGGAAGGCGTCGGCTGGATTTCGGCAATCATCATCGGCGGACTTGCAGGCTGGCTTGCGGGCAAGCTGATGGAAGCGCGTTACGGCGTCTTGCTGAACATTGTGCTCGGCATTGTCGGTTCGGTTGTCGCTACCGCTATCCTGGCGCAGTTCCATATCGAGGTCGCCGGCGGAAGGTTCGGCTATTTCGTGACGGGCTTCATCGGCGCCTGCCTGCTTATATTCTTTGCACGGCTCGTTCGAAGATGAAGTGCGAAGATAGCGCGCATCCCTCCGGATCGAAGATTTGAATTAAGGGACGATGCGCAATATGAGAAGCCGGGCCGCATGGGGCGGCGGAAAGTTGAACTGACATGGTCACCATTCTCGACACGATCAATCCCGATGTTAAGCGCGTGCGGCATCCGGAAAAGGCGCATCGCCCCGATACGGAAGTCTTGCGAAAACCGGACTGGATCCGGGTGAAGGCGCCGACATCGAAAGGCTACGCCGAAACCCGCTCGATCGTGAAGGAGCACAAGCTTGTCACCGTCTGCGAAGAAGCAGGCTGCCCGAATATCGGCGAGTGCTGGGACAAGAAACACGCCACCTTCATGATCATGGGCGAGATTTGTACCCGCGCCTGCGCCTTCTGCAATGTCGCCACCGGCAAACCGAATGCGCTCGACATGGCAGAGCCTGAAAATGTTGCCAAGGCCGTCAAGGAAATGGGCCTGTCGCATGTCGTCATCACCTCCGTCGACCGTGACGATCTGGAAGATGGCGGCGCCGAGCATTTCGAGAAGGTGATCTGGGCGATCCGTGCCGCCTCGCCGATGACGACCATCGAAATCCTGACCCCCGACTTTCTGAAGAAGCCTGGCGCGCTGGAACGGGTCGTTGCTGCCAAGCCCGACGTCTTCAACCACAATCTGGAAACGGTCGCCGGCAACTATCTGACGGTTCGCCCCGGTGCTCGCTACTTCCACTCCATCCGCCTGCTGCAGCGCGTGAAGGAACTCGATCCCACTATGTTCACCAAATCGGGCATCATGGTCGGTCTCGGTGAGGAGCGGAACGAAGTCCTGCAACTGATGGACGACCTGCGCACCGCCGATGTCGACTTCCTGACGATCGGCCAGTACCTGCAGCCGACCCGCAAGCATCATGCGGTCATGAGCTTCGTCACGCCGGAAGAGTTCAAGTCCTACGAGACAGTTGCCTACACCAAGGGCTTCCTGATGGTGGCCTCCAGCCCGTTGACCCGCTCCTCGCACCATGCCGGCGACGATTTCGCCCGCCTGAAGGCTGCGCGCGAGAAGAAGCTGCTGATGGCAGCCGAGTAAAAGCTTACCCCCAGTTTTTAACAGGACCGCGGCGATTTTCGCCGCGGTTTTTCTTTGTGCGCTTCACTGTCATCATTAGGTCATGCGAAGCAGCTAGCCAGCACGCCGCTCTTCGCAAATAGATCAGTCCGCGAAGGCGATCCTGTCGAAAGCGAGCCTGCCATGCATCAAGTGACGACGTCGCCTGAACCCATTCGTGCGGTCTCTGTTGCCGAGGCTGCCGATATCATTCCACATGCCGAGCGTATCATGGTCATCGGCTGTTCGGGCGGCGGCAAGTCGACGCTTGCCCAGAAGCTGGCAAGCCATTTCAGCCTGACTTACCTGTCCATTGACCGCGACATCCTGTGGCTGCCGGGCTGGGTCCAACGCAGCAAAGAGGAACAGCGCCAGCGTATCATTGATAGGATTGCCGATGAGCGCTGGATTATGGATGGCACCAATACGTCCACGTTCGATATCCGCCTGCCGCGCACGGATATCGTCATTTGGGTGCGAATGCCGCGCCTGCTTTGCGTTTGGGGCGTGCTGACGCGCTGGCTGAAGCATCTTGGCCGCACGCGTCCGGAGATGGCACTCGGCTGCGTCGAAAAAGTCGACTGGCAGTTTCTGGAGTTCATCTGGACTTTCGAGAAAAAATTTACGCCGCGCATCACTGCCGCGATTGCTGCCCACGGGCCGCAGGTGCCGGTTTTGCAGGTGAAATGCCGCCGCCAGATGCGCGCGCTTCTTGATCTTCTCGGTGTGCCGGCTTAACTGCGCTTCATGCCGCAATTCGAAACGCATCGCTCCGTCCCGCACACGCCCGACCAGATGTTCGACCTAGTGTCCGACGTCGAACGTTATCCGCAGTTTCTGCCATTGTGCGAGGCCCTTGTCGTGAAGAGCCGCAAGGAGCGCGACGGCAAAGAACTACTGATTGCCGACATGACCGTCGGTTACAAGGCGATCCGCGAAACCTTCACGACCCAGGTTCTGCTGAACAGGGCGGAGCGTATCATCGACGTCAAATATATCGACGGCCCGTTCCGCTACCTTGATAACCGCTGGCGGTTCGTCGAGGCAGAGGGTGGCGGCTGTACGGTCGATTTTTTCATCGACTATGAGTTCAAGAGCCGCATTCTCGGTGCGCTTATGGGATCAATGTTCGATAGGGCTTTCCGCATGTTCACGGAAGCCTTCGAAAAGCGGGCGGCGACGATCTACAGTTGATGGTCAGCGATCGAAGAAATGATCGAAGACACGGTTCGCGGGATAAGCGAAGGCGCCACGATCGGTGAAGCCGTGGCGATAGAGGCAGCCTCTGAGCGCGGCGTTGTAGATCAGACCGTTCGTGTCAGGCGAACCGCGCTTGCCCATGGCTTCCGGCTCGCAGCGGCCGAGTGCGTGGTCATACTTGCGCAGCAGAACCGGATCGGAATCCACCCGGACGCCGCCACGGACCTGATAATTGGAGGGGGCTTCTGCTGCCGATACGCAGGCGAGGCTAAGTACAACACCGATGCATGCAAGATATTTCATCTGAATGGTCCCCAAACCGGATCTTGCTTTAGACGGAGCAGAAATCGGAATTTCTGCCTTATATTTCTTTACCCTATCTCACGCGATTCTAATAAGCATTTGAAGTGCCGTCCGGATTGTCGCCAGCCGCACTTCTGTGCGACCGATGTCTCCGTAATGCATCTTGCTGTGTACGAGCTTACCTGAGCGTGATTTCGCTGCAAGATGCACCAGGCCGACAGGTTTATCCGTCGATCCGCCGCCAGGACCGGCAATGCCGGTGACGGCAACCGCAAGATCAGCCCGTGAGCGGAAGAGGGCGCCATGCACCATCTGGCGCGCCGTTTCCTCCGAAACCGCCCCAAATCGGGCAAGCGTTTCTTCCTGCACGCCGAGCATCTGCATCTTAGCGGTATTCGTATAGGTCACGAAGCCGCAGTCGACGACGGCAGACGATCCGGAGATTTCCGTCAGCGCTCCGGCGATCAGCCCTCCAGTGCAGGATTCTGCCGTCGAGACCATCAGACCCGCAGCCGTGAAGTCGCGGATGATGCTCTCCGCCGTCGCAGTGATATCTGCGGGGAATAGGCTCATCGCTTCATGCCTCCATAGACGACGGTTGCGGTCGCGATCGCGGCGATCCCTTCGCGTCGGCCCACGAAACCGATCTTCTCGTTGGTGGTCGCTTTGACGGAGCAGCGTTCGATATCGATGCCGAGGAATTCGGACAGATTGGCGCGCATAGCCTCGCGGTGCGGCCCGACTTTTGGTGCCTCCGCGATCAGCGAAATATCGGCGTTGGTAATCGTGCCGCCGTGCTCACGCACGATCTTTGCCGCATGTTCGATGAAGATGCGAGAAGCCGCACCCTTCCATTGCGGATCGGATGGCGGAAAATGGTCGCCGATATCGCCGGCGCCACAAGTGGCGAGCAGCGCATCCGTCAGCGCATGCAGCGCTACGTCGGCATCCGAATGGCCCTTGAGCTTCTGGTCATGCGGAATGAAGACGCCGCAGAGGGTCACGCCGTCGCCGGGCTCGAGTTGATGCACGTCATAGCCGTTGCCGGTGCGCACATCGGGAATACGGGCGCCCGAGAGCTTGTCGTCTGCCATGGCAATATCGCTCCTGACCGTCAGCTTCACGTTTGTTGCAGCACCCTCGACGATAACAACGGGGATATCGAGCCATTCGGCGATCGAGGCATCATCGGTGAAATCCGTCCGGCCGCTGGCGGCTGCCTTTTCATGAGCTGCGAGAATGGTGCGGAAATCGAAGGATTGCGGCGTCTGGGCCGCGTAGAGCTGACTGCGCGGAATGGTCTTGATCACGGTTCCATCGCTGCCGGCCTGTTTCAGCGTATCGGCCACCGGGACTGCAGGCAGGACTGCGGGTGCGCCCGCCGAAAGCGTATCGGCGATCCGATCAAGAAGCTGGTGATCGAAGAAGGGGCGCACCGCATCATGGATCAGCACATGGCTGATGCCTTTATCCTTGAGATGCCTCAGCCCCGCGAGCACCGATTGCTGGCGCGTGGGACCGCCATGGACGGTGTCGATCGGGATTGCTGAGATGATGTGCCGGGAGGCTCTGGCAAAGAGCGTCTCATCATCCGGGTGGATGACCACAACGATGCGAGTTGCCGGCTCCCATGTCATGAAGTTTTCAAGCGTATGGACGATAACCGGTTTGCCGCCGACCATCCGGTATTGCTTAGGGCCTTCTTCGGGCGATCCGGCGCGTTCGCCGCGGCCCGCCGCAACGACAACAATTCCAGCCGATATCGGTTGCTTACTATGCATTTGCAGCATAAATCCCTGAAATATGCGGAATGGATGTCAGTTGCTCTATCGTCTTGCTCGGCCCTTTTCCAGCATCTGCCCAAAAAATATCAATTCGAGCCCGACCCTCTTGGCAAGTCATGGATCTATGGCTAAAAATAATGCAGTTACATCGTGTGCCTGAAAGATAATCATTTGATATCCAAGGACCTCGCAACGCCTTTTCGAATCGGATCCGTATCCGTGCGCAACCGCGTTGTGCTTGCACCGATGTCCGGCGTGACGGACATGCCGTTCCGCGAACTTGCCTGGCGCCATGGCGCCGGGCTCGTCGTCACCGAAATGGTGGCAAGCCGGGAATTGGTAAACGATACCGCCGAATCCTGGGCGCGCCTGCGCGCCGCTGGTTTCCGTCCGCATATGGTGCAACTCGCCGGCCGCGAGGCTTACTGGATGGCGGAAGCTGCGAAAATCGCCGCCGATAATGGCGCCGACATCATCGATATTAATATGGGCTGCCCGGCCAAGAAGGTCATCGGTGGCTATTCTGGTTCGGCCCTGATGCGCGATCCCGATCATGCACTCGAGTTGATCGAGGCAACCGTCAAGGCGGTCGATATCCCGGTGACACTGAAGATGCGCCTTGGCTGGGACGAGAACACCCTTAACGCTCCGCATATTGCCAAGCGCGCGGAAGAGGCGGGCATTCAGCTCATCACAATCCATGGCCGCACCCGCATGCAATTCTATACGGGCAGGGCGGACTGGGATGCAATCCGTCCCGTGCGCGACGTCATTTCCGTGCCGCTGATCGCCAATGGAGATGTAGAAACGGCTGATGATGCGCAAGAGATCCTGCGCCGTTCAGGCGCCAATGCGGTCATGATTGGCCGCGGTTGTCAGGGCAGGCCGTGGCATGCCGGTGTTCTTGCCGGCGCTCGCAAACCGTTGCGCTCGGAGATCGTCGCAATTGCCATCGAGCATTACCGCATGATGTTGGAATTTTACGGCGAGACCGTTGCCGTCAGGCACGCCCGCAAACATCTCGGCTGGTATCTGGAGCGCTTTGCGCCGGACCTGTCGGGCGAACATAAGGCTGCCATCATGACATCGCGCGATCCTGACGATGTGATTGCCCGCTTCGGCGATGCAATGGCGGCAGGTACAGGGGAACAGCGGGAGGCAGCATGAGCACGGACGGCACATCTTCTTCCGAGGGCGCAGTCAATGCCGTCGCAATGTCGGTGCTGAACGCTATCCAGAACCCTGTTGTCATGGTGGATGAGGGTGGCTTTATCGCCTTTGCCAACTGGGAAGCCGAAGCCTTCTTCGGCGCCAGCGCCGCACACCTTTCCCGCTATCGCATTTCAACCTTCATTCCCTTCGGCAGCCCGCTTCTGGCATTGATCGACCAGGTGCGCGAACGCAAGGCACCGGTCAATGAATATCGCGTGGACCTGAGCTCGCCGCGTCTCGGCCAGGACAAGCTCGTCGATATCTATGTCGCCCCCGTCATTACCGAACCAGGCTCGGTCGTTGTGGTCTTCCAGGAACGGTCGATGGCCGACAAGATCGACCGGCAGCTCACGCATCGGGCGGCTGCTCGTTCAGTGACGGGCCTGGCCTCCATGCTGGCACATGAGATCAAGAACCCGCTCTCCGGCATCCGCGGCGCTGCGCAGCTTCTCGAACAATCCGTAGTTGACGATGACCGCGCCCTGACCCGGCTGATCTGCGACGAAACGGACCGCATCGTCTCGCTGGTCGATCGCATGGAAGTCTTTTCCGACGAGCGCCCGGTCGATCGCGTGCCTGTCAATATCCATTCCGTGCTCGACCATGTGAAGGCCGTTGCCAAGGCAGGCTTCGCCCGCAATATCCGTATGACGGAGAATTACGACCCGTCGCTGCCGGCTGTTTATGCCAATCGCGATCAGCTCGTACAGGTTTTCCTCAATCTGGTGAAGAACGCAGCCGAAGCCGTCGGCGACCGGCCGGACGGCGAGATCATCCTGACGACGGCCTATCGTCCGGGCATCCGGCTGTCCGTTGCCGGTACGCGCGAGAAGATCTCGCTGCCGCTGGAATTCTGCGTCATCGACAATGGTCCCGGCGTGCCGATGGACCTTCTGCCGCATCTTTTCGACCCCTTCATCACCACAAAGACGAATGGCAGCGGCCTCGGCCTTGCCCTCGTTGCCAAGATCATCGGCGATCATGGCGGCATCATCGAATGCGACAGCCAGAACAACCGCACGATTTTTCGCGTCCTCATGCCGGCCTCCAAGGATGCCTCGCTTGATGATGCTGGTATTGCAAGCTCGACAGGACCCAATAGATGACAGCCACGATCCTCGTTGCAGATGACGATGCGGCCATCCGCACGGTGCTCAATCAGGCCTTGAGCCGCGCCGGTTATGATGTGCGCATTACCTCCAATGCCGCTACGCTGTGGCGTTGGGTTTCGGCCGGCGAGGGCGATCTCGTCGTGACCGACGTTGTCATGCCCGATGAGAATGCTTTCGATCTTCTGCCCCGCATCAAGAAGGCGCGGCCGGAACTGCCGGTTCTCGTCATGAGCGCGCAGAACACCTTCATGACGGCGATCAAGGCTTCTGAAAAAGGTGCCTATGACTATCTGCCGAAGCCTTTCGACCTGACGGAGCTGATCGGCATCATCGGCCGGGCGCTCGCCGAGCCGAAGAAGAAGCCTGCAAAGCTCGACGAGGACATGCAGGATGGCATGCCGCTCGTCGGCCGCTCGGCCGCCATGCAGGAAATCTACCGCGTTCTCGCCCGCCTGATGCAGACCGATCTGACATTGATGATCACTGGCGAGTCCGGCACCGGCAAGGAGCTTGTCGCCCGCGCGCTGCACGACTACGGCAAGCGCCGCAACGGGCCGTTCGTCGCCATCAACATGGCCGCCATCCCGCGTGACCTTATCGAATCCGAACTCTTCGGCCACGAGAAGGGCGCCTTCACTGGTGCGCAGACCCGCTCGACCGGCCGTTTCGAACAGGCTGAAGGCGGCACGCTCTTCCTCGATGAAATCGGCGACATGCCGATGGACGCCCAGACGCGCCTTCTGCGCGTGCTGCAGCAGGGCGAATATACGACTGTCGGCGGGCGCACCCCCATCCGCACCGATGTGCGCATCGTTGCGGCGACCAACAAGGATCTGAAGCAGGCGATCAATCAAGGTCTCTTCCGCGAAGACCTCTACTATCGCCTCAATGTCGTGCCGCTGCGTCTGCCGCCGCTGCGCGACCGCGCCGAGGACATCCCGGATCTCGTTCGCCATTTCGTCCAGCAGGCAGAGAAGGAGGGTCTTGGCTCCAAGCGCTTCGATCAGGAAGCGCTGGAACTGATGAAGGCCTATGCTTGGCCGGGCAACGTGCGTGAGCTCGAAAACCTCATCCGCCGCCTGATGGCGCTTTATCCACAGGATGTCATCACCCGCGAAATCATCGATGCCGAGCTGCGCTCCGACGTTCCCGACAGCCCGATCGACAAGGGCCCGATCCGCAGCGGAACGATGACGATTGCCCAGGCGGTCGAAGAAAATATGCGCACCTATTTCGCAAGTTTCGGCGAAAATCTACCGCCGCCTGGCCTGTACGATCGAGTGCTGACGGAAATGGAATATCCGTTAATACTTGCGGCGTTGACGGCCACCCGCGGCAATCAGATCAAGGCTGCCGATTTGCTCGGTCTGAACCGCAATACGCTGCGCAAAAAGATCCGAGAACTCGGTGTTTCCGTCTACAGAAGCTCGCGCACTGCCTGACCTTCGACCTTGACATTGTGGCAGACCGCGTTGCATTTTCGCCACAATGCGTTGCTTAAAGGTCACGCATAAGGTTTGGACATTCGCCCACGATCGAGTCGTTTGGACGCCGGTTTTCGTAAGCCGATGCCGTTCGATTTCCCGTTGGGCGCGGCGGCAGAAATGCCGTTCGAAGAGAGGCTGAATGGACGAAGAAGGGCTATCGCCAGAATCGGCGAACGAGGCGGTGACAACGGTGACCGACCGTCGTGCCCTGTTTGCCGTACCTGGCCTGGTGCTTGCCGGCGGCGCATTGGTCTGCGCGACCGTCACGCTCTTCGTGTTGCTCGGCGTCACACCGATCGCGCCGACGTCGCATGTCGTCATCGGCTCCGTCGTCATCAATTCCTTTTTCGTGCTCGGGCTGATCGCGCTGATCGGTCGCGAGGTCGCGCGGCTTTTCAAGGCCCGCACACGTGGCCGCGCCGCAGCACGCCTTCACATTCGTATCGTCGTGCTTTTCTCGATCGTCGCAATTACGCCGGCGATCCTGGTGGCGATCTTTGCCAGTATCACGCTGAATGCCGGTCTCGATCGCTGGTTTGCGCTGAGAACCCAGGCGATCGTCAGCTCGTCCCGCAATATCGGCCAGGCCTACATGCTGGAAAATGCCAGCTATCTGCAGGGCCAGACGGTTTCGATGGCAAATGATCTGGAGCGCAACCGCGCGCTCTACAGCCTCGACAAGACCGGCTTTGCCGACTTGATGACGCGCCAGGCAAGGGGCCGTGGTCTGCTCGGCGCCTTCCTTGTCGAGCGCGACGGCTCGGTCAATGTTCAGGCCGACATCACGACGGAAAAGCCGCTGCCCGCCATTCCGCAGGATGCGCTGGAAAAGGCCGCGGCCGGTCAGCCGACGCTGATTCCGCCCGGCGTGACCAACCTTGTCGGCGCCATTATCCGGCTCGAAGCGATCCCCGGAACGTTCCTCTATACGGTGCGTGCAGTCGACCCCAAGGTCATGAACGCCATGCGTATGATGGAGGAGAACGCCACAGAATACCGTTCGATGGAGGCCGGTCGCGTCTCGCTGCAGATCGCCTTTGCGGTTCTCTATATCGGTTTTGCGCTGATCGTGCTGCTGGCGGCGATCTGGACCGCGATTGCCGTCGCCGACCGTATCGTGCGGCCGATTCGCCTGCTGATTACCGCTGCCGACAGCGTTGCATCGGGCAATATGGATATCGTTGTGCCCGTCCATGCCGTCGACGGTGACGTTGCCAGCTTGTCGCGCACCTTCAACAAGATGATCTCGGAAATTCGTACGCAGCGCGACGAGATCCTCGAGGCCAAGGACGAAGTGGATGACCGCCGCCGCTTCATCGAGGCCGTGCTGTCGGGCGTGACGGCTGCCGTCATCGGCGTCGAGCAGGATCGGCGCATTACCATCGTCAACAGTTCGGCCGAGACGCTGATGGCGCTGAAGGCCGACGAAATGCTCGGCAAGCAGCTGTCGGAAATCGCCCCCGAAGTGGATCAGGTGCTGACGGAAGCTGCCTCACGCTATCGCGGTGATTTCCGCAAGCAGATAGCGCTGGTGCGTGGCGGCACCGTTCGCACGCTGAGCGTCCAGGTGACCCGCGAGGAAGTGCGCGATCTCAGCGAATCCTATGTGATTACGCTCGACGACATTACCGATCTCGTCATTGCCCAGCGCTCCACCGCCTGGGGCGATGTTGCGCGCCGCATCGCCCACGAGATCAAGAATCCGCTGACGCCGATCCAGCTTTCGGCCGAACGCATCCGCCGTCGTTACGGCAAGCAGATCGACCAGAACGATCGCGCCGTCTTCGACCAGTGCACTGACACCATCATCCGACAGGTTGGCGATATCGGCCGCATGGTCGATGAATTCTCGGCCTTTGCGCGCATGCCGAAGCCGACGAAGGAGCCGAGCGACCTGCGCGCCATTCTTCATGATGCAATCTTCCTGCGCGAGATGGGCAATAACCATATCACCTTCCTGCAGGAACTTGGCGAAGAGCGGCTGGAAGGTTTGTTCGACAGCCGCATGCTGGGGCAAGCATTTGGCAATCTGATCAAGAATTCTGTGGAGGCGATCGAAGCCGTGCCGAGTGAGGAGCGCGAAGAGCGCAAGATCCTCGTCCGCACGTCCAAGGATGAAGCGCGCGACCGCTTCACGGTCGATATCATCGACAACGGCCGCGGCCTGCCGGTCGAGAATCGCCATAGCATTCTGGAGCCGTACATGACGATGCGCGAGAAGGGCACCGGCCTCGGCCTCGCCATCGTCAAGAAGATCATCGAGGAACATGGCGGGCAGCTCGAACTGCATGATGCGCCCGCAGATTTTGACCAGGGAAGAGGGGCCATGATCCGCGTGCATCTGCCGCGCCGGGATGTGACTTCCTCTACCCCGTCAGCTAGTGACAAGGAAAGCGTTTATGGCCTCTGATATTCTCGTCGTCGACGATGAACATGACATTCGCGAGATCGTCGCCGGTATCCTGTCGGATGAGGGCCACGAAACCCGCATGGCGCATGACAGCGACAGCGCGTTAGCGGCAATTTCTGACCGCGTGCCGCGTCTCGTCTTCCTCGATATTTGGATGCAGGGCAGCAAGCTCGACGGGCTCTCGCTGCTGGACGAGATCAAGACGCGCCATCCCGACCTTCCGGTTGTCATGATTTCCGGTCACGGCAATATCGAGACGGCTGTCTCCGCCATAAAGCGCGGCGCTTTTGACTTCATCGAAAAACCGTTCAAGGCCGACCGTCTGATCCTGATCGCCGAAAGGGCGCTGGAGAATTCCAAGCTGAAGCGTGAAAATACCGAGCTGAAGCGCCGGACCGGTGATGCTCTGGAACTGATCGGCACGTCGGTTGCCGTTTCGCAGCTGCGCCAGACGATCGAAAAGGTTGCCCCCACCAACAGCCGCATCATGATCTTCGGCGCATCCGGCTCCGGCAAGGAGCTGGTGGCGCGCATGATCCACAAGAAGTCGGCTCGTGCCAACGGTCCCTTCGTGGCGCTGAATGCCGCCAACATTACACCTGACCGTATGGAAGTGGCGCTTTTTGGCACGGAAGGCGGGCCAGGACAGGCGCGCAAGATCGGTGCCCTCGAAGAGGCCCATCGTGGTATCCTTTATCTCGATGAAGTCGGCGAGATGCCGCGGGAGACGCAGAACAAGATCCTGCGCGTGCTGGTCGATCAGCAGTTCGAGCGTGTGGGCGGTTCCAAGCGCGTAAAGGTCGATGTGCGCATCATCTCTTCAACCGCCTATAATCTGGAAAGCCGCATCGCCGAGGGCTGGTTCCGCGAAGATCTCTATCATCGTCTTGCGGTCGTGCCGGTGCGCGTGCCCCAGCTTGCCGAGCGCCGCGAAGATATCCCTTTCCTCGTCGATCAGCTTATGCGCCAGATTTCGGAACAGGCAGGCATCCGGCCGCGCCGCATCGGCGATGACGCCATGGCGGTGCTGCAGGCCCATGATTGGCCGGGCAATATCCGCCAGCTTCGCAACAATATCGAGCGGCTGATGATTCTTGCCCGCACCGACGGCCCGGATGCGCCGATCACGGCAGATATGTTGCCGACCGATCTCGGCGACATGCTGCCGAAGGTTTCAGCCAAGAACGATTACCACATCATGACGCTGCCGCTGCGCGAGGCTCGCGAGATGTTCGAGAAGGATTACCTGATCGCCCAGATCAACCGCTTTGGCGGCAACATCTCCCGCACGGCCGAATTCGTCGGCATGGAGCGCTCGGCGCTGCACCGCAAGCTGAAGTCGCTCGGCGTCTGACTTTCTCCGGCGCGGTCGGCCGCGCAGGCTCCTCCTTTTGCCCCAAGCAGGTTTTCCAAACAGGGTTTCAATGCCAAGAATTGCCTATGTGAATGGACGTTACTTGCCGCATTCAGACGCCATGGTGCATGTCGAGGATCGCGGCTATCAGTTTGCCGATGGCGTTTATGAGGTATGCGAGGTCCGCCACGGCCAGATTGTTGATCTCACCCGGCATCTGAACCGCCTCGATCGTTCCCTGGGTGAATTGCGCATCGCCTGGCCGATGAGCCGTGCGGCTCTGACGCAGGTGATTCGCGAGACGCTGCGCCGCAACCATGTCCGCAACGGTCTCTTCTATTTGCAGGTGACGCGCGGCGTTGCCCGCCGCGACCATGTCTTTCCGGCCGAAGGCACGCCGCCTTCGGTCGTCGTGACCGCCAAAAGCACCGATCCCTCAGTCATCGCCAGGAAGAACGCCACCGGCATCAAGGCAATCACCGTTCCCGACAATCGCTGGGACCGTGTCGACATCAAGTCCGTCGGCCTGCTGTCGAACGCCCTTGCGCGCCAGCAGGCGAAGGAAGCCGGCGCTCAGGAAGCGATCTATATCGATGTCGATGGCATGGTGAAGGAGGGGGCGGCGACCAATGTCTGGATCGTCGATGCTGATGGTACACTGGTAACGCGGCCTGCCGAACATGGCATCCTGCGCGGCATCACGCGGACCACTCTCATCGATGTTGCGGCCAAACTGGGGGTGAAAATCGTCGAGCGGAAGTTCTCCGTTTCGGAGATGATGGCCGCCCGAGAGGTCTTCATCACCGCGGCCACAAGCATTTGTTTTCCAGTGGTTTCCATTGACGGACAGGCCATTGCCAACGGTCATCCGGGAAGCTTGTCACAGAATATTCGGGAAGCCTTTTTCGACGTTGCGGAAAAGATTGCGATTTGATACCAAGATTTGCTGGGCTGGAGGAATGAGGGTGCCACCTGCCTTGCTGGAGAGGTTGATTGATATTCTACCGGCTTGATCAGGTCGGCAATAAAGAAAGAAGCGGCGCGATGGCGGAACGTTCTCAGAATCTGCAGGACTTATTTCTCAATACTGTACGCAAGCAAAAGATTTCCCTGACAATCTTTCTGATTAACGGTGTAAAGCTGACGGGTGTTGTCACCTCCTTTGACAATTTCTGTGTTTTGCTTCGCCGTGACGGCCATTCGCAGCTGGTGTATAAGCATGCGATCTCGACTATCATGCCAGGCCAGCCGATGCAGATGTTCGAGAGTGAAGAAGCTGCGTCCTAAGTAAGGTCAGCCGTCATTTCGACACGCGATACAAAAAACGATTCCATCATCCCTGAAGCCGCCAAGCACAGGGATGACATGCGCGCGACAGTCGTCGTGCCGGTGCTAAAGTCACGCTCGCGCGGTGGACAGACCGAGTCGGCATCGACCCGTACACCTGAAAGCCGTCTCGACGAAGCGACAGGTCTTGCGCAGGCGATCGACCTCGACGTCGTCAATGCATCCATCGTGCCGGTCAACGATCCGCGTCCTGCAACGCTTCTCGGTACAGGCAAGATCGAGGAGATTAAGCACCTGCTCGATGAGCGCGATTCCGGTCTGGTCATTGTCGATCATCCGCTGACGCCGGTGCAGCAGCGCAATCTGGAAAAGGAGTGGAACGCCAAGGTTATTGACCGGACGGGCCTGATCCTCGAGATCTTCGGCCGCCGCGCCTCCACGAAAGAAGGAACGCTGCAGGTCGATCTTGCGCATCTGAACTACCAGAAGGGTCGGCTGGTCCGAAGCTGGACCCACCTTGAGCGCCAGCGTGGCGGCGGTGGCTTCATGGGTGGCCCGGGCGAAACCCAGATCGAAGCCGACCGGCGCCTGCTGCAGGATCGTATCATCAAGCTGGAGCGCGAGCTTGAGCAGGTGGTCCGTACCCGGCAACTTCACCGCGCCAAGCGCAGGAAGGTGCCGCATCCGATCGTGGCGCTCGTCGGCTATACGAACGCCGGCAAGTCGACGCTCTTTAATCGCATCACCGGGGCAGGGGTTCTTGCGGAGGACATGCTCTTTGCGACGCTCGACCCGACGCTGCGCCGCATGAAGCTGCCTCATGGCCGCACCGTCATCCTGTCCGATACCGTCGGCTTCATTTCCGATCTGCCGACCCATCTGGTCGCCGCCTTCCGAGCGACGCTCGAAGAGGTGTTGGAAGCCGATCTTATCCTGCATGTGCGCGACATGTCCGATGTGGACAATCAGGCTCAGAGCGCCGACGTGTTGCGCATCTTGAACGACCTCGGCATCGATGAAGCCGAAGGCCAGCGTCGTATTCTCGAAGTCTGGAACAAGATCGACCGGCTGGAGCCGGAAAGCCATGACGCCATCGTGCAGAAGGCTTCGGGCACACAGAATGTCATCGCCGTTTCCGCCATCAGCGGCGAGGGCGTGGACAGGCTGATGGACGAGATCAGCCGTCGTCTCTCCGGCGTTATGACGGAAACGACGATTACGCTGCCCGTCGATAAGCTGGCGCTGCTGCCATGGCTCTACGACCACGCTGTTGTCGACGGCCGTGAGGACAACGAGGACGGCTCGGTGACCCTGGACCTGCGTTTGTCGGAAACCGAGGCTGCCGAACTTGAGCGTCGCATCGGCAACGGTCCGAAGCCCGCAAAGGAAGATTGGGAGCGATAAGCCCGTTTGGGCGGAGTTATTCCGCCCCGGCTACGACGGCGCGCTCGATCGCTTTTGCTGCCTGCCAGATCTCTTCCATCCGCTCCAGGCTTGCTGCCTCGAGACTCTCGCCTTCCGCGTCAAGAACCGTCTCGATAAGGTTGAATCGGCGCCTGAATTTCGTATTCGTGCCACGCAACGCCTGTTCCGGATCGGCCTTGACATGCCGCCCGATATTGACCACAGCGAAGATCAGGTCGCCGAGTTCATCGCTGACCTTTGACTTATCGCCTTCGCGCAGCGCAACCCGCAGCTCACCGACCTCTTCCTCGATCTTGTCGAGGATAGGTTCGGGCGCCGACCAGTCGAAGCCAACCTTGGCTGCCCGTTCCTGAAGCTTGAGTGCTTCGGTCAGGGCCGGAAAACTACGCTGCACCGAGCCGAGGAAACCGGCCTTGAAATCTTCACTGATGCCGCGGCGTGCCCGGCGCTCCGAGCGCTCGCGTTTTTCAGCCTGCTTGATCTCGTCCCACTGCTTTTTGACGGCATCGGGCGTGTCCGCATCCGAACGCGCAAAGACATGCGGATGCCGGCGGATCATCTTGCGGGTGATCGCCTCCACGACATCCCCGAAGGAGAACTCGCCGGCCTCTTCGGCCATGCGCGCGTGAAAGACGACCTGCAGCAGCAGATCGCCCAGCTCATCGCAAAGATCGTCCATATCTTTGCGTTCGATCGCGTCAGCAACCTCATAGGCTTCTTCGATCGTGTAGGGTTTGATGCTCTCGAAGTCCTGCTCGATGTCCCACGGACAGCCGGTCACAGGATTGCGAAGTGCCGCCATGATCTCGATCAGGCGCGAAATGTCGTTCGAAGGTTCCATGGTCTCTCAGTTCAGCGGAATGTCGTTGGCGCTCTTGGTGGCCTGATAGGTGTTGGAAAGGGCGGCATAGCGCGACTTGATCCGCGCCGTCTGCTCCTTGAGTTCGGCTTTGAGCCGTTCATCCTCGGTCTCGACCAGATCGGCGATTGCAAAGCTCTTCCAGAAGGCGTTCTGCCGCCGGTAGCCGCCGGGTTCGAGCCCGAAGACTTCCTTCAGGATTTTTAGATCGTGCGGGATCGCGAAGCTGTCACGCGAATCCTCGTGACTGAAGAAATAGTAGAAATTATCGAAGCCGGCCCAGGTAATCGCCGACATGCACATGGTGCAGGGTTCGTGCGTCGAAAGAAAGATCAGGTCCTTCGTCGCCGGCTTGTCGTTAAGCTCGTAGAAGCGCTTCAGCGTATGCACTTCTCCATGCCAGAGCGGATTTTCGAGTTCGTTATTGGTTTCGGCAACGATGAGCGCCAGATCGGACTTGCGCAGGATTGCGGCGCCGAACACCTTGTTGCCGGAGGCGACGCCGAGTTCTGTCATTGGCAGGATATTGTCTTCCATAACCTGCAGGAGGCGGTTGGCGATTGTCTTTTCCGGCATGAAAATCTCCTGTTTTGTCCATCCTATCGCCGTCTGGAATGAAGCGGAATGCATAAGTCCGGCACTCGGAAATTTGCCACAGGCTTTATCCCCTTCGCGGTCGAGGTTCCTCTCGGGAAACCGGCGCGGCGGCCTCAAGATATGTGCTTTTTGCGTCGCACGGGTCAGTTTTCTCAAATCATTGATCAACCGGGTAAAAGAATACGCCGCTGGCCGGCCTTTGGAATTCTGTTTCTTCATTCGCTTGCCTGGAGAATGCATATTCGGCCATCTTCGAAGTGGATTGAGAATGCCCTCCAGGACTGAACAGCTTTCGGTGTTTCCCGCCTTCTTTCGCGTGGAAGGTCAGATCGCGGCCGTTTTCGGCAATGGCGATGAAGCTTTCGCCAAGGTTCGCCTGCTGTTGAACACGAAGGCGCGTATCGTCGTGCATGCCGATAGCCCGGAAGCCGATTACCACGCGTTTCTGATAGCTAACCGCATCGAGACCGTCCGCGAAGTGTTCGCGCCCGAACAGGTCGAAGGCGCGGCACTGGTATTCGCCGCGACTGGTGAGGCTGAGCAGGACCGCCGAATTGTCGAAGCTGCGCGCGCCGCGCGGATTCCGGTCAACGCCGTCGACCAGCCCGATTATTGCGATTTCTATACACCGGCTCTCGTCAATCGGGCGCCTGTTGCTGTTGCGATCGGTACGGAAGGTGCGGGTCCCGTGCTCGCCCAGATGATCCGCGCCCAGATAGATCAGCTTCTGTCGCCGTCCCTGGGGCGCCTCGCAACGCTTGCGACCAGCTATCGCAAGACGGTCGAGCATCTCGTTCCGCGCGGTGTTTCCCGCCGCATCTTCTGGCGTCGTTTCTTTTCCGGCCCGGTCGCTGATGCCGTTGCCAACGGCAATCTCCCGCAGGCCCGCCGATCTGCTAATGGCCTGCTGCGCTCACTGGATCGCGTCGAAGGCCATGTCTGGCTCGTCGGTGCCGGCCCCGGTGCCGAGGATCTTTTGACCTTGCGCGCCCAGCGCGTGATGATGGAAGCCGATGTCATTGTCTATGATGCGCTGGTGCCGCAGGCGATCGTCGATATGGGCCGCCGCGACGCCGAGCGTCTTTCGGTCGGCAAGCGCAAGGGCTGCCATTCGAAGTCCCAGGAAGAGATCAACGATCTCCTGGTCGATCTCGGCCGCCAGGGCAAGCGCGTCGTGCGCCTGAAGAGCGGTGATCCGCTTGTTTATGGCCGGGCAGGGGAAGAAATGGCCGCTTTGCGCGCCGCCGGCATCTGCTATGAGATCGTGCCTGGTATTACCTCTGCCTTTGCGGCTGCCGCCGATTTCGAGCTGCCGCTGACGCTGCGCGGTGTTGCCTCCTCGCTGGTCTTCACGACTGGTCACGATCTGACCGGCGACGTTCTGCCGGATTGGGCAAGCCTTGCTGTGTCCGGTGCCACGATAGCTGTCTATATGGGCCGAACAGTCGCGGCCTCCGTCGCCGAGCGGCTGATGCAGGCGGGCATTCCCGCCGAAACCACGGTTGCCGTCATCGAGAATGCCAGCCGCGCCGATCGTCGGCTGCTGCACGGTACTCTCCGCGATCTTCCCGACCTGCAACATCGCGACGAGTTGACCGGACCGGTCATGGTCATTATCGGCGATGCAGTCGCAGGCGCCAATTTCGAACTGTCCGAACCGCTGGTGCGAGAACGCGTCCGGTTCGATGAACTTGCAAGGAGCTGACATGGTAGACAAGGTTCTGACCGCCAACCGCCTGACGGACGGTGTTGCCGTCTGGCTGAATGCCAACGGCGAGTGGGTACTCTCGTTGCAGGAGGCGCTCGTCGCTCGCCATGCCGAAGCCGTTGCGGCCTTGGAGGAGATCGGCAAGAAATCCTACGCCGACAACAAGGTCGTCGACGTTGCAGTCGTCGACGTCCAGGAAACCAACGGTCAGCTCTGGCCGCTGCGCCTGCGCGAGCGCATCCGCGCCCAGGGGCCGACCATGGAATATGCGCCGGGCTACAAGCCGGCTGATCCAGAATTCATTGCAGTCTGAGGAAGACGATGTACCGTTACGACGAATTTGACCACGCCTTTGTCGCCGAGCGCGTCGAGCAGTTTCGCGACCAGGTCCAGCGCCGCCTTTCCGGCGAACTGACTGAGGATGCATTCAAGCCGCTGCGGCTGATGAACGGTGTCTACCTGCAACTCCATGCTTATATGCTGCGCATCGCTATTCCCTACGGCACGCTGAGCTCGCGCCAAGTGCGCATGCTCGCCCATATTGCCCGCACGTATGACCGGGGTTATGGCCACTTCACCACGCGTCAGAACTTGCAATTCAACTGGCCGAAGCTGTCCGAAATACCCGATGCGCTTGCCGACCTCGCGACCGTTGAGATGCATGCCCTTCAGACCTCGGGCAACTGCATCAGAAATGTGACAGCCGATCACTTCGCCGGCGCCGCTGCCGATGAAGTTGCCGATCCGCGTCCTTACGCCGAAATTCTGCGCCAATGGTCGTCCGTTCACCCGGAATTCTCTTTCCTGCCGCGCAAGTTCAAGATTGCCGTGACCGGCGCAGAGCGCGACCGCGCCGCTATCCAGGTTCACGATATCGGCCTGCATCTGAAGAAGAACGACAAGGGCGAAATCGGCTTTGCCGTCTATGTCGGCGGTGGTCAGGGCCGCACGCCGATGATTGCCAAGCTGATCCGGGATTTTCTGCCCGAGGAGGACCTGCTCTCGTATACGACCGCCATCGTGCGCGTGTACAATCTGCATGGCCGCCGCGACAACAAGTACAAGGCGCGCATTAAGATCCTCGTTCATGAGACCGGTGCCGAAGAGCTCGCCCGCCAGGTCGAGGCCGAGTTCGCACAGCTGAAGGATTCCGAGCTGAAGCTGCCCGAAGAGGACGTGCAGGCGATTGCCGCCTACTTCGCGCCGCCGGCACTGCCGGAGCGTGCCGAGGGCTGGGAAAATCTGGCGCGTTGGAAGAAGGCAGACCCGGCATTCGCTCGCTGGGTCCAGCAGAATGTCCAGCCGCACAAGAACCCCGATTACGGCATGGTGACGATTTCGCTGAAACCGATCGGCGGTATTCCGGGTGATGCGTCCGATGCGCAGATGGACGCCGTTGCCGATATCGCCGAGGAATATGCTTTTGACGAGATTCGCGTCAGCCATGAGCAGAATCTCATCCTGCCGCACGTCGCGCTCGCCGATCTCGAAGCCGTCTATCGCGGCCTCGTTGCTATTGGTCTTGCCGAGGCCAATGCCGGTCTCATCACCGATATCATTGCCTGTCCGGGTCTGGACTATTGCGCGCTCGCCAATGCGCGCTCCATTCCCGTCGCGCAGGAAATCTCCCGCCGCTTTGGCGATCCGGCCCGCCAGGCCGAGATCGGCGAACTGAAGATCAAGATCTCCGGCTGCATCAATGCCTGCGGCCACCACCATGTCGGCCATATTGGGCTTCTGGGTGTTGAGAAAAAGGGTGCCGAACTCTACCAGATAACGCTCGGCGGTTCTGGTGACGAACATACGTCGATCGGTGAAATCGTCGGTCGAGGCTTCGAGCCGGACAAGGTGACAGATGCGATCGAGACGATCGTCGATACCTATCTCGGCCTGCGCCTCGATCCGTCAGAAAGCTTCCTCGCCGCCTATCGCCGCGTCGGGCCGCAGCCTTTCAAGGATGCGCTCTATGGCTCGGCAGCGGAAGCGGCATAAGGAGGGGATGATGACGAAGATTTGGAGAGAAACCGGTTTTGTCGAGAACGATCCCTGGGTAATCGAGACGGACGAGGTGAAGGCGACGGGCGATCAGAAGCCGCTTCTGACGCTCGACGAACTGATCGCCAAGGCCGATGAAAGCAATGATGGTGGCTTTGGTGTGCTGATCAAGCCGGCCGACAATATTCTGAAGCTCGAGCCCTATCTCTATCGCCTTGAAATCGTAGCCGTGGCGTTCCCGGCCTTCAACGATGGCCGTGCCTTCAGCCATGCTTCGCTGCTGCGTCAGCGCCTTGGTTACACCAACGAATTGCGCGCAGTCGGCGACGTTTTGATCGACCAGGTGCCACTGATGTTGCGCGTCGGTATCGACAGTTTCGCTGTCACCAACGAGACGGCGATCCGCCGTCTGTCGGAAAAGCGCCTGCCGTCCATTCCGCATCATTATCAGCCGGCGGTGCGTGACGCCGAAGCCGGCAAGGGCTATAGTTGGCGCCGTCAGGCAAAGCCGGCTGCCTGAGGCTGCCGGGTTGCCGTCTTTTTGATGACGGAATGATAGCATGAGCAAATTCGAAGTGGCGGTGATCGGCGGCGGTCTCGCCGGTATGATCGCTGCGGTCGCCCTGGCACGCGGCGGTCGCGACGTGGCGCTGGTCGCCCCTCCATCTCCCAAGGAAGATCGCCGCACCACGGCCTTGATGGACCAGTCGATTCGATTCCTGGATCGCCTCACACTCTGGGAAAAGCTGCGTCCCGCAGCCGCACCGCTCGCCAGCATGCGCATCATCGACGGCACCAACCGCCTGTTGCGTGCGCCGACCACGACCTTCCGCTCCACAGAAGTTGGACTCGATGCTTTCGGCTATAACTTTCCGAACAAGGCATTGATGGACGTGCTTGAGTCAGCAGTCGCGGCCGAAAGCAATATCACCTGTTTCACCGGCATGGCTGAAGCGATCGACATCGCCTCAGAAGGCGTGACGATCATGCTTGCCGGTGGCGAAGAGATCAGCGCCGATTTCGCTGTCGGTGCCGACGGCCGCAAATCCAAGCTCAGGGAAACCGCCGGCATAGATGTGCGCACCTGGTCCTATCCGCAGTCAGCCATGGTGCTGAATTTCGCCCATACATTGCCGCACCAAAATACCTCCACAGAGTTCCACACGGAGCACGGCCCGTTCACGCAGGTGCCCTTGCCGGGAAACCGATCCAGCCTCGTCTGGGTGCAGAATCCGTCAGATGCGACGGCGCGTATAGAGCTTTCGCTCGCCGAGCTCGGCAATGTCGTGGAAGAGCGCATGCAGTCCATTCTCGGCAAGGTCGAGGTTGAGGAGGGCGTACAGATCTGGCCGCTGTCAGGCACGATGGCCCATCGTTTCGGCAAGGGGCGCATCGCGCTGATCGGTGAGGCTGCCCACGTCTTTCCGCCCATTGGGGCGCAAGGCCTCAATCTTAGCCTGCGCGACATCATGGCGTTGACCGACCTTTTGTGCGCGCGAGCCGAATTGCCCATTCCTGCCGACGCCGGCAGCAGCTTCGATCGTAAGCGCCGCGCCGACATCATGACGCGCACTGCTAGCGTCGATCTCCTCAATCGATCTCTGTTGTCCGATTTCCTGCCGATGCAGATGCTGCGCGCCGCTGGCCTGCATGTCCTCTCGGTCGTTCCGCCGCTGCGCAATATCGTCATGCGCGAAGGCATCCAGCCGGGCCAAGGCTTTCGCGACATTCCCGATGCGATCACGGGATACTTTAAGCGAAAGAAAGCCTGATTTTATCGCAGCCGGAGTACCGCGGCAGATGGGAGCTCGTAGCCGCGGCAGGTTCCTGCTCACTACCTTAGGCATTTCGCGGAGCGGAGAGACTTACCCCTAGCCGATTTGCATCAGGATCGGAAAAGTCTGCTGGAACCAGATTGCGACATAGCTCACCCAACCGAGCAGGAAGGCGAGGCCTGTCAGCACGAGGAAGACGCCCATAATCTTCTCTACCGTGCCGAGATAGCGGCGGAAGCGAGCCAGGAAGCGCATGAAGGCCCCTGAAAAGCCGGCCGCAATCCAGAAGGGCACGGCAAGGCCGAGCGAATAGACCGCAAGAAGCCCAGCGCCGGAGCCGACAGTTTCACGCGATGCCGCGACACCGAGGATCGCCCCGAGCACGGGCCCGATGCACGGCGTCCAGCCGAATGCGAAGGCCAGCCCCATGACGTAGGCGCCCGTCACCGTCGCCGGCTTGCAGCTGCCCTGGAAGCGGGCCTCCCGCGCCAGGATGCCGATACGGAAAAGCCCGAGGAAATTGAGACCCATAATGATGATGATGAGGCCGCCGATCTTGGCAAGCAGGTCGAGATGCTGGCGCAGCACCATTCCGATTGTGGAAGCGCCGGCGCCGAGCGCCACGAAGACAGTCGCAAAGCCGAGTGTGAAGAAAAGTGCTGAAAAAAGTACGCCGCGCCGGACATCCGGAGCAGCGGCAA
Source organism: Rhizobium sp. BK529 (assembly GCF_014194105.1). NCBI lineage: Bacteria > Pseudomonadati > Pseudomonadota > Alphaproteobacteria > Hyphomicrobiales > Rhizobiaceae > Rhizobium > Rhizobium sp. BK529. The sequence continues at coordinate 1,629,100 of NZ_JACIAU010000001.1, read as the reverse complement.
CGGCACCGCCGCCGCGGAACTGCTCGACGGAAATTCCCGCCATATAACAGAGGTAAGGCGGAACGAGTGGAAGCACGCAAGGCGAGAGGAAGGAAAGCGCCCCGGCAAGCAGTGCGCTCCAAAGGGAAATATCGGCAATCGACACGCATTCTCTCCGGCAGCAATCGAGTGATGTTCCTAACGCCGCAGCGGGGGGATTGCCAATCACCTTTTTGCGCTGATCGGAGCTGGCCGGCGGCTCTGTACGATCCGAAGCGGGACAGAACATGTGGATATTAACTGGGCATAAACCATAACGGGCACTGTCTATGGATCGACTCGGGCGCTCTCGCTGGTATGGCCGGGCATTTGCGAACACCCCACCGCAAATGCCGGGAGGTCCGGCCAGGTATGCGAGAGGCCGATGCCGGATCTCCCGCTGCGCCGCCAGCCCGTTACTGGCGCTACTAACGATGTGAAGCTGGAAGTTGCGACTGGCAGTTCCGGTGCCCGGCCATGGGGTGCAAATACGTAATGGTCACAGGGGTCAGCGCCGAGGAATTGGCTGTAAGACTTTTCCGGTATAAAGCGCATTAAGTTGCGGTGATCGCGTGATAGATTGCCGTCGGAGATCCATAAGGAGATGTATTTATGAGCAGATTTCGGGCATTTGTGGCAGCCGGAGCGCTGATTGGTATTTCGGTGTTGACGGCATGTGCAACTCCCCCGAATTCATACGGCTCCGCATCGGGATACGTGCCGGGAGATTCGATGAACCTCGCTTGCAGGGATGGCTTCAGGCCGAATGATGGCCGTTCCTGCAGCTATTGATGGTAACCGGACAAAACATCGACCTGCTGGGATTGCGGCGAGCCGCGTAAAACATCGTCTCGCTCATTTGCAGCCCGGCAGCGGCTATCAGTGCAGCTGCGGCTCATTCTCGTCCTCTTCGAGAAAGCTTCGCACGCCATCTCGTTCAGCGGTGGCCAGAAACTCTTCCCATGCATCCAGATCTGTGGCGAATTTATCTTCCCAGATCGTTACGACTTCGGTTTGGGAGATGACTTCAAGGGTCCAATCTCCATTGGTGCCCGCCGGCCGAAATATATCGACTAGCACGGTTACGCCGCCGTCTTCGAACTCGCCGGAGAAATCGGAGTGCTCGAGTTTCGGTTCTCTAGTCTTTTTCGTCATTTCAATCTCCAGCACCGAAAGGTGCATCATTCTCACAAAGACAGCGATACAGAACGTTTCGTACGTGCGCACTAGCGATAATCGCCCGTGCGCTTTATCGAGATGGGTTAGGAATGCGGGTTGTGAAAATGTCTGCCAAAGAAATGTGTCCAATACAATGAACGAAAAAATTTTTCGGTTGACCGCGATAGGTCGCCTGCATATGTTCCGCGCACTTCCAGCCGGGGTGCTTCGCACCTGCGGAGCGGGAGAGCGTAGCTCAGCCGGTAGAGCAACTGACTTTTAATCAGTAGGTCTCGGGTTCGAACCCCGACGCTCTCACCATAACTCCCTTTCTTTTCGCCGCAGTAAAGATAACGATTTGTGGATCGCTTGGCGCGCCGGAAGCCCAGGCGACAGCCTTGATCCGCTCGTCCGACGATCGGCGTCCGAACCCTGCATCGTGCTGGTGCCGGCAGTTATCATCATCGTCGTCACCACGCTTTCGGTATCCCTGGTCGGCGACTGGCTGGATATGACGCTGCGCTAAATAGACGAAAGGCGCTAGCGCCGGCGCCGCTCCAATAGAGCGACCGCTTGTAAGGTGGTGATGATCACGGCGATGCCGAAAAGCGTTCGAAGATCGGGCACCTCATCGAAGAAGATGTAGCCGCTGGCGGTCGCAAAGACGATCGACAGATAGCCGAACGGGGCAAGCAGGCTGGCGCTCGCAACTTGATAGGCCCGCAGGAAACAGAATTGTCCAAGCTGCGCCAGAAGGCCGATGCCGAGCAGGGCGGGCCAGTCTTCGCTGCGCACGGGTTGCCAGACGAAGAGGGCAGGAATGAAGGTGATGACAGTCAGGCCAGCCGTGTAGAAGACCATCATGACGGTGGTATTCTCGTAATGCAGCATCCGCGTCTGGATCGTCGCCAATGACCCGAAGACGATCGAGAGCAGCACTGCCATCAGCCCGATGTTCCACGCGAACGTATCTGGCGCCAGCATGATCAGCACGCCGACAAAGGCGAACACCGCGCCGATCCACCGCCAGCCGCTGACCCTCTCGCCGAGCATGACGACCGCCATTAGCATAGAGACCAGCGGTCGCGTGAAGCCGAGCGCATTAACCAGCACCAGCGGCAGCATCGGGAGCGCGACGAAATTGCTGGTCAGCGCAACCGCATTGCAGCTGATGCGCATGATGTTGCGCAACGGATCTCTGGAACTGGCAAGCTGCCGGCGATGGCGCCAGATCAACGGCAGGATGAGCATCAGCCCGATCAGCGCGCGAACGAAGACGAGCTGGATGGCCGGATAGGATGCGCCCTGCATCTTCACCAGCACTGTCATGCCAGTCACTAGCGTCGTATCGGAAAGCAGCCAGACGATGCCGAAATGGCTGTCCCTGGCTGCGACAGAGCGATCCATTTCGATTGCCTCAAGCGGGCTGCACGAGATTGGCAATCAGCCGGAAGGCGCCCGATGTCAGCTTGTCGAGCTGGTGATGCAGCACGAGGCTCGTATGCGTATGCCGGCCCTTGCCGATTTCGGCGGATAAAAGCGCCCCCTTGAGCGGCTGCTCCTCGGGGTCGTGCATGGCAACGAGCGGGACATAGGCATCGTCCCAGCGGGCGGCGAAATAGAGGCCGCGCTCCTTGTCCCAGCCATCCCAATCTGCGGATGTGATCCTGTTCGGCCCTTGCAGCAGCGGGTGCGTGGGCTCCAGGACGGTGACCTCCGATGTCGGATCGGTCACGCGCCAGCGGAGAGAGGGTGAGCCGATATCGATCCGCCGCGGCGGTGTGGCATCCGGCCGCCAGCCGTCACTCGGGCGATGATAGAGCGTCAGCAGATGTCCGCCTTCTTCGACGAAGCGATGCAGGCGGGCTGTCGCGGCGGCGAGATCCTTACGGATGCCGAAGGCAAATATACCGATGACGATTGTCGTAAAGCGAGAGAGATCGCCCGACAAAGTCTGTGCATCGAGCTCGGTGACATCGAGCCCCATACGATCAAGCCAGAGGCCAACGCGATCGGCGCCGCCACCAACATAGCCGATCTTCGCTCCATCAGGCAGTTTAAGATCGAGCGCCAGAACGCGCAGCAATTCCGGCTCGCGAAAGCTGGTGCGACCGATATGCGGATAGGCGATCGGCGATGTCCGCATGGCCGGTTGACCGTCTACAAGCGGTGTGATCGCGACGAGGCCAGCTGTTATCATTGCCGGAGGCGATAACCTGAGGAGACCGTTTTCTTCCTTGATCGTCCAGCCGGCGGGAGCGGAAAAGCCGATGCGTCCTGCTGATGCCGCCTTGACCAGCAGCTCTTGCCTGTCGCCTTCAACGGGAACAATGAAGGCATTGGGCTGAAGGCTCAGCGAGTGCTGCGGTGCGACGACAAGTAGTTCCTCGAGATCAACAGCCACCTCTGCCAGACGGCTGCCGATTTGAGCCCTGACAGCGACGAACGCATTGCCGTTGCCGCCGAGGCTCGACCATACCGGCAGAAATTGCCGGGTGAGGGGGGCATCTGCCGCCGATTTCAGTTCGTAAACGATCCGGTGCGGCGAGGTTTCCTTCAGGCTCGCCGAAACGCCCTCTGGCAATCTCATATCTGCATCTGATATCGCAGTGCATGCATCGCCGCTGAGGTGCAGCGTCAGTTTCCCGATTGAGCCCGGCGAAAGGTCCGCGGGGTCGGCAACAGCCCGGACGAAGACGTGCTCGGCCTCGCAAAGTGCTACATCGATTTCTACGAGCTTGCGCCGCAGACGATGGCCGTGTGCATCGAGGAATGCTGCAGGCGCCTCTGCGAGAGCTCTTTCAATTTCCGCAGCCGCCTTCAAGAGCGCATCCACGATGGCGGATCTTTCCGGGAAACGCTCGATCGCCTTGCTGATCGCGCCATCTGCTCTCATCAGTGCATCGACGACGGTTTGCCGCAGGTCCGCCTCCCGTGCAAGATCGGCGAGCGTCGAGGGAAGAGATTCGAGGATGGACGTCTCCGTAACGGAGCCTCTGGCGCTGAGCTTCAGATGCAGCGGCCATTCATTGTCGCCAATATCATGCCAGCGGCCCATGCCCTGTGAGGCATGGTAATAGCGCGACCATTCGCCGATGTGCGCGTAGCTGACGCCGCTGACGGATTCGAGGCCCGCGGCGTCGAGTGGCAGCGTCGTGGCCGGAGGCGGCACTTCGTCATCGTAGGTATCGCCGCCGCCTGGCCATGCCGGCAGGTAGAATTTTGCCACCTGCCAGGGTGTCAGCCCCTCGCCGAAATGTTCAGAAAAGGCGACGGGATCAGCGGCAAGATGGATCGCGGTTTCCGCCGCACGCGTCATGGCACGGTGGTGCCCATGCTGGCCCGGAACATCGAGGAAGGTCGGCAACACGATATCGGGACGTTCTGCGCGATAGGCGCGCACCAGCCGCTCGACAATACGCTTTTCGCCCCAGCGGTCAAACGTCCGGTCGCCATTCTTCGAGAAGCCGAAATCATGGATCGGATCTTCAGGACCGTGGCCGAGCCAGTGGATATCGGCATCGAGCTCGCGCGCCGCTTCCTCCATCTCCCGGCTGCGCACAATGCCGAGTGCGCCGAGCCGCTCTGGTCCGAGCGCATTCTGCCCGCCTTCGCCGCGTGTCGAGCAGGCAACGATGACGCGCATGCCAAGGCCGAGGCGCAGATAGGCGAGCAGGCCGTTATGCTCGTCGTCCGGATGCGCGCCGGTGTTCATCATGGTGACGGTCGAGGTCAGACGCGACAGCGCTCGATGCAGCCGCACGAGCGAAAGGCTCTGCTTCTGTTTCTCAATACGATCTCGATCGGTCAGCATGGTTCCTCCATTGGGGCGGACCGGGCGGCGCGCTTTCTTAGGCTGCGTTATCGGCGACGGCGGTCGGTGAAATGTCGAGTTTTGGGGTGACGGCTTCGAAGAGCGGCAGGGCAGCCGCGCCGAGTGCGGCGGTCAGCTGGCCCGTCTGGCCGCGAATGACACGGGGAAGCGCACGCGTACGCCGGCTGGCCACGGAAACCGGAAGCGCCTGCATGGCGGCGACGATCTCGTCAATGACCGCATCAGGGAGCGCACCGCCAAGGATGACGGTTTCCGGATCGAGGACGTTTTCCAGCATCCCCACCATCGGCGAAAGATAGTCGGCCGTCTCTGCGATCCATTCCTTCACGACAGGATTGCCGTTCCGGTGCAGCTCTTCGATCGCCGCAAAATCGGCATTCTCATAACCGGCCTCGGCAAGCTTTTCCTTCAGCGCATGTAGTGAGGCGTAACGTTCCAGGCAGCCGCGCTGGCCGCAGGGGCAGGGTTTTCCGCGCGGGGCGACGACCACATGGCCGATTTCGCCGGCATTGCCGAATGCGCCGCGGAAGGGCGCGCCATCATGGATGAGGCCGAGACCGACGCCGACGCCGAAATAGATCATGCAGAAATTGGAGATCGCGCGTCCCGCCCCAAACAGCCTTTCGCCGACGGCGGCCGCATTCGCATCGTTTTCGACGATCACGGTTTCGCCGCTGGCGTCACTCAGCACATCAGCCGGACTGATACGGCTCCAGCCGGGCAGGGTGGTGGGACCGACCGAGCTCATGCCCTCGATTTCGAAAGGGCCGGGCATGACAACGCCAATGCCAAGCAACTTGGAAGGGAAACGCTTTCGGACCTTCTTCACCTCGCCGGCAAAGAGCGGAACGATATGTTCAGGGCTGGTATTCTCCACCGGCATGATGGTCTCGGAGCGCACCTTGCCGGAGAGGTCGAGCACCGTCGTTACCATATGGTCGGCAGCGATTTCGACGCCGATGGTTACGGCGCCGTCAGGATTGACTGCAAACTGGATCGGTGGCTGGCCGCGGCCGGAGCGCAGCCGGCCAATCTCCATCAGCAACTGCTCGCTGACGAGTTCGTCGACGATATTGGCGACGGCCTGTGCAGTCAGATGCGTGAGCTTGGCGATATGCATGCGGCCAAGCGAACCGTGCATGCGCACGACATCGAGCACCACACGGCGATTGTGATCGCGGCTGCGCTCGGGATTCTTCCCCATCGCGATCTGCTGCTTGCCGGATTGCCGTGTCATCTCTCCGCCCTCGCCTCTGCCGATATGGATAGCGCCAATATCACGAAATGAGCAATACAATAATTAAACTAAATTATCTTATTGACAAAACGCCCTGTCCGAACCAGCCTGAAGGGGTCGCAATGCGATGCCGAGGAAGGAGGAGCCTCAGTTCCATCTTCCCGAGCCAATCAAATCGGGGCGCCGCTGATCTGCGGGATGCCCTGGGGAACTGGATGAGCGCGAGCGGCATGAAGGCTGGCTCGGCAATGGAGGGATAATATGCGTCGCGGAATCTTATTTGCCGGGCTGTTTGCTGGCATCAGCATGGTTGCGGTCAACAGCGCCCAGGCCGTCGAAATCGAATATTGGCAGTATGTCTACGACACGCGCGTCAAGGCGATGGATCAACTCATCGCCAATTTCGAGAAGGCCAATCCCGACATTACCGTCAAGCAGACGACCTTTCCTTACGCCGACTATCAGACACGCGTCGTTGCCGCCAATCTTGCCGGCAATGGCCCTGACGTGATGCAGCTTTTCTACGGTTGGCTCGACCAGTTCATCGCCGGCGGGCTGCTGCAACCGCTGCCGACAGACGCTTTCCCGCATGATCAGATCGAGAAGGATTTCTTCCCGATCGTGACCGCCATGAAGCGCGGCGACGATTATTACGGCCTGCCGACCGCCGTCCGTTCGCTGGCGCTCTTCTACAACAAGAAGCTCTTCCAGGAGGCCGGCCTCGACCCGAACAAGCCGCCGCAGACGATCGACGAATTCGTGGCTGCCGCCGAAAAGACGGTCAAGCGCGATGCCGCCGGCAACATTGCCGTCGAAGGCACGACGCTCGATATGGGTGGCCAGGATCACCAGTGGTGGCGCGAAGTGCTGATCCGCCAGTATGGCGGCGAGCCTTACACCGCCGATTATTCCAAGGTGACCTATAACAGCGATGCCGGCCTGAAGGCGCTGAAATTCTACACCAGCCTGCAGACGGAAAAGAAGGTCGGCCAGACCGGTTTCATGGATGAAGGCCAGGCTGCCTTCCGCGGCGGCAAGGCAGCGATGACGATCGACGGCACCTTCCGTCTCGGCTCCTTCGGCAGCATCAAGGATTTCGAGTGGGGCGTCACTGAGCTTCCGGCCAATGCTGACGGCATGCGCTCCAACTATGCGAGCTATTTCGCCAATGGTATCGGCGCCAAGGTCTCCGGCGAAAAGCTGGAAGCTGCCAAGAAGTTTCTCGCTTACGTGACTTCGCCGGAAGCCATGAAGATCTGGCTTGGCACCGTCGGCGAACTGCCGGCACGTCGCGAAGCAGCTCTGACCGATGAAAACCTCAAGAACCCGATCTATGCGCCCTTCCTGAAGGCCCTCGCTTATTCCCACACCTCGCTCTTCGTGGATGAAGCCGGCCAGCGCCAGAACGCCATCGATATGGTCAACCGAGTTCTTCTGGAAGGTCAGTCGCCCGAGGATTCCCTTGCTCAGGCCGCAACCGCCGAGCAGGAAATCATCGACAACGCCAAGAGCAAATAAGGGACGGCCATGAGCTCCGCACCCGCGAATACGGAGGGGACGGCTATCAGCCGTCCCGCCGGATCGTTCTGGGATCGGCTGACGATGCGCCAGAAGCGCCTCGTCTGGGTCTGGACATTCCTCGCCCTGCCGATCCTGTTTTACTGCGTGATCCGCTTCTATCCGACGCTGCAGGCCTTCTACCTGTCCTTCACCAATTGGAATCTGATGAAGCCGCCAAAATTTATCGGCGTCGCCAATTACGTGAAACTTTATAATGACCCGCAGTTCTGGAAAGTTTTCCGCAATACCTTCACCTATCTGATCATCGGCACGCCAATCAGCCTCGTCGTCTCCTTCGTCGTCGCTTTCTTCCTGGATCGCGTCCGTTTCCTGCACGGTCTGATCCGAGCGCTTTATTTCCTGCCGTTCCTGACGACGGCGGCTGCCATGGCCTGGGTCTGGCGCTGGTTCTACCAGCCGGCCCCGATCGGCGTCATCAACGACGTGCTCGGGATGATCGGCCTGCCGCAGCAGCAGTTCATCCGCTCTGTCGATCAGGCGCTGCCCTCGATCATGGTCACATCGATCTGGGCCGGTCTCGGCTTCCAGATCATCATCTTCATGGCGGGCCTGCGCGCCATTCCGAACACGTTCTATGAGGCAGCGAAGATCGATGGCCTCGGCGAATGGCCGATCCTCTGGAAAATCACGCTGCCGCTTCTGAAACCGACGACCGTCTTTCTCGTCGTCTTCTCCTCGATCGGCTTCCTGCGCATCTTTGACCAGGTTTACAACATGACGACCAACGATCCCGGCGGCCCGCTCGGATCGACCAAGCCTCTGGTTCTGATGATCTATCAGACGGCCTTTTCATCCTACAACATGGGTTATGCGGCAGCTCAGACCGTGGTGCTCTTCGCCATCCTGCTTTGCGTCTCCCTGCTGCAGCTCTGGATCCTGAGGGAGCGCAAATGAGTGCCGTGATGTCCAATACGGCAGCACCGCTGCCGAAAGCCAATATCCGCCCCGGCGCGATCATCATCTGGACGCTGCTCTTCATCGGCGGCCTCATCATGGTCTCTCCGCTGCTCTTCATGTTCTCGACCTCGTTGAAGACGGCAGGCCAGGTCTATGACTTGCGTCTCATTCCGGCTGAGCCGACGTTGCAGAACTACATCGCCGTTCTCTCCGACGGCCGCTTCATGCGCTGGTTCTTGAATTCGACGATCGTTGCCTGCATCGTGACGCTCTCGAACGTCTTCTTTGACAGTCTGGTCGGCTATACGCTCGCCAAGTTCGAATTCCGCGGCCGCTATCTGATTTTCCTGGCGATCCTCTCGACGCTGATGATCCCGACGGAAATGCTCGTCATCCCCTGGTACCTCATGTCGGCCCAGCTCGGCTGGCTAGACAGCTACTGGGGCATCATGTTCCCCGGTATGATGACAGCCTTCGGCACATTCCTGATGAAGCAGTTTTTCGAGACCGTACCGAACGACTTTCTGGAAGCCGCGCGTATCGATGGTCTCAACGAGTTCCAGATTTGGTGGAAGGTGGCCATGCCGCTGGTGACGCCTGCGCTCTCGGCACTGGCGATCTTCACCTTCCTCGGCAACTGGACGGCCTTCTTCTGGCCGCTGATCGTCACCACTAGCCGGGAACTCTACACGCTGCCGGTCGGCCTATCGAGCTTTGCCGTCGAGCAATCCATTCAATGGGAAATGATCATGACCGGTGCGGCGCTTGCGACATTGCCGACGCTCATCGTCTTCCTGGTGCTGCAGCGCTACATCGTGCGCGGCGTCATGCTGGCCGGCCTGAAGGGATAAGAGATGACCGAATCCAATCCACGCCTTGCCGACAAAAGCGTCTTTCCTGATCCGGTCTATAAGGAAACGGTGCTGAAGCCGCTCTTCGATGGCACCAAGTCACACCACGTCGAGGGTTTCCGCCGCATTGACCGTGCTCACCTGGTGATGCTCGTCGAAACCGGCATCCTCGACCGCGAGCAGGCCGGCAAGATCGCCAGCGCACTGGAAGCGATCGATCACGACATCAATCCGGAAAAGCTCGTCTATACTGGCGAGGTGGAGGATTTCTTCTTCCTCATCGAGAAGGAGCTGAAAGCCCGTATCGGCGTCGACATTGCTGGCCGCCTGCATACGGCGCGCTCGCGCAACGATATCGACCATACGCTGTTCAAAATTGGCCTGAGGGAGCGCCTCGATGCGCTGATGGTCAAGGCGCGCAAGCTGCTCCACGCGATGATTGCCACCGCCGACGGGGAAAAGGAGACCTTGATCGTTGCCTATACTCACGGTCAGCCGGCCCAGCCGACCACCTTCGGCCACTATCTTTCGGCGGCGATCGAAGTGCTGATCCGTGATATCGAGCGTTTCGCGGAGGCTCGCAGTATCGTCAATCTCAGCCCGATGGGCGCTGCGGCGATCACCACCTCGGGTTTTCCGATCGACCGTGCTCGCGTTGCCGAATTGCTCGGCTTTGCAGCGCCACTGCGCAATTCCTACAGCTGCATCGCAGCCGTCGACTACACGACCTCGACCTATAGTGCGATCGAACTGATGTTCCTGCATCTCGGCCGCCTGATCCAGGACTTCCAGTTCTGGACGAGCTTCGAGGTCGGTCAGATCTATGTGCCGAACGCGCTGGTACAGATCTCCTCAATCATGCCGCAGAAGCGCAACCCGGTGCCGATCGAGCATATGCGCCACCTCGCAAGCCAGACCTTCGGCCGCGCCCGCACCGTGCTCGATGTCATGCACAACACGCCCTTCACCGACATGAACGACAGCGAGGGTGAAACGCAAGGCATGGGCTACGAAGCCTTCCACTCGGCAGGCCGCGTGCTCGACCTGCTCGCCGCCTTCATCGCCCAGATCAGCATCGATCCGCAGCGCGTGGCAGACAATATCCGTCGCTCTTGCATCACCATCACCGAGCTTGCGGATTCGCTGGTGCGCCTTGAAGGGCTGTCCTTCCGGCAGGCGCATGAGATTGCCGCAACGGTTGCCCGCGCCGTGGTCGCCAAGGGCGGCGGTCTTTCGGATGATGGGTACGAGCCGTTCCTTGCCGCTTTCGAGGAACTGGCCGGCCGCAAACCCGGTGTCGACAAGGCGCAGTTTGCCGAGATCGTCTCGCCGGAACATTTCGTTGCCGTCCGTGCCCGCTTCGGCGGTCCCGCGCTGGCGCCGATGGCGGATGCGCTTGCAGCTTACCGGGAAAAGGCTGCCGCATTCGCCGCACAAGCGCAGGAGAATGCAGCGCGCGAAGCCGCCGCTGCTGAAGAACTTCAAACCAGATTCAAGGCATTGATGGGGACCGCCTGATGGCAAATATCGAACTGCAGGGGCTCGTCAAACGCTACGGCAAGCTCAATGTCGTGCACGGCATCGATCTCGCGATCGCCGATGGTGAATTCGTCGTCTTCGTCGGCCCATCCGGCTGCGGCAAATCGACGACGCTGCGCATGATCGCCGGTCTCGAAGATATCTCGGGCGGCACGCTGAAGATCGGCGGCGAGGTAGTGAACGAGCGCGAACCGAAACAGCGCAATATCGCCATGGTGTTTCAGAACTACGCCATCTATCCGCATATGAGCGTACGCCAGAATATCGGCTTCGGCCTTTACACCTCGAAGCTCTCGCAGGCGGAAAAGGATAAGCGCATCGACGAAACCGCACAGATCCTCGGCCTGACGGACTATCTCGCCCGCCGTCCGGCAGCCCTGTCAGGCGGCCAGCGCCAGCGTGTCGCGATTGGCCGCGCCATGGTGCGTAATCCTTCCGCCTTCCTCTTCGACGAGCCGCTGTCGAACCTTGATGCACAGCTGCGCACGCAGATGCGCATCGAGATCAAGCGCCTGCACCAGCGCTTGGGCACGACGATCGTCTATGTCACCCATGATCAGGTCGAGGCCATGACCATGGCCGACCGGATCGTCGTCATGAAGGACGGCCATATTCTGCAGGCGGGAACACCGATGGATATCTATGAAAATCCCGCCGACGTCTTCACCGCGCGCTTCATCGGCAGTCCGTCGATGAACCTTCTGCCGGGTACCGCTGCAGCCGATGGCATCCGCATCGGCGAGGGCGGTCCGCATCTGGTCGGCATACGCCCCCATGATCTCGTCATCGGCGAGGGCACCGGTATCCTGTCATTGTCGGGCATGGTAAGTGCCGTCGAGCCGCTCGGTGCCGAAACCCTGGTGCATTTCGATGTCGCGGGCGCGTCTGTGATTGCAACCGCACCCGGTAAGGTGATACCGGCCGTCGGCAGCGTCGTGAACGCCCATGCGGCGTCCGGAGCTCTCTATGTTTTCGATGCAAAAACGGAAAAGGCCCTCGGGCGCCAATGACATCTGATAATGACATGCGGTCCGCGGTGCTCAGCATCGGCCGGATCTATTGCGACCTGATCTTCACAGGACTGAAGACCATGCCCGTTCTCGGGCGTGAGATTTTTGCCGATAACCTGCGCATTGCTGCAGGCGGCGGGGCTTTCATCATGGCAGCTTATTCGGCCCATATCGGACGCAAGACCGCTCTGCTCTCTCGCCTCGGAACCGATGGGCTTTCGAATGGCCTGACCACGGAACTGCAGGCGAGCGGCGTCGATTTACGTTTTCTCGATCGGGCCGCCGATGCCGGTCCGCAGGTCACCGTCGCAATCAACAATGGTGAGGAGCGGGCCTTCCTCTCCCGCCGCGCCGGAGGGGCGGAGCCGGCAACGCTTGGTGAGGCCCTTACCTGGAGCGAGGCGCGCCACCTGCACATTGCCGAATTCGCGACACTGGCGGAAATCCCTAGGCTCATCGGAAAAGCCAAGGAGAATGGATTGACCGTATCGCTCGACCCGAGTTGGGATGAGACGCTGATCTACCAGCATGATTTTCTCGATCGCTGCGAAGGCGTCGATCTCTTCCTGCCGAATGTCGAAGAAGCCGTTGCCATCACCGGATACTCTGACCCGGCCGAAGCGCTGGACAGGCTTGCGGTGCGCTTCCCGATGGTGGCGCTGAAGGCAGGCGCTGGCGGTGCATATTATGCCGCCGGTGATATGCGCCTCCATCAGAACGCCCCGACCGTCAAGGTCGTGGATACGACCGGCGCGGGCGATGCCTTCAATGCCGGGTTCATCGACGCCTGGCTTGGCGGCGCGAGCCTCGATATCTGCCTGCGCGAAGGTATTGCCATGGGCAGCCTCGCGGTTCAGGCTGCAGGCGGCGCCGCAATCCTGCCCGCCCGGTAAAGCTTGGACAATGCCGCGGCCTTTCCACAGCCGCAGATCGCTCTAAGTTGATCGGGAGCTGCGCCGAATTTGCCACATTGATCCAACCCTGAACACTCTCGTCGACCCTGTGGTCTTCTTGCGGAACAGCTTGCACCGACTGCGCCATCCAGCTGTTTCCTTACGAATATTTCATGTTTTTCAGCCGCATTTCCGTACCATCACGGGGGCATCGGTAATGTTGGGTTCATCTTCATTATGATTATTTCGGCGTGAAGCAGACCCAACATGGCGAAGCATATATCGAGGATTAGATGGACAATTTGGAGGCTGGCAAAGAGACCGGTTCCGTAGCAGGCGCAAACGCCGACCTAGCTGCCGTGCTCGCCGCCGGCCGGCGGAGCAGGGGGCGTCGCTGGCGTGGCCGGCTGATCCTCTTGGTGCTTTTGATCCTTGCCGCAGCCGCTGCTACCTATTTCTACATGGGCCGAAGCCGTGCCGAATTCAGCTACACGACCCAGCCGGTCAAGCGCGGCGACCTGACAGTGCTCGTCACCGCCACAGGTTCAGTCCAGCCGACCCAACAGGTGGATATATCGAGCGAACTGTCGGGCACGATGCGCGACGTCAATGTCGACTACAACAGCACCGTTAAGGCAGGCGATGTTCTCGCCGTTCTTGATACAAACAAGCTGGAAGCCGACGTGAAGAGTTCTCGCGCCAAGCTCAATTCGGCAAAGGCCAACGTGGTCAAGGCGAACGCCGATTTGCAATCGGCTGCGACCTCGCTCGACCGTCTGAAAAGCCTCGTCAAGAGCAACGTTTCCACCCAGCAGAGCCTCGACGACGCGACCTACAAATATGACTCGGCTGTCGCCGCCAAGGATATTAACGAGGCCGACGTGCTGGCCTCCGAAGCCAACCTCCAGCTTGCCGAAGTCAATCTCGGCAAGGCGAAGATAGTCTCGCCGATCGATGGCGTGATCCTGACGCGCTCCGTCGATCCCGGCGCAACCGTTGCCGCCTCGCTCTCGGCACCGGTGCTGTTCACAATTGCCGGCGATCTGAAAAAGATGGAACTGCAGGTGGATGTCGATGAAGCCGATGTCGGTCAGATCGCCGTCGGCCAGAAGGCGAGCTTTACAGTCGATGCCTATCCGGATCGCACTTTCCCTGCTGTCATCGAGCAGATCCGCTTTGCTTCCGAGGTGGTGAACAACGTCGTCACCTACAAAGCCGTCCTCTCGGTCGACAATGCCGATCTGCTTCTCCGCCCAGGAATGACGGCGACCTCTGATATTACCGTCGAAGCCGTCAAGGATACGCTGATGGTCCCGAATGCGGCTCTGCGTTATGCGCCGCCGCAAACGGAAGCGCGCGGCGGCCGCGGCATTTTCAGCCTGTTCCGCCCGCCGCGTCCGTCGCGCAGTGGTGGTGCCGATTCGACGCTGAGCGGCACGCAGCGCCGGGTCTGGGTGCTCCGTAACGGCCACCCCGCGCCGGTCGTGATCCAGGTCGGGTCGTCCGATGGCCAATTCACGCAAGTCACCTCGGGCGAGATCACCGAAAAGGATGCTGTTATCACCGATGCCGCGGCGCGGACGAATTGACGGGAGCCGATGATGGAACGCCCGCCGCTTCTCGAATTCAGGCAGGTCTCGAAAATCTACGGCGAAGGCGTTGCGGCGATCCGCGCCCTCGACCATGTGGACCTTTCGATCCGCACGCATGAATTCGTCGCGATTATGGGACCTTCCGGCTCCGGCAAGTCGACGGCGATGAATATTCTCGGGTGTCTCGATGTGCCGACCTCTGGCGACTATGTCTTCCAGGGCATTTCGACCGGCGGTTTCGATCGCAGCCAGCTGACGCTTCTGCGCCGCCATATGCTGGGTTTCGTCTTTCAGGGCTTCAACCTGTTGTCGCGCACATCGGCGGTCGAGAACGTCGAACTGCCGCTGATCTATCGCGGGATGGCGGTCGGCGAGCGGCGTAAGCGCGCGAAAGAGGCACTCGGCCTCGTCGGCCTGTCTGGCCGGGAGCATCACAAGACACAGGAACTCTCCGGCGGTCAGCAGCAGCGTGTGGCGATCGCCCGTGCCATCGTCACCGAACCCGCACTGCTGCTCGCTGATGAGCCGACCGGCAATCTCGATACCAAGACCAGCATCGAGATCATGGATCTGATGACGCGGCTGAACCGCGAGCAGGGCATCACCATCGTCATGGTCACGCATGAGCCTGATATCGCTGCCTATGCGGGACGCCTGTTGCGCTTTGTCGATGGCAAGCTGGAAACCGAGGTGGAGCATCAGCGGAGGGCGGAGCATGTTCTTTGAAACGCTGAAGCTCGCGCTGCGCGCCATCAGCCGCAATCTGCTGCGTTCCTTCCTGACTGTACTCGGCGTCGTCATTGGTGTTGCCGCCGTCATCGCGCTCGTCACGATCGGCAACGGCACGACGGCGCAGGTTTCGACCGAGCTGTCGCGCCTCGGCACCAACATGCTCTTTGTGCGTCCCGGTCAGTTCGGTCCCGGCCGCGCCAGCGCCGAGGCGCGGCGCTTTACGCTGAAAGATGTCGAGGCGATCCGCGATCAGGTTCCCGGTCTGCGCGCCGTGGCGCCGTCCAACCAGTCGACGGCAACCGTCATCTTCGGCGGGCAGAATCATTCCACCACCGTCTACGGCACGACCAACGACTATTTCATCGCGCAGGACTGGGATCTGGCGCTTGGCCGCAATTTCACGCCGGCCGAAGAGCGCGGCCAGTCGCGCTGCATCATCGGTGAGACCGTGCGCGAGCAACTTTTTGGCGCCGCCGATCCGACCGGCCAGCAGATTCGTGTCGGCAAAGTTTCCTGCCCCGTTATCGGCGTGTTGGCAAAGCGCGGTCAGTCCGGCATGGGCAATGACCAGGACGATGTCGTCATCATGCCGGTAAAGGTTTTCCAGCGCCGCATCAGCGGTAGCTCCAATGTCCCGACCATCCTCATCTCGGCGCGCGACGGCGTGTCAACCTCAAAGGTGCAGGCCGATGTCGAGAACCTTCTTCGTGAACGCCGCAAAATCATTCCCGGCCGCCAGGATGATTTCAACGTCAATGACATGACGCAGATCGCTGAGGCGATGACCGGCACGACGACACTGCTGACTGGTCTGCTTGGTGCGGTCGCCGCCGTCAGCCTGCTCGTCGGCGGCATCGGCATCATGAATATCATGCTGGTATCGGTGACCGAGCGCACCCGTGAGATCGGTATTCGCCTTGCCATCGGCGCGCTCGAAAATCAGGTGCTGACGCAATTCCTCGTCGAGGCGGTCGCCCTGTCGCTCTTCGGCGGCATAGCCGGCATCATGCTTGGCCTGACGCTTGCCTACGGTACGGTCAGTTTACTGAATGTGCCCTTCGTCGTCAGCCCGCTCATCATCTTCATCGCCTTCGTCTTTTCGGCGGCCATCGGTATGATCTTCGGCTTCTTTCCGGCGAGACGCGCAGCCCAGCTTAATCCCATCGAGGCATTGCGCCACGAATAAGGGATTGTTCTCGCATGCTGCATGCTTTTGATATATCAGGATAACTTGTCTTTGGCGTTCAACCGTGCCAGTATTGATATATCAGCCTCGGATCCGCCCGCATGCAGGAATCGCTTAGCCATCTCGCCTATCTGGCGCTCGAGCATGCCATAGTGACGCTGGCTTTGGCGCCCGGTGCTCTGGTGACGGAAAAGCAGCTCATCGATCTTGCAGGCCATGGCCGCACACCGGTGCGCGAAGCGATCCAGAAACTCGCCTGGCAGGGGTTGATCGTGGTGAAGCCGCGTGTCGGTTTGCAGATCGCCGAGATCCGCGCCGAAGACCATGCGAATGTCATGCAAGTGCGTCGCAAGCTTGAGCCGGCAGCGGCGGCATTGGTCGCCGACGCGGCGAATGACGAAGAGAGGGCGCGGCTCATCCAATGTGCTGCCGCTATGGAGAGATGCGCTGTCGGCGGCGATCTGAAAGGTTTTTTCGCCGCGGATAAGGCTTTCGACGAGATTCTTGAGGATGCGTGTCCGAACCGCTTCATCACCGCGGCCCTCGGGCCCGTGCAGACCCACTCCCGGCGTCTGTGGTATTCGACTGCTAATCCGGAAAAGATGGATCGCTCCATTTCTCTCCATGTCACAGTGATCACAGCCATTCATCAGGGCGAGGTCGATCAAGCACGCCTGACGATGGCGGCGCTGATCGATTATCTGAGCCAGAAATAAGAACGGCCCCGTTTCCGGAGCCGTTGCCTGGAAAATCGTTTCGCAGCCTCAGCCGACGAATGCGCGCTCGATCACGAACTCCGCGGGTTTGCTGTTGGCACCCTCTTCGAGGCCGGCCTTTTCCAGAAGCTCCTTGGTGTCCTTCAGCATCGCGGAAGAACCGCAGATCATGCCGCGGTCAACCGCCGGATCAATTGGCGGGACGCCGAGATCGGTGAAGAGCTTACCGGAGGAAATCAGGTCGGTGATGCGGCCGCGATATTCGAAATCCTCGCGGGTGACGGTCGCATAGTGGCGCAGCTTGTCGCCGACCACTTCCTGGAGAAGTTCGTCATTCCGGATTTCGTCGAGAAGATCGAAGCCGTATTTTAGTTCGGAGATCTCGCGCGTCGTATGGGTGAGGATGACTTCGTCAAACTTCTCATAGGTTTCCGGATCGCGGATAAGGCTCGCGAAAGGTGCAATACCTGTGCCGGTCGAGAACATGTAGAGGCGCTTGCCGGGAGTGAGTGCGTCGAGAACCAGCGTGCCCGTCGGCTTCTTGCGCATCAGCACCTGGTCGCCCGGCTTGATGAGCTGCAAATGCGAAGTCAGCGGACCATCCGGCACCTTGATGGAGAAGAATTCAAGCTCTTCGGCCCATGCCGGGCTTGCGATCGAATAGGCGCGGAAGATCGGCTTGCCATCGACCATGAGGCCGATCATTGCAAATTCGCCCGAGCGGAAACGGAAGCCATCGGGCCGGGTCATCGTGAAGCGGAAGAGCCGGTCGGTATAATGCGTCACGCTCAGCACCGTCTCGGCATAGACGCCGGCGGGAATGGCGGAGGCGAATTCTTCGGTCTTTGCAGGAGCGTTCATTAGATATCGGGCTCGTCGTTCGCAAGATAATCATCACATGCGAGGCAGATATTACAAAACCCCGCTAAATTAAAGGCAATCCATTCCATCGCACGGCTGAGGAGCGAAATATGCATGTCACGGTCAGGATTTGCTGGCGGTGGCGACCTGTCGCTTTTGCGCTGGCTAAGCTCTTCAAAGGATGCATATTAGGCAAAAAAACGCCCGCCGCGGCGCGGGGCGTAACAGGTAGTACGGGGGAACATGAAAATTTTCAATTATAAGCGTGTTCCTTACGCGGAAATGCGCGCATTCTCCGTGCATATTCTGACGGCCTCCGGTTCCTTTCTCGCTTTTCTCGGTGTGGTCGCTGCTGCCGAGCACCGTTTCGTCGATATGTTCTGGTGGCTGGGCCTTGCGCTTCTGGTCGATGGCATCGACGGACCGATCGCCCGCAAGGTGCGCGTCAAGGAAGTGCTGCCGAATTGGTCTGGTGATACGCTCGACAATATCATCGATTACGTCACCTACGTGCTGCTGCCGGCCTTCGCGCTCTATCAAAGCGGCATGATCGGCGAGCCCTGGTCCTTCGTTGCCGCCGGCATGATCGTCGTATCTAGCGCCATCTATTATGCCGATACAGGCATGAAGACGGAGGAGTATTTCTTCTCGGGCTTTCCGGTCGTCTGGAACATGGTGATCTTCACGCTCTTCGTCATGCATGCAGGCGAGATGACCGCTTTTATCGTCGTCGCCGTCTCCGTGATCCTGACCTTCCTGCCGGTCAACTTCCTGCATCCGGTGCGGGTCCAGCGTCTGCGCCCGCTGAACCTTGGCGTCTTCCTGCTGTGGTCGGCGCTCGGCGCCTATTCGCTGCTGATGTATTTCGATATGCCGCAATGGGCGGTCGCTCTCTTCATCGTGAGCGGCATTTATCTTTACGTCATCGGCGCGGTGCTCCAATTCTTTCCGGCGCTTGGACGCAAGTGAGGTAGAGAGCTATGGCAAAGACGAAGGCGGTTTCTTTTTCCAGGAACGGTGGACCCGAGGTTTTCGACTATGTCGATATCGATCTGCCGCCCCCGTCGGAAGGCCAGGTGCAGATCCGCCAGGAAGCGGTCGGTCTGAATTTCATCGACGTCTATTTCCGTGATGGTACCTACAAAGCACCGCATCTGCCCTTCGTGACTGGCAAGGAGGCCGCAGGTGTCGTTACGGCAGTAGGCTCCGGCGTAACCGATTTTACCGTGGGCGACCGCGTTGCCTATGCGGGCTCTGATGGGGCCTATAGCGCGGAGCGCAACATCGACACGAAACATCTGGTCCAGGTGCCCGAAGGCATCAGCCTCGAAACCGCAGCCGCCATGATGCTGAAAGGCATGACGGCCGAGTACCTCTTGAACCGCACCTTTAAGGTCGGCCCTGAGACGGTGTTGTTGTTCCATGCCGCAGCCGGCGGCGTCGGCCTGATTGCCGGCCAGTGGGCAAAGGCGCTCGGCGCCACCGTCATCGGCACGGCAGGCTCCGCCGACAAAGTCCAGCTGGCGCTCGAACACGGCTATGACCATGTCATCAACTACAGGACCGAGAATTTCGCCGAACGTGTGCGGGAGATCACCGGCGGCAAGGGGGTTGATGTGGTCTATGACTCGATCGGCCGCGACACTTTCCCGCAATCGCTGGATTGCTTGAAGCCGCGCGGGCTCTTTGCGTCCTTCGGCCAATCCTCCGGCGCGATCGAGAATTTCACCATGGGCCATCTCGCCCAAAGGGGCTCGCTCTATGCAACGCGCCCGACGCTCTTTACCTATATTGCCACGCGCCAAGAACTTACCGATTGTGCAAACAATCTATTTGATGTTGTGCGCAGCAACAAAGTGCGTATCAATATCAATCAAACCTATCCGCTGCGTGAGGTTGGGCGGGCCCACGCAGATCTGGAAACAAGAAAAACAACCGGAACGACGCTGCTGATTCCATGAGATCCAAACGGACCGGTCGGCAGAAGAAATGAGGGGAACGTGTCGCCATTGAATGTGCCGGATTCCGGCGCGTTATTATCGGTTCAGAAGCTGACGAAATTTTTCGGTAGCTTTGCCGCCTGCAATGAAATCGATCTCGATATAGCGCCGGGCGAAATTCATGCGCTTCTCGGCGAAAATGGCGCAGGCAAATCCACGTTGGTCAAGATGCTTTTCGGCGTTCTGGAGCCGACTGACGGGCAAATTCTCTGGGAGGGCAGGCCGGTCACGATCACGTCTCCCGGGGAGGCCCGCAAGCTTGGCATCGGCATGGTCTTTCAGCATTTTTCGCTGTTTGAGGCACTGACCGTTGCCGAAAACATCGCGCTTTCTCTCGATGACGGCATTCCGATCGGCAGGATCGCAGAGGAGGCGAGGGCGCTGTCGCAGGCCTATGGCCTGCCGCTCGACCCGCATGCGCATGTCGCGGATCTTTCGGTTGGCGAACGCCAGCGCATCGAGATCGTCCGCGCTCTGCTGCAGAACCCGAAGCTCATCATCCTCGACGAGCCGACCTCGGTGCTGACGCCGCAGGAAGCCGACAGGCTCTTCGAAACGCTCTTCAAGCTGCGCGCCGAAGGCCGCTCGGTTCTATATATCAGCCATCGCCTGGAAGAGGTGCAGCGCATCTGCGACCGCGCTACCGTGCTTCGACATGGCCGCGTGACAGGCGCCTGCGATCCGAAGCAGGAAACGCCTTCCTCTCTCGCCCGCATGATGGTCGGCAACGAAGTGGCGGCTGTCACCCATCCCGAGCGCAGCGACAAGGGAGAGGTGCAGCTTGCCGTCTCGAACCTCTCGGTCGCCGCCCGCACCCCCTTTGCCATGCCGTTGCGCGATGTTTCCATGGCTGTGCGCTCCGGTGAAATCCTGGCCATTGCCGGCGTTGCGGGGAATGGGCAGAGCGAGCTCTTTGATGCACTGTCGGGCGAGTATCCAGTTTCTTCGGCCGAAGCGATCGTCATTCGCAAGAAGCCCGTCGGCAGGCAGGGCATCACTGCCCGACGTCTGCTCGGCGCCGGCTTCGTGCCGGAGGAGCGGCATGGCCATGCCGCTGTTTCCGCGATGAAACTGTCCGACAATCTGGTGCTGGCCCGCAGCCAGTCTGATCGCAAGGCGTTTCTGGGTGTCCTCGGTATTATCAGGTATGGTGCGGTGAAATCCGCAGCACGCCGCATTTCCGAGGCCATGGACGTGCGCAAGAGCGGCGATGATCCAGCCGCAGGTTCGCTCTCCGGCGGCAATCTGCAGAAATTCATCGTCGGCCGAGAGCTTGACCGACAGCCGGCGGTGCTGGTCGTCAATCAGCCGACCTGGGGTGTGGATGCGGGTGCCGCAAGCCGTATCCGCCAGGCGCTCGTCGATCTCGCAAAGGCCGGTTCTGCCGTCGTCGTCATCAGCCAGGATCTCGACGAGATCTTCGAGGTGGCGACCGATATCGCCGTAATTTCTGAAGGACGGCTGTCCAAGCCCTATCCGGCCGGTGAGCTGACGCGGGAAAAAATCGGTCTGCTGATGGGCGGCCTGCATGAAGGCAAACACGCCGGGGAGCCCGCACTTGCGCATTGAACTGGAAAAGCGCCCGCAGGTCTCGAAGCTCTTTGCTTTCGTCTCGCCGCTCCTGGCCCTCGTTCTGACGCTGGTCGTCGGCGCGATAATGTTCGCCACGCTCGGCAAGGATCCGGTCGAGGCACTCGACGCCTTCTTCCTCGAACCGCTTCTGGAAATCTGGTCGCTGCATGAATTGGCAGTCAAAGCCGCGCCGATCATCCTGATCGCTGTCGGCCTTGCCGTCTGTTACCGATCCAACAACTGGAATATCGGCGCCGAAGGCCAGTTCACCATTGGCGCGATCACCGGCTCCTATATCCCGATCGTCTTCTACGACTGGCATTCGCCGTTGGTGCTGCCGCTGATGCTGATCCTTGGCGCGCTTGGCGGCGCGCTTTTTGCGGCCATTCCGGCGCTGCTGAAGGCGCATTTCAATACCAACGAGATTCTGACATCGTTGATGCTGGTCTATATCGCCCAGCTCTTTCTCGATTGGCTGATCCGTGGCGCATGGCGCGATCCGAAGGGCTTCAACTTTCCGGTCTCTCGGGACTTTGCTCCAGAGGCGATCGTGCCGGCGATATGGGAGGAATCTGGCCGTGCCCACTGGGCCTTCATTTTCGCCGTCGTCGCGGCCATCCTGGTCTGGTTTATGATGCGCTTCACTCTGAAGGGCTTCGAGGTTGTCGTGCTCGGCCAGTCGGAACGGGCGGGGCGCTTCGCAGGCTTCTCTTCGAAGAAGATGATCTGGTTCAGCTTCCTCTTTTCAGGCGCGCTGGCCGGGCTTGCCGGCATTTGCGAAGTGTCGGGCTCGATTGGTCATCTGCAGCCCGCGATTTCGCCGGGCTATGGCTTCACCGCCATTATTGTCGCCTTCCTCGGCCGTCTCAATCCGCTCGGCATTATCGCTTCGGGTTTGGTACTGGCATTGACCTATCTAGGTGGTGAGGCGGCGCAGTTATCGATCGGTGTTTCGGACAAGGTCACCCGCGTCTTCCAGGGGTTGATCCTCTTTTTCGTGCTCTCGTGCGACACGCTGATCTATTACAAAATCCGTATCGTCTTGTCGCGGGTAAGGGGTGGCGCGGCGTGAGCATTTTCGAAGCCATTCTTCTGACCGTTATCACCGCCTCCACGCCGCTCGTCATCGCAGCCCTTGGCGAACTCGTGACGGAGCGCTCCGGCGTCCTCAATCTTGGCGTCGAGGGTATGATGATCATGGGGGCAGTAGCCGCCTTTGCCGGCGCGCAGATGTCGGGGTCGCCCTATGCCGGCATCATCTGCGGCATCCTCGCGGGCGCGCTTTTCTCGCTGCTCTTTGCATTCCTGACGCTGACGCTGGTCGCGAACCAGGTGGCCACGGGCCTGGCGCTGACCCTTCTCGGTCTCGGCCTATCCGGCCAGCTCGGCGAACCCTATGTCAGCGTGCCCGGCATTCAGCTGAAAGAGATCGCCATCCCGCTGCTGTCCGATATCCCCGTTATCGGTCCGGTTCTTTTCAAGCAGGAGCTGATTTTCTATCTATCGATCGCCTTGCTCCTTGGCGTCAGCTGGTTCCTGTTCAGAAGCCGCCTGGGCCTGAAGCTGAGAGCGATCGGCGACAGCCACGGCTCGGCCCACGCGCTCGGCATTCACGTCATCCGCACGCGCTATCTGGCGGTCATCTTCGGTGGTGCCTGCGCGGGTCTCGCCGGTGCGCAGCTCTCGCTCGTCTATACGCCGCAATGGGTGGAAAACATGTCGGCCGGCCGCGGCTGGATCACGCTGGCGCTGGTCGTCTTCGCCTCTTGGCGCCCGTGGCGGGTCTTTGCCGGCGGTTACCTCTTCGGAGCGGTCACGATCCTGCAGCTCCACGCGCAGGCCTTCGGCCTCGGTATCCCCGCGCAATTCCTCTCTATGTTGCCTTATGTCGCGACTATTGTAGTTCTCATCATCATTTCTCATAATCGGCGCACGACGTTGATCAATACGCCCGCGTCGCTTGGAAAAGCCTTCGTCCCGGAGCGATAAAACAAGAATACCAAGACGGGTTTCCGGAATAACTTCAAACCAACAGGGGTCATCATGAAGAAGTTCGCATTAGCACTTGCCGCATCGGCCGCAGCCGTGATCGGCATCTCCTCCGCAGCCGAGGCAGCAGAAAAGACGAAGGTCTGCTTCGTCTATGTCGGAGCGCACAACGACGGCGGTTATTCCCAGGCTCACGATGTCGGCCGTCAGCAGGTCCAGGCCGAGTTTGGCGACAAGATCGAAACGCCTTATCTCGAAAACGTGCCGGAAGGCCCGGATGCCGAGCGCGCCATCGAGCGCCTTGCGCGCTCCGGCTGCCAGCTGATTTTCGCGACGTCCTTCGGCTTCATGGACGCGACGGTCAAGGTTGCCGCCAAATTCCCGAAGGTCAAGTTCGAGCACGGCACCGGCTACAAGTCCGGCCCTAACCTCGCGACCTATAATTCACGCTTCTATGAAGGCCGCTACATCCTCGGCCAGATCGCCGCCAAGACCTCGAAAAATCACGGTGCCGCCTACATCGCCTCCTTCCCGATCCCGGAAGTTGTGATGGGCATCAACTCCTTCGAACAGGGCGCCAAGTCGATCGACCCGAGCTTCAAGCTCAAGGTCATCTGGGTCAATACCTGGTTCGATCCGGGCAAGGAAGCTGATGCCGCCAAGGCGATGATCGACCAGGGCGTCGACGTGCTGACGCAGCACACCGACACGACAGCGCCGATGCAGGTTGCCGAAGAGCGCGGCATCCACGCCTTCGGCCAGGCATCCGACATGATCGCAGCCGGCCCGAAAGCGCAGCTGACGGCAATTGTCGATACCTGGGGCAACTATTATTCAAAGCGCGTCCACGCGCTTCTGGACGGCACCTGGAAGTCTGAACAGAGCTGGGATGGCCTGAAGGATGGCATCCTCAAGATGGCGCCCTATACCAACATGCCCGACGACGTGA
This sequence comes from Rhizobium sp. BK529, assembly GCF_014194105.1. NCBI lineage: Bacteria > Pseudomonadati > Pseudomonadota > Alphaproteobacteria > Hyphomicrobiales > Rhizobiaceae > Rhizobium > Rhizobium sp. BK529. The sequence continues at coordinate 1,604,484 of NZ_JACIAU010000001.1, read as the reverse complement.
AGAAGATGGCTGAGGAAACCGAAGCCAAGATCAAGTCCGGCGAACTGCATCCCTTCACCGGCCCAATCAACAAGCAGGACGGCACGCCCTGGCTGAAGGCCGGCGAAAAGGCTGATGATGGCACGCTGCTTGGCATGAACTTCTATGTCGAAGGCGTAGACGACAAGCTGCCTGCGCAATAAGGCCAAACCTGTAACTCGCAGTTGCGAAAAGGCGCTCTGAAAAGGGCGCCTTTTTGCTGCAATGCATGCTAAAATGCTCATTTACAAAAGTATTACTATATGATTTTTTGATCCTGCGCCGCGAGACGCGGCATTGGGAGGACATCATGAAATTGAAGACTGCACTTTTGAGTGCCACGATTTTGGCTGCCTGCATGTTCGGTTCGGCTTCGGCCGCCGGCTTGACCGTCGGCTTCTCGCAGATCGGCTCGGAATCGGGCTGGCGCGCGGCTGAAACGACCGTCACCAAGCAGCAGGCTGAAAAGCGCGGCATCGACCTCAAATTTGCCGATGCTCAGCAGAAACAGGAAAATCAGATCAAGGCTCTCCGCTCGTTCATTGCCCAGGGCGTGGATGCCATCCTTATCGCTCCCGTCGTTGAAACTGGCTGGGATGCTGTTCTCAAGGAAGCCAAGGAAGCCAATATCCCGGTCATCCTTCTCGACCGTACGATCAAGGCTCCTGAAGACCTCTATCTGACGGCCGTCACCTCCGATCAGGTCCATGAAGGCAAGGTCGCCGGCGACTGGCTGGTCAAGACCGTCGGCGACAAGAAATGCAACGTCGTCGAGCTGCAGGGCACGACCGGCTCTTCACCGGCCATCGCTCGCAAGAAGGGCTTCGAGGATGCAATCAAGGGCCACGACAACTTCAAGATCGTCCGCAGCCAGACCGGTGACTTCACCCGCACCAAGGGCAAGGAAGTCATGGAAAGCTTCCTGAAGGCTGAAAACGGCGGCAAGGATATCTGCGCTCTCTACGCCCATAATGACGATATGGCTGTCGGCGGTATTCAGGCGATCAAGGAAGCTGGTCTGAAGCCCGGCAAGGATATCCTCGTCGTCTCCATCGACTCCGTGCCTGATATCTTCAAGGCCATGTCCGCAGGCGAAGCAAACGCATCCGTCGAGCTGACGCCGAACATGGCCGGCCCGGCCTTTGACGCCCTCGACGCATACCTGAAGGACAAGAAAGCTCCGCCGAAGTGGATCCAGACGGAATCCAAGCTCTACACGCAGGCTGACGATCCGATGAAGGTTTACGAAGAGAAGAAGGGTCAGGGTTACTGATTGATGCCGGAACCGCACCGGTCCATCATGGACCGGTGCGGAACTGCCAGTACCATCAAGGCATCATGCCCGTTCTGGTACAGGCTTCGGCGCAATATCAGGAAACAGCAGCCCTCATGGTTCACAATTTCGAGAATATTCTCGCAGCTTCGGGCATATCGAAATTCTTCCCCGGTGCCATCGCCCTGGATAAGGTGGATTTCACGCTGAGGCGCGGCGAGGTACATGCGCTTCTCGGCGAAAACGGCGCAGGCAAGTCGACTCTCATCAAATGCATTACGGGTGCCTATCGCCGCGATGCCGGAAGTCTGACGCTGGAAGGCAACGAGATCGATCCGGCTGACACGCTGGCGGCTCAGAAGCTCGGCATTGGCACCGTCTATCAGGAGGTTAACCTCCTCTCCAATCTCAGCATTGCGGAAAATCTGTTCCTCGGCCGTCAGCCGAAGCGCTTCGGCATGATCGATGCCCGAACCATGAACTGCAATGCCCGCGAGCTTCTGGCGGGCTACGGCCTCGATATCGACGTGACCGCTCAACTCGACCGTTTCTCGGTTGCCGTCCAGCAGATCGTGGCGATTGCCCGTGCCGTCGATCTCTCCGGCAAGGTCCTCATTCTCGATGAGCCCACCGCGAGTCTCGACACGCACGAAGTAGAGATGCTTTTCCGGGTTGTGAACGACTTGAAGAAGCGCGGATTAGGCATTGTCTTCATTACGCATTTTCTTGAGCAGGTATATGCGATCAGCGATCGCATCACCGTGCTGCGCAATGGCCGGTTGGTGGGAACGCATGACGCCGCCGAACTGCCGCGCCAGAATTTGATCGCCATGATGCTCGGGCGTGAACTGGCGCAGACCGAGCACGCCGCCAAGGAGCGCACGATTGACGCCGGCGCGGTGAAATATGCCTTCGAAGGATATGGCAAACGCGGCAAGGTAAGGCCCTTCGATCTCGAAGTTCGCGTCGGCGAGGTCGTCGGCATAGCGGGACTTCTCGGTTCCGGACGCACGGAAACCGCTGAACTGATGTTCGGCATAGAAAGCGCCGATAGTGGTGTCGCCAGCATCGATGGAAAGCCGGTGACGCTGTCGAGCCCGCGTGCGGCAATCGCCAGGGGCTTTGGTTTCTGCCCGGAAGACCGCAAGACCGACGGGATCATCGGTGACCTGTCGATTCGCGAGAATATCGCGCTCGCCCTGCAGGCCCGGCGTGGCTGGGCACGGCCGCTCTCTCGCGCCGAGCAGAATGCGATTGCCGACGAATATATCAAGGCGCTCGATATCCGCACGACGGACCGCGAAAAACCCATCCGGCTCCTCTCGGGTGGCAATCAGCAGAAGGCAATCCTTGCCCGCTGGCTCGCCACCAATCCGGATTTCCTGATCCTGGACGAGCCGACGCGCGGCATCGATGTCGGCGCGCATGCCGAAATCATCAAGCTCATCGAGCAACTCTGCGCCAAAGGCATGTCGCTGATTGTCATCTCCTCGGAACTGGAGGAACTGGTCGCCTACAGCTCACGCGTCATCGTGCTGCGTGATCGCGAGCATATTGCGGAGCTGACCGGTGAGCATATCAGCGCTGGCAGCATCGTCGACGCCATTGCTGCAGCCGACAAACGAACGGAGGATGCATGACTGCCTCGCTAAAGGCGCTTGGCTTTCGTCTTGCGCCACAATTGATTGCGCTTTTGGTTGTTCTTCTTTTGAATTTCAGCTTTTTCCCGCAATTTCTTAATGTGATTGCTCAAAATGGACGCCTCTATGGCAGCCTCATCGATGTGCTCAATCGTGGCGCGCCGGTAGCCCTGCTGGCGATCGGCATGACGCTGGTGATTGCCACCAAGGGCATTGACCTGTCGGTCGGTGCTGTCATTGCTATCTGTGGCGCCGTTGCCGCCTCCTCGATCGTTGAAGGCAATTCGCTTGCTTACACGCTCGTGCTGACTGTCATCATTGGCCTGCTCTGCGGTGTCTGGAACGGCTTCCTCGTCGCCGTCCTCAATATCCAACCGATCATTGCGACCCTCGTGCTCATGGTCGCCGGCCGCGGCATCGCCCAGCTCATCACCGAAGGCGCCATTATGACCTTCAACGATGACGGGCTGATCTTTTTCGGCAGCGGTTCTTTCGCCTTCCTGCCCATGCCTGTGGTCATCTGGCTGATCGTCGGCCTGCTGGTCATCCTGCTGGTTCGCCGCACCGCACTCGGCATGCTTATCGAAGCAGTCGGCATCAACAGGCGTGCCAGCACGCTGTCCGGCGTGCAGACGCCGGTGCTGCTGATGGCTGTCTATATGCTGAGCGGCCTCTGTGCTTCCATCGCCGGAATCATCGTTGCCGCCGACATCAAGGGGGCTGATGCCAACAATGCCGGTCTCTGGCTGGAGCTCGATGCGATCCTTGCGGTGGTCGTTGGCGGCAATTCCCTGCTTGGCGGCCGCTTCAGCATCATCGGCTCGCTGATTGGCGCCATGATCATTCAGTCGGTAAACACCGGCATCCTGCTGTCCGGCTTCCCGCCGGAATTCAATCTCATCATCAAGGCGATCATCATCATCGTCATTCTCGTCATCCAGTCGCCGGCGATGTCGTCGCTGACCGGCTTCCTGACCCGCCGGACGGACACTGGAGGGCGCAAATGAATTCCAAATACCTGCCGCTCCTTGCGACGATCGTCATCTTCGTGCTCGCCTATGCGGTCTGCACCCTACAATATCCGAACATGCTATCGACGCGTGTCATCGGCAACCTGCTGACCGACAACGCCTTTCTCGGCATCGCCGCCGTCGGCATGACCTTCGTCATCATCTCCGGCGGCATCGACTTGTCGATCGGCTCCGTCATCGCCTTTACTGGCGTCTTTTTGGCCGTGATCCTGCAGAACACCAGCATTCATCCGCTGGCTGCCTTCGCGATCGTTCTCATCATCACCACGGCCTTCGGCGCAGTTATGGGCATGATCATCCATTTCCTGCAGATGCCGCCCTTCATCGTGACTTTGGCCGGCATGTTCCTCGCCCGCGGCATGGCCTATGTCCTGTCGATCGACAGCATTCCGATCAATCACGAATTTTATTCGACGCTGACGAGCCTCTATTACCGTCTACCCGGCGGCGGCCGCCTGACGCTGATCGGCGGCATCATGCTGGTCGTTTTCGCAGCCGGCGTCTTCATCGCCCACCGCACCCGCTTCGGAACCAATGTCTACGCACTGGGTGGCGGGGTGCAGACAGCACAGTTAATGGGCGTACCGGTGGCACGCACGACGATCCAGATCTATGCCTTGTCGGGTTTCCTGGCGGGCCTATCCGGAATCGTTTTTTCCCTATACACGTCTGCCGGATATTCTCTTGCGGCGGTGGGCGTCGAACTCGATGCCATTGCGGCAGTCGTCATCGGAGGGACGCTGCTGACAGGAGGAGCGGGATTCGTGGCAGGGACCTTCATCGGTCTGCTGATCCAGGGGCTAATTCAGACTTACATCACCTTCGACGGTACGCTGTCGAGCTGGTGGACGAAAATCCTGATTGGCCTGCTGCTTTTTGCATTCATGGTTATGCAGAAGGCTATCCTTTTCCTTTCCAGTCTGAACAGGAGATACGGTTAGGAGGAGTGACGGATTGCGCAATAGATCGCTTGAAACCCGTAGGGCAGGGCGAAGAACCCGAACAAGCCACGCGCATGTCGTTGATGAACTCGGCCGGGCAATCGTTGCCGGCACCTATCCCGTCGGTACCATCCTGCCTGGAGACGGAGAGCTCGCTCAGCGCTTCAAGGTCTCTCGCACGGTGCTTCGCGAAGCGATGAAGACGCTTGCCGCCAAGGGTATGGTCGTCGCGAAGGCTCGCGTCGGTACACGTGTGACGGAAAAGAACTTCTGGAACATGTTCGACACCGAAATCATCTCCTGGCATTTTGCAAGCGGCGTGAGCGAAGAATTCCTCCTGCAGCTCTACGATATCCGCCTCGCTTTCGAACCGTTTGCTGCTGGTCTTGTGGCCGAACGTGCAAACCCGGCGGAGATCGAACTGCTGCGCGGCCTGGCGCTCGACATGGCCGCAAGCGGCCACACGTCTGAAAGCCTGGCACTCGCAGACTTGCGCTTTCATCTTGCGGTTTCCGAAGCATCCCACAATCCCTTCATGCGCACGCTCGGCGGGCTCATCGAGGCAGCCCTCGTCGGCATGTTCCGCATGAGCACGCCGCCCACGCAGAACGGTTTCGCCAACATAGCCGAAACTCATATGCGTATCGTCGAGGCCATCGCCGCCGGCAATACCGCGGCGGCGCGCAAGGCGATGGAAGATGTCATTATCGAGGGCAGGGAGCACGTCCACGAAGCCTTCTCCGCGCTCGCTGAGCCCACCATTTCCCTGCCGATTTCGTCTTTTTGAAGCCTCGCCTTGCTGCTATGAGCGGCAGAACAGCCGCCTAGCAATGGATTCTCGGAGTCTGCCATGGAACGCACCTGCCTTGCCGTCATTCTCGCCGCCGGCGACAGCACGCGAATGAAATCCGCAAAATCGAAAGTGCTGCATGAAGTTGCCGGCCGGCCAATGATCGCCCATGTCGTCGATGCCGTAGCGGCAACAGGAGTTTCCTCCATCGCCCTCGTCGTCGGTCGGGATGCGGAGAAGGTGGCGAAGGCTGCCGATGTCGGCGGTGTGACGATCAAATCTTATGTCCAGGAGCAGCGCCTCGGTACAGGCCATGCCGTTCTCGCCGCCCGCGAAGCGATTTCCGAGGGCTACGACGATATCATCGTGACCTATGGCGACGTGCCGCTGCAAACGGCAGGCCCGCTGCTCGAGGCCCGCAAGGCGCTCGCCGAAGGCAGCGACATTGTCGTCATCGGTTTCCATACCGACCGCCCAACGGGCTACGGTCGCCTGCTTGTCAAGGATGGCGAGTTGATGGCCATCCGCGAGGAAAGGGATGCGACGGATGCCGAGCGCGCCGTCAACTGGTGCAATAGCGGCCTCATGGCGATCAACGGCCGAAAGGCGCTCGACCTCCTGTCGCGCATCGGCAACAGCAATGCCAAGGGTGAATATTATCTGACCGATCTCGTGGAAATCGCCCGCGCGCTTGGCGGCCGCGTCACCGCCGTCGATGCGCCTGAGGTCGAGATGACCGGCTGCAACAACCGCGCCGAACTCGCCGCGATCGAGCGTTTCTGGCAGGAGCGCCGCCGCCACGAGCTCATGCTTTCGGGCGTGACGATGATCGCCCCGGAAACCGTTTTCCTCTGCTATGACACTGTCATCGGCCAGGATGCGCTGATCGAACCGAACGTCGTCTTCGGCCCCGGCGCCGTCATCGACAGCGGCGCAGTTATCCATGCCTTCTCGCATATCGAGGGTGCGCATGTCAGCGAAGGTGCAGCCGTCGGGCCGTTCGCGCGGCTGCGTCCGGGTGCGGATCTCGCCGCCGGTTCCAAGGTCGGCAATTTCTGCGAGGTCAAGAATGGCAGGATCGGCGAGGGCGCCAAGGTCAATCATCTGACCTATATCGGTGATGCTACCATCGGATCAGGCACCAATATCGGCGCTGGTACGATCACCTGCAATTATGACGGGGTGAACAAGTTTGAGACTGTTATCGGCAAGGATGCCTTCATCGGCTCGAATTCTTCGCTGGTCGCCCCGGTGACGATCGGCGATAGCGCTTATATTGCCTCGGGCAGCGTTATCACGGCGGATGTACCGCCGGAGGCGCTTGCTTTGGGGCGCGCCCGGCAAGAAATCAAGCCCGAGCGGGCCAAGCTCCTGCGCGAAAGGGCGCTCGCCGTCAAGGCGGCGAAGAAGGCCAAGGGCTGAGCCTTCTTCTTAACGTGCGGAAACTGAAAGTGACCGCTCTACCAATTGAGAAATAAACGAGAATCGCTAGGACTGGCGTCGATATTGGTGCCTGAGGGGATAGTTGCATGTGCGGAATTGTGGGGATCGTCGGAAATGCGCCGGTTGCGGGCCGTCTTGTCGATGCGCTGAAGCGGCTGGAATATCGCGGTTATGATTCCGCCGGTGTTGCCACAATTCATGAGGGCGTCATGGATCGCCGCCGGGCAGAGGGCAAACTCTTCAACCTCGAAAAGCGGCTGGACAGCGAGCCGCTGCCGGGAACGACGGGCATTGCTCATACCCGCTGGGCAACCCATGGCGTGCCGAACGAGACCAACGCCCATCCGCATTTCGTTGAAGGTGTCGCGGTCGTCCATAACGGCATCATCGAGAACTTTTCAGAACTGCGCGATGAACTGAGCCATGAAGGCGCTGCCTTCCATAGCCAGACCGATACGGAAGTCGTCGCCCATCTCATGGCGAAATATCTGCGTGAGGGCCTCTCTGCGCGCGAAGCCATGTTGAAGATGCTGAACCGCGTCACCGGCGCCTATGCGCTTGCCGTCATGCTTAAGAACGATCCCGGTACGATCATGGCGGCCCGCTCCGGCCCGCCGCTAGCCGTCGGCTACGGCAAGGGCGAAATGTTTCTGGGTTCGGATGCCATTGCTCTTTCGCCCTTCACCAACGAGATCACTTATCTCGTCGACGGCGACTGGGCGATCATCACCCGCGACGGCGCGACCGTGCTCGATTTTTCTGGCAAGGTCGTCAAACGTCCGCGCCAGATTTCACAGGCGACCGCCTATGTGGTCGACAAAGGCAATCACCGTCATTTCATGGAAAAGGAAATCTACGAGCAGCCGGAGGTCATTTCCCACGCGCTCAGTCATTATGTGGATTTCGCTGCCAACACGATCAGCCCCAATGCATCCGCCATTGATTTTAGGGCAGCGACCGGCCTTGCGATCTCTGCCTGTGGCACCGCCTATCTTGCCGGCTTGATCGGCAAATACTGGTTCGAGCGCTACGCGCGCCTGCCGGTCGAAATCGACGTCGCCTCCGAATTCCGCTATCGCGAAATGCCGCTGCAGCCTTCCCAGGCAGCCCTTTTCATTTCGCAATCGGGCGAGACTGCCGACACGCTGGCTTCGCTGCGCTACTGCAAGGATAACGGCCTGAAGATCGGCGCCGTCGTTAACGTGCGGGAATCGACCATCGCCCGCGAAGCCGATGCCGTCTTCCCGATCATGGCAGGCCCGGAAATCGGTGTGGCCTCCACCAAGGCGTTCACCTGCCAGCTTGCCGTGCTTGCCTCGCTGGCAGTCGGCGCCGGTCGCGCCCGCGGCGCGATTAGCGCTGACGACGAGAAGGCGATGGTGCGCCATCTGGCGGAAATGCCGCGCATCATGAGCAAGGTTCTCAATCTCATCCAGCCGCAGATGGAAGGCCTCTCCCGCGAGCTCTCCAAGTGCAAGGACGTGCTCTATCTCGGCCGCGGCACTAGCTTCCCGCTTGCCATGGAAGGCGCGCTGAAGCTCAAGGAAATCTCCTACATCCACGCCGAAGGATATGCTGCCGGTGAGCTGAAACATGGGCCGATTGCGCTGATTGACGAAAACATGCCCGTCATCGTCATCGCGCCTTATGACCGGTTCTTCGAAAAAACGGTGTCCAACATGCAGGAAGTCGCGGCCCGCGGCGGGCGCATCATCTTCATCACCGATGAGGCCGGCGCTGCTGCCTCCAAGCTGCCGACGATGGCGACGATCACGCTTCCCAATGTCGATGAGATCATCGCGCCAATGATCTTCTCGCTGCCGATCCAGCTGCTCGCTTACCATACTGCAGTCTTCATGGGGACGGACGTCGACCAGCCACGGAACCTCGCAAAATCGGTAACTGTGGAGTAAGTCCAAACGGGCTGAAACATGTTGTGCGACAAGGCGAATTCTGGCAGTTTTGTGCTCACGGACACAGGGGGAAGGCCGTTTCGACGGCCTGTCTGAAGACTGAAACGGAGTTCATCAGAAAAGATGACCGAGAAGGCTCCCCGAGTGCCGGTCGCAATGCGGCTGAGGAACAATTTTCTCGCCGGACTGATCATCTGCGCGCCGATTGCAATTACCATCTGGCTGACCTGGACCTTCATCCATTGGTCGGACAGCTGGGTGCGGCCCTATATCCCGGCGCGTTGGAATCCCGAGAGCTACATCAACTTCGCCATTCCCGGTTTCGGCCTGCTGATTGCCGTGGTGCTGATCACCATTGTCGGCTTTCTCGGAAAAAATCTTATCGGGCAGAGCATCGTCCGCTTCGGCGAATCCATCGTGCATCGCATGCCGCTGGTGCGGACTATCTACAGAAGCGTCAAGCAGATATTCGAAACAGTGCTGAAGGAGCAGCCGAACTCCTTCAAGAAGGTCGGCCTCATCGAATATCCGGGACCGGGCCTCTGGGCACTGGTCTTTGTCGCGACCGATGCCAGGGGCGAGATCGCATCGAAGTTCAACGCGATGGGACAGGACATGGTCGCTGTCTTCATGCCGCCGACGCCGGTGCCGACGGCGGGCTTCCTCATCTTCGTGCCGCGCGAAAAGATTGTCATGCTCGACATGAGCCCGGAGGATGCGGCTAAATTCTTGATTTCGGGTGGCCTCGTCGCCCCGGAACACTTGCCTGTCATGCGCCCCAAGCCGAAGGCGGTATCCAAAGTCGACTAACCAGCCCGGAGGAAGCGGATCGCCTCATCACGGCGGAACAGGTAGAGCAGGGTGCGTATTGCCTGCCCGCGCTCGCTCGTCAGCTCCGGATCGCGTTCGATCTGATAGGCTGCATCCTTGCGGGCGATTTCCAGGAGATCGGCATGCGCTTCGAGGCTGGCGATGCGAAAGCCCGGCGTGCCGGACTGACGCGTCCCGAGAACTTCGCCTTCCCCGCGCAGCTTCAAGTCCTCTTCCGCAATCCGAAAGCCGTCTTCCGTCTCGCGCATGATGGAAAGCCGCGCATGGCCCGTCTCGCCGAGTGGTCCCTTATAGAGCAGGATGCAGGTCGAAGCCTCATCGCCGCGCCCGACGCGCCCGCGAAGCTGATGCAGCTGTGCCAGCCCGAAGCGCTCTGCATGTTCGATCACCATGATCGTCGCATCCGGCACGTCGACGCCAACTTCGACAACGGTTGTCGCCACCAGCAGTCGCAATTCGCCGTTCTTGAAGGCGAGCATGACCGCATCCTTTTCGGGCCCGCTCATGCGCCCGTGGATGAGGCCGATGCCGGGGCCAAGCGCCGAGACCAGCGTCGAATGCCGCTCCTCCGCGGACATGAGGTCGACCTCTTCGGATTCTTCGACCAGAGGGCAAATCCAGTAGGCTTTCTTACCTTCGGCAAGCGCGCTCTTCAGTCGTCCGACAATTTCACCGGTTCGCTCAGTCGGCACGGTGATGGTCTGAATCGGCTTTCGCCCCGCGGGCTTCTCTGTCAGTTTCGAGACATCCATATCGCCGAAGGCGGCCAACACCAGCGTGCGGGGAATCGGCGTTGCCGTCATGACCAGCATATGAGGCGAGATGCCCTTTGCCGTGAGCCGAAGGCGCTGATGCACGCCGAAGCGGTGCTGCTCGTCGACGACCGCTAGCATCAGGTTCTTGTAGTTGACGCTATCCTGGAAGAGCGCATGCGTACCGATGATGATCTGCGCTTCGCCCGAGGCGATGCGTTCGAGAATATCTTCCCGCTCGCGGCCCTTGGTGCGCCCCGTCAGCACCTCGAGACCAAGGCCGGCGACAGCCGCAAATTTCGAGATCGTCGCGTGATGCTGTCGGGCGAGGATTTCCGTCGGTGCCATCAGTACGGCCTGTCCGCCGCTCTCAATGACGGCGGCCATCGACAGCAACGCAACCAGCGTCTTGCCGGAGCCGACATCGCCCTGCAGGAGCCGCAGCATGCGCTCCTCGCCGGCCATATCCTTCAGTATGTCGGCAACGGCATCCGTCTGGCTACGCGTTGGAGAAAACGGAAGGCTTTGCAATATCTTGCTGCTGATTTCTCCAGTAGCATGTACGGGCTGGCCGGCCACTTTACGCAGTCGTTGCCGCACCAGCGACAGCGATAGCTGGCCAGCTAGAAATTCGTCATAGGCAAGCCTGCGGCGGGCAGGAGTCTGCGGGTCGATGTCGGACGTATCCCGCGGCTCATGAAGCATATGGAAGCTGTCGCGGATCGAAGGCAGGCCCTGCTTTTGCGCCAGCGAAAGATCGATCCATTCCGGCAGGTCCGGCATGCGTGGCAATGCCACCTCGATGATCTTGCGCAATGTCTTGGGGGAAAGCCCCGCCGTCAGCGGATAGATCGGTTCGACCAGCGGCAGGTTCTCGCCTTGGCTGACCTTGACGATATAATCAGGATGGACCATCGAAGCGCGGCCATTGAACCAGTCCACCTTGCCGCTAACGGTTACCTCTTCATCGACCGGAAGCTGTTTTTCCAGCCATGCCGCCTGGCCACGAAAGAAGACAAGCGTAAGCTCGCCGGTTTCGTCATGCAGGAACACACGATAGGGGACGTTGCGATTGCCGCGCGGTGGCGCCTGATGTCGGTCGACACGCGCCGTGATCGTTACGATTGCGCCTTGTGGCGCACGAGCAATGCCCGGCTGATTACGCCGGTCAATCAGCGAGGAGGGCGCATGGAACAAGAGATCGATGATCCGGCAATCCTCGGGAGAGTCGCGCCCGAGCAGCTTGACGAAGAGCTCAGAGATCTTCGGGCCGACGCCTGGAAGCCCGGAAACGGGCGAAAACAGCGGATCGAGAATGGTGGGGCGCATGGACGCCAAAATGCGATGAACAATAGGGCCTTGGCAAGGCTGACAAGCCGCTTTCGAGGGTCTATAGAGGCGCATCAACAAGGAAGGTGATGCCATGACAGGTGTAACACTCACGAGCGCCGGTCTCGACCCCCGCCGCCGCCGGATCCTTTTCCGCTGCTGGCATCGCGGCATCAGAGAGATGGACCTTGTCTTCGGTCAATTCGCGGAGAACGAACTTCCCTCCATGAGCGAGGCTGAGCTTGATGAGTTCGAGAGGATCATGGCCGAAGAGGATAACGACCTGGTGCGCTGGATCATGGGAACCTGGCCGACGCCCGAGCATTTACAGACACCCATGTTTGCCCGCATCACCGCCTACAAGCCTGATTTCGACCTGCCCAGGAAGCCGGAATGATCCCTGGATTTGATGCTAGGAAGCTTGCAGCCGCCGCTGAGCCGCTGACGATCGGCAACGTGCCTGCGGGCATGGAGCCACTGCTGCTTGCCGAGCTCGCCCGCAACGGCGAACCGGTCGCTTATGTGCTGTCAGATGGCCAACGCATGGCCGATCTGGAACAGATGTTGGGCTTCATAGCGCCCGATATCCCAGTTCTGACGCTGCCTGCCTGGGACTGTCTTCCCTATGACCGCGTCTCGCCGAGCGCTGATACCTCTGCACGCCGTCTCGCCGCCCTTTCCGGCCTGATCGCCCATCACAAGAAGCCGCACGCGGCGATTGTTCTGGTCACGGTCAATGCAATGCTGCAGAAGGTGGCGCCGCAGGATATTATCGAAAGTCTGGCATTCTCTGCGCGCCCTGGCAATCAGGTGCGTATGGACGATATTGCCGGCCGGCTCGAGCGCAACGGCTTCGAGCGCGTCGCAACCGTGCGCGAAGTCGGCGAATATGCCGTGCGCGGCGGCATTCTCGATGTCTTCGTGCCCGGTTCAGAGGAGCCGGTCCGCCTCGATTTCTTCGGTGATACGCTGGAAAGCATCCGCAGCTTCGATCCGGCGAGCCAACGCACCACCGGGCAGGTGCGCTCCCTCGACCTCAATCCGATGAGCGAGGTAACGCTGACACCGGATACGATCAGCCGTTTCCGCAAGAATTACCTCTCCACCTTCGGTGCAGCCACGCGCGATGACGCGCTTTACCTCGCCGTCTCCGAGGGCCGCCGATATCCAGGCATGGAACACTGGCTGCCGCTTTTTTACGAGAAGCTGGATACGGTGTTTGACTACCTCTCCGGCTTCCGCATCGTTACCGATCATACGGTGCGCGAAGCGGCTGAAGAGCGCTCCAAACTCGTCTACGACTATTACGATGCCCGCCTGAATTCCGGCCAGCAGCAGGGCAAGGGCCAGATGGCGCAGGGCACACCCTATAAGCCTGTTACGCCAGGCCAGCTTTATCTCGATAGCAAGACCTTCGCGCGCACGTTGGATGCGATCAATGTCATCCGCGTGTCGCCCTTCAACGAGCATGAAGGGGAAGCTCGCCGCGTCGTCAATATTGATGCACGTCAGGGCCAGCGCTGGGCGCGTTCCAATGTAGAGAGCGGCGGCGATGTTGAGCGGATCAACGTCTTCGATGTTGTCGTCAAGCACGTAGCCGACCGGCGCGCCAGCGGCGCAAAAGTTGTTATCACCGCCTGGACCGAGGGATCGCTGGAACGCCTGCTGCAGGTGCTGAACGAACATGGTCTCGATCGGGTCAAGCCAATCGCAGCGCTTAAAGATATCGCAGGGCTTGCGAAGGGCGAGGTGGCGGCGGCAGTGCTCAGCCTCGAATCCGGTTTCGAAACCGGCGATCTGATCGTCATCGGCGAGCAGGACATTCTCGGCGACCGCATGGTGCGCCGCTCTCGCCGCAGGAAGCGCGCGGCTGACTTCATCTCAGAAGTTTCCGGCCTCGATGAAGGCTCGATCGTCGTCCACGCCGAACATGGCATCGGCCGTTTCGTCGGCCTGCGCACCATTGAGGCCGCGGGCGCTCCGCACGCCTGCCTCGAGCTGCAATATGCCGATGACGCAAAACTCTTCCTGCCGGTCGAAAACATCGATCTGCTCTCGCGTTTCGGTGGCGAAAGCACCGAGGTTCCTCTCGATAAGCTCGGTGGCGGCGCATGGCAGATGCGCAAGGCCAAGCTCAAGAAGCGGCTGCTGGATATGGCCGATGCGCTGATACGCATCGCTGCCGAACGCCTGACGCGCCATGCGCCTGTTCTGACGACCCCGGAAGGGCTCTATGACGAGTTCGCCGCCCGGTTCCCCTATGACGAAACGGAAGATCAGGAAAATGCCATCGAGGCTGTGCGCGGCGATCTTGGCGCCGGTCGCCCGATGGACCGCCTCGTCTGCGGTGACGTCGGCTTCGGCAAGACCGAGGTCGCATTGCGCGCCGCCTTCGTGGCGGCGATGAACGGCGTACAGGTCGCCGTCGTCGTTCCGACCACACTGCTCTCCCGCCAGCATTTCAAGACATTTTCCGAGCGCTTCCGCGGTCTGCCGGTCCGCATCCAGCAGGCCTCGCGCCTTGTTGGCTCCAAAGAGCTGGCGCTGACGAAGAAGGAAGTAGCCGAAGGCAAGACAGATATCGTCGTCGGTACCCACGCATTGCTCGGCGCAGGCATCAAGTTCGCCAATCTCGGCCTGCTGATCATCGACGAGGAGCAGCATTTCGGTGTCAAGCACAAGGAACGGCTGAAGGAGTTGAAGAGCGACGTACACGTTCTGACCCTCTCGGCAACGCCGATCCCGCGCACGCTGCAGCTTGCCATGACCGGGGTGCGCGAGCTTTCGCTCATCACCACGCCCCCGGTTGATCGCATGGCGGTGCGCACCTTCATTTCGCCCTTCGACAGTCTCGTCATCCGCGAAACGCTGATGCGCGAGCACTATCGTGGCGGCCAGAGCTTCTATGTCTGCCCGCGTCTTGCCGATCTTGCCGATGTGCATGCCTTCCTGCAGTCCGACGTGCCGGAACTGAAGGTTGCCGTCGCCCACGGCCAGATGCCGGCCGGCGAACTGGAAGACATCATGAACGCCTTCTACGAAGGCCGCTATGACGTGCTGCTCTCAACCACCATCGTCGAATCCGGCCTCGACGTGCCGACCGCCAACACGTTGATTGTTCATCGCGCCGATATGTTCGGTCTTGCCCAACTCTATCAGCTGCGCGGTCGCGTCGGCCGTTCCAAGGTGCGTGCCTTCGCGCTCTTCACTCTGCCGGTCAACAAGGTGTTGACGGCGACTGCCGAGCGCCGCCTCAAGGTGCTGCAGTCGCTGGACACGCTCGGCGCCGGCTTCCAGCTGGCAAGCCACGACCTCGATATCCGCGGCGCCGGCAATCTGCTCGGGGAGGAACAGTCCGGCCATATCAAGGAAGTCGGCTTCGAGCTTTACCAGCAGATGCTGGAAGAGGCCGTTGCCGAGGTGAAGGGTGTCGACGAGATCGCCGATACCGGCTGGTCGCCGCAGATCTCCGTCGGCACACCGGTCATGATTCCCGATGATTACGTGCCGGATCTGCATCTGCGCATGGCGCTCTATCGCCGCCTCGGCGAACTCACCGATCTCAAGGAAATCGACAGCTTCGGCGCTGAGATGATCGACCGTTTCGGGCCAATGCCATCAGAAGTGCAGCACCTGCTGAAGATCGTCTACATCAAGTCGCTCTGCCGCACCGCCAATGTCGAAAAGCTCGATGCCGGCCCGAAGGGCGTTGTCGTGCAGTTCCGCAACAAGGAATTCCCGAACCCGGCCAATCTGGTTGGCTATATTGGCAAGCAGGGCACGATGGCGAAAATCCGCTCCGACCATAGCCTATTTCTGACGCGTGACCTGCCGACCCCGGAAAAGCGCCTGCAGGGCGCGGCCGTCATCATGACTCAGCTTGCGGAGCTTGCAAAAAGCTAAGGGCAGCCCGGCTTCTCCAGGCTGCCCCTAACTCGCGTCTCTTTATCGCGCTAGAGTCAGTTCATGCCGGCGCGTGCTTCGGCCTTTGCCTTGGCGATTTCACGCAATGCGCCTGCAAGCACGTCCGGCGTCTGCGCGCCACTGACGGCATATTGCTGGTCGAAGATGAAGAACGGCACGCCGTTCACGCCCATGCGCTGCGCCGCATCGATTTCCGAAAGAATGACGCTGCTATCGGCATCGGAGGCGAGCAGGGCGGCAATGACCTGGCGCTGCAGACCAGCCTTCTCAGCAATATCGAGCAGCACTTCGTGGTCGCCGACATTGCGGCCTTCCTCAAAATTCGCTTTGAACAGCGCAGAGACAACGGCTTCCTGCTTTTGTCTGTCTTCAATGACAGCCCAATGAATCAGTCGATGCGCATCAAGCGTGTTCGGGCCGATCTTGATAGCTTCGAAATTGAAGGCGATACCGACCTCGCGGCCGTATTCGGTCAGCATCTTGTGTGCTTCCGCCACGCGTTCAGCACCACCGAGCTTCTGTTCCAGCATCTTCTTCTGGTCGACGCCTTCGGGCGGATAGTCCGGGTTGAGGCGATAGGGGCGCCAGTTGATATCGACTCCGACTTCATCCTGCACCTCGGCGATCGCCAGCTCCAGCCGTGCCTTGCCGAGATAGCACCAGGGGCAGACGACGTCTGACACAACGTCGATGGTGATCCGTTCCATTGCTGTTTCCTTCTTCCGCCGGCTTTCGATGACGGCCGGCCCAATCTCGTAGAGGATGTTTTCGACATCTTTAGAGGAAGGTCGAGGCAAGAGGAAGGAAATAGAACCAGGCGTCGAATGATGCCCTATTGCGCGCTCGTATCCCACCAGGTCTGCAGCTGGTAGCCATAGAGCGGCATCACGTCGGGACGGCCGATACGTTTGTTGCGCGCCACCCACTGCTGATCGATGTGGTAGAGCGGCAGCACATAGTGATTGGAGATCAGCAGCCGGTCATAAGAGCGCACCGAGGCTGTGAAATCCTCGGTCGAGCGTGCCCGCAGCAGGTGATCGATCAGCGTATCGATGTTGGGATCGTTGGCCCCGGCGAAGCTGTCCGAACCCTGAACCGACCGGTTGGCGGAGGACCAGCGACCGATCTGTTCGGCGCCCGGCGACAGCGACGAGGTGTAGGCCTTCATGATCATATCGTAGTCGAAACTGTTCGTTCGACTCTGGTACTGCGAATCGTCGACGGTTCGGATGGAGGCGGCAACGCCGATTGTCTGCAGCGAGCGCTGGTAGGCAACGGCGAGTTTTTCCTGATCCGGGTTTTGCGTCATGATCTCGAAGGCAAGCTGCTTGCCGCTCGCATCCGCCATCTTGCCGCCCTGGATCGTGTATCCCGCCTGTTTCAGAAGATCGACGGCCTGCTTCAAGACCTTGCGGTCGCGTCCCGAGCCGTCGGTTTCCGGCAGCTTGTAGCTGCCATTGAGAATGGCAGGGTCGATGTGATCCTTGATGGGGCCGAGCAGTTCCAGCTCGCGCGCATCTGCCGGCACCCCGAAGCTCGAAAGATCGGAATTCTGCCAGAAGCTCTGCGTACGCTTATAGGCGCCGGAGTAGAGGTTCTTGTTGGCCCACTCGAAATCGAAAACCAGCGACAAGCCTTCACGCACCTTGATATCGGCAAAGATCGGTCGCCGCGTATTGAAGACGAAGCCCAGCATGCCGCTCGGTAGTTTTGGCTCGAACGAATCCTTCACGATCGCGCCTGACGTAGCGGCAGGGAAATCATAGGCATTGGCCCAGTGCCCGGGATTGCCGTCGAGATAGATATCGATGTCGCCTTTCTTGAAGGACTCGAACAGAGTCGTATCCTGCAGGAAATATTGCACGCTGATCTGGTCGTAATTATCCATGCCCACCTTGGACGGAATGTCTTTGCCCCAATAATTAGGGTCACGCTCATAGGTGATGCTCTCGCCAGGCTTGAGGCTCTTCACTTTGTAAGGGCCGGATCCAACAGGCGGCGTCAACGTCGTGCGGTCGAAGGTATCGGCATCGATCGCATGCTTCGGCAGCACGGGAAACAGGCCGAAGATCAGCGGTGTCTCGCGATCGGCCTTCTCGTTGAAGGTGAAGCGCACGCCATGTTCGCCGACCTTCTCCATCTTTGAAACGAGATCGAGGCGTTTGGAATACGGCGGACGACCCTTGTCGCGCAATAGCTCGAACGAGAAGATCACGTCCTCGGGCGTTACAGGCTGTCCATCCGACCACCTGGCCTTGGGGTTGAGATTGAACTGAACGAACGTCCGGTCCTCGTCCCATTCCACCGTCTCTGCCAGCAACCCATAGAGTGTGAAGGGCTCGTCGCTGGAACGCTGCAGCAGCGCCTCATAGACCAGATTGCCGAACTGCGGATCCCACATGCCGCGCGCCGTCGTTCGGTTGCTTTTGATGATGAAGGGATTCAGATTGTCGAACGTGCCGACCACGCCATAGTTGACCTTTCCGCCCTTCTTCACATCAGGATTGACGTAAGGGAAGTGCTTGTAGTCGGCGGGCAGTGCCGGTGAACCGTGCATGGCGATGCCATGAACGGGTTCTGCTGCGGCGGCACCGCTGATCAGCGTGAAAGCGGCGAGAAGGGCGATCCGGAGCATTGCTGAAATTCCTTGATGCGCGGCAATGGGCACGATTCGCCGGCAGGGTAGCATGTGACAGCTCGATTCCAACCGCAGCCGCCGCTTTCTTTACCTATGTGCCAAAATGCCCCCGAAATTGCCAAAGAAATGCTGGATATCTTCAACGGTGCGATGTAACACGTGACCCGAAGTTTTTGGGGTCATGCATTTGCCTTAATTTTCCATGAGGTGAAGTGCCGAACGAACCCGGTGGTTGGGGCCGAACGTAGCCCCGCAACGGATATCAGGAGACGGAATTCGTTATGATGTTCAAGTCTGAAAAGAAAATGCGGGCAGCACTGTCCGTTATGGCAGTGATCTTCGGCGCTTCGGCTCCGGTCTCGTCCTTTGCACAGGATGCGGCCGCCCAGGCTCCGGCGGCGTCGGCTGACGCTCCCGCACAGGCCGTGGGTGCCCCGCGTCTCGGCTGGTACAAAACCTGCAGCAAGCAGGAAGACAACGACATCTGCGTTGTTCAGAACCTGATTCTCGCCAATGGCGGCCAACTCGTTACGGCTGTTGGCCTGATCTCGGTTTCCGGCAAGATCAACCGCAAGATTCTCCAGGTTTCAGTTCCGGCCGCGCGCCTGATCCCTCCAGGCATCAGCATGCAGATCGATGGCGGCAAGGGCCAGAAGCTCGACTACGCTGTCTGCCTGCCGGACAAGTGCACAGCTGAAATCCCGCTGACGGATGCCATGATCGCCAGCCTCAAGAAGGGCAGCGATGTAGTCTTCACCTCGATCAATTTCCGCCGCGCTCCGAACCCGATCAAGGTTTCACTCGAAGGCTTCACCGGCGCTTATGATGGTGAACCGGTTTCCGAATCGAAGCTCGCCGAAAGCCAGCGCAGCCTGCAGGACAGCATGCAGAAGAAGGCTGAGGAAGCCCGCAAGAAGCTGGAAGACGCGCAGAAGGCAGCTAAGGCCCAGTAATAGGAGCCTTTGATGAATTCATGAAAGCCCGGCTTTGAGCCGGGTTTTTTATTGCCAAATGAAAAAGGCCCCGACATGCGGGGCCTTGTCATGGAGGTTATATGATCCGACTTAGTGGGCGAAGCTCATCTTGGGTTTAAACTGGCCCGTCGGGCTGCGGTCGAAGATCTGCTCGACCTGCGGATTGCGAAGCGGTGTGTCGCTTTCGTCGCTCACCAGATTCTGCTCGGAAACGTAGGCGACATATTCGCTGTCATCGTTTTCGGCAAGCAGATGGTAGAACGGCTGATCCTTGCTGGGGCGGACTTCCGCGGGAATGGAATTCCACCATTCTTCCGTATTCGCAAACTCCGGATCTACGTCGAAGATGACGCCGCGAAACGGAAAAACCTTGTGCCGGACCACTTCGCCTATACTGAACTTTGCAACTCTTTCTTTCATGGTACGACTTCCTTTCTCACCTGATTTGGTGATCGGTCCCGCCTAAATCAAGATTTTTGCGGGTTTTCGTCACATGACTGTCACATGTGCCCGTGGGGCTTTATGACCTTCGGATCGAAAAAGCCCCGGCGAACCAGGGCTCTTCTTGTTGTCTTATGCCGAGTAGTACATGTCGTATTCGACAGGATGCGGCGTCATCTCGAAGCGCATCACCTCAGCCATCTTCAGCTCGATGAAGGCATCAATCTGATCGTCGTCGAAGACGCCGCCGGCCGTCAGGAACTTGCGGTCCTTGTCGAGGCTTTCGAGCGCTTCGCGCAAGCTTCCGCAGACGGTCGGGATCTTCTTCAGTTCCTTCGGTGGCAGATCGTAAAGATCCTTGTCCATGGCCTTACCGGGATGGATCTTGTTCTTGATGCCGTCGAGACCGGCCATCAGCATCGCGGCGAAAGCGAGATAGGGGTTAGCGGTCGGATCCGGGAAGCGGACTTCGACGCGCTTTGCCTTCGGGTTGGAGCCGAACGGTATGCGGCAGGAGGCAGAGCGGTTACGGGCCGAATAGGCAAGCAGAACCGGTGCTTCGTAGCCCGGGACGAGACGCTTGTAGGAGTTGGTCGACGGATTGGTGAAGGCATTGATTGCCTTTGCATGTTTGATAATGCCGCCGATATAGTAGAGGCAGGTTTCGGAAAGGCCTGCATATTCGTCGCCGGCGAAGGTCGGCTTGCCGCCCTTCCAGATCGACTGGTGCACGTGCATGCCCGAACCATTATCGCCGAAGATCGGCTTCGGCATGAAGGTTGCCGTCTTGCCATAGGCATTGGCGACCTGGTGAACGACATACTTGTAGATCTGCATCTTGTCGGCGTTGCGAACGAGCGTGTCGAACTTGATGCCGAGCTCATGCTGGGCAGCAGCCACTTCATGATGGTGTTTTTCGACGACGACGCCCATTTCGGAAAGAACCGTCAGCATTTCAGAACGCATGTCCTGGGCACTATCGACGGGGGGGACCGGGAAGTAGCCGCCCTTGACGCGCGGACGGTGGCCGAGGTTGCCGGTTTCGTAATCGGTGTCGTCGTTGGAGGGCAGTTCGGTGGAGTCCAGCTTGAAGCCCGTATTGTAGGGGTCAGCCTTGTATTTGACGTCGTCGAAAACGAAGAACTCGGCTTCCGGGCCGACGAAGACCGTGTCGCCGATGCCGGATGCCTTCAGATAGGCCTCGGCCTTCTTGGCGGTGCCGCGCGGGTCGCGGTTATAGGCTTCGCCGGAAACCGGATCGAGAATGTCGCAAACGATGACCATGGTCGACTGAGCGAAGAACGGGTCCATGTGCACCGTTTCGGTGTCGGGCATCAGCACCATGTCGGACTCGTTGATGGCCTTCCAGCCGCCGATCGAGGAACCGTCGAACATGACGCCGTCGGCGAACATGTCTTCGTCGACGCAGGCTACGTCCATCGTTACGTGCTGCAGCTTGCCCTTGGGATCGGTGAAGCGCAGGTCGACGAACTTTACGTCGTTGTCCTTGATCTGCTTCAGGATTTCGCTTGCACTCGCCATGAAATGCTTCCTCTGTTTTGTGATGACGTTACGATATGTGCGATGAGGATTGGGTGAGCTTTGCCGGAAGGTAAAGCTGGTCAGATGGCATCGATACCGGTTTCACCGGTGCGGATGCGGATAACCTCTTCGACGTTGGAAACGAAGATTTTTCCGTCGCCGATGCGCCCTGTCTGCGCGGCTTTGCGGATCGCGTCGATGACGGCCTCCGCATTCTCGTCTGCGAGCACGACCTCGACCTTCACCTTCGGCAGGAAATCGACGACATATTCGGCGCCACGGTAAAGCTCGGTATGGCCCTTCTGGCGACCGAAGCCCTTCGCTTCCGTGACCGTGATACCCTGCAGGCCGACTTCCTGAAGGGCTTCCTTCACCTCGTCCAGCTTGAAAGGCTTAATGATCGCTTCGATCTTTTTCATGAGAAAATGTCTCTCCGCTTCTCCCGTTATAGCAGGAACTGTCCCGCTCGCGGGATATGATGCAGATATCGTGCCAGTTTGAAATCCGTCTCCGCCAAAAAACCGCGGAAATTTATCCTCTGAGCCCTGTTTGCCAACGTTTAGGTGTCGTTTCAGTAAAAAACGAGGTGAACAAGGCGATGTTTTTCGCAAAAATGATCCGAAAATTGAAAAAATGCTGCCGGATTCGATTTTCTGACAGCCGCTTCGATTCGATGCAAAAATAGGCAAATGCATAAAATATAGCCTTCTGTTTTTGCGATCATGCGGTTGTTTTTTAGGCTCTTTTTGAATTGAATGGAGTCATGAGCGAACGTCTTTCCGATCTCCTCCTGACACCTGCCGAGATGGCCGCAGCCGATAAGGCTGCCGCGCGGTCCGGCATCGATTCCTATGGCTTGATGGAGAAGGCAGGTAGCGCGGCCGCGGCAGCGGCGCTGCGCCTTTATCCCGGTGGTTCACGCTTTATCGTGCTCTGCGGCCCTGGCAACAATGGCGGCGATGGATATGTCGTCGCCAGGCTCCTGCAAGAAAGCGGCGCACGGGTGGAGATCTTCCATCTCGGTGATCCGCAGAGATTAAAGGGTGACGCGGCGCGCGCGAGGGCGGTCGTTACGGTGAAGGGGCAGGATCTCGGCTACTATGATCCGCGGCAGGGCGATATCGTCATTGACGGCCTCTTCGGCGCCGGCCTTGCGCGCGAGGTGCCGCCGGATGTGGCCGATCTGATCCGCAGGGTAGATGAGGCAGGAGTTCCGGTCATCGCGATCGACTTGCCCTCAGGCCTTGATGGACGCACCGGCATTATCCTCGGAGCCGCCTTCCGCGCTGCCCATACGGTGACGTTCATGACCCGCAAGCCCGGCCATCTACTGATGCCGGGCAGAGAACTCTGCGGTACCCTTGAAGTCTTCGACATCGGCATTCCCGGCCGTATCGTCAGGGGGCAGACGAGGGGCTTGGTAGCAGAAAACACCCCAGCTGCCTGGCGCGCTGCCATGCCGGCGGAACAACTGGAAACCCATAAATACAAGCGCGGCCACCTTGTCGTATTTTCGGGAGAAGCGAGCAAGACGGGGGCTGCCCGCATGTCTGCTATGGCTGCTCTGAAGGCAGGAGCAGGGCTGGTGACGATCGCCGCGCCGACCGAGGCTCTCGCTGCCAACAGCGCCCATCTGACCGCAATCATGCTCCATGCCATTGATGACGCAGCCGCATTGAAGAAGTGGCTTGAAGATACGCGCCTTCAGGCGTTCGTTCTCGGCCCCGGTTTCGGCATTGGAAAGAAGGCCCGAAAATTCGTGTCACTGCTGAGTGACCGCCATTTGGTTCTCGACGCCGATGGCATCAGCTCCTTCAAGGAGAATCCGGAAGCGCTGTTCGACCTATTCAAGGGAGAGCCACGCCTCGTGCTGACACCGCATGATGGCGAGTTTGCACGCCTCTTTCCCGATATCGCTGCCGACAAGAAAGCAGGCAAGGTGGACAAGGCTCTGGCCGCTGCCCGCCGCTCCAATGCCACGATCATTAGCAAGGGCGCCGATACCGTCATCGCCTCACCGGACGGTCGTGCGCTGATCAACACTAACGCGCCGGTCTGGCTGGCGACCGCCGGTTCCGGCGACGTGCTGGCGGGCATAATCGGTGGCCTGCTCGCCCAAGGCCTGCCAGCCTTCGAGGCGGCGGCCGCTGCTGTCTGGTTGCATGGCGAGGCAGGGCATCGCGCCGGCAAAGGGCTGACGGCGGAAGAGCTCGCCGCGCACGTCCTGCCCTTCTGAAAGATTATTTATCGATCAGTTTCTGCAGCGCGATTGCCCCATGCGGCGCGTTGACTTTGCCTTCGTGGATCATGAAGGCAAAGACGTCGCGCGGCTCGGTCTTGACCTTCCTGTTCTTGTCGATCAGTGGCAGATCATCAGGCACTTTGCCTTCGGCCCAGATTTCAAGGCGCTTTGCCCAGTCCTTCAGTTCCGGTTCCGCGTAGCAGGTCGGAATATCATCCGATCCTTTCTGCAGACGTGTGTAGACGAAATCAGCCGTCACATCGGCAATCATCGGATAATCGAAATGCTCGGCACAGACAGGCGCAACGCCATATTTCTCGAGCAATGCGATGAATTCCGGCACCT
This sequence comes from Rhizobium sp. BK529, assembly GCF_014194105.1. Classification (NCBI taxonomy): domain Bacteria; kingdom Pseudomonadati; phylum Pseudomonadota; class Alphaproteobacteria; order Hyphomicrobiales; family Rhizobiaceae; genus Rhizobium; species Rhizobium sp. BK529. Next base: position 1,580,417 of record NZ_JACIAU010000001.1, on the reverse strand, counting down.
TGAAGGAATCGTGTCGGACTTCCACGACGTGGCGAAGCTTCAGCCCATCCTGCTTTTCCGGCAACAGCTTCAGGAAGGCTTCGAAATCATCGGGATCGAATTTCTTCGTCGGCGCGAATTGCCAGAGCAGGGGACCGAGATGGTCTCCGAGTTCGCTGATGCCGGAGGAGAGAAATTTCTCCATCGATTCACCGGCCTCGGCCAGTACGCGCCGGTTCGTGGTGAAGCGCGTTGCTTTCAGCGAAAAGATGAAGCCATCGGGCACGTCCGCAGCCCATTTGGCGAAGACTGCGGGCTTCTGCGTGCTGTAATAGGTGCCGTTGACCTCGATGACTTTGAGCTGGCGGCTGGCATAGTGCAGCTCGTCCTTTTGCTTGAGGTCGTCAGGAAAGAAATGACCGCGCCACGGCTCGAAGGTCCAGCCGCCAATGCCTACGCGGATTGTGCCCGATTTGCTCATCTGTTCCTCCTCGCTTGCGATCCCTCAGGTCGCGCCAACCTTTTTCGTCATATCGACGATGGTCCATCCTGGCCGATAGGGATTGGGCCGGCGACCCGTTTCCTTAAAACCGAAAGCAGAATAGAGAGCGATGTTCCGCTCCATCCGCGCATTGGTGTAAAGCTGGATCTCCGGCACGGCCCATTCCCGCGCCTTGTCTTCAAGCCAGGTGAGCATCGCAACGCCATGTCCTGCTCTTTGAAACTCAGGCGAGACGGCGATGCTGAATAGCATCACGTGATCGGTATGGCGCTCGATGACCGAAAGCCCGGCCACAGCGCCACCGGCATCCCGCAGCCAGACTTCGCTACGCTCGATCCGCGGCGCATAATCTTCCGTCACCGGGATCGGCGGATAGCCAAACAGGTCAGTATAAGGCTGATAGGCAGCCGTCGTCAGCGCCACGACCACAGGCAATTCCGCAATCGTGGCAAGCCGCATGGTCATTCCGCCGCCGCGACCGTCTTCTTGACCGGACGTCGCTCCAGCAATTCCTTGAGGAATTGGCCTGTATAGGAGCGCTTCTCCTTGACGATCGTCTCGGGCGTGCCGACGGCTACGATCTCTCCTCCGCCGTCGCCGCCTTCGGGGCCGAAATCGAGGATCCAGTCGGCGGTCTTGATGACCTCGAGATTGTGCTCGATGACAACGACCGAATTGCCCTGATTAACCAGTTCGTGCAGCATTTCCAGAAGCTTGGCAACGTCATGGAAATGCAGACCGGTGGTCGGCTCGTCGAGGATATAAAGCGTGCGGCCGGTCGATCGCTTCGACAATTCCTTGGCAAGCTTGACGCGCTGCGCCTCGCCACCCGACAGCGTATTGGCCTGCTGGCCAACTTTGATATAGCCGAGGCCGACATCGAAGAGCGATTGCAGCTTGTCACGCACCGCCGGAACCGCCGCAAAGAATTCGACGCCTTCTTCGACGGTCATATCCAGTACGTCGGAAATCGACTTGCCCTTGAAGGTGACGTCGAGCGTTTCGCGGTTATAGCGCTTGCCATGGCAGACGTCGCAGGTGACGTAGACATCGGGCAGGAAGTGCATTTCGATCTTGATGACACCGTCGCCCTGGCAGGCTTCACAGCGGCCGCCCTTGACGTTGAAGGAGAAACGGCCCGGCTGATAACCGCGCGCCTTCGCCTCCGGCAGACCGGCAAACCAGTCGCGGATCGGCGTGAAGGCGCCGGTATAGGTCGCCGGGTTGGAGCGCGGCGTGCGGCCGATCGGCGACTGGTCGATGTCGATCACCTTGTCGATATGCTCGAAGCCGTCGATTCGGTCATGATCGGCAGGGATTTCACGCGCGCCCATGACACGGCGCGCGGCCGACTTGTAGAGCGTTTCGATGAGGAAGGTGGACTTGCCGCCGCCGGATACGCCGGTCACAGCTGTGAAGACACCGAGCGGGATGGCTGCGGTGACATTCTTCAGATTATTGCCGCGGGCGCCGACGACCTTGATCTCCTTGCCCTTTTTCGGCTTGCGCCGCTCATCAGGCAGTCCCACGCCGAGTTCGCCCGACAGATATTTGCCGGTGAGCGACTTCGGATTGGCCATGATCTCCTGTGGCGTGCCATGCGCCACCACCTGACCGCCATGCACACCGGCAGCAGGACCGATATCAACGACATCGTCAGCCGTCAGAATCGCGTCCTCGTCGTGTTCGACGACGATGACCGTATTGCCGATATCGCGCAGGTGCTTCAGCGTATCGAGCAGCCGGGTATTATCACGCTGGTGCAAGCCGATCGACGGTTCATCGAGCACGTAGAGGACACCCGTCAGACCGGAACCGATCTGCGAGGCAAGACGGATTCGCTGGCTCTCGCCGCCCGACAGCGTGCCGGAATTGCGCGACAGGCTGAGATATTCCAGGCCGACATCATTCAGGAAGCGCAGGCGGTCGCGGATCTCCTTGAGAATGCGAACAGCAATCTCGTTCTGCTTGGCATTGAAGGTGGCCGGCAGCGCCTCGAACCAGTCGCGAGCGACGCGGATCGACATCTGCGTGACTTCGCCGATATGCAGCCTGTTGATCTTGACCGCGAGCGCCTCTGGCTTGAGGCGAAAACCATTGCACGACGGGCAGGGAGCTGCCGACATGAAGCGCTCGATATCCTCGCGCGCCCAGGCGGAATCCGTTTCCTTCCAGCGCCGCTCGAGATTGGGCACAATCCCCTCGAAATTCTTCGAGGTCGTGTAGGACCGCGCGCCGTCAGCATAGTGGAATTCGATCTTTTCTTCGGTGCCATTCAGGATGACGTCCTTGGCCTTTTCCGAGAGATCATTCCAGCGGCTGCCGAGCTTGAAGCCGAAATGTTTGCCGAGCGCTTCGAGTGTCTGGTTGTAATAGGGCGAGGTCGACTTGGCCCATGGCGCAATAGCGCCGTCGCGCAGCGTGCGCTCCGGCTCGGGGACGATCAGGTCAGGATCGATCTTCTGCTGCGAGCCGAGACCATCGCAGGTCGGGCAGGCGCCGAAAGGATTGTTGAACGAGAAGAGCCGCGGCTCGATTTCCGGAATGGTGAAGCCGGAGACCGGGCAGGCGAATTTTTCCGAAAACAACACGCGCTCATGCGTTTCGTTGAGCGATTTGTTGGCCGATCCGCCGGCCGCGGTTTCCTCCGCCGGCAGTGGCTTGTCGGCAAACTCGGCAACAGCAAGACCGTCCGCAAGCTTCAGCGCCGTTTCGAAACTGTCGGCCAGGCGCGAGGCCATGTCCGGTCGCACGACGATACGGTCGATAACGACATCGATATCGTGCTTGTATTTCTTGTCGAGCGTGGGTGCATCAGCGATTTCATAGAACTGGCCGTCCACCTTGACGCGCTGGAAGCCCTTTTTCATGAGCTCCGCCAGTTCCTTCTTGTACTCGCCCTTACGGCCACGGATCATCGGCGCCAATATATAAAGGCGCGTGCCTTCCTCGAAGGCGAGTACCCGGTCGACCATCTGGCTCACCGTCTGGCTTTCGATCGGCAGGCCGGTGGCGGGCGAATAGGGAACGCCGACGCGTGCAAACAGCAGTCGCATATAGTCGTAGATTTCGGTGACGGTACCGACCGTGGAGCGCGGGTTACGTGACGTCGTCTTCTGCTCGATCGAAATGGCCGGCGAAAGCCCGTCGATCTGGTCGACATCGGGCTTCTGCATCATTTCCAGGAACTGGCGTGCATAGGCCGAAAGGCTCTCGACGTAGCGGCGCTGTCCCTCGGCATAGATCGTATCGAAGGCAAGCGAGGATTTGCCGGAACCGGACAGGCCGGTCATGACGATCAGCTTGTTGCGCGGCAGATCGAGATCAATGCCCTTCAAATTATGCTCGCGCGCGCCGCGGATGGAGATCGTCTTCAGTTCGCTCATCGTCTCTGCTTCAGTCGTTTGGGGAATAACAGCCCTTATTTAGTGATGCCAACGGGCGAGTCGAGGCTGAATGTCCGGAACAACAAAGGTTTTCGATTCTGTTGACAGGATCATAGCGGATAATTAGAACAAATAAAGAACAAAATTCCTTTGTGGATTAAGAGGACCTGGATACGCACCGCCAGTCCTCTATGGTTTAAGGTGCGCCGATGATTTTGAACGTCGCCGGGCAGGGCGGCAGTAAGGTGAATGATATGGCTGGCAGTGTGAACAAGGTAATTCTGATCGGAAACGTGGGTGCTGACCCTGAAATCCGCCGCACGCAGGATGGCCGGCCGATCGCCAACCTCCGCATCGCGACCTCGGAAACCTGGCGCGACCGCAACTCCGGCGAGCGCCGCGAGAAGACCGAATGGCACACCGTCGTCGTCTTCAACGAAGGCCTCTGCAAGGTCGTTGAGCAATATGTAAAGAAGGGTGCCAAGCTCTATATCGAAGGCGCGCTGCAGACCCGCAAGTGGCAGGACCAGAACGGCAACGACCGTTATTCGACGGAAATTGTGCTGCAGGGCTTCAATTCGACCCTCACCATGCTCGACGGGCGTGGCGAAGGCGGCGGCGCAAGTTCCGGCTTCGGCGGCGGTCGTGGTGGCGATGATTTCGGCGGCGGTGGCTATGGGGACGATTACGGCTCTGGTTCGTCCTCCGGCGGTGGCCGCAGCAGCGGTGGTGGTCGAGGCGGCAGCAGCAACAACAGCGGTGGTAGCAACTTCTCGCGCGACCTCGACGATGACATCCCGTTTTGATCGATCCTGCTCGATTGGTTCGAGGACGGCGCCTTCAGGCGCCGTTTTTATGCCGGCGTGGCGCTGATCAGGTTGAGGGCGGATTTGGCGCCGTCCACAACGAACTGCGCGGCGAGGGCCGCTAGGATGACGCCGAGCAGGCGCGTCAGGATCGCGCGGCCCGTGACGCCGAGGAAGCGATCCAGGCGGTCGGCGAGGAAGAGCACCAGCAGGGTGATCAGCAGGCAGCCGGCAATGACGCCGATCAGTTGCGCGCGCTCGACCGTGGAGGGCAGGGTGCCGCCAAGTAGAATTGTCGCCGAGATCGCTCCCGGCCCGGCAATCAGCGGCAGCGCCAGCGGGAAGACGGCAATATTCTCGATATGATCTTTGGTGATGGCCACTTCCGTGGTTTTTTCCTTCCGGTCCTGCCGCCGTTCGAACACCATTTCGAAAGCGATCCAGAAAAGCAGCAATCCGCCGGCGAGCTTGAAGGCGCCGATCGAAATGCCGAGCACGCCGAGCACGCTGGAACCGAACAGCGCAAAGACGGCAAGGATGATGAAGGCGATGGTGGTGCCACGCAGCGCCACCTGTTTTCGCTCCGGCCGGCTCATGCCGACAGTGAGGCCGAGAAAGAGGGGCGCAAGGCCTGGAGGATCGATGGTGACGAGCAGCGTCGTGAACGCGTTGATCAATTGGTCGGAGCTTGTCATCGGCTCTCCAGAACCCCATATAGTGCTTGCTTTTTGATGATTGTGATGCGCGGTTTCCGATTTGGCAAATACATGATCTCCTTTCGTCTTTTGCGACCGGCAAATGCTGTCTTTTGCCCTCTTTAGACCGCAAAAGCCTGTTCAAAACTGCGAGGCAAATTGGCGCGGGAACAGGCTTTCCGCTATAAATCTTCGAGTGATTCTAGAAGAGAACGTGAACCGTTTTGACTGAGCAAACACCCCCCGGCGGCGGGAAGCTCCCGCCAGGCATCGAGCCGATCTCCATTATGGAGGAAATGCAGCGGTCGTATCTCGATTACGCGATGAGCGTGATCGTGTCCCGTGCGCTTCCCGACGTGCGCGACGGCTTGAAGCCCGTGCACCGGCGCATCCTCTATGGCATGTCCGAGCTCGGCATCGACTGGAACAAGAAATACGTCAAATGCGCCCGCGTTACCGGGGATGTGATGGGTAAATACCATCCGCACGGTAACGCTGCGATTTATGACGCGCTCGCCCGCATGGCGCAGGACTGGTCGCTCCGCCTGCCGCTTATCGACGGGCAGGGCAATTTCGGCTCCGTCGACGGTGACCCGCCGGCGGCCGAACGCTACACCGAATGCCGGCTGCAGAAAGCCGCGCATTCACTGCTCGACGACCTCGACAAGGAAACGGTCGACTTCCGCGACAACTATGACGGCACTCTGTCTGAGCCGGTCGTCGTTCCTGCCAAGTTCCCGAACCTGCTCGTCAACGGCGCGGGCGGTATCGCCGTCGGCATGGCGACCAACATTCCGCCGCACAACCTCTCGGAAGTCATCGACGGCTGCATCGCGCTGATCAACGATCCCGCGATCGAGTTGCCGGAACTGATGCAGATCATCCCCGGTCCGGACTTCCCGACTGGCGCCAAGATCCTCGGCCGTGCCGGCATCCGTTCGGCCTATGAAACCGGCCGCGGCTCCGTTGTCATGCGTGGCGTTGCCACGATCGAGCCGATGCGCGGCGACCGCGAGCAGATCATCATCACCGAAATTCCCTACCAGGTGAATAAGGCGACGATGATCGAGAAAATGGCCGAGCTGGTGCGCGAAAAGCGCATTGAAGGCATCTCGGACTTGCGCGACGAATCCGACCGGCAGGGCTACCGCGTTGTCGTCGAGCTGAAGCGCGACGCCAACGCCGACGTCATCCTGAACCAGCTCTATCGCTATACGCCGCTGCAGACCTCTTTCGGCTGCAACATGGTGGCGCTGAATGGCGGCAAGCCGGAACAGCTGACGCTGCTCGACATGCTCCGCGCTTTCGTCTCCTTCCGCGAAGAAGTCGTTAGCCGGAGAACGAAGTTCCTCCTTCGCAAGGCACGTGAGCGCGCCCACGTCTTGGTTGGTCTCGCCATCGCGGTTGCCAATATCGACGAAGTCATCCGCGTCATCCGCCAGGCGCCGGATCCGCAGTCCGCTCGCGAAGAGCTGATGACTCGCCGCTGGCCGGCGGAAGATGTGGAAAGCCTGATCCGTCTCATTGACGACCCGCGCCACCGCATCAATGACGATCTGACCTACAATCTCTCGGAAGAGCAGGCCCGCGCGATCCTCGAGCTGCGTCTCGCTCGCCTGACGGCTCTCGGCCGTGACGAAATTGGTGATGAACTCAATAAGATAGGCGAGGAAATCAAGGATTACCTCGATATCTTGTCCTCGCGCGTCCGCATCCAGACGATCGTTAAGGACGAGCTCGCTGCCATCCGCGACGAGTTCGGCACGCCGCGCCGCACCGAGATCGTCGACGGCGGCCTGGAAATGGACGATGAAGACCTCATCGCCCGCGAAGACATGGTCGTGACCGTTTCGCACCTTGGCTACATAAAGCGCGTGCCGCTGACGACTTACCGCGCGCAGCGCCGCGGCGGCAAGGGCCGATCGGGCATGACCACGCGCGATGAAGATTTTGTTAGCCGGCTGTTCGTGGTGAATACTCACACGCCGGTTCTGTTCTTCTCCTCGCGCGGCATCGTCTACAAGGAGAAGGTCTGGCGCCTGCCGATCGGCACGCCGACCTCACGCGGCAAGGCTCTTATCAACATGCTGCCGCTCGAACCCGGAGAGCGCATCACCACTATCCTGCCGCTGCCGGAGGACGAAGACAGTTGGGATAACCTGGACGTTATGTTCTCGACGACGCGAGGCACTGTCCGTCGCAACAAGCTCAGCGACTTTGTCCAGGTGAATCGTAACGGCAAGATCGCGATGAAGCTGGACGAAGAGGGCGATGAAATCCTCTCCGTCGAGACCTGCACGGACCAGGACGACGTTCTGCTGACGACGGCGCTCGGCCAGTGCATCCGCTTCCCGGTCGATGATGTCCGCGTCTTCGCGGGCCGCAACTCGATCGGCGTACGCGGCATCAATCTTGGTGATGGCGATCGCATCATTTCGATGACGATCGTTGGCCATGTCGATGCCGAACCGTGGGAACGCGCTGCTTACCTCAAGCGCTCCGCCGCCGAACGTCGCGCGACGGGCGTGGACGAAGAGGACATCGCCCTGGTCGGCGAGGAAGTCACCGAAGAGGGACAGCTTAACGACGATCGTTACGAAGAACTGAAGGCACGCGAGCAGTTCGTGCTGACGGTTTCCGAAAAGGGCTTCGGAAAGCGCTCGTCCTCTTACGACTTCCGTATCTCCGGCCGCGGCGGCAAGGGTATCCGTGCCACTGACACCTCGAAGACGGGCGAAATCGGCGAACTCGTCGCCGCCTTCCCGGTCGACGATGGCGACCAGATCATGCTCGTCTCCGATGGCGGCCAGTTGATCCGCGTGCCCGTTGGCGGCATCCGCATCGCCAGCCGTGCAACAAAGGGCGTCACGATTTTCTCCACCGCCAAGGACGAGAAGGTCGTCTCGGTCGAGCGCATCAGCGAGCCGGAAGACGAAGAGACGACGGAGAACGGCGAAGAAGCCGTGGCTTCCGAAGGCGGAGCGCCTGCCGTGGGCGAAGCTGACGAAACCCCATCGGGCGAATAATTTCCCAGTTATACATCACAGACCGGGCGGCTCTGCCGCCCGTTTTTTTATTGCTCTAGAAGAACTTGCCGATGCGGCGACTTGGCTCCGCATCCTACACGACAGGCATAGAAAAAGCCGGATGCAGAACACCCGGCCTTCTCTTGATTGTATTGCGGTAGGCGGAGTTAAAATACGCTATGCTTCTCGTTCAGCGATTTTCCTTCCTTGCTCTCACGGCGTAGCGCGGAAATCGTCGAAGTCACCGACACTATGAACATGACGCTGATGAGTGCTGTGAGGACTGTCAGGATCGTGAACACGGTGGCGTTCCTTTCTGAAGAGAGCTGCGGTCAAGCTCCTTAGTATTGGCCGAGTACGCTTACGGAGCGAGCCGAAGCGTAGGGGCCATATACTTTGGAAGCATCGATCTTCTGGTTGTCATAGAGAGCGACTGTCGCAGTCAGCATGCCCGTAACCATTACCATCCAAAGCACGTTAATCATGGTGATTTTGTCAGGCATGTTCATTCCCTTCCTGCCGCGCTTCCGCATCTCATATGTCTCGATCAAGTGAACGCATCCGTCTTAAAATGGTTCCCGCCGGATGTTGCGGGGTGTTTAGCAATCGTGTTCTGAAGCGACCTTGAATGCCTTGTTCATCTGCCGTTCAGAATTCAAATCGATTAGAACGCATGCGGCCGAGCTGACGCATGATGGCCGCATGTTCATTGATGTCAGGTCGTACCCAGCCAAGCTGGCGCCGATTTGCGAGACAGCTGTAGAAAAGCTCGCCAACGAGCGAGAAAGTAACGGCTATTGCAATCAGGATGATCAGCATGATCGAGGTCTTTCCGGGGGAGACGCTGCCAGGATCGGCGGCGCCTGCGTTGATGTCAGGAGTAAAGCAGACCGCATCTGAGCGGGCCTTGAACGCCCCGTTCATTCATCGTTCAGCCGCGCCCGCCGGCATGGCTAAATGACTTGCGGGAAACGGTCTTCCGTGACAAAAGGCGTGAAACAACCGGCCGGGCCAGATGACGACAGCTTTTTATCCGGGGTCCTTCGACCCGATTACCAACGGACACGTTGACGTACTGGTCCAGGCGCTCAACGTCGCCGAGCGGGTAATCGTCGCGATCGGCATTCACCCCGGCAAGGTACCGCTCTTCTCCTTCGAAGAAAAAGCGGCGCTAATCCGCGCGTCTCTTGCCGAGGCGCTTCCGGAAAAGAGTGCACATATCGACGTCGTCTCCTTCGACAACCTCGTTGTCGACGCCGCACGCAAACATGGCGCAAGCCTTCTGATCCGCGGCCTGCGCGACGGCACCGATCTGGATTATGAAATGCAGATGGCCGGCATGAATCGGCAGATGGCGCCCGACATCCAGACCATCTTTCTGCCGGCGGGCACGGCCTCGCGGCCCATTACCGCCACATTAGTACGCCAGATCGCAGCCATGGGCGGCGATGTCAGCGCTTTTGTGCCTGCGGCCGTCTTGCAAGCCCTGAAATCCAAGCGCAAAGCCTAGGTCGATACCGCCTCAACGGAGCTCACATGAAACTCTTCTATCTTGCATTTGCCGGCGTGCTCTATCTCGCCTCCTTCGCGGGCGACGCTTTTGCGCAGGCTGCCGATCACTACATCACCATCCAGCTGAAGAGCGGTCCGGTCGTCATCCAGCTGATGCCCGACGTGGCGCCGAAGCACGTCGCACAGATCGAAGCGCTGGTGAAGAAAGGCGAATATGACAATGTCGCCTTCCACCGCGTCATTCCCGGATTCATGGCCCAGACTGGCGACGTGAAGTACGGCAACATGGAAAAGAACTTTGATGCGGGCCTCGCAGGTACCGGCGGGTCCGACCTTCCAGACCTTCCGGCCGAATTCTCCAAGTCGCCCTTCGTCCGCGGCACGGTCGGCATGGCGCGTGCCCAGGATCCGAATTCCGCCAACTCGCAGTTCTTTATCATGTTTGCTGACGGCTCCTTCCTGAACGGCCAGTACACGGTCGTCGGCAAGGTTGTGTCGGGCATGGAAAACGTCGACAAGATCAAGAAGGGCGAAGGCCAGAACGGCGAAGTCAGCAATCCTGACCGCATGATCAAGGTCACGATGGGCAAGAAGTAAGTTCAAGACGAGAAGGAGAACGACAATGGCCGAGATCAAGGATCCGGAAAACACCATCATTCTGGAAACCACCAAGGGCAAGGTTGTCATCCAGCTTCTGCCGCAGGTCGCCCCCGAACACGTCAAGCGCATCAAGGAACTCGCCCGCGAGAAGGCCTATGACGGCGTTGTTTTTCACCGCGTTATCGCCGATTTCATGGCACAGACCGGTGACGTCGAGTTCGGCAAGAAGGGCGGCGAGAATTTTAACCCGGGCCGCGCAGGCATGGGTGGTTCTTCCAAGGACGACCTGAAGGCTGAATTCTCCGCAACGCCGCATGTTCGCGGCACGTGCTCTATGGCACGTTCGCAGAACCCGAACTCGGCCAACTCGCAGTTCTTCATCTGCTTCACCGACGCTCCGTGGCTGAACAAGCAATATTCCGTCTGGGGCCAGGTCATCGAAGGCATGGAAAACGTCGACAAGATCAAGAAGGGCGAGCCCGTCTCCGATCCAGATTCGATCGTCTCTATGCGGGTTGCCGCCGACGTCTGATTGTGATTTCTGCTGAAACCCGCCCTTGCGTGCGAGCGCGGGGCGGGTTTCGCTTTGTCTGAAAGTACATTAATGCGCGTAGACCTTTTCGATTTCGACCTGCCGGATGAACGCATTGCGTTGCGGCCCGCCGAGCCGCGCGACAGCGCACGCCTGCTTCTCGTCGATCCGAACGGGCAGCCAGTTCTATCCGATCATCACGTCTTCGACCTGCCGTCCTTCCTGCGGGCAGGGGACGCGCTGGTCTTCAACGACACCAAGGTTATACCGGCCCAGCTTGAAGGCATTCGCCATCGCGAAGGCGCCGGCGGCCAGCAGATTTCGGCCACTCTTCACATGCGACTAGGCGCCAACAAGTGGAAAGCCTTTGCCAAACCCGGCAAGCGCATCAAGGAAGGCGATCGCATTGCCTTCGGTCATGGTGGCGAAAGCTGCATGATCGGCTCGCTCGATGCGACCGTCGAAGAAAAAGGTGAGGCGGGAGAAGTGACGCTCGCCTTCGATCTCTCCGGCCCTGTACTGGACGAAGCGATCGCCGCGGTCGGCCATATTCCGCTACCGCCCTATATCGCCGCCAAGCGGCCGGAGGACGAGCGCGACCGCGCCGACTACCAGACAATCTATGCGCGGGAGGAGGGCGCTGTTGCCGCCCCGACCGCCGGCCTGCATTTCACGCCCGCCCTGTTTGAGGCGCTCGATAAGGCCGGGATCGAACGGCATTTCGTGACGCTGCATGTTGGCGCCGGCACCTTCCTGCCGGTCAAGGTCGACGACACTGACGACCATAAAATGCATCTGGAAAGCGGCTATGTCAGCGCCGACATCGCTGCAAGGCTGAATGCCGTGCGCGGAAGGGGCGGGCGTATCGTCTGCGTCGGCACGACCTCGCTGCGGCTGATCGAGAGCGCTGCCGAGGAGAGCGGCGAGATCAAGCCTTGGGCGGGCGCCACCGGGATCTTCATTACACCCGGTTACCGCTTCAAGGCGGTCGACATATTAATGACCAACTTCCACCTGCCCCGCTCGACGCTTTTCATGCTGGTCTCGGCCTTCGCTGGTTTCGATACCATGCACGCGGCCTACCAACATGCCATTTCGACAGGCTACCGCTTCTACTCCTATGGCGACGCGAGCCTTCTTTTCCGGAAAGACAAATGACCGAGAACTTCCAGTTCACCCTGAAGAAGACCGATGGAGGCGCTCGCCTCGGTGAAATTTCCATGCCGCGCGGCACGATCCGGACGCCGGCCTTCATGCCCGTCGGCACGGTCGGTACCGTCAAGGCCATGTATCTCGACCAGGTACGCGAGACCGGCGCCGATATCATCCTCGGCAACACCTATCACCTGATGCTGCGCCCGACGGCGGAGCGCGTTGCCCGCCTTGGAGGGCTGCACAAACTCATCCGCTGGGACCATCCGATCCTGACGGATTCCGGCGGTTTCCAGGTCATGTCGCTTTCCGGCTTGCGCAAGCTCGATGAGCAGGGCGTAACCTTCAAGTCGCATGTCGATGGCAGCCTGCATCACATGTCGCCGGAGCGCTCCATCGAAATCCAGGGTCTGCTTGGCTCCGATATCCAGATGCAGCTTGACGAATGCGTGGCATTGCCGGCCGAGCCCAAGGAAATCGAACGTGCGATGGAACTATCGCTGCGTTGGGCCGAGCGCTGCAAGGTCGCTTTCGGCAACCAGCCGGGCAGGGCCATGTTCGGCATCGTTCAGGGTGGCGATGTACCGGCCCTGCGTGTCCGCTCGGCCGAAGAACTCGCAAAGCTCGATCTCAAGGGTTACGCGGTCGGCGGTCTTGCCGTCGGTGAGCCACAGGATGTGATGCTGAAGATGCTGGAAACGACGCTTCCGGTGCTGCCCGGTGAAAAACCGCGCTATCTCATGGGCGTCGGCACGCCCGACGATATCCTGAAATCGGTTGCCCGCGGCATCGACATGTTCGATTGCGTGATGCCGACGCGTTCGGGCCGCCATGGCCTGGCCTTCACCCGCCGCGGAAAGGTCAATATTCGCAACGCCCGCCATGCGGAAGACATGCGCCCGCTCGACGAGCAGTCGAACTGCCCGGCAACGCGTGACTATTCCCGCGCCTATCTCCACCATCTCGTGCGCGCCAATGAGGCGCTCGGTGGCATGCTGCTCTCCTGGCACAATCTGAACTACTATCAGGAACTGATGCAGAGCATCCGCAAGGCGATCGCCGAAGACCGCTTCGCCGATTTCATGGCCGAGACGATTGAAGAATGGGCGAAAGGTGACCTCGAACCCGTCTGATCAGATGCCCTTGCTGTCGGTATTCGGCACGATCTGTACGCCATTGATCTTGTAACTGCCGTCGGGCTGGCGGGCGACCTGATAGATCGCCGTCCAGTCCTTGCCGTCGCGGGCGGAAATCAACACTTCCTGATAGATCAAGGCGCCGTTGTCGATCGACCGGCTGCGCCCGAATGCATAGTTGCCGGGATGATAAACCGGCTCGTAGCTCCTCTTCACCATCGCGAAGAAGACGTTCTTGTCCGGATACATCGCCTTAATGCCGGGCGCGGCGAAGGAATAGGCTGTATCAGCGTCATCCTTCAGGAATGCCCGAATCTGCTCCTCGATCATCGTCTGTGTCGCCTGTACGGGATCTTCGGCGAGCACTGCCGCTCCTGACATCACGGATACGGCACATAGAACCAGCACTGCGAAGAAAGCGCGCATGGGATCATCTCCGGCAATATCCGGAGAAGTGTAGGCCATTTTGCGCGCAAGGAAAGAGGCGGGTTACGACCAGCGGCGGAAGAGGGCGCTGGCATTCACCCCACCGAAACCGAAACCATTGGTGATCGCATATTCCGCCGTTACCTTGCGGGCCACTTTGCCGACGAGATCAATACCTTCGGCGGCCGGATCGGCCGTCTCCAGATTGCGCGTCGGCGGGGCGAGCTGGTCGCGCAGCGCGAGGATCGTGAAGATCGCTTCCAGTCCGCCGGCAGCACCCAGGAGATGGCCGGTCGCCGATTTCGTGGCGCTGACGGCAATGCCGCCATCGCGGCCGAAGACTGTGCCGATTGCCGCGATTTCACCCTTGTCGCCCACCGGCGTCGAGGTTGCGTGCGCATTGAGATGCCTGACCTCGGAGGCTGGAACCCCCGCCTGCCGCAGAGCCGCTTCCATCGCCCGGCGAGCGCCCTCACCATCCTCCGGTCCCGCCGTCATGTGATAGGCATCGGCCGCCGTTCCGTAGCCGACGAGCTCGGCAAGTGGTGTTGCACCGCGCGCCAGTGCATGCTCCAGCGTCTCGACGACGAGAATGCCGGCGCCTTCACCCATCACAAAACCGTCACGCGCTGTATCGAAGGGGCGTGAGGCAAGTTCAGGCCTGTCGTTGAAACCGGTCGAGAGCGCCCGCGCGGCAGCAAAACCGCCAAGGCTCACCTTGTCGATACAGGCTTCCGAGCCACCGCAGATCGCAACGTCAGCTTCACCCGACCGGATCAGCCGGGCTGCATCGCCGATCGCCTGAACGCTGGCGGCACAGGCCGTAACCGGCGCTCCGAGTGGCCCTTTGAAGCCGTAGCGGATGCTCACCTGGCCGGCTGCCAGATTGACGAGGAAGGAGGGGACGGTGAAGGGCGAGAGCCGCCGAACGCCGCGCGTCTCAGCCGTGCGGACAGCATCGGCGATTGCGGGAAAACCGCCGACACCGGAGGCGATGATCGTTGCGGTGCGTTCGCGCTCATCCGTGCCCTCGGGCGTCCACCCGGCCTGACGCACGGCTTCGTCTGTCGCCATCATCGCGAACTGGATGAAGCGATCCATCTTCTTCTGGTCCTTGGGCGGAACGGCACGGTCGGGATCGAAACCGGCTTCGGTATCTTCTTCGATGGAGGGAACGACCCCACCGACCTTGGCCGCGAGATCGCCCACCATATCCTCGGGCAGAACACGCAGGCCAGAGGCGCTATCCACAAGCCGCTTCCATGCCGTCTCGACCCCAACTCCGAGCGGCGAAACGAGTCCCATGCCGGTGACAACGATGCGTTCCATGGTTTTGTCCTTTCTAGAGTATTTCCGCCAAATGTGCGCGGCGGCTTTGCGTCCGGAATTGCGTAAAAACAAAAAGATAGGGCATATTTGCAACTCGAAGAAAAAGCGGAAATGCCCTAGGCGTCGATACCGAGGTAATAGGCGCGCATGCGGGCGATCCGTTCGCGGTCGCCATCATTAGCGGCCGGTCCAGGCAGCAGGCAGGTATTTTCGGGCTTCAGTTCTTCACCGCTGGCTGCGTCTACCACCACCGGTCGCCGTTCCTTGCCTGAGGCGGTATCGCCGAGCAGGAAGGCAAGATCGTCTTGCGGAACGTGCCGACGCCCCCACGAAAACAGGGCCATGAGCACCGGGAAGAAATCACGTCCCTTGTCAGTCAGCACATATTCGTAGCGGGCAGGGCGCTCATTATAGAGGCGTTTCTCGAAAAGCCCCTCGTCGATCAGATGCGCAAGCCGTCGTGTGAGGATGTTCGGCGCCACACCGAGGCTTTTCTGGAATTCGTCAAAGCGCGTAAGCCCGTGGAAGGCATCACGAAGGATCATCATACTCCACCAGTCGCCCACGCTGTCGAGCGCGCGGGCGGCGGGGCATTTGAAATTGGCAAAGCTCGTCCGTCGCATGATGCTAGTCACTATCGAAGTAACTTGCATGATGCAAGTCACTAGTTCAGGGCTGATCCCGCTCGAAGATCCGCGCCAGGAGAACGCCCGCCACAAGACTGCCTGCCGCGACAAAAATCGTATCGCCGGGCGTGCCGATATAGAGCGGCCCTATATTAGCAAAGAGCAGAAAGGCGATGAGGAAGTTGAACCAGCCCCAAACGACATTGGTCACGGGTGAACTGAGATTCGTTCCCTGCAGGTGGACGAAAGGTGTGCGAAACGGCCGGCCGCTGACACCGCTGACGAAATGCGGCACGCCGTTGGTGAGGCATGCGGCCGCGATGAAGTGAACGACATAGGCGATCCAGGGCAATGGTCTCTCCGCTGCTTGGGGGGCGTATCGACTATGTGGCGCAGGATCGCTATGCGACAAGCAGAATAAGAACTCCGTGAGAGGAGCCCCGTGCAGGCCTGCTGCTTAAAGACGTCAGGTTCCGATCTCAGACGAACAAAATCTCAGAGAAACAGGAAATCGTCGTGATGAAGCATCGCCAGGTTGGTGAGTGTTGCAATTTGGACCGCCGCGCCGCTACCGTTACCGTCGGCATCATAAAGAAGAGAGCCGCTAGACCGGTTGTAGATCAGCCTGTCATTCGCATCCATTGCTTTGATGCCGACAACAAAATTGGCCGATGAGAAACTTGCCGGATCAATTGCGGTGAAGACATTGTGGTCGAGCACGATCTTGTCGCCGGAAGCAGCTGAGAAATCCTCTATCTTGTCGACATTGCTCGTCTTGCTCGGCTTCGTGTTGAATATGAAATAGTCAGCTCCAACCCCGCCGTTCAGGGTGTCTATACCGCCGCCACCAATCAGCCGGTCGTTTCCGAGGCCGCCATAGATGATGTTGGCGCCGCTGTTGCCAGTGAGGATATTGTCCGCATCGTTGCCAGTGGCGTTGAGCTGCGCCGAACCCGACAGTGTCAGATTTTCAACGGTGCCTAACGTATTCGCCAGATTGAAGGAAATGGAGGAGATGACGGTGTCGGTTCCGCCCCCGCGGCTTTCGTCGACAATCTCGGTTGGGGAAGTGATGGTGAAGACGTCGTCTCCGGTGCCGCCGTAAATATGGCCGGGTTCCTGTGGTGCGCCGCCCCCACCTGAAACATTGATAATGATCGGATGATCGATCACATCAACATTCAAGGATGATATGTTGCTGAAGCTTTTGATCAGTGTGTCGCCCTTCAGCGGATCGTGGACCTGCACCGTCCCGAACGTCGCGCCCAGATTGACATTGATGCTGGCCGCTGCCACCTGGATCGCCTTGTCGGTCGTCTGGTTCCATATATCGGGTTCGTTCCAGATGATGATCTGGTAGCTGCCATCTGATTTTTCCGTCAGATAGCTGCGCGCGGTGGACGGCAGCCCGCTGATCGAATAATTGAGCGCCCCGGGAGCAAAAGTCGCCTGCGTCGCGCCATCGTCGGCCAGAATTTCCGTCAGATTATGGATCGCCGTCGCGGCCGGCTTGGGGGAGTAATCCAGGCGGAAGAGCCCGAAATGCTTTTCCTGGTCGGAGCCCTGCGGATCCGAATAGGCGTCGAGCAGCTGGTAGATGAACGTACCCTTCGATCCGAGAAAGGCGCCATCCATTAGCGTATTGAGGAGCAGTTTTGCCTGCGTTGTCTCGTCGACACCTTCCCATCCGCCATTGGTGTCGGCTGTCAGGGACGTATGGTAGCCGGTTTCCGTAATCGTGAACGGCTTGCCGGTGTCGGCATTCATCTGCTCGCCCGATTCGCGCTGGAGCCAGGTGAAGGGCTGGTCGCCATCCTTCGCATAGGTGTGGATTGTCGTGTAATCGTTGGAAGAGGCGACCGTGTAGCCGGTAAAGCCGAGAACCGGAATGTTCTTCAATAGCGGATCAGCGTTCACTGCATTGAACAGATCCTTTTGATAGGCGAGCGCTGCCGCCTCTCCCGACAGGCCATTATAGGAGACCGGCCAGTTATTGACCTCGTTCGGCCCTTCGATGCCGACGATCGAACCGGGGTGGGCATCCAGGAAGGCATGCAGCCGTTGGACCACGATATCGGGAGTGTCGTCGCGTCCCGAGACGAAAACGAACTTCACGCCGGCATCGGCCGCGTCCCCAAGATGGCCTTGACCGTAGGAGTCGGAGGCCGGGGTAGGCGCATGATCGCGAACTGTATCAATGCCGAGGTATCCCAAGGTTTTAACAACTTCCGCGAGATTTGAGTACTTCCCGTCGGTGTAGTCGATGTGTGTATCGATCCCGAAAGAGGAAATAACATCATTAATTCTAGCAGCTTGGGCCATTATCTCGAACCTCGCCTGGAAGTAGAATTTATTACTTTGATGGTATAGCGATTCTCTCCGAATGCAATTTGTCTTTATACAGTCGGCTCTGCCAAAGTTATGATGCATTTACCATATCATAGTGCGCGCATCATATTCGCGAAGCTGTGACTGATTTGTCTGTACAATCAGTCCTCAACATTCCACGGAGATTTGATATTGAACGGACTTGGCATCTCGCCAGCTCAAAAGGGCGGGAAAGACCTCAGCGCGGAAGCGATGCGACGCAGCCGCGGAGGCTTAATCGCGGTCGGCGCTGCAAGTGCGCTGGTCAACGTGCTCTATCTTACCAGCTCGTTTTTCATGCTGCAGGTTTATGACCGCATCATACCGAGCCGCAGCATTCCATCGCTGATCGCGCTCATTCTTCTGGCACTCCTGCTCTATGCATTTCAAGGCGGGTTCGACCTCGTGCGTGGGCGCATTCTCGTCCGGATATCGGGGGTGTTCGACGAGGTGATGAGTCGCCGCATCTTCAAGGCAACGCTCAAAGCACCGCTCAAGGGCAAGGTGGCCGGTGACGGTCTCTCCCTGCTGCGGGACTTCGATCAGGTTCGCAGCTTCCTTTCCAGCCCCGGCCCCTCAGCCTTTTTCGATTTGCCCTGGGTGCCGCTCTACGTCGGCATCTGTTTTCTGTTCCATCCGATCATCGGCATCATTGCCATCTGCGGTGCGCTTATCCTGATGGTGCTGACCTATCTGACGAACCGAAGCTCGCAGGCTTCAGCCAAAAAGGCCTACGAACTTGCGACCGAGAGGAATGCGCTCGCAGGTGCAGCGCAGCGCAATGCGGAAGTGGTCCAGGCCATGGGCATGGCCGACGAGCTCTCGGATAACTGGTCGGCGCGCAACGATGCCTATCGCGAAGTTCAATCCAGCAACGCCGATACGGTCAATGGCTACTCGATTGTCTCCAAGGTCTTCCGCATGGCACTGCAGTCGGGCGTACTCGCCGCCGGTGCCGTGTTGGTCATCGAAAACCTGGCTTCGGGTGGCATCATCATTGCTGCTTCGATCCTGACATCACGGGCGCTCGCACCTGTCGAGCAGGTGATCGCCAGCTGGAAGGGCTTTGTTTCAGCCCAGCAATCTTGGAAGCGGCTGCGCCAGACCCTTGCCCTGCTGCCGGAGACTGTTTCGCCGCTCGAGCTGCCTGCGCCAACCCGCGAGCTTGCCATCGAGGCGTTGTCGAGTGGCGCGCCCGGCAAGCAGGAACTTATCGTGCAGGGTGTCAGTTTCACGCTCCGGGCAGGGAACGCGCTGGGCGTCATCGGCCCGAGCGCTTCGGGAAAATCCTCGCTGGTGCGTGCTATCGTCGGCCTTTGGCCGGCCTATCGCGGATCGGTGCGCCTTGATGGCGCCGCACTCGACCAATGGGACGATATCTCGATCGGGCGCCACATCGGCTATCTGCCGCAGGATGTGGAACTCTTCGCCGGCACCGTCGCCCAAAATATTTCGCGCTTTCGCAGCGATGCGCAGGCAGCAGAAATCATCGCGGCAGCCCGAAAGGCCGGGGTTCATGAGCTGATCCTGCGGCTACCGAAGGGCTACGAGACGGAAATAGGGTCAGGCGGCTCCATGCTTTCGGCCGGCCAGCGTCAACGCATCGCACTTGCCCGTGCGCTTTATCGCGATCCCTTCCTCGTCGTGCTCGATGAGCCGAATTCCAATCTGGACATTGACGGAGAGTCGGCGCTCGCCGGCGCGATCCTGAGTGTCCGCCAGCGCGGCGGCATCGTCATTGTCGTCGCTCACCGGCCAAGCACACTCTCCAGCGTCGATCTCGTGCTGGCAATGCGCGAGGGGCAGGCGCTCGCGTTCGGGCCGAAGGATCAAGTGCTCGCCAAGGTGCTCCGCGCCGATAATCTGACAGAGCAGCCAAGACATGGATCGCTGAAGGTCGTCGGCGATAGCAAGGAGCAGGGTCGATAATGAAGAGATCTCAACATTCGCTGAACCGCCACATCCTGTCTGTCTGGGTCCTGTCGATCGCACTTGTCGGCGGCATGGGCGGATGGGCCGCCTCGACGTCGCTTTCCAACGCCGTGGTCGGCCAAGGTACCGTGATTATCGACCAGAACGTAAAGAAGATTCAGCACCTTACCGGCGGTATCGTGTCGGAATTAAAGGCGATGGAGGGGGCTCACGTCCAGGCCGGCGATGTCCTTCTGCGTCTCGACAGCACCTCTGTGAAAGCCAATCTCGCCATTATCGACAGCAATCTTGCCCAGCTCTATGTCCGTCGCGCTCGCCTGCAGGCCGAACGCATCGGTGCAACGAAATTCTCCGCCGACGATATTCCCGCAAACGACCTGGGTATCGCCATCAGCAAAAGTCTGATCGACGGCGAGGTCCAACTCTTCAATGCCCGCCAGTCATCACTTGTCGGGATGCGTAAACAGCTCGAAGAACGCAAAGCGCAGCTTTCTCAGGAGATACAGGGCGATACGCTGCAGCTCGCATCGATCGACGAAGCCACAAAACTCGTCGATCAGGAATATGATGCTGCCAGCAAGCTCTACGATCAGAAGATCGTCACCATGCAGAAGGTTAACGGCCTCAAACGCCAGCGCGTCGAACTCGACGGCAATCGTGGCGAGCGGTTGTCTTCACGGGCGCAGGCGGAAGGCAAGATCGCCGAGATCAACCTGCAAATATTGCAGCTCGACGAAGACCGCAGGACCGAGAATTCGAAGGACTTGACGGATGTCGACGCCAAGACCTCCGAAATGCAGGAGCGTCGCATCGCAGCCGTCGACCAGATGAATAGGCTGGAGCTGCGCGCACCGATGAGCGGCCGCATCTATCAGATGACAGTCCATACTGTCGGCGGTGTCGTCAATCCGGGCGAGGTGTTGATGCTGCTGGCGCCAGATCAGCGCGACCTCACCATCGAGGCGAAGATTGCCACACGCGATATCGACCAGCTGACGATTGGCCGGAAAGTCGATATCCGTTTCAGCGCCTTCGATCAAAAAACGACACCAGAGGTGCAGGGCGACGTCGTATCGATTTCGCCCGACGTCGTGACCGATCAGCGCAGCGGCGCCGATTATTACCCCGTGCGCATCAAGCCTGAACCGGCCAGCCTGGCAAAGCTTACCAACTTGGCGCTCTACCCCGGCATGCCGGCCGAGGTCTTTATCAAAGTCGCGGATCGCACCGTCCTTTCATACATGACGAAGCCGCTGATGGATCAGATCAGCCATACGTTCCGCGAGCAGTGAATTTCCCTGCGCGAGCAGGGATCTTCGCAATGGCTGTGCCGGGGCACTACCGCCCCGGCACTTAATCCCGATCAGGCTGCCTTGGCGACCTCGCCATGCGGGTCGAGAACGAATTTCGTCGCGGCACCCTGGTCGAAGCTCTCATAGCCTTCGGCAGCGTCTTCCAGCGAAATCACCTTGGCATTGACGATGTCGGCGATCGGAAGACGGTCATGCAGGATCGCCTGCATCAGCTGGCGATTATATTTGAGCACCGGCGTCTGACCGGTGTGGAACGATTGTGCCTTCGCCCAGCCTAGTCCGAAACGCAAGGAGAGGCTGCCATGCTTGGCCGCATTGTCCACTGCGCCGGGGTCTTCCGTGACATAGAGGCCGGGAATGCCGATGGAACCGGCGGCGCGGGTGATCTCCATCATCTGATTCAGCACGATCGCCGGCTGCTCGCCGCCCGAATGTCCGCGGGCTTCGAAGCCGACGGCATCGATCGCGCTGTCCACTTCATTGGTGCCGATCACCTGCGCAATCATATCTCCGAGCCGGTCGCTCTTGGACAGGTCGATGGCTTCGAAGCCGACGCGGCTGGCATGGGCGAGGCGATCCTTGTTGAAATCACCGATCATCACCACGGCCGCGCCGAGGATGCGCGCGGAGGCCGCGGCGGCAAGGCCGACGGGCCCGGCCCCTGCGACATAGACGGTCGATCCGACGCCAACCCCGGCTCTGACGGCGCCATGAAAACCTGTCGGAAGGATATCGGAGAGCATGGTGAGATCGCGGATCTTGGCCATCGCCTTGTCGCGGTCGGGCAGTTTCAAGAGGTTGAAATCGGCGTAGGGGATCGTGACATAGCGGGCTTGCCCGCCGATCCAGCCGCCCATGTCGACATAGCCATAGGCGCCGCCGGCGCGCGATGGATTGACTGTCAGGCAGACGCCGGTGTCCTGTGATTTGCAGCAGCGGCAGCGGCCGCAGGCCACGTTGAAGGGCACCGACACGATGTCGCCGACATCGAGCATTTCCACGTCGATCCCTTTTTCGATGATCTCGCCGGTAATCTCGTGACCAAGTACGAGGCCTGGCATGGCCGTCGTGCGGCCACGGACCATGTGCTGGTCCGAACCGCAAATGTTAGTGGAGATGACTTTCAGAATGACGCCATGTTCGATACGGCGCCCATCCGGTGCCTCGAGTTTCGGATCGTCGATGTCGCGGACTTCCACCTTGCCGGGCCGCAAATAGACGACGCCACGGTTCTTGCTCATTTCCGTCTCCTCCGTTGAAATCGGGCCAACGCGCTAGCAGCTCCTCCCGCAGCGGTCGCCTGTTACAGAGTAGACCAGAAAGATCGATGCGCCGTCCCGAAAGCGACGCCTTGCGGGCGAAAATCGCAAACCATGCAAAAGGACAGGGCGCGCCGCTGGATCGACGGAAAGAAGACGAAGTTTCAGGAGGTTTTTCTCGCGCACGATGCGCGCATATTCCTAGCGGGCATAAGAACGATCGGAAGGCATGTGGAGACCGGTTAAATTTGCTTGCGAATCTAGCCGGCCCACCCCAGCTCCGCCATCAAAACGATTCTATCGTTTTGACGCAGACGGGCGAAACAAAATTGAAAGCAGATCCTGAAGCGTGCAATCGCTTCGGGATCCAGTCTGAAACCTATCTTATCGCTGCCGGCAACACCTCGAATTTCCAGAATTTGTCCGGCTGGAAATAGGTCGTGGCGAACCGGCGAATGTCCTCGGCGGTGACCTTGTCATAGCCGCTTAGATTGTCGCGTATCCGCTCAAGACGGCGAGGGTCCGTTTGGGCGCCTTTGAGATACTGCACCCAATATTCGTTGCTCTGCTGCTGGCGCTTCAATGTCTCGATAATCGGCGCGCGGGCACGCACGAGTTCGTCAGACGAGACGTCGTTCGACCTGAGATCGGCAGCGATCTTGTCAACGAGCGCATAGAAATTCTCGATCTTGGCCGGCGTCGTTTCGACATAGAGATAATAGTAGCCATAGCCTGGGATGTCCCACGACAGATCCATATCGCCCTGCGGACTGTAGGTCGCGCCTTCAGCGATACGGAACTGGTCGATCAGCCGGTTTTCGAAGATCTGACCGACGACATTTGCGACAAAGCCCCGCTGGATGTCCGAAAGCATATCGCCGACGGGAGCCGCGACGATGGCTGCGGCGTTATCGGCTCGGCCGCTGTGGGTTCGCATGACAGGTTTTTCGGTGGGAGCGGGGAAACGTATGTCGTCTGTTGCCGTGGCTTGAGTCATGTCCGCGCGGGCCGGCAAGCTGCCGAAGGTTTCGGCTGTCAGGCGGATTGCCTCATCCGCCGTTATGTCGCCGACAACTGTGACATCGATCGGCCCGGTGGAAACTTGCGGCCCGAACAGCGCTTCGAAATCTTCCTTTTTCGTAGCGGAGAGTTGTGCCCGGTCGGGGAAGGTCCAGCGCGGGTCGCCGGAATGGACAAGGCCGGCAAAATCGCGGCTGATGACGGCACCCGGAGTCGCCTCATATTGATCGAGGTTGTTGAGATAGGCCTGCTGGACGCGCTTGAATACTTCCGGCCGGTAGGCTGGATCGGTCGTGTAGGCGGTCATGATCTGCAATTGCGTCGCCAAATCCTCGGTCCGCGTCCGACCGGTGAACTGGAACGAACTGTCATCGACCGAGAAGTCTATCCCGGCGATTTTGGCCGCGAGCGCTTTCTGCAAATCCGGATAATCCATCGCCTTGGTGCCGGACAGGACGACGGCGGGCGATGTCCAGATCGCCAGGGCATGATCGTTCGGCAAATCCAGTCTGCCACGGCCGATATCCGTGCGTACAAGCACTTCGTTGTCACGCAGCTTGGTCGGCTTGACGGTGAGCCTGACACCGTTGGCAAAGCGCACCATCGTCAGGCCGAGATCCTCGACGATACGGCGTTCGGAGACCGTGCCGGGTTCGCCAAAATGGGTATAGGGCCAGACCACGGCTGCCGCACTGGACGGCGCCGTGACCGGAACGGCGCGGGATGCGTCATAAACCTGCCGGACGTCATCTGCGCCGCCCTGCGGTGTTTGTGCCGTCTGCAGCACAAGTTGCGGGCCATTGCCGGAGAAGAGACGCGCGAGCGTCTTGTTGACCTCTGTCGCCGTTAGTCCCCTAGTTATCGTCTCGAACATCGAGAGATCGTCCGCTGGTGATGTGAAGACCTGATTGTCATCGACGCTGTTTGCCAGCATGGATGCGATGTCGGTGCTGGTGCGTGTCGCAGCCCCGGCAGACGCTGCCTGGAGAAGCGAGCGATATTCGGTGATTTCGCGATCGAGCTCGGCCTGATCAACCCCGAATTGCTGGAAACGGCGCTGTTCCTGATCGATCGCCGCAAGCGCTGCCTGCCACTTGTCAGTCTCGGCATTCGCCATCACGACGACGATGTGGGCAGAATCGAAAAGATCCTGCGAGCCGACAGCAGCGCTGATGAAGGGAGCATTGGGCCTGTTTGCCATAGCGCCCAGCCGGCGTTTGAGCACCAGAAGACCGAGATCTTCAACGAGCTGCTGGCGGCGCTTGGCGAACGTATCGTGCGAGGCGTCATAGGGACGTGTCCATGCGATCTGCACACTCGTCGTGCTGCCCGGAACCGCGATGACCTCGGCGCTTTCGCCTTTTTCTCTTAGCGTGCCGAGATCGGGTTTCTGCGGGGCAGGGCTTGCGGCTTTCCAATCGCCGAAGCGCTGCCTGATCTGGGTCTCGATCGCCGCGGGATCGATATCGCCGACGACGATCAACGTGGCGCGTTCCGGCCGGTAGTTGGAATGGTAATAGGCGCGCAGCAGATCGACGGGCGCGTGGCTAATGATGTCGACCTTGCCGATCGGTGTGCGCGACGCCACGCGCTTTCCGGCGAGCAGGGAATTGGTGACGCCGATTGCGGCACGATATTGTGGTGTGTCGCGCAGCCGCTCTTCCGATAGAATGACGCCACGCTCGCGCTCAAAGGCATCGGCATCGAGCGTCAGCTCGCTCGCCGTTTCGCGCATCAGCATCAGGCCGGTGGAAAGCGTATCCGCATCGACCTCGGGCAGATCGAGTGAATAGACGGTCTCGTCATAAGATGTGTTGGCATTGGTATCCGGCCCGAAGGCAAGGCCCTTGCGCTGCAGGATACGGATCATTTCGTCCTGCGCGACATGCGTCGAGCCCTTGAAGGCCATATGTTCGAGGAAATGCGCCAGCCCTTGCTGATTGTCGTTCTCATCAAGCGAGCCGGCACCGATGCGGAAGCGGATTGCGGCCTGGCCCGACGGCGTAGCGTTTCGCATGATCGCAAACCGCATACCATTTTCGAGCGTACCGAAACGGACCCCAGGTTCAGCCGGAAGATCGCTCAGCGTCTGTGGCCAGGGTGCCGACGGGCTCTCAGCACGGGCCGACAACCCCGACATAACTGTTGCGCCAAGCGCGATTACCATCAGGAATCGCGGAAAACTGGGAGATCTCATGGGTTTAAAGCATTCTGTTCTGCAGGTGGGCATGGGTGTGATGTGGGCCACACTATCAGACAGGTTGCATCTCACATCAACGTATATTTTCCCGGATAGGCGCTTCGCCATAAATCATCGCCGTGCGCACGTCCATTACCTTCGCCAACCTCGACATGACGGCGATTCCGCTCGGAGGCGGCGTGCTGAAGGCCGCTCTCGGTACGGTTTGCGAGGAGGAGCGGGGTGTAGTGAGGAAACTGACTATACTGTCATCGTAATATGACAATCTTGACCGCCGCCAATCGACAGCCAAGATCGCGAAAGCAAAGAAGCCTGGCATTGAATAAGGCCGAGCAGAAACGCACCATTGAAGACGCGCAGCGTTGCATCAGAGCCCTTGTTCAATCGAGCATTCGGCCAATTATCTCAATATTACTGGCGACGCCGTTGCCAAAATGTGAGGATTCTAGTGCGTAACCCCACCGGTGCCGGTAGTGGGTGTGCCGCTCGGAGTAGTCGGCGTGGTAGGGGTCGTCGCAGCAGTCGGGGTACTCGCGCTCGGCGATGTGCTTGAACTGCCGTTTGCTTCACTTCGCCCAAATGCTGCGTCCGCTGATCCTTTTTGGGATTTTTCCTTCGCCCACTTATCCAGCTCTTCTTGAAATCGCGCGCAACCCTGCAGGAGCGTTGCTGTGCTTAACAGCACTGCTGAAAGCACGACGATATATCGGATCCGCCCGACTTGAATTGGCATGTGATATGGCCCTCAAAAAAGATTGGTGCGCGGACTTTGTTCGACGCATCGCGCCCGTGAGATTTCAACCAGTTGTTGCCCGGACGTCCCCGTTCTCAGCCAATACGTGATATTCGGATGGGCAACTGCGGTCGTCGCTATCAGGCAATTGTTTGTGCAATATTTGAGAATTGAAAAAACAGTGTCGTAATTGGCCGGAGCGAGCGGCGGGCGCCGCTGACTCTCAGAGCGCTTTTACAGATCTTCTGATTTGGCCGTTGGTGGCCTAGAGGGCGGCGACAGAGCCGATGCTGCGAAGCACAGAATCAGGAATGACTCGTTTGCCGTACAATCGCGACACATGCGCAATCATGTTGCGCATGACATTTGCGCGGCCCTGTTCCAGGGTGACGTGGCGCGCGGAGGTGAAGTAGAGATATTCGATAGCCCTGGCAGCGTGATCTGGACCAAGTGCCGCAAGTGCGTGCTCCGACGCTTCCGGCAATTTCTGATCCGGCGCAGCGACCATCCAGCCGATCATCAGCCGGATCTGAGGCGGGCAATCCGAACCGAGATCAGCCATGTCGGTGGCCCGGGCTGCCGAAGACGCGCTGTGGCCCGCAGCCAGCAGTGCGATATACTTAAGAACTCTCATGTGGCGGTGAAACTCCGAACCCGGTTCGGCCGCTCTGATGCCTTGATCGAAGATTCCGACAGCTTCATCAAAACGCCCGCGCGCATATCGCAACTGCCCGAGAATGGGCAGGCCGGCAGTGGAATCCAGTGTGCGGGCGAGGGCGCGCTCGGCAATTTCCTCGGCGAGATCAAGATGGCCCCGGTTGATGAAGTAGAGAAGCTTGGCAGCCCCCAGCATCAGCAGAGGCTTGTCCTCGATTTCAGGCAGGCACTCCAGGACGGTTGCTTCGATCTCGCCCTCGATGCGATCGCGTTCTTCCAGGCTCATGCCGCCATCGAACGGACTGGTCAGGACAAGGCGTGCAAAGAGATGCAAACCCCACTGAATCGCGGCGTCGGCATTGAGGGGGTCCTGCGAGCGGCCTTCGGCAAGCCGCTCGCCGCTTGCCAGCCATTTCGGATTCGAGGTCGACAGCAGATTTGAGGCGCTTCGGAGCCGGGCTTCAGGCGTTTCATCCAAAAGTATGCCGAGCCCGTTCGAAGCCTCTTCGAGGGCCTGTTGCAACGCATCGACGACGCCTTGGGATACGCGCGTCGCCTCGTTCACGAATGAGATATTATCAGTGACATCGAGATGCAGACGAAACGCTTTCACGATGCGCTTCGACGGCATTTCCCGCAGAGTGGCCGCACAGTTGAGCCGGTCGGTGTCGGCGTGAAAACTCACCTGCAGAAAATAGCGCGACTTGTCGTAGGCAGAGAGAAGATTTCTGTCGGCAATAGCGACCTTGCGACTTCCGCCGATACCGACAGCAATCAAGTCGCGCAGCTTGTTCATCAAGGACAGGCCCTGTTGACCCAGGGGATGTTTCTGAATCTCGAAGCTCGAGCCGATAATCAGGAATGCATCGATTGGACCGGGCCGAGATGGGGTGGCAATCCAGACATAACCCTCGCCGTATTGGGTCGCGATGTAGATCGGTGATTTTGCATTATCACCCAGCTTCAGCCGCAACCTGTTGACCAGAAAATCGATATTGCGATCGGAGGAATCGGAGCCCGGTTGAGCGATTTCATCCAGCAGACGGCTGCGCGTCATAAGACGTTGCGGATTGCTGGTGAAAGCGAGCAACAGGGCGCGCTCGTTTTTGGTGAACTGGAGTGTCTGCCCGTTGCGATGGGCAAACATGCAAGCTTCATCGATTGTCAGATCTCCAAAATGGAGACTTTTTGCCTTGCCTGTATCCGCAAATGAAATCATGTCAATTCCAACCGCCCTGACGGGCGATCACCGCAACTCGGGCACTGGACCAAACCTAAAGTGCAAGGCTTATAAGACCGGCTTGCGTAAAACAATATACGTCGTTTGACAGAAGCGAGGCGAGGGGACACTTATCGGCGTTAGCTCTGATGGCAGAATGAAGCCGCGGCTTCGAGATGAGCGCGCGCGCCACCTGCCGCGGAACGGAGGCTTGGCCGTCTTCAGGAGATCAACGCGACTGTTGCCGGATTCCATCCTGCAGGCAGCGGTTCGGGCCGGCGGATCGTCACGTCTTGCAGCTCGAGTCCTGTCACATTTTGCGCAAAGACGCCCGGCAATCCACCCGGATAGTCGAAAAGCCCGACGATCTTCCCATCCTGTCCGCGCACCCAGGCGTTGCCGCGCCCTTCAGCCCCTTTCGGCGGCGCGAGATCAGCATTTGTCGGTCGCAGGTCGTACTGCTTCGCTGTTCCAAGCGGTCCCTCGTCCATTTTGATATCGATACCGTGCAGAACGATACCGTCGATACCGCCAGCTTCCTCCGCAAAAAGATTGATGGCACCGTGACTTCGCCCTGAGACGTTCTCGACCAACACCGTTTGGACCGCTCCTGCAGGACGCTCCGGACGGCGCGTGAGCTTGGTGATTGTAAATGGTTCGCCAGAGCCCCAGAACCCGTCAGGCGTCTCGCTGCAATCGAGCTCGATGTCGCGAAAGACGACATCTTCAACCTTGCCGCCATCGCGCGAAAAGATGCCAAGGCCACGGTTGGAATTCTCGATCCTGCAGCGCAGGAAGCGGACCTGAGATATATCGCCGAAGCTCTCCGTGCCGATTTTGAGAGCGCAGCTCTTGCTCTCGATCACGCTGTCGGAGATCTCGATCCGCTCGCAGCGCCCAATTCCTTTGTCGCTCAAGCTCGTCTTCAGGCACACACCGTCATCGGCGGTGCGAATGACCGCCTCGGAAATAGCGACATCGCTGCAACTGTCGATGACGATCCCGTCCGTATTGGGCAGCTGGCGGTTATTGGCGACCCGAAATCGTCGTGCGACGATATGGCGGCAACGCACGAGGTGGATCGTCCACATCGGTGAATCCGCGATATGGATGTCTTCCAAACGAATGTTCGTGCAATCCTCAAAAACGATCACACGTGGGCGTGCGGCTACCGGAGTGAAGGTACCGACTTTATCGTTAAAGCCAGTGTGGTAGGCATCGCCATGTCCGTCGATTGTGCCTTTGCCGACAATGGATATGTTCGTGGCGTTCTGCGCGACGATATAGGCACAGTTTGAGGACTCTGCGAGCACGCTGACGGTGTTTTCGGAATAGCGTTCATAATCAGCGATGAATGTGAGGATAGCACCTTCCTCGATATGCAAGGTAACATCGCTTCTCAATCGGAGCGCACCTGCCGAGTGGCGGCCGGGTCGCAGGAAGACCGTTCCGCCGCCTGCGGAAGCGATCCTGTCGAGCGCCGTCTGGATACCGCCGTCCATCGCTTCAACGAATATTTCCATCACGCGCCTCCCGTCTATTTTCCACATTTCATAGGCGTGCGAAATTTATTCGTCAACAGGACGAACTAAATAGCATCGAACCGAATGTGTTATGTTGACAGTCGGTAAAACTCGTATTTAATTCGTCATGGTTACGAACAAAGCCTGCGGGAGTAATGGTTACAGGCGGTTCATGTAGAATGTCGGAAAGACAAACCAGAGAGGGAGAACTATGAAAACGTTAAAGACAATTCTAATGGCCGCTAGCGCCATGGCGATGACGATGTCGCTCGCCGCAGCCTCTGAACTCAAGCTCGTTTGGTATGTCGATAACGATCAGGAAGAGGCGAATACGCGCGCTCTGCTCGATCAGTACACGAAGCTGCATCCCGAAACGACTTTTGATCTGGAAATCACGCCCTATGACGGGATGGTCCAGAAATTCCAGCAATACGCTGCATCCGGAATCATGCCGGACCTGTCGCTGACCTCCTCGATGGAGCCAGTCATCAGGCCCTTCCTAGTTGACCTCGGCAAGGAGATCGGACCGGAGTGGATCAACGACTTCGTCAAGGGGTGGGGCGATGGGGCCAAGCTCGGCGACAAGGTGATCGCCGCCCCTCTGCGCGTCACCTCGACGGGCATCTTCCTGAACGCTGACGCCTTCAAAAAGGCAGGCGTTGCTATCCCTGATGCGGCGACCGGTTGGACATGGGAAGAGTTCATTCCGAAAATCAAGGAAGTCGCAGAGAAATCCGGCACCCGTTATCCGTTGGTCTGGGACGTTTCTGCGAGCCGCTGGATCGTTCATGAATATCAATACGGCAATCACATCTACACCGAGAAGGAACCCGTGAAGGTCGTGATGGACGAGGCGGCGTGGACTGCCACCCTCGACAAATTCATCGACATCACCAAGGCAGCCATGCCGCCGGGCCTATGGAGCGGGGCAAGCTCGGACAATCCGAAAGAGTTGTTCACGGCCGGTCAGGCGGTGGCCTACATGTCCGGCAGCTGGCAGATCGCCGGGCTGGCAACCAATGCGCAGTTCGCCTGGCAGGCCGGACCGACGCCCCGCGGGACCGTCGCCTCATCGATCTACGGGGGTGATTATATCGTCGCCTTCAACACCAGCCAGCATCTGCCGGAAGCCGTGGAATTCATAAAGTGGATCACGTCGCCGGAGATCCAGGCCCAATATGCCAAGACCTTCGGCATGATCCCCGCCAACCTCAAGGCGCCGCCGGTCAAGTCTGACAATCCGGCTGCGACAGCCGCGATCACCGCGATGCAGAATGAACTGAACGCGAGCCCGGCCTATGCGGCAACGGACCAGGCCTGGCCGCAGATGCAGTCGGTTTGGGGCACGGTGAAGTCAGCCGTCACTCAAGCCGTCGCCGGCCAGATTTCATCAGCCGATGCCATCGCGCAGATCAAGAAGGCTGCCGACGACTCGCTCGAGGCGAGCAAGTGACGGCGGTGATCCCGCAGCAAGGCAGTTCGGCACTGGGTTTTCACCCGGTGCCGAAAGGCCGACGCAATAGCCTTTTCAATGTCAGTTGGCCGTATCTGCTCATGCTGCCGACGATCGTATTGCTGGTCACCTTCACGCTTTACCCACTGGTGCAAGGCCTCCTGATGGCATTCTTCAGGCGAGGCGTGGTGGTGGTTCCGCAGGTGCCAAGCACCCTGCCGCAATATGTGGGCTTTGATAACTTTCTGGGGCTCTTGAGCAATGCCGACTTTCAGACGTCGCTCGTAAAGACGGTGCTCTTCGTCGTCATTGCCGTGCCGCTGAACATCGTCGCCTCCCTGGGGCTGGCGCTGCTTCTGTCGCCTCAGACGAGGTTCTTCGCGGTTGTCCGGACGATCGTCTTTTTCCCCTCGATGATCAGCCTGTTGATCATCGGAGTCTCATGGCGCTGGCTCTTCGGCCTGAACAACGGCCTCGTCAATTATCTGCTGTCACTAGTGGGAATTGCTCCGGTTCCGTGGCTGGAACAAGATACCATGGCTCAGATTGCAATGATCATCGCCTGGGTTTGGGCTCAAGCCGGCTTCAATATGATGATCTTCATCGCCGGCCTGACTGCGATTTCGTCGGACTATTATGAAGCCGCCTCGATCGACGGCACCAGCAAATGGCGGCAGTTCACGCATATCACATTGCCGCTTCTCAAGCCGACGATGGCGGTGGTTCTGGTTCTGTCGTCGATCGAAGCCTTCAAGGTTTACGAACTCGTCGTGTCATTGACCGGGGGAGGGCCCGGCAAGGCGACCGTGTATCTCATTCAGACGATCTATGACACGGCATTTCAAAAGCCGATGCAGGCCGGAGTCGCCGCTGCCCAGTCGATGGTTCTCTTCGTCATTCTTCTGCTGCTGACGATTGTCCAGTTGCGCTTGTCGAGGAGCGAGAAATGACACGGATTTATTCGCCCTGGCGGCTTGTCTTCGTGGCACTGACACTCTTCATTTTTCTCATGCCGCCGGTGTGGCTCTTCCTGTCATCGCTGAAATCGCAACAGGAAATATTCCAGTGGCCGCCGACCATTTTTCCGGCCCAAGTAACGCTGCAGAACTTTATTGAAACAGTGTCGCGGGCGAAATTTCTCGTCTTCTTCCGCAATTCGGCAATCGTTTCTGTGCTCTCGGCGCTGCTGTCCGTCACGATCAGTGTCATGGCGGGTTATGCGCTCGCGAAATTCAGGTTCAAAGGCGACACCCTGTTTTTCCTGCTGATCATGTCGTCTCTGATGGTGCCGCTGCAGATCGTCATGATCCCGGTATTTCTTGTTCTACGCGATCTGCACCTTCTCGATACGCTCGCGGGCATTATCATCGCTCCAGCCGCCACGCCCACAGGGGTATTCCTGATGCGGCAATACATCACCAACATTCCCGATAGCCTTTTGGAGGCTGCCCGGATCGATGGGACGCCGGAGTGGCGCATCCTGCTGAGGATCATAGTGCCGCTCTCCATACCGGCGATCGGCACGCTTCTGGCTTTCAATCTCGTTTGGCGCTGGAACGACTATCTCTGGCCGTTCCTAATCATCACCGATCAGGACAAATGGACTGTCCAGGTCGCGCTCGCCAATACGGTTGGACGATTCGGCATCAACTGGCCCCGGCTGTTATCGATGTCGGTCCTCTCGGTTCTACCGGTGCTTGTCATGTTCACGGCGCTTCAGCGGATGCTGATGAGCGGGCTGATGGCCGGAGCGACCAAGGAATAAAGAGAGCATCCAGATCAATGAAAAAGCCGCCTCCGGGCGGCTTTTTCATTGATTGTCTGGCCTTTAGGTCAGCGCCGCCGAGCGGAGCTTGTCCTTGTGGGCGAGGGCGGCCATGGCAGGCATGCTGCTCCATCCCTGAAGCAGCGAGCCACGGCCCCATGGCGGCGCAAAATATTCGACAGCGCCCATCCACCCTTCTTCCAGGCAGGTTTCCCACCAGCGCAGCAACGGGTATTCCGCACCTGCAAGGCCATGCGTCAGGCGCTGTTCCGCATAAAGACCGGACAGGTAGGGCCAATCCGATCCATTGTGATAGCGATAGGCGAAGGCCGACTTCGAGCGGGTGTCTTTGGACCGCTTGAAGGGCGGGAAGGCGCACATCACGCCCCAGTCGCCGTAGGGCTGCTCGCTATTGTTGCGGCTTTCCAGCAATGCCTCCACCTTGCCAAGAACAGTTCGCGCGCGCTCGGGCGAAACGGCGCGATAGCGAAGCAGGGTGAGGCTGTCCAACGTCAGGTGGTCCTCCACGAAATCATCCTTCATGCCGTAATCTGCATAAGTTCCGGCTGGCTGAAGAAGGGCTTCATCGACCGAAGCTCGCGCCGTCGCAACCGTCGCTGCCGCCTTTGCGGCAATTTCGCTATCGATTGCAGCGCCATATTCGACGATGACATCGAGCGCGCCGATCCAAAGGCCGATATCGTACGAGACGTAGCCGTGCCGATAGACGTTGTCGGCCCAATCGCGGTCGTGGTTCGGTTTGACCGGCAGGCCGTTTCCGTTCACGGCCAAATCGCGATAGCGGTTGAAGATTGCGACGACCTTGTCCCAATGGGCCGACAACGGGGCACAGTCTCCAGTCGCGCGGACATAATCACCGATTGTCAGAATGAAGAATAGGGGGCTATCAAAATGGTCGCTCCACCAATCGCCGGGTCGCAGATGCTCCTCCTTGATGCGAGGATCCGTTCGGCGAACCTTTTCCCATTCTTCGGCTTGACCCGGGCCGGTGAGGATGACACCGCTCGGGGCTTCCCCATCTGGCTGAATGCCACGCGCAAGCAGCTCGATCTGCGAGCGTATGGCCTCGGGCGCCCGTTCCAGCAAGGCCTGAAGTGTCCAGTATCCGTCGCGATAATAGGTTCGTGCTGGTGCGCTGTAGGCTTGGCCGGCAGCAAGGCCGCCAAAATCACCATGCTGGTCCTGACGAATGCTTGAAAGGGCGGCATGAAGGCTCTGCGAGATCATGCTGCGCATCAGCGGGGGGGCTTCAGGCATCTCGTCGCAGCGCGCCACGTAGGCGTTCGCTTCGGCGATCACGTCCTCCGGAGTGAGGTCGAGAGCCCGGGTGGCTTCTTCGATCGATGCGCCGGCGCTGAGAAATATTCCGTCCGGCCGTTGTTCGGCGATCACCACCCCCCATCCGGTTCGGACAATCCGTCGTTCACTGAGCCGCTCGACCGGTTCCCGCTTCGTCGTGCTTCCCCACCAGGCACAGCGCTGCGAGGCTACGATTGTCCGCAGTCTCGCTCCCTTCAAAAACAGCGCCGGCGCCGATTGGGCCACATAAAGGCCGCCGCCGCCGGTCTCGACGCGGTTCGGAGCATAGGTGAACGGCCGACGCCAACCGCTGAAGGTGAGGTTTGCGATCTTTCCACAGCCCCAGAGGGAAATCTCGATCTTCCCGTCGGGCCAGCAGTCCCCTTGTAGGCGCGGAGCCATGAACGGCAGCAATACCGGCTTTTCCGAGACGAGTTGCCCGTCGGCAATCGGAGTAAGGATACGCGGCTTTACACTTGGCTTCGTCATGGGCGAGCTTCCTGTGTTCATGGGGCTGTCCGGATGGAAAGTTCGTGCAAACCAAGCATGAGGGCGCCGCGCATTCCTGCCTCCGGGCCGAGAGAAGTCGGTTCGATCTGGACCGCAAACGGCAGCAAGGACGATACGTGCTGCGAGACGAGTTCGACAAATTCGGGGCGCGAGCCGATACCGCCTCCGAGCACCATCAATGCCGGATCGAATACCGCCTGAACGGACGCGAGGCCGACCGATGCGGACTTTGCAAGCATCGCAATGGCGGCGGACGCCTCGGTATCCCCCGATCCTGCTCTGCGGAAGATCTCGCTCACCGGCACAGTTCCATCCCGATAGAGGGCACGCACGGCCGGTGAATCGACCTGGTCCTCGAAGAGGCCAGCCCTTGCTTTCGGTGCGGCATCGTGCGGATTTGCTCCGAGCGGCAGAAGACCAAGCTCCCCGGCGCGGCCGTGGTGACCGCGAAAAAGTCGGCCATCGATAACGAGCCCCATGCCAACCCCCGTTCCGAAGGCGATGAAGGCGAGGGACCTGCAATCGCGCGCCTTTCCAAGGGTAGCCTCGGCAAATGCCGCCAGATTGACGTCATTTTCGACAATCACGCCACACGGCAACCCGGCCCCGAGGAGCCGAGCCAGCGGCTGGTCCGCGGGGATTGCGAGATTCGGCGACAACGAGGCAAGACCAGTGCAAGGCGAAACGGCGCTTGGCACGCCAACGACTGCCTTGAGCAGGGGGCCGCGAACGTCGTGTCGCTCCGCGAGCGTCAAGATCATGCGCACAATCTGCTTGAGAACAGGAGCGCCTTCGCCGTGTGCGGTTGGCTCTTCCATTGTTGCCAGGAGCTCACCGTCAAGGTCGGACAGGCCTGCGAGCACCTTGGTGCCACCAAGATCAACGCCAGCAACCAGACCCAAGGCTTTCGTGCGACGATTGCCAACCGCCGGCCGCAGATCTGGCGCGATAGTTGAAATATTTGACAAACGCAGCTCTTTTCATATATTTGTTCGGCAGGTTGACGAATTTATTATTGCCGAGCCTCTGGTCTGTCAACAACCAGTTTGAAATTGACGGTCATTCGAGGAAAAGGCAGAAGCAGACGAAAAGCGGAACGTACATCACCGGGAATATTGGCCCATGGCATTGACTGAGAACGCACCCCCGGTGCTGCGACAAATTTCGGTTCGCGCCGTCATGGACGTGTTGCTGCATACCGGTCCAACATCGCGGGCAGACCTGTCGAAAATCACCGGGCTCTCAAAGCAGACAATGTCCGAGGTTATCCGGAACCTGGAAGAGGCCGGCTGGGTTCGGGAAAAAGGCGTTACGACGGGCCGCATCGGCCGCAGCGCTATTACCTACGAGGTGAACGGCGCTGCCGGCTACGCCGTCGGCATCGATATGGGCGCAACGACGACGCGGATCGTGCTCGGCAACATCGTGGGCCGCGTCGTCGGGGAGGTGGAGTATCCCTCAGATCGTCGTGGCGGCTATCATCAGTTGGAACAGGTTCAGACAGAACTTGCTCGGATCCTTGACGACAGCGGAGTCGCGCGCGAGCATGTCCTCGTGGCCGCTATTGCTACTCCTGGCGTCGTCGAACCTACGACCGGCGCACTGTCGATGGCGCCGAACCTTGTCGATCTCGACGGCATCGATATCGTCCGCACGCTCGGAGACCGGCTTGCTTGTCCGGTAGTCCTGGAGAACGACGTCAACGCAGCCGTTATCGGCGAGTCCTGGCAGGGCCACGCTGTCGCGATCGATACGATGGCATTTATCTCGCTTGGCACAGGTATCGGCCTTGGCGTGCTTCACGATGGCAAACTGATGCGGGGAGCGAGCGGCGCGGCCGGCGAGATCTCTTACCTGCCGTTCGGTGCCGATCCCTATGCCGAGGACAGCCTGGAACGCGGCGCGCTGGAATGCGCTATTGCAGCACAAGGAATCCGCGACCTCTACCACCGTTCAGGCGGTGCAAAGGATACGTCCGTTCGAGACATTCTGAGGCTTGCCGAAGAGAAAGATCCGATTGCCACCGAAGTTATCCGGAGGGTGGGGGATATTGCGGCACTACTGGTCGTGTCCGTGAATGCCATCGTCGATCCCACCATTGTCATCATTGGCGGCAGCATCGGCAGCCACCCTTTGATGGTCGAGCGCATTCGCGAAGGCATCGCCAAGGCCAGCCGGCGCAGGATAGCGGTCGAAGCAAGCGCCCTTGGCAATCGCGCAACACTGGTCGGGGCGCTCGCGATCGGTCTCAACCACCTGCACAACCTTCTCTTTTCTCCGCAAGCTCTTCCCGAGCAACGGCGCCTCCCGCCGCCGGTCTGAACGAATGCGCAGTAGCGCGTCCGCCCATCTAGGGCCGACATTCGATTCCCGAGCAGCCACAAAGGCCAGCCGTTCCGGATGCAAATATACTGGAACTTCTAGGCGTTTGGAGCGAATGCACCCCGCACGGAGAGCACATATCAACGCAAAGTTCATGTTCGTCATCTTGACGAACTAATTCAATCCCCGCAAAGTGCCAGCTGGATTACACCTCGATCAGCGACCTTCGCTCGAAATAGCTTACTAGGAGAACGTGGACATGGCGGGCTTGAGATTGAACGATGTCAGAAAAAGCTTCGGTCACCTCGATATCTTGCATGGCATCGATCTCGAAGTGAACGAGGGTGAATTCGTCGTTCTGGTCGGCCCGTCCGGCTGCGGGAAGTCGACACTTCTGCGATTGATCGCAGGACTTGAGAGCGTGACAGGCGGAAGTGTTCTGATCGGCGACAAGGATGTTACGCAGGCAGCCCCGGGCGAGCGGGAAATTGCGATGGTGTTTCAGTCCTATGCACTCTATCCGCATATGACAGTCGCAAGAAACCTGTCATTCGGCCTCGAAAACCTCAAAATGACGCGGGCTGAAATCGATGCCCGTGTCATGGAAGCGGCACGAATGCTGGCGATCGAACCGCTTCTTGACCGGCGTCCAAAACAGCTGTCGGGGGGGCAGAGGCAACGCGTCGCGATCGGACGCGCCATCGTTCGAAACCCCAAGTTGTTTCTTTTCGACGAACCGCTCTCCAACCTTGATGCAGCGCTTCGTGTCCAGACGAGAGGCGAGATCAGCCGTCTCCACAAGCGCCTGGGCGCAACGATGATCTACGTCACGCACGATCAGATCGAGGCGATGACGATGGCGGACCGCATCGTCGTGCTGAACGCCGGCCGCGTCGAACAGATTGGCACGCCGCTCGAACTCTTCGAGACGCCGGCCAATCGGTTTGTCGCGGGGTTCATCGGATCTCCTCAGATGAATTTTTTCGAAGGCGAGTTAATTTCCTGCGGCCCGGGTGGGGTAGCCTTGCAGGTACCCGGTTTCGGTGCGCTTAACGTGCAGATGGAGGCTCCGGACGCCAAGATCGGCCAGACGGTCACGCTCGGCGTTCGCCCAAGTCATTTCGGCCTGGCACGTGATCGAGCCCGCGACGGTCTTCGCGTTCGCTTTCACGTCGACTATGCCGAAAGCATCGGAACGGAAACCTATGTTTACGGGACCGTCGAATCCAGCGAAACCGCCGCGGTCGTCCATCTTCCCGATCATGTAGCGATCGCAGATCGGTCAATTCTAGAACTCGTCGTCGAGCAACATCGCGTCCATGTATTCGACACACAGTCGGGCGCGGCGTTTCCAAGACTGAAAGACGACCCAGCGATTGCCGTACGCGCTGACTAGACTGGCTGCCATCGGCAGAGGGGCGAGGGAGTCGCCTGTGGTGCAGCGAACTAAAGTCAGGGCGATCAGACCGCGCCGTTGTTGGCGTTTTCGACAGTTCCCTTTTGCCACGGTGCACTCGGGTCGCAGAACCAGCTACGCGCGCCGATCCCTTCTTCCAAAGCCCTGAATCCGGCAAACTCGGTACCGCGATCAAAGGTGAAGCTTTGACGCGCAAAGGCTGGCAGAGGAGAAAAAGCTCTGATGATCTTGTCCATGATCGGGCGAGAATGCCGGCTTGGTTCTTGATGAGAACGGTATAGCGGCTCTTGCGCTCCACCAGAGATGTCACATTGGCATGGCCGAGTGGACGTTCGAAGATGAGGAGGTCGCCTTCCCAATGCCCGAATTGCGATCGATCTCCAATAAAATCAGGACGTTGAGATATACGATGCGAGGCCGGAAACACACCGTCGCGCGGCTTCCTGGAGCGCAGTGGACGACGTTTGCGGCGCGCTTCCGGGAGATACTGATAGAGGCCAAGCCCGTAATCTTCCTTGCTGTAAATGAACCGGTAGATTGTCTCTTTACAGACGCGCACGAGGCTGCGCCCCTCCAACAACAGGCGACCAGCGATCTGCTCAGGAGACCAGCGTGCCTCCAACTAGGTGATGATCTCCTGGCGCAAATTCGGGTGCCGCCGCAGCTTTCTCAGCCGGCGTCGTCGGTCCTTAGAGATATCGTGCGCGACCGTACTGTAGTAGCCGTCATAGTCCGGCAGTTCGCGATCATGAAACGTGTTGCGCTTGATCTCGCGGTAAATGGTGGAGCGGTGACGGCCAAGTTGGCGGGCCATTTCGTGGACGGGAACATTTGCCGCCATCAGCTGCTGTAGGCGTCGTCGGTCGGCGAGAGCAAGCTGCGTATAGCATCGGGACATGCCAAAATCTCCAAAGTGAAGCCATTGAAATCATTGGCATGTCGCACTTGGAAATAGAATGTACCCCCGTTACACACGCTGTGGCGGGGAAGTTGGAATGTCCGGTTTTCCGCAAAGTAGAAATGTCCGCTTGGCCGCCAGGCGGCACGACGATCAGCCCCGATCTGACCGGCTGATCCGGTTGCAAGATCAGATCGGGGCGGGTGAGGGACACCCCTTCGGCTTTAGCTTTGAGACTATCCGATCGAAGCCTTACTCCGCAGCTTCAAGCTTGGAGAGCGCCTGCTGACGCCGGGTAATAACCGCAGGATCGCTCGTGAAGTCCGTCTTCCGGCCCGGCTTGCGACCTCGCGGCTTGTAGCTGATCTTCTCGCTGTTGGTCTTCACCTTCGGCGCCGGTCGCTCGTCCTGGCGCTCCTTGATATAGGCCAAGAGTTCGCCGAGCCGCTTGTTGTCGGTGATCGCGGCGTGCGTCACCCGCTGGTCCTTGTCGAACGTCTTATAGGGCAGGGAATAACCTTTCCAACGCACGTCCAGTCGACCGTCCGCATAGGCATAGGTCTCGACATAGCGACCAACCAGACCGCGCGTCACCTCGGTCTCCTCCAGCATGATCCGCTTGCGTTCATACGAAAACGTCAGCTGCGATCCGACATAGCGCTGCTCGCGCTTACACAGGATCTCCATCAATCGATCCGGCGCCAGGTTTATCGGCCGATGCAGATCGTCTGGCCGGGCAGGGATGATCGCAAAGCGCGCATTGTAGTCCTTCATGAAGCCCGGCAAAAAAGCATTGCCGGCCTCCATATTGTCGATGCCAGCCAGCCTTAATTCCTTGACCAGCCGATCCTGCAGCGTCCGGTTCATCCGCTCGACACGACCTTTGGCCTGGCTCGAATTTGCGCAAAGAATCTCGATGTTTAGTTCCGAGAGTGCACGGCCGAACTGGGTCATACCCTGACCGCCCTTGGCGTCCTTCTTCGCCACCCGAAACACCGAATGCTTGTCGGAGT
This sequence comes from Rhizobium sp. BK529, assembly GCF_014194105.1. Taxonomy (NCBI): domain Bacteria; kingdom Pseudomonadati; phylum Pseudomonadota; class Alphaproteobacteria; order Hyphomicrobiales; family Rhizobiaceae; genus Rhizobium; species Rhizobium sp. BK529. The sequence goes on along the minus strand of NZ_JACIAU010000001.1, from coordinate 1,539,789 downwards.
AGAAGGCTACAGGCGCGCCGTGATGCTTGAGATACATCGCCAGCGCCTCGAAATAGCTGAAGGCGCTTTCCGAGCGCACAAAGCGCAACTGCATCAACCTGCCGGTCGCATCATCGACAAACACAAGCAGCGAACACGGATCGCCACGATCTTCAAACCAGCGGTGCTCGGAGCCGTCGATTTGCACCAACTCGCCATAGGCTTCACGCCGCAGCCGCGGCTGATGAAACGTCCGCCGTTGCTTGCGTGATAGCCAAAGACCAGCATCCACCATCCAGCTGCGCAACGTCTCGCGCGACACACGCAATCCATCGCGCTCGGCAAGCTTCTCGGCGGCCAGCGTCGGCCCGAAGTCCGCATAACGCTCGCGAACCAGTGTCACCGCATAATCGCGAACACCATCACTAATCCGGTTGTTCGACGGCCGACCGATCGCCCGGTGCCGGATCGACGCTGCGCCGTCAGTCTTGATCCGCTCCAGCAGCCGACGCACCTGACGCTCGCTCAGATCAAGCACATGCGCCGCCGACACCAGCGTCATGCGACCGGCGATCACCTTCGACAAAATCTCGATCCGCTGCAGATCACGCTCGCTCATCGCAATCAGTCCCATCCGCAATCTCCCAGGTCATCAAAACCCGGGGAGAGTGACACTCTTACTTTGCAGAAACAGGACACTTCAACTTTGCGGCTACACACGCAGATCGCATAAGATAGATTATGGAACTTAAACGCATGCCCGATAAGCTATTGTGCCGCCTGCATTTCCGGCTGCGGCCATCGCTGCAGCGCTTCTCGTCCAGCATCCGTCAAGCCGTAGATGCCTCTGTCGTGCCGCTCGAACCAGCCGTAGACATTCGACTGCAGGATCTTCCCGGCCTCCGGTACGTAGGATCTGACATCGCGCATCCGCAGCGGTCCTGATGCCAGCGCAGCGGCACAGCTGAGCGCCTGCTGGCGGTATGCCGTCATGACCGGCGCGCGCGTGCTGCCGCCGAGCGCCGGATCACCGCGCCGTTTCTGGTGTTCGCGCATCAGCCTCGAACGGCGCTTCGGATTGGTGCGTGGCATTGGTGATACGGAGCCGACGATGACGCTGACATCGCCGGCGTCCGAAATGCCGAGCATTCCGATGCCGAGCCTGCGGCAGAGATCCCGGTAGCGCTTATCGGCCTCGCGACCCTTGCCCTTGGCCGATATCCTGGCTGCGATCCAGACTTCGTCTGAGACAGCTGCGCGATCGACGGCCTGCAGGATCAGCTCGAGATTGAAGCTCATCTTCAACTCGCAGACCACGACCACAGGCGGATCACCATCACTTAGGCCCACGAGATCGCAGCCGCCGACTTCGCCTTTGACGACGTAACCTGCCTTTTCGAGGAAGCCTTTGACGGGCAGATAAAGCGACGTTTCCATGAGCCTGCGGATAGAAAAAGAATCGTTCCATAATCTACATGGATCCGCCGCCGCGCGACACCGCATCTAGTGTAGCGTGCCGGATTTGCACGGCCCAGATTGCGCGAAATGGCCGTGGAAGCGGCCGCAAATGCATCCCTTCGCCGGTTGACGGAAAAGGCTCAAGACGGTAGCACCCTCGGAGCTTATTGGGGGTAATGCAATATGGATATTTTCACAGCGGCCGGCTTGACGGCCTTGCTGCAGGTCATTGCTATTGACCTTGTTCTCGCCGGCGATAACGCCGTCGTCATCGGCCTCGCTGCTGCTGGCCTGGAAGCCGCGCAGCGCCGCAAGGCGATCATTGTCGGCATTCTGGCGGCAACGGTGCTTCGTATTCTCTTCGCGTCTGTCGCTGTTTATCTTCTGGCAATCGTCGGGCTGCTGCTCGCCGGCGGCCTGCTGCTGCTCTGGGTCTGCTGGAAGATGTGGCGTGAGCTGCGCGCCGGTCACAACAGCGAAGAACACGCGACCGAGGCCGGTGCATCGGCGCCGAGAAAGACCTTCCTCCAGGCGGCGACGCAGATCGTCATTGCTGACGTTTCCATGTCGCTGGACAATGTTCTTGCCGTTGCGGGGGCAGCGCGAGAGCATCCGAGCGTCCTGGTCCTTGGCCTCGGCCTTTCCATCGCGCTGATGGGCATCGCTGCAAACTTCATCGCCCGCCTGCTCAACAAGCATCGTTGGATCGCCTATGTCGGCCTTGCTATCATTCTCTATGTCGCAATCGACATGATCCATCGCGGATATCTCGAGGTCGCGCCGTTCATCGGCGCCTAAACCTCGACTTCGAAGCTCATCTGGTCGAACGCCGGAACCACATGGTCCGGCGTTTGCGCCATGACCACATCGTAGTCGAGCGGCGTATGCATATGCGTCAGGATCGCTCGCCGGGGCTTGAGGCGATCGATCCAGTCCAGCGACTGTTCCAGCGAAAGATGGCTGGGATGATAAGCATATTGCAGGGCATCGATGATGAGCATGTCGAGACCTTGCAACTTCTCCACCGTTTGCGGCGGAAAGTCGCTGACATCGCTGCAATAAGCCACATTCCCGATGCGGAAGCCGAGCGAATGGATGTCGCCGTGCTGTTGCAGATGCGGCACGCAAGCGATCGTTCCGCCGGGTCCGTGGATTTCGACGGGCTTTTCCAGATCCTCGATCACGATCGGCAGCGCAATCGGCGGATAGTTGCTGCCCGGCGGCGTCTCTAGGCAGTAGCTGAAGGCCTCCCGCAACCTGTCCATGGTGAACGGCTCGGCGAAGATCGGTACGCGCCGGCGGGTATTGTGGAAATAGCCACGAAGATCGTCGATGCCGTGAATATGGTCGGCATGCGGATGGGTGTAGAGGACCGCATCGACATGGTCCACCCCTGCCCTGATCATCTGTTCGCGGAAATCCGGACCGGTATCGACGACAACAGTCGTCGAAGCGCCATCATCGGCGAATTGCTGGATCATGAAGGAAGCGCGCGTCCGGCGGTTTTTCGGGTTGTCCGGATTGCAGGCGCCCCAGTCACCGGTGATGCGCGGCACGCCGGGTGACGACGAGCAGCCGAGAATAGTGAACCGCTGCCGTCGTGCCACGCCGCTAGATCCTTGGCATCTTGGAAAACAGCCTGAAAGCATTCTCAGTGGTGATCCGCGCAACCTCCTCGTAAGGAAGGCCGATCGTATCGGCCAGGACCTCAGCGGTATTCACCACGTAAGACGGCTCGTTGCGCTTGCCGCGCCAGCGCTTCGGCGCCAGATATGGCGCATCCGTCTCGACGAGCAGCCTGTCATGTGGAATGGTCTTGGCGATCTCGCGCAGCTCCTCCGACTTGGGGAAGGTCAGGATTCCCGAGAAGGAAATGTAGCCGCCGAGCTCCACGCCGGTCTTTGCCAGCTCCGGGCCGGCCGAGAAGCAGTGCAGGATGAAGGGGAAGGCCCCCTTCCCTGTTTCCTCGGTCAGGATCGCAGCCATATCGGCATCGGCGCTGCGGCTATGAATGACGAGCGGAAGCTGCGTTTCCCGTGCAGCGGCGATATGGCGCCGAAAACCGGTCTGCTGGTCCTCCGGCGTCTGCGTGTCGTAGAAATAGTCGAGACCAGCCTCGCCGATCGCAACTACTTTCTGATGAGCATCGGCGAGCCGCACCAGATCTTCTGTCTGAATATCCAGTTCGTCACCTGCATTATTCGGATGCGTACCGACGGAACAGAAGACCGAAGGATATCTCTTGGTGATCGCGAGCAGCCCGTCGAGCTTCCGCACGCGGGTGCAGATGGTCACCATCTGTGCCACGCCAACCTCATGGGCGCGTGCCACGATTTCGTCGCGTTCCGCATCGAAATCGGCGAAATCCAGATGACAATGCGTATCGATCAGCACGTCCTCAAGCCTCCCCAGGGGCCACGTAACGCGGGAAGACCGGCTTCGGCGCTTCGAGCGGCGTTCCCGGCACCAGACGACCGGCTTCGCCGAGTGCGGCGAAATTGCGTTTGTCGGCACGCGCGGCCACGAGATCGAGCAGTTTACCAGCCGATTCCGGCATGAACGGCTGCAGCAGAATGGCGATCTGGCGAACAACTTCTGCGGTCACATAGAGCACCGTGCCCATCCGCGCCGGATCGGTCTTCTTTAGCGCCCAAGGCTCCTGGCCGGCGAAATAGCGGTCGGTTTCGGACACCACGGCGATGATGGAAGCCAGAGCGCGGTGGATCATCTGCTTGCCCATGTCTTCGCGTGTCGAGGCATGCAGTGCATCGGCCTGCGCCAGCATCGCCTTGTCCTCGTCGGTCAGCGGCCCGCAGTCCGGTATCTTGCCGTCGCAATTCTTGACGATCATCGACAGCGAGCGGCTGGCGAGGTTGCCGATGCCGTTAGCAAGGTCGGAATTGATGCGCGTGCCGATCGCCTCTTCGCTATAGCTGCCGTCCTGGCCGAAGGAGACTTCGCGCAGGAAGAAGTAGCGCACTTGGTCGAGGCCGAAATGGTTCACCAGGTTGACCGGATCGACGACGTTGCCGAGCGACTTCGACATCTTCTCGCCCTTGTTGAGCAGGAAGCCATGGGCAAAGACGCGCTTCGGCAGCGGCAGCTTTGCCGACATCAGGAAGGCCGGCCAGTAGACTGCGTGGAAGCGGATGATGTCCTTGCCGATGATATGCACATCGGCCGGCCAGTATTTGGCACGCGGCCCGTTGCGGTCTTCGATATAGCCGGTCGCGGTGATGTAGTTCGTCAGCGCGTCGACCCAGACATACATGACATGCGAGGGATCGTTCGGTACCTTGATGCCCCAGTCGAAGGTGGTGCGCGAGATCGACAGGTCCTTCAGGCCCGACTTGACGAAGGAGATCACCTCGTTGCGACGTTCGGCGGGGCCGATGAAATCAGGATTTTCCTCGTAATGCTTCAGCAGACGGTCCTGATATTCCGAGAGCTTGAAGAAATAGCTCGCCTCTTCCACCCATTCGACAGGCGTGCCCTGCGGCCCGTAGCGCACGCCATCGGCGCGCAGCTCCGTTTCGTTTTCCTGATAATAGGCCTCGTCGCGCACGGAATACCAGCCGGCGTAGGAATCTTTGTAGATGTCGCCATTGTCGGCCATCAGGTTCCAGATATTGCGCGAGGTTTCGTGATGGCGCTCCTGCGTGGTGCGGATGAAATCGTCGTTCGACGCGTTGAGCAGCTTCGCCATCGCCTGGAATTCACCGGAATTGCGGTCGGCAAGTGCCTGCGGCGTGATGCCTTCGGCGCGTGCCGTCTGCTGCATCTTCTGGCCGTGTTCGTCCGTACCCGTCAGGAAGAAGACATCCCTGCCGTCGAGGCGCTGGTAGCGCGCCATGGCATCGGTCGCAATCAGCTCATAGGCATGGCCGATATGCGGCTTGCCATTGGGATAGGAGATCGCGGTTGTGATGTAGAAGGGGGTCTTGTCTGTCATGGCGGCCAATTCCGGCTTACTCTATAAAAATCGTCAGCCGCTATTAGCGCATGTCTCGGGTAAGCGAAACATCAAGTTTGCCAACCGCCTACGATTTCGCGGACATCGGTCGTGAACTTGACTCGCGTTCTGACGCAATCTACCTCTTGTCCGGCAACAGGGCGGGACAGAAGCGAAGTGCCATTTTTCTTGATCTTGAATCGTCGGGGCCGCGCGCCATTGGGGGCGCATATTTGACGTTCGAGCCTCTTTATTCCTTGTCCGGTCTTATGGTGGGAGCGCTGGTCGGCATCACTGGCGTCGGCGGCGGTTCGCTCATGACGCCGCTGCTCGTGCTCCTCTTTGGCGTCCATCCGGCAACCGCGGTCGGAACCGATCTTCTCTATGCGGCGATCACCAAGACGGCGGGTACGGCAGTTCACGGCATGCACGGACGCGTCAACTGGAAGATCGTCGGCAGCCTTGCCACCGGCAGCGTACCAGCTGCGCTCCTGATGCTCTGGGTGATGGCTGGTGTCGATCGCAAGAGTATCGGCGTCACGAGTTCCATCACAATAGCGCTTGGCTGGCTTCTGGTTATGACCGCGATAATGTTAGTCTTCCGTAGCCAGATCCTTCAATTTGCTCGCCGGGCGATCGGCGAACGCATGCCGCCGAAACCGGCGACTATCGCCGTCTTTACCGTCATTCTCGGCATCGTGCTCGGCGTGCTGGTGACCCTGACTTCGGTCGGCGCCGGCGCCATGGGCGTCACGATTCTGCTGGTCCTCTATCCGCGGCTCGATGTGCGCGAAATCGTCGGCTCCGATATCGTCCATGCCGTTCCCCTGACGCTGATCGGTGGCATGGGATACTGGCTTATCGGAGAGATCGACTGGGCGATGTTGCTCGCCCTGCTCGTCGGCTCCATTCCTGGCATCATTATCGGCAGCCTTCTTGCGCCGAGACTGCACGAGCGCACCATCCGCATCGTGCTGGCCGTCACACTTGCGATCGTCGCCTGGAAACTGCTGGCCGGTTGATCAGGCGCGCGGCTGCTTGATCTCGGAAAGCACTTCCATGATCGTCTGCTTGCGGTCGAGATTGTAAGCGGCGGAGACGGTCAGCTTCTCGGTGATTTCGGAATAGAGCCGCGCCAGTCGCTCGGCGGCTGCGATCTGCCCCTCGCCCGCAGCAATGCGTGCGCGGTTCATCACGTCGTCGCCGACATGGCTCACGAAGAAATCGAAGATCGTATCGCTCTCTTTGCCGGAAAGTGCATCCGCAAGCCTGTGCATGGCCTTGCGCGCCGCAGGCCCTTCGGAGGACAGAACCGCGTTATAAGCTTCGATGATCTCGCCGCCGCCATAATTCAGCAATTTCAGCGCCTCGCCGACACTGCCCTTGGCGGCGGAGAGCAGGGCCTGCCCCTCCCCCTGAATGCCGAGATGAGCGAGAGCGGAAACCAGCGCCTGATCGTCGAGCGGCGCAAGCTTCAGCGGCAGGCAGCGTGAACGGATCGTCGGCAGCAGTTTGCCCGGCGCATGCGAGAGAACGAGGAACATCGCACGCTTCGGCGGCTCCTCCAGGATCTTCAAGATGGCGTTTGCCGCGTTCCGGTTCATATCGTCAGCCGGATCGATGATGACGATACGCCAGTTGCCGGTGCCCGAGGTCTGAGAGAAGAACTTGCCGGCACGGCGCACCTCATCGACGGTGATCGCCGATTTCACTTTCCCGGTCTTTTCATCGATCGGCCGCGACAGATGCAGGAGATTATGCGAGGCGCCTGACGCTATCTGCCGGCTGACCGCAGAGTTGGGGTCCGGATCTCCAATCTGGGACGGCGCGCTCGCCGGATCGGGATGCGACAACACATGATTGGCGAAGCGGAAGGCGAGCGTCGCCTTGCCGATACCCTCGGGGCCTTCGATCAGGATCGCATGATGGCCTTTACCAGAACGGTAGAACTGCGCGAGGAAATCCTCGGCCCCTTCATGGCCGAAGAGCTTCGTGTTCTCGGCTGGCCATATGGCTCCGTCGAGCAGTCCATGCCTGTCCTCACTCATGATGCGCCGCTTCCGGCATCCGCTCTTCGGTCGTTGGCTTCAGCAATTGCCTGACGATGCCTAGAATTTCCGCGGCAATCGCCTCTTCCGGCTGCGTGGCGTTGACGATATTGCAGCGCTCCGGCTCGCGCGCGGCGATATCGAGATAAGCTTCGCGGCGCTTCTCGTGCGTTTCCAGCGTTTCCTTCTCGAAACGGTCAGGGCCGCCGGCATTTCGCTTGATAACACGCTCCAGCCCCAGCTTTGCGGGAATATCGAGGATCACCGTACAGTCAGGCATGACTCCGTTGATGGCGATGCGCTGCAGCGTCTCGATGAATTCCGGCTCCAGATTGCCGGTGACGCCCTGATAGACGCGGGAGGAATCGATGAAGCGGTCGCAGAGTACGATCTTGCCCTTGTGAAGCGCCGGCCGAATGACCTCTTCCACGTGATCGTTGCGGGCGGCGGCAAAGAGGATCGCCTCCATGCGCGTGCCGAAGGCTTCCGCGGCACCCGAAAGAAGCACATGGCGCACCGCTTCGGCTCCCGGTGAGCCGCCGGGTTCTCGGGTCAGCAACACGTCATGACCTTCGGCCTTCAGGGCCTCGGCAAGGCGGCGGATTTGCGTGGACTTCCCAGCGCCTTCTCCGCCTTCAAACGTAACGAACAATCCCGTACCGGACGACAATGATACTTTCCCGCATTCTGAGCGACACGCTCTTCCTCTATCTATCCGAAGATAGTGCGGAGCGAAACCTTTTGCCGCGGCGACATATTCACCTTCCCCGGCAAATTGCCGGAAAATTCGATCCTGACAAGAGGCTTAGCTCTGTTCGGATGTGTCCCAAAGCCAGGAGAAGAACAGCGATTCGCCAAGCTCCAGTAGCGCATCCACCGCCCGGCTGCTGAGCGATCCCACATCGACGGATTGCACCGTATAGAGCGGTACTTCACGCAGCATCCTGTTGCCGGAAACAATGCGCAGCGTCCCGACTTCCGTATCGGCCTTCACAGGAGCCTTCAGCGGCCAGTGATAGACAATGCGGGCTGCGAGCCGGTCCGGATTGTTGATCGGAACATAGACGCTGACCGGTGTTTTGGCGATGAGATCGACCGTGCGTGCTGTGCCGCCATAGACGCTGGCAGCGCCGATCACTTCATTGTCGGCAAAGACCTGATGGCTCTCGAAGGCCGTCAATCCCCATTCCAGTACCCGCTTGGCCTCCTCCGTGCGCTCCTTGTCGGAGGCTATGCCGGCAAGTGCCACGAAGAGCCGCCGTCCATCCCGCTGTACAGAGGCGACGATCGAATAGCCCTCGCCTTCCGTAAAGCCCGTCGCCAGGCCGTCGGCGCCGAGGTCCATGCCGAGCAGCGGATTACGGTTGCGCTGGAAGATCTTATTCCACTCGAAGTCGGGCTGGGCGAAATAGGAATAGAGATTGGGGTAGGATGTCTGCAGGTCGGTCGCCAGCGTCACTAGCTCTTTGGCCGTCACCTTACTCTTGCCATCAGGAAGGCCGGTGGAATTGCCGAAAACGGCTTTATCCATACCCAGATCGCGTGCTCTTCTTGTCATGGATGCGGCGAACTGGTCCTCGCTGCCGGCCATGCCTTCGGCAAGGATGATGCAGCCGTCATTGGCCCCCTGGATCGCTACACCCTTGATGAGATCCTCGACGCGAACCCTCGATTTCAGCGCCGCAAACATGGTCGCCGCGCGTGAAGGTGCGCCGCCGGTACGCCAGGCATATTCGGAGACGGGATATTCGGTATCGAGTGAAATCTGCCCCTTGCTGACGGCATCGAAAACGAGGTCCATCGTCATCAGCTTGGCAAGCGAGGCTGGGGCAAAGACCTGGTTCTCGTTCTTGGCGAGAAGCACTGTGCCGGTTGAGGCTTCAATCATATAGGCCTGTGCGGCCTTGGTGACGAAACCAGCCTCGGTGCCTTCGGCGGCAGCGGCTGCGGAAGCAGGCAAAAGGAGGCATGCAAGGAGGCGAAGCAACGGCTTCAACATCGCTAATCCCATTGATCGTGCGGGTTGATTCAGGAGGGTAAAGCGAGCCGTAAGCCGATGCAATTATACTTTGTTGTACGCTTTTATCGTGCCTTTGCGCTGCCGCCATTCTGGCGCTTGAAGGATGCGAGGATCGATTCCTGCGTCAGGCCGTCATTGCGCACCATCACCGCATCGAAAGCGAGCGGAACCTTCACAGTCACTGCCTCCTGATAATTCATCGCAAGCGATGTACCTTTCGACCAGCCGTTCGGGCGCTCATAGGGAATGGGACCGATTTCCGGCAAAACGACCATCTGCTCCATCGCCTGCCCGCCATTGGTGAAAGCCGGCGGCGGCGTCAGGAAATGGCCGCCTGCCGGCGCCTGCATCGGTACGGGCGCCAGCTGCCGAGCCGGCGCCGCGTTATACCTTGCGGTCTGCACAGAGGAGCCTGGATACTTGGCGCTTGGCGTCGAGCCCGCATAGGCGGTCGAAGAGAATGGTACCGGAACGCTGTCAGGCGACGGGCTGGAATAGTCGCCGAGGCTCTGGAGTTGGTCGCCGGTAATCTTCTTACTGTTGGAAGCCACCATCACGCCGGTTGCGATCTGACCTTCACCCGGATTGATGCCCGGAAGGCGGCTGCCCTTCGGAATGTAGGAGGCCATCAGATAGGGCATGTCATGACCGTCGAGCGGCGCCTTGCCGACATATTGCACCCGAACCTTGCCGGTGCCGCTGTGCTGCAGGTCGAGCATGGAGGCGGTCTTGTTGGAGAGGTCGATGATACGGCCTTCATGATACGGACCGCGGTCATTGACGCGCACGATGACGGAAGAGCCATTTTCGATATTGGTCACCCGCGCATAGCTCGGAAGCGGGAAGGTCGGGTGCGCCGCGGACAGATGCATCTGATCGTAGACTTCGCCATTGGCCGTCAGGCGGCCGTGGAAGGCCGAACCGTACCAGGAAGCAATGCCCACCTTGTTATAGGAATAGTCTTCCCTGGGGTAATACATCTTCCCCTTCACCACATAGGGATCGCCTACCATGTAGCGGCCACCGCCCTTGGGAATATTGTTGCCGTTGGCAACGCGCGGGCTGGCTTTGACGCCATATTCGCTTTCGGAGAAATATTCCTTGCCGTGGGATTTCTTCTTGGGAACTGCCTGTGTCGTGCCGCAGGCCGCCACTGTTGCGCACATAGCCGATATCGCCAGCCACCGTGCTGCCGTTGCGAAAGACGTCGCCCCGTAAATCAGTTTCATATGCCCCACGCCACTCAAGACCGTTATGGTTAAGGAACTCACTCGTGAATGAGTTGGAGTTGCCTTATGCCCTGCCTGCCTAACGAGACTTTAATCTTGTGGATATCGTGGCGAATTTGCGAACGATTTCGGGGCGATAGCGCGAATTCTAATGATTATGGTTAATGCTTGGTTGATTTTAACCTGTGCAGGAATGAAATCCCAAATGTATTTTCCCATTTTTGGACCGTTTCGGATCGTGACAGCCCTGCCGGCGGCCGCCGCCGCCTTGCCCCGCGGCGAGACACATTAAAGCAGTTTAATCTGCTCAATTGTTGCTCGATCGATCAGAGCACGTTGACGCTGAAGTGCGAACCGCTATAAAGCCTGCGAAACCGCGATTTGGCCATCGGCGGAAGTAGCTTTCGTCACGCACGAGCGCCTTCCAGCAAAGTCGAGCCAGGCCAATTGGATGGAAGAGTGTCCGAGTGGTTTAAGGAACCGGTCTTGAAAACCGGCGTGCGGGAAACCGTACCGTGGGTTCGAATCCCACCTCTTCCGCCATCCTCAGCCTGCCACGACCCCATCACCCTCTTGATTTGAAGATAGGTTCACCCGACGATACCCGAAGCTAAATTGCGTTTCGGGGCACCAAAAGATTGGAAGCCCCTCACTGCGCAGTTGGACAACGAGAGGGGAATCGCATGGCGGAGGTACTGGACCTCGACTGCGTAGTCGTGGGTGGAGGCGTCGTGGGGCTCGCGGTGGCGCGCGAACTTACCATGAAGGGCCGCCAGGTGGTTCTTCTCGAGGCGGAGCCTATGACCGGCAGCATTACCTCGGCCCGCAATAGCGAGGTCATCCATGCCGGGCTCTACTATGCCACCGGCAGTTTGAAGGCGCAGCTGTGCGTTGTCGGAAAACACAAGCTCTACGAATATTGCCGAGAGCGACGCGTCCCCCACAGAGCCTGTGGCAAACTCGTCGTCGCCACCAGCGAGCAGGAGCTTGGCTATCTCGAAAAGCTGTCGAGGCAGGCTGAAGCAAATGGAGTAGAGGACTGCTATCTGATCGATGCGGCGGAACTCTTTCGCCGGGAGCCCGAGATCCGGGGCGTGGCCGCTCTTGTCTCTCCGTCGACAGGTATCGTCGACAGCCACAGCCTCATGCAGGCATACATTACGGACGTAGAGGCCGACGGCGGAACCATCGTCTGCAATTCGCCTGTCATCGAAGGTGAATTCACTGCGGACAAGATCCGTCTGTCCGTTGGTGGCCGCGATCCGGTCAGAATTGAAGCAGGCCTCGTCGTAAATGCTGCCGGTTTGAATGCCTGGACCCTTTCCGAGAGATTGTCGGGCCTAGATGCAAGCACCATCCCGCCACGTTACTACGCCAAGGGATGCTATTTTGCATTGGCTGGCCGTGCGCCGGCAAAGCAGCTGATCTATCCGGTCCCTGAACCCGGCGGTCTCGGTGTGCACCTGACGCTCGACCTGGCGGGCCAGGCGCGCTTCGGTCCTGATGTCGAATGGGTGGAGGCAATCGATTATGACGTCGATCCGAGCCGCGCCGATAAATTCTATTCCGCAATCCGCCGCTATTGGCCCGATCTGGTCGATGGCGCGCTGCAGCCTGCCTATTCGGGCATACGTCCGAAAATCGCCGGCCCGGCTGCGGGCGGCGGCGGTGACTTCGTGATCCAGGGGCCGGAGCAAACCCGTCACCCTGGCTATGTAGCGCTCTATGGAATTGAAAGCCCTGGCCTCACCGCTTCGCTGGCGATCGGGCAGAAGGTTGCGCGACTTGCGGGGTGAGACAAAGCGTTTTCGGTGGAAGTCCGCCCCGATAGCGGCCGGTTACCCGCCTGATCACGTCGCGTCAGCAGGGCGCACGCTTCTTTCGGACGAGTACGCCCTGGCGTTCCCAGGCGACCAGTACCAAACTTGAGGCAATGATGATGAGCGCACCGACGAAGACATTTATCTCAGGGACTTCCGCCCAAATGGCATAGCCGTAAACGAAGGCCCAGATGAGCCCACTGTATTCGACGGGTGCGAGCGCCGAGGCCGGCGCGTATCGGAATCCCTCATAGAGAAGGAATTGCCCGAGCGTGGAGACGAGCCCGAGGCCGATCATCAAGGCCCAGCCGATGACGTCGGGCGTCTTCCAGATCCAGGGGAACGACAAGGTGCAGGCAATCCCGAACAGCAGGCTGGTTGCGAACATCTGCGTCAGCGTTGTCTCGCTGCGACTGACAAGCCGGATGAGGATCGTGCTCCAGGCCCAGCAGAAACCAGCGATGAGACACATGACAGCCGGCACGAGATTGGGTGAATGCGTGGGGTTGGCAGCGATGGCAACGCCGATGAAGCCGCCGATACAGGCAATCCAGCGCCCCGTTCCGATTGCTTCCTTGAGAACCAGGATTGACAGGAACATGACGATGATGGGCGCCGAGAAGTAGAGCGTGGTCAGCTCGGCAAGACCCAGATATCGCGCGGCATTGTAGAATAGCAGCCAGGCGATCAGCATCAGCATCGCGCGAAGGACGACCGTGCCTCTATAGGGGCTTTTGAGGATCGAAGGATGGCGCCGGTAATGCACGAGAACGCCGGTGACGACAACGATGACCAGGCTGCGCATGAACAGGATTTCAGGAACTTCATAGTCGGCCACGAGCCACTTGACCAAGGCATCCTGCATGGCAAAGCAGGCGTAACCGGCGCAGGCGAGCGCTATGCCTGCCAGCGGCCGTGATTCGACTTTTTCGGAATTCATCCAAACCTCGCAGCGCCTGACTTTGCGATGGGGAGTCTCTATCGCGAGGCTCATCGCAGAACATGTCTTATCTGCGGACCGTCAGTAAAGCTACAGCCATCGATGCGAGGTCATGACGTCCCGCTGTCAGCCATTCCGGCAGGGCTTGCGCAGTTGAGGCGATAAACTATGGTTAGTCCGGCAAAGGGGAAATCTGATCTTCAAGAGGAGTTTGCCGATGCCCGCCGGCTTTGCCGCGGTGGCGTTTTCAGGACAGCTTCGTTCCTGACCGCGCTAAGCCGCTGCTAGGGCGGAACTTATTTCGATTGTGCGCGTTTCATCTCACGTTTTGCCCAGGAGGGGAGATTGCCATGGAAAGTGCAGGCGTAGGTTGGATTGCAGCCATCATTATCGGCGGCATCGCCGGCTGGCTGGCGGAGAAATTCATGAACAGCAATATGGGCGTGTTCATGAACATAGTGCTCGGTATCGTGGGCGCGATTGTCGCCAACTGGATTCTTAGTATCCTTCACATCCAGCCACTCAGCGGCTGGCTCGGATACCTGATCACGGGCTTTGTCGGCGCATGCATACTGATAGCGCTCGGACGCCTTGTCCGCCGCTGACCTAACACGGAAAGATTGCGGGGAAAGGTTGAAAGCCGGATGTCACGCGTCCGGCTTCTTTTCACCTAGCGACGGCTGAGGAGGCCGAAGAGATAAGCGATACCCGCGGTAATAGCGACCGCGGTCAGCGGTTCTTCGCGCACCCTGTCACGGAAGCGTTCGGTCATGACCGAAGCCTCGTCGGCAACTGCCGTCTTGGCGCCCTGCCCCAGCGCGATCACGCTTTCCGAAAGGCGGGCCAGATCTTCGCGAAGCGCGGCAACCTGCGCGGACAGATCGTCGGCGGCAGCTTCAGCCTTGACGCGCGCAGCGGCGGATTCGGCGGAAGCGGGTTTCAGTTCGGCCATGGTCTGCTCCTGTTTAGATGGAATGCCGCATCAACGAAATGAAGGCTGGAAAGGTTCCGCAATCAAGCATCTTTTGTCGCTCAGGGCAGGTTAGCGAAAGCGCGTGCAAGGCCTATACGCTTTTCGCGCGACAAGCCTTCATTTCCTTGCAGCTTTGTTTTATGGAACGACGAATGTCTGCCCTCTGGGCCAATGATAATGTGAGGTTTGCCTTTCCATGTTCCATTTTCTGAGAAGAGCTGCTCAGACCTGGGTTGCCAAGTTGCTCCTGCTCCTGCTCGTCGCCTCCTTCGGTATCTGGGGTGTGTCGCGTGAGCTTGTAAACGGCGGCAGCAGCACGACGGTCGTCACCGTCGGCAATCAGCACGTGGACGTCAACGAGTTCCGCCTCGCCTATCAGCGTCGGATTGCAGCTTTGAGCCAGCAGTTCGGCATGCGCCTGACGCCCGAACAGGCCCGCGCCTTCGGTGTCGAACAGCAGGTTCTCGCCCAGCTCGTGGCTGGTGCCTCGCTCGATCAGCTCGCCGATGATATGGGGCTCGGACTTTCCGAAGACCGCCTCGCACGGTTGATCGGTGACGATCCGGCCTTCAAGGCAATCAACGGCCAGTTCGACCGCCAGCTCTTCACTTCGCGCCTGCGCAATGCCGGCATCCGCGAAGACGATTATATCAAGGAACGCAGCAAGGAGGCCGTTCGCGGCCAGATCGTCGATGCCGTTGCCAATGGCTTCCAGGCTCCGGCAACGCTCATCGACGCACTCAAGCTCTACGGCAATGAAAGCCGCAGCGTCGATTACCTGCTGCTGACCAACGCCAATATCGAGCCGATCAAGGCGCCGGCCGACGACGTGCTCGCCAAGTGGTTTGAAGGTGTCAAACAGCGCTACCGCGCGCCGGAATACCGCAAGATCGCCTATCTCAAGCTTCAGCCGGACGACATTGCCGATCCCGCGACCGTTACCGACGAGCAGATCAAGGAAGCCTTCGACAAGGCCAAGGCGACCTACACGACGCCGGAAAGCCGCACGCTGGAACAGCTCACCTTCGCCAGCAAGGACCTAGCCAATGCGGCGGAGACTGCGCTGAAGAGCGGAACGAGCTTCGATCAGCTCGTCACCGATCAGGGCAAGACTGCAAGCGACGTGCTTCTCGGTGAATTCACCAAGGATAAAGTTCCGGATCAGGCCGTCGCCGATGCCGCTTTCGCAGTGAAGACGGATGGCGGCACGACCGGGGTCATCGACGGCACCTTCGGACCTGTCATCCTGCGCGTGACCAATATCAAGCCGGAAACCACCAAGAGCTTCGACGAGGTCAAGGAAGAACTGCGCAAGCAGCTTTCGGTTGCCAATGCCTCGCAGGAAGTCATCAACGTTCATGACCGCATCGAGGATATGCGCGCCGGCGGCACGTCTCTCGAAGAGATTGCCAATCAGCTCAAGCTGAAGGCCGTCGTCATCGACGCCATCGACATGGCGGGCGCGGACAAGGATGGCAATCCGGTCAAGGATATCCCAGCCCAGCAGCAGCTTCTGCCGGAAGCCTTCAAGACCGATGTCGGCGCCGATGCGGTCGCCATTTCCGTCGGCAATGACGGCTATGTCTGGTTTGATGTCCGCGATATCATGCCGGAGCGTGATCGCCCGCTCGCCGAAGTGCGTGACAAGGCCGTGCAGGACTGGACCGCCGAGCAGCAGAAGGCCGAACTTGCCAAGAAGGCAGACGAGCTGAAGGCCCAGGCGCAAAAGGGCACTTCGCTTGCCGATATCGCCACCCCGCTCGGCATCGCTGTCGAAAGCAAGAGCGGCATTACCCGCTCCACCGACGACCCTGTTCTCGGCCGCGCAGGCATCAATGCCGCCTTCTCCGGCCCTGTCGATACTGTTGCAACCGCCGTTGGCGCCGACCCGAGCACACAGATCCTGCTGAAGGTGACCGAGGTCAACGACCAGCCAACGACCGATGCCTTGAACAATCGTGACCAGCAGATCACTGCCATGGCAAATGCTGCCGGCGACGATATTCTGGATCAGATGGTCAACGTGCTGCAGGCCCAGTATGGCATGCAGGTCAACCAGAAACTCGCCGAGCAGGCGACCGTCCGCTAGGGGGAAGCGACGCCATGACCGATCTGAAGCCGCTTTTGGCCAAGGCAGCAAGCCGTGAGCCGCTGACCCGTGACGAGGCCCGTCAGGCCTTCGATATCCTGATGTCCGGCCAGGCAACGCCTTCTCAGATCGGCGGTTTCCTGATGGCGCTGCGCGTTCGTGGCGAGACGGTCGACGAGATTGTCGGCGCCGTCACGACGATGCGCTCCAAGATGCTGCGGGTGGAAGCGCCTGAAGACGCGATCGATATCGTCGGCACCGGCGGCGATGCCAGCGGCACTTACAATATTTCGACGCTGGCGGCGCTGATCGTCGCCGGTGCAGGTGTTCCTGTCGCCAAACACGGCAACCGCGCACTGAGTTCGAAATCGGGTGCGGCCGATAGCCTTGCCGCACTTGGCGTCAATCTCGAAGTCAGCCCGGAAATGATATCCCGCTGCATCGCCGAGGCCGGTGTCGGCTTCATGTTTGCGCAACAGCATCATTCGGCCATGCGCCACGTCGGCGCCTCGCGCGTCGAGCTCGGCACGCGCACGATCTTCAACCTGCTTGGCCCGCTCTCCAATCCGGCTGGCGTCAAGCGCCAGCTTCTCGGCGTCTTCGCGCCGCAATGGGTCGTGCCGCTAGCCGAAGTCATGCGTGATCTCGGCTCCGAAAGTGTCTGGGTCGTTCACGGCGACGGCCTCGATGAAATCACTACGACGGGCAAGACCAGCGTCGCAGCCCTCGAAAACGGCCAGATCCGCACCTTCGAACTGTCGCCCGCCGATTTCGGCGTGGCGCCCTGCGTGCTTGCCGACATCAAGGGTGGTGACGGCACTGCGAACGCCGCCGCACTTCGTGAGGTGCTTGCCGGCGCAAAGAACGCCTATCGCGATATTGCGCTCGCCAACGCCGCTGCTTCGCTCGTGATTGCCGGCAAGGCCGAAACGATCCGCGACGGTATGAAGCTCGCAGCCCAATCGCTCGATAGCGGCGCCACGGCATCTGCTCTCGACAAACTGATCGCCGTTTCCAACGATATCGACTAGGATCGCCTCATGACCGATATCCTGAAGAAGATCGAAACCTATAAGCGTAAGGAAATCGCCGCCGCCAAGGCGAAGACTTCGCTTGCGGATCTGAAGGCCATGCAGGCCGGTCAGTCTGCGCCGCGCGGCTTTCACAAGGCGCTCGTTGCCAAGCGCGATGCCGGAGAGATCGGCCTGATTGCCGAGATCAAAAAGGCAAGCCCATCCAAAGGCCTGATCCGTCCGGATTTTGATCCGCCTGCGCTCGCTAGGGCATACGAAGCCGGTGGCGCCGCCTGCCTTTCGGTGCTGACTGATGCACCGAGCTTCCAGGGCGCGCCGGAGTTCCTGACGGCAGCCCGCGCTGCTTGCACCCTGCCCGCCCTGCGCAAGGATTTCATGTTCGAGACCTATCAGGTCCATGAGGCGCGCGCCTGGGGCGCCGACTGCATTTTGATCATCATGGCCTCGCTCAGTGATGACGATGCGGAACGCCTGCAGGACGAAGCTTTCTCGCTTGGCATGGACGTGCTGGTGGAGGTCCATGATGCGCCGGAAATGGAACGCGCGCTGAAGCTGTCGTCGCCGCTCGTCGGCATCAACAACCGCAATCTGCGTACCTTCGAGGTCAGCCTTACTGTGAGCGAGACGCTGGCATCAATGGTTCCGGCAGACCGGTTGCTGGTCGGCGAAAGTGGCATCTTCACCAACGAAGACTGCAAGCGTCTGCAGGCTGCCGACATCAACACCTTCCTCGTCGGCGAGAGCCTGATGCGCAAGGACGATGTGACGGCCGCCACCCGCGCGCTGCTCTTCGGCGAAGCCGCCATCGCGGCCGAATGATATGAGTGGCGATAAGCCAAGCCTCACTCATATCGGCGCCTCCGGAGAGGCGCATATGGTCGATGTCGCCGACAAAGCTGAGACCGTTCGCATCGCCACTGCCGAAGGTCACGTGAAAATGGCGGCGGAAACGCTTGATCTCATTCGGGAAGGCAATGCGAAGAAGGGCGATGTGATCGGCACGGCCCGCCTTGCTGGTATCATGGCCGCCAAACGCACCGCGGATCTCATCCCGCTCTGCCATCCGTTGATGCTGACGAAGATCACGGTCGAGATCGAGGAAGATGTCGCCCTGCCCGGCCTGCGTGTCACCGCGACCGTCAAGCTCACCGGAAAGACCGGTGTGGAGATGGAAGCGCTGACTGCCGTTTCCGTCGCATGCCTGACGATCTACGACATGGCCAAGGCAGTCGATAAGGCAATGGAGATCGGTGGCGTCAGACTGCTCGAAAAATCCGGCGGCAAATCCGGCGATTTCCGTCATCCGGAGGCGAAATGAATCTTCTTCCGGTTGCTGAGGCCCTGAGCCGATTGCTGTCTCGTGCAAAGCCCATCACGGCATCCGAAATGTTGCCGCTGGCCGAGGCCGAAGGTCGCGTGCTTGCTGGCGATCTGACGGCAGGCCTTACTCAGCCGCCCTTCAATTCCTCCGCCATGGACGGTTATGCGCTGCGCCGCCAAGACGCGCCGGAACCGGGTGCCGTGCTGAAAGTCATCGGCGCGTCTTCAGCTGGCCACGGCTTCGAAGGAACCGTCGGCCGCGGAGAGGCTGTGCGCATCTTCACTGGAGCGCCTGTTCCGTCAGGCGCCGATAGCGTGCTGCTGCAGGAGGACGCCGAAAAGATTGAGGGCGGCATCCGAACCAAATTCGCAGTCCGTCAGGGCCAGCATATACGTCCCCGCGGCCAGGATTTTGCCGAAGGCGAAGCCGTGCTGCCGGCCGGCACCGTACTCGATTTCTCGCGGTTGACGGTTGCTGCCGGCATGAACCGGCCTGATGTGAAGGTACTGCGCCGTCCGCTGATTGCAATCCTGGCAACCGGCGATGAATTATTGCCGCCGGGAAGCACGCCCGGTCCATCGCAGATCATTGCATCCAACACATTCGGTGTTGCCGCCCTTGCCCGCAAAGCTGGCGCCGATGTACTCGATCTCGGCATCGTGCCCGACGATAAGGCCAGGATCACCGCGGCGATCGATAAGGCGCGCAGCGCCAACGCCGATGTTATCGTCACGCTCGGCGGCGCTTCGGTCGGCGATCATGATCTGGTGCAGGCCACGTTGATTGAAGCGGGCATGGAGCTCGATTTCTGGCGCATCGCCATGCGTCCCGGCAAGCCGTTGATGGTCGGCAGCTTCGGCGAAATCCATGTGCTCGGCCTTCCTGGCAATCCGGTCTCGAGCCTCGTCTGTTCGCTTCTCTTCCTCGAGCCGTTGATCCGCAAACTCGCTTCCTTGCCGCCGGTCCAGCGCGAGGCGACGGTGGAAGCCGCCGTCACGCTGCGCGCCAATGACCAGCGTCAGGACTATGTCCGCGCCAAGCTTTCGAAATCCGCTGCTGGCAACTGGCTTGTCGAACCCTTCGATAAACAGGATTCATCGATGATGAAGATTTTCGCCCGTGCGGATTGCCTCATCATCCGCCCGCCGCATGCGCCCGAACTGCCGGCAGGGGCGACCTGCCCGGTCATGCTTCTGCGGCCAGACCTTCTCGCCTGACGTTTCCCGCGGCCACGGCGATCCAAAAGCAGATCTGTGCCAGCACGCTTGCGCCGAGAATGACGGTTGCTGCCGCAAGGCCCGGATCGCCGCCAATGCCTGACAGAGCGCTGCAGACGGCCCCGATAGCCATCTGCGTCGAGCCGTAGAGCCCGGACGCCGAACCGGTAACCTTCGGATTGACGCTGACGGCGAGCGTCAGTGCATTGGGCGAGGCCACGCCCGCACCGATCGTATAGATCATGATCGAGGCCATCATCGGCAGCAGCGTCAGATGATCGGTGGCGGCAAAACCGAAGAAGACGAGCGCGGCTGCGATGCTCACGAGGTTGGAAATCACCATCAGCCGTTTCATCGCAATCCGGCCGATCAGCCGGGTGGCGATCATGCTGCCGATCCAGTAGCCGAAGATAAGCAGGGCCAGACAGATACCGACTTCCGTCGCCGGCCGGCCCAGCTCGTT
The DNA here is from genome assembly GCF_014194105.1 of Rhizobium sp. BK529. Lineage (NCBI taxonomy): Bacteria > Pseudomonadati > Pseudomonadota > Alphaproteobacteria > Hyphomicrobiales > Rhizobiaceae > Rhizobium > Rhizobium sp. BK529. The sequence goes on along the minus strand of NZ_JACIAU010000001.1, from coordinate 1,519,246 downwards.
GATCACGATGAAGGGCGCAGACGCGGTGAAGGCGTACATCGACGTCGTCGCGCAACCGCCGCCGATCGAATAGCCAACAAAAGAGCGGGATGCGAGGAGGCCAAGATAGTCACGGCTCAGTGACTTCAGCGAAGTCTCTATGTTGCGTGTGCCGGTCTCCGGCACCTTGCGCCAAGTCAGCAGCAGGTTGGCGACACCGAGGGCGCACAGCGCCGCAAAGATCGAGCGCCAGCCGAGCGTGGAAGCAAGCGCCCCGCCGACGATCGGTGCAAGTCCCGGCCCGACCGTCACCATCAGGTTCATGATGGCAAGCCGTTTGGCCGTTTCATCGGGACTGGAGGTGTCGCGCACGATGGCGCGGGCAATCACCAGGCCGGCGCAGCCGCCGAAGGCCTGGAAGAGCCGGGCCACGATAAGCGCATGTACACCGGGCGAGATTAGCGCTGCCACGCCGGCGATCGTATAGAGCACAAGGCCGCTCATCAGCACCGGCCGCCGTCCGTAACGGTCTGAAAGCGGTCCGTAGATCAGCTGGCCGACGGCGAGGCCGAAAATGTAGAGGCTGACGGTCAGCTGCATCTCGCCGATCGATGCGCCGAGATCGGTTGCCGCCGCCGGTAGTGCCGGCACGAAGATGTGCATGGCGAGCGTGCCGCTGAAAGTGATGAGCCCGAGCAGCCAGATCGGTATATGAAGCTTGGTACCGAACCGTCGGGCTTCGGTCATCGGGCCGGGATGCGGATTCACTGTTCAGGCTCCTCGAGCTGTCGGGCAAGAACGTCGCTGACGTGGTTGAGCACGCGCCATGTAGTTTCGATGTCCTCGCGCGGGATAAGAGCAAGCGCCTCCTCGCGGATACCCTGTGCCACGCGCTCGACCTCCTCCACGGTCTTCCTGCCCTCCTCCGTCAGCAGGATCTCCTTTGCGCGCCTATCCTCGCCCTCGCGCCGCTCGACCAGCCCTGCCTTCTCCAGATTGTCGATCAGGCGTACGACCGAGGAATTGTCGAGCGAGAGCGAGGCTGCCAACTCCTTCTGATGCATCGGTGTTGGCGAGCGGGCGATGCGCAGCAGCGGCAGCCATGTGGCTTCCGTCAGCCCGAAAGGCTGCAGGCGCAGATTGGCGACGCGGCGCCAGTAGCGCGCGGTCTGGGAGACAAGGCTCCCGAACGAGGTTGTGATCTTGTCGTCGGTCATGGGAACATCGATGGGATAACAATAAATGACATGTCATCTATTTCAGCGCAAGCCGAAAAGATAATCGGCAGATAGCCTGAGCAGAGGGATTTGCGTAGCTTATTTCAACCGGAAAACGGCACTGTTGGCGCTGCCGTTGCCTCCGCCGAAATCCGGCACCGGATAGTCCGCAACCTGCAGCAGGAAATCCGTCGGAAGAGGTGCCCTCCCCGGATCGCCGATAAGCACATCGAGGCCGGCGCTACGGCACCGTTGCAGGAAAGGCAAAATACGCTCCGCCAGCGTCTCGTCATAGAATACATCACCGGCCAGGATCATATCGGCGGCCGGTGGTGCGTCCTCGATGATGTCGCCGAGCCGCGTCTCGATCACCACATCATTGGCCGCAGCATTCAGCTGTGCCGCGGCGATCGCCTTCGCATCGATATCGACGGCCAGCACGTGGCGCGCACCGCATTTCATCGCCACGATGGCGACGAGACCGGAGCCGGTGCCGAGGTCGAGGACACGCTTGCCCGAGATCATTTCGGGATGGTCGAAAAGATAGCGCGCGAGCACCGCGCCGCCCGCCCAAGGGTAGGCCCAGTACGGCGGCACAAGATCGGAATCATCAGCCATTGCAAGGCGATAGAGGCCGCTTTGCGGTGTCGCCATATGCAGCCTTACGTTGGGGATGGAAGGCGCGCTGGCGAGCGGCAGGTTTGCCTCGATGAAGGCCTTCAGGTCGAGACGATCATCTGCGGAATCCGCACTCATCTGGTAACGATTGCCCTCGTTGCGACAGGCATCCGGCCTTTGGCACGGCATAATACCTCGCTGGACTTTTGTATAGTTATCGAGGCCCGGGTCTCGGCGTAACTTTTCCCTAGCGACCCCGGAGGGGTTCGCTCCAATTTCCTAGAAGCTGGAGGACTCCATGATGTAATCGATCACCAGACGTTCATTCTCGGCCGCGCTCGTTGCAGGGGCCACACTCAGCATATTTCCGGCCGCCGGCCGGGCCGCCGCCGTCGCCAAGGCAAATAATGTCGTTCTCGTCCATGGCGCCTATGCAGATGCATCCTGCTGGCTGGATGTCATCCCCCATCTCCAGTCCGCCGGCCTGAATGTCATGGCGGTCCAGAACCCCCTCACCTCCTTTGCCGACGATGTCGAAGCCACCAAGCGCGTTCTGGCACTGATGGACGGCCCGACTGTGCTTGCCGGCCATTCCTATTCCGGCATGCTCGTCACCGAAGCCGGCGTCGATCCGAAAGTAACGGCGTTGGTCTATATCGCCGCCCGCGCACCTGATGCCGGCGAGGATTATACAGCACTCGCCAAACAGTATCCGACGCCACCAGCCAGCGCCGGCCTCGTTCACAACGGCGGTTACGCTCAATTGAGTGAAGAAGCTTTCGTGAGAGATTTTGCCGGCGACCTGCCGGTGCCCCGTGCCAAGGCGCTCTATGCCGTCCAGGGGCGGATTTCCGATATGTTGTTTAATGCCAAGACGACGGTCGCTGCCTGGCGCTCCAAGCCGTCATGGTACGCGGTCTCAAAGAACGACCGCACCATCAATCCCGATCTTGAACGTTTCATGGCAAAACGCATGAACGCAACGACGGTGGAACTCGACGCCAGCCACGTTTCGCTGATCTCTCAGCCCCGCGCCGTTGCCAATCTCATCCTCGCAGCAGCCGGCCACAGCGATCGCAGCTGAGACCTTTGGTGTGCGCCGGCCGCATCGCCTTACCGGTGCGGCCGGCAGACCGTTTCAGCGGTCCTTCTTCTTGCCGAACTTGCCCTTGGGGCCATCAACTTTAGGGCCGTCGAACTTGTTGCCGCTTTCGAACCTGTTCTTGCCACCCTCGAACCTAGCGCCTTCAACTTTCGGCTTCGGACCTTTCTTCGTCCAGGGCCTGTCGTCTTGACGTTCGGCGCCGGCGGCCCTGTCCTTGCCGAACTTGCCCTTCGGCTTGTCACCGCGGAAACGATCATCACCGCGATCTTCGAACGACTTCTTCGCATACGGCTTGGCGGCCGGCTTGCTGAAATCGGGCGTGCCGTTCAGCCTGGCCACGCGGATACCGCGCTCCATCGTCTTGTTCGGACCGAGGGCACCGAGAAAACCGTCGGCGCTGTCGGCGGCGATTTCCACGAAAGTTTCGTCCGGCTGCATCTTGATCGCGCCGATTTCCCGCTTGGTCAGGTTGCCATTGCGGCAGAGCATCGGGATCAGCCAGCGCGGTTCGGCATTCTGCTTGCGACCGACGGAGACCGAGAACCAGACGCTGGGGCCGAAATCGTCGCGTGGTCCCTTCTGCGCCGGCGCAAATTCGCGCAACTCGCCGTCGCGGCGCTTGCGGGCGCGATCGTCCTGCACCGAAACCTCGATAAGGTCTTCCGGGGCCGACTGGTTGGCGCGGTAGAGACGAACGAAAGCGGCGGCGAGTGTCTCGGCGCCATGGCTTGCGATGAGCTTCTGCACCAGCCCCTGCTCTTCTTCCTGGGGCTTGTCCGCGAAGATCGGGTCGGCCAAAAGCCGCTCGTCATCACGCTCCGTTACTTCCTCGACCGAGGGCGGCCGCGCCCAGGTAGCGGCGATGCCGGCATTGTCGAGCAGGCGTTCGGCCTTGCGGCGAACGTTGAGCGGCACGATGAGGGCGCTAACCCCCTTGCGTCCGGCACGCCCGGTACGGCCGCTGCGGTGCAGCAGCGTTTCCGGATTGGTCGGCAGATCGGCATGCACGACGAGGTCGAGTCCCGGCAGGTCGATGCCGCGGGCAGCGACATCGGTTGCGATGCAGACGCGGGCGCGTCCGTCGCGCATCGCCTGCAGCGCGTGGCTGCGCTCGTTCTGGGTCAACTCGCCTGACAGTGCCACGACATTGAAATTGCGATTGTGGAACCGCGCCGTCAGGTGATTGACGGCTGCTCGCGTCGAACAGAAGACGATCGCGTTGCGCGCCTCGTAATAGCGCAGCACGTTGATGATCGCATTTTCGCGGTCGCTCGGTGAGACGACGAGTGCGCGATATTCAATGTCGATATGCTGCTTTTCTTCCGCCTGTGTGCTGATTCGCACGGCGTCGCGCTGATAGCTTTTCGCCAGCTTCGCAATTGCGGCGGGTACGGTTGCAGAAAACATCAGCGTCCGGCGATCGTCGGGCGCCGATTCGAGGATAAATTCCAGATCCTCTCGGAAACCGAGATCGAGCATCTCGTCCGCCTCATCCAGTACTGCTGCCTTGAGTTCGCTCATATCCAGTGCGTTGCGGCGGATGTGGTCGCAGAGACGTCCAGGTGTACCGACGACGATATGAGCGCCGCGCTCCAGCGCCCGGCGTTCGCTGCGGATATCCATGCCGCCGACACAGCTGACGATGGTTGCGCCTGCCATTTCATAGAGCCATTCCAGCTCGCGCTTGACCTGCAGCGCCAGTTCGCGCGTTGGCGCTATCACCAGAGCCAGGGGTGCGGCTGCCGGCGCAAAACGTTCGACGCCGTCAAGAAGCGTCGGCGCAAGCGCCAGACCGAAGGCGACGGTCTTGCCCGAGCCGGTCTGCGCGGAAACGAGAGCATCCGACGCTGCGAGCGCCGGATCGAGCATTGCTTTCTGGACGGGAGTGAGCTCGGTGTAGCCGCGCTTCTGCAACGCCTTAGCGATCGCCGGAACGACGCCGTTATATTCAGTCATTTTTGTTCGATCTTTCGGAGCGTTCAGGCGCGTCACGCGCCGGAGCCGGAATTTTCCGGCCGGAGAGTCGCGGAGTTCCTACTCGCTCTGGCTGCGAATGTCAAAGCCCCTCGCCGCGCCAGGCATAGATAGTGATGCCGTGGGAGCGTCCGCGCAGTTTCGTTTCGAAGGGACCGGTCAATTGGCCTGCCTGCGATGGTGCGGCATCTGCTCCGGCCTCTCGCAACAGATCGGCGCTGAGCGCCAGTTCAGCGCGGCGGCTTGCCGCCACCTCCATGAGCCGCTGGGCGACATTGACGGTATCGCCCGTCGCGGAGATCTGCTGGCGGTCGCCGCTGCCGAGACGGGAAGCGACGATCGGCCCGCAATGGGCACCGAGCTTGAATCCTATCTTCCTGCGGCGAAGCTCCGGATGGCCTGCAAGGAAGCTGCGGGTGCGGTCGGCAAGCCGCACGGCGCAGGCTGCCGCACGCGCGGCATCGTCGTCGGCCGGTTCAGGCAGCCCGAAGAGGATCATGGCGCCATCGCCCATGAAGCTGGTGATCGCTCCGCCATGCTGGCGCGTCTCGTCGTCGATCAGTTCGAAGAAGCCGCTGAGGATTTCCCTGACGGCCGCCGGTCCGACGGCTTCGCTGAGGCCGGTGAAACCCGAGAGGTCGATGAAGACGACGGATGCATTCTGCCGCACCGGCTCGGCCAGGAATGCCGGGTCGCGCGCCAGCCACTCCCCGAGGCCAGGCGCCTCGATGCGCTGCAGCCGGTCGGACTGATCGGCGAAATGCCGCGCACGGGTACGGTCCCGCCTGAGTTCTGCAGCACCGAAAATGAGCGCGGGCGGAAGGGCGGCCGCAATCGGCAATGCGGCACTCAGCCAGTAGCCGTTGGCGAAGGCGGCAAGGTTGAGCATCGCCCAGACGATGACCGTCAGACCGATGACGGCGAAACCGAGCGCACTGCGGCGCCATGCGATCAGTGCGACCAGGAGAATAGGCAAGGCTATCGCGATACCGGCATCCGCCTGTCGTGTCCTGGTGTCGCGCACCATGCCGTCGCCGGCGATCAGATGCGTGATTGCCGTAGACATCACTTCGACACCTGGCAGGATGGGATCAAACGGTGTGGGAAAGACATCGCCGCCGCCGGCCACGGTGGCGCCGATCACCACCACCTTTCCGGTGATGGCATCCGTCGGCAGTTTGCCATCAAGCGCATCGGTAGCGCTGAAGGTGCGAATACTGCCTGCAGGTCCGTAGAAGGTCAGCGGCAGGCGCTGGCCCGTATCAGTTGGGATGCGCCGGGTGCTGAGCCGGATGCCATCGTTTTCGATCAAGGGTTCGGCGTCGAGCGCAATCGAGGCGACCCGCAGTGGAAAGGCGGCATCCAGACGTTCGGCGGCGCGCGAAAACAGCGGAATGAAACGCGGCACACCGCTCTGGTCCGTCGCGACATTGACGATGCCGAGCGCTGCAGCCTCTGCGAAGCGCGGCTGTGGCAGAAGAAGCTGCTGCGCTTCGGGAATTCCGGCAAGCGGATCTTCTGCATTTTCTTTCACCACTTGGAGACTTTTCGGGAAGGTCGCTGCACCTGCGATGATGCTGGGCGTGGCCTTGAGGGCCGCTTCAAGGGCTGCATCGCCCTCTTCCGTGGCGGCGTCGACAAGCAGGATATCCAGCGCCAGTGCCCTCGGCCTCATAGCCCCGATGGACGTGACGAGTTGCGCAAGGATATCCCGCTTGAGCGGATAGCCATGCGCTGCGGCGGTACGGTCGTCGATCGCGATAATGGAAACGATGTCGGGCGGAGGCCGGACGCCGACGATCGTGCTGCGCAGATCGGCAAGCGTGGCCTCCATGCGCTCCAAGAGGTCCGAATTCGACTGCAGATGGAAATAGCCGAGTGCCGCGCCCCACAGACCGGCGAGCAGTAGCGCGATCACGGTCTGGAGGCGATGGTTCATGAGACGACTTATTGACCGAGACGTGAGAGAAGGGCCGCGACGCGGGGTGCCGGCCATGTGCGGACGATGAGTGCTGCGGTTCCGCTCGTGACATCCACGCCCTCGCCCGGTCCCAGCACGACGGCCGAGCCTGTTGGACGGCGCACCCCGACACGACCGCGGGTGACCAGCACGGAAGTCGTGTCGCCTTTGACATCGACGGCCCATTGCGTACCGCGGACAGCGGCGATCGCCTGCGGTGTCACCACCTGGAATCCGCCGCGATGCTGGTTACTGTCGACGTCAACGAGGGCAGCCTTTCTGCGCAGCGACAGCGAATCCGGACTGCCGTCGCGATTGCGGTCGGTGAGCGTGAAAGATGCGCCACGTTCGGCGGTGATGTTGACGCCGCCGGGGCAACGGAAAATCTGATTGCCGTCTGAGGCGCGCGAAATGGCGCAGCCGGCCGACTGGGCGTGGGCTGCGCCATCCGGCAGCATGCCGATGATCAGCACGGCGGAAAACAGGCTGCAGGAGATTGCTGACATGGCTTTCATGGTCCGCCCCTCGTGACTCGCCGGGCATCCTCGAATGCGTCGGCTAGCCCCATACTAGCTGAACTCGCCCGTTTCCCTATGCAAAAACGTGAGACTGTGCAAGCTGTTCGGCAAGACGCGCGACAGTCACAAATCGGCAGGCGAAGGTCCGACATAGCGGGCGCGCGGGCGGATCAGATGGCCGCTTTCGATCTGCTCCATGGCATGCGCCAGCCAGCCGGTCGTCCGTGCCAGCGCGAAGATGATGATTGGTGCCTCCTCAGGCAGACCGAAGGCGGCGGTCATGGCGGCAAGCGCGAAGTCGGCATTGACCTTCTCGCCTACCATCTCCTCGCCAACTTGCTGCACATCGAGAAAAACCGGCGGCACGTCGAAGGAGGACAGCAGCACGTGCGCCCGCACATCGCCATTAGGATAAAGCGGATGTCCGAAAGCCACTGGTTGGCCTCCCCGCAGCAGCAGGCGGCGGATCGCATGTTCCGCCCCGGCTTCGGAGGCGGCTTCGGCAAGGGCATCGACACTCCGCCACGCCGAACCATGCAGCGGGCCCGTCAGGGTTGCGAGGCCAGAGAGCACGGCGGCAGAAAGTGCCGCCCCCGTAGAAACCGTGACACGTACGGCGAAGGTGGAGGCATTGAGCTCATGATCGGCAAACATGACAAGCGCCCGCCGTAGGCAATCGGCAGCCTCCGGTCTGCCCCAGCATGCGGCGAGACGGTAATGCAGTGGATGGTTCGGAGGTCCCGGCGCCAGCGCATCGGCAACGGTGGAAAGCACGCTGCATGCCTCCATCTGCAAGGCGGGGCGCGCGCGTCCGAGAGATGGCAGATCAGTGCCCGCCCGTCCTGCCAGCGCCAGAAGCACCGCCTGAATGGAAGGTGATGCCGGCTCCGGAGCAGAGGCCTGTGCGCAGGCAAAATTCTCCGCATTCCACAGTAGCAGAGCAGTCTCCTCCAGCGTCGCATGAGTTGAAAGCTTCGCCGCATCCTGCCCCCGATAGAGCAAACGTCCGGCGGAGATGGTGGAGATGGACGATGTCAGCACCGGGTCGCCCCAACTGATCGCTTCGGCCGCGACTGTCTCGCTCTTGCGCCGACCCGCATGTCGTTCGGCAAGCCGTTTGACGTCACTTTCCTGATAGAGGCTGCGGCGCGGATCGGCTGGGTCCGCTTTGGCGCGGATCCGCCCGCGACTGACATTTGCATAAAGGGTCTGCGGCTTGGTACCGAGCTCTGCCAGTGCTTCCTCTGCCGTTAGCCAGGTCACATCAGCCTCACATTGATCGATTGCGTCAAGATTGACGTCAACTAAACTAGGTCCGATCTTTCGTCCGGTAAAGGAGAAAGACCCATGAAAAATGGTTTGGAAGATGTCATTGCCGCTGAAACACAGCTCTCGGATGTCGACGGCGAAGCCGGCCGGCTGATCATCCGCGGTGTGTCGCTGGATCATCTGGCAGGACGCAGCACCTACGAGGATGTTGCTGCCCTGCTGCTGGACGGCCTGATCGAGCCGCATCTCGACGCGCAGGAACTGCGCCGCCGGCTTGGCCGGGCGCGAAGGGAGGTCTTCGCGGAAATCGAAGCCGCTGATTCCCGCTTGCTGGCGCTGCCGCCGGTCGATGCCATGCGCGCTCTTGTCGCCCGACTGCCTGATGGAGAGGATATCGATACCGTGCTTCGCCTGCTTGCCGCACCTGCCGTCTTCCTGCCGGCGGTACTGCGCCTGCAGGGCGGCAAAAAGCCGGTGAAGCCTGATGCAGGCCTTTCGCAGTCAGCCGATATCCTACGGATGCTTTCACGTGTGCTGCCGAGCACGGAGCAGATCGGTGCACTCGACACCTATCTTGTAACGATCTCGGATCACGGCCTGAACGCTTCGACCTTCGCCTCGCGCGTCATCGCCTCGACGCGTGCCGGCCTCACCTCCTCGGTGCTGGCGGCAGTCAGTGCGCTCAAGGGGCCGCTGCACGGCGGTGCACCCGGGCCGGTGCTCGATATGCTCGATGGTATTGGCAGCGAAGACAATGCCGGCCTGTGGCTGCGTTCCGCGCTCGATCGCGGCGAACGGCTGATGGGCTTCGGCCACCGCGTCTACCGTGTCCGTGATCCGCGCGCTGATGCCTTGAAAAACGCTCTAAAGCCTCTCGTTGCCGCCGGCCAGATCGATGCCGCCAGAATCGCGCTTGCCGAAGCCGTGGAGCAGGCAGCACTTGCCATCCTCAGGGAACGCAAACCGGACCGACCGCTGGATGTGAATGTGGAATTCTATACGGCGCTTCTCTTGGAAAGCCTCGGCTTCCCACGTGAGGCCTTCACCGGCGTCTTCGCGATCGGCCGCACCGTCGGCTGGATTGCGCACGCCCGCGAGCAGGCGCTGGAAGGCCGCCTCATCCGTCCGCGCTCGGTCTATGTCGGGCCGTTGCCCGAAGCAGCATGACGTAAAGAGAAAGGCCGCTTCCTCGTCCTGAAGAAGCGGCCCATATTTTAGACCAGTCGGCTCTGTTCCGTTGCCGCTTCGATGAAGCTCGCAAAGAGCGGATGCGGGTCGAGCGGACGGGACTTCAGTTCCGGATGGTATTGGACGCCGATGAACCACGGATGGTCGGGATATTCAATCGTCTCCGGCAGCACACCATCTGGCGACATGCCCGAGAAGACGAGGCCACAATCTTCCAGCCGGTCCTTGTAGTCGACATTGACTTCATAGCGGTGCCGGTGACGTTCGGAAATATCGGTGGAGCCGTAGATTTCTGAAATCTTCGTCCCCTTCTTGAGCGCTGCCTTATAGGCGCCAAGACGCATCGTGCCGCCGAGATCGCCCGATGCCGTGCGCTTCTGCAGCTCGTTGCCCTTCACCCATTCGGTCATCAGGCCGACGACCGGTTCCGGCGTCGGGCCGAATTCGGTCGAGGAAGCATTCGCAACATCGGCGAGGTTACGGGCAGCCTCGATGACCGCCATCTGCATGCCGAAACAGATGCCGAAATACGGCACCTTGCGCTCGCGGGCGAAGCGGGCCGCATGGATCTTGCCTTCCGAGCCGCGCTCGCCGAAACCGCCCGGTACCAAGATACCGTGAACCTTCTCGAGATACGGCGCCGGATCTTCCTTCTCGAAGATCTCGGACTCGATCCATTCGAGCTTGACCTTGACGCGGTTGGCGATGCCGCCATGATGCAGCGCTTCGATCAGCGACTTATAGGCATCCTTGAGGCCGGTATATTTGCCGACAATCGCGATCGTCACCTCGCCTTCCGGCGTGCGGATACGGTTGCAGACCTCTTCCCACTGGTCCAGGCGCGGCTTCGGCGCCGGCTCGATGCCGAAGGCGGCCAGCACTTCGTCGTCGAGGCCTTCCTTGTGATAGGCCATCGGCACGTCATAGATATTGGCAACGTCGAGTGCCTGGATGACAGCGGACGGACGCACGTTACAGAACAGCGAGAGCTTACGGCGTTCGGCTTCCGGGATTTCCCGGTCGGCACGTACCAGCAGGATGTCGGGATGAATGCCGAGCGCCTGCAGCTCCTTGACCGAATGCTGCGTCGGCTTAGTCTTCAATTCTCCGGCGGCCGGGATATAGGGCATCAGCGTCAGATGGACGTAGATGGCGGTGCCGCGCGGCAGGTCGTTGCCGAGCTGGCGGATCGCTTCCATGAAGGGCATCGCCTCGATGTCGCCGACCGTGCCGCCGATCTCGCAGATGACGAAATCATAGTCGTCATTGCCTTCGGTGACGAAATCCTTGATCTCGTTGGTCACATGCGGAATGACCTGAACGGTCGCGCCGAGATAGTCGCCGCGGCGTTCTTTGTCGATGATGTTCTTGTAGATGCGGCCGGTGGTGATGTTGTCGGTCTTGGTCGCCGAGCGTCCGGTGAAGCGCTCATAGTGTCCAAGATCGAGATCGGTTTCCGCGCCGTCGTCGGTGACGAAGACTTCGCCGTGCTGGGTCGGGCTCATAGTGCCCGGATCCACGTTCAGATAGGGGTCGAGTTTGCGAAGCCGCACCCGATAACCACGGGCCTGCAACAACGCTCCGAGAGCTGCGGCCGCAATTCCTTTTCCGAGGGAGGAAACCACGCCGCCAGTGATGAATACGTATCGCGCCATGGGAGTCACCGGATACCTTTTCAAAAACGATTCCACCAGCCCAAAAATTCTTTTCCGGAATTTTTGGCGCGTGGCGCAGGAATCTGAACAAAAGAAAACCGGCAGACCCGAGGGCCTGCCGGCGGTTGATCTTATGGCCCGGCTTATTGTCCCGTGGGGACGCCGGAAGGCTGGGCCGGCTGGGTTGTGGCCGGGGCCTCGGGCTGAGCCGGAGCAGTCGTCGACGGAGCTGCCGGCGCAGTCGCCGCAGGGGCGCTTGCAGCTGGAGCCGGTGTTGCGGGTGCCTGCGTTGCCGGTGCAGCAGGCGCAGGTGTTGCCGGAGCCTGAGCAGCCGGTGCCTGCGGAGCGGCCGGAGCCGGAGCAGCAGCGCCGCTATTCGGAATGCCGCTGTTGTCAGCAGGCTGAGCCGGGGCCTGCGTGCTACCGCCGCCCAGCGAATCGAGAATACCGTTGCCCTGGCCGCTCGTTGCCGGAATACGGTTGAGAATATCCGTCGGGCGGCTTTCGTAACGGGTCAGGATACCGAGGCCGAGCGAGGTGAGGAAAAACAACGTCGCGAGAATCGCGGTCGTGCGCGTCAGCGCATTGGCCGTGCCGCGGGCCGACATGAAGCCCGATCCGCCGCCGATGCCGAGGCCGCCGCCTTCGGAGCGCTGGATGAGCACGACGCCAACGAGCGCGAGCACGATCATGAGATGGATGACAATCAATACTGTCTGCATGGGTCCAGTCCTGCCCGTCGCAGGACGGACATAAAATAGAAATCTGGCGGCTCTTTACATGAGGTCATCTGCTATTCCAAGCCCTTCGGCCAGGAATATGCAATCGCCTCAGGCGAGCAGCGCTTCGTATGCGCCGTAGATGGCGAGGAAGTCGGTGGCTTTCAAGCTCGCCCCGCCGATCAGCGCGCCATCCACGTTGTCGACGGCGAGCAACTCGCTGGCATTGCCGGGCTTGACGGAACCGCCATAGAGGACGCGCATACCCTTGCCCTCGTCGCCGAAGCGCAAGATGAGTTCGTCGCGGATGAAGGCGTGGACGATTTCCACATCCTTTGCGGTCGGTGTGAGTCCGGTGCCAATCGCCCAAACGGGTTCGTAGGCAATGACCGTATTGCCAGCCGTTGCCTCTTCCGGCAACGAACCGAAAAGCTGGCGCTTGAGCACCTCGAGTGTCTGATAGCCGTCGCGCTCGTCACCGGTTTCACCGATGCAGACGATTGCAGTCAGATCCGCCTTGTAGGCGGCCTGCGCCTTGGCTCGGATCATATGGTCGGTCTCGGCATGGTCGATGCGCCGCTCCGAATGGCCGACGATCACGTAGGTGCCGAAGCAATCGGCAATCATCTCAGCTGAAATATCGCCGGTATGCGCGCCGCATTCTTTCTGGTGGCAATCCTGCGCGCCGATCGCGAGCGGGCTGTCGGTGGCGAGTGCGGTTGCCACATAAAGCAGCGTCGCCGGCGGGCAGATCAGAGCTTCGACTTTTTCCGACAAGGGGGAACTGACGCCTTGGGCAATCGCCTTGATCTGGTCCAATGAGGCGCGCGTGCCGTTCATCTTCCAGTTCCCCGCCACGAGCGGGCGTATGTCAGGTGTCATGCTGCTCCTCCAAATCCGCATATTCGGGCGGCCTTAGCAAAAGCCTGCAGCAAAGGAAAGCGCCCACGTAACGTCGGGGAAATATGATCGTTTGAAAGTTCCAGACAGCGTCGAATTTGCTCGTTCAGGACGCCAATATCCAGTTCAGCACCTTGCGCCAGTCGATCATGCGGATCGGCGTGCCGTGATTGCCGCTCTCAAAAAGCGTGAAATGCGTGGGGTATTTTGTCTTGTAGAGCTTGTCGAACAGCGACTGCTGATCGGTTGCAGCATAGACTGGATCGCGGCTGCCATGCGCAAACCAGAGCGGCAGCTTTGCTTTGTAGAAGGGGCTTTTCACGAAATCCGGGTCCGAGACACCGCTCATGACCAGCATGCCCTTCAGCCGCTTGACGCTTTCTGCATCGCGCGTGATGCCCCAGCAGATCTGGCTGCCCATCGAAGCACAGCTCAGAATGACGGGGCGGCCGGGAGACTGGACGCTCGCATAGCGGATCAATCCGGCAATCGCCGCGACGCCATTGGCGTCGAAGGTTTTGACGCTCGGCGAATAATAGACGCCGCCATTGCCGGCTGCGAGATTCTTCAGCCGGTTGAAATTGCCGCCGAACGTATAATCGTTGGCGCCGAGCCGCCGGTCGCCGTCGCGGCCGTGGATGAAGATGACCGTGAAGGCGGCATTCTGCGCCGGTCCCACCCTGGTGACATCGAGCCTGACGCCATCGAGGGAGAGTGTCTCATCCGCCTGCAGCTTCTTCACACCGAGAGTGACATATTTCTGCTGCACCCGCTTTTCAGGGATCTGGTCGCGCCCGTTGATGTCGCGCATCTCGTCGTAATCAACGACTTCGAAGGCACCGTCATCGCCCGTCTGCAACACCGTCTGCTTCGAAAACAGATCGTCCTTGTAGGGCGGAAGCGCATCGGCAGCGGCGACGGCCGCGGACAGGAAAAAGGCCGCAATTGCTGTGATTATGGTGCAATGACTTGTGGACATCGGCATCGAGATGGTTCCCAGAGAGCTGCCGCGACTTGCCATTCGTCGCCCGGCAACGCAAATCACATCTTGAAAAGCTCCGCAAATACGGGGCGCGTCGCGTATCGGGGCGCTTTCTGTCAGAATCCCCCTGATTCGCAAACGCGATGCCGAATGCTGATATTGTGGGCCAGCGGCCCTTCACGAGAATAAGATCTGAACGGTTCCATGGAAGATAGCAACGACCTCTTTTCCGGAATGCCCCTGACGCAGAAGCAGGAGGAGGCTGCGAAGCCTGCTGCGCCCGCGGCACCCGCCACCCCTCGCCCGGCGCCTGCGGCTTCGAACGGCGATGATTACGGCGCATCCTCGATCCGCGTGCTGGAAGGTCTGGAACCGGTGCGCATGCGCCCGGGCATGTATATTGGCGGCACCGACGAAAAGGCGCTGCACCACCTCTTTGCCGAAGTCATCGACAACTCGATGGACGAAGCAGTGGCCGGCCATGCCGATTTCATTGATGTCCATCTCGACATCCAGGGCTATCTCACGGTGACAGATAACGGCCGTGGCATTCCAGTCGAAAACCATCCGCAGGTTCCCGGCAAGTCGACACTCGAAGTCATCATGACCAAGCTGCATGCCGGCGGCAAATTCGACGGCAAGGCCTACGAGACCTCGGGCGGTCTGCACGGCGTCGGTGTCTCCGTCGTCAATGCGCTGTCGGATTATCTCGAAGTCGAGGTGGCGCGAAACCGCAAGCTCTATCGTCAGCGCTTCTCGCGCGGCCTGCCGCAGGGCGGGATCGAAGATCTGGGTGACGTGCATAACCGCCGCGGCACCAAGGTTCGCTTCCATCCCGACCCGCAGATCTTTGGCGAGCATGCGAAGTTCGATGCGGGCCGTGTGTTCCGCATGGCTCGCTCCAAGGCCTATCTCTTCGGCGGTGTCGAAATCCGCTGGAGCTGCGATCCAGGCGTGCTTCCGGAAGGATCTGACGTGCCCGACAAGGCCGTCTTCCACTTCCCGGGTGGCTTGAAGGATTATCTGCAGGCGACGATGGGCAAGGAGTTCACGGTCACCCGCGAAATCTTCGCCGGCAAGAGCGAGAAGGTCGCCGGCCACGGCGCGCTGGAATGGGCGATCACCTGGTATGGCGGCGATCCGCAGGTCCACTCCTATTGCAATACGATTCCGACGCCCGAAGGCGGCACGCATGAAGCGGGTCTGCGCGTCGCGCTCACCAAGGGCCTGAAGAGCTATGCAGAGCTGACGCAGAACAAGCGCGCCGCGCAGATCACCACCGATGACGTGATGATCTCCGCGGTCGGCATGCTTTCGGTCTTCATCCGCGAGCCGGAATTCGTTGGCCAGACTAAGGATCGCCTTGCGACCGTCGAAGCTCAGCGCCTCGTCGAAAACGCGCTGCGCGACCCCTTCGACCATTATCTCGCCGACAATCCGGCCGAAGCCGAAAAACTTCTCGACTGGGTGATCGAGCGCGCCGAAGAGCGCCTGCGTCGCCGCAAGGAAAAGGAAGTCAACCGCAAGACTGCGGTTCGCAAGCTGCGCCTGCCCGGCAAGCTTGCAGACTGCTCGCAGAACACCGCCGAAGGCGCCGAGCTCTTCCTGGTCGAGGGTGACTCGGCAGGTGGCTCCGCCAAACAGGCGCGAAACCGCGCCAACCAGGCGATCCTGCCGCTGCGCGGCAAGATCCTCAACGTTGCCAGCGCTGGCCGCGAAAAGCTGTCGGCCAACCAACAGATATCAGATCTCATCCAGGCGCTCGGCTGCGGCACGCGCTCGAAATACCGGGAAGAGGACCTGCGCTACGAACGCATCATCGTCATGACCGATGCCGACGTGGACGGTGCGCACATCGCCTCGCTGCTCATCACCTTCTTCTATCAGGAAATGCCGGAGCTGGTGCGCGGCGGCCACCTCTTCCTCGCCGTGCCGCCCCTCTACAAGATCACGCAGGGCGCAAAGTCCGCCTATGCCCGCGACGACGATCACCGCGCCGAGCTCATGGAGACGGAATTCAAGGGCAAGGGCAAGATCGAGATTAGTCGCTTCAAAGGTCTCGGCGAAATGCTGCCTGCCCAGCTCAAGGAAACCACCATGGATCCGGCCAAGCGCACGCTGCTGCGGGTACTAATTGACGAGGTGGATTTCGAGGGCACGCGCAATGCCGTCGACGACCTCATGGGAACCAAGGCCGAAGCCCGTTTCCGCTTCATCCAGGAACGTGCGGCTTTCGCGGAAGATTTGGATATTTAAGCCACAGCGAATTCATCGAACTGACGAAGAACCGTTACAAGTCCGTCAAATTACCGGCGCAATAGAACGGCCGGCGCTTGAGGCCTCTCCCGAGGGTTTCGTAGGCGCCGGCCGTTTTGTTTCAACCCTTTGCCGGATATTTGCCATGACCAAGCGTTTTCTTGCGACTGTCGCACTTGTTCTCCTGTCCAGCACCGCCTCCGTCTATGCCACCGATCTTGGTGCGACAGTCGAGACCGCCTGCCCCTTCGGTGATTGCGCAGCGGCTATTTCGCTGTCCTATCTTGGTGAATTCGTCATCCCGACCGGCCAGATGGAAAATGGTGTCGAATTCGGCGGCATTTCCGGCCTCGATTTCGATGCTGCCACCGGCCACTATATCGCCATCAGCGATGACCGCTCCGAAAAGGCCCCCGCCCGCTTCTACGATCTCGATATCGATGTCAGCGCCGCCGGCTTGAAAGGCGTCACCATCGTCAAGCACACCATCTTCCAGGACAAGAACGGCCAGCCCTTCGCCATCCGCACCGTCGATCCGGAATCCATCCGCCTCGGCAAGGACGGCATCTATTGGGGCAGCGAAGGCGACGGCAAGGCGTTGATCGCCCCCTTCGTCCGGGTCACCTCGCCGGACGGCGCCTTCGTGCGCGAGTTCAAGCTGCCTGACGGACTTGCACCGACCGCCGACAGGTCGACCGGCATCCGCGACAACCTCGCTTTCGAGGATCTCGCCGTGTCTCCGTCCGGTGACGTTTTCGTGGGCGTCGAAGCAGCCCTCTATCAGGATGGCCCGAACCCGAACCTGACCACCGGTAGCCTGTCGCGCATTATTCGCTATGACGGCGCAACCGGCGAACCGAAGGCACAATATGTCTACACGGTGTCGCCGATCCCGCAGGCTGCCAGCAAACCCGACGGCGGCAACGACAACGGCATCTCGGAAATGATCGCTCTTGACGATCACCGCCTGCTCGCCGTCGAACGCAGCTATGCGCAGGGCTTCGGCAACAACGTCAAACTGTTCATGATGGACCTTGACGGTGCAACCGATGTTTCCGGCATCACATCGCTTGTCAAGACCGACCAGCGCGTTGTCCCAGTACGCAAGAGCCAAGTGCTGGATCTCCGCGCCATCGGCCTGACGCCCGATAACATCGAGGCCATGGCGATTGGCAAGGCGAAGGACGGCACCGGCGTCCTGGTCCTTGGCTCGGACAATAACTTTTCGACTGGCCAGAAGACGCAGTTCTATGCCTTCAAGATCAACCGTCGGCCCTAATAATCACGAGGCGATCAGAGGCTGAGACAACCACGCTCTGTATACGCTTTATCCGGGCGGACCTTGAATCCGCCCGGTTCATAGCCCATAAAACAGGACAACAATAAAAAGAGGCGCGCGTGGGTGTGTTTGATCGTCAGAAAACCAATATCGAGCCGCGATGGCTGGGGCCGTCGGCGACGATACGTACGCCGCTGATCCCCTCGATTTCGGCTGCCCGCTGGCTGCTCGTACTCGTCGCTGCCGCCGGCGTCTATTTCTTCTACGGCTTTGTCGTGCCGATACTGGCAGCCCTCGTCATCGGTTTTGCGAGCTGGCCGCTTTACCGCAAGCTCCTTGCCCGCGTCGGCGGCAATACGACGGTCGCCGCCACGATCGCGATCATCCTCATCATCACCTTTCTCGTCATTCCTATCAGCCTTGCGGTCGCCTATACGACCGGCGAAGTACGCACCTGGGTCGCATGGGCGATCCATGCCAATCGCTTCGGCGCTGAAACGCCGCAATGGATTATCGCGCTGCCGCTCGCTGGTCCCTATCTCGACGAGCTCTGGACGAAATATATCGGCAGCCCCGGTACGATGGGAGAGCTCATCCAGGCCGTCAGCGGCGCCAATATCGGCGGTATCTACCGCGCGGTCCTGGCTGCCGGCGGCGGCGCCTTCCACCTGTTTCTGACGCTGCTCTTCATGCTGATCGCGCTGTTTTTCGTCTATCGCGACGGCTTCTCCTTCTCCAAGCAGATCGACATGCTCGGCGAGCGTATCCTGCCGAACCGCTGGGAGCGGATTTCCCGTGTCGTGCCTGCCACAATCAGCTCGACGGTCATGGGCATGACATTGATTGCCATCGGCGAAGGCATCGTGCTCGGCCTCGCCTACTGGATTGCCGGTGTTCCCTCGCCGGTCACCCTTGGCGTGCTGACCGGCGTCATGGCGCTGATCCCCGGCGGAGCACCGCTCTGCTTCACGCTCGTCTCTGTTTATCTACTCGCGAGCGGCGCGCATGTCGCCGGCATCGGCCTGTTCGTCTGGGGCACCGTCGAACTCTTCGTCGTCGATAAGACACTGCGTCCGAAGCTCGTCGGCGGACCGATCAAACTGCCTTTCCTGCCAACCTTTTTCGGCCTCGTTGGCGGTGTGAAGACGATGGGCTTTCTCGGCCTGTTCATCGGCCCGGTGCTGATGGCCCTGCTGGTCGCGATCTGGCGCGAATGGATACATGAAGTCCGTACCGCCGATGCAGGCCCGCAAATCGTCCTCGACGAACAGGCGCCGCCGGTGCATCGCGCTGCCGAATGATCTCCCGCCAGTCGAAGGCCGTTACGCGATCAGGCGCTTTTCCATGAAAAGGCTCAGCGGGTCCGGCTGATACGAGCCGAAAGGCTCGATCTCAAGATATCCATACTTCCTGTAGAGGCCGATCGCCTCCGGCTGGTAGATGCCTGTTTCCAGACGGATTGCCACGAGCCCTTTTTCCCTGCCAATCTCTTCCAGCCGGTCCATCAGCCGGCTTGCGACCTTCAGTCCCCTCGCCTCCGGATCGACGAACATGCGCTTGATCTCGGCCGTTCCGTCGCCCGCCTCGACCAGCGCGCAGCAGCCGACGATCTCGCCGCCATTACGCGCCACGAGGAAGCTCACGGATGGCTTCTCGAGCGTGGAAATATCGACAAGGTGATTGCTTTCAGGCGGATACAGTGACTGAGCATAGGCATCCGAGAGATCGAGAAGGCGGATGACGCCATCCTGACGCGGCGGTTCGAGGGCAATGGTGACGGACATTTTCACTCCAGTTCCTGTGAAGGCCACGCAATTTTTGTTTGGCTGACGATGAGTTGGTGGCCTTGCCTTCATTCCGTTGAAATTCAGCTTTCGAAGATGATGGCACGCTCAATAGCCATGGAGGCAGAATATGCAAGCCGTCCTCATCGCCATGACGATCCTCGGTTGCGACGATTCCGTCAGCCAATGCAATTACGTCGCCACGGTGGACAAACACTGGGAAACCGTCGTCGCCTGCGATGCCGAGGCCGAGCAGCGGCTGAAGACCTATGCCAATGCCAGCTATCCGACAGTCATCGCCGTCTGCGAAGCGCCGAAGTCGCTGGCCGCTGCCGAACCGCCTAAGCCGGCTCCTAGCCTGGAACTTGTCGGAGCGCCCGAGTTGACGAAACAGCGGAATGGTCTCGGCGGTTTTGTGGACAATATTGCTGGGCGCGTTCGCGCCAATTTTCCGTCCGGCCAGGATGTGAAAAACACGCTGACCAAGCCGCTGCATTTCGTCTCCGCAAGCTATTCCTGGGCCGCAGCGCGGTTTGCCGATTAGGCGGCCGCAAGCGACGCATAGACGCGAGCCGAACGGCGTTGCTCGGCCACATGCAGCTTCTCCACGATGTCGAGCAGTTCGCCAACGGCATCGTGCTGCCCTATCCGGCTATCGAATCTCTGGAGCAGACGCCCACATATGCTGCCGAGCACCGAGGCCGGTGTTCTACGCGACGCATCACGCCATAGGAGCGTCGCTTCCACGAATATGATGCTGATATCGCGCGGCAGGCCGGCGGATTCATAGAGCGCGCGCACCGCGTGCATACGGCCGGTTGCCAGAATGGCCCGCACGCGGCGATCGCTGCAGCCCGACAGATTGACGATGGCGCAGGCGAAGAACTCCACCTTGCCGCTGCAGAGCGCATGCATAAGAAAGGATGGCGTCAGCCGGTCGTTCAGGCGGAGATGTTCGACGAGGTCAGGAACCTCGATCGGCGCGATGTCGCCCGCAATGGAAACGATTGCCGCTTCCGTCGCCTCACGGCTGATGCGCTGCAGCCTCTGCAGGCCGATCGCAGCCTGTGCCAGCGGCAGGCCGACGAGTGCATTGCTGACATGCTGGGTCAGAAGCTGGCGTGCATCGGCCGGCAGGTCGTTGCGGTCGAGAAGCAGGTTTCTGATATCGCTGACATCGCCAAGCCGTTCGGCGATGCGCTTCAGCGATTGGGCGGAGATCGCAGCACCATCATTTTCCAGCAGGCAGAGAACTTCATCTTCGTCACCGACTTCCGCAAGAGCTGCCGAGACCGGACGGTTCACCTGGGCGCGCGCCGCAATCAGCATGCGCGTTGCGCCGCTGCCGCGTGCTGCGAGGTCGACGAGATCGGCATCCGTCAGCAGTGGCGAGCAGGTCACCGCATGGCAGGCGATCTCAGGCTGATCCTCGGCGAGTGAAAGGATGATGTTGCGTGGCGCCTGCGGCGCCCAGGCGATCGCTTCGGCGAGCGCAAGTCGCACACGCGGCGACGGGTCATCGAGCAGATAGGTCATCGCCTTTTCAGCCGCCTCGCGCCGCTCGTCTGACATTTCGGATCTGAGATAGACTCGTCCAAGAGCATTTGCAGCGGCCGCCCTATCAGCGGCCTTGGCCGTTTCGGCCCAACGAAGAAATGCCTCAATGATCACGACCACGCCCCAGCACTGGACGCGATTCCCTCGCGTCCTACTCAATACGAGGACGGTAGCCGGAAAAAGTTTATGATTGGTTCACCATATCCGTTAGGATTTATCCGCCCTTACGTGGCAGCTGTCAGACTTTCGGCCTGAACATTTCGAAGACGTCGCTGCCCTCGCAATAATCCATATAGCCCATGCGTGCGACCGGCCGCGCCAATGCCGCATCGAACCGGCCATCTCTGATGATGGCTTCATCGATATGGATGCCGATGACCTGCCCGAAAACGAAGACATTTTCGGTCGCCTCACCAGACAACGTCTTCGGCTCAATGATCTCGGTCACCCTGCATTCCAGCACGGCGAAAGCCTCGGCCACATAGGGCGCATCGATCAATTCCGCCCGCTTTGGCGTCAATCCGGCGAATTCGAATTCGCTCGTGCCATAAGGCAGGGCGGCTGAGGTAAGGTTCATCTTTTCCGCCAGATTGCGGCTGACGAAATTGCAGGTGAAGACGCCGGTTTCCCTGGCGTTTCGCTGGCTGTGCTTGTGCCCGCTCGACGAAAACATCACCAGCTTCGGCTTGTCGGCGACCGCGTTGAAGAAGGAATAGGGTGCGAGATTGATCGACCCGTCCCTGCCCTTGCTGCCGATCCAGCCGATCGGGCGCGGCGCGACAATCGCCTTGAAGGGATCGTGCGCCAGTCCGTGCTGGTTAGTATCCGTCGTATAGAACATCACACTTCGCCGCCGACCCAGGTGACCGTCTCGGTCAGCTCGGGGCGTGGACGCTCGACGGGCGGGAACGTGCTGGAGCCGATATGGATGAAGCCGGCAACCTTCTCACCCGGCTGGACGCCGAGCAGCGGATAGGCGCGCTCGTCATAGGCAAACCATTCCGTCAGCCAGTTGGCGACATAGCCATGCGCATTGGCAGCCAGGATGACGTTGAGGCAGAGCGCGCCAGCCGACATGATCTGCTCCCATTCGGGGATCTTGATATGCGGGCCGGCCTTGCTGACGATGCCGACGACGACGGGCGCACGGGTAAAGCGGGTGCGCTCCACCTGGATCATTTCCTCGGAAAGGTCTGGCTTGGCTTCGAGTGCGAGCTTCAGCAGCTCTCCGCCGAGCCGTACGCGCTCTTCGCCGCGATAGACGATGAAGCGCCAGGGGGCGAGCTTGCCGTGATCGGGAACGCGCGAAGCAAGGCGCAGGATTTCTTCGATTTCAGCTCTTTCCGGTCCCGGCTCACACATCTGGAACGCGGGGATGGAGCGGCGCACGGCGAGATAATCGATCAGCTTGATGTCGGATTTCATACGGGAGAAACTCTCATTTGTATGCAGAGGGTGGCCATAGGTCTTGAATTTGCCATGGCATTGGTCTTGAAGTGGACTCTGCGATTTCAGAAGTCAATCGGTTCACGAACAGGATGTTTGGCATTTTGCCTTTTGCACGGATCGGCCTTGCTATTGCGCTTCTCATGCTGACGCCGTTTGGCGCTGCTGCTCAGGATGCATTCAAGGAATTCAAGCAGCTTGAATCGACGCCGAAAATGCCGAAGCTCAACGCGTTCATCGCGCCGGGTTCGACACAGGAAGGTGTCCGCCTCCGCGACGTTTCGTTGGAAGCCAAGCTCACGGCCGATGGTGCGCCTGTCGAGGACGGGCTTACCTGGTATGTATTCAGCCCAGTCGCCGGAACCGATGGCAAGCTGCCGCTTATCGCCAGCTCCAAGGGCGGCTCGGCAGCCTTCCAGCTCGCTGCCGGCGATTATTTCGTCAACGTCTCCTTCGGCCGCGCCGGCGTGACGAAGAAGCTGACGGTGCCGGATGATGGCCGGGTCGACAAGCAGGTGATGGTGCTCGATGCCGGTGGCCTGCTGCTCAATGCGGTTTCCGGTTCCGATGTCCGCATTCGCCCGGATCAGCTGAGCTTCTCGATCTATTCTGCCGAGGTGCGTGACGACGGCGAGCGCGGCCTCGTCATGGCCGACGTGCCGCCGAATACCGTGGTTCGCCTCAATGCCGGCACCTACCACATCGTTTCCGAATACGGCAATGTCAACGCCAGCATCCGCGCCGATATCCAGGTCGAGGCCGGCAAGCTCACCGAAGCGACCATCCAGCACAGGGCTGCACAGATCAATTTCAAGCTCGTGTCGGAAACGGGCGGCGAAGCGATTGCCGATACCGCCTGGTCGATCCTGACGGCGGCAGGCGATAGCGTCGGCGAAAGTGTCAGCGCCTTTCCGACCATGGTCCTGTCTGAAGGCGAGTATACGGCTGTCGCCCGCAACAAGGACAAGATCTACCAGCGTGACTTCACGGTCGCTGCCGGCGTCAATACTGATGTCGAAGTGCTGATGAAGGACCAGCAGGCTCAGCAGCCGATTGCCCCTGCTGCCACGGCCCTGCCGTCGGGACAGACTGCGGCGGCACCCAAGGGCGTGCCCCAGCCGGGCGGCACCATCCCACCGCAGCAATCCCTGCCCTCATACGACGATCTTCAGAACAACAGCGACGGCGACAGCCTCGACTGACACCGCCTCTGCAATATCGGGAAATTTCAGCTTGCGCGCTTGAGGAAGGCCTTCTTCCTCGGCGCCATCGAGAAGACGGCGTCAAAGAGACGGGCGAGCAGATCCTTGCGGTCGCTGCCGCTGCTCAATTCTTCGAAGGACAGGACCTTGCCGACATGCGCCGTTATCGTCGTGCCGGAAAGGCGGCGGAACTCGCGGATGAGCAGCGACAGGCGCAACGTCATCGAGACGCGGCTGGCAAGATGGAAGAGACGACCGTTCTGGCCCTCGAAATAGATCGGCAACACACTGGCACGCGCCGCCTGGATGAGCTTTGCCGGGAACATCTTCCACGGCAGGTCTTCGGCACGGCCGAAGCCTTTCTTGGCGGTGGCGACACCACCAGCTGGAAAAACGACGATCGTCGTGCCTTCCTTCAGGAGGCGAACCGCCTCGTGCCGGCTCTTCATGTTCATCGCCATCGCTTCCTTGGTCTCCTCGAAGGAGATCGGTAGCGAGTAAGGCGCCATTTCTGGCACCTTGAGAAGATCGTTATGGATCAGCACGCGGAACGGGCGGCCGAGCTGTTCGGCAAGCGCCAGCACCGCAATGCCATCGCCGATGCCGAAAGGATGATTGGCAACGATGACGATCGGCTCGGCCGGCACCGGCTCCAGCGGCCAATTGCCCTTCACGCTGATCTCGACATCGATGAGGTCGAGCATCTTGCCGAAGACGCGGTCGCTCTTACCGACGATATCAGAGCGCCAGATGTCATAGAGCCGCACGTAACGGTCACGGCCCGAAAGCCCCTCGATGGAGCGGATGAGCCATCGCTTCAACCGTGGATCCCGTTCGTTCGCGTAGGAAAGCTCTTTGAAGCGCACTGAATGCTTGTCGGGATGAACCCGTCCCTGTTTGTGGCGGCTATATAACGGTTACATGTCGCATTTCTGACAGCGCCCGGCCGGCGCTGTCATTGTTCAGAAGCGATCGATCAGGCAGCTTTCGCCTTCTTTGCCTCGAGCTTGCGACGGATATCGGGCGGTGTTGCCTCCAGGGCAAGGCTTTCGATCGCCGAATCGAGCGACATCGACGTCTGTTCCTGGCTGCCGAGGCGGCGGATATTGACCGTGCGCTCTTCCGCTTCCTTCTTGCCGCAGACGATGATGACGGGAACTTTCGTAACGGAATGTTCGCGGATCTTGTAATTGATCTTCTCGTTGCGGAAGTCGGTCTCGACATGGAGGCCGGCGTCTCGCAGCGCGTCCGCCACTTCCTGGCCGTAGCTATCAGCTTCGGACGTGATGGTGGCGACGACGACCTGCAGCGGCGAAACCCACAGCGGCAGATGGCCGGCGAAGTTCTCGATCAGGATGCCGAGGAAGCGCTCCATCGAGCCGCAGATGGCGCGATGGATCATGACAGGCTGCGTCTTCTCGGAATTGCTATCGATATAGAAGGCACCGAAACGTTCCGGCAGGTTGAAGTCGACCTGCGTCGTGCCACACTGCCATTCGCGGCCGATGGCATCCTTCAGCGTATATTCGAACTTCGGCCCGTAGAAAGCGCCCTCGCCCGGCAGAATGCCGGTCTTGATACGGCCTTCGGATTGCGCCTCGATCGTCTTCAGCACATCGGTCATGACTGATTCCGCCCGATCCCAGAGAGCGTCCGTGCCGACGCGCTTGTCCGGACGAGTGGAAAGCTTGACGACGATTTCCTTGAAGCCGAAGTCTTCGTAGACCGACAGGATCAGGTCATTGATTTTCAGGCATTCGGCAGCCATCTGCTCGTCGGTGCAGAAGATGTGCGCATCGTCCTGGGTGAAGCCGCGTACGCGCATCAGCCCATGCAGCGCGCCCGACGGCTCGTAGCGATGCACGAGACCGAATTCGGCGAGACGGATCGGCAACTCGCGATAAGACTTCAGGCCATGCTTGAAGATCTGCACGTGGCCGGGGCAGTTCATCGGCTTCAGCGCAAATACGCGGTTATCCGCTTCCTTGTCTTCCGGATGCGTCATGGCATGTGCCGATTTCACGGCGAACATGTTTTCCTGATACCAGCCCCAGTGACCGGAGGTTTCCCAGAGTGCGGTGTCGAGCACCTGCGGCGCGTTGACTTCCTGATAGTCGACGGCGAGCCGCCGGCGCATGTAGGCGACGAGAGTCTGGAAAATACGCCAGCCCTTGCCATGCCAGAACACGACGCCCGGGCCCTCTTCCTGGAAATGGAACAGGTCCATTTCGCGGCCGAGCTTGCGGTGGTCGCGCTTTTCGGCTTCCGCCAGCATGTGCAGGTAGTTGTCGAGATCGGCCTGATCAGCCCATGCCGTGCCATAGATGCGCGACAGCATGGCGTTGTTGCTGTCGCCGCGCCAATAGGCGCCGGCAACCTTCATCAGCTTGAAGGCGGTACCGATCTGGCCGGTGGAGGCCATGTGCGGGCCGCGGCAAAGGTCGAACCATTCGCCCTGATTGTAGATCTTCAGATCCTGCCCTTCGGGAATGGCGTCGACGAGCTCGACCTTGTATTGCTCGCCCTTGGAGGCAAAAACTTCCTTGGCCTTCTCGCGCGACCAGATCTGCTTGGTGAAGGGAGCATTGCGAGCAATGATCTCCTTCATCTTCTTTTCGATCTTCGGCAGATCGTCCGGCGTGAAAGGCTCGTTCTTGGCAAAGTCGTAATAGAAGCCGTTCTCGATCACGGGGCCGATCGTCACCTGCGTGCCGGGCCACAGTTCCTGCACGGCTTCGGCCATCACGTGTGCGGCGTCATGGCGGATGAGTTCCAGAGCGCGTGGGTCCTTGCGCGTGATGATCTCGATCTTGCCGTCGGTGACGGCATCGGAAAGGTCGCGCACGGTGCCGTCGATCGCAATGGCGACGGCACTCTTGGCAAGCGACTTTGAAATGGATTCGGCGACATCCTTGCCGGTCGCGCCAGCCGGGAAGCTGCGGACCGAACCATCGGGAAATGTCAGGGAAACGGATTGGGACATCGAAATTCTCCTTGTCCAGTCCCGCCAACGAATGCGGGTGGTTGAAACGGAAGCGTCATCCGCTCGGGAATGCGCTGCCGCCTGATACTGATATTTGGTGCCTGAGTAAAGGAAAAGGCGCTAGACCACCATTTCGAAAAGCCCGCGCACCGTGTTCCAGTTGCGCAGCGTGCCGACACCCATGCGTTTGGTGCTAAGTGCTGACAGCAGCTTCGATTGGCTCGGTTTGCCGTGGAAATCAATCCAGAGATCGCAGCCGATCAACTCCATCCGCTGCCCTTCGGAAAGAAGCGGCTTCAGCGCTTCGACTTTTTGCGGATCGATCGGCAGTCTGTTGACGCGCACGATCACCTGGTCGCCCTTGCCGTCCTTGAACGGATTGGCGCTGCATAGGGCCATCCATGTGCATTCGCTGCGCACGATGATATCGACATGCTTGCCGAACTTTTCCTCGAAGGCCTCCTCGAGGCGTTCTTCGACTTCATGTGGCCGCACCTCATCCGCCTCGAAGACGAGATTGCCGGTCGAGACCAGCGTGCGCGGCTCACGATAGCCGAGTCCTTCGGCAAGCTTTCGCAGATCCTCCATGATCACGCGACGCTCGGATGTCAGGACAATACTGTGCAGAAGTGCGATAAAGGTGCTCATGGCCGCCAGAATTCCTCCGCTCCCTCAGGAAGGGTTTTCAGCAGGCGTTCCAGTGCCGCTGCATCAATATGTTTGCGTAGAACCGTTGCCACATCGCGTATCGCGGTATCGGGAGAAAAGTTGTGGTCACCGCGCAGTGACTGTGCTTCGCGCGTCATGATTTCGCGGTCTTCAAAGGAATGCTTAGTCTCGTCAGGATTCCAGTCGGCGACGAAGATTGCACGCAGCACCGGAGGTAATATGTCGGCGAACCGCAGGGCATCGGCAGTATCGAGCCGGCGCCGGAATGTTTGGAAGACACCCTGCGTCATCGTATAGACGACATTCCGGCTTTCGATCAGCGTGTGCCTTCTGACGTCGTCGAGATAGCGCTCGAAATCTTCGGAGGCACGCCTGTATTCGCCGGGTATCGTCATGGCACCTACCCCGCTTTGCGCCCGAGTGCAAAATAGCGCCAGGGCGTAAACCAGCGGAAGCGCAAGTCGAGACTGTCAGGAACTGGGTCAAGACCGCTCGTCCCTCCCGGCCAGCAGCGGCCGACGCGAAAGAGCGTCATCCAGCCGCCGGCCCAGAGCCCGTGGCGGGCGATAGCCTCATAGCCATATTCGGAACAGGTGGGGATATGCCGGCAGGAGTTGCCGACGAAGCCGGAAAGCGTCAGCTGATAGAGACGAATCAGCCCCATTCCGAAAAGGCGGTCCGGTGTCTTGCGGAAAGGTCCGCGGTAATTGCGGGAAAATTTCTGCCGCGGCGCTGGACGAGGCTTTGGTGCCGCCGCCCCACCCTCTTCTTCCTCTTCACGCAGCAAGCAGAATTCGCACATGGTTCACGCCTCGACGGCTTCGGCGCGGCGAGCCTCGATCTGGCCGATGGCGTCGACGACCGCGTCGAAAGTCAGCATGGTGGAGGCGTGACGCGCCTTGTAATCACGCACGGGGAGAAGATAGCGCATATCGGCAAATCGTCCATCCGGCCCCTCGCCGTCTGCTTTCAGCATGGCGAGCATATCTTCGCGCGCCTTGCGCACTTCGCCTGATGTCGCGCCGACGACGTGGCGGGCCATGATCGAGGAGGAGGCCTGGCCGAGCGCGCAAGCCTTCACATCATGTGAAAAGGCGCTGATCGTATCGCCGTCCATCTTCAGCCAGATGCGTACTTTCGAGCCGCAGAGACGGGAATGTGCCTGTGCGCTCGCATCGGCGTCTTCAAGCGTTCCAGTCAGCGGAATATTGCCGGCAAATTCGAGAATTTTGCTGTTATAGATATCATCCATGACGGATTTGGCTCCAAAACGCCTGAAACGACGCTAATTCCTATGTGATTGTCGTGTAAACAAAAAACACACAGTCTCACGACAGAATACTTACATAGCCGGGTCGTCTTCCTATATGTATGTCGTTCGAGGGCCATGAAAATGCAATGGCCTCTGATGAGATTGATTGGGAAACCGTGCCGGAAGGGTTCGAGGAAGGAGCCTGGAAAGCCCCGGAGCCTGCCAGGTGCAAGAATTCCCTCTTGGGGTACCAGTGGCTAGTCCGAATACGGTCCGCGTTGCGGGCCAGGAGACCATTGAATATGGACGCCATCGTCAAGAATTTTCCGCAGACCGCCCGTGAAACCAATCGCCCCTCCCAGCAGGAGGCAGAGGATGCCGTTCGCGTCCTGCTACGCTGGGCTGGCGACGATCCGGAACGTGAAGGCCTGCTGGATACGCCTGCCCGTGTCGCCAAGGCCTATCGCGAGCTCTTTGCCGGTTACGAAATGAGCCCCGAAGATGTGCTCGGCCGGACCTTCGAAGAGGTTGCCGGCTATGACGACATGGTGCTGGTGAAGGATATCCCCTTCTTCTCCCATTGCGAACATCACATGGTGCCGATCATCGGCAAGGCGCATGTCGCCTATATGCCTGACGGTCGTGTTCTCGGCCTTTCCAAGATTGCCCGCGTCGTTGAAATCTATGGTCGCCGCCTGCAGACGCAGGAGACGATGACTTCGCAGATCGCCAAGGCCATCGACGAAACGCTGCGTCCGCGCGGCGTCGCCGTCATGATCGAAGCCGAACATATGTGCATGGCCATGCGCGGCGTTCAGAAGCAGGGCTCGACCACATTGACGACAACCTTTACAGGAACGTTCAAGAGTGAACCGGCCGATCAAGTCCGATTCATGACAATGGTAAGGGGCCGCTGATACCGGCTCCCTCAGGAAGGCCGCCATGAGTGAATTGATTTTCAATCAGCCGTCGGAAGACAAATCCGAGCTGGAGGATGCCGGCGATTTTACGCCGCGCTTTGACGATCGCGGCCTAATTACGGCTATCGTCACCGATGCCGGCGACGGCGAACTCCTTATGGTCGCCCACATGAATGCGCAGGCTTTGGCGCTCACCATCCAGACCGGCATCGCCCACTATTTCAGCCGCTCGCGCGGCAAGATCTGGAAGAAAGGCGAAACCTCCGGCAATCTCCAGACCGTCAAGGAAATCCGTACGGATTGCGATCAGGACGCCATCTGGCTCAAGGTGGAGGTTGCCGGCCACGACGCCACCTGTCATACCGGCCGCCGCTCCTGCTTCTACCGCACAATTACGCTCGAAGATGGAAAGCCGATGCTGACCATCATCGATGACGATCTGCACTTCGACCCCAAGGATGTCTACGATAAATAGCCCGAATCCCGGCCGCCTGCCCCTTATTGCGACACAAGTCGCCTCTATGTACAATTTAGTAAGGGTTCGGGGCGACTAATTAGCAATCCGAGTGTTCTGCCGGGAGGGAGGAACGCCATGCTGGGCTGGAATATGCACCGTCAAAGCGCCGAAGGCGGTAGTTCCGGCACGGCAGCGCTTCAGGATACGGCCATTCCCCCAGTTCAATCCCCATCCGAAAAGAAAGCAAAGCTCGCATTGGCGCTCGGCGGCGGGGCTGCACGCGGCTGGGCACATATTGGCGTGCTGCGCGCGCTCGATGAGGCCAAAATCGAAATCGGCATGATTGCCGGCACCTCGATCGGCGCGCTCGTCGGCGGTTGTTATCTGGCCGGCAAGCTGGACGAGCTGGAAGATTTCGCCCGTTCGCTCACCATGCGCCGCATCGCAAGCCTTCTCGATCTGACGATCGGCGGTTCCGGCCTCTTCGGCGGAATGCGGCTGACCAAGCGCATGCAGGAACATCTGGAAGGCCTGACGATCGAGGATCTCGACCAGCCCTTCGTCGCTGTCGCCGCCGAAGTCAACACTGGGCACGAGGTCTGGATCGCCAACGGCTCGCTGATCACGGCCATCCGCGCATCCTATGCCCTGCCCGGCATCTTCGAGCCGGTCCGCAGCAATAATCGCACGCTGGTCGATGGCGCGCTCGTCAATCCCGTGCCGGTTTCGGTCTGCCGCAGCTACGAACAGCCGCTCGTCGTCGCCGTCAATCTCAACTATGATCTCTACGGCCGTTCCGCCGTCGTGCGCCACAATGCCAGCCTCTCGCCTGCCGAGGTGCAGCAGCAGAAGAACGCGCCCTATGCTGCAAGGCTCGGCATGACCGGCGTCATGGTGCAGGCTTTCAACATCATTCAGGATCGTATTGCGCGTGCCCGCCTTGCCGGCGATCCGCCTGACGTTTCGCTGCAGCCGCGCCTGTCGGATATCGGCCTGTCGGAATTCCACCGCGCCGGGGAAGCCATCGAACGTGGCTATGAAGAGGCTCGGGCAAGGCTGCCCGAACTGCAGCGCATGCAGGAAATCTACGCCAGGCATCCCTGACGCCCAAGCAATTCCAGCAAAAGTGTGTAGCGGTTTTGCGTCCGGAATTGCGTAGAACAACGAGTTATTCAGCTTGCGATATAGGCCTTGATATCTTCAGCCTCGCGCTCGACTTCGGCGATGCGCGACTTCACGACGTCACCGATTGAGACGATTCCGACGAGCTTGCCGTTGGCTTCGACCGGTACGTGGCGGAAGCGCTTGCTCGTCATCAGCTCCATGAGCTCGTTGACCGAGGTCTGTTCATTGCAGCGCAACACCTTCGAGGTCATGACGGAGGAAAGCGTCTGGTCAAGCCCGTCCTTGCCGTATTTTGCAATGACATGCACGAGATCGCGCTCGGTGAACATGCCGGAAATCTTGTTTTCCATGCCGACAACGACGATCGCGCCGATCTTCTTCTTGCTGAGAATCGCTGCCGCTTCCGAGACCGTGGTGTTCGGCTCGGTGGTAACGACGTTGCGACCTTTCAGATCGAGTATTGCTTTGACGGAACTGGCCATTTGGACCTCCCATGGCGAAATGAAGCACTTCGGAAACACAGGCTCCGCGGCGGTCTCTCCTCCCATCGCGGAATAGGTCAATGGTGCACTTCTTGGCTCAGGATTGCAACTCGTCGCCGGGCAAAGGCACCTCGAAATGCTCCTCCGGCGGCTTCCGGTCGAAGAGCGCAAAGAGGAGGAAGCCGAAGGCGAAACCACCGATATGCGCATCCCAGGCGATTTCCTGGCTGCCGTCGCCGACAAGCGGGATGCCGACGGCGATCAACGCGTTGCCGACCAGCCAGAACAGCATGAAGATGATCACCGTGCGGCTCTGCATCGCCTGCAGCACGGATAGCCGTGGATTGAGATGCGCGGGACCGAACATCTGACGGCCGGAGGGGAAGGCAAAGCGGCAGGCCGCACCCATCAGGCCGGACACCACACCCGAAGCCCCGATGAGCAGCCCCTCGCTTCCCCAGTTCAGGGCCGCATGCAGTGCCGCCGAGGCGACAGAGGAAAGGATCCAGAAGATGATATAACGCGCCGTGCCGATGCGGCGCACGACCGGCGCTCCGAAAGCCATCAGCCAGAGCCCGTTGAAGACGATATGCTCGATGCTTCCATGCAGCAGCGAGTAGGTGACGGGCGTCCAATAGAGTTCTGGCCCCTGCTCTGCGAGCGAAACCGCATAACGCAGCGGAATGAAGCCGAAGCTGAACAGGAACCAGTTGAACCAATCGACCGGCAGAAGCGATTGCACGGCATAAATCAGGATCAGAAGCAACAGCGTGGCCACGAGTGGCGGCGGAAGATTGAAGACCGGCTGGCGCGGCGGCCGGGCCGGCGGTTCGGGCCGCGAAGGCTCAACTGCCTGATCAGGCCCGGACATCTTTTCGTTCATGCGCTTCTCGCCTCGTTGGAGGCCTCAGCCATACAGGAGCGGGCTTCAAAAAAAAAGCCGTCCGGACTTGGCCGGACGGCGTGCCTGGGCTCCCCCCCGCATCGGTCCGAAAATCGAAATCGATTTTCGGAAAGCACGATGCTCCCGTTTAGAGAGTTAGAGCGTCCTTTGTGCGTCCGAATGGACGCACGGCGCTCTAGGGATGATCCTTCCTCTGGCAGTCTTGTGCAGAACTTCACTGTTCGAAGTCATGAATAGACAGTCTCATGATGGGCCTCTCCGCTCAAGCGGAACCGTTTCTTAACCTTAACCCACCGGATTTGGCATGAAATCCGCAAGGTAGAAGGTGAAGGGGCGAAAACCGCCCGCCAATGAACCGAAATGAGACAGTGTCATGCGCCTTCAGACCACGATCGATATTTTCGACTACTGGAATGCTCTGCGCGGTGAACATGATGCGCCCTTGAAAACGCAGATCGAGCCCCGCGCGATCCGTCATCTCCTGTCGAGCCTCTTCATGCTGGAGACCAAGGCAGACCGGCATATCCGATTCCGCCTCGCCGGAACGAAGATCTGCGATCTCTTCGGCCGCGACCTAGGCAGCGAGCGCTTTTCCGCCTTGTGGGCCAACGGTCAGCAGGAGGATATTGAAAGGACGGCAGCGGGCGTCATGGATCACGCCATCCCGACGCTTTTCAATGCGACCGGCTACAGCATCGCCGGCCATCACGCGGCCTTCGAGATCATTCTAATGCCGTTGCGCTCGCCCGAAGGCGGCTGCGGTCGACTGCTTGGCGCCATCGCGCCTGCCGTTGCCGCGAGTTGGCTGGAGGTCGTGCCGCTGGAGCTTCTCGCCCTCGACCGCAGCCGCCTGCTGCACGACATGTTCGCCCGCGCGGTCCAGGCCGAGCCTCGTGGCCCAGTCGAAATCACTGCCGAAAAACATGGTACTTTCAGTCGGGTCGTGCGTGCCATGTCGCATTTCCTGCATGGCACGGACGCCCGCTGATTGTCCCGTTTCGGGTCAATTGCCTGGGTATCCCATAGTACTTTAGGGTTATACCGCGGTTGGCTTCTACAACCTTCTGTTAATGGATTGCGGATAAGGATTGGATATAGCGATTTCATGAAGAAGCCCTTTGATGCACTCGTTCCAGACCGCTCAGACGCACCGACCTGCGCAGCGCCCTGAACAGGGAGTGTTCCAGCGCGTGCCCATCAACATGCAGGGCCGCCTGATGCTTGCGAACTACGAGGAATTCGAGTGCATGGTGATCGATATGTCGCCCGGCGACATGTATGTCACCTGCTCCGGCCGCCCGCGCGCCAACGAACGCGTCGTCGCCTATATCGACCATCTCGGCCGCGTCGAAGGTCATGTGCAGACGGTCGACATGCGTGGTTTCACAATGTCGATCAACGCCACGGAGCGTAAGCGCGAGAAGCTCGCGGCCCAGCTTACCTGGCTCGCCAACAAACACGAGCTCGGCCTGCCGGAAGATCGCCGTCATGATCGTCTGACGCCACGCGAGACCAAGACCGAACTCACCCTCGATGACGGCACACGCTATGCCTGCCGCATCATGGACCTTTCGCTCTCGGGCGCAGCCATCGATTGCGAGGTACGTCCGCCGCTCGGCACGCCCGTTCGTCTCGGCAACATGCGTGGCCGCGTCGTCCGCCACTTCTCGGAAGGCGTTGCGATCGAGTTCCTGTCGGTCCAGTCGCGCGAAACATTGCGCGAATTCCTCTAGTCCAGCACCTTTCCCGGTCAGAGCGCCGTGCGCCCGTTCGGATTCACAAACGCCGCTTTCATCGTTCCAGGCGCCCCTTGCGTGGAAAGCGGAGCCGATCTTCCGGCCGATACTGTGTGGCCTGCATAGGATGAATAGGCTGCATAGCCAGTTCAGACACGCCCTGGCAAATGTCAATTTCATTTCGCCTGAGATTTCCGCGCGGAGGTCGGAATCGGCCCCTGCCGCCCATGCATCCTGTACGGCAGAGACCTGAAATCCTACGTCCGTCATTTCTCCGTCACAAACTCGAAAGATACAGCGCGCCTCAACGAATGGCGCGGTCAATGTCAGTCCTGTTTCCTGAAATCGAACCTTACGATCACGGCCTGCTCGATACCGGGGACGGCAACCTCATCTATTGGGAAGCTTGCGGCAATCCCGCGGGCAAGCCTGCGCTCGTCCTGCATGGCGGACCGGGTTCCGGCTGTTCCACCGCATCACGCCGTTACTTCGATCCGTCTGTCTATCGCACCGTCCTCTTCGATCAGCGCAATTGCGGTCGCAGCCTGCCGAACGCCGCCGACGCCGCGACCGACCTCTCCCGCAACACGACTGACCATCTCGTCGCGGATATTGAGAGACTGCGAACCCTCTTCGGCGTTGAGAAGTGGACCATCTTCGGCAATTCCTGGGGCTCGACGCTGGCGCTTGCCTATGCGCAATCCCATCCTGATCATGTCAGCGGCATTGTCATTGCCGGTGTCACCACGACACGGCGCTCCGAAATCGACTGGCTCTATCGTGGCATGGCGCCGCTCTTTCCAGAGGAATGGCATCGTTTCGGCGAGGCGCTGCCATCAGAACTCCGCGACCTCGACCGGGTGAACGCCTACCATCAGCTGCTCAACGATCCCGATGAGCAGGTACGGCTGAAGGCGGCGCGCGATTGGCATGAATGGGAAGCGGCCACGATCCTCCTTGCCGATCCTGCCGGCCTGCCGCGGCGCTGGTCCGATCCGCGCTACCTTCTGACGCGCGCTCGCATCATCACTCATTATTTCCGGGAGGATGCATGGCTGGAGGACGGGATACTGCTGAAGAATGCCGGTCGCCTCGCCAGCATTCCGGGGATCCTCATCCACGGACGTTTCGATATAGAGGCCCCTCTTGTCACCGCATGGGAACTTGACCGCGCGTGGCCGGGCGCGGAGCTTGTGGTGCTGCCAAAAGCGGCTCATTCCACTGCAAATGCCGATATTGCCGCCGCGATTGTCGCAGCGACGAACAGATTTCGCGATCTGTGACGAAATTATTTTTTCGGCCGCCAATCCGGACATGAGCCGGAATCGGCTTTCAGAGCAGCGATTCCGTGCTCTTGTGAGCCTCGGTCAGATTTGCCCCAGCTGCCATTCCCGCTGCCGGTCATCGTCGAAATTTAGACGACTTATCGAAAATCGTTAACGGCCTGTCCGTTTTCTGGCCATTTCCGGCCCGAAAGCCTTTTTCCAGTTCCTCCAATTTTAATCGAATTCGAGACGAATACGTCTTTAATTTAACGCGTATTCGAGATGCATTTGATTCAAGTTTATCGTGCGTTTGAATAAACTAAGCCATTAATTTGATTGCGTAATTTTGCGTGAGATAAAAACGTCCGTGTCATTGTCGCCCTCACAACGGGGAGACGATAATGTCAATTCGAAACCTTCTGAAGGGCGGCCTTCTGGCCCTCGGCATGACAGCGGCAATGGCGGGCGCAGGACAGGCATCACCCGCCGCCAGCATGACGCTTGCCGGCAATGCGAGCCCACCGATCGGACACTATGAATTCTGTCAGGCCAATCCGCGTGAATGCGCCTTTGCCGGCGGCGATGCCGGCCCGGCTATCCTGACCGAGGATCGCTGGAAGGAAATTCTCAAGGTCAACTATACCGTCAATTCGACGATCCAGCCAATGACGGACATGGAGATCTACGGTGTCGAAGAGCGCTGGGCCTATCCGAAAACCGCCGGCGACTGCGAGGATTTCGCGCTTCTGAAGCGCAAGATGCTGATCGATGCCGGCTTCTCGCCGTCCGATACGCTGATGACCGTCGTGCTGCAGCCGAATGGCGAAGGTCATGCCGTACTGACGGTTCGCACTGATCATGGCGACTTCGTGCTCGACAACATGCGCAACAAGGTGCTGCTGTGGTCGGATACCGAATATACCTACCTGAAGCGCCAGTCCGCCGACGATCCGGCCCGCTGGACCAAACTGCAGGATGGCCGCGCCGTCGCTGTCGGTAGCGTCAAGTAACAGGCATACCGGCCCCGGTCCGTCCCGCATCCCCGTCCCGACCGGTGCCCAGAGCCGTTCCCGCTGTCCCGGGAACGGCTCGCTTCTTTTCTGGCACGTCCTTTTGGTTGAGTTAACGGCCCATTA
Source organism: Rhizobium sp. BK529 (assembly GCF_014194105.1). Classification (NCBI taxonomy): domain Bacteria; kingdom Pseudomonadati; phylum Pseudomonadota; class Alphaproteobacteria; order Hyphomicrobiales; family Rhizobiaceae; genus Rhizobium; species Rhizobium sp. BK529. Next base: position 1,482,709 of record NZ_JACIAU010000001.1, on the reverse strand, counting down.
ACTCTCGCTATCTCATCATACTCACCAGATTCATCACCGGCACCGACGACTCGCGTTTTTCTTACGGCGGCCCGATATTCGAGGACGACGATGAGCCATTCCGCCGTGGGCCATCCTGGTGAGCAGCCCCTTCTTTCGACTCGCTTCCTGCTTCGTGTTACCGCGACGATTGCTGTTCTGGCTTTGCTGACGGTTGCGATCAGCGTTGCCGGGCGATGGTTCGGCCGTCACATCTCACTCGCCGGCAATACGGAAAACACCACCGGGATCACGGTGATCATCGGCCGCGATACGCTCGGCCTGCCCGCCAATACGATTCGCTTCCCCAGCGAACGGCATGACGGCGCGGCCGAGCGGGTCGATCTTTACCTCGCCTGGCCGGAAATGCAGGGCTATAGCAAGGACATGCGTCAGCGTTTCGACGACATCTCCCAATCGTCGGATCTGATTTTCCTGCAGATTACCCAAGGCACGATGTCACGCGACATGTCGGGCCGGCTCGAGCCGATCTATTCGCATCTCATGGATGGCGCGCCGCAACCGTTTGCGCATGACCTGACGCTGCACCGTCTGCGTGCCGATGCCGGCTACAACGGCGAGGTTCTGCTGACGGCCTCACGTCAAGGTGCCGTCGATTATGTCGTGCGCTGCGTGCTGCCCTCGTCGGTGGAAACGGCGACCAGCGGAGATTGCCAGCGCGATATCAAGGTCGGGAAGGATTTAAGTGTGCTTTACCGGTTCTCAAGCCGTCATTTGGCCGACTGGGACCATATTGATGCCGCGATCAGGACCTTTGTGGAAACCCGGCTCGTGAGCCGGTCTGCGACAGCCGCTAAAATCCCGCCCAATGTCTGAAGAAACGATTCATCATAAACGGATTGGTAACGCCCAACCTGTAGTTTTCCGGGACAGCCGGTTACGCGGTAGGGGGTGCGTAGCCCGTCGAACATCTGAAATGCAAGCGAAGAGTGGAATAGTGTCAAGGTCAATTTCCTCCGTATCATCGCCGTGGTCTGCCGGTTTCCTCGCAAAGGTGCTGACGATCCTCTCGATGGCTATCGCGATCGTCGCGGTCGACTCGGTCAATGCCGAAGCGGAAGCGGCGAATCCGAAATATGCCGGTATCGTCGTCGATGCCCGAACGGGAAATGTTCTCTACAGCGAGAATGCCGACCGTCTTCAATACCCGGCGTCACTCACGAAGATGATGACGCTCTACATGACCTTTGAGGCCCTTGAGCAGGGTCGTATCCGTCTTGATACACCCGTCCCCTTCTCCGCTCACGCCGCAGCCCAGGCACCGACCAAACTCGGCGTTCGCGCCGGCGGCACGATCACCGTCGAACAGGGTATCCTCGGGCTCGTGACGCTGTCGGCCAATGATGCTGCGACCGCGCTCGGTGAACTGCTCGGCGGCTCGGAAGATCGCTTCGCCCAGATGATGACCGCAAAGGCGCATGCGCTCGGCATGACACGCACCACCTATCGCAATGCCAATGGCCTGCCGAACACCGCGCAGATGACGACGGCACGCGATCAGGCTCGCCTCGGCATCGCCCTTCGTCAGCATTTCCCGCAGTATTACGGTTATTTCTCGGCGCGTGCCTTCAAGTTTGGTAACCGCGTGATCCGCAGCCACAACCGTCTCGTCGGCTCCGTGCGCGGCGTCGATGGCATCAAGACCGGTTATACACGCGCTGCCGGCTTCAATCTGGTCAGCTCCCTGCAGATCGATGGCAAATCGATCGTCGGTGTGGTTCTGGGTGGCGCTTCCACTCCTGCCCGCGACGCACAGATGCGCCGGCTGCTCGACGCCTATCTGCCCAAGGCTTCCACCAGCGGCGGCACGCTCGTTGCCCAGTCGAAGCCGATGCCTGATATGATCGAAACGCCTGCCCCGGTCTCCCCCGCCAAGGTTGCCCAAGTGGCGGAAAAGAAGACGATCACGTCCGATCAGCAGCCCGTCGCGGCCGCAGCAGCAACCGATGTCGGCCTGCCGCACAAGGGGCCGCTTCCGGACCGCCGCTATCAGGCGGCGAACACCGAGGTTGCCTATGCGGAAACCGCGGCACCGAAGACCGACAATCCTCTCCTGACGCAGCCAATGCCGTCTCCGAGCAAGGTCAAGACCGTGGCGATCAAGCAGCAGGAACAGGCATCCGTTCAGAAGTCGGCATCTGCCTACGTGCCGCCGGAACAGGGCGACACCTCGGTTGACGACCTGACCACAGCTTCCACCAAGCCGGCTCCTGCCAAGGAAGTTGCCGCCAGAGAGGTGCCGCAGCCATCCGGCTGGGTTGTCCAGATCGGCGTCTCTTCCAGCCGTGAATCGGCGATGGATCTTCTGCAGAGCGCCAAGGCCAAGGGCGGCAAAGCACTGAGTGCTGCCAAGCCTTTCGCCGTCGCCTTTGCCAATGGCGGCGACCAGGTCTTCCGCGCCCGATTCGGCGGGTTTGAGGACCAGCGTGATGCAGTCAACGCGTGCAAGGCGCTCAAGAAGGCCGGCGTCAAGTGCTGGGCGGCTGCCCAATGAGATATCCGGCGCTGCCTATGACTGATTTGGCGGCGCCCCTGCCTGCCGGTTGCGGTGTTCGCGCCGCCGGCAGTCGATCCTAGTTCGATTTGTATTGCGTACGAGGAAGATGATGTCGATCAACGAGAATGTCCCAAATGCGCCTGCCGGGCGCCGGGCGGTCAACAAGGGCCGCTCCGGCCTGCATCCGCTGCACGAAGCGGCACTTCGCCTTGCCGAAATCGGCCTGCAGCGCCCGAAGGCGAAATCGCCGAAGACCCGTGATCTCATCAATCTGTTGCTTTGCCACGGCGCACGTGCCTGGCGCTATTCCCAGCCGGAAGCGCATATCCATTTGCACATCACGTCGCCCGACGGCAATTCCCCGGTCGTGCTGCGCCTGCGATAGAGTGAAGGAAAGGCTTTAGAGCAATCCCAATTCCGAAAGCTCGCGGCGAAGATCCGCGGGCATTTCTGCAATGCCAGCGCCGAGACTGTCGAGGTCACGTGGCACGTCTTCATCGGGATAATAGCGCCAGCCCTGGAAGGCGCGCTTGGGCTGGACTGAGGTTTCGATCACCTCCGGACCGAGCACCAGATGGCAGCGGCCGATCCCCTCTCCATCCGTAAATGTCTGGATATCGAGAATCTTCTGGCGGGCCTGCACCTGCCCCTTGATGACCCAATAGAGCGAACCGCCGTCGAGCAGTTCTTCCACGCGCTTCGGCACCATGCGCGTCGTATGGACCGAGTGCGGTTCCAGTCCGGCGGCAATGGCGCGCAGCGAGCGTTCGGCCACCCATTCACGCAGGTCTTCGATCGAATCGCAGCCGACGCAGAGTTTGATGAGATTTAGTGCCATGCTGCCGTTGAAATCCTTTTGGCCGGCAGCGTCAAGCAAGAAGCTTTATACTTCCACAAACTCAGCATTCGACGACGTTGACGGCAAGGCCCCCGGTCGAGGTTTCCTTGTACTTCTCGCTCATGTCATAACCCGTCTGGCGCATCGTCTCGATGCAGGCGTCGAGCGGCACGAAATGCTGGCCGTCGCCCTTCACAGCGAGCGAGGCCGCCGTGACTGCCTTGACCGCCCCCAGCGCATTGCGCTCGATGCAGGGAACCTGCACCAGGCCGGCGACCGGGTCGCAGGTCATGCCGAGATGGTGTTCGAGTGCGATTTCGGCGGCATTCTCGATCTGCGCCGGTGTGCCGCCCATGACGGCTGCAAGGCCGGCGGCTGCCATGGCGGCGGCCGAGCCGACTTCGCCCTGACAGCCGACTTCCGCGCCTGAGATCGAGGCATTGTGTTTGATAATGCCGCCGATCGCCGCTGCGGTCAGCAGATAGTCGTGGATGCCTTTCTGATCCCAATCCTCATGGAAATGCTCGTAATAGCGGATCGTCGCCGGAATGACGCCTGCTGCACCATTGGTCGGCGCCGTCACAACACGCCCGCCAGCGGCATTCTCCTCGTTGACGGCCATCGCGTAGACGCTCAGCCAGTCATTGGCGAGCAGCGGATTGATGCGGTTGCTGCGCCACTCCTCCTGCAGCTTGTCGTGAATATGCTTGGCGCGGCGCCTGACGTTGAGACCGCCAGGCATGATGCCCTCGACCTTCAGCCCGCGCTCGATACACGACCGCATCGCTTCCCAGATGCGGTCGAGACCGGCATCAAGCTCTTCGCGGCTGCGCTGGCTTTCCTCATTGGCGCGCTTCATCTGCGCGATCGACAAGCCCGAACGTTCGGCCATTTCAAGCATCTGTCTGGCGGTGGCGAAGGGGTAAGGCACCTTGTAATTGCCCTGCGCCGTCTTCTTGCGCGCCCGCATCTGCTCCAGTTCCGTATCGGTGACGACGAAGCCTCCGCCGACGGAATAATAGATGCGCTTGACGAGCAGCCGGCCGTCCTTGTCATAGGCGGAGAAGGTCATGCCGTTCGCATGGCCGGGCAGCGGCTGCTTCTTGTCGAAGAACAGGTCCGTCTTCGGCTGAAATTGATAGGCCGGATGTCCCTCGGGTGCGATACGGCCGCTTTTCTCCACCTCGTCGATAATGGCATCCATGCGATCCGGATCGACTGTATCGGGCGCCTCGCCCATCAGGCCCAGGATGACCGCCCTGCCCGTCCCGTGGCCGATACCCGTATGGGCGAGCGAACCGTGCAGGCTGACGTTGATGGCCGCCACCTGCGCGCCGGTGGAAGGGCGCGGCCATTCGTTGGACAGGATGAGCTCGAGGAACCGGTTGGCAGCTGTCATCGGCCCCATCGTATGCGAGCTCGACGGCCCGACACCGATCTTGAACACATCGAATACCGAAAGAAACATGGAGGCGCCTTCTAAACTTGATGATGCAGATTATGCGAACCCGGTTCGGCATCCGCGTGGCGGACCGACATCACCTTGAACCGGTGCGACATAGCGCTGGACACTAGTTGGACGCGGCCCGTCTTGCCAGCAATTCTCGTCTTGCCGGTCATTGCAGCATTCGAACGCATCTGTAGAGTGGCCGCATTTATACGGGAACTGACTCGCTGATGATGACGACGGCGGACTATATCGCGCTTGCCTTCTTTATCTTTATCTGGATGGGCTATTCGTGGCTGCTGCACGGACAAACCTTTTTCGGCCGCACGAGTCTCACGCATGCCATGGCGCAGCGGCGGCGTGAATGGATATATAATTCCCTGCGCCGCGATTTGAAGATGATCGACACCCAGATCATGGCCGGGCTGCAGAATGGCACGGCGTTTTTCGCCTCGACATCCATCTTCGCGATCGGCAGCTGTTTTGCCCTGCTCGGTGCGACGGAAAAGGTGGATGCGGTCTTTGCAGACCTGCCTTTCGTCTTTCACAGCGGCCATGCCGCCTTCGAAATGAAGGTCGGCGGGCTTGCTGCCCTCTTTGGCTATGCCTTCTTCAAATTCGGCTGGTCCTACCGTCTGTTCAATTATTGCACCATCCTGTTCGGCGCGATACCGATGATGCACGATACTGACAAGGACATCATCGCCGCCGAGCGCGCCGCAGAACGTGTCATCCGCATGAATGTCCTTGCCGGAAGCCATTTCAATGAAGGTCTCAGGGCGATCTTCCTGTCGATCGGCTATCTCGGCTGGTTCATCAATCCCTATTTTTTCATTGGAACGACATCGATCGTCGTCTTCGTGCTCACCCGCAGACAGTTCTTTTCGGCAGAGCGCCTGGCGATCATGGAACCCCAGCTGCCACCAAATCTCCATCTTTCTCCTGTCCTGCCCGATAAGCCGTCGGTGAGCGACGGTGACGAACTGTCGGGGGGACTTTGAATGACATCGCCGACAACGCAAGCGACGGCTTACGCAAAACCACCGCGTATCGGGCTCGTGGATACGGCGCGCGGCGCGGCCCTCATTGCCATGGCCACCTACCATTTCAGCTGGGATCTTGAATTCATGGGCTACCTCGCGCCCGGAACGGCCGAGACCGGCTGGCTGAAGATCTACGCCCGGGCGATCGCCACCACCTTCCTGTTCATCGTCGGCGTCAGTCTCGTGCTATCAAGCCGGCCGGAAATCCGCTGGCGTGCCTTCTGGAAGCGTTTCGGGATGATCGCGGGCGCCGCCGTGCTGATATCAGCCGCCACCATGTATTTCGTGCCCGGCGAATGGATTTATTTCGGCATTCTCCATTCCATCGCGGTTCTGAGCCTGATCGGCGTGGTCTTCCTGCGCCTGCCGTTGCCGGTGACGCTGCTCGTCACGCTGGCACTGCTTGTCGGCTGGATCGCCGATACGTTCGTGATGCCGGGCGTGCTCGATTCTCATCTGTTCGATCCGAAATATCTCGCCTGGCTCGGTTTTGCGGCGACGCCCGACCGGTCGAACGACTTCGTGCCGCTTTTTCCGTGGGCGACGCCCTTCTTCCTCGGCATAGTCCTTACGCGGCTGACCTTTCTCACGAGCCTGCCGCAACGTCTCGCCGCATTGGGTACGGGTGGCACATGGCTTGCGTGGCTCGGCCGCCACAGCCTCGCCTTCTATCTTATCCATCAGCCGGTGCTGATCACGGTCGCCTATGGCCTGACCTTCGTGGTGGCGCCGCCGAAGCCCGATCCGGTCGCGACCTATCTGCGCCAGTGCAACACGTCCTGCACGGTCGAACAGGGCGAAGCGGTCTGCCGCAGCTTCTGCCAGTGCACGCTCGATCAATTGCAGGCGCAGCAGCTCTTCACGCAGTTCCAGGCGGGACAGGTGAAGGCGGATGATGAGCGGATCATGGCGCTTGCCAGCCAGTGCAGCGCTCAAATAGAGCCTGAGCCGGCGCCGCAGTCTGAACCGCGGCCCCAGCAATGATCAGGTGGTAACACCGATTTCGGCGAGGCGTCCGAGGCAGGCCTCCTCAATATTGTCGAGCTCGGTGATCGTTTCGTCGATATCTTTGCGCTTCTGGCGCAGGTCTTCGCGTTTTTCGTCTACACGCTTCATCAACAATTTGAGCTGGCCGAGCTCGCCCGGCGGCTCCTTGTAGACCTGAATGATTTCGCGGATTTCGGCGATGGTAAAGCCGATGCGCCGGCCGCGCAGGATTTCCTGAATGAGGCGCCTGTCGGCAGGGCGGAACAGGCGTGTGCGCCCGCGGCGCTCCGGTTGGATCAATCCCTCGTCTTCATAGAAGCGAAGCGTGCGCGTCGACACTCCGAATTCGCGCGTCAGCTCCGTTATGGTATAGTATTTGTTCACCAGTATCTCATCCCCGTCATCGGCCTGACATAATATTGACTTTTACGTAATAGTCAATTTCGCCATCCGTCATATGCCGAACCACCAGGTTGCGAGACCCAGGAAGGCGAAGAAGCCGGTGCAGTCTGTTACGGTCGTGACGAAGACAGACGAGGCGATCGCCGGGTCCGCGCCCATCTTATCGAGCAGCAGTGGCAGCAGGATGCCGGCAAGCGCTGCCGCCATCAGGTTGATGATCATGGCCGCCCCGATGACCGCACCAAGCTGGTAATTGTGGAACCAGATGCCGGCGATTGCGCCGAGGAGGATGGCGAAGAGTATCCCGTTCAGAATGCCGACGCCCGCCTCCCTTCGAATGATGCGGCCAGCGTTGTAAATGTCGAGGTCGCGGGTCGCGAGCGCGCGCACCGTCACGGTCATCGTTTGCGTGCCGGCATTGCCGCCCATCGAGGCGACGATCGGCATCAACACCGCAAGCGCGATCATCTTCTCGATAGAGCCGTCGAACAGGCCGATGACGCTGGCAGATAACATTGCCGTGCCGAGATTGATCAAGAGCCAGAGAAAGCGCGAGCGCACCGTCGAAATGACGTTATCGGAAAGTTCTTCGTCGCCAACACCGCCGAGGCGCTTGATATCCTCATCCGCTTCTTCATGGATCACGTCGACCACGTCGTCGATGGTGAGCACGCCGACGAGCCGCTCGTTCTCGTCGACGACGGCGGCGGATAGAAGGTCGTATTGTTCGAAGAGCTGGGCGGCCTCTTCCTGGTCCATCTCGGCAGGGATCGGATGGTTCGTTTCCCGCATGATGGTTTCGATCTTCGTCTGCCGCTTGGTGCGCAGGATCTGGTCGAGATCGACAGCGCCGAGCAACTTGAAGGTCGGGTCGATGACGAAGATCCGCGAGAAGGAATAGGGCAGATCCTCTTCCTCGCGCATGTAATCGATCGTCTGCCCGACCGTCCAGAATGGCGGCACGGCGACGAATTCCGTTTGCATGCGTCGGCCGGCCGAGCTTTCGGGATAATCCAGCGCACGGCGGAGGCGCACCCGCTCCGTAAACGGCAGCTGCGCGAGAATCTCTTCCCGGTCTTCCTTGTCGAGGTCTTCGAGAATGTAGACGGCGTCGTCCGAATCCAGTTCGCCGATGGCAGCCGCAATCTGCTCGTTCGGCAGCTGGTCGACGATCTCGCGGCGGATCGTTTCGTCGACCTCCGTCAGCGCCGTCATGTCGAAATCGTCGCCGAGCAGGCGCACCAGCGCCAGGCGTTGATCCGGCTGGATCGATTCGAGCAGGTCGCCTATTTCCGATTCGTGCAGGCGCGCGACGTTCTGGCGAAGAAACAGCGTGTCGCGATCGGCAATGGCTGCACCGAGCCGTGCCAGGAAGTCGCTGCGCACATTGCCGTCTTCGTTATAGATATCGACGTCTTCGTCGGATGGACGTTTGCGATTGCGGTCTTCGGTGTCGGTCGTCGTCATCTGCCGCCCTCGCATCCCAGTTTGATTTAGACTATCGAGCTGCATTCGAGAATGTCGGCTGAAAATGCATTGTCAACAAGCGGATACGCGAACTCCGCCCTGCCCTGCGCCGCCGGAATCCGCACCGACCAGCTAGCCGAAAGCACTACTGCCGTAAAGCGCAAACCCGTGCTTTCTGATGACAATGTCTGTGGTCGGCTATAGTTTCCGCCGCCATCAGTCGAAAGGAACTTCACCCGTGCCGATCCGCCCGATTCTCCGCTACCCGCATCCCGGCCTGAAGACGCTCTGCGCGCCGGTGACGGCATTCGATTCGGTTCTGTCACGACTGGCGGACGACCTGCTGCAGACGATGCGTGCAGCGCCCGGCGTCGGCATCACTGCGGCTCATATCGGCGTCTTTGAACGCCTGACGGTGCTGGAGCTCGACAAGGCGGACGGCGTACGCACCTACGTCAATCCGCAGATCACATGGTTTTCGGACGAGACGATGGTTCATATGGAAGGCAGCGTCTCCATGCCGGGCGCCACGGGCGAGGTCACGCGCCCAAACGCGATCCGCTTCCGCTATCAGGACCTCGACGGCCAACAGCACGAGGAAGAGGCTTCCGGTTTCCTCGCCATCTGCGTCCAGCACGAGGTCGATCAGCTCGACGGGATTTTCTGGCTGCAGCGCCTGTCACGACTGAAGCGCGACCGGCTGATCAGGAAATGGGAAAAGGCGAAAAGCTGAGGCCTGGCCACCGTCGGGCGAACCAACAGCACCCTTCGGGCGTTTGTCTTGCAGAACGGTAACCCGGAAGGAGACCGCAATGCCTGGGAATAAAGACAAGTCCTCGCGCTCTCGCGAAGAGGATTATCGCGACTTCGAGGAACGCAATCTGGACGATGGCTGGCCCTATGCCGATGATAGCGGCGCCAAGTCTGCGGGCAGCGAAAACCGCCCATATGGCGAAACCGCCGCCAATTTCGACCGCGACCGCAACAGCGGTTTTCGCATTGACGGGACCGACGAGGACGGCAATGAAAACCGCCTGAAGGATTCACTCGAGCCGGATACGATCGACCGCGATGACAGCGACGAGCTCGAAGCGCGCGTGCATGACAATCTGGAAAATATTCCCGACGTCGATATCGACAGTGTGGAGGTTCATGCCGATGGGCATATCGTGACGCTGGAGGGGTCCGTAGAGACGATCGGCATCGCCCGCAAGGTCGAACTCGGTGCGCTGTCGGTGGACGGGGTCCATCATGTTCGAAACCGCCTAGAGGTGACCGGCGTCGACGCCCATATCCCCAACGAGGATTGAGGCAAAAAACACGAAATCGCCACATTTGAAACCCGGGAAGCGTCTGCTTTCCGGTTTCCAAGTGTGTAAAATTACAAATAGTTAATCAATTAAAGATTGCAGATGTGTAATCTTGGCGAAAGCGTCGGAACCTCAGGCAATTAACTATGCCGGCTAAGGTAACGAACCCCTCAAGATCATTGACAAATATGTGATTTTATTCGGACGAAACGTCGCACGCTGCCCGTCATCTTTCTCTCAAAATTGCCCTAATTGGGGCGCGGACTCAATCTTGCCGGGGGTCGGTTCTGCGTTGTTGAATTCAACAACAGATTGAGGAGATAGATCCATGCGCATGAAATTCGCAGTCGCTGCCACCCTATTTGCCGCCAGCATGGCAAGTGCTGCTTTTGCCGCGCCGAAATACTCGGATGACTATTCCAACGGCGGTGATGGCCTCTACCAAACTCCGGTCGCACCATCCAAGTCCGTTCACTATCCGACCCATGTGACACGTCCGGCCTATTCCAGCGACTATACGAATGACAGTGATGGTTTCGCGCCGACGGCGATGGCGAAGCCGGCGAAGGTCGACACCGCCGCAACCGGCAGCATCAAGCCGCTTCCGGATTGCCACAGCATGGTTGGCCCGAAGGGTTCTCGCCAGAAAGGTGCCGACAGCGGTGCCACTCGCACCGAAGCTTGCCGCGAAACGCACTGACATGCCTTGAGAAAGGGCCGGTTTCCGGCCCTTTTCTTTTTTCGGATTTCCGGTTTTCCTCTTTAAATTCAACGCTTCGCACGGCGTAATCCACACCTCGATCAAGCATTTAAAAAAAACTGTCACATCGTGCTTGTGTCCGTCTGAGGCTTTTGCTACATGCTGCCTCGCCGACGCAAATCGGCCCTACCACGATGCGGTCGTGGCGGAATTGGTAGACGCGCAGCGTTGAGGTCGCTGTGGGGCAACCCGTGGAAGTTCGAGTCTTCTCGACCGCACCAAGAAACCCGCTTCGGCGGGTTTTTTCTTTTTCGGCCAAACGCTTAGTTCTCTGGCCTTGATCTGTCTGCCATAAGCCGTAACGCGCTTGGCGCCCCCTTGCCGCTCATTTCGTCGATCGCGGATGACAGAGCGTTACCTTCCCGCAACGACCACAAGTCTGATGCGCAATCTCCTGCTTGACTTGCATCTGGAATTGAGAACATAACTGGAACAGTTAAGGGTTCAGGGGTGTTCATTTTCATGAAGATAATTTTGATCAGCAATTTTTGATGGGTCGGTAGAAGAACTATCGGCTGCCACATCGGTCTGTGCGGCTAACGCGCGCCGGCATCCAGTCTCCTCACGCACTCGAACACAAGCCGGACGTCTTGGCCTGGCGCTCATCTCTACCTGCGCACTTGCATGGCATCTAACGATTGGGGATCGCATGACACCGGAAGATCGCTACCGATACACAAAGGGAGGTGTGAAGCTCGCCATTCTCGGAACGTTTATTTTCGCGATTTATCTCGTCGAGCGTTCCATGGGCGAGACCGAGACGGCCGCCTATAGGACGCTTGACGAGTGTCTGAAGGATAGCAAGTTCGGTCCGGACGATTGCAAGAGCAGCTTCGAGACTGCCCGTGCCGAGCATCTAAAAAACGCACCTTCCTATCAGAACCGCGAGGATTGCGAGGAGGAGTTCGGCACCGGCCACTGTGAGCAGACAAGTTCAATGCATGGTGCCGGTGGAGGACATTACGTCCCCTATCAATCAGGCTATCTCATCGGCCAGCCCGAAAAGGACGTCAATGGCGTCTACTACCCGGCTGTACCGGCATCGGCACTTTACGAAAGCAGCCACGTCTCGGGCTTCGTCAATGCTGCTGGCGTATTGGTCACCAACAAGGTCGGCGGCTTTAAGATGACTTATGGCAATGGAGCGCTCGTCAGGCCTGATGCCACTACGACGACACTTGCCCGCTCTGGCTTCGGCACGCGCCACTCTTCCGCGTCCTGAGGGCTCCAAGATGAAGCGTATCGCGACTGGCGAAAGGCCGGACTGGATCCAGAAGCTCGAAGCGCTGGATTTCACCATTCACCATATGTATGGCGAACTCTATTGGGACGAGTGTAACGCCTACCAGTTCACGCTCACTCAGATCGAAGACGATCTGGAAGATCCGACCAATGAGATCCTGGAGCTCTGCTACAAGGCAGTCGATCGCATTTGCGCTGATTCCGCATTGATGACGCGCATGGCGATCCCGACCGAATTCCACGAGGCTGTCAGGAAATCCTGGAAATGGTCCGACCGTGACATCTACGGTCGTTTCGACCTGCGTTACGATGGCAAGAGCCCGGCGAAGCTTTTCGAATTCAACGCCGATACGCCGACCTCCCTCTTCGAAAGCGCTGTGATCCAGTGGGAATGGCTTCAGGACATGAAACGATTGGGGCGGTTTAGCGCCGATACCGATCAGTTCAACTCCATCCACGAGAAGCTTATCGGTGCCTTCCAGTATTTCAAGAATGCCAGCGACAGCGGCGTCTTCCATTTCGGCTGCATCACCGACAACGAGGAAGATTATCTGACGACCAAATATCTGGCCGATGTCGCCTTCCAGGCGGGCTTCGAAGTAGTGCTGCTCGACATGGAAGAGATCGGTATCGATCCGGAAAAATGGTTCACCGATCTGGAAGACCGCCGGATGGAGAACCTTTTCAAGCTCTATCCGCTGGAATTCATGGTCCACGAGGATTTTGGCGCACATCTCATCTCCACGGGCACGAAGATCCACGAGCCCCTGTGGAAGATGACACTGTCGAACAAGGGTCTCCTGCCCGTCCTCTGGGAAATGGCGCCCAACCATCCGAACCTGCTGCCGGCCTATTTCGCTGACGATCACCGGTCACAGCGCCTGGAAAACTCCGTAAGAAAACCGCTCCTGTCTCGCGAAGGCGCGAACGTCACGCTGACATCGGAGGGAAAGACGATCGCGGTGGACGGTGAATACGGCGAAGAAGGTTATATCGTGCAGGAAGCCTGTCTGCTTCCGCAATTCGGCGACGATTATGCCGTCGTCGGTTCCTGGGTGGTGGCAGGAGAGGCCTGCGGCATCTGCATCCGCGAGGACAAATCGCCCATCACGCAGGACCTCTCCCGCTTCGTCCCGCATTTCATCATGGATTGATTGCATATCTGAGATGGCTGCCCGCCGCAAAGAGCGATTGAATCGCTCTTCGCCCAAGTCCATATAGAAGCCCGCGCCCGGCCCTCCTCTCCGCATGATGGCGCCAAGGACTGCCATGCTACGCACCGATCTCGATTTCTCCATGCTCCCGAAACTTGGCTCGCGCCCCGTTCGCTGGCGAATCTCCGATGGGCTCATTCCTTATGCGGAAGCGGTGGAGACTATGGAACGGGAGGTCGCCAATATTGCCGAAGGCGGCGATGAGCTCGTCTGGCTGCTGGAACATCCGCCGCTTTACACGGCCGGCACCAGCGCAGACGCCAAGGATCTCGTCCAGCCGGATCGTTTCCCGGTCTTCGCCACCGGCCGCGGCGGCGAATATACCTATCATGGTCCCGGCCAGCGTGTTGCCTATGTTATGCTCGATCTGAAGCGCCGAAGGCAAGATGTGCGTGCCTTCGTGGCCGCCCTTGAAGAAGTCATCATCCGCACGCTCGATTCGATGAATGTGCGCGGCGAGCGGCGTGAGGATCGCGTCGGTGTCTGGGTCCGTCGGCCGGAAAGGCCCTTGCTGCCTGATGGCACGATGGCCGAAGACAAGATCGCTGCTCTTGGCATTCGCTTGCGCAAATGGGTGACCTTCCACGGCCTGTCGCTGAACGTCGATCCTGATCTCGATCATTTCAACGGCATCGTGCCTTGCGGCATCTCGGCCTATGGCGTCACCAGCCTCGTCGATCTTGGTCTGCTGGTGACGATGGCCGATGCCGATATCCGCCTGCGTGCCGCCTTCGAAGAAGTCTTCGGGCAAACCGTCAACGATAGAGCGCACTGTCCCTGATTGCTGGCCTTGATCCGCTGAACGTCCTGTGATTGATGACATCATCCGCGGGAAGCAGCCGTCATGTCCGAATCTCCCTCCACCCAGAATCCGCTCCAGGGCATGGCCATCATGGCTGGCGCCATGGCGATCCTGCCAACGATGGACGCAATCGCCAAATATATGGCGACCTTCGAGGGCATGTCGCCCGGACAGGTAACTTTTTACCGCTTTTTCTTTCAGCTCGTCTGTACCCTGCCGATCCTCTTTGCGATGTTCGGTATGCAGGCGCTCTCGGCTAGGCGCCCGTGGATGAACCTGCTGCGCGGCGCGCTGCATGGCGCAGCCAGCCTGCTCTTCTTCGTCGCCGTCAAATACATGCCGCTCGCCGATGTTTTCGCCATCTATTTCGTCGAGCCCTTCATGCTGACGGCGCTCTCGGCGCTGTTCCTGGGTGACAGGGTCGGCTGGCGGCGCTGGATGGCAATCGTCGTCGGCTTCGGCGGCGCCATGATCGTCATTCAGCCGAGCTACGAGATCTTCGGCCTGAAGGCGCTGCTGCCGGTCTTCTGCGCCTTCCTCTTCTCGCTCTATCTCTTTCTGAACCGCGCGATCGGTGAGGCGGATTCGCCGCTGACGATGCAAACGATGTCGGGCATCGGCGGCACGATCTTCATGGCCGGAGCGCTTTTCGTCGGAAACAGCCTCGGCAGTGCGGACTTCACCCCCTCCCTGCCCGCCTCTTGGCTCGGCCTCGTCCTGCTGCTGATCCTCGGCACGATTTCCGGCTATGCACATATGCTGGTTGTTAAGGCTTTCCGGTTGGCACCACTCTCGCTGCTGGCTCCTTTCCAATATTTCGAAATTATCTCGGCAACCGTTCTCGGTTACGCCCTCTTCGGAGATTTTCCAAATGTTTCCAAATGGATCGGCATCGCGATCATCGTCGCGTCCGGCCTTTTCATCATCTGGCGCGAGCGGCTGCAGGCGCGATTGCTAAAATCCACACAAAACGGCGCATCGACAGTTAACCCTGCTTCTTGACGGATATTCAATTCGGCGCCGATAAAGCCATTTCCGGCTTCATGATGAAGTCTGGAGATAAAACATGAGTGAGTTCCGTCTCGCGTTTCCGGCGTGTGTCATTGCCGGGAAGCATCGGCTGACGGCCGAAGACATCGTGCTTTTGCGCAAACACACCTTCCCGGAGGGAATCCGGACTTCCGATCATGTCGTGGTGATGTTGGCGCTCAATAATTCCTGCCCCGAAAAATGCTCCGAATGGAACACGTTCTTCGTCGAACAACTGGCAGGCTTCATCGTCGATTACACCTATCCGCAGGGCTCGCTGGACGAGATCAATGTCGCGTGGATCATGCGCATGTTCACGACTGACGGCGTCGTCAACTCCGTCCTCGAACTCGAGCTCATCCTGCACGTCATGGAGCTGTCCGCCCATGTTCCCGACGAACTCCGGGCACTGGCACTCGACCAGCTCCGCCTGGCGCTATCGGAGAATATCGGCGGTTACAGGCTGACCCGCGCCACCGACCGCAAGAACATTACGCGGCAGGACGTGGATTACGTCATGCGGGTTTTGAGAAGCGTCAGCGAAGGCGGCATTATCGGCGTATCGCCGGTCGAATACGGCGTCCTGCAGCGCATCGAGGCAGAAACCCAGCCCGGCGCCAATCATCAGCGCTGGGGCGAGATCATGGCTGCGGTCGAACTCCGGGATTATGCCCAGCCGAGGCGGAGCCGCTGGCTGCGCATCATTGACGAAGAGCCGGTCGTCGCTGCAGCTGTTGCCTGACCGGTCGAGCCTCCAGACCCCTCTGATTCTTCAAGCCAATTGTACGTTCCGGCTTTTTATGCGTAAAACTCCGGAACGCATTTCCTGGGTGGAGTCTCGATGTTCAAGAAAATCCTGATCGCAAATCGCGGCGAGATTGCCTGTCGCGTGATCAAAACCGCGCGCCGCATGGGCATTGCCACCGTTGCGGTCTATTCTGATGCGGATCGGGATGCCCTGCATGTCGAAATGGCCGATGAGGCCGTCCATATCGGTCCAGCGCCTGCTGCCGAAAGCTATCTCGTTGCCGACAAGATCATTGCCGCCTGCAAGCAGACCGGCGCCGAAGCCGTTCATCCCGGCTATGGCTTCCTGTCCGAGCGTGCTTCCTTCTGTGAGGCGCTCGAGAAGGAAGGAATCATCTTCATCGGCCCGAAGCCCAAGGCGATCACGGCGATGGGCGACAAGATCGAATCGAAGAAATTCGCCAACGCTGCCAAGGTTTCGACCGTGCCCGGCTATCTCGGTGTGATCGAAGATGCCATTCATGCCGAAAAGATCGCCGCCGAGATCGGCTATCCCGTGATGATCAAGGCATCTGCCGGCGGCGGCGGCAAGGGCATGCGCATTGCCTGGAACGAAGCGGAAGTGCGTGATGGTTTTGACCGGGCCCGCTCGGAAGCGAAAAGCTCCTTTGGCGACGACCGCGTCTTTATCGAGAAATATATCGTCGATCCGCGCCATATCGAAATCCAGGTGCTGGCGGATGCTCACGGCAATGTCGTCTATCTTGGCGAGCGCGAATGCTCCATACAGCGCCGGAACCAAAAGGTGGCAGAAGAAGCACCCTCGCCCTTCCTCGACGAGAAGACGCGCGCCGCCATGGGCGAACAGTCCGTGGCGCTGGCGAAGGCCGTCGACTATCAGAGCGCCGGCACGGTGGAGTTCATCGTCGACCGCGACCGCAATTTCTATTTCCTCGAAATGAACACCCGCCTGCAGGTCGAGCACCCGGTGACGGAACTCGTGACCGGCATCGATCTCGTTGAGCAGATGATCCGCGTCGCCGCCGGCGAGCCGCTACCCTTCGCTCAGAAGGATATCAGGCTGAACGGCTGGGCGATCGAGAGCCGTCTCTATGCGGAAGATCCCTACCGCAACTTTCTGCCCTCGATCGGCCGTCTGACGCGTTACCGCCCGCCGGCGGAAGGCCGCAACGGCGATGTGGTCATCCGCAACGATACCGGCGTCTTCGAAGGTGCGGAAATCTCCATGTATTACGACCCGATGATCGCCAAACTCTGCACCTGGGCTCCGAGCCGGTTGCAGGCAGTGGAGGCCATGGGACAGGCGCTCGACGCTTTCGTCGTCGATGGCATTGAGCACAATGTTCCCTTCCTCGCAGCACTGATGAAACATCCGCGCTGGCGCGAAGGTCGTCTCTCCACCGGCTTCATATCAGAGGAATATCCAGACGGTTTCGCCCCGATGGCGCCTGACGCCTCGGAAGAAGCAGCCCTTGCTGCCATCGCGCTGTCCTGCTCCCTGATCGATACCATCAGGCGTGAAGGCTTCGCCGATCGCCTGCGCCATCCGAACGGCCCCCTACGCGAAGAATGGGTCGTTAAGCTCGGCAGCGACTATGTTCCGGTGAAGCTGGTCGATGGCCTCGTCACCATTCCTTTCGAGATGGAAATGGAAGTCGGCGGCCGCACGGAAACCGTTATCACCGACTGGAGACCGGGGGATGCGGTCTGGCACGGCAGAATCGCCAGCCGACAGGTAACGGCGCAGATCCGTCCGATCCTGAACGGTCTGCGCATTGACTGGCAGGGCCTCTCTGTCAAGGCGCGCGTCTTTACGCCCCGTCATGCCGAGCTTGATCGCCTGATGCCCGTCAAGCTGCCACCCGATACGTCCAAGCTCTTGCTCTGCCCCATGCCCGGCCTCGTCGTCTCGATTGCGGTCGGAGAAGGCCAGGAGGTCAAAGCGGGCGAAACGCTCGCCGTCGTTGAAGCCATGAAGATGGAAAACGTGCTGCGCGCCGAGCGCGACCTCGTTGTCGGGAAGATCAAGGCCGCTCCCGGCGAGAGCCTCGCCGTCGATGCCGTCATCATGGAATTTGCCTGAGGCTTTTTCCCCTTGAGCCGTCCTCGCGGAGCGTGCAAAAGTCGCGCTCACAAATCATGAGGAGATCGAAGATGGATGTTCGCGCCGCCGTTGCCGTTCAGGCAGGAAAACCGCTCGAGGTTATGACCGTTCAGCTTGACGGCCCCAAGGCCGGCGAAGTGCTGATCGAGGTCAAGGCGACCGGCATCTGCCACACCGATGATTTCACCCTCTCCGGTGCCGATCCCGAAGGTCTCTTTCCGGCGATCCTTGGTCATGAGGGCGCGGGCATCGTCGTCGATGTCGGCCCGGGCGTCACGTCGGTGAAGAAGGGCGACCATGTCATTCCGCTCTACACGCCGGAATGCCGCGAATGCCCCTCCTGCCTGTCGCGCAAAACCAATCTCTGCACCGCCATTCGCTCGACCCAGGGCCAAGGCGTCATGCCGGACGGCACCTCGCGATTCTCGATCGGCAAGGACAAGATCCACCACTATATGGGCTGCTCGACTTTCGCCAATTTCACGGTTCTGCCGGAGATTGCCGTCGCTAAGGTCAATCCGGACGCGCCGTTCGACAAGATTTGCTACATCGGCTGTGGTGTCACGACCGGTATCGGCGCCGTCATCAATACGGCCAAGGTCGAAATGGGCGCGACGGCGATCGTCTTCGGTCTCGGCGGCATCGGCCTCAACGTCATTCAGGGCCTGAAGCTTGCAGGCGCCGATATGATCATCGGCGTCGATCTCAACAACGACAAGAAGGCTTGGGGCGAACGTTTTGGCATGACGCATTTCGTCAATCCGTCCGAAGTCGGTGCCGATATCGTCCCCTATCTCGTCAACATGACCAAGCGTGGTGCCGACCAGATCGGCGGCGCCGATTACACGTTCGACTGCACGGGCAATACCAAGGTCATGCGCCAGGCGCTGGAAGCCAGCCACCGCGGCTGGGGCAAGTCGGTCATCATCGGCGTCGCCGGCGCCGGCCAGGAAATCTCCACCCGTCCGTTCCAGCTCGTCACCGGCCGCACCTGGATGGGCACGGCCTTCGGCGGTGCGCGCGGCCGCACCGATGTGCCGAAGATCGTCGACTGGTACATGGAGGGCAAGATCCAGATCGATCCGATGATCACCCACACCATGCCGCTCGAAAAGATCAACGAAGGCTTCGAACTCATGCATTCCGGCAAGAGCATCCGCAGTGTGGTCCTCTATTGATGGCTGCTGTTGCCTACACGGCCGATCTCAAAAGCCTCGATGAGCTCTCCGCACGGGAGCTCTACGATCTCTTGCGGATGCGCGTGGACGTCTTCGTCGTCGAGCAGAACTGCCCCTATCCGGAACTCGACGGCAAGGATATCGATGCCCTGCATCTGCGGCTCATGGACGGTGACGAACTGATCGGCTCGACGCGGCTCCTGAAGCCCTACAGCGTCGAGCATCCGGTAAAGATCGGCCGCGTCGTCGTCTCACCTGCCCATCGCGGCAAGCGGCTCGGCGAGGCGTTGATGAAGGAATCGATCGCAGCCTGCGAAAAGTTCTTCCCGGCCAATTCCATTGCGTTGTCGGCACAGGCGCATCTGCGCCGCTTCTACGAATCTTTCGGCTTCGTCAAAACCTCGGAGGAATATCTGGAAGACGGCATTCCCCATATCGACATGGTTCGCCAGCTGGCTACCCAGCCAGCGTGAGGATATCGCCATGATCTATGTCGATGCCGACGCCTGCCCTGTAAAGCCTGAAATCCTGAAAGTGGCCGAACGTCTCGGCATGGAAGTGACTTTCGTCGCCAATTCAGGCCTGCGTCCCTCCCGCGATCCGATGGTGCACAACGTTATCGTCTCTAACGCTTTCGACGCCGCCGACAACTGGATTGCCGAACATACCGGCCCGACAGACGTGGTCGTAACCGCCGACGTGCCCCTCGCGGTTCGCTGCGTCGCCAAGGGCTCCTTCGTCACAGGTCCGACTGGTCGCGTCTTCGATGAGACTACTATCGGCATGGCAAGTGCCATGCGCGATCTCGGTGCGCACCTGCGCGAAACCGGCGAGAGCAAGGGCTACAATGCCGCCTTCAGCCCGAAGGATCGCTCACGTTTCCTCGAAACCTTCGATCGTCTCTGCCGCAGGGCGAAAAGCGCCTGAGCCTCAAGCGGAAATCGGGTGGCATGGCAGCCATGCCAATTCCTAGCTTGAAGTGAGCCGTTCCCTCGTCCATATGAGCTGTGACGCAGACGACTGCGGCGCTCGGGCGTTCCGGGTCGCAAAAGTCGCGGGGACGGCCTCGCTCTTAACAAGGAGAGTATGATGGCCTGGTTCCTGCTTTTTCTCGCTGGCCTTTTTGAATGCGGTTGGGCAATCGGTCTGAAATATACCGATGGTTTCACCCGCCCGATGCCGACGATCCTCACGGTCGTTTCGATGGTGGTGAGTGTCGTGCTGCTTGGTCTTGCCGTCAAAACCCTGCCGATTGGCACCGCTTATGCGATTTGGACCGGTATCGGCACGGTCGGTACCGTGCTGCTTGGCGTCTGGCTTCTGGGGGACGCAACGAGCGCCTCCCGCCTGATCTGCATAACGCTGATCGTCGCCGGTATTGCCGGCCTCAAACTGACGGCCTGACAAGGCGCAATCTGAATGAAAAGGCTGCGGGCGCTGAACCCGCAGCCCCTTTTGTCTCTGAGATGCTTTAGGCCGCCGCGTTTCTATTGTCGACAGACCATGCACCTGCGCCCGCAAAGAATATGTAGAGGAAGACGAAGCAGAACAGGATGGCGGCATCGCCCTGGTTGATCGCCGGGAAGAAGCTGCGTGGCATATGTGCCATGAAATAGGCTATCGCCATTTCACCGGCCAGCAGGAAGGCCACCGGTCGCGTTGCGAAACCGATCAGCACCAGAAGGCCGCCGACGAGTTCCAGTAATCCCGCAACCACGAACAGTGTGGGCAGCGGACCATCGCCCTGGGCGGCCGGAAAGCCGAAAAGCTTCATCATACCGTGCTCGATGAACAGAAGCGCGGTCATGATTCTGAGAGCGGCCAGACCATAGGGGCGGTAGGCAGAAAGACGCTCGAAAGTGGACATTAAGACTCTCCTTAAGGATGTACTGCCGAGCGTTACCGCGTCTCCAGGGGGGATTGAAGACACGGATTGCTGACAGGTGTTCACAACTTCGACAGTGGGCAAACACCTGAAGAGACAGTTATTCGCTCAGAGCGGAATGTTGTCGTGCTTCTTCCAGGGATTGCTGAGATCCTTGTTCTTCAGCATCTTCAGGCCACGCGCCAGTCGCCGGCGCGTCGAATGCGGCATGATCACTTCATCGACATAACCGCGTTCGGCGGCCACAAAGGGCGACAGGAAGCGGTCCTCGTACATTTTCGTGTGAGCGGCAATCTTCTCGGGATCGGCAATGTCCTTGCGGAAGATGATCTCGACCGCACCTTTGGCGCCCATGACGGCGATCTGCGCCGTCGGCCAAGCATAATTCAGGTCACCGCGCAGATGTTTCGAGGCCATCACGTCATAGGCGCCGCCGAAGGCCTTGCGGGTGATGACTGTCAGCTTCGGCACCGTCGCCTCTGCATAAGCAAACAGCAGCTTGGCCCCATGCTTGATAAGGCCGCCATATTCCTGCGCCGTACCCGGCAAGAAGCCCGGCACATCGACGAAGGTGACGATCGGAATGTTGAAGCAGTCGCAGAAGCGCACGAAGCGTGCAGCTTTCCGGGAAGCGTCGCTGTCGAGCACGCCAGCGAGCACCATCGGTTGGTTGGCGACGAAACCGACCGTGGAGCCTTCGATGCGCCCGAAGCCGCAGACGATATTCTTGGCAAAGCTCGCCTGGATCTCGAAGAAATCCCCCTCGTCCGCAACCTTCTGGATCAGTTCCTTGATGTCGTAAGGCTTGTTGGCATTGGCCGGGATCAGCGTATCCAGCGAATTATCGGCGTCAGTCACCGACTGGTAACATTCGATCTCGGGCACCGGCGACGTGTTGGATTGCGGCAGGAAATCCACAAGCCGGCGCACCTGCAGGAGCGTATCGACATCATTGTCATAGGCGCCGTCGGCGATCGACGAACGCGTTGTATGAACCACCGCGCCGCCAAGCTCCTCTGAGGTCACCGTCTCGTTGGTGACGGTCTTCACCACGTCGGGACCGGTGACGAACATGTAGGACGTATCACGCACCATGAAGATGAAATCCGTCATCGCGGGTGAATAGACGTCGCCGCCGGCACACGGCCCCATGATCACGGAGATCTGCGGAACAACACCTGAGGCCAGCACATTGCGCTGGAAGACTTCTGCATAACCGCCAAGCGCCGCCACACCTTCCTGAATACGCGCCCCGCCCGCATCGTAAATGCCGATGATCGGCGCACGGTTCTTCAGCGCCATATCCTGCACCTTGATGATCTTCTCGGCATGAGCTTCCGAGAGCGAACCGCCGAAGACGGTGAAATCCTTGGCGAAGACGAAGACGGTGCGGCCGTTGACGGTGCCCCAGCCGGTCACCACGCCATCGCCGGCAATGCGGCTCTTGTCCATGCCGAAATCGGTGGAGCGGTGCTCGACGAACATGTCGAACTCCTCAAAGGAGCCTTCGTCGAGGAAGAGATCGATGCGTTCGCGCGCCGTCAGCTTGCCGCGCTGGTGTTGCGCGTCGATACGTGCCTGCCCGCCACCGAGACGGGCGATATCACGGCGGCGTTCGAGCTCTTCCAGAATGTCCTTCATGATCTCCCCTCGCCGCTTTCCGCGGTATGTAGCAATTCCGGCAAAGTGTGCAGCGGTTTTCGCGTCCGGAAGAATAAAGCTACCGTCCGCTGAGTGCGAAGGCGGAGCGTATGCGCGCTGCGATATCTTCCGCCAGAATCTCATCTGCCAGATTAGGATCGGCGGTCAAGCTTGTGACTTCGAAGGAGGTGACGGCGATGACGGATCCGTCCTCCACGGAAGCGGCATCGATGCTGACCTTCGCGACGTTGCGGTCTTTCTGGAAGCCGAGCCCCTTCTGGACGGAAACAATGCGGATGGTCAGCACCACCCGCGGCAATTCGGTCGTGCGGACTGTGGCACGGATGGCGGCGTTGACGCGGTCGCTGATGCCGGAGAGCAACTCTGCCGACATCGTCGTGCTGGATAGCACGACGGCGCTGCGCACGTCATATACGGGCTTTTCCTGCTTCTTCGGCATAAGGTTGGCGCAGGCCGTCAGCGCCACGCAAACAAGCGCTATCAGGCAAAATCTCGACCTCGGCCAGTTCATTCCAAATTCCTGCATATCCCGTCTGGAATCGCAGATTTCGTCATAAAGCCCATCAAAGCAATATGATTCAGGCCCTTAGCGCGAAAAAAACATCCGTTGCTGCTTTGAAATCTTCAAAACGCTTGGCGCGGCGCTGCTCGGCTTCTTCGTCGCTTCCCCAGTGCTCGATGGTCCAGTCTTCGTCGAGATGAGCGAGCGACCAGGCTTCTGCAGGCGTGATCTGCCCTTCGGCGATCGCGAGCGCCAGAAGTGCCGAACCGGTCAGCGTTGTCACCGTATGGAGAGATGCAAGCTCGAGGGCGCTATCATGCCTGCGCAGCGCTGAGCCGAAGGCGGCGATCGCCTCACGCGGCTGCTCGTGATGCATGACGCCTTCGACGAGGATGAAGCGCGCACCGAGATCGGCTGCCGCCCAGTCGAGCACCGGATCCCAGCGCTCGGTCTGCCGCTCTACCAGCTCTTGCGGACTATCGGCGCGGTAGCAGAGCAGATCGCTCGAGGAGAAGCGCAGGATGTCTTCGAACACGGCCTGCGTGTCGGTCGCCACGCCGTCGATCGCCGTATTGACGAGGCGCGTGACCGGCATCAGCGTCGGGTCGATCACCTCAGCCTGCGCATCCCATTCGGTGGCGATAAGCTTTGCCAGTGCCTCATTCGGCACGGCCAGCACTTGCCTTGCGGGCGTGCGCACGGCCTTGCCATCGAGCGCAATGGCGAAGCCTTCCTCGTGCGGAGCCACGGAAACCGTCTGATAGAAACGCTTCGGCAGCGGTTTCTTCATCTGGATCTGCGCGCGGCGCACAGGATCGGGATGGCTCAGATCTTCGGAAAGGTCGTTCAGCAGGTCGCGCATGGGCTCACCTCAGGAAAAATGGCGCAATATCTCATTTGGATGGTAGGCGATCGCATCGGCGCCGTTGGCGATCAGCTCATCCACGCTGGCATAGCCCCAGGCAACGCCGATCGCCTTGGCGCCGGCAGCCTTTGCCATTTGCATATCGTAAACCGCGTCGCCAATGACAATGGCATCGACCGCATTCATGCCGGTTTCGTCGCAGCATTCCCTCACCATGGCCGGATGGGGCTTGGAGGGGCAATCGTCGGCGGTGCGCGCGACGATGAAATGCTTGTCGAAACCGTGCGTCTCCATCACCAGCTTCAGCCCTCGCCGGGATTTGCCGGTCACGGCGCCGATCAGCAGATCCTCACGCCCGCTGATCGCGTCGATCATCTCGCGGATGCCGGGAAACAGCGGTTCCCGGTAATCGAGATCCTGACGCACGACCGTGAACAGCGATTTGTAATGTGCCGTCATGTCGATATCTTCTTGCTCGACATGTGGCCTGCCCTGCATGCGGGCAATCGCGATATCGAGCGTCAGGCCGATAATCGCCTTTGTGTCTTCGAACCGCGGTTCCGCTTTCCCGAATTTCGCAAACGTGCGGCGCATGGTTTCGTGGATCAGCCCGGCACTGTCGACCAGCGTGCCGTCGCAATCAAAAAGCGCAAGTTTCATTCTTCGTCATCCAGGATCGGGGCGGAATTCTCATCGAAACCGAGCAGGTTCCAGCTCTGCACCATATGCGGCGGCAGAGGCGCGGTGACGCGCAGGCGCCCGCCGGAGGGATGGGGGATGTCGATATGGCGGGCGTGCAGATGCAGCCGCTTTTGGATGCCGCCGGGAAAATCCCAGTTCGGATCCTCGTCGAAATATTTGGGATCGCCGATAATCGGATGGCCGATATGCAGCGCATGGACGCGCAGCTGGTGCGTGCGGCCCGTATAGGGCTCCATCTCCAGCCAGGCGAGACGCTGGGCCGCCGTCTCGATAATGCGGTAATAGGACACCGCATGATCAGCGCCGTCCTCACCGTGTTTGGCAATCCGCATGCGGTCGCCGTCAGCCGTCTGTTCCTTGACGAGCCAGGTCGAGATCTTGTCTTCACGCTTGCGTGGCACGCCCTTCACCAGCGACCAATAGGTCTTCTTGGTGTCGCGCTCACGGAAGGCGGCGGTCAGTTTCTGGGCCGCACCGCGTGTGCGGGCAATGACGAGCACTCCCGACGTATCGCGGTCGAGGCGGTGAACGAGCCGGGGCTTCTCGCCCTTGGGGCTGGTCCATGCTTCCAGCATCTGGTCGATATGGCGCGCCACGCCTGAGCCGCCCTGCACCGCAAGGCCGGCCGGCTTGTTGAGCACGATCACCTTGGCATCCTCATGCAGCACCATGCGCGCGAGAAGTTCGGCATCACCGGAATGTTTGAGATCCCTGCCGGCGATCGGGCCGGATTTGACCTTGGAGTCGACATCGAGCGGCGGCACGCGCACCATCTGGCCGGGCTGGACGCGCGCATCGGTTTTGACCCGTCCGCCGTCGACGCGAACCTGGCCGGAGCGCAAGAGCTTCTGAAGCTGGCCGAAGCCCAGACCCGGATAATGGATCTTGAACCAGCGGTCGAGCCGCATGCCCGCTTCGTCGGGATCCACCTTGATGTGTTCTATGCCTGCCATGGAATACTTTCGGAAAATACGGGCGCGATCAAAGCCAGCGCCTCTCTTGCCGCTGCCTTTAGAGCATTTTTCAGAAAACGGAAATCGGAATCGAATTCAGAGCAATACGCGCATCAGGTCGAGGCCGGCCATGACGGCCGCCATCGAAAACCCAACGCCTATGGCAATAGGTACCGCCGGCAAAAACATCGCCGCGCTCGAAGAGCGAGATCGCATCCAGCGAGAAAGCGGAGAAGGTGGTGAAACCGCCGAGAATCGCGTCTGTGGAATTCTTACCATCCAGTAAAATATGAAGGATTTTCTTAAGCGGAACACGAGGGTTGTGGCGGTATGACAGCCCCATGACACAACTTGCTTCCATATCCGCGAGCACTGCCGCCCTCGCTTTCGAGTCCCTGCGCATTCCTCAGCGTGTGGCGACCGGCACGGCTGCGCGCGAGGCCCGCAAGCTGGCGGACCGCCAGCTCAATCAGAGCGGCGAAGATCCGGAAGAACCTACCAGCGTCATCCAGAATACCGAAGTGGCACTCGATCTCATGACCAAGGGCTTTCACCAGCCGCAGGCGGGCTTGAAGCAGGCCCTTCAGTCCTACGAAGACGTCTGAGAGCTAGTTCCTGCTCAGAGGAGCAAAGCCGCGCGATGCCGCGGGCTTTTTGTCTGGCGCTTTTATTTGCCCTGCGCCGACAGCACGTTCAGCACCAGATCGACCTTGCCCGCCTTTTCGAAAGTCAGCGTAACCGGCACCTTGTCGCCCTGCTTGAAGGGCGATTTTACCTGGAGGAACATCAAATGCAGGTTTCCGGACGCAAGTTCGACGGTCTGGCCGGCGGGAACGACGATACCGTCCTTCAACTGGCGCATCTTCATCACATTGTCCTGCATCGCCATTTCATGGATCTGCACTTCGCCTGACATAGGCGACGTGACCGAAACCAGATGGTCATCGGCCGAACCGTTGTTCTTTACCGTGAAGCCGCCACCGCCAACGGGCTGGCCGGGCAGCATCGCCTTGGCGAAACCGCCGGAGATTTCGAGATCGCCGAGCTTCACCACGTCGCCACCCATGGGTATGTTCATGGAGCCCATATTGCCCATGTCCATGCCCTGCATGTTGTGATGGTCCTGGGCAAGCGCGGATCCGGCAAAGCCGCAAACGCAAAATAGGGCAGTAAAACCGAACGTTCTGGCAATCTTCATCCAAATATCTCCTCGCTCTGCGCCGCGTTAGCCAATTTTGCCCGCAAATGCAAAAGCCCATTTGCCGCTGATCGCAACCGGCTTCTTTGAGCCGCGACAAAAATTTGTACGGTCGCGACATTTCGCTTGCCAAGGCCCGCTGCCCCCGGATAATTGCCGCAACCTTGTTGGGAGAAGCCGGTTCGCGATACCGGTGCCGAAGGAGCAACCGCCCCGGAAACTCTCAGGCAAAAGGACCACAAGGGGCAGACGGAACTCTGGAGAGAGACGTTCTCGGAACGTCCGCCGAAGGGATAACAATCTCAGGCACAGGGACAGAGGGGGCTCAAGGAGACAAGGCGCAGCCGCGCCTTCAGTTTTGAGCCCGCGCCGGATTTCCGGCGCAAACCCCGGAGGCGTCGTTTGGACGATACTGCTGCCCTTAAGAAAACCCCGCTTCATGCGCTTCACCTGTCGCTCGGCGCCCGCATGGTGCCGTTCGCAGGTTACGACATGCCGGTACAATATCCGGCCGGCGTCATGAAGGAGCACCTGCAGACCCGCAACGCTGCTGGTCTTTTCGATGTCTCCCATATGGGTCAGGTCGTCATCAAGGCGAAGTCCGGTAAGTATGAAGATGCAGCTCTTGCGCTTGAGAGCCTTGTGCCGGTCGATATCCTGGGTCTTGCCGAAGGCCGTCAGCGCTACGGTTACTTCACGGACGAGAATGGCGGCATCCTCGACGATCTGATGATCACCCATCTCGACGAGCATCTTTTCGTCGTCGTCAACGCCGCCTGCAAAGAGCAGGACGTCGCGCATCTGCAGAAGCATATCTCCGACACCTGCGATATCACCGTCCTCGACCGCGCGCTGATCGCCCTTCAGGGGCCGCGCGCGGTGGAAGCGCTGGCCGAACTCTGGGCCGATGTCGCTGCCATGAAATTCATGGATGTGCGCCACTGCCGCCTGCACGATGTTTCCTGTCTCGTCTCGCGCTCGGGCTATTCCGGCGAAGATGGTTTTGAAATCTCCATTCCCGCCGACAAGGCCGTAGATGTCACCAACCGGTTGCTCGAGCATCCCGATGTCGAGCCGATCGGCCTCGGCGCCCGTGATTCGCTGCGCCTCGAAGCCGGCCTCTGCCTCTATGGAAATGATATCGATACGACGACCTCGCCGGTTGAAGCCGCCATCGAATGGGGCATGCAGAAGGCTCGCCGCACCGGCGGTGCCCGCGCCGGTGGTTTTCCGGGTGCCGAACGCATTCTTGGCGAACTGGACAAGGGCGCTTCCCGCAAGCGTGTCGGCCTGAAGCCCGAGGGTAAGGCGCCGGTGCGCGGCCACGCCAAGCTCTATGCCGACGCCGAGGGCAAGACCGAGATCGGCGAAGTCACCTCGGGCGGTTTCGGTCCCTCCGTCGAAGGTCCCGTCGCCATGGGCTATGTGCCGGTTTCTCACGCCGCACCCGGAACGCAGATCTATGCCGAAGTGCGCGGCAAGTACCTGCCCGTGACGGTCTCTGCCCTTCCGTTCATCACGCCGACCTACAAACGCTGACCTTAATTGCGAGAGGATTTTTCCATGCTGAAGTTTACCCAGGAACATGAATGGCTGAAGCTCGAAGGCGACGTCGCGACCGTCGGCATCACCACCTACGCTGTCGAGCAGCTCGGCGACCTCGTTTTCGTGGAATTGCCTGAGGTCGGCGCCACCTTCTCCAAGAATGACGATGCGGCGACCGTCGAATCCGTCAAGGCTGCCTCGGAAGTTTACTGCCCGCTCGACGGCGAGATCGTCGAAGTCAATCCGGCGATCGTTGCCGATCCCTCGCTCGTCAATTCGGATCCGCAGGGCGCCGGCTGGTTCTTCAAGCTCAAGCTGAAGAACCTCTCCGATATCGACGGCCTGCTCGATGAAGCGGCCTATAAGGAGCTCACTGCGTAATGACGACGCCTACCGAATTCCAGTTCACCGACTATCAGCCCTATGACTTCGCCAACCGTCGTCATATCGGCCCCTCGCCGTCTGAAATGTCGGATATGCTCGGTGTCATCGGCTACAAGAGCCTCGATGCGCTGATCGATGCAACTGTGCCGCCTGCCATCCGCCAGAAGGCGCCGCTCCTCTGGGGCGCGCCGATGACGGAGCGCGAGGCGCTCGACAAGCTGCGGGAAACTGCCAACAAGAACAAGGTTCTGACCTCGCTGATCGGCCAGGGCTATTACGGCACGATCACGCCGCCGGTCATCCAGCGCAACATCCTGGAAAACCCGGCCTGGTACACGGCCTACACGCCCTACCAGCCGGAAATCTCGCAGGGGCGTCTCGAAGCGCTCCTGAACTACCAGACGATGATCTGCGACCTGACGGGCCTCGATGTCGCGAACGCCTCGCTGCTCGATGAGGCGACGGCTGCTGCCGAAGCGATGGCCATGGCGGAACGCGTCGCCAAGTCGAAGGCAAAGTCCTTCTTTGTCGACGCCGACTGTCATCCGCAGACGATTGCGCTGATCCGCACCCGCGCCGAACCGCTCGGCTGGACGGTTATCGTCGGCAATCCCTTCACCGATCTTGATCCTGTCGACGTCTTCGGCGCGATCTTCCAGTATCCGGGCACGCACGGTCATGTGCATGATTATACTGGCCTGATTTCCCGCCTGCACCAGACGGGTGCGATCGCCGTTGTCGCTGCCGATATCCTGTCGCTCACGCTGCTGAAGTCGCCGGGCGAAATGGGCGCCGATATCGCCATCGGTTCCTCGCAGCGCTTCGGCGTTCCGGTCGGCTACGGTGGCCCGCATGCGGCCTATATGTCGGTCAAGGATGCTATCAAGCGCTCCATGCCCGGCCGTCTCGTCGGCGTCTCTGTCGATGCCCGCGGCAACCGTGCCTACCGCCTGTCGCTGCAGACGCGCGAGCAGCATATCCGCCGCGAAAAAGCGACGTCGAACATCTGCACCGCGCAGGTCCTGCTCGCCGTCATGGCCTCTATGTACGCCGTCTTCCATGGTCCCAAGGGCATCAAGGCGATCGCTCAGCAGGTCCACCAGAAGGCCGTGCTGATGGCCAAGGGACTGGAAAAGCTTGGCTACAAGGTCGAGCCGGAAACCTTCTTCGACACGATCACCGTCGATGTTGGCCACATGCAGGGCCTGATCCTGCGCGCGGCCGTCGCCGAAGGTGTGAACCTGCGCAAGGTGGGCGAGACGAAGATCGGCATGTCGCTCGACGAGCGTACGCGTCCGGCAACGCTGGAAGCCGTCTGGCGCGCCTTCGGCGGCAATTTCCAGATCGCCGATTTCGAACCGTCCTATCGTCTGCCGAAGGATCTGCTGCGCACCAGCGAATACCTGACGCATCCGATCTTCCATATGAACCGCGCCGAAAGCGAAATGACCCGCTACATCCGCCGGCTCTCCGACCGCGATCTGGCGCTCGACCGCTCCATGATCCCGCTCGGCTCCTGCACGATGAAGCTGAACGCGACAGCCGAAATGCTGCCGATCACCTGGCCGGAATTTTCCGACATCCATCCGTTCGTGCCAGCCGACCAAGCGCTCGGCTACCGTGAAATGATCGATGATCTCACGGAAAAGCTCTGCGCCGTCACCGGCTACGACGCTTTCTCGATGCAGCCGAACTCCGGCGCGCAGGGCGAATATGCTGGCCTCTTGACCATCCGCAATTACCACATTGCCAACGGCCAGGGGCACCGCGACGTTTGCCTCATTCCGACCTCGGCGCATGGCACCAACCCGGCGTCTGCTCAGATGGTCGGCATGAAGGTGGTTGTCGTCAAGGTGCGTGAAAACGGTGATATCGACCTCGACGATTTCCGCGCCAAGTCCGAGCAGTATGCGGATAATCTCTCCTGTTGCATGATCACCTATCCCTCGACGCACGGCGTGTTCGAGGAAACGGTCAAGGAAATCTGCGACCTCGTGCATAAGCATGGTGGCCAGGTCTATCTCGACGGCGCCAACATGAACGCCATGGTTGGCCTGTCTCGCCCCGGTGACATTGGCTCCGACGTCTCGCACCTCAACCTGCACAAGACTTTCTGCATCCCGCATGGCGGAGGCGGTCCCGGCATGGGCCCGATCGGCGTCAAGTCGCATCTGGCACCTTACCTGCCCGGCCATCCGGAAACGGACGGCCGTTCGGGTGCGGTTTCCGCGGCAGCCTTCGGCTCGGCTTCCATCCTGCCGATCTCCTGGAGCTACTGCCTGATGATGGGCGGCGAAGGCCTGACGCAGGCAACGAAGGTGGCGATCCTGAATGCCAACTACATCGCTGCCCGCCTCAAGGGCGCCTACGACGTGCTCTACAAGTCGGCTGCCGGCCGCGTGGCACATGAATGCATCATCGATACCCGCCCGCTGGTCGACAGCGCCGGCGTCACCGTCGATGACGTCGCCAAGCGTCTGATCGACTGCGGGTTCCATGCGCCGACCATGAGCTGGCCGGTTGCGGGGACGCTGATGATCGAGCCGACCGAGTCCGAAACCAAGGCCGAACTCGACCGCTTCTGCGAGGCGATGCTGGCGATCCGTCAGGAAGCCCGCGACATCGAGGAAGGCCGTTCGGACAAGCTGAACAACCCGCTGAAGAACGCCCCGCATACGGTCGAAGACCTCGTCGGCGAATGGGATCGCCCCTATTCGCGCGAGCAGGCCTGCTTCCCGCCCGGCGCTTTCCGTGTGGACAAGTACTGGTCGCCGGTCAACCGCGTTGACAACGTCTATGGCGACCGCAACCTGATCTGCACCTGCCCGCCGGTCGAGGCTTATGCCGAGGCTGCCGAGTAACCATCGGGCCAAGCCCAACGGCTGAGCAATCCGAGCCCCTTCCATCATGGGAGGGGCTTTCTAATTCTGATAGAGAATGCAAGAGGAAACCCCATGACCCAGGATCAAAGCGAAGCAAGAATGCAGGCGCCCTGGTCGAAACCTGTGCTCGTTGCCCTCGACGAGCCCGGCCGGTATGTGACAATCGATACCACCCAGGCTGCGTCTTGGGCGATGATCGAGGATTGGCCGATCGAGGATGGCGCCGCGCTCGACCAGGCGCTGCTGGTCTGCGCCGATGTCATCAAGGGCAAGCGCACCGGCGAAGATGCACGCAGGGCATTCATCGCGGCAGCAGTTGAAGCAGGCCTCGATATCAAGAGCTGAATGGCCACACGCCCGCAATGGTGGCAATGACGGAATGCAGGCAGATTTTTTCGAGATTCTACGAGGGCCGGTGAACTATTTCGGCTCCGCCGCGTAAGTAGCTTTGCTGGATGCTGCACAGCCAGCATGGAGAAGGGTTGCCTGCCCCTGTACTGGGCGCCCTTCTCCTTCATCAGCCTTGTTGCAGCAGAGGTTAACCTTACCCCCTAACCGTCGATCGAAGCTTCGCTCGCTTGCGAGCGTCATTTCTGCCATAGAGACATCACGCCCCTCGTAGCTCAACGCAAGAGCAGCTGTCTGGTTTGCAGCCGATCCAGGTTCAATTCCTCGGCAGGGGCACCAGTTTTCCGGTCCCCCTGCTCTTCTTCAACGCTGAAGCATGCCGGTTCGCAACTTAGAAGCGCTCGCCGACCATATTTTCGCTCTTGACCCACAATGCCTTCGCCGTCTCGGGATCGAGCGCATAGGGACGCACGCCCTCGGAAATCGGGCTGATTTCCGCGTCCGTTACTTCAGAGACGTGGCAGTTCTCGCAATATTTGCCGCCGACCTCGTCTGCCGGGGCAACAAAACCGGCCCAGACCGAAGTTGCCGCGCCCTGCGGTACCGTCTTCCACTCGAAAGGCGGCTTGCCTTCGGCGGCAAGGGCCGCGTTGATCTGTGCCATCATGCCCTCGATCATGGTGGGGTCAAGGTGGCGGCCGAGTTCGGTATGGATGCCGCCGGGATGCAGTGCCGTCGCACGGATGCCGCGCTCCTTGAGGCGCCGGTCGAGTTCGACTGCGAACAGGATATTTGCGGTTTTCGACTGGGCATAGGCCGCCCAAGGTTCATAGGTCCTGTTCTCAAAATTGAGGTCGTCGAGGCTGAAGGGCGCCATGCGGTGACCCGACGACGCGACGATGACGACGCGCCCGCCCGATTTGATGAGCGGCGCGATGCGATTGATGAGTACGAAATGACCAAGATGATTGGTGCCAAACTGCGTCTCAAAACCATCGGCAGTGCGGCCGAAAGGCGCGGCCATGACGCCGGCATTGGCGATGACGACGTCAAAGGGGCGGCCATCGGCAAGGAGCGCATCCGCAGCGGCGCGCACGCTTGCGAGCGACGCAAGATCGAGCTCGACGATATCAAGGCTGCCGCCGTTGGCCACCT
Organism: Rhizobium sp. BK529; assembly: GCF_014194105.1. NCBI lineage: Bacteria > Pseudomonadati > Pseudomonadota > Alphaproteobacteria > Hyphomicrobiales > Rhizobiaceae > Rhizobium > Rhizobium sp. BK529. The sequence continues at coordinate 1,449,501 of NZ_JACIAU010000001.1, read as the reverse complement.
CGGCGCGCACGACCTCGGTTGCCGCCCTCGCCTTTGCAAGGTCGCGGGCGGTGCCCACCACCTGAGCCCCATGGGCGGCCAGTACGCGTGCGGTTTCTACGCCGAGGCCGGCGGAAACGCCCGTCACCAGGACGCGCTTGCCCGAGAGGTCGACGCCGGCGAGCACCTCGTCGGTCGTCGATGTTGCGCCAAAATGTCCATTCATGATTATCTCCTTGATCAATGGACGCACCGCTCCGAGCTGGTGGACCATTGCCCACCGGCCTCTAATGGAATAAAAGGAGGATGCCTCCAGATAAATACGGAGGGTGCCTCCGTTTATCAAGGGGACGTCCCGGAAATGGCCGAAAAAAGTGACGGGTCCGCCGCCCGAAAGCCGCGCGCGGATGCCGAACGCAATCGAATTCTGCTGATCGAAACGGCCAAGATTGTCTTTGCCGACAAGGGTTCCAGCGCTAGCCTCGAGGAAATTGCCCGTTCCGCAGGTGTCGGCATCGGTACGCTCTATCGCCACTTCCCGACCCGCGATGCTCTGGTTTCTGCCGTCTACCGCAATGAGACGGCGCAGCTTGCTGCTGCTGCAAAGAGCCTTACCGAGATGCATCCGCCCGTCGAGGCGTTGCGGCTGTGGCTGGTGCAGTTCGTGGACTATGTTGTGGCGAAAAAGGGCATGTCCGAGCTGCTGGATTCGCTTGTTGGCGGCACATCCGAGCTCTATGCGGAGTCCGTTGCCCCGATCACCGATGCCGTCAATCTGCTGATCGACCGTGCAACGGTGTCCGGTGAAATCCGCCTGACGATGGATCCGCTCGACCTTCTGCGCGCGCTCGCCGGTGGCGCAAGCATCAGCTGTGGCCCCGCCTGGCGGGAGGCGGCACGGCAGCTCATCGATATCCTGATTGCGGGCATGAAAGCCAACCGCTGAGGCTTCGTACCATTACGGCACAGCCGTTCTCAATTCCTTCTCCTTTCGCTAACCGAAGCCTTTCAGCTTTCCCTAAATCCTTGCCGGTAAAACACCTGGTGTCCGGAAACAGGGAAACGGTCGATGAGCATTTCTGCAATCACGCATACGGCTCTCTCGGGAATGCTCGCACAGACGAGGCGCGCGGGCGCGGTCGCCAACAATGTCGCCAATGCGAGCACGCCGGGCTATGGCCGGCTGAACACCAGCTTCCAGTCCTTCGAACCCGCAGGCGTTCAGGCTGATGTCACCGAGACGGATCAGCGCGTGGATTTTGCGACAGAGCTCACCGATCTCATCGAGACCGAGCAGAGCTACAAGGCAAATGCCACGGTTTTCGAGACGGGCGCCGATCTCTGGGACGTCTTGATGAGCATCAAGCGCGACTAAAGCGCCTCGGGCTTTCAGACAATCGAATAGGCCACGGAGCCGAGTGCCACGGCGCCGAAAGCGATCAGCATATAGCTCGTCGCGCGGCCAACCCTGGCCGTGAAATCGCTCGATAACCGGTCCCGTGCAACGCTGACGGCTGCACTCAGACAGAACCACCAGAGCAGCGACCCGATAAAGACGCCGGAGACGATCACGGCCGAGCTGTATCGGCGTGTCTCCTCTGTCAGGCCAAACCCGGCAAACAATGCGCCGAAAGACAGGATCGTCGCCGGATTTGAGATGGTCAGCAGGAAGGTTGAAATGGTCGTATGCAGAAAGTCGGCCGCATCGATCTTTGCCGCCTTCACGATCCCCCTGTTCTGCAGTCCGCGCCAGCCGAGCCAGAGCAGCATCATTCCACCGCCGAGTGCCAGCGGAATGGTGGCCGTCGACATGGTCTCCGAGAAGACCGCAAGCCCGGCAACCGCGACCAGCGCATAGGTCGCGTCACCCAGTGCCGTTCCGAGCCCGCCGGAAAAGCCGAACCAGAAGCCCTTCTCGAGGCTGCGATTGATGCAGAGCGTTCCAATCGGCCCGAGCGGCGCGGTGATGATGACACCCAGCAGGGCGCCTTTCAGGAATAGAAAGAGCATTGTCCGCTTTTCTTCTTCTTGGTCGCTTGTCGGTCTTCGGACAGGCTCGTCAAAATCAAAAGGCCGCCAATTATGGCGGCCATCAGGCAAATTCAACGAAAAAATGCTTAATGCTGCGCTGGAACCACAGCATCGCCGCGTGCAGCAAGCGCTGCGAGATCGGCAGGTTTGAGTTCCACGGATTCGCCGCAGCCGCAGGCCGAGGTCTGGTTCGGGTTGGTGAAGGTGAAGCCGGACCGCAGCGTGGTCGTTTCGAAGCCGAGTTCGGTGCCAAGGAGGTAGAGAACGGCCGATGGCTCGATCCAGACCTTGGCGCCATCGCGCTCGATCAGATCATCCTTGGCATTGGGCTCGGTCACCATGTCGATGGTATATTCCATCCCGGCGCAGCCGCCCTTCTTGATGCCGACGCGAATGCCCTTGGCATCCGGTCCGCCGTTCGCAACGATCGCCTTCACGCGGTCTGCGGCGGCTGTCGTCATGCTCATCACTGCAAAGCCCATCGGCTCTTCTCCTTCCACAACCGGGTTCAAGATCCGGTGCTTCGTGATTCAAATGTAAGGCGATGACCTTAATCGATCAATACCAGCCAACCGCGACCTGCGCCTCTTCGGACATGCGGTCCGGTGTCCACGGCGGATCGAAGGTCATTTCGACTTCGACGCCCGAAACGCCTTCGACGGCGCCGACGGCATTTTCTACCCAGCCCGGCATCTCGCCGGCAACCGGGCAGCCCGGTGCCGTCAGCGTCATGACGATCTTGACCATGCGGTCGTCTTCGATGTCGATCTTGTAGACGAGGCCGAGCTCGAAAATATCTGCCGGAATTTCCGGATCGTAGACCGTCTTGAGAGCGCCGATTACGTCATCGCTGAGACGCGCCAGTTCCTCTTCGGGAATGCTGGAATGCACGATGCCTTCGCGCACGTCGATCTTCTCTTCATTCAGGCTCATGGCTTCTTCCTCAAGCAAAGAACTTGCGCGCATGGTCGAGCGCATCGGCAAGCGCATCCACCTCGGCGCGGGTATTATACATGCCGAAAGATGCCCGGCATGTGGAGGTCACGCCGAAGCGTTTCAAGAGCGGCATGGCGCAATGCGTGCCGGCGCGAACGGCGATACCCCGGCGGTCGATAACCATCGAGACGTCGTGGGCGTGGATGCCCGCAAGCTCGAAAGAGAAGATCGCGCCCTTGCCCGGTGCACTGCCGAAGATGCGCAGCGAATTGACCGCCCGCAGCCGTTCTTCCGCATAGGCCGTCAGATCCGCCTCGTGGGCTGCAATATTCCCGCGGCCGATCTTGTCCATATAGTCGAGCGCATAACCAAGCCCGATCGCCTGCACGATCGGCGGCGTGCCGGCCTCGAAACGGTGCGGCGGATCGTTGTAGGTGACGATATCCTCGGTCACTTCGAAGATCATCTCGCCACCACCCTGGAACGGCCGCATCTCCTTCAGCCGATTCTTCTTGCCGTAGAGCACGCCGATGCCTGAGGGACCATAGAGCTTGTGGCCGGTCATGACATACCAGTCACAATCGATATCCTGCACGTCGACGGGCAGATGCACCGCGCCCTGCGAACCGTCGATCAGGACCGGAATGCCGCGCTCATGGGCGATGCGGCAGACTTCCTTGACAGGAACAATGGTGCCGAGCGCATTCGACATATGGGTGATCGCGACGAGCTTGGTCCTGTCGGTCAGGCTCTTCTCGAATTCTTCGATATGGAAGGCGCCTTCATCGTCGACCGGCACCCAGACGAGCTTGGCACCCTGCCTCTCGCGGATGAAATGCCAGGGCACGATATTGGAATGGTGCTCCATGATCGTCAGCACGATCTCATCGCCCTCGCCGATCTTGGGCATGCCCCAGCCGTAAGCGACCGTGTTGATCGCCTCGGTCGAGTTCTTGGTGAAGACGATGTCGTTGATATCAGGTGCATTTAGGAAGCGGCGCACCTTTTCGCGCGCTGCTTCATAGGCTTCCGTCGCCGCATTGGAGAGGTAGTGAAGGCCGCGATGCACATTGGCATATTCGTGGCCGTAGGCATGCGAGATCGCATCGATCACCGCCTGCGGCTTCTGGGCGGATGCGCCGTTATCCAGATAGACCAGCGGCTTGCCATGCACCTTCTCCGCAAGGATCGGGAAATCCCTGCGGATGGCTTCTACATCATAGGCGGTTGCCGGTACGATCTTGTCCATGGCGCTGTCCGATCAGGCGTGCTTGTCCAGCCAGGCCGAGATGACGCCTTCCAGCGCCTCGACCAGGGCTTCGTCTTCCAGTTCTTCGACGATCTCGGCAACGAAGGCGTTGACCAGCATGGCGCGCGCCTTCTTCTCCGGGATGCCGCGGGCCATCATGTAGTAGAGATGGTCGTCGTTGATATCGGCAACCGTCGCACCATGGCCGCACTGGACGTCGTCGGCGAAGATTTCGAGTTCCGGCTTGACCGAGAACTCGGCATCGTCCGACATCAGCAGCGTATTGCAGGCCATCTTGGCATCGGTCTTCTGCGCATCGGGTGCGACACGGATCATGCCCTGGAAGATCCCTTTGGCACGATCGAAGACGACATTGCGGATCACTTCGGTCGAACCGGTGTGCGGCACGTCGTGGCCGAGCACCATCGTCACGTCGGTATGCGTGTCGCCGCCGAGCAGATTTATGCCGCGTAGTGTGAGATCGGCGCCTTCGCCTGTGACCTTGAGGTTCAGCTCCTGACGGACCAGCTTGCCGCCGGCGTTGATGACGAAGAGCTTCAGTTTGGCATCAGTGCCGAGATCGACGCGGATCTGGCCGAGATGCGTATCTTCGGTCCCCTGCTGCTGCAGGATGATCCAGGTCAGCTCCGTGCCCTCGCCGACCGTAATGTCACTGACATGCGACACGAGCGCGGCATCGCCAGTCATCGACTGGTGACGCTCGATGACGACACCCTTCACATTGGCGCCGAAGGCAACCGGCAGGCGGGTATGAACATCGCCCCCGGCATGCACGAACTGGATTTCCAGCGGCTCTTCAAGCTCGGCGCCATCTGGCACCTCGACGGCGTATCCGTCCTTGACGAAGCTGCCATTGATGCGGCCGACCGCATCGTCACGACCGAGCGCGTCGAGGCCCGCGACAGCCGAGCCGTCCGTCAATTGTTCCGAATAGGGGAAAACCGTCAACTCGCCGACTGAGGCCTTGTTGACAGCCCTGCCCTGAATGACGGCAAGAACCGGAGAACCCTCGACCAGCGGCTCCAGCGCTTCGGAGCCGGCGTCACCGGCAGGAGCCGGAACGGTGCGCAGCAGGTTCTTGAGGTCCGTATAGTGCCAGGCCTCAATGCGGCGTGTCGGCAGGCCCTGCTTCTTCAGATCGTCGAGCAGTCGGTCGCGCAGCGCAGTCACCGCGCCATTGCCCGGCAGTTCGCCGATCTTTTCGTTGAACGCTTCGATCAGCGCCGTTTCGGCCGCTGTCAGGCGGCTCGTCGTTTGCATGTTCATGGACGTCGTCCTTTCCGCCACGGTCAGGCTGCGGCGCCGATGATATCGGCATAACCGTTGGCTTCCAGCTCATGCGCCAGCGTCTTGTCGCCGGACTTGATCACCTGGCCCTTGTAGAGAACGTGGACGGTGTCCGGCACGATATAGTCGAGCAGGCGCTGGTAGTGCGTGATGACGACGACAGCGCGATCGGGCGAACGCAGCGCGTTGACGCCATCGGCAACGATCTTCAGCGCGTCGATGTCGAGGCCGGAATCGGTTTCGTCGAGCACGCAAAGCTTTGGCTCGAGCAGTGCCATCTGCAGAATTTCGGCGCGCTTCTTTTCACCGCCGGAGAAGCCGACATTCAGCGGGCGCTTCAGCATATCCTGGTTGATCTGCAGCTTGGCCGCAGCGTCCTTGACGCGCCGCATGAAATCCGGCGTCGTCAGCTCGTCTTCACCGCGCGCCTTGCGCTGCTCGTTCATCGCAACCTTCAGGAACTGCATCGTGGCAACACCTGGAATTTCGACCGGATATTGGAAGGCCAGGAAGATACCTTTGGCAGCACGTTCGGCAGCGTCAAGCTCGAGGATGCTCTCACCATTATAGAGGATATCGCCTTCGGTCACTTCATAGTCTTCGCGGCCGGAGAGGATATAGGAGAGCGTCGACTTGCCGGAGCCGTTCGGGCCCATGATGGCGGCAACTTCGCCGGCCTTCACGCTAAGGTTCAGGCCACGGATGATCTCGGTGCCGTCTTCGGCGATGCGGGCATGAAGGTTCTTGATTTCAAGCATCTTTATTCTTTCCTGTTATCCGGCAGGTTTCAAAGACCCACCCAATTGACCGTCGCACCGGTCTCGATCCGTCATCCTCGGGCTTGTCTCGAGGATCTAAGCCTTCAATTGTAATCGCTCCACCCCCATGTGTTGGGATATGGCCGATAGATATTCTCGATTTCATCGATCCGTCGCAGAGGCCTTCGGCCGCAGCAGATCCTCGGGACAAGCCCGAGGATGACGGAGCCGTATTTAGCCGACCGAGCCTTCCAGCGAAATGCTGATCAGCTTCTGCGCCTCGACGGCGAATTCCATCGGCAGTTCCTGCAGGACTTCCTTGACGAAGCCGTTGACGATCAGCGCGATCGCCGCTTCCTCGGGAATGCCGCGCTGCAGGCAATAGAAGAGCTGATCTTCGGAGATCTTCGAGGTGGTTGCCTCGTGCTCGAACTGCGCCGTCGAATTCTTCGCCTCGATATAAGGCACTGTATGCGCGCCGCACTTGTCGCCGATGAGCAGGGAGTCGCACTGCGTGAAGTTGCGGGCGTTCGTGGCACGCCGGTGGGCCGAAACCTGACCGCGATAGGTATTCTGCGAAACACCGGCAGCAATGCCCTTGGAGATGATGCGGCTCGACGTGTTCTTGCCGAGATGGATCATCTTGGTGCCACTATCGATCTGCTGATGGCCGTTGGACACGGCAATCGAATAGAACTCGCCTCTGGAGTCATCGCCGCGCAGGATGCAGGACGGATATTTCCAGGTAATTGCCGAACCGGTCTCGACTTGCGTCCAAGAGATCTTCGAGCGGTCGCCACGGCAATCGCCACGCTTGGTGACGAAGTTGTAGATGCCGCCCTTGCCGTCCTTGTCGCCAGGATACCAGTTCTGGACCGTCGAATACTTGATCTCGGCATCATCAAGCGCGATCAGCTCGACCACGGCGGCATGTAGCTGGTTCTCATCGCGCTGCGGCGCAGTGCAGCCTTCGAGGTAGGACACGTAAGCGCCTTCCTCGGCGATGATCAGCGTACGCTCGAACTGGCCGGTATTCTTCTCGTTGATACGGAAATAAGTAGAAAGCTCCATCGGGCAACGCACGCCCTTCGGCACGAAGACGAAGGAGCCGTCGGTGAAGACCGCCGAGTTCAGCGTCGCATAATAGTTGTCGGTCGTCGGAACGACGGAACCGAGATATTTCTGCACCAGTTCGGGATGTTCGCGGATCGCTTCGGAGATCGACATGAAAATCACGCCGGCCTTCTTCAGCTCTTCCTTGAAGGTCGTCACGACCGAGACGGAATCGAAGACCGCATCGACGGCGATTTTCGACTTCTCGACGCCGGCGAGAATTTCCTGTTCCTTCAGCGGAATGCCGAGCTTTTCGTAGACCTTGAGGATTTCGGGATCGACTTCGTCCAGCGACTTCGGACCCGAAGTGCTCTTCGGTGCCGCATAATAGTGGATCTCATTGAAATCGATCTTCGGATAGTTGACGCGGGCCCAGGTCGGCTCTTCCATCGTCAGCCAGCGCTTGTAGGCTTCCAAGCGCCATTCGAGCATCCATTCCGGCTCCTGCTTCTTGGCGGAGATGAGGCGGATGATGTCTTCGGACAGGCCCTTGGGTGCCTTGTCCATTTCGATGACGGTTTCAAAGCCGTATTTATACTGGTCCACATCGATCTGACGAACGCGATCGACTGTTTCCTGGACAGCAGGCATGTCGTTCTCCAATCTCGCCGGAGAAAAGGTCCGGCAGCTTGTCGTGCGGGCAATTTTCTTTTGCCCCTGATATAAGCGGCCAAAAGGGACTTTTCAGCCCTGATAGCAAGCAGAAAATTGCGTTTCCGCAAGATTATATGAGGCGTTCAGGCCGCCTCGCCCGCCGGCTTTCGCCGAGAGGCAATTTTCGCAAAGGCGGCAATCGCCCGATCCACGTCTTCTTCCGTCGTCGAAAAACCGAGCGACATGCGCAAGGCCCCGAGCTTCGGGTCGCACCCCATCGCCATTAGCACATGGCTTTCACCGACCTTGCCGGAGGAGCAGGCGGAGCCCGCCGAAAGCGCCACACCTTCGAGATCGAAGGCAATCTGGCCGGTTTCCGCCTTCAGGCAGGGAAGCGTGAAGAAGATGGTATTGGCGACACGCGGACCACTGGCGCCGTGAATGATGACATCGGGCGCTGCAGCGCGCATGCCGGCTTCCAGCCGGTCGCGCAGTGCTGCAATCGCAGCGTTCCGTTCCTCGATATTCTGCGTCACGGCTTCCGCCGCTGCCCCGAAGCCGATTAGCGCCAGTGAATTCTGCGTCCCCGAGCGGTGACCCTTTTCCTGTCCGCCGCCACGGATCAACGCCTTCGGCATCAACGCCTCGCCACGGGCAATCAGCGCCCCTGCACCCTTCGGACCGCCGATCTTGTGGGAGGAGATGATCATGAAATCCGCGCCGATGCGCTCGATCTCGATCGGCAGACGGCCGGCCGCCTGCACGGCATCGACGACGAAGAGCCCGCCATGGGCGCGCACGATCCTGGCTGCTTCTTCGACAGGCTGGACGATGCCCGTCTCGTTGTTGACGAACATGATCGCCACCATAGGCAGGCCCGTCGCCTTGTCATGAGCGTCGAGAAGTGCTGCAAGCGCCTTCAGGTCGACGATGCCGGCATCCGTCACCGGTACCTCGGTCGTCTTGTCCTTCGGGAACCGGCCGCCCTCGCGGACAGCCAGATGCTCGACGGCGGAATGATAGAGACGGCCGAGTTTCAGTGGCGTGCGGCCCATGCTGAAATCAGGCGTGAGAACCATATTGGCAGCTTCCGTCGCGCCGCTCGTAAAGACAACGTTGGCCGGGTCGGTGCCGGTCAGTAGCGCCACCTTGCGGCGCGCGCCCTCGATGGCTGCGCGCGCAGCACGGCCCTCGCCATGCACGGAATTGGGATTGCCGAAGATATCCACGGCGCGCATGACGGCTTCACGCGCCGCGGGATGCATCGGCGATGTCGCGTTCCAATCGAGATAAAGGCGTGACGGCGCCATTGTCTTTGGTCCTGCGCTTGACGAGCTTGCTCTGGCGTGGCGGCGCATTTTCCTTGAAATTTCCGCCGGGCTTGCCGTATGACACGTTCCACGCTGCGTGGATTGCCATGCAAGTTTCGAATTGTTCTAAACTGCGTTTTAGAAAAGTTGACAACTGTCGTCAAGTCATGTTGTCGCCAAACGTGGTGCGAACGCGAAATAAAACCCGGAGTACCGATGCCCGAAGTTATTTTCAACGGCCCAGCCGGCCGTCTTGAAGGTCGTTACCAGCCCTCCAAGGAAAAAAGCGCACCGATTGCCGTCATTCTGCACCCGCACCCGCAGTTTGGTGGCACGATGAACAACCAGATCGTCTACCAACTCTTCTACATGTTCCAGAAGCGCGGTTTTACGACACTGCGCTTCAATTTCCGCGGAATCGGTCGCAGCCAGGGCGAATTCGACCATGGCGCTGGCGAACTTTCGGATGCCGCCTCCGCCCTCGACTGGGTGCAGAGCCTGCATCCTGATTCGAAGACCTGCTGGGTTGCCGGCTATTCCTTCGGCGCCTGGATTGGCATGCAGCTTCTGATGCGCCGTCCGGAAATCGAAGGCTTCATGTCGATCGCGCCGCAGCCGAACACCTACGACTTTTCGTTCCTGGCGCCCTGCCCGTCTTCCGGCCTGATCATCAATGGCGAAGCGGACAAGGTGGCACCGGAAAAGGATGTCAACGGCCTCGTCGAGAAGCTGAAGACCCAGAAGGGTATCCTTATCACCCATCGCACGGTGCCAGGTGCCAATCACTTCTTCAATGGCCAGGTGGAAACGCTGATGGCCGAGTGTGAGGACTATCTCGACCGCCGCCTCAACGGCGAACTGGTGCCGGAGCCGGCAGCAAAGCGAATCAGGTAACGGCCTGCCGCATGGCGGCCGTTATCTCGAATTCCACACCCTGAACACCTTCGATAAAGATCGGCCCGCGCTCCCGCATGCCGATCTTTTTCAAAATGTGCTGTGAGACAAGATTGTCGGGGTGGGTGAAGGCGACGAAATGCTGCGCAATCCCCTTGGCAAAGAACCAGTCGGCGAGACCTGCCGCGATCTCCGTCGCATAGCCCTTGCCCCATTCGCGGGCGTAGAAGGCATAACCAAGCTCGTATTCGCCGGTATGAAAGAGCGATATGCCGGCACGCCCGATATAACGGCCGTCCTCGCGGCTAAGCATTTTGTATTTCGTGGTGCCGTCGCGTGCCTGCTCGGTGAGATAGGACCGCAGCCGTTCCTCCGCCTTTTCGCGTGACCAGGATGCGGCGCCGGACATGTAGCGCGTTGTCTCGATCGTTAAATGCAGATCGTGGATCAGATCGGCATCACCGTCTTCCCACATTTGGGCGACAAGGCGCGGCGTTTCGAAAATGACCTCGCCGCTCATCGCACCGGCTCCGCTAACACACCGCCAGTGACTGGATGACTGACGCCCGTCGTGCCGGGATAGGTGAGCGGCAGGCCTTCCAGCGAGCGCACGGCAAGATAGGCCCAGGCTTCCGCTTCCATGGCATCGCCGTCAAAACCGGCCTGTTCGGCGCTCATGACCGATGAACGATTCCTGGCAGCCATATCGGCAAACTCCGCCATGATCGTACCATTCAGCCGTCCGCCGCCGCAGACGATATAGACGGACGGATTTTCCGGCAGATAGGAGGCGGATTTGATGATAGAGGCAGCGGCGACATGCGCCAGCGTGCGAGCGCCATCCTCGAGGCTCGCCTCGCCATCGGCAAGTGGCCTGAAATCGCCGCGGTCGAGCGAGCGGCGGATATTGCCGCCGAAGAATGGGCTGCCGAGATAACGGGCTGCGATATCAGGCACCACCTGCCCACGGCCGGCGATCTTGCCGCCAGGATCGAAGGTCTGGCCAGTCTGCATCTCCACCCACTGATCGATCAAGGTATTGCCGGGGCCGCTGTCGAAGGCGGCGATGCGTCCTTCCGCGCCGATATAGGTGAGGTTGGAGATGCCGCCGATATTGACGAAGCAGACGCTCTGCCCGTCCCTCTGGAACCGGCCGGCGAGTGCGGCATGATAGGCTGGCACCAGCGGCGCGCCCTGCCCGCCGTGCACCATGTCATTGGCGCGCATATCACAGACAACAGGAATGCCCGATCGCTCGGCCAGCAGCGCTCCGTCGCCGATCTGGATCGTCAGCGCATCATCCGGCCGGTGCAGCACCGTTTGACCGTGGAAGCCGAGCACGTCGATCTCGTCTTTGCCGAGCCCGAATTTATCGAGAAATGCCGTCAAGGCATCCGCATGACGTTCGGTGAGTTCAATCTCGATCTGCCGAAGTTCGTCCGGCCGTGCAGCACGATCCGTCAGCGGCCGCGCCAGATCGAGCGCGCGCTTCAGTCGCTCGCGAAAACCGCCATCATAGGGCACGCCCAAAAAAGCGCCGCGTTCGATGAAGCCTCGCCCGTCTGTCCTGAGCAATGCCACATCGATGCCGTCCATCGAGGTGCCGCTCATCAAGCCGATCGCAGTCCTGACGATATCCATTGCGCCGCGAGCCTTTCATGCGATTCCCGGATGCACTTTGGGAAAAACAGTGCTAAACGCGCCGCGACGGTTCAACAAGCGTCAATTCCAAATCCCGTTCGACGTTCAAGAGACGAAGCCCATGTCCGAGTTCAAGTCCGATTTCCTCCGCACGCTGCAAGAGCGCGGCTTCATTCATCAGATCTCCGATGAACGCGGCCTCGACGACCTCTTCGCCAAGGAAACCGTGACGGCCTATATCGGCTTCGATCCGACTGCGCCTAGCCTGCATGCCGGATCGCTCATCCAGATCATGATGCTGCACTGGATGCAGAAGACCGGCCATCGCGCCATTTCGCTGATGGGCGGCGGCACCGGCATGGTCGGCGACCCCTCCTTTAAGGAGGAAGCCCGCCAGATGATGACCGTCGATACGATCGAAGGTAACATTGCCTCCATCAAGCGCGTCTTCTCCAACTACCTCACCTATGGTGAAGGTCCGAAGGACGCGCTGATGATCAACAATGCCGAATGGCTGCGCTCGCTGAACTACCTCGAGTTCCTGCGCGATGTCGGCAGGCATTTCTCGGTCAACCGCATGCTGTCCTTCGACAGCGTCAAGACACGCCTTGATCGCGAGCAGTCGCTGTCCTTCCTGGAATTCAATTACATGATCCTCCAGGCCTACGACTTCGTCGAACTTGCCAAGCGCTATGATTGCCGTCTGCAGATGGGCGGTTCCGACCAGTGGGGCAACATCGTCAACGGCATCGATCTCGGTCACCGCATGGGGACAAAACAGCTCTATGCGCTGACCTCGCCACTGCTGACCACCTCTTCCGGCGCCAAGATGGGCAAGTCTGCGACGGGCGCGGTCTGGCTGAATGCCGACATGCTCTCGGCCTATGATTTCTGGCAGTACTGGCGCAACACCGAGGATGCCGACGTCTCGCGCTTCCTGAAGCTCTACACCACGCTGCCGATGGATGAGATCGCTCGCCTTTCCGCCCTTGCCGGCTCCGAAATCAACGAGGTCAAGAAGATTTTGGCGACCGAAGTCACGGCGATCCTGCACGGCCGTGAAGCCGCCGAGCAGGCGGCCGAAACGGCCCGCAAGACTTTCGAAGAAGGCGGCCTTTCCGAGAACCTCCCCTCCGTCGACGTTCCCGCCTCCGAATTGGACGCCGGCATCGGCCTGCTCTCCCTGATTGTGCGCGCTGGTCTCGCCGCCTCGAACGGTGAAGCCCGCCGACACGTTCAGGGCGGTGCCGTGCGTATCAACGACCAAGCCGTCAGCGACGAGCGCAAGGTCATCGGCAGCGGCGAAATCACGGCGGATGGCGTCATCAAGCTGTCGCTCGGCAAGAAGAAGCACATTCTGATCCGCCGCGCAGCCTGAGCCGCACAAGGATACAAAGCAAAAAGCCGGCCTTCGCGCCGGCTTTTTGCTTGTCTGCCTTGAGCCGAAAGCTCAGCAGCACCGTGAGTAGAATTTCTCCATCACGAAATTATCGAGCCGCTGCCCGCGCCGTTCGACGGTTTGCCGTGTGAAGACCCGGAATCCCTTGCGCTCGAAAAATGGCCGCACCGTCAGGCTGGCTTGCGTGTAGATCCGCTCCATTCCCAATCGCCGCGCCTCTTCCTCAACGCGCGTCAGTAGGCGGCCAGCAACGCCGAGCCCCTGAAATTCTGGATGCACGAACATCATGTCGAGGCAGCCGTCGGGCGTGAGATCGGAGAAGCCGACTGGCTTGCCGCCAATCTCCGCAATCCAGGCCGGGCGGCTGATCCTGCGCTCGGCCCATTTGGCAGGATCTTCCACCTGCGCCCAGGCATTGATCTGGTCGGGCGAATAGTCTTTCGAGGAGACCTCGCGGATGGCGCGCAGAAAAATCTCGATCGTCGCATCGCTATCTGTGGGCCTATAGGGCCTGATCAGGATCGAGCTCTTCATTGGAGCATCCGCGATTTACTGGAACTCGAAAATCTGCCGGAAGACGCCGGGCGCTATCACCGAGAGCGGATTGATCTGCAGGTTCGGCTGGTCGAACTTGCCGGTCAGCTTGAAGGTAATGCCGATCAGGCCGCGGTCCGAACCATTGCCAAGGATGACGCCGATCAGCGGCAATTCGGCAAACAGCCGGTTGAGGCCGTAAGCCGGCATGAAGGTGCCGGTCATGTCCATGTTGCCTCTCGCATCGCGCACCACGCCTTGGAAGGTGGCGCCGATCTGGTCGCCGCGCAGTACGCCGTTTTCGATGGAGACTGCTCCGCCGCGTGAGACGACGCGGGCAAAGCCGCGCTGGAAGTGCTGCGAGGACGTATCGATGTCGCGTTTGACCGCCTCGCTCAGGCTGCGTTGATCCGATCCAACCGGCGTCGAGACGATGGACCGCAGCCGCTGTTCGTTGATGATCGAGAAGCGGCGCACATCGAGCGAGCCGTCCCAGCCGCCGCCGGCACCGAGGCGAATCGCCAGGTTGAGCAGGCCACCCTGCATATGCTGGTAGAGATCGGCGAAACGCGAGACGGAGCCGGCATCGCCGCTGGTGATGTTGATGACGCCGCCGCCTTGCATCTTGCTGACGACCGCCTCGCCACTATCGGTGATGCCGGAGAAATTCAGTGACTGCAGCCGGCTGCCGCTCATGGCGATCTGCGCCTGGAAATTGCCAATCTGTTCGTCGTTGAAGCCGATGATCTTCTGCAGTTTCGCCTTCACGGTGACGCTGCTGCTGTCGCTGCCGTCGCCGCTGCTCGAATCTGATTTCAGCCGAGCGATGATCGGCCGTGCGTCTGCGCTGGCGCCGGAGACGGAAATATCGAAGCCGCCCTTGCTGCGCTTCAGCGACAGCCCGAAATCATCGACCGAAGACAGCTTTACGCTGTCGAAATCTGCCGAGATCAGGCCGCTCTTGCCGATGGCGAGCGCCCCGGTTGCTCCAAAGCCATCCCCTTTCAGGCGGAAATTCTTGATCTGCGTGTTGTCAGCCGGACCTGAAACCTCGAATTCGGCATTAGCGGGAATGCCGCTGCCCTTCGACCAGCCAATCCAGGGCAGATCGAGCGATGCCTTTCCGAGATCGAGCTGCACGTCCTGCCGGTCTTCATCAAGGCGTGTCAGCACCATCTTGACGCTGCCGCCGAGGATATCGGACAGGCCAGGCAGCAGCCTGTCGCGCTGCTCGCCGTTGAGTGTTGCCGTAATCACGCGCTGCGGCTCGATGCCGGAAGACTTGTCGACGGGCTCCAACATATCGATATCGGCGGAAACGCCGTCGATGGCAGCCTTTCCCTTGACGTTCACCTGCTGCGGATCGGCATCGAGCATACCGTCGAGATCGGTGATGACACGCCCTGAAAACGGCTTGGCGAGCGCGACATCGGTGAGCTTCATCTGCGCCTTCCACTCAGGCGGCGGCGGGTTCTGCGAGGAGAGCAGGCCGAAATGCGCCTGCACATGCGCCTCGATATTGCCCTTGAGGTCGTCGGGCACGAAACCTGCGCGCTGCAGAACCTTGATCGGCTTGTAGGTCAAAAGCTCGCCTACTGCATCGGCTGAGCCTGAAACGAAAATGTCGGCATCGGCCATCAGCGGCTTGTCGTAGACTGACGGCATTATGAAGGTACCCGGCTGCAGCGCTACCGCACGCCCGGATTGGAAATAAGAGGTGCCGCTTTTGAGTGAGATCGTCGCCTTTCCGCCCGTCAGGTCGAAATGCGCCGCTGTATCCCGCACCGGCGGAATATCGCCTGCCACATTCATGCGTGCGCCGGCAATATCGAAGGCAATGCGGAGCTGGTTTTCATCCAGCCGTAGACCGCGTCCTCCCGCCGCCTCATCCAGACGCCCTGGCGGAATGTAGACGGAAATTGAGGCGTCGGTTACCGTGCCGCCGAAGAGGTTTGCGAGCACCCAGACCCGCGCTTTGGATGCCATCCAGAATGGCCAGAGCTGCTTGACCGCCGTCGTCTGCATCTGCTGCGACTGACCGGCAAAGCTGATTTCCGGCGATTTTTCATTCAGCCGTATATGCAGCGCCCCATAGAGGGAACCGAGCGGCGAGGAAGCCACCATGTTGGTGAACTGGAATTCGCGCCCGGCGACGAGATAGCGTCCGGTCGCCTGAAGGTCGAAGGAAAGCGGCTGCTCGCCGGAATTGGGTGCTGCCGTGCCGCCGCTGATCAGTGCGTCGATACCGAAGCCTTTGCCGGCATTGGGGTCGAGCTTGTCGAGATCGATCAGCGCGCCGCTGAACGGCAGTATGGTCGCGCCAAGATGCAGCTGCGATTTGGCGATCTCGAGCGTCTGCTTGTCAAAATCATAGGCAAGGTTGAGTTGCCCGTCCGTCAGCTCCTGAGAGTCGCCGTCGACATAGATGAGACCCGGATCGAGTCTGAGCGCCGCATCGAGCGACGGCTTGACGCCGTCGGCGGCCCTGACCGCGGAGATGGTGAGATCGCCGAACGTGTTGAGACCCTGGCGGATCTCGCCCTGTTCGTTGCGCTTGAGTGCAAAGGGTGTCAGGTCGGCATGCGACAGTGTCGCGACGAGCCTGGATGCCCGTCCGCCTGCCTGCTCGGTGACGACATTGAGATTAGCTGTCTCACCATTGATGGAAATCTCGCCGTTCAGCTGCAGCGAGTTCGGCCCGACACGTTCGAAGGCGAGATTGTCCACGACAAGCGAAACCGGCCCGTTCGCTGTATCTGCCAGCTTGATGTCGATGCCTGAAATGCGCACCGTGTCGGTGCCGCCCCGCTCGACGAAGGTCTCGAAAATGTCGAGATGCGAGAAGATCGTTTCCGCGGCCGCTGGAATGGCATCGACCCTGAGATCGTCAAGCTTCACCGGATTACCGGAGGGAAGCAGCGAGGTATCCAGCGCAATGTCGTCAGCTTCCAACGATGTCACAGCGATCCGGCCGCGGAAGAGCTGCAGCGGATCGAGCGCCATACGCATGGACGATGTCGTGGAAAGATGCTGGCCGCTTTGCTGGTCGACCATGTTGACGTCGCGCGCTTCCAGCGCCAGCCGCAGCCCTGAGGTGAAGCGGATGGCGGTGGAGCCGACTTCGGCTCGGTAGCGTGGACCGAGCGCGCTGTTCAGCGCCGACTGCGCCTGCTGTGACAGCGGCGCGTCGATGACCCCGCTTTCAATCGTGAAAACGATTGCCGCCAGGATGAACAGGATGACCGCGCAGAATCCGCCCGTAGCCTTCGCCGTGCGGCGAACGCGCGAGCGCGGCGGCGGGCAGTGCACGATAAGAGGATCCTCAACTTGCGCTGAAGGCAGGTTATGCAAGGCGACGATGTCCTTCTTACGGAACGTAACCTTCTCGCCGCGGATGGCTGACATGCGCGTTGGGAAACTCCTGAACTTGTTCGAATCGCCCCAATTTCGTTTGAAACAGCTGGGCGGGACGCCGGGTCGTCCACTATATACCGGTTCGTTCGATATAGTATCTCTCCTAAACCCGGCAAAAGAAAGTTCTGTGATGTCCGCTCCCGGTATTGGCTCCGTTGCTCCTGATTTCAGCCTCCCGCGCGATGGCGGCGGCCGCATTTCGCTTTCCGATTACCATGGCAAGCCGGTGGTTCTGTTCTTCTACCCCAAGGATGATACGACGGGCTGCACGACCGAATCGCTGGATTTCACAGCGCTTGCCGATGATTTCGCAGCAGCGGGTGCTGCTGTCGTCGGCATGTCGCCGGATTCGGCGGCGTGCCACGATCGCTTCATCAAGAAACACAAGCTGACGGTCGCTCTGGCCTCCGACGAGGAGAAGACCGTGCTGCAGGCCTATGGCGTGTGGAAGGAGAAGAAAATGTATGGGCGCACCTTCATGGGTGTCGAGCGCACGACCTTCCTGATCCGCAAGGACGGCACCATCGCCACCATATGGCAGAAGGTTCGAGTGCCGGGTCATGCCGCAACGGTGCTGGAAGCCGTGAGAAATCTGGCCGCGTGATGACGATCACCTCGCTGCGCGGCGGCGCGATCGATGCGATCCGGTCCGCCGACCTCGACCGCAAGACGGAACTGGCGCAGGAAAGCGCCGACAGATGGTTCGCCCGTCGCATCTCCCTGCGCTCGCCGCTCGACGCACCTCTGCCGGAACGTCCCGGCCGCCCGGCGAAGCCGGTTCTCGTGCCCCCGACCCAGGTCGAGAAGCGCTCGCTGCACACCCTGCCCGGTCGCATCGCGTTGTTGCATGCTATCGCCCATATCGAGCTTAACGCCGTCGATCTGGCGCTCGATATCGTGGCGCGATTCGCCTCCGCCCATGTACCAAACTCCTTCTTTGACGGCTGGATGCAGGTGGCTTACGAAGAGGCCAAGCACTTCCGTATGGTGCGCAAGCGGCTCAACGATCTCGGCGCCGACTATGGTGACCTTCCCGCCCATGACGGTCTCTGGCAGGCGGCGCATTCGACACGCAACGCTCTCACGGCACGGCTTGCCGTCGTGCCGCTGATCCTCGAAGCCCGCGGCCTCGATGTCACACCGTCGCTGCAGGCCAAGATGCGTGAGACCGGCGATCTCGAAAGTGCCGCGGTTCTGGATGTGATCTATAACGACGAAAAGGGCCATGTTGCCGTCGGCGCCAAATGGTTCCGCTTCCTCTGCGCCCGTGAAAAACGCGATCCGGCAAGGACATTCCAGGAGCTGGTGCGTGCCAATTTCCGCAGTCCGCTGAAGGCTCCGTTCAATGATGTGGCGCGCGCCGAAGCCGGGCTGACGCCCTCCTTTTACCGCGCGCTGACGTCGACCAGCCAAAGCTGACCGCCAAGCTCCAACAGGGCTGCGTAAACCGACTATTAACCATAAATGTATGTAATCGTTTCCCAATGAGGCGGGCGCTGAAAAGCGAATCTTTGGGAGACCCTCCGTGACGAGCGGACATCACAGTCGGGTATTCGGCAAGAGGGCACAGGAGTATGTCCTCATTCTCGCCAGCGGCGACAAGGTGCGCCACATGACGGTGAAGCCGTGGATGGCGGCGCTGGCCTTCTGCTTCGTTGGGGTCTTCGCAATCGGTTATCTGCTCGCCACCTCCTACCTTGTCCTGCGCGACGACCTGATTGGCGCGACCATGGCCCGGCAGGCACGCATGCAGCACGATTATGAAGACCGCATCGCGGCACTGCGTGCACAGGTCGACCGCATCACATCCCGCCAGCTTCTCGATCAGCAGGTCGTCGAGGACAAGGTTGACAAGCTCATGGAGCAGCAGATGGCGCTGACCTCGCGTCATGGGAAGCTCGACAACCTGCTCGACCGCGCCGAAAGCTCTGGCCTGACGGGCAAGGAGGCGCCTACCGTAGACGTGCCGGCGCAGGCCTATGCGCCTGACATCAAGGACAAACGTGCGTCGCTTTCCGGCGGCGTGCAGGCGATCGACAAGCTTCTGGCAGGCGATAACAAGCCGGCTGATGCCGGCGCTCCCGACAATTCCACCCTCGCCTATGTTCCATCGGAGGAAACGGTCGGCGACCGTGCCGACCGCATCTTTTCTAAGGTCACTCTCTCGCTGAAGAATGTCGAACAGGATCAGAAGAGCCGCGTCGACCAACTGACGAGTGACGCCGGCAGTGCCGCCGATGCGATCGAAGGCGTGCTCGGCCGCTTCCATATCCCGGTCCCGTCGGAGACATCAGCGGCGAAAGAGGACGAAGACGCCGTCGGCGGTCCCTATGTCGAGCCTGAAAGCAACGACGACTTCAACAATTCTCTGGTGCAGCTCGACAGCGCGCTGACGCGGCTGGAAGCGGTGCGTAGCACTGCCGAGTCCCTGCCGTTCCGCAATCCGGCTGTTGGCAAGGAAATCACCAGCCCCTTCGGCAACCGGCGCGATCCGTTCCTCGGCCGCCTTGCCCTGCATTCGGGCATCGACTTCCGTTTCTCGCCCGGCGAAAGGGTCCGTCCCACTGCGCCCGGCAAGGTGATCGCTGCCGGCTGGACCGGCGGCTACGGTAATATGGTCGAGGTCGATCACGGCAATGGCATTTCGACGCGCTATGGCCATATGTCTGAAATTCTGGTCAAGGTTGGCGACACCGTAGACCGCAACGATGTGATCGGACTTGCCGGCAGCACCGGCCGTTCCACCGGCACGCATTTGCATTACGAAGTGCGGCAGGATGGACACGCCGTCGATCCGATTTATTTCATGAATGCCGGCCTTAAACTTGCCACTTATATAAAATAGCCGGTCGCGGTAACGAATGCTTCACCTCGCTACCTGGGGTGGAGACGCTCTCCCTTGACTTGCCGGCCGTTTAGGACTATGTCGCCCACCATTGCGGCATGCAATCCTGCCGACTCGCCAGAGACCGGCCGAACGAAACGGAAACAGTTTTCCCTTTGACGACATTTGCTGACCTTGGTTTGAGCCCCAAAGTGCTCTCCGCTGTTACCGATGCGGGCTATACGACCCCCACCCCCATTCAGGCCGGGGCAATCCCTTTCGCGCTTGAGCGCCGCGATATTTGCGGTATCGCGCAGACCGGCACCGGCAAGACGGCATCTTTCGTTCTTCCCATGCTGTCGCTTCTGGAAAAAGGCCGCGCCCGTGCCCGTATGCCGCGCACGCTGATCCTGGAGCCGACCCGCGAACTGGCTGCCCAGGTTGCCGAAAACTTCGAGAAATACGGCAAGAATCACCGCTTGAACGTCGCCCTGCTGATCGGCGGCGTTTCCTTCGAAGAGCAGGACCGTAAGCTCGAGCGTGGCGCAGACGTCTTGATCTGCACCCCCGGCCGCCTTCTTGACCATTTCGAACGCGGCAAGCTTCTGATGAGCGGCGTTGAAATCCTCGTCATCGACGAAGCAGACCGCATGCTCGACATGGGCTTCATCCCCGATATCGAGCGCATCGCCAAGCTGATCCCCTTCACCCGCCAGACGCTGTTCTTCTCGGCCACCATGCCGCCGGAAATCCAGAAGCTTGCGGACCGCTTCCTGCAGAACCCTGAGCGTATCGAAGTCTCCAAGCCGGCTTCGGCGTCGAGCACCATCGTGCAGCGTTTCGTCGCCTCGCACGGTAAGGATTACGAGAAGCGCGCCGTGCTGCGCGATCTGATCCGCGCCCAGGAAGACCTCAAGAACGCGATCATCTTCTGCAACCGCAAGAAGGATGTCGCCGAACTCTTCCGTTCGCTAGACCGTCACGGTTTCTCCGTTGGCGCGCTCCATGGCGACATGGACCAGCGCTCGCGCATGACAATGCTCGCCAACTTCAAGGACGGCAACATCAAGCTGCTCGTCGCTTCCGACGTCGCCGCCCGCGGCCTCGATATTCCCGATGTCAGCCACGTCTTTAATTTCGACGTGCCGATCCATTCGGAAGATTATGTTCACCGCATCGGCCGCACCGGCCGTGCCGGCCGTTCCGGCGCTTCCTTCACTATCGTCACCCGCCACGACCAAAAATATGCCGACGCGATCGAAAAGCTGATCGGCGAAAAGGTCGAATGGCTGAACGGCGACCTCTCCGCCCTGCCGCCGGCCGAAGAAAGCCGTGACAGCGAGCGTTCTCCTCGTCGCGGCAAGGGTCGTGAGCGGGATAAGGATCGTGGCCGCGAGCGTCGGTCTTCGAGTCATAAATCTGATATCAACGCCGAAGATAATGGTGCAGAAGTCGTGGAAGCAGTAGCAAGGGCCGCCAGCGTGAAGAACGAGCGCAAAGCAGAACAGAAGCCGCAGAACAACGCGCGCGGCAATCGGCCTTACCCCGCGAACGACGACAGCCGCGATCGCCGCCGCCATCGCGACAATGATGACGGCCCCACGCCCATTGGTTTCGGCGACGATATCCCTGCCTTCATGCTGATTGCCGCCAACGCCAAGATCTGAGTGCCCCATGGGCAAGCCCGGCATCGACTTCCCAGGCTTCGGTGTAGGCCTGGTGATTTTGCGCGACGGCAAGATCCTTCTCTACAAGCGCATCCGTCCGCCTGAAGCCGGCTACTGGAATATCGTCGGCGGCAAGGTTGATCATATGGAGCCGGCCGAAGAGGCTGCGCGCCGCGAGGCGGAAGAGGAAACCGGCCTCGCGATCGGCCGTATCGAACGCATAGGCCTGACCGAGCAGATCATCGAAGCCGACCGCCAGCACTGGATTTCCCTGCTCTACATCGCCCGCGACGTAACGGGCGAGCCGCAGTTGACCGAGCCGGACAAGCTTTCGGATTTCGGCTGGTTCGGCCTTGCCGACCTGCCGGAGCCTTTGTCGGCCTTCACCAGAGCAGCGATTGCCAGCCTTCCGGCGGGCGAATTGCGCTGATCATTCGGCGCGCAACGCCGCCTCATAGGCAAGCCGCACCCATCGGGCCATGATATCGGGATCGTCATAGGCTTCTTCCGGAATGCTCCAGTAAGGCATCTTTACCGGCGCGCCCTTCTTGCCCTCGTAAAACCACTGGCTGGCACCCGCCGCCGCAAATTCTGGCGCGCTCTTCTCATCGGCCTTCAGCAGGATTTCGTCTCGCACTTCGAGCGCCAGGATACGGCCGAGATGATAGATGCCCTTGCCGCCGAACATGCGTTTGATGGTGACGGGACCAAGCGACTGAAACATTTCCTCGATGCCGGCATTGTCCATGGCTGGTCGCTCCTCTGACTGGAGCGCCTTGCATCCATTCGGACGCACAAAGCGACGCTCTAACTCTTTGAATCTAAGCATCGTGCTTTTCGAAAATCGATTCCGATTTTCAGGCCGATGCGGGGTAAGGCTATATCGAATGATAACCGCGGTGCAGATAGAGAAGCGCCGGGTGGATTTCGGTGAAACGGACGGCAGCGACCTCGCCGAAGATGACGTTATGGGTCGGCATTTCCTTGATATCGGTCACCCGGCAGTCGAAGACGGCAAGTGCATCGGCGAGCACCGGCGCACCCGTTGCCAGCGTTTCGAAACGGGCACTCAGGAAACGTTCTTCGTTTTCCAGTTGCGTGCGTCCAGAAAAGGCGTCGGCCACGCGCTGATGATGAGCGCCGAGCGAGTTCAGTGCGAAAATGCCGCTGCGCCAGAAGATCTCGTTTTTCACATTGGTGTTATTGAGGCAGACGAGAACGGAAGCCGGATTGTCCGACACCGAGCAGGCGGCCGTGATGGTGACGCCGCGGCGGGCTTCACCGAGAGCCGTCGTCACCAGCTGCACGTGGCCGGCATAGCGACTCATGGCGTCGCGATATAGGCCAGGATCAATATGCTGCCTGTTCAACACATGCTTCTCCGCAATCAGTGTCTTGTTTTTGTTATTTCGCCAATATGGCGGGCATCAGTTACCTTTTCTACAATAGCAGCCGCTAAAAGCTGAAGAATATGCTTGTTTTTCTTTGACGATTGCCGCCGTGCAGATAAAAGGGCATGGACTAGACGAGAGACCTGCACCTTTCATGATGACGCTGCGTGTCATAGCCGCCCTTCTGTCGCTCCTGGCGTTGACGGCCGAAAGCCGCGCGGCCGGCGTGACGATCGGCGTTGTGGCCCCGCAAGACGGCACCTTCGCCTCGCTCGGCGCCCAAGTTCGTGCTGGCGCAGTTTTCCAGATTGGGCAGGCCGGCGATACGATCGTTCCGATCAGCGAAAGCTGTGAGGACAATAGCGGCCCGGCGATCGCCGATGCGCTGATTGCCGCCAAAGTTCAGATCGCCATCGGTTTCCTCTGCAGCGAAACGCTTGAAGGCGCGTTGCCGAAGCTCAAGGATGCCAACATCCCTGCCATTACCGTGTCGGTGCGCTCGCGTATCCTGATGGAAGATTCGCTGAAGAACGGCTGGCCCCTCTTCCGTCTTGCGCCGCGGGACGGCGATGAGGCGGAGAAGATCATCCAGATCATCCTGCAGCAATGGACGGCTTTCCCGATCGCCCTCATCGAGGACGGCACGATCCACGGCCGCGAATTGACGGAAGCCGTACGCGACGCACTGGAAGAAAATGGTCTCAAGCCCGTCTTCACTGATACTTACCGGCCGGGGCAGGAACAGCAGATCGGTCTCGTGCGCCGCCTGAAGCGAGCAGGTGCCACCAAGGTCTTCATCGGCGGCGACAGGAACGATGTCGCCACCATCGCGCGTGACGCCAAGGCTGAAAACATCTCGTTGGATATCCTGAGCGGCGATGCGATGCGCGCTCCCAACCAGCCGCTTGCGCTTGCGGACGGCGTACGCGCTGTCGCGATTCCGGAATACGCTCTTCTGCCGGAGGCAGATTCGACCGTCCACGCGATGCGGGCGGCAGGAGTAGAGCCCGAAGGTTATGCCCTGCCTGCGGCAGCCGCCGCACTGATTGCCGATCAGGCCGTGCAGGCGGCGGTGACCGAGGGCAAGCCAATCGCAGAAAAGCTGATCGGAACGCAATTCAATACGCCGATCGGCCCGGTTATCTTCACACCGGCCCATGAGTTGTCGCAGAATCCCTATCGCCTGCTCCAATGGCGCGGCGACGCGTTCGTCCCGCCCGCTGGCGGCACGGACTGACCTATTGACCATGCCGTAAGGCGGCTTACCCGCTTCCGGTTTGAGACGGAGACCGAGACCCATGACGACACTGCCCATCCGCATCGCGCCATCGATCCTGGCGGCAGATTTTGCAAAGCTCGGCGAAGAAGTACGCAACGTCACCGCGGCCGGCGCCGACTGGATCCATCTCGACGTCATGGACGGCCATTTCGTGCCGAACATTTCTTTCGGCCCCGATGTCATCAAGTCGCTGCGTTCCTACACCGATGCGACCTTCGACTGCCATCTGATGATCTCGCCTGCCGATCCCTATCTGGAGGCCTTCGCCAAGGCCGGGTGCGACCGCATCACGGTCCATGCAGAAGCCGGACCGCATCTGCATCGCTCGCTGCAGACGATCCGCCATCTCGGCAAGAAGGTTGGCGTCACGCTCAATCCGGCAACGCCGCTCTCGGTCGTCGAGAACGTGCTTGACGATGTCGACCTCATTCTCATCATGTCCGTCAACCCCGGTTTCGGCGGCCAAAAATTCATTCCGGCAATGGTAGACAAGATCGCAGCGGCGAAGTCACTCATCGGTGACCGTCCGATCGAGCTTGAGGTGGACGGCGGCGTGACGGTGGATACCGCTCCTGCCGTGGCAAAGGCCGGCGGCAATGTGCTCGTCGCCGGGTCGGCAATTTTCAAGGGCGGCTCGCTCGAGGCTTATCGGCAGGCGATCACGGCCCTTCGCAACGCGGCTGAGGGAGCTCGCTAAATGACGAAGCGCATGTTCATGGGCAGCCTTTTCGCCGCCCTGCTGACGGGAATATCCGCCACAGCCTTTGCCGGCGATATCGCCAATATCCAGCCTGTCGGTTTCTCAGCTGATGGCAAGGTCTTCGCCTTCCAGGAATTCGGCATGAAGAATGGCAAGGTCCCCTATTCGGATACCTATTTCATCAATACCGACACCGGTGAAAATCTCGAAGAGACGCCCTTTCATCTGGAGCTGACAGACAAGGATGCTGATCTCTCCAAAGCGCGGCGCCAGAACCTGACAGCGGCCCGCAAGCAAATGGACAAATATGACCTACTGACCAATCCCGGCCTGATCGCCGCGTTCAATCCGCCGACCGAACTCGGCTCGCCGATGAAGACGATCCGCTATACGACGCTTGCAACTGACGGCCTCGCGCGCGGCGCTTACACGCTGCTGCTCGGCGATGCGCAGGTCGCGACACCCGATGCTTGCAAAACCCTGAACAACCACGTTGTTGGCTTCACTCTCCAACTCATCGAGAAGGACGGCGCGCCAAACCGCCAGATCGTCCATCAGGACAAGGCAATTCCCGCTGATCGCGGCTGCCCGGTGGAATATCGGATGGGCGGCGCCCTCGTCTATCAGCCGGAAGCCGGAAGACCCGTCCACATCGCCCTCATTCTGGCGCTGAGCGCTGCGCCTGACGGTCGCAACGGCCGCTGGATTGCCGTTCCGGTTAAGCCCTGAAAATGAACCGTCTGCGGGTGGCATGGCCGTCCTATTCAGAACTTTTCATCGGCGCCCCCCTCTGGGGCGTGCTGATGCTGATCTCGGCCATGGTTGGCCTCTATCTGCGCAATGGCATGGAGACGAGCCATGTGCTTGATCTCGCCCTCCTCTATTTCGGCGGCGGGCTGCTCTCCTGGCCCTTCAATCTGCTTGCCGGACGATATCTTGCGCTTGGTCATGAGCTGGAGGCGCGTTTTGCCGCCTTCTTCCTGGCGTTGACGACGGGCACGGTGCTGATGACGGCCTTTCTTTTCGCCATGGATTACCGGATTTTCTATTCTCGCTGGCATGCGCCCTTCGGCTCTGTCATCTGGATGTTCCAGTTCGTCTTTACCGGCGCCAGCGCCATCTATCAGTTCCTCGTTATCGGTCTGGGGCTGTTTTTGCCCGTCGGACTGGTCTGTCTGCTTGTCATCAGCCTGGCTCTTGCCAAACGCATGCGTTGAGATTGCCGGCCGTCTTTGCTACAGGGGCCGCAGCTACTGTCACAAATGAAGGCGCTCGCCCATGATCCCTCGTTATTCCCGGCCCGAGATGGTCGCCATCTGGTCTCCAGAAACCAAGTTCCGTATCTGGTTCGAGATCGAGGCGCATGCCTGCGATGCGCTGGCAGAGCTCGGCGTGATCCCGAAATCGGCTGCCGCCACCATCTGGGAAAAGGGCGGCAAGGCAACTTTTGATGTTGCCCGCATCGATGAGATCGAAGCCGTTACCAAGCATGACGTCATCGCCTTCCTGACGCATCTTGCCGAGATCGTCGGCCCCGATGCCCGCTTCGTCCATCAGGGCATGACCTCCTCTGACGTGCTTGACACCACGCTGAACATCCAACTCGTGCGCGCTGCCGATATCCTGCTTGCCGATATGGACCGTGTTCTCGCTGCGCTGAAAACCCGCGCCTTCGAGCATAAGGATACGATCCGCATCGGCCGCAGCCACGGCATCCATGCCGAGCCGACGACGATGGGTCTGACCTTTGCCCGCTTCTATGCCGAGATGAGCCGCAACCGTGCGCGCCTGGTCGCCGCTCGCGCTGAAATCGCCACGGGTGCGATCTCCGGTGCCGTCGGCACTTTCGCCAATATCGATCCTGTTGTCGAAGAGCATGTCTGCGCAGCCCTCGGTCTCGTTTCCGAGCCGGTCTCCACCCAGGTCATCCCGCGTGATCGTCATGCGATGTTTTTCGCCACGCTCGGCGTCATCGGCTCCTCGATCGAAAATGTCGCGATCGAAATCCGTCACATGCAGCGCACCGAAGTTCTGGAAGCGGAAGAATTCTTCTCGCAAGGCCAGAAGGGCTCTTCGGCCATGCCGCACAAGCGCAATCCGGTTCTGACCGAAAACCTGACCGGCCTCGCCCGCCTCGTGCGCATGTCCGTCGTTCCCGCGATGGAAAACGTGGCGCTCTGGCACGAGCGCGACATCAGCCATTCGAGCGTCGAGCGCGCCATCGGCCCGGATACGACGATCACGCTGGATTTTGCGTTGAACCGTCTCGCCGGTGTGATTGAAAAGCTCGTGGTCTATCCCGAGAATATGATGAAGAACCTCAACAAGTTCCGTGGTCTCGTACATTCGCAGCGCGTTCTGCTGGCGCTAACTCAGGCCGGTGTCTCCCGCGAGGATGCCTATCGCCTCGTGCAGCGCAACGCCATGAAGGTCTGGGAACAGGGCAAGGACTTCCTCGAGGAACTGCTTGCCGACGCCGAAGTCCGCGCCGCACTCTCCGAGGCGGATCTCCGGGAGAAGTTCGATCTCGGTTATCATACGAAGCACGTCGATACGATTTTCCGTCGCGTCTTCGGCGAGGTGTAATTACCGAAGATATCTCATGAAACGGCGCCCACGAGGCGCCGTTTTCATTTCCGCTTGCGCGATGTGGAAGCCACTGGCGTCTTGCGTTTTTTCGTCTCGCTTTTTGCAATCGAGATGTCGGCCTGTAAATCCGCTACCTCGCAAGCCTCTGTCCTGCCCCGGCCCTCGGCCGCCTTGGCCACCAGCCGGTCAAGATGTTTGAGATCTTCTTCGTCGAGATTTTCGATGCCGATGAAGCGGTTCTCGGCGTGGCTCGTCAGGATGATTTCATTGAGCTTTGCCTGAATAGCGCGCGTGTCGCGCGTCTGCGCGTTCTGCAGCACGAAGACCATCAGAAAGGTGACGATCGTCGTGCCGGTGTTGATCACGAGTTGCCAGGTTTCCGAATAGTCGAACAAGGGACCTAGAGCGGCCCAAATAATGACGGCGATAAGCGCCAGAATGAAGGTCACCGGCTTGCCCGCCCACTCCGATACCTTGGTTGCAAAGCGGGCAAACACATGGCGTAACGTCACCTTGAAATCCTCCTTGGAAGTCGGCCAAAGACAAACTCCAAGGAACGTTCCGCGGTTCCGTATGCAGAAAAAATTCCGGGTATCGCGGAATCTTGCGACACCCGGAATGGTGCCGTCACATGGCAATCAGTTTCCGGTAGAGATGCCAGGTCGCATGGCCGAGGATCGGAATGACGAGTGCAAGGCCGGCAAAGAGCGGAAGTGTGCCGATGACGAGCAATGCGGCCACAATCAAACCCCAGGTGAGCACCGGCACAGGATTGGCGAAGGTTGCCCGGATCGAGGCGACCATCGCGGCCACTGCTCCGCAATCCCTGTCGAGTAGAATCGGAAATGTCACGACAGTGATCGCCAGAACGACGAGCGCGAATCCGAGGCCGACCAGATTGCCCCACAGGATGAGCTGTATGCCTTCAGTCGTGCCGAAGACCTGTTGCATGAAGAGCGACATGGAGCGCGGGAAGACCTCACCGATAAGGCTCGTATAGATGGTTTGCGCCGTGACCAGCCAGACGACGAAGATCCCGAACAGCAGGAGGCCGACGGCGATGATCGACGGCAGGGCCGGCGAGCGGCGTACATCGAGCGCATGTTGCCAGGAGGTGTCGAGACCGGCCTCGCGTCGACGACTGATTTCATAAAGGCCGATCGCGGCGAGCGGGCCGATCAGCACGAAACCCGACATCAACGGAAAGATCATCGGCGCGAGATTGGCGCCCGAGCTCAACATCGTCAGGAAGATGCCAGCGATCGGATACATGAGACATAGGAAAACGTAATGTGAAGGCTTTTCCCGGAAATCCTCGAAACCGAGCCTGAGCGCGTCGAAGACGTCTGCTATGCTGATGCGATTGATCGCAGGCCGTGCGAAGCTGTCGCCAGCACCTGTCATGATATGGAATGCCGCCATGGCTTTCTCCTCCTCAGCCAAGATGAGCCGGAGGCGAACGTGTCGGTAACGACAAGCCGACACGCAAACGCAACCGGCAGGCAGCGACTATAGCAAATTTCTCAGGCCAAGTCGCTCTCTCCCTTGACATCGCCGTCAAGCTTTCTCACATCGGCGACACCATGAAAGCGTCAGAAGCAGATATTCTCATCGTTCCCGGTTACACCAACTCCGGTCCCGACCATTGGCAGACCCGCTGGGAAGCAAAGCTCTCCACCGCGCGCCGGGTCGAGCAGGCGGAATGGTCGAAGCCCGTGCGTGAGGACTGGATCGCCCGCATCGCCGAGGAGGTGAATGCCGCCACACGCCCCGTCGTGATCGTCGCCCATTCCCTTGGCGTACCCTCGGTGATTCATGCGATCCCGCTGTTTGAAAAGCGGGTTGCCGGTGCCTTCTTCGTCGCGCCGCCCGATGTCGCCAATCCGGATATCCGTCCGAAACATCTGATGACCTTCGGTCCCTACCCGCGCGATCCACTGCCCTTCCCCTCGATTACGGTGGCAAGCCGCAACGATCCTTTCGGCACGTACGAACATGCCGACGATATCGCCAACAGCTGGGGGTCCTTCCTGGTGGATGCCGGCGAATCCGGCCACATCAATGCGGATTCTGGTCATGGGCCCTGGCCCGAGGGCACGATGGTCTTTGCTCAGTTTCTGAGCCGCCTGCCCGGTTGAGAACCGGAAACTCCGGTATTTCCAGTGAATTGAGCGATCGCTTTCTAAGCATTTCTTAATGGAAAGACCGCAGACTGCGCTGATGCCAGAAAAGCGAGAGCGCGCGCCCGTGAAGCAGAGCCATCCGCAAGACGCCGCTGACCCGGACCGCGACGCACCGGCCGCAAATGGACCGGTGAGCTATACGGATGATTCCGATCTTTCCGAGCGCGAAAGCCGCTGGAACTACGCGCTCGTCGGCTCCGGTCTCGGCGTCTGGGACCACAATTACCGTCTCGACAAGAAATATTACTCGCAGACCTGGAAGACCATTCGCGGCATGGCGCCTGATGAGGCGGCCGATGGTGATTACGAGGCCTGGCTGCAGCTCATCCATCCCGATGATCGCGATTTCGTCATTAATGCCATCGAGCGCCAGAATGCCGGTGACCCGGCCTACCATATCTTCCAGTATCGCGAGCGCCACAAGGATGGCCATTGGGTTTGGATCGAATGCCGTGGCGCACCGGTTGAGTGGGATGAAAACGGTGCGGCCCAGCGTGTCGTCGGCACGGACACTGACATCACCGCACGCAAGCAGACGGAGGAGATGCTGGCGCAGCTCTCCCGCCGCCTCGACCTTGCCCTGCAGATCAGCGATATCGGCGTATTCGAAGCCGATATCGACCACGGAACCGTCGAATGGGACGACCGCCTCATTGCCATCTATGGGCTGCAGGGCGTCGACCGCCTGACGGCAGGCGCGGCGTGGCCGGGAAGGATTCATCCTGACGATCGCGAGCGGGTGCTCGACACAGTCGAAAGCACCGTCAACAACGGGACCGGCTTTCACCATGAATTCCGCATCATCAGGGGTGATGGCGCCGAGCGCATCATCCGCGCCAGCGCGGCGTTCTTCGTCGACGGCAACGGTTACCGCAAACTGATCGGCGCCAATTGGGACGTGACGGAGGAAGTGGCGCTGCGCAACGAATTGCAGCGCGCCAAGGATCTTGCCGAAGCCCGCAACCGCGAACTCGAAGCCGCCAAGGAAAGCATCGAGCATCTGGCTCTTCATGACTATCTCACCGGTCTGCCGAACCGTCGCTATCTCGACAAGATGCTGGAAGAACGTTCCGCCCAGTGCCGCGAAGAAGATCTGGCGCTTGCCATCCTCCACATCGATCTCGACCGCTTCAAGCAGATCAATGATACGCTCGGCCACCGCGCCGGTGACCACTTGCTGAAACATGCCGCTCGGGTATTACGCGACTCCATTCGCAGCACGGATTTCGTCGCGCGCATCGGCGGCGATGAATTCGTCGTCCTCTGCGTCGTCAACACCGCTTCGAAGAAGATCGCCACAGTCGCCGAGCGCATCATCCGCGAGCTGAGGAAGCCAATCAAATATGAGGGGCATGACTGCCGCTTCGGCGCCAGTATCGGCATAGCCATCGATAGCGGCTCGAATCTCGATGAAAAGCAGCTTCTTCTCAACGCCGATATCGCGCTCTACCGGGCTAAAGCCTCCGGCCGCAACCGCCACGAATTCTTCTCCAAGGCTGTACGGCGAACGATCCTGACGGCCAAGCGCCTTGCCGATGAAATTCTGATCGGTCTCGAGCGCAATGAATTCGTACCCTTCTACCAGCCGCAATTCGATGCCCGCACGCTGGATATCGCCGGCATCGAGACCCTGGCCCGCTGGCAGCATCCGGAACGCGGCGTGCTTGCTCCCGATCGTTTTCTCGACATCGCTGAAGACCTCGACGTCGTCTCGACGATCGATGCCTTGATCCTGCAGCGGGCCCTTGCCGACCGCAAAACCTGGGTCCGTGAAGGCTTCGCCATTCCCCGCATTTCCGTCAATGTCTCCGCCGGGAGACTTTCCGATCCGCAGCTCGGCAAGAAGCTGCGTTCGCTGAGGATCGAACCGGGCACGGTGTCATTCGAGCTGCTGGAATCCATCTCGCTCGACGATTGCGACGACGCGGTCACCGCCAATCTCAAGAAACTGAAGAAGCTCGGCATCGACATCGAAGTCGATGATTTCGGCACCGGCCACGCCTCGATCGTCAGCCTGATGCGGCTGAGCCCGAAGACGCTGAAGATCGATCGCGAGCTGATCAGCCAGCTGCCGCAATCGGCAGAGCAACGCAAGCTCGTCCGTTCCATCATCGAGATCGGCCGCTCGCTGAACATTCTCGTCACCGCCGAAGGTGTGGAGACTGCCGATCACGTCCACATCCTGCAGGAGCTTGGCTGCGATATGCTGCAAGGCTATGCACTTGCACGGCCGATGCCAGCGATGCAGATCCCGGCCTTCATCCAAAGCGAAAGCTGGCGGCAACCGGAGAGTGCGGCCCGTGCGCTGCAGACTGACCTGCGCCGTTCCGTCGGCCGCACGGTTTCCAGGTGACGACCTCCAGATAGAGACCTGTATAACCGCTCCGAGATTTTGCCTTCATTTCACCGTAAAGAAAAAGGCGGTAGTCTCCTCTTGCGAAGACATTCGATTCTCTTTGCGGTTTTCCCGCTACGGCCGGAAACCGGGGAAGGAGTGACAGGCGGATTGTGAAACTCTCTCTTTTCCTTTAAGGGGACGCCACGAGATCGATCCACGCGCGCTATCCCAAGAGCGCCAACAGCAGAGAATAACTACAATGAACCGTCGCCGCCGTATCTACGAGGGCAAGGCAAAGATACTGTATGAAGGGCCTGAACCGGGCACACTGATCCAGTTCTTCAAGGACGATGCCACCGCTTTCAACAAGAAGAAACACGAAGTCATTGATGGTAAGGGCGTTCTCAACAATCGTATTTCTGAATATATCTTCAGCCATCTGAACAAGATCGGCATTCCCACCCACTTTATCCGCCGGCTCAACATGCGCGAGCAGCTGATCAGGGAAGTGGAGATGATCCCGCTCGAGATCGTCGTGCGCAACGTCGCCGCCGGCTCACTCGCCAAGCGCCTCGGCATCGAGGAAGGGGTCGTTCTGCCGCGCTCGATCATCGAATTCTATTACAAGTCCGATACGCTTGAGGATCCGATGGTCTCCGAGGAGCACATCACTGCCTTCGGTTGGGCCAATCCGGCCGAACTCGACGACATCATGGCACTCGCCATCCGCGTCAACGACTTCATGACCGGCCTCTTCCTCGGCGTCGGCATCCAGCTCGTCGATTTCAAGATCGAGTGCGGCCGCCTCTTCGAAGGTGACATGATGCGCATCATCCTGGCCGATGAAATCTCGCCGGATAGCTGCCGCCTCTGGGATATCGAGACCCACAAGAAGATGGACAAGGACCTCTTCCGCCGTGATATGGGCGGGCTGCTGGAAGCCTATTCCGAAGTTGCGCGCCGTCTCGGCATCATCAATGAAAACGAGCCCGTGCGCGGCACCGGCCCCGTTTTGGTCAAGTAAAAGGCAGGGAAGAACAAGTGATCAAGGCTCGCGTCACCGTCACGCTGAAAAACGGCGTTCTCGATCCTCAGGGAAAGGCCATCGAAGGCGCACTCGGCGCCCTCGGCTTCGGCGGCGTCGGCCATGTCCGCCAGGGCAAGGTCTTCGATCTGGAATTGGAAGGCACCGACAAGGCCAAGGCCGAGACGGATCTCAAGGCCATGTGCGAGAAACTCCTCGCCAATACGGTCATCGAGAACTACGCGATCGCGATCGACTGACGATCACAGGCTCGCCACCTGGCGAGCCTCCAGGATGAGGCGTCATGATGGAAGCAAAGCTGGAGACGGAAGTCTCGAAATATATGAGCTATGTCTTACGCCATGCGCCGGAAGCCGCAGGTCTGACGCTTGATGCCGAAGGGTGGGTTTCCTTCGATGCGTTCGAAAAGGCGTTGACGTCGAAATATGACGTCTCGCGCGCCGATATTATCGGCATCATCGAAAACAGTCCGAAGAAGCGCTTTGCTCTTGTCGAGGACAGAATTCGCGCCAATCAGGGCCACAGCGTCGGTATCGACCTAGCCTTGAAGCCGGTCGAGCCGCCGGCAATCCTCTTCCACGGCACGTCGCGGGCAAGCTGGCCTGCGATCGAGCGCGAAGGCTTGCAGAAGATGGAACGGCATCACGTTCACCTTTCTGCCGATATCGATACCGCGAAGATCGTCGCAACCCGCCGCAAGGGCGACTATATTATCCTGCGTATAGACGCAGCCCGCATGTTTTCAGAGGGACATTCTTTCTTTGTCTCGGACAATGGAGTATGGCTCGCCGAAAGCGTTCCAGTTCAATATCTTTCGCTAAACGCAGGCACCCCATGAAATCAGCCGTCGTTCAACTTCCGGGCCTCAATCGCGATCGCGACATGATCACCGCTCTCACCAAAATCTCCGGTCGCCAGCCGGTGACGATCTGGCAGACGGAGACGGAAATCCCCGATGTCGACCTGATCGTCATTCCCGGCGGCTTCTCCTATGGCGATTACCTGCGCTGCGGCGCGATTGCAGCACGCATGCCGGTCATGCAGGCGATCATCGAGAAGGCGAACAAGGGCGTGAAGGTTCTCGGCGTCTGCAACGGCTTCCAGATTCTTGTCGAGGCCGGCCTTCTGCCGGGCGCCTTGATGCGCAATGCCTCGCTGAAATTCGTCTGCCGCGAGATCAAACTCGAAGTCGTCAATGCCGACACGGATTTCTCTCGCGCCTACGAAAAGGGCCAGATCATCCGCTGCCCGGTCGCTCATCACGACGGCAACTATTTTGCCGATGCCGAGACGCTCGCTGCCATCGAGGGCAACGGCCAGGTCGTCTTCCGCTATGCCGAAGGCACCAACCCGAACGGCTCGGTCAACGACATTGCCGGCGTCATGAATGCCAAGGGCAATGTTCTCGGCATGATGCCGCATCCGGAAAACCTTATAGAAGCCGCTCACGGGGGGTCGGACGGCCGCGGCCTCTTCGCTTCGGCGCTCGACGTCGTCGCTGCCTGATTCATTTCATCAGAAAGCCCGTCGCCGGATCACTGGAGCAAGCTGAATGCGCCCTTGCCTTTTTGCTGCTACTGCCAACGCTGTAGCCTTTGCCGGCCTCTCTGCGCTGGTTGCTGCCTGCCAGTCCTCGACACCTGCAAAGGGGCCGGACCGCAGCGCGCTATCGACAATGGAGCGTGTGGCGCTCGGCGCCAACAGTTGCTGGTTCAAGTCGGGCGACCCGGCTTTCGCCGCATATAGGCTGGCGCCGGAGCTCAATTCCTTCTCCGGCCGGCCGCGCATCCTTGTCGTCCACAAGGGCAGTCCTGAAAGCCGCCCGCTTCTCGTCGTGCAGGCCGAGGGCAGTCCTGCCAAGATGCAGGCTTTTGGCCCGATGATGTCCGAGCCGGTCTCAGGCCGCATCGCCGCTGACGTCACCCGCTGGTCGGGCGGCAACCGCGCCTGCAGCTAAGGCTCCACATCACGAGCCTAATCCCAGAAAAACGACTTGCTGATTTCCCGCGCGGCATCGGTTTGCGACAGACCGATATCCTTCAGCTGATCTGCGGTCATATGGCGAAGCGCGCGCCGTCCCTCACGCTTTTGATGCCAGATGAGAATGGCGACCCAGAGACGCATCAGCCGTGTCGTGGCCGGCTTGTGCCTGGGCAGTACGATCTCGTGCGGACTATCGATAGAGACAATCGATACAATATGACCTTTGGCCTGGGGTATAGCGGACATCTTTGACTCCTGTTGCTTCCGCTGACAGGATTGTCTCATAGTCTTGACAGGTATAGGGTGACAATTTATTCATTGTCACCATGACAAATTGGCTCCCCGATCTTTCGCAGGGCTCCGGCCCGGTCTACATGCGGCTTGCGGACAACATTGAATCCGCCATTGCTTCCGGCGCCTTGCCGGCAGGCAGCAAGCTGCCGCCGCAGCGAAATCTCGCCTATGATATCGGGGTGACAATCGGGACAATCGGCCGCGCTTATGCGCTTGTGCATGAGCGTGGTCTTGTCGCCGGCGAAGTCGGCCGCGGCACCTATGTGCTTGACCGCGCCAATACGCCGCCTAGCGAGCAGGTCGATCCCGTCACTCTTTCGCTAAGCGGCACGCGCGTCGCGGATGCGCCCCCGAACAAGCTTCGCTTCGATACGACAGCTGCTCCCGATCTTGGTCAAGGCAAGGTCATCGCTGGCATCATGGCCGAGATCGGCGAACAGCATCTGGCGGAAATCTCCTCTTATTCTCGCAGCTTTCCGCCGAACTGGTTTGAGGCCGGACGTCTGTGGCTGGCACGCAATGGCTGGTCGCCGGAGGTCGAAAACGTCGTGCCGACGCTCGGCGCACACGCCGCGGCCATCGCCGTCATCGCCGCCGTGTCGGCGCCCGGTGACAAGATCGTCTTCGAAAACCTCACCTATACGCAGGTGAGCCGCAGTGTGCGCCTGCTCGGCCGGCGCACACTGATCGTCGAGTCTGATGAACACGGCATCATCCCTGATGATTTCGAGCGGCTCTGCCAGCAGCAGCATCCGAAGCTCGTCTTCACAATGCCGACCGTCCACAACCCGACACTTGCCATCATGTCCTATGAACGGCGCGTGGCCATTGCCGATATCGCAAGGCGACATGGCGTGTGGATCATCGAGGACGACCTCTATGGCGGCATGGCTAACGACGATACGCCTCTGCTCGCCTCGATCGCGCCTGATCGCACCTTTCTCGTCAACGGCCTGTCAAAGTCGGTCGCGGCTGGCGTGCGCGGCGGCTGGGTTGCCTGCCCGCCGCACTTCGCCCAGCGCATCAAGGTCACGCACAAAATGGTCACCGGCGGCCTGCCCTTCATTCTGGCCGAAACTTGTGCGCGTCTTGTTGAGAGTGGCAAGGCGCACGAGATCCGCAATGCCAGCGTCCTCGAACTATCGGCCCGCGTTCGCCTCGCCCGCGAGCAATTGCGCGGGTTCGAGTTCGAATCCCACCCGCACGCCCCCTTCCTGTGGCTGAAACTGCCGGAGCCCTGGCTGTCCGGCACTTTCAAGAATGCTGCCTTCCGCGATGGCGTGCTTGTCGATGACGAGGATGAGTTCAAGGCGGCGCGTGGGGAGAAAGTCTATCACCGCGTGCGCATCGGCTTCTCCTCACCGAAGGATAGAAACGAGCTGGCCGCAGGTCTTATGGTATTGAAACGCCTACTGGAAAATGGTGGCTCCGCCTATGACGGCGAGATCTGAACTGTTGCAGATCGGTGTCAGCATTGTGGAAAAGGTCATAATCGAAACATAGCGCTTTACCGAGACCTCTCGCATGTTACCTCTGTCCCATTCCGCTGTTTAGGCGAGAATCAAAGGACAGCAGATGAAATTCGAATTCCGTTCACTCCTGCTGCGCCTGTCAGGTATCGCGTCGGTCGCAGTCTTTGCATGCAGCCTGGGAATGTCATCAGCGGCGCAAGCCGGAGATAAGGTTTTCGACGAATTGCGCTTCGGCGCATCCGCTTCCGTTCAAGGCGGCCATTCGCATGAAGACGGCGTTTTCCCCGAAATAACGGCCCTTTTTGACCCCTTCGGCTTCGAGCAGGCAACCGGCTGGAAGCAGCAGCTTTTGCATCCCCGCGTTCATTTGGGCACCTCGATCGGTACGGCTGGCGAAGCCACGCAATTCTTCGCCGGTTTCACCTGGACGGTCGACCTCAGCGACAAGATCTTCGCGGAGGCCGGTTTCGGCGGCGTCATCCATACCGGTGACATCGATGGCAATGACGATGGGCCGGATCTCGGCTGTCGTGTGCTGTTTCACGAATATCTCGGCGCCGGCTATCGCTTCACCAGCAACTGGAATGTTATGGCGCAGCTCGCCCATTCCTCGAACGCCAACCTCTGTGACGGTCCGAACGACGGCATGACTCGCGCCGGACTGATGGTCGGCTACAAATTCTGAAGGCTGCGCCCTGCAAATTGCCAGTACGGAACTCGCGGTGCCTGCCCTCTGTTGACGGCAGGCATTTTCCTGTCGCGCATAGTTCCTACATAGGCTAAAGACACGGCAAACGCGCTAGAGCATGTCCGTTTTTCTTCCAATCACTGTCATGCTCTATCTCTTTGTTTTCACGCAATTCCGGATGCAAAACCGCTGCGCACTTTTGCAGGATTGCTCTAGGCAGGGATTTTCGAGAGCTCATGACCATTCCCAACACTATCAAGATTACGCCGGAACTCATCGCCTCACACGGCCTCAAGCCGGATGAATACCAGCGCATTCTGGATCTGATCGGCCGCGAACCGAGCTTCACGGAGCTCGGCATCTTCTCGGCCATGTGGAACGAGCACTGCTCCTACAAATCCTCCAAGAAGTGGCTGCGCACCCTGCCGACCAAGGGACCGCGCGTCATCCAGGGGCCGGGCGAAAATGCCGGTGTCGTCGATATCGATGACGGCGACTGCGTCGTCTTCAAGATGGAGAGCCACAACCACCCCTCCTATATCGAGCCCTATCAGGGTGCTGCGACCGGTGTCGGCGGTATCCTGCGTGACGTCTTCACCATGGGCGCTCGTCCGATCGCTGCCATGAACGCGCTGCGCTTTGGCGAGCCGGATCATCCGAAGACCCGCCATCTCGTTGCCGGCGTCGTCGCCGGTGTCGGCGGCTACGGCAATTCCTTCGGCGTGCCGACTGTCGGCGGCGAAGTGGAGTTCGACGCCCGCTACAACGGCAATATCCTCGTCAATGCCTTTGCTGCCGGCCTTGCAAAGTCGAACGCGATCTTCCTGTCGGAAGCCAAGGGTGTCGGCCTTCCTGTCGTCTATCTCGGCGCCAAGACCGGCCGTGACGGGGTCGGCGGCGCGACGATGGCTTCGGCCGAATTCGACGAGTCGATCGAGGAAAAGCGCCCGACCGTTCAGGTTGGCGACCCCTTCACCGAAAAGTGCCTGCTCGAAGCCTGCCTCGAGCTGATGAAGACGGGCGCCGTCATCGCCATCCAGGACATGGGTGCGGCCGGTCTCACCTGCTCGGCTGTTGAAATGGGCGCCAAGGGGGATCTCGGCATCCTGCTCGAACTCGACAAGGTGCCGGTACGCGAGGAGCGCATGAGCGCCTATGAGATGATGCTGTCGGAAAGCCAGGAGCGGATGCTCATGGTGCTGCAGCCGGAAAAGGAAGAGGAAGCCAAAGCGATCTTCGTGAAATGGGGCCTCGATTTCGCGATCGTCGGCAAGACCACGGCCGACCTGCGCTTCCGCGTCATGCATCAGGGCGAGGAAGTCGCTAATCTGCCGATCAAGGATCTCGGCGATCAGGCTCCGGAATATGACCGTCCCTGGCGCGAATCCGACAAGCGGGCGCCACTGCCGGCAAACCTCGTCGCAGCCCCGCAGGATTACAACGAAGCGCTGCTCAAGCTCGTTGGCTCCCCCAATCAATCGAGCCGCCGCTGGGTCTACGAACAGTATGACACGCTGATCCAGGGCAACTCGCTACAGCTGCCGGGCGGCGACGCCGGGGTCGTGCGCGTCGAAGGCCATCCGCTGAAGGCGCTTGCTTTCTCCTCCGACGTTACGCCGCGCTACGTTGAGGCCGATCCTTTCGAAGGCGGCAAACAGGCCGTTGCCGAATGCTGGCGCAACATCACCGCGACCGGCGCTGAGCCGCTGGCTGCGACCGACAACCTTAATTTCGGTAATCCGGAAAAGCCTGAGATCATGGGCCAGTTCGTCGGCGCCGTGAAGGGCATTGGCGAAGCCTGCCGCGCACTGGACTTCCCGATCGTCTCCGGCAACGTCTCGCTCTATAACGAAACAAATGGCGTCGCGATCCTGCCGACCCCCACCATTGCCGGCGTCGGCCTGATGCCCGACTGGCGCAAGATGGCCCGCATCGGCAGCGCTGCCGAAGGCGACAGGGTCCTGCTCATCGGTTCCGATGGCAGCCATCTCGGCCAGTCCGTCTATCTGCGTGATGTCGTCGGCAGCACCGATGGCCCGGCCCCGCACGTCGATCTCTTTGCCGAGCGCCGCAACGGCGATTTCGTTCGCTCAGTCATCCGCAACGGCCAGGCGACTGCCTGCCACGACATTTCCTCCGGCGGTCTTGCGATCGCGCTTGCCGAAATGGCGATGGCATCAGGCAAGGGCCTCAAGATCAGCCTCAGTGAAGGAAAGGGCGCGCCGCATGCCCTGCTTTTCGGCGAGGATCAGGCGCGCTATGTGCTGTCGGTTCCGAAGGATGTCGCCGATTTCGTCTGCGCCAACGCAGAAGGCGCCGGCGTGCCCTTCCGCCGCCTTGGCACCGTGCAGGGCGATGCGCTTGTCGTCGACGATCTGATTGCGCTGCCGATTCAGCAATTGCGCGATGCCTATGAATCGTGGTTCCCTGATTTCATGGATAACCGCGGCGAAATTGTCGCCGCGGAATGATGCGCAAGGAGTAACGATCATGGCCATGAAACCCGGCGATATCGAAGATATGATCAAGGCCGGTATTCCCGGTGCCAAGGTAACGATCCGCGATCTGGCCGGCGATGGCGACCATTACGCCGCAGAAGTCGTGGCGGAAGCCTTCCGCGGCAAGAGCCGCGTGCAGCAGCACCAGATGGTCTATGAGGCGCTGAAGGGCAATATGGGCGGCATTCTGCATGCGCTTGCTCTGCAGACCTCGGCGCCGGATTGAGCCGACATCCTGGCTTCGGCCGATCGAAGATCGGAAATGAACCGACCCGGCAGGAAATCCCGCCGGGTCTTTATTTTGGAGCGGAAGCGATTGGTACGAAATGGTCGGCGCCCCTCGCCTCTTTGTCCTCGTGCTCCCGGGCTGGCAGTTTGCTCACATCGGGATAGGCAAAGACCGAGGCCGGCATGGGTCCAGCCGTCAGCAGCGTGAAATCGAAGGAGGATTTCATGTCCGGCCCCAGCACATATTGGCGATGCACACGCAACTGATCGGCACGGATCTTCTTGTAGTGCTCCGGTGTCAGCATCTGCCGCACGCGGATATGGATCATGCTGGCCTGCGGCGCATCCGGATGGCCGGAAACACTGACGACCGGCACCTTGTAGAAGTTGATCGAGTCCGTCAGGCACTGTACGTCCAGCCAGAAAATATTCGGGCAACGTGCAATCAGGCCGACGCGCGAGCGCAGCAGCGTCGCCGATGACATCAGCGCGCATTGCAGGATGGCGCAGCCAAGCGTCGCAAACACCACGCGCTTGCTCTTGAAGACATCAGGTTCCCGTTCCAGCAGAATGCCGACGACATGGGCTGCGACGCTGGATCCCATGCTGTGCGAGGAGATGACATATTCATCGGCCTCCTCGTTGAGCGCCTCGCGCATCGACGTCGCGCATTGCTCGAGCCAGTCGTTGAAGTCTGTCCTGTCCATGCGCGCCAGCGCCACCGCCATGTCCCAGTCGGCGAAAAGATGCAGGGTATGGAAACGTTCCGAAAACGGCAGGAAGCCGAAGGTGAAGAAGATCGCCGCCAGCGGCGCACTCCAGCCGAAATGCCAGCCGGAAAGTCCGAGCCAGTAGGGCAGCGTCAGGATCTGCAGCGTGATGAGGATCGCAAATGCCGTCAGCAGGAAGGGAAAGATAAAGAACAGGCCGAAACGCCAGGCGTGGCGGAAATAGCCGGCCATGCCACCTTCCCGCACCACCTGCAAGAAGCTTAGAAAGCCTGCCGCGATGCGGCTCGCCGTATTGCCCATGCGCAACTGCTGCACCAGTTCGTTATGATCGAACACATGCACGCGCGTCCGCGTCTGCCAGCCATCGGCGCCAGTGCCGACATCGAAGGAAACATAGTGCCCTTCGCCTGCTGCACCTGTTTCGACATCATAGCCCCAGACGGATGCACTCTGCCGGGCGGTACGCTCATACCGCGCCCGATGCGCTGCACCATCAAGCGGCTCGAAGCCGGGGAAATGCAGCACAACCCGCTTATTGACGAGTTTCATAGTCTTTTTCTTCTTTCCGGCGGGTTGGGAGCGCCGCTACCTGATGACGGGTTCGCCTGAAAATACGGCGAAAAACCGGATAAAATCTTCGAGCCGCCTTGCTAATCGAACTCCTCCGGAATTCAATAGGGAACGGTTCGTTTCGATGGGATTGAGGGGATTTTGCAGCCGAACTCGTGCATGAACAGGTGTCCGACCTCGTCGGCCGCGTGCTGACGGATTTCCTGAAGAGGACGTTCGGCAGGACGACGATGCCAGGATGCCCCACGCGCTTTCGCTGATGCCGATCTCTCCGCTTTCCCCAATGTCACACACTGGCTTGCAACGCTGAGGGAGTGTCGCGGCTCAAGCCTTATAGTCAATTCGAACGGGCTGCCTCCGTAAGGTTCAGCCCGGGCGTCGCCTGATCTGTATTCTACCGGGGGGTCTCAAGAAATGGTTCGCATTCTGAAAATCATTCTCGCAACGCTGGT
Organism: Rhizobium sp. BK529; assembly: GCF_014194105.1. Lineage (NCBI taxonomy): Bacteria > Pseudomonadati > Pseudomonadota > Alphaproteobacteria > Hyphomicrobiales > Rhizobiaceae > Rhizobium > Rhizobium sp. BK529. The sequence continues at coordinate 1,407,409 of NZ_JACIAU010000001.1, read as the reverse complement.
CGTGCTCTGTCTTGTCTCGGTCGGCGCGATTTATGCGCTGTCCGAGAGGCGGCTTGCCAAGACATATGATCAAGCGTCCACCGATTTTGCCGTGAAGACGGTGCTGTCGCCTGATGAGGCGGAACGGCGCGCCCGCACCTTCATGTGCGGCGGCTGTCATCATGATGCCGGCAACGTCCTTCTGGATGATCCGGCCCTTGGCCGCATCGTCGCGCCGAACCTGACGCGCGTGGTTCCCGGCTATACCGATGCAGAACTGGTGCGCCTCGTCCGCCATGGCATAAAGCGGGACGGGACCGGCGTCGTAATCATGCCCGCCAGCAATCTCTCGAACATCTCGGACGAGGATATGGCCGGCATCATTGCCTGGCTGCGCAGCCTGAAGCCGCTTCCGGATGCCGTGCAGGGCGGTACGAGCTGGGGTCCGGTCGGCCGGATCGGTCTGGCTCTCGACCAGATTCCCTTCGAGGCCGACGACGTCGCGCCGACTTTCAAGCCGGTTGCCGCCCGACCAGCCGATATCGGCGAATATATGTGGAAGACGGACTGCAGCCACTGCCACAATCTCGATACCGAAAAGCAGTCGCCGGCCTTCAAGGCCCCTGCCCTTCGGCCGCTGGCGCAATCCTACCCGCCCGAGCAATTCAAGGCGCTGCTGCGCACCGGCAAGGGCATGGGCGGACGCGATCTCGGCGTCATGACCGAAGTCTCCCAATGGGATTTCAGCCACTTCACCGATGCCGAGATCGAACAGATCCAGGCCTACCTCGCCAAGCAGCCGTAACGCTTGGGCAACAATCCGAGTCACAGAGTGTCGCGGATTGGTCTTTTTTTGGTTTTGGCGGGTGGAATTCCCGCCCCCACATGCTATCTAAGAAAAACGATTGAAACGGCGGGCCTTTAACCCGCCTGTTGAAAGGATTAGGTCCCATGAGCGGCATCAACGAATTCATCGACAACGAAGTCAAGAGCAACGACGTCGTCCTCTTCATGAAGGGCACGCCGCAGTTTCCGCAGTGCGGTTTCTCCGGCCAGGTCGTGCAGATCCTCGATTATCTCGGCGTCGACTACAAGGGTATCAACGTGCTCGCCGATTCGGAAATCCGCCAGGGCATCAAGGATTATTCCAACTGGCCGACCATCCCTCAGCTCTACGTTAAGGGCGAGTTCATCGGCGGCTGCGACATCGTCCGGGAAATGTTCCAGGCCGGTGAGCTGCAGCAGCATCTCCAGGAAAACGGCGTCACGGTTAAGGGCGCCGCCTGATCGGTCACCGGGCGTCCGTCCGGTTTCCACATCTATATCTTGAGTTCGAGGCGCTGCACCAAGCAGCGCCTTGACCTGTTTATGGGATTTTCATTGTGACACATTCATCACAAGCCATGTCCGCGGGCCGCTTGCCCATGGGCAAGCTGGAATTTATCGCGCTTGCGGCTTTCCTGATGGCCGTGAACTCGCTGGCAATCGATATCATGCTGCCTGCCCTGCAGCAGATCGGCGCCAGCCTTGGTGTCGAAAACGAAAATCATCGCCAATATGTCGTTTCCGCTTATCTCTTCGGCTTCGGTCTCGCCCAGCTTTTCTACGGGCCGCTTTCCGATCGGTTCGGCCGCCGTATTCCGCTGCTGATCGGCCTCGGCGTTTACGTTGTTGCCGCCTTCGGCATCGCTGTCGTCCCGACCTTCGCGGGGCTTCTGGCACTGCGCTTCATCCAGGGTCTCGGTTCGGCCGCCACCCGCGTCATTACTATTTCCATCGTCCGCGATGTCTACGGCGGAAGACAGATGGCCGAAGTCATGTCGCTCATCATGATGGTCTTCATGGTCGTGCCGGTCATTGCGCCGGGCAGCGGCCAGATCATCATGCTCGTCAGCACCTGGCACATGATCTTCGTCTTCATCGGCACCATGGCGACGGCCGTCGGCATCTGGATGTATCTGCGCCTGCCGGAAACGCTGGATCCTGCCAATGTCCGTCCGTTCACAGTCCGCTCGGTGGCGCAGGGCTTTGCGATCTTCTTTTCCAACCGCATCGCACTCTGTTACACCGTTGCCAGCATGATCCTCTTCGGCGCGCTGTTCGGCTTCATCAACTCCGCCCAACAGGTCTATGTCGGCATCTACGGGCTCGGTGTCTATATGCCCGTCGCCTTTGCCGGTGTGGCGCTGTTCATGGCCTTTTCGTCCTTCATCAATTCGCAACTGGTCGGCCGCTTCGGCATGCGCCGCCTGTCGCACGCATCAGTCCTTGGTTTCTGCGCATTGAGCTTCATCTGGTTGGTGGTGCAGATATCAGGGCCGCAGCCGATGCCCTTCGTGATCTTCATTGTGTTCTTCGCGCTGGTCATGTTCCAGTTCGGCTGGATCGGCTCCAACTTCAACTCGCTCGCCATGGAGCCGCTCGGTCACCTTGCCGGCACCGCCTCCTCGGTGATCGGCTTCATGAGCACGATCGGCGGCGCCTTGATCGGAGCTCTGATCGGACAGGCCTTTGACGGCACGGCGACGCCGATGATCGCGGGCTATTTCGTCGTCTCGCTGATCGGCATCGTCTTCGTGCTGATCGCCGAGAAAGGTCGGCTGTTCAGGGCGCAGCACGCGCCGCTCTCGCACGACGATTCGATTTCAAGCTTCGCCGATGTCGGGCACTGATACCGGGCGCCGATATCTGGACTGAAGCCTACAGACACATCAGGCGGCGGCGCATCTTGGTAGGGGCTCGCCGCCCTCCCGCACAATATTCGGCCGGTTTCCGGCCGCTCTTCCGTCATTCAGGGGGTTCGAATGACTCTGACACACAAACCGCACACGGAAAACCAGGGCTCGGCCCGTATCGGCATGGGCTTCGTCGAATTCGTTGTCACCATCGCCATCATGACGGCCAGCATCGCCATGGCAATCGACAGCATGCTACCGGCGCTGCCCAATATCGGCCATTCGCTTGGTGTGACCAGCAACAATGACGCGCAGCTCGTCATCGGCGTCTTCTTCTTGGGCTTCGGCGCCTCGCAGATCATCTTCGGCAGCCTCTCGGATGCTTTCGGCCGCCGCAACATTCTGCTCGGCGGCCTGGTTTGCTATATGATCGGTATGTTTGCGGCCGCCGCCACTGGCAGCTTTGAAATGCTGCTGATCATGCGCTTCGTTCAGGGCATCGGCGGTGCGGCTGTCCGCATCACCACCATGTCGATCGTGCGCGACTGCTTTGGCGGCCGCGAGATGGCCCGCGTCATGTCCTATGTCATGATTGTCTTCATGATCGTGCCGATCGTCGCCCCCTCTGTCGGCCAGCTCATCATCACCTATGCCCATTGGAACTGGATCTTCATCCTGCTCGGCATCGTCGCCACGATTCTCTTCGTCTGGGCGCTACTGCGCCTGAAGGAATCCCTGCCGCCGGAAGAGCGCATTCCCTTGTCGGTCGCTGCTGTTGCCGACGGTTTCAAGACGGTTCTCACCAACCGCATCACCTGCGGCTACATGATCGGGCTGACCATGTTCACCGGGGTCATCAGCGCCTATGTGATCTCGGTGCAGCAGGTCTTCGGTGAAGTCTATGGTCTTGGCGACTGGCTGCCGATCGCCTTTGCGGCAACGGCCGGCGGCATTGCCGTCGCCAATTTCGCCAATGGCATGCTAGTGCGCACCTTCGGCATGCGCCGCATCTCGCATGCCGCCATGCTGCTGTTCACCATCATTTCGGCGCTGGGCTTTGTCGTCGCACTCGGCGGCACGCCAGCGTTCGCTTTCTCCTATGCGCTCTTCTCGATCCTCCTGATGATGTTTGCCGTGATCGCCACCAATTTCACCGCGATCAGCCTGGAGCCGATGGGCAACCTCGCTGGTACGGCAACGGCAATCACCGGTTTCGTCTCGACGACGTTCGGCGCCATTCTCGGCGGCGGTGTGGGCCAGCTCTTCAATGGCACGGTCCAGCCCCTTTTCGGTGGCTTTGCGCTCTTTGGTGCCATCACTGTCGTCGTGGTCCTCTGGGCGGAAAAAGGCAAGCTTTTCACCCATCCCGGTGACAGCCCACAGATCGACCCTGGCGCCGTTCACATGTAATGCTGCAGCAGACCTAAAGCGTGCAGCGATCTTTCGCAAAACCGCTGCGCACTCTTGCGCGACATGTTTAGACTGGAAGTTTGCCATGAGCCGTTTCTGGAGCCCCGTTGTCCATGTGCTGACGCCCTATGTGGCGGGCGAACAGCCCATTATCGATGGGCTCGTCAAGCTGAACACCAATGAGAACCCCTACGGTCCATCGCCGCGCGCGCTCGCGGCGATCTCGGAAGCGGTCAACGACACGCTGCGGCTCTATCCTGAGCCGACGGGCCTGAAGCTGCGCAAGGCGATCGCCTCCACCCACGATCTCGATCCGGGCGAAGTCTTCGTCGGCAACGGTTCGGACGAGGTTCTGGCGCACACCTTCCAGGCACTCTTGAAGCACGAGATGCCTCTGCTCTATCCCGACATCACCTACAGCTTCTATCCAACCTATTGCGGCCTCTACGGCATCGATTTCCGTGAGGTCCCGCTGGACGAGAAGATGCAGGTGCGCATAGAGGATTACCGGCAGCCCTGCGGCGCCATAATCCTACCCAACCCGAACGCGCCGACAGGTACGGCGCTACCGCTTGCAGCGATCGAGGCACTGATCGCGGAACATCCGGATCAGGTTGTCGTCATCGATGAAGCCTATGTGGATTTCGGCGGTGAGAGCGCCATTCCGCTGGTCAGGAGATATCCGAACCTGCTGGTCATCCAGACTTTCTCGAAATCGCGCGGCCTCGCCGGCTTGCGCGTCGGTTTCGCCGTCGGCCAGCGGCCGCTGATCGATGCGCTTGAAAGGGTCAAGGACAGCTTCAATTCCTATCCGCTGGACAGGCTGACCCAGGCTGGCGCCGTGGCTGCCTGGGAGGATTGGGACTGGTTCGGGAAACATTGCGACCTGATCGTTGCAAGCCGCGAGCGCCTGATTGTCGAGCTTAATGAGCTCGGCTTCGAGGTCCTGCCCTCCTCTGCCAATTTCGTCTTCGCCCGTCATCCCGAACGGGGCGGTGCGGAACTGACTGCGGAGCTGCGCAAGAAGGCTGTCCTCGTCAGGCATTTCCGCAAGGAACGCATCCAGGATTTCCTGCGCATCACCATCGGCACCGATGCCGAATGTGACAAGCTTCTGGACGCGCTGAAGCAGATTCTCGCCTGACGGCTCAGACTGTGACGACCTCGCGGCGCAGGATGTCCCAGCTCTCCTTATCAGGCGTGATCAGCAATCCGCCGGTAACATGATGCGGCAGATAGGCCGAGCCGTCGAAGCGGGCGGCATAACCGCCTGCTTCCTGAGAGATCAGCGTGCCGGCCAGATGATCCCAGGGCATCAGCTTGTTGTATATCAGGTAATGAACATGGCCGCCTGCAAAGGTGCGGTATTCGTGGGCCGCACAACGGTAGTTGGTGAGGAAGCGCACCTTGGCGAGATTGCCGAGGATTTCAGCGCGCTTTGCCTGCGGCAGGTAACCGGTGGAGGCCATGCCGACCATCTGGTCGAGCGCGACAGGCTCGGCCACCCGCAGCCGCTGCGCTTCTCCATCAGGCCGGCGCAGCCAGGCGCCCCCGCCCTTTTCCGCCATGACCCAGTCGTCGCCCATCGGATCGTAGATGATGCCGGCAACGGTCTCGCCCTTTGAGACAACCGAGGCCATGACGCCGAAGGCCGGAATACCCGAGGCGAAATTGAAGGTTCCATCGACGGGGTCGACGATAATGGCGAGATCCGCACCTGCGAGCTTGTCCAGCAGCGAGGCATCGGCGGCAACCGATTCCTCGCCGATGAAGAGCGCATCCGGCCAGAGGCGCTGGGCCTCCGACTTCATCAAGCGTTCGGCCTGTTCGTCCGCCTCGGTCACGAGGTCGGTCGCTTCCGTCTTGGCGCGCACATCACTGCTGCCCAGCCGGCGAAAGCGGGGCAGGATTTCCGCTTTCGCTGCCTGCCGCATAAGATCGGCAAGCTTCATCGTCTCTATGGCAGTCGTCATGGCCTCGTTCCTTTCGGTTTATCGGTAGCCGACGATCTCCTTGCGGATCATCTGCCAGCTTTCCTTGTCGGGAGCCGAGATGATGCCGCCGGAAATCTCGCCGGGCCGATAGGGTGTTCCGTCGAATTTCGCGGTATGGCCGCCGGCTTCCTGATGCGTCAGCACACCGGCAAGGTGATCCCAGGGCATCAGCTTCTCATGGCCGATGAAATGCAGTTTGCCCGATGAAACCATCCAATACTCATAGGCAGAGCAATTGAAGGCGAAGGTCATGCGGGTCTTGGCCATATTGCCGGCAATGCGCGAACGGTCCGGCTCGTCCATGTGGCTGAAAGACATGGCGCCAACCATACGGCCGAGTTCGATTGGCTCTGCCACGGCAAGGCGCACAGGCTCACAATTGCGCTTCTGCAGGAAGGCGCCAGCGCCCTTGAGCGAAACGACCGTATCGCCAAGCGCCGGATCGTGAATAATGCCCGCAACCGTCTCGCCCTTCGCGGTCACGGCCAGGATCGTGCCGAACACCGGCAGGCCAGCCGCGAAATTGAAGGTGCCGTCGACGGGGTCGATGACAAAAGCAAGATCGGCATCGGCCAGCGCCGGCACGACGGAACGATCCGCCTCATAGGCCTCCTCGCCGACGATCAGCGCACTCGGAAAGCGCTCGCGGATGGCGGCTGTCAGGTAAGCTTCGGAGCGCAGGTCGGCCTGCGTGACGAGATCGATGGAAGATGTCTTTTCGGAAACATTGGCCGCGGCCGCATTGCGGAAGCGCGGCATGATTTCTTCTTCAGCGACATGCCGGAGGCAATCACCGAGAAACTCTATGTCTCTGTCTGAGAAAATCATTTTGGACTCGTTGCATGGAACTGCTGAGGTTCATAGCAAGTCCATTATGACGTTTGGGTGACTGCGAGCGCGGAAAAGTCGAAAAGTTTTGGGTCAAGCAGATGTGACGCGTTTACATGCGCGAGAGCGCGCAGCATCGTGTCCTTCCGGCCGGGCATGCGGCGCTCGATATCGGCCAGCATGTCCTTCATCGCATTGCGCTGCAGACCGTCCTGCGAGCCGCAGAGATCGCAGGGAATGATTGGAAACTGCATGGCAGCAGCAAACTTCGCCATGTCGTCCTCGGCGCAATAGGCAAGCGGCCTGAGCACCATCAGGTTGCCTTCGTCATTCAGAAGTTTCGCCGGCATGGCGGCAAGCCGGCCGCCATGGAAGAAGTTCATGAAGAAGGTTTCGAGGATGTCCTCGCGATGGTGGCCGAGCACCAGCGCATCACAGCCTTCCTCCCTGGCAATACGATAGAGATTGCCGCGGCGCAGGCGCGAGCAGAGCGAACAGTAGGTCGCCCCCTCAGGCACCTTTTCCTTCACGATCGAATAGGTGTCGCGATATTCGATGCGGTGTTTGACGCCGATCTTCGAAAGGTATTCAGGTAGCACATGCTTCGGAAAATTCGGCTGACCCTGATCGAGATTGCACGCAATCAGCTCCACCGGCAGCAGCCCGCGCCATTGCAGGTCGAGCAGCAGCGCCAATAGCCCGTAGGAATCCTTGCCGCCGGAAATGCCGATCAGCCAGCGCTTCTGGTCCTTCAGCATGTCGAAATCTTCGAAAGCCTGACGTACTTGGCGCAGCAGGCGCTTACGCAGCTTGTTGAAGGAGACCGATTGCGGCGCATCGGCAAACAGCGCATGACCGATGCCCGCATCCGCCGTTTCCAGGTCATCGGCGATATTGGCTGCGATATTCATTGTTTCATCCGTTCGATATGCCTGCCCTCTCTAACAGAAAGCGGCAGTCCAACCCAGCCTCAATCGCCGAAAACCGACCAGCCGGTGCGCGCCGCCAGCATTTCCAGCGCAACCGCCCCAAGCTGCGAATTGCCGACCTTGTTCAGCCCGGGCGACCAGACGGCGATCGAGGCAATGCCGGGTGCTACCGCAAAGATGCCGCCGCCGACGCCACTCTTGCCCGGCAGGCCGACATGATAGGCGAAATCGCCAGACCCGTCGTAATGGCCGCAGGTCAGCATCAGCGCGTTGATGCGTCGCGCACGCTTGGGCGATACCACTGAATGGCCTGTCAGCGGATTGCCGCCGCGCGCCGCCAGGAACAGGCCGGCGCGCGCCAGCTGCTCGCAGGTCATGGACAACGCGCATTGATGGAAATAGACGCCGAGCACATGATCGACCGGATGATCGAGATTGCGATAGGAGCGCATAAAATTGGCAAGCGCGAAGTTCCGGTAGCCGGTCGCCGTCTCCGAGCGTGCCACCTTCTCATCGATGGTGACGGATTCGTCGTCGGCAAGGTAGCGCACGAAGCGCAGCAGTTCGCCGATCGCCTCGCGCGGCGCGTGGCCGGCCATGACGACATCGGTGACGGCAATCGCGCCGGCATTGATGAAGGGATTGCGCGGAATTCCATGTTCATGCTCGAGCTGGACGATGGAGTTGAAGGCCGAGCCTGAAGGTTCGCGGCCGACCCTCTTCCACAGCCCCTCACCCACCTTGCCGAGGGCCAAAGTCAGCATGAAGACCTTGGAAATGCTCTGGATGGAAAAGGGTATATTGGCTTCGCCGACACTGTAGACCTTGCCGTCGACGGTGACGATCGACAGGCCGAACTGGTTCGGATCGATCTTGGCGAGCTCGGGAATATAATCCGCGACCTTGCCCTCGCCGATACGGGGCGCCAATTCCCTGTAGATGCTGTCGAGGACTGCCTGCAAATCCACCATCTTCCCCTCCGGATACGAAAAAGCCGCCCCGAGAGGCGGCTTTTCCAGAATGCGAAAACGCCTCGCGCTCTGCTGCGCCGCACATCGAAAATGTGCTAAGGACGCAGTAGCACTTTAGAGACGCATAAGCCTTTCCGACAATCGAATCGATTGTCGAGGTTATGCGTTAGCGCGAATAGAATTCGACGACCAGATGCGGTTCCATGACGACCGGGTACGGAACGTCAGACAGCGTCGGAACGCGTGCGAACGTGGCAACCATCTTGTTGTGGTCGACTTCGACATAGTCAGGAACGTCGCGCTCTGCAAGCGAAACGGATTCCAGAACAGTCACGAGCTGCTTGGACTTTTCACGAACTTCGATGACGTCGCCGACCTTGCAACGGTAAGAACCGATGTTGACGCGCACACCGTTGACCGTGACGTGGCCATGGTTGACGAACTGACGGGCGGCAAAGACCGTCGGAACGAACTTGGCGCGGTAGACGATCGCATCGAGGCGGGACTCCAGAAGACCGATCAGGTTTTCGGAAGTGTCACCCTTGCGGCGGGAGGCTTCGGCGAAGATGGCGCGGAACTGCTTCTCGCGCAGGTCACCGTAGTAACCCTTCAGCTTCTGCTTGGCGCGCAGCTGCACACCGAAGTCCGAAAGCTTGCCCTTGCGGCGCTGGCCATGCTGGCCCGGGCCGTATTCGCGGCGGTTCACCGGGGACTTCGGACGGCCCCAGATGTTTTCGCCCATACGGCGGTCGATCTTGTACTTGGACGATTCGCGCTTGCTCATCGTATTTCCTTTCAAGGTGTTGTGACGGTTTGTTGCCAAACCGCGCGAAGGAAACACGCCCTCCTTTGATCCCGTTTCCGGGAGCCGACAGGATCTTTCCATTACGCGAACGGATCTGATCCACGGGACATGTCAAATGAAACACCGGACATTGCTGCCCGGTGCTGGCGCGGTCTTTAGTCGGGCATCATGAAAATGTCAACAGCGACAAGGCGCTGAAAGCCTTTATTCCGCCGCTTCCCGGCCGTTGCTGTCATCGGGGGCATTGGCATCGCCGGGAGCCGTCTGGCAGCCGATATCGGGGAAAGCCACGATCCGTTTGCCGGAGAAATCGGTATGCACAACAATGCTCCCCTGCTCCTCGAAATAGCCGAGAAGCCGGCGAGCGCGCCGGGCTGAATGCGTGCCGTAGGCGCGTGCGATCCGCGCATCCGACGGGCAAGGCTCGCCGCAGACTGCGGCCTTGGCGAGCATCAGAAATACGCCTTGCAGATCGTCGGTCACAGAGGCAGAGAGCGACAGCGCCGTCGACCAGTTTTCCGAAGCAGCCGTCTCGGCATCGACGCCGGAGCGCGAAACTGCCACGCGGCGTCGAAACTCCGGCAGGGACATTGGAGGCCCGGGAACGCGGCGCATGCGCAGCCGTACCAGGAAATCCTGGTAGAGAACCGCATCGGTGCGGAAACCGGAGCCCGGATCGTCGAGGATTTCCGACAGCACGCCGGCAAGCCGTTCTTCGCGCTCCTCGGCCGAGATCTCCGGCTGCACCACCCGCGGCTCTGCCTGGATGGGGCTGGCTGCCGGCGTCGAGCGTGAAAGCTCAGCAAGGATATCGGTGGTCGGGCGCGGCGCCGGCGGCGCGCGGCGTACGACCGGACGCTGGAATTCTTCTGGGTCGGGCGTGAAGATCAAGTCTTCTACATCCTGCGGCGATTCCGGCAGCGGCATCAGCTTGGGGCTGGAGGAACGCGCCGAGGTCTCGACGCTTCCGATCTGAATCGGCAGCGGGCGGCGTGAAAGTGCGGGGCCGAGGGCGACGAAATGGCCGCGCTTGAGATCACGAAACATTTCCGCCTGACGGCGGTCCATGCCGAGCAGGTCGGCCGCGCGCGCCATGTCGATATCAAGGAAGGTTCGGCCCATCAGGAAGTTGGAGGCTTCTGCCGCGACGTTCTTGGCAAGCTTGGCGAGACGCTGCGTGGCGATGACGCCGGCAAGGCCGCGCTTTCGCCCACGGCACATCAGGTTGGTCATGGCGCCGAGCGAAGCCTTGCGCGCATCTTCGGACACGTCACCGCCGACAGAAGGCGCAAACATCTGCGCTTCGTCGACCACGACCAGAACCGGATACCAATATTCGCGATCGGCATCGAACATGCCGTTGAGGAAGGCCGCTGCCGCCCGCATCTGCTGCTCGATATCGAGCCCTTCCAGCGTCAGGACGCAGGAAACACGATGCTGGCGAATACGGTTGGCAATGCCGGCAAGCTCGGCCTCGGTGCGCTCGCCATCGACGACGACATGGCCGAAGCGATCGGACAGCGTGACGAAATCACCTTCGGGATCGATAATGACCTGCTGCACCCATTGGGCGGATTGTTCCAGCAGGCGCCGCAACAGGTGCGATTTGCCGGAACCGGAATTGCCCTGCACGAGCAGACGCGTCGCCAGCAACTCCTCGATATCGAGTGTCGCCGGAGCGCCGGACGCCAATCCCATATCGATCCCAACCTGCAATGCGAAACCTCTTCAGAGACTCAAATCAGCGACGTGCCATCCTTCCAGAAATGGCGGCCTTCCGTCTATCAAAGAATCCGACTGATATCAGGAGCGGATTGAGGCAACCCACAGAGATTGTGCCGCCCTGTCAGGCGCTCAGCCCGAACCCCTGCATCAGCCGTCGCGTGGCAAAATCCGGATTGCCGGACGTGAAGACGGCAAAGTCGAAATTATCGGGATGAACCGCATCCGCAACCTGCGGCACCAGCGAGCGCGCCCGCCGCGCGATGGCTTCCGCAGGGTCAAGCCAGTCCACCGGCCATGGAGCGAGCCGCCGGAACATGTTGGCCATGAAGGGATAATGTGTGCAGGCGAGCACGACGATATCGGTCTTGCGTCCGTCCTTCTCGACGAAGCACTGGTCGATTTCGGTAAGCACGGCGTCGTCGGAAACGGCGTCACCACGGATGTAGGCCTCCGCCATGCGCGCCAGGTTTTCCGAGCCGACCAGCCGCACATGGCACTGCTGCGCAAAGGACTGGATGAGATCCCGTGTATAGGCGCGCTTGACCGTGCCGGGGGTCGCAAGCACGGAGACGAGGCCGGAGCGCGTGCGCTCGGCCGCAGGCTTGATGGCCGGTACCGTGCCGACGAAGGTCATCTGCGGGAAGGCTGCGCGCAGATCCGCGCCGACGAGCGTGAAGGCCGTGTTGCAAGCGATGACGCAGACTTCCGGATCGTAGTCTGCGAGCAGCTTGGCAAAGAGCCCGATGATCCGCTCCTTCAGCGCCTGCTCTTCCCATCCGCCATAGGGAAAACCGGCATCATCGGCGACATAGATGAAGCCGCGTTCCGGCATCAGCACGCGCGCCTCGCGCAGCACGGTCAGCCCGCCTATGCCTGAATCGAAGACGAGGACGGGTTTCAGCTCATTCGTCGGCGCTGTCATCTGTGGGCGCTTCCTTGCGGGATCTGGTGAAACCGCCCTTGCGCGGACTGTTGCGCGAAAAGCGGTCGAGGGAGGAGATGACACCGCGCAACACGCTGATTTCCTGCTCCGTGAATGCCCGGCGGGAGAGAACGGCGCGGAGATTGTCGACCATTTTCGGCTTTTTCGAGGGCGGATGAAAATAGTTGCGCGAATCCAATGCTTCCTCGAGTTGGTCGAACAGGCCGAACAACTGCTCCTTGGTCGAGGGCCGCTGTTCGAGCGCCTGGAACGGCACCGCTTCCAGATCCTCCATGCCCGATTTCATCCACTCATAGGACATCAAGAGCACGGCCTGCGCGATATTGAGCGAGGCGAAGGCCGGATTGACCGGGAACGTGACGATCTCGTCGGCAAGCGCCACTTCCTCGTTCGTCAGCCCCCAGCGCTCGCGGCCGAAGAGGATGCCGGTCGCCTCGCCTGCCCGGAATTTCGTACGCAGCGTTTGCGCGGCAAAAACCGGAGAACGGACAGGCTTGTAATTGTCCCGGCTGCGCGCCGTCGTCGCGTAGACGAAGTTGAGATCGGCGATCGCCTCTTCCAATGTATCGAAGACCTTGGTGCCTTCGATGACATGATCGGCCTTAGAGGCCGCCGCCTGCGCCTTCTCATTCGGCCAGCCGTCGCGCGGATTGACGAGGCGAAGATCGGCAAGACCGAAATTCGCCATGGCGCGCGCCACCATGCCGATATTCTCGCCCATCTGCGGTTCGACCAGAATGATGACAGGCCCTTCGGCCAGAAGTTGACGCTCGCTATTGGTGCCGGCCATGGTGCCTATTCGTGTTCCTATTCCTGATTGCCCATTATTCTTGATTCAGGGGCGCAATAGCTTTGCCGGCCGCAAACGGCAAGTCCTGCGTCTCGTGCGGGTAGAGGCGGTCCAGCGTCGAGCCGATCATTTCCACCGCCAGCCGTGCCCCTCCCCGCCAGAGCGGCAGGTGGCGACCAGTCGGCTTCATCTGCTTGCGGGTGACGAGGAAACATTCGGAGCCGCGGGGTGCCACGACATCCAGCAGGGCGATGTCAGCGGCGATCCGGCGCTTCAGATCATCATCCACGGCATCGGCCGTGTGGTTGCGTGCCAGAATGCGCGACCAATAGGTAACGGAAAGAAAAATCGCCAGCGTCTGGCGAATCTGTCCCGGTCTGGTGACAATCGACCACGACGAGCCGAGCGGGCGCGCGGCAAGCGTGATGTCCCGGTAGCAGGCATCGACCTCCTGCGCGATGACGATGAGTTCCGGCTGGCTCTTCTTGTCCGATACGGCCGAGAGCAGCTTTTTCAGCGTCGCGAACCATTTGTCGATCGCCGTATCGAGCGTTTCGCGCGTACGCGACGGCAACACCAGGAAGGCAACCAGTGCGCCCGCCACCGCGCCGATGACGGTCTCCTCAAGCCGCAGCTTCAGGAGATCAAATGTCAGCACACCCATCATGCCATAGATGAGACAGAGCACGATGGAGATGAAGAACGTCATCGTCGCATAGGAAATCTGCAGGAAGTAAAAAGCAAGGAAGATGCAGACGACAGCAACGACAACGGCAATTGCCGTCTGTCCCGTCAGCACTGTCGCCAGCACCAGACCGAAGGCAATGCCGAACAGCGTGCCGATCGAGCGCTGCAGTGCCTTGATGGCAGTGTCGCCACGCGAATTGGTATTCGTGAAGACGAGGAAAGACGCGAGCACCGCCCAGAACCAGCGCTCACGAGAAAGCGCCAGGCCGAGCGTCATGGCAATCGCCGAGGCCAGTGTGATCTGCAAGGCCGAGCGCATCAGCGGATTCTTCAACGAAAAATCGACAGCCTCGGGTGTGCTCGTTTCAGCAATTGAGGCGATCTCGGCAAACTCCGTCCTGCGTCCTGCGTCGATCGTTTCCATCAGTTGCCGGCGCGCTGCACCAAGCCAGAGCACCGCACGCGCCGTCTCGCTCTGCAGCTGGCCCTCGATATCAGCGACTGCCTTTTCTTCTGCCGACAGCACCGCCCTGTCATCCTCGATCACGGCGTGCACGAGCGCAAAGGATGGCGGACTCTGGAAGCTCACCATGATGGCGCTTTCCGTTGCCAGATGCGCATCGAAAAGCCGGATCGCCAGTTCCGCAGCTGGTGCAGAAGCTCCATCGAAGACGCCGCCTGGCGGGCGCGGAATGAAGCTCTCGGCCATCAGCACCACTTCTTTCAGCCGGTCTTCCAGCTGTCGCAGTTCCTGCCGGTCGGCTTCCTCGACCTTTCCATCGGCCGCGACGGCAGCGAGCTTGAAGAGGATCTGATTAATGCGGCCCCGCACGCTTTCCAGCGAGCGCAGCAGGTCGCGCCGCCAATTATCGGGCAAGAGCACCGCCCTCACCCAATGGCTGACAAGCGCTGAGACAACAGGGCCAATCACCACGAGAGGCAGTTCCGCAATCTTCGGCTGGAAATAGGAGCCCATGAAATAGGAGGTGAAAGCGAACATGCCGATCGCAAATCCACGCGGACCGTAAACGCGGCCGGACGAGGCGAGGAAGATAACCAGGAGGAAAATGAAATCCGAGAGTATGCGATGCGACTCGAGAGCTGCTGCAATGCCGACGACGACAACGCTCGCAATGCAGCCGAGCAGCCGGGTAATGAGCTGGCGCGTCGAGCCCTTGTCGCGCACCGCGACCCCGCCTTCGATCGACAACACAATGCCGAGACCGTAGGAGGCGGTTGGCAGCGGTACGATGAGCGTGCTGATCGCAAACAGGATCAGGAAGGAAAGCATGATCGACAGCGTGACGCGCGAACCCATGCGCAGACGCGAAAGCGCCGGGTCGTTGGCAAGCAACCAGTCTCGGAACTCAAAGCCGAAAATCACTCTTGCCAGTCCTTTTGCGCGCCAATGGCTGCGTTGCCCAAGAGCGAGACACCGCCGCCCTGACAATAATCAAATCGCACCCGGTGTCACCAGAATGGTGATCACCAGGTGTCACCACTATGGCGTCGTCAATCAAGGCACGCGGAAGAGTCATTCGCCGTTGGCGATCTGTATCATGGCTTCCTTGAGCGAGATCGGCCCCTGCCCCTCTTCGCCCTGGATCATGATGTCGTCGATCACGGGTTTGCCATTCTCATCGATCACCTCGAAACGCGCGGTCGTAAAGGCATCCTTGTTGGGCGCGCCTTCCATGCAGGTTGCTGCTTTGAATTTTACCGTCACTTCGGTCGTGCCGTTGGCCGGCTGGCCGGGGTCGATGGAAAGGTCCTGCAGCGGGCAGGCATCCTGACCGTTGACGATCACGTCATAGTCGAAGGGCGAAATACCATCCTCGTCCGCAGCCGGGTTCTGAGCCGCAGCTTTGTATTTCTCGCCGAAATCCTTGCTGTAGAGGCGGCCGAGCGTGTTCTCTTCGAAAATATCGATCCAGTCGCTATTGTCGCCCGCCCAGTTCTTCTGCGTGTCCTTCATGATCTCCTTGACCGGCGCAGTCGCGTCGGCCGCAAGCGAAAGGCTGGGTGCGACAGCCAGGGCGGCAACGAGGCCGGCGAACAGAACGGCGATCTTCTTCATGGCAAAATGTCCGGGACTCGGGGGGCTGTTGACGCGGAGGTTAGCCATTTTCCCGCTCTTGGCAATGGCGGCAAAAACGTCACGGTCCCGCCCGTTCTGCTTTGCGTTCCCGGCTCACAATGCTATAGCGCTGCGGACCCACATCACCCACCCGGGACAGCTCTGTCCCTCTCCTAAGCTTACGAGGCAGATACATGAAGAAGATCAAGGTCGCCAATCCCGTCGCCGATCTCGACGGCGATGAAATGACTCGCATCATTTGGCAGCTCATCAAGGATAAGCTGATCCATCCGTATCTCGACCTCGACATCGACTATTACGACCTTTCGGTCGAAAACCGCGACGCCACCAACGACCAGGTTACGGTCGACGCCGCCAACGCCATCAAGAAGTACGGTGTCGGCATCAAGTGCGCGACGATCACGCCCGACGAAGCCCGCGTGAAGGAATTCAACCTCAAGGAAATGTGGAAGAGCCCGAACGGCACGATCCGCAACATCCTCGGCGGCGTTATCTTCCGCGAGCCGATCATTTGCCGCAACGTTCCCCGCCTCGTTCCCGGCTGGACGCAGCCAATCGTCGTCGGCCGTCACGCGTTCGGCGACCAGTACCGCGCAACCGACTTCAAGTTCCCCGGCAAGGGCAAGCTGACGATCAAGTTCGTCGGTGAAGACGGCACGGTCATCGAGAAGGAAGTCTTCAACGCCCCGGGCGCCGGCGTTGCCATGGCCATGTATAACCTCGATGAGTCGATCCGCGAATTCGCCCGCGCCTCGATGATGTACGGCCTGATGCGCAAGTGGCCGGTCTACCTGTCGACCAAGAACACCATCCTCAAGGCCTATGACGGCCGCTTCAAGGACATTTTCGAAGAAGTCTTCGAAACCGAATTCAAGGATCAGTTCAAGGAAGCCGGCATCACCTACGAACATCGCCTGATAGACGATATGGTCGCCTCTGCCCTGAAGTGGTCCGGCGGCTATGTCTGGGCCTGCAAGAACTACGACGGCGACGTCCAGTCCGACACGGTTGCCCAGGGCTTTGGCTCGCTCGGCCTGATGACCTCGGTCCTGCTGACGCCCGACGGCAAGACGGTTGAAGCCGAAGCCGCTCACGGCACGGTGACCCGACACTACCGCCAGCACCAGAAGGGCCAGGAAACCTCGACGAACTCTATCGCTTCGATCTTCGCCTGGACCCGTGGCCTCGCCCACCGCGCCAAGCTCGACGACAATGCCGAGCTCGCAAGGTTCGCCTCGACGCTGGAAAAGGTCTGCGTCGACACCGTCGAAGCCGGCTTCATGACCAAGGATCTGGCGCTGCTCATCGGCCCGGATCAGCCTTGGCTCTCGACCACTGCCTTCCTCGACAAGATCGACCAGAACCTGCAGGCCGCGATGGCTTGAGCCTGCTCGGATAGAATTCGAAAACCCGGCCTTTGCGCCGGGTTTTTTGTTGCTCCAATGCTTCGACGTTGCTGCTAAATTAGCAATAGCTGCAAAACACAAGCCTCGCGTAAGTTGCAAGGTCTATCAACCTACTCGCCCAGGCATGGAGGTTCTGATGGCCAAGAAGAGTTTCGTCCCCGAATTCCTGCAACTTGTAAGGCTGCTCGCTCGCCGGGAGGGTCAGGATATGATTGTCTTCTATCTCGATCTCGCACTGCTCGAGACCCAGACCCAACATTACAATCAACGGTTTCGTTCGCCTCACGGTCAGGCGGCAATTGGCGAAATACCGCCGTCGACCGAGATCATTCCTCGCGCTGCCGTAAAGATGCCGCCCGCCCCGAAGGTTGAAATCTCCCGCGCCAATGCTACGAAAAGAGCATGGGATAAAGGAGAACAGGATGAACGAGGAAATCACCTTCTACACCAACCCGATGTCGCGCGGCCGAATAGCGCGATGGATGCTGGAAGAAACCGGCGTCCCATATCATACCGAAATCCTGACTTTCGGCGGGACGATGAAGGAACCGGACTATCTGTCCGTCAACCCGATGGGCAAGGTGCCGGCGATCCGTCACGGGAAGACGATCGTGACGGAATGCGCGGCGATCTGTGCGTATCTTGCGGACGCCATTCCTCAAGCAGGCCTCGCGCCGCCGCCCGATGAACGGGCCGATTATTACCGCTGGATGTTCTTCGCCGCCGGGCCGCTGGAAGCCGCCGTCACACTGAAGGCGCTCGGCTTCGAAATTCCGCAGGAACGGCTGCGCATGGCCGGCTGCGGTTCCTTCGGCGATGTGATGGGCACATTGGAGAAGGCAGTTTCGGCCGCCTCCCCCTATATCACCGGCAAGCGCTTCACAGCGGCCGACGTCTATGTAGGCTCGCATATCGGCTGGGGGCTTGCCTTCGGCAGCATCGAAAAACGCCAGGTCTTCGTCGACTATTTTGGCCGGCTGTCCGAACGTGATGCCTATAAGCGGGCAACGGCCTTGGACGAAGAAGCGGCGAAAGCGATGCAGGCTGCCTGAGCATCCTACGCAAGCGGCATATAAATGTCCGTCCGCAATTCAGTCGGCGCGACCTGGCGCGGATTGTTGAGGTATTCCTCGAACATGATGCGATCCCGGAGCTGCCGGCCGGATGCCGGCAGCCACTGGGCATAGAGCCACTGATAGGCCTTGTACATGTCGGCATAAGGTCCTTTGTGATGCAGAACGGCATAGTCGCCGCCTTCCACCTTCAGCCGCTCCAGCGGTGCGTTGACTGCCGTCTCGCTACCAGCTGTCACACAGGCTATCGAGCGCAGTTTCTCGGGCTGCACCAGATCGGGGTCGTCGAGATAGACGCCGATCATCCGCATGTCGGGCTTTGCAAGTCCACGGGCGTAAAGCATGCCGAACAGCGTTTCGAAGGCCTTTCCGATCTCCATATAGGAGCCGGTATGAGGAACGCCGACCAATTCGAGCGGTGGAATGGTTTTCAGGGTGACATCAAACATGGCTTGCGCCTTTCCGGAGATTGAGAGTTCGAACTGCGTGTGGCTTCCCTCTTTCCGGTAACGTGCCGGCGGCATTCCGTAGACCGATTTGAAGATGCGGTTGAAGGACTGGAGATTAGGATAGCCTGATCGCTTCGCAATCTCGCTGACATCAAGATCCGTGCGGACGATGTCGCCCGCCGCGCGATGCAGCCGCAGCCGCTTGACGGTCGCCGCCAGCGTCTCGCCGTAAATCGCCCTGTAGATCCGATGCCAGTGATAGCTTGATAGGCAGGCAATCTCGGCCAGCCGCTCCATATCCAGATCCTCGTCCAGATGATCATGAATATAGGCCGAAACCCGTCTCAGACGGTCTTCGTAAAGCGCCCATACCATTTCAGCCACCATGTCAAACCCCGCTATTCGATCGGCTGCAGCAAAGCATAGCCTCATTTGACAAATCCTGCGGACTTCTCATGACACGCAGGAGGTCTGCGCCTTGTCGCGCTCGGAACAACCTCATGCAGAACAAAAGCGACGCTCGCCCAAAAAGAAAAGGCGGGAACATGTCCCGCCTTTGCAATCAATCCATGTTGGAGTTCAGCTTGCGAGTGCCGCCGCAACGGCCTCAAGCGCCTCGTCAGCCTTGGCGCCATCGGGGCCGCCGGCCTGGGCCATGTCAGGACGGCCGCCGCCGCCCTTGCCGCCGAGCGCTGCAGAGGCGACACGCACCAGATCGACCGCGCTGAAACGGTCGACGAGATCAGGCGTGACGGCGACGACTGCGCTTGCCTTGCCGTCTTCCGAAACGCCGATCAGCGTCACGACACCGGAGCCGATGCTGGCCTTGCCGTCATCGGCGAGACCCTTCAGATCCTTCGGGTCGACACCGGCCACGGCCTTGCCGAGGAACTTGACGCCGGCGACCTCACGCACGGCATCGGCAGAACCGCCCTGCCCGCCGCCCATGGCGAGCTTGCGCTTGGCATCGGCCAGTTCCTTTTCGAGTTTGCGGCGCTCGTCCATCAGCGCCTCGACTCGCGAGAGGACCTCGGACGGCTGAACCTTCAGCGAGGCAGCGAGCGTTTTCACGCGTTCGTCCTGCTCGGCAAGATATTCGCGCGCCGCTTCGCCGGTGACGGCTTCGAGACGGCGAACGCCAGCCCCGACAGCGCTTTCGCCAAGGATGCGAACGAGACCGATCTGGCCGGTGGCAGATACATGCGTACCGCCGCAGAGCTCAATCGAATAAGGCTTGCCGGCCTTGGCTCCATGCAGACTGGTGCCCATCGATACGACACGCACTTCATCGCCGTACTTTTCGCCGAAGAGCGCCATGGCGCCTTCTTCGATCGCGTCGTCGACGCTCATGAGGCGGGTCGTAACAGGCGCATTCTGCAGAATGATCTCATTGGCCATTTCTTCGACGGCTTTCAACTCCTCAGCCGTCATCGGCTTCGGATGCGAAACGTCGAAGCGCAGGCGCTCGGGGGCGACCAGCGAACCCTTCTGGGCGACATGGGTGCCGAGCACTTCGCGCAGCGCCTCATGCAGAAGATGCGTTGCCGAGTGGTTGGCGCGCAGGCGGGAACGGCGGGCGTGATCGACTGTCAGGACAACCGCCTCGCCGGTCTTGAACGCGCCTTCGACAACGGTGCCAGAATGCACGAACAGGCCTTCGCCCTTCTTCTGCGTGTCCGATATCTCAATCTTGCCGTGGTCGGTGGAGATGACGCCGGTATCACCCATCTGGCCGCCGGACTCACCGTAGAACGGCGTCTGGTTGACAACGATCTGCACTTTGTCGCCGGCCCTGGCCTCAGCGGCAACGGCGCCGTCCTTGACGATCGCTTGCACCACGCCTTCGGCCGTCTCGGTGTCGTAACCGAGGAACTCGGTCGCGCCATGCTTTTCCTTGAGCTCGAACCAGACGGTTTCGGTCGCCTTCTCGCCCGAGCCGGCCCAATGCGAGCGTGCCTCGGCCTTCTGGCGCTCCATCGCATCGGTGAAGCCCGAGATATCGACGCCGATTTCGCGGGCGCGCAGGGCATCCTGTGTCAGATCGAGCGGGAAGCCGTAGGTGTCGTAGAGCCTGAAGGCGGTCTCGCCGTCCAGCATGTCGCCCTTGGTCAGGTCGGCGGTCGCATCCGACAGAAGCGACAGGCCGCGCTCCAGCGTCTTGCGGAAACGGCCTTCTTCGAGCTTCAGCGTTTCAGAAATCAGGGCTTCGGCGCGCACCAGTTCCGGATAGGCACGGCCCATCTCCTGCACCAGCGTCGGCAGCAGCTTGTACATCAGCGGCTCCTTAGCGCCGAGAAGCTGGGCGTGGCGCATGGCGCGGCGCATGATGCGGCGCAGCACGTAGCCGCGGCCTTCGTTCGACGGCAGCACGCCATCGGCGATCAGGAAGGCCGACGAGCGAAGGTGATCGGCGATGACGCGATGGCTTGCGGAACCTTCAGCCTTGACGCCCATCGTATCCTCGATGGCGCCGATCAGCGTACGGAAGAGGTCGGTGTCGAAGACGCTCTGGACGCCCTGCAAAACGGCGGCCATACGCTCCAGGCCCATGCCGGTATCGATCGACGGGCGCGGCAGCGGATTGCGCACGCCGGGCTCGGTCTGTTCGAATTGCATGAAGACGAGGTTCCAGAATTCCAGGAACCGGTCGCCATCCTCTTCCGGCGAGCCGGGAGGGCCGCCCCAGATCTTCTCGCCCTGGTCGATGAAGATTTCCGAGCACGGACCGCAGGGGCCGGTATCGCCCATCTGCCAGAAATTGTCCGACGTCGGGATGCGGATGATCTTATCGTCGGAGAAGCCGGCAATCTTCTTCCACAGCGTCGCTGCTTCCTCGTCTTCGGAATAGACGGTCACCAGCAGGCGGTTCTTCGGCAGGTCGAAACCTTCGGTGACGAGCTTCCAGGCAAGCTCGATCGCATTCTCCTTGAAATAGTCGCCGAAGGAGAAGTTGCCGAGCATTTCGAAGAAGGTCAGGTGGCGCGCGGTATAGCCGACATTATCGAGATCGTTATGCTTGCCGCCGGCGCGCACGCACTTCTGCGAGGTGGTCGCCGTCGAGTAGGGACGCTTTTCCAAGCCGGTGAAGACGTTCTTGAACTGGACCATGCCGGCATTGGTGAACATCAGCGTCGGGTCATTGCGCGGCACGAGCGGGCTCGATGGAACGATCTCGTGGCCGTTCTTCTTGAAGTAGTCGAGGAAGGTCGACCGGATATCGTTTACACCGCTCATTTCATGCCCTTCGATGCTGCCAGCAGGCAGGTAAAATTAAATCCATCGGCTTTTATCGTTCGACCTAGCCACTGTCCAGCGAACAAACAAAACCGGCCGCATTCTCGTCACAGAATGCGGCCGGTTGGAATTCGATTCAGTTATGGCCGATCACATGTCGCCGGCGTCACCTGCATCGTCACCGGCGTCAGGGCCGCCATTCTGCAGGAAGCGGTCGGCGATCAGGCCGGCATTCTGGCGCAGCGCCGTTTCGATCTCGCGGGCGAGATCCGGATTGTCGCGCAGAAAGATCTTGGCGTTCTCGCGGCCCTGGCCGAGGCGCTGGCTGTTGTAGGAGAACCAGGCGCCGGACTTTTCGACGATGCCGGCCTTGACGCCGAGGTCGATGAGTTCGCCGGTCTTGGAAACGCCCTCGCCATACATGATGTCGAATTCGACCTGCTTGAAGGGAGGCGCCATCTTGTTCTTGACGACCTTGACGCGCGTCTGGTTGCCGATCACCTCTTCGCGTTCCTTCACCTGGCCGATGCGGCGGATGTCGAGGCGGACGGAGGCGTAGAACTTGAGGGCGTTGCCGCCCGTCGTCGTTTCCGGCGAACCGAACATGACGCCAATCTTCATGCGGATCTGGTTGATGAAGATCACCATGCAGTTGGACTTGGAGATCGAGGCCGTCAGCTTGCGCAGCGCCTGGCTCATCAGGCGGGCCTGCATGCCCGGCAGGTTGTCGCCCATTTCGCCTTCGATTTCGGCGCGCGGCGTCAGCGCTGCGACCGAGTCGACGACGAGAACGTCGATAGCGCCGGAGCGCACCAGCGTGTCGGTGATTTCGAGTGCCTGTTCGCCGGTATCGGGCTGGGAGATCAGCAGGTTCTGCAGATCGACGCCGAGCTTGCGGGCGTAGACCGGATCGAGCGCATGTTCGGCGTCGACGAACGCGCAGATGCCGCCCTTCTTCTGGGATTCGGCAATGGTCTGCAGAGCGAGCGTCGTCTTACCGGAGCTTTCCGGACCGTAAATCTCGATGATACGACCCTTCGGCAGACCGCCAATGCCGAGCGCGATATCGAGGCTGAGAGAACCTGTGGAAACCGTTTCGATCTCGACGATGTTCTCGTTCGAGCCGAGTTTCATGATCGAGCCCTTGCCGAACGACCGCTCAATCTGTGAGAGTGCCGCTTCGAGCGCCTTGCTTTTGTCCACCGATTTGTCCTCTACGAGCCGCAATGAATTCTGAGACATTCGATCCACCTTTAGGTTATTGACGCTGCTCAAGCAATGTCGCCGCTGATGCGAAGTTTGTACTCCATTTGTTCTTATTTCGCAATGGGGTTGCAAATAATTGAAAGAAAAAGGTAAAACGGCCTGTGTTCTATTTTTGTTTTATCGATGCAAAGCAACGGCTTAGTGTGCTTCGCCCCGTGAATGCGGCCACTTTGCCCGCCATTCGATTCGCTTCCGGAGTGCAGAAATGAGCGCTAAGATTCTCGTTCTCGGCGGCGCCCATATCGATCGCCGCGGCCGCATTTCCGGCGAGACGGCGCCGGGCGCCAGCAATCCCGGCACATGGTTCGAGGAACCCGGCGGCGGCGGCTTCAATGCGGCGCGCAATCTCGCCCGCCTCGGATTCGACGTGACGATGATTTCACCGCGCGGCGGCGACCCGATCGGCGAGATGGTGAGCGAGGCGGCGGACTTTGCCGGGATTAACGACCGCCCCTTCGTTTTCCTCGACCGCAAGACGCCGAGCTATACGGCGATCATCGAGAGGGACGGCAATCTGGTCATCGCGCTTGCCGATATGGATCTCTATCGATTCTTTGCACCGCGGCGGCTGTCGATCCGCTGGGTGCGTGACGCTTTCGCCGCCACCGATTTCATCCTCTTCGATGCCAATCTGCCCGAGGAAACAGCTGTCGCCATCGTTGCGAAAGCCAAGGCACTCGGCAGGCCGGTTGCGGCTATCGCCATCTCGCCGGCAAAGGTGGTGCGCCTCCTGCCCTGCCTCGACGGTATCGACTATCTCTTCCTCAACGAGGCCGAGGCTGCGGCCCTTGTCGGCGACCGCCCGGACGATGCTGCCGGCTGGCCGTCGCTGCTCGGTGACATCGGTGTTGGCGGAGCGGTCGTCACCCGCGGCCAGCGCGAGCTCGTCGCCTTCAAGGAAGGCCGTGCGCTCGTCCTGCAGCCGCCGATTTCCGACACTGTCGCCGATGTCACCGGTGCGGGAGATTCGCTTGCAGCCGGTACGCTCTCCGCCCTGATGCTCGGCTTGCCGCTCGAAGAAGCGGTTCGTCATGGCGCTGCTGCCGCAGCATTGACCGTCCAGTCATCGCATGCCGTGAACGAAAATCTTTCGCCTGACCTGCTCCGCGACATGCTTTCGCTTGTCCCGGCGGCGAGAATTCTGCATTGAAGCCGCTAAATCGATAAACGGATACGGATCATGACCAAACCCATCTCACCTCAGCTGCCGATTTCCTATTCGAAGGAAGTGGCCGCCGCCAAGCAGCGCGGCGCCCCGATCGTGGCGCTCGAATCGACCATCATCACCCATGGCATGCCCTACCCCGGCAATATCGAGATGGCGCGCAGCGTCGAATCGATCATCCGCGATCAGGGTGCCGTTCCCGCCACCATCGCCGTCATTCATGGCAGGCTGCATATTGGCCTCGAGGCTGCCGAACTGGAGCAGCTTGCCCAGGCCAAGGATGTCATGAAAGTTTCGCGCGCCGATATCGCCTTCGCGATCGCCGAACGCCGCACCGGGGCGACGACAGTAGCCGCCACGATGATTGCGGCGGCGCTTGCCGGCATCAAGGTCTTCGCCACCGGCGGCATCGGCGGCGTGCACCGCGGTGCTGAAGAAACCTTCGATATCTCTGCCGACCTCGAAGAGCTCGCCCGCACCGGCGTCATTGTCGTCTGCGCCGGCGCCAAGGCGATCCTCGATATTCCGAAGACGCTGGAAGTGCTGGAAACGCGTGGCGTACCCGTCGTTACCTATGAAAGCGACGAATTCCCGGCCTTCTGGTCGCGCTCGTCGGGCATCCGCAGCCCGTTGACGCTGAACAGTCCGGCGGCGATCGCCAATTTCCAGACCACGCGCGAACAGCTTGGCATCGAAGGCGGCATGCTGATCGCCAACCCGGTCCCGGAAGCCGACGAAATTGCTCGCGAGGAAATGGAAATCTATATCGAACGCGCCCTCGACAGCGCCGAGCGTGACGAAATCACCGGCAAGGCGGTAACGCCGTACCTGCTGAGCACGATCTTCGACCTGACGGATGGTCAGAGCCTGAAGACGAATATTGCGCTGGTGGAGAACAACGCTCGCCTGGCGGCCGAAATCGCCGTCGCACTCGGCGAATAAAGCCAGGGCGGACGGGTTTCGCCAGCAATTACATCGTGGAAAGACGTGAGGGGCGCACAGCGCCCCTTGTTCGTCTCAGCTATCCAGCGTCTCTTTCACCGCCACAGCCAGTTGCTTCAGCGAGAACGGCTTCGGCAGGAAGCCGAACTTGGCTTCCGGCGGCAGGTTGCGGGCGAATGCGTCTTCAGCGTAACCGGACACGAAGATGAATTTCAGGTCCGGATATTTCTTGCGTAGCTCACGCAGCAACGATGGCCCGTCCATCTCGGGCATGACAACGTCGGAGACGACGATATCAACCTTGCCTTCGAGTTCATCCATGATGTCGAGCGCTTCCACACCCGAGCCCGCCTCATAGACGGTATAGCCGCGCGTCTCCAACATGCGCTTGCCGCCGCGCCGCACTGCTTCCTCGTCCTCGACGAGAAGGATGACGGCCGAACCCGTCAGGTCTTCCGGCTGCTTCGGCTGAACGAGTTCCACTACATTTGCACCGCCTGAAGCAACTGCCTGATCCGAAGCTTCCGCTTCCGTGGCAACGGCCGGCTCGGCGATATGGCGCGGCAGGAAGATGCGGAAGGTGGTGCCCTTGCCGACTTCCGATTCCGGCTGGATGTAGCCGCCGGACTGCTTGACGATGCCATAGACCATGGCAAGGCCGAGACCGGTGCCCTTGCCCACTTCTTTGGTGGTGAAGAAGGGCTCGAAGATCTTGTCCATGATCTCGGGCGCAATGCCGGTGCCGGTATCGGTCACTTCTACGAGCACCATGTCCTCATGCGGCATGTAGGAATAGTTGAAGGCGGCGACTTCGGCGGCCGGCAAATTACGGGTACGCAGCGTCAGCGTGCCGCCCTGGGGCATCGCATCGCGGGCATTGACGCAGAGATTGATCAGCACCTGCTCGAATTGCGACAGATCGGTTTTCACAGGCCAGAGATCGCGGCCATATTCGACGTCGAGTTTGACATTGGTGCCCGAAATCAGCCGGTCGACCAGCATGCGCAGATCACCGACGACATCGGTGAGGTTGAGCACCGTCGGCCGCATCGTCTGCTTGCGCGAGAAGGCGAGCAACTGGCGTACCAGTACCGCCGCGCGGTTGGCGTTGCGTTTGATTTCTATCAGATCGGCGAAGCTTGCATCCGAAGGCCTCGCCTGCAGCAGCAGATGGTCGGAGGAAAGCAGGATTGCCGTCAGCACGTTGTTGAAGTCATGCGCGATGCCGCCGGCGAGCGTACCGACCGCATTCATCTTCTGCGTCTGCGCCATCTGCGCTTCGAGCGCCTTCTGCTCGGTCACTTCGACCGCATAGACGATTGCCGCCTCTTCCGGCGCCTCGTCCGACTGGTCGATGACGGCATTCACATAGAAGCGGAAGAAACGCGCCTCATCGGTCGGCGTGCGGGAATCGATCGGCGCGATATCGCCTTGCCGGTCCTTTGCGGCGGCGAGCGCTGCAGCAATCTGCGGCCGGTCGCTCTCCTGCACGATGGTTTCCAGAAGTGCGCCGCGCTCAAGATCGTCACGCGAGACGATATTGGAAAAGAGTTTCAGGAAGGGCGCATTGGTGCGCAGGATCTTGCCGCGACCGTCGACCGAAGCAATCGCCATCGGTGTATTGTTGAAGAAACGCGTGAAACGCATGGCGGCGGCCGAGGCGGATTGCTCGTTCTCCTGGCCCGCATCGCGCGTCAGCACGATGGTGCGGCTTTCGCCGGGCGCACCGTCGCGCATGGAGGTGACGCGATGGATGATCTGCACCGGCAGGCTTTGGCCGTTCGATTTGCGCAGGTCGAGGTCCAGCGTCACGGTCTTCTTCAGGCCGGGTTCGGCCTGCACCGACTGGATCAGCGCCAGCCCTTCGCCCGCGACGAGATCGCCGATATTCATCGAGCCTGGCATGAATTTCGTCAGGTCCAGACCCAGCCATTCGGCAAGCGTGGCATTGAGATAGAAGATTTCGCCCTTGCGTCCGGCCGAGAAGAAGCCAGCCGGCGCGTGGTCGAGATAGTCGATCGCGTTCTGCAGTTCCTTGAAAAAGCGCTCCTGGTCTTCGCGCTCGGTGGTGATATCGGTAATCTGCCAGATCTGCAGCGGCTTGCCGTCGCCGTCTTCCGGCTTCAGCAGCCGCGCCTTCAGGCGATACCAGTGCGCGCCGGCGCTGCCCCCCGGTCCGACGGCGCGCAACAGGCGGAATTCCTCGCGGCCTTCCCGGCCTTCGCGCAGACCGTTCACCAGCCGGTAAAGCGCTTCATTCGATTCGCGATGGCGCGACAGCAGGGTTTCCAGGGTCTGCACCTCGGTCGCCTTGCGGGCGCCGGTCAATGCGCCGTAAGCGGCATTGGCATAGACGATGCGGCCTTTTTCGTCCGTGATCAACGTCCCGTCGGGATGGCTGTTCAGAAAGGCGCGCGCCAGGCCGTCGGATTGGCGCTGCGGCATCACTTCGATAAAGCCGATTACCGAGGAGACGAGGAAAAAGATGCCGACCATGGCAAGCACGCCAAGCCCGCCAAGAACCAATTCATTGCCGAGCGAATCCTTGAAGAGGACGAAGGCTGCCGCTGCCGCAATCAGCACGATTGCCAGCAGAATGATGCGTAGCGCCGTGCCAGAACGCCCCCCGCGATCCACAAGCGGCGCGTTATAGTCATCGACCTGACGCGATTTCGTCATCTATTCCTCGCATAAGCCTGACCTGCCGCGCTTGTAACACCGTTGCGAAGCGGGAATCAGGCATTCTTTTTCTTCTTACCAACTTGCTGCGCCCTCAAAAACAGCAGGCTTTCGTCAGACTGCTTGAATTCACAGGCAAACGCGCCAGTTTGCCCCGTAACCCCGTTCTACCAAATAGGTTGCACAACAGGAAATCGCGTCCGCCGGTGACTGGACAGACCCGCCGGCTCTTGCCTAAGGAGCGGAAAAGTCGTCTGTTGTGCCATGATGCGAAATGGAGTGAGTGCCTATGTTCGATGATGTTGTAGGGGCTTACGGTAGCCGCTTCCTGCTTGCCGCCGGTGGTGTCGGCATTGCGCTTGTCCTGCTCATTCTCGTTCTGTGGTATCTGCGCGGCCGCGCGCCTTCGCCGTTCGTTCGCGGCGGCCGCAACCGCCAGCCTCGCCTGCAGGTGCTCGACGCCGCAGCCGTCGATGCCCGACGCCGCCTGGTGCTCGTGCGCCGCGACAATGTCGAACATCTCGTCATGATTGGCGGCCCGACCGACATCGTCATCGAAAGCCGCATCCTGCCGGAATCCGAAGCAGAGACGGCTTCTGAGTTCCGCCCGCAGCCGGTCGAGGACCGCCCAGCCGTCCGGGAGCGCCCGGCCGCCGCCATCCAGACGCGGCGTGAACCTCCGCCTGCCCCGCAACTGCGGCCGCAGCCGATTGCGCCGCCTGCAGCCGCAAGCGCCGAGCCCGATTTAGAAGCCTACAGCCCGGCGCCCGCCCCTGTCATCGCGCCGCCAGCCGAGCCCGTTCGCCAGCGTCCCGAGCCTCCGGTCGTTGCGCCGGCGGTCGCCCCGCCGATGTCGGCCCAGCAAACGTCTGCGCAGCAAATGTTGGGCCAGCATGTCTCTGCCCAACAGGTGCCGACGCCGCAGGTCTTCGCTCCGCCGCTCACAGCCGAGCGTGACAACCCGCAGCGTTTGGCTCAGATTCAGCAGCGCCAGCCGGAACGGTCCGCTCCGGTGCCCGATACGGCAAACGCCGCCGATATTCTCGATGCAGCCCGCCAGCGCGTGTTGCCGCAGCAGCGCATCGAGCCGGAGGTCTCCGCGCCGCCGGCACAGAGCATCCCCGCCGTATCGGGCGGAGCGCCGGTAGCAGCGGAGGATGGCGAAGCGCAATCTGCTGCCATCCGCCGGGATTTCCAGCGCGTGCTTGATGAGGAGATATTGGCTAATCCGGCCGCCGAGCGCGTGGTTCCCGCACCCAACGCATCTCCGGTCCGCCCTGCCCAGCAGCCCGGCCCCTCTCAGCAGCCCGGTTCGATGCCGCGCCGCGACCCTGAAATGGCGCCGATCACAGGTGCGGATGCAGCGCTTCAGAAGGAAGTTGCCCGCATATTCGGCGAGATGAGCGTTAACCGCGACAAATAAGGAACGGGGCCACTGAGCCCCAGGTAAAACTATGCAAACAAAAAAGGCACTGCGTTTCGTCTCGCAGTGCCTTTTTCATGTCCGTTTTTGGAAGCGCCTATTCGTCCCGATAAACCTTTTCACGGCGCTCGTGGCGTTCCTGCGCCTCGATCGACAGCGTGGCGATCGGGCGGGCATCCAGACGCTTGAGGCCGATCGGTTCGCCGGTTTCCTCGCAGTAGCCGTAGGTGCCATCTTCAATGCGCTGCAAGGCTGCGTCGATCTTGGAGATCAGCTTTCTCTGGCGGTCGCGGGCACGAAGTTCGATGGCCCGGTCGGTTTCGGAGGATGCGCGGTCTGCGAGGTCAGGGTGATTTGCGCTTTCTTCGGCCAGATGGTCGAGTGTTTCGCGCGCTTCTCTAAGGATATCGTTTTTCCAGGCGACCAGCTTGGCTCTGAAATAAGCGCGCTGGTTCGTGTTCATGAACTCCTCGTCTTCCGAGGGAACATAATTGCTAAGATCGATCTTCTCACTCAACGCGATTCTCCTGAAGAACATCTCATCTGGCGGGGTGTATATCCCAAGCGCTATCAGCGATTCAAGCCAAATAAGACAGGTAAACAGATTTTTAAATCTGTCATAAATTTGAGCTAACGGTCTATTTTCTCACCATTATTCGGAGTGGTGATTCGCGGTTCGCATTCAAAATGGCGTGTCGCCACCGCCCTTTTGCGCTCGTGAAAGCCTTTCGACAGTTGACGTCGCCGGACCGCAGCCGCTACTTAAAAGGCTCCGCTCGAAGCTGGATTTGCCCATGGTCGCCCTCCTGCCTCCACCGCACCGGATCTACCTCCTCCGTCATGCCCAAGCTGTCCAAGCCGAGCCCGGACAGCGCGATTTCGACCGCCCGCTGAGCGAGAAGGGTTTCGGCGACGCCGAGATCGTTGCCGACCGTGCTGCCGACAAAGGCTACCGTCCGGATATTCTGATCAGCTCGACGGCGCTTCGCTGCCGCGACACTGCAGAGGCCGTGCACCGCGCCATGGGCGAAACGCTCGACATGCGCTTCGTCGATACGCTCTATAACGCCTCGGTCGATACCTATCTTGAAATCCTCGACGCGCAGGATGCGACGAGCGTCATGCTCGTCGGCCATAACCCGACAATGGAACAAGTCCTGTCGGCGCTGATCGGCCAAAAGGCTATGGCAGGCTCTGTGCCGAAGGGATTCCCGACGGCCGGTCTCGCCGTCATCGACTACGTCGCCACGACTTCGGCCTGGCGTCTCGCAGATTTCGTCATCGACTAGGAGCTCCAAGCTCTTTTGCGCCGCTTCTTTTTCAGGCTGCGGCGATTTCCTATATTGCGGGCCTATATTGTGGGCACTGCCATCAGGGATCCCGATTTGCCGCTACGCCTGACATCCTTTGCCGACGATGCGCTGATCGCGCTGGATAATCTTGCAGACCGCGCCAGCGGTCTCGTCAATCCGACCATCCGGCTTGGCGTTACCGGCCTTTCCCGCTCCGGAAAGACCGTCTTCATCTCCTCGCTCGTCCATAACCTCCTGCATGGTGGCCGCCTACCGCTCTTCGAGGCGGTTCAGTCCGGTCGCGTTTCGGCTGTGCGTCTCGAGCCGCAGCCCGATGATGCCGTGCCGCGTTTCCAGTATGAGGATCACATCCGTGCGCTGGTGAAAGAGCGCATCTGGCCGGATTCGACGCGCGCGATCTCCGAACTGCGCATCACGCTGGACTATCAGAGCGCCAGTTCCTGGACGCGCATGTTTTCGCCGGGCCGTCTGTCGATCGACATCGTCGATTATCCCGGCGAGTGGCTGCTCGACCTGCCGCTGCTCGGCAAGGATTTCCGCAGCTTCAGCGAGGAGACGATCGCACTTGCCGCGACCGGCATCCGCGCTGAACTGTCGAGCGCATGGCTGGCGCTGACCAGAGCAACCGATATCAACGCGTCAGCCGACGAAATGGTCGCCCGCGACCTCGCGACCAGCTTCGCCGACTATCTGAAGGCCTGCAAGGCCGACGAGCGATCGTTGTCCACCCTTCCCCCCGGCCGCTTCCTGCTCCCCGGCGATCTCGATGGCTCGCCTGCGCTGACCTTTGCGCCGCTTGCCCTGCCCCCGGGGGGCCGGCCCGACCGCGGTTCGCTCTGGGCGATGATGGAGCGCCGCTACGAGGCTTATAAGTCCGTTGTGGTCAAACCCTTCTTCCGCGAGCATTTCGCGCGGCTCGACCGGCAGATCGTGCTGGTCGATGCGCTGCAGGCAATGAACCGCGGCCCGGAAGCCGTGCAGGATCTGGAACGTGCGCTGACCGATGTGCTCGCCTGCTTCCGCCCCGGCACCAATTCCATCCTGTCCTCGCTGCTTGGCCGTCGCATCGACCGCGTACTGGTTGCCGCCACCAAGGCTGACCATCTGCACCATGAAAGCCATGACCGGCTGGACCGGCTGACGCGCCGCCTCGTCGATCGCGCCATCGACCGGATCGGCATGGCCGGCGCCGGCATCGACGTCATGGCGCTTGCCTCGGTGCGCGCCACGCGGGAGGCCACCGTGCGCCGGGATGGCCACGACCTGCCGGTCATTGTCGGCACGCCCATGGCAGGCGAAAAGATCGCTGGCGAGACCTTCGACGGCGAGCGCAAGACTGCAATTTTTCCCGGCGATCTGCCGGAAAACCCCGAGACCCTGTTCGAGCGCATCGAAGCCGGCGATGGCTCTGTCGAACTGCCCGATGTCAATGTCGTGCGCTTTCGCCCGCCGCAACTCGAGGAAACCGGCGGCGGCATAAAACTCTCGGTGCCGCATATCCGCCTCGACCGCGCCATGCAGTTCCTGTTTGGAGATCGCCTCGCATGAGCAAGCCGCCGATCGACCAGCCCAATCCGCCGCGCCGGGCGCCAGCCGCCTTCACTTATGAGGAAGACAATGCGGCGACCGAAACCCCGCGCCCAGAAACCCCGCGTGCAGAGCGTCGCAAGCCGGCAAGTTTCTCCGGCGAAGTAGTGCTGACGCCAGATGAGGAAGATCCCTTCCTTAATCCGGAGCAGGATCTGAGCCCGCTACCGGTCGCAGCCCCGCGCAAACGCCGTACCTCCTTTGCCGGCATTGCCGCAGGCGCCTTCGGCATTCTGCTGTCGCTCGCCTTCGGCCTGTGGACCGACCGGCTGATCCGAGATCTCTTCAGCCGTGCCGACTGGCTGGGTTATGCTGCACTTGCCGTCCTTGCGATCGGCATCCTCGCCGTCATCGCCATCGTCATCCGGGAGACGGCGGGCATGATGCGGCTTGCCGCGGTGCAGACCATCAAGGCTGAAGCCGACGCCGCAATCCTGGAAACCCGCCCGGCCAAGGCCCGTGCCGTCGTTTCCCGTCTCACTGGCCTGCTGGGCGACAAGCCGGAAACCGCCAAGGGCCGCGCCACACTGAAGGCGACCGAAGGCGAGGTCATCGATCCCCCGCATCTGATTGCGCTTGCCGAGCGTGAACTGCTTGGCCCGCTGGATCGGCGCGCCCGCGCGCTGATCGTCAATTCCTCCAAGCGCGTCTCGATCGTCACGGCGGTCAGCCCGCGCGCAGTCGTTGATTTGCTCTATGTGCTCTTTGAGGCCGCGCGTCTGATTCGCGCCATGGCCGAGCTCTATGGCGGTCGGCCTGGCACGCTCGGCATGCTGAGATTGATGCGCGACGTGCTTGCGCATCTCGCCGTGACCGGCTCGATTGCCGTCGGCGACAGCCTTGTGCAGCAAGTACTAGGCCATGGGCTCGCCTCGAAGCTTTCAGCCCGACTGGGCGAAGGTGTCGTCAATGGATTGATGACGGCTCGCATTGGCATTGCCGCCATGGATCTCTGCCGCCCGCTGACATTCCGCGCGCTCAAACGGCCGGGAATCGGCGATTTCATCGGCGACCTGACGCCTTCGATGACTGCGCGCAACGGTAATCCCTAAACCGAACTCCTGATTTCGACATATTCACGCCTTCTTGCTCACGGCGTTAAAAATTCCAGCGGATTCAATGTGCTGAAGGCGCAGGCTGAGAAGCCTTGCCTTACGAAAGCCCTGGATCTCAACGCATTTCGGCGCGCCGGAAAGAAAGCGTTAACCATTCTCCGGCAAAACTTCCTGTCAGTTCCCGAGTGGTGTTTGCCAAGGAAAATTCATGTACTCGCGCAAGTTTCTTTTCGTATGCGGCCTGGCCGCCGCGGCATTGTCTCCGGTCGCAGACGTCACGTCCAACGCCACAGCGGCAACCCGCGACAAAGCCTTCTTCGAATCCGTCGCCGGCACCTGGAAAGGTCCGGGCGAAATCGTTGCCGGCAAGTACAAAGGCACGAAATTCACCTGCAATCTCGTCGGTTCGCCGGCCGAAGATTCCACTGCCGGCATCAAGCTTGACGGCACCTGCCGGGTCGGCGTCTTCAAGCAGCCGATGACCGCCGTGATTTCCCAGTCCGGCTCCACCTATAAGGGCAAGTTCCTGGATGGTGCCGAAGGCAAGGGCCTCGACATCGTCTCGGGCGCCGTCACCGATGACACAGTCGTCGTCGGCATCAATCGCTCCAAGCTGAATGGCGCCATGATCGCCCGCGTTCGCGACGACAAGACCATGAACGTCACCGTTTCGGTCAAGGTCGAAAGCCAGATGATCCCGGTCATCGGCCTGACGCTGACCCGCCAGGTCGACGAAATGGCGGTTGGCTCGATCGAATAAGGCCATTTGCCGCAACGGATTTTCCTGAAGCGGCGGTTTTCCGCCGCTTTTGCTTTTCTTGGAACGAAGACGTGAAAAAAGCCCGCTTCTGCGGGCTCCTTTCCATTTGGTCAGATCTTTTACTACGAGTTTTTATGGCTTTGCTGACCGGCTTTCACATGCTGTTCATGCGTGCCGCCGCGGGTACCCGAACTGGATTGATTGCCGGCAGACGAAGCCTGTTGTGAACTGGCATTCTTGTGGCTTTGCTGACCTGCCTTGACGTGCTGTTCGTGTGAACCGCCTTGGTTTGCCATGATCAATTCTCCTTTCTCATGATTGTGAGATCGGCTCATCGCCGCCTCGGTAAGGAGAACTATGCGAGCCCGCTCTCGTTCCCGATTTTAATATTTCGTGAAGTCCACAGGATCATTTCCGCATCTGCGCCGTTCTGCGACAGCAACAATGGAGAAATGCGATGAAGGCCCTCACCTGGCATGGCAAACACGATATTCGCTGCGAGAGCGTCCCCGATCCTAGCATTCAGGATGGCCGCGATGCGATCATCAAGGTCACTGCCTGCGCGATCTGCGGCTCCGATCTTCACCTTTTTGATGGTGTCATGCCTGAGATGCGCAGCGGCGATGTCATGGGGCATGAAACCATGGGCGAGGTCGTCGAAGTCGGCAAAGAGAACAACAAGCTCAAGGTCGGCGATCGTGTCGTCGTGCCCTTCACCATCTCCTGCGGCGAATGTTTCTTCTGCAAGCGTGGCTTCTTCTCGGGATGCGAGCGCAGCAATCCTGACGCATCGAAGGTGCGCAAATTATGGGGCAACTCGCCTGCCGGCCTCTTCGGTTATTCGCATCTGCTCGGCGGCTACAGCGGCGGACAGGCGGAATATCTGCGCGTGCCTTATGCCGATGTCGGCCCCATCAAGGTTCCGGATGGGCTGACCGACGAACAGGTTCTTTTCCTCTCCGACATTTTCCCGACAGGCTACATGGCAGCCGATTTCTGCAACATCCAACCTGGCGATACGATCGCTGTCTGGGGTTGCGGCCCGGTCGGTCAGATGGCAATCAAATCTGCCTTCATTCTCGGCGCCGAACGCGTCATCGCTGTCGATACCGTGCCGGAGCGGCTTGCGCTGGCCGAAGCTTCAGGCGCCATCGTCCTCGATTTCATGGACGAAGATATCTACGACAGGCTCATGGATCTGACGAACGGCCGCGGAGCCGACGCGTGTATCGATGCTGTCGGAACCGAGGCCGAGGCTGCCGCTAGCTGGGATTCAAGGCTCGACCGCATCAAGGTCGCCACCTTCATGGGCACGGATCGGCCGCATGTTCTTCGCCAGGCGATCCATTGCTGCCGGAACTTCGGCACCGTCTCCATCGTCGGTGTCTATGGTGGCTTTCTCGACAAGATTCCCATGGGGTCCGCCATCAACCGTGGCCTGACGTTCAAGATGGCCCAGACGCCGGTGCAGCGTTACCTCCCGCTTCTGATGGAGCGCATTGAAAAGGGCGAGATCGATCCATCCTTCGTCATCACGCATCGGGCGTCCCTTGAAGATGGACCTGATCTCTACAAGACATTCCGCGACAAACAGGACGGCTGCATCAAGGTCGTCCTCAAGCCATAAGGAGAACAAGATGGCTGATACTGCATCGACCAAGGGTCTCGCCGTCGTCACGGGCGCCTCGACAGGAATTGGCTACGAGCTTGCCAAATGTGCGGCACAGGATGGCTACGATCTCATCATTGCCGCCGATGAATCCCGCATTCTCCAGGCAGGCGCAAACCTCAAGGAATTCGGCGTGAGCGTCGAGGCGTTCGATACCGATCTATCGACCGTTCAGGGCGTCGACAAGCTGATGGAACGCGTCGAAGCCGATGGCCGATCAGTCGATCTGCTGATGGCGAACGCGGGCCGCGGCCTCGGCAAGGGATTTCTGGATCAGGATTTTACCGAGGCGCGCAAGGTCGTCGACACCAATATCACCGGCACAATCTATCTGGTCCAGCAGATCGGCAATCACATGCGGGCGCGCGGGCAAGGACGCATCCTTCTCACCGGCTCTATTGCCGGTTTCATGCCGGGTTCTTATCAAGCCGTCTATAACGGCACGAAGGCCTTCATCAACAGCTTCTCATTTGCTCTGCGCGAAGAGCTGAAGGACAGCGGCGTCACGGTGAGCTGCCTGATGCCTGGTCCGACCGAAACCGAGTTCTTCAGGCGGGCGGACCTGATGGATACGTCTATCGGCCAAGCGAAGAAAGATGACCCGGTCGACGTGGCCCGCATCGGCTATGATGCCATGCTAGACGGCGAAGGCGATGTCGTCAGCGGCTGGAAGAATAAACTGCAAGCCGCCGTCGCCAACGTCACCCCCGCCAGCATGCTGGCCCACCAGCACGCGAAAATGGCTGAGCCGGGTTCGGGTACAAAATAAAACCTGTTCATGGCCATGCAAAGCAACGGAGATCAATGCGATGAACGCGACCAATACGGATACGGAAACCAAGAGCCTGAAGCTCGCCAAGGAATATCTGCGCCTCGGCGGTCACCGCCGCTCTAAGATCGACGACAACATCACCACCGTGCGCCAGTGGGAGGAGGATCCGCCGGAGGCCGAGCGCTTCTGGCAGGAACAGGTACAGCCCCTATCCCCCGCCGACCGCAAGCAGGTCGAGGACTTCCTTCCTACCATCAACTCGCCTTGAAAGCTGGAAGTTAGGGCCCGATGTCCGACAGCTGGATCCATCTCTGCATCGATATGCAGAGAATGTTCGCGGAGCAGACGCCGTGGCATGTGCCATGGATGGCGACGGTGTCACCGCAGATCGTCGACCTTGCAGGCCGATATCCGGAGCGAACGGTTTTCACGCGCTTCATGCCCCCGCCGACCGCTGACGCCATGCCGGGCATGTGGAGGAACTACTACGAAAAATGGCCGATGATGACCGGCGAACGCTTGCTGCCGGAACTCATGGATATCGTCGCTGATCTGAAATCTTTCGTCCCGCCAGCCCGCATCTTCAGCAAGAGAACCTATTCTCCCTGGTTCGACGGGCGGCTGCATGAAATCTTCACCCGGGAAGAGGTAGAGACCATTGTCATTACTGGCGGCGAAACCGATGTCTGCGTGCTCGCTGCAGCACTGGGCGCGGTCGATCTCGGCTATCGGGTAATCCTGTTGAAAGACGCCGTCTGCAGCAGTGCTGACGAAACGCATGACGCGACGCTCGAATTGCTGGGCGGTCGTTTTTCGGTTCAGGTGGAGATCACCGAAACGGACGCATTCCTCTCCAGTCTCTGATCCGCTTCCCCTCACCCCTCGGAAAGATGCTCATGTTGCAGCTCACTTCGAGAATTGCAAAAAGCCCCGCGCGACGGGGCTTTTTTAGCATGCCTGAGTGGCTGCAGTGCGCTTTTATTGGCATTCCCCTTGCCTGTTGGGGCTGAGTTGCGCCGTGTTGTCGTTCTGCGTCGGCGAGGTGCCAGTCTTCGGCCGGCAATTGTCGTCATTGGCATTGCTGTTGCCGAGCGAGTTGTTGCCCGCATTGTTGCCGCCATTGACCGAACCGGTCGAATTGTTGTCAGTCCCGTTGCCGTTCTGCGAACCCGTGCCGCTCTGGCTATTCGTATTGCCGGACATGCCCGTACCGTTGCCGCCGGAATTGCTGCCGGCGCCGCCAGTACCGCTGCTCGACTGTGCGAAGGCCGACGTTGCCACGCCGAGAGTGAGCAACGATACTGCAATGATTTTCATGCGCATGATTTTCTCCTTGGGTTTCTTACCAAGGTTCAACCGGAGCGCTTCCAGAATGTTCCGTTCACAAAAAGTTCAAGAGCTTCGGCCATTTCAGGCCTTGTGCCACCAATTGCTGCTCTCGTCTGCGATCTCGATTCCCGCGATGTCGACACCAGCCAGCCAGTCGGCAACGGTCCTGCCCCGGACCAGGAGTTCCGGCGCGATGTCGGCGAGCGGCATCAGCACAAAGCCCCGCTCAGTCATGCGCGGATGCGGCAGTTCCAGCCTTGGCGCATCTTGCTCGACGCCCTCATAAGTCAGCACATCGATATCGAGCGTGCGTGGCCCCCAACGCTCGATGCGCTCTCGCTTCATTTCCCGCTCGATCGACAGGCAAAATTCAAGCAGCGCCTCAGGAGGAAGTCTTGTTTCCACCGCCGCACAGGAATTGAAGAAATAGGACTGGTCCGTTTTGCCCCATGGCGGCGTGCGGTAAAGCCGCGACACGGCAGCCACTCGGCAATCGGGATGGGAGGCCAGCGCCGCAAGCGCTGACGCGATGGACTTGACCGGATCGCCGATGTTGCCGCCCAGGCCCAGCGTTGCGAGACGGAACGAATTATCGGGCACGGTGCTCAACGGTCACCTGCACGAAGTCGAGCACTCCGGGGATCGGCGCATTCGGCTTGCGCACGGTGATCTTGGCCCTGATGATTTGCGGGAATTTTTTACAAAGCCCCTTGGCGATATCGAGCGCCAGCGCCTCGATCAGGTAGCGCCGCTGGCCGACGACGATCTCCTCGATGATGGTGAAGGCGGTGCCGTAATGCACGGTTTCGTCGATGGAGTCGCTTTCCAGCGCACTGCCCGCTTCCACTTCCAGTTCCGCATCGACGAAGAAGCGCTGGCCGAGAAATTCCTCCTCAGCGTGCACGCCGTGGCGGGCGAAGAAGGCGCAATTCTGCATCAGGATCGTATAGGTGCTCATCACGGCCTCCCCCTAGAGCGTGTCGCGCAAAACAGCGGTTTTGCGGTAACGACATGCGAAACAAAAGACTGAAAGCGTGTCGCGCAAGTGTACAACGAATTTGCGATAACGACATGCGTAAAAACAAAGACTTAAAGCGTGGCAGACAGATTCTGGAGATCGCTACCCGCTGTTTGAAGGTCATTCCGGGCGGCAAGCATAGCATCGGCTACGGCAAGTGCATCCCTATTGATTGCGACATTGTGTACCCGGAAAACAGCCGCACCCTTCAGCCGCAGGAGCACGCTTGTGGCTGCCGTCGCAACATCGCGCTCCGCCGGCTCCCGGCCGGTGACGGCGCCGAGGAACCGCTTGCGCGATGTGCCGGCAAGAAGCGGCAGCCCGAAGCGGTGCAGTTCTTCGAAACGTGCCATCAGTTCCAGGTTCTCGCCCGGCGTTTCCTTGGCAAAGCCGAAGCCGGGATCGAGCACGATCCGGTCGCGCAGGACGCCGGCGGCAGAAGCGATCTCCACCGAGCGTTCGAGGAAGAAGGCCTGGTCTTCGATGATATCGGCAAGCTTCTGCCGGTCGCGGCCCGTATGCATGATGCAGAGCCCTGCCCCGGTCTTGGCCGAGAGCGCGGCAATGGCCGGCTCCTTCTGCAGGCCGAAGACGTCGTTGACGATATGGGCGCCTGCACCGATGGCAAGCCGCGCCGTTTCCTCGCGATAGGTATCGATGGAAATCAACGCTTGCGTGCGTTTACTGAGGGCTTCGATGACGGGCAGCACACGCGCCTGTTCCTCCGCCGGGCCGACGAAGGCCGCATTAGGCCGCGTCGACTCACCGCCGATATCGAGGATCTCGGCGCCGTCTGCGACCGCCTGCAGCGCATGCTCGACGGCTTTGTCAACGTTCTGGTAACGCCCGCCGTCCGAAAAGGAATCCGGGGTTACGTTGACGATCGCCATGATCACCGAGCGCTTGCCGAGCTCGATCTCGCGGCCATGGGCCACACGCCATAAACTGCTGCCGAACTGCTTCACCAATCTGATCCGTCGCCAAAAGCCCGGTTGCAATCTCCAGGATCTGCTTGCCAAGCTTTAAGCCTTTGTTTCACGCATCTCGTTATCGTAAAACCGCTGCGCACTTTTGCGCGGCATGCTTTAGCGAAAAAACCGCTGTCCGATATTGCGCTTGCCGTGGCTATGCCCCAAGCTCCGCCAAACTTCAACACGGGTTCAGTTCAGAATGCCGCTTGCGTTGCGTTATATGCGCCTTTCCATCGCCTTTTCCATGGTTGCCTTTTTTCTCTGCAGCCCCGCGGCAGCCGAAGTCGTCGCAACGAAAAGCTATTCCTACTTCGATATCAAGGGAAAGACGGCGGACCAACTGGACGATGAGCTGAGCCGTCGTGGTCCAACGGCTAACGGCTCTTCCGCTCGCCATCCCGGCGCCACCAAGATCCGTTTCGGTGGCGAGGCGACCTACATCCAGGAGAACGGCCGCTGCCGCGTCGGCAACGTCAAGGTCACCGTCCACACGCAGATCATCATGCCGCGCTGGAGCGACCGCAAGGGCGCGAGTCGCGAGCTGTCGATGATCTGGGATGCTTTATCAAGCGATATCAGGCGCCACGAGGAGCGCCATGCAGAGATCGCGCGCACCCAGGCCCGCGTCATGGAGCGCGAACTCAAAGCGCTGCCATCGCAGCGCGATTGCGAGGCCATGCAGGAACTCGTCTCGAACGAATCGGCTCGCGGAATAGAGGAGCATGACAAGCTGCAGGCCCGATTCGATCGCGTCGAGGCGGTCAATTTCCAGAACCGTATGCTGAGACTGCTCAATAATCGACTCAAGGGCAACGGCGGCGAAAGATAAGCTTTTTTCGCGCGAAAGGCGAGCAGAGACCGTTAGCTGCACAATGAAACTTGTGCGAAACTTGTGCGCTTCCCAGCCTTTTACCGATCATTTTTCATTCTGGTGGACTCAACCGGAACGCGGTATTATGAATATATTAGAAAGTGCAGTAAGGTAGCTGGCTTTCGTGACTGTGTTCTCCTGGCGCGTTCCGAAGCCGCGGGTGTTCCTCCCTCATCCGTAGGTAATGCGCCCGCCTCGCCTCGCCCGCCTCCGGCGCGCGAGGCTCTCTTTTTGAAAAGCCTTCCGACGTCTTCCCAGCCCGGTTTCTCCGGCGACTTCTTCGAGAGTTTAAGCCTGCCGTTCCGGTACGTGCACGATCAGTCCGTCATAGGCAGCCTTCATCTTGATCTGGCAAGAGAGACGCGAGGTCGGCCGCACGTCGAAGGCGAAGTCCAACATATCCTCTTCCATCGCTTCTGGTGGACCGATGATTTCGGTCCACTGCTCGTCGACATAGACGTGGCAGGTCGCGCAGGCGCACGCGCCGCCGCATTCGGCTTCAATGCCGGGCACGGAATTGCGGACTGCGTTCTCCATCACGGTGGAGCCTTGATCGACATCGAGGTCGAAGCGCGTTCCGTCAAAGGCGACGATGGTAAGCTTGGGCATCAGGAGTATTTCCGGTTTCTTACAGATGGGCGGATTTTCTTCCGACAATTCGGCGCGTCAGTCAACATTGCCGGGTCACCCT
Organism: Rhizobium sp. BK529; assembly: GCF_014194105.1. Lineage (NCBI taxonomy): Bacteria > Pseudomonadati > Pseudomonadota > Alphaproteobacteria > Hyphomicrobiales > Rhizobiaceae > Rhizobium > Rhizobium sp. BK529. The sequence goes on along the minus strand of NZ_JACIAU010000001.1, from coordinate 1,365,902 downwards.
CGAACCTCGCAGATCGGGCAAGACTCCGCCATTCTCAATGCGTCATCGAGCAGGTCGCAAAAAGACCCGCCGTTCCCTAATGGAACAGCGGGCCTGAGGTCGTCTTTAGTCTGTCCTGCCTTATCCGCGGCAGAGTTTCAGAATGAAATTCTCGGCATCGACAACGGCTGCACCGAGTGCTGCCATTGCCGCGACATCGCCATTATTCTTCTCGACGGCTTCCGCCGATTGCGAAATCCGGAAGGCGCCGACAGCACTGGCAGCCCCTTTCAAGCGGTGCGCGGCCGCGCCGACCTTCTTTGTCTCACCGCTTGCAATCTCCTGCAGGCAGGCGCGCGCCTGGCGCGCAAACATCTGGAGAACTTCGATTTCCACCGTCTTGTCGCCCATGGTCTGGCGCGCAAGATGGACAAGGTCGATCGGTTGAACCTTGGAGGGCGAAGGCCCCTTCGAATTGTCCGGTGCTTCGAACGCAATACTCACTGCCGCCATGTGCCAATTCTCCGGTCTTATATCGCCCGCGCTTTGATACTGTTGTGCGTTTGGAGAATGGCCATCCCGTTAAATTCCGGCACAACAGGGGCGGAAATCTAGCCGTATGGTTAACGTCCCTTAAATATCGCTAAAACATCGGCTTTTGAGCCGCTTCTGAAATTTAAAGGTGTTAACACCGAGTTAAGAGAGGTCGAAACGCAAGGGTTCATTAATTGTGTAAGCCCCTCAGATGTGTCACTACGATACTGTTGAGGCGGGCTCATGCCGCGCGCCTTTGCCGACAGAGTGGATAATGGTAGTGTTTTGATACCTTTCGTTTGAAAAATCGGCTATCTACTCTGAAATGACATGCTTATCCGTCCGTCTTGGGATGGAAGGCTGGAACGGCGAAGGTTCTTTCCGGGCAAAGGCGGTGGCCCGGATGCGCTGCCGGACTTGCCGAAAATTGCGAGGCATATCGGAATGGCGAATAACAAGTACAATGAATCGATCGAGGACAAGGCGTTCAAGGCATTGGACGAAGCGCTTCAGATCGATTTCGGCCAGGAGGACGCCCCGTCTCGCCGCGGTAGCGCGTCCCACGCCCCGGAGGCAAATGTGACTGACCCATCCAATGCCCGTAATCAGTCCCAGGAAGACGCCGAACGCCGTCGCGGCCGCGCTGCCCGTACAGGCGATCAGCAGGCTCCGAGGTCACCGGCCTTTGCCCCCGCCAACGATGCCAGCCGCAATTCGCCCGCCTCGCTTCTGAAGTCGCTGGAAAACGGCTCCAGCCGCCCTGCCCTGCGTACGGCCACTCTCGTCTCCATCCTCTGGGTGGTCATCGGCCTCGGGCTGATGTTCATGCTCTATGCGTCGCAGATTGCCCAGATCCGCTCGCTGACAGATCTTGCCGCCCTGCCGGGCGTGATCGCAGGCATTGTCGGCATCATCGTCCCGGTCATGATGTTCTATGCTTTCGCCATCATGATCTCGCGCGCGCAGGACATGCGCAATGCGGCCCGCTCCATGGCTGAAGTCGCCTTGCGCCTGGCTGAGCCGGAAACCATCGCCTCCGAACGTATCATGACGGTCGGCCAGGCCGTCCGCCGCGAAGTCTCGGCAATGAACGAAGGCATCGAGCGCACCATTGCACGCGCTTCCGAACTCGAAACGCTTGTGCATTCCGAAGTGAATGCGCTGGAGCGGTCCTATGCGGATAATGAGTTGCGCGTACGCGGCCTCGTCCACGAACTCGGCTCCGAGCGCGAGGCAATCGTCAACCATGCCGACCGCATCCGCTCCTCCATCGCCGGCGTCCACGACCAGCTCAAGGAAGAGCTGTCGCTTGCCACGGAAGAAATTGCCATCCGCCTTGCGACCTCGGGCGAAGCCTTTGCCTCGCTGATCGATACGCGCGCGGCTGCGATCATGGAAAAGTCCGACAGCGCCATACAGTCGCTCGGCACGCTGCTGGCTGCCAAGACCGATACGCTGCTCCATACGCTGACCGCTTCGGGGCTTGCGATCGGCAATGAATTCGACAATCGCCTGGACGCGCTGACCAACACGATCAACGAACATGGCGAGCGTCTGCTCACCCAATTCGAGACGCGCGCTTCGACCATGGACGCCAGCACCGAGCGCCTGAACGCTGCCCTGCAGGAGCGCACCCAGCAGCTCAATGAGATCCTGATTTCCCGCACCCGCGATATCAATCAAAGCCTGACTTCCGGCGAACGAACGATCGGCGGCACGCTCGATGACGTGCTCTCGAGGCTGAACGCGGCGCTCGACGAAAAGGGCGCCAGCTTCCGCCAGAGCCTGCAGTCGACGGCTGATGACGCGGTCATGGATCTTGACGTGCGCTCCGGCTTCTTCGAGGAACGCCTGCAGACGACCGTGGCCCAGCTTTCGACGGCCTTTGACGAACGCGTCGCCGAATTCACCGATGCCTTCGACAAGCGCGCCGGCTCCCTCGACACCAAGCTCATTGAAAGCCTCACGCGCATCAACGAGACACTGTCGGGCAATGCCGATTCCATCGATAACATTCTCAATACCAACATCGATCGTCTTGGCTCATCGATGACGGAGCAGTCGCTGGCACTGGCAGCCGCCTTCGCTACCGGCCAGGAAGTGCTGGAAAGCACGCTCGCCAACCGTGCCGACGAAATCACCTCGGCGCTGACGACCCGCACCGGCGAGCTGAGCTCGACCCTCGGCAACGCCACATCGGAAATCTCGCTGGCGCTCGCGTCCGGCACGTCCGATTTGAAGAACAATCTCGCCGCCCGGGCGACCGAATTCCGCGAAACGCTGCAGGCGACGACGACCGAACTCGCCGCTGCCGTCGATAGCGGCACCGAAAAGGTCACGGGCGCATTCGGCGGTCGCGCCGAAGAGCTGAGCAACGTTCTCGCCGCCCGCGCCGCTGAAATCACCGATGCGCTGAAGAGCGCCCATACCGGCCTCGACAGCGTGATGGCCGAACGCGGCGGCGCGCTGATCGGCGCACTCGCTGACCATCACAGCCGCTTCGACGAGGCGCTTGCGAGCCGCTCCGAAGCCATTATCAATACTGTCTCGGGCACCCACGACCGTCTTGCCGAAACCCTCGACGAGAAGGCAATGGCGCTGGCGATCTCGCTGAACGAGACGCAGTCGCGCATCGAAGACACGCTTGCGACTCATTCGGAATCGTTCATCAACACCGTCTCGGGCACGCACGACCGCCTCTCCGAAACCCTGGATGAAAAAGCGATGGCACTTGCCATCGCGCTGAACGAAGGGCAGGCCCGTCTCGACGATACGCTCGCGAGCCGCTCCGAAGCCATAATCAATACAGTCTCGGGCACCCACGACCGTCTCGCCGAAACCCTCGACGAGAAGGCAATGGCGCTGGCGATCTCGCTGAACGAAACGCAGGCACGCATCGAAGACACCCTGTCGACCCATTCGGAATCGCTCATCAATGCCGTTTCGGGCACGCATGACCGTCTTGCCGAAACGCTCGACGAAAAGGCGATGGCGCTCGGCATCTCGCTGAACGAAACGCAGGCTCGCATCGAGGATACGCTATCGACCCGTTCGGAAGCGCTGATCAGTGCCGTCTCCGGCACGCATGATCGCCTCGCCGAAACGCTCGACGAAAAGGCAATGGCACTTGCCATTTCGCTGAACGAAAGCCAGAGCCGCCTGGAAGACACGTTGACGGCGGGCACCAGCACGCTCATCAATGCGGCCACCGGCACGCATGAGCGGATCGCCGCAGCACTCGGCGAAAGCCAGCTTCGCATCGAGGAAGCGCTCACCAATCGCGCCGAGTCCATCGTCCATGCCGTCACGAACAGTGCCGACCGCCTCTCCGATACGCTCGACGAAAAGACCATGGCGCTCGCCATTTCGCTCGATGACGGTCAGAGCCGCTTTGAATCCGCTCTCGAAAACCGCAGCAATGCCATCATGGACACCGTTGCCAGCGCCGAAGAGCGGGTTGCCGGAGCCTTTGCCGACCGTACGGAAGCAATCCGCGCCGCCTATACGGATAATCAGGCCCGTCTCGAAACCGCCCTTGCCGAGCACAGTGCTACCCTTTCGGAAGCCCTGGATGCGGGCGGCATGCGCATGGAAGGCATCATCGGCAGCATGACGGGCCGCATCGAGGATAGCCTCACCGACGCTCAGCGGCGTCTGGGCAGCCTTGCGAGCGATGCGGCAAGCAACATCGAAGGTGGGCTTGAAGCCGCACATGACCGCATCCGCGCCACGCTCGACGATCGTACCAATGCCATCAAGCTGTCGCTGACCGAGGCCCATAACCTCATCAACGACACGCTCTCCGAACAGGCGACGTCGATCGGTACATCGGTGGCAACCAGCATCGGCATGCTCGAAATGTCATTGGAAGATCGCGAAAACGCGATCCGCGAGGCGATCGACAAGAGTGCGCAGACGCTCGAGGATCGCATGCGCGAGGGAGCCGGCCAGATCGCCGGCCGCTTCCAGGACGCCGCCAATACGATCTCGCGTTCCGCCGCCGATTTCTCCGGCCATCTCGATCATTCCATTGACAGTCTTACGGGACGCTTCACTGAAACCGGCAGCCGCGTCGAAGCTGGCCTTGCCGCAATCGAGGCGCGCATAGCCAATGGTGTTGGCGGTGTGGCGGATAAACTCGACGCTGCGGGCAACCATCTCTCCGGTGTACTGGACGATGGCATCTCCCGCCTCAGCGCGATCGGCGACGACACAGCCCAGCGCATCGCCGCAACACTCGGCAACAGCGCCGCAAACCTGACGCATGCGCTCGACAGCCGCAGCGCCAGCTTGACCGAGGCCCTCGATAGCCGCGCCGCCAGCCTGACGGAGGCTTTCGACGGCCGCAGCACCAGCCTAACGGAAGCACTGCAAGCCGGCACTGCTAATCTCACCCAGGCCCTCGATAACAGCAGTGCAAACCTCACCCGCGCTCTCGACAGTCACAGCGCCAACCTCACCCAGGCTCTGGACAGCCGCCGGGCCCATCTTGCCGAAACGCTCGACAGCAGCAGCGCGACCATTGCGCAGTCGATCGACGGCCGCACCGCGGCACTGAGCGACATGATGGATCGCGGCAACGCGCGCATCGAAGAGCGTCTCTCGACCATGGATCGCGCTCTGACTGTCGGTCTGGATGCCGTCAACCGCACGATCGAAGGCAAGGCTGCCGGTCTTGCAGCGACTCTGCGCAGTGCCGTCGCCGAGGCTGCCGAAGGCATGGATGGCGAAGCCACCAAGTCCTCGGAACTGCTGAGCCGCACCGGCCAGCAGTTCGCCGAAGCCATGGACGAGCGCTCCTCGCAGATCGTCAATCGCGTCGCCGAGGCCCAGAACCGCCTCGCCGGCCAGGCGGCCGCCGTTGCCCAGACCTTCTCCGAGGCTGGCAATGTCATCGTCAACAAGGTCGCGGAAGCGGAAAATATCGTCAGCAGCCAGGTCAGCGCCATCAATCACGCGCTTGCCGATGCCGGCCAGACGCTGGCAGTGCATGGCAACTCCATCCGCTCGACGCTGACGGATGCCGGCAGCCAGATCACATTGAGCATGGCCGAAGTCGACCGTGCGCTCGAAGCCCGCACCAGCATCATCCGCTCCAGTCTGGAGCAGCGTGCCCGCGAGATCGATGCGACACTCACCGATATCGACAAGGCGCTGGAAGCACGCGGCAACTCGATCCGCGCAACGCTCGACGAGCGCACCCGCGATCTCAACTCCATGCTGGCCGGCCGCTCTACTGAGCTGACGCGCATCCTGGACGAGACGGCGCGCCCGATCATCGATCGTTACACCGATGCCGGCCAAGAGGCCGCAGCCCGCATCACTGCGGCCGCAAGCCTCAGCGCCGATCGCCTGCGCGCCGAAAACGAAGCGCTGACCCAGGCCGTCGCCGCCCGCGCCGAAAACGTCGCCAACGCCGTCGCCGCCATCGAGAACAGCCTGACGAACAACGTCAACGGCCTCGTCCAGCGCCTGTCGGAAAGCAGCGCTGCCATGTCTGTCATGATGACGCGCGCCGCCGATCAGCTGAGCGACGTCGACAACCGACTCGGCGACACGACCACGCGGTTCACCGACTCCGCCGCCAAGGCTGCCGAAATGGTGTCTGCCTCCACCCGTCTGCTTGAAGGCAAGGTCGACCGCCTGTCGGATATTTCCGGCCAGACGCTCGCCCAGGTCGGCAGCATCATCGGCCGCTTCGACGACCATTCGAAGGTTCTCGGCCAGGCCTCGCAGCTTCTTGCAGCCGCCCAGTCCGGCCTCGTGTCCACACTGGAAGAGCGCGAAGATGCTCTGCAGACGCTGGCAGCCGGCCTCGTCCAGCGTTCGAGTGAAATCGAAAAGACCATGCGGGGCCTCGGCGGCATGATCGAGACCGTCTTCGAACGTGCCGAGCAGCGCTCCAACCAGGTGACCGGTACGCTGCGCCAGAGTGTGCAGGCCTCGTTTGCCGATATTGGCCGGGTGCTTTCGGATACCGAAAAGCGCGCCGAGGAAGCCGCTTCAAACATGCGCGAGGCGATCAATCGCGCCGGAGAGGAAGCCAATGCGACGATCGACAACAGCTTTGCCAATGTCGAGCGCCGCTCCGGCGACCTCACCAACCGCCTGCGTGGCGGCCTGACGGCTTCGCTGTCGGAAGTCGAGCGCATGCTCGGCGAAGCCGGCCGTGCCTCCGACAATGCAGCGCAGAACCTGCGGGAATCGCTACGTGACGCGATCGACGAGGCGGTCACCCGCTTTGCAGGTGCAACGGAGGATATCCGTCGCTCTGCTGCCGATATCCGTGCCGAACTCGACTCGACCCGCGCCGAACTGAAGCGTGGCGCCTTCGATCTGCCGGAGGAAGCCAAGGAGAGCGCATCTGCCATGCGCCGCGCTGTCGCCGAGCAGATCAAGGCCCTGCAGGATATCTCGCAGATCGTCGGCCGCTCCAGCCAGCGGCTGGAACTCTCCGAGCCGGTCGCTCGCACGCTCGCCCAGGCCGAGCCCGCACCGCGCGTCACTCAGCCGGTGATCCCGACGGCACCCGCCCCGCAACCGGCACCGACGGCGCGCCAGTCGATCGAATCCATGGGCCTGCGCGGCACTATCGCACCGACCCCGGCAGCTCCTGCGCCTGCTCCGCAGCGTCCGGTCGCTCCACAGCCTGCGCCGGCGCCGGTCAGGCAGGAGGCTCCGCGCACCGAAGCCAGCAGCGGCGGCTGGATCAGCGATCTCCTGCGCGGCGCCTCGCGTGAAGAAACCGAGGAAGCTCAGCGCGCTCCGGCGCGCCCTGCCGCGGAAGCAGCCGCTCCGGCCCCTGCTCCCGCCCAGCGCGCTAATGACAGCCGCAACCCGCGCCATGTCGTTGAATCGCTGAACTCGCTCTCGGTCGATATCGCCCGCGCCATCGATCACGATGCTTCGGTCGATCTGTGGCGCCGCTACCAGCGCGGCGAGCGCGACGTCTTTACCCGTCGCCTCTACACGCTGAAGGGCCAGCAGACCTTCGACGAAATCAAGCGCAAGTATGATCGCGAGCCGGAATTCCGTACCGCCGTGGATCGCTATATCGGCGACTTCGAAAAGCTGCTCGCCGATGTCGCCCGCACCGATCCGAACCGCACGGTGACGCAATCCTACCTGACGTCGGATACCGGAAAGGTCTATACGATGCTTGCGCATGCGGCGGGCCGTCTGAGCTGAGTGGGCACGAAAAGATGGTGAGACAAAAAGGGTCATCTGTGGATGGCCCTTTTTTATTGCCCCTACTCCTTCATTCCGTCACAAACATTCCCGATCCGCATTCATCAAGCCGGATTGCCGGACGATACGTCAGACGGCGATCCGCCAGACCATTTTGCCCAGACCACTTGCCAAGCCGATAGGCAACGCCATCGCTTGCCACGACAGAGACCGCAGACATTGATGACCAAGACGACCTCCCGGCTTATGGCCGCCGCCTTCTCGTCCGTATTCTTTTTGAGCGCGTTCATTCGGGCTGAAGCCGGCCAGGCAAGCTTTCTCGTGGATGTGCAGTCCGGCCAGGTTTTGGAGGCTTCCAATCAGGATGATCTGAATTATCCGGCGTCGCTGACCAAGATGATGACGCTCTACCTCACCTTCCAGGCGCTGCATGACAAACGCCTGACCTGGGATCAGAAACTCACCATGTCGGAAAATGCCGAGAGCAAGGAACCCTTCAAGCTCGCCGTCGGCGCCGGCCGCAAGGTCACCGTCAAGAAAGCCGTCGAAAGCATCGTGGTTCTCTCGGCCAATGACCCCGCTGTGGCGCTCGGCGAGCAACTCGGCGGCTCCGAACAGGCTTTCGGCACGCTGATGACGACAAAGGCTCATGAGCTCGGCATGACGAACACCGTCTTCAAGAATCCGTCGGGCCTACCGGATCCCGAGCAGGTGACGACGGCGCGAGATATGGCGACCCTTGGCGTTGCGCTGATGCGCGACTTTCCGGAGGAGTTCAAGCTCTTCTCCATGCGCGGCTTCCAGTTCCGCGGCATGAAGCTGCGCGGCCACAACAACCTCATGTACCGCTACAATGGCGTTGACGGTATCAAGACCGGTTTCACCGATGCATCGGGCTACAATGTTGTGACTTCGGCCGCCAAGGACGGTCGCCGTGTGGTCGGCGTCGTCATGGGTGAAAAAACCGCCAACCTGCGCGACGACAAGATGGCGAGCCTGCTCGACAGTTACCTGCCGGCCGCTGCGACTGCCACGGCATCGGCAAGCGGCGGCAACCCGACGATGACGGACACCCAGCCAACGAAGTAAACCGTCGAGATAAGCCAAAAATAAAGAAAGCCCCAAACCGTCCCACGGTTTCGGGCTTCTTTGTGAAAGGAGAAGGCTCTAAATCGACTTCAGCGTCCAGCCGACGATCTGGTCGGTGACTTCGGTAAAGGCGCGACCGAGCCCCTTCACGAAGCCGGTATTGTCGCCGCCGGCAGCAGCCGTTGCGCGGAAGACCTGTTGAGTGAGCACCGTCCCGTTGCGGTCGTTGAGGATCTTGGCGGAAATCTCGACCACCGCCCTGTTGCCGGAGGACGCGTCGATCTCGAAGGATCGGATGTCGGTAACCAGCTGATAGTCGATCGCCAGTCCCTGCCCCGGCTTTCCGACGCCGCCGAGCTTGCCGGAATTTTCGAACGCCTGGACGAGTTTCGACTGCACCATGCGCGGCAGCGTATCGCTCCACTGGGCGCGTGAGAGATATTGAATTTCCGAGGGCGAAACGCGGATGACGATCTGGTCGCTGTTCAGCGCCTTCAAGGCCGATGGATCGGCAATCAGGAGCTGCTTGTTCTTTGCCGAAGGTCCGGTACCGTCAACGGATGCTGCCGAGAGATCGAAGGTGTCGTTTTTGGCAGTCGATCCGCAGCCTGTCAAAAGGGCTGCCGCCAGCGGCAAAATAATCGCCGTTCCACGGATCCAGGAACGGCGCGACATCGAATGCGATAGACCCATATACGCTACCCCTGACTCCTGTTTCTTTGTTTCCGCAATTCCGGATGCACCGCTATACACTTTTACTGAAATTGCTTTTAGCGCCGCGTGCGCCCGTCATATTGCTTGACCGTCGGTCCGCCGAAGATGATCCGCTGCGGATTCTGGTCGAAATTGGTGATGGCATTGTTGAGGTTATTGGCCGTACCGCGCAGTTCGTTGACCAGCGTCTCGACATCACGCAACCCGCCGCCCGAGAACCTCTGCAGATTGTCGGCAATCGGTCCGATGCGGCCATTGAGGTTGTCGGCGACCTGCTTGAAGGATGCCAATGTGGCGCGCGCCTCGGTGAAGAGCGAGTTGGTATTGTCCGAACCAAGCAGCGCATCGACCTTGACGAGGATGCCGTCGACGCGCGTCGAGGCCGAGTTCAGCTTGTTCGCCATCTGCTGGACGTCCTTGATCGTCTGGTCGATGTCCTTTCGACGGTCTGCGACGGTGTTCGAGACATCGCGGATCGAGGCAACGGCGGCGCGCGCGTCCTTCGTCGCCTGGGCGATGTCGTCGACCGAACCCTTGACCTTGTTGGGATCGATGGCGGCCATCAGCGTATCGACGCGGTCGAGCGTCAGCTGCGCCTTCTTGCCGAATTCGTTATAGGTCGTGACCGTCTGGTCGACTTTGGCAACCAAGCCCTTGAGATTGCCTGAGGCATCCGCCACGTCGCGGCTGACCTTTTCTGCATTGGTCAGAATCGTATTGATCTTCTGCGCATCGACGGCCTTCACGAGATCCTCGATGGCCGCAAGCGTCGAATCGACGCGACCGGAAACGTTGCGCACCGTATTGGAGAGATCACCGACGCTCTGCAGGAAGCTGTCGATATTGCCGGAATTCTTGGCGAGCGCATCCGAGAAGGTTTCGGCATTCTGCAATGTTTTGGTCAGCGGCCCGCGCGCATCGCGTACGAAACCCTGCACATCGCCGACGGCGTCGTTGGCGCGGTCGAGGATCTTGTCGGCGGTTGCAAGCAAGTTGGTGACGCTCGACTGATCCGCGACGATGACGGCGCGTTTTCCGCTTTCCAGTGCCTGCTGGAGAATGTTCTTCTCTTCCTTGCGGCCGCCCGAAAGTTCGATATAGGCCGCACCCGTCAGGCCCTGGATTTCAAGGGCAGCCTTGGTGGACGGATAAATCGGCGCATCCGAGCGCACTTCGGTGAAAGCCAGCGAATATTGCGGATCGTCGGCATCGATGGAGAGCGACTGCACCGAACCGACCTGAATGCCGTTGAAGCGCACGGGCGAGCCGACGCTCAGACCGTTGGCGGAGCCCGGAATGCGCACAATCAGTTCGGCCATCGGGCCGCTTCGGCCATATTCCGCCATCCAGTAGACGAAGCCAAATGCGGCTGCGATCACCAGAACGGTGAAAAAACCGACGATCGTGTAATTGGCTCTGGTTTCCATCGTCTCCGGTCACTTCCCGCTGTCATGCTGCGCCTGTGCCGGCGCGTGTTCCTGCGGCACGATCGAACGCGCCCGCTTGCCCTTGAAGTAAGCCTGAACCCACGGATCGTCATAGGCCAGCATGTCGTCGATCGTTCCTTCCACCATTACCCGCTTCTTTCCGAGCACGGCAATACGGTCGCAGACGGAAAACAGGCTGTCGAGGTCGTGGGTCACCATATAGACGGTTAACCCCAGGCTATCTCGCAGATTGGCAATCAGCTCGTCGAATTCCGCCGCACCAATGGGATCGAGGCCCGATGTCGGCTCGTCGAGGAAGACGAGTTCCGGGTCGAGAGCAAGTGCGCGGGCAAGGGCCGCACGCTTGATCATCCCGCCCGAAAGCTCTGACGGATATTTGTCGGCTGCATCCGCCGCCAGCCCCACCATACGGATCTTCAGATGCGCCAGCTCATCCATCAATGAGGCCGGCAGATCCAGATATTCGCGCATCGGCACCTGGATATTCTCTTTCACCGTCAGGGAGGAGAAGAGCGCACCCTGCTGGAAGAGAACGCCCAAACGCATGTCGAGCGCATTGCGTTCCGGCTCGTCCAGCTCGTCGAAATCCTGACCGAGAATCTTAATGGTGCCGGAGCGGCGCGGCAGCAGGCGCAACACGGTGCGCATCAGCACCGATTTGCCGGTCCCCGAGGCCCCGACGAAACCGAGGATTTCGCCCCGGTAGATATCGAGATTGAGCCTGTCGAGCACGACCTTGGGGCCGAAAGCGACCGTGACGTCCTTGGCGGAAAGCACGATGTCGCGCCCATGACCCTTGGTCCCGTTGTCGGCGCCCTTCTCGGCCCCGTTCCCGCCCGTTTCGATCGGTTGCTGATCCACGTTGCCCGCCATGTCAGAAATCGATCGCTGCATAGAACATCGCAAAAAGCCCGTCCATCAGGATGACGACGAAAATCGCTTTCACGACGGAGGCCGTCACATGCTGGCCGAGAGATTCGGCGCTGCCGCCGACCTTCAGCCCCTCGACGGCTGCGACAATGCCGATGACCAGCGCCATGAAGGGCGCCTTGATCATGCCGGCAAGCACGGTGGACAGCGTCACAGCTTCGTGTAGGCGCGACAGGAAGGTGGCGAACGTGATACCCGAATAGGCATAGGCGACGCCGGCAGCGCCGGCGAGCGAGGCGAAATTCGCAATCACGGTCAGAAGCGGCAGCGCGACGGTCAACGCCACCAGCCGCGGGAAGATCAGCACACCGATCGGATTCAGTCCCATCACCTTCAGTGCGTCGACTTCCTCGCGCATCTTCATGGAACCGATTTCGGCAGTGATCGCGCTGCCGGACCGGCCGGCGATCATGATGGCGGTCAGAAGCACGCCGATTTCGCGCAGTTGCAGGATGCCGACGAGGTCGACGACGAAGATTTCCGCGCCGAAATAACGCAGCTGGAAGGCGCCCTGCTGCGCAATAATCGCGCCGATCAGGAAGGACATGAGCAGGATGATCGGAACGGCGCGCACGCCCATATGGTCGATCTGATTGACGATCGAGGCCGGCGAAACACCGCTGCCGCGGCCGAACTTCATCTGCGCGCCGCGCACGGCCGAGCCCAGGATATACATGGAGGCCGCGACATTGTCCCAGACATCGAGGGTCATCCTCCCGATCGGCGCGAAGATGCGCTCCACAAGCGAGAGCTTTACCTTCTGTTCCGGCTCCTGCTTTTCCGGCTCCTTGGAAAAAGTGGCGATCAGCTCGTCGATATGCTGGTTCGTGCCTTCGAAACGAACCGTCCGTCCGGCGGCTTCCTGTTGTTTCTTTAGCCGGCAAAGTAGCCAGATGCCGGCCGTGTCGATATCGGTGACGCCGGAAAGGTCGAGTGTGAGGTCGCCGCTATTGTTGCGCGCCAGCTTCTCGAAGTCCTGCAGGACGAGATGGATGGTGGCGCTGCGCCAGTTGCCTTCAAGATGCACATGCTGGGCCGAGCCCTCGGCTCGGTCGTCCACATGCAGCGAGGCGGCGTTGCGTTTCTCGGACTTCAAAATACTTGTGTCTTTCAGTGCTTGCAGCGACAGTTCCGACTCGCGAACACATCGTTCGTCGCCGGCGCGTTAATATACAGAACGAACGCGCAATTTCCATGCTCGCAGGAGAGCAAATATGCCGCGCCATCTTGATATCCAGATGAATTCATTCCCGATTGCGGGCACCTTTACCATTTCGCGGGGAGCCAAGACATCAGCCGAAGTCGCTACTTGCATCCTGACCGAATCAGGTACTACCGGACGCGGCGAATGCGTGCCCTATCGCCGCTATGGCGAGACGATGGAAAGCGTGGTCGCCCAGATCGAATCCGCCCGCCCGCTGATCGAAGCCGGCATCGCGCGTGCCGAACTACAGCACGCCATGCCCCCTGGCGCTGCTCGAAACGCCGTCGATTGCGCCCTCTGGGATCTCGAAGCCAAGCTGACGGGCAAGAGTGTTGCCTCCCGCCTCGATTTACGCCATTTGAAGCCTTTGACGACGGCCTATACGATCTCGCTCGGTGAACCCGACGTGATGGCAGCCGAGGCTCGCAAGCATGCGCAGCGGCCGTTGCTGAAGGTCAAGGTCGGTACGGGCGACGATGAAAGCCGCATCCGGGCGGTGCGTGAAGCCGCCCCGAACGCTGCCATCATCCTCGATGCCAATGAGGGCTGGCCGGAGCAGCGGCTGGAACATCATCTGCGGATCGCAGCCGAAACTAATATCGCGCTGGTCGAACAGCCGCTGCCGGCCGGCCGCGACGACATGCTGGCGGAGATTGCCCGTCATGTCCTCGTCTGCGCCGACGAGAGCGTGCATCACACCGGCGATCTGGCAAGCCTCGCCGATCGTTACGACGCCATCAACATCAAGCTAGACAAGACAGGCGGCTTGACCGAGGCGCTGGAAATGAAGGCCGAAGCCCAGCGGCTCGGCTTTTCGATCATGATCGGCTGCATGGTCGGCACCTCGCTTGCCATGGCGCCGGCCGTGCTTCTGGCGCAGGACGCCGATTTCGTCGATCTCGACGGCCCGCTTCTGCTCGCCCGCGATCGCGAGCCCGGACTGACCTATGCCGGCTCCCTCGTCTTCCCGCCCGAAGCCAGCCTCTGGGGCTGAAGATAATAGGCGATGATGACGAGGCTGAGCCCCAAGGCGGCAACGAGCGCCATGATGTAATAGCTGTAAAGGCCAAGGGCGGAATAAATATAGCCCGAGGCGATCGTCATCAGTCCCGAGGCCATGCCGATATAGAAGAAATAAGCGCCCTGGGCCGAGGCCTCCTGCGTTTCCTGTACGGTCGCCACGATGCGCCGCTGCACGCCCGTGTGCACGAAAGCATAGGTGAAGCCGTGCAGGCATTGCAGCGCAAAGAAACCGATGAAGCTCGTCTCCGTCGGGAAGAAGACCCAGCGGCAGATGCTGACGGCGCAGCCGAAACGGATCAGCGTCCAGGCATTGAAGCGACGATTGAGACGCCGTGACAGGAAGAAGACCGTCACCTCTGAGGCTACACCCGCACTCCAGAGAATACCGACCTCAGTGCCGGAAAAGCCGAGTTGATGCCAGTAGATCGAGGAAAAAGCGTTCAGCAGCGCATGGCTTGCCTGCTGGATCGACACACCGAGCAGCAAGAGAAGCAGATGCGGTTCGCGCAAGCCACTTCCTGTGGTCGCCGGCAGATTGATCGGCTGACCGCGCCGCCGCGTCGGCCCGATGCGTGGGCAGAAGATCGCCATCGTGATGGTCAGCAAGAAGCCGAAGATCATGACGGGCAGCACCATACCACCACCCCAGCGTCCGACCAGTTGGCCACCGATAAGCGTCGAGACAATGAAGGCGATCGAGCCCCAGACGCGCATGGAACCGTAATCGAGCCCCCAGCGCCGCACACCGGAAATCACGATCGATTCGACGACCGGCACATAGGGCGCGAAGGTCGCGCCCTGCAGCGCAAAGACGAACAGCACCGGCCAGAAGTTCGTCGTCCAGTAGAGCGCGATCGCCGTCACTAGCGACAGGATGCCCGACCACAGGAGCACATGCGCCCGCTCCTGCATCCGGTCGGCAAAAACCGCCACGATCGGCGCCACCAGAACGCGCACCACCATCGGCACGGCGAGGATGGTGCCAATCTGATGATCGTTGAACTGGTGAGTCGAAAGCCAGACGGGGAAGAAGGGCAGGACGATACCGTTGACCAGCAGCGGCGCGCTGTAGCAAAGCGCGCTGAGCAGCCGGAAGCGCGGCGGCGCTCCTTCACCCGTTAAGGGATTTTGTGCGGGAATCATGATGGACCTGAAGGAAACTCTGCGTTGCCTAACACATCCAATCAGACACGACTATGGCGAGAAATGGCCCGATCGAAACGATTCAAAAAATAAACCAAAACGATTTAAAAAATAAATAGGGCCTGTCGCCTGAGGGCAACGGGCTAAATTCCTGGTGTCCCGGCAGCAAGCCTGCCGGCACGGTACGCGCGCAATATTCAGGCAGCCTGCGGGGCGAGATCGCCCTCTTCAAGCAATTCCAGGGAGGTTGGTGCCGGCACGTTGCTGGTCAGCGCACGCCAGGTGATGAGTTCGAACGTGCCGTCTTCATGTTCGACGATGGCCGTGCAGCTTTCCACCCAGTCACCGGTGTTGATGTAGCGGATGCCTTCCATATCCTCGATCACGGCGTGATGGATATGGCCGCAGATGACACCGTCGGCACCGCTCTTGCGCGCTTCCTCGGCAACCACGCGCTGGAACTCGCCGATGAAGTTGACGGCATGTTTTACCTGCAGCTTGGCCCAGGCTGAGAAAGACCAGTAGGGCATGCCGAGACGGCGCCGCACGGCAGCGAGCACGATATTGATGCGGATCGCCATGTCATAGGCCCAGTCGCCGAGATAGGCGAGCAGACGCGCGTTACGCACGACGACGTCGAATTCGTCGCCATGCAGGATCAGGTACTTCTTGCCGTCTGCGCCATGGTGGACGATGCGGTCGACGACTTCGATGCCGCCGAAATGCGTGCCGGGAAAGGCGCGCAGGAATTCGTCGTGATTGCCGGGAATATAGACGACGCGGGTACCCTTGCGTGCCTTGCGCAGCAGCTTCTGGACCACATCGTTGCAGACCTGCGGCCAGTACCAGCTGCGCTTGAGGCGCCAGCCATCGACGATATCGCCGACGAGGTAGATCGTCTCCGCCTCGTGATATCTGAGAAAATCGAGCAAGAAATCCGCCTTGGCGGCCTTCGAGCCCAGATGCACATCGGAAATGAAGAGGGTGCGGAAGCGCCGGGGTTCCATCATGTCTGTCACAAGCCTTTCCGCTCGTGTCCCATCGTTCTTCGTCTGGCTTTCCAAAATCAGACTCGTGTATCAGGAAGATGACAAAGGGCAGGAAAGCCCTGCAAGACCGCTCGATCCAACAGCCAATGTCAGCTCGCCGTTACCATGTGATCAAAAAGTTCCACTGCGGCCATTTCCGTACTGTCCAGGCCGGTCGATTGATGTATGGAGGAGTCTTCAAAAGACTTCGAAGGACGATTGGAAGCGGCTATGGATCACCAGGATAAATCCCAGGAAAAGGCCAAGACGGAAAAGGATCTGGCCGGCGGAAGCCTCGACGATCAGGCTCTTTTCTTCCACCGCTATCCGCGCCCCGGCAAGCTGGAAATCCAGGCGACCAAGCCGCTCGGCAACCAGCGCGATCTGGCGCTTGCCTATTCCCCCGGCGTCGCCGCCCCCTGCCTCGCCATCCGCGACAATCCTGAAACTGCGGCCGATTATACATCTCGCGCCAACCTCGTCGCCGTGATCTCCAACGGCACGGCCGTGCTCGGTCTCGGCAATATCGGCCCGCTTGCCTCCAAACCCGTCATGGAAGGCAAGGCTGTTCTCTTTAAGAAATTCGCCAATATCGACGTCTTCGACATCGAAGTGGATGCCACCGACGTCGACCAGATGGTCGCCACCGTCGCTTCGTTGGAGCCGACCTTCGGCGGCATCAATCTCGAAGACATCAAGGCGCCGGAATGCTTCCGCATCGAGAAGCAGCTGCGCGAGAAGATGAAGATCCCGGTCTTCCATGACGACCAGCATGGCACCGCCATCATCGTCGCTGCTGCAATCCTCAACGGTCTCGAACTGGCCGGCAAGAAGATCGACGAGGTCAAGATCGTCGCCTCGGGCGCCGGCGCTGCGGCGCTCGCCTGCCTCAACCTTCTGGTGACGCTCGGCGCCAAGCGCGAAAACATCTGGGTTCACGATCTCGAGGGCCTCGTCTATGAAGGCCGCGTCGAACTGATGGACGAATGGAAGGCCATTTACGCCCAGAAGAGCGTCACGCGCACGCTCGCCGAAAATATCGGCGGAGCCGATGTTTTCCTCGGCCTTTCCGCCGCTGGCGTCTTGAAGCCGGAACTCCTGGCGCAGATGGCTGAAAAGCCGCTCATCATGGCGCTCGCCAACCCGACGCCCGAAATTATGCCGGATCTCGCCCGCGCCGCGCGCCCGGATGCGATGATCTGCACCGGCCGTTCCGATTTTCCGAACCAGGTCAACAACGTCCTCTGCTTCCCCTATATTTTCAGGGGCGCGCTGGACTGTGGTGCCGAGACGATCAACGAGGAAATGAAGATGGCGGCTGTGCGCGCCATCGCAGCGCTCGCCCGCGAGGAGCCGTCCGACGTTGCCGCCCGCGCCTATTCCGGCGAGACACCGGTTTTTGGTCCCGATTATCTCATCCCCTCGCCCTTCGATCCGCGCCTGATCCTGCGCATCGCACCTGCCGTCGCCAGGGCTGCGGCCGAAAGTGGCGTGGCGCGTCGCCCGATTGCCGATTTCGACGCTTATCTCGACCAGCTGAATCGCTTCGTTTTCCGCTCCGGCTTCGTGATGAAGCCAATCTTCACGGCGGCCAAGGTGGCCGAGCGTAAACGCGTGATCTTCTCCGAAGGTGAAGACGAGCGTGTGCTGCGCGCCGCCCAGGTGCTGCTCGAGGAAGGCATTGCCGAGCCGATCATCATCGGCCGTCCGCAGGTCATCGAGACCCGCCTGAAGCGCTACGGCTTGCGCATCCGCCCGCTTTCGGATTTCGATGTCATCAATCCCGAGGACGATCCGCGCTTCCGCGAATATGTCGATCTTT
The DNA here is from genome assembly GCF_014194105.1 of Rhizobium sp. BK529. Lineage (NCBI taxonomy): Bacteria > Pseudomonadati > Pseudomonadota > Alphaproteobacteria > Hyphomicrobiales > Rhizobiaceae > Rhizobium > Rhizobium sp. BK529. Next base: position 1,347,800 of record NZ_JACIAU010000001.1, on the reverse strand, counting down.
ATTTTTCGCTGGTCGGCCGCCGCGGCGTCATCCCGGAAGCCGCCCGCACCATCGTGCGCACCAATACGACGGTCATCGGGGCCTTGGCGCTGAAGCGTGGCGAAGCTGACGCATTGATATGCGGCCTCGAAGGGCGCTATGAAAAGCATCTCCGCGATGTACGCCAGATCATCGGCAAGCGTCCCAATGTACGTGATTTCTCAGCACTCAGCCTGATGATCTCGCAGCGCGGTGCCACCTTCTTCACCGATACCTACGTGACTTTCAACCCGACGGCGGAAGAGATCGCCGAGGCGACAGTTCTGGCAGCGGAGGAAATCAAGCGCTTCGGCATCACCCCGCGTGCGGCCCTCGTCTCGCATTCGAATTTCGGCTCACGCGAATCCGAAAGCGCCACAAAGATGCGCCATGCGCTGCAGTTGGTGCGCGAGACGGCGCCTGATCTCGAAGTCGATGGCGAAATGCACGGCGAGAGCGCGATCTCCGAGGATCTGCGCCGCCGCGTCATGCCGCACACCACGCTGGATGGTGAAGCCAACCTGCTGGTCTTCCCGAACCTCGATGCCGCCAATATTACGCTCGGCGTGGTGAAGTCGATGACAGATGGGCTGCATGTTGGCCCGATCTTGCTCGGCGCGGCACTGCCGGCACATATTCTGGCGCCGTCCGTTACCTCGCGCGGTGTGGTCAATATGGCAGCTCTGGCTGTCGTAGAAGCTTCACAGCCGGCCTAAGCCGCCTGCAGAGCGTTCGCATCCATTGGATCAGGCACGCCGTAGCGATCGGCGTCCCTGATCCGACAGTTCATCGGCGCGTTCGTTGCCGGCGACGCCGGAATGGCCCTTGCACCAGGCAATGCTGATCTGCGGATTTTGTAATAGCTCGATATCGACGGCTTGCCAGAGTTCGGCATCGGCGACCACCCGGTTTCTGGCATTGCCGCCAGGGTTGCTCTTCTTCCAGCCATTGTTCTTCCAGATCGGGCGCCAGTGATTGCTGCCTTCGACAGCGTAGACTGAATCGGACCATATAACTGCTGCCTCGCCCGCTGCCGTGCAGTTGATCCAGATTGCTGCCTTCAGCACCGCGGTTAGTTCCATCGCGTTATTGGCAGAATTCTCAGCGCCGCCGAAACCCGAAGCGATTTCCACGCCATCGCGATACGCGACGAAGGCCCAGCCACCGTGCCAGGAACGCGGCTCGAAACAACCGTCCACGAAAACGTGAAGGCCGTCCCGGGTTTGCGGCATTTCCGATGTCGTTTCAGGAAGTGGGATGTTGTCAGAAAAACTTGTCATGTCAGGCGGTTATCTATTAAGGAGCTCCCGCGTAACTGCGCAAGAGATGGAAGTGGAAGCATCAGACTTGCTGGATAACATCGCGAAAATGCGATAGGAATGACTCCGGGGTTATTAAGGGAAATACGCTAGGATAGTGCTCGGCGAACTGAAGCCGCAATTCGCCAATGGATGCCTTTTCTCATTCCGGAACGACGTCGTGAAGCGCCGAAACCTGTATCTCGTCTTCTTTCTGGCATTCGCGGCTCCTGCAGCCGCTGAGACCAATGCGATCTGCGAGGATCTGCGCGGGCGCCTTGCCGACCTGCCGCAATCGATCGGCAATGGTAATGGGGCTGAGATGCGCCAATATGCAGGTGCGCTTGCCGAACAGAATCTCGAACTGCGCAAGGTACGCAGCGACCTGCGCCGATATGGCTGCACCTCCGGCAGCATGGTTGTGGTCGGTGGCGAGAATGCCGGCTTCTGCAGCGAGCTCGAACAATCCGAAGCCAAGATGGTGGACAATATCCGCTACCTGCAGGACCGCCGCAACGAGCTGCGCGACTCCGGTGCCGATCCGGCCCGCGAAGGCCTTTTGGCCGCCCTTGAGGATAATGGCTGCAACAGCGACAGCTTTAGCGAACCCGTACAGGGTGATGCCTATGCGCCTGCTCCCTCCATCGAGGAACAGGCCATGCGCGGCGATACCTTCATCCCGCTTGGCGGCGGCGAGCGGTACGGCTTGCCGCGCGCAGAAATGCTTTCTCCGGTCAGCACCATTTGCGTGCGCACCTGCGACGGCGGCTTCTTCCCGATCAGCAACAATGCGACCTCGGTCGATTTCGGCCGCGATGCCGCAACCTGCTCAAAGATGTGCCCCGGCGTGGAGACGGAGCTTTATTATCGTGACATTTCGAGCGGCGATGCCGCAAACATGATCTCGGCGGCAACCGGCGCACCCTATAGCGCGATGAAAAACGCCTTCGCCTACAAGACCCGCGCACCCGGCGAAAAATCTGCCTGCTCCTGCAATCTGACGGCCTATTACGACGAGATTCGCAAGAGCCAGTCAGTTTCTGCACCGGTGACCGAGCCGAAGGGCTCGATCACCACGATCCAGACGCAAGCGCCGAAGAGCGCAGGCGCCCCGCCCGCTCCACAGGCACAGGTGCCCGACCGCCCCTACGATCCTGCAACCAGGGTCCGGCAAGTCGGCCCGCAATTCCTTGCTGGCGATCAGGGTAAGATCGACCTCGCCAATCCAGCGGTATCCGGTCCGCAGCCCCAACAGCAGCCATAGTCGACACCAAAACGCGCTTTTCTTCAGGTCGACGAGCGATGATGTTCGCGGAAGGCTGCCGCCAGCGTGCGCAGCGCCGCGCGCGATTTCGCATCCGTCAGCGTCGAATGCAGCACGACTTCCGAAGATGGCAGCGGTGGGAGGCCGAAGCGCTCGCCGACATCCACCGTGCCGACAGGCGCCAGGCGATGGGAGAAGGTCGAGACGGCAAGCCCTGCAGACACGGCGGCGGTCACAGCCGAAGAGCCGCCGCCAAGGAAGACCTCGATCCAGGGGATGCCGGCGGCATCGAGCGCGCGGGTGCAGATATCCCGCACCTTGCAATCGGGCGAAAGCGCCGCAAGCCGCAGCGGTTCGCCTCGGCGGTATTCGAATTGCGGCGTGGCAAACCAGCTGAAATGCTCCGGCGCCAGAACCTCGCCGTCGCGCCGATCCTCTTCCCGGCGAATGATCGCCGCATCCAGATCTCCGCGATCGAAAGCGTCGAGCAGCGCGCATGAATTGTCGAGCCGCACCTCGATCGTCAGCCCCGGATCATGCGCATTGAGGCGTGCAAGCAGCGTCGGCACTTCCGGGCCGGCGACGTGGGCCGCTATGCCCAGCCTGAAACGACGGCGCGACGAGGAAAGGGCTGCGACGGCCCGGTCATGGGCAGCGAGGAATTCCCTTGCAGCGTCGAGAAACACTGCGCCCTGCGCCGAGAGCCGCACCAGCCGCGGCGTGCGCTCGATCAGGCGGTGGCCAAGCCGCTCCTCGAGCCGCTTCAGCTTGACGCTGATTGCGCCTTGCGTGCTGTCGAGCGCGGTGGCGGCTCGGGTGAAGCTCCTGTTATCGGCAATGGCCACAAAGGCCTGAACGGAATCGACATCGAGCATGGTGAAGCCAGTCATCCAGATTTGTTATGACTGAAATACTTAATCATCCAATTCTGTAATGATCAAGTCCCGCCTATGCTGACGCAAACGGGCGGAAGGGCATGTCACCCTTTTCCGCCTCAACGTCGAAAGGCCAAAGCATGCGTCCTGTTTCTCTTCTATCCTCTCGCACACGTGGCATCGTTGCCCTGATAGCCGCCTGTCTGTCCTCCCTCATGTTCGGTCTCGAAATATCGAGCGTACCGGCGATCCTGCCGACACTGGAAAAGGTGCTGCATGCCGATTTCAGCAGCCTACAATGGATCATGAATGCCTACACAATCGCCGTCACCACGGTGCTGATGGCGGCGGGCACCATCGCCGATCGTTACGGCCGCAAGCGCGTCTTCCTGATCGGTATTGCCGCCTTCGGCCTCACCTCGCTCGTTGCCGGTCTCGCACAGAATGCCTCTCTGCTGATTGCCGCCCGCTTTCTGCAAGGCATGAGCGGTGGCGTGATGCTGATCTGCCAGGTAGCCGTCCTGTCCCATCAATTCCAGGAGGGCCGCGCTCGCAGCATAGCCTTCGGCTGGTGGGGCATCATCTTCGGCCTCGGCCTCGGCTTCGGTCCGATCATCGGTGTTGCCATTGTGGCGGCCGCTGGGTGGCAATGGGTGTTCCTCATCCATGCGGTGCTGGCTGCCGTAACCATAGCGCTCGCTCTGCCAGGCATTGAGGAATCGCGCGATCCCGGCGCAGGCCGGCTCGATATTGTCGGCATTGCCACCCTTTCGCTGTCTGTCTTCTGTCTTGCCTTCTTCATCACCCAAGGACCGGCTCTGGGCTTCGCCAGTCCCGCCGCACTCGGCATCATCGCCCTCTCCGCAGCAAGTCTCATTGCCTTCATCATTGCCGAGCGGCTGAACCCGCGGCCGATGTTCGATGCCTCGGTCTTCCGCATCCGCGCCTTCTCGGGCGCGATCATCGGGTCGGCTGCCATGAACATCAGCTTCTGGCCCTTCATGATCTACCTGCCGATCTGGTATGAAGCCGGCCTCGGTTACGGCAGTATGGCCGCCGGCATCGCATTGTTGGCCTATACGCTGCCGACGCTGGTCGTGCCGCCGCTGGCCGAACGGCTGATGCTGCGCTACCGACCTGGCATCATCATTCCTGGCGGCCTCTTTACTATCGGGCTCGGCTTCCTGCTGATGAAGTCAGGCAGTGCTGCCGCCGCGCCAAGCTGGCTGACGATGCTGCCCGGTGCTCTCTTTGCCGGCATCGGGCTTGGCTTCACCAACACTCCGGTCACCAACACGACGACCGGTGCGGTTTCCAGCGACCGCGCAGGCATGGCCTCCGGCATCGACATGAGCGCCCGGATGATCTCGCTCGCCATCAACATCGCCGTCATGGGCTTCATCCTCTACAGCGGCGTGCTCTCCAATCTGAAGAATGCCTTGCCAAACTCGATGGGTGCCGGCGAGCTGCGCCTGCTTGCCGAACGGATATCCGCCGGCAACATCGCCGCCCTGCCCGATATTCCGGCCGAGACGGTCCATGATGCGCTGGTCGCGGGCTTTGGCGGCGTCATGCTCTATGGAGCGATCGGCGTCTGGCTTCTCGCTGTTGTGAGTTTCCTTACTTTTGGCCATCGGAAGGCACCCGCCTGCGCCAGGGATTGCAGTACCCAGCCCGCCGAATGACACATACCCGCGCCGGCTCAAACCGGCGCGGCCTCGCTTTGCACCTGCCCCCAGCCGTCGTGATAAACCAGCTCTTCCAGCGCCACCCGCTGCCGCCAGCCTTTGACCGCCAGTTCCGGCTGGTCATAGAGCCGGTCGACGAAGCCGGCGCAGAGCCAAGCCACGACTTCGATATGATCGGGAATGCCGAGGATCGCCTTCAGATCGCCCTCCCTGAATATGCTGACCCAGCCGATGCCGACGCCTTCGGCACGGGCCGCAAGCCACAGGTTCTGGATAGCGCAGACGGTGGAATAGCTGTCCATCCGCGGATTATGCGTGCGCCCTAGCACCACGCTGCCGCCGCGCGTGGGATCGCAGGTGACGCAGATGCCGAGCGGTGCCTCGACGATGCCTTCGAGCTTCAACGAGCGATATGCCTGCTGTCGCTTGCCGGTAAACATCAAGGCCGCCTCCTCATTGGCCTTCGCGAAGGCATCGCGCACCCGCGCCCGGACCTCGGCGTTTTTCACCAGGATGAAATTCCACGGCTGCATGAAGCCGACCGAGGGCGCGTGGTGGGCTGCCGTCAGCAATCGCGTGACGAGATCATCCGGCAAGGGATCGGGCAGGAACTGGCTGCGCACATCGCGCCGCGTCATGATAGCGTGATAGACAGCCTCGCGTTCGGCCGCAGAAAAACTGGATGCCGGACAAACGGCATCATCAATGGGTCGCATCGTCAAATCCCCAACAACGCAACCGCCCGCCGTCCGCGCGGGTTGGGTCTATCTTGTCAGGCCGGTCTTCTGACTTGGCGTCATTCGCTTCGCCGCAGCCTTCCCGGCCTTGCGGCCAGTGGCGTCGTTGGGCGGCGGGCGTCGGCCTTACAGCGTTGGGCACGTTCCGGTCTCGCACCGGATTCCCGATTCTCCCGCTTGTGAAAGCGGGCACCTGACGGGCGATCTATGGCGCGGAAACGCCACGGCAGCAAGCGGCATGCGACATTCATTTCGTGGACAGGTTGAAAATGCTGGCCTAGAACGAAAATCAAATCCAATCGACGCCGCTGGCGCGCCGAATCCTGTCTCCTTGCATCCCGGTTGGCCTTTGTCCCGTCTAACGCCGATGATCCTTGCGGTCGCCCTGTTCATGGAACAGATGGATTCGACCGTGATTGCCACCAGCCTGCCGGCGATTGCTGCCGATATCGGCACCTCGCCGATCGCGCTGAAGCTTGCGGTAACGAGCTACCTCGTGGCGCTTGCCATCTTCATTCCGGTCAGCGGCTGGATGTCGGATCGCTTCGGCGCGCGCAACATCTTCCGCCTGGCCATCTTCGTTTTCATGGTCGGCTCCGTCGCCTGCGCCTTTTCCAATTCGATCGCCGCCTTCGTCGTTTCCCGCCTCATACAGGGTGCCGGTGGCTCGATGATGACGCCGGTCGGGCGCCTGCTGCTGGTGCGCGGCACGCCACGTCACCAGCTGGTGAATGCCATGGCATGGCTGACGATTCCGGCGCTGATCGGCCCGATCATGGGCCCGCCGATCGGCGGCTTCCTGACGACCTATTTGAGCTGGCACTGGATCTTCTGGATCAATGTGCCGATCGGCATTATCGGCATCATCCTTGTCACCCGCTTCCTCCCGGCGATCGAGCCGCGCAGCCCGAAGCCGATGGATTTTCGAGGTTTCTTCCTCTCAGGGATAGGTTTTGCCGGCTTCGTCTTTGGCGTCTCGGTCATCAGCCTGCCGGCCGTTCCCGTGGTCTACGGCTATATTACCGTCGCCGTCGGCATCGTCTCCGGTATCCTCTATTTCATCCATGCCAGGCGCACGCGGCATCCGCTGCTCGACCCCAAGATGTTCCGTTATCCGATGTTCAGGGCCTCGATCCTCGGTGCCTCGAATTTCCGCATGGGCCTCGGTGCGTTGCCCTTCCTCATGCCGTTGATGCTGCAGCTCGGCTTCGGCCTGACGCCGCTGCAATCGGGCTCGATCACCTTCATCAGCGCGCTCGGCTCGATGGGCTCGAAATTCGCAGCCATGCGCACCTACAACGCCTTTGGCTTCCGCAACGTCATCGCGCTAACGACCTTCCTGGCCGCAATCTTCCTTGGCGTGAACGGCTTTTTCACCGCCGAAACGCCGCTCCCCGTCATCATGGGCTGTCTCCTCGTCGGCGGTCTCTTGCGCTCCATGGCCTTCTCAGGCGTCAACGCCATGGCCTTCGGCGATGTGGATGATGCCGACAGCAGCCAGGCAACCGCCATCAATGCGGTAGCGCAGCGCATCTCCATGGCCATGGGCGTTGCAGTCGCCGGCACGATCCTGGAAATCTCCTCGAGCTTCCACGGCGGCAAGCTCTTGGTTTCAGATTTCCACACCGCCTTCTTCATCGTGGCGGCGATCTCCGCGCTTGCCTGCATCACCTTCCTGCGCCTGCCCGCCAATGCCGGCGAGGAGCTGACGACGCGGCGTCGCAAACATAGGCATGCGGAGCCGGAAGAGGTTCGGGAAGAGGCACAAGAAGAGGCATTGGCGGAAAGCCGCTGAAAACTTCACGGACCTGTCATTTTTCCTCACAGATTCCGCGTGACAATCTGCATCGGCATGGCTACATAGGCCGCATGTCGATTTCGTCCGTTTACGCATCGCGATTTTATTCGTACCGCTGCTCCCAGCGGATGCGGGTCTGTGCGTAACCGAAACTAACGCGACGACAACCCGAACAGCCGCTAGTCTACCTGGCGGCTTTTTTGTTCCGCACGGTATGACCAAACAGGAGAGCATACCGTGACTGATACTATTGATGATCTGCGCATCGTCGAGATCACCCCGCTGACCAAGCCTGCCGACATCATCTCGGAAATCCCGCGTGACGCCGCCGTCACCGAGACGGTGACCAGCACGCGCGATACGATCCACAATATCCTGACGGGCAAGGACGACCGCCAGCTCGTCATCATCGGCCCCTGCTCGATCCACGATCCGGCAGCCGCCCGCGAATACGCATCCCGCCTTATGGAGCAGCGACGACGCCTGTCAGGCGATCTCGAAATCGTCATGCGCGTCTATTTCGAGAAGCCCCGCACCACCGTCGGCTGGAAGGGTCTGGTGAACGACCCGCATCTCGACGGCAGCTACCGCATCGAGGAAGGTCTGCGTATCGCTCGCCGGCTGCTGCTCGACATCAACGCCATGGGCCTGCCGGCCGGCTGTGAATTCCTCGACACAATCACGCCTCAATACATCGCCGATCTCGTCAGCTACGGCGCCATCGGCGCACGCACGACCGAAAGCCAGATCCACCGCCAGCTCGCCTCGGGTCTCTCCTGCCCGATCGGCTTCAAGAACGGCACGGATGGTGGTGCGCGTGTCGCGCTCGACGCGATCATCGCCGCTTCCCAGCCGCACCATTTCCCGGCCGTCACCAAGGACGGACAGGCAGCGATTGCCTCCACCCGCGGCAACGAGGACTGCCACATCATCGTGCGCGGCGGCAAGCGCCCGAACTACGAGGCAGCCGACGTCCAGGCCGTCATCGCTGAGGCCATCAAGCTCGGTATCAACCCGCGCATGCTGATCGACGCCAGCCACGCCAATAGCGGCAAGGACCCGATGAACCAGCCGAAGGTCGTCCACGACGTCGCCGGCCAGATCGTCGCCGGCAACGACCATATCAAGGGCATGATGATCGAGAGCAACCTCGTCGCCGGCCGCCAGGATCTCGTTCCCGGCAAGCCGCTGGTCTACGGCCAGTCGATCACCGATGGCTGCATCGGTTGGGACATGTCTGTCGATGTGCTCGAGGATTTGGCAAAGGCCGTCCGCGACCGCCGCAAGGCTGCTGTTGCTGCCTGAGTCGCTGCATCAGTCGCGGCGGGCAAAGCCCGCCGCCTATTCACAAAATGGCTTGTGGAGCCGGCGGCATCGATGCAATCGTAACACCTTACGACTGAATATTTTAAGGACAAGAAACTTGATTGCCGCCCGTGCTCGTTTGCTTTTTGCCTGCTGTATAGCATCAGCTTTGGAATTCAATGCCGAGCTTGCCAACGCTGACACAGCTGATAGCCCAAGTGTTTTTAAACTCGGTAGCTCACTAGATGAGGCCCGTCGCATCTCAAGCGAGCGGGGTTGGAAGGTGAGAGTGCTTTCACCTGATCTTCCCGGTCAATGGTATGTTGATGGCGCGGAGGTCAGTCTTTTCGTTTGCGATAACAACAACAAGATCGCCAGCGTGGCGAAAACTCGAGATGGAGGCGTTGATGAGTTCGCCTCGACCGTCTTCTATTCATTCACATCAAGGTATGGTCGACCTGAGACGACCGTCGTGGCGTTTCCCCTCGGACAGACCACAGTGTCGAGTATCGATTCAAAATTCGCCCCTTCCCGAGGCGAGTCTGTATCCGTGCAGCTGCAAAGTGTCGGAGGGCACTCAAGAATTACTGTGAACCGCGCTTCTGAAACACCGTGCCCGGCGGAAAACGGATCCCACTAATCAGTGAGCTCACACCGCCCGCTCATCAAATTGCGGTGCGCCTTCTCAAGCTGTCACCGGGAAATACCGCACATAAGCGAATTCATCGCCTTCGGGCGACCAGTTCGGCACGTTGATCGTGCCCTGCCCGCCGAAGAGCTCGAACAATTCCGTCAGGTTGCCGCCATCCATATCCATCATCCTGAGACGCACATTGAGATCGCGAGGATGATCGAAAACGTCTGGGTCGTAGGAGAGGATCAGCACCTTGTCGTTGTTGGGCGACGGATGGGCGAACCAGTTGCCGTAATTGTCCGATGTCACCTGCTCAAGACCCGTGCCGTCGGGATGAATGCGCCAGATCTGCATCAGCCCGGTGCGGCTGGAGTTGAAATAGATCCACTGCCCGTCCGCCGACCAGTCCGGCCCGTCATTGCGGCCCTCGCCATGCGTCAGCCGCTTCTCCTCGCCGCCATCGACCGAGATCGTGTAGATATCGAAGACATCGTTGCGGATGCCGCAATAGGCAAGCTCGCGCCCGTCGGGCGACCAGCCGTGCCAATAGGATGGCAGGTTCTTCGTGATCAGCCGCGGCTTGCCGCCCTCGATCGGCAGGATGTAGATCGCCGACTTGCCGAACTCGGTCTTGTCGGAAATGACGATCTCCTCGCCATCGGGCGAAATGCCATGATCATTATTGCAGTTGACCGCGAAACCGGTATCGACCCGCTCCACCAAGTCGCTGCCGTCGAGACGCAGGCGATAGAGCAGCCCGTCGCCATTGATGAGCAGATAGGCGCCGTCGCGGGAAAAGTTCGGCGCCTCCACCAGCGCCTCCGTCTGCCAGACGACGCGGCTTTCGCCTCGCCTGACATTGTAGATTTCAACAGAGCTGCGCATCTCCTCCCCTCCCGGACTTTGAACCTGTCAGCGATCCCGGAACCGATTAGTGATGGGATAGCGCCGGTCGCGGCCGAAATTCTTCTTGGTGATCTTCACGCCCGGCGCCGACTGGCGGCGCTTGTATTCGGCGAGATAGAGCAGATGCTCGATGCGGTGCACCGTCTCGACATCATGGCCGCGCGCCACGATTTCTTCGACTGCCATTTCCCGCTCCACCAGGCATTCGAGAATGTCGTCCAGAATCGGATAGGGCGGCAGCGAATCCTGGTCTTTCTGGTCGGGGCGAAGCTCTGCCGACGGCGCCTTGTCGATGATGTTCTGAGGGATGACCACGCCGGAAGGACCGAGCGCATCCGGCGGCACATTCTCGTTGCGCCAGCGGGCGAGCGCATAGACCTGCATCTTGTAGAGGTCCTTGATCGGGTTGAAGCCGCCATTCATGTCGCCGTAAAGCGTGGCGTAACCGACCGACATTTCCGACTTGTTGCCTGTTGTCACCACCATCGAGCCGAACTTGTTGGAGATTGCCATCAGGATCGTGCCGCGCGCACGGCTCTGCAGGTTTTCTTCGGTAATGCCGCTGTTGGTACCCTCGAAGAGGTTCGACAATGCCGAGGAAAAGCCCGTCACCGGTCCTTCGATCGGCACGATATCGTAGCGGCAGCCGAGTGCCTTGGCACAATCGGCCGCATCTTTCAGCGAATCCTCTGATGTATAGTGGTACGGCAGCATGACCGTGCGCACCCGCTCTTCGCCGAGCGCGTCGACGGCAATCGCTGCACAGATTGCCGAATCGATACCGCCCGAAAGGCCGAGCACGACATTCTTGAAGCCGTTCTTGTTCACATAGTCGCGGAAGCCGAGCAGGCAGGCGCGGTAATCGGCCTCTTCGCTTTCCGGAATGCGTGCCATGGGCCCTTCCGAGCAATGCCAGCCATTGTCGGTGCGCTTCCAGGTGGTGACCGCAAGCGCCGTTTCGAACTGGCTGAGCTGGAAGGCGAGCGACTTGTCGGCGTTGAAGGCAAAGCTTGCGCCGTCGAAGACGAGTTCGTCCTGGCCTCCGAGCTGGGCGGCATAGATCATCGGAAGGCCGGTTTCGATCACCTGCTTCAGCACCACCTGATGGCGGATATCGACCTTACCGCGATAATAGGGCGAGCCATTCGGAACGAGCAGGATTTCCGCCCCGCTTTCGGCGAGCGTCTCGCAGACGCCGAGGTCGCCCCAGATATCTTCGCAGATCGGAATGCCGATGCGTACGCCGCGGAAATTGACAGGTCCCGGCATGGCGCCCTGGTCGAAGACGCGCTTCTCATCGAACTCACCGTAGTTCGGCAGGTCGATCTTGTCACGGACCGCGATCACCTTGCCGCCGTCGAGTACGGCGATGGAATTATAGCGGCCCGTCTCGTCCTGGCGCGGGAAGCCGATGACGATGCCCGGCCCGCCATCTGCAGTATCGGCAGCGAGGCTTTCTACCGCCTTCCAGCAGGCGCGGATGAAGGCCGGCTTTAGAACCAGATCTTCCGGTGGGTAACCGGAGATGAAAAGCTCGGTCATCATTAAAAGATGCGCGCCCTGCCGCGCGGCATCGGCACGCGCCTCGCGCACTTTAGCAAGATTTCCGGCGACATCGCCAACGGTCGGGTTCAGCTGGGCGATGGCGATGTTGAACGTATGGGAGAGAGCGTTTTCTTGTGTCATGTCATTCATTTAATCCGCCCCTTCGTGCACCGCAATAAGCCGCTTCAAAAGCCGTAGCCGGCAGCGACGAATTTTTGATGAACGGCACTGCTACCTCTGTGTTTACCTTGCGCGATGGCAATATGCATTGCAATTTGCCGCTGCGGCGAAATACTGCGCGCCACAGCGATCCATTTATGGGACAGTGCCATGTCTAATTTTCCGAATTTCGTTCATCTGCATTTCGGCAAGCCGGCAGACGAGCTGGGTGATATAGAAAAGCGAGTGCTCGCCAAGGCACATGAGCGCAAGATCATCTCCACCGACGTCAATGCCGCCTTTTCCGCCGAAGCCTCCTTCGGCGAGCGGCTGGCCGACAGCATCGCCCGCGTCGGCGGCTCCTGGTCCTTCATCATCGCATTTCTCGCCTTTCTGATCTTCTGGACGATCGTCAACACCGTGCTCCTGATGACCCGCGCCTTCGACCCCTATCCCTTCGTTTTCCTGAACCTCATCCTCTCCATGCTCGCCGCCATCCAGGCGCCGATCATCATGATGTCGCAGAACCGGCAGGCCGAGCGCGATCGTTTCGAGGCCGCCAAGGATTATGAGGTGAACCTGAAGGCCGAGCTGGAAGTGCTGTCTCTGCACCAGAAGATCGATATGCGAGTGCTGACGGAACTGACCGCTCTGCGCGAGGATGTTTCCCGGCTGAATGCCGTCCTTGCGGAGCGCGGGCAGGCCTGAGGCCGTTGAAACGGAAAGAATTAAACATCTAAAATTGCCGAGGAAATTCATGTTTTTATTTTTGCAAAGAAAACTTTGCAAAGATTTGTTTGCGGTATTAGACTGCCGCCATGAAAACACCCGTTCCGCCACCTGCGTCACCGACATCCCGTAGCGTTAGCCAGGTTGTCCCTGATGTCACCGCCTTAAAGGCGCTCGCCCATCCCGTCCGCTTGCGAATGCTCGGCATGCTCCGCGTCGATGGGCCGGCCACGGCAACGCAGCTTGCAACGCGCCTCGGCCTCAATAGCGGCGCGACCAGCTATCACCTGCGCCAGCTCGCCCAATACGGCTTCATCGAGGATGCGCCCGGACCATCGCGCCGCGACCGCCGGTGGAGGGCATGCCACGAGCTGACTTCGGTTCGCCCCGCGGAAACCAAAGGCGAGGCTTTTGATATGGACGTTGCCTTTGCGCAGGCAATCCTCTCGCAGCAGGTCAGCCAGATGCAGAAGGCCGCGGAAGAATATGCGGAGCTGCCACTCGAATGGCGCAAGGCGAGCACCGCAAGCGACATCATCATTCCATTGACCTCTGAAAAGGCAGAGGCCCTCACGAAGCGGTTGAACGATATCCTGCTCGAAGCAATGAGCGAGGCCCCGCCACTGGGCGAACCCCTGCCGCCCGCGAAGGTGCCCTTCACGATCATGCTGCACGCCTTCCCTTATCCGGGCCGCCTGCCGCATGACGAGGACGAGAACGAGCCATGAGCCGCCGCCCCTTTGTCGCGCTCGCGATTGCGGAAACCCTGTCCATTTCGGGCACGCGGCTGTCGGGCATCGCGGTCCCCTGGCTCGTGTTGAGCACGACCGGCAGCCCGATGCTGACCGGCCTCGTCGCCATGATGGAAATGCTGCCCTATGTCGTCGCAAAGGCGCTCGGCGGCCCCTTGATCGATCGCCTCGGCCCGAAGCGCATCGCCCTCATCTGCGACAGTGCCTCAGTGATGACAGTCGGCCTTGTGCCTGTGCTCCATCTCATCGGCATGCTGACCATGCCGATCCTGCTGCCGATCGTCTTTGTCATGGGCCTGTTGCGTGGTCCGTCCGATGCCGCCAAACAATCCATGGTGCCTGATATCGCCGAGCTTGCCTCCGTGCCGCTGGAACGCGTGACCGGCGTCGTCGGCGCCATCGAGCGCCTGGCATCGACGGCGGGTGCGGCCGGCGCCGGTGCTTTGATCGCCCTGATCGGCCCCAGCCAGGCACTTGCCGTCAACGCCCTCACCTTCGCCGCTGCCGCCGTGATCGTTGCAGCCGGCATTCCGAGGTTGCGGCACGCTCCAAAAGCTGAAGCTGCTGGTATCACCGCCTATGGACGGGAACTCGCGGAGGGCTGGCTTTTCCTGCGCCGGGATGCGGTCCTGGTCGCAATGACCCTGATGGTGGCGACAACCAATCTGTTCGATCAGGCGCTTGCCACCGTACTCCTGCCCGTCTGGATACAGGGCTCCGGCCATGGCCCCGTCCTGCTCGGAACACTCTTTGCGATCTTCTCCGGCGCCTCGATTGTCGGCGCGGTCATTGCTACCATGATCGGCGAACGGCTGCCGCGCCTTGCCGTCTACACGGTGGCTTTCCTTTTGACCGGCCTCCCGCGCTTCCTCGTCTTTGCGCTCGATTCGCCGCTCGCCCTCATCTTTGTCACGCTCGCCATCGGCGGCTTTGCCTCGGGATTCCTCAATCCCATTCTCTCGGCCGTGCTCTTCGAGCGTACGCCAAAGCCGCTGATCGGCCGCGTTACCTCGCTGAATGCCGCATTCTGCTGGGCATTGCTGCCTTTTGGCGGGCTGGTCGGCGGCCTGCTGATCAAGGCCTGCGGGCTTTCCGCGGCACTGCTCGTGATGGGCCTGGCCTATTTCGCAGCCACGCTCGCGCCGCTCGCACACGGCAGCTTCCGTGGCTTCGAAAAGAAAAAGTTTGCGGATAACATACTGTCTTTGTGAGCCTATTACGTCTAATGGCGCATTGCCGTCATTTTTGCTTTGCATCAATTTACGAGGGTTAATTCGTATCGCTGCCAGAAGTGAGTGAGCTTGTTCTCGTCGAAGAGGCGCGGAGATGCCACACCGAGGTGACGATGCCACACTTATGAATGAACACAGCATTGCATTGACGACGGATACTACACGGCAGAACGTCCTTCCGCAGACGGGCCTGAGCCATCAGCTCTCGCCCTGCCGAAAGCCACGCTTGCCGCAACCAATCCAGTAACTTCAAAAAATCGGAGTCAGACCATGCCTTTCATCAAGACCACGGACGGAACTGAAATCTTCTACAAGGATTGGGGTCCGAAGGACGCCCAGCCGATCGTCTTCCATCACGGCTGGCCGCTCAGCGCCGACGATTGGGACAACCAGATGATGTTCTTCCTCGGCAAGGGTTTCCGCGTCATCGCTCATGATCGCCGCGGTCACGGCCGCTCCACTCAGACCTTCGAAGGCAACGAGATGGACACCTATGCTGCCGACGTTGCCGCCCTGACGGATGCGCTCGACCTCAAGAATGCTATCCATGTCGGCCATTCGACCGGCGGCGGCGAAGTCGTCCACTATGTTGCCCGCGCCAAGGAAGGCCGCGTCGCCAAGGCTGTGATCATCGGCGCTGTACCGCCCGTCATGGTCAAATCCGACAAGAATCCAGGCGGCCTGCCACTCGAAGTCTTCGACGGTTTCCGTGCAGCGCTCGTTGCCAACCGCGCCCAGTTCTTCCTGGATGTTCCGACCGGCCCCTTCTACGGCTTCAACCGTCCGGGCGCCAAGGTCAGCCAGGGTGTCATCGAAAACTGGTGGCGTCAGGGCATGATGGGCGGCGCCAAGGCCCATTACGATTGCATCAAGGCCTTCTCCGAAACCGACTTTACCGACGATCTTACCAAGATCACCGTGCCGGTTCTCGTCATGCATGGCGACGACGACCAGATCGTTCCGTATGCCGACTCCGCGCCGCTTTCTGCCAAGCTGCTCAAGAACGGCACGCTGAAGACCTATGCCGGCCTGCCGCACGGCATGTGCACCACGCATCCGGAAATCATAAATCCGGATCTGCTGGCCTTCATCCAGGGCTGAATTTTTCCTTGAAACGCAATGCGAGGCGCGCCTCTTGGCGCGTCATCGTTTGTTATAAACGGCCTACGCTGACGCAACGTCATCCAGTCGTGTCAAGGAGTCGTCACGGATAGAGTTTAAGATCCCGAGCATGACGGAAAAAAGGCCGGCCGTCGGCGGTGAAGAGACAACGCAATTGCGGCAGACGTTTCTTATCGCGGTTCCACTCTCAACGACAGATATGAGTCGTCGAATTCGGCAATTTCCTGCAGCCGAGTCCAATCAATGATTCTCAGTGTCCTGTTTTCCCAGGTGAAGACGTTTTCGCGTCGCAACGTCTGGAGCGTCTTGTTGACGTGGACAAGCGAAATTCCCATTACATCGGCGAGTTCCGCTTGGGTCAATGGCAGTCGAAAAGACCAGTCGTCAACCTGCTCCACCGTCCGCAGGCGAAGGTACAATTCGCAAATGAGGTGAGCGATGTGAGCCCGTTTTGATCGCCTCCCCATCGACGAGATCCACTCGCGATTGATGGCGGCATCGATGATCGTCGTCAGCCACAACAACCGCGCCAGATGTGTCATCGTGTCGGAAATATTCCTCAAGTCGGCGTGATCTGCGAATGCGACCCGGCAAGGCGACAAGGCGACGATGCCATGGTCGAGTTTTTTCAGTAGAAAGGCGTGCAGATCAACGAAGTCGCCTGCAACCTGCAGTGCCGTAATCTGCCTTGAGCCATCGCTCAAGCTCTTATACCGGGCGGACAGCCCTTCGATCATCAACGTACTGTAGCTTGGACGCGAACCCTCGACGACGATGTCTTCACCCGGCACGAAGGTGCGGCCATTGACGATCATCTCGCGCAAGCGGGTACATTCCGCCGCAGAGAGAACATCGCGGCTTCGAAGATTCAGCAAAAGTGCCTCAATCATGGGAGTCCGTTGGATCTGTTCGTGCTCCAATGAAAACTTAGTCGAAAGGAACATTTTTCAATGCGAGGCTTTAGCTCCAGCAGAAATGAGGAGCTTTCAATGAGCCGGTATTACTTTGACCTGCGCAATGGCGACGGACCTCTGCGAGACGAACATGGTATCGAAATCGGCACACGCAGCGACATTGTACATGAGGTCACCAAGATATTGGTGGGGCTCGCAAGCGACGAACTGCCGACAACGGATCGGGCGACAATTTCGGTCAAGGTGCGAGACGAGGACGGAAAGGTGCTCTCGGTATCGACCCTCTTCTTCCGCCATGAGTGGATCGACGTACGATAATGGGCGCTAAGGGCGCCTTACATATTGTGGTACGCCTGGGGGAATCCCGTAGAAATCTGCCTTGTCGGCACAGAAGATATGATAGCCGAACGTAAGCCCGCTCGGCTGATCAAAGGCGCCGGCCATGATAGAAATTTTCCGCCCGCCGATCCGCTGCCAGAAGAGCGCCGAGCCGCATTGTAAGCAGAAACCGCGCCTTGCCGCATCGCTCGACTGAAACCAGCGCAGGTTTTCCTCACCGGTGACGGAGACAGCCGAAGCCGGCACGTCGGCCGAGGCATAATAAAGCCCGGTCTGCCGCCGGCACTGCGAGCAATGACAGCCAACCACGACATCGGGCTTTTCCCTCGCTTCGAACCGCACCGCGCTGCACAGGCACCCACCCGTATAACGTTCACTCATTGCCATCTCCGAAACCATTCGGGAGAGTGGCGTCGGCGCAATCGTGGGTCAAATCCAAAACGCTGATCTAAGGTTTCAGGAAAACTGATCCGGTGGAAAAGCAGAGATCCTCAGCTGCAGGCTCGCTCATTAAGGCTTATGGCGGCGCCCGGATGGTATCGCTCATTAAAATACAGCCATTACGTTTATTAGATAAATCAAAATTAATAAATTCTGATTTACAGTCGTTGCAACTGATCGGGAACAGGGCTCGGCAGCAAGCGAGGTGAAATATGAAGCTGTATCGCAATTTTCACGCTAATAATGCGGGCGCCGCCGCCATCGAGTTTGCGATCATCGCACCCGTCTTCATCCTTATCATGCTGACGATGATCGCCTATGGTATCTATCTCAGCGCGGCCCATTCCGTTCAGCAGTTGACTGCGGATGCCGCGCGCACGGCTGTCGCGGGTCTTACCAGCCAGGAGCGCACGCAGCTCGTCAACGACTTCATTTCCCGATCGACGATCGACCACCCGCTGCTCGACCGCTCGAAGCTGCAGGTCAGCGTTACCACCGATCCGGCCAATGCCAACCAGTTCACTGTCTCCGCGACTTATGACGCCTCGAACCTTCCGATTTGGAATCTCTACACATTTCCCCTGCCCGGCCACATGATCCGCCGTTTCGCGACGATCCGGATGGGGGGCATCTGACATGTCGACATTTCGTGCCTGGCCAGCCCGCTTCGCAGCCGATACGGGCGGCAATATCGCGATCATCTCTGCCCTTTGCGCGCCGCTCATACTCTATACGCTCGGCCTCGGCATCGACTACGGCATGATGACGCTGCAGCAGCGCCGCCTGCAGGAATTGAGCGATGTCGGCGCTATCGTCGCTGCCTCCGACATCAACCATGCGGCTAAGAACCTAGTGACCAATTTCAGCCAGAATGGCTTGAACGTCGCGGTCAAAACCGCAAGTGGCTATGAAACGAAACAGGGAGAAAGGCAGCTTTCGGAGGCCGATCTCGAAACGTTCGATGCGATCGCAAACCTGGTGCCCGGTACCTATGTTGCCGATACGTCCATGGCGCTCAGCAGCCGTTTCTCGCCCGGTGCACAACCTTACGATGCAGCGAGAGTGAACCTTAGCCAGAAGGCCGAGCTGACATTTGCCGCTGTATTTGCCCCTGCGCCGACCCTGAGCGCCACGGGCACGGCCTCCGCCGCGAAGCTCGCCGCCTTTTCCATCGGCTCGCGGCTCGCGAGCCTCAATGACGGTGTGCTGAATGCGTTGCTCGGAAGCCTGCTCGGAACCACACTTTCCCTCAAGGTCGCCGATTACACCGCACTGGCGGCTGCCAATGTCGAGTTGCTCTCCTTCCTCGATACTCTGGCGACCGATCTCAATCTCACCGCCGGCAGTTATGACGATGTACTGGCGACGGAGATCTCCTACCCTCGCCTGCTCACAACGCTGAAGAAGACCACCGGCCTGACATCTACGACAACGAAGGCGCTCGATGCGATCGAGAAGGCACTCGGCACCACGCAGGTCAAGCTGAAGCTCGAAGATCTTTTGAACCTCGGGTCCGCGGGCGAAAGGATGATCGGCAGCGGCTCGCATCTTTCCGTCGATGCCAGCGTGATGGATATACTCTCGGCCGCCGCTATCGCCGCCAACCAGAAGAAGCAGGTCGCCGTCAATCTGAATACCGCCGTCCCCGGTCTTGCCGCCGCGAAACTCACGCTAGCGATCGGCGAACCTCCGAAGGAAATGGCCTCCAACAGGGTCGGGACGACGGGTGCCGTCGTCCGCACGGCCCAGGTGCGGCTTGCAATCGAGGTGAATGCTCTCGGCATCGGTTCTATTGCAGGCATCAAGCTGCGCGTGCCGCTCTATGTCGAGGTCGCCTATGCGGAAGCCAAGCTCGCGAGCATTTCCTGCCTTGGAGCCACTGCCCAAAATGCCGATGTCGGCATCGATGTCGTTCCCGGTGTAGCCGAAGTCGATCTCGGTGATGTCGACACCAGCGCCTTTGCCAATTTCGGCAGCAAGCCGCGCGTTGTCAGAGCCAAGATCATCGATGCCACACTTCTCAGCGTCTCCGCGCTCGCTGAGGTCAATATCACCAATCAGAGCAAGACCCGGTTGACCTTTCATCCGCAGGATATTGCCGCCAAGACCATCAAGAATGTCTCGACCAAGGACACGCTGACCTCGACCGTCGCCACCCTGCTCGGCAACACCGAAATCCAGGTCACCATCCTAGGCCTCGGCATCGGCCTGCCGAAATCGGTCATCCAGGGCGCAGTCGCCGATACGCTGACCGGCCTCACCGGGCCGCTCGACGAATTGCTCTACAACACCCTGACCCTGCTCGGCATCAAGATCGGCGAAGCCGATGTGCGGGTCACGGATGTGCGCTGCCAGCAATCGGTACTGGTGCAGTAGCAGGAGCAGCGTCGGCTCAGGGCGCGAGTGTCCCCTGACCGAAGACGATCTTCCAGCCATCGTCCGCCCGGCGCTGCAACACGAAGGCGCGAGGCTGGGCTTTTCTCTACTCAGTACTGACTATTCGCTGCTCACATCGCCTCAGGCGCTGGCAGCCATCCGCTTCTCGTCCCGGCCGCCCTTCATGCGCTCGGCGAGCAGGAATGCAAGCTCCAGCGCCTGGTCGGCGTTCAGGCGCGGGTCGCAATGGGTGTGGTAGCGGTCCTGCAGGTCTTCGGCGGTGACAGCGCGGGCGCCGCCGGTGCACTCAGTCACGTCCTTGCCGGTCATTTCGATATGGATGCCGCCCGGATGCGTGCCTTCGGCGCGGTGGATCTGGAAGAAGCTTTCTACTTCCGAGAGAATCCGCTCGAAGGGACGGGTCTTGTAGCTGTTGAGCGTGATCGTGTTGCCGTGCATCGGGTCGCAGGACCAGACGACCTTCTTGCCTTCGCGCTCGACAGCGCGGATGAGCTTCGGCAGGTTGTCTGCCACCTTGTCATGGCCGAACCGGCAGATCAGCGTCAGGCGGCCGGCTTCGTTGGCCGGATTCAGCACGTCGATGAGCTCGATCAGATTGTCGGGCTGCAGCGACGGGCCGCATTTGAGGCCGATCGGGTTCTTGATGCCGCGGAAATATTCCACATGCGCATGGTCGAGCTGGCGCGTGCGGTCGCCGATCCAGATCATGTGGCCTGACGTCGCGTACCAATCGCCGGACGTGGAATCGACGCGGGTGAGCGCCTCTTCGTAGCCGAGCAGCAATGCTTCATGGCTGGTGAAGAAATCGGTCTCGCGCAGGCTCGGATTGTTTTCGGAGGTGATGCCGATCGCCTTCATGAAATCCATGGTTTCGCTGATGCGGTCGGCAAGCTTGCTGTAGCGCTCGCCTTGCGGGCTATCCGTGACGAAGCCGAGCATCCACTTGTGCACGTTGTCGAGATTGGCATAGCCGCCCATCGCGAAGGCGCGCAGCAGGTTCAGCGTCGCAGCCGACTGACGGTAGGCGTCAAGCTGGCGCTCCGGGTTCGGGATGCGGGCTTCCGGCGTGAATTCGATACCGTTGACGATATCGCCGCGATAGCTCGGCAAGGAGACGCCATTCTGCGTTTCCATCGGCGCCGAACGCGGCTTGGCGAACTGACCGGCGATACGGCCAACCTTCACAACTGGCAGCTGGGCGCCAAAGGTCAGGACGACGGCCATCTGCAGGAAGGCGCGGAAGAAGTCTCTGATATTGTCGGCGCCATGTTCCAGGAAGCTCTCTGCGCAGTCGCCGCCCTGCAGCAGGAAGGCGTTGCCTTCGGCGACATTGGCGAGTGCACTTGTCAAACGGCGGGCTTCACCGGCAAAAACGAGCGGCGGATAGGTGGCAAGCATGGCTTCCGTCGCCGCCAGCGCGGCCGCGTCAGGATATTCCGGAACCTGCTGGATTGGCTTGTTCCGCCAGCTGCTCGGGGTCCAATTCTGTGCCATGTCACTCATCTGCTTCCCCATCCGGTTTGCCTCGGATGCCTGCCCGTTTAATAGTCCGGCGGCTTATAACCCTTTCGGCCCCCCTTGCCTAGTAGCGCATCGAAACTGACGTTAAGGCGGTATATACTATGCTATTTTCCATCTGTTTTAGATTTTCCATGTAAAGCGTACCCTAATAATGTAGGGGTTCAGCATGGGTATCCTTCCGTCCGCTTTCCTTTCGGACCGATCTGGCAATTTTGGCATTATGACGGCACTGCTGGTCGTGCCGCTGGTCGGAGCGGCGGGCCTTGCGATCGATTTTTCCCATGCCTTGAGTCTCCGCAGTGAGCTTTACGCGGCGGCCGACGCCGCGGCGGTCGGCGCCGTCTCCCAGAAATCGAGCGCCGCCGCGGCCGCGACAAGTATGCTGCAGGACGGCACCGTCGCCGTCGGCCAGACCGAGGCGCACAACATCTTCTTCGGACAGATGTCCCCGGAACTTGCCGAACTCAACGTCGACACCAGCATAGACGTCACCAAGACCGCCAACAAACTGCATTCGCAGGTTACCTTCAAGACAACGATGCCGACGTCGTTCATGCGTATCTTCGGCAAGGACAGCGTCGATATCAGCGGCACCGCGACGGCGGAATACCAGACCGCCTCCTTCATGGACTTCTACATCCTGCTCGACAACACGCCTTCGATGGGCGTCGGCGCCACGCCCGCCGATGTCACCAAGATGGTCAATCTCACCGCGAACAACAAATCGAACCCCTCATGCGCCTTCGCCTGTCACGAAAGTGGCGCCAACAAGGGCAAGGACTATTATACGCTTGCCAAGAAGAACAACGTCACCATGCGCATCGACGTGGTGCGCCAAGCGACACAGGCGCTGACCAAGACGGCCAAGGCCGATACGGACAACCAGTTCCGCATGGCCGTCTATACTTTCGGCGTAGCGGCGGAAACGGCGGGACTGACCGAGGTCGTGTCGTTGACGAGTGATCTCGACAAGGTGGGCAACAAGGTTTCCCAAAAGACGCTGAACCCGCAGCCCGGCGACAGCGAATATGTCCTCGACCTGATGACCATCCCCCAGCAGGGCTATAACAACGACACCCAGACGAGCTTCGACACCGCGCTGACCCTGCTCAACAACAAGATTACCTCCGTCGGCTCGGGAACGAGTTCCGCCGACGCGCAGAAAATCATCTTCTTCGTCTCCGACGGTGTCGGCGACAGCTACAAGGCGACGACCTGTACCGAACCAGTTACGGGCCAGCGCTGCCAGGAACCGATCGACGTCACCTTCTGCCAAAAGCTCAAGGACCGGGGAATCAAGATCGCCGTGCTTTACACCACCTACCTGCCGCTGCCGACCAACAGTTGGTACAATACGTGGATCAAGCCGTTCCAGGCCAAGATCCCGACCCGCATGTCGGCCTGCGCCTCTCCCGGGTTCTATTTCGAGGTAAGTCCGACCGACGGCATCACCGACGCCATGAACGCCCTTTTCCTCAAGGTCGTCCGCGCGCCGCGCCTGACCGGCTGACCTGACCGACTACCGGCGGCGCGGGCTTTATACTCGCGCGCCGTCCTTGATCCTGTAGCTCGGCGCATACATGGTCACCAGCTCTTCGGCCGCCGTCGGATGCAGTGCCATGGTGCGATCGAAATCGTCCTTGGTGCAGCCGGCCTTCAGCGTGATGCCGAGAATCTGCGCCATTTCGCCGGCATCGTGGCCAAGGATATGAGCGCCGACCACCTTGCGGCTTTCCGCATCGACAATCAGCTTCATCATCATCTTTTCCGCCCGGCCGGACAGTGTCGCCTTCAGCGGCCGGAACTGGGCGCGATAAACTTCCAGCTCCTTGTATCGCTTGCCCGCCTCTTCCTCGGAAAGGCCGACCGTGCCGATCTCCGGCTGCGAGAAGACCGCGGTCGGAATGAGATCGTAATCCGGCTTTGTGGGATTGTTCTTGTACTCGGTTTCGATGAAGCACATGGCCTCGTGGATCGCGACCGGGGTCAGCTGTACCCGATCGGTGACATCGCCGAGTGCGTAGATATTCTCGACGTTGGAGCGCGAGTAATCGTCGACGATGATGGCGCCGCGCTCGTTCAGCGCAACCCCCGCCTTTTCGAGCCCCAGCCCCTGCGTATTCGGATCGCGGCCGAGCGCCAGCATGACGACGCCGGCGTTCAGCGTCTCGCCTTTCATCGTCTCGATGACGAGGCCGTTTTCGCCCTTGGTTACCTTCTCCATCACATCCTGGCAGATGATGCGAATGCCCTTGGCAACCATGGCTTCATGCAGCCCGCGGCGCAGGTCCTCGTCGAAGCGCGAGAGGATTTCGGTGCCACGATAGATCAGCGTCGTCTCAACGCCGAGCCCATGGAAAATATTGGCAAATTCGACGGCGATATAGCCGCCGCCGGCAATCAGGATGGATTTCGGCAGCTCTTCGAGATGGAAGGCCTCATTAGAGGAGATGCAGAGCTCGTGGCCGGGCAGTGCCTGATGCGGGTTCGGCCTGCCGCCGGTGGCAATGACTATGGTCTTTGCGGTGACGGTTTCCCCTGTCTTCAGGAGCTTGATCGTATGAGCGTCGACGAGCTCGGCGCGTGTTTCCAGGATTTCTGCATTGGCGCCGGCAAGCCCCTTCTTGTAAAGCCCTTCGAGGCGCGCGATCTCGCCATCCTTGGCGGCGACGAGCTTCTTCCAGTCGAACGAGCTTTCGCCAACCGTCCAGCCGAAGCCGGCGGCATCCTCGAAATGTTCGTGGAATTGTGAAGCGTAAACGAAGAGCTTCTTCGGCACGCAGCCGCGGATCACGCAGGTGCCGCCGTAGCGGTATTCTTCGGCGATCGCCACCTTCTTGCCGAGCGAAGCGGCGACGCGCGCGCTGCGCACCCCCCCGGAACCGCCGCCGATGACGAAGAGGTCGTAGTCGTAGGAAGGCATGATGATCTCCGGAGGGAATCGCTGGATGGGTCGTTCACATATAGAGCAATTCCAGCAGAAGTGTGCAGCGGTTCTGCGTTCGGAATTGCGTTAGGCAAAGAGAGCAATTCCAGCAGAAGTGTGCAGCGGTTCTGCGTCCGGAATTGCGTCAGAACAAAGAGATAAGGGCAGCCCCATAAAAACAAAAGCCCGGACGAGGCCGGGCTTTTGCCGAAATCAAGGATGGTCTCACTTCTTGGCAGGTGCCGGGGCAGCCGGTGCTGCTGCCGGAGCAGGCGCTACCGGGCTGTCGGTTGCCGGCGGCGGAGCCTTGATGACCTTGGAGAGCTCGGCATTGCTCTGCTTTTCCAGATCACGGGAAATGCCCTGCGCCCAGATATCGGCAGCCTTGGCAGTTTCGCGCGAGGCGACCGGGCCGTCACGCAGCAGCTTCTTGCCAACATCGGAATTGTAGAAATCGGCGATCGCCTTCAGTTCATCGACTGTAAAGGCCTTGGCATAGGTAAGTGCCGCTTCCTTTTCCAGGTCGGCGCGGCGCGGCGCCAGGGCCAGTGCCTGCTTGTCGACGGTTGCGGTGATGATGTCCTGATAGTTCGGCGAATCCTGGATCAGGCCGGCCTTCAGACGTTCGGCCAGACCCGGCAGGATGTTGTCATACTGGGTGGTTGCGCCGATCGCGTCCATGGCTGCGCGTGCAGCCTTGAGCTGCTCTTCGGACACTTCCTGCGCTCTTGCGGCAGAGCCGAAGGCAAGCCCGGAAAGAACGATGGTCGCAGCGGCAAGACGGCCAAGACCTGCAATATTCATCATGAGTTTCTATGCTCCTGTTATCTGTTTGCCTGCAGCGTGCGGGCACCTGCAGGACCAGCAATGATCGCAAGCGCCGCCATGTTGATGAAAAGCCCGTGCTCCACGACACCGGGTATGGAATTCAGCTCCCTCGAGAGCGCCTCTGCATCAGGAATGCGGCCAAAAGATGCATCGATGATGTGGTGGCCGCCGTCCGTGGTAAACTCCCCGTCACCGGACTGACGAAGCGTGAGTGCGCCGGAGAGACCAAGGCGCGAGGCAGTTCTTTCGATCGCGATGCGCGTCGAAACGAGGCCGAAAGGATTGACCTCGATCGGCAGGGCGAAAGCCCCGAGCGTGTGCACCAGCTTGCTCTCGTCGGCAATGACGATCATCCGCGTCGAAGCTGCAGCGACGATCTTTTCGCGCAGCAGCGCGCCGCCGCCGCCTTTGATGAGCCGCAGCGCCGGATCCACTTCGTCGGCGCCGTCGATGGTGAGATCGAGTTCCGGCAGCTCGTCCAGCGATTTCAGGGGAACGCCGAGTTCGACGCAGAGCCGCGCCGTGCGCTCGGACGTGGGAACGCCCTCGACCTTGAAGCCGGCTGCGACCTTTTCGGCAAGCAGACGAACGAATTCTTCCGCCGTGCTTCCCGTACCGATCCCGAGGCGCATTCCATACTCAACATGAACAAGTGCGGCCTCGGCGGCCTTGATCTTCATTTCGCGGGCATCCATGCGCCGCCAGCTCCTGATGTTTTCGTTGGATGTGCTGTTTACACGGCTCGTATTGCAAACGAAAGCCAAAATCATCGTCCTGCAATTGAAAGCCACGCGTTTTGGCTGCGACTTTTCTATCTGATCTCGCTGCGTTGCTTTTCGTCAGTTCATCGCCTACTCCCTGAAAATCCTACTCCGCAAAGAGGCATCACCGTGACCCCTGCTCCCGAAAATGCCGGCCAAGCTCTTCCTGAGAATAAGGCCATCGTTGTCTTCGATCTCGACGGTACGCTGCTCGACACCCATGTCGATCTGGTCGAAAGCCTGAACCATACGATCGCAGCACTGAAGCTTGAGCCCGTTACCTATGATGACCTCACGCACCTGGTTGGCCAGGGCGCCCGCGTGATGATCGAGCGTGCCTGCAGGCTGCAGGGTCACCCTCTGACATCAAAGGAGGTTCCGGATCTCGTCGAGCGTTTCGTCGCCCATTATAATGCCAACATGCCGGGCCATACCCAGCCCTATCCCGGCCTCATCGCCGCCATGGACCGGCTGAAGGCCTCGGGCTACCGTCTTGCTGTCTGTACCAACAAGCTGGAAGGCCTTGCCGCCGGCCTCATCGAGAAACTTGGCTTGATGCATTATTTCGACGCGATCACCGGGGGCGACACGTTCGAATACCGCAAGCCCGATGCACGGCATTTGACCGGTACCATCGAACGCGCCGGGGGCGATGTTTCCCGTGCAGTGATGATCGGCGATAGCATCAATGACATTGCGGTCGCGAAGAATGCCAACGTGCCCTCCATCGCCGTGCCTTTCGGCTATTCGGATGTGCCGGTGTCGAGCCTCGATCCGGATGTGATCATCACGCATTTCGATGAGCTGACACCGGAACTGGTGGAGATGTTGTTGCGGGAATCTGCGGCGAAAATTGCTGTTTGAGGCGGACGCTCTCACACCGTTGCTGTTGTAGCGTGTGATACCCCCCTCTGGCCTGCCGGCCATCTCCCCACAGGTGGGGAGATCGACCAGAAGCTTGACCTTCGCACATCACCAACGTCGCGCAGTTTGAGACGTTGGTTGTTTGGGAAAGCCCGCGCTGCCAGCTAATCTCCCCACCTGTGGGGGAGATGGCCGGCAGGCCAGAGGGGGGGGCCACACGGTATGCCTCTCCTCCTAATTCCCGCAGTTAGCCAACCCCAGAAACAAAACGGGCGGCCCGAAGACCGCCCGTCAAATTCCTATCAAACACCAACCGTCAGATCTGCGCCTCGCGCGACTTCGTCGTCACATCGAATGCCTTTTCCACATAAGCATCGCGGCCATAGACGTCGTCGAAATATTCGATCATGCCATCCTTGTTCGGCCAGGCGGTGAAATAGGATACATAGACAGGGATCTTCTGCGGCACCTTAACGGCATGGTTCTGGCCCGTGGCGATCTGCTTGGCGACCTCATCGACCGTCGTGCCGAGAACCGCCGCTGCCATGGCGCGCGGATCGGAAAGACGCACGCAACCGTGGCTCAGCGCCCGCATGTCACGCTTGAAGAAGCTCTTCGAGGGCGTGTCGTGCATGTAGATGGCGTGGCTGTTCGGGAACAGGATCTTCAATTCACCCAGCGCATTGTCGCTGCTCGGCGGCTGACGCACAGAGATGTTCTGTGTCGAGCCATACCAGTCGACGCTGGAAGACGGGACGGCATGGCCGCCGACTTCGACCTGATAACCCAGCTGATCGAGATAGTCCGGGTTGGAACGCAGCTTCGGCAGCATCTCGTTGATGATGATCGACTGCGGCACGCCCCAGAACGGGTTGAACTCGACCGTTTCGATCTCGTCGTCAAAGAAATAGGTCTGGTTATTCTTGCCGCCGACCACGGTGCGCATCGCAAGCTGCTGCTTGGAGTCGTTGAAATAGTAGGCCATGAAGGCCGGCTGGTTGATCATCACGTAGCGCGGGCCGAGGTCGGCGGGCAGCCAGCGCAGCTGCTCCATCGCGACAACAAGCTTGCCGATCTTGGAGGCATTGTTGTCGCCGCCGGTCATCATGCGCACGGTTGCCTGGCCGATCACGCCGTCGGGCTTCAGGCCGCGCTCCTTCTGGAAGTCCTCGACCAGTGACACGATCTCAGGCGAATAATCGCTGCTGCCGGCATAGGCCGAGAAGGTGGCGGCATGTGCGGTCTTCAGCTCTTCCGAACCATGAATCTGGATCGCCTTGACGATGTTGGCTACTTCCGGCGAGCTGTCGCCTGGACGCAGCAGGGAATCGAGCGAAATGGTGACCCTCTCTTCATTGCCTCCGTCGGCTGCGCGCAGCTTGGCAAGCTCGGCCTTCAGCGCCAGGAATTGCATGCTGTCGGGATTGCGGCTCGAGAGATAGGCCGCAACGTCAGGGCTCAGGCGGGAAAGCTTCAGCACGGGATCGAGCTTCACGACCTTGCGCTGGAAATCATGGTAGCCGGACAGCTTGTTGGGATCGACGCGGCCACGTGTCGTGTCCTGCACGTAAGCGAGAACTTTCGAGGACAGCGCCAGTTCGAACTGCGTCAGTGCGCGGTCGCGAGCATCCGGGTCCGGATTGGCCTGATCGATTGTCGGCTCGGCGACGGCATAGTCGGCCGGATCGAGGCCAACGCTTGCAGCATCGGCAAGTACGCTCATCGCCGCCTTGCCGCGCTCATTGACGCCCTCGCCGGAGACCCAGACGAGCGGATTCTTGCCGTCGCCATAGTAGGCTTGCAGGGCCTTGGCGACATCGGCGTTGGCGCGAACCTTGGCTTCCGTCAGGAAGTGACGCTGCGGAGCGCCGTCGGTGGTCGCCGTACCCGAGACATCGGCAACGGCGCCGGTCACGACGGGATCGGCAAACTTGGTCGTATCGACGAGCTGCAGCGCCTCGGCCTTATAGGTATAGTAGCGCGGGCTGGAAACCTTCGGCAGTGCTGCTTCGGGATCGAGATCGCCGCCAAGGCCGCCGTTGCGATTTCCCGGATTGCCGCGGATCGGAGCCGACGGGTCCATGATGATGGTGCTCTGGCCTCTTGCCCGGTCGCCGCGCAGCATGTCCATCAGCGTATAGGCATGCGCAGGAACCGCGCCAATCACGCAGGAAAGTGCCAATGCGGAAACCGCGCTTTTCAAAATGAACTTCATCTGTTTTCCAGTTCCAGTATCATGCTGTTGTCGAGCAAAAAGGCTCAGATCAATTCTTCCAGAATTCCCGGCAGCCGCGGCCCATTCATCAGAAATCGGCCGGCGATGCCAGTGCTTTCAGCGCTCAACTTCGTGTGACGGAATCGAACGCGACGCCACGCAGCAGTTCACACAAAATTATGAAATTATTAGTTAATTTTTTACCGAATTTTCCTCCGCGAGAAAGTGCGCTTTCTGACGCTCTTTGCATTAATTTTCCGGCGTGGCCGAAAGAACACGCCTGGCGAAGCGCTGGTAGGCGATGCAAAACATGAGCCCCGTTTTCAATATTTCGCGTGGGATCCGGTTTTCTTGGTAAGCGTTCCATCCTATAAGTCTCTCATCTTCAAGGACTGCTCTTAACAGCATGCGACAGGAAGGCACGAAGCCATGAGTTCCACCCGCACCGAAACCGACACATTTGGCCCGATTGAAGTTGCCAGCGACCGATATTGGGGCGCGCAGGCGCAGCGTTCTCTCGGCAATTTCAAGATCGGCTGGGAGAAGCAGCCGCTCTCGATCGTACGTGCGCTTGGCATCGTCAAACAGGCAGCGGCGCGCGCAAACATGGCGCTCGGCCAGCTTGATCCCAACATCGGCAAGTCTATCGTGGATGCCGCCCAGGAAGTGATCGACGGCAAACTGAACGACCATTTTCCGCTGGTCGTCTGGCAGACCGGCTCCGGCACGCAATCCAACATGAATGCCAACGAGGTGATCTCCAATCGCGCTATAGAAATGCTTGGCGGCGTCATGGGTTCCAAGAAGCCGGTGCACCCGAACGATCACGTTAACATGAGCCAGTCGTCGAACGACACCTATCCGACGGCCATGCACATTGCCTGCGCCGAGCAGATCGCCCATCACCTTCTGCCGTCGCTGAAGCATCTGCATGCTGCGCTCGACATGAAGGTCACGGAATTCAGCCACATCATCAAGATCGGCCGCACGCATACGCAGGATGCGACGCCGCTGACCCTTGGCCAGGAATTTTCGGGCTATGCCGCGCAGGTCGGCTCCGCCATCAAGCGCATCGAGATGACCCTGCCCGGCCTCTGCGAACTCGCCCAGGGCGGCACGGCCGTCGGCACCGGCCTCAATGCGCCCGTCGGATTCGCCGAGAAGGTCGCCGAAGAGATCGCCGCCATCACCGGCATGCCCTTCGTGACCGCGCCGAACAAATTCGAGGCGCTCGCCTCGCATGATTCGATGGTTTTCGCTCACGGCGCGATCAACGCGGCAGCGGCTGCCCTCTTCAAGATCGCCAACGACATTCGCTTTCTCGGCTCCGGCCCGCGCTCCGGCCTCGGCGAACTGGCGCTGCCGGAAAACGAGCCCGGATCATCGATCATGCCCGGTAAGGTGAACCCAACGCAGTGCGAGGCACTGACGCAGGTCTGCATTCACGTCTTCGGCAACAACGCCGCGCTGACCTTCGCCGATAGCCAGGGGCATTTCGAGCTCAACGTCTATAACCCGATGATGGCCTACAACTTCCTGCAGTCGGTCCAGCTGCTCGGCGACGCCGCCGTCTCCTTCGCCAACAATTGCGTCGTCGGCATCGAGGCCCGCGAAGACAATATCAAGGCCGGTCTCGAACGCTCGCTGATGCTGGTGACCGCACTTGCGCCAAAGATCGGATACGACGCGGCCGCCAAGATCGCCAAGACGGCGCACAAGAACGGCACGACGCTGAAGGAGGAGGCACTGGCAAGCGGGCTCGTGACATCTGAGGAATATGATGAGATCGTGCGGCCGGAGACGATGATCAGCCCGAAGTGATCGGGTTGCATGAGTTTCGGAGGCCGGCCCTATGCCGGCCTTTTTGATTTTCGAGGTAAGTTCGGCGCCTCAAGGGGCTGCGGTGCTTCTTGTCCGACTTGGGGAGGAGCAAAAAGGACCGCGGCGTTTTCGCCGCCAATCCCTCACCCTCCCCAATTGCTTTTACCCCCAGCCACATTTAGACCGTTTCCAAACTATCCCACCAGAAAGGTCACTTCGATGGCTGACGATCTCTTTCCTCTCGGCGCCGACACCACCCCTTACCGCAAGATCAGCAGCGACTATGTTTCTGTCGATACGTTCAAGGGCCAGGAGATCCTGACGGTCGATCCGGAGGGCATTCGCCTCCTCGCCGAAACCGCCTTTGCCGATATCAACCATCTGCTGCGCCCCGGCCATCTGAAGCAGCTCGCCGCGATCCTCGACGATCCCGAAGCGACCGATAACGACCGT
Source organism: Rhizobium sp. BK529 (assembly GCF_014194105.1). Classification (NCBI taxonomy): domain Bacteria; kingdom Pseudomonadati; phylum Pseudomonadota; class Alphaproteobacteria; order Hyphomicrobiales; family Rhizobiaceae; genus Rhizobium; species Rhizobium sp. BK529. The sequence continues at coordinate 1,316,258 of NZ_JACIAU010000001.1, read as the reverse complement.
TTCGTCGCCTATGACCTTCTGAAGAATGCCAATATCGCCGCCGGCGGCGTGCTGCCGATGTGCCAGGATACGGGCACTGCGATCATCATGGGCAAGAAGGGCCGTCGTGTGTGGACAGAAGGCGGCGATACGGCTGCCCTTTCGAAGGGCGTGCTCGACGCCTATGAAAAGAAGAACCTGCGCTATTCGCAGCTCGCGCCCATCAAGATGTTCGAGGAGAAGAACACCAAGAACAATCTGCCGGCGCAGATCGACATCTATGAGGAAGGCACCGACAGCTATGACTTCCTTTTCGTCGCCAAGGGCGGCGGCTCGGCCAACAAGACCTTCCTGTACCAGGGCACCCCGTCGCTTTTGACGCATGACCGCATGCTGGACTTCCTCAAGGAGAAGATCCTCACCTTGGGTACGGCCGCCTGTCCCCCCTACCATCTGGCTGTCGTCATCGGCGGCACTTCGGCCGAGATGAACCTGAAGACGGTCAAGCTCGCCTCCACCCGCTATCTCGACGAATTGCCAACGGAGGGTTCCGAAAGCGGCCACGCGTTCCGCGATATCGAGATGGAGAAGGAAATCCACAAGCTGACGCAGAGCCTCGGCGTCGGCGCCCAGTTCGGCGGCAAATATTTCTGCCATGACGTGCGCGTCATCCGCTTGCCCCGTCATGGCGCCTCGCTGCCGATCGGTCTCGGCGTCTCCTGTTCCGCCGACCGTCAGGCCAAGGGCAAGATCACCCGCGACGGCATCTTCATTGAGCAGCTGGAAACCGATCCGTCGAAATACATGCCCGAGATCGACGAGGCGAAGCTTTCTGAATCCGTCGTACGCGTCGATCTCAACCAGCCGATGGCCGATATTCTCGCCGAGCTTTCCAGGCATCCGGTCAAGACGCGCCTGTCGCTGACGGGCACGATCATCGTGGCCCGTGACCTTGCGCACGCCAAGATCCGCGAGCGGCTGGAAAAAGGCGAAGGCATGCCTGACTACATGAAGAACCACCCGGTCTATTACGCTGGCCCTGCCAAGACGCCCGCCGGTTACGCCTCCGGCTCCTTCGGCCCGACAACAGCTGGCCGCATGGATAGCTATGTCGACCAGTTCCAGTCCTTCGGCGGTTCCATGGTGATGCTCGCCAAGGGCAACCGCTCGCGCGCCGTGCGCGAAGCCTGCAAGACGCATCGGGGCTTCTATCTCGGCTCGATCGGTGGGCCGGCCGCGCGCCTGGCGCAGGACTGCATCCGAAAGGTCGAGGTGCTGGAATATCCCGAGCTCGGTATGGAAGCCGTCTGGAAGATCGAAGTGGAAGATTTTCCCGCCTTCATCGTCATCGACGACAAGGGCAATGACTTCTTTCAGGAACTGAACCTCGGCTGAGACTGAAGGCGCCTGGCTACCGCAGGGACGCCGTCTGCGCCGTATCGATGTCGGCCGCCACTGGTTTTTCCATCGCGGCGATATCGGATGCGCTCAAAACGTCCTCAGCCTTCACGCTGGCGAGAATGTCGGTCCTGAAGATGCCGTTGAAGAAGCCGCTCTGCTGCAGGAGAAAGACGCCGCCGGCAACGACGGCGAATGCAAGAATGGCTGGCGAAGTATGGCGAGACGATTCCATGACTCATGCCTTCGGCAGGGAGCCGCGATCCGGTTCCCGTAAACCAGGTTTGATGAAATAGAATCTGTCATTTCGCCCTGTCCGCCAGTAGATCAGAGAACAGACACCGACCGTCGACAAAACAAAAACGATCCCTGAAAAGAGAAAACGACTGAACTTTTTTGAGACGCCTCGCGCATAAGAGGTGTCTCACTCTCAGTCGTACTTACAAAATCCCGAGAGAAATCATAAGGCTGATCTTAGTAATGATGCCCGTCAAACTTATCGTATGTAATCTTTGGTATATGTCGCTTTAATCTTTTCCCAAGAAATCTAAGCTAACAAATAGAAGATTGCTTAAGAATTGGATGAGGAGTTGCCGGAATGAATACGGCCGTTGCGCCCAAGGTGCAGGTTCCCGATGTGGCAGGTCAGATTACCTATGCCATGCGCGCTATGGGCGTTGCGCCAATTCCCCGCAACTACGAACTCTTCTATGAAGCCTATATCGGCTCCAATCCCGCGCTCACCCGCGATCTTGCGGCTCTCGGCAGCCAGGCGACGCAGGCCGAGCTCGATGCGCTCGGCGCGCAGCACTGCGCACACACCTCACCCGCCAAAATCTTCGACGATGCCCACAGCCGCATTGCCGGCGAGCTCGAAGGCCTCTTGCGTGTGCTTCGCCAGGAGCAGACATCGCTCGAAAGCTATAACCGATTGCTCAGCGAGACCTGCAAGCGCATCAGCTCGAAAAGCACGACGAGCGCCGACCTGATCGAAAACGCGATCGACCTTCTGACCCGAGCCACCGGCGACACTATCACCCATGGCGAAAAGACCGTCGAGGACATGGTCCAGCGCTCGCAGGAGATGGACGAGGTTCGCAAGGAACTCGACGAATACAAACGCATCGCTAATACGGATTCGCTGACACGCCTTTCCAACCGCCGCGCCTTCGACGACCGGCTTGCCGCCATCTTCAACAATCCGGCGCTACGCCCGGTCACCGCGTTGGTGCTTGCCGACATCGATAATTTCAAGAAGATCAACGACACCTATGGGCACCCGGTCGGCGACAAGGTTCTGGCCACGGTCGCCTCCGTCATCCGCAGTAACGTCCGCCGTGATGTTTTCGTCGCCCGCACCGGCGGCGAGGAATTTGCCCTCATCATCGACGGCAATACGCTGGAGGAAGTGACGGCGATCGCCGAGCGCATCCGCCGGACGCTGGAGGCCACGCCCTTCAAGAATTCCCGGACGCGCGTCAATTACGGCCCGGTCACGGTCTCCATCGGCATCTGCATGGCGTCCAACGCCGAAGATTCCGGCGAGCTTTATTCCAAGAGCGACATCGCCCTCTACAGCGCCAAGAATGCCGGCCGCAACTGCACCGTCGTCTACGAGGATGGAATGCAGAAGGAGTTCACCAAGAGCTGGCTGATCTACAAGTCGTGATATCGGCGGAGTACGTTCAGGAAACGGTTCAGGCGCCCGCCGCCTGCGCCGGTACTATGCCGTGACCGGCCGCGCCTCCCCGGTCAGCGCCAGACGAATACCGAGGCCGAGCATCACAAGCCCGGTGAAGCGCTTTTGCCAGATGAGCAAATGCGGGCGACGGGAAAGCCAATCGCCGAGACCGCCAGCGCCAAGAGCCACAAGCGCAAGCACGACGAAGCCGGAAAGCTTCTGAATCCCTCCGAGGATCAGAAGCTGAGCGGCAACGGGCCAGCCATTGTGTGGATCTACGAATTGCGGGAGAAACGCCAGCATGAAAACCAATACCTTCGGGTTCGTCAGATTGCTGACCATGCCATCGCGCAGCGCCGTCACATTGGAGACAGGACTGCGTTCGACGGTCGGATCGAGTTTTCCACGTGATTTCAGCAGAAGCTTCAGGCCGAGCCAGATGAGATAGGCAGCCCCCGCCCAGCGAAGAACCGCAAAGGCGAGCGGCGAACTCTGGATGATCGACGCGACCCCAAGCGCCAGAAGCGGAAGCTGGATCAGCCCTGCCGCGAGCGTCCCGCCGACGGCTGTCAGAAAGGCTACACGCCGGCCCTGCCCTATGCCGCGCCCGATAACCAGCAGCATATCCGGACCCGGCGAGAGCTGCAGGGCAAGAAGCGCCAGGAAAAACGGGATCAGCGTGCTTGAAACGAACATTCACGAGCTCCTCGGTGTTGGCAACGCCCTCGGACATAGCCGATATCATGTCTGAGGCCACACAGAAACGGGTCGGCGGCCCCATCATTACCCATCGCGACAAGATTGGCTGTGATAGATCGGCTCAAACCACCTCGATCCGGTAATCTTCGCCCTCCCAGCGATTCACATCCGTCCAGAAGATCGTGAAATCGATCCTGCCAGGGTTGAGTGCCTGAGTCGGCAGGTCGAAGACATGCATGCCGAAGCCGGTGTCGCGGCATGGGCTGTCGGTGGCGCTTGCCCAGCCGTCGGCGGACCAGCGCACCAGTGCGGGCGCGGGCAGTTCGATGCGAAGCCGCCGGCTTGCCGGCATCTGGTCGCGCCGACCGGTCAATCGCCATGCGAAGGGCGCCGACGCGGGCTTCGCCGCAACATAGCGGGCAAAAGTCTGGGGTGGCATATCGAAAATGACGCCGTCGCGCAGCGATCGCAGCAGCTTGATATGCTCGGCATGCGCCCAGACCAACGGCATGGCGCTGCCAGAGGGGCGGCCGAGAAAAAGCTCTCGTTCCGGCACGTCCTCGCTATCCCATATCTGCTCCGGCAACAGCCCGCCCTCGCTTGCGGAGGCTTCGAGCGCGGCCAGCATCCGCCGCGCCTCGTCTGCGCGACCGGCGGCGAGCTCATAGTGGGCGCGCTCTCCGGTCAGGAGCGGCCAGAGCCTGCCGACACCGCTGCCGGCAAACGGCGCGCCGCCGATGCGCTCGCCATAGCCGTCGTCGTTGTAGCGATACCAATAGGGGCCGGCCGGCAGCTCCCGGCGCAACTGCGCGTCGATCGCCGCAATCGTGCCGAGGATGCGCGGATCGTCGGCGGCGCGAAGGCCGAAGCGTACCAGCGCCAGCGCATCCGGGCTGATCAGCAGGTCCGCTTCAAGCACCTCGCCGAGATCGTCGCGGTTGCGGATCGGAATAAAGTCACGCCTCAGTGACATGGCGCCATTGGTGGCCGAAGCGATGCGCACGTAATAGCCCTCGATGCCCAGGCTGCGCGACAGTTCCGTGTCGGTGGCGTAGGTCCACTCCTCGATCCGCTCGTTCCAGCCGTCGGCCACCTCGCGCAGATAGTGTGCCGCATCGAGCCGCCCGGCCGCTTCGACGGCATCGGCTGCTGCGAGCAGGCCGGCAATTTCGACGGCGAGCGTGAAGGGCGAATAGCCGGCATCCTCCTCCCAGCGATCTTCCTGCGTGGCGGGGCCGTTTTTGACAATGTAGCCAGCCGCCGCCTCGATCATCGGCAGGTAGCGGTGGGCCTCCGACGTGCCGATTTCGCCCGACCGCAGCAGCATGTCATAGAGCAGGATCGGAAAGGCCGTCTCGTCCATCTGTATGCCGTACCAGTAGGGCCGCCCGTCAAGCCAGGCATTTTGCACCCAATGGCCGTCCGCCTCCTGGATGACGGTGAGATAGTCGAGCACCGAACGTGCGTCCGCGGCCGCCCCGGCGGCAAGCAGACCGCCCGCCGTCTCCACCAGATCACGCGTCCATACCAGATGATAACCGCCAAGATCATCGTCGCTCTTGTTGAAGCCCCAGGGGATGGAAAGGCTGGCGATGATGGCGCCCGAGGCATCGTCGCGGTGGGTGGCAAGCACGCTGGTACTGACGCGGTAGCGGTTCAGCTGGGTCGGATCATGCGGTTCGTCGAGCGCAAGCAGACCGGCCTGCCATTCCCGCCATCCGTTGCGGTAGTGTTTCAGTGCCGGCTCGACATCCTGTTCGAGGCTGAGCAGCGACCGCAAGGCCGCCTCCTCCGGCTGAGTGCCGAATCCGATGACGATCAGCGCGCGCCCCATTCCCGCCTGAATATCGAGCGTGCCCGATAGCGCGACATTACCGTCAGCGGCGCAGCAATAATCCTGTCTCAGCCCTTCGCCGCGCGACAATGTCTGCCAGCCATCGGAAAAACCGACATAACCCACGGAACGGGCAAGCCACGGCACCGAACTGGCAACTGCGAGAGAGCGCCCCGACCCTTCGGCAAAGAGCATCGGCCTGCCCTTGAAATCGGTGTACCAGCCGGTGTTGTTCGCGCCGCCATTGACGAGATGCGGGGCGACCAGCGCATGCAGCCGGTAGTCGGAGAGATTGCCCTTCAACGCCTGAAAGCGAATGTCCTGCAGCACCACTTCGCGCTCCGGATCCGAGAAGATCGTCTTGGTGATACGATAGCGGCCGTCGCCGGCGGTATTGACGAGGCGGAAGGCCGGAACGCCGTCCTCGATCGCCTCCACCCGGTGCTCGGCATCGCGCTTCTCCTCAGAAAAATAGTCCTCTGCCGTGACGATGAAGCCGAAATCGCGCACGCAGGCCATATCGAGCCGTGGCGCATAGATCTCATTGAGGATGCCATGACTCACTGTAAACCAGACACAGCTCGCAGCACTCACGGCGGTCCCGACCGCGCTCTTGTCGCTGGAGGTCCAGCGGGGCTCGATGCCCGGCGCGCCCGGCGGCACGACGGAACCGGGTGGCAATATCGCAACGGCCAAGTGCAGTTCCTCCGCTCGGGCTAGGCTCCTCATTGAGCACACCATCCTGAGACGAAATTCAGCGATCCGCAATATACCGACCTTGACCGGTTACGATCTTGCGCCGGATAAGAATATGCGGGGAAGCGAGCATCGCACAGGAGGAGTGCCAGCATGGCTGACATGACGGAAATATCTGAAGCAAAACAGACGCGTGAACACAGCAAGGCGAAGGCGGCATCCGCCAAGCCCGTGGTTCTGGCTGTCGACATCGGCGGTTCGCATGTGAAAGCAGAGCTCAGCAGCGGCAGCGAACGGCGCAAGGTCGTATCCGGTTCAAAGATGACGGCGGCAGCGATGGTCGCTGGGCTCCGCGATCTCACGGCCGACTGGCACTATGACCTGATCGCGATGGGCTATCCCGGTCCCGTCGCTGGCCACCGTCCCGCAGCCGATCCGTTCAACCTCGGGTCGGGATGGAAAGGTTTCGATTTCGAGAAGGCGCTCGGCAAGCCCGTCCGCATGGTCAACGACGCGCTGATGCAGGCGATCGGCAGTTACGAGGGCGGTCGCATGCTCTTCCTTGGCCTCGGCACGGGACTGGGCTCGGCCATGATTGCCGAGAATGTCTGCATTCCGCTCGAACTGGCGCATATGCCTTACAGGAAAGCGACTTTCGAGGATTATGTCGGCGAACGCGGCCTCGAGGGTCGCGGCAAAGGCAGATGGCGAAAGTCGGTCTTCGACGTCGCCGATCGCCTGGCTGCCGCCCTGCAGCCCGATTATATCGTCATCGGCGGCGGCAATGTTGACCGCCTCAAGGAAATGCCGCCGAAGTGCCGGCGCGGCAGCAATGACAACGCCTTCCGCGGCGGTTTCCGGGTCTGGTTGGATGACAGCCTGCGGCTGTGAACGTCAGGCGATCGGGCAAGTCTGACGACTGCTTTGCCCACAAGCCGATTACGGCTGATCGACCCCCCAAAACCAGTTTTCTCTTGGCGGCGAAACTCAGTTTTCCCGAAGACGCATAGCGAGCGAGCATTTCGCGCAGTTTCTCGTCATCGCGTGCTGCTCCCTGGCGAAACCACGCCTCGCTCCAGCCTTCATGCTCATGGTGGCACCGACCTTGCGGATGTAAGGCTTGGCCGGGCAGCATGGACGGCGATGAAAGCGGCCTTGCCGGTGAAGGATTGACCGACCTGACGTGACGTGGTTCAGGCGGCGAGCTGCAGCAGGACGGCGCTCGCCGTTATCAGCAGCACGACAATCCACGGCGGCGCCTTCCAGACGACCAGCAGCAGGAAGCCCGACAGGGCAAGAGCAAAATCGACTGGGGTAAGGACCGCGCTTGTCCATACCGGATTGTAGAGGGCAGCTCCTAGCACGCCGACCACGGCCGCGTTTGCGCCACGCATGGCCGCCTGCGCCAGCGGATAGGCGCTGAGCCTGTCCCAGAAAGGCAGAGTGCCGAGCAGCAGAAGGAGGCCGGGCACAAAAATCGCGACCAGGGAGATGGCGGCCCCCGTGACCCCATTGGGCGACGGCCCCATGACCGCACCGAGATAGGCCGAAAATGTAAAGAGAGGGCCAGGCACCGCCTGCGCAACGCCGTAACCGGCGAGAAATGCGTTCTCAGAAACCCAGCCCGGTCTCACCACCTCCGTCTCGAGCAGCGGCAGGACGACATGTCCGCCACCGAATACGAGCGCGCCGGAGCGATAGAAAGCGTCGAAAAGGCGCAGTCCCTGCGAATCCAGGATGGAAACAACAAGCGGCAATCCGAACAGCAGGAGCAGGAACACCAGCAGACAGGTAAGGCCTGCAGATCTCGATATTCGGAACGAGAAACCGGCCTTGTGCTCGGCGGCGGCCCCGCGACAAAGGACGAGTCCCGAAACGGCACCCAGCACGATGGCTGCGAGCTGGCCGAGTGCCCCTATTGATGTCACCAGGAAAATCGCGGCCAGTGCGATGCCGGCGCGCGGCCTGTCGGGCGTCAGTGATCGTGCCATGCCCCAGACGGCTTGTGCCACGACCGCGACCGCAACGAGCTTCAACCCGTGCAGCAGGCCTTGCCCGGCCGGATTGTCGAGCGCGGTGGCGGCGGTTGCGAAGATGAACAGGATCAGCGCGGAGGGAAGCGTGAAGGCGCTCCACGCCGCAAGCGCGCCCAGAGGTCCGCCGCGCAACAAGCCCATGGCAAAGCCGACCTGGCTGGATGCAGGACCGGGAAGAAACTGACAGAGGGCGACGAGGTCGGCATAGCCCTTCTCGTCGATCCATTTGCGCCGTGTCACGAGCTCGTCGCGAAAATAGCCAAGATGCGCGATCGGTCCGCCGAACGAGGTGAGCCCAAGCTTCAGGAAGGCGCCGAAAACCTCCGCGGGCGTGCCAGCCGGCGCAATAGCGGTCTTCTCCTCGGTCATTTTTCCTGTATCCACGCCAACATCCCCATTGTGCCGACCCGTATCCTCACCATCAATGACGGCACGATGACAACAGGTGATTTTCGATGTCAGTCGAATAGGCACAGATCTCGTGAAGGTGCGGATCAGACAACATGACGGACACGCGCTCGTGCGGGCAACGTCATGGCGACAACGCCGGCCATGACGAAGACAAGACCAAGCCCCGCCGTGGAAGACAGCGTTTCGCCAAGGAAGATGACACCGATCGCAACACCGATCGGGACCCTCAGATAGGCCTGGGCCGTGGCCCCCACCGATCCGAGCGTCTGCATGAGACGGAAATAGATCACGAAGGCGAGTGCCGTCGAGAAGACAGAGAGGGTAAGGAGCGCGAGCAAGGAATGCAGACTCGGGCTCAAGGTCCAGGGGTGATCGACGACGATACTAACAGGTATGAGGATCACCGCGCCCGAGATCAGCGAGCCGCCAGCCGGCAGCATGGGATCGAGCCCCCTGAAATTCCGGCCGAAGACCGCCGCGCCCGCATAGCAGATCGTAGCGGCCACGATCGCAAGCTGTGCCGGGAGCGCCTGTCCGATATTGTCGAGCGCACCGAGGCCGATGATCAGGGCGGTCCCGATCAATCCCGAGGATACGCCGAACAGCTTGCGGCTTGTCATCGCTTCGTGCCGGGTGATCAGTGCCGTGATCAGAAAGGCAAAGATCGGCGTCGTGGAATTCAGGATCGCGGCAAGACCGGCATCGGTCGTGCGCTCGGCCCAGGCGATCAGCGTAAAGGGCAAGACACTGTTCAGGCAGGCCTGACACAGAAAGTAGATCCAGGTCTGTCGGTCGCGAGGCATCCTGAGGCCGCGCCACCGGATGACGGCGAGAAGCAGCAGGCCGGCAATCAGCGTCCTCGCGGCGACCAGTGTCACCGGTGCGATGGTCTCAACGCCGATCTTGATGAATGTGTAGGACGCTCCCCAGAGTGCGGAGAGCGCCAGCAGCAGCACCAGTTCCCGTGTCATGTCAGTCTTGTTGTCCATCGTATTCCGGTCCTAGTCAGACAGCCTGTGCTTCTCTCTAGCTGCAACGGGTGCTGAATGCTTCGATGCAGACCGAACTATCGACGATTGGGAATGCAACTGAGACCGGCGACGAAGGCTCTTCCGGAAATATCCCGTCGGTGTCATAGGTGGTGGCAACGGAGGAGAACGATATGACTGAAATGACGGTTCTTGCATTTGCGCTTGTGGCATTCGTCGGCATCGCCACGCCCGGCCCGACTGTGCTCCTCGCCCTGACGAACGGCTCCAAATTCGGGGTGCGCCGGGCGACATCTGGCATGATCGGTGCCGTCATGTCGGATTTCGTGCTGATCGGTGCCGTCGCATTGGGTCTTGGTGCCCTGCTCGCCGCCTCGGAATTCTGGTTCACCGTCATCAAATGGGTCGGCGTCTGCTACCTCGCCTTCCTGGGTGTCATGCTGCTGCGGTCGAAGGGAACGCTGGATGTCGCGCTGCGCTCCGAAGAGAACGCATCCGGCTCAGCGGTGGCGATCTTCCTGAAGAGCTTTCTCGTCGCCGTCACCAATCCAAAAGGCTATCTGTTCTTTTCGGCCTTCCTGCCGCAATTCATCGATCCACGCGGTCCGCAGGTCGAGCAATATGCCATGCTTGCCCTCGTCTTCGCCGCCATCGATTTCATGGTCATGTTCGGCTATGCGGCTCTCGGCTCGCAGGCCGTCCGGTTGTTGCGGAAATCGGGCGCGCTCTGGCTCGACCGGATCTGCGGCGGCGTCTTGCTGACGCTCGCCGGCTCGCTGGCGCTCTACCGGCGGGCAAGCACCTAAACGGCATTACCTGCCGATTTACAGTGAGTTTACAGTAACGTACTTAACCAAAGTCTCCTGATCTGCATTCCATAGCCCGGAGGGGCGCCATTCCGGCGGCCACAACAGGAGGGTAATGCATGCCTGGAGTATGGAGACCGGTTGGCGCGGCGGTGATCGCCGTCATCGCCTGGACGGGTGCAGCGAAGGCAGACACGATCAGCTATGCCGATGCGGTGAGCGTACTGGCAAAGGATTGCGGCACCGATATCAAGAAGCTCTGCAAGGGGCTGAACCTCGGCAACAACAGGATCGCCGATTGCCTCGCTCAGAATGCGGCCAAGGTCTCGCCAACTTGCACATCCTCGCTTGCGAGTGTCGTGGCATCGATCCAGAAGCGCGAGCAGGCGCAGACAGCCTACAGCAAGGTCTGCGCCACCGACATGGCCCGGCGCTGCAATGGCGTCGTCGGCGACGGCTACATTCTTGCATGCCTGGCCAAAAAGCAGAACACGATCAGTGCCCAGTGCAATCAGGCGATATCAGATGCAGGATGGAGGTAAGGTCATGACTATGCGAAAAACCGCCCTCGCCGGCTTTGCCGCCGCCTTCCTGCTGCCCACCTTCGCCTTTGCGCAACAGGTCTCCCAGGAGCGGATCGTCGCCGGTCTCGGAAAGCTCCAGGGGGCAGCGCCGATTGTCGATGTCGAACTGCTGAGACAAGAGGCCATGAACGGATCCGGAAAGGAGATGTCGGGTCTGCCGAACTGGAGCAAGGTCGCGCGCCTGCCGCAGATGGTGGTCGAGATCGCCTTTGCCAACGACTCCATTGCCATCGAACCGGAATCCTATCGCACGCTCGGCATGATCGCCGATGCCCTGCACCACCCGAACCTCTGGGCCTATAAGTTCCTCGTCGTCGGTCATACCAGCTCGACCGGCAGCGACCAGCATAATCTCGAACTCAGCCAGCAGCGGGCGGAAGCCATCAAGGAAATCCTCTCGACGACCTTTGCCGTCGATGCCGGGCGTCTCTACACGGTCGGGGTCGGCGAATATTTTCCGATCGACGGCTCCAATGCGAAAGCCGCCGACAACAGGCGCGTCCAGCTCTACAATCTCGGCGTCTTCACCAAGAAGCAATGACCAGCCGCAATCGGAGCTGTCGTTATGGACTTCCTTCGCGATCTTGCCGGGTGGAGCACCCTGGCCGTCGCTGCGATATTGCTGATCGTGCAGCTCCTTGCGCATGAGATCGGCTATCGTATCGGCTCAAGCCGCAAGACGAGCGTTCAGGGCCAGGCGGAAAACGTCGGCGTGGTCGTCGCCGGCATGCTCGGCCTGCTGGCTTTCGTTCTGGCGCTCACGCTTTCCTATTCGACTGCCCGCTTCAGCGAGCGGCGCCAGGGGACGCTGAACGAAGCCAATGCCATCGGTACCGCCTTTCTGCGGGCAAGCGCGATCGGCTCGCCGCAGGCGGTCGAGGTCGCACGGCTGCTTGAAGATTACCTGAAGGCGCGACGAGCCTTCGTCGATGCCGGGCTCGACAACGACGCGATTGCCAGCGCAAACCAGGATACGTCCAGGCTGCAGCAATCGATATGGCGCGGTGTCAGCGCCATCGTTCGCGATCGTCCGGACCCCGTCTCGGTTTCGCTGATGTCGGCGGTCAACGAGGCCTTCGATGCCGGCACAGCCGAGCGTTTCGCCATGGGCATCCGCCTGCCGTCGCAGATTTTCTGGCTCCTCACGGGCGTCATGCTGCTCAGTATGGCCTCTCTCGGCTATCAGTTCGGTTTGCGCGGCCGGCCAGTCCGTGTGCTTATCCTTCTTCTGACGGTGGTCTGGACCGCCGTAATCGTCAATATTCTGGATCTGGCATCGCCGAGGGTCGGCAATTTCCGCACCAATGCCGCCGTCTACGAATGGACGCGTCAGGGATTTTCGGGGATGGGCTTGCCGCCGGCAGAATCGCAGTGACGAGTGTCCGATTGCCTTCGATCATTGTCACCGACCAATGACGATGTTGCCGACAGGCAGCGTGACCCGAATACCCCTGTCACTGGACGGAATGACCGGCCTGCGCGTGTGCCCCCATCCGCGCGACGAGCAGTGAATACGCTACATAGTATTTATAGATATTGCTGACATATTGGACCGTCTCCCGCCCGACGATCTCGGAAGCGGCATTCTCGACATTGCCGAACCAGACATTGGGATCGAGGCCCATCGCCTTTGCCTTGTCGCGGAACTTGCGCAGGTTGCCTGGCCCGGCATTGTAGGCTGCGAAGGCGAAAAGCTGCCGGTCCTTGGGCGTAAGCCCCTCGTCGTCGATATAGGTGTCGATGAGATGGCGCAGATATTTGGCGCCCGCTTCGACATTGCGGTCGGGGTCCTTGTCGATGCCGCTGATGCCGATCACCTTGTCCTTTGCCGTCGAGGGCAGCATCTGCATGATTCCGACGGCACCGCGCGGTGAGCGCCTGGACTGATCGAGCTGCGATTCCTGATAGCCCTGCGCAAGCAACATCAGATAGTCGAAGGAATAGCTGCCGCCATGTTTGCGGAAGATCTCGACAAGCTTCTGGAAGCGCGCGACATCGTTGGGCGAATAGGCACGCTTGATGATCTTGTCTTGCTTGTAGAAGGTATTGCGCAGGATATTGCCGAAGGTCGTGCCCACCTTGTGGCTGGCGACGAAGGCGTTGAGTTCGGCCATTAGCTCGGGGCTGTTCTTGCGGATCGCCCAGGCAATCTTTCCTTGAGATGACAGCACGATATCGTGTCGCACCTTCATGTCGGCAAAGACATGCGTCCAGATATCCCCCTTATAGGCATCGACGACGGTGAAGGGCAGAAGCTCGGCATTGACCATCTCCATCAGATCCTCTTCCTCTAGGCTCTCATCCATGAGGTCGATGACGATCTCGGCCTTGCCGGCCGCGGCGAGTTCCTTGTTCCGCGCCAGAAGATGCTCATGATAGCTGCTGGAGGCGCGCACGGCGACGTGCTGGCCCGAGAGATCGTCGAGCGTGGATACCGTCGGGCTGTTTGGCGCAGCGACCAGAACCTCCTCGGCATTGTCATAGAGCGGATCGGTAAAATCCACCTGGCTCAGCCGCTCGTCGGTGATCGTCAGGTTCGCCATGACGATATCGCCATAGCCCTCGTTCAGCGCGTCGAACAGCCTGTCACGTGGCATCGGCACGAAGACGATATTGATATGGTCGATCTGCTTCTTGCGGTCCTTGTTGAGAACCTTTTCGAGCTCCAGCCCGAATTGCACCGCCGTGCCAAACTGGCGCCCTCTGTCGACGAAGTAGATCGTTTTGCTGTAGGGCACCAGCACTCGCACGATACGGCGCTCCTTCATCGCACCGAGATCAATGACATGCTTCTGAATGAGGCCGGGAGAACCCGCCTCCTCGGTTGCCGCCGGCCTTGTCCCCAGCGAGACGGCAGCGAGCAGCAGCACGAACAGCACCTTCAGAAACGAGCTCATCGAGGCCTCCCCAGCATCGGCCCTGAACGCATCAGGTGAATATTGCGGTTTTACATCTTGCCGCCGCGGGAGCTCCGGCCGCACTCCTGCGGCGGCTTTGGAAGGTTATTGTGGCGTCAGGCGCTCCAGCTCGTTGAGCCGCTTCAGCGCCGCCTCCTGCCGCAGAAGGCCGTAGTTGATGCCGCTCGCATTCAGCGAACTGCCCTCCTGATAGGGGTACTGGTTGAAGTCGGAGAAGAAATCCTTGATCTTGCCCTGCACCGGCACGATCAGCCACATATTGCGGGCAAGGAACTCGACGGCGCCGCCACCCTCCTTCAATCCGCGCTCATAGGGGTCCATGCGCAGGTTGGCGATGCTAGCCCAGGCCGGCACTTCGCGGGTGGCCGTAGCGATATTGCCCTCGCTGTTGACCGCAAAACTCAGCTTCCAGTCGTTCCACCTGATGGCGTTGAGATTGCCGCCCTGGTCAAAATAATAGACGGAATCGCGCGGCCCGCTCGTGCTGTCACCATTCAGCATCGGCAGCAGATTGTAACCGTCCAGATGCACCTTGAACTCCTTCGCGCCCGACTTGAAGCCTGCCTTCATCTGCTCCTTAAGGTCGTCGATGCCGGCGGCGGCCGCAAATGTCGGCATCCAGTCCATCAGGGTCACGATCTCGTTGATCTCCGTGCCCGGTTTTACCACGCCCGGCCAGCGAACCATCATCGGAATGCGGAAGCCGCCTTCCCATGTCGTGCCTTTTTCGCCGTGGAACATGGTCTGGGCACCGTCCGGCCAAAGTGCGAGTTCGGCGCCGTTATCGGTCGTGTAAAGAACGATCGTGTTGTCGGCGATGCCGAGCTGATCTAACTGGTCAAGGAGTTGGCCGACATGGCCGTCATGTTCCACCATGCCGTCCGCATGGATGCCCTTGCCGGTCTTGCCGAGCGAGTCGGGCTTCAGATGAGTGAAAATGTGCATGCGGGTCGAGTTGAACCAGCAGAAGAAAGGCTTGTCAGCCTTCGCCTGCCTATCGATGAAATTCTTGGCGGCAGCCAGGAATTCCTCGTCGATCGTCTCCATCCGTTTGGTGTTGAGCGCGCCCGTATCTTCGACTTTTCCGTCGGCCGTGGACTTAATGACGCCGCGCGGACCGAACTGCCGGCGGAAAGCCGGGTCCTTCGGATAGAAATAGCCTTCCGGCTCCTCTTCGGCATTCAGGTGATAGAGATTACCGAAGAATTCGTCGAAGCCATGCTTCGTCGGCAGGTGCTGATCCTGGTCGCCAAGATGGTTCTTGCCGAACTGGCCGGTCGCATAGCCCCTGGTTTTCATCACGTCGGCAATGGTCGGCATCCAGTCCTGGATGCCATGCGGGTCGCCCGGCATGCCGATCGTCAGAAGGCCGGTGCGGAACGGCTCCTGCCCGAGGATGAAGGAGGCGCGGCCCGCCGTGCAGCTCTGCTGACCGTAGGAATCCGTGAAGATCGCCCCTTCCTTGGCGATGCGGTCGATATTCGGCGTGCGATAGCCCATCAGCCCCATCGTGTAGGCGCTGATCTGCGGAATGCCGATATCGTCGCCGAAGATGACAAGGATATTGGGCAGTTTTCCCGAACCGCCGCTGGCCGCCGTCTGCTGCGTCTGTGCTGCGGCCTCATTGACCGCGGATGAGACGGCGAGAGCCGTGATCGCAAGCGACGTGCCGCCGAGCAGAAGATTGCGGCGACTGACGGATGCCAACCTATCATCCTGCTTTTGATTTTCGACGTCTTTCATCGAATTCCTCCTTGAGATCAAACCTGCGCGCGAATGCTCCGCTAAATTCCATGGTCACGGAAGTACGTTACGGTAAACGTCAGGCGTAAACGGCCCCGTTAACGGTCCGGGGTCTTTATCTCACGTGCTGTTGCCGTGCCCGAAGCTGTGCTGCAAACCGCGCGGAAAGCTCTTTTCCAACAACAGCTCTACTTTCTCGAAACAGCCGATCCGGTGTTTCAGTGCTCTGGCATCATCATACCATTCCGGCTGTAGAACTGGGCTACGACGCGCGCCCGTCGATCGGCCGCTTCCGTTTGAGGCACAGGATGATTCAATCCGGCTTGGAAGGGCTCTAGCGCGGCCAGGGGTCGGCTTCGAGCTCGTCGCCCGCCTGCAAACCCTGCAGGATAGCGATGAGCTGCGGCGCCATTTCTCTGATTTCGGTGAGGTGAATGGCCGTCAATCGCTTCAGCACATCATCGGCCTTTTCGGTCAGTTCCAGCGTCTGGCGGCGCTTGTCGGCAGGATCCGCGCGGCGGGAGACGTAGCCCGCTGCAACCAGCCGGCCGACGAGTTCGGTCGCCGAATGCGGCGCGATCAGCAGACGCTCGGCAAGCAAGCCGATCGTCATGGCATCTTCTCCGCGATGGCCGCGGATGGCGAGCAACGCCTGATGCTGCTGCGCCGGCAGGCCCTCCTCCTGCGCGGCGGAAGCGCTGAAATCCATGAAGCGGCGCAGCGTATAGCGTAGGTTGGAGAGCGCCTCGTAATCGGCATCCGTCAGATCGTCCTTCGGCTTTTTCCCCATACGTCCCCTACTCCCGGCGCCTTCAGTGCGCTCATTGCATCCACGCAGCCACTTCCATCCTCCGGTGATCCTGCAGCATGCGCAGTGCCTGCATCAGTTCCGGTGCCATCTCGCGGATCTCGTAGAGATGGGCTGATGTCAGTCGACGCAATAGCTCTTCTGCCTGCTCTGTCAACATGAGCGTCTGCCGGCGCTTGTGCTTCGTATCTATGGAGACAAGGCCGGCCTCCCGCAGCGAAGCGGCCAATTCGGCATTCTCAACTGCGGTAAGAATGAGCTTGTCGCCGAGGTTCGACAGGCTCATTCGCCCGCCGACGCCGAGCCCCTTGATCGCTAGCAGCGCCTGATGCTGCTGGCGCGTCAGGCCGAGTTTTTCCGCGGCCTTGCCGCTGAACTGGCGGAACTTGCGGATCCTGTATCTGAGATTGGCGAGCGCCTCATATTCGATTTCCGATAGCGCGCGATCATTATTCTGCATGGTTCCAGCTCCCGATTTTGGCTGTTGATTTATATCGTACTGCGATATATTTGCCGATTGAGTGAAGCCGTCAACAGGACCTGCAATGCCCCCTCAGAAAAATGCACATCGCCCCCATGATTTCATGGGCGGCCTCTCCCGGCGCGAAGCCGGGGATTTCACCACGGACAAACGTGTTCTTGCTCTCGTCGGCATGGCACTGATCGTCGGCACCGGCGGTGCCTTTGCCGCCTGGGTTCTGGTCAGCCTCATTTCGCTGGTGACGAATCTCGTCTGGTTCCACCGCTTCAGCATAACGGCCGTTTCGCTGGCCCTGGCGCCACGCTCCGTCTGGATGGTGCTCATTCCTGTCATCGGCGGCCTCGTCATCGGGCTGATGGCCCGTTTCGGCTCGGAAAAGATCCGCGGCCACGGCATCCCAGAAGCCATCGAGGCGATCCTGATCGGCGGCAGCCGCATGTCGCCCAAAGTGGCGGTGCTGAAGCCGCTCTCCTCGGCGATCTCGATCGGCACCGGCGGCCCCTTCGGTGCGGAAGGCCCGATCATCATGACGGGCGGAGCGATCGGCTCGCTCTTTGCCCAGTGCTTCCACCTGAGTTCGGCCGAGCGCAAGACGCTGCTGGTCGCAGGTGCTGCCGCCGGCATGACGGCGATCTTCGGCTCGCCGATTGCCGCCATCATGCTCGCCGTCGAACTCTTGCTATTCGAATGGAAGCCGCGCAGCTTTATCCCGGTCGCGGTCGCCGCCTGCGTATCGATCTGCTGGCGCCCCTTCCTGTTCCAGGCCGGCCCGCTCTTCCCCAAACAATTTCACATGGACCTGCCCTGGTGGGGCATCCTGCTCTGCGCGGCGATGGGCATCATCGCCGGCCTGCAATCCGGCCTTCTGACGACTCTGCTCTACAAGATCGAGGATCTCTTCGAGGCGCTGCCAATCCACTGGATGTGGTGCCCAGCCCTCGGCGGTCTCTTCATCGGCCTCGGCGGCCTGATCGAGCCCCGCGCGCTCGGCGTCGGCTACGATATCATCGACGCCCTGCTGAATAGTTCCATCCTGCCCGCCGCCGTGTTGACCATTCTCTTGGTGAAAGCTGCGATCTGGCTTATCGCCCTGTCGTCAGGTACGTCGGGCGGTGTTCTGGCGCCACTCCTGATCTTCGGCGGCGCGCTCGGCTGGCTGGTCGGCCTTTTCCTTCCGGGTGATCCCGGCTTCTGGGCCCTGCTCGGCATGGCCGCCATGATGGGCGGCACCATGCGAGCGCCGTTGACCGGCACCTTCTTCGCCGTGGAGTTGACGGGCGATGTCTCATCGCTGCTGCCGCTGCTGGCCGCGACCGTCTCCGCCTATGCGGTCACGGTGCTGCTGCTGCGCCGCTCGATCCTGACCGAGAAAATCGCCCGCCGCGGCCAGCACATCACCCGCGAATACGGTATCGATCCTTTCGAGTTTTCCCGGGCCCGCGACATCATGATCAAGGAGGTTGATACCTTCCCGGCGCACATGACGGTCGGAGAAGCGATCAATTTCTTCGTTACTACACCGAAGACCCATCGGGTCTATCCGGTTGTCAATCCCAAGGGGATCGTGAGGGGGCTGGTCTCGCGTGGCGATGCGCTGCGCTGGCAGCAGGATGGCACGCTCGCCGACCAGATGCTCGGCGATTTCGTCTCGGATACGTCACTGCCGGCAGCCCATCCCGACGATACGGTCGGTTATGTCGCCGATCTGATGCTGGCGACCGATGCCGGCCGCATTCCGATCGTCGACCCGGAAACCGGGCAGTTGCACGGCCTCGTCGCCCGCAAGGATCTGCTGCGGCTGCGCCATTCGCTGAGGGCAACCGAGACGGAGCGCCAGCCCTATTTAGGACCGCGAAGGCAGATGGGCGAAACGCAGGTGGACAAAGGACGCGCCTGAAGCTCGAGTACCAATGATATCAGCGAAAACCGCCGTCAGCCTATGACGGCGATGAACTGCTCGCTCAGCAGACGACGGCTAGCCCTCTTCGGCACCGCGATCGTTACCTAGTTAAGCCACCGGCGTCAGTGCCCGGCAGCGCCAACAAGGACGCTGGCCCGCCGGTACCCCATTACCGGCCGAGCCAGCGGTATTCCTGGATCGAAGCCTTGCCGGTCTTCTTGTCGTAGAGGCAGATCAGGTTGACGTTCTTCACCTTGCTCTTGCCCTTGCCCATCGAGCCGCGCAGGAGCACCGCAACCTTTCCTGTCGCATCGTCGAAGACGATGGGAGCGGTAGCCTCCGGCGTATCCATGCCTGATTGGCCGATGCAGGTGCCGTTCACCTTGGCGAAGAGCGCATTCCACGCGGCATCGTTGGAGGCGCCGGCATAGTGAGCCGAGAGCAGCATCACGGCTGCCGTGATCGTCATTTTGTTGATCATTTTTCAAACCTATTACAACGGACGAATCGCCCTTCGCCTGGCAAACTGTTTGTGAGAAGCGAGCGAGGCTAAAAAAAGGCGGCGGATTGTCGCCTACTGCCGCAGCTTTACAAACCTTGCCCGTCGCGCACCGACCGCTATTTCCACGGCATGCGGCGGCTCAAGAGGCAAGCACAGATCCATGTTCCAGAAAGTCGACTGCGTCATCCTCAAGGTGCCGGACCTCGGCGAAGGCCTCGCCTTCTACCAGCATGCCCTCGGCCATAGACTGCTCTGGCGCACAGCCGATGCGGCCGGCCTTGCCATGGCCGATACGGACGCCGAACTGGTGCTGCACACCAAAGCAGGCCCCGAGGTGGATCTTCTGGTACCCGAACTTGCTCCCGCCCTCGAGCGTTTCGAGGCACTCGGCGGGAAACGGGTCTGCGAACCTTTCGAACTGCCGATCGGCATAGCGGCTGTCGTGCGTGATCCCTTCGGCAATGTTCTGACTATGCTGGATCAAAGCAAGGGTACGTTCACCACCGATGCCGACGGAAACGTGACGGGCGTGGAGCCCTAGCAGAGTTCAATGCGGCCCCAGAAACATTTCCGCGCCGAGCAGCAGCAGGCAGACGAGGAACCCGCGGCGGAAGGTTGACGGCGCAATCCGATCGCGCAACACCTTTCCCACCCACATGCCAGCCAGCGCCGGCAGGATCGCAAGCACAGAGAATGCAAGATTGCCGCCGTCGAATGCGCCGCGAAAGCCGAGAGACGCTGCGAGCGCGATGGTGGAGACGGTGAAGGACAAGCCGAGCGCCTGCACAAGATCATCCTTGGCGAGCCCCAGCGCCTGCAGATACGGTACGGCGGGGATGACGAAGACGCCGGTGCTGCCGGTCACCAGTCCCGTTACTGCACCAATGACTGGCGAAAGCCAGAGCTCCATCGCGCCTGGCACGCGGATTTGACGGGCAAACAGCGCATAGGCAGCATAGAGCACCAGCGCAGCACCGAGGCCCCGCGTCGTCAGGCCGCTATCGCCGCTCGCAAGCCATTCCGAACCAAGCATCGTCCCCGCAACGATGGCCGTCATCATCGGCCAGAACCGCCGCAGGAGAGCGCCGAAGCTCGGGCCTGCGAGCAATTGCCAGATATTGGTGACCGACGACGGCGCGATAAGCAGGCTTGCCGCCGTCAGCGGCGAGGTCAAAATACCCAATATGCCCATGGCGACCGTCGGAAGTCCCATGCCGGCGAGACCCTTGACGATACCGGCGGCAAAGAAGGTGGCGGTGACTGCTGACAGGAAGGTGAAGGAAAGATCGGACATGACGCATTGCTAGCAGCTTCAGAGATCGGCACAATGCGGAAGTCCCTCAGCCTTCCTTCGGCTGGTCCGAAGGCAGAAAATGGCCTACTCTCGCAAAATGCGTTTCGATCTCACCGACCTTCGCCTGTTTCTTGCCGTCGTCGATGCCGGCAGCATCACTCATGGGGCGGCAGATGCAGGGCTGTCTCTGGCTGCAGCAAGCGAGCGCCTGCGCGATATGGAGACGCTCGGTGAGGTCATTCTGCTGAAGCGCAGCCGCCGCGGCGTCTCGCAGACAGAGGCCGGAGAAGCCCTGGCCCACCACGCCCGCATCATCCTCAGCCAGATCAGGCAGATGCATGGCGAGCTTGGCGAATATGCGCGCGGGCTGCGCTCGACGATCAGCATTCTCGCCAACACGGCGGCCATATCGGAACATCTGCCCGAGAAGGTGGCGGACTGGATGGCAGCCAACCCGCAGGTGGATCTGCAGTTGAAGGAACGGCAGAGCGTCGAGATTGCCGGAAGTGTTGCGGCCGGCCGTGCCGAGATCGGCATCCTCTCTGCCGCGGCTGACATGGCCGGGCTGACGGCAAGGCCATTCGCCACCGATCGGCTCGTCGTCGCTGTCAGCAAGGGACACCCCCTGGCGCGGGAGCGCAACGTCCGTTTCGCCGATCTCGTCGACGAGCATTTCGTCTGCCTTGCCGCCGGCGCCCTGCAGGATCATATCGATGCGCAGGCAGGCCGCCTCGGCATCAGGCTGAAGACCCGCGTGCGGCTGCGCGATTTTCAGGCCGTTTGCCGGCTGGCGGGTGCAGGTGCCGGGATCGGCATCGTGCCCGAAATAGCCGCTCACCGTGCGAAACGGTGGTCGGGAATTGTCACTGTCGGCTTGTCGGATGGCTGGGCGACGCGGCAGCTGGTGGTCTGCACGGCAGAGCGGGCGGAATTGTCGCTCCATGCCCGCAGCCTTTTGAACCATCTTGCCCCCGCATAAAGACGCCTAACCAGCGCCTTTGAGGGCGGCTCCCGCTCAGCCACGAAAGCTCGCCGGACGCGTTATTCAAGGTTGTGCTCATACTCTTCCCGTGCAAGGCTGCCGCAAGCGGGAGGTAACTGTCATGAACGGTGCAGACAGCCTGTGCGATACGCTTCTGGCAAACAGTGTCAGCGTATGTTTTGCTAATCCGGTACGTCGGAAATGCATTTTGTCGCAGCGCTCGACCGCAAGCCCGCGATGCGCTGCGTTCTTGGCCTTTCCGAGGGCGTCGTGACGGGCGCGGCCGATGGTTATGCGCGCATGACCGACCGCCCGGCTGCAACATTGCTCCACACTGGGCCGGGTCTCGCCAATGGCCTTGCCAATCTCCACAATGCCCGGCGCGCCCGAGTCCGTTATCAACATCGTCGGTGATCATGCCTCCTACCATCTTCAGCTCGACGCGCCGCTGACATCGGATATCGAAAGCCTGGCGGGTGCTATGTCCAACTGGGTGCACCGCATCCGCAGCCCGGAAGAGATTGCCGGGGCGACGGAGGCCGCCTATCGTGCCTCATTGTCACCGCCCGGTGTGGCAACGCTCATCCTGCCGGCAGATGCGGCCTGGGGCGAGGTCGAAGCGGATCAGCCGATCAGGTTGCCTCTGCCGGTGCCGCCGGCGGTGAACATGGACGCCGTACGCGCGGTTGCCGCGGCCATCAGAGACACGCCCGGCGAAGCCGGAATTGTCGTCAGCGGTAGGGCTGCCCGCGCCGATTGTCTGGAGATCGCGGGAGCAATTGCGGCCGCCAGGGATGTGCGTCTCTTCAGCGAGATGCAACTGCCGAGGATCGAGCGCGGCCGCGGCCGTGTCGCCGTAACCCGCATCCCCTACCCGGTCGACGCCGCCCTGGACCTGCTGGCCGATATCGATGTGCTTGTATTGGTTGGCGCCCCCGAGCCGGTCGCCTTCTTTGCCTATCCCGGCAAACCTGGACGGCTTGTGCGCAAAGGCTGCAAGGTCCTGACGCTCGCAAGACATGGCGAGGATCTGAAAGGCGCGCTCGAAGCACTCAGCGACGAACTCGGCGTCAGGCCGTCGCAACCCCTGCCACGGGCAAGTGCAGCTTCCGACCATATCACGCCCTTCGGGCATCTGACCGAAGATGCGATCGCAGTGATGGTGGCGGAAAGACTTCCCGACAATGCCATCGTTTGCGACGAGGGCATCACCTCGGCCCGCCGCTTCTTCGAACTTTCGGCGGCTTCGGCGCCGCACGACTACCTGATGAACACCGGCGGCTCCATCGGTTGCGGCATACCGCTTGCAACGGGTGCGGCGATCGCCTGTCCCGATCGCAAGGTCATCGATCTGCAGGCCGATGGCAGCGGCATGTACACGGTGCAGGGCCTGTGGACGCAGGCGCGCGAAATCTCGACGTGGTGACGATCATCTTCGCCAACCGCGCCTACGCCGTGCTGCATGCCGAAATGCGCAATGTCGGCGTCCACGGAATCGGCGAGAACGCCCGGCGGATGATGGACCTCGATCACCCCGCCTGGGACTGGGTGCTGATCGCCAAGGGCATGGGCGTCGATGCCGCGGGCGCGCATAGCTGCGAGCAATTTGCCGATCTCTTCGAAAGTGCGCTCAGGCGCCGCGGACCGTTTCTCATCGAAGCGATCATCTGAGCGTTCAGGTAACCCGGTTGGCAATCCCGCCTTCGAAGCATAGCATTCCGGTCTCAAACCGAAAGCCGAGACCGATAATGACAGCGTCATCCGTGCAAACCTCGCCGCAAATCCTGCTGACCAGTTCCGGGCGGGCGTGGAGCGGGCTCGCGGCCGAATTCCTGCATATTCCGCGCGGCCTCTCCCGTGTACCGGGCGGTGACATGCATCGTCTGGGGATCCATTTCGGTCCTCCCGTCAATGCGGATTGTCGCTGCGGCGGCCGGCGCATGCGCCGCGTGCAGAAACCCGGCGATATCGATGTCATTCCCGCCGGTCTCGACGGGTCCTGGGAGGATGATGCCGACTGCCGGATCCTGCGTGTGGGGCTCGATCCCGGGCGGCTTGCTCAGGTCGCCGGAGAACTCGGGCGGGATGCCGGCCAGATCGAGCTGCAGCCGAGATTCCAGCTGCGAGACGCCGGCATCGAGGCGATCTGCCGGGCGATCAAGGCGGATCTGGAAGCCGATATCCCGTCCGATCCGCTCTATATCGATCTTCTCGCCAATGCTCTCGCCATCCGGCTGATCGAGACGGCGAGCGGTGCTTCAAGGATGCCCGAAACTCGCAACACTCAGAAGCTTTCCGCACGACAGCTGCGGGTGCTGACGGAATTCATAGAAACCAACCTGGACCGGAAGCTGCATCTGGCGGACCTTGCGATCGTTGCCGGTCTCAGCGTCACGCGGCTGAAGAGCCTGTTTCGGAACAGCACTGGCGTTCCGGTGCACCAATATGTCATGCGCCGCCGGGTCGAATATGCCCGCGCCCTGATGACAACGACCGATATGGCTGCAAGCGAGATCGCGCTCGCCGCAGGCTTTGCCCATCAGAGCCATATGGCAACAACGATGCGCCGGCTCACTGGCCAGACGCCCGGCGAAATCCTCCGCGAAGTCGGCGAATTCCGCCCGAAATTGCAAAGACTGGCCTGAATTTGTGCGACGCCTCCGGTGCGGCCTTCTAGTCCTTGCGCATCATCAGCAAGGAGAAGGACATGATTGCAATCCTCGGAGCTGCCGGAAAGGTCGGCTATTCGACCGCCGGGGTGCTGCGCGAGGCAGGTGTGCCCGTGCGCGCCATTCTGCGCGATCCGTCGAAGGCTGGCCGGCTGACCGCCACCGGCTGCGACGTCGCATTTGCCGATCTGCAGGACGCCAGGGCACTTGCCGCAGCGATATCGGGCGCGGAGCGTGTTCAGGTCATTCTGCCAGCCAACCCGCGGGCCGAAGATATAAAGGGCGACATGCGCCGCTCCATCGAAAGCATCGCCGAGGCATTGGAAGAGGCGCGCCCCGCCCTCGTACTGGCCATTTCCGATTACGGCGCCCATCTCGGCGAAGGCTTCGCGATGCCGAGCATGTTCCACATATTCGAGCAGCGCCTTCGCCAGCTGGATATGCACCGGATATTCCTGCGCTCGGCCGAGCATATGGAAGGCTGGGGCCGCGTTGCGCCGGCAGCGATCGCAACCGGCATTCTGCCGAGCTTTCATGACCCGGTCGAAAAGCGGATCCCCAATGTCTCTGCACAGGATGTCGGCCGTATTGCCGCCGATCTCCTGCTGCGGCCCGACATCGAAATGCGCGAGCAGATCATCCACGCGGAAGGTCCGCGCCGCTATAGCGCGAGCGATGTGGCGGCCGCACTGAGCGAGCTATCGGGGCGCACGATCACCGCTCGAGCGCTGCCCCGTTCGCAATGGCGCGAAATCCTGGGCCGGATGGTGAGCGCCAGCGCCGCGGATCTTTTGACCGAGCTTTACGACGTTCACAGCAAGGGTGGTCTCATCGATGTCGAACCGAATGCGCGTGATGTCCGCTATGGCACGACCGAGTTGATCAACGCGCTTCGGCCTATTGTCGCCGTACGGTGACGACCGATCGCAGCTTCGTCCCAGTTGATCGATAAGGGAACCGGGTGCGTGTGAAGGAGGTTTATCACGCAGGAACAGGAGGTCCCCATGATCCGTAAGCTGAAATCAGGCGAATATCGACTCTACTCCCGCAAGCCCGACCCAAAAACGCACAAGCGCAAGAACCTCGGCACCTTCAAGACACGCGAAGCCGCCGAGAAGCATGAGCGCGAGGTGCAGTATTTCAAACATCACTAGAGCGATGCCGCGGGAGGATCGCCGCGCCTCAACGGCCGACCATGCCCTTGGGATCATCCCGATAAGGGTCGCGGCGGTTGGGGTCGCTGTAATAGGTCCGGTATCCGCCGCTTGAAAAGGTCTCTCGATAGGTGCCATTGAGCTGCTGATGCGTCTGCGAGTATAGATCTCCATTGCGATACGTGTTGTAGCCGCCGCCGAGATTCTGCTCTCTGATATAGGTGTTCTCTGAACTGTCAGTGGAGCACGGAGCCGAAACCAGCTCGCAGGAAGCAGACGCATTCCCGGCAGTGAGCATGAAAATTCCAAAGAAAACCGCCTTCATGCAAACTCCTTTTCGCGAATTGGGCATCGTGTACGAGGACAATGTAACTTAACGGCGAAAAAGAACAAACAGAAAACATCTCGGCCGTTTCCGCTGCCCCTTTTAATAGATCAAATGTTAAACTGCGCCTGTGATGATCCGGTCCGAATACCCAAGCAGACAGGCGGCGCGATAATGAGTGAATGGTTGACGGCGGCGAAGCAATGGGCGCGAACCGTGAAACGCGATGTGGTCGCGCTGTGGATTGCAGCGCGGGACAGTCGCACACCCACCATGGCCAAGATCGTTGCAGGGGCGGTTGCCGCCTATGCGCTTTCGCCCGTCGATCTCATCCCGGATTTCGTGCCGGTGCTCGGCTATCTCGACGATCTCATCATCGTTCCGCTCGGCATCCTCATCGCCATCCGCCTCATTCCAGTGCCTTTGATGGCGGAATTCAGGGAAAGGGCCGCACACCGGGCGCAGCGCCCAGTCAGTCGTTCGGGCCTTGTCGCGATCGTGCTGATCTGGTTGCTCCTGGCCGCCCTCGGTATCTGGTTTGTGTGGAAGCTGTGGCATCGCTGACGCGGAACCACGCTTTCACCGGGCCTGCTCCCGCACGAAGGCGCTGCGTAGCCAGTCGAGGAAATGATTCGCAGCCGGTGAGAGCGTTCGGCCGGGCTTCATGATCGCCACAAAACCATCCTCGTAAGTCAGGAACTCCGACCGCTCCACCAGCTTCCCGCTTTTCAGCTCATTCAGAGCAAAACGCCGCTCCACCAGTGCGACGCCAAGCCCGGTCACGGCAGCGCTGACACAGAGATGCATATGCGGGAAATAGAGCTCCGACTGCGCCGAGATCCTGTGCCCTGTCGCCGCCTGCCAATTCGTCCATTGTTCGCTCATATGGTCGGGCGAAATGCGGGTCTGGAAGCTGAATCCATCGCCTTCCGCACGAACGGGATAATCCGGCGCCGACACCAGACCGAAAGAGACGGAGGCGAGCGGCACATGGTCGCCCTCCACCCGCGGCCGTGACAGACGATCCCAGCTCAGCGTGAAATCCACGCCATCCCTCGCCCGGTTCGTGCCACCGTCACGCGCGCTCGACGACATGGAAAGTTGCACACGGCAGTTCGGATGGAGGCTGTAGAATTCCGCCAGACGCGGCACGAGCCAGACCATGGCGAAGGTGGCGCTGCAGGCAATATGCACACTCGCCTCGTTTCGGCTCGCTTTCAGCTCCTGATAGCGCTCTTCCAGAAGATCGAAGGCGCGCGACACGGTGGCAAAGAAGGCCGCTCCGTCCTCGTTCAGCCGAAGCCCCGTCCCCGATTTCTCGAAGACGGCAATACCAAGCTGCTCCTGCAGAAGCTGCAGCTGCTTGGAAATGGCCCCATGGGTACGCCCCAATTCATCGGCGGCCCGTGTCACCGAGCCGAGACGTGCCGTGGCTTCGAAGGCCCGGAGATAGGACAAGGGCGGCAGATTGCGGGCCACGGCTTCCTCATATGTGAGCTTTTGTAACAATCAAGGTCAAGATAATGCGCTTTTCCAACGTCTGAAACCGACATAAAACCATTACAAATCAGCAAAACGAGTGGAATTACGATTTCAGGTCTCCGTTAACTATAGGTGAGTTTTGCCAACAGAGAAAGGAAATTTCATCATGCATATGACAGAGACACTCCGCCTGTGGCGCGAACGCTGGACTGAACGCCGCCTTTTCGCCCGCGAGCTGGATATGCTCCCCGACGAGACGCTTCGGGATTTCGGCATGACCCGTGAAGCCGCCTACGAGCAGAGCCATCGGCCTTTCTGGCGCGCGTAGTCGCTGAAGAGGAGGTCATGCCGGCAATTGCCGATGCCACAAGAGCTCGACCGGATGGAAGGCAACCAGCGAAATCCGGTGCAGGCTTGCGCTCATCGGCTGCCAGAGGCCCATCGCCCCGCTCACTGCTGCTCCCGCCTCCTCCGGGGTCAGTTGCTCCCCGAGCGTCACATGCGGCACCCAGTTTCCGGGCAGATAATAGGACCAGCAGGCCGCCCCAGCCGAGTCGACGGCCGCATGGAAATCCCGATGCAGGGCAAGCAGCTCGGCGGAGACGACGGGTGCTGCGAAGAGGACCGGTGCCGGCCCGGGAAAAAGACCGAGGCTCGCAAGCTTGACGACAGGCGTGCGCATGCCGTCGCTGAACCGGTCGAGCGCTCCGATAAGAGGCTCGGGGTCGAGCCCGTCATAGACGGCAAGCGATATATGCGGCTCGATGCTCAGCCGACGCGGGGTCCTGGCATTGGGCGAAACACGCTCGACATGCTCGACGATCGGCTGAAGCTCTGCGGCGCTGTACGGATCCAGCTCCATAAAAACGGCAAAGGGCAAGACGTCACCAGCATGTTGGCAGCATCGGTAACGTCATTATCAGGTCAATCGGAGCCGCGCGGCAAGCAGGTTGCCGCCGGCCTCTTCGCTTTCCCCTATGCCGGCGGCATCTTCTCGAATTTTGGCACTGCTGGATCGAGATGATCCCACGCGTATCCGGCTGCCGTCCAGGATACCAGTTGGGGCTGGTAGCGGCTCGGGTCGTCGAGGCTTGCCGGCGTGACGATGAAGACCTCGGGCATGGCAGGGAACGTCATGTAGACCGCTGAGCCGCATGTCGGGCAGAAGCCGCGGTCCTTGACGGTTCCGTCGTCGCCGACCGTCTGCCACGTGGATGCCTCTCCCTCGACCTTTACGTCCGCAGCGACAAACGTCAGGTGCGATTGGTGCCCGGTGCCGCTGGAGCGCTGACATTGCCGGCACTGGCAATCGACCATGACGGCCGGTTCGGCTGCGATTTCGTAGCGGATCGCGCCACAGGCGCAACCGCCCGTGTAGGACTTGCTCATATCTTTCTCCTGTTCTTTTAATGCTGGGTCTGGGAAGAGGCCTGTTCGGAGACCACGGCGTCGAGCCTCTTGACCACCGTTTTCCAGCCCTCGCCCATGTTGCGATAGGCGATGTCATTCTTCGGAAGCACGAAGCCGGAATGAACGAGGCGCAGGCGTGTGCCTGCATCGGCCCTGGTGAGGGTGAAGGTAACCACCGTCTCCAGCTTTGAGCCGTAGCCGTCATCATTGCTCTCGTGGCCGCCCCTCCACGCATAGGACAGAAGTTCGTTCGGCACGACGTCGAGCACCTCGCACTGGATGGTGCCGTCCCATTCGCCGGCCGGCTTGGTCTGAAAGGTGAAGCGGTTGCCGACGACAGGCGCAAATCCGTCCGGCGCCATCAGCCAGCGGCCGATCAACTCGCCGCTGGTCAGCGCCTTCCAGATGATCTCGGGCGCATGCGGGAAGACTTCGTCGACCACGATGGCCTGTGTGTCGGCGGCGTGCCTTCCGGGATTAATGGCTTGGTTCATGGGTCGATTTCCTTCAATAGCTTTCTGAGATCGGTGAAGCGTTCGCGCCAGAAGATGCCGTAATGGCTCATCCAGTCGGCCAGCGGCTCGAGGCCACCGGGTTCGGCGCGGTAATAGACCTTGCGGCCCTCGGGGCGCTCGCTGACGAGGCCCGCCTGTTTCAATGATTTGAGATGCTGGGAGATGGCGCCCTGCGTAACATTGCTGCCGCGGGTCAACTCCACCACCGTGATTTCTTCGGAATTGACGATGCGCTCGAACACGGCCCGCCGGGTGGGATCGGCAAGGGCGCGCATGACAGCGGTTATGGTTTCGGCTTCGATCATGGAAAATCAAATAGCCAACACTAATCAATTAGTCAATACTATTGAATGTGTTGCGCATCGAAAAACGCGGAGCAACGCGCGTGATGCCTTACGATCTGGTGTCGGTGCGATCATCCGGCTCGGTTCGGGCGCGGCCTGCCGCATCGAGCGCCTGCACGCTGACGGCGGCGACAAGGCCTGTCAGTATAATGCCGCAAAGACCGATCGGGACGATCAGGATGCGCCCCATCGTGGCCTTCGGCGCAAGGTCGCCGTAGCCGATCGTCAGGCCGGTGACGAAGGTAAAATACAGGCTCTCGCCGACGCCCCAGCCCTCGATCCAGCCGATGATGGCGCCGGCCCCGAGCATGACGATCAGCACGCCGGAAAAAATTGGCCAGAGGATGCGGATCTGGTGGAAAAGCGCCGCGAAGAACAGCCGTCTCATCCGTGTACTCGATTGAAATGTCGTGCCAATTTTTGTCGTCATGTCCTTGCTTTTCTCTTTCCGCAATCCACCGGAACCTGTCCCCAGCTGTCGATCGGCAGGGCGAATGATCAGGACGGATTTGCCGGTGGTAGAACGAACAGCGTGAAGGCGAAAATCCCGTAAAGTGCCAGAGCCATGACCCCCGCATACCAGGCGCCGCGTCCTCCATTGGACAGGAGAGTAGCGGCGAGCGTGGCAACGATCATCATCGTCACCGCGCCGCGCCAGAATTGCAGCGTCATGGGTTCCGGGCCGACGAAATAGCTGACGACCACCAGCACAGGCGCGACGAAGAGCGCGATCTGGGCAGCACTGCCGAGTGCGATCCCGACGCTGAGATCCAGCCGGTTGGTACGGGCCGCTGAAAAGGCTGTCGTCATTTCCGCAGCTGCGCCCACCAGCGCCACGACGATGAAGCCAACGAAGGCCGGCGTCATGCCGAGATGTTCGGCAGCGACCTGCACCGATCCGACGAAGATTTCGCTGACCAGCGCCACTAGCAAAGTGACGACGACGAGCAGCACGAGAGCCAGCGTCATCGGCCAGGGCTTCTCTTCCTCTTCGCCGCCGTGGCTGACGCTGGCGAAAAGCTCCTTGTGTGTGCGCAGTGAAAAGAACATGCCGAGTGCGTAGACGACGATGAGCAGGATCGATAGCCCGAGGCTCAGTGTCTGTGAAACTGCGGGGGCCGGCGGTTGATCCACTTCACTGATTAGTGACGGGACGAGAACCGCGATCGTTGCCAGGAACAGCATACAGGCCTGGAAACGCGCGTTAACCCTGTTGAATTCCTGAACGTGATGCTTGAGTCCGCCCAGCAGGAACGAACCGCCCAGCATGAACAGCGTATTGGTGACGATCGCGCCCGCCACGGACGCCTTGACGAGCAGATATTGCCCCGCCTGCAGTGCCGCCAGTGAAATGACGAGCTCGGTCAGGTTCCCGAGGGTGGCATTGAGCAGTCCGCCAACCGCGTCTCCCGTCTTCGCGGCAACCGCCTCGGTTGCCCGGCTCAGGAGAGCGGCAAGAGGTATGATCGCCACCACCGATAACAGGAATAACAGCGTGTGCGAGTCAGGCCTAAGCCGTTCCAGCACGATGACGACAGGTACGAAAACGATCAGCGCAAGAAGAGGCGATTGATGGACCTCGTCCATGATGACCCTTCCTGCTGAAGACGACGGGGTAACCGAAGGTCCTTCCGCAAGCTTGCCCATGCTGCATCTCCCCACAAGACGAGCAACCAACGCCCAGTTTTACCACCGTCCCCTTTTGTTGTCGCGGTATCCCGCACCGGTTCATTGGTTTTCGCGCAGATACACAGCGATACAAAAAGCCCTGATGGCGGAAACATTCCCCATTCATTCCCCTGTTCAAATGGCCCTCGTCGCCCCAAGGGGTTTCAACCAATCTGACGGAAGGATAGACCGATGAGGACCATCATGATCATGGCAGCGGGCGCACTGATTGTTGCCGGCGCAATGCAGCTGACCAAGGCCAGCGCCGAAGAGCCCATTCAGCGCACGGATCTCGTGCAGAACGATATTGATGTGCCCGGCCACGAGGCCGTCCAGGTCCGCGTCGATTTCGCCCCTGGCACCCTCGCCCCCAGACATCACCATCCCGGCGAAGAGATCGCCCATGTCCTCGAAGGTTCGCTGGAATATCAGCTCGATGGCGAGACACCGGTGACGCTTCAGGCCGGGCAGTCGCTCTTCATCCCCTCGGGCGTTGCCCATTCGGCAAGGAATGTCGGCAATGGCAAGGCTTCGGAACTGGCGACCTATATCGTCGCCAAGGGCTCGCCGCTCGTCGTGCCGGAAAAATAACCGGAGGCGGAAGATGCGGGACCACCTCGCCTCTCGCCGCCGCCATGGGCTCGGCGGACAGAACCGTGATCAGCACGATCCAGCGTCATCATACGGTGACACCTCACCTCACCACATCGTCTTTGCGGCGCGGGCCGGCCATTCGCGGTCGTAGGTCTCATGATCGAAATCGCCGACCGCGTCCTTCAGCATCTGGCCGGGCGTCGGCAATTTGGCCGGGTCGACGAAATGATCGGTATTCCAGAGCTCGGCACGTATGACGGCGCGAGCGCACTGGAAATAGACCTCGACGATATCGATGACGATGACCGTGCGCGGATGTTTGCCCTCCATCTCGAAGCTCTTGAGCAGCGCCTCGTCATTGGAGACGACGCCGCGGCCGTTGATGCGCATCACCGTATTGGAGCCGGGAATGAGGAACATCAGCGACAGGCGCGGATCGCGCACGATGTTGGAGAGCGAATCGACGCGGTTGTTGCCGCGCCAGTCGGGTAGATGCAGGGTTGCATCGTCGATAATGCGTACCACACCGCCGATATCGCCGCGCGGCGAGCAATCGAGCCCTTCCGGGCCGACGGTGGCCAGCGCCACGAAGGGCGAAGCCTCGATCATGCCGCGATAGAGCGGTGTCAGCTTCTTCGTTACCTTGTCGACGGACGCCTGTGAAAGCCCCCCGCCATAGATTTCGTTGAGCTCTTCGATCGTGCTGATGATTTTCATCCATATCCCGCCATGCTGCCCGTCGCCTGACCTGCGACCGGGCGGACGCTACACCGATGCGCGGCGCGCCGGAAGCTCAAAAATCGGAATGATCTCAGCATCTTTCTTGATGTCTTCTTCGGCAAGAAAGGCAACGACTTCATTGAGCACCGGCCCTGCCGATATGATGCGGCGATGGCCGAAGCCGTTCGCCCAGGAAAGCCGAACATGATTGCCCGAGGCCGCATAGCGCCGTGCATGGGCGGCACCGACTTCCTTGTCGTCCTCTGCATGGATGACGAGCACCGGTTTGCCGATGTCTGCCGCCTTCTTGCCGGCATCGAAATCCTCAAGTCTCCGCCCGGTGATCCGCTGCACGACATCCTCGAGAGCTGCCTGCGCGGCCGGCTTCAGCCGCAGTATCCGGCCGAAATCCGTAAACAACCATTGC
This sequence comes from Rhizobium sp. BK529, assembly GCF_014194105.1. Lineage (NCBI taxonomy): Bacteria > Pseudomonadati > Pseudomonadota > Alphaproteobacteria > Hyphomicrobiales > Rhizobiaceae > Rhizobium > Rhizobium sp. BK529. Next base: position 1,283,209 of record NZ_JACIAU010000001.1, on the reverse strand, counting down.
ATTTCGCTCGGCGAACCGATCAGCACCAAACGCTCGGCCGAGACCGCCTTGACGTCAGGCAGGATGGCGGAGGCTGAAACCATGAGCGCCGCCCCGCCGAAGGAATGGCCGATGACCGCATCGAAACGGCCGAACCGCGCCTCGGCTGCAGCGATTGCTTTCACCGCCAGCGCCATATGCAGGAAGCGACCGCCGGCGCGGCCATGGCCGGGAAAATCGAGCGCGATCACTTCCGCACCCGCGGCCGCCAGCATCGTCACGAGATCGGCCATATAGGCCATGCCGGAGCCCCAGCCATGGGTGACGAGATAGCGCTTGCGCCGGCCGAGTGCTCCGCCATTCAGCCGGTAGGCATGGGCACGCTTGCCATCGACCGGCAACGTGAACTGTTCCGCACCGGCAAGCTTGGCGACGCCAGCCGCATGGGCGGCCTTCGCCTTCTCTCCTTTCGGCCTTGCAGAGGGGGTGCGGCAGAACAGCCGGAAGGCCGCCTCGCCGGCCAGGCGCGGAGAAACGGATTGCATGAGCGAAAATCCGAGGCGCGTGACCTCAAGCGCAAAGTTTGCCATGATGGGAATCCGATAATGTTCAACACTGAACAATAAAGTACAACGATGAACAAAAATCAATCCCTGCCCTGGGATCATCCGCGTTTTAGAAGCTGGATCGCGGTGGCTCGCGCCTGCCAGCTCATGCAGCAGTCCCTGGCGCGCTCGCTTTCCGATCTCGACATCAAGCCGCCGCATCTCGATATTCTCGTCAATCTCTACCGCTTCGAAGGCATTTCGCAGCAGGAACTGGCAAGAAAGCTGCTGGTCGGCCGCTCCAACATGAGCATGCTGCTGCCGCAGATGGAAAAGCGCGGGCTGATCATCCGCCGCGACGACGAGCGCGACAAGCGCGTACTGCGCCTGCACCTCACACCCGAAGGCCGCAAGCTGACCGAAGAGGCCATGGCCATCCAGACGGCCCTCATCGAGCGCACATTGTCTGCCGAGCCGATCGAGCAATGCATGGCAACCGCCGATTCGATGGAGCGCATCATCGGTGTGCTGCTGCAGGACTTGAGGGACGAGGAATAGCTAGAAACTGGAGCGGGATGCCGGATCATATGGGATTTCGGATGACACCCCGCTCCGCCACCGAGGTCGTCAATCGCCGCCCGCAGGATTACGATCGATCGAACGACCTGCCTATGAGTAATCGAAATGCACGGGAGGCCGGATCGTCGTTCGTTCTGTCGTGCCAGATCAGGTTTACGGCAGTTTTCAGTGTCGGCGCCGGCGCTTTAAGAACGCTGAGGCCGAATTGCTCTTGAAAGACATCGACCAAGTTTGCCGGAAGCGTGGCCACGAAATCCGTTTCAGCCGCGACAGCCGCGGCTGCGACAAAGCTCGGGACTGTCATGGCGACATGGCGCTCGATGCCGGCATCGGCATAAAGTCGTGCCAGTCCGCGGTAACCGCGACCCGGCGCCACCTGTACCTCGACATGCTCGAGCTTCGACAACCGAGCCTTGGTGATGCGTTCTCCTGCGCTCGGATGGCTGCGCCGCGCTACGAGCACGCTTGTCTCGCTGCGAAGGGGCGAGATGTGAACCCCTGGCGCCGTGTCTTCAATAGCGGCAATCGCAACGTCTACCTCGGTGCTTGGAGGGCCGCCAAGGGACAGGTAGGTGTCGATGCCGACGATACGAAGTCGGGCACGAGGCATTTCGGAGGACATCAGTCGACCGAAAGCAGGAAGCCAAGAAATCTGCCCGGCATCGGAAACTGCGATTGTGAACTGACGTGTGGTTGTCGCCGGATCGAAGGCCTGGCTCTGTACCGCGCGTTTAAGCTCCTCAAGCGCGCTCTTGAGTGCAGGCGCAAGCTCCAAACCACGCGGCGTCGCCACAACCCCACGCCCGCTGCGGACAACGAGCGGATCGCCAATGAATGTTCGCAATCTGGCGAGCGCGTTGCTGACTGCCGAGGGAGTCACATGCAGGCGCTCTGCGGCGCGCGCCACGCTGCCTTCGGTAAGCACCGCGTCAAGAGTGACGAGAAGGTTGAGATCGATATGGGTTAAGCTCACGGTTGGTGAGCATATCCCTCATGAAACATAACTGGCAAGAACGAATGTGATGCTGCACTGTATGTTCGCAAGAGCATGGAGGCGAATATGACAAGAGTTGCTACGATTGGGACATTCGGAATCAAATCGGGGCGGATGGACGAGTTCATTTCCCTGCAGAGAGAGTTCGTAATGTCGCGATGCTTGGCCGGCCTCGTGGGAGGCCGGATGTATCGCAACCGGGAAGGCACGAAGGCGGTCCTGGTCAGCCAATTTGAATCGGTCGAAGCCCAGGAAGCAATCATGGGAAGCGCCGAATTGCGGAGCCACATCGAGAAACTGCGGGAGATGGTCGATTCCTCCAGTCCCGACATCTACGAGGAAGCCTACACATATGGCGAATTCAAATAGGAATGCGTCGAGACTTAGCGCGCCATGCGTCCATTTGGATGCAGAAAGGATACTCTAAGTCTTTGAATCCGAAATCGGTTCCGATTTTCGGGCCGATGCTGTAGCGATACCACGCTTCGCCGATGGGCTTGTCGCCTGCATCGTTCGGGTGGCAAGCCCGGTTCGGGACGCCGAACCCTAGTGCAGCACCGGTCCGGCCGGACCGCGTGTCAGCGATCGGTATTCCCAAGCGGCTACGATGATCAGCACCAGCGCCGCCAGAATGCCCATCACATAGACCTGCACGAACGGAGCCGCGAAGGCGCAGAGGATCAGGATGACGATGCCGGCGAGATGCGAGAGCGGCATCCGTCCGCTGGTCGCCCCCTTGAACCAGAGATTACCGATCAGAAAGAGTCCGGAGCCGCCGAGCACGGAGGCGGCGATCGCGAGATTGCCGGTCTCATGCGGATGTTCGAACATGAACTCCACCGCCACCGCATGGACGATGATGCCGGCCAGGATCGGGATATGCGCATAGGTGAAGGCCTGCCGCGCAAGGCTTCCCGGTGTATCGGCATGTTCGATGCGGTGGGCCGCCCGCTGATGGCCGAAGCGGAAATAGAGCCACCACATGGCGACCGTGCCGACGAAGCCGATCAGGAAGACGACGCCGGTCATGACCGAGAATTCCATTTCGGAGAAGGTGCGGCCGGACACCAGGATCGCTTCGCCGAGGCAGATGATGATGAAGAGCGCGCAGCGCTCCGCCATATGCGCACCGGAAACGTCCCATTCCTCGGTCTTCGACTTGCCGAGGCCCGGCACAGCAAAGCCGAAGGCTGGGCCGCAATATTCGATCAGAAGCGCGATCACCCAGCAGGTCAGCCGCGCCTCGTGCTCCAGAAGCCCGCCTGATATCCAGAACACGCCGGCTACGGCAAGGTAGGTGGTGATGCGCACGAAGTTGATCGTGGCCGAGCGGCCTGCGGCCCGCATCGCATAGGTGGTGAAGGCCGAGCGGCCGACCTGCATCAGCACATAGGCCGAGGCGAAAAGCAGGCCCTTATCGCCGAAGGCCTCCGGAATGGAGGCCGAGAGAACAAGGCCGAGCAGCATCAGCACGATCAACATGGATCGCACTGGCATGCGTTCCGGGTCGAGCCAGTTCGTCACCCATGCGGTGAAGATCCAGACCCACCAGACGGCAAACATCATCAGAGCCGCTTCGACGGCGCCGAGCAGCGTGTAATGCGCAAATAGCGCATGCGAGAGCTGGGAGACGGAAAAGACGAAAACGAGATCGAAGAAGAGTTCCAGGAATGTGACCCTGCTGCCGGTATGCCCATGGGCTCTCAGCCAGCTCTCTTTGTGCGTTTCCGTCATGCCCCGTTTGCCCCCGTCGTGCCAGTTGATATCAGCGCGGCTTTTCCGCCACGTCCCGGCTCATCCCCTTTGCCTTCAGCTCTTCCTCGTAAGCTGAAAAGAGCTCGAATGCGCGCTCGCCGAGTTCGCGCAGATAGTTCCACGTATAGATGCCGGTATCGTGCATGTCGTCGAAGCCGATGCGCACGGCATAATTGCCTGTGGGTACGACGGAGATGATGGTGACGTTGCGCTTGCCCGGCACCGTGACTTTCTGCCCTGGCCCGTGGCCCTGCACTTCGGCGGACGGCGACAAGACGCGCAGAAGCTCAGCCGAAAGATGAAAGCTTTGCCCGTCGTTGAAGCTTACCACCAGCCTCTGGCGGTCTTTCGAAACCCTGATTTCGGTCGGCCAGATATCGCTCATCATTATGTCCTCTTCTCATGCGAGGAGTAGGCGTTGATCTTTTTCAGCGCAAGCTCAATTTGGCTTGGCCCCGCGGCCTGTTTCCCTTGACGCCACAATAGCATATGCCACATTGAAATGAGTATGGAGACGGACGTGAATACGAGTGTCGGAACGATTGGTGATGCCGCCGCGCTGGTTTCGGATAAAACTCCGATGATCGACCCCTTCGGACGTGCGGTCACCTATCTGCGCGTCTCTGTCACCGACCGCTGCGATTTCCGCTGCACCTATTGCATGGCGGAAAACATGACCTTCCTGCCGAAGAAGGATCTGCTCACGCTGGAAGAGCTCGACCGGCTCTGTTCCGCCTTCATCGCCAAGGGTGTACGCAAGATCCGGTTGACCGGCGGCGAGCCCCTGGTGCGCAAGAACATCATGTATCTGGTACGTCAGCTCGGCCGCCAGATTGGTTCGGGCCTCGACGAGCTGACGCTCACCACCAACGGCTCGCAGCTCGCCCGTCATGCCGAAGAACTCTATGAGTGCGGCGTGCGCCGCATCAATGTTTCGCTCGACACGCTCGATCCGGACAAATTCCGCAAGATCACTCGCTGGGGCGATTTCGCCAAGGTGATGGAAGGCATCGATGCCGCCCAGAAGGCGGGCTTGAAGATCAAGCTCAATGCCGTGGCGCTGAAAGATTTTAACGAGACGGAAATACCCGCCATGCTGCGTTTCGCGCATGGCCGCGGCATGGATCTGACCGTTATCGAAACAATGCCGATGGGCGAGATCGAGGAAGACCGCACCGACCAATACCTGCCGCTGTCGAAACTCAGGGCCGATCTGGAACAGCAGTTCACCCTCGCCGATATCGACTACCAGACCGGCGGCCCTGCCCGGTATGTGAGGGTCGCGGAAACCGGCGGCCGGCTCGGCTTCATCACCCCGCTTACCCATAATTTCTGCGAGAGCTGCAATCGGGTACGGCTGACCTGCACCGGCACGCTCTACATGTGCCTCGGCCAGAACGACGCCGCCGACCTGCGATCGGCGCTGCGCGCCACCGAAGACGATGGCCTGCTGCATGCGGCGATCGACGAGGCGATCACCCGCAAGCCCAAAGGCCACGATTTCATTATCGACCGCACCCACAAGCGGCCCGCTGTCGCCCGGCATATGAGTGTGACCGGGGGCTGATTGATGGCAGAGCGACCCCCTGGTTTTGGCGCTCTGTCTTCCACAAAAAAGGCCCCGCAAAAAAGCGGGGCCAGATTATACAGATGGGGTTCTTCTGAAAATCTGATCGTATCAGTGCCAGGTCTGGCGGCTGTACCAGCTGTCCACATCACTGCGGACGCGGTCCTTTTCGTAGCCATAGCGTTCCTGCAGCTTGCCTTCGAGCTGCTCGCGACGCCCGTTGATCTGGTCGAGGTCATCGTCAGTAAGCCTGCCCCACTGTTCCTTGACCTTGCCCTTCATCTGCTTCCAGTTGCCTTCAACACGGTTCCAATCCATCACGGTCTTCTCCTTCGTTGGACATGATCTGAAAACGACCGGACCGCCTAATTGTTCAAAAGAAAACCCGCGATGCGAGCACCGCGGGTTCTCGGATATCATTCCTGACGCGACTGCTTACGCAGCCCGGCCCGACCAGCGGCCCCTATTGCCATGCACCTCGCCGTCATCGCCGGTGCGGAAGCGGTCGACCTTTTCCGAGAGCATGTCGACGCGATGGCGCAGGCCCTGGATCTCGGCATTGTTCTCTTCCACCATCGCTGCATTCTGCTGGGTGATGAGCTCGACGTCATGAACCGCCTTGCTGACTTCATGCAGACCGGTCGACTGTTCGCCGGTGGCCGCCGAAATCTCGGCGACGAGCCGCTGCACGCCGCCGACATGGGCGATGATTTCGGCGAGCGCCTGGCCGGTTTCCTCGACGAGCTGCACGCCGCTCTGAACCTGGCCGGAGCTTGCCGAAATGAGTTCCTTGATCTCGCGGGCGGCCTTGGCGCAGCGTTGCGCCAGTTCCCGCACTTCCTGTGCTACGACCGCAAAGCCGCGGCCCGCCTCGCCGGCGCGCGCTGCTTCGACGCCGGCATTCAGCGCCAGAAGGTTCGTCTGGAAGGCGATCTCGTCGATCACACCGATAATGGTCGCGATCTTTTCCGAGGAGCGGTTGATCTCGCCCATGGCATCGACCGCCTTGGCGACAATCTCGCCGGAGCGGCTGGCGAAAGCCTGGGTCGCATCGACGGACTGCGCCGTCTGCTTGGCGCGGTCGGCGGTGGAGCGCACGACATCGCTCAGGTGACGCAGCGCCCGTGAGCTTTCTTCCAATGCTGCCGCCTGCTGTTCGGTCCGGCGGGCAAGATCGTCAGCCGAGGATGCCAGGTTGCCCGTGCCGCCCTTGATCTCGACGGTCGCGGAGCGAACATCCGACAGTGTCTGGCGCAGCGCCTCGACAGCGTGGTTATAGGTATCGGCCATCTCGACGAAATCAGCGGCAAGATCGTTGCGCATGCCGGTTTCCAGATTGCCTTGGGCAAGCTGGTGAAGCACGTCGGAGAGCGCGTTCAACGCGTGCTTCTGTTCGGCCTCGATGCGGGCGCGCTCGGCGGCGCGGCTGTTGGCCTCGTCGGCAGACAATGCACGCGCGCTTTCGGCTTCCTTCTCAAGCCTGACATTTTCGACCGCCGCATCGCGGAAAACGGCGACCGAGCGCACCATGTCGCCGATTTCATCACCGCGGTTGCGGCCTTCGATGGCGACTTCGAGATCGCCATCGGCAAGCCGCGTCATCACGTCGGAAACGCGCTTCAGCGGGCCGCGCAGCGTCTCGACCAGCATTAGGCCGCCGACGATCGCAAGCAGCGTCCCAAGGATCATTGCAAAGACGGAAACCTGGGCCGAACGCTCGCTGTCTTCCTTGCCGAGCTCCTGCGCCTGGCTGACGAACTGGCGCAGCGAGGCCATGGCGCCGGAGAGGATTTCGGAGGATTGCTGGCGGGCAGCCTTCCAGTCGGCTGCTGCTTTCAGCATGTCGGCCGAACCTGAGGTCAGCGAGGCGGCGGCCGGGGCGATCTTGTCGGCGAAGGCTTTCAGCACGTTGTCCTTGGCGCCGAGCGCGGAAATCTTCTTTGCGGTTTCGGTGAGCGCCTTGAGATCGGCGAGAACCACATCACGCGAAGCACCGACACGCGCGCTCAGCATCTGACTCACATGCACCTGCAGACGATCGGCGATGTCGCGCACCTGATCGACCGCGTTCAGCAATTCGCGTTGTGCGGCAATGCTCTTGTCGAGGCTGACGAAGCGGGCGGACGCCGTATCGCTGTTCTTGGCCGACTGCAGCGTCATCTGCCCTTCGGTATTGACGAAGCCGGTAAGCAGCGGCGCCATGCTTGTCGCCTTCTCATCCGGCGTGCCATTGCCCTTCAGCAGCGCATCGAGCTTGTCCGCGGTACTGGTGAGCTGCTCGATCAGCGGCATGCCGTCCTTGGAGACCATGCCGCTTGCGACACCGAGCTGTTTCCGGATCTCGGCCATATGCTGCTGGGCTGCCTCCACCTGCTCGTCGGGCGTGAAGCCCATCTGGATATCGACGCGCATCGCGCCCATGATGTCGGTCAGCGACTTGAAGGCGGCGGTATCGTAAAGCAGCGCCTTGGCGAAGACTTCCTTGTCGGTAAAATCCTTGCGCACGATATCGGCCTGTCCGCCGGCTTCGTCGGCTGCAGCCGAGATTGTCTGCAGCGTCCCAGTGATGGCCGCAACACTCGCATCCTCACTCTGGCGCAGACTCCACAGCGTCTCCTGCTGCCTGCGCATAGCCGATGCAAGACCGCTGACTTCGGTCAGCTGGCTGCGCTGGTCGTCGGTCTTTAGGAGGCCGTTCAGGCGCACCACGCCGTTTTCCTGCGCATCGATCGCCTTGCCGAAATCGGCCTTGCTCGCATCCGAGGGATCGGAGACGAATTCCTGCAGCGCGGCCTGGAGGTTCTCGAAATCGGAAATGTTTTCGATCGTTGCGCGGGTCACCGTCATATGACCGTTCAGGATATTGGCCGTGTGGTAACCAAGGATACCGACGCCGGCGATCAGCACGACGAGCGGGATGACGAAGAGCAGGACCTTGGTGACGATACGACGGCTTTGCAGGAGACGGTCGATGAAGTGCATGGGGAGCGGCGCCTTGAAACGATGGTACCGTCCATTCCACAATCATTCCGGATGGCTCGGCGGCACACTCCATCATGGAGAGTGGTCGTATCTTTGGCTGAATCGGTTGATACAACCTTAATCCGCAACCGACAGATCTGGGAATCATCCTTATTTTTCTAATATTTGCCGCATCTGCTTTCCCTCACGTTCGGTTGCACCGCACTGCAGCAACGAATTATTTCAGGTGTGGCATTCCTCCGATTCCCTTGGCCGTCGTTCCCTTCTAAAAGAGCCTGTAAGGTAAGGGATTCTCCAGCATGCCGCGATCACGCAATACCGAAGGCGCCATCTTTATGAGCATGGCGATGGCGGGCTTCTCCTCGAGCGACGCACTTTCCAAATCCGTCATAGCCTATATGAATGCCGGCGAGATCATGTTCCTGCGCGGCCTCTTCACCAGCATCCTCGTCTATCTCATCGCCTGGAAGCTCGGCGCGTTGCGTCCCTGGCGCATCATGGTCAAACCGGTGATTGCGCTGCGCATCGCCTGCGAGATCATCGCTGCCGTCACCTACATTACCGCGCTCGGCATGATGCCGATCGCCAATGCCTCGGCGATCCTGCAATCCCTGCCGCTGGTCGTCACTTTCGGCGCTGCGCTCTTCTTCAAGGAGCCGGTGGGCTGGCGGCGCTGGATGGCGATCCTCGTCGGCCTCGTCGGCGTCATGATCATCATTCGCCCCGGACCGGAAGGTTTTACCGCCGCCGCGCTGCTCTGCGTCGGCAGTGTGGCTTCGACGGCTGGCCGCGATCTCGCTACCCGCAGCATCAGCAAGGACATCCCCTCGCTGATGATCACGACGGTGACGGCCATATCGGTCGGGATATTCGGCGCGCTGATGATACCCTTCCTCGGCGGCTGGGAGCCGGTCAGCGCCACCTCGCTGTCGCATCTGCTTCTTGCCTCCGTGCTCGTGCTCGTCGGCTACCAGTCGGTCATCGTTGCCATGCGCACCGGCGAAATCTCTTTTGTGGCGCCCTTCCGTTATACGAGTCTGATCTTCTCGGCTTTGCTCGGCTTTTTCTTCTTTGCGGAAGTGCCTGATTTCTGGACGCTTGTCGGTGCCGCCATCGTTATCGCCTCCGGCCTCTATACATTCTATCGTGAGGCCAAGCGCCACGTGCCGCCGGTCGCCCAGGAATCGGCGCCCCGCTCGCCTGTATGAGATGTCGCCCGTGTAGGATCGAGGTATCGCCATGACTGATTTTACGCTCGACAGATCGGCCATTCCGGGCGTCGTGCTGGCAGGCGGCCGCTCCTCCCGCATGGGCCGCGATAAGGCAGCCGTGATACTCGGCGGTCGCAGCCTGCTCGATCATGTCGTCTCCCGCCTTTCGCCACAGGCGGCCCACATCGCCATCAATGCCGATGACGACGCTGGCCACGGCCTGCCTGTCATCTCCGACCGCATTCCCGGCAAGGCTGGGCCGATGGCCGGCATTCATGCTGCGATGGTCTATGGGTCAGGCCTCCCCGCCACCCATGTCGTTACTGTCTCAGTCGATTGCCCCTTCTTCCCGGCCGATCTCGTCAGCCGGCTTGCCGCTGCCATCGATCATCCGGAGCAGATCGCCATTGCCGCTTCCGAGGGCCGCAGCCATCCGATCTTTGGCCTCTGGCCGACCGCGCTCGCCACCGATTTGGAAGAATGGGTGGAGAATGACGGCAAACGCCGCGTTCGCGACTTCCTCTTACGTCATCACGCCACGGAAGTACCCTTCCCGCTGCATCCGACCCGCGCCAGCCTTCTCGATCCCTTCTTCAACATCAACACGCCGGATGATTTAATGGAGGCGGAACGCTGGCTGGAGGCACTCGGAGGATAACGAAGATGGGCATATGAGGGAGGATGGGCGGATGGCACATAAGATCTTCGGCATCGCCGGCTGGAAGAATTCCGGCAAGACCGGCCTTGCGGTCCGCCTCGTCGAGGAGTTCACCCGCCGCGGCTATCGCATCTCCACCATCAAGCACGCCCACCACGATTTCGACATAGACAAGGTCGGCGCCGACAGTTACCGCCACCGCCAGGCCGGCGCCCATGAGGTGACGATCGTCTCCGGCACCCGCTATGCCATCATGCACGAGCTGCGCGGGGAGCCGGAACCGAGCTGCGAGGAGATATTAGCCCGGCTGGCGCCGTGTGATCTCGTGCTGATCGAAGGCTATAAGCGCGAGCCGATCCCGAAGATCGAGGCCCGACGGCTGGAGGCGGCAAGGCGCGATCCTCTGGCGCCTGAGGATCCGCATATCGTAGCGATTGCCGCAGATCATGCCGTGGAAGATGCTGGCGAGCTGGCCGTGTTCGATCTCGATGATACGGTTGGGATCGCGGATTTCGTGACGCGTATGGTCGGGCTTGGGGCTCCGGTTGGTGTTTGAGAGACAGGTGTGAGACGGCCTCCGGAATCGGCTGTGTCGTTTTCTGTTCACGCCATAGCCTCGCCTCTTTCCAGAGAATCCAAAAAAAAGGGCGGGGCCTCACGACCCCGCCCCTCACGACTTATCGGTATTCTTACCTGTTCTGCGCTACCGGCCGTACCAGCGGCGTCACACGCCGGATGGTCACGCGCCGGTTCTCCTGGTTCGGCCCCAGCGTGTTCACCTTCAGATACTGCTCGCCGTAACCCTGGGTCGCAAGGTTCTCAGCCGGAATGCCATAGACATCCGTCAGGACATTGGCGACTGATTCCGCGCGCTGGTCGGACAGGATCAGGTTGCTCTGGGCCGAACCCACGGCATCCGTGTGGCCTTCGATCAGGAAGGTCTCGCTGGCATTCTTGTCGAGGATCTCCTTAATCGCATCGGCCACCTTGCGCAGCGTGCGGGCCTGGCTCATCGGAACTTCCGCGCTGCCGGTTGCGAAGGTTATCGTGTCCAGATCGATACGGCGCACCTTGTCGCGGATACGAGCGGAATATTTCACCTCATTCAGCGAATAGATACGCTCGACGGGCTCCACCGGCGGCTCGCTCAGGAACTCGTAATAGTCGCGATCCGGCTCGGTGCTGGTGTCGATGATATAGTCGTCCAGCGGCACGCTGAGGCGCATCGGCGGCAGGTCTGCACCCGGATCTTCGAAGTAGTCACGATTCGGATCCTCGTAGAGCTCGGGCGAGTAGTAGAGCACGTCTTCCCGGCCGCGGGCATCGATGCGCGAGCGCTGAATGATGTCGCCGTAGCGGTTGCGAATCGTCACAATACGATAGCCCTCGGGCCGGATGATCGTCTCGCGGTAGCGGTCACCCGAAAGTTCCTCGTAGGTCGGCCGTTCACCGTCGCGCAGGAAGCGGCGGTCGTCATCGCTGCGAACCACGGTGCGGTCGCCGAACTGGATGATGACACGGTTATCGTTGGTTTGCTCGCCGTAATTTGCGCCTTCCGGCCGGGCGAACTGCGGGCGGCTGTCGATACGACGGCCCTCCTCACGCGTGACGGCTTCCATCTGCACCGGCGCACGCTGCGCTTCGCCACTGAACACTTGGGCCTGGGCATCCGATTTGGGCAGTGGCACTTCCTGGCTTTGGGCGCGCTGGCGGTCGCGGTTGCGGCGGCCTTGCTGGCCCTGGCTGCGATCGGCATCCTTGTCGCTGTCAAGAACAGCGGCACCGTTCTCAACCGGCAGAACGATCGTCTCGTTGCTCTTGGCCGGATCCTTGGCGATCTCCTTGCGGCGCTGCAGTTCCTGCGGCGTGATCTTTTCGGGCGCTGGAATTGCCTGTTCGGTCTGCTGAGGCGCGCCGGCGGCCGGCTGTTCTCCCGGCTGAGGCGCAATTGCTGTCGGCTGCTGGCCGGGTGCCGGCTGCACGGCCTGACCGGTGGCCGGCTGTTCGCCAGCGGCAGGCTTCTCGGCAGTCGCAGGTTTTTCAGCGGGGGCGGGTTTTTCGGCTGTCGCAGGCTTCTCCGCCGGGGCCGGCTGTTCAGCCGTTGCGGGTTTCTCGGCCGGCTTGGGCGCCTCACCTGATGGTGCCGACTGCTGCTCGGTGGCAGGCAGCTTCTTGCCGCCGGGCGCCGCCTGCTTGCCACCTTGCGGCGGCTCGGCAGACTGTTGCGGGGTCTGCTCTGCCGGCTGTTCGGCGGTTGTGGGCTTCTGGCGCTGGCGCGGCTTTTCAGCGGGCTGCTGAGCTTCGCCCGCTGTCGGGGCTTGTTCGGCCGGCGGTTGTGCTTCCGGCGCGGCCTGCTCGGTGTTCTGCTTACGGTCGCGCTGGCGCTTCGGCTGTTCTGCCTTCGGTTGCTCGGCTTGGGGTTGTTGTTCGGTTTGCGGCTGTACTGCCTGAGGCTCAGGCTGTGCCTGCTTTTGGCGGCGCGGACGTTGCGGCTCCTCAGCGGCAGGTGCCTGCTGCTCGGGTGCTGCTTGTTCAGGCTGTGCCTGGCGCTTGCGCGGACGGGCGGGTTCTTCAGCGGCAGGCGGCTGTGCCTCCGGTGCGGCCTGCGGTTCGGGCTCGCGTTGACGCTTGGGTTTCTGTTCCGGAGCGTTCTCGGCAGGTGCCTCACGCATCTGCGGCTTTTCCTGAGGCGCTTCGCTCTGCCTGGGCTTTTCCGCTGGCGCCTCCTTCTGCTGTTGCTGCTGCTCTTCCAGCTTCTTCTTCTTTTTCAGAAGCTCCTCTTCCGATGGCGCATCCTGCGCCACCTCGTAGCTTCCTTGGACAACGGGTTGGACTGCGCCTTGCACCCCTCCGCTGACTGCGGCGTAAGCGCCCATTGGCGGCATCGCAAGGGCAAGGGAAAGTAGCGGAAAGGCTGCACTGGCAAACAGTCTGGATTTCATGCCCATCAGGGATTTCCTCTTTCTTGTCTCAACGTCAACCGGGGCTGACTGCCCGGCAATCACGGCTTTTTGTGCACCAAGCAAAGCCCAACTTGGTAAAATGCCGGTTTGTTCCGAAGGCTAGGAAAAGCGCGATTAACCTCACCTGAACATCGCAGTCGGGTGACATTCATGTCGGTCTCAGCCCGGCCATCGGTTGCACCGCACAATTGCGGCGGGATTCCTGTTGCAATTTTGTGAAAAAAAGTTTGATTATCGCCGCAAGACGGTGGTGGCACCGTCGAGGTGTGCGGTCGCCGGCGAACAACAAAAAGACCCGGCGCCACCAACAGAGAGGATCCTCATGCGCATTTCCACCAAGCTCCTTGCTGCAGCCTCGCTCGCAGCAATGTCTCTCTTCGCCGGCGCGGCTCTCGCCGACGGTGAAAAATATGTGATCGGCACGGACTCGACCTACCCGCCGTTCGAATTCGTCGATGCCAGTGGCACCATTCAGGGCTTCGACATCGATATCGCCAAGGCACTCTGCGCCGAAATGAAGGCCGAATGCTCCTTCGTGTCCACCGACTGGGACGGCATCATCCCGGCGCTGAACGCCAAGAAGTTCGATATGATCGTCTCGTCGATGTCGATCACCCCGGAGCGCCTGAAACTCGTCGACTTCTCCAACAAGTACTACAACACCCCGCCGGCAATCGCCGTGCCGAAGGACTCCAAGATCACAGACGTCGCCGGCCTCAAGGGCAAGGTGATCGGTGCGCAGACCTCAACGACGCACGCCAACTATGCCGAGAAGCATCTCGCCGACACCGAGCTGAAACTCTACCCGACGGCTGACGAATACAAGCTCGACGTTTCCAGCGGCCGCGTCGACGCCGTCATCGACGATGTCGTCGTTCTCTCCGAATGGGTCAAGTCCGACGCCGGCTCCTGCTGCAAGATCCTGACGACCCTGCCGGTCGACAAGGAAATCAACGGCAACGGCGCGGGTATCGCCATCCGCAAGGGCGATCCGCTGAAGGAGAAGCTGAACACTGCGATCGCTGCAATCCGCGCCAGCGGCGAGTACAAGAAGATCCAGGACAAGTACTTCGATTTCGACGTTTACGGCGAATGATAAATTCGCTATCTGGCCGATGAAGGAAATGGCGGAAGGCTTGCTCTTCCGCCATTTTTGTTTGACAAAGGTGGCAAGATCAAAACGGCAAAAGCCGTGAGGGGACTTCTGGCATGGGCGGATTGTTTTCCGCGCTCGGCTCCTTCTGGAGCTTACTGGTGCACATTTTCGATCCACTGTGCGGACCCGTCGGCCTCTTCACCTGGTTTGGTCAGTCGACGATTCTTGCCTGTGGCGATAGCGGCTGGGGCGATGAGATCGCGCTCGGTCTGCAGGTCACCGTATCGGTGGCGATCGTCACCTTGCCGATCGGTCTCGTCATCGGTTTCCTCGTGGCGCTAGGCCAGCAATCGGAGGAAAAGTCCCTGAGGCTGGCAGCCGGCATCTACACGACGATCTTTCGCGGCCTGCCGGAGCTTCTGACGCTCTTCATCATCTATTACGGCATGCAGATCCTCATCCAGTATCTGCTGGATCTCGCCGGCTATGAAGGCCCGCCGGTCGAGATTAATGCCTTCCTCGCCGGCGTGATCGCGCTCTCGGTCGTCTTTTCCGCTTACTGTTCGGAAGTGCTGCTGTCTGCCTTCCGCGCCATCCCAAAGGGACAATATGAGGCGGGAGATTCGCTGGGTTTGCATCGCTCCCGCACTCTGCGCCTCATCGTTCTACCGCAGCTCATCCGGATTGCGCTGCCCGGCCTGACGAACCTCTGGATGGTGCTGCTGAAGGACACATCCTACGTCTCGATTATCAGCCTTGCCGATATCCTGCGCCAAACCAGTGTCGCCGTGCGCGTCACGAAGGAACCCTTCTTCTTCTATGGCATCGCCTGCGTTCTCTATCTGGTGCTCGCCATCCTCTCTTCCTTCGCGCTCGTCTATATCGACCGCTGGGCCAAGCGTTCGGAGGTCCGCCGATGAGTTATGCCGAAACTTTGATCCCGCCGCAGCCCGCACCCCGCGCAATCGCCAAGCCAATGACGGCCTCCCGCCTCGGCGGCTACATGCTCGTCGCCTTCTGGGCACTGCTTGCCGCGCTGCTGGTCTACACCGTCATTGCCGGCTGGGATCCGGACAAGTTCACGCGCTACGGGCCGCGTTATCTGCATGGCCTCTGGGTGACGCTCAGCATCGTTGCACTGTCTGTCTTCTTCGGCGCCATTCTGTCGCTGCCGCTCGCCATGGCACGCCTGTCGAACAACCGGTTGCTGAACTGGCTGGCCTATTGCTATATCTATTTCTTCCGCGGCACGCCGCTGCTCGCCCAGCTCTTCCTCGTCTATTACGGGCTCGGCGTGTTCCGCCCGCAGCTGGAAGCCATCGGCATATGGTGGTTTTTCCGGGACGCGTGGTATTGCGGCGTCTTCGCCATGACCATCAATACGGCTGCCTACCAGGCGGAAATCCTGCGCGGCGCAATCGAAAGCGTCCCGCATGGCCAGCGTGAGGCAGCCGCAGCTCTCGGCATCCACAAGGCTATTGCCTTTCGTAAGATCGTCTTGCCGCAGGCCTTCATCGTGGCGCTGCGTCCCTATGGCAATGAGATCATCCTGCTCATCAAGGGCTCGGCGGTCGTTGCCATCATCACCGTTCTCGACCTGATGGGCGAGACCCGCTATGCCTTCTCACGCACCTTCGATTACCAGACCTATCTCTGGGCTGCGATCTTCTACCTGACGATCGTGGAGGCGCTTCGCCATATATGGGCTGCCATCGAGCGACGCCTGACGCGCCATCTGAAGCGCTGAAAGATTTGGCAGCACTCTCCCATTGCTGCTGCCAAGTCCTTGAAATCAAAAATAAATGGCTCTTTTGCTTCGCATCTGTCAAGCTTCGGTTAACCACGGCATGATTTCATATCATGCTGCGCTAATAAGCGCGGAGTGGGAACAAGAAGAAGTGAGACAAAATGCACAAGGATATCGAAAAGCAGCTTCAGGGTTATGGACTGACAACCGCCCAGATCCTCTACCGCATGCCGGATCACCCGGCCCTTCTCCAGACTTATATCTGGCAGGACTACGACCTCGCCCCGGATTTTCCGGAGATGCGCGGCTTTTTAAAATTCTGGCAAGAGAAACTGGACGGGCCGCTGCATTCGGTCCGCTATACCCACCGCAGGCTCATTTCGGCAACCGAGTGGCGCTCCCTTAAGGGCGAATTCATATTGCACTGAGATTGCAGTTGCGATGGTAAGCTGCGGGCTCTAAAACGCCCGCATGAACAAAAAGAAGATCGACGAAGAGGCTCTCGCGGAAGCCTATAATCGCGCTCTTGCGCTTGAAAAGTCCGGTGATATCGATGCAGCCGTGGACGCCTATCAGGAAGTCCTGGCAATCGATCCCGACGATCACGGCGGCGCGGCCGTCCGGATCGCCTCCATGGGCCGCGGCGAAACGCCTGTTCGCGCACCGGACGCCTATGTCGAAACCCTCTTCGACCAGCATGCCGAAGTCTTCGAGGACGTGCTGGTGGAACAGCTCGGCTATCACGTGCCGATGCTCGTGCGCCAGCGCCTGCAGGATCTGAAACTGGGCCCCTTCAAGCGCATGCTCGATCTCGGCTGCGGCACGGGCCTTACCGGCAGCGCGCTCAACGATCTTTGCGACGAAATGGTCGGCATCGATATTTCCGAAAACATGGTCGTCATCGCCGACGAGAAGGAAGTCTATGAAACGCTTTTCGTCGCCGAGGTCGAGGATTTCCTCGATGACAATGACGAGGAGCCCTTCGACCTCATCACCGCCACCGACGTTCTGCCCTATCTCGGCGCACTGGAACCGCTCTTCTTCGGCGCCGCCGAGAATATGAACCCCGGCGGCATCTTCGTCTTCTCCTCGGAAACCCTGCCCGAAAAGCTGGCGGACGGCCGCCCCTACATGGTCGGCCCGCACCAACGCTTCATCCACACCGAGACCTATATCCGCGAGCGACTGGCCGCCACCGGCTTTGAACTCCTCGAGATGCTCGAAATCAACGTGCGCATGCAGGAAGGACAGCCGAGCCCGGGCCATCTGGTGACGGCGCGCTACACGGGCTGAAGGCCATCTGGCATTTTGCGGGCGTCTTACTAGTTTCCTGACCTGATCTCTTCAGGAAAGGTCAACGCATGGCGCTCGTTCTTTACCAGCATCCGCTTGCCTCCTTCTGCCACAAGGTGCTGATCGCGCTCTACGAAAACGGCACGCCCTTCGAAAACCGCTTCGTCGATCTCGCCGACGAACAATCGAGCGCGGATCTCCTGCGCTTCTGGCCGGTCGGCAAGATCCCGCTTCTGCGCGACGAGACGCGCGACAGCACCGTTCCTGAAACCAGCATCATGATCGAGTACCTCGACCGGCACTATCCCGGCCCCGTGCCGCTCGTGCCGGAGGAAACCAACGCCGCCCTGCAGGTGCGCCTCTGGGACCGTTTCTTCGATCTCTATGTGCAGGTGCCGATGCAGAAGATCGTCATCGACCGCCTGCGCCCGGAAGGCTCGGCCGACCCGCATGGCGTCAACGAGGCGCGCGACATGCTGTCGCTCGCCTACGATATGGTGGAGAAACAGATCGAAGGCAAAGCCTGGATCACTGGCGACGCCTTCACCATGGCCGATTGCGCCGCCGCTCCTGCCCTCTTCTATGCCCGCACGCTGGTACCCTTCACCGAGAAGCGCCCAGGCCTCGAAGCCTATTACCGCCGCCTGCTGGAGCGCCCTTCCTTCGCCCGCGTGCTAAGAGAGGCGCTGCCCTATTTCAAGTTCTATCCCTACAAGGAAGATCTGCCGGAAGAGTTTCGGCCATAGTATGTTTTCTCCGGCCCTATCAAGATCGATTGCATCCCGGAAATCCGCTGACCATAAGGGCGAGCGAACATAATGCGTCAATGTCCGCCATCGCTGCCAAGAATCGCCGACAGCAGCCTGCCCTCCAGCTCCGCCAGCGCTGGATTGCCATGGCGGCGCGGGTGCGGATAGGGAATGGCGAGATCGAGCGCGACACGGCCCTCCTCCAGCACGATTACCCGGTCGGCGAGATGCACCGCTTCGCTGACGTCGTGGGTGACGAGTACGGTGGTGCAGCCGAGTTCGCGCCAGACGCGGTTCAGCAATTGCTGCATGCTGATGCGCGTCAAAGCATCGAGCGCGCCGAGCGGTTCGTCAAGGGCCAGAACACCAGGTTTGCTGACAAGCGCGCGCGCCAGCGCCACGCGCTGGCGCTGGCCGCCGGAAAGGCGTGTCGGCCATTCATCGGCCTTTTCGGTGAGCTGCACCTCGTCGAGCACGGCTTTCGCTTCCGCAAGCGCCTGCTTCTTTTCGATACCTTCCCCAAGACCGACCACGACATTGTCGGCGACGCTGAGCCAGGGCAGAAGCCGCGGCTCCTGGAAGACGATGCGTGCGTTGGGCTCGATTTCTCTGCCGTCGGCACCTTCGAAACTGAGTTCGCCCGATGTCGGCCCGTCGAGACCAATCAGGATGCGCAGCAGTGTGCTCTTGCCGCAGCCGCTCTTGCCGATAACGGCGACAAACTGTCCGGCTGGAATATGGAGATTGATGCCACGCAGCACCCGGTTGGCGCCGAAGCTCTTTTCGAGGCCGGAAAGTGTAATGGCCGCAGCACCGGTACCTGCCGCAGCGGCTGGCCCCTCGCCGAATTCCACTTCTTCGGAGGCGTGGAAACGCTCATGTGTGATGACGGTCATGGCTTGTCTTTCTCTATTTTCGCGCAATTCCGAGGCAAAACCGCTGCACACTTTTGCCGGATTGTTCTAGTTCGCGTAGGCCGGGTTCCACTTCAGCGTCTGGCGCTCCAGCGCGCGGGCAACAACGTCGGCAAGCTTGCCGAGTACTGCATAGATGACGAGCGCCAGCACCACGACATCGGTCATCATGAATTCGCGGGCATTGTTGGCCATATGGCCGATACCCGAGGAGGCGGCGATCGACTCCGAGACGATCAGCGTCAGCCACATGATGCCGAGTGCATAACGCAGGCCGACGAAGATCGATGGCAGCGCGCCGGGGAAGATCACCTTGCGAAACAGCGTCCAGCCGCTCATGCCATAAACCTTGCCCATCTCGATCAGGTCGCGGTCGACGTTGCGCACGCCATGATAGGTGTTGAGGTAGACGGGAAAGAGCACGCCGAGCGAAGTGAGAAACAGTTTCGATTCTTCACCAATGCCGAACCAAAGGATGACAAGCGGGATCATCGCCAAGTGCGGAATGGTGCGCAGCATCTGCAACGTCGTATCCGTCAATTGCTCCGAGAGCTTCGATACGCCATTGGCGATTCCGATAAGGAAGCCGATCGACCCGCCGACGAGAAGGCCGGCAAAAGCGCGCGCGGCGCTGACCAGTACGTCCTCAGGCAATTGCCCTGATATCGTCGTTGTCCAGAAGGCCGAGGCGACATCGGCGGGCGACGGCATGATGCGCGAGGAAATCCAGCCGACCGAACAGCCGAGCTGCCAGAGCGTGATGATCGCAACCGGCACCAGGTAGGGCAAAAGCTTATCGCTGCCGGGCAGCGGCAGGCGGAAACCCGCCCTGCCCCCTCTGACACCTGCCTTGCGCGTCGCGGCGGCAGCCCGCGCAAACGTATCGAAAGTCGACATGGATATCTTCCTCGCGCTTCAGTTCTGGGGAATTCCGGGAAACTGTGCGAAGCTTCGTGTCCGGAATTGCGTTGGTAAGCGGCCTCGATCAGGAGCCGGAAACGACCTTCAGGTTGCCGCCATGGCTGCCGCCGGCAAAAACCTTCTTGCGGCCGAACTCGTTGTTGAAGCTGAGCCGCTGTTCGTCCCTCGTGATGCCGAGTTCCGGGAAGAGCAGTTCGGCGACGCGATAGGCCTCTTCCAGATGCGGATAGCCGGAGCCGATCACCGTATCGATGCCGACCTCCTGATATTCGCGCAGGCGCGCTGCCACCGTCTTCGGCGAGCCGACGAGCGCGGTGCCCGCACCGGCACGCACCAGGCCGATGCCGGCCCAGAGGTTCGGCGACACTTCGAGCTTGTCGCGGCGGCCGCCATGCAGGGCCGCCATCCGCTTCTGACCGACGGAGTCGGATTCCTTGACGAAACGCTCCTGCGCTTCGGCGATCGTCTCGTCATCGAGATGACGGATCAGGCGATCGGCGGCTTCCCACGCTTCCTCGTCCGTTTCGCGGACGATGAAATGCAGGCGGATACCGAAGGAAACCTCGCGGCCCTTGCCGGCGGCGGCTGCGCGCACTTTCTGCACCTTTTCGGCAACCTGCGCCGGCGGCTCGCCCCAGGTCAGATACTTGTCGACGCGGCCAACGGCGAAATCGATGCCGGCATCCGAGGAGCCGCCGAAATAGAGCGGCGGGCGCGGCGACTGCACCGAGGGGAAGCCGAGGCGTGCTTCGGTCGCCTTGATATATTTGCCGTCATAGCTCGCCACGCCCTTTTCGAGCAGTTCTTCGAAGACATGGAAGAACTCGTCGGCATGGGCGTAACGCTCGTCATGCTTGAGATGAATGCCGTCGCCGGCAAGCTCCGCCGGGCTGCCGCCAACAACGATGTTGAGCAACAGGCGTCCATTGGAGATGCGGTCGAGCGTCGTGGCAAGGCGCGCATAATAGGCCGGAGACGCTGTGCCCGGACGGATCGCCACGAGGAACTGAAGCTTCTCGGTCTGGGTCGCCAGCGCCGATGCCATCACGAAGGATTCCTCGCAGGCGACACCAGTCGGCAGCAGCACGCCGGAGTAGCCGAGGCGATCCACCGCCTGGGCGATTTGCGTCAGATAGCCGATTTCGGGAGCGCGATTGAGATCGGTGGAGCCGAGATAGGTTCCGTCACCGGACGTCGGGATGAACCAGAGGAAATTGATCGGATCGGATGAGGCGGTCATAAGCGCGTTCCTTCTTATGGATATCTGAAATCAGCTTCACTGGGCATATCGTGACATAGACCACAAATTATATCGACAATATCAATTTGCGATTC
Organism: Rhizobium sp. BK529; assembly: GCF_014194105.1. Taxonomy (NCBI): domain Bacteria; kingdom Pseudomonadati; phylum Pseudomonadota; class Alphaproteobacteria; order Hyphomicrobiales; family Rhizobiaceae; genus Rhizobium; species Rhizobium sp. BK529. The sequence continues at coordinate 1,261,921 of NZ_JACIAU010000001.1, read as the reverse complement.
TGGCTTGGTGTGGAGAATAATTTTGCCCGGTTCCGCGGCATGGCCACGCTCCCATGCCGCGGCCCGCAGACCTCTGCCCCAAGGTGTAGGCGCCAAGAGCTGACGGCGTCAGCTCGCCTTCGGCCGCCAAACGATATCGCCGGTGGTGAGCTTCTTCGGCACGATGCCGAGATTGTAGAACTCGTCAGCTAGCGCCTGCTGATAGCTTGCGGCCGCATCGGTGACGGTCGTCACGCTACCGAGATCGGCGCCGGGCCGCTGCAGCGTCACTCGCGTGATGTTTTCAGGGACGCCGGTAATTTCCGAGAGCTCCTTGACCGTCGCATCGAGATTGTCCTGTGCTGCGCGCCCCACCTTGGCGAGCTCGTCGAGTACACTGACGATGACGGTGCCGCTCTGATCGGTGAAATCTTTGTTGGCGAGGAAGAAGCTGTAGTAATCGACGATGCCTTCGGCCGTCGTCAGGATGCGCGTATCAGGATCGGCCTCGGCGATGGCGAGATACGGATCCCAGATCGACCAGGCATCAATGCTGCCATTCTTGAAGGCGGCCGCTGCATCCGGCGGCGCGAGATCGATCTGCTGGACATCGTCGGGCTTCAGCCCCGCCTTGCGCAAGACCTTGACCGTTACGTTGTGGGCGCTGGAGCCGCGCTTGAAGGCCACCTTCTTGCCCTTCAGGTCTTCCAGCGTCTTAATTGGCGAATCCTTGCGCACGAGAATGGCTGAGCCAGCCGGGCTACCCTTGTAGACGCCAACATAATAGAGCGCCCCGCCGGCCGCCTGGGCAAAGAGCGGCGGCACATCGCCCGTGGCGCCAAAATCGAGCGCACCGGCGCCAAGTGCTTCCAGAAGCGGCGGGCCTGACGTGAATTCTGACCAGCTGACCGTAATTCCCTGATCGGCAAGCCGCTTTTCGAGAGCGCTGCGTCGCTTGGCAAGTGCCAACACGCCGTTCTTCTGCCAGCCGATGCGAAACTCTGTTGCCGCGGCTCGCGCCGCACGGACGGATGGCAGAATGGTGGTGGCGGCCGCTGCCCCGAAAAGTCCCAGTGTCTGTCGGCGTGTAATCATCTCTATCCCCTTCCTTTGGCTGGCGGGTGCTCCTGCTGCCCCGCTCGACCCTTCGATGGATTTATGATGATTTCTATAAATTAGATCGACAACAGAATTTATCATATTCGCGGAATCTGAAACTTTCCCAACCCCGATTTTCGCAGATTGAAGAAATTTTGTTCCAAGGCAGGCCACTTCCACCGCTGCCATGGCTTTCCGTCCCTGGCTGTTTCCTTTAATCCTCTGAGCCTGTTTGCAAGCAGTTATGGAGGACAAATATATGGCGAAAGTCGCTTTCATCGGTCTCGGCGTTATGGGTTTCCCGATGGCGGGCCATCTGAAAACAAAGGGCGGCCATGATGTCACCGTCTATAACCGCACGGCCGAAAAGGCCGCCGCCTGGGCGGAAAAATTCTCCGGCACGTCCGCCCCTACCCCGGCCGAAGCTGCCGATGGCTGCGATTTCGTCTTCGTCTGCGTCGGCAATGACGATGATCTCCGCTCGGTGACATCAGGCGAAAACGGCGTGCTGAAGAGCATGAAACCCGGTTCCGTGCTGATCGACAACACAACGGCAAGCGCCGAAGTCGCCCGCGAACTCTATGCGGCGGCCAAGGCGAAGGGCGTCGATTTCATCGACGCGCCCGTCTCAGGTGGTCAGGCGGGTGCCGAAAACGGCGTGCTGACCGTCATGTGCGGCGGCGATGAAGCCGTCTTCGAAAAGGCACGTCCCGTCATCGATGCCTATGCCCGCATGGTCGGCCTCATGGGACCGGCAGGTTCCGGCCAGCTCACCAAGATGATGAACCAGATCTGCATCGCCGGCATCGTCCAGGGCCTTGCCGAAGCCGTGCATTTCGGCAAACGCGCCGGCCTCGACATCGAAAAGGTGGTCGATGTCATCTCCAAGGGGGCCGCTGGCTCCTGGCAGATGGAAAACCGCCACAAGACCATGAACCAGGGCAAGTATGATTTTGGCTTTGCCGTCGACTGGATGCGCAAGGATCTTGGCATCGTCCTGACGGAAGCCCGGCAGAATGGCGCCAAGCTGCCGCTGACAGCCCTCGTCGACCAGTTCTACGGCGATATCCAGGCGCTCGGCGGCAACAGGTGGGATACGTCCTCGCTGCTCGCCCGCCTCGAGAAGTGATTGGCCCAGGAATATGAGCCCCTCTTCGAGCGCAACTGAGCTAATCGCGCATCTGCAGACGCTACGCTCCGAAGACAATATCGCCGGCATGGCGCGTTTCGGCATCGTGACCGAAACCGCCATCGGCATCTCCAATCCCGTCCTGCAGAAGATCGCCCGGCTCGCCAGGAAGGATCACGTCAGGGCGAAAGAGCTTTGGGCAAGCGGCATCCGCGAAGCGCGAATGCTGGCGCTTTACACGTTCGACCCGAAAAGTCTGACGCCAGCCGAGGCCAGAACACTGGCCGCGGACTTCAATTCCTGGGAAATCGTCGATTGTGCTGCCGATCTTTTCGTCGAAGCCGGCCTTGATAAGCTGATCGCAGACTTTGCAGCCGACGAGCGTGAATTCGTCCGGCGAACCGCGTTCGCCATGATCGCCGGTGCAGCCGTGCACCGGAAGAAGGACCCGGATGAAAGCCTGCTTAGCTACTTGCCGCTGATCGAAGCCCACGCGACGGACCCGCGCAATTTCGTCCGCAAGGCCGTCAATTGGGCGCTGCGCAATATCGGAAAGCGCAGCCGCGCCTGCCACGCTCCGGCGCTGGCCCTTGCCGAACGCCTTGCCGCAAGTGCCGATAAGACTGCACGCTGGATCGGCAAGGATGCGGTCAGGGAATTGACGAGCGAAAAGCTGCTCGCCCGGCTCTAACCTTATTGCGCCGCGATCGCTGCGCTCGTTGGAACGATCTGATGCTGCTTGGATTTCTCGACGAGGAAATCGATCAGTGCGCGCACCGCCGGCGGCATGCCCTTAGTCGTCGTGAAGACCAGATAGAACTGGCTCTCCGCCGTCTGCCAGTCCGGCAGCACGCGAACCAAGCGGCCAGACTGAATATCCTCCGCGCATGCACGTTCGAGGATGAGGCCGTAACCGACACCGGCACGGGCCGCATCGAGGATTGCCGTCATGCTGCGGCAGGTCAGCCGCGGCTGATGTCGCACGACCTTCTTCTCCCCGTTGGGACCGACCAGCTCCCAGGTATGGAAGGACATCCAGGTGGACATGGCGAGCGTCGGTCCGTTGGCGAGATCATCGACATAGCTGAGTTCACCCATGCGCTCAACCAGCGAGGGGCTGGCAACGAGAATGCGTCGCGCCCGGTCGAGCTTGCGCATCACCAGGCTCGTTTGCGTTTCCGGCTCGCTTGCTGCCCGCACTTCGACATCGATTCGCTCGTTGATGAGGTCGGTACGCCGATCGGAGCCGATGATCTGCAGCTTGATCTTGGGATAGCGCTCCAGAAATTCAGGCAGAACCGCGCCGAGTGAGTTATCGACAAGACCGAGCGGGCAACCCATGCGCACGATCCCCTGCGGATCGGATTGAGCTTCCGTGACGATCGACTTGGCACGATCGGCTTCACGGAGAATCGTCTGGCACTGCTCGTAGAAGGCCTGACCGATCTCCGTCACCCGGAAGTGACGTGTGGATCGCTCGATCAGCCTCGCCCCAAGACACTCCTCCAGACGGCTGACACGTCTGCTGAGCTTGGACCGAGGTATTTTCAAAGTTCTACTTGCGGAGGCAAAGCCACCGCTGGAGACGACGGCAGCAAAATAGAAGTAATCGTTAAGATCGTCCATAATCGAAACCTACCCGAGAGTAGTAATGAATGCCAGCCCCTAGGATGTTCCACCTGTGACGTTACAGTCACATTATTGGCATCAGATCCGGGAGGATAGAACCTGGCCTGACGCGAAGCTTGCCGGACGGGATAACGCAACCGCGAGGTGCATGCCGCACAACGAAATATGGCGCAATCAACCAAGGCAATGAATGCGCTGATAGTTTTGAAATGTGCTCGAAATCAGGAGAAATTCCGGAGGAAAACCTGTTGACCAACAAAACCGGTAAGCGTGGCGGCGCTCTTGGCTTCATGCCGGTTCTGAACTGCAAAGGACTGGCCCAGCAGGGAAAACCGGACCAGTCCCTCGTTACTGATCGGAGGTCATTCTGATCAGAAACTCTTGGGATTAGGAGACCCCCGGCACGAGGCCGGGGGTTCCGTCGTTTAAATTAGAACGAGCGCTGCAGACGGAAGTAACCGGTCGTGACGTCGTCGCCATCTTCCGGATCCAGGTACTGGACGGAAGCCTTGGCGTAGAAATTGTCAACGATCTGGTAGTCAACCGTCAGACCGACCTTCCAGGCATCGCCGAGACCATCGAAGTCGTCAGGAGCGCCAAGCTTGGCCGGGGTGCCCCAGTAGTTACCGTAGTACTGAACACCGGGAGTGATCTTCAGCTTGTCGGTAGCCTTGATGGCGTATTCGGCAGCAACTGCCCATTCAGCCTGCGAGTAGTAGGAGTTCGGGCCGCTGGAGTAGACGGCTGCGAGGCCGAGCGTGCCCGGGCCGAGTTCAGCCGTACCCATTGCGCGGATTGCGCCGTCTTCGTTGTCGAAGTCCCAGCCGCCGGTGACCTGATAGCTGAAGGCGCCAGCTGTGCCGCCGATGCCGAAGGCTACGCCGACGTTGTTCGGAGCTTCGTCAGTCTTGAAGACGCCGTCTTCCAGTTCGTCGACGCTGAGGCCGGCGTAGAAGGAACCGGTCTCGTACTGATAACGGATGGAGTTATGCAGCGTTTCGACAGAACCGATATCGTCCGTTTCGCCAGAGAGACCATCGTCCCACCAGGAGTAGAAGAGACCAGCGCGGAAGCCCGCGACGTCGAGGTAAGCGGAGTCGAGCTTCGTTTCCTGGGTCGATGCGTTGTCGGCATTGGCCTGGAGAACGATAACGCCGGTGAGCGGGCCGTATTCGGTGTCGCTCTTGGCGGTGAACTGAACCTGACCACGGGTTACAGCATCCCAATCCGAGTCGCCGCCAACGTTTTCGCCGACGTTAACCTGGAAACGGATGTAGCCTTCGATCTTCAGGCAGGTTTCCGTGCCCGGGATGTAGAAGTAGCCGGTGCCGTAAGCGTCGCAGACGCGAACGTACTCAACCGGCTCCGGCTCGGCAGCAACGATTGCGTCTGCTGCAAGTACCGGGGTCGATGCAGCAAATGCTGCTGCCGACGCAAGCAATACCATCTTGATGTTCATTGTAGAATTCCACTCCTTTGTCGATCGGGGCTTTCTCTGTCTCCGAAGAGACAAAGCCGACCCGTTTGAACAGCCTCACGGCGTGCGGATCGATCGAACCGCCAAACGTTCATTCCACAGACATCAGACCGTAGCAATTCGTGAAGGGAGCCAACGCTCACCGCGCACATGCTTTCTGCATGGAGCGTGATTTTTATACAACAATTTCAATAAGTTGGATGATTGACGCGCAAATACCGCCGCGATAACCCGTGGTTTTCGCAGGCGGCTGAAATCGTCCTCCCAGGCACCGCAAAATGGAGCAGAGCTCAAACGATTTGCGAAGCAACCGAACTGTAGCGCCGGCTAAAGACCATATAAAGACCGAAATTTAGGACATGATGTTCTGAAATCGAACCTAATGGTGCGGATCGCGACCATTAATCGATTTGAAGCCTACTTATTGTTGTAGAAACAACCGCAGGTCCGCAATTTGACGTCGATTAAACGCTTCGCCAAATGCATAAAAAATCGTGCATCGCGCGATATTGCGCCGCACCGGCATTGATTCAGTGTTCCTGGAACCCCCGGGACCACGTCCTGAGCCGGTACTCATGCCTCCCAACGTGCGGCCAGCTCATGACCGCGTGGATCGCATAGTTCCATGACAGGAAGATTACAATTTGGAAAGGTTTTGCACCGCCGTCAAGGCCCTGGCGCTTCACGAGCGGGCTTAGAAATCACGGATGAACTCTGAGTCGCCTCGTCTGCGGAAGCGCATCCGCTCTCCTGTTCAGCAGGCACGATTCGTTCGCGCCTGCTAGGAGTCGTTAGCGCCGTATGAAGGCGCGCCTGCCCAATTCAGTCCTCGTTGGACTTGGCGTTTTCGAGAAGCATGTAGTCGAGCGGCAGCTGTGTCGAATACTTGATCTGCTCCATCGCGAAGGCAGACGAAACATCGCGAATCTCGATCTTGGCGATCATCCGCTTGTAGAAGGCGTCATAGGCGGCAATGTCGGGCACGACAACGCGCAGCAGATAGTCCACATCGCCGCTCATGCGATAGAATTCGACGACTTCGGGAAAGTCCGCCACGACCTCCGAGAATCGGCGCAGCCACTCGATGGAATGGGTCGCTGTGCGGATAGACACGAAAACCGTGACCTTGGTGTTGACCTTCTCCGGATCGAGGATCGCCACCCGGCGCTTGATGACACCGTCTTCCTCCATCTTCTGGATCCGCCGCCAGCAGGGCGTCGTCGAAAGGCCCACCTTCTTGGCGAGGTCTGCAACGGCGAGCGTCGAATCTTCCTGGAGCAGGCGCAGTATCTTTCGGTCGAGGCGGTCCATGCGAAAATAAGTCCCTTTCGAATTATTTTCTCTGTATAGCGCGATTCCGGCCAACGAAAAGAATTTTGTTTCAGGAAGCAAGCATTTTGATTCGCTGGCGCAGTTCGGGGAGCAGTTCTTCTTCGAACCACGGATGCCGTTTTATCCAGCCGGTGTTGCGCCAGCTCGGATGCGGCAGCGGAAGAACTGCCGGTTTGCCCGGCATGGCAAGACTGTCCCGCCAGGCCCGCACCGTCTCTGTCATGTTCTCGCGTCGCATTTTCCCCATATGCCAGGCCTGCGCATAGCCGCCGACAGCCAGCACCAGTTCGATCTGCGGCATGACCGAGAGCACGCGGCCCTGCCAGACGGGCGCACATTCCCGGCGCGGCGGCAGGTCGCTGCCTTTGGCATCGTAACCTGGAAAGCAGAAACCCATCGGCACGATCGCGAATCGATCCCGGTCGTAGAAGGCCGGCCGGTCCACCTGCAGCCATTGGCGCAGCCGGTCCCCCGAGGCATCGTCGAATGGCAGGCCGCTTTCATGGACGCGCAGCCCCGGCGCCTGGCCGGCGATCAGCACACGGGCGCGTCTCGAAAGAACGGCAACCGGTCGAGGCTCGTGCGGCAAGCGATCCTCGATGCCGCGGATCGGCGCATCGCGACAGATCCGACAGGCGGCGATGTCGTGGCGCAATACATCCAGCCCGTCATCAGGCTCACTATCTATCATTCCCATCCTGTCCATTTGCCGATCAACCGTTGCAAGCCGGAGTTTTCATGCCGAGCCTGATCCCTGACGTCACGCGGCATCTCGAAACGACCGGCCCAAAGCCCAAGCTTCTGCACCCTCGCCTGCTCCTCCTCGCGCCGATAGCCGCCATAGGAAACCGCCATGCCGCCGGCCACCATATGCGCATTGATATCGCCGGCACGACTGCGGCAAATTACCAGAAGCCGGTCGTAACGGTCGCGCTCGCTTCCACCGCATTGCGTATCATCATCCGAGACGAGCTGCTGCAGCGTATGCTGCGCCAGCCTGCCGCAGGGCCATTCCTGCCCCGCCCGCTCGCATGTCTGCGTCAGTTCCGGCGCATCGATGCCTTTGAGCCGCATGCGCTCGCCATCAAGAACGAGGCTGTCGCCATCAACCGCGCGGAAGGCGCCTTGATGCTGGATGTCGGGCCTGTCGTTCAGCTTGGCGGCAATTAATGCAACGAGAACAAGAAAAGCGAGTGCGATCGTCCCGTCTCGGATCAACGAGAATAGCCGTGCCACGCTTTTGCCTCCTTGAAAAACAAACCCTTGGCAAAGATGGCAAACATCTTCTTAAGAATTTCCGGTTAAGCTCTTATTCATCTGCAGGAAAAGTTTCAACGTGCACATGAGTACCGGCGTCAGCACATCAACCGACAAGATTATTGTCGATAAATCGCGCGGCCACCGCAACAAGGCGGTATCCAGGGCCGTGCGGCAGACGCGCGAACGCCTGCAATCCGGCCAGGCTTCCAGCTCTGTTTTCGATCGCGACGTTCTGAAGATGTATATTGCCGCTGTGTTGCAGGGCGCGGCGATCATGCCGCTCTTCGTCATCATCGTCGCGGCACTCGGTACCTATTTCACCGAGGATACGAGCCTTTTTTTCTGGGCGTTGCTGACGCTGACCTTTCATGCCGTCAATATTCTTCTGGCGCGTCGCGCCAGGAAGCAGGAAATTACTGCAGATAGCGTGCGGCGCTGGCGCAAACTATTGCTTGCCGGGCAGTTCCTGATCGGATGCTGCTGGGCAATCTTTGCCCTGCAGGGCTGCTCGGCCTGCGAACCCTCCAGCTTCACGCTCTATAAGGGCGCCACGCTGTTGATCGCGCTGTCGGTCACCACGATGTCGAATTTCATGCTGACCCCAGCCGTGCTCGTCGGCTTTGCGCCCGCGGTCGTGGCGCTCGCCGCAAAAAGCGGCCTGTCACGCGACATTCTGGAAGTCTGTCTGGCCGCTGTCTTCACCACGACAGTGGTCTTCTTCAATTACATCAGCGATCGGCTTTTTCAGTCCAGTCTGAAGATCCTCTCCTTCCAGTCAGAAAAGGACGATCTGATCGCCGAGCTGGAAGTGGCAAAATCCATGTCGGACGAGGCGCGGCGCCGCGCCGAGGAAGCAAACCTCGCCAAGTCGCGCTTCCTCGCCTCGATGTCGCATGAGCTTCGCACGCCGCTGAATGCCATTCTTGGCTTCTCCGAAGTCATGTCGGCGGAGGTCATGGGGCCGCTCGCAAATCCGACCTATAAGGAATATGCCGGCGATATCCATCGTTCCGGCCAGCATCTGCTCGATCTCATCAACGAAATCCTCGACCTCTCGCGCATCGAAGCCGGCAAGTATGAGTTGAGCGAAGAAGCGGTCTCGCTGCTCGATATTGCCGAAGACTGCATCGGTATGGTGCAACTTCGGGCGCGGGCCAAGAACATCACCATTCACGATCAGGTCGAACGCCAGCTTCCAGCAATCTGGGCGGATGAGAAATCCATACGCCAGGTCGTGCTTAATCTCCTCTCCAATGCCGTGAAATTCACGCCCCAGGGTGGAGAAATCAACGTCAAGGTCGGCTGGACTGCCGGCGGCGGCCAGTACGTTTCAATCAGGGATAACGGCCCCGGCATTCCCGAAGATGAAATCCCGATTGTGCTCTCTGCCTTCGGCCAGGGTTCGATCGCCATCAAGAGCGCCGAACAGGGCACAGGCCTCGGCCTGCCGATCGTCCAGGCGATCCTCGCCAAGCATGACGGCCAGTTCGTCCTGAAATCCAAGCTGCGCGAAGGCACCGAAGTCATCGCCATCCTGCCGGCGAAGCGCGTGTTGCAGAGCATCCCGGCCGTGGAAGAGGCGCAGCCGGTCACCAAGAAGCGCCGCAGCTTCGCCTAGTCAACGCACTCGTTCAGAAGAACAGGTGCCTTACGATGACGAAGCCGAGATAAAGGCAGCAGGCGGCAATCATGCAGGTCACGGCGAAAGAGCCGAGATCCTTGGCATGTTTGCCGACGATGGAAATTTCAGGTGAAATTCGGTCGATCACTTCCTCGACAGCCGTATTCATCGCCTCGATGGAAAAGAGCCCGAGGAAAAGCAGCGTCGTGACGACGAATTCGGCAGCATCGGCGCGGATGAGGAAAAGCACGATCAGTGCCACGACGAAAAAGCCGAGTTCCTGCCTGAAGGCCGCTTCCTTGAAGACCCGCAGGAACCCCGCCCAGGAATAGCCGGCCGCGGCTATGAAGTGGCGAAATCCCGTTTCCTTGGTCACGGCAGGTTGCGTCAACGGCGCCTCGTTTCCTCCAGGCCGGCCTTGTTGCCGACGCTTTCATTCATGAGCGGATACGCAGATATCGCTTCCCCGGTCTCAGCGCAAGCAATGCGCCGGCCGGGCTTCGATTCCTGCCCGAGAGCGGCGGATAACCTCCGACGCATTTTCCCGTAAAGCCTGGGGATTATCGATCCGGACCCGGGACCTATTGCAGCCAGAACGCCCGTATCTCTTCCGGCGTAACCTTGCCATCATTGTTCGCGTCCACGGCGTCGAATATCCGCTTATGGATAGCCGTCACTTCCTCGAACGACAGAGCGCCATCCTCATCGGTATCGGCAATCGCGAACATGACTTTCATCATAAACCCGCGCATCATCGGCATCCCGCCACCCGGTTGCATCATGTGCCCACCCATCATGCCGGGCTCCATCATGTTCCCGCCCGTCATTCCGCCATACATCATGCCCTGTCCTTCCGGCATTGCCCCCTGGCCTTGTCCCATCATGCCTCCCATTCCCGATTGCGGGGCCGCTTGCGACATATTCAAGGGATGATGGGGATCCGTCTCGTTCGTCTGCGCGAAAGCGCAACCGGCTCCGCCGGTCGCGATCAGCGCGGCCAGCAGGATCGCGTTTGGAATGCTCGTCATTCTCATGTCGTTTCTCCTTTGGCTCTGGTCAGTACCCACGCCTGTTTCCTGAAGCGGAACAGGACGGATGCGAATGTCATGTCAGCGGCAGGCGGACGTGCCGCCGGCCCGTGGACGCAGCGCAGCCGACAAGCCGAGCGCTGCTGCGCCGACTGTCAGGCCGTTCAGAAAATCACGGCGGTCCATTGTATTTGATCCTAGCTTCCGGTCGGCGAGCCGACCTTTGTCTTGGGCTGCCTGCGGCGCCCGTCGAACCGGCCGAATGCCGGGATCAGCGGCCTCAGGCACCGCCGCTATGCTTGCGGCTCCGTTCCCCTGCTCAGCCGAAGCGCCGGCCGATGAAATCGAAGATAGTTGCGATCATTGAAACTGTCCATGCGACCAAGACGACACGTCTGACGGTAGACGGTTTCTTGCCGATCATACTTGATTCAGGTCAACAATGCCGTAACGATACCGGTCATCTCGCCTGATTGGCGCCGCCCGAATCCACCTGCGTGGAGCGGTGCGGCGGGAGCGATCCGACGGACTTCACTCCCGATTCCGAAGGGAATTCGACCCTTAGTGTTTGCCGGTAACGCCGGCCTGGCTGAACGTCGCCATGCCGGAATGGCAGGCGGCCGCCGCCTTGACGATGCCGGCGGCAAGGGCGGCACCCGTGCCTTCGCCAAGCCGCATGCCGAGCGCCAGAAGCGGCGTCTTGCCGAGCTGTTCGATGGCCCGCAGATGGCCGGGCTCAGCCGACACGTGGCCGATCAGGCAGTGGTCGAGCGCGGAAGGATTGGCCGCCCGCAGGATCGCGCCGGCAGCGGTCGCAGTATAACCATCGATCAGCACCGGAATACGCTCCATGCGCGCCGCAAGGATGGCGCCGGCCATCGCTGCGATCTCGCGCCCGCCAAGCCGGCGCATGATCTCAAACGGATCGCCCAGGTGATCGCTGTGCAGTTCCACGGCACGCTCGACGGCATCGATCTTGCGCTCCAGCATCTCGCCTTCCGAGCCCGTGCCCGGACCGACCCAGTCGCGCGCCGTTCCGCCGTAAAGCGCATAATTGATCGCGGCTGCGATCGTCGTATTGCCGATGCCCATTTCGCCGATGCAGAGCAGGTCCGTGCCGCCGGCAATCGCTTCCATGCCGAAAGCCATGGTGGCAGCGCAATCGCGCTCGGAAAGGGCCGCTTCCTGAGTGATGTCACCGGTCGGGTAATCGAGCGCCAGGTCGAAGACCTTGAGGCCGAGATCATTGGCGACGCAGATCTGGTTGATCGCCGCCCCGCCGGCGGCAAAATTCTCCACCATCTGCTGCGTGACTTCCGGGGGGAACGGCGTGATGCCCTGCCGCACGACGCCGTGATTGCCGGCGAAGATCGCCACCAGCGGCCGGTTGACGGCGGGCGACCGGCCCGTCCAGGCGGCGAGCCAGAAAGCGATTTCCTCCAGACGGCCAAGCGCACCCGGCGGCTTCGTCAGTTGCGCGTCGCGTTCCCGGGCGGCGACCAGCGCGCGGGCGTCCGGTCCTGGCAGGTCACGAAGAAGGGCGCGAAAATCGTCGAACGGCAGGCCTGAAACGCTCATCTGAATGGCTTTCCTTGTATTCTTGTCTTTTCCCGGCAAATCGGGTTCTTTGCTTGGCGACTCTCTTAAAGCGACCGGCTCGGGCTCACAATGTCAAAAAGCCGCGTAATGACAAAAGCGCTGGTGAGAGCGGGGACTGCAGAGAATGATCAAGAATACAGTGCTCGATACCGCCCGCGCCGTGGCTTTCCTGAGCCGCATTCCCTTACCGCCATGGCTGTTTGCCGGATATGACGGCAAGCTTGGCCGGCTCGTGCGTGTCTTCCCGCTCGCCGGTCTCGTCATCGGCGCCCTGCCCGCTCTCGTCTTCCTCTTCATGCTCGTGTTTCATGCCGACCGCCTGATGGCGGCCTTCGTGGCGCTTGCCGTGCAGACGATCCTGACCGGTGCGCTCCATGAGGACGGGCTTGCCGATACGGCGGACGGGATAGGCGGCGGCAAATCGCGCGAACAGAGCCTGATCATCATGAAGGACAGCCGCATCGGCAGTTACGGTGCAATTGCCCTCATCCTTTCCTTCGCACTCAGGGCTTCCGCGCTCGCAGCGGTTGCCCGTGAAGCCCCGCCCCTTGCTGCCGCACTTGCCATTCCGGCCGTCGCCGCCCTCAGCCGCGGGGCGATCACCTGGCACTGGCAGCGCCTTCCTCCCGCAAAGTCGGATGGGCTCGCTGCCTCCGCCGGAAGCCCCGCCGAGCCGGCGATGCAGATCGCCCTCGTGTCCGCGGGTTTTGCGACGGCAATGCTCGTCTGGCCGGCGCTCGGTCTTCAGCCGCTCGTCGCCGCCCTTCTTGGCGCTGGCATCTCCACGCTTGCCTTCACCTGGTTCATCCGTCGCAGGCTCGGCGGCCATACCGGCGACACGCTCGGAGCCACTCAGCAGATTTGCGAGCTCGCAGCCTTCTGCGCACTTGCCATGGCCCTCTGAAATCCCGATATATCGTCCATGCGAACACCCTGCATCCGCGTATGCTGCCTGGATCCTCTCACTGGTCTTTGCACCGGATGCGGCCGCACAACACGTGAAATCGCCGGCTGGATGCGCATGTCGGATGAAGAGCGCGAAGCCATCATGCAGAACCTGCCGGCTCGCCTCGCCGCCCTAACGTCCGAACCGATGAGAACGCTGGAGGCGGCGGGCTGATGCGCCTCATCCTCCTGCTTGCCGTCATCGGCATCGGCCTTGCTATCCTGCTCTTCAACAGTGATCAGAGCCGGATTTTCGGATTGGAGAGCGATGATTTCGGCCGCTTCGTCTACCTGCTGCCCATCTCTCTGATGCTGGCCGCCGGCATCTGGGGCAGCCGCCGCAATATCGGCCAGACCATGCGGCAGCTGATGATCTGGCTCGTCATCATCCTGGCGCTGGCCACCGCCTATCTTTACCGCCAGGATGCGAGTGCTGTCGGCAATCGTCTGCTCGCCGGCCTCATGCCCGGCCGCGCTGTCGTCGTCACGACGAGCGAAGGCGGCCAGGAGGTCATCGTGCACAAGATGCTGAACGGCCATTTCCAGGCCGAAGTCTCGATCAATGGCCAGTCTGTGCCGATGCTGGTCGATACCGGCGCCAGCATGGTTGCTCTCTCTCATGAGGATGCGCAGCGCATCGGCATAGATCCGAAGCAACTCACCTATTCCATGACTGTCATGACCGCCAATGGCCGCGCCCGCGCAGCACCCGTTACCCTCGATCAGGTGGCGATCGGCCCGATCCTGCGCAGCAATGTTGCTGCAACCGTTGCTGAGGACGGCAGGCTTGACCAGAGCCTGCTCGGAATGAGCTTCCTCGAAACCCTGGGCTCGCTGCAGATGCAGACGGATGAGCTGAGGATGCGGGACTAACGGCCGCATCCGCCTTGCGGGAGCGACCAAGCCGCCCTAACCTCCGCCGATCTCCGCCAAAGAGGTCTCATCCGCCAATGTCCACCACCATCGCATTATTCGGCGCCGGCGCCATGGGTAGCGCCGTCGGCCGCCGTCTCGCCGAGTCCGGCGCCGAGGTCATCACTTTTCTGGAGGGCCGCAGCGAAGCGACAATCGAGCGCGCCCGCGCCGCTGGCCTCGTGGCTGTGCCGCTTTCGGCCTTTGCCGAGGCCGATATCATCCTCTCGATCGTTCCGCCGGCCGAAGCACAGAAGGTGGCGGATCTCGTGGCTCCAGTGCTGCAGGAATCCGTGAAGAAACCGGCCTTCGTCGATCTCAATGCCATCAGTCCGAAGACGATGGAAGCGCTTGCGGCAAAACTCGCGCCGTCAGGCGTCAGAATCATCGACGGTTCGATCATCGGCGGCCCGCCGGTATCGGGCAAGGCCGGTCCGGTCATCTGCCTCAGCGGCGAACTCGCCGGCGAGCCCGACCTGCTCTGCCGTTTCGGCTTGAAGATCCGCCCGGTAAAAGGCCCAGTCGGTGCCGCCTCGGCCCTGAAGATGTGTTACGCCGGCATCAACAAGGGCATCACCGGCTTGTCTGCCGCGATGCTGCTTGCGGCTGCCCGCAACGGGGCGAGCGAGGCGCTGAAGGTAGAACTGGCCGAAAGCCAGGCCGAGCATTTGCAGCGCCTGCGCCACTCAATTCCGGACATGTATCCTAAGGCCTATCGCTGGGTGGCGGAAATGGAGGAAATCTCCGAATTCCTCGGCGCAGACAATCCCGCTGCCCTCATCTTCAAGGGCATGGCGGGGGTCTTCCAAGCGATCGCCGAGGACCGGACCGAGAGTCGGGAACTGATCGCCACGCTCGACCGGATGCTGGAGAACCGGCATTAGACCGGTGACAAGCCCCGCATGAAATCCACAATCGCGCAGCTCACGATCTCCGGCTGTTCCTGCGGCAACCAATGGCCCACACCGGGCACGAACTGCGTCGTCCGCAGGCGAGGCGCGAGCGCCGGCATCGCCGCGATGATCTCCCGCATGCCGGGAATAGCAAGGCCGGTATCGCGTTCGCCGGTCATGAACAGCGCCGGGATCTCGACCTTCCTGCCTGCAAAAGCTTTCTGCAATTCCCAGTTCCGGTCGAGATTGCGATAATAATTCAGGCCGCCTCGAAAACCCGATGCCTCGAACGCATCGACAAAGACTTGAAGATCGGACTGCGGCAGCCAGCCGGGAAGGCTTTCGCTTTCCGGCAGATCGGCGAGCAGACCGGAGGCGCGCGACACCATCCCGAACGGATTGGGCGTTCGGTCACCCGGCAACCGCGGACCGGCGTCACCGCTGGCCGCGCTGTAGATCTTGCGCAGCGTGACGTCCACATCCCGTTCGAACTCGGCTTCTGCCACTCCCGGCTCCTGGAAATAGAGCACATAGAGCAGGTGATCCGGCGTCGCCGGAAAGATTTTCGTCGGCGGCACGGGTGGCTGGCCCATCAGGGGAACGCTTATGGCGACGATGCCGCGGAACCGGTCCGGGCGCATCAGCGCCGCCTGCCACGCGACCGTTGCACCCCAGTCATTGCCGACGATGACAGCCTTTTCCTCGCCGAGCGCGTCGAGGAGCGCGACCATATCGGCCACGAGATCGACGATCGTATAGACGCCGGTCTCGCGGGGGCTTTCGGTACGGCCATAACCGCGCATATCGGGCGCTACCGCATGGAAGCCCGCCTCGGCAAGTGCGCTGATTTGATGGCGCCAGGCATGTGAGGTCTCCGGAAACCCGTGGCAGAGCAGCACCAGCGGCCCTTCGCCGGCCTCTGTGATATTCATCCTCAAGGTTGCGGTTTCAATCACGCGCTGCTGCATCTCTGCCTCCTCATACCAGGGCCGTCGCACCCGGAAAAATCGCCTGCGGGAAATGTTGAATCTTTCATTCCGTATCTTTTTACGTTACAGAAAACAGGAGTCAATAGACCGTAATATCATTTGTTACGCTATCGAGAGGCACAGATGCGGCAAGACGGAAGACTGGCACGGATGATCCATGTTCTCGTCCATATGGGGTTGCTGGGCGGCCGGGAAACGAGCGAACGCATTGCCCAGATGCTAAACACCAACCCCGTTGTCGTTCGCCGCACCATGGCGTCGCTGCGCCAATACGGCATCGTCGAATCGGAAGGTGGCCCCGGCGGCGGCTGGTCGCTGACAAAACCACTCGCGGATATCACCATTCTGGATGTGCAACGCGCCCTGCAAGGTGAAACGATTCTCGATGCGCCGCTTTCTAACGATCATCCGTCTTGCCCTGTCGAGCGCGCCGCCAATGCCAAACTGCAGTACGCCTTTGAAAGTGCCGAACAGACTCTGGAGCGGGAATTCCAGAAGGTGACGCTCGCCGAAATCGGCGAGATCGCCATGGCTTCGGCCAGAGCCGAAAAGGCTGGCTGACGCCCACCGGTGCGCTTGCAGATGGCCGGTGAATCTGCCAATTTTCAGCAAAACAACAAGACCACAAAGAACAAGAAGAAACTCCTAATCTGGTGGCACCCAATCCCAATCGCCTTTTCCAAAGGCTTGGCGTGTCCGGTGCGACAGGAGTTTGACGATGAATGCATTCTGGCCCTTGTTCGTCGGCGGCGTGGCTCCCGCCATCTTCTGGGGCATCACCGCCATTTTTCAGAAGCAGAGTGCGGTGGCCGGCGCCGGCTCTTCCGTCTATCTCATTACTTTCGGGCTGACGCTCGCCATCGCAGGCGCGATCGCCGCATTGCTCTGGCGTCCGGCACCGTGGACACCTGATGGCATCGGCTTCGCCGCCCTTGCCGGCATCTGCTTTGCGCTCGGCACCGGCCTCATCAGCTATGCACTCTTTTCCTATGGCGTGCCGGTTTCGAAGCTCGCGCCGATATGGAGCTGCAACGTGTTGGTGACACTGGCTGTGGGGGCGGTGTTTCTGGGCGAGGCCTCGCAGGTCGATCTCCTGAAATTGTCGGTTGGCACCCTGCTCATCATCGGCGGCGCGATCCTCGTCGGCAATGCCTGAGCCTGTTCCGCCCGGCAATTGTAGCGGCGGGAGAGATGACGGTCATCAGCAGGGCCGTCCTCTTCGTCCTTCGATGACGAAGCAAGACGGCAGCGACCCGCACCCGGATTGACGCATAGTGGCGGGAAAACCCCGGGTCCCAGACCCGTGAGAAGCTCGTGCTGATCGGCACGCCGCCGGATATAGCGGAACCGTCGAACAGCTTCGACGGTTTTTTGAAGACAGACCGCCGATGACAGGAGGGGATTCTATGAGCAACGATATCAGGCTTCTGCACGGCTTTCGCGTACTTGTTTGCGACCCCGACAGCAAACAGCTTGCGGCCGCGAGCGGCATTGACGACCTTATCCGTCACGCACTCAGGGAAGCCGTCGATTGGGTGGTGCTGCCAATCGCTCGATTGCCAGACGGTTTCCTAACGCTCCGGTCCGGCATTGCCGGCGCGACGATCCAGAAATTCGTGAACTACCGGCTGCGCGTCGCCATCATCGGCTGGATCGATGACCCGTTGGCCGCCAGCAAGGCGCTGCAAAACTTTGTTCTTGAAGCCAATTGCGGCACGGATTGCTGGTTTCTCGATACAATGGAAGAGTTCGAGGCGAGGCTCTCGGCTTTCAGCACACCGGCCTAAGCCACGGTTTTACTGCGACAATGTGAAATCCGTAATAAGCATAACGCAACGGCAGCCTTCAGTCATCCCACCATTTCAGCACACGCAGCGCCCGCAGGGTCACCCAGCGTGAGGGCTCTCCCTCACCGTCATCCATCACGAACCATGTCCGGCCGGATGCGCGCCAGTCGAGCGGCCAGCGTCCATCCTCAAGCCGGCGGGAGAGGAGGTATTCAGTTGCCTCCGTCAGACGCGGATCGGGTGCGACGCCCGTCAGCATCGCCGAGGCGCGGAAATAGTCGAGGGCCCGCAGCACATCGAAGCGCCAGCGGTTCGGATGCAGGAACTGCAGGAATGTCTCATCGACCAGTTCGCCGGTGCTGAGCCGCCGCATCAGATGTCGCGCCAGCAAATATTCCTCGCCCGAGTGCCGCGCCTCCCGCGATTGCGCCGTGCCGCCGGTCGCCCGCTCAAACTCCAAAAGCCCCTCCAGCACATTGATCGTCGTATGAAATGAGGAGCGCACCGAGCCTCGCGCCCGCTCGCAGTTCCAGCCGCCGTCGGCCTGCCGCTCACCGAGCAATCTCTCGACGATGGGCGAGACATCGACACCGAAATAGGCGCCGTCACCCACCGTGCGTCCATTGATGCATTCCTCGACCTCGCCCTCCCAGAAGGGCTGGCCGCCCTCATCCCAGCGGCAATTGGCGCCGACGAGCGCGACAGTCGCCTTCGCCCGCCCGGATTTCGGATCGAGCCCGAATTCGCGCAGCTGCGTCAGCGAAAAATTCGTCGCCGTCCATGGTTGACCGGTCGCCTGCCACTCTTCCCGCGTAAAATCGCTGGGCACAAAAGAGCCGCCCGCCCATTGCCCGTCCTCATCCTGATAGGAGAGCAGCCGTGCGCCCCATCCCTCGGTCTCGACCTTCTGCCGCTCGGCAGACCAGACGGGTTCGGGCGCATCCAGGAGATCGCGCAGCACTTGCCAGCGGATGGCTGGATCGGAGGCGAGCAGCCAGTCGATCACGGATGTCTCTGACGGCATCGGCAAGGCTCCCTGTCGCTTGCAAACACCGCTGCAGCTTGACCAAGCCGGCGACTGCCGTCAACATCACAAAGCCGGCGGTGGAACGACGTTTCTTGGAGCCAGCTCCTCCTTGAAGCTGCATCCGATAGTTGCCGTTCAAAATCGTCTATGCAATTGTCTTCCGGAATAACGGTTTTCAGGCAGTCCCTGAAGCCCAACTGATCGTCCTGCCCAGTAAAGAGATCGCAATCCTCACCTACTCCGGTTAATCTGGGTCAATCAACAGACTGAATTCCGCGATAACCCGAGCATGGTGACGACCGTTGCTGGCCGCAACTGGAGCCCAGAATGAACCCACGCCAATTGAAAACCTTCCTTGCTGTCGCAAGGCACGGCAATTTCACCCGCGCCGCCAGTGAGGCGCACCTCGCCCAGTCGAGCCTCAGCGATCAGATGCAGGCGCTGGAAGAGGAATTGGGTGTCCAGCTTTTCGAGCGCTCGCGTCAGGGTGTTTCGCTGACACCACCCGGTGATATGCTGAAGGCTTATGCGGAAGAGATCCTAGCGCTGAACGACGAAGCCATGGCAGCGGTTCGCACTGCTGCCGGCATTGGCGAGCAGATACTTACGATAGGCACACTCGAAACCATTGCGACGGAAAAGCTTGCGCCCTTCCTGTCGCGCTTTCGCCAGGCCCATGCCGATATCGGTCTGACTTTAAAGATCGGCGGCAGCGGTGAATTGCAGCACCGGCTGGAAGACGGCTCAATCGACATCGCCTTCACCTTCGATCGCGGAGATCGGGACGAGCGCTTCGTCAGCCGGCTGGTCTCGCGCGAACCGCTGGTGCTGATATCGGGCCGCGCTGTGGAGGCAGAGCCCCCCAAAAGTCTCGTGGAGATCAGTCATCTATCCTTCATTGCCACCGAAACCGGTTGCGTCTATCGCCGCCTCTTCGAGACCGCCTTTGCCGAAACGGGTATTGCAAGGCCCCGGATCGTAACCCAGGCCGACAGTATCGCGACGATCATCCGCCTCGTCGCATCGGGTGCCGGTTATGGCCTCGTTCCACGCCTCGCACTTGGCGCGGATGCGAAACACAGCGACATCACGGAATTACCCTGGCCTGGCAATCCGCCGGCAGCCTCCCTGATCGTGCTGTGGCGCCGCCGGCGGGTCCAGCCGTCGGCGCTCTCCCTGCTGCTTACCGCGGTCAGCGAAGATCTGCGACCGGTCAGACCAGCCGATGCCCGCCCTCGACGTGCAGGATAGTGCCTGTGGTAAAACCGTTTCCGATCAGGAAGCGGATCGCATCGGCAATGTCCTCGGATCTGCCGACACGGCCCACCGGCAGGCGCTTCGCCATCGCCTCAAGCGTCGCCTGCCTGGCGTCGCCGGCGACGAAACGCCAGATCGGCGTATCAACCCAGCCCGGTGACACGGCATTGATACGAATGGGTGCGAGTTCCACGGCCAACGCGCGCACCAGCCCTTCGAGCGCTGCATTGACCGCCGCGACCACGGTACCCCGCGCCGCCGGCCGATAGGCCGCGACACCCGACGTAT
This sequence comes from Rhizobium sp. BK529, assembly GCF_014194105.1. Taxonomy (NCBI): domain Bacteria; kingdom Pseudomonadati; phylum Pseudomonadota; class Alphaproteobacteria; order Hyphomicrobiales; family Rhizobiaceae; genus Rhizobium; species Rhizobium sp. BK529. Next base: position 1,241,671 of record NZ_JACIAU010000001.1, on the reverse strand, counting down.
AGGTGATCGAGCCCGATGGCCGCAGGCAGGACGCGCCATATTTGGCGAGCAGCAGCGGCCCGTAGAACTTGCTCTCGACCACCCGTTGTGCCGCGCCAAGCTCGATATCCGGCAGAAGCTGATAAGCCCCCTCGATATCCGCCGCCGTGCTGACGATATGATCGACCGGCCCGCGATCGCCGAAGAAAGCCGCGACCTCTTCTTCCCGTGTCAGGTCGAGGACAGCGGTCCGAAGCCTCCCGTGATCGCCGAGTGCCTCTCGCGCCGATGCGAGCTTTTTCTCATTGCGCCCTGCAATCGTCACGCGCGCCCCTTCATCGAGTAGCCGCTGTGCCAGCCCCAGGCCCATACCGGAACTGCCGCCCACGATGGTGATCTCGGCGCCTTCAATTCTGATATCCGTCATCTGCGTCTCCTTCTTGACTGGGAGAGTTGATGCCCGACGCCGGACTGGAAGAAAAACGGGAGAAACCGATGGTGCCATCGGAAAATCCGGCGGCACCGAGAAAGAAGCCCTCGGTTCAGCAGTAGAGCCGAGGGCCTTCAGTTGCAGGATCAACGCGGCGATCGCCAGTGATGTTCGACCTTCTCGAGCGGTCACCACGTACGGTAAAAACGAGCCGCGTCACATCTGGTTCCGGAAAGTCATCAGGCCGGCAGCCGGCTCAGCAAAAAATCTGCACGCGCTGCGACATCGACCTTCGGCAGGATGACGATTTCGTAGCCGATTTCGGGATAGGCCGCGATCAATCGCTCATATTCGGCAACCGCTTCTTCAAATCCATGCCGCCGCTCGGGATCGTTGATATAGATCTCCGGCCAGGGCGGCGTCAGAAAAACCGTCTGGTGATAGCGGTGCCGGTCCCGCAGCGTCTCCAGCGTCGCCTCTCCCGTAAAGGCCTGAAGCGCAGAGGCGGCATCGATCAGACCGCGGTCGAAAAACGTCCAGCCCGCCTGCCTCTCTGCCAGCCTCTGATCCTCGAGCGCCATCGCCATTGCCCTTCTGGCAAAGGCCACCGGATCGACCCACGGCAAGGCCGCGCCCTGCCCGGCCAGCTCCTCCGTCACGATCCGGCGTCCCGGCTCTTCGACGGTGGCGTAACCGCGTCGGGAAAGTTTTTCGAGCAGCGTGGATTTCCCACCGCCCGAGCAGCCGGTAATGACGACGGATTTGATCATGGAACTCTCCGAAGGACAGATGATGCGAAAGGAGGCGCGGCGCAGACGCGGCTATGTGCCGATTTCCAGATCGAAGGCGTGACCCTGCCTGTAGGCGGAGCAACGAAGCGAACCCCTGTGTATTGCGGCGATGCGCTCCACGATCTTGAGGCCGATCCCCATTCCATCGGCATGGGCAGGGAGATCGGCGCCCTGCCGGATGCCCTCCGGACACCTATCCTCGATACGGATCAGATTGTGGCTCACGCGCACGACGATGGCGGTATGTGCCGGCGTGTGGCGAACGGCATTGTCGATCAGGTTGCGCACGGCATCCTTCAGCAGGGCCGGCACACCCTGGACGATAGCCGAATCGACCTGCGCGGAGAGTTCCAGCGAATGGTCGTTCTCATAGACCCAGGGAGCCAGCTGCTTGACGACATCGGATGAAAGTTCGACGAGGTCGATTTCCTCGAACATGCCGTGATCGAACGTATCGAGCCTCGCAAGCGCGGTGATCTGGCTGACGAAGCGCACGAGATCGTCGAGATCGGCCTCCGCCTTGCGTGCCCGCGGATGGTCGATATGGCCGAGCTCCAGCTTGATCGCCGCAAGCGGCGTTCGCACCTCATGCGCAATGCCCGACGTTAGGATCTTCTGGGATTTCATCAGCTCGCCGACACGCTCGAAGGCCCGGTTGACCGCCTCGGCGAGATGGGCGACTTCCCGCGGCATGTCCTGGAATTGCAGATGCGAGCGCGAATCCATCGGATCCATCCGTTCCGCCGCCTCGGCCGCGATCCGCACGGGCTTCAGCGCCTGGCGTACGGAGAGCAGCGTGGCACCGAGCACCAGCACCAGAAGGATGCTCATCGGCACGATCATATGGGCGATCACTTCGTTCCAGAGGACATCCGATATGACATCCTGGAGATCGCCCATCGTCGCGACATCGACGAAGAAATGCTGACCGCCGACCGTGAAGGCCCGCCCTCCGACCAGTGTCAGCGGCTTGCCCGGTGAAAGCGACCGCAGCCAGAAATCCGGCGGGTTCACATCGGGCGGCAGGAAACGGCTTTCGCAGGCCGCATCGCATGACTGGAACACCAGCTCGCCATCGGCCCCGCGGATACGCGCCACGTAGCCGGTCTGCGCCTGCCCATAGCGCCCCTGCACACTATCGGGAAGCCGGTAGCGCACAGTGTCGTTCTCCTCCGCCGTGATGCCGGCGGCGAGCCGCTCGGTCTCCTGCTCCACGAAGAGGCGCGAAAGCTCGCCGACATTCCAGTAATAGTCGGAGAAGATCACGGCGAGCTGCACGACCATCGCCAGCACCGCAAAGAAAGCGATGCGCCGCGTCAGGATTGCGCCCAATGTCGGTGATTTCAGGCTCAACCACGCGCCTCCCGCATCATATAGCCGACGCCCCTTACGGTCTCGATCAGCGCCTTGGTCGGGTGTCCGTCAAGCTTCCTGCGCAGTCTCGAAACCGCAAGCTCCACCGCATTGCTGCTGCGCTCGTCGCCGAATTCCGAAAAGGCATGCTCGATCTTCGGCTTGGGCACCACCTGACCGCCATTGCGCATCAGAAGTTCAAGCAGACCCTTTTCGGAAGGTGCGAGCGCGATCTCGGCGTCGCCGCAGGTCACCCGCCGCGACGCGACATCATATTGCAGCGCTGCGAATTCCAGGACCGGCATGGCGGTGACCGGCGCGCGCCGGGTCAGCGCCCGGATGCGGGCGATCAGCTCGCCATTGTGAAAGGGTTTGACGAGATAGTCGTCGGCGCCGGCATCGAGCCCGGCGATGCGTTCGTCAACCGCGCCGCGCGCCGTCAGCACCAGAACGGGCATCTGGACCTTGGCGGCCCTGAGCGACCGCAAAAATGTGACCCCGTCCTCATCGGGCAGACCGAGGTCGAGAAGCAGCAGATCGTAGTCCGTTCCCGCAAGGGCAAGCCGCCCCTCCTGCGCCAACGCGAAAGCGTCGATCTTCCAGCCGGCATCGCGGATGGCTTCGCAAAGCAGCTCGCGAAGCCGGGAACTATCCTCGATCAGCAGTATCCTCATGCCTTCTTTCGACCCGTGACCATCGACCAGACGAGATTTTCCCTGTGTCTCCAGCTTTCGATGATGGCGGCTCCCGCATGAGCGAAGGCAAGCACCATGATACCATTTGCAATAGTGCCGTGCAGTTTCTCCAGCCACTTTTCGCCCCAGAAGGCGTCAAGCGTCGTCATCCAGCCGGTCAGGGCCGTTGCCGCCAGCAATGCCATCAGCGCAAGCATCATCACCGATGCCAAGGGGTTGTGACCCAGGTAACGTTTCTCGCTGCCGTCGATCATGTCCAGAATCTGATCCCTCACCCTGCGCGGCGTTGGCAGAAAATCGGAAAAGCGAGCGTATTTTGTACCGACGAAACCCCAGAGGATGCGAATGACAATTGCCACAGCGACGACATAACCCGTGATGCGGTGCCAGTATTTGCCCTCCTCGAGGATGAAGAGATTGAGCACGCAAGCCATGACGATAGTCCAGTGAAACAGCCTGACGACCGGATCCCACACCCTGATCGTCCTGCGGACGGTATCGGAGGGCTCGAGGCCCTCCTTCTTCGACGAGATGACCGTCATGGCTCAATCGCCCTTCTGGACGATGTCGCCGGAGACCGGGTTGAAATAGACCTCGGCGCGTTCGCCGTCCTTATCCTTGCCGTAGATCTCGTAGCAATTGCCGGTGACCTCGAAGGTCTTGACCTTGTAGCCCATGGCTTCGATCTTCGCCTTCATGGAAGCCTCCGGCATCCACTTGGATTTCGGCTCCTTCGTGCAGCTTGGACTTGCAAACGCCAAGGCCGGCGAGAGCGACAGGATGGTAAGAGCGGCGATCAGTTTCAGCTTCATGATTTGACCCTTTTGCTGCTGCCCATGTCGGGCGACGGCAGAGGGGTAGCGCGGCGAAGCTGTCTGTTTGCTGTCTATGTCGGCAGCTGGCTGTCGTCTAGTCGCCGCGCGGTAACGGTCGCAGGAACAGGCGCTCGTAACTTTTGAATGGCGGATCGGCCCCGAAGCGCGCATTGGCCGCGATGCTGTCCGGGTCGGTCGCAACACTGGCGCGGTAGCCGAGGTAGGTCTCCTCGTCCGGGAATGTGAAAAGAGCGATTGCAATATTGCCCGCCCCATCCACCCCGGCGCCGGGAAAGCTCAAGCCCGCCCCATGAGGCTTCTCTCGCGGCATGAAATAGCCGTGATGCGTTCCGCCATAGCGTTCGATCAGCCGGACCCAGATCTCGGCATAGGCTTCGAATTCAGTGCGTTTCTTCGGATCGAGGCGATAGCGCACCTCGCAGGTGACGGGTATGGTCGACTTCAAGGATATTCCTCCCATGTCAGCATATAGCTCATAAGAGGACGCCGGCCATGCGCACAGTGCCAGATCTGACGGAATTGCAGCAAACGCGGCTGCGCATGGAAGCGAAATACCTGCCCGCCTCGCCGCTCCGGCAGAGCTATGAGCGGCTTTGCCGGCGTTTCGAGGACGATCTCGCCGACGAACGGGACCGCCTGCTCAGTCAATGCGCGAGCCTGATGCTGATCAAGTTTATTCAGGAGGATATTGCAGGTGTGACGGATTGATGCCGGTCCTGGCGGCCGCTCCTCAGGGAGGCGCAACAGGCGCAATATCGGCGTCAGCCCCAGCCCCTGCCGCCTCCCGTCATTTCCCGCTTGTCGCGAATCGCTGATCCCGCTACCTCTTGAGCAAGGCTCCACCCAAGCCTCCTCCCTCCATCCGGGAAGCATCGTCCATGCGGGGTAATCCACGACAGAACCATCTGTTCGAGCACCGCATAAGGAGGGGTTGCGTTTCCGGCTCGCAATGGAGGTTTCAATGAAATTGTCTGCACCCATCTATCAATTGAAGCGCCGGGCGAAAGTGCTGGCGCGGACCGATACGATTCCGCTCCATCAGGCGCTGGACCGTATCGCGGAGGAAGAAGGTTTTCCGGCCTGGAGCCTGCTTGCCTCGCGCTATGAAATCGAGGGATCGACAACATCCATGCTGTCACAGCTTGCGGATGGCGACCTGTTGCTGATCGCCGCCCGTCCAGGCCACGGCAAGACCCTGCTTGGCCTGCAGCTTCTGCTCGATGCCGTCGCAAAGGAGCGAAGGGCGACCTTCTTCACGCTCGAATACACCGAAAAGCAGACCATGAAGCGCATCCACGCCCTGCCCGAAGGGGAAGCGCTTGGCGATAAGGTGGAGATCGTCACCTCGGACGAGATCAGCGCCGATTACATCATGCGCCATCTCGCCGATGCCCCACGGGGAACGGTCGCTGTCATTGACTATCTGCAGATCCTCGACCAGCAGCGCATCAAGCCGAGCCTTTCGGAACAAGTGACCGCCATCAGAAGCTTTGCCCGCGAAACCGGTATCGTGCTGGCCTTCATCTCGCAGATCGACCGGTCTTTCGAGGCCGAGAGCAAGGGCTTACCGGATCTGACCGATATCCGCCTGCCGAACCAGCTTGATCTCAGGCTCTTCACCAAGGCCTGCTTCCTGCACGATCGCGAAGTCCAGCTTCAGCACGTCGCTTAAAACCAAAGGGGCCGGCCTCGCTTGGGCGCCGGCTCTCGGCTGCAACGCACGCACCTTCAGCACAAAGTTGCATAAATGCCGCATATCGCAGCTCCCGCGCCGGAGCTGCGATATGACGCTCCCATTCAGCCAAACCATTTGCTATCCCTGCTGTCGAAGAGCATTGGCGCATCGAGGTAGACTTTGCCTAAGTAAGAACCGGTCTCAATCCAGTTTCACCCGTACGGCCTGACAGCGACAGCTGTCGGCGTATGAATGCGTTCATCGGGTGGTGGCAAGAGACCGGTTTGGCATTGTTCCGATCGCCAGTGCAGCCCCGCTGTGTCTGCTCTTCAACCACCCAAGGCATCGCCACACCGCGCCCTCAAGGTATTCTCTCGCGCCATCTTGGTGGACTTCCGAACGGAAGACCAAGGCTTATGTGCGATACTTTACGGGTTCGATGGACTGTTACGCCGAAAACTGCTCCCCAACCCTGGATAGCGTGCGGCGGATGCGGCGGATTGAGAGCCTTTCAATCTAGCGGCAAGACCCGGCTCAATGCCAACGGCCGCAAGCTGGATGCCTGGCTGATCTATAAATGCCTTACCTGCGACAAGACGTGGAACCGGCCGCTCTTCGAGCGCCAGAACGTCCGCGATATCGATCCGGCCACTCTGGAAGCGCTGCAGTCCAACGATGTCGAATGGATCCGGATGGAGAGCTTCAACCTCGATGCCTTGAAACGCAAATCGCAGCGCATCGACGAATTCCCTGAATTCGACATCGCCAGGCAGGTGATGCGAGAAGCTGTCGGCTGGACGCGGCTGGAAATCGAACTGCTGGTGCCGTTGCCTGCGAGCATACGCCTCGACCGTCTGCTGGCATGCGAGCTCAAGTTTTCGCGTACGCGGCTCCAGACGCTCCACGAGAAAGGCCTGCTACAGGTCAGTCCTGATCGCGCCGATATCCTGCGGCGGCGTATCAGGAGCGGTACCGAGGTGACGATCGACCTTGCGACGACAGCGGATCGGAAGCTCTCCTGGGGACCTTTGGCGACAGGCAGCCCCCGGTAAAACAATCGAAGGCCCGCATGTCGGGCCTTCGTCACTCCAATGCGCATTCCGCATCGGTCGAATGCTGTCAGTGCGAGCTCGGCAACGTGGCGAGCGAGACTGCCGCGTCGGCCGTTGGCCGCCGCCCGGCAATCCGGCGCGGCTTCAGCCTGTCCTGCGACGTAAGCGGATTGTCCGCATCGATCAAGCGGAAGAGCGCCTGCAGCTCGGGCTCCTCGACGAGCAGAGCCGCCTCTGCCGGAGCAATCCAGATCTTCCGCCTCTGGGTGCATTCCGGAAAGCGGTCGCTTTCCTCTTTGAACCGCAGCAGGTGGACCGAAACCGCCAGCGATGTCTCCTGATCCTTCAGGTAGGTGTAGTAGCCAAGGGGCCTCTTCCTGACCTTGCCGATGATACCCGCTTCTTCGAATGCTTCGCGCTGGGCGCAGCGATAGGGCTTTTCCTTCCTCTGCAGATAGCCCTTCGGGATCACCCATCGTCCGGTATCCCGGCTGGTGAGGAGCAAAACACTCAACTTTCCGCCCCTCTCGACCCGGCAGCAGATGGCGCCACTCTGGTCGACCTTGCGGCCACCCGCGCTCGCCGGCATTTTCGCGTTCAATTCAGGTGGATGCCTGGGTGGATGCATAGGCCGCTCGGTTTCTCCCTTTCCTTGCATAGAGAATAGAGCGCAACAGAAAATCGAAAATAGCGACCCGCAAAATTAGGGTATGAGCGCATCGAACGCCCCCGCTGTCAGGCAAACAGGCTTGCAATGCCATAGCAGGCGGCGGCAATGGCAGCGGCAGCCGGCATGGTGATGACCCAGGCAATCACGATATTGCCGGCTATCCCCCATCGCACGGCCGAAAGACGCCGCGCGGCGCCGACGCCGATGATCGCTCCAGTGATCGTATGGGTCGTCGACACGGGAATACCGAGCCATGTCGCGCCGAACAGCGTCAGCGCCCCGCCGGTTTCGGCACAAAAGCCCTGCATCGGATTGAGCCTCGTGATCTTCGAGCCCATCGTGTGAACGATCCGCCAGCCGCCGAAGAGCGTACCCAGCGCCATGGCCGACTGGCAGGATATGACCACCCAGAGCGGCACATGGAAGCTCGGACCGAGCTGCCCCTGGCTGAAGAGCAAAACGGCGATGATGCCCATTGTCTTCTGCGCATCGTTGCCGCCATGGCCGAGCGAATAGAGCGAGGCTGAGATGAACTGCATGAAGCGAAAGGTGCGGTCGACCGCAAAGGGTGTCTGGCGCACGAAGAGCCAGGAGACGACGAGGACGAAGAACAGCGCGAGCAGAAAACCGATTGCCGGCGACATGACGATCGCGCCGACCGTCTTCAACAACCCGCCCCAGACGATGGAGCTGAAGCCCACCTTTGCCCATCCCGCCCCGACAAGCCCGCCGACCAGCGCATGCGACGAAGACGAGGGAATGCCGAACAGCCAGGTGACGATGTTCCAGACGATCGCTCCCATCAGCGCCGCAAAAATCACCTGCGGGGAAACGATCGAGGGATCGATGATGCCGGTGCCGAGCGTTTCGGCGACATGCAGGCCGAAAAACAGGAAGGCGATGAAATTGAAGAAAGCCGCCCAGCCGACGGCGTAATGCGGCCGCAGAACCCGGGTGGAAACGATGGTCGCAATCGAATTTGCCGCATCATGGAGCCCGTTGAGGAAATCGAAGAACAGCGCCACACCGACGAGAGCGATCAGCAGCGGAAGGGAAAGAGAGGCTTCCATCAGACGTTCTCGATGACGACGCCGCTGATTTCATTGGCGACGTCCTCGAACCGGTCGACGATCTTTTCCAGATTGGAGTAGATCTCGCTGCCGATCATATAGGCCATGGCATTGCCGCTGGCGCCATGGCGGTGATAGAGCTCCTTCAGCCCTTCGTCATGCAGCTCGTCGGCGCGGCCTTCCACTCGTGTGATCTCCTCGGCGATGGTCGAAAGCCGCGAGGCATTGGCGCCGATCTTGTCGAGCAGGCCTATCGCCTGTTGCATCAGGGCCGCCGCCTTGACGATCTCGCCGCCGAGTTGCTGCATCAGCGGATCGAAACGCGATTGCTCGAAGAGGCGAATGATCTTCACGGTCTTGTGCATCATGTCGATCGCATCATCCATGGACTGGATCAGATCCTTGATATCGCCGCGGTCGAAGGGCGTGATGAAGCTGCGGCGGATGGCAAGCAGCACCTCGCGGGTAATCTGGTCAGCCTCGTCTTCCAGCGCGATGATGCGATCGCAATTCTCCTCGACCGCCTCGCCTCTCAGGAGCTTCTCCATCGCTTCGGCTGCCGCTACGACGGTTTTCGCATGCCTGCAGAACATCTCGTAGAAGCGGTCCTCCCGCGGCATCATCTTGCGAAACACGCTCATCATCTCAGGCGATCCTTCCCTGTGTGCACGACGGTCATGAGGGAATGTCATAAATGTGTCATAAACCGTCGCAGGCAATTGATCGAAAAAGTAAAAATTGGCAATGCTGGATGTCATGAAATCCAGTAAAAAAGGCGCAAAGTCTCGCGCCGGTTCATCAAGCCCCCTGCTGAAGCAGCTTGCAGAACGACCGGAGAAGCTGTTCTCCGGCGCCTTTCGCCAGCAATATGGCGCGCTCTGCTTCCGCTACAGGAAAGGCGGTCCGGAGACCGATTACCCCGAAATCGAAGTCCTCGTCGTCACCACGCGCGACAGCGGCCGCTGGATCATTCCCAAGGGCTGGCCGATGAAAAAGAAGAAGCCGCATGAGGCAGCCGCCATAGAGGCCTGGGAGGAAGCCGGCGTGCGCGGAACCGTCAGAAAACAGCCGGTCGGCCGCTACACCTACCTCAAGGAACTGGATGACGGCGACGTTGTTCCCTGTATCGTCGATATCTTCCAGATCGAGGTGGAGGCCGCACAGAGCCAATTCAGGGAAGTCGGCCAGCGCGTGCTCGACTGGGTGAGCCCGGACGAAGCGGCCCGGCGCGTGCGCGAACTCGAGCTAAAATCCCTGCTCGTCGATTTCCACCCCCGGCACGGCAAGGGGCAGCGCAAGAAGAAGGGCTGATGAGCAGCCCTACTCCCGGTCGACCTGCTTCTCCTGCGACATGAGCCGGCTGAGGGTGGCCGCCGGGATCGCATCGGCGGCATAAGTGAAGGTGCCCGACGACTTCACTTCCTCGGCCGCCCGCAGCAGCGCGCCAAGTGCGGCGCGCGCAAAGGATCCGCCCACACTTACCCGGCGCACACCTGCCGCCGAGAGTTCGGCAACGCTGTAGCGCGGCCCCTTCAGCCCCATCACCACATTGACGGGTTTGTCGACAGCCGCGCAGACCGTTCGGATGGTGTCGATGTCAGGCAGGCCGGGCGCATAGAGCACATCCGAGCCGGCTGCCGAGAAAGCCTGCAGCCGCTGGATCGTGTCGTCGAGATCGGGCCGCTCCCAAAGAAAATTCTCCGCCCTCGCCGTCAGCAGGAAAGGCAGTTTCCGCGACGCCTCCGCCGCGGCCTGCACGCGCTCGACGGCCTGCGCGAGATCATAAATAGGCCTTGACGGATCGCCGGTGGCGTCTTCGATCGATCCGCCGACCAGTCCGATCGCGGAAGCAAGCCGGATCGTCTCGGCGCAGATCTCGGGTGCCGCGCCAAATCCGTCTTCGAGATCGGCAGACACCGGAAGATCGCTTGCCCCGACGATCTCGGCAGCGTTGTCGAGGATCTCGCTGCGCGTCAGGCTCGCAAAGGAATCCCGCTTGCCCTTCGAAAAGGCGTAACCGGCGCTGGTTGTCGCCAAGGCCTCAAAACCAAGGTTAGCCAGAATTCGAGCCGAGCCTGCATCCCACGGGTTCGGCATGACGAATGCCTCGCTCCGTTGATGCAATGCCTTCAGTCACTCGAACTTCACCTGCTGTTCTGCCACGACTCTCCTCCTCTGCAAATGACAGTGAGAGACAGCCTAGCAGCTAAGAACAGAATATGAACAAACAAATGCTGCTTTAGCGGATTTCACCGCTGGCCGTCGCCATGCGTCAGTTGCGCAGCCTGTATCCCGTCTTGAAAATCCATCCGAGCGTCGTGAGGCATATCACCAGAAACAGCGAGATCATGCCAAGGCTGATCAGCGGGTTGACGTCGGCAATGCCGAAGAAGCTCCAGCGGAAGCCGCTGACGAGGTAGAGCACCGGGTTGAAATGGCTGACTGCCTGCCAGAAGGGCGGCAGCATGTTGATCGAGTAGAAGCTGCCGCCAAGGAAGGTCAGCGGCGGCACGACGAGCATGGGGATGAGGTTGAGCTGCTCGAAATTCGTCGCCCAGATGCCGATCATGAAGCCGAACAGGCTGAAGCTGATCGCCGTCAGCAGGAAGAACAGCACCATCATGAAGGGATGCTCGATCCTGATATCGACGAAAAGATTAGCGGTCAGGAGGATGATGACGCCGATGATCAGTCCCTTGGTGGCCGCCGCCCCCACATAGCCGATCAGGATTTCCACCATGGCGACGGGAGCCGACAGGATCTCATAGATCGTGCCGGTGAATTTCGGGAAATAGATGCCGAAGGAGCCGTTGCCGATGCACTGGCCGAGCAGCGTCAGCATAATGAGGCCGGGCGTGATGAAGGCGCCGTAGGAAACCCCCTCCACTTCCTGGATACGTGAGCCGACGGCAGCCCCGAAGACGATGAAATAGAGCGAAGTGGAAATAACGGGTGAAACGACGCTCTGCAGGAGCGTGCGCCGCGTGCGCGCCATCTCGAAGAAATAGATCGACTTGATCGCTTCGAAGTTCATTTTGCCGCTCCCACCAGCGATACGAAGATGTCTTCGAGCGAGCTCTGGCGCGTCGAAAGATCCCGGAAATTGATGTTGTTCTGGCCAAGCCGCGTCAGCAGCGAGGCGACGCTTTCGTGCTCGTTGCGCGTATCGAACTCATAAACGAGCCTGTTACCTTCCGCCTCGATCGACAGGCCGTTGCCGGCAAAACAGTCGGGGAGTTTATCCAGGGGATCGTTGAGCTCGAGGATCAGCTGCTTGCGGCCGAGCTTGGCCATCAGCGCCACCTTGTCCTCGACGAGCAAGAGCTCGCCGCCATTGATGACGCCGACGCGATCGGCGATCTCTTCCGCCTCTTCGATATAGTGCGTCGTCAGAATGATGGTGACGCCCGAGGCCCGCAGCTGCTCGACGACATGCCACATGTCCTTGCGCAGCGTCACGTCAACGCCCGCCGTCGGCTCGTCGAGGAAGAGGATTGTCGGCTCGTGCGACAGCGCCTTGGCGATCAGCACGCGCCGCTTCATGCCGCCCGAAAGCTGGCGCAGCGTATTGTCCTTCTTGTCCCAGAGCGACAAGGCGCGCAGCACCTTCTCGATATGGGCGGGGTTTGGCCTCTTGCCGTGCAGGCCGCGCGAAAAGCTGACCGTGTTCCACACCGTCTCGAACTGATCGGTCGTCAGCTCCTGCGGCACGAGGCCGATCATCGCGCGCGTGGCGCGAAAATCCCTGACCACATCGTGGCCGTCGACCGTGACGGTGCCGCCGCTCGGATTGGCGATGCCGCAGATGATCGAGATCAGCGTCGTCTTGCCTGCCCCGTTCGGCCCGAGCAGCGCCAGGATTTCGCCGCGCTCGATTTCGAGGTTGACGCCCTTCAGCGCCTGAAAGCCATTCGAATAGGTTTTCATGAGGTTTTTAACGGAAATGATTGGTGCCATGGGGCTCTTCGCGGATATCAGATCGAATTTCGCCCGCTATATAGCCCCTTTGTGAACCTTTGACATCCCAAGGGGGCTGAACACAGAATTCACACCATCGCGCTTTCCGCCGACCATAGCCGGTATCGGATGCCTATCCACACGGCAAATCGGCTGATGAAAAGAAAATCATCTCTCCCTTGCCGATGTCATCAATCGGTGATGTTCGTCCCTCATAAACACACCCGAGGACAGCACCGGCATCCGCCCGCCGCCCACCCCTTTGCGGAGCCGCCCTCATGGCGATCTCGTTGCGCCTTCTCCGCTGGCCTCGGCGTTGTAGTGAAATTTATTGTCAGTCACGAAATGCCTGGAACCGGCCAGTATCCCCTGTTCAGCCGCGTTCGTCTAAGCCGGCCCTGTGCCGGCTTTCTTTTTCTGGTGTCGGCTGCTTCGTCCGAAAAAACGCAGCCTAAGGCACCCCCGCATGCTCCTCCCGAGCCGCCTCCCAGACTTCCCTCGCCGCATCGAGGTTCATCAACGCAATGGCAAGCCCGACGATGAGGTCGGGCCAGATCGAATGCCAGAGATAGGCCGTTACCAGACCAGCGGCGATGATAGCGACATTGGCGGCCGCATCGTTGCGGGCCGATAAAAATGCAGCCCGCGTCAGCGAGCCGCCGACATGACGGTGGACTGCAAGAATATAGGCGCAGAAGAGATTGACCGCGAGCGCACCAAGCCCCGCAAGCGACAGCGGCAAGGGCAGCGGCGGCACCGGATGGACGATCTTGCCCCATGCCGTCAGCAGAAAGGCGAGCGCCGGTACCAGCAGGATGCCTGCCATGCCCATGCCGACCCGCGCCCGGCTTTTCACCGACCATGCCATGGCAAAGAAGATCAGCAGATTGACCGACGCATCTTCGAGGAAATCGACGCTGTCGGCGAGCAGCGAGACGGAGCCGATCGCCAGCGCTACGGCAAATTCCACACCGAAATAACCGAGATTCAGAAGCGCGACCGTCAAGACGGTGCGCCGAAGAGCCTGCTCCATGTTGTCGACCACCTACCCGAATCCCGCTGGCTTGGTGTTTTTGAATACCCTTCCCAACTCCTCCCCACAAGGGGTCGGGCCTCCTCGTGGCATGGCCTCGATCATCCTGAAACGTCGAGGATTTAGAAAGCAGGTGCGGCAGGTTAAGCCCTTCCCGTTGTGGGGCGGGCCTTAACTCAGCACCCTATAGTTCCCTGAACATCACAAGCGCATCGACAAATCCGAGCGTCGGATGCCGAAACGCTCCCGGAAGCCGGCCGACCACCTGAAAATCGAGCGATTGCCAGAGCCGCACCGCTCGCTCGTTGGAACTGACGACGAAATTGAACTGCATGGCCCGGAAGCCCCGCTGGCGGGCATGGGCAAGCGAGTGCTGATGCATGATGCGCGCGACACCCTGCCCCGCTGCTGCCGGCGCGGTCATATAGCCGCAATTGCAGACATGATCGCCGCCACCCGCCTGATTGGCCCTGATATAATAGGTGCCGATGATGCTGCCGCCGTCATCGGCGACAAAGGTTTCCTTGTCTGCGCCGAGCCAATAGTCGAGCGCATCGGCCTCGTTCATGTCGCGATCGAGCGTATAGGTTTCGCCTGCCCGGATGACAGGCTCCAGGATCATCCAGATGGCGCTGCGGTCTTCCGCTCTGGCAGGTCGGATCAGCATGGCCGCATGTTTGCATGAGCCGATGGCGCTCCGCAACTGCAATGGCACCCGCAAGCGTCAGGACGAAATAAGACGGCGTTGAAGGAGTTGTTCAGTCGTTGAGGCTATCGAGGATATCGTGGAGAAGCCGCTCGGCATAGCGGATCGTTTCGAACTGCTCTTCCGGCGACAGCTTATGGGTAACGCATTCCGACCGGATGGCGGTCCTCAGCTTTGCCAGCAGCGCCGCCTGTTCATAGGGAGTGAAGGCGCTATCGCGAACGGCGATCTTCGCGATCGTCTCCAGAATGGCGATCCTTCCTTCTACCTGCCTTGCCGAGCCGACATAAGATGGACGTGGCGTCCGCAGGTTTCGGCGCGGAAATGTGACGATATTGCCCATTCGCCCCTCACAGGGCCGGTGTCTTGAAATCGGAACCTGACAGCATGGTGTGCAGCTTGTACTCGCTGTCGGCGCCCTGCCGGTAAAGGTCGATGGTTACACGAGCGAGTTCACGCGCTTCCTTGCAGTCGCGCGACAGACCCCGCTCCGCACAAAGCCTGTTGAAGGCCTTCTGCACGATCGCAAGCTCCACGGCACCAATCCAGCGGTCAGGCGCATCCGTTCTGATATTCGGCTGCATTGTTTCCTCCCGATCGCTCCTTGAAGATGCTGCCAAACGCGCGAAGGACCAGAGAGTTCCATGCAAAATGCAGAACGCAAAAATTTTTTCCCTATCTGTCATATACCCAAGCTCAGGGCCTGCAAGCGCGCCTCCCGTCGTCGGCGAGAGAAAAAACATACGCGTTTGAAACTTTTTTGCTCCACCGTTGTTCGGCAACATCCTGCAGGCGGCGCTCGTCCCGCGCCGTCGCCCGCCAGGACGGCAGGGAACCCGCCCCGTCCCTTCCCATATGGGGTTCCCTGCCTCGCAAACCCTTGCTGCGGCGTCCTTTCAACCGCGAAACAGCGACAGGACGCCAAAAGATCTGCCCTCACCCGATCCTTTCCTTGCGCGCTGGAACCTGCGAGCGCGCCCAATGTTCGGTCGTGATCGGGAAAGGAAAGGCATGGCCATGACAGAGGAAAAATCCGCTTCTGCCGACAGCGGTGATACCGAAGACAGGGTCTTTTCCGCACAGGATGCGCGCGGCGGTGAAATCATCCTGCGGACGAGAACGCGGCGCGTAATCTTCATCGCCGGCCTTGCCGGCTGTGTCCTGCTGGGGTTGGTGCTCTATGTCTTTACGTGAAGCTCGCGCAGGCGCATCCGGTAAAGAGCGGTTCATTCCCGGCCTCGGCATTGCAACGCTGTTTCTCGCCGCCCTCAGCCTCGGCCCATCCTACGCCCATGTTCTGGAAGCTGGCCCGCGGCTTGCAGTCTGGTCGCCAGAGCTCTGGCGGGAAGCGACTGTCTTCAACGGCCAGTTCGAATATTTCGCCCTCCTCGGCGCACCGGTCGATGTTGCGGCAATTCTCTGCAGCGTCCTGCTTGCCTTCCTGCTTTATGACGAGCGACCGGCCTTCGCGCTCGCTCTCTGCGGGACAGCCCTTTTTGCCGCAGCGCTTACGGCATGGTTCGTGCTCGTTGCCCCCATGAACGCCATCCTGTCCCTCTGGACGGCCGGGCCGTTGCCCCCGGATTTCGAGGCGGTGCGCCACCGCTGGGAAACGGGTCACATGGTGGTGGCGGCGCTGAAGGGATTCGGCTTCCTGTTCCTCACGGCGGCGTTGCTCATGCCCCAGCGGCATGACGCATGACGGCGATCAGGCATCGCTCAACCAGCGGACGCCGGCGGCATCCGCCGCATCGATGAAGGCTTCCCGCGCCTCGTCGGGCCGAAGCTGGCCTTCGGTGACGGCAGCAAAAGAAGCGAGCGCACGCTCGAAGGCAAGACCGTGGGTGACGGGCCATTTTTCGGCGAGAAGTGCTGCCGCGTGGCCCGTTCCACGCACGGTGATGAGGCTCTCCTGGCCTGGGAGCCGGATTTGCAGGGGTGTTGTCCAATCTGGCATGATGAATAGCGCCGCCGCCCGGTATCGATCGTTTGCCCAAACGCGAAGATCAGCACAAAGTTCCCGCAGAATGTCCCAACCAGGATCACCATTTGGTGACAGGCCGGAGCCGCAGGATCGCCCACCGAAATCGATCGCAACCGGGAACTATATGCTGTTCTCCGCGTCTGTTTCACGAAGAGGAAAATCGTGGACAAGACCTTCTACGCAACCGGCCATAATATATTGCTCGGAAGGATGGACGACGAGGCGAGACGGCATCTGGCCCCCCACCTGGAGCCGTTTGCCCTGCCCCGCGGCCTCGCGTTGTCGACATCAGGCGATCTGGTGAAACATTGTTACTTCATCGAAGACGGCATCGCCTCGATCATCGCGAAGTCGGCGGACAAACTATCGAGCGAGGTTGGCGTCGTCGGGCGAGAAGGCATCGTGCCGCTGATGCCGATCCTCGACGGCACGCAGGCGTCCTTCGAGGCTTTCATGCAGGTGGAAGGGCACGGTTCTCGCATCGCCGTGGAGCCGCTGCAGGAAGCCATGAGGGCCGCGCCGTCGCTGCGCAGGCTCTTGAACCGCTATGTCCAGACATTCATCGTCCAGACGGCTTTCACCGCGCTTGCCAATGCCAATCATTCCATCGAGCCACGGCTGGCGCGCTGGATTCTGATGTGCCACGACCGCATCGACGGCGACCGTATCGACCTGACGCACGAGTTCCTGGCTCTCATGCTGTCCGTCAGGCGCGCCAGCATCACCACCGCGCTGCATGGGCTCGAAGGCAGGCTGCTCATCTGGTCGGAGCGTAGCATGGTCACTGTTCGCGACCGGACGGGCCTTGAAGAATTTGCCGGCGACTCCTACGGTCGCGCCGAGCAGGAATATCGCCGTCTGATCGGCGAACTCAGGCAGCCGGATACCGTTTAGCGTTCGTTCGGACCAGCGCGATCCACCTACTGATAATAGCCTATGTCATGCGCAATGCGCTGGCGTGCGCGGTTCACCCGGCTCTTGATGGTGCCGATCGGGCAATGGAAATGCACTGCCGCCTCCTCATAGGAGCGTCCGTCCACGAAAATGTAAGCGAAGGCGGCGCGATAAGGCTCCGGCAGGCGTCCACAAGCAGCTTCCAGCTCATGGCCGCGCAGATGCCATTCCTGATCGGCAGGCACGCTGCCCCCTAATGAGACGCATTCCTCCGCACCAAGCGGCTCGCGCTGTCTGAGGCGGAAGCGCGTGCAGAAGGCATTGCGCATGATCGTGAACAGCCAGGATTTCATCCTTGTACCCTGCTTGAACTGCTCGATATTGCCGAGCGCCCTGACGAGCGTTTCCTGCACGAGATCGTCTGCATCTGCGGGCGAGCGATAAAAGGTGCGGGCAAAGGCCCTGAGCGCCGGAATGAGATTGACCACTTCCTCTTGAAGAATGCCGTCGGAATGCTTCATCTCCCAGCTCCCCGACCCTGATATGGAGGGCCTCGATTTGAGACCCCCGGATATCGAGGGCCTTCGATCTTCAGGGAAAGTGGGCAGCCTTCTGTTCGTTCCATAAACAGAGGCCTTGGTACGATATCGCACAATCGGCAGGTATGCGGGATCTGAATGACCGGTCTTAGCCGGCGTCCTCGGGCGGCCCGAAGAGCGCCCTGGCGATCTCGGCCAGGGCGGCGGGGCTCTCGCTCAGCCGGTAACCGCCGTATGGCGTGGCAACATCAGCATCGGCGTGCGATATAGCGAAAACAAAGGGAATCCTCGCATCCTGCAGCCGCTCGACGAGCGGAAACACCGTTTCAGCTTCGATGCGGATATCCATAATGGCGCCATCGATCCTGGCAATTTCCAACAGCGCCAGCCCGATTTCAACCGATGACGCAGGCCCGACGATAATGACCCCGGCCCGCTCCAGAGCAAGCCGCACTGCGTCGGCGATCAGGTCGCCGCCTTCCACAATGAGCAGATGCTTTTCCGCCAGGAGCCCGAGGCCGCCGATCTCCATCCATCCCCGCAATCACCTGATCCCGGGATCAGGTTGCGTATCCTAACTGCTCACCGCACCAATTGTTTCCCGCGCAAGATCTCGGCCGGCCGCGACGGACGGATAAAAGCGGTCTCTTTCGCCAGGACGACGATTGCAAGCCTGGTGAACTGCCGGCACGCACATTACGTTCGGCTGGCCACCAGCCGAAAACAGCGGGCTCAGGTGTTTGGCAATGGTAAACTTGCCGGTGCCGGGAAAGCCGACGAGCGGCGGAAGATGCCGGTCATGTCGAGACGCTCTGAGAATATCAATTGATCTACGCGGGCAACCAATGATCGAGGTAACTGATAGTTTCCCTTGATCGGCCTACTTGCAGACAGTCTTCCCGCCTCGGCGCGACATCAGATCGAAGTGGAAATGGTTCCAGTGCTCCGGATTGTAGCCCGGGCCGAGCACGGTCGTGAAATAGGCGCAACTGTCGCTGCGCACCGCCTTCAGCAGCCGGCCCTCACGGAAGGAGAACAGCCCCTTCTTGCGCACGTCGATCTCATGGCCGTCCTTCAGCACGAACTTGCCGACATCGATCGCATTGCCCTTCGCATGTTCGGAAATCGGATTGTATCTCTGCAGGCTGTTGTTCATGCGCCGGCAGGAGTAGCCGCCGAGCGGCTCGATGGTCTGGATGCCGGTCCAATAGCGGAAGCGGGCCGAGGGGGCGAGCTCGTTCTTCACCCATTTGGCGAAGGCGAGCGTCACCTGACAGTTCAGGACCACCGCCGGCTTGACGCCGATATTGCCGGAAAGGCCCTTCAGCGACACAGGATAAGGCACCTGGCAGGCCGGACCGTTGGAGATCGGCGGCCGGTCCTCGAAGATCACGCCCATGCGCTTCAGCTCACGCCGGCAGGCAAGCTCGGAGGCCGGCATGACGCGGGGGTCGACGGGGACCGCCGGCTCGCTCATCATGGGATTGTTCGGCCTGAGCATGGCGACCTGTTCCGGCTCATCCTCTTCAGGCACACGCGCCGGCGCCACGACAGGGCTGCCGTCACTCCAGGTCTGGGCGCGATTGCCGGCTGCCCGCATAGGCGCGCGGCTCATCTGGCTGGCTGCGACCGGCTGCGGCATGGATCGCTGGTTGAGCTGCCTCGGACTATCCGTGCCGATGCCATCGATGACTGGCTCGGTGGCATTGCCCTCGGCGATCTGCTGCTGTTCGTCCTGCGCCAGCCCGACGACCGGCTCATTGCCCGCCCCGGCGCCGAGCTCCTCATCCATATTGACGCCGCCTTGCGGAATGGCGAGCGGCTTCACGCCGCCCCAATTGCCGTTCGAGGCGACCTGCCGGCCCTGCCCCTGTTGTTGCGCGAGCGCCTCGTCGCTGTCGATCATCGGCAGACGCCGCTGCCCCTGTTGCGGCGTGCTCATAGGCGCTGATTGCCGCGTCCCCGTTCCGGCAAGGTTCGGCGTGTTGAGATAGTCGATCTGCCCTTGCGTATTGCCGACCGGCGCGCTGGTGACGGGATAGGGCTGCTGGCTCTGGACCGGCGCCATGCGCGCGGCCCCGCCGCGTGCCGGTGAAATCGAGCTGACGCGCGTGCTGCTATCGACATTTTCAGGCGGCACCAGCCCGTCGCTGATCGAACAGGTCGTCAATGCCGCAGAAAGCAGGAGCGGCAGGGCGGTACGCTGGAGAAGGGAGACAAACGCCATACTTATCGCTTCCGCGTTCCATTCTTATTGAGGGCGGCCTGTGATCTGAAAACCTCGATTCAAATTTAATTAAAAACGGTGAATGAAAGCTTTACGCGTGCGGCGCTCGCTGTTTCCGGCGGCAAACAGCCACTGCCTGATTACCCACAACCAGACGCCTACCGGAAGCCTCATCTGACTTCGGTGGAAAAACAAAGGGCCGCGCTGCCGCGGCCCTTTGTTCGTCAGATCATCAACGGCGGTCAGGCAGCCCGACCGTATCGCACATCCTGCCCCGCCTGCCCACGCAGCCGGAATTTCGACAAAAGCGCCCGCAACTGCTGGCTTTCCTCCGCCAGCGTCTGGCTGGCAGCGGTCGTCTCTTCCACCATGGCCGCATTCTGCTGGGTCATCTGGTCCATTTGGTTGACCGAGGTGTTGATCTCCTGCAGCCCGGTCGCCTGTTCGCGGGCGGCCGTTGCAATGGAATCGACATGAGCATTGACCCGGTTGACCAGCGCCTCGATCTCGACCAGCGCGTCACCGGTGGAGCGCACCAGTGCCACGCCGCCCTCGACTTCGGCAGCCGAGCTCGAAATCAGCGCCTTGATTTCCTTGGCGGCATTGGCCGAACGCTGTGCCAGTTCACGCACCTCCTGCGCCACGACCGCAAAGCCGCGGCCCGCTTCGCCGGCACGTGCCGCTTCGACGCCGGCATTCAGCGCCAGCAGGTTAGTCTGGAAGGCGATCTCATCGATCACGCCGATGATCTGGTTGATGCGGCTGGAGGAGTCTTCGATGCGGCTCATCGCCGAGACGGCGTTGCGGACGATCTCGCCGGATTTGCCGGCGCTCGTTTTCGTCTCCGCCACCATGCTGCGTGCCTCGTTTGCGCGTTCGGAAGCAATGCGGACCGTGGCGGTGATCTCATCGAGCGCGGCGGCCGTTTCTTCCAGTGCGGCGGCCTGCTGTTCCGTGCGCTTGGAGAGATTGCCCGTCGCCTCGCTGATATCTCGGGCGCTGTCGTTGACGATATGGCTCGATTCCGCGATCGCGTGGATGACGCCGTTGAGCGCATCGACGGCGGCATTGAAGTCGGAGCGGAGTTTCGCATAATCCTGGCCGAGATCGTCGATCACAACGGTCAGATCGCCGGCAGCCAACCGCTCGAGGCCGGCCCCAAGCGCCCGCATCGCCGCGCTCTGGCGTTCGGAAGACGAACGCAGGCTCGCCTCGTTGCCGCGCCGCTCGCTCTCGATCTCCCGCTGGCGTTCATCTTCGCGGACGCGCAGCTCGGCGCGCTCAGCGACAGAATCGCGCAGCACGATCAGTGATTTCGCCATCTGGCCGATCTCGTCGCGCCGGTCGGCATCTGTGATTTCGATGGAAGCATTCTCGTCGGCTATCGCATTCATCGCCGCTTTCAGGCGGGCGACTGGCGCGGTGACGCTATGCACGATCGCATAGGCGATGGAAAGCGTAGCGGCGGCGCCGAGCAGACAGAGAACCACGGCCCAGATCGCATTCTGGCGATAAAGCGCGGCAAGGTCGTCCGCATAAACGCCGGTGCCGACGATCCAGCCCCAGGGCTGGAAGCCCGCCACATGCGAATATTTCAACACAGGCTGATCGGCGCCCGGCTTCGGCCAGTAATAGTCAACGAAGCCCTGCCCGCTCGCCTTCACCGTGTTGACGAATTCCACGAAGAGGAACTTGCCCTTCGGATCCTTGTTTTGCGAAAGATCCGTGCCGTTCAGCTCCGGCTTGACCGGGTGCATCACCATGTTGGATGCATGTCGTTGATCCAGAAATAGCCGGTGCCGTTGCCATAACGCATGGAAGCGATCACTTCCTTGGCCGCCGTCTGTGCCTGTTCGCGGGTCATCGTGCCCGCCTGCTCCAGCTTGTAATATTTGTCGAAGATGGCAAGCGCCGTCGCATCCATCTGCGCCAGGCCGGCTTTGCGCTCGGCTTCCAGCTCGGAATAGGAATAGTTGAGAAAGAAGATCATCGTCGCGGCAAGCACCGCAAGTGCAAAGGCGACGAGGCCGTAGAGGCGAGTTGAAATCCTGATGTTGCGCATGGGGTTCCGGCGGCTCTCATATGTGACAATCATCAAATACTCATATGAGCCGCTTACCGGACGGTAAAACTTGATTAGAATATCATTAAATAACGTTACGTGAGGCAATTGAACGAGGATCGTCAGAAAGATCAAATAACTGAATCTGAACGGAATTTCACTTGATGAAAATTTTAGGCAATAGGCGCCCTTCTGGCCGCAATGCCACTGAGAATCCGATTTTTACGGGCCTTCGCACCGCTTGGCCTTTGCATTACGGTGATTCCAGATGAATCACCGGCGAGATAAGGAGCCCTTGATGACCGATGCCGCCAAGCCGACAGGCGAACTCACCTTGCGTACGCTTGCCATGCCGGGAGACGCCAATCCGGCCGGCGATATTTTCGGCGGCTGGGTCATGGCGCAGATGGACTTGGCATCGGGCATCCGCGCCGCCGAGCGCGCAAGGGGCCGCGTGGTGACGGCGGCAGTCAAGGAAATGGCTTTCGAACTGCCGGTCAAGATCGGCGATACGCTTTCCATCTATACCCATGTGGAGCGCGTCGGCCGCACCTCGATCACGCTCAGGGTCGAAGCCTGGGCGCATCGCTCTCGCTATAACCAGCAGGAAAAGGTCACCGCCGGCACCTTCATCATGGTGGCTCTGGACGAGGAAGGCAAACCCAAGGTCGTCCCGCAGGAGTGACATTATGCAGGCGGCGACACCGGAGGTCTATGTCTATATCCGCACCGTCATGTCGATGGTGATCGGCCTCTCGCTCGCCCGGCTGCTCACCGGCCTCGGCGGCATCGTGCAGTCTCCCGGCAAGTTCAGGGTCTATTGGGTGCATCTCGGCTGGGTCGCCTCGATGTTCCTCTTCATCATCCATTTCTGGTGGTGGGAATATCGCCTGCAGTCGCTCGCCGTCATCTCCTTCGGCGTCTATCTGTTTCTGATCAGCTTCTGCTGCCTTTTCTTCTTCCTCTGCGTTCTGCTTTTCCCGACAACACTGGAGGAATACGGCGGCTACGAGGAATATTATATCTCGCGGCGCGGCTGGTTCTTCGGCATGCTGGCCGTGACCTATGTGGTGGATTTTCTCGATACGCTGTTGAAGGGCAAGGCGTATCTAGCCGCACTCGGGTGGGAATATCCGCTGCGCAATGCGGTATATATAGTGCTGTGCATTGTTGCAGCCCGGACGGCGAACCGGCGGTTTCATGCGGTGTTCGTGAGCGCGGGACTGCTCTATCAAATCACCTGGATTTTCCGGCTTTATGATTTGATTTGAACGCACTTGAACGGTTTTTCCGTCGCAAGGCCCCTCCCCAACCCCTCCCCACAAGGAGGAGGGACTAACCTCGGGGCAGCGCCTCTCTCCTATGGAAACGTCGAAACTTGGAAAGCGGGCGCGGCAGATTAAGCCCCTCCCCCTTGTGGGAGGGGTTTGGGGCGGGATCTTCATTGGAACGTTGAAAGAACAGACGCACCCATCGACCAGCCTCGCGCAAGTACAGGCAAGCATTGTCCGTCCCATCAGGATGATCCCGATCAGGAGACTATCAATGCGCGTCGATGGAAGCACCGCGAATTACTCTATCTTTTCGACCCAGAAGAAGAGCACGACAACCGGCTCGGCCTTTTCCGACAGCCTCGACGATTTCGACCAGCCTATCGATGCCGATAGCTCGGGCGACGAAGAAGGCGGCTCCTACGATTTCACCCATATGACACCGGCCGAAATGCGCGATCTGACCGGCGATCTCTATGATTCCGGCGATCTCGACCTCGCTCAGGTGCTGCAGCTGCAACTGTCCGGCGTGCCGCTCGGCAAGGTCGGGCCGAACGGCAGCCTGATCCCTTTCTCGGACGCTGAAAAATCCGCCTATGACAATAGCTCGCAGGATTTCCTCGGCATTGCCAGCAACGCGATGGACGACATCGAATCACAGGGCCGCGCCGGCGATCCGACATCGGGTTATCAGAGCTGGCAGGGCATTCTCTCTGTGCTGAACAGCCTGCAGGTGAATGGCGCGGTTGAGGATGAGGCTGTTTGATCGGTGTTGCGCGTTGCTTGATCTCGTTGAACGCAACTCCAAGTCAAAACCCCTCCCCACAAGGGGGAGGGACTAACCTGTGGCACCGCCCGCACTTCCCGAAACGTTCGCCCTATGGGAAGCGAGCGCGGCAACTTAAGCCCCTCCCCCTTGTGGGGAGGGGTTTGGGGCGGGGTCTTTTCGCCGCGTCGAGGCCGTCGCGAAGCCGCAATGGCGGTGGACGCGCAGCCTCTCCCATTAACCCCGCAAAAACTGCGACCCCCCATCAAAACTCAGCCCCGGGAAAATCTTCCCCGTCAGGTCTTCCACCGAGACATCGAATTGCCGGTACAGCATCGCCGCCGCCAGTTCCCGCACATCCGCCGTCGGCATCAGGTCGCGGTCATCGAGCAGCGCGCCATCGCCAAGCCCCGGCCATTTGCCGAGAATGCGCCCGCCATCGACGGCACCACCCGCCAGCACAGCGCAGCCGCCCGTGCCGTGGTCCGTGCCGGCAGAACCGTTCTCCCGCACCGTGCGGCCGAACTCCGTCATGGCCAGCACCACCGTCTTCGACCAGAGATCGGCGCCCATCGTGGCCTTCAGCGTCGTGATCGCCTGCGCCAGATCCTGCACTGGCCGCTTGAATTGGCCACGTTGGCCGACATGCGTATCCCAGCCTGTGATCGAGAAGCTGGCGATGCGGTAGTCGCCCTTCAGCATGCTGCCGGCAAGGGCGGCGACATCGGTGATCTTCTCGCCGCGCTGGCCGGAAGGTTCGGCCATCATCGACGCGCTGTTGGCGCGGGTCGCGTCTTCCATCGCCTTCGCAAAGGGCGGATCGCCGGCATAGAGCCGCATGAGAAACTGCATCTCGTCCTTGGCCGGCCCCAGATTGGAATCGGAGGCCCAGACATCGACATTGTTCGGCCCGGTCAGGATCAGCTCGGTCGAGGTGTTGACGTCGATCGCCTTCCTCGCATCCGAACGCGGAATGACGGCGAGCGCCCGGTTCAGCCAGCCCGTCTTTTCCTCGGCCACATGCTCGCCGCCGGATTCGAGCATGTCCTGCCCATCGAAATGGCTGCGCTGGTCGCGATAGGGCGTGGAGACGGCATGAACGAAAGAAAGCTCCCTCGCCTTCCAGAGCGGCATCAGATCGGCCGCTGCCGGATTGAGCCCGAAATGCCCGTCGAGATCGATGAGCCCCTTATCCGGCGTCAGCGACAGCGTCGGCCGCAAGGCGGCAAAACCGGCATCTCCGTAAGGCTGCACCAGATCGAGCCCGTCCATCGCCCCGCGCAGTACGATCGTCACGAAGCGGTTGTCGCCTGGCATGGCCGCGAAGGTAACCGGCGTAAAAATGGGGGCTGCGGCAAGGCAGCAAGCCGATGTCAGAAAACCGCGGCGGGAAAGCGTAAACTCTGTCATGGCGGGCTCCTAGGCAATTCCAGCAGGTGCTTGAGCGTTTTGCGGGCGAAATTGCGTGAAAACAGACTCTATCGACGATTGAATTCGGGAGACGCCAGAACCAGCGTCAGCCCGCTGATCTTGTTCGGCGCCTGCGAGACGACGCGGATCGTCTCGTCGCGGGCGGCGTCCGCCAGCGTCGCCTTCAAGAATTCGCGCGGATCGACGTCCCTACCGAACTGAGCGCTGGCGCGTCTGGCCCAGGCAAGCCGCTCAGAGAGCTGGCTGGCGGTAATCCAGGCCGAAAAACTCTCCTCGAAACCGGCCGGGCTCGGCGGCAGCCATGTCGGCTGGCCCATGCGGCGAAGAGCGCCCTGCCCGAGCGCGCGTGCCATCTGGAACGCCTTGCGCCGCTTGATGCGCGCCTCGTCGTCCGGGCTCGGCGGCGCCTTCATCGCCTGCATATCGGCGTCGGGGGCCGCATTCTTGTTTGGTGCCATGTCTTTGTCAGGTGACATGGCTTGCGCCATCGCATCGTCGTCGGTGGCGCCATCCCTCTGATGGGCCTGCATGAAGGCCGCGACATCTCCCGTACCCGAACCGCTGTTCAGCGCCCGCAAGCCGGTGACGATATAATCGAAAGGCTGGCGCGCCTTGGCGCCTTCGTCGGCCCAGGCGGCTGGGTGATCGAGCATGGCGCGGTAGACGGCGGAGAGTTCGCCATCGGTCTTCTTCCACGTCTCGCTCATGACCTGGATCATCTCCTGCGGCGGCTGGTCGGAGATGAAATGCACCGCGAGCTTGCGGCTGATATGCTCAGCCGTCTTCGGATGGGCGGCAAGATCGTCGAGCATGGCAAGGTAGTCCTTGCGCGTGCGCTTCGCCCCGCCATAGCTGACACCGAGCACTTGATATTCGCCTGGTTCGGAGATCTGCGGGCGAAAGGCTGTCTCCATTTCCTTCGGGTCGATCGTCAAGCCCGTCAGCACCATCGCCGCAGCGCGCACGTCGGCCTGCGTATAACCGCTGCCCGCACCCAGCGTGTGCAGTTCCAGAAGCTCGCGGCCGAGATTTTCGTTGAGCCCCTTGTTGCGCCGCATGCCACCCTTCGAATCCGGTCCCAGCGACTGCGCCTGATCGAGATAGATCAGCATGGAAGGATGTTCGGTGGCGCTGCGCAATAGCGTCGCAAACTTGCCGCCCATATAGGGCCGTATCGCTTCGGCCTCGTAAAGCGGCACGATCAGCCGCATCGGCAGGCTCTTCGCCGCACTGGTGGAGAAATGGTTGGTCCAGAAGGTGGCAAGTCGCTCGTTGAAACCATTAGGCGAAAGCACTGCCTGCAGCAGCCGCGCATTGGCATCCATCTGAAAGAGCACCTGCGCCCGGCGCTGCAGCAGGCGCCGCTGCTGTCGGCGGGCAAGATCGTCGCCGTCGGCCTGTCTGATCTGCCTGAGCCTGTCCTGCAGGTCGAGGATCTGCGTATGCCGCGCCTCGATCCCGCCGACGGGAAAGGCCGGCACGATGTCAGCACCGCGCGTCACCTGCCCGATCAGATCATCCTTGGTCTGCGGCGGCGCCTCGCCCGGCCGCAACCCGTAACCGAACCGGATCGCCGCCATCGTCGGAAAAGACAGGCTCATGACCGCTCACCTCTTCATCGTCAGATGGTGATAAGGTCTCAGTGAATTACGACGGCAATCTGTAGGAATTGCGGCAATTTGCCGACATGGACGATTTGTAATCTGTTGAAATCGTTGAGATCATGCACGGAAAATGAACGAAGCACCAACCGCGATCAGAGCGAAGCCTATCGCATGGTTCCAGGTTAGATTCTCGCCGAGCCAGAAGATCGAGAAACCCGAGAACACCAGTAGGGTGATGACCTCCTGCATCGTCTTCAGCTGCGCCGTCGAATAGACGGACGAGCCGATGCGGTTCGCCGGCACCGCCAGGCAATATTCGAAAAAGGCGATGCCCCAGCTGGCGATGATGGCGAGGAAGATTGCGCTGCCCTTATGCTTCAGGTGCCCGTACCAGGCAAAGGTCATGAAGATATTGGAAGCAAAGAGCATGATCACCGGCCAGAAGGCTGCCGGGTTGAGGGAAAAGGGCATTGTTGATCCTATGACTGAACCCAAACGAATAGAGGGCGCACGTTTAACAGCGGCTTTCGGCCAATCAAGTCACGATTGGCTAATATTCGCTCAACAGCCGTATTTCTCGGATGCGTAATAAAGACGCGGCCCGGACATGTCGCTTGGCGGCTCGCCCTCGACCATCACCCTGTTGCGCCCGGCCTCCTTGGCGGCATAGAGCGCTTTATCGGCCCGTGCGATCTGCTCGTAGAGAGAACGATCGGCAGCATCGGCGCCGGCAACGCCGAAGCTGGCGGTGATCCCGCCGTCGAAACCGATCGGCCCGCCGTCGAAGCCGATCGCCGTGCGGTCAATGGCGGCAAAGGCAAGCCGCACCCGGTTGGCGAAATCGGCACCCGCCATCAACGGCGCCGAAGGCAGGACGATCACGAATTCCTCGCCGCCGAAACGCGCCGCAAAGCCGCCTTCCGGCAACCGCGCCTGCAGCATCTCCGCAAAGGCGCGGATCACCTCGTCGCCGGGTCCGTGGCCGAACGTGTCGTTCACCCATTTGAAATTGTCGATGTCGCAGATGATGACGGCGCCTTCCACGCCCCTGCTTTCCTCGATCATACGGTCGAAGCCGCGCCGGTTCAGCATGCCGGTCAGCGGATCGCGTTCAGCTGCGTCGCGATGGGCGATAATCGTGTCGAGCGTTGCGGCCGCAAGCGCCGATAGCGCAAAGACGAGCGCCAGAATGGAGGCTCCGGCCTGCATGGCGAAGGCATAGTTCGAGGCGAGAAAGCCGTCCGGCCCGCCATAGGAGGGTGCAATGAAAACGAAAGCAACATTGCGGATAACCGTCTCGGCGACCACGAGCGTCGCTGCCACCAGCAATGCCCTGTCGGCCACATGGCGCACGCGCCGCAGGCTCATGACAATGGCAAAGGTGAGCAGCAACACGCAACCGAGATCATCGAGCAGGAATTCGATCGGCGTGCTCTCGGCCACCAGCGCCGCGTAGAGGATGCCCGCATACATCACTCCGGTGAAAACCAAGCGCGGCAGCAGATAGGAAGGACGGCCAAAACGGCAAAGCAACGCACCGGAATAGAAAATGAACGATATCAGAAACAGCGCATCTGCAATCAGCGAGGCCGTGCGGTCGGCGACGAAACCATCGATCAGCGGAACGCCGAAGGCGGCCGCAGCAAAGAGATAACCCGGTCCCCAGAGTTTCGCCTCGCGCGATCCAAACCGGCCGACGATCAGAAACGTGCTGCCGAAAATCAGCATCATGACCGGCAGCAGGAAGGCGAAATTACTATCCATGAACCCTCGCGGCGGGATGCAATATATAGCCGGCGCGATATGAAATTAGACTGATTGCGTTAAGAAAGACCTAGGGGAAGATTTCTTTGTACGGGATCGAAACGGCATGGACCAAGAGCCCGTCCGACCGCGAAAATGGAGAAGGCCGCGCACCGGGCGCGGCCTCCATCGAGAAGAAGTCAGGCGCGATGCATCGCGCCATCGGGTGCTTCCGCTTCCTCCGTGCCGAAGCGCACATCCTTCTTCTCATAACCGAAGCCCGAAAGCGCCGCGACGATGACGGCGACGATCACGGCCACAATGACCAAAGCGGTCGCGTAATCTCCATTCCAGCGGGCCGCGAGCCCCGCCTGCATCGTTGCATTGCCCGAGGCCAGCAGATTGCCGAGCTGGTAGGCGAAGCCGGGGAATGTGCCGCGCACTTCGTCAGGCGAAAGCTCGTTCAGATGCACCGGCACGATGCCCCAGGCGCCCTGCACGAAGAACTGCATCAGGAAAGCGCCGGTCGCCAGCAGCACCGGCCCCGGCGCATAGGCCCAAAGGGGCGCCACCGGCACGGCGACCAGTGCCGCAATGACGATTGCCCGCTTGCGCCCGATGCGCTGCGACAGGGCGCCGAAGAACAGCCCGCCCACGATGGCACCGATATTATAGACAATGGCGATCGCGCCGACCGTACAGCTCGAATAGTTGCGCTGGCTTTCGAGGAAGGTCGGGTAGATATCCTGCGTTCCGTGGCTGAAGAAGTTGAAGGCAGTCATCAGCAACACCGCCCAGATGAAGAGCGGAATGTTGCCGCGCAACACCGTCAGGAACGGCCGGCCCCGGCCTTGCTGCTGGCGTTTCACGAAGGCCGGGCTCTCCTGAACATGGCTGCGGATGTAGACGACCAGCAGCGCCGGCAGCACGCCGACGAAGAACATGCCGCGCCAGCCGATGACCGGAAACAGCAGGAAGAACAGGAGCGAAGCAAGCAGATAGCCGGAGGGATAACCCGCCTGCAGGATGCCCGAGACAATGCCGCGGCTGTCTCCCGGCACGGTCTCCATGACGAGCGAGGCGCCCACACCCCACTCTCCGCCCATGGCGATACCATAGAGGGCGCGCAGCACCAGGAACATGGTGAGCCCGGTCGAAAAACCGGTGAGGAACTCGAAGAGCGAATAGGCGAGCACGTTTACCATCAGCGTGATACGCCGCCCGTAGCGGTCTGCCGCGAGCCCGAAGATCAGGGCGCCGAGCGCCCGCATGGCAAGGGTGAGAAAGATTGCTACGGAAACAGTGGGAACGTCGGTATGAAACTCCTCGGCGATATATTTGAGAACGAAGACGAGAATGAAGAAATCGAAAGCGTCGAGCGTCCAGCCGAGATAGCTGGCGATAACGGCGTTGCGCTGCTGCGGCGTGAGCGCGCGCAGGTTTGCCAATGCGGACATATGCATTTCCTCCGTCCGAAAGCGGCGGCAAAGCGGGGCAATTCCGGGTGCCGTCGGAAGGGGTGTCAGGGTGAGCGTGCTGTCGGAAGACAGCGCCTCGGAAACGTCAGGGTTGCTGACCGGGTTCCATCACGTTGGCGCGATTGGGGGGTGGTTTGTTTAAGATATCTGGGTGCTGGCTGCCGTTAAAACCCCTCCCCAACCCCTCCCCACAAGGGGGAGGGACTGGCCCGCGGCACCGTCTCACTACTTTCGAAACGCCGAAGATTTGGAAAGCGAGCGCAGCAGGTTAAGCCCCTCCCCCTTGTGGGGAGGGGTTTGGGGCGGGGTCTTCAGTGGGAAAAGCCTCCCTCGCCGCCCATCCACCTGAGCCACGGCCCGACGTGAAACAGGCTCATCAGCAGATACATCGGCACCATCCCGCCGAAAAGCGACGCTCCATCCATCGGCATGCCGCCCATCGAGCAGATCATGTCGGCCGACGGCTCGCTCGCCGAAAGCGCTGCCATGGCCGCAAAGGTCGGGGCCGCCGCGAAGGATAGGCCCCCCGCGATGGCCGATGGCAGGTGGAAGCCGGCAGAATTGCCGGCCTCTGATACGGATGCTGACGGGCGCATCAGGCTGCCTCGTAGCGATCGTGGTGGCGCCACCAGACGCCCTCCTCGTTGCGCCCCAGCGGTGCGCGGTCGAGCCACTGGTACATGGCCCAGACGCCATCCAGCCCGCGGGCATAGGAGGAATAGGTGTGGTAAATGTCGCCGTTCTGCATGATGAAGGAGCTAAGGCCTGGGCGCTCGCGGGCGAACGTGTTGATATCCGTACCGGTCATCGAGGCGATGAGATCGGCAGGGCTCTGTTCGGCGCCCGGTTCCTGCTTCTGCAGCACATTGGGGATCGGCGGTTCGCGGCGGAAGTTATATTCGATGCCGCCGCTCTGCTGTTCTTCCGGCGTGAACCATACATTGAAGTCGCGGTTGAAATCGCTACGCTCGGACGAGGCCCAATCGAAGCTCCAGCCCATGCGCTTCTTGAAGTCGAGAAGCTTGGCAAACGGCGCCCGGGAAACGGCGCTGAAGGCGACATCGTGATTTTCAAGATGCACGGTGACGCCGTTGAAGCCGTCGGCGATCGACGAGCAGGATGGGCAGCCGGCGGTATAGTCGGGGCCGAACATGAAATGGTAGATCAAGAGCTGCGAACGGCCCTTGAAGAGCGCCGACAGCGGCACCATGCCGGCTTCCGTCTCCAAGTGGTAATCCTTCTCGATCTTCACCCAAGGCAGTTCCCGACGCTTGGCGGCGATCTCGTCGCTGCGGCGCGTCAGCGCCTTTTCCTCTTCGAGCAGCGCCAGCCGCGCCTTGAGCCAGTCTTCCCGTGTTCCGGTCTTGTGCATCATCATGGTTCTTCTCCTCACTTGCTTTGAAACATGCGTGACGGCGGGCCGTTGCCTGCCGATGAGGAATAACTTAGGTCTTGATAGACGAGGGGTGGGAGTTACAAGTGTGACGGGATTCCGATGGACTCGCTGATAACAGCGGCCGCCCAGGCGCTCGCCAAGGGCGATCCGATCGGGGCGATGAAGCGCGTGGCGCTGCGCGACGACCCGCCGGCGCTGGCGCTGCGCGGCATTGCCATGGCCCAGCTCGGCGATCTCGGCCGCGCCAAGGCGCTGCTCAAAAGTGCCACCAAAACCTTCGGCCCGCGGGAAGCGGTGGCGCGCGCCCGCTGCATCGTCGCGGAAGCCGAAATCGCCCTTGTTTCGCGCGATCTCGCCTGGCCGGAAAAGGCGCTGGAAGCAGCCCGCGCCACGCTCTCAAGACGCGGCGATCGCGTCAATGCCGCCCATGCCCGCAATCTGCAGATCCGCCGCCTGCTTCTGATCGGCCATCTCGATGCTGCCGAAAAGCTGCTTGCCGATCTCGACCCCTCGCCGCTGCCGCCGGCCGCCCGCGCCGGCCATGAGCTCGCTGTTGCCGGCGTCGCAATTCGCCGGCTGCGCACCGGACAGGCCCGCGAGGCCCTGGCAAGGGCGGCCGAAGCGGCGTCGAAGGCTGGTATACCCGCGCTTGCCGTCGAAGTGCGCGATGCGGCAAAGGTTCTGGACGCGCCGGCCGCCCGGCTGATTACCGACGGCGCCGAACGCCTGCTGCAGCTCGAAGAGGTCGAGGCGCTGCTCGGGTCCGGCGTGCTCGTCGTCGATGCCTGCCGCAACGTGGTGCGAGCCGGCGCC
Organism: Rhizobium sp. BK529; assembly: GCF_014194105.1. Taxonomy (NCBI): domain Bacteria; kingdom Pseudomonadati; phylum Pseudomonadota; class Alphaproteobacteria; order Hyphomicrobiales; family Rhizobiaceae; genus Rhizobium; species Rhizobium sp. BK529. The sequence continues at coordinate 1,209,216 of NZ_JACIAU010000001.1, read as the reverse complement.
GAGATCGTCCCGCTCGCCAGCCGCCCGGTTCTCTTCGCATTGGCGCGCACGCTTGCCGAGGCCGCACCAGAAGATGTCTCCCGCTCCCAGCTCCTTGCCCGCGCCTTTCGCGCCCGCCATGCCGATGAATCTCATCGCGCGCGGCTGCGCGTCGAGATCGGTCGGCTGCGTGCCGCCTTTGCAAGCCTTGCCGAGGTCAAGGCGACGAGCCTCGGCTTCGCGCTCACCCCGCTCGATGGGCGCAAGGTCGTCGTGCTCGCCCCGCCGGTCGAGGAGGAACATGCGTCGCTGCTCGCTCTTCTTGCCGATGGCGAATCCTGGTCCAGCACGGCGCTTTCGATCGCGCTTTCCACCAGCCCGCGCACGGTGCAGCGGGCGCTGGACGCCCTTGGCGAAGCCGGCAAGGTACAGTTCTTCGGCAATGGTCGCGCGCGGCGCTGGATGATGCCGCCGGTCGTCGGCTTCCCGACAACATTGTTACTCCCCGGCCCGCTGCCGAGCGACTAACATCGGTCCGAAAGAGAGGATGAACCCATGAAGACGGCAAAGGCAGAGATCATCCGCGAATACGGCCCCTTTGAGGACGCACCGCGTGTCAACGGCGTCAGCTATGATGGCCGGCATGTCTGGTTCGCCTCGGGCGACAAGCTGCATGCGCTCGACCCCGAGAGCGGGACAGAAACCCGCGCCATCGATGTCGCCGCCCATGCCGGTACCGCCTTCGACGGGCGCTATCTCTTTCAGATCGGTGAGGACAAGATCCGCAAGATCGACCCCGAAACCGGCACCGTCGTCGCCACCATCCCTGCCCCTGGCAATGGCGGCGATTCCGGCCTTGCCTGGTGCGAGGGCAGCCTCTGGGTCGGCCAGTACCGCGACCGCTGCATCCACGAGATCGACCCGGACACGGGCAAGATCCTGCGCACGATCGAATCCAAACGGCACGTAACGGGTGTCACCTGGGTTGATGGCGAGCTGTGGCACGCCACATGGGAGGACGACGCGAGCGACGTGCGCCGCATCGACCCTAAGACCGGCGAAGTGCTGGAGCGGCTGGACATGCCTGAAGGAGACGGTGTTTCGGGGCTGGAATCCGACGGCGGCGATCTGTTTTATGCCGGCACCGGTGGAGCCGCCACGGTGCGGGCAATCAGGCGGCCTCGGTGAGACAGGCGCTTCACCCGAGGCGCCTGTCTCACCGAGCGGTTTACTTGCCCTGTCTGCGCAGCGCGTCGATCAGAACGCGCGCTGCGGGGCCTGACGATGCGGGATTCTGGCCGGTGATCAGCTGGCCGTCAGTCACTGTGTGAACGCCCCAATCCTTGACCTTGGAAAAGGTCGCCCCAAGGCTCAGCAACTCATCCTCGACGAGGAACGGAACGACCTTCGTCAGGCCGACGCCTTCCTCTTCGCCGTTGGTAAAGCCGGTCACATGCCAGCCGGCGACAAATGGCGTTCCATCGGCATTCTTGACACGATGCAGCACACCCGGCGCATGGCAGACGAGAGCAATGGTCTTGCCGGCTGCAATGAAGGATTCGATCAGTCGGATGGAATGCGGGTCTTCGGCCAGATCCCACATCGGGCCGTGGCCACCGGGATAGAAGATGGTGTCGTAGTCAGCCTGATTGACGCTGTCGAGCCGCACCGTATTGGCAAGCCGTGCCTTGGCCGCCTCGTCCGCATTGAAACGCCGGGTCAGCTCGGTTTGAAAGTCAGGCTCGTCGCTCTTGGGATCGAGCGGCGGCTGGCCGCCTTTCGGCGAAGCAAGCGTCATTTTGGCGCCGGCGTCCTGGAATGCATAGTAGGGAGCGGCGAGTTCCTCGAGCCAGAAGCCCGTCTTTTTGCCGGTATTGCCGAGCTGATCATGCGAGGTCAATACGATCAGAACTTTCATGATACTCTCCTTCCCTTGGGATTGGCTGAGTCTTGGGGATTGGCCGGGGCCGCATTGATGAGCACTGAAACCGATGATCCGCCGTCACGCACATGACGGCATCAATGATGCGCAATTGCCAGAAGTTTTAGGTCTGGAGCGGAAGTAGCGGAGAAGAGTGACAAGGGAATACCGCTATCGGGCGAAAGAGGGAGCCGCGCCCAGGGCGCCAAAGCCTGGGAAATCCGCACCGCCACCGACCTTGCCCTGCTTTGGGCCGGGCAGGATCGCAAGGCGGACACCGAGGCGCTGCTGCGGCCGGTCTTCGAGCGCTTCACGGAAGGGCGCGACACGCCGGATCTGAGAGCGGCGGCGAATGTGCTGGCGACGCTGGGATAAACGGCGGCGGGTCGGCCCCAATTTCCATTCATGAAGCACTAACCGTATCTGGATCCCGCTGAAACCGCTGCACGTGGTCGAGCGTTCCCTTCATTCAGCCAATCGGGTGACCGTCATGATCCAGTGGTTTGAGGAACGCTACATTTCACGCGAGGAGCATCAGCGCATCGTCGATTATTATCGCAAGCTGGTGGCGCAGCTCTATGGCACCGTGCGGGATCTGCGAACGGCTGGCGAGATGCAAAAGGCGCCAATTCCAGCGGCCGCCAAGGAGCCGGGAGACATTCCGCCGGCCGGTCAGGACCCCGCCGGCCTCAATGTCATTACCGTCGATTTCCGCCGCAAATCCGCGCACCGCCGCTAACCTGCGAAACAAGAGCTTTTGTCATGGAACCTTCGGGAATCGTGGCTGTTCTCACCTTATGAGCAGCCGGGCCCTCTCTCGACATGAGCCGGCCCTCGCGCGCATTCAGTGAAGCGAAGCCAAGGGAGTCATTCACATGGCCAATCTCCGCAACGAGAACATCCCGACCTCTGCCGCAGGCACGCAAGTGAGCACGCTTACTGCCCTTTTCGACCGCCGCGACGACGCCGAACAGGCCGTCGCACGGCTTGAGGATGCAGGTATCCCGGCGGATTCGATCCGTTTTCTGCCCGGCTATGAGGCCGATGCGAACGGCGCCGATGTCGCGAGCGACGACCGTCCCGGCTTCTGGTGGAAGCTGGAGGACTGGCTCTTTCCCGATGAAGACCGCGCCGCCTATGCCGAAGGCCTGCGCCGTGGCGGTTTCCTTGTCTCCGTGCAGGTTGACGATGCCAGCTACGAGACCGCACACGACATTCTGGACGATGAAGGCTCTATCGACATGGATGAGCGCGCCGACCATTGGCGGCGCGAAGGCTGGGAGGCAAGGTCCTCGCGGCAGACCGCTGCCAGTCCCACGCATGATCGCCGCCGCGCCGCCGCCGAGGACGATCTGACGGTAACGGAAGACGCCTTCGCCCCGGACAGGAGCGCTACGGAGCGCGCAATGGAATCCTCCACCGTATCGGACGAGACAGCCCCATCCGAGCCGCAGAAGCTCCGTGTCGGCAAGCGCGACCTCAACACCGGCTCGCCACGCGTACGCGCCTATACGACAGGACAGCCTGCGACCACCGATGAGCCCGAGGTCGGCGTCCCGAAAACGGCACCACACGGCAGCGAGACGATCGAAGGCAGCGCCCGCAGGATGATGGCGGAGCGTGACGGCGGCCAGTCGCAGTCGCAGAGCGGCGACGGCCAGAACCAGTCGCAGGGTTCTCGCCGGACTTGAGAGCCTCCAACCGGTGACGGCAGCCGGCTGCTGTCACCCTGCCAGATGCCGTCCCCAACCTCAGTCGGGCGCCCTGCCCCGGCAGGCCCAGGCGACCGAGGCGAAGGAGCGCGGACCGTCCGGCTCTCCCGCCTCATAGGCATCCCGCACCGCCGTATCGACCCTCGTGCGCGTATAGGCATCCAGCCCCGTCACATATTTGCCGAGCGGGCCTTCGCCGGCGGCGATCGGCGCCCAGTAATCGTCGAAGGAATCGTAATCCATGCGGATTGTCAGCGACGTCTCCTCGACATCGACAAGGCCGTTGCCGAGGAAGCTTGCCTTCATTTCCCCTGGCCGCATCATCGGCTGGAATGAATAGCGGTGGCGCATCGCCCGCGCATTGCTGTCGATCATGGCGACCGTATCCCACATCATGCGCATGCCAGACATGCCGCCATAATGATCCCAGACGGCAGCGGCCACGGTGCCGCCCGGCCGCACGACGCGCCGCATCTCGGCTATCGCCCTGCCGGCCTCCGGCACGAAATGCAGGACGAGCAGCGAGAATGCCCGGTCGAAGTTTTCATCCTCGAAGGGCAGCGCGCAGGCATCGGCCTCCTGAATCGTGATGCGCGGATCGGTGTTGTGTTGACCGGCCGCCTCCACGAAGACGGGCGAAAAATCGATGGCCGTGATCGATTTGAGACCAGGCCTTTCCGCCAGCGTGAAGGTCAGGCTTCCCGTGCCGCAGCCGACATCGAGGACGCTCTCGCCATCGGCAAGCCCGGCGAAATCGATGAAGCCAGGCGCGAGCCTCTTGCTCCAGCGCCCCATCAGCCGCTCGTAACCCTCTGCACTTTCGACATTGAAACTCGACGCCATCGCAGCCTCCCCCAAGAAGCGACATAAACAGGACAATGCCCCTTTATTTTTAGGGCTCGCGGACACTGCGGCAAGCGGTACGAGCCCCTAATTCATCGCGACAACAGCGGCATTGAGCGCGGTGGCATAGGCGACCCAGAAGCCGTAGGGAATAAACAGCACCGATGCCAGCCGATCCCGCCGCCACGACAACCCGATAAAGACGAAGATCAGCACCAGCAGGGCGATGATGATGACGAGGCCGAGTGCGGGAAGCTGCAGGCCGAAGAAGGCCGGCGACCAGGCAAAGTTCAAGGCGAGCTGGACAATCCAGACCATCATGACAGGTGAATTCCTGCTGTGCTCGAAGGTCCGCGCGCCGGCAATGCCGATCAGGAAGTAGAGGATCGTCCAGGCCGGACCGAAGAGCCAGTTCGGCGGCGTGAACCAGGGTTTGGCGAGCGTGTCATACCATTCGCCCGACGGGCTCATAATGCCGATCAGAAGCCCGCCGCCGAGCGCCAGCAGGATGAAAACCAGATAATGATCGAACCGATGCACCGGGCCCCCCGCTTTCAGTGACGGTTGAAGTGGTGCTCGCCCGGCTGCCGTCAAGAGCGTCGCAGATCAGCCCGATGATGACGGACTGCGGCGGTCAGCGCCGCAGCCCGTGAAACCTCATTCCTTGTCGAGAATGCTCCAGTCAAAGCCCTTCGCCCAGTCGGCATAACTATGCCAGGCGACCTCGGGGAAATCCCGGCGCAGGGCCGCGATATCGGCGGAATACCCGACCTTGTCGAACCACTCATACATCAGCGCCATATCCTCGCTCTGCTGGCGCAACGCCGAGACCGGCAGCTCCTGGAAACGGATCGGTCGGCCGATGGCGTCCGAAAGGATCTTCGCCTGCTGCTCACCCGACAGCTCGTCGCCGGCAATATTGAAGCGCTTGCCGAAAACCTGCTCGCGACGCTCCGCAAGGGCGGCGACGAAATGGCCGATATCGTCTGTCGCGATCTGCTGCAATATGCGGGCGGGCGGCAGCGCTGCGGCATAGACGCCCTGTTTCAGGCCGCCGATTGCCCAAGGCGCTACCGTGTTCTCCATGAAGGCGACCGGGGCCGAGATCGTGTAGGGTATGCCGAGCCCGGCCACATGCTGTTCGACGAGATATTTGCTGTCGAAATGCGGGATTCCGGTCTTCCTGTCGGCATCCGATACCGAGGAATAGATCAGGTGGCCCACTCCGGCCTCCTTGGCCGCATCGGCAGCCGCAATGCCCTGTCGCGTTTCCGCTTCGACGCCCGCCTCATAGCTGTTGCCCATCAAAAACATGGTGTCGACGCCACGAGCTGCCGCAACGACAGAGGCCTTGTCGTTGAGATCGCCCGCGACAATCTCGATGCCGGATGCGGCAAGCTCTCGGGCGGCATCGCTGTCGGGTCTGCGGGTCAGCCCCTTGACGCGGTGGCCGCGCGAGGCGAGCGCCCGGGCGACGGCGCCACCCTGATGGCCGGTTGCCCCGGTGACGAGAATGGTTCTGCTATTGCTCATCTCAAGCTCCTTGATCGCTTGGTGATCCCCTCAGAAAAACTGATCTGGGGGATCGTTGCTAACGAAGCAGAATTGGGCATTGTTGCATTGAGCCATAATGGGCTACAAATGCAAAACATCGTCCCATTGGAAGCATCAATGATCGATCTGAACGATATCGCGATCTTCGCCCGTGTCATCGAAGCCGGCAGCTTCACGGCTGCCGCCAGACTCATGGCCATGCCGAAGACGACGGTCAGCCGCCGCGTCGCCGCTCTGGAGCGCGAACTCGGCGTGCGCCTCCTGCAGCGCACGACCCGCAGCCTCGGCATGACCGATGCCGGGCGTCTCTACTACGAAGAGGCGAGCCAGGCACTGCGCCGCATCGAAGAAGCCAATATCCGCCTGGCCGAAGCCCGCGCCGAGCCTGCCGGCACGATCCGCATTTCCGCCCCGGTCGGCTTCGTCAGCCATTTCCTGGCCGATACGATCTTCGAGTTCATGGCGACCTACGAGAAATCCAGGGTCGAACTGCGCCTGACCGACGAGAAACTGAACCTGATCGACAATAGCATCGACCTTGCCTTCCGCACCGGGACGCTCGAGGATTCCACCCTGATCGCCCGCAGGCTCGGCCCCACCTATCGCCTGCTTTGCGCCAGCCCGGCCTATCTCGCGCGTGCAGGCACACCCGCAACACCAGCCGATCTCGCTACTCATCAATGCGTCATCGCCGGACCGTCCGCCGCCCAGGCGCTATGGGTGCTGCGGGGAGAAAAGGGCGAAGAGTCCGTCACCGTCTCGGGTCGCTTCGCCGCCAACGAAATGCAGGCCGTCATGGCCGCCGCCCTTGCCGGCTATGGTATTGCCCAACTGCCCTATGGCATCGCCTTCGCCGGCATCGCCGATGGCAGGCTGCAACGCGTGCTGGAAAACTATACGACGCCGGCGGGCGGGCTGCATGTTGTCTATCCCAGCAGCAAACATCTCTCGCCGCTGGTGCGCGCCTTCATCGCGCTCGCCGAACAGCGCCTGCATGAGGCAGATGCGCGCAACGTCCTGCCTACCGTCGCTTGAGCGGACGCATTCCCTGTTGCCAAATACGCCGGACTGGCGGAAGCTGCCATGTCAAGGGAATTGCGGCCATGACGACCACGACAGCGATCAGGCATCCGGCAAGACTAGGCACCGCAGGCATCTGCCGCGGCTGCTGGGACCAGATGCACATGCCGATCCCAATCGGGGGCCCGCTCTCCCTGCCGCTGCGCGCTTTCGGCATCACCAGAAGCAAAATGAACCCCGATATCTGCACGATCTGCGAACGCTCCTTCCAATACGTGAAGAAACAGCGCCACATCACTTCGGCTACCATCCTTTTCGCCGATATCAGGAACTATACCGGCCTTTCCGAACGCGTTGGTGCCGTCGAACTGAGCCATATCGTCAGCCTGTTCCAGGACCGTTCGGCAGGCGCGATCTGGGCCAATGACGGTATCGTCAACAAGCAGATGGGTGACGGGCTGATGGCGATCTTCAATTTCCCGATCATCCGTAGGGACCATGCCGCAGCCGCCATCATGGCAGCCCGCGAAATCCAGCGCTCCTGCGCCGAAGCGCTCGCCGAGGTCGACGTCGGAGAACCGCTCGGCGTCGGGGTCGGCATCCATACAGGCGATGTACAGATCGGCGAATTCTCCAGCTTCCACAGCGACTTCACCGCGATCGGCGGCGTGGTGAACCAAGCCGCCAGACTGGAATCGCAGGCAGCACCGGGCGAAATCCTGATTTCGGCCGAAACCGCGCTTCAGGCGCCGCGGCTTGTGGACGATGGCGAGGTGCGGATGCTGTCGCTGAAGGGCATCGGGCAGCCGGTGGAGGCGCGGGTTTTGCGGATCGGCTGAGCGCCTATTTGCAGGAAACGCACTGCCCATGTCTCGATGCATGTTCTACGCCGGATAGGCGGACACGGGTAAATCGGATTTCCATTCCTCTGGCGTCCTCAGGGCGTTCTTGACCAAGCCCTCGTCGGACACATCGAGCCCCTGCTCCTTGATCCATTCAATAAACGGCTTTGCACGGCCCGGTTCACCAGACACCGCAGCCCGCGCGGCATCGGCGACAAAGCTGCTGACAGCGTCCAGATCATTGCTCAGGCGCACCGTCAGTGCTTCGAGTTCCACGGGCCAGCCCAGAACTTTGCAGGCACGATTGAACTCGTCGGCAAGGTAGAGAAAAACCCGGTGCCTCAATTCTATATACTCGACTGATCCGACATAGTTGGCGTCGCTCTGAGCCCTGCGGATCGCAACGAGACCCACGGTCAGCAGCCATGCCCTTTCCCTAAGGAACCAATAGTTCACAAAAGCTTCCCTGTTCGCCCACATGCCTCCTTCGGTCTCGCTCTCCGGCTTGGTAAAGAAGGGCTTCGGGATCAAAGACATGATCTCTTCTGCCCGCCACTGAATTTCTATCCCGAGAGCCTCGCCGTTCTGAAACAAAAGCCAATGCTCTTCGAGCGTCTTGGGTTTATTTGGAGCGGTGTTGAACAAGGCGTCCGAATGGCTTGTGCTGCTTTCGGCGACAGGCCTTTGAGCCACCGTGGTCCCAGATGTCGAGCTTTCGGGCCCCGACGCTCCCGTGATCCGCCGCGTACCCAACAATCCGAACACCGCAGCCACGATGAAGGAAAAGACCCAGTCGCTCCCATAAATGCCGCTCTGGGCAAATGACAACAGCTGAATAAGGACGATCACCCACGCCGTTCCGATGCAGGCATAGCGCTGAGCTTGGACTAGATTGATTCGCACATGTTCCCCCTGTGTTCACGGCCCGCGACCATAAAGACCGGCACCGCGAAAAGCCATGCCCATCGGCGCTCCCATATTCAAAAACAAAACCGCTTGCATTTAAATCCGAACGTTCGTATTTTTATCCGTCAAAACTGGAAACCATACCCGTGACGCGAACGCGCAAGATCACCACTGATGATATTCTCGACGCTGCCGAGCGCGTCGTCGTACGATCAGGTGCGGCCGGGCTGTCGATTGATGCGGTGGCCAAGGAAGCCGGCGTCAGCAAGTCGCGCGTCGTCTATGACCACAAGACCAAGAGCGCGCTTCTGGAAGCGTTGGTCGACCGCCGCGTCGGGGCCGATATCGCCCATATGCAGGAATGCGTTGACGCGAATGCCGACACCCCTCACCCGGAGCTTTACGGCCGCATCGCTGCCGCCGACAAGGCGCTCGACGATACCGACCGCGCCGTGGCGATGGCGATCAGCGCCTCCATGTCGAGCGAGGAAAATCTGCAGCAGATCATCCGCAAATGGGTGCTCGACGATCTGGCGGCGATGGCCGCCGGGCTGAAGCCGCGAGCAGCGTTGATGGCCTATCTGGCGCTGACCGGCTTTTACTGTACCGAACTCTTCGATTTCCACCGCTGGAGCGGCACGAAACGACAGGAACTGCTCGAGGATATCCGCAAGGTCTACGCGACCTTTCCCGAGCCGCCTGAAACGAAGACCTGATCGGGAACCTGAAAGACAAACCAAAGTAAGAACCTCAGAAAGCCGCGGGGGCGGCCAAAAAGGGATATATCATGTTGCGCAATACCAGACTGCCGCGCCTGAAGGCGACGATGGCAGCCACGACACTTCTGGCACTGACGGCCGGACAGACCTTCGCTCAAGAAGGGGGAATGCAGATGCCGCCGGCTGCCGTCGGCGTGGTTGAGATGAAGGCTCATGCCGTGCCCGTGGTCAACGAACTGCCGGGCCGCATTGCCGCCACCCGTGTGTCGGAAGTGCGCGCCCGCGTGTCCGGCATCCTGCAGGAGCGCGTGTTCCAGCAGGGCACGCTGGTCAAGGAAGGCGACGTGCTCTACCGCATCGATCCGCGGCTCTTCCAGGTGCGCGTTGCAAGCGCCGAAGCCGCGCTGCAGCGGGCCAAAGCCACGCAGCAGAATGCCCGCCTGCAGCTGGAGCGGCAGCAGAGCCTAAAGGAGCGCAATATCGCGACCGGCGTCGATTACGATACGGCGGCCGTCAATCTTGCCCAGGCCGATGCCGATGTCGCGAGTGCGCAAGCCGGCCTCGACGAAGCCAAGATCAATCTCGATTACACCGAAGTCCGCGCGCCGATCACCGGCATCATCGGCGCGGCCCTGGTCACCGAAGGCGCCCTTGTCACCGCCGATGGCACCTCCAATCTGGCGCTGATCCAACAGATCGATCCCGTCTATGCCGACTTCACCCAGTCCGCCCAGGATCTTCTCAATCTCAAGCGCGCCGTTGCCGAAGGCAAGCTCGCGAGTGCCGCACCCGGCGAAGCCCGCGTCGAACTCGTCTTCGACGATGGCAGCCTCTATGCCGAGCCCGGCCGGCTGCTCTTTGCCAGCGCCAATGTCGATCCCAATACCGGACAGGTGACGCTGCGCGCCGAATTCCCCAACAAGCACGGCGATCTGCTGCCCGGCATGTATGTGCGCGTGCGCATCGAACAGGCCGTGCGCCAGGATGCACTGACCGTGCCGCAGCGCGCCGTTATCAGAAACGAAGCCGGCCAGGCGCAGGTCTATGTGCTCTCGGAAGGCAACAAGGCGGAGCTGCGCCCCGTCACGCTCGGCCAGACGCTCGACTCCGAGTGGGTGGTGGAGCAAGGCCTGAAGGATGGCGAGAAAGTCATCGCCGATGGCGTGCAGAAGGTAAAGCCGGGCGCGACCGTTACGCCCGAGCCCTGGAAGCCGGACGCGACGGCGGATGCTTCGGCTTCGCCGGCCGCTCCTGCAAAGCCTGCGGAGTAAGAGCTCATGGCACAATTCTTCATTCGCAGGCCGATCCTGGCCTGGGTCTTCGCATTGTTCATTTCGATTGCCGGTATCCTGGCGATCCCCTTCCTGCCCGTGTCGCAATATCCGAAGGTCGCCCCGCCGCAGCTTTCGATCTCCACCTCCTATCCGGGCGCTTCCCCGCAGGAAATCTATCAAGGCGTCACCCGCCAGATCGAAGATGAGCTGAACGGCGTCGAGGGGCTGATGTATTTCGAGTCGACCTCGGATAATTCCGGCTCGGTCAGCATCAACGCCACCTTCCGCGCCGGCACCGATATCGACCAGGCCTCGGTCGACGTGCAGAACGCCATCCGCCGCGTCGAAGCCCGTCTGCCCGCCACCGTGCGCTCACAGGGCATCAATGTGGAAGAGGCAAGCTCCGGCTTCCTGATGTTCATCGCGCTGACCTCGACAGACGGCACGCGCGATGAAGTGGCGCTTGGCGATTACATCACCCGCAACATCATCGGCGAACTGCGCCGCATCGATGGTGTGGGCCGCGCCCAGCTCTTTGCCGCTCAGCGGGCGCTGCGCGTCTGGATCGACCCGGACAAGATGGTCGGCCTCAATCTCACGACCGACGATATCAACGCCGCCATCACCGCCCAGAATGCCCAGGTCGCGGCCGGCCAGATCGGCGCCAAGCCGAACCCGGTCACCCAGGATCTGACGGCGACCGTGCTCGTGCAGGGCCAGCTTTCCACGCCGCAGCAATTCGGCGAGATCATCCTGCGCGCCAATGCCGATGGCTCCACCGTGCGGCTGAAGGATGTCGCCCGCGTCGAGCAGGGCGCGGAATCCTATAACTTTACCAGCCGCCTCAACGGCCAGCCGAGTGCTGCGATCGCCATCCAGCTCTCGTCCACCGGTAACGCCGTGGCGGTCTCCAATGCCGTTAACGCGAAGATGAAGGAGCTTTCCCGCTTCTTCCCGTCCGGCATCGAATATTCCGTGCCCTACGATACCAGCCCCTTCGTTTCGGCTTCGATCGAGAAGGTCATTCACACGCTGGTCGAGGCCGTCGCCCTCGTCTTCGTAGTCATGTTCATCTTCCTGCAGAATTTCCGCTACACGGTGATCCCGACGCTCGTCGTGCCGGTGGCGCTGCTCGGCACCTGCGCGGTCATGTATGCGACCGGATTCTCCATCAACGTGCTCACCATGTTCGCCATGGTCTTGGCGATCGGCATCCTCGTCGATGACGCGATCGTCGTCGTCGAAAATGTCGAGCGCATCATGGCCGAGGAAGGGCTCTCGCCAAAGGCGGCCGCCCAGAAGGCGATGGGCCAGATCACCGGCGCCATTCTCGGCATCACGCTGGTTCTCTCCTGCGTCTTCATTCCCATGGCCTTCTTCCCCGGCTCGACCGGCATCATCTACCGCCAGTTCTCGCTGACCATGGTCGTCTCGATCCTGTTCTCGGCCTTCCTGGCGCTGTCGCTGACGCCCGCGCTCTGCGCCACCTTCCTGAAGCCGATCAAGCAGGGCCATCACCACAAGCGCGGCATCGGCGGCTGGTTCAACCGCAATTTCGAGCGCATCACATCCGGCTACTCCAAGACCGTCACCGGCATGGCGCGCCGCGCCGGGCGCATGATGATCGTCTATCTCGCCCTCGTCGTCGGCCTCGGCTATCTCTTCATCAACCTGCCGACGGCTTTCGTGCCGGATGAAGACCAGGGCTTCCTGATCGTCGATATCCAGGGCCCGCCGGAAGCGAGCGCCAACCGCACCATCGAATCCATAAAGCAGGTGGAAAAGATCTTCCGCACCGAATCCGCCGTCGAGAATATCGTGGCGATCCAGGGCTTCTCTTTCTCGGGCAACGGCGCCAATGCCGCTCTCGCCTTCGTGACGCTGAAGGACTGGGCCGAGCGCGGCCCCGGCAATACCGTGCAGGAAATCGCCAACCGCGTGAACGGCCAGCTCTTTGCCCTGAAGGACGCCACCACGTTTGCGCTCTCGCCGCCGCCGATCGAAGGCTTCGGCGCCACCGGCGGCTTCTCCTTCCGCCTGCAGGACCGCGGCGGCAAGGGCCAGACGGCGCTCGTCGAGGCGGCCGGCCAGCTGATGCAGATGGCGGGCAAGAGCCCTGTCCTGACGGGCATGCGCATCGAAGGCATGCCGGATGCCGCCCAGGTTCTGATGGTGATCGACCGCGAAAAGGCCAACACCTTCGGCATCTCCTTCGCCGACATCAACAACGCGATTACCGCCAATCTCGGGTCGTCCTATATCAACGACTATCCGAATACCGGCCGCATGCAGCGCGTCATCGTCCAGGCCGATGACCGCGCCCGCCTGCAGATCGACGACGTGATGAAGATCAACGTGCGCAATGCGAGCGGCGGCATGGTGCCGCTCTCCTCCTTCGCCATTGCCCAATGGCAGAAGGGCGCGCCGCAGATCGTCGGCTATAACGGCTATCCGACCGTGCGCATCTCCGGCGCGCCGGCGCCTGGCCAATCATCAGGCGCGGCGATCGCCGAAATGGAGCGTCTGGCTTCGCAGCTGCCGGAAGGTTTCGGCTTCGAATGGTCCGGCCAGTCGGCGGAGGAAATCACCTCCGGCAGCCAGGCGCCCTTCCTCTTCGGCCTGTCGATTCTCTTCGTCTTCCTGCTTCTGGCCGGTCTCTACGAAAGCTGGTCAATCCCGCTCTCGGTCATGCTGGTGGTTCCGCTCGGCGTCATCGGCTCGATGCTGGCGGTGATGATCCGCGATATGCCCAACGACATCTATTTCAAGGTGGGCCTCATCGCCATCATCGGCCTCTCAGCCAAGAACGCCATCCTGATCGTGGAATTCGCCAAGGATTATTACGCCGAAGGCAGGTCGCTGCTCGATGCGGCGATCGAAGCCGCCCGCGTCCGCTTCCGCCCGATCATCATGACCTCGCTGGCGTTTACCCTCGGCGTCGTGCCGCTGGCGATCGCGACCGGCCCGAGTGCGGCAAGCCAGAACGCCATCGGCACCGGCGTCCTCGGCGGCATGATCTCGGCGACGGTGCTGGCGATCTTCTTCGTCCCGGCGTTCTTCGTCTTCGTGCTGAAGCTGATGAGGACGAAGCGGCCGGTCACTGAGGAGCAAATGCCAGCCGCACCCGAGACACCACCGACCGCCCCAGCCACCCACTCCTGACCTACGGCCGGTGTGTCATGCCTCCCGGGCTTCGAAAGGAGCTCGGGGGGCTTTGTTTTTGGAGTTATGCGAAGCCAATCGAAGCGCTGTGCCGTGGGACACCCCCTCTGCCCTGCCAGGCATCTCCCCCACAGGTGGGGAGATTCACAAGTGGCCTGACCTTCGCGTCTCACTAACGTTGCGCAGCTTGCAACGTCGATTGTTTGGGGAAACCCGTTCGCCCAGCCAATCTCCACCCTTGTGGGGGAGATGCGCGGCAGGGCAGAAGGGGGTGCCACGTAATTCAATGCCAACCGAACGCCCCCACGCAATAGACACCCCATCCATCCGCCCTATATCCGCCCGGCACAAGCACAACCGCCGAGGCTCCACATGCCATCCACCTTCATCGCCAGGGGCGCAGACGCCTATGAAGCCGCCATGGGTCGCTGGAGCCGCAAGCTCGCAGACCCGTTTCTCGCCTTCGCCGGCATACCCGCATATGGCCGCGTGCTGGACGCCGGCTGCGGCACCGGCAGCCTGACACTGGCGCTCTCAACCCAACCCGAACTCACCGCCATCGAAGCCCTGGATTTCGAGGAAAATTTCGTGGCGGCGCTGCGCGCCCGCACCGAAGACCCAAGGGTAAGCGCCCGCCAGGGCGACGTCTGCGCCCTTCCCTATGAAGACAAGAGCTTCGACGCAGCCTATTCCCTCCTCGTCCTCCACTTTGTCTCCGACGCCAACAAGGCCATCACCGAAATGCGCCGCGTCCTGAAACCGGGCGCCATCGCCGCCGCCGCCGTCTGGTCCCATGACGGCATGCCGAGCTGGCGCCTCTTCTGGAACACGATCCGCGCCGTCGAACCCGAAGCCGAAGGCAACGGCATCCCTTCCGGCCCGCGGCCGATGACATCAGAGGGCGAGTTGCGGGCGCAGTTTGCCGGCGCCGGCTTTGCCGATGTCACCGAGGCAACTCTGACGATCATGATGGACTACAGCGATTTCGACGATTTCTACCTGCCGAAGGTCTATGGGCAAGGACGCTTCTCGGCGTTTTTCGAGGGATTGCCGGAAGCGAGACAAGAGCGGCTGCGAGAGGCGTTGAAGGCGGCTTACCTGGATGGCAGGCGCGGAGATGGACCGCGCAGGTTTGAGAGTTTGGCCTGGGCGGTGCGAGGCAGCGCGTAGGACGGGTTTAGCGCCGCCTGCCCCTATTGATGACTGAACCCGGCTCCGTCAGGACTTCATGTTCAGCAACTCAGGAAAATCGTAGTAGCGCAGCCGCTTGTCGCGGCAGCGGTAGTCATTCTTTGAGACGCCCATGATCATATTCTGTTCTAAAGTAAGATCGATATAGGACCAGTTCGGGTTGGCCCGTTCCGTCGTCCGCGTGCAATAACCGTAGACCTGCTTTTCAGGATCAAGCAGCACCACGCTCGAAATCTCGGCCGTCACGAAATTCCCCGGTTTTATGGTGCCGCGCAAGGCGTCCACATACTCGCGTTTTACCGAGCTGGACGGAGGACGCTGCGAATCCATGACGGATTGCGGTGTCGGAGTCTGACAGCCGGCCAGTGTCATCGCGGCGGCACAGAGAAGTACAGTCGTCCTCATTCAGTTGAATCTCCCAAAGGCAAAGCATAAGGCGCACAATATTTCCTACAAATATTACGAGAATAATATCCGCAATACACGATCATCCACAGCCGATGCCGCGAACCGCGACACCGACTTTGTGCAAAGGTCAAGAATACGCCCGAACCTCACCACGCCTGTTGCGTCGGCATCACGAACACCTCGGCAATATCCATATGACCCGGTGACTGAACCGCGAACAGCACCGTTTCGGCAATATCCTCGGCCTTGAGGAATTCCATCTGCGTCTTCAGCTCCTCCATCTGCCGGCGCACGTCAGGATCGGAGATCTGCTCGTAAAGCTCGGTCTCGACCGCACCCGGCTGCACGCAGGTCACGCGGATATTGTGCTTCTTGCCGAGCTCCATGCGCATGCCATCCGACAGCGCCGTGATCGCATGTTTCGTCGCGCAATAGACCGTAAGCCCCGCAAAGACCTTGCGGCCGGCGATCGATGACGTGTTGACGATATGGCCGGATTTCTGCCGGATCATATGCGGCAGCACGGCGGCGGTGGTGTTCAGCACGCCCTTGATATTGACGTCCACCATCCGGTGCCACTCCTCCACCTTGAGCGCCTCCATATCCGATAGCGGCATCAGGCCGGCATTGTTGAAGAGGATATCGACACCGCCGAATGCCTGCGCGAGCCTGGAGACGCCGGCTTCGACGGAAGCGGCATCGACGACATCCATTTCCAATGCCATGCCCTGCCCGCCTGCCTTTTCGATCCGGGAGACGAGTTCTTCCAGCCGCTCGGTGCGGCGCGCGGCAAGCCCCACCTTTGCGCCATTGGCCGCAAGCTTCAGGGCCGTGGCCGCGCCGATCCCGCTCGACGCGCCGGTGACGAGGGCGATTTTTCCTTCGATAGACATGGTCTTTCCCTTTCGTTGCCGTCCTTGAGACGGTTGGTTTCGACGGGAACAGACTAGAAAAACGCCCGCGCGCCTTCGCTCGGCCGCTTGCTGAAACTGTCGCGGATTTGCTGTGAAAGAAAGCAATTCCAGCAAAACTGTGCAGCGGTTTTGCGTCAGAAATTGCGCAAAAGAGTCTACCCGCGATAGTCGCGCGGGCTGACGCCGACCTGCCGGCGGAACACCTGCGCGAAATGGCTGGGGCTGGAATAGCCGAGATCGAGCGCGATCCGGATGATGCTCCGATCCGTCTCGCGCAGCAGCCGGCGCGCCTCGGCCATCTTCAGCTGGATGAAATAATCCGATGGCGAAGAACCGGTCGATTGCTTGAAGACGCGGGAAAAATGAAAGGCGCTGAGCTCGGCCTCGGCCGCAAGGCTTTCGAGATTGAAGGCCCGGTCGAGCCCCGCCTCCATCATCCGCACCACCTTCTGCAGCTTGAAGGCCGGCAGCGCCCCGCGCCGGGCGGATGCTACGCCACCCCGCCTGCCGTAATGCCGCACGAGATGGACGGCGAGCGCCTGCGCAATGCCCTGCACCGCCATTTCGCTGGGCTCGGCAGCCTCCGTCAACTCTTTCAGGATCATCCCCATCAACCCCGAAATCGCCTCGTCCCGCGCCCCGGAAACATCCGCCAGCCGAAACCGCTCCGCGCTGTCGGCGCTCCAAACCTCCGCTACCGCCCGCTGGTAGATCGGCAGCCCGAGATAGAGATGCATGACGCAAAGCGCCTCGCCGGCGCTCGTCTCCCACCTCAGCTCATAGGGCGTCTCACTCTGCGTCAGATAAAAATCCCCCGCCGAGACTTCCACCGGCATCCACTCCCCGCCGATATCCCGCTCCTCGATGCGAGCGGAACCGGAGACGATCCAAACCACGAGCGGTTCGGCGACAGCGGGCACGAGGAGATTGGTTTCCAGCGGCTGGTGGGAGAGAAGGTGGACGGAGATGGTGCTCCATGCCGGGCCTTGGCTGCGGGCGAGAAGGCGGGCGTGGATACGCTGGCTCAGGGCTTCGGGGGTGGATTTCGGGGGCATTGGAGGTTGTCTCGCATAGCCACTGCAAGAGCAGTGGCAGGTTATAAAACCCTCGCAACGATTGATGTCCATGCTCGGATTCGGGTGCAGCCGAAGATCAATGCTATGACAGCGCTTCGAATAGGAACGGGAGCTTATGACGTCTACCGTATGAAGAACTGGCTTTTCTTTTATCGCTTCACAGTTGAAAATGAGGACTAGGAATCGCCACGTTCAAGATGAGCGAAATTTGTAGGGAATGATTTTAGTTCAATCGAGGTCAACGTGGTTAGAGATATTTCACGCGAGAATATTCGATATAAGCTCGGCCTCATATCAATTTCTGTAGATGATCTAATAAAATTGCTTGAGTCCAAGGGAGTGAAAAACGCCACAGCCAAGACAGATACTGTAGAGTTTGATAGCCTCGATGATATAAAAACTAACAAAGCTCTTCTGGCCGGCCAACCCCGGATATACTTAGAAGAAGCGATTATTTCTTTTGAACGCGGTTGGGGTGCGGTCTCCCCAAGAGGAGACCAACCAAACGGTTCCAGTTTTGCGAAATCAGTTTTTGAAGAGTTGATTATGTATAAATCTCCTCTCGACAGGTTTTCGGAATCAAGAATATTCGGATGGACATATGTGTTAATATTTATCGCCTTCGGCTGGTTTTGGAAACCGATTGCAGCGAAGTTAGATATTGGAGATAACGTTAATTATACATTAGACATTATATTCATGGGTTATTTTGCCATGTTCGTGACGAAGCATTTGTGGGCAGGTTACTCCGCCTTCTTCAGAAAGGTTGTTTACTATCGACCTGTCGATGGTTTCTTTAGGAGGAACATCGAAACTATCGCCGTTTCAGCGATTACCGGGCTGGTTGGCTTGGCGGTCGGGGCCGTTGGGTCGGGCTTTATAGACAAGATCAAAGGTCTATTCTAAGGCAGCATTTCCTTGCAACGCGTGGAGAAGGCGTAGCACCTTTCATCGCTTGCGGCCACTTAACTGGCTCATTCTGCATTGAAACGATCTCAGCGTAGCTAGCTGTTGCTTATTCCCCCACCACCCCTCCGGCCTTCTTCCAGGCATCAATCCCACCCTCAATATGGCACGCCGTCCCCATCCCAACATCCTGCGCCGCCTGCACGGCCATCGCCGAGCGCTCCCCGAACGCGCAGTAAAACACCACCCTCTTGCCCGTCGCCACCGCCAGCTCATGCAGCATCCCGCCCTCTGACAGGTTCTCCTGCAGATCCGCATAGGGCGCATGCAGCGAGCCCGGGATCACGCCGTGCCGCTCCCGCTCGCTCCTCTCGCGCAGGTCGACGATGACGACATCGCTGCGTCCGCGCAGATCAAGCGCATCCTTCGCGCTCACCGCCCAGCCCTTCCGCGCAATCTCGTCCTGGTGAAGGCCGACATGGATGTTGGCGGGGACGGCGACGTCCATCATCTTGGGATTGGGCAGGTGCAGGTTGTTCATCAGCTCGACATATTCGTCGATCGATTTGACCTGCAGGCGCGGGTTGAAGCGTTTTTCCTCGCCAATGGTGGAGACCGTGTCGCCCTTGTAGTCGTGGGCGGGGAAGAGCAGCGTTTCCTCCGGCAGGCGGAGCAGCTTATTGAAGATCGAGTCATATTGGGCGCGCGGATCACCATTCTGGAAATCGGTGCGACCGGTGCCGCGGATGAGCAGCGTGTCGCCGGTGAAGATGCGGTCGCCCATCAGGTAGGAATAGGAATCGTCCGTATGGCCGGGCGTATAGAGCACGTCGAGGCTGAGCCCCTCGATGGTGACGCGGTCGCCTTCCGCAACGCGCATGGCCACGACATCGGCCTTGGTCTGCTCGCCCATCACGGTGATGCAATGCGTCTGGTCGCGCAGCGCGCCGAGCCCGGTAATGTGGTCGGCATGGAGATGCGTATCGACGGCCTTGACCAGCTTCAGGTCCAGCTCGCGCACGAGCTGCATGTAGCGATCAACCTTTTCCAGCACGGGATCGATGATCAGCGCCTCGCCGCCGCGCCTGGAGGCGATGAGATAGGTATAGGTGCCGGAAACACTGTCGAAAAGCTGGCGGAAAAGCATGGTCCCCTCCATCGAGTTTCGGCTCGGGCGCCGGTGCCGCAAACCTCGGCTGCGCGCCGCCTCGGGTCTATCGGCCGATCATAATATTGCGCTGGAAAAAGCGGAAGAAGCGGCCGGCGGAAGATGGCAGAGCTGCCCTCATCCAATCTTGGTATCGCGGCCCTCAGTTCCGGCAGCCCGGAAGCGGGGGCGCGGAACGACAAGCCAGGCCGGCGCCGCCTTTGCGGGAGGCCGCCGCCTGCCATGAGGAACCCGGTCACCGCCGGATCGGGCGCGGTGATCGAACCGGATGAACGGAGCGCCGGTCGAACTCCTCGAAACTCGGCCAAGCCGGCATTTTTAGTGTGCAAAAATTATGCAAATGCCCGGCCGCAAAGCATGGCCGGGCACCTGTTAAGCATTGCCTCAAATAATTCGCCGCGATTCAAAAAGTGAAATGGCGTTTACATTATTCCGGCCTACAATACTCCACGCTGGATGCTGCAAAACCAGTGGAGAAGGGCTGCCTGGACTCCTAAGCGGGCTGCCTTTCTCCTTCTTATCGCAAGCGCCGGCAAGTTTCTGTTACACGCGTAACATTGTGCATCTGCATGACGAAAATCTCCGGGCGAAACCGGGGCTGCACGATGACGTGATCTCCGTTTCATTGAAGAACGCAATCTGCGCCCTACAACGTTCGGGGGACGTTTGAGGGAATGTCGATGATCAGAGAGAAAATGTCGGCGAGTCAGACGCCGATGCAGGAAGAGGATGTCGCCGTTTGTCAGCGCGTCTATGACCGTATCTGCGAAGCAAGGCATATCGCAACCGATGGCGAACGCGAGGAACTGGCAATCCAGATTCTGCATTTCTACCAGCATGGCGTGAAGGATCAGGGGAGTCTGGAGCGGCTGTTGCTGTAGGTGCGCGGCTTTCCCTGGAAGCGCAGGCAGGTGCAATGCAGCGCCCCGCCCTGTGAGGTCTGCTTTGGTAGCGAGCCGTCCTCTTCTTCCGTCATTCCTGTGACAAGCATAGGAATGACGGAGGTTTAGATATGCCGCGACGGTAATCTCCACCGAACTGGATATAACAGCATTAATCCCCTCCCGCAGCTTGAGTTCCGTCTCGGTTGCAGAGTAAGCTGACGCCACCAGACCGAGCCGATTTCCAGAGCGCCAAAGCGCCGACCGCGCCGGGTCCGCCTTGCCTGGCCTGGGCTCGACTCTGCCCTGGGCCAATGCCCGCAAGACCCTGCCGAAATGCCGCCACGTCACTCTAGTCCGACGATCTGATCCTGACCGGGAGGGAGAGTATTAGGTTACCTGACCGACGAAGAACTTGCCCGCCTGCGGGTGGAGCGGATGATCATCCATCTGGTCGGCAAGCCGGGCGAACCGTTTCAGCCGCGCAGCGAGATCGATGTCCAGCAGGAGGAATTCTTCCGCGCCCGCATTCAGAACGAGGCGGGAGACGGCGTGCATTCCTTCGTTGCCGGCTCCGAGGTGCGCCGGCTGATGGAGGCCATCGCCAGCGGCCGGATGAATTTCACCGAGGGTGGGCAGGCGCTGGCGCGCCGCTTCTTCGAGCTGCACGTCCGCCAGAGCGTCGCCGGCGCCTTCTTCGTGCTGCAGCTGGCTCCGGCCGTCGCGGATACCCTGCTCTATGCGCTCATCAAATATGATTACCGCGAGGCGGTGGAGCTTTCGGACGCGAATGGCCAGAGCATCCTGCGCGCCATCGTCCAGGCCTTCGTCAAGGAGCGGCAGGCGGTGCAGAAATTCTGCCTGATCCGCGTCAGAAACGGCGTGGCCGACGACATGGTCTGCGCCTCCGACCGCATGAAGGAATCGCCCGATCTGACCGATTATTTCGAGCGCTATCTCGGCGTGCGACGCGCCAAGAGCAATGCGGAACTGTCGAGCCGGCTGAACGAGGTGCTGCGCGGCACGCTGCAGGAGATCAGGGATATCCTGCCCGAAGCCGATATCGGCGCCGCCATGTCGAAGGCCAAGCTCGCGCTTCAGGGCCGCGCCACGGTCTCCAACGCCGATGTCGTCGATGCCGTCAGGCACGCCGCCGGCCGTCCCGCCGACGAGAACCTGCTTGCCCGGCTCGATACGGTGGCGCGCCGCAAGCTGAAAAACCAGCAGCTTCAGGATGTGGAATTTCGCCCCGACCGCGCCACGCTGGAAATGCAGCCGCGGCTGATCGTGCGCACGGCAGAACGGGTGCGGCTGGAATTTCCCGGCGAAGAACTGGGCCGCAGCGTCACCCGCGAGACGGATGGCGATGAGACGATCTTTACCGTTCGCACGCGAAACCTGGTGGAAGATGGCACCCTCCCAGTCAAAACTCGCTGAAGCGCTGAACACCCTGATCGCCGGCAGGAACGCCGCCGTTACCGAAACGCCTGCCGGCATCGCCGTCAACGAACTCGACGGCCCCGATGCCGACAGGCTCTACACCCTGTTCGAAGAGGCTGGATGGACCGGGATCACGGCCGAAGATCAGGCCGGTTCGATCCCTCGCCATCTGATCGCCGGCAATGGCAAAGGCCTGACGATCACGGCCAGCAGACCGGCAATACCCGAAGGCATCGAAGCGATCCTGACGCGCAGCGGCTTCGAGGCCCTGCTGGACAGGCCGCCGGCATCGGCAATCGTCTGGATCGAAGGCCTGAGCGATGTCATCGATACGAGATCCGTCCGCTATTGCCCCTGGTGGCATGAGGGCGAGTTCCAACCCCAAGCCGGCGCCGAAAGCGTTGCCAAGGTCAACCGCCTGCTCGGCAGGAAGGGACCGGGCGACCACCTCGGCCGCTGGCTCCTGAAAGCGGCCGCCACGCCGGTTCATCAGGCGGCGATCGAGCCGTGGCGCCTGCGGGCGGCTTCGCGGCTGCTGCGCGCCATGGCGCAGGAAATCGAGCCGGATAACAGGCTGCTGTTCAAGGGGCCTCCGCCGACGCGGTTCACCGTCGGGGATGAGGAGGATCTGACCGCAGACCTCTTCGCCACCCTTCAGTCGGTAGCCACATGGCTATTGGAAAACGAGCGCGAATTGGAGAACCGCCACGGCCTGCTGGCCGCCGAAATCGCCCGAACCGCCACACGCGGCGGCAGCGCCATGGATCTGGCAAGCACGCTGCGGCTGGCGCTCGAAGGCGCGCGCATCGCCTATAATTTCGGTGTCACTCAGCAGAACAAGGATACGCTGCGGGCGCTCGGCGACCTGCGCAAGGCGGTTTCCGAAGACACGGCGAAACTTTCCGAGATCATGCGAACGCTCGGCACCGCCGTCGCCGGCGCCGTCTTCGCCAATATCGGCCTCATCGTCGCCCGGACGACGCTGCAGACAAACGCCAAGTTCGTCGGCCCGGCGGCCATGCTCGTCGGCATCGTGCTCGCCATCTATGTCCTCTCGGTCATCGGCAGCGGCGTGCACTATATCTGGGTGCAGACCTATCTGCGCAACGAGTGGCGCGGCAGCCTCTACAAGTTCCTCTCCGACGACGATTACAAACGCCTCGTCGAAGTGCCCGTCCGCCGCGCCGAAACCGCCTTCTGGGGCGTGGCCGCGGCGGGGATACTGATGATGGTGATTTCGCTGGTGGCTCTGTTCAAGATTGCGAGTGCTTGAGGTGCCGATGACGCTACGCTGGGTACTTTATGGAGCGGCGGTTTAGTGGCCGCCTCTCGAAAAATTAAGCAGAGACCACTCCTGGCTCAACCTCGCTTGGGGCACCGAGCCCCACCTCAGTCTCCCGTCATCCCTGTGCTTGTCACAGGGATCCAGCCTGCCAAGTCCTTGGGCAGGAGAGACTCCTGTTCTTGCGGCAAGTGAGTCATTCACCGCGCGGACGCGCGGTAGCTGGATCCCTGTGACAAGCACAGGGATGACGGAGGTTGGGGGGCCGCGCCCACCACGGAGAAGTTCGGGCCGTGCCGACCACAGAAAAGGCGTACCGTGTCGATTACAGTTTGGCCCGCACGTGCGCACCTATACAATCTCCCCGCTTGACCTCCGCATACGGCCTCTACCTTAAAAGCCCGGCTGCTACACGAAGGAGGCTCCGGTGTCGGTATTGATCGAGGACTACGCGCTCATCGGCGATTGCGAAACCGCCGCCCTCGTCTCTAAAAACGGCTCGATCGACTGGCTCTGTTTTCCGCGCTTCGATTCCCCCGCATGTTTTGCCGCCCTGCTCGGCACGAAGGATAACGGCTTCTGGTCGCTGTCACCGTCTGGTGAAAATGTGACCGCCACGCGCCGCTACCGCGACGACACGCTCATTCTCGAAACCGAATTCCGGACCGAGACCGGCACTGCGGTTCTCATCGACTTCATGCCGCTGCGCGACAACACGAGCGATCTGATGCGCATCGTCGAGGGCAGGAGCGGCAGCGTCGCCTTCGACATGGAACTCAACCTTCGCTTCGATTACGGCCGGACCGTTCCCTGGGTCACGCATGGCGAAGACGGCGGCATCACCGCCATTGCCGGCCCGGACAGGCTGACGCTGAATTGCGCCGTGCCGCTCGAAGGCCGCGGCTTGAGCACGGTCGGCTCCTTCCAGGTTGCGGCCGGCGAAAGCCAGGTCTTCACCCTCACCTGGTCTCCCTCGCATCTGCCGAAGCCGGCCCTGCGGCAGGTGGAATATGCGCTGCCGGACACGGAGGAATTCTGGTTATCCTTTGCCAAATCCTGCCCGCCCGTCGGCCGCTGGACGCAGCAGGTGAAGCGCTCCCTCATCACCCTGAAGGCGCTCACCTACATGCCGACGGGCGGCATCGTGGCTGCGGCAACCACCTCCCTGCCGGAAAAGATCGGCGGGCCGCGCAACTGGGACTATCGCTATTGCTGGCTGCGGGACGCGACGCTGACCCTGCTCGCCCTGATGAAGCTCGGCTATTACGAGGAGGCCCATGCCTGGCGCAACTGGCTGCTGCGCGCGGTCGCCGGCTCGCCGGAGCAGATGCAGATCATGTATGGCGTGGCCGGCGAGCGCAATCTGCTCGAATGGCAGGTGCCCTGGCTGACGGGCTATGAAGGCTCGAGGCCCGTGCGCATCGGCAATGCCGCCGCCGAACAGGTGCAGCTCGATGTTTATGGCGAGGTGGCCGACGCCATGCTGCAGGCGCGCAAGGGCGGCCTGCCGCCGCATCATCGCACCCGCGAGCTCGCGACCGTCATCCTGCCCTTCCTCGCAAAAGCCTGGGGGCAGCCCGATGAGGGCATATGGGAGGTGCGCGGCGAGCGCCAGCATTTCACCTATTCCAAGGTCATGGCCTGGGTAGCCTTCGACCGCGCCGTCAAGATCGCCGAGGAGGACGGCGAGCCGGAGGCCGCCGCCCGCTGGCGCGCGCTCGCCGATCGCATCCATGCCGAAGTCTGCACAAAGGGCTTCGACGCCGAGCTCGGCTGCTTCACCCAGGCCTACGGCTCCAAGGCGATGGATGCCAGCCTGCTGCATCTCGGCATGGTCGGCTTCATCGCGCCGGACGATCCGCGCTATGTCGCGACCGTCGAGGCTATCGAGCGCAGGCTGATGCGCGACGGCCTGCTGCTGCGCTACGAGACCCGGGAGGTGGACGACGGACTGCCACCGGGCGAAGGCGCCTTCCTCGCCTGCAGCTTCTGGCTCGTCGACGCCCTCAACATGATCGGCCGCCGGGAGGACGCGCTGCGCCTGTTTGAGCGGCTGCTTGACATCTGCAACGATGTCGGGCTGCTGGCGGAGGAATACGATCCTGCCGCCGGCCGCATGCTGGGGAATTTCCCGCAGGCGTTCAGCCATGTCGGGTTGATCAACAGTGCCTTGAACCTTGCACGGGCGGAAGGGCCGGCGGATCAGCGCTCGGCGTGATGGGGTGGAGAAACCGCTGAAGAAAAACCCCTCCCCAACCCCTCCCCACAAGGGGGAGGGGCTAACCTGGGGCTCCCTCCTTCCCTCTTTCGAAACGTTGAGGATGTGGAAGGCAGGGTGCGGCAGTTTAAGCCCCTCCCCCTTGTGGGGAGGGGTTTGGGGCGGGGTCTTTTGATCACGCGGCAGAGAAACTATTCCAAAAATCCGAACGATTCATTCGTTTCCCTTTTGTACTCTCAACCCCTTCCATTTCCCTGTCACAACAGCCATATTCCGCCCATGGCAAAATCTCCGAAGAAATCCCCCGCCTCGACCGGTTTCGAGGAAGCCCCCCAATCGTCTTTTACCGGGACGCCCTTCGAGTGGAACGAGAAGGATAAGCGAGTCCCGGCAGAAAACTCCGCTCCCCTGTCCGGCAGCGTCGCCGACTGGGTGAAGCAGCTCGAGGCGGATGCGGAGGCCGCCGGCATCGAAAGCCAGCGCGAAATCGCCTCCAAGGCGGGCAAGCACCGCAAGAGGGTGGAGAACGAGGCGCGCAAGCACACCGAGGCCGTCAGCGTCAACAAGAAGGCGACGGTCAGCAAGACGGCGCGCGGCGTTTCCATCGGCGGGTCCACCGACCCGAAGACGCGTGCCGCGGCCGGCCTGAACCCGGTCGCCGGTCTCGATATTTCGCTGGAAGATGCCGACAAGATCTCGCCCGGCGGCGTTACCGCCACGGTCGAAGCTCTCTCCAAGCTGATCGAGAGCGGCAACCCGCTGCACAAGAACGGCAAGATCTGGACGCCGCACCGCCCTGCCCGGCCGGATAAATCCGAAGGCGGCATCACCATCCGCATGGCCTCGGAATACAAGCCCGCCGGCGACCAGCCAACGGCGATCCGCGATCTCGTCAGCGGGCTGGAGAGCGGCGAGCGCAGCCAGGTTCTTCTCGGCGTCACCGGCTCGGGCAAGACCTTCACCATGGCCAAGGTGATCGAGGAAACGCAGCGCCCGGCGCTCATTCTGGCGCCGAACAAGACGCTGGCCGCCCAGCTCTATTCCGAATTCAAGAATTTCTTCCCCGACAATGCGGTGGAATATTTCGTTTCCTACTACGATTATTACCAGCCGGAAGCCTATGTGCCGCGCTCCGACACCTATATCGAGAAGGAAAGCTCCATCAACGAGCAGATCGACCGCATGCGCCACTCGGCGACGCGCTCGCTCTTGGAACGCGACGATTGCATCATCGTCGCCTCCGTCTCCTGTATCTATGGTATCGGCTCGGTCGAAACCTATACGGCCATGACCTTCCAGATGAATGTCGGCGACCGACTGGACCAGCGCCAGCTGCTGGCCGATCTCGTGGCTCAGCAATACAAGCGCCGCGACATGGACTTCCAGCGCGGCTCCTTCCGCGTGCGCGGCGATACGATCGAAATCTTCCCCGCCCACCTGGAAGATGCCGCCTGGCGCATCAGCATGTTCGGCGACGAGATCGACGCCATCACCGAATTCGACCCGCTGACCGGCCAGAAGACCGGCGACCTGAAATCGGTGAAGATCTACGCCAACTCGCACTATGTCACGCCGCGCCCGACGCTGAATGCCGCGATCAAATCCATCAAGGAAGAGCTCAAGCTTCGCCTTGCCGAACTGGAGAAGGCCGGCCGTCTGCTGGAGGCCCAGCGCCTGGAACAGCGCACCCGCTACGACATTGAGATGCTGGAAGCGACCGGCTCCTGCCAGGGCATCGAGAACTATTCGCGTTACCTCACCGGCCGCGACCCCGGCGATCCGCCGCCGACGCTCTTCGAATATGTGCCCGACAATGCCATCGTCTTCATCGACGAAAGCCATGTCACCATTCCGCAGATCGGCGGCATGTATCGCGGCGACTTCCGGCGCAAGGCGACGCTCGCCGAATATGGCTTCCGCCTGCCCTCCTGCATGGACAACCGCCCGCTGCGCTTCGAGGAATGGGACGCCATGCGCCCGGACACGATCGCCGTCTCGGCAACCCCCGGCAGCTGGGAGCTGGAACAATCCGGCGGCGTCTTCGCCGAACAGGTCATCCGACCCACGGGCCTCATCGATCCGCCCGTCGAAGTGCGCTCCGCCCGCAGCCAGGTGGACGACGTGCTCGGCGAAATCCGCGAGACGGCCGCCAAGGGCTACCGTACCCTCTGCACCGTGCTGACCAAGCGCATGGCCGAGGACCTGACCGAATATCTGCATGAACAGGGCGTGCGCGTCCGCTACATGCACTCGGACATCGACACGCTGGAGCGCATCGAGATCATCCGCGACCTGCGCCTCGGCGCATTCGACGTGCTCGTCGGCATCAACCTGCTGCGCGAGGGCCTGGATATTCCCGAATGCGGCTTCGTCGCCATTCTCGATGCCGACAAGGAAGGCTTCCTGCGCTCCGAGACCTCGCTGATCCAGACCATTGGTCGTGCGGCGCGTAACGTCGACGGCAAGGTCATCCTCTATGCCGACACCATCACCGGCTCCATGCAGCGCGCCATGGACGAGACGGCCCGCCGCCGCGAAAAGCAGATGGCCTATAACCAGGAGCACGGCATCACGCCCGAAAGCGTCAAGGCCAAGATCTCCGATATCCTCGACTCGGTCTACGAGCGCGACCACGTCCGCGCCGATATCTCCGGCGCCTCCGGCAAGGGTTTTGCCGATGGCGGCAACCTCGTCGGCAACAACCTGCAGGCTCATCTCAACGCGCTGGAAAAGAGCATGCGCGACGCCGCCGCCGACCTCGACTTCGAAAAAGCCGCCCGCCTGCGCGACGAAATCAAACGCCTCAAGGCCGTCGAACTCGCCGCCATGGACGACCCGCTGGCGCGCGAGGAAGCCAAGTCGATGGAAGGCAAAGGGCGCGGCAAATCGATCTCCCCCCTCGTGGGGGAGATGTCCGGCAGGACAGAGGGGGGTGCCACACCCACCTACTTCGCCAAACCCCACCTCGACGAAATGGGCCGCCACGTCGCCACCCCGGCGGACGGCAAGAGCCTTTTCCGCCGCAACACGCTGGACGAGATGACCGTCGGCCGGACGGAAAAGCCGGTGACCGGGCATGTGCCGGAAAAGCCGGAAGCCGCCAAGGGCACGAAGCGGTTTTCGCCGTTGCTTGAGGGCCAGCCGGAACGCGACGACGTGCGCCCGCTGGTGCGCGGCAAGACGGGTGTCGGGAGCTATGAGGATCCGGGCGAGCAAAGGCGCAAGGGGCGGACGAAGAATAAGACGGGGCGGCCGGGGCGTTGATTCTGCCTCATTAGAGAACAGCGAGCTCGCCCCGCTTCTCCGAGTTTCGCAGCATCCAAGAATTATTCGTTATTATTTTCAATCCCTTACAATAAAGAGAATCGCCATCATCTGAAAAGAAGTACATATCCCTCTCCAGGCAAATTCTGGCAGAGACCAAGTCGCAATAATCAATAAGACCAGACCTCACATCGTCGAAAGCGCGAGCAATATCCAGAGTTCTATAATCTTTTATAACTTCCATATCATTCAGAAACTGGCACGTGGCATCGTATATGCACTGCATAGACGTAGAAAATGCTTCAGATTTTCTATATTTTTTGAAGCTATCAATGTTTTTATCTTCTTCCCGATCTAGATTGTAATATAATGCGGTTAACCTATTAGAAAATTCTCCGAGACACTTTTCAGATGTGTACAGCTTGTTATTCTTCTTAAGCTCAAAATAGAGATTTGAGTAAATTTTTTGCTTCTCATCAAAAGAATGGGCACCATCAACAAAAATAAGTATATTTGTATCAACAAATATTTCCTGACCGACCAACTTGGCCGCCGCCCCAAGATCAAAGATGCTCATCTTTTCCGGAGCCCATTTCCATTTCTATGATGCGGTTATAAGCATCTTTATTTGAAAAATACTGCTTCGCACGATCATTCACCATCTTCAACCGCGCAAGATGCCATGCCTCTGCATCCACAGGCGCCAGCATTTTCTTTCGGATCTCTTCAGGTGGAAATTCGCCATAGAGCTGACCCACAGCAGCGTTCAAGAATGCGGTCGTCATCCTGGTTACTCCCGAAAATGACAGGGCAACCCGGTGACCGGCAGTCAGCGCATCATACAAGTGGGCATAAACTCGCTGCCCGTCTTGACTGGTTACGCATACACCAGAGCCTGTTATCTTCGACAGTCTTATCACAATGTCCGCCATAGCAGCTCTCACCAAAGTTCTTGAGGATTTGGAACTGATACAAAGTCATAGGCCCTTGTATCTGCGGTATTGACCTCAATCGTGACTACAGTACCCGGAAAATCGAGCGAAAGCTGCTTTTTTTCTGCAACCCCACCCTGCTCTGTCCAATAGCCATCTCTAGACACTACGATAAAGCGCCCACAGTTGAGACGTATAAAGCGCCTCAAAATTTTCAATCCAAGTCCACCAGGGATGTCGCCCACACGTGTCGTGCTACCTTCAGTCATAGCCCATTCAATCGCGTCAAGCGCACTGATATCCCTAGAGAAAGCTTGCTTATAAGCACCACTTATACCAATGCCACCATCTGTAATCGAAAAATCGATTCGCTCATACTTTGGGAAAAATTGACCGCACGCAAAGATCGCAGTGGAAGAGTTTGAATGGATGGATGCATTCATAAACACCTCGTCCAAGCCTTCATAAATCTTCCCTCTCAGAGCCTCTGTCATCTGCGGAAATTTCATGCGGCTTAAATGTCGACGGATAAAGTTAGAATAGTCGATACCTTGGTCAGCGTTAAATGGCGTCAATGGTATGACAGTTCCAGTCTCCGTTCGCCGCTCCGATTGAAATAGTCCATTTCGTTGCAGTATCTCCGTCACCCTTGGCCGTGAATTTACAAATATCACCCTATTTCTATTCAATTGTATCTTCCGAATTACGCACATAATAGCGGCCGAAAGATGGGCATCAATCCACCCAACACTTCGAAGATCTATGTGAACTTCAGCGTCTGTAGTATTCCTGCATCGATAAAAGATATTGGAAATCTGATCGAAACTTCGGGAGTTTGTACTTAAGTCAGTGAGTGGAACAATAAGTGGCATCGACCATCCATTAAAGCAAGCTAAGATTGAATTGGTTCTATATCATTGCTTTTAACTGCCTGTCGCGCTTCTTTTGAAGGGCAGCGTCAAACCCGGTACCGAGTCCGTCATCTTGGAAAGGCGGAAGCCCGCCGATCGCTGTGATGCGATCGACGCGCCAAAACAATCGGGTCTTGAGCCGGCCAGCGACTATGCAATCATCCGGCCGGGATGGATTCGCTGAGGTCTATCCGGCATCCTATCGGGATAACGTCATGCGGATCATCGAGCGAGGCGCGCGATAATCATCCGCCGGCAGCCAAAAACCACACCCGGACCCCCACCATGCCAGACATCCGCATCGACCCCTTCCCCTCGCACGCCGAATTCGCCACGCTATGGACCGCCGCCTGGGGCTCATCGCAGGCGCCGGATTTCGCCCGCATCCTGCCGCGCAGCCTTGCCCATATCGGCGCCTATGCGGACGGGCGGCTGATCGGCTTCGTCAATGTCGCCTGGGATGGCGGCATCCACGCCTTCCTCCTCGATACCTCGGTGCATCCGGATCTGCGCCGGCGGGGCATTGCGACCGCACTGGTCAAGGAGGCGGTGCGGGTGGCGCGCGAGCGCGGCGCCGAGTGGCTGCATGTCGATTTCGAGCCGCATCTGAGTGGTTTTTACCGCGCCTGCGGCTTCAGGCCGACCGAGGCAGGGCTGATCCGGCTTGCCTAGATGGGGAGAGCTTACGACAGCAGAGGCCGGTAGCCGCCGCCGGCTTCGCGCCGCGTCAGGAAGAAATGCAGGAGATTGGCATAGCCGCGGGCATCGTCGATGGCGCGATGCGTGTGCTCGACATGGCCGAGCCATTCTGACGGATAATGGGCGATATCGCATTCCCACGGCTTGCGTCCCGTCGCACCCGCCACCATCGACAGGAGGCAGAGCGGCGGATGGCGGAACAGCCGATCGGCAATCCATGGCCCTTCGAACAGCGGCCGGCCGGTAAAACGCTTCAGGTAATGATCGATCCAGGGACCGTCGAGCGCAAGCGGATGGGCGGCGAAGATCTGCTCGGCGCCGAAGGATTTTACCCAGGTGACGAAGCGGGCCATGACTTCGGCTGCGGGTTCGGGCCTGTCGGTCGCCGCCGCGAAGGCCTGCGGATGGGCCTGCCAGAAGGCCGAAGTCTGCGGGTCGCGCACCGCCTCCTCCAGCGGCTGCAGCACGGCTTCGAATTCGCCCGCGAGGAGGCCAGTCTCGGTGACGGCGACGGAGGCGAAGGAGAGCATCGAATGAGCGCCCGGAATGGGGCCGTCGAATTCGCAATCGGTGACGATGTAGATATGCGGCACGCCTGTCCTGCTCCCCGGTGTTTTGGTATCGGGAGAGCATAGCGGGATATTTGCGGGTTGCCATGGGGGCTGCGTGGTTTGTGAAGGGGTACACGGCGTCGAGAGATGATGGGGCGGCACCACCCTAACCTCCGTCATTCCTGTGCTTGTCACAGGAATCCAGCCGGCTTGCGTCTGCAAGCCGAAAAGACTCTCGAAAAGTAGTGCCGAGACAGGCCACTCTTCAACTATGAAGGGTTATGTCTACATCCTCGCGTCAAAAAGAAATGGCACGCTCACCACTGGCATGACGAGTGATTTACCCGGCCGGCTGTTCGAGCACCAGAACGAGCTGATGCCCGGCTTCACCTCCCGCTACGGCGTCAAGACGCTCGTCTGGTTCGAGAAATATGATCTCGTCACGACAGCCATCACGCGGGAGAAGACAATCGAGAAATGGCCGCGACAGTGGAGGCTCACTCTCATCGAGGAGAATAATCCGAAATGGGAGGATATCTCCTGGCACTTGATGGGACTATGAGATTGCCGCACCCGATAATAGTCTTCTCGGCTTGCAGACGCAAGCCGGCTGGACTCCTGTGACAGGCGCAGGAATGACGGAGGAGAGGGTAACGCCCGGCCACACAACGACCGGGCATCCTCTCGCCCCGCACTGCGATCAGTTATTATGCGCTGCGCAGGCTTCGTCCATCGGGGTGGCGTTGCTGGTGCCGCCCTGGGTCTGCAGCTTGCCGCGGCCGGTGCCGCTGCTGCTGGCGTGGTCGGGGCAGCGGAGCTTATGCGTCTTCGTGCTGGTCATCTTCTTCGTGCTGCCGGTCTTCATCTTGTCCGTCGCCATGGGCTTCTTGGCCTTGACGCCGGCGCCGCCGCCGGTATCGACGGTGTTCTTGTCCATGGTTGCGCCCGTCGGGGCCGGGTTGGACTGCGCAAAGGCAGATGTGGCCATGCCGAGGGCGAGAAGTGATGCTGCGACAATTTTCATACGCATGGGTTTCTCCCAGGTAGATCAGTTGATCGGTGCTTACGGAACCCCTGATGACGCTGATTGTTCCACTCGCATTTCCACAGCTTTTCCCCAGCTCAATGACCGGGGCGAGCTGTGCTGCAGGTTTCAATCAAGCTATATTGCCGGAATTGCACGCGCCGGAGGAGGAGACGGCCGCGTAAGGAGGTGGGCGGAAACGAGCCGCCATGCCCTTCATCGGATCTCGAGCCCGGAAACCCCACCGGGCTCTTTTCTTGGGGCTAGGCTCTCCTTCAGTCCGAAGCCAGTACGACACGGGAAGATGTGTCAGCCCCTACTCCGCAGCCTCCCCGCGCTGTGGCTCAACCACGTCCATCATCTCCACCTCTTCCAGCGGCGCCGGAGCTTCCACCTCATACGAGTACCCCTCGAGCATCGTATAGGTATGCTCGATCGTCTCGATCTGCTTTTCCGTCTTGCGGATGGCGTCGGCGATGGCTTCGCTGCGGGCACGCATCATGGAGCCGAGCACGTCGGTTTCCGGGCGGCGGCCGAGGCGGTCTATGTGTTTGCGCACGCGGGCACGGTGGCGTTCGAGCTCCAGGATATGGAAGCGGCTTTTCACGATATCGTCGGAGAGTTTGCGGCGCATGGCGGCGACGGGATCGAAGCTGCCGGGTTCGCGCTCGTCGAGGATCACCTCGTTGACGAGCGATTCCAGCATCAGCACGCCTTCGAGATCCTTGGGGTCGGCGAGCTGCGGGTCGTAGCCCGTATCGTCATAAACGCGCCGGCGCACCGGGTCCTGCAAGAGCTCGTAGGCGATCTGCAGCCGGTTGAAATGATCGGAATCGCCGCCGGCGTCCGGATGCGCGCCCTTGGCGGCCTTGCGCCAGGCAAGCTTGATCGCCTCGCCACTGGCGTCGCGTTCCAGTCCAAGCATGGCATAGGGATCGATCACGCCGGCACTTCCTTCATTCACTGCTTCGCCCCTCCGAGACCTAACCGCAGGCGGCCACCGCATCAAGCCCCGAATACCCTGCCATAATTGCGGCCGCTCGGGACGAAATTGTGGAAGCGGGCGGATTTTCCCACAGATGAAAGGTTAAGGTGCTGCGATTTCCGGTGCCGGGCGGATTTCTCTCCTCCCTCATTCCTGTCCTCGAGCCGTCCTGCACGCCCCTAAGCTGGAAGTGGCGGCCCATCGCCTAAAAGTTGTAGCCCCCACCTGTCCCGTTTTGACACACGTCCATCATTCTATTCGAACACTCCGGCAACCATTTGAATCATCACCATTTCCGGCGACGCAAAAAGCCATGCCACAATATTGCCGCTTGCTTTTTGCCCGAAATGCTGGCACGAACTGCAACACTCGGGCATTTCGCATGCCGGTGACTGGACTGAAGTGGTAATGCCCTGGCGGAGCGCCAATTCCGGTAGGGCGGTATGGGTGACACCCATGCGCGTAGATGTTCTTTCCCCGTACGTGACGTCTCGACTGACCCTTCGCGTCCGGCTCCAGGGCCGAAACGCGAAAGCTAAAGCCGTCCGCCTCCCCTCCGCCGGGGGTGCGGATAAACTAACTACCAATGGGAAAAGGACTATCCCCATGGCCACCAAGGGCACCGTAAAATTCTTCAACCAGGACAAGGGTTTTGGTTTCATCACGCCGGAAGGCGGCGCCAAGGACGTTTTCGTCCACATCTCCGCTCTCCAGGCTTCCGGCATCCAGTCGCTGCGCGAAGGCCAGCAGGTTTCTTTCGACACCGAGCCGGATCGCATGGGCAAGGGCCCGAAGGCTGTCAACATCCAGGCCTTCTGATCTGACTTCACTGCTTCAGGCAGGCGACGGCGCTCCGCAAGGGGCGCCGTTTTTGTTTTTGGATGGTGCGGAAGATGCGGATCCGTCCATACGTCGAAAAAGACCCCTCCCCAACCCCTCCCCACAAGTGGGAGGGGCTTAACTTGCAGCGCCCGCCTTCCAAATCCCGTCCGTAACTGGAGGAGTGAGGCGGCGCCTTCGGGGTTAGTCCCTCCCCCTTGTGGGGAGGGGTTGGGGAGGGGTTTTCATCGCTCCGTCAGCCCTCGCCCGCATACCCCCGCGAAAACTCCCGCGCCGCCATCAGCACCGGCATCAGCGCCCGGCCCGCTTCCGTCAGCCGATACTCCACACGCGGCGGCTGCTCGCCGAAATCCCGCCTCGCGACGAGCCCGTCCTGTTCCAGTTCGCGCAGATGCTGTGTCAGCATCTTCTGCGAAATGCCCGGCATGTCCCGCTTCAATTGCAGGGTGCGCATCGAAGGCTCGGCAAACAGGCGAAAGAGGATCGGCAGCTTCCAGCGGCCGCTGATCATCCGCATGACCCGCGTCACATGCGCGACGGAGCCATCGGGGCCGAGGCAGGCGGTGCGGTCTTCCTGGTCTATAGGCACTTTTAAGTGCGTAATTGTGTCGAGCATCGTCCTGTTCTTTTGTGTCGCATCCGCTTCAAGATAGGGACACGGCGATGGATTTGAAACTCGACGGCAAGACGGCGCTCGTCACCGGCAGCAGCAAGGGTATCGGCGAAGCAATCGCCAGAGGGCTCGCCCGCGAAGGGGCCACCGTCATCGTTCACGGCCGCGACAGGGGCAAGACGCAGCGCGTGGCCCAGGAGATCGTCGCGGAAGGCGGCCGCGCCCATCCCGTGACCGGCGATCTCACCATCGACGACGAGGTGGAGCGCCTGATCGGTGAAGCGCAGGCGCTGGCAGGCCGGATCGATATCGTCGTCAACAATGCCGGCGGCTCGGGCGAGCCGGAGGACTGGACGAACAGCCGGCCCGCCACATGGGCGTCGGCTTATGACCGCAATGTCCTCGCTGCCGTCAGGGTCACCACGCGGCTGCTGCCGGCCATGCGCGAGGCAGGCTGGGGCCGCATCATCAACATTTCCAGCCTCGCCGGCCTGATGCCGCCGGCCGGACGTCCGGATTACGCCGCCTGCAAGGCCGCCATCAACGCCATGACCTCTTCCATGGCCAAGGCGGTGGCGGCCGAGGGCGTGACGGTCAATACGATTTCGCCGGGTACGATCCGCAGCGCCCGGCTGGACGCCCGCTTCCGAGAAGTTGCCGCCGAGCGCGGCATCGCCGAAGATGCGGCGTGGGAAACGATCGAACGCGCCGTGCTGCCGCTCTTTGCCGCGGTGCCGCTCGGTCGCGTCGGCACACTGGAGGAGATCGCCGACGCCGTCTCTTTCCTCGCCAGTCCGCGCGCCGGCTATATTACCGGTGTCAATCTGCGGATCGATGGCGGAATGCTTCCGGCAATCTAGCCAGATGCCGGCATGGTCATACGATTGTGCCGCGCACCGATTTCGTGCGGGCGGAAAACAACCCTGCACTTCTATGTCCGGCGACGATCGTCGCCCCGGCTGATCACAGGACCACGCCGAAATAAGCCGAGATATAATCGCCCTGTTTCCAGAGGCCGGCATGCTCCCGGGCCTCGATACCTTCCGATG
The DNA here is from genome assembly GCF_014194105.1 of Rhizobium sp. BK529. Lineage (NCBI taxonomy): Bacteria > Pseudomonadati > Pseudomonadota > Alphaproteobacteria > Hyphomicrobiales > Rhizobiaceae > Rhizobium > Rhizobium sp. BK529. Next base: position 1,172,932 of record NZ_JACIAU010000001.1, on the reverse strand, counting down.
TCACCGCATTGAGACACAGGATGCGATCGGCAATTTCTTCGCCCGGCTGCAGGATTGCCTCGATGGCAGCCGCTTCCTCGGCAATGGTTTGATAGTCGGGCAGCGATTTCAGGCGCTGGTGCGCAAGCCTTGCGGCCTCGTGCAGATCGCGGCTGAGCGCAACGAGCACGGCGTCATCTTCCAGCGCGGAGGCCGCTTGCTCGCGCATCAGCCTCGCCCCTCGATGCGGGCAAGCAAAAGGTCGATCGGGCCCGCGAATGCCTCGCCGAGTAAAAGCCCTGCCCGCCAATCTTCGACGGCCTGACGGCATCGCGCACGCTCCCGGCCGATCGCCGAGGCAATCGCCCGCTCCTGGCAAAAGCCGCCCGAAAGCTGCGCGGCCCGCACCAGCGGCAGCAGGTCTTCGGGAATATCGTTCAAGCGCGCCACCCCTTGCGCCCACATGGGGCGCTGCCGGCACGCGTCTGGATGAGGGTGGTGTCGCTCGGTTCGAGCGGGCAGGCATGCATGCAAAACTCTCCTGTTACAATCTCGCTGCCGTCATACGGTTGTACTCGTCATCATCGACAACAATCAAGGAAATTATTCCTATCCTCGGTAACAAACCACACAGAATAAGGTTTTCAGGGACTTGGCGGGTCTCGGAATCCAGGCTCAAGCCGCCTCGCTATGACGCTCGACGTGCTCGGCCCACTCCATCGCTGCGTGGCGCCCGAGCACCGTCTTGTCATTTTCGATGACGGCGGCGATGCGCCGGAAAAGCTCATCGGCAAAGGTCGACGGTCTGCCGAATTCGGCATTGCCGGCCGCACGCAGCACTGTGCCCTCGGCGAGATGGATGGCCTCGACGCTGAACCCTTCATGATCGCCCGAGAGCTCGGCTGCGCCGTAAAGCAGCAGGCCATTGTCATTCCGGCCGAGGATGGCGATGGTGAGTTCGTCGAAATCGAAGCGCAGGCTGAAGGCGCTCATCGGTCGGCGACCTCCTGGTGGATGCGCTCCGCACGGATGAGCTGCCCCTCATACCGGCCGGCAAGCGAGAGCACGAAGCCGGCGGCGAGGAGGAAAGCGGCAAGCGGCTGGACCATGCCGATAGCATCGGGGCGGCAGGCGCCGTGCCCCCGTGTGGGCGTGCGGAAGAGCGCGTAGTCCCCTCCTCCGGAATGGTTTGAGATCATGCGGCAGCTCCTGCATAGCCTTTGGGTTCAGCGATGCGGGAGGATGCGATGCCAATGGTTGAGCGATGAAATGGCCCGGCGGGCGAAGGTCGGAGGCGGCGCGCTAGGCCGCCAGCGATCGAATATCCTTGGCGATATCGGCGAGATCATTGTCGAGCTGGTGATCGCGCCCCGGCAGCGCGCAGACGACCGCCTCGGGGATTGCCATGGCGTAGAGCTCGATATGTGCAAAGGGCACGGTGTCATCATCGCTGCCGTGATAGATGAGCACCGGCAGCCCCTCCGGCAGGCTCTCGGAAAAGTCGTCGGCTGCGGTGATTTCATCGCTCTCCCACCCGCCCTCGCCGATATAGGGCGGCGCGATGAGAATGACGGCGCCGGGCTCGAATGCCGGCCATTCCTCGGCAAGCGTGTGGAGAAGGATCGTGCCGCCGAGCGAATGGCCGATCAGGATGGCGCCATCTTCGAGCGTTTCGAACTCCTTAAGCAATGCGGCCTTCCAGGCCTGATAATGCGGATCGGCCTCGTTGGGCATGCGCGGATACCGGATGGCATAATCCTCGCCGAGTTCGCGGGCGAGACTGTCGACGAGCTTGTTGTCCCATGCGTCATGCGCCGTTTCGCCGGCACCCTGAATGAAGAGGATTTGTCCTGGCATGTGTCGTCGTTTTCCGATTGAAGCCATCAGGGAGATGGGTCGCGGTGAGAGCGGGACAAGGGTGGTGGGCACTCCTCCTCCGTTGTTTCGCTGGATGGAAGCGGGGACGGTGTCCGATTGCACCGTCCCCTGCGATCATCACTCTGCCGCGACAACCTTCCCTCGCCGCAGCACGACAGCGATCATAAACCCGCAGACCGCCGTCGCCCCGCCGACGAGAAACACGCTGCCGTAGCCTGCCCGATCGGCGAGCATGCCCGCCAGCGGCCCGGTCAGCCCATAGGCCACATCCTGAAAGGCCGAAAATCCCCCGAGCGCCGTGCCGCGCAGATGGGGTGCGACGAGATGCACGACTTCACGCCCCATAGCCGGGAAGATCATCGAGCAGCCGAGCCCCGTCATGAAGGCGCCGATCAACGCAACGCTTGGATCGGCAGCGCTCCAGATCAGCACCTGGCCGATCGCTTCGACCGCGAGCGAGACGACGGCGACCGTCAGCCCGCCGTAGCGATCCGGCAGGTGGCCGCAGACGAGGCGCACCAGCACGAAGCCGCAGCCGAAGGCGGTCAGGCCGAGGCCGGCATGATCCCAGCCGAGATCGCGGAAATAGAGGGTGAAGAAGGAGCCGATCGCGGCAAAGCCCATGCCTTGCAGGCAGACGATCAGCCCATGCACCCAGATGCGGCCGATGACGGCAGCAAGCGGCGGCCGCTCCCTGTCCGGATGGGCAGCAACGGCGGGCACGCTGCGGATTGCGGCAAGCCCCAGCACGGGCAGCCCGGCGCTGACGGCCATCGTGCCGGCAAAACCGAAATTATCGAGCAGCAAGAGTCCGAGAGGCCCGCCGAGACCCAACGCGCCGTAGATCGCAGCGCCGATGAGCGCCAGCACCCGGCCGGAACGCTGCGGCCCGACGAACGCGATGCCCCAGGCAATGATGCCGACGGCAACGAGGCTTTCGCCAAGCCCGATCAGAAGCCGGCCGGCGACGAGAACGGCGAAAGCCGCTGCAGGCGCCTGCTGCAAGAGCCCCGCGGCAAGCGAGATCAGCGCGCCTGCCATGTACAAGACGAGGCCCCGCTGCGCGGCGAACCTGGCGCCCCTGCCATCGGCAAGCCCGCCGGCATAGCCGCGCGTGAGAATGGTGGCGAGAAAGGCGATGCCGACGCCGAGACCCGCCCAGCCATTGCTGAGACCAAGCGTGCCCGTCACGAACACCGGCACGACCGGAAGCGCAATTGCCACGCAGAGATAGGACATGAAAAGGATCGCGGTCAGCAGATAAAGCCGGGCTTGCTCGCGATCACCAGTAAGACGGAAAGCCATGAAAACCTCCTGGCTGTTCCCCCGCCGACGGGCACAAAAAAACGCACTCCGACCGGCGAGGATCGATAAGTGCGTTGCTTGACGTCAGACGCTTACGGCCAGAACACTGGCATGGGCCGGCAGATACGGGCTATGCGGGCGGGTGTCAACGGTGGGTGCTTCTAGATGCCCCGTCGATGAGATCCTTGACGCCCGCAAGGCGAATTGAAAAACAGATGTCGCCGAGAAAATCGTCACCTTCGGATACCTTGCGACATCGCGAACATGTGCTATTTATGTAGCACAAAACTGAAGGACGTCAGATGACCAATACCGTGAAAATTCGCCGTCAAGGCGGTGCAACAGTATTTAGTATTCCTCCCGCGCTGCTGAAGATGCTGGGCGCGGAAGTCGGAACGGAATTGACCTTGGTTGTAGACAACGGTTCGCTTATCGCAACACCTGCTCTGCCCCAAAAAAGGTATACGTTGGCGCAGCTTTTGGAAGGTGCCGATGAGATGGCCGCCTTGAACAAGCAGGCGAACGCGTGGCAGGGCGGCGCACGTGTCGGCTATGAATCATTCTGATGGTTCGAAGCAACGTTCCTAAACGCGGCGACGTCTTCATCGTCGATCTCAACCCGGTTGTGGGGAACGAGATGAAGGATGAACATCGTTGCGTTGTCATCACACCTCGCGAAATCAATGCAGTTGGCATCTGCCTCGTTGTGCCGATCACAACGGGAGGTGTATTTGCTCGAAAGGCTGGATTGGCCGTAAACATCTCGGGCGATAAGACAACAGGTGTTGCGCTCTGTAACCAGGTGAGAGGATTGGACATCGCCGAAAGGGTGAGAAATAAGACCGCCCGTTTCGTGGAGACCCTCGATACCTGTACGACAGATGAAATTGCAGCCAGAGTGGTAAGTATGATCGACCCCGCGTAATGCATCGATCGCGCGATGACATTACGCCGGCTTCGGCTCAGCTAAGCCGATTTCGCCACGCATGCTTGGAACCTGGAGCGATCGACGATGACATCTCGCTTCTGCCCCACGAAGAAGCCAAGAATGAGATTCCTCGCCTTGATGCTTTCGAGCTCCAGCCGGCGCGCGAGCTTGCGCAGCTTGCTGAGCGGCAGGAAGACCTGGTCCTTTTCCGGGCGCACGAAATCCGCGCTCTCGGTCTCACCTTCCAAAAATCGCTGCTGGATGACCGGCGCCGGCTCGATCTGATACGCCGCGAGCCAGGAGCGGTGCCAGAAATGCGCATCGAGCAGCGAATAGCTTGTGGTGTCGGCCAGCGCGCGTTTTGCCGCCTCGGGGCCGATGACATAGCCCGCGGTCCCTACCCGGTTTTGATAGACGCGGGTCGCGCCGAAACGGCCGGCCGCGTCCTGCCAGGCGCGTTTGCGGTTCAGGATATGGCGGCGCGGGGCGAATTCGAGGTCGTAGACACTGTTCCAGGCATCCTTGCGGGCCTCGATAGCAGCGAGAACGGCCGCGATATCGTCTGACAGCACCGCATCGTCCTCGAGAATGAGTGTCTTTGCGCCATGCTCGATCACCGTCTGCCACGCCTTGCGGTGGGACAGGAAACAACCGATATCCTGCCGCCGCGTCGGGCTCGGCCAATTGCTGGCCGCCGTCTGGCACTCCTCGGCCGACAGGTCTGCGGCTTCGAATGCATCGAAAAATTCGAAGGTGAGGCCGAGTGCAGCCAGTTGCCGGGTCTGGAAGCTCCGCCGAACCTCGTCCGCCTTGCGGCTGATGATCAATATTCTCAAGTGAGCTCCCTTGCTCTCGATGCCTGGCATGTCAGCGCAGACATATAGCCGTGTTCCGACGCGAGCAAGAGCGCTCCGATGCAGGTCGGCCGCCGCTCACTGCGGATAAAGGGTCGAGACGCGCCCGGCGAAGTAATAGGCGACGATGCCGATCCATTCGCGCACGCCGGTGCTGAGCAGCCCGGCATTGATGAGCGGCAAGGCGACCGACAACCTCAGCCTCTCCTTGCCTGTCGTCCGGTAATCGGAAACCCAGGGGGTCACCTCCATGCCGAGATTGCGGAAGATCGCCACGGCACGCGGCATGTGGAAGCCCGACGTCACGAGCAGGCAATGGGAAAGGTTCAGCCGCTGCAGGATGAGCCTGACATTGATGGCGTTTTCATAGGTATCGCGCGACTCCGCGTCATATTCGATCCGGGCCGGGTCGATGTGGAAATCGTTGAACATCCGCCGGATCACATCCGCTTCCTTCATGGCAATGCCTTCGAGGCTGCCATCGCCGCCGGACATGATGATCTTGGCATCGGGATAGAGGCCCGCAAGCCGTACCGTCTCAATATAGCGGTCGCCGCCGTCATCGAGATCGTAGCCGCCGCGCGCGCCATCGACCAGCGTCGGGATGCCGCCGCCGAGCACGATGACGCAGGCGACGTCGGCGGGCGCGGCCGGCCGCGGAAAGCGATCTTCGAGCTCCTGCACGACCAGCGCACCCGCGGTCGTGTAGAAGATCAGGAAGAAGAGCGTGAGCGACACCAGCCCGGCGGCGATGGCGAGCCGCCGGAAGGAAAAGAGCATCAGGACCACGCTCGCCGCCATCAGAAGGAATGAGATCGCCACCGGCTGGGAAATGATCCAGAAAATCTTCGCAAAGAAAAACATGGGCACGCTGGGGTCCTGCTGAAACGCGGCCACGAAAGCCTATTCGCGGATTCGGGGCAAGTCTGGTTTTTAAGGCGACACAGGAGTGAAGGAGGAAATCACAACAGCAGCTTGTACCCTCCTCCTTCGATTTCGCCCCACGAATTTACCCCGGAGTTTACTGTAACGTACTTCCCCGCATGCGCGTAATGTGTTTAGCACTCAACCAGCTGGGGAGCGGAACCGGAGGAGTTTCTGTGAGACATCGCCAGGAAGACAATCCGCAACGGCACGGCGTTCACGCGCGCGCAATCTTTGCCGCGATGACCTTCATCGCCTCGGGCATCTTCACCGCATCGGTCACCGCTCAAAAAGCAGAGGCGGCCGATCTCGTCATCGCCGTGCCGAACTGGCCGTCGGGTCAGGCAACGGCCAATATCCTGAAGGTCGCGATCGGCAAGACATTCGGCCTCAAGGCCGATCTGCGCGAGATGGGAGAGCTCAACGCGTTCGCAGGGCTGGAAGCCGGCGAGGTCGATATCCATCCGGAAGTCTGGCGGCCGAACCTCGATGCAGCCGTTGCCAAATATGTGGATGAGAAAAAGGCCGTCGTTCTCGCCAAACGCGCCGTTGCCGCCTGGCAGGGCCTCTGCGCCACCGAAGAGGCGGAAAAGGCCGGCATCAAAGATATCAAGGATCTGTCGGACCCGAAGAAGGGCGCGCTTCTCGACACCGATGGCGATGGCCGCGGCGAGCTTTGGATCGGCGCCGAAACCTGGACCTCGACGGCAATCGAGCGGGTGCGGGCCAATAGCTTCGGTTATGCCGGCAATCTCGCGCTGGTCGAGGCGGAAGAGGATGTCGGCATGGCCGCCGTCGATGCCGCTGTCGCCACAGGCCGCCCGATGGTCTTTGCCTGCTACGCGCCGCACAATGTCTTCGAACTGCACAAGGTGACGCGGCTGGAGGAGCCGGCCTACGATCCGGCCAGATGGAAGATCGTCGCCGGCAGCGATCCTCTTTGGGTCGAGCATTCGAAGGCCGATGTCGCCTGGCCGCCCTCCTCGTTCAATATCGCATGGTCGGCCTCCTTCGGCGCCAAACATGCGGATGTCGCCGCCTTTCTCGACAAGGTGGATTTGACGCCGCAGGAGGTGACAAAGATGACCTATGCGCTGCAGGTGGAGAGAATACCGCCTGCCGATTATGCGGAAAAATGGGTGGCCGATCACGCCGCCCGCATCGATGGGTGGGCCAAGCCATGAACCGGACGTTCAAGATCTCAGCCCCCGCCTCGCTCGCAATCTCGCTCGCCGTCACGCTGTCCGCCTTCGTGGCGCTGGCAGCCCAGACGCAGATCTACGATCCGAAGACCCGGCAATGGGTCGATTACGACAAGAACACGGCCCGCAAATATTACGCCCGCAACAAACAGGTTCCGGATGCCTTCCGCCGCCAGGTCGTCACCTTCCGCACGGCGGAGGAGCCCGGCACGATCATCATCGACGGCAACCAGCATTTTCTCTACCTCGTACAGCCCGGCGGCCAGGCGATCCGCTATGGCATCGGGGTCGGCCGCGAAGGCTTCGGCTGGGCCGGCATCGTGCGCGTCGGCCGCACGGCCGAATGGCCGACCTGGACCCCGCCCGCCGAGATGGTGGCCCGAGATCCGAATGCCGCCAAATGGGCGGCCGGCCAGCCAGGCGGCCCCGACAATCCGCTCGGCGCCCGCGCGCTCTATCTTTATGCGGGTGATGCCGACACGATCTACCGCATCCACGGCACGCCGGAATCCTGGACCATCGGCCTCGACGTGTCCTCGGGCTGCATTCGCATGAACAATGACGACATCATTGACCTGCATTCGCGGGTGAAGATCGGCGCCAAGGTCATCGTCCTGATGCAGGGCGCGGCCCTCTATAAGGGCGTCTGAAACGGGGGAAAGACATGCGCATTTCACTGAAGAGCCGGCCGCTTCCGGCCCTGCTCCTTTCGTCGCTATCGGCACTTGCCGCCTGCCAGTCCTCGGCGCCGCCGACACCCGACCAGATGTCGCGCAACACGGTGGAGACCGCGCCCGCCGACCTGCAACTGCTCTGCGCCGATGCGGCCGCCAAACAGGCCGGCCTCGACCGGGCGAAAATCCTGCCGACAGGCTCGCGCCCGGTAGAGGCCGGCGGCTTCAGCGTCGATCTCGATGCCTCCGGCCGCAAATTCGCCTGCGTCATCGACAGGACGGGGGTGGTGCGGAGCGTTCTGCCCGCCTAACGCCGCTATTCTCCCGGCTGATGAACCAGGGAATGGACAAGCGAGGGATAGGCAGCGCCGTCCTCCCCGCCGAGCCGTTCCAACAGGATCTCGATCAGCGCCCGCACCTTGGCGGGCACATGCGGTCCGGGCGGGCGCACGACATAGATCGCGCCCTCATCCAGATAATAGTCCGTCAGCAGCGGTATGAGCGTGCCCTTGCGGATATCCTCGGCGACGATGAAGGACGGCAGTTCCGCCACGCCGAGCCCGGCGAGCGTCCAGCTCAGATGCACCTCGGCATTGTCGGTGAACAGCCGCCCGTTCGGTCGAATCGACACCATGCGTTTGCCGGCACGGAACGTCCACTCAGGAATGTGGCGTCCGGAATAGATGATGCAGTCATGCGACAGCAGGTCCTCGGGCCGCTCCGGACGGCCGTTGCGGGCGATATAATCGGGGCTGGCGATGATGAAGGGCCTGACCGGCGCAATACGCCGCGCAATCAGCGAGGGATCGCGCAGTTCGAAGAGCCGGATCGCCGCGTCATAATGCTCGCCAATGAGATCGACGGCCCGGTCGGAGAACGATACCTCCAGTTCTAGGCGCGGATGACGGCCGGCAAGCTCGGTCAGGATGGGCCCGAGATAGCGCTGGCCGAAAGCGAGCGGTGCGGCGAGCCTCAGACGGCCGGTGACATGGCCGCCGGCATAGGTGGCGACAGCATCGCGCGCGTCCTCGAGTTCGGCGAGAATGCGCCCGCAGCGTGCCTTGAATTCAAGGCCGGCCTCCGTTGCGCTGATGCCCCGTGTGCTGCGGTTGATCAGTCTCGCGCCGAGATCCGTTTCCATGCGCGCGATACGCCGGCTGACGATCGATTTCGAGACGCCGAGCAGTTGGGCTGCACGGTTGAAGCCGCCGCTATCGACCACCGCCACGAAGCTTCTGATGTCATCCAGGTCGATCATCTGCGTTCCACTGAGCGCAACACCCTGTTGTCGAAAGCGGGCATTGTGCTCACCTATCCACTGCCCTAGCTTTCAGTGACTCACAGAGCCTGATGGCTACTATCATGACGGACACGGTGTCGCCAGTGGCGGCCGCAAGGTGGGATGCGCGCCTGAAAACGCCGCGCGCCGCGACGAGGAGATATTGTGCCGGACAAGCGTTGCCTCCCTGTAACGGGGGAATGAAACCTGTGGCCTGAAACATATGGGCCGAACCATATCGGCTGCAGCATAGGAAGAGCAAATGGCCGATACGCCGATCGCGAGGAATTTTGCTGCTCGATGGAACGACGCCAGGCGGAACGAGCGCTCTGCCGGGCAGGCTCCGATCGTCGTCATCAAGGGCGGCGTCGAAGGCGAAGCACCGGCAAGACGCCCGCGTGGCGAGGCCCGCGATGAGGTCTCCATCCATCAGCTTCCGGTTCCGGTGCTACAGCTCAACGCGGCCAGGCTCAAGGCGCTCTTTGCCCTGTCGAAAGCCAGGGGCAATGCCGAGGACCTGCTGGCGAAAGCCATGTGGCACGGAGGGCTGCCGCAGGCCGGCCTTTTCGTCGCCGATGCCAACGAGTTGGCCGCCTCCCTTCTGCAGGCATCATCAAGCGACGACCTGACGGGGCCGGCGGGCTATCTCTTTGCAGCATCGCCGCAAACCGTCGCAAGGCTTATGCGCGCCTGGTTCGACGGAGAAAAAAACTTTTCGGAACCGATGACGATGCGCAGCGTCAAAGGCGCCCTCCTGGATGTCAAACTCTCGGTTACCTTCCCCCCGGCCGACAGTCTCGAACCATTGCTCGTCGTGCTGCAGGATATGACCGGGCAGCGCCAGCCTGACGAGCATGAGGTCGACCCGCTGCATGCGGCGCGGCTCTCCACTCTCGGCAGGCTTGCGACTTCGATCGCCCATGAGGTGAACCAGCCGCTGGCTGCGATCGTGACGGACTGCGAAACAACCATGCTGCATCTGTCGCGCGACGAGCCGAACCTCGCCAAACTCCGCGAGCTTGCCGCGCGCATGGCGGCGAGTGCCCATAGGGCGAGCGAAATCGTCAAGCGGGTGCGGGGCATGGCGAGCCAGTCAAACACGCGCGTGGCCCTCGATCTGAACGACATCGTCGTCGATGGGCTGTCCTTCGTCCGCAATGAGACCGATACGCACGCGATCTGTGTTTCGGTCGCCTGCGAGCCGGGCTTGCCCGCCTTTCTCGGAGACCGCATTCAGATGCAGCAGGTCGTCGTCAACCTGCTCGTCAATGCCATCGAGGCCGCCGTCTGCAGTGCGAAGCGACCGCGCCGCATCGAGATCGCCACCTGCCTGACCGGGCAGAGGATTCAATTCTCCATCCACGATAGCGGTGATGGCATTCCGACCGCCGATCTTGGCCGGATCTTCGATCGCTTCTACACGACGAAACCCGACGGCGTCGGCGTCGGCCTTTCCATCTGCCGGTCGATCATCCACGACCACGGCGGCGACATGAATGCCACCAATGCCGACGACGGCGGCGCCCTCTTCCGCTTCTCGCTGCTGGTGGCCGAGACTGAGCGCGATCGGTAAGGCGTCGTCGAAGGCGAACGCTATTCCCGCCGGAATTTCAGCCGGCGGCAGGGTATATACTTGGCTGTCAGGTGTTTGATACCATTGCCTAGCGTGCTGTGGCACCCTCCTCTGCCAACAACGATCATCGCCTACTTCCCGCCAAGCTCCTGCCCGACCAGCGACAGCCAATAGCGTACCCCATGCGCAATCGCCTTGTCGTTGAAATCATAGGCCGGGTGATGCAGGCCGGCGCTGTCTCCATTGCCGATGAGGATCATCGCGCCAGGCCGCTTTTCCAGCATATAGGAAAAATCCTCCGCGCCCATCGACGGCTCATAAGCCGCATCCACCTGGCCCTCGCCCGCCACGCGCCGAGCCGCAGCAACGACAGCTGACGTCCTGCCGGCGTCGTTGACCGTGACCGGATAGCCTGGCCGCCAGTCGATCTCGGCTTCGGTCTCGAAGAGCTTCGCAGTCCCATGCACGATGTCGCGGAACCGCTGCTCCACGGCCTTTCTCGTTTCCGTCTGCATGGTCCGGATCGTGCCGCCCAGGCGCACGGAGGCGGGAATGACGTTCAACGCCTTATCGTTGCCGGCTTCGCAGAAGGTGACGGAGACGACGACCGGATCGAACGGATCGGTGAAGCGCGAGGCGATCGATTGCAGCGCGGTTACCATATGGGCGCTGACGAGAACAGGATCGCGCGTCATGTTCGGCGAGGCCGCATGCCCGCCCTTGCCATTGATGGTGATGACGAAACGGTCGGCACCCGCCATGAACGGGCCCGCACGCGTGGCAAAGGAACCGATCTCCAGGCCCGGTTCGTTATGCATGCCGTAAACCTCGTCGATCCCGAAGCTTTCGAGCAGCCCCTCCTCGATCATCACCCGCGCACCGCCGCCGCCTTCTTCCGCCGGCTGGAAGATCAGCACGACCTTGCCGGCAAAATCCCTGTCTTCGATAAGGCATTTAGCGGTGGCAAGCAGCATGGCGGTGTGTCCGTCATGGCCGCAGGCATGCATGCGGTTGGCATTTCTGGAGGCATAAGGAAGATTGGTCTGCTCCGACATCGGCAGCGCATCCATGTCGCAGCGAAGCGCGATCGTCTTGCCGGGGCCCTTGGTGCCCTCGATGACGGCAACGACGCCGGTCTTCGCAAGTCCTGTCGTGACGTCATCGCAGCCGAATTCGGCAAGCTTGCCCGCCACGAAAGCCGCCGTCTCCGGCAGGTCGAAAAGCAGCTCCGGATTCTGGTGGATATGACGGCGCCAGCCCTTGGCCTCTTCGGCAACGGCTTCGATAGTGCTCATGATGGTATCCTCGTGATGGGTGGCCGGGCGCGGATGGTTGCGACGCGGCTGGGATGGAGTGGCGCGAGACTAGGCGCATGGCGGTGGTTTGCCAACGGGCAATGGTGGGTGGTGGGGCGAAGTGTCGGATGAGCCCAAGAGACCTCCACAAGGGGAGGAGCTAACCGGGCATCCGCCTCACTCCGTTCGAAACGTTGGGATTTTGAAAAGCTAGCGCGGAAGGTTAAGCCCCTCCCCCTTGTGGGGAGGGGTTTGGGGCGGGGTCTTTATTGACCAGCTCAGCAGCCTGCCCCTCAAATCCCCGAAATCGGCACCGGCTTCGGAATCCGCTTGAGAATATCCGCCAGCGCCGTCTTCGATAGCCGGCTAACCAGCAGTGCCTCTGCATCGTCGAGCGCCGCCTCCACGCTGCCGAGCAATGCGTGTTCGATGGCACAGCCTGGCGGGTTTTCCTCGCCCTCGATCTCCATGCGCAGGAACCGCTCGCCGAGCGCCGCATAGACATCGGCAAGCGTGATCTCTTCCGGCGGGCGCGCCAACAGCCAGCCGCCGGAATGGCCCTTTTCGGAGGACACGAGGCCGGCCTCCCGCAAGAGCCCGAGCGTCCGGCGCACGACCACGGGGTTGGTGCCGCTATGGTCGCCGATCTCGCCGGAGGTCAGCGGCCGCGCCGGGGTCAGTGCCGCCAGATGCGCCAGCGTGTGCAGCGCCAGGGAAAACCGGCTGTTTCGCTTCATGCAGGAAGATCCTCTAAATATGTAACTCTCAATGTTGCATGATTGACGCAACCTGTGTAGTTACATGATAACATCATCTGGAGGATTGTCATGGCCTCGATCGCAAACAGCCCGAAATCGCCGGCCGCAGTGCTGGCGGCACTCTTTTGCTTCAGCGCCGGCCCGGTCGGCTTCGCCATCCAGAAATACCTGACGGCCTGGTTCAGCCCGGCATCCATCATCGCTGTACAGATGACGATCGGCGCGGCCGCGCTCTGGGCGGTGATGCTGCTTCTGCCGTGGCAGCGCGTTTCGCTCTCCGACAGGCTGAAGCCCTTTGCCGTCGGCATCATCCATCCCGGTATCTTCATGATCACCTTCACCATGGCGAGCCGCAGCCTGGATGGCGTCACGCTGATCCTGCTCAGCGCCTTCATGCCTGCCGTCGTCGGCCTGGCAGCCCGGGTGTTCCTTGGGGAGCCGCTGAAGGCCACGACCTTTATCGGCATGGGCGTCGGTTTTGCCGGCCTGCTGCTCGTCATTTCCGAACGGCAGATGACGGGAGAAAGCTCGCTCGCAGGCTATGTCACGGCGCTGCTAGCGCTCTGCCTTGCTGCCTGCGGCCAGCTGCTGGGTCGGGCGCTGCACACCCGCTCGAGCGTGCCGTGGACTGTCGTGGCGACCATGCAGCTCACGGCAGCGGCTGTCGTCGCCTGGGTCGTTGCAATCGTGTCAGGCCTCGGGATCGGCGCCGATGATATCGGCGAGCACTGGATGGCGTTTTGCTATATCGGGCTTGTCGCCACTGCCGGCGGCTACTTCGCCTATAATTTCGCGCTGTCGAAGATGCCGGTGCTGCAGCTCGGGCTGATCTCCTCCATCGGCCCGGCAGCCGGCGCCGCGGCGGCGGCAGTGATCTTCGACAGTCCCTTCGGGGTGAGAACGGCGGGCGGCGTGGCGATGATCATCGCAGGAACCGCCCTTCCCGGCCTGCTTGCGCTGCTGCGGGCGCGATCTGCCGCCGGCTGAAAAGACGGGTGAAGCCCGAGCGCAGCCCGCGTCGGGCCCGCAGGCCCGGCCGGGTTTTATCGATCTCATGCAGCCCTTTGCGGACGCGGGCGTGCGGTTGCATGAGACGCAGCGGCAGACTAGCCGGTGCTTTTCACACCTGCCTTGCGATAGGCTGCAACCGTCATCCACACGGCCGACAGCAGGAAGTAGAAGGCACCGAACCCTGCGTAGGGCGCAATGTCGAGAATGCCGGGCGGCACGTCTGCGAACGAGCGGCTGATCATGAAAGCGCCGGCGAGCGTCGATTGTGCGCCGCTGAGGATCATCACCCATTGCGCACCATAGATGCGCCAGCGCCGTACGGCGGCGGAAAGCTGCAGCAGGCCGGAGAGAATGGCCCAGACGCCGAAGACGGCAAGCACCGCATAGGTGCTGTTGAGCGCGGCTAGGATGACCGCAAGCGTCGTGATCGTGCTGACGACGACGTTGAGCGACTGGGCGGGATTGGCCTTCAGGCCGCCATTGACCCTGGCATCGACGAGGTTCGCCACCGCATCCCAGGCCGGATAGATGACGAGCAGCACGGAGGCGAGTGCCGCCTGCCCGCTAACGAGAATGGCGGCGATGATCCAGCCGATCGAAAACAGCGCACGGACGAAATAATAGGATCGCAACCAGCTCGATTGCGGTGAGGTTTGACTTGCCATCATAGACTCCTTGGTTTGCCACCCTACTAGTAGGTAGACAAATTTAAAGAGTCAATCCGAGTGGGACTCCGACACCAACACAGGTTCGTGAAATCGGGCCAAATCCACGCGCTTGACAGCCTCCCTACCAGCAGGTAGGCCGGAGCTATGGAACAGACGACCTCGGAAAAAATCCTCGATGTGGCACAGTCTCTCGTCGTGGCGGGCGGTTATAACGGCTTCAGCTATGCCGATATTTCCGACGCGATCGGCATCCGCAAGGCGAGCATTCACCACCATTTCCCCACCAAGGCCGAACTGGTGCAGGTCCTTGTCGACCGGTATACGCAGCGCGCCGAGGCCGGCCTGAACGCGCTTCGCGAACACGTGCCAGACCCTGCCGAGCAACTGCAGGCCTATCTGGGCTACTGGCAGAAATGCATCCTCGATGCGACGGAGCCTTTCTGCGTCTGCGCCATGCTCGCCTGCGAAATGCAGATGCTGCCCGACACCGTGGCATCACACGTGCGACGGCATTTCGAGAACCTGACCGAGTGGCTGACATCGGTGCTGAAAGCCGGCGCCGAGCAGAAACTCTTCCGGTTGAACGGTTCGCCCGAGGGGGAAGCGCAGATCCTGATGGCGATCGTCCACGGCGCCATGCTATCGGCCCGCGCGCTTGGCGAGCCCGCCCTCTTTGCCGCAATCGTCGGCCCGCAGGTCGCCAGGCTCAAGGCCTAGAAGCACTCAAGGGATAGAAGCGACCGTTTCGCGGCCGCGGGGCAGTCGGCGTATCAGGGAAATTTGACCTGGAGCAATGACGACGGCGGAGATGATGCGACGATAGCCATATCAGGAGGTATAGGCATGACAATCGCTTCATCGCTGCGGCAATGCTCCGCCGACATCATCAACGGATTTCATACTCTGGCGGACAGGCACCGTCGTCGCAGCGAATTATGGGCGCTACCTCCGGAAGAACGCCAACGTGTCGCCGACGAGCTCCGCCTGACGGCAACCCAGCTGGAGAGGCTGGTTGCAGCCGGCCCGAAGGCATCCGTCGAAATGGAAAGGCTGATGGCCGCTCTCGGCATCGAGGTCCTGAAGGTGGAGGCTGGCTTCCCGCACCTGATGAACGACTTTCAAGCGACCTGCGCGCAATGCAATGCGAAAAGGGCCTGCCGCCGGGCGCTCGCCGACGGCAATGCACCGGAGCGGATGCAAGCCTTCTGTCCGAATGCCGACGAATTGTTCGCACTCTCGGAACGTCTGGCATAGAGCTCGAAACCAATGCGGATTCGCCAGAGAGTTCTCGGCCTGCGCCAGTAAAACCGAGGGAAACACCCGATCCGCTCCTGAGGAGTCGGCCCGGCCCGGGAGAGCTCTAGGAGAAATCCTGTGATTGTGCCAAATTCCTGCACGCATAGCGGGCGCCGGGCCACGAGTTCAAGCACCGGCGCGGAGCGCCCGACGGGAAATGGGAGGCGTGCGGCCATGAGCGTTCTGGACGAATCAAAGGTTCAGCCCCGAATTCGCAGTCTCGGTGAACCACGCGCATGGATGCCCGACATCGGCCTGCGCTCGACCGTCATGGCGGCGGCAGCAGTGCTGGGTCTGGCGGGCGCTTTCGTGCTTTTCCTCTTGGATTTGAGATCTGCGAGCCGGCTTGCGCTTGCGGCTAGCACCGGCGTTGCCCTTGCCTTCCTGTTGATCGACATCGTCGACAAGCTCAGGAACGGTGATTTTGGTCTCGATCTGATCGCCGCCCTCGCCATGGGCTCGACCCTCTGGTTCGGGGAATATCTGGCCGGGGCGATCGTTGCCCTCATGTATGCCGGCGGCCAGTTTCTGGAAGCCTATGCGCATCGGCGCGCCGACGAAGGCATGTCGGCCCTCCTGGCGCAGGTGCCGCGAACGGCCCTTCGCCTCCTGGAAGACGGGCTGGAGGAAGTCCCCATTCCCGATATCGCGATCGGCGATATGCTGATGATCCGCAGGGGCGATGTCGTGCCGGCGGATGGCACGCTGATCTCGGAGAATGCATCGATCGATCAATCCGTCCTGACCGGCGAAGCCTTTCCGGTGCACCTCGCCAAGGGCGCGCGGATCGAGAGCGGCGCGACGAACGCGGGAGACGCGATAGAGCTCCGGGTGGAAAGCCGTGCCGAAGACAGCACCTATTCCGGTATCGTCAAGCTGGTCGAGGCATCCCGGCAGTCCAAGGCGCGGATAGCGCGTCTTGCCGATCGATACGCAATCGCCTTTCTCCTCCTGACGCTGGCAATCGCGGCCGGCGCCGCCATCCTGTCTGGTGATATGGCCCGGATCGTCGCGGTTCTCGTCGTCGCAACCCCGTGCCCGCTCATCCTTGCCGTTCCCGTCGCCCTTGCGGCCGGAACCTCGAAGGCGGCAAAGGTTGGCGTACTGGTGAAAGGCGCAGGTCCGCTGGAAGTGCTGGCCGACGCCTCCGTCGCGGTCTTTGACAAGACCGGCACGCTGACGGCGGGCGATCCCGAAGTCGTCTCGATCGAAGCGCCTGTAGGCCAGGACAGGCTCCTGCGTCTCGCCGCCTCGCTCGATCAGGCCTCGTCGCATGTCGTCGGCCGCGCGATCGTCAAGGAGGCACAGAGGCGCGGACTGCTGCTGTCGCGGCCGACGGACGTATCGGAGCTTGCAGGCGCCGGCATTTCCGGACTTGTCGACGGCATCAGGGTGAGCGTCGGCGGCGACAATTACTTTACCCCGGATGGCAAGCCCTCTCGCCCTGCCGGAAAGAAAGGCAGGATGCAGGCAAAGGTCTTCTTCGACGGAGAGCTTGCCGGCGAAATCGGCTTCGAAGATCGCTTGCGCGACGATGCCATCGCGCTCGTCGGTAAACTGCGGAAGATCGGTTTCGGCCGCATCGTGCTTGCGAGCGGCGACGAACGCAGCGTCGCCGCCGCCATTGCCGGCTCGCTGTCGCTGGATGCGGTCGAGGCGCGGCTCTCGCCCGTCGAGAAAGTCCAGGTCATCACCAGGGAACGCGCCGCAGGAAGGGTCATGATGGTCGGCGACGGCGTCAACGACGCTCCGGCGCTCGCCGCCGCCGATGTTGGCATTGCCGTCGGTGCTACCAATCTCGCGGCTGCGGCAGAAGCGGCCGATATCGTCCTGATCCGCAATGATTTGAACAGGATCGCCGCCGCGATAGATATCGCGAGACGTTCGCGCGCCATCGCCGTCCAGAGTATTTTCGCCGGCATCGGCCTCTCGCTCGTCGCCATGATCTTTGCCGGCGCCGGCCTCCTGCCGCCGGTCACCGGCGCCATGCTGCAGGAAGTGATCGATGTGGCCGTGATCCTGAATGCGCTCAGGGCGCTGCGCTAGCCAACCGATATGTCTTAGACTCTAGGCCCTGCCCAAATGTTTCGGCCAGAATTCCTGGTGGACTGCGGCGGCCTCCTCTTCGAGGTTCGTCGGCCCGTCGACGGTGACGATGCGCGCGCCGGTTTGCAGCACCGCCCGGCTCGGTACGTTCAACCCGATCCCGGCGATCTCGCCAAGCCGCGTTTCGGAACATGCAAACACCATGCGCCCGATGCCCGACCAGTAAATCGCCCCGGAGCACATGGCGCACGGCTCCGTGCTGGTATAGAGCGTGCAGTCGGCCAGAAATACGGTGTCGTACTGCTGTGCCGCCAGTTTGATCAGATTCAGCTCGGCGTGGTTCGTCATATCGTGGCCGGTGAAGACGCTGTTTTCGGCGCGCAGGATGACCTCCCCGTCCCTCACCAGCAGCGCGCCAAACGGTTCGTCGCCGTGTTCCATCGCAGATTTCGAGAGCGCAATCGCCTCGCGTAAAAACGGCTCGTGATTGTCCATCAGCCTCTCTCCCCAAGAGCCAAAGCCGGATGATTTTGTCTTAGATCCGGCAGATTTCCAAGGGGCTGCAAATGAGGTCCAGGTCGGCTATCCATATCGCCGCTCGCCCGCCTTCCTCTTTTCCGTCCACCGTTCAGACCTTAGTCCGTATCAGGCAGGCGCGTTTGCGCGCATGATCCGCAGCTGGATCGCAACGCCGGGGAGGAAATTGTGATCTACGAAAGGCGTAGCGTAATCGACAGTCCGAAAGAACGGACGCGCTTCGAGAAGGATGCGGCCGACGCCCTGAACAGGCATTACCGGTGCCCGATCGCTATCTGGTTTTCCTGGCAGCCGGGTCGGAAGCCCAATACCATCGATCTGCGGGCCACTCCGCAGGTTCTGGGGCAATCCGAGGGTCAGGGGCCGAGGGGAATTCCGTAATTTGAAACGTGCTGGGGAATGGGCAGGCCGCGATCCACCCGATCGCGGCCTTTAGTCTCGACGGCCCCGCTCAATGGGCGAGGAACAGCGGCAGCTGGCACTCCTCGATCATCCTGCGGGTGACGCCGCCGAACAGACTCTGCTGCCATCTTGGATGATTGTAGGCCCCCATGACGATAAGGTCCGAGCCCATATCCACCGCGTGCCTGACGATGATCTGGTCGGGGCTCTTGCCTTCGCCCGAAAGACGATCGACCTGGACCTTGACGCCATGGCGGGCAAGGTAGGCTGCAATATCGGCTCCCGGCTCCTCGCCGTTGACCGCCATGCGCGCTTCCGGATCGACCATCGTCACATGCACGATCTCGGCCTTCTGCAGAAGATCGAGCGACTCGCGGGCAGCGCGCGCTGCCTCGTCGCTGGAATCCCAGGCCAGCACTATATTTTTCGGTGAGGTGACGCTTGCCTTTCGCCCGCGGTTGATCACGATCGGCGTCGGCGTCTGGAAAAGCGCGCCGTCGAAGATCCGCTTCTTAAGGCCTGTATCCTCGACCACGTCAGGGCCGAGCAGCACGATATCGGCATAAAGCGCACGCTCGGCAAAATCCTGATCGGCCCACGCATATTCCGTGTAGAGATCCTGCACCTCGAACGAGAGATCGCTCTGGGAAAGTGTCTCCTTGATTTTCGCGGCCGTCCCGATGAGATCCTCGATCTGCCGCTGCCGCTGATCGATCCAGACGGTCGAGAGCGCGGCGTCATATTCCCCCAGCATCGGCGGCGCGCCGATGGAAACGGCAAGCGCGGTCAGATGGGCTCCCTGGGCCGCGCACAAGTCTGCCGCGCCTTTCAGATCCTGCTCGAATTTGCTGCTCTTGAGGATGCTCAAAACTGTCTTGATGGCCATGATGGCTGCCTCCGTGATTGGATGTCGCAACATTAGCAATCCGGCCGGCTGCGGTCTTTGACCCGTATCAAGATCGTCCGTGCAGCACCAGGACCGTCAGAGCGGTCCCGGATCGGCCTCGAGCGCGAGCAGCTGCTCGATCGACTGACGCTTGCGGATGAGCGTGAGCTTGCCCGCATCCAGCATAACCTCCGGCGCCAGCGGCCGCGAGTTGTAATTTGAAGACATGGTCGCGCCATAGGCGCCGGTATCGCGCAGAATAGCGAAATCGCCGACCTTCGGCAGCGCAAGCTCGCGGAACTCGACAAAACCGCCATCCTGCTGGGTGAAGACATCGCCCGCTTCGCAGAGCGGCCCGGCAACGGCAATAGGCGAAAGCGGCCCGGCGACCGGCGCTCCCTCGGGCGTCACGAAGACGATGTCGTGATGGCTGCCATAGAGGATCGGCCGGGCGAGATCGTTGAAGCCCGCGTCGATCAGGACGAAATGCTTGTCGGCGACTGTCTTGACCGCACGAACCTCGGCGACGAGAACCCCGGCATTGCCGACGAGATAGCGGCCCGGCTCAAGTTCGAGCCGCAGAGGCCCGCCGGTGATCTTTTCGGCCTCCAGCCGCGTCCTGTTCCACGCGTCATAATATTCCGCGATATCGATCTCCGGCTCGCCCTGTCGATAGGGAAGCGAGAGCCCGCCGCCGGCCGAGATGGCCTTGAGCGGCCGGTTGGCGCGGCGCACGGCATCCAGCATGCTGTGGCAGACGCGATGCAGATGCCGGTAATCGACCCCCGAGCCGATATGCATGTGAAGGCCGATCAGGGTGAGCCCGTATTCATCGACGAGACGCAGGCTGTCCTCGAATTCCTCATGCCAGATGCCGTGCTTGCTCGATGGCCCGCCCGTATTGGTCTTCCGGTTATGGCCATGGCCGAAACCCGGATTGATGCGAAGCCAGACCGGATGGCCCCGCCCTGCCCGTCCGATCTGGCGGATCATGTCGGGCGAACCGCAATTGACTGGGATCTTCAGCGCGACGACGCGCGCCAGCGTCTCCTCGTCGATGATATCGGCGGTAAAGACGATCTCATGCGCATCCGTTCCCGGCACGTAGCCTGCCCGGAGCGCCCGTTCGATCTCGCCGAACGATACGGCGTCGACCGCGACGCCCATGGAGCGCAGGAGCCGCAGGATGTGCGTGTTGCTATTGGCCTTCTGGGCAAAACGTACGCACTCGAACATCGACAATTGCCGGACCCGCTCCCGGATCGACTCGGCCTCATAGAGCCAGAGCGGCGTGCCCACGGCCCGGACGGAGGTGAGCGCGGCATCGATCAGCTCGGATCGCAGAAATTCTGGTCTCATCGGAAAATTGTCTTCTGTCAGGAATGGAGGACCCCGTGTTTATGACATTCCCGGCTGTCGAGAAACCACAATTTCCTTTGCGAGGTCGTGCACCTCCGCTCACTCTTCCACCACCTCGATCTCCGGCCGCCCCGCGAGCGTCAGCCTTAACCGCCCCCGGTCGGCGCGTTCGAGCATGATCGGGCCTGCCTTTTCCTCCAGCCGCCGGCGCAGGAGGATCAGCCGGGTTTCCAGATTATCCTTGAAGTCGGGCAGCTGCAGGCGCCGGTCGCGGCGGATCTCGCGGTTCTGAAAATCCTGCTTGCCGGTGCGCACATAGTCTTCGAGGAAATGCAGCAGCAGCCGGCCCGGCACGCCGCGGATGAGATAGTCGTCATCGACGAAGAGCGAGCCGTCACGCGGATAGAAGCGCACGGCGATGCGCCGGCCGGCAGGCCCGCTTCCGGTCTGGCCGGCCGGCGCGTCGGCCTTTTCCCGCCCGTTCGTCTCCGCCCGCTCGCGTTCCTCGGACAGGAAGGAGAGCGCAGTGGCGAGATGCGCCGCGATCACGTTCAGCGCTTCCTCGTCCCGATGGCGGAAGGTGAACCGCTCGGTCGATTCCGAAAACAGCACGCCGACGAGCCTGCCCCGCGCCACGAGCGGCAGCGCGATCTGGCTGAGCGGCTTGTCGAGGGCCGGAAGCGGAATCGGCGCCGCGTCCTCGACACCCGCCATCGCCCGCACCGCCTGTACGTAGCGCTGGCCGCGGCTGAGATCGGTGATCCGCACATTGCGCCGCCGCTCGGCCGCAACGCCGATAATGCCGCGCCCGGCCGGAACCTCGGCGCCGAAGCCGAACTGGTCGTAGCCCCGGCTGGCGATCGTCGTCAGGCCGCCGCGTTCTCCGTCCGGCACCAGCACCATGGAATGGCTGTAGCCGAAAAGCTCGCCCAAGCCCTCGAGCGTGGCGTCGAGCAGCGTTTCAGGATCGCTGCAATCAGATATGCGTGCCGTCAGGCGCGCCACCTTGCCCATCAGATCGGGCAGAAAGAGCGGCTCCGGCTCGACCAGCGGATGGGCTGCCGGCACGGCCTGGCAGTCTTCGACCCGATAAATGTCGACGGCGCGCAGCTTCATGATCCCGCTCATCCGGCTTTCCAGGATCGCCAGATGGATCGCCACTCGCTCGAATGTCTCGCCCTCAGTCTCCGAGCGTTCGAAGGTCAGGTCGAGCACGTGCTGCTGGCCGCTATAGCCATCGACCACCATCACGGTCGCAAGCCCGTTGCGCGCCACATTGGCGGCGGTTTTCGAGAAGAACTGGTTGGAGAGCGCCACATGCGTCTCGTCGACGTAATGCACGTGCGAAAGGTAGGAAATATTCGGCATTCCGTCGGCATCGGTGGTGGCGATGACGGAAGGAATGACGCCCTCGAAACTGTCCCGCAGCCTTTCGAGCGGAATCATGCAGCAGCTTCCGGCGTCAGCCTACGTCCGGCGCCCGGCCCCGGCGTCTGCTCGAAGATCGCCTGCGGCTCGATCGTCAGGCAGACGAGGTCCTGGTCCGACAGCGTGCTGGAAAGCTGCATGCGGGTAACCCCGAGCGCCATCATCCGCGCCAACTGCTCTGCGACATAGGCCTCGCCCCGTGCCCGGTGGGCCTCATCAGCCGGCCCTGCCTCTAAGATCCGGCCCTTGATCTGGCAGGCCTTGTAATCGGTGGCCCGTACATAGGTCGTGGCAATCGGCCGGCCCACCAGCGCTTCGCCGACCGCTCTCGGCCATTGGCTGCGGGAGGCGAGAAAGTGGAGGTGCCCGCTCTGCCGGTCGACGCGCACCCCCGAGCCCCGGCCAATCATCGGCCGGCCGGCTTCGTCGCGCGTCGCAAACAGTATCATGACGGGACTTTCTATAAATTCCACCAGTTCCGGCCCGAGCAATGCTTCTCTCCACGATACCAGGCGATGATAGTTAGTTAGGATATTCTTAGCAATCGTTCCAATTGCTTAGGATGGTTTTAGGAAGCGCCTCGCAAAGGCCTCGGCTATCTCCCGCTCATCAGCCCGGCGCACGGAAAGAGACGCCGGCCAACGAGAGGAAAACCATTATGAGCCACGAATTCTCGCTTACCAGCATCCCCGATCTCAACGGCCGTTACGACATTTACGGCGCTGTTCATAAGGGCCTGCGCAAGGCCGGCTGCGACCTGCTCGGACGCCTCGGCACGGCCGATTTCCAGAACGTTGAGGAGACGGTCTTCCTGATCGGCGACCTGCGCCATTACCTGATGCTTGCCGCCTCCCACGTCACGCACGAAGACGACAACATCCATACGGCGCTGGCCGACAAGGGCGTCTCGACCGTCACGCTGGACGAGCAGCACGACGATCATCGCACCGCCTTCCGCGAACTGGAGGAATTGATCGTCGCCTGGGAAAACGCCTGGCCGCTGCACAAGGCGGCTTGCGGCCGCAAGCTTTATCTCGCCTTTGCAGCCTATATCGCCGATGACTTCGCGCATATGCATGAGGAAGAGGCGGTGACCGGCCCTCTCCTGTGGCGCAACTTCACCGACGACGAAATGCTCGGCATCGAGATGCGCATCATCGGCTCGCTGCCGCCGGAAAAAAGCATGGCCTTCATGCGCATCATGATCCCGGCGATCAATCCGGCGGAGCGCGCGGCGATGCTCGGCGCCATGAAGCGGAATGCGCCGCCGGAAATCTTCCAGGCCGTCATCGACTTCGCCGTCCGTCCGGGGCTTTCGGCCGGCGACTTCGCCAAGCTTGCCGACGCCCTGAAGCTGGCGGCCTGAACGGCAGCAAGTGTGCGCCGGTGAAGACGGCTACGGGCGGAGGATCGAGGCTCCGCCCGTAGCATCGCCGAAACTTCCGGAGAAGAACCATGTGCAAACCAAACGGCGAGGCCGGCATCCCGGCCGACTGTCCGCGCCGCGGCGATTGTCGCGGCTGTTCGCGTGCTGCTGATTTCTGGGATGGCCTGCTGGAGGATCGAAAGGCATCCGAGTCCCCGCCTTTTCCCTCGTCCCTGCGCCCGCGCCCGCAGCTGGCCACGGCGCCTTATAAGCGCGCCTTGCCGGCGGGATAAATCCAGCTGCACAACCTTGCTTAGGACACCGACATCCCCCGAACTTCCCTCATCCATGTGCTCGTCACAGGGATCCAGCCTGCCCAAGTCCTGGGCAGGAGAGACTATTTTGATTGCTGCTGGTGGTGCGTCATTGACCGCGCCGACGCGCGGTGGCTGGCTTCCTGTGACATCCCTCGCGCTCGCGCGAGGACACAGGATGACGGAGGTTGGGGCCTGCGCCACATTACTGGCACCCTGTTCTACATTCCTGCCAGCGCCCTCACCGCGCCAATCACCGCCAGCCCATGCAAACCACTCCAATCACGTTATCGCCACCCCGCCTGCTCCCCATTGACATCCCGAACGCGTTAGTCTAAACGAACGCGTTAATGATGACTTACCCGAACAACGGCTGGACAGCCCTGGCCGAGCCGATGAGGCGTGCGATCCTCGAACGGCTCGTCGAGCAGCCGTGTTCGGTCGGAGACATAGCAAGTGCGCTGCCGATCAGCCGGCCGGCGGTATCGCAGCACCTCAAGGTTCTGAAGCAGGTCGGGCTCGTGGTCGATACGCCCGCCGGCAAGCATCGCATCTACCGCATCGATCCCGCGGGATTGGAGGCGCTTCGCGCCGAACTCGACAGCTTCTGGAGCAAGACACTGGCGGCCTACAAGGCTGCCGTGGAAAAACCACCGGAGACGTGAAAATGAGTGCAGACCCGTCCGCAACATCCATCACCCATTCCGTCACTGTCGAAGCGCCGATCGAGCGTGCATTCAAGGTGTTCACCGAGAATTTCGGTGATTTCAAACCGAGAGAGCACAATCTGCTCGCCGTCGCCATCGCGGAGACGGTGTTCGAGCCCCGCGTCGGCGGCTTTCTTTATGATCGCGGCGTCGATGGCAGCGAGTGCCGCTGGGCGCGCGTGCTCGCCTACGAGCCGCCGTACCGCGTTGTGCTGAGCTGGGACATCAGCCCGCGATGGCAGCTCGAAACGGATCCGGAAAAGACCAGCGAATGGGAGGCGCGCTTCATCGCCGAGGCGGCCAATCGCACCAGGGTCGAAATCCAGCACCGCAAGCTCGATCGCCACGGCGACGGCTGGGAAGCCGTGCGCGGCGGCGTGGGTGGAGATCAGGGCTGGCCGCTCTACCTGCGGCGCTATGCCGAGCTCATATCGCGCCAAGCCTGAAGATCTGATTCAAAGGAGCTCGTCGATCTATACAGCTGCCGCCAGCCTGCTGGCGGTCGGCCTGCACATATCGACAGGCTGACGCCCGCGCTGCCGGTCGAAAACCGGCAAGCGCCCGCCTTGCCCGCGGCAGGGGCGGACACCGCCTCTGCCTCCCGTCGTATTCTACTTTCTGAGTTTACTGGCAGTTCGGCCGTATCTGTGCGGACGAATCCGATCCGGGAAGTCCCGCCGACGGGCCGGTGCCGGACATGCCGTTGCAATCGGGTGTTCCACGGCTCATCCCATTGCCGGTCCCGGACAGGCCGCGCACGTTAGGATTCGTGGTGTTCGGGTTGGGCACGATACTGTTGGTGGTGTTTGTGTCCGGCGCCATCGTATTGCCGATGCCCGTACCAGTTCCAGTTCCAGTTCCGGTTCCAGTGCCCGTGCCGTTCCCTGCCCCGACGCCACCGGAGGTCCCGGGCGCGATCACAGTGCCTCCGGAGGCGCCGCCTGTGCTGCTTCCCGCACCGCCCGCGCCACCGCCGACACCCGTCGACTGCGCCATCGCCGAAGTGGAAAGCCCGATAGAAAGGATGGATACCGTGATGAGCTTCTGAAGCATGAATACCTCCATGTGCTTCATTGGTTTCATCAGGGAAAACTTGAGGCACAGCGCGAGGTTCCGCTCATCACGAATAAGTTTCGACCTTGTCGATATGCCTGTTCTGATGCGTGGAAGACATTTCCTCAGACGTCCTTTGCGTGTAAAGAATTTTCGTTTTCCTAAGATTTCTAAAACCACTGCGAGCTTTTTTCATGGCAACGTCCCTGTCCCACCGTCCTGCGCCAACGTTTCGGGGATCGTTTGGGACGCCGAAAACCGGTGGAAGCCACTGGAGTCACAGGTTGTTTCCCGGCAGGACGTCCATGCGCCAGTTCATGTTCGGCCCGCTTTCCCTGATTCTTCTCTCTGTCGTCGCGCTGCTGGCCGCGGCGACCGCTTCGGCGCAAGCCGCCCCTGTCGTTGCCGCCGTTTCGGTCCCTGCGAATGGATATTACAGGGCTGGTGACAACCTGACCTTTATGGTCCATTTCAGCGAGAACGTAACGGTCACCGGCACACCGAGCCTTTCAGTGGTGATCGGCAGCTCGTCGCGTGCGGCAAACTATTTAGGAGGAAGCGGCACGAGTGCCCTTGCGTTCGGATACACAGTTCAGCCCGGCGACATGGACCTGGACGGCGTGTCGCTCGGGGCCATGATCAACCTGAACGGCGGCACGATCGAAAATGCCGGAGGTGAAGCGGCCGACACCACGCTTAATAACGTCGCTTCGACGAGCAATGTCTTCGTCAACACGCAGCAGCCCAGCGTCGCGGCCGCCGTCCTCGGCAATCCGCCCTCAAACGCGACGCAGGTGACGTTCCAAATCGTCTTTTCGGAGGCCGTGACCGGCTTCACATTGAGCGACATGGTCCTGACCGCGACAGGAACCGCAAGCGCCACACTGACCTCGCTCCAGACCTCCGACAACATCACGTATACGGTTCTCGCCCAGGCCATTTCCGGTTCAGGCACACTCCGTCTCGATGTCCCCGCAAATTCGGCTCAAAACAATGCGGGCAACGGCAACCTGGCAGCGGCCTCCGCGCCCTGGACCGTCGGCGCCTCATCCAATGCCGATCTGTCGCAGCTGCAGCCCAGCCAGGGCAGCCTCAGCCCGGCTTTCAGCGCGAATACGCTGTCCTATTCGATCTCGGTGCCCCACAACGTAACCGCCATCACCTTGACACCCGTCGTCTCCGAGTCGAACGCGACCGTCACGGTCAACGGTTCACCCGTCGCTTCCGGCAGTGCCAGCATGTCCGTTTCCCTTGCGGTGGGTTCCACGGCGATCCCTGTCGTCGTCACCGCACAGGATGGCACGATGAAGACCTATAATGTCGATGTCATCAGGTCCGCTCTGGGGGTCACGGCAGCGTCCCGCACGGTCACGGTGATGGCGGGAACGACGGTCGCAGTCGATCTGACGGCGGGCGCGACCGGGGCGCCCTTCACCGCAGCCGCGCTCACCTTCCTGCCGAACCCGGAAGCAGGAAAGCTGTATTTCGACGCGGCGCAGAAGCGGCTCTCCTTCACGGCGAGCCCTTCGTTCGCAGGCTCGACACAGGTCGGTTTTACGCTTTCGAATGCGTCCGGAACGTCGGCGCAGGCGACGATCACATTTGCCGTTGCCGCCCGTCCCGATCCGACTGAGGATTCCGATGTGATCGGCCTTCTCAATGCACAGGCGGATGCCGCCAGGGACTTTGCCCAATATCAGACGCGCAACTTCAACAACCGTTTGGAGCAGCTGCACGATGAAGGCGAGCGACAGCGCCGGTCATTCGATATCCGCCTCGGGCTTCGCCGCTCCGACAACGGCGGCTCCAGTGGCGGCCCCAATGGCGGCCCCAATGGCGGCATTGCCAATGCCGAGCGCCAGTTCGGCTGGCCGGGCGGCAGCGCCCCCGATCTTGTCAATCCCGCCCTATCCCGCCGGCAAGGCGACAGCACGGGGATACAGGGGATGGATCCCGGACCCTTTGCAGTCTGGTCCGGAGGCTTCGTCGATTTCGCGGATACCGGCAATAGCGGTCCGGATATCGGCTCGACCACGGTCGGCGTGAGCGCCGGCGTCGATTACCGATTCTCCGATCGCTTCGTCGCCGGCTTCGGCCTCGGCTACGGGCATGACAAGAGCGATGTCGGAGATGACGGCACGGAAAGCCGTGGCGCCGCTTATAGCGCTGCGATCTACGGCTCCTTCAAAGCCGCCGATAACCTGTTCCTCGACGGCCTGGTCGGCGCAAGCCGGCTTGATTTCGATTCAAGCCGCTACATCAGCTCATCAGGGGATTTTGCCGAGGCCACCAGGGACGGACGGCAGATGTTCGCCTCCCTCACAGCAGCTTACGAATTCCGTAACAGAACCTGGCTCGTCTCTCCCTATGGCCGATTCGAGCTGTCCAGATCATGGCTCGACGGGTTCACCGAGAGCGGCGGGGGCATCTACGACCTGACCTACGGCAATCAGACTGTCGATACGGCCGCGGGCGTCATTGGCCTGCGCCTGAGCTACACACTCATGACGGACTGGGGAATGCTGACGCCGGGCGCGCGGGCGGAATATACCCATGATTTCGCCGGTTCCAGCCGGATGCAGCTCGGATATGCCGATACCGGCACTCTTCCCTACGAATTCGAAGCGGAGGACTCGGGGGATGACTATGCGTCGCTCGGGCTCTCGCTCGATGCGGCCCTCCTGAACAATTGGGCAGTCGGCGTGGAATACCGCGCTTCCATCGGCAGCGGCAGGCAGGACCATGCCGTCGGCATCCGGGTCAGCAGCCAATTCTAGCGGATTCCTGCTGTGCAAAACCGTGGTCAATGGCAGAGCGCAGCCATGCGCGGGCGTCCTTGGATCGCCCGAGGGCGGCGATCTTCGATCGAGAGAATGTCGATCAGGTCAGCAAGTCTGAAACGGTGCTCGACGCCGCCGACATCGATATAGATTTCGCCGCCGCTGATGTGTAAGCCTACGGCAACGAAGTTTCTTTCTTCACCCTCATCCAATACAGATACTATAAACAGAGGTCCCTCCCTCTCTCGTGTATCTCCCTAGATAATGTAAATCGGTGAATGCTTTATTATTAGCAGTTAATAATGACTTATATTCAATATATTGCTATAATTCAATATGCAGCGGGACAGACACGCGCCTGGAACAGGCATTACAATACCGCTATTGACATCAAGGCGATGATGGAAAGTCCGCCAAGCGCGGCGGTGATGCCGAGCGACGACATGATGCCCAGATTCTCCATCGCAAAAGCCAGCACGAAGGGCGCAAGCGCCGACAGGATCAGTCGCGCCGCCATCATCTTGCCCTGCAGCTTGCCGTAACCTTCACTGCCGAAGAGATTGAGCGGCAGAGTACCGGTAACGATGCTGAGCAGACCGTTGCCCATGCCGAAAATGACAGCAAAGATCATCGCCCCCGGTACGGATGGGGCCGAGAAGAGAAGCACCAGCACGCCGCCCGGAATGAGCATCGCCGCGATGACGGCGAGATGGAGCGGCGGCAGGTTCTTGCCGAAGATCATGTTGATCAGGCGGCTGCTGACTTGTGAGGGCCCGAACAGCGTGCCGACGAGGGCGGCGGTCGCGCCAAGCCCGAGACCTGAGAGCAGCGGCACCAGATGCACCAGGACGGCGGAGCTCGAAAGCGACATGAGCGAAAAGCCGGTGACCATGATGGCAAAGCCCAGCCGGCGCCGCTGAGGCGGCAAACGTCCCTCCACGCGCGGGGCGGCGGTCGACGCGGCTGCTCGGCGCATGCTGCCGCCATGCGATAGCCAGGCATGGATCGGCAGGCAGATCGTAAGATTGAGAGCGGCGAAGACAAGATAGACGTTCTGCCAGTTCAGATGCGCATGCAGGGCCGTGGTGATCGGCCAGAAGATCGTCGAGGCGAAGCCGGCAATCAGCGTCAGATAGGTGATGCTGCGCGAAGCGACCTGTGGGCGGATTTGCACAAGCAGGGCGAAGGCCGCACCATACTGGACGAGATTGGCAGCGACTTCGACAGCGATCAATGCGACGACGTAAGCTGCCCTGTTGGGGGCGAAGGCACAGGCAGTCAGAGCGGCCGCCGCCGCAAAGGAGCCTGAAGTCATCACCCTGCCCGCCCCGATCCTGTCGAACAGCACACCCAGCCAGGGCGCCGTGAGGCCGCCGATGAGAAGTGCGGCAGACAGCGCGCCGAAGACCCATTCGCTCGACCACGCAAATTGCGCGGCCATGTCGGGGGCTAGGATGCTGAAGCTGTAATAGAGGGTGCCGTAGCCGATGATCTGCGTGATGCCGAGCGCAAGCACGGCAAGAAGCGGCACCCGTTCAGACAAGGCGTTTGCCTTCGGCGTCCAGAACCTGCTCGCCGTCTTCTTTGGCAAACGGACCTTTATGCGTATCAGGCAGGATATCCAGAACAAGCTCCGAAGGCCGGGCCAGCCGGGTGCCGAGCGGCGAGATGACGAAGGGCCGGTTGATCAGGATCGGTTCTTTCAACATCGCGTCCAGCAGCTGATCGTCGCTCAGGTCCGGATTGTCGAGCCCGCGTTCGGCATAAGGTGTCCCCTTCTCGCGGATTGCCTCGCGAACGCTCAAACCGGCATCGGCGATCATTTTCATCAGCTCGTCGCGCGATGGCGGGTTTTTCAGATATTCGATGATTTCGGGCTCAATGCCGGCATTGCGGATCATCGCAAGCGTATTGCGCGACGTGCCGCAGTCCGGGTTGTGATAGATAGTGACGTTCATGCTCATGGGGTGGGTTCCGTCTCAGCGAGAGTTTGAGGATTTCGTTCTTCCATCAGCAGCCATCCGGCAAGCATCAGCGCCAGCAATGCGCCGACGAGTTCCGCGACGATGAAGCCCGGCAGGTCGACCGGGCGGATGCCGGAAAACGTATCCGTCAGCGAACGTGCAATCGCGACGGCCGGATTGGCGAATGAGGTAGAAGCGGTAAACCAGTAGGCAGCGGTGATATAGAGTGCCACCAGCCACGGCACGGCATCCTGCCGGAAACGAATGCCGGCGAGAATGGTGAAGACGAGGCCGAAACTTGCTGTCGCTTCGGCCAGCCACTGACCGCCGCCGGTACGCACGGTGGACGATACCTGAAACAGCGTCAAATCGAACATCGCATGGGCGAGAAGCGTGCCGATGATGCCGCCGACAATCTGCGCGATCCCATAGGCCACGGCGTCGCCGGCAAGGAGCGAGCGGCGCAGGGCGAATATGAGTGTCACGACCGGATTGAAATGCGCGCCGGAAATCGGCCCGAGCAGCGTGATCAGGACGACAAGGATCGCGCCTGTCGGGATAGTGTTGCCGAGCAATGCCATCGCCGTGTCATCCGTAAGCTTGTCGCTCATGATGCCCGACCCGACGACCGTTGCGACCAGCAACAGAGTGCCGAGGGCCTCGGCAGCCAGTCGCCGCGAGAGAGGAAATACGTCGTTCATGTCGGCAGGCTCCGCACCATCATGACAGCCGATGCGGGGCACAGGCTCGCGGCTTGCCGCGTCGTCAGAATGGCGGCCGGCGCTTCATCGCGGGCGATCGCCCGGAAGCCGAGCGACTGGAAGAAGGGAGCGGCCGACTCCGTCAGCAGATAGGCGGCGCCAGCGCCCTTCCCGCGAGCTTCATCCAGCAGGCCAAGGGTGATGGCATGGCCGAAACCGAAACCTTGCCGATCAGGCAGGACCACGATGGAGCGCAGCAATGCTGCCTCGCCATAAAGTTCCAGTCCGCCGAAGCCGACCGTCTCGCCCTCGCGCGAAAACCGGAAGAAGCTTCGGCCGGCATCCGAGAGATCATCGACCGGAAGCCCGGCGCCGGCAAGCGCCGCGCGCAGGCCGGCGTCATGGCCTTCCACAGGCTGTTGGTGAAGGGCGACGTCCATCAGCTTGCCTTTGGCTGAATCACGCTGGCGCCGTCCATCATGCCGATCTGGCGCAGATGCGATTCCAGCGCCAGCTTGTCGATAGACGCAATCGGCAGGCTGAGAAAGGCCATGATGCGGTTCTTGAGGAAGCGGGCTGCCTGGGCGAAGGCGCGCCCCTTCTCCAATTCGCTGCCCTCGACGGCGGCGGGGTCTTCGACGCCCCAATGGGCCGTCATCGGATGGCCGATCCAGACGGGACAGGCCTCGCCTGCGGCGCTGTCACAGACTGTGAAGATGAAGTCCATTTCCGGCGCGCCCGGTTCGGCGAACTCGTCCCAGCTTTTCGAGCGGAAGCCCTCTGTCGGATAACCGAGCAATGCGAGTTCCTTCAGCGCCAGCAGATTGACCTCGCCCTTCGGCTGGCTGCCGGCGGAATAGGCCTTGAACCGGCCTTTGCCTTCCGCATTGAGAATGGATTCAGCCAGAATCGAGCGGGCCGAATTGCCGGTGCAGAGAAATAGCACGTTATAGATGCGATCGGTGGTCATTGCAGTTTCTCCTCCATTTTAGGGGCGCAGCAGGCCGCAACCTCCGCGGCAGGCGCACAGATTTCCGGATGGCCCACGCAACAGTCTTCCATCAGGAAGCGCACGAGACCGCCGAGCGCTTCGTAATTCGCCGTGTAGATGATCGACCGGGATTCCCGCTGCTGGGCGATCAGCCCGGAGCGCTCGAGTTCCTTCAGATGGAAGGAGACGTTTGACGGGGACACCTCGGCCTTTTCGGCAATCGCGCCTGCGGCCAAGCCGTCAGGGCCGGCGACGACCAGCATGCGGATAATGTGCAATCGGGTTTCCTGGGAGAGCGCACCGAATGCGATGAGGGCTTGACGCTGATCCATATTTCAACAATCCTTGAATCGTTGAAATGTGGAATAACGCAGATGAACGCGATCGACAACAGCAAAATGCAGAAGGAAGACATCGCCCTCGGCGAGCTCATGACCATTCTCGCCGGTGCCAAGGATTCGCCGCTGATCTTTTATTATGATGGCCGTCCGGTGAAGCCGGGCTATCACGTCACCGAAGTCAAGGCCGGACAGTTCCAGGCGCTCGATTGCGGCGCCAATCCGGAAGCCTGGAGCGAGATCTTCATTCAGATTTGGGATATCGAAGAGGATGACCGCACCCATATGCCATCAGGCAAATTCCACGCGATCATTCGCAAGGTCACCGAGCATGTGAAACTCGACGATACGGCCAAGCTCACATTCGAAGTCAGCGACGGCGCGCGGCCGATGCAGCTGTATTGCGCGGCAATGCCGACACTGCGCGCCGGCGCCGTGCATGTCGAACTTTCCCCGCGTGCCGCAAGCTGCAAGCCGCGTGACCGGTGGCTTGCCGAGCAGGCGCAGGCTGCCGCCTGCTGCGGGCCTGCGACTTCCGCTAGGTGCTGCGGCTAGACGCAGAGCCTTCCCTC
Source organism: Rhizobium sp. BK529 (assembly GCF_014194105.1). Taxonomy (NCBI): domain Bacteria; kingdom Pseudomonadati; phylum Pseudomonadota; class Alphaproteobacteria; order Hyphomicrobiales; family Rhizobiaceae; genus Rhizobium; species Rhizobium sp. BK529. Next base: position 1,139,864 of record NZ_JACIAU010000001.1, on the reverse strand, counting down.
CGGCCGGAAGGCAAGCCCTATCCTTCCGCCATTTCGCTGAACAGCCAATCGCGGAATGCCCTGACTTTCCTCTGCCGCAGGGCGCCCTCAGGATAGACGACGTAATATTTCCATCTGGACTTCAGGCCGAGATCAAAGGGGCGTATGAGGCGCCCTGCCGCAAGGTCGGCGGAGACGAGCGCGCTTCTGCCGAGCAGCACGCCCTCGCCTTGCACGGCAGCCTCGACGGCGTAAGCGGCCGAATCGAACCTCAAGCCGCCGCTGGGATCGACATCATCAAGGCCGGCGGCCTGGAGCCAGATCGCCCAGTCGATGCGGAAATTATCATGGATGAGCCGGTGAAACTTCAGATCGGCCGCCGACCGCAGAGGATGCTCGCCCTCAGCCAGTTCCGGGCTGCAGACAGGAAAGACCTCTTCATCGGCAAGAAACTCCGATACGACGCCCTCATAGTCGCCGGCGCCGAAGCGGATCGCGATGTCGATCCCGTCCCGGAGGAAATCCGCAAACAGGCCTGATGTCGAGAGCCGCACGTCGATGTCGCGGTGCGAGCGGTGGAACCGATTGAGCCGCGGCACGAGCCAGCGACCGGCAAAACCGTCCGATGTGCTGACATTGAGGATACCGGACGAGCGCGGCGCCGCGGCGGCGACCGTCGCAGCGCCGATTCGATCGAGCGCAGCACCGATGTCGGCGGCATAGGCGGCCCCGGCCGGCGTAAGCTGAACGGACCGGGTTCCTCTCTCGAAGAGCCGCGTGCCGAGCTGCTCTTCGAGATTGCGGATGGCGCGGCTGACGGCCCCATGCGTCACATGGAGTTCGGCTGCAGCCTTCGTAAAGCTCAGGTGGCGGGCCGCGGCGTCGAAAGCGGGGAGCGTGGTGAGCGGGGGAAGTCGGCGTGCCATCGTCTTACCTGTGACTGTTGCTCACAAATACTGCAGGAATATTCGGTTGTCGTCCAGCCTTGATCGGCGCATCTTCGCCATATCAGCGAGGCCATCAAGCCCCTGAAAGAAGGACACGAAGCAACTGGAGGTTCCTGTGACTATCTCTCATACTTATGACGGACCATGCATCGCCCCGGCACCCCTGCGTCGGCCCGCCGCGAACATGACAGGGCTCATCACCGCGATCCGCGAGCGAACCGCACACCTGTTTGCAGCCCTGCAACAGCAGTGGACGATGCAGCGAATTGCCCGCTTTTCCGATCATCGGCTGCACGACATCGGCTTCGAGCGCGATTGGGACGGGTCCGTCAATTGGACCAAGGGCCGATCGATAGCGGCTCGCTGCGGTCGCTGAAGGAGAAGTGGAATGAAAGTCTATCCCCATCTCTGGTTCGCATCCGAGGCCGAGGAAGCGATGGAGTTTTACACGTCCGTCTTCAAAGACTCGAAGGTCGTCGGCCATATCGATCTTCCCGATCCCGAGTTATCGGTCGTCCGTTTCGAGTTGGCCGGCCTGCCTGTCGCCGCCCTCAACGCCCACTCGCGCGTGCCCTATAACGAGGCCTTTTCCTTCCTCATCGAGACCGGCGACCAGGCTGAAACCGACTATTACTGGAATGCCCTGACATCAGGTGGCGGCAAGGAGCAGCCATGCGGATGGCTGACGGACAAGTTCGGTGTCTACTGGCAGGTCACGCCGACGGCCTTGCTGCAGATGATCGCTGATCCGGACAAGGAGAAGGCGGCCCGCGTGCTGCAGGCAATGTACAAGATGAAGAAGATCGTCATCGCCGACCTCGAGCGCGCCTACCGCGGCTAGCTGCCGTGGGATCCATATTCCGGATTGGCGGCGGAGCCTTGCGGTCATGTGCCGCTCAGAGACTGGCGAGCCGCCGATTGCAGCGTGCGAGCATCGGATCGCTGTTCAAATGGCCGCCCGTGCCCTAACTAAAGGCGGTCACCATTGTCCGGAATATCGAGCCCATGACGATACCCACGACACTTGCAGACTGGCTTTCTCCTGATCGTACCGCCCTGCTGGTCTACGACATGCAGGTCGGCATTATCAGGCAGGTTCCGGGAGCGGAGGAAACGAGCCGTCGCATCGCCGACATCATCGCCGCCGCCAGAGGTGCGGGAATGCGGATTGCCTTCTGCCGCCATCTTTCGCTGCCGAAATCTTGGATGGGGCTCTTTGCAACCCGCATGGCCATGGCATGGCAGCGCACCGATGATGCCGATGATGTAAAGCCCTGGTTCCTGCGCGGCAGCGATGCCGTTCAAATCATTCCGGAGCTCCAGCCCCAAGAGCAGGATTTCGTCTTCGACAAGCTCGGCATGTCGGCTTTCGAAGGAACGCCGCTGGAACTCGCCTTGCGGGATGCCGGCCTTTCGGCGCTCGCCATCTGCGGCATTGCGATGGAGATCGGCATAGAGCCGACCTGCCGCCACGCCGCCGATCTCGGCATCGTGCCGATCCTGATCGAAGATGCCTGCGGCTATGGAGATGCGGACGCCGCCAGACGCTCCGTCGACTCCCTTCGCTTCATGGGCGACACGATCCTGTCGAATACGCAGGAATTCCTGTCGGCGGTCGCTCGCCCAAAGTAGGGCCAGCCCAACGCGGAGTTCCAGCAACCTGCCTCCGAAGGCTGCGATGTAAAGGTCCCACCGGGCGCTCTTCAGATTTTCTTCCGCGCCGCCGCCTTGTTCGAACGTCTGCTGTCCGTCGGCCGCGTATCCAGGAGGCGCGACAGCATGTTCCCTTTCCTCCTGCGCGGAATGAGATCGATGTCGCTCACAAGCTTTGCGCCGCCCTCCCGCCGCTCCAGGGTGATCTTGCGGCTATGGTAAGCTTCGAGCTCGGCGCGGTGCGCGACGCTGACGATCGTGACCTTGGGCAACTCCTCGATCACCATCTCCATCATCCTGTCCTGGCTCTTCTCATCGAGCGCCGAGGTGGCCTCGTCGAACACGATGATATCGGGCTGGTGCAGGAGCAGGCGCGCAAAGGCGAGCCGCTGCTTTTCGCCGCCCGACAGGATCTGGTCCCAGGGCGCCTCTTCCTCGAGCTTCTCCTGGAGATAATCAAGCCCAACCTTCTTGAGAGCGGCCTTGATCTCATCCGACGGCCAGCCGTCCGCGGCATTGGGATAGGCGACGGCACGCCGCAGCGTGCCCGAGGGTATGTAAGGCCGCTGCGGCAGCATGAACAACCGCCTGCCGGGGTGGAAATCGACGCTGCCGTGGCCCCAGGGCCAGAGACCTGAAATGGCGCGCACCAGCGTGCTCTTGCCCGAGCCGGATTCTCCGGCCACGAGCACCCGCTCGCCCGCATCGATCTCGACCTGCGTTTCCTTGACGACGGCCGTACCGTCATCCAGCGACACTGAGAGATCGTTGAGGCTCAGCATCGCCTCGCTCTTCGTTTCGCCATGCTGGATGCGCCCCAGAGCATCGCTCTGTTCGGCGCGCTCCAGCCCGTCGAGCGACATCATCAGCGAGGCGACGCGCCGTGCGCAGGCATTCCAGTCGGCAAGGCGCGGATAGTTATCGACCAACCATCCGAAGGCGGTCTGAACGATGGCGAAGGCCGAGGCCGCCTGCATCACCTCCCCCAGCGTCATGTTGCCTGCCAGGAATTTCGGCGCGCAGAGCAGCACCGGCACGACAGGGGCAAACAGCATCGACCCGTGCGATACGAAGGTCGTGCGCATATACTGGTGCGCAAGCAGCGCCCATTGCCTCAACACATTGCCGAAGGTCTTGTCGAGGTCGCTGCGCTCCTCCTCTTCGCCGCCGAGCAACGCGATGCTCTCGCCGTTTTCGCGCACATGCGTCAGCGTATAGCGAAACTCGGCTTCCACCTGGTTCTTGACCTCGGAAACCTGCACGAAATGCCGGCCGATGACGGCGATCGTGGTCGATATGATGACGGCGTAGAGCACAGCCGTGACGACGAGAAAACCGGGAATGGTGATGGTCATCTCGCCAATCGGCAGGCTGAGCGCCCCGCCGATCGTCCACAGTACGACGATGAAGGTCGAGGCCGACACGAAGGCCGAGATGACGCCGGCGACGAAATCGACGGGCGATTCCGTGGCTATCCGCATATCCTCCGAAATACGCGCCTCGGGGTTCTTGTGGTCGCCGCCGATGAGGTTCAGCTGGTAGTAACGCCCGTTTGCCAGCCAGCGGGCGATCAGCGCCGTCGTCAGCCACTTGCGCCAGCGCCGCTGGATCATCATGCGGACATAGACCTGCGTGGTGACGAGCGCCACACTGCCGAGCACGAGCGGCGGGAAGACGGCAGTCAGATAATAGACGACGCCGGCATCATGCCGCTCTATCGCGTCGAAAATTTTGCGGTTCCAGATATTGATCCCGTACTGGAAGCCGACATTGGCGCCGATGAGAATGAGGAGCCCGATCGTGCAGGGCCAGGCAAAACCATCGCCGCGGCGCGACCAGTAACCCCGCGCGCTGATCCAGAAACGCTTCAGCAAATATTTCTTGCGTACCCGCTCCGCCTCCTCGGGCGTCAGGGCCGGATCGGGTTCGGCAACCTCTGGCGGCGGCGCGACCTCGCCGGTCGATGCCTTCCCCTGGCGCCTCTCCTCGGCACCACCGGCTCTGGCGCCGTCGACCGATTTCGGACGGATTTTAGCGTCGGTCATGCCACCGAAAACGGATCAGAAATCGAAAGGTTTCACGATCGCGGCAAGCTTGGTCCTTGCCGGAAGGAGCGGAGATCGAAGCTGAATGCGTCCTGATCAATGCCTGTCACCGCGGCGCGGCCGGCACGACATCAGCACCATCAATGACATAGGTCGCGTAACGATGGTCGCGGATCAGGCTGATCTTCTGCCCCCGCCATTCGAGCAGCATGAAATAGGAAGGAGCGCCCGACGGCTCGGTCGATACCAGCAATATTTCCCGGCCTTCCAGCCAGGCGGGTTCCAGCCTGACCGGCGGATATTCGGCATAATAGGTGAAAAATCGGCCGACATCGGCAGCACCCGAGATTTCCGGTCGCCGCGCCTGGCGAAGCCGGACGTCATCGGCAAGCAGGCTGCGCAAGGCGTCCCAGTCCCGGGCATTGAAGAGCGCTGCGAAGTTCAGGACCTCGGGAGTGGCTGATGGCGCAACCTCGGACCGCACGTCGGAGATGGCCCGCAATCGCGCCCGGCCGCGCGCAAGATGCGCCTTGACGGCGTCGACGCTCAGCTCCAGCAGCGCTGCAATATCGGCAAGCGACTCTCCCAATACATCCTTGAGGATGACGGCGCTGCGCTGCGGCACCGGCAATTCTGCAAAATGGCTGAGCGCAAGCCGCACCGTATCCTGCCGGATCAGCGCGTCCTCCGGGCCGACGGCGCTGGCATCGGCCAGATCGAAGACCGCCTCGATGGGCTCCGACCGGCGCGTACTGCGCTGGCGCAGGGCATCGATGGCTCTGTTATGCACAATGCGAAACAGCCAGGGTCTGAGCGGCGTGTCCGGCGGGATCGAGCCAACTGTCGCAAACACCCTGGCAAAGGCATCCTGAATCACGTCCTCGCCGTCGATCACCGACCCCACGAGACGAGCGGCATAGCGATGCAGTTCGGGGCGAAGGGCATCCGCTTCGCCCGCCAGGGCTGCGAGCAGATTTTTCCTCTCTTCAGCTTCGAGAGCAGCGTCCTGGGTCATTCGATGACCGTCACACCCGTATCTCCGCGCACCGCATAGACCATGGCCTCGGCGAGATCGGTCTTGCCGATCAGGTCGGCGACTGTATCGCCAAAAGCGCGCGGCGTCATGTCCGGCCATGTGGCGGCCTGTTCGGCATATGTCCGGCCCGCCGCAGCGGCATAGGCGGTAATGCCGGTATCGCCCACACCGGTTCCGGCAAACATCTGCCGGGGAACGATGACCCGGAACCGCAGACCCAGGCCGAGTTTCTCCGACAAGGCCTCGGCATATTTCGCGATGAACCACTGCGCCCGCTTGGCGCCCGCATAACCTCCCGATAGTGGTGAGCCCTGCACGGCTGCGCCGCTTGAGACGAGGACGACAATTCCGCCCGGCGTCATCGGCAATGTCAGGGCAGCCTGCACCCAGTGCAGCGCGGCCTTGACGTCCACATTCCAGTTGGTCGTGAACGCCTCCCAACTGATCCGGTCGATCCGTTCCATCGGCGGTTCGGCACCGGCATTCATGATGACGATATCGGGTCGCGTCTGATCCATGATCCGCCATGCGGCGTCGGCATCGGTTGCATCGGCCGATATGGCGGTGACGGCCGTTTGCTCGCCCGCTCCCTGCACGGCATCGGTGTTTCGGGCAACCACGGTGACGTCGGCCGCGCGCGCCACAAAGGCCTCGACCAGCCCCTTCCCCAGGCCGCGGCTGCCGCCGACAACAACGATACGCTTTCCTTCCAGATCCATCTCTTAGTCCTCATTCGCGTCGGATCCGACCGCTCGACGACGGTCGCAACTACGACGTTCCAGCGAGGTGAAAAGAGTCACGGCATCTGCGATTTGTGGGATTCGGGTCAAAAATCAGTGTCGACCGAATGCGACAGTGATTGCAGCCGGCGCCATTGCGGTTCGCCTGCAACGTGGGACAAACTAAAGCATGGCACAAGAAGGCTTGAAGATCCGAACAGCGTTTCCTGGCGACATGGCAACGATCGGGGAGATCGTAGCAACCTCCTGGCGTCACACATTTACCGGGCTTGTATCGTCTGAATTTCTGTCATCGCTATCAGCCGAACGCCAAGCCTCCCGCCACAGCCGGATCTTTTCTAAGGCTGGAGTCGTTTATCGCGTTGCGACCATAGAAGGCTCCGGCATTGTTGGCTTCGCGTCCGGAGGTCCAAGTCGTCAAACAGAATTCTTCGAAGGAGCAGAACTCTATGCCATCTACCTTCGACCAGAGTTCGAACGGCAAGGTATCGGCAGCGCCTTGTTTGGGGCCGTCACAACAAAGCTGACTGAGGCCAGCCCCGAGGGCTTCTACCTCACTGTGCTCTCCGCAAATCCGAACCGCCAATTCTACCATTCGATGGGCGGTCGCGAAGTGAACGCGCCAGACATTCAACTCGGTAACGAGTCTTACTCCCAGGTCGGGTTCGTTTGGAAAACATGACATGACACAGTTCCCGGCTATCCTCTCCCGGGAAATATCCGCAACGTCAGGGAGGCGGCATGGCGAAGCATCGTATCTATTCGATCAGCCTGGCAAGCGTTTACCCGCACTATATCGCCAAGGCCGAGAAGAAGGGGCGCAGCAAGGCGGAGGTCGACGAGATCATTTGCTGGCTGACGGGCCACAGCCCGGAGAGCCTGGACGATCAGCTGACACAGAAAACCAGCTTGGAGGGTTTCTTTGCGCAGGCACCGGCGATGAACCCTTCCCGGTCGCTGATAACAGGCGTCGTCTGCGGCGTGCGCGTCGAAGAGATCGAGGAGCCGACCATGCGGGAGATCCGCTATCTGGACAAGCTGATCGACGAGCTTGCCAAGGGAAAGGCGATGGAGAAGATCCTGCGCGGATAGGCGCTCACCCGGCCCTCATTCCCTCCCCGTGCCGGCGCGATCGCCCTCGCCGCATCTCCAGAGGATATCGTCGACGACTGAGCCAAGCGGCTGCGTCGCATCGATACCAATGGCATCATCCGGCAGGTCTTCCCTTGTCGCATGCGCGCGCAAAACCACATTCAGCTCGGCCGGTTTGCCGCCAAACTCGTCGTCGGCCCTGCCTGCAAGCCGCCCCTTCAGCGTCTCCAAATCGATCTCCAGAACGAAAACCGCATCGAACAGATCGATGAACCGACCGGAATTCCGCGAACCGCCGCAGAAGAAGGTGATCGGATGGCTGCGGTCGGCACAGGCCGACCTGACCCTGCCGACATTCCAGATATGATGCCTGTGCCTGAAATTGACATCCTGGCCATTCTGCCGAAGCGCGGCCTCGTCCAGCCGCTCACCCGTCAGCGGATCGCCCTGATAGGCCAGTTCGCGGTCGCCATGAATGACGTGATAGCCGCGCCGCTGCAATTCCGTGGCGACCGAGGTCTTGCCCGTGCCGGAAACCCCTTCGATCAAATAATTCCTGATGCCCATGTCGCTCCCATCGGATGAACCGCACAGTCTTCAATCATCGAGCTGGTGATATCAACTCGATGGTCGGGAAGTAGGAGTGATACCGGCCGACATCGCGCGTCAGCACCGGCAGCGTCTGAACCGCGGCATGCGCGCCGATCAGAAAATCCGGCAGAACACCGGTACGAGACCCACCGGCGCGGCGATACTGCGTAAATGCTTTTCCCGCCAGAAATAGAGCAGCCCTCGGAAAGGGCGCCAGGATCAGCTCCGCTTCATCGATGAACCCGTCGAGTTCCTCGATGCGTTCATAGCGGACGGCGAGCTCCGCATAGATGATATCGTTGATGAGCAATGGTCCCGTGAGACTGGCCGCTTCGAGTTGGGCTATCGACCAGTCGGCCAAGACCGGGTCGTTCGTTACGAGGTCGAGCAGGACATTGGTATCGACGAGCGTCACGCATCACCACGGGTGAGCGCCATGATCGCATCCGTGGTGAGGCCCTTTCCGGCATGTCCCCGAAGCTGCTCAAAGCGGCTGGCTGGCTTTTTCTCGTCAGCCCGCGTCAGCACCACGCTGCCATCTGCAGCCCGATGAAAATCGACCTTGCTTCCAGGCGCGATGCCCAAGAACTCGCGAACCGCTTTCGGGATCGTCACCTGCCCCTTTGCCGTCACCGTTGTCGTCATGATCGCAATCCTGTAATACCGATCTGCAATCAGGTATTACCTTTTGTCCGAGGTTTCAAGCTCGGGTCGTCGAAGGGCCATCTGCAGGAGTCGCCCGGCTCTACCCGCCAACAAACTCCCCACTCTCTAATACCTCCACAAGCACCCGCGTCCCCATATCCGCGTCGGCCTCCGAAAGCCCGGAGAACCCGAGCAGCAGCCGGGAGCGATCGGTGGAAACCACGTTCATCCGCGATAGCGGCATCACCACGACGCCCTTCTTCAGCGCTGCGGCGGAAACGGCGGTATCGTCGTTCCAGCCGCCCCGGCTGCGAACCGTCAGATTGATGCCCTGATCCGGCAGCACCACCTCCATATGGTCGCTGAGGCGTTCCAGCAGATAGCCGGCCAGCATGTCGCGCGAGGCCCTGAGCCTTTCCCTCAGCCGCCGCAGATGCGCCGGAAAATAGCCCTCTTCCAGAAAATCGGCGATGACGCGCTGCTGGAAGCTCGGCGGGCAGCGGTCGACGGCCGGGCGCACGGCGCGGAAGGCGGGCACGAGATCGGCGGGCACCACGAGATAACCGATGCGCAGGCTCGGCAACAGCGCCTTGCTGAACGTGCCGGTGTAGAGAACGCGGCTCGCCTTATCCAGCCCATGCAGCGAGGCGATCGGATGGCCGTGGTAGCGGAATTCGCTGTCGTAATCATCCTCGATGATCCAGCAATTGTTTTCCTCGGCATAGGAAAGCAGCCCGAGCCGGCGCGGGAGCGACAGCACGGAACCAACAGGATACTGGTTGGAGGGCGTGACGTAGAAGGCAGCCGGCGGGGCGATCTTGCCATCGAGCAGCTTGGCAATATCGATCCCATCGCGATCGACCGGAAGGCCGATCACCTCGATACCGTTCAGGGCAAGGCACTGCCGGGCCGGCGGATAGCACGGGTCCTCGACGACGGCTCTGTCGCCCGGCGTCATCAGTACGCGAAAGGCAAGGTCGAGCGCCTGCTGCGTTCCCGCCGTGATGAAGATCTGGTCGGACGCGCAGCGCACCCCGCGCGAGACGGCGAGATGGGCGCTGATCGCGGCCCTGAGCCGCAAGTCGCCCTGGATATCGCCATAACCTTCGAAGGCATAGTTCATGTGGCGGATGGCGATGCGGTTCAAAAGCCTGGCCGTCCGCTCGTCATGGGCGATGCGGCCGGTGACGAACGGCAGGGTCTTCTGCGGCTCGAGGCTAGGTCCGCGCGTGAGGATCGCAGTGGCGGCGGCCGACACGCCGCGGCGGACGGGCGGCACACCTTTCCCGTTGATGTCACTGACGCGGGACACGCCTTCGGGGATCGCCGAGGCGATATAGGTGCCCGAGCCATGCCGGGCGACCGCAAAACCCTCGGACATCAGAATCTCATAGGCCTCTGCGATGACGCCGCGTGAAATGCCCCATTCCGTTGCGGCAAGCCGTGTCGAGAGCAGCCGCTGCCCGCTCGAAAGCCGCCCTTCCGCTACGGCATTCCGTAGCGAGAGGTAAAGCTGTCGCGGCAAGGGTGCCGATGACGAGGGGTCAATCTCGGGCCGGAACGCTGCTGATGGCGCTTCGCGTCGTCTCATAGAAGTCATCAGCTCTCCCGCAGCCATTCCAGCGGTTCATTCGCGTGTTTCGTCTCACCATACGCGATCCAAGTGGCCCACAGAATCACGGTCAAGTGGCTCTGTCAAATGGATCATAATCGAATCAAATGTGAGCCACTTTCTAACAGGATTCGCATTGCATTGCCTGACGGAGACGACATGGATCATCGAGCGCTCGACGTGCCCTATTTCAGCCAGTGGGAAACGCCCGAGATGACGCTGCCGGTGCTGGCGGAGGGGGCGATCGCCCTGCACCGCGACGTCAATTGGAAGAATTCGGGCGCTGAGACGGTCGAGGAATATGCGCGCTGGGCGGTGAATATCTGCGGCATGGCCTGCCTGAAGATGATCCTGGCCGCCCGCGGCGAGGCGCATCCGATCATCTCGCTGGCGCGCGCCTGCACCAGCTACGGCGGCTATGTCGTCAACGAAGCGGACGCCTCGATCAAGGGGCTGATCTATGCGCCCTTCGTCACCTTCGTGCGCGAGCGCTTCGGCCTTGCCGCCGATGTGCGTACCGGGCTTTCGACAGAAGCCATACCCGGAATCCTCGCGACCCATCGCTTCTTCATGGCCTCGGTCAGCAGCGCGATCCGCTGGCCGGAGCGCGAGCCGTCCGGTAAGGGCGGCCATCTGGTGCTGGTAACGGCCGCCGATGAGGAGAGCGTGCGCTTCCACAATCCGTCCGGCCATGAGCGCGCCACCCAGGCCGATGTCATCCTGCCGCTTGCCACGTTCGACCGCTTCTTCGCCAACCGAGGCATCGCGGTCAACTTCTGAAAATAGGAGAACTCCAATGAGCCCTTCCCAGACCAGGCTGCGCATCGCCGTGCTTTTCGGCGGCCGCTCCAGCGAGCACGACGTTTCCATCATGTCGGCCACCAACGTCATGCGCGCCCTCGATCCGGAGCGGTATGATGCCCTGCCCGTCTTCGTCACGAAAGATGGACGCTGGCTGCAAAGCCGCTTTGCCAATGGCGAACTCGACACCCTCTCCTTCGGCACCGAACTCTGCCTCGTGCCCGGCGGGCACGGTCGCTTGCTGGCGATCGCGCCGGATGGAAAGGCGACCGAAGGCGGCAAGATCGATATCGTCTTTCCGGTCCTGCATGGCCTGCATGGCGAGGATGGCGCGGTTCAGGGGCTTTGCCAGGTGGCGCGCGTGCCGCTTGCCGGCTGCGGCATCCTCGGCTCGGCAACGGCGCTGGACAAGGATATTGCCAAGCAGCTCCTGAAGGCGGCCGGCCTGCCGGTGGCCCGCTCGGTCACGCTCGATCAGGAAACACCCCCGGCGCTCGAAACGCTGGAAGCCGCGCTTGGCCTGCCGCTCTTCATCAAGCCCGCCCGCCAGGGCTCCTCCGTCGGCGTGCGAAAAGTCTCCGGCAGCCAGGAATTCGCGCCTGCCCTTGCCGAGGCCTTCAGCCATGACCGAAAGCTGCTCGCGGAAGAATTCATCGCCGGCCGCGAGATCGAGTGCAGCGTGCTGGAGGATGTCAGCGGCGGCCTTTTCGTCTCCCGCCCCGGCGAGATCGCGCCCGCCGAAAGCCACGGCTTCTACAGCTACACCGCCAAATATCTCGATGAGAACGGCGCCGCCCTCAAGGTGCCCGCCGAGCTTCCCGCCGAAGTCGAAAGCAAGATCCGCGACATGGCCGCCCGCGCCTTCCGCGCGCTCGGCTGCGACGGCATGGCCCGCGTCGATTTCTTCCTGATGGAAGACATGCGCTTCGTCGTCAACGAGGTGAACACCATTCCGGGCTTCACCGATATCAGCATGTATTCCAAGGCGATGGCCGCAAGCGGTGTGGCCTATGCCGAGGTCATCGACAGGCTGGTGGAGCATGGGCTGGCCAGAGGGGCGTGAAAGCCTGCCCTTCCCCTTCTCCGCATCGCAAGGAAGGGGAAGCAGACCATTCACCTCAAAGCCAGCATCTCCAGCGCCGCCCGCATCCCGCCATGGGCCGCGCCATTGCGCTGCAACATCAGCGCCCTCGCCGCCTCGCCCGCCTTGTCGGGATCGCCGCCATCGAAGGGTGGCGCGGGATCATATTCGATACCGAGCTGGATTGCCCGGGCGACATCGTCACCGGCAAGTTCGGCGATGATGGTAAAGGCGAAATCGATGCCGGCGGTTACCCCGCCGGAGGTGATGATATTGCCGTCGCGCACGGTGCGCGCCTTCTCATATGTCGCGCCGACAAGCGGCAGCAGATCGGTATAGGCCCAATGCGTCGTCGCCCGCCGGCCCCTGAGCAGGCCGGCGGCCCCGAGCAGGAAGGCCCCGGTGCACACGGATGTCGCATATTGCGCCTGTCGCCCCTGATGGCCGATGAAATCCACCGTCTCGGCATCGCCAAGCGCATCGACGACACCGGCGCCGCCAGGAACGCAGATCAGGTCGAGCGCCGGGCAGGTCTCGAAACTCTGCCCCGGAAGGAAGCTCAAACCCCGATCGCTAGCCACCGGCTGCAGGCTTTGGCGATAACATGGGTTTTGACATCCGGAAAGCGCGATGGAGCCGAAACCGACGGCGGCGTTGAAAGCCGGCTCAGCACCTCGTACGGCCCGGTGAAATCGAGCTGGGTGATGCCTGGAAAGATCACGAAACCAAGGTTGAAATCAGCCATGCCACTCCCCCAGAAATGATGCATGCGATTGCCTGGCGATCATCGCATTTGCGGCCGGTGGCTGCAATGGTGAGCTGCTGCGGGCGGCCCTGCGCGATCCACTTCTCGAGCAGGAGCTGCCCGAGGGGTATCAGAGGACATCGCCAGAAGTGTCGAGGATCTGGGAAGCGCGTGGGCCGCGCGCTACCGATCCGATTTACGTCAGCATTTACCGTTGCGTACTTCCGCCGGCGGTTTCAGCCGTGACACCTTTTCGGCCTTGGAGCTCTGGGCTGGAGGTGATGCATGTTGCGCCTGGTATTCGCGTCGACGATCGGCCTGCTGTCGGCGACTGCGGCTGCCGCGCTTCTGAAGGTGCCGGTCGCGCCAGCCGCGCCTCCAACGCAGCCGAGGTCAAGAAAAATGCCGACGGATCGGTGGACATCTATTTCGGACCGAAGGCATGGAAACGAACTGGGTGCCGACCATTCCCGGCCGCCGGTTCGAGCTTATGTTCCGCCTTTATGCACCGACCCAGCGCCTCTTCGACAAGGCTTGGATGCTGGCGGATGTCGAACCGTTGTGAGGAGATCAGATTATGACCGCGAAGAAGACAATTCTCACCACTGCGTCGGTGGCTCTGCTCCTCATGTCGGGCGCAGCATCCGGCTCTGACGCCATCAAGGTCACGCCGGATAATTTCGCGCGCGCCGAAACCGACATGTACATGACGGTCTCGGCCGGGGAAGCCGGGCTCGGAAAGCTTTTCCATTACCGAGAGCCTTTCGACGTGAAACACCAGACGGTCATCCGCGGCAATCGCGATACGCTCTATTCCAGCGCCGTCTTCGATCTGGATGCCGGGCCGGTGACGATCACGATGCCGGATGCCGGCAAACGCTTCATGTCGCTGATGGTCATCAACGAGGATCACTATGTTATCGATGTCTTCCACGGCGCCGGCAGCCACACGCTGACCAAGGATGGCATCGGCACGCGCTATGTCTTCGTCGGGGTTCGCACGTTGATCGATCCGACCAAAGCAGGCGATGCCGACGAGGTGCACAGGCTGCAGGATGCGATCAAGGTCGATCAGCCCGACGGGCCGGGTACGCTGGACATGCCCGTCTGGGACAAGACGAGCCAGGATACCGTGCGTAATGCGCTGCTGGCGCTCAATGCGACCATGGGAAGTTTCAACAAGGCCTTCGGCAGGAAGGGCGAGGTCGACCCCGTTCACCACCTGATCGGCACGGCCGCAGGCTGGGGCGGCAATCCGGACAGCGAAGCCACCTATCTGAGCGTCACGCCGCAGCGGAACGACGGCAAGACGGTCTACAAGCTGCATGTTCCCGGCGACGTGCCGGTGGACGGCTTCTGGTCGATCAGCCGCTATGACGCGTCAGGCTATTTCGTCGAGAACCCGTTCAACGCCTATTCGGTCAACAATATCACCGCCGACAAGGGCAAGGACGACTCCGTCGACATCCAGTTCGGCGGCTGCGACGGCAAGATTGCGAACTGCCTGCCGATCGAGGCCGGCTGGAACTACACCGTTCGCCTTTACCGGCCGCACCAGAACATTCTGGACGGAAGCTGGACATTCCCCGCGCCGCAGCCGGTGGATTGAACGGCAGCGATGCCGCCGCATCCAAGCGGCAGCGACACGGGCGGAGTCGTTACGCACCCCGGCACCGCCCTGCACTCGCCCTCTACTTCCACGCCGGCTCGTTTTTCTTCTCATAGTCGCCAAACGCCTTCTGCAGTCCGCCCAGCACTTCGGCTGCGGTCTCGAACATGGCCTTCAGTTGCGGCTCGTCGACCATCTCGATGTCTGACCGCAAATGGTCCATCATGTCCTGGAGGCGCATCTGCATTTTCTGCGTATGGTGACGCGGATCACTATCGGTTTCACTGACCATCGGTATTCTCCTCATGGTTCGTGTTTCGATAACCGCCAATCCGTATGGCGATTGCAGGCCGAACTCCTCACCTCCAATCGCGGTTCCCGATAAGAAAAGAGGCATATCACCGCGCCACCGGACGCGGCTGAAGACGTTGCCGGCGCAAGCAATTCATGAATAAGCAGTCGAGCAGCGGCATTGCTCACCTGCCGAGGTCTTTGCAGCAGCCACTGCCACCCTACCTTACCTGCCTAATCCGGAGGAGGAATTGTTATGGCTACTGTCAGCGTCCGCTATATCGTCGAAGACGTCGATGCAGCGATTGCCTTCTATACGCAGTCGCTCGGTTTCACTCTCACCATGCATCCGGCGCCGAGCTTCGCCATGCTCACCAGAGGGGATCTTCGCCTGCTGGTGAACGCAACGACTGGGCCAGGCGGCGCGTCCCAGCCCATGCCGGACGGACGCCGGCCCGAGCCCGGCGGATGGAACCGCATCCAGCTGGAGGTCGATGATATCGAAGCCGAGGTCGCACGCCTGCGCACGTCAGGCGCCAGATTTCGCAACGACATCGTGGCCGGAATTGGCGGCAAGCAGGTTCTCGTCGAGGACCCCTCAGGCAATGCCATCGAATTGTTCGAACCGCCCAAGAAGTAGCCGAAGCAATTCCAGCAAAAGTGCATAGCGGTTTTGCGTCCGGAATTGCGTCAAACAAGAGAGCAATTCCAGCAAAAGTGCATAGCGGTTTTTGCGCCGGGAATTGCGTCAAACAAGAAAGCAATTCCAGCAAAAGTGCATAGCGGTTTTTGCGTCCGGAATTGCGTCAAACAAGAGAGCAATTCCAGCAAAAGTGCGTAGCGGTTTTTACGTCCGGCTCAGGCGGCACGGCTTGCGGTAACGCCAGGACGCACCGCGGCGATCCGGAAGCGCGAAACAATCTCCTCCAGCGCCAGGACCTGCTCGTTGAGCCCTTTGCAGGCCGAACTGGTTTCTGTCGCCATGGCGGAATTACGCTGGGTCACTTCGTCCATCGCGTGAATAGAGCCGTTGATTTCGCCGATCGCCGAGGACTGCGCGTTCAAGGACGTGACCACCGCGTCGATCAGGCGCCCGACATGCTGCACCCCGGTTTCGATGTCCGAGAGCGCTTCGCCGGTGCGATTGACGAGCGCCACGCCCGCGCCGACCTGATCCGAAGATGTCGAGACCAGAACCTTGATCTCCTTGGCGGCATTGGCCGAGCGGGAGGCAAGTTCGCGCACTTCCTGCGCCACGACGGCAAAACCCTTGCCGGCCTCGCCCGCCCGAGCCGCCTCGACACCGGCATTGAGCGCCAGAAGGTTGGTCTGGAAGGCGATGTCGTCGATGACGTTGATGATCGAGCCGATCTGGTCCGACGACCCCTCGATCCGCTGCATCGCCGCGATGGCTTCGCGCATCAGCTCGGCGCATTGCAGCGCGGCCTTGCTGGTCTCGCCCGTCATCCGGCTTGCCTCGGCCGATTGTGACGAGGAATTGCCGACGGCCGACGTGATTTCAGTCAGTGCGGCCGATGTTTCTTCGATGGTCGCCGCCTGCTGCTCGGTCCGCTTCGCCAGCGCTTCCATGGCGCCGGCGATATCCTGTGACGAATGGCGCAGCGTGCTGGTGGCGCCGGAAACGGCGTCGATCGAGCTGGACAACGTGTCGACGCTGGAATTGAAGGCGGCGCGGAGCTCCTCGTAGGCGGATGGGAACCTGGTATCGATGCGAAAACCGAGATTGCCGCGCGACAGTTCATCGAGCCCCTGGGTGAGTGACTGGATCACCGCGTCACGCGCGGCTTCTTCGGAAGCGCGCTCGGAGGCCAGCTGGCGTTCCCTAGCAATTTCTGCTTCCTTGGCCCCCGCCTCGCGCAGGTGCGCTTCGCGGCGTTCGAGCGAATTGGTGCGGAAGACGACGACGGCCTGCGCCATCTGGCCAATCTCGTCGCTGCGCTCGGCAAAGGGCACGTCCTCGGAAAAGTCGCCATTGGCAAGGCCGCTCATATAGCGCTTCATGCCATCGATCGGCAGGATGGCGCGGCGGCGGAAGAAATAGAGGCCGCCAAGCAGCAGCAGGAAGGAAGCGAGCGCCGCCGCTGCGGCAGCCGAGGTCCATGTCATGATCTCATCGGCAGCATTCTTCTCCTGCCCCTTGAGATAGGTATCGGAATTGACCACGAGCTTTTCGACCGCATCCTGATGTTCGTGGAAAGCGGTCCTCAGCTTCACCATCGATCCGCTCGCGGCGCCATCCTTCCTGGCCTTGAGCGCCGGGATGACATCCTCCTCCATCACCTTCCAGAAAATGTCGCCCTTGGCCAGCACATCCTTGTCGAGTTCGTCCTTGAGCGACTGCGGCAGGCGGGTCGTCCGCCAATAGGCGCGGCGATCGTCATAGGCCGCCTTCAGCGTCGCGATCTTGGCAAGGTTGGCATCGATCAGATCGGGAAAGTCGTTGGCCTCATGCGACAGCATATAGGATTCGACCACGAAGAGCGGCGGCGGGAGAATATCGGCAATCAGGTCCTTGCCATAGACGATCTGCTCGTAGATCGGTCCGTTGACCTTGAGCCGTTCGAGCGCGGCCTGCTGCAGCCCGAAGGAAGCGAACATGCCGACGGAAACGGCAATGCCCACGACGGCGAGATTTCTGGCAATGGTGAGCTTCATTATCGATCCCCGAGATGCGGCAAGTCGCCGTTTGCGCGCTCGATGCACCTCCCGAGCGAACACCTCCGCGGACTTTAATATTGTATGGTAAATAAATGCTCTATAACCCGCCTTTATCTTTAGCACCGGGAGTACCAAAAATATTATTCGTCAGTTCCGGAGCAGATACAGGCGCTCTTTCTTCGATCAAGGCAAATCATACTTGATGCGCCCGCGAAAGCGGGCCGGAGACGGAACTCGCCCGCGCCGTGCTCAATGAGCTTGCGCTCGAGATTGCCTGGGTCGATGAGCATGGGAAGGCGCCGGTGAGAGGTCCCGGCCGGTCAGTCCGCGTCCGACTGGTCCGGCGACCGTCCGTAAGCATTCAGGATGGCCGCGATCAGACCGGGGAAGCGGCTATCCACTTCCTGGCAACGCGAATGGTTGCGCATCTCCACGCCGTGACGCTCGCCCCTGATTAGCCCGGCCTCACGCAGCACCTTCATATGCTGCGACAGCGACGACTTGGGAATGACACGCCCGCCGAGATTGGAAAGCGCGGCGCATGTGCCGCTGGAACCGAGGCCCGCGATCTGCGCGAAGATCGCCACGCGCTCCGGATCGGAGAGCGCATAGAGGATCGCCTCTGGCTTCAAATCTTCGACGGCTGGGTGAAAGAGCGGTCTCATGAATTTTTATATAGGGCTACTTGATATCTCGATCAACAGTTCCGAATTTCTGAACTACGGAACAAAGCCGCTACTCCCGGCGGCACTCCGAGTCGAAAGGAACTGATATGTCTAAGCTTGCTGGAAAAGTCGCTCTCGTGACGGGAGCCTCCAAGGGCATCGGCGCTGCCATTGCCAAGGCGCTCGCCACCGAAGGTGCAAAAGTGGTGGTCAACTACGCTTCGAGCAGGGCCGGCGCGGACGCCGTCGTCGAAGCGATCACCGCCGCCGGCGGCAAGGCGATTGCGGTCCAGAGCGATGTTTCGAAGGCGGATCAGGCGCAGGGCCTGGTCGACGCCGCGATCAGGGAATTCGGCCGTCTCGACGTGCTGGTCAACAATTCCGGCGTCTATGAATTCGCTGCGATCGGCGAGATCACCGAGGAACATTATCACCGCCAGTTCAACGTCAACGTTCTGGGCCTCCTGCTGACCACCCAGGCCGCCGTCAAGCATATTGGCGAGGGCGGCAGCGTCATCAACATTTCCTCCGTGGTGACCAGCCTCGCCCCGCCCGCCACCGCCGTCTATACCGGGACCAAGGGAGCGGTGGACGGCATCACCGGCGTGCTTGCCAAGGAGCTCGGTCCGCGCAAAATCCGCGTCAACGCCATCCTCCCTGGCATTGTCGAGACCGAAGGCGCGCACACGATAGGCGTCATCGGCTCCGATTTCGAGCGCACGGCCGTGGCTCAGACCCCGCTTGGGCGTATCGGCCAACCCGATGATATCGCCAAGATCGCAGTCTTCCTCGCTTCCGACGACGCCGGCTGGCTGACCGGCGAGCGAGTGACTGCCGCCGGCGGTTTCCACTGATTGCCGATTGATATCGTGCGTGCTCTTTCACTGGGCACGCACGCTGCCCCGGTTGCCCTTCACGCCCCAAGCGTAACGAGAAGCTCGTCCAGTTGCTCGAACTGCTCGGGCATCCCGCCCTCCGCACCGGAATTGGCGTCGAACGCTTCCTTCGAGGGATAGAGTTCGTGCAGCGTGAGCAGCGTCTTGCCGTCCTTTTCCTCGAAAGTGACAGTGGTGACGGCACCGTCTTCACTTTCCTCGTTGGTCCAGACGAGCCGCGCGTTCGGTATCACTTCGAGATACTTGCCGAAGAATGCCATGGAGTTCGACGCATCCTGTCCGAACTCGAGACGGTATGTGCCGCCGGTGCGAACATCCATGTCACAGGAAAGCAGGGGCACTCCTATCGACTTCGGTGCCCACCACCGCATGAACAGTTCGGGCGTCGTCCACGCCTTGAACACGATGCGCGCAGGAGCATTGAAGGTTCGTGTAACGACCAGCTCGCGCTCGGACTTGCGCTCCACGGTCGTGGGGTTCTTCATCGGGGCAGGCTTACTCTCCATCGTCCTTCTCCTTCCGTTTCAGTTCCTCGACAAGATTGTCCAGCGCGTCGAAGCGGGCGTCCCAGAGTTGGCGGTAGCGCTCGATCCAGGCCGCCTCCTCCTCCAGCCGGCGCAGGCCGAGCCTGCAGGTGCGCACGCGCCCAACCTTCTCAGTGGTGACGAACCCCGCCTGCTCCAAAATGCCGACATGCTTCTTCATGCCCGTCAGGGTCATGTGGAATTTTTCCGCAAGGTCCGTGATCGAAGCATCCGCGCGCCCGAGCTGCTCCAGAACACCGCGCCGGGTGGCGTCCGAGAGCGCGGCGAACGAGGCATCGAGACGGGCTGTCGAATACTGAACCATGTGGTTCAGTATATAAAGCTGAAATGAGCGATACGCAAGGGAACCGAACGCTGCCTTGTGACTTCGGCCGAACGCCCTTTCCCTTGGCGTCGGCCTCACACAGCCATTTTATCCAGCCGGGTTTGGGCTATTTCGGAGCATTCGGCCAATTCGAGGGAGCCGGGCCAGGATGGTCCTGACCCGGTGATCGAGCTGTAATCCTCTCCGATGTGAGGATTATGCAGAAGCGCGCAGCCTTATTGCTGCTGCTGCGCCGGCGGCGGGGTGCCGATCTTTTCCAGAACCTTCTTGGCGAGAGCCGGGTCGCTCTGTGCGGCTGTCAGGATCGAAGAGTATTCCTCGACAGAGATGCCGTTGGAGGCTTCGACGGTGTCGACCATCTGCTTCTTGGCTTCTTCCTGCAGCTTTTGCTTCGCAGCCTCGTCCTTCGTCGCGCTGATTTTGGCCGAATATTCCTGCCTGACCTTGTCGACCTGCTTATAGGCAACGGCAAAGGCCTCGATTTTCTGATCGCTGACAGGGGCGGCTGCACCATTGCCGCCAGTCTGCCCCTGCATCGGCGCCTGGCCCTGCGCCGGCGGCTGCTGTTGGGCCTGGGCCAAGTCCACGGCGAATGCCGGGCTGAGAGCAAATAGGCTGAAGACCGCAGCGGTCATCGTTGCGACGGGTGTGTAACGAGTGATCATAGTCATTCCTTTTCACGTGCATGATTTGATCGGCAGCAGGACCGCCTCGGTCGATCGCTCAACCACTGCAGGCTGGCGAGGTCGCAACGATGGACCGTCAAGAGGGCACGGTGCGGCGGTGGCGGGGCAATTTGCTGACGATTGAGCGGCAGCTTTGTGACCGCCGCCTGCGCAAGATGTCGAGGGCGGGCTTTCGAGCAGAGATGTACGGAGCGATAAGTTTCAGGGCGCGCGGATAAAGACTATCGCGTCCCATAGCTGTATTTAAACAGGCAAGGTCAATTCCCGAATGAGGGCGGAATAGACCAGAATACTGGCGGGGCAACGCCATATGCCTCATCGTCACAGCCCCAGCCACGGCACTCTATCGCGATCATCGCGAAATCAGCCCTTCATCATGAGCTCGCGGCCGATCTGTTTGGAGGCTGGGACCAACCGGATCTTTCCGACTGGATTGCGGCACTGGAAGAGGCCGTGCGTGCGGCGCGAACGCCACCCGTTCTCGTGGCTCATAGCCTAGCCTGCCTGCTCGTCGCACATTGGCATCAGGTTTCCGATCTTCCGGTAAAGGGGGCAATGCTGGTGGCCGTGCCGGACCCGGCCTCTCCGGCCTTTCCTTCACAGGCGTCAGGCTTTGCGGACGTGCCTCGGAAGCGATTTCGATTTCCGTCTCTCATCGTGGCAAGCATCGATGATCCCTATGGTTCGTTGCCCTATGTCGAGACACGGGCCGAGCAATGGGGAAGCGAGTTGAAGGTAATCGGCGCGGCTGGCCCCATCAACGGCCAAAGCGAACTGGGCGATTGGCCAGAAGGTCTGGCGCTATTGAGAAACTTCCTCAACCGTCTGTAGCCCGCGTTGCCGGCGAAAAGCCCCTCCCCAACCCCTCCCCACAGGTGGGAGGGGCTAACCCGGAGGCACCGCCTCGCACCTTCCGCGCCGTCGAATGTGGGGAAGCGGGCGCCGCAGGTTAAGCCCCTCCCCCTTGTGGGGAGGGTTGGGGAGGGTTTTTTTTATCGCCTCGGCGCCAAGATCCGTTGCGATGCCTCGGGGCTGACCGGCGCGATTCAGAGAATCAGAGGAGCGCAGCAGCGTTAGTGCGGCAGAAAGAACTTGCGAACTTTTCGGCGTCGCAGGCGTTCGGGTGTAGTCCGGTCGGGGAACCGCTTTGGGTTTAGAGCGCAAGAGCTGTCAGTGAAAACCCGACAATACCGAGGCTCGGAACTCTCATCAGCCCGCGAGACAGCCGCAGACCATTTCCGGCGCATGCGCAGTCGCTTCGTTTTCAACAAAGGAGAACGCAATGGCTTCAGCACAACAGGACGTCAGAGCGCTCTTGGACCATCGGACAGAGGCATGTCGGGCAAAGGACATCGATCGGCTCATGTCGCTTTATTCACCCGATATCGTCTACTTCGATGTCGTACCCCCTCTCCGCTTCATCGGAACCGATGCGGTCCGGGCAATTTCGTGCGGTGGTTCAAGGAATATGAAGGGCCAATCGGCCTGGAAACCCGCGAATTGGATATTGCGATGAACGGCGACGTTGCGTTCGCGCATATGCTCCACCTGGACAAAGGAAATGCCAATTTACCCGAGGAGCAGCGCGAGCGCGGGTTCTGGCTGCGTTCAACCGTCTGCTGCCAACGGTCCAACGACAAATGGCTGATCACACACGAACATATTTCCCTGCCTGTCGATTTCAGGAGCGGGAGTGTGCTGATGGGCCTTGTCCCCTGACGCTCTGGTATTGGGCGAGGCTCGGCCTGCACCCATGATCCGATACGGCGTCGCCTGAAGCCGCCCTTCCTAAAAGTCCGACTATCGATCGAGCATCTGCTCTCTCTGTCACCAATCACGGCACGAGCAATATGCTGCCGGCCGCCCGCCCCGACTCCATATCCTCATGCGCCTTCGCCACCTCCGCCAGCCTGTATTCCGCAGCAATCTCGCAAACGATACCCCTTTCCATGGCGCTGATGGCCGTCTCGGCAGCCTCGCGGTAGCGCCCGAGATCGGCGCACCAGGCCATGATGCTCGGATACGTGAGCGATTTGCCCGGCCGAAGCTCTTCCACGTCAACGGGCGGAATGGGTCCCGCGGCCTGGCCGATGCTGACGGCGGTGCCGAAGGGGCGCACGGCGCGGATGCTCTTCAACAGCATGTCGCCGCCGATCCCGTCATAAGCGACATCGACGCCCTTCCCGCCCGTTATCCGTTGCACTTCGGCGACGATATCGGCCTTTCGCCCGACGATCAGGTGATCGGCGCCATAGGAGGTGGCAAGATCAGCCTTTTCCGGCGAACTCACCGTGCCGATCACGGTGGCATTAAGCGATTTGGCCCAGCGCACGAGGATGCTGCCGAGCCCGCCCGCGGCCGCATGAATCAGCACGGTGCTGCCGTCGGCGACATTGGTCACCTTCTTCAGAAGCATATAGGCCGTCATACCCTTGAGCAGCGAACTTGCGGCCACCTTCGCGGAGACTCCATCGGGAAGCCGGATCACCCTGTCGGCCGCGACGATCCGGGTCGTGGAATAGGCGCCGGCCGGCGGCCCGCCATAAGCGACGCGGTCGCCAGGCTTGAAGCCGGAGACATCGGCGCCGACCTCTTCCACGACACCCGCCGCCTCCACGCCGATGACGGCGGGATAGGATGGCAGCGCGTAGAGACCCTTGCGGTGATAGACATCGAGGAAATTGGTACCGACGGCCTGATGGCGGATCTTGATCTCGTCCGCACCAGGGGATTGGCAGGGCTGATCCCGCAGCCGGAACTGGGAGACATCGCCGGGGGCATTCAGCAGGACGATCTTGTCGGTCATCTCGATTTCCTTTGTGGAAGCTTCTTGATGGGGAGAGACTAGCCCGCTGGTCCTATGTGTGAAAATTCCCTATAGTCGCACAATGGTTGGGAAAGAATTCACACAGATCGACTGGGACGATATCAGGCATTTCCTGGCGCTGGTACAGGCAGGCACCTTTCTCGGTGCGGCAAGACAGATCGGCGTCGAACACGCGACGGTCAGCCGGCGCATAACCGCACTTGAGAAAACCCTCGGGCGCAAGCTCGTCGACCGCCGCGGGCGGCGCGTCATCCTGACCGCTGATGGCGAAGAAGTGGCGAGACACGCAGCCTCCATCGCCCAGCAGACGGCTGTTATCGAGCAGCTTGGCCGCACGAGCGCCACCGACATGCGCGGCCATGTGCGGATCAGCGCCCCGCCAGCACTCTCGAGCGTGCTCCTTGCAGAACCCGTCACCGCGATCCGGCGGCAGCATCCGGGCATCGAGATCACGCTGGCGGGCGAAAAGCGGCTCGCCTCGCTGAACCGACGGGAGGCGGATATCGCCGTGCGGCTGTCGCGCCCCGACGATGGCGATTATGCCATCGCCAAGATCGGACAGATCGCCTTCCACCTCTATGCATCGAAGGCCTATCTCGACAGCGTGCCAGAGGCGCAATGGACCTTCATCGGCTATGACGAGGGCATGAACGCCTCGCCGCAGCAACTGCGCCTCTTCGAGCTCGCCGCCGGCCGGCCGATCGCTATCCGCTCCTCCGTTCTGGAGTTCCAGGCGGCCGCTGCAAGGCTCGGCGGCGGTGTCGTCATGCTGCCCGATTTCGCGGCGTCGGAGGGCCTGGAGCGTATCGAGGATGAAACGCCTCTGACGCGGGACGTGTGGCTGGTCGTCCATGCGGAGATCCGGGATGTGCCGGCCATCAGGGTGGTGATGGAGGCGCTGAAAGCCGCCTTTTGAGATGAGACAGTATGGAAGCACGCCTCGCCCCGGGGGAAGCTAGCCGGACTCATCGTGACCGGCGCGACCGGCATGGCCAGGCGCACTGGCGATCAATCTCATCGCCCCGGCCAATAGCAGGATCGAGACGGGCAGGACCAGCGCGTTCCACTGCAGCATCTCATCCGTCTCGGCGACGAGCGTGGCAAAATGCACCACCAGGTAAAGGATGATCATCTGGATGAAGAGATTTTTGAGTTCGGCGACGCTGTCGATGATCATCCAGTCAGGCAGCGCGGCGCGTTGCTCGGGCGACAGATCGACGAGGAAACCAAGGGTGATGGCGCAGCCGAAGATGACGAGGACGATGGCGAACAGCAGCTTGTCGGTCGCCCGCATGACGGCGGCAATGACGGCAAGGTCCGGATCGGTTCTCACATAGGCGAAGGCATCCCACAATGTCAGCAGGCCTTCCCAGAACATCAGGCCCGCGGCGGCGATGACGCCTATGGATGCAAGCGCCACGACGAAACGCAGCTTCAGCAGGATATTTATCATCGTCTCTCCGATCGGGCTCAAGGCTTCCGGATCAAGTCAAAACAGATTGAGGGTGCTGATTGCTTTCCGCACAAGGCTGATGCGACTTGCCGCAGAGGTCCCATTCGTTTTCCGAGTGGTAGCACAAATTGCACCCACAAGTTAGGGGAGACTACCACAGACCGTTCATCCAACGCTGTACCTCGTGCGCTTTCTGAGATTGCAGCCAGGAACGGCATCTCCTTTTGAAGGGCTGAAACGAGCTATCCACGCCAAATCAGCTGCGCCAAGCTCAACGATGTGCCGACATCGGGTGGTGCTAGAGGCACTGAAAGACGACTCTTGAAATGCAGCGATTTCGCAACAGGAACATCCTCACGTCCACCCGGCCTGCGTCGTGTCAACGCCCCTCCCCAACCCCTCCCCACAAGGGGGAGGGGCTTGATCTGCCGCCAGCGCTTTCCAAGCCTCCGACGTCTCAGGAGGGGGAAGGTCGTGCCGCGGCTAGTCCCTCCCCCTTGTGGGGAGGGGTTGGGGAGGGGTCTTTCCTCGACGCCGGAAGACCAATCCCACCACCCGGTTTGCCCATCGTCTCTGAGCGTATCTATTTCATTGCCGGCCCCGCAAATGCGCCCCCCGGCCATTCGGTCGAATGCCGGATTACTGCACGTGGCAGCTGGTCGACCGGCCCGGCGCTTCCAGCTGCGCATCGTTGCCCTTGATCCAGAACACCACCATGCCATCGGTATAACGCGCGCCTGAACCGGACATGCCCTGCGGCAGGCGGAAGCTCTGACCGTCCGTCGTGATCAGCGCCTCGTTGCTTGCGGACAGGAAGCTGGCGGTGACCCCCTTGCCGTCGTCACAGCGATAGATAATCCCCGTTTTGTCCTCAGCCCGGAGAGGGGCAAGCCCCATTAGCAGCGCCGCACCCGCCAATCCAAACACACCCGCCTTCATCCTGCTCACGCCTGTCTCCCTCTGTTGGAAAATGCCACGCTAACAGCCGATGAGATCAACGGCCTTGCCGATCTCCGCGGTGAGTCGAACCCTCATCCGCCCACGAACCTTCATCCGGCAGCATATCACGCGTTGCGCTCTGCGCGCAGCACCGGCAGCTGCGGTATGGCCCCGGCCAGAGCCATGGCGGGCTGCGACCCGGCTCGGCGCCTAGGGGCTGACGGTTGTTTTGCTGCGTGAGCGATAGCGAAAAATGGCACCTGATGTCGAATTCTCGCCCGCTCGCGCGTCTTCTTGACAGAGAGGTCAAGGAGAACAGCCATGACGATTTCCATTGCCGCCTTCGAACGCTCGCGGCCCTTGCCTTGCTTTCGTCACCACCCTGACATGTATTCTTTACAAATGACGCCTACCATAGGTTCGGACATGGAGGACCTGCTATGAATGAGATGACCGCATCGGACATGCTGAAGGATCCGCTGATCCGCCAGATGCTGCGCGCCGACAGGATCAGCCTTGCCTCTTTCGCCGCGCTCCTCGATTCCGCAAGCCGGCGTCAAGCCCGGCGCGACCCCGAAAGCGCTCCTGCACGACCCGCAGCTCCGCAGGCCTTTGACGGCGAGGCTCTCTCCGCCCTTTGACATCCTGACGCCCGACACAGGCAGGCACTCCCGGCCCGCCTCGCGGCGGGTCTTTTTTGCACCCTGCCTTTTGGCCTAAACGACTACATTGACAGACAGGACGCCCTCGCCTGTTTCGGCCGGCGCCCTGCCTGCGAGATCACCCAGCATCGTCAACGCCAGATCGCGCGAGACATGGTGCGGCATATGGCCGACACCATCGAGCAGTTCGATCTTTGCCGCGGGATGCCTCTCGCGGAGCCAGTCGAGATGCCAGCGGGGCTCGATGACCCGGTCTTCGCGTCCGAAGAGGATGGAGAGCGGCAGATCGGCCGGCAGGTTTTCAAGCGGCTCCATGTCGCCGTTGAAGGCCCAGAGCTCCTCGGCCATGGTGGCGACCGAGGCGGCATTGACCATATGCATGGCCGGCAGGGAAGAAAGCTCCGATGTCACCGGATTGGGACAGGAAGAGGCGCGCAGGCCGCGCTCGAGGAAATAGGACGACCAGCGGGCGATCACATGCTGGCGGATGACCGAGCCGACGAATGGCGCCATGGCACTGCGCAGCACGATGAACGGCTTGAAGGGAACCGGCCGGCAGCACGGCGAAATCAGCAACAGCCCTTTCACGAGATCCGGCCTGCGGACCGAAAGATGCAGCGCCGGCGCGCAGCCGATCGAATGGGCGGCGAGCACGACCTTTTCATGATCCAGCGCCTCCAGGAAGCGTTGGAGCCAGAAGGACTGGCCAAGCGGACCGCGCTCGCCGGCCGGCAATGACTGGCTAAAACCGTAACCCGGCCTGTCGGGCGCGATGATATTGAAGCCGCTCTCGGCAAACGGCATCATCACCTCCTCGGCGATACTGCCGCAGCCGTGCAGCAGCACGACGGGATTTCCATCTGCGCTTCCGCTTTCGAGCATATGGATCTGCTCGCGACCGGTTTCGATGATTTTGCCGACCTGCGGGGAAACGGCCGGCGGAGGGAGAGGCTGCCCGTACTTCATGGCGCCGAAACGCAGGTGCGGGGCAAAACGTTCCGCTCACCAGCAGAAATTCGTCCGCTTTCAGACGGTTAGGGCATGACGCATGCCCTGCCCTCCCCGGGAATTTCCGGCAAAGGCGGCAGCCCTCAGTCGTTGACGGCCACCGCATCGGCTGTGCCGAGATAGGCCGCGAGCTTGGCCCGGTCATGCCATCCAAGATCGGCCGTCTTGCCCATCAGTTCCGCCGGCACCTTCCAGCCCGGATCGACGCCTTCCATGTTCGGTAGCTCATGGGCGATGCCCTTGTGGCAATCGATGCAGGTCGCCTTGCCCGGCAGCAGGTAACGCGTGTGGATCTCGGCCGCGCGCACCGTTTGTTTCGTCAGGTCCATGGCGCCCATCGAGTGGCAGTTGCGGCATTCCAGGCTGTCATTGGCCTTCAGCCGCGCCCATTCGTGCTCGGCGAGTTCCAGCCGCTTGTCGAGGAATTTCTCGCGCGTGTTGATCGTCCCGAATATCTTGCCCCAGACTTCCTTCGACGCCTGCATCTTGCGGGCGATCTTATTGGTCCATTGGTGCGGCACATGGCAGTCGGGGCACGTGGCGCGAACGCCCGAGCGGTTGGAGAAGTGAACCGTGCGGCTCAGCTCCTCGTAGACGTTCGTCCGCATTTCATGGCAGCTGGTGCAGAAGGCTTCGGTATTGGTCATCTCGAGCGCGGTATTGAATGCGCCCCAGAACATGACGCCGCCGACGAAGCCGCCGAGCGTCAGGAAAGCCAGGCTGAGTGTCGCCGCCGGCGTACGCAGCAAGCGCCAGCACCAGAGGACTATCGCCTTGATCCTGCCGGTCATTGCTCGCTTCCCGCAGGCTTGAAGCCCAGCTCGCTCATGTCCTTGAAGGTGTTCGGCACCAGCGGCTTCGCATCCGCCTGGGGCACGTGGCAGGCGGTGCAGAAATACCGCCTGGGCGAGACGTCGGCCAGCATCTGCCCTTCGCGGGTCATGTAATGGGTGACGCTGATCATCGGCGCGCCCGAGCCTTCGGTCAGCTCGCGGCGATGGCAGGACAGGCAGCGATTGGCATTCACCGTCAGCTGATAGCCCTCGATCGAATGGGGGATGATCGGCGGCTGGTCCGGATAGTTCCGCATCTTCCTGACGTCATCGACGACCCATTTGGGAACCGGCTTCGCCTCCTTGTTCTCCATCGGGTTCTCGCTGCCCGACAGGGAGGGCACCATCTGCGCCAGCGTGACGGTGCCGGTGAGCATGAGAAGGGCGACGGCTGCGATTGCCCAGACGCGCCTCGTGATCAGGCGCGCCATGATCAAGCGGCGACGGGTCAGACAACGGGAAGAAGCTTGACTGCGCATTTTTTGAAATCCGTCTGCTTGGAGATGGGGTCGGTCGCGTCGAGCGTGACCTTATTGATCAGCTGGCTGGCGTCGAACCACGGGACGAAGATCACGCCATGCGGCATCCGGTTGCGCCCGCGGATTTCCACGCGGCTGATGATCTCGCCGCGCCGGGACTGGATGCGCACCTCCGCCCCCTGATTGAAGCCCATCTTCCGGGCGTCATCACCATTCATGAAACAGCGCGCGCCGGGAAACGCCCTGTAGAGCTCGGGAACGCGCATCGTCATCGAACCCGAATGCCAGTGTTCGAGGACGCGGCCGGTCACGAGCCAGAAATTAAACTCGTCATCGGGCGACTCCGCAGGCGGCTCGTAGGGCACCGCCAGGATGACCGCGCGGCCGTCCTTCTGCCCGTAGAATTTCAGCCCCTCGCCTGGCTTGACATAGGGATCGTAGCCTTCGCGATAGCGCCACCGCGTCTCCTTGCCGTCGACCACCGGCCAGCGCAGGCCGCGCACCTGATGGTACATATCGTAAGGCGCCAGATCATGCCCATGCCCGCGGCCGAACTCGGCATATTCCTCGAACAGCCCCTTCTGGATGTAGAAACCGAAGGCCTTGGCCTCCCGGTTCTCATAGTCCGGCGAGACGTCCGACAAGGGGAATTCGTCCACCTTCCCGTTCTGGAAGAGCACCTGGTAGAGCGTCTTGCCCTTGTAGTCCGGGTTCTTATCGAGGATGTCGGCGGGCCAGACCTCATCGGTGGTGAAGCGCTTGGAAAACTCCACCAGCTGCCAGAGGTCCGAGCGGGCCTCGCCCGGCGCGTTGACCAGCTGGTGCCAGACATGCGTGCGCCGTTCGGCATTGCCGTAGGCGCCCTCCTTCTCCACCCACATGGCCGCCGGCAGAACCAGATCGGCGCTCATGGCGGTCACGGTCGGATAGGCGTCCGAGACGACGATGAAATTGTCGGGATTGCGATATCCCTTATAGGTCTCATTGCTGGTGTTCGGCGCGGCCTGGACGTTGTTGTTGACCTGCACCCAGTAGAAATTCAGCTTGCCGTCATGCAGCATGCGATCCTGCTCGACGGCATGATAACCGGGCTTGTCCGGCAGCAGCCCGTCCGGCAGCTTCCATATTTCCTCGGCGTGCTTGCGATGCTCCGGATTGGTGACGACCATGTCGGCCGGCAGCCGGTGGGCAAAGGTACCGACCTCGCGGGCCGTGCCGCAGGCCGACGGCTGTCCCGTCAGCGAAAACGGGCTGTTGCCGGGCTCCGAAATCTTGCCCGTGAGCAGGTGCAGATTATAGACCATCTGGTTCGCCCACACGCCGCGCACATGCTGGTTGAAGCCCATGGTCCAGAGCGACATGACCTTGGTTTTGGGATCGGCGTAGAGTTCCGCGAGCTGTTCCAGGAAGGCGCTGTCGACGCCCGAAAGCTCGACCGCCTTTTCGAGCGTATATTCGGAGACCATGGCCTTGAAGGCCTCGAAATCGATCGGCTCCATCTTGGCGGCGTCGGCGACACCCTTGGCCTTCATTTCCAGCGGGTTGTCGGGACGCAGGCCATAGCCGATATCGGTCGTGCCTTTCATGAACTTCGCATGCTTGTCCACGAAATCCTGGTTGACGCGGCCGGTCTGGATGATGTGGTTGGCGATGTAGTTCAGGATCGCGAGGTCCGTCCCCGGCTTGAAGATCAGGGGAATGTCGGCGAGATCCATGCTGCGATGCGTGAAGGTGGAGAGCACCGCGACCTTGACATGCTCGTGCCCCAGCCGCCGGTCGGCGACGCGCGTCCAGAGGATCGGATGCATCTCCGCCATGTTCGAGCCCCAGAGCACGAAGGCGTCGGCGTTTTCGAAATCGTCGTAGCATCCCATCGGCTCGTCCATGCCGAAGGTGCGCATGAAGGCGACCGCCGCCGAAGCCATGCAGTGGCGCGCGTTGGGATCGAGATTGTTGGAGCGGAAGCCAGCCCGCATCAGTTTTGTGGCGGCATAGCCTTCGAAAATCGTCCACTGGCCGGAGCCGAACATGCCGAGCGCCGTCGGCCCCTTTTCCTTCAGCACGCGCTTGGCCTGCGCCGCCATCACGTCGAAGGCTTCTTCCCAGGTGACGGGTTCGAACTCGCCGTCCTTGGCATAGATGCCGTCCCGCTTGCGCAGCAGCGGGCTCGTCAGCCGGTCCTTGCCGTACATAATCTTGGAGAGGAAATAGCCCTTGACGCAGTTGAGGCCCCTGTTGACCTCCGCCTCCATGTCGCCATGGGTCGCGACGACCTGGTTCTCCTTCACGCCCACCATGACGCCGCAGCCGGTGCCGCAGAAGCGGCAAGGCGCCTTGGACCATTTGATCTCCAGCGCCGCCACCCCGCCGGGCACCGACTGGGCCGAAGCGGGCGCGGCGATACCGGCGGTCGCAGCCGCGATCGCCGCGGCCTGCGCCTTCAGGAGATCACGCCGCGTGAGTTCGGTCGTCATCGATCGTCTCCTTCATTTCCAATGCCTGTTCGAAAACCATATGGGCGGCGAGCACGCCGTCCATTGCCGAGATGCCGATGAGCGTTTCCCCGAGCACGCTGGAATGCGGCCCTTCGATCACAATGACGATCTTGCCCGCTCCCGTAGCGTGAACCTCCACCCCCTCGATTGCCGCCAGACGCGCTGCGACATCTTCGGTCAGTTCCGGACGGGTGACGACGACGGCGCTGGAGACGTGATGGCGGCTGTCAGACATGGGTTGCCTCCCGATGGCGGGGTTTCATCGCGATTGCATCGGCCGGACAGACCGAAATGCAGGCGCCGCATCCCGTACAGGCATGCGCATCGAGCTCGGGAACGAACGGCCCGCCGAGCCGCGGCCAGAACCGGATGGCGCCGACCGGACAGCTGTCGCGGCAGGCCTGACAGTCGACATAATTATTGGCGAGGCACCCGTCATCGATAACAGCATGATGGGCAAAGCTGTCGGCGGTACCGGCCGGAAAGACATCCTCGGGACATCGTTCCGCGCACTGGCCGCAAAAGGTGCATTCCCCAAGCCGGAAATCCACGGTGGGAGCGCCCGACCGGATCGAAATGATCTTCGTGGGGCAGGCTTCGACGCAGGCGCCGCAGCCCGAACAGCTTCGAACGGATGTTTCAGTCGCTCCGGGAGGAAGCATCCTCTCGGGAGGGAAGATCGCGGCCGGATCGTCCGAGGAACTGCCTGTGAGAAAACCGCGCCGAGTGCGAGTCGAGAGAACCATTGGAGATCCTCACTCTGCCGAGCCTGGAGGCGCGGCCTTGACGTCATGAGGTCCTGGCGGCCCGTACACGATCTGGTACATCCAGACCGCAAAACCGTAACCGCCGACGACCCCGACGGCGACCACCGGCCAGATTCCGAAAGCGAGCACGGCGAAGGTCAGCAGCTCGCGCCTGCGCTTCCTCCTGAACTCTGCGACAGAATCCGTGATTTGAGCCAAAAGTCCTCCTAGAGTTGCGGATCAGATTGCCACAACCCCTCATGTGTGTCCATCCGCCATCGCGACCGCATGGCGGAGTCGGTTGGAGAATATGTATCGCACGCTCGCCCGGTGGTCCTTGACACAGATCAAAGCAGGTAGCCGAAGATACTGAATCCACTGCCGCAGCAGTGCCCCTTCCGGCAACCGTCGCAAGGGTGACCGGGGCCGCTCCGCTTGAACCCGGGCGGGGATTATTTCGGGCATCGGCTGTCGGATTCCGGCCCACCCGCCCGTCTAGGAGACAGACAGGCCGAGGAGAACGATCATGACGATTACCATTACCGCATTCGAAAACTCGCCCGACCGCGGCAGAGGTCTGGCGCGCGACATGCGCGTTCGCTGGGCGCTCGAAGAAGTGGGGCTGCCTTATGAGGTCCGCCTCGTCTCTTTCAAGGAGATGAAGCAGCCCGCTCATCTGGCGCTTCAGCCTTTCGGGCAGATCCCGACCTATGAGGAAGGCGGTCTTGCCCTCTTCGAATCCGGCGCAATCATCCTGCACATCGCCGAGCGCCATCCGGGCCTGTTGCCCGACGATGCCAACGCCCGCGCCCGCGCCATCGCCTGGATCTTCGCCGCCGTCTCCACGATGGAACCCGTCATCGTCGACCGTGAAACCGCCAGATTCGAAGAGGGCACGGAGAGCTGGTACGACGAGCGCCTGGCCCATGTCGAAAGGCGCATCCGCAAGCGGCTCGGCGAACTCTCCAGGCGGCTTGGCGATGCCGACTGGCTGGACGGAACATTCAGCGCCGGCGACCTGCTGATGATCTCGGTGCTCTTGAGGATGGAAGGATCGGCCCTGCTGGCGGAATATCCAAACCTCTGCGGCTATATCGCACGCGGGCAAGCGCGCCCGGCTTACCAGCGCGCCTTCGAGGCGCAGAGGGCGGTGTTTCTGGCCGTATCTGCCGGCGGGCAATAGTCCTGACAGGGTTGATATCCGCGGGCGCGGCGAAATCTACAGGAAAAATTTCCCCTCGGCTTCATAGCCTTCCGGTTTCGGAACGGGAAGAGCATGAAGTTTTTCCTTCATGTCAGCCCGAAGATAGGTGTCGAATACAAAGCGTCTTCCATGACCCATAAGATGCTTGGCGGTTTGCCGCTCGAGCCAGGCGCTAGCGGTCGCGCCTACAAATTTCCGGTACCGGACTCTGTTGGCTAAAGGCATAGTGAGCGTGAACCGCTCGCGTTGGTTCCCTGAGGCTTCGGCCTGAGGGTGTTTCGAATGGTCGTAGTTCCACCAGACCGAAACGCGCAGCTCGCCGTAGCTGATGCTTTGCCAGAGTACCACCGACGGATATCCGGCAATATCGGCAAACAGGTGGCCATCCTCGTCGGTTGGACCATTACCGGGCGGGGCAGCAAGGGATATCCTGCCCTGCTTGATCGCATCGTTCATCCCTAAAACGAGCAATTTCCGGTAGCTGTCCATGAGGCCCTCCCCGATTGTCTGACATACAAGGCGAGCGTTTCACCTTTGTCGTTTTCACTTTCCGGCCGCTTTTCACAAAGCGCACGGCAGTACCTTGTGCATAGACTCAGTTGAGGTGGTGGCAGACGAACGACGGATCTGGAGGCGCGCCGGAAGCGACATAGTCATGGGTTACGGCCAGTGGGCAACGCGCGCTGATGTGAGTGGAGATGATGAGACCCTTGGGTGAAGCGATCTGAAAGTTCACCGCTTATCTCGGCTCGTCATGCCCATTGATTGGACAGGAGGTTCGATATCTCCTTCGGGCGGCCGATAACCGCCCCACGCCGCCGATCGCTCTGGCGTCATTCAATGCGATCAGAGTTGGAGGCCGAGGTTCAATCACGCCCCCTCACCGCCGCCCCCTTGACCATCCATGAGGTGGTGTCGTGATCGGGGTGCTGGTTGCTGCTCTCCTTGATCGCCGCGGCCCAGTCAGCGCCGTTGTCTTCGGTCCGGCCGGTATTTTCTATCCCCGTGATCGTATCGAACCATGCCACCATGTTTTCGGTGCAGGTATTGGCGAGCGGCGGAAAGGCGTGCGGATTGTCGAGCGAACCGATCATCAGGTTGGTGCGGCCGTTTTCGAGGTGGTGGAAGAACAATGGTGTGCCGCAATTGGCGCAGAAGCCGCGCTCGACAAGCTCTGAGCTCTTCCAGACATCCGGTTTGCCGCGTGTCCAGGTGAGCGCGTCATCGGGCGCGGCGACGAGCGCGGCAAAGATGTTGCCCGAGGCTTTCTGGCACATGCGGCAATGGCAGAGATGCGAATTGTCGAGCATGGCGGTTGCGTGGTAGCGCACCGCGCCGCACTGGCAGCCGCCGCTGACCTCCATCTCGATACGTTTCATTTTTCTCCTCCGTGGAAAGGCAGGTTTGGGTCACCTCTTTTAGGTTCTCGTCTTTTGATCGTCCAGCGCCGCCGGTATCTCCAGCCACCGGTCTGCCTGGACCAGCCAGTCCGGCTTGCGCGCCACCAGCGGCTGCTCTGGGCGGGCGGCGAGGTCGTCGAGCCATGCCAGCTCATCCTGCGGTACCTGCCGGCTTGCCTGGGGCGCCTCGCGCCAGCGATCCCAGTCGGATGTCACGCGGCCGTTCAGGACGTGGTGGTCGCGCAGGACGTTGACCTTCAGGAACCACAGGCCCGTCGTGCTGCCATGCCCGAAGCTTGCAGGCTCCGCCTCCCCGCGCCGGCACTTCAGCCAGGCCTCCCCCGCCATAAGAAAAACGTCGCGCGGCATGTCGGCAGCGTCGAATTCGATGTGTCTTTTGTCTCTCAGCATCGCGTCTATCTGTGCGTCGGCGAGCTTCCAGGCACCGGATCTGCCGTCGCGATATTCGCAGATCCAGTGATCCTCCCATCCGATCGAAAAATAGGATGCGAAACCGCAGCGCACGCGGGCGGGAACGTCCTTGCCCCGCAGGAAGGCGCAGAGCAGGAGCGCGAAATCCCGGCATGTTCCGACGGAACGCCTGTCGGCCGGTCGCGCCTGTGCAAGGGGCCGGTCGTCACGCTGCAGGATGTCGGCAAGCCGTTCGGCGATCGGCAGGGTCTGCCGCGCGGACGGCCCGAGCTTCGACGCGTCGAGACCATAATCCGCGAGCCAGCTGGAATGCACCAGGAGGCCCTGTACGATGCCGGCGAGATGCCCGACCTCGTCGGGAAAAGAGGCGATGATATCAGCGTGATGGCCGGGGTCGGACATCGGCGTATGAGCAATCCATCGGTCAAGGCTGGTCATGCTGGCGCTCCGGTTGATGGATACGGCACCAGCCAAATCCATCAGGAGGCCGCCGGCAAGGCCGGGAAACGGGCAATTCGGCCACATTGCCGCATGTTATTGTTTATCGTCGGCGACCGCATATCGCGCAAACGTGAGCAGCGGTTCTGCGATGATAAACGCAAAGAGACAATGGCTTAAAGCGTAGAGCGGATATGAAGAACCGCGACGCGCTTTAATGCGCGAACGGTCCCTTATCCTCGTGCTCGGCCGCCGGCACGACAATGCCGGAATAGAGCACGGGTGATCCGCTCTGATCGCGAAAGGCCCGGCCGAAAGCCGCTACCATCCGGTACCGACCGTCCCTGCCCAGGACGCGATAGGTGCTCTGCTGCGCGATATCGGCGACGAGCACCTCCGAAATCTTCTTTGCCAATCCCGGCCGGTCGTCGGGGTGCACACGCGCAAGATAGTCTTCCAGCGGCAGGCCGCGCACCGTGGCGTTGGGATCGAGGCCGAAAAGCTCGGCGAGCGCGCTGTCTGCGAAGACGAGGTTCCTGACAATATCCCAGGTATAAATCCCCGCATCGCTGGCAACGTCTTCGAAGGTCTCGAACGAAGAAACGGCGTCGCCAATCATTATCTGCGTGTCTCCGCTTTTATTTCAGCGAAGCCTAAAGATTTGCCGGGTAACTTCAACCTAGTATTGACCGCAATACACAACGGCCGAAGTCGCCGGCAGACCGACGACAGCTCGGCGCGGTCTCTCTTCACGAGCGAGAAGGGTACGGGGCGGGAAGGATTAGGGCCGGATCTCTATCCCGGCCCCTCACCTCATGCTTTACTTGTTCAAATCCTTCGCCATCTGCAGGTGATGTTCCAGCGCCGGGCGCGTTTTGGCGGCCCAGGCCTTCAGCTCCGCATTCTCGCCCTCATCGCCATAGCGCTTGAAGAGATCGACGGCGTCCTCATGGGCGTCTTCCTGGTCGGAGTGATATTGCTTGGTGAAGTCGTCGCCCTGCAGGCTCTTGAGCTTGTCGAGCATCGACTGCTGCCCCGATGTCATCGTCGGCGGGATCGTCGCATTCACCTTGCCGCCGGAAACCAGCGCCTTCAATTCCTCCGTCGTTTTCTGATGATCCTTGACCATCTGCTCTGCGAAAGCCTTGGTCGGCGCATCGGCGCGCTCGATCGCAAGCTTGCTGGATTCGATCTCGAACATGTCGGATGTCGCGGCCTCTGCCACGAAATCCTCCGTCTTCGGCGCGACGCCGAGGACGGAATTGACACCGGTTTTTTCCGCCGCCGTCTGCGCAAGAACGGGGGATGCGACGAGCATGACAAGTCCGGCAAGAATGATAGGCTTCATGATTGTTCTCCTGATGGGCGCGCCGTCAAGCCAACAATCCACGCGAGCAAAAGTTCCTCATGTCTGCAAATGCCGGAAATCTCCGCACTCAGCCGAGCCCTTCCTCGGCAAGGGCCTGGATCACGGAGGGCAGTGCCCGCATGCGGTCGAGAGACCTGCGAAGCCTGTCCGGCAGCTCGACGCCGCTCCTCGGTGCAACCATCAGCACCCAGAACAGATAACAATCGGCGATCGTCAACTCGTCGCCGACGAGGAATGTCCTGTCACCCATCTGATCGGCGAGGATGGCGAAGGCCTGCGCGAGCTTTTCGCGGGCACGCGCCTTCTCCGGCTCCGGGAAATCCCTGAAGAACGGCTGGTAGCGGGGATGGATCTCGGATGACATGAAGGCAAGCGCTTCCAGCACCCGCCATCGAAGAAGACGATCTTCAGGCAAGAGCCTGCCGCTCGTCTCGGCGATATAGTTGAGGATGACCTGGTTCTCGGTCAGGACCGTTCCGTCCTCCAGCTCGAGGGCAGGAATATAGCCTTTCGGATTGATCGAGAGGAAATCGCGGCCGTCCTGCGTCTTCTTCCCATGATTGATGCTGATGAGCCGGTACGAAAGCCCGGCCTCGATGAGCGCGATATGATCGGCAAGGCTGCAGGCGCCCGGATAATAGATGAGGTTCATGGTGGTCTCCCGGTGGTGACCCGTCTCGGCGAGACCAGGTCCGGATTGTTGACCACAGCCATTTATGTGACCTAAAAATGCCCGTCAAAAGCATATCTTTGGGAGTTGGTCAGATGGATATGACTGGCAGGCCGACGGCAACCGACTGCAAAGGCGTCAGCGAAATTCTGAGCCGGGTCGGCGACAAGTGGACTATCCAGGTGGTGGTCGTGCTTCGCCGGGACGCTCAAAGGTTCAACGGGCTCAAGCGGCAGGTGAGCGGCATCTCCCAACAAATGCTGACGCGCACGCTGAAGACGCTGGAACGCGACGGCATGATCGAAAGAACCGTCCGCCCCAGCACCCCGCCGCAGGTCGAATACAGGCTGACGCCGCTCGGGCACTCCCTGTCGGAAACCGTGCGGCAGCTTGCCGACTGGGCGGCTGAAAACCGGGGAAATATTGAAGACAACCGCCTGCGCTACGACACCGACCACGCCGCCGATCAAGCATGAGCGGTCCGCGACGGCTGACGCCGCCTGCGTGACGATTGCCAGCCGGACAGGCTCACGCATCGCTGCGAGACCGTCGCGACCGGAAACGAATCCTGGCGCTTCGTCGCCGCTATCAGGCCATTGCCGGCTCGCCGGCGGGCGCAGCGCGATAGGCTTCGCGGCCGCCGACCCAGGTGCGGCGAACGGCAGGCGCGCCACCCTCCGGCCAGTCGACCAGCACCAGATCCGCCCGCTTGCCGACTTCGATCACGCCGCGATCGGTAAGGCCGGAAGCGAGCGCCGGATTGCCTGAGACGAGCGGCCAGAGCGCATGGAGCGGCGCCACGCCATCGGCCTTCAGCCGTGCGAGGCCAAGCAGCATGGCCGGATAATAATAGTCGGAGGCGAGAATGTCGCAGAGCCCTTCGCGGATCATGTCGGCCGCCCCGATCGAGGCGAGATGACTGCCGCCGCGCGTGGCGTTCGGTGCGCCGAAGACGATGAAATCGCCGGCATCGCGCGCGGCCCGCGCCACCCGCCGGTTCATCGGGAATTCCGAGATCCGCGCCCCGCGCTGGCGGAAGAAATCGCGCGTTTCGATCTGGCTGTCGTCATGCGAGAGCATCGGCGCGCCGGCAGCCTTTCCAAGCGCGGCCACCTCTTCGATCGCCTCGGGCACCTGCGGGCGGAGCGCCCACATGTC
This sequence comes from Rhizobium sp. BK529, assembly GCF_014194105.1. Lineage (NCBI taxonomy): Bacteria > Pseudomonadati > Pseudomonadota > Alphaproteobacteria > Hyphomicrobiales > Rhizobiaceae > Rhizobium > Rhizobium sp. BK529. Next base: position 1,101,088 of record NZ_JACIAU010000001.1, on the reverse strand, counting down.
CCGCACCAGCGCCACCATGTCGGCGACCGGGATTTTCGCCCGTTTGGCCCGCTCGCCCATCTTCTCGGCGAAGGCAGGCGTTGTCGGATCGACTGTCGGGAAGGCCGGATCGAGGTCGAAGGGCCGTTCCTGCAATGGTATCGAGGGATGCAGCATCACCATCGACGTGTGGTCGTTGAAGGCGATCGACGGCAGGCGCGGACCGGCAAGCGCCTCGCGAATGAGGTCGATCGCCTCGAAGCAGAAGGTTTCCCAGCGCAGCTGCACGCGATTGTCCACCGTCAGCCGCGGGGTCAGCGCATCGAGCGCCCGCACGATGGCATAACCGGTTTCGACCGAGCGCAGCCCCGGCTCCCAGCTCAGCGTCAGCGCATGATAGGCGGTGGCAATGCCGTTGGCGGCAAGCTGGCGGTCGGTTTCGAGCAGCGCGGCAGCGACCGGCAGCATGGTGCCCGGCCGCGGCATGACCTGCCGCTCGAAGGCGTCGCCATGAATATCCACGAAAGCCGGCCCGAGCAGATGGCCGCGTCCGTCGACGATATCGGCTCCGTCGCGCGCGCCGTCGATCGCGGAGATCCGCCCGTCTTCGACGCGCACGGAGGCGGCTTCCAGACGATCGCCGAATACCACGGTGGCGCCCTCGATGATCACTGGCCTGTTGTTCTGCATGGGTCTGGTTCCAGAAAAGAGAGATGCGGGCAGCCATATCCGCCGAGACGCCGCTGACCGGCTGCGCCGGCGCCCGCTTCTAACCAGCCCATATGACAAATTTGCGAACGTTGCTGTGCATGGATGGACATTGATTTGGAAAGACCGGGAGTTTGGAAAAATCGGCGGCGACAGTGACCTTTCGAGGCCGGCGCGGCGCTTGCCGGATGGGTTGAGCGGGGAGAGCAATTTGACGGGTAATCCGAGCGCAGTGATTCGTTCCGTGCGACGATCAATGCCCCTCCATTGCCGTCTCGATTGGTGCCTATCGTAAGGCGAGGCTGCCCAAAATTGTTAAAAATCTGAAAAAATGTCGATTCCTCATTTGGCGTGAGAAATCCGGTCGCGCCCATCAGATTTTCCTAATGTTTTCAACGGACGCTTGTCGCAATAGTTGCGAAAAGATTAATTCGCGGAGTACGAGACATTTATACTGCCCCATTTTGGGCAAGTCCAATTTCCGCAAATATTTCAAAACGTAACTTCGGAGTGATTTGGATAATGTGGCAGCAATAAGGCTATGATTTCTCAAGCACTTACTGCCCCGTTGCTGTTGCGCCCTCGAAATTGTCGCCCTATAAACCGCCGCCGTAACGACTGATTAACCAAAAATACTAATCAGCAAACACAACGCTAAGGTTGAGGAACAAGAACATGACGACATACTACGTATCAACGGCCGGCAGTAGCGGCGGCAACGGCAGTACCTCGTCTCCCTTCCGCACTATCAGCGAGGCGATGTCGGCTAACCTGAAGCCCGGCGATGAGGTCGTGGTGAAGGCGGGGACATACAACGAGAGCATCAACATCGATAAGAGCGGCTCGGCGGCAGGCGACATCACGCTGCGCTCGGAAGTGCCCGGTGGGGCGCTGATCCGGCCGCCCGCAGGCTCGTACAACGCAATCAGCGTCAACGCCAATTACGTGACGATCGACGGCTTCGACATCAAGGGTGGCCCCGGCGACGGCATCGAAGCGAACAACGTCCATCACGTCTCCGTGCTCAACAACAAGGTTCACGATGCCGGAGAGTCTGGCATTCAGTTCAACGGAGCAGACTTCGTCAGGGTCGAAGGGAACGAGACCTACCATAACGCGTCATCGGGCTGGTTCTCCGGCATCTCGCTCTACGAGAACCGGAACCTTACCGGCGATACCTCGAACACCGGCTACCGGAACATCGTGCGCAACAACATTTCGCACGACAACGTCACGAAGTCGGGCGAGCACACCGATGGCAACGGCATCATCATCGATGATTTCCAGAGCACCCAGACGAGCGGTCATCCGAACTACACGTTCAAGACCCTGGTCGACAACAACCTCGTCTACGGGAACGGCGGCAAAGGCATCCAGGTAACCTGGAGCGACTCCGTCACTGTGTCGAACAACACCGCGTACCACAACAATCAGGACCCGCAGAACACCGGCACCTGGCGCGGCGAACTCAGCAACTCGGCGTCGAGCAACAACACCTGGGTCAACAACATTGCCGTAGCCGACCCGTCGGTGAACAAGAACAACACGGCGATCGATAACACGTCGACCAACGGCTACGTCAACAGCAACGTCGTCTGGGCCAACAACACCACCTACAACGGCACCGCCGGCCAGGCTTCGGTCAAGACCGACGGCGGCAACGCGATGCCAAGCACGGCAAACGGCAACCAGCTCGGCGTTGACCCGAAATTCGTAGGCGCAGCGAACGGCGACTTCCACCTCGCCTCCGGTTCGGCGGCGATCGACCACGGAACCAGCAAGTACGGCGTCAGCTCGGTCGACCTCGACGGCGACCATCGCGTCGTAGGAACCGTCGATATGGGTGCCTACGAGTCGGGCTCCAGCTCGGCACCGTCGACGCCAACCACGCCGCCGACTTCGGGTACGCCAACCACGCCACCGACGTCGGGAACGCCAACCACACCGCCGACTTCGGGTGAACCAACCACACCGCCGACGTCGGGAACGCCGTCCACGCCCCCGACTTCGGGAACGCCGTCCACGCCGTCTCAGCCGAGCACGCCGACCACGGGGACGAAGGTCTATACCGGCACCAGCGGCAACGACACCATGCCGCATACGGGCCAGGCCAATGGCGGCAATGAAACCTGGAAGGGTCTCGGCGGTAACGACGTGTTGAAGGGCGGCGCCGGCGCGGACCTGCTCGACGGCGGTAGCGGCAGCGACACGGCCACCTATGCGGGCTCCGCTGCGGTCAAGGTCAACCTGGCGACTGGAGCTGCATCGGGCGGGCATGCCGCCGGCGACAAGTTCGTCAGCATCGAGAACCTGACTGGCTCCAGCTACGCCGACGTGCTGACCGGCAATACCGGCCACAACGTTCTCAATGGCGGAGCCGGCGCGGACAAGCTGGACGGCGGCGCCGGTGCTGATGTCATCGTTGGTGGTGCCGGAAGGGACGTCATGACCGGCGGCTCCGGCTCGGATGTATTTGCCTTCAAGGCATCGTCTGAAGCCGGCCGCGGAGCGACCCGAGACTTCATCACCGACTTCCGGCACGGCGTCGATAAGATCGACCTCTCGGCGATCGATGCGAACGGCTCTGCGAAGGGCGACGGAGCCTTCCATTTCCAGGCGCAGGAAAACGCCACGTTCGACCATAAGGCTGGCGCGCTCGCCTGGCACTATGACGACAGGGCTGGAACCTCGAACGACTCTACCATCGTCCAGGGCGACCTGAACGGCGACGGCGTTCATGACTTCGAGATTCAGCTGCACGGCCTCGTGCACCTGGGGTCAGGCGATTTTCTCCTGTAATCATAGCCGTTGTGGCGGTCGTCCGATCGCCACGACACTTCCAAGACTGTTCTGTTATCCGGGTGGGACCGCACTTGCTTTTGGTTCCACCCGGATAAAGCCCCTGACGGACTCCCGGAAGCCTTGCCGAGGGATCAGGTCAAAAAGGGCATGATATCCACGCCGTCGCCGGGAAAGACGGTAATGTGGGGGTGGTCGATGAAAAGCCGCGCGGCGGCATCGGCGGTTTCCGCCTCAACCACCAGATAGCCGCAGAATTGGTTTACAGCTTCAGCGACGCCATCCTTGGTGACGCGCGTTGTCTTTCCCACCATGCCGCCCCGATCAAGGATAAACGCAGCGTTTCTTTCCTCCCAGGCCGTCCACTGTGCGATGCCGATGGCATCGACAGCATCCTGCTCGGCTTTAGGCAGGCTTCGAAAAGACGCAAGGTCTTTGGACTTCATGGTATAAACGGCAAGGAAACGGGGCATGCGTCACCTCTACGATCGTTAATGGGTGTCAGCTTAAATGTCGCGTCCGAACCGGCCACGATACATAACCGCTTCTGACCGCGCAAAACCATCATTCAATGATCCGGACTTCAATATCCGCTCTACGCCGGTAGTGACATCACACCTATGGGAATGGCTTCTTTCGATCATTGCCAGCGGCGCGGAATGACTTATGCTCCGCCGCTGTATTTTCATCAGAAAGCGGTGACATCCAATGTTCTGCGCATTGCGACGCCTGCCATTTGCCGCCTTCCTCTCTCTCCTCGGCTGGACATTTCTCCTCGGCCTGACGGCCGCTCATGCCGATGAAATCCTGACTTACAGTTGGCAGGGAGCAGACCGTACGGCGATCCTGCATATTCCCAAGGGCGCGGCCGGTCGCCCTGCCCCTGTTGTCATCGTCATGTACGGGTCCGACGACAAGGCCGTCAATTTCCAGAAAAACAGCGGATTTGATGCGGTCGCCGATCGCGATGATTTCATCACCCTTTATCCAGAAGCGATCGATGGCGCCTGGAACATCAAATCCGGGAGGCCTGTCATCAATGGCGAGCCCGTCGACGACATCGGCTTTTTCCGCACCATGATCGACGATCTGGTGAACCGGAAGATTGCCGACGGGACAAGGATCTATGCCACCGGCTTCTCCTTCGGCGCGCTGATGACCTATACGCTCGCCTGCGCGCTTCCTGACAGGATATCGGCGATTGCGCCCGTCGCCAGCGCGATCAACGAGAGACAAGTCGAAGACTGCAAGCCGGGTCACCCCATGCCGGTCATGATGGTGAACGGCACGAGCGACGACGTGCAGCGCTACGATGGCTATATCCGGTCCTTCGGAAGACTGCTGTCAGTGCCGGAGGCGACGGAATACTGGCGGCGGATCGACGGATGCACCGGGGAAAATGTCACACCGCTGCCGCATCTCAACCCGCATGACCTGACCCGCGCGAGCCTCGTCCAGTGGACCGGCTGCCGGGCCGGGACCGCGGTTCAACTGTATCGCATCGAAAACGGCGGCCATTGCTGGCCCCGTCTCGCGAAATCCGATACCGGCGCCGGCAACGACGATCCGGCCGATGGCCCCCGTTTCGGGGGATGCAGCGGCGATATCGAGACGGCGGTCGAAGTATGGAACTTCTTCAGACAGTATCACGGCGCATGATCGAGACATCGGGATGAAACTCGCCGCTTATATTGCCTGGTTTACATGCTAAGCGATCACCGCGGGCCTCACAGCGCAGCGCGTTCGTTCGGACGCGCAATGCACACTCTAACCGTTTGAACCGAAGCATCGGCCCGCGAGAACCGATTCCCGATTTCGGCTCGATCCTGTAGCAAAACAGCAAGATCGGTCGAGCGCCTCGCCTCTGCCCGCGCTTAGTTGATGCCGCCACGGAGGACAGGAAACGATGAAGGCGGCGCTTCGAAACTACCATGCCCGGATGCAGCGGGTGCTGGATTACATAGACCAGCATCTGGATGACGATCTGGACCTCGATGCGTTAAGCGGCATCGCAGCCTTCTCGAAGTTTCATTTTCACCGGCAGTTCTCGGCAACCTTCGGCCTGTCGGTGCATCGCTATGTCCAGCTCGCCCGTTTGAAGCGCGCTTCGCACCGGCTTGCCGCAAGGGACGACCGGAGCGTCACCGAGATCGCGATGGATGCCGGTTACGATGCGCCCGATGCCTTTGCCCGCGCCTTTCGGCAACGGTTGGGGCAATCGCCGTCATCGTTCCGGAAATCGCCCGACTGGGCTCCGTGGCTTGCGGCCTTCGGGCCTCTCGAAAACGCAAGGAGCAAGCTGATGCAGATAATCTACGAAGAAGACGACGTGACGATCCGCAATGTGCCCGAAACGCCGGTGGCAATCCTGGAACATCGGGGTGACCGCGCCAACCTCGGCGCCAGCATCGAGCGGTTCATCGCCTGGCGCAAGGCCGCCGGCCTCTCGCCCGAGACGAGCCCCACCTTCAATATCTTCCGGTCTGCGAGAACCCCCGCCAATCCGGCCGACTACAGCATGGACCTGTGCGTGGGGACCGATCGGCCGATCGATGCAGACGACGAAGTGATGAAATCAGGCGTCATCCCGGGCGGGCGCTGCGCGGTCATCCGTGTGGTTCACGACACCCACAATCTGGAGCCTGCCGCACTCTATCTCTATCGGGACTGGCTGCCGGCGAGCGGCGAGGAAGCCCGCGATTTCCCGATCTACTGCCAGCGGCATTTTTCCTTCTTTCCTGATGTGCCGGTCCATGAGGTGGTCGTGGAATTGTTTCTGCCGCTGAAATAGGCCTTGGACGGCGGCTTGTCCCTTCCGATCTCGGGGAAACGAACGAGCCGCCCTCCCACCCGGTCCCGGTCTTAGGGGTTCACGATCGCCTGGCTCATCGGGCGACGGCTCCTCAGCAAGAGCAGGACGAGAATGGCGCTGCAGGAGCAAAGCAGGCACAGGATCAGCACAGCCCTGCTCCCGAGACTGGTCATCAGGGAAATCAGGACCGGAGGAGAGATGGCCGAGATCCAGTTCAATGGCAGGGCGATCCGCGAGAGCGCCTTTGCGAACTCCCCCTTGTCATAGAAGACGAGCGGAATGGTCGACCTTGCGACGGCAAGCGCCCCGCTGCTGATGCCATAGAGCACCAGGAAAACGGCGACGACGACAGGCGAACCCTCCGCCCCGAAGAGAATGACGAGCGACAGGCAGAGGCCCGCCGAGGAGGCGACCCCGACACTCACCCCGTCCCAACGTTTCTCTCCGATGAGGTTCAGCCCCCGGGCGAAGATCTGCACGATACCGAGCGCGGAGCCGTAAGCGAGCGCCTGCGCCGGGCTCAGCCCCTCGGCCTTCAGGAGCTCGATCAGGATGGAGCTGAAGCCGAAGGTGATGAAGGCATTGAGCGCGATGGCAGCGACGATGAGATAGAATGTCCGGTCAAAGGACCTTGCCGAGCCCTGAAATGCCCTTTCCTTGACATCCACCACAGCTTTGCCCTTACGCGGCAGGCCGAAGACGTAGAGCGGCAGGCAGACCAGGATCATGACCGCAGCATAGGTTTCACACGTGCCGCGCCACCCGATTTCAGCCGACAGGAATGACGTCAGGGGCCAGAATACCGTGCCGAACAAGCCGGAAACCAGCGCCAGGCCTGCGATCGCCCGCGCGGCATTCCGGCCGGCAATCTCATTGAGAAGGATATGCGCCGGCGTGGTGAGGCTGGCGCTTCCGCCGGCGCCGAGAACCAGCCAGCCCAGGAAATAGGCCGCTAGTGAATGCGACGACGAAACGAGCACGAGGCCCCCAGCCGACACCACCGTCCCGCCGATCATGACCGGACGCGCTCCGATACTGGTAAAAAGGCGTGAGAGGAACGGCGCACAGGCACCCATCGTAACGTAGAAGACGGTGGTTCCCGCAAAGACCGAGGATATGTCGATGTTGAGATCCTGCGCCATGTCCCGGCTGACGACCGCCGAAAAACTGACCGCCCCCCAACCTATCAATTGGGCGACCGAAAGCACGATCAGGGGCAGCAATATGCCCCGTTCCGATCCTGATTTATCCATGAATCCATTCCTGATTTGCAATTGCAAATCACTAGCAAGAAGCCCGCGACGGTTTTATGACAGCGGGTTCGCCATGCACTGATGAGGACCGGTTTTGAGGGTTTATTCTGTACGGCCTTTCGCAGGAACGGGGCGTCGGTGATATCAACTCGCCGCAGACCGTCCCTGCTGCAAGGCCGAGCGGCGGCCTTACTTCACGCTGATGCTCATACCGCTGATATCGGCGTTGACTTGCAGGCCGACCTGCCTGCCCGTCAGTTCGAGTTGGGCGCCCTTGTTATTGGTCATGACGATCACCTGGGCTCCTTTGCCGACCGCGCCGCCACCGCCCGCCGCACCGTAGACACCCGTCACATCCTGGGCGCGGCGAATGTTGCGCACGGTACCCTGGAAATAGGTCTTGGAAGCACCGAAGGCGAGGCCGCCCGAGATGCCGCCGATCGTGATCGGATATCGGCGACCATGGAAAGTCAGCGTACCGTCGCCGCCGGAGCCGCCGACAAAGAAGGCAGCCTTGTAGACGGAAAAGCGGATCGTACCGCTATCGGCATGCGCGGCGCCGGCAAAGCCAACTCCCGCGGCGGCGATAGCGGCAATGGCTGCTGAACGAAATCTGGACGAAATCTTCATGATGACAGGCTCCTCAAAAAGCACCGCTTGCCCAGTCAGCCGGGACTCAGCGTCAACTCGATGTCATAGCTCGAACAGCCTCGCACGTCATTAGTTCCAAGGTACAGGGAGACGGCTCACCGACCGTTTCCCGTCATGTCGTTAAGGGCTTTCGAAAGCCGGAGGTCGCGTCTTTCCAATCACCCGCGTCCCCGCCCTCACCCGAATGCATGATTGACTGTCCCCCGCCCCGGCCTAAAATCCGCGCAGGTCGATCCATCGGGCTGGGGCGCGCGCATCTATGGAGGGTGCCATGCAGAATTCCGATAGGCAGAAACCTGAAATGCAGCAGCCTGACATGCAGAAAGTCGATGCACTCGTCGGCCGTCTGGTGGGCGATCTCGGCGCCAGCGTATCCGGCGTGCTCGTCGTGCTCGGCGATCATCTCGGCCTGTTCAGGGCGATGATGGACGGCCGGCCGCGCTCCTCGATGGAGCTTGCGGAAACGACGGGGCTCACCGAGCGCAATGTGCGCGAATGGCTGGCGGCGATGGCGGCTGCCGATTACATCACCTATCACGAGGCCTCGAACAAATTCGCCATGACGCCTGAACAGGCGCTGGTCTTTGCCAATGAAGACAGCCCCGCCTTCTTCGGCGGCGCCTTCGAAATCGTCCAGTCGATGTGGATGGACGAGCCGAAGGTGGAAGACGCCTTCCGCACCGGCAAGGGCCTCGGCTGGCATGAGCACAGCACCTGCCTCTTCCGCGGCACGGAGCGCTTCTTCCGGCCCGGCTACAACAGCCATCTCGTCGAGGAATGGATCCCCTCGCTGCAGGGTGTCAAGGAAAAGCTGGAACGCGGCGCTGAAGTCGCCGATATCGGCTGCGGCCACGGCGCCTCGACCATCCTCATGGCGAAGGCCTTCCCGAACTCGCATTTCCACGGCTTCGATTATCATGGCCCCTCGATCGAGCGCGCCAGGCTGGCCGCCAAGGAGGCAGGCGTCGAAGACCGGGTGAGCTTCGAAAAGGCCTCGGCCAAGGAATTCCCGGCCGGCAATTACGATCTCGTCGCCATGTTCGACTGCCTGCACGACATGGGCGACCCTGTCGGCGCCGGCCAGCATATCCGCGAGACCATGGCCGAGGACGGCACCTGGATGATCGTCGAGCCCTTCGCCCATGACGGGCTGAAGGATAATCTCAATCCCGTCGGCCGCGTCTATTACGGCGCCTCGGCGATGATCTGCACCCCGGCATCGATGGCCCAGGAAGTCGGCCTCGGGCTCGGCGCGCAGGCGGGCGAGATGAAACTGCGCAAGGTGGCGATGGATGCCGGCTATCACCACTTCCGCCGCGCGAGCGAGACGCCGTTCAACATGATCTTCGAGGTTCGGAACTGAGTTGGGAGTTTGGATCGAAGATAGTAGGGCGCGGTCATCTTGACTCCCTCACTCCTGTGCTTGTCAGAGGAATCTAGCCTGCCCAACTCCTCGGGCAGGAAAGATTCTTCGTTTCCGTGAGTCATCCTTCGCGCCGCCGGCTCGCATAGATACGAAGCCCGAAAAGTAGTGTGGACCGTCGTGAAGACCCCTCCCCAACCCCTCCCCACAAGGGGGAGGGACTAACCCGGAGCACCACTTCGCTCCTTCGGAAATGTCGAATACGGCGAAACGGGTGCAGCAGGTTAGGTCCCTCCCCCTTGTGGGGAGGGGTTTGGGGAGGGGTTTTGGGGAGGGGTTTGGGGAGGGGTTGGGGAGGGGTCTTCCTTTTGTCATTTTCATCTGCGGTCGACCTAAGCCGCGATGATATAGACGATCTGCAGACTGCTCGGATCGACGATGACGATCCGGCCGTCCGCCAGCACGAAGTAGCGATAGCCCTTGTACTCCGGCACGATCTTGACGATGCGCGCCGGCAGGGTCGCAAGGTGGACCTTCTTCGGCACCGCTGTTCCGACGGCGATGTCGAAATCCGTCTCCTTGACGGGGGCGACGTGAACGTCCTTCAGGCTCTGGCGAATTTCGGTCTGCTGTTCCGTCGTGATGTTGACATTCGCCGTGGTGTTCGACGTCTGGTTCTTGGTCGTGGTGCTGCCCGTCGTTTCACCGCTGGGCTGCGTGGTCGACTTCTGCTGCGTCATCGAGCTGCCGGAATTCTGTTGCGATCCGGGTTTTTTTATCGTGGTTTCACCCGATGCCTGGCCTGTGATGGTTCCGCCGGCCGAGGGATTGGTTTTCGGGGGCTGCTGCGCGTTCTGCTGCATCTCCGTGCCCTTGCCCGAATTCTGCTGTACCTGTTTGCCCTTCTCGGGTGTCGGGCAGCCGCCCGATGCATCGGGTGTCGGGCAAGCCGTCGTGCCCGACTGCGGCTGACCGGATTGCGACTGCCCGGGATCGGATTGCGGCTGGCCGCCGCCCTGCATGTTCTGCTGGGCCGAGGTCGGGAATGCGGCAAGCGGCGACACGCTGATCGACAGGGCCGCCAGCATCATGGTCAGATGAGTGGTTTTCATGCTGAATCTCCTCGGAGTACGGGCGCGCCATACCATCCGCGTCGTCACCAAACCGAAAAGCAGAGCAACTGTTCCCGACGCCGGGAACTAATTCGAAAGAACTTAAGTCTTCTTCCAATATTAAACTGCAACGAGGGAACAATGATCAGTCATGCCGGTTATAATCGCAGCAAAGGATAAGGCCATGACAAAGGTCCTACATTCACGCCCGATCATTATCTCGTCAGATCGTCTTGACGACTGCAAGGAATACCTCGGAGACGAATTTCATCTGATGATCGATCATGCCCTCAGCGTCGGTTGGTCCCTTGATGAGGTTGTCGTCGCCCTCAGCGGCCTTGCAGAGGAGGAAATCTCGGTGCCGGAGCGTGCGGTCACCCTGCATTGAAATCAACAGACAGAAAAAAGGCCGGGGCTATGAAACCCGGCCTTTCTGCGATTGCAATGGTGTGAGAGGCCCCGACCCATCCTCCGGCCTCGTCAGTCCGAAGACGAGCAAGATACGCGCCGCGGCAAGGCCGCAGTGCCTCACCCGGCTAGCTAGCGCTTCTTCGCTGCCTTGACCTTTTTCACCGGTGCCTCGGGAACCGGCTGGGCGAGCCTTAGGGCGCGCAGCTTTTCCGTCTTCTTCTGCCGGGCGGCAACTTCGCTGGCGAGGATGTCCCTGGCAACCGAGGTCGTCTGATCGGCCTTCGCCTGCGGCGAAAGCTTCTCGGGCTTGAAGAATGTGTTTTTCGTCTCGGTCATGTCGCCTCCTTTTCAACGGATCCCTGACCGGGAAAGCCTCAGCGGCCGCGCGCAATCACCTTCTTCTTCGGCGCCGGCAGCAGGCCTTCGCGCTGCGCCTGTTTGCGGGCGAGCTTACGGGCGCGACGGATGGCTTCGCCCTTTTCGCGGGCGCGCTTTTCCGACGGCTTCTCATAGGCGCTGCGTTCCTTCATTTCCCGGAACACGCCTTCGCGCTGCAGCTTCTTCTTGAGCACGCGCAGCGCCTGCTCGACGTTGTTGTCTCGGACGAGTACCTGCAAGTTTTCTCCTTAATCAGCGCTGTTGCTGTTACTTCCTGGTGCGGATCGAATTCGAATTGATCCAGCTCGATGTCGAACTCTCGGGTGCCGCCCGCGCCTGGGATGGCGGGGACGACGAAGGCGATGCAAGCCCGTCTATATCATCCTGGCGGATGCTGCGCTCGAAATTCTCGCTCTGGAACCGGACGCGATAATGGACGAAGCCCTGCGCAGCCGGCAGAATGGATAGGACCTTGCCGGAGCCGGAGGGCTGGGCGCTGCCCAGTACGCCATGCTTCAGCACGACTGTATCACCCGGCCCGTAACGACGATATGTCATGTCGTCCTATTCCTCGTGAAATGAAAAATAAAAGGCCGGGACTGCTCCCGACCTTTCCCGGCCAGCACCTGGCCCTCGTCATCGGCCTCTGCGCGCCAGTACATCCGTGGTCGCGCGAAACCGTGACTTATCCTCAGACAGCCCGCAGGTTGTCGGCCGAGCTCTTGCCCGAGCGGCGATCCTGCACGATGTCGTAGGTGATCTTCTGGCCATCGGCCAGCGAGCGCATGCCTGCGCGTTCGACTGCGGAAACATGGACGAAAACGTCCGTGCCACCATTGTCAGGCTGGATGAAACCAAAACCCTTGGTAGCATTGAACCACTTGACTGTACCTGTATTCATAACGATCTCCTTTCAAAGCAACCGTTTAAATTCCCGCGATACCCTGCGAGCTTGGGGTCGATTATTTGGAAGGAAATCTGACGAGAGCAAAACGCTCTTGAATGACGTCACAAGCAATGGTCGATCAGCACAATATAAGGTCAATTTTAGATTTGGCAACAGACGTAAGCGGAAAAACTTCGAATCGGCTGTAGGTTTTTTCTATAAATGACTGATTTTTCGGGTTGAATTATTCGCGCAAGACGAGCGGCGGCGGCCGGTGTGTCCCATTATATCCCCGCGCAGCACAACCATAAAGACCGATCACCCCTGCCGGCAGCTCGCCGCTCGCACAGCATATGGCCTTACACCCGGCGGCGATGTAGAAAGCATCTGCGCCCTCGGGCGCCACGATCGCAAGCCACTGGAACCACCATGCCGACGAAGCCGGTTGAACACGCAGTCAAGATCCGCCCTGCCATATCAGGCGACATGGAAATCCTCGGCAGCTTCGGCGCCATGCTCGTGGCGCTCCATCACAAACTGGACAGCAAGCGCTTCATCGAGGCGGCAAAAAGCACGCCCGCGCGTTATGCGCATTTCCTTGAAAGCCAGCTCGCCCGGCCCGAGGTCATCGTCATGGTCGCCGAAGAGAACGGCGCCCTGCTCGGCTATGCCTATGCGGAGCTGGAAGGCTTCGACTACATGGCCCTGCGCGGACCGGCCGGCGTCATCCACGATCTCTTCGTCGATCCGGGCCGCCGGCGCGAAGGCGTGGGCAGAATGCTGCTCGAAGCGGCGATGGCCAGGCTGCAATCCCTCGGCGCCGACCGCTTCGTGCTCTCGACCGCCCACCGCAACGAGACCGCCCGCAGCCTCTTTGCCGCCATAGGCTTCCGCCCGACGATGATCGAGATGACCCGCGAAGCGGATGAGGCGGCCGGCTAAACGCCCGCCCGCCCTAACCGCCTAGTTCAGCACCAGTACATTGAACGTGGTGTCCTTGATCAACCCGTCGCCGTGAGGAGCCCGCAGGACAAACTTGTCTTTGCCGGTATATCCGCCCTTGGCGGTGTAATAGAGAACGAGACCCGGTACCTCGACATTCCGGCAGTGGGCATACGATCCGCTCGCATCTGGAAATATACGCTCACGCGCAATCTCGACACGACCGTGCTTCGGAGCCTCGACGATGCGGGTGACCGGCACATCTGCCAGCTTGCAGTTATTTTTGATGTGCCAGTGCTGACCGAGCTTCGACCGCACCCCCGTCATGACCGTTCTGGATACGGATTGCCGTTGATAGCTGTCGGCCGCCTCCGCCGGACCGGACGCGCTTGCGGCCAAAGAAACGAGAGCCAGAGTTGCAATGAACTTCTTCACGATATCTTCTCCTGCGTGTGGCCACTGGCGTAGCCGAACCCTAGGGAAAGTCAATTCTGAATTGTGAAATTGCGACTTGCCGTAATGTCGCAGATTCAGCCGGAGCGAAAGAAGACAGCTGTTACAGCAAAGTAACGGCCAGTAAGACAGCCCCTTCAGAAAGATCAGCCGGGCGGCCTCTTCCGCCATCGACCCGCCATTTTCTGCAATCATGCCTAGAAGCGGCCGGATTGGTGCATTCTTTCAAATGGGTTTTCGATGAAGTCATGTCATGTTGCAGCCGCAGTCTTTGCATCGCTTTTCCTGGAGCTGACAGCCTCGGAGGCTCTCGCTTGCAGTTGCGCTAAAATGTCTGAAGAGCAACAATACTCCGACGCCGATCTCGTGGTGAGAGGCCGCATGAAGCTGGTGACTTACGGCGTCGAGCTGCCGGCTCCCAAGGGCGAGCGCCGCCACCAAGGATGACACGCGGCGATTTCGAGATCGAGAAGGTGGTGAAGGGGAAGTTCAAGGACAAGACCCTATCCATCTACACGGGCACCGGCATGGGCGATTGCGGCCGGCTCGACGCGTTCCTGGGTGCTGCCATCTATTACCATGACGACAAATTCGCCGTCTGGGAATTTGGCCTATCGAAAACCGACTATGACGGGCAGACCTATTATTCCACCAGCATCTGCGAATACATGAAACCGCCCACACCGAAGCAGAAGTGAACCTCCGGCGCCCTCTACCGGTATCACGCTACCGGTCTGCGGCATCCGGACGCTCGCCTATATGCGCCATTGCGAATAAAATTGTGCAGTGGTGCTTTCGCGCCTTGCTCTTGCCTCCGGTTGGCGATTTTAGGGAACCTCCGGCTGCATGGAGAATTCATAGGATGACGCACCCCTCGCCCCTTCCTCATATGGCAGGAGTGGACCATGGCAAAGGTAATTGAGTTCAAGGCCATCCGGGCGCTCGCCATTGCGCTGAGCGCCGCCCTGCTCTTCGGCGGCGCCGCCAAATGGCCCGCCCTGCCAAGCTCGGGCTACCTCACCGGCCGGGGTGCCGCACCCGAAGATGTCGATAACGGCACCGCGGTCTTTGCCACCGGCCAGGATGGCGAAGCCTACGGAAAACCCCTCGGTATCGAAATCCCGCAATACGGCTATTTCCGCCAGGAAAACAAATATGTGATCATCCTGCAGGCCGAGAAATATGATGGCAAGAGCATCATCGGCGCCGAGACGTTCGACGGCGAGAAAGTGGTGGGCCTGCTCGACGAGTTCGACCTGCTGGGCGTTCAGGCAAAGTAGTTCTCGTGCGCGTGATCAGCAAAGATCGCACACGACGCGGTCGGTCGCGTCTCGCAACCCCCCTCCCCAACCCCTCCCCACAGGTGGGAGGGGCTAACCCGACGCGCTGCCCCCGCTCCTTCCGAAGCGTCGAAATGACTGTGAGCGGGTGCGGCAGGTTAAGCCCCTCCCCCTTGTGGGGGTCCGAAGGACGGATCGAGACCCGTGGCTCGATCCCGGTCACGGTTGGGGAGGGGTTTGCGGCGATATCTTAAGCCGAAGAGCGTTGTGCATGCAGCCCCCTTGCCTGTAACGTCACGCCGTCAGGAGAATCCATGCCTCGCAACCTATTCGCCCTCATCCTGCTGCTCGCCGGCACCTTCGCCGCCGAAGCGCAGGCCGCGGATGCCGGCAGCGCGCCCGCCCCTTCCCAGCCCTGTACCCGCCAAACCTTCGAAGGCGCCGCCTATATCGTCTGCAGCGTCGATCCCGCAAAGGCGGATCTGCGCCTGTTCTGGAAGGATGCCGCGGGAAAACCCTACCGTGGCTTCTCAAATCTCGCCGCTGCAGTCACCGGGCAAGGACATCGGCTCATCTTCGCCATGAATGCCGGCATGTACCGCGAGGATTTCACGCCGATGGGGCTTTACGTCGAAGATGGCGAGGCGCTGATACCGGTCAACAGGGAGGCGCCGCCGAAGGTTTCCGGTCCCGTGCCGAACTTCTTCAAGCAACCGAACGGCATATTCTATCTCGACGAGACCGGCGCCCGCATTATCCCGACTGCGGATTTCCTGAAGCAGAAGCCGAATACGCGCCTTGCCACGCAATCAGGCCCGATGCTGGTCGTAGAAGGCAAGATCAACCCGATCTTCATACTCGGCTCGACCGACCGCACGCGCCGCAACGGCGTCGGCCTGTCAAGCGATGGCACGCTCCGCTTCGTCATCAGCGAGGACAGCGTAAACTTCCACGATTTCGCAAGGCTCTTCCGTGACGAGCTGAGATGCGAAAACGCCCTCTTCCTCGACGGGGGAAACGGCACCGGGCTCTACAATCCGGCCCTCGGCCGCAACGACACATCCTGGCACGGCGGCTACGGGCCGATCCTGGGGCTGGTGGAGGACTAGGCGGCTCCAGCGCAGGTCCAGAGTGGTTTTGTAAGGGTATCGCTCTGAAACGCGTCGTCGACGGCCGTTTTCAAAGCAGCGCATTCGCAGTTTATCGAGGGCAAGCCGCGACGAAACGTCGACCATACCGATCCCGATAATAACACTGTCCGGGTTGCCCCGCGACATTGCCAATCACAGCGCCTGCAGCACCGCCGATTGCCGCCCCGACAGCGGCGCCACGCACGTTATTTGTCACCGCGCCGCCAACCACGGCGCCTGTGGCAGCACCGATTCCGGCGCCTTGCTGTGTTGGAGTGCAGCCTGCAATGATTGCCCCGCTAAGAAGCAAAAAAGTTGAAACATAACGCATCGCTTTTTCCTTCCAGGTTTACGCCGTTGATAGGGGTGAAAGCGCAAAGTATCGCATCTGCTGCATCAGCTTTATCGAAACCAAGCACTATGAGTTCAGACATAATTCCTGCTTGATCGACCGCATATCGAAATAGAGCCGGTCTCGACCACGTCCAGAGGGGCAGACTACCTTTCGTTGCATTTTGCGGCACTCTACTATCGAAATCCCCGGCATCGGGTCGATTTTGGCCATTCAATGGAGCAACTTACTGATGTTCAGAGCGATAGACTCTTGGATGGCAGGGATGAGCCCTTGTCGACGTCGACTAACGGCGTGACAATCAATTAGCCGTCGTATGGCAAAGTCGGCCCTTTCCAGAGCAATCCACCAGAAGCGTGCACCGGCTTTGCGTTCACAAACGCGTAAAAACAATGAGATCTAGCATTTTCGTGATCTGAAATGCGCCAAGCCTTACCCAACGTCAGGCAGGCTGCATCGCCACCAGTTGCCGCGTCTCGACGATCTCGGCGAAATCGGATTTGAGATGCGCCATCGTCACGTCGAAGATCGTCCGGGCCGAAAGATCGGCATCCGGCAGGTCGAAACCGAGCACGGCGTCCCTGACGACGCTCATCCTGAAGCCGAGATCGGAGCCCGCCCGCACCGTCGTATTGACGCAGAAGCCGGCGACCGCGCCGACCACCACCAGGTCCGTGATGCCGACCTCGCGCAGATAGCCTTCGAGCTCCGTGGAGGCAAAGGCCGACGAGGTGGATTTGATGAAGACAGGCTCGTTATCCCGCGCTTCGGCGCAAGGCATCGGCCGGCATCCCGGCGCATCCTTGTGGAGCGCCGATGCCGGATCGGCGTCGACATGCCTGATATGGATGACCGGCTTGCGGGCGGCGCGGAAGGCGGCAATGAGCGCGGCGATATTCTCCCCCGCCTCGCCGTTCACACGCTCGCGGCCGGCATCGAGCCGTTCCTGCATGACCATCTGCATGTCGATGATGAGGAGTGCAGTCGTCATGGTCGATGCCCTTCAGGTTCGGTGGCTGACGCTCTCGTAATGTAATTTCAGCTTTACCATTTGCAGCGCAGCAAGTCCCTCCCGAAATATCGCCAGGGGCTGAGGTAATGCGGTTGTGATCGACGCAGCCGCCATCCACTATCCTTCCGTCTCCTCCGCCGCAGGCTTGCCGCTGAAGAGGTTCTTCAGCGCATTGGTCTTGGATTTCTGCGCCTTGCTGAGCTTCAGCGCCCGATTGGCGGCCTTGGCCTGTTCCAGC
Source organism: Rhizobium sp. BK529 (assembly GCF_014194105.1). Lineage (NCBI taxonomy): Bacteria > Pseudomonadati > Pseudomonadota > Alphaproteobacteria > Hyphomicrobiales > Rhizobiaceae > Rhizobium > Rhizobium sp. BK529. Next base: position 1,083,329 of record NZ_JACIAU010000001.1, on the reverse strand, counting down.
ATCATTTCGATCTGGATCTGCTGGATCTCGGTCAGCCTTTCCCACTGCCGGTTCAGGAGGTGATCGACCTTTTCATGCAGGTGGCGGATTTCCAGTTCCGCCTTGAGGTTGACCTTGTAGTCGTTGAGCGCCCTGAGCCGGTCTTTCGCTTCCTGGCGGCGCTGGCTCATCATGATGATCGGCGCCTGCAGGGCGGCGATGGTGGACAGGATGAGGTTCAGCAGGATGAAGGGATAGACGTCGAAGGCGTTCTTCTCGCCGAGAACAAGGTTGATCCCCATCCAGACGGCGAGGAACAGGCAGAAGGAGATGATGAAGGTCCAGCTTCCGCCGAAGGCCGCGACGATATCGGCGATACGATCGCCGAGCGAGCGGTGTTCCTCGTAATCCTCTTCGATGTTTTCGGCAAGCGTGTCGTGGCTTTTCAGGCTCTCGACGACCTCATCCTCGAGGTTGGAGAGCTCGCCGCGTTCGTCGCGCAGCAATTCGGCGATGTACTGGCCGCGATAGTCGTCGATCGTCTTGCGGCTGATATAGTCGTCCGAGCGGATGCCGGGATGTTTCTGCCGCACGAAATCGGCAAGCGCCGGGCGCAGATCGTCGAAATGGATGGCGTCCTTCTTCTTCAGTGTGTGGCCTGTGATCGCATCCACCAGCTTGACGGACTTTGCCTTGGCCTGCGCCAGGCTCTTGGAATAGTCGTCCATCTCGACCGTGGCGGCCTCGCCGTGGCCGGCATCGAAGTCGACGATTTCACCCGTCAAATCCAGGGGCTTCTCTTCTGCCATCTGCTGATCCTCGCTGCCGATTTTGGCCCGTTTAGCCATCAATTCGAACAGGATTGTGACATGGATTTCGCCGCAAATTGAGAGGCGTGATGGCCGCTCCGCCCGAGCAGGAAAAGGCCTGGCGGCACCGGCATCAATGGCGATGAGACGCGCGGCATGTGTCAACCGGGGACGCGCCGAAGAAGGGTCACAGGACGACGAGTCCGCGCGTTCGGCCCCCCTCATCTCTGTACGGTAGCGCACCCTTCCCGCCCGGCCCGCAAAAAAAACGGAACATCGGCAACCCCATCAGGTTGATGGCTCTATCACCAACGTCCAACAGCAAAGGCGGAAGCCAATGATCTCAAGAATTCTCGCAACCTCGGCCCTTGCCCTGGCCCTGGCGACCTCGGCCATCGCACAGAGCTTCGGCACCTCCGGCGGCACGTCCGGCAGCGGCACATCGGGCAGCAGCGGCACCTCGGGCAGCAGCGGCACCACCAATGGCAACAGCAACGGCACCGGCAGCAACATGAACGGCAGCGGCACCAATGGCAGCGCGACGGACAAGAACGCGACCGGCTCGGTCAACGGCGCGGGCAATCCCTCCAGCGGCACCAGGACTCCCGGCGCTTCCGGCGGCGACCCGAATGACTGCCAGCGCACCACCAACAGCGGCACCGGCAACCCTGCGCCGACACCTTCGGTCAACTCGATCCAGCCCGACGCCGCCAACGCCTGCTGATCCTCCCTCGGCAGCGGCCACCGGCTCGCAGCAGATGAGACTTTGCTGCGAGCCGGTGTGCATCTGAGCTGGTGGCAAAGGGCGGCGGCAATCGACATGCGCCCTCCCGGAACACGCCGTCAGCCGCGGAAATCGAGTGCCACGTCGCCTGTTCCGCGCTATAATGATCGCCTGCGATGTAGACGAAAAAGGTGAAGCCAATGAAGAGGTTGGCAATCGTTGCCTTGTCGCTCGCGACGGCGCTGACGAGCGCCCCGCCGGCCCTGGCGTTTCCCGCCATTGCCGCCCCTGATGTCGTAGCACAACAGGCCCGGCCACTGCAGGCCCAGCCCGTGCGCTACCGTGGCGGTTATTATGGCGGCTATTACGGCGGATATTATCACCATCATGGTGGCGACGGCTGGGGCTGGGCGCTCGGCGGCCTGGCCGCAGGCGCGATCGTTGGCGGACTGCTCGCGCAGCCCGGATATTACGGCTCCGGATATTATAGCCCCGGCTACTACGAAGGTCCGTATTTCGAGGGTCCGTACTACTACGGCTCGACGCTATATTACGCGCGACGCTATTACTATCGCCCGACCTATTATGGCGGCGATGATGCACATACGCGCTGGTACTATGCGCGCTACCGGTCCTACAGGGCTTATGACAACACGTTCCAGCCCTATTACGGCCCGCGACAGGAGTGCGCCTCGCCTTACTATTGATGCCCGCAGGGACCGATCATTGCGTCACGGCGGGACACGCCGCGTGATCGCTTCGCTTGCCCTAGGGAAGTTCGATTTCACCGTCCACCACGTGGTTGAGGCCGGTGCTTTCGGCCGTCAGCGTCATGCGGACCTTCAGCTTTTTGCCTCTGATGTCCCCGTCGCGCACCGTCTCCTCGATCTTGCGCTGTGAGGTCACGCCGACTTCCTTCAGGAACTTGCGGATCGACATGTTGAAGGCGTCTTCGCTCATGGTGAAACCCTCTGCATCCGGAAGGGATATTGTAAGCGAAGGCGCGCAGTCGGGAAAGCTGGATGGGGCGTGCGGTGCGAATAATCGACTCGCCGAATCTCCAACAGGTCTGGGGGTGCCGCCGTTGACAGCGCGCCCCATCCCTTGGCGTGCGCAGGTTGCCCCTCGCCTGTACGTCGCCGGCTGGATCGTCAGCGCAAGCGGAATGCAATTGCGCTGTTGACCGAAGCGGACGCGGCGTCCCCATTCAGACCGTCGTGGCCTCGCTGCGACAGACATCGATAAACGCACGTAGCGCCGAGGAAGTGAAACGGCTCGGATAATATAGCCGAGGCCCCTCCAGCTCAGCCCACCAGTCGGGCAGTACAGGAGTGAGCGTTCCGGCCCGGAAGTCGCTTTCAAGCCAGTTGCGGAAAGTGCCGATGATGCCCAGTCCTGCTCGCACGTAGTTCAATCCCGCGTTCAACGCGTTGACGCTTAGAACAAGGGAGGTCGTAAACTCTACTATGTTTGCCGTTTCGTCCCCACGCCGCAACGACCAGGGAATGAGCATCCCGTCGGGCAGTCGATATCTGATCGCACGATGGTCGGTCAGCTCCTGCGGGTCTCTAGGCAGTCCGTGCTGCTTCACATAGGAGGGCGACGCGGCAAGCGCGATCTGCTGCAGGCGAGGACCGATCGGGAGGGTAATCATGTCCTTTTGGATGGAATCGCCATAACGGATGCCTGCATCACATCCCGCCGCGATGATGTCGACAAGGCTGTTCTCCACTACGATCTCGACCTGTACCTTCGGGTGCCTTCGCTGCAATTCAACGATCAGCGGCGGGAGGATGTCCGGAACAACCGCACCTGGAACGTTAAGTCTCAAGTGGCCCTGTATGTGGTCGGCCGAATTCGCCGCCTCGAAACAAGCTGCGTCCATTTCGGTCATCAGGGGCCGAATGCGTTCCGCCAGCCTGTGACCTTGGTCCGTGGCCCGGAGACTTCGGGTCGTACGCAAGAGAAGCGGCACGCCGAGTTGCTTCTCGATCCGCGAAACCGTGGTGCTGACTTTCGAAGGTGCAATGCCCAGTCGCTTCGCCGCTGCGCGGAAGCCGCCCTCGTTCAACACGGTGAGAAAGACCTGGAGATCGTTCGGCGACACATTGTTCTTCATGCAGAACAGGCTATTCGAAATCGAGCGGATTATCAACGAAAGGAGTACCAATTAAGTTCCTCCCGTGCCCGCTATCCGGCAGGTGCGTCAACAAGGGGAAATATGCCATGTTCATCGTCACGGGCGCTTCCGGCAAACTCGGCCGCAAGATTATTGAAAACCTTTTGCTTCACGTGCCTGCCACAAGCATTGGAGCAAGCGTCCGTGACCCGTCGAAGGTGGCAGATATCAAAGCAAGGGGCGTGCGTGTGCAGCAAGGCGATTTCAGCGATGCCGAGGGCCTGCGCGACGCCTGGGCAGGGGCCAGGCGACTTCTCCTGATTTCCTCCAATGCCGCCGCAACAGGTGGCGACCCGTTGGAGCAGCACGCGACTGCCATCCGCGTAGCGCGAGAAATCGGCGTCGAGCGCATCTTCTACACCAGCCAGATATCGAGCGCTGCGAGCTCTCAATTTCCACCCGGCAGATGCCACGCAGCGACGGAAGAGATGCTAGCACGGTCAGGATTGGCCTGGACTGCCATGCGGCACGGCTTTTATGCCGAAAGTGCGCTGATGATGAACAAGCGCGGCTTCGAAGCCGGCTCTCTGGAAGGACCAGAAGATGGCCCGGTTGCATGGGTAACTCACGATGATCTCGCTGCTGCAGACGCAGCGCTGCTGGTCGGGAGGGAGGATATTGATGGCCCGACGCCGCCCCTGACGGGAAGCGAGACCCTTGACCTTGCCGGTCTTGCGGAAGTAGCCGGAGAGCTTCTGGGTAGGCCTGTATCAAGAACGATCGTGAGCGAAGAGACCGTGAAAACCAGAGCGTATGCCGCAGGCGCACATCACGGGACAGTCGCTGTAATGCTGGGATATTACCGCGCGGCCCGTGCGGGAGAATTCGCAGCCACCGATCCGGCACTTGCCAGGATACTAGGACGGGCACCCGAGACCATGAGGGAGTTCCTGAAGGCAAACCTTTAGCGAGGTTTCGTTCCCCGACCGACTGCTCGTTACCTGCGGTATAGGCGCATCAATGACGTGACGGCGCCGCTGGGACGGTGTCCGCTTCCAGGCAAGTGGGAAACGCGGCCTCAAGGCGGAGGCCGAATGGATCGCGTTGCCACCCGGCTGCATGGCAATCGGTGGTCGTGTCTCCGATCATTTCTGCTAAAGTCGGAACGCAAATTCGCCCGCAATGTTACGACTGCCGAAAGTGTGAAGGGCGCAGCCGGCTGATGGGCCTCTCGCTCATCGGGCCGCTTGTCTTGAAGGAGGAGCGCTACGATGAGCACCGACCGGGATACCGTGCACTCCTATGATGCAGTCGCGGCGCAGTACGCTGCCGAGGCTGCCGCGATGCCCGAGTGGGTCGCCACCGAGATCGATGCGTTCGTGGCCGGGCTGGGTGGCTCAGGCAGAGTGCTGGAGATCGGAAGCGGTGGCGGGCGCGATGCACTTGAGCTTGAGAAGCGGGGCATCAGCGTCCGGCGCACCGACATTTCGAAGGGTTTTATCGAATTGCTTCGCGAGAGTGGCTTCGAGGCCGACCTGCTCGACCCGCTGACCGACGACCTGGCCGACCCGCAGCGTCCCGGCATGCGGTACGACGGGATCTGGGCTTGCGCCTGTCTCATTCACGTGGCCCGCGACGATTTAGGCACGGTGCTTCGACGGCTTGCCGAGGCGACCCGCGCCGGCGGCCGGCTGCACGCCTCGGTGAGAGAGGGCGATGGCGAGGACGTGTCCACCCACGGCGGCGCTTCAGCGCCTCGCCGCTACGTCGAGACCTACTGGCGCGAGCCCGCCCTGCGATCCGCACTCACGGACGCCGGCTGGATCGTCAGCGAGATTCGCCGGTGTGTCGGAAAGCCCAATGATTGGTGGCTGAGCGTTCGGGCGAGCCGGGCGTGACGCCCGCAGATCCTGAATCCCCCCAAAAACAGGTCTGGGGGCGCCGCCGTTGACAGCGCGCCCCCATCCCTTGGCGTGTGCAGGTTGCCCCTCGCCTGCACGTCGCCGGCGGCCCCCCTCAGTTCGGCTCCCGGATCGCATCGTCCAGCCCGCGCAGGAGCGGATAGAGGAAGTACGACATCACCGTCCGCTTGCCGACCTTGATTTCCGTCGACACGGTCATGCCCGGCAGCAGCCTTACCGGCACGTCCGAAGCGTTCAGCCTCGTGTCCGCGAGCAGGATGCGAGCCTTGAAGAAGGGCGCGGCCGGCTGGCTGGGCGTGGCGGTCTGTTCCTGCTGCTGGCCGGACATGAACGTGTCTTGGCTGATGGTCCTCACCTCGCCGGAGGCGGTGCCATATTTCTGGAAGGGATAGGCATCGAGCTTGATGCGGGCTTCCTTGCCGACGGCGATGCGGCCGATGTCGCGGGTGTTGATCGACACTTCCGCTTCGAGCGGCACGTTGATCGGTACCAGCGTGACGATCGGTTCGGCTTCGCGCACGACGGAACCGATGGAGCGCTGGGCAAGATCCAGCACGACGGCGTCGGCGGGTGCCGTCAGCGACACCATGTTGCGGCGCAGCTCCATCTTCTTCAGCTCTTCATCCGCCATGTCGCGCTGTCCGCGCAGCTCCACCAGCTGTTCCATGGCGGCACGGCGGAAATCCTCGATGAAGGCCTGGCGGTCGGCGCGCAGCTTGGCATAGGCGTGCGCGGCCTCGTCGGCCTTGCCGCGCACGGCGGTCAGATCGGATTCGACGTCGAGGCGGGCGTCGCGCGAGCCGAGCATGGTGATCAGCGAGCCGCTCTGCTTGTCGTAGAGCCGCGTGCGGGCGCCCTCGATCTGCGAGAGCGTGTCGCGCCGGTCGACGAGCACGGCCTCCTGGTTCTTGGCGGCGGTTAGCGCCGCAGACTGGCCGGCGATCTGCTGGTCGAAATTCTGCAGCTGCGCCGTGTAGAAGGCGTGCCGCTGGGTAAAAAGCTGCACCTGCAGCATCTCGTCGGCCGTATTGCCGGCCAGGACAGTGTAGTCGTTGCCGGCAAGTTCTGCCTCGATGCGCTTCACCTGGGCATCGAGTGCCACGAATTTCGCGTGCTGCTGATCGACATCGGCCTGGCTGAAGGTTGCGTCGAGCGTCGCCAGCGTCTGGCCGGCATGCACCACCTCGCCGGCCTTCACGTCGATCGTGCGGATGATCGAGGTTTCCAGCGGCTGGACGACGATGGTCGGCTGGGTGGTGACGAGCTTGCCGGGCGCGATCACCACCTCGTCTATATCGGAGACGGAGGCCCAGATGATGACGGAAGCAATCAGCGCCGTCACGCAATAGAGCGTTATGCGCGCAATGCGCGGCGGGGCGCGTTCTTCCAGCTCGACGGCATCGGACTGGAATTCGGCGATGACAGGCGGCAGCGGCAGGCGGGCGACGAGCTGCCCGCTCCTGCCCTGCGCCCCCCTGTCAGAAGCGCCCTTGCCCGAGGGACCATTGTCTGGGGCTGCGGGCAGGTTTTCGCTGGATTTTCTGACGTGCGCGTTCATGCGACCTGCCTCATCTGTTGTGCCCAGAGATGGCGGTAGGTCATGCAGCGCGACACGAGCTGGTCGTGCCGGCCGATATCGGCGACCTTGCCGCGTTCGACGACGAGAATGGCATCGGCATCGACCAGCGTCGAAAGCCGGTGCGAGACGATGACGACGGTGCGCCCGGCGGCGATGCGGCTGAGGTTCTCGCGGATGATTGCCTCGCTGTCGGGATCGAGCGCGCTTGTCGCCTCGTCGAAGATCAGAAGCTTCGGATCGGTGATCAGTGCGCGGGCGATTGCCAGCCGCTGCTTCTGCCCGCCGGAAAGGTTGGCGGCATTTTCTTCGAGCATCGTGTCGAAGCCGCGCGGCAGCCGCTCGATGAATTCCTCGGCACCGGCGATGCGGGCGACCTCCATGATCTCCTCGATGCTGGCATCGGGCTTGGCGGCGGCGATATTGTCGCGCACTGTGCCGCGGAACAGGAAATTATCCTGCAGCACGACGCCGATGCTGGTTCTCAGATGCACGAGGTCGATCTCGCGGCTGTCATAGCCGTCCATGCGCACCAGCCCTTCCTGGCTCTGATAGAGCCCCTGGATGAGCCGGGTAATGGTCGTCTTGCCCGAGCCGCTCTTGCCGACAACGCCGAAGACCGAGCCTGCCGGAATGGCGAAGGAGACATTGTCGAGCGCCGGCGGCCCGTCCGGAGCATACCGGAAGGTGACCCGGTCGAACTCGATGCGGCCATGCAGATGCGGCCGCACCCCTCGCCCGCGCCCGGCCTGTTCCGGCCGCTGGTTCATGATCTCGCCGAGCATGCGCACGGAAAGCGCCACTTCCTGATATTCGTGCACCATGGTGACGATCTGCACCAGCGGCCCCGAGACACGGCCGGCAAGCATGTTGAAGGCCACCAGCGCGCCGATCGTCATCGAACCGCTGAAGACGTCGAGTGCGCCGAGCCCGATGATCGCCACGCTCATCAGCTTTTCCAGAAGCCCGGTCAGCGACTGGGCGATTGTCGAGATCTTCTCGACCCGGAAACGCACCGAGATCGACTGGGCCGAATAATCGTCCCACACCTTGCGCTGGCGCGGCTCCAGCGCCAGCGATTTGACGGTGCGCATGCCGTGCACAGTTTCGACGAGCAGAGCCTGCCGGTCGCCTTCGGCCTGATAGAGCGCCTGCAGGCGGCGCTGGAACGGCCCGACGAGCAGCATCACGACAAGCCCGACGAGAGCAGCGAAACCGAGCACCACCAGCGTCAGCTTGACGCTGTAAAGTAGCAGGATCGGCACGAAGACGAAGAGCGATACGCCATCGAGAAGCGTCAGGAACAGCCGGCCGGTCAGGAACTCGCGGATACGCCCCGTCTGCTGCATATGCTTGACGAGAACGCCCGCGGACGCCTGCTCGAAAAGCGCGATCGGCAGGTTGAGCAGATGGCCGAAGGTGCGCGTCGCCACGCGGATGTCGATCCTGTTGGTAGCGTAGAGCAGCAGATAGCGGCGCAGGAAGCTGAAGGTCGCGTCGAAGACGAGCGCTACGGCGATACCGATCGTCAGAACCGTCAGCGTCGCATAACTCTGATGCACCAGCACCTTGTCGATGACGAGCTGGAAGAACATCGGCGTCGTCAGCCCGAGCCCATAGAGCACGAAGGCTGCGAGCGCGACATCGCGGAAGAAGCTGCGCTGCCGGATGATTTCGGGAATGAACCAGCGGAAGCCGAAGGGCCGGTCCTCGTCCGACATGCGGAAGTTCCGCTTCAGCAACACCACCGATCCGAGCCAGGCCTTGCAGAACTGCTCCTCGTTGAGCAGCATGATCTCCGGGCGCTCGGCGAGCGGATCGAGGATGCGGATCCGCTCCTCCTCCCCGCTTCCCTGGGCGCCGGCAATCACCACCCAGTTGCCGTTGTCGAGCTCGGCAAGGGCCGGAAACGCCTGGCCGAGCGCCATCAGCTCGCGCCAGGTGATCTTCAGATGCGTGGCCCTGAGATTGGCATCCTTGGCCATGCGCAGCAATTGCCGCACGGCCACCGGATCGTTGCCGACGGCATAATCGTGCTGCAATCGCTCAGGCGAAAGATCGACGCCGTGATGACGCGCGACGAGTGCGAGACAGTGCAGATTGGTATGCAGAAAACCACTCATGGCCCACCCGAAACAATACGAGACCGAGGCTTGGATTCAAAAGCACCGGAGCGTCGCTCCTCGCGCGTCCGAATGGACGCACGACGCTCCCATGGGCGCCGCGCGCGCCCACAGCTGCTGTCAGTTGAAGTTCGGCGAAGCGTTCGAAGCGCCGGCCTGCGTCGCCTGAATATCGGAAGCGGCAGCGGCCGACATATCGCCGATGCGGCGAACCGCACCCGCCTCGACCAGCCCGCCGAGCGCCTTCTGCATGAGATCGACCGCATTGGCGAAGGCATCCACCGGCATGATGATGCGCTGGCGGAAAACCGGCTTCGGATTGTTGCTGGCGTCGCGCTCGGTCGCCGAAAGCGACATCAGGTCGATGCGCACGATCGTTCCCGTGATGGTGATTTCACCGATGCCATCTGCATAAAGTTCGCTGCTCATTGTTCTCTCCTCTGGTTGATAAGCAAAACACGTTCACCCTTGAGCCGACGCGTCGGGCTATCCGAAAATCGCTTCACGCCTTTCGGACCGATACGTGCATATCGTGCCGCCACGCCGGAAACGGGTCGCGAAGGCCGACGGCGGTCTGCGGATCGAAGCCTGTTTCCTCCCCGGTCAGGCAATCGTCGAGCGCGGCGCTGATCGCCTGCCTGTCGAAGCCGGAGCCGATGAAGACCAGCTCCTGGCGGCGGTCGCCCCAGACATCGTCCCAATGCCGGTCGATGAGCTGGCGGAACTGCGGAAAGCGCGGCCATTGCACCTTCGGCACCGAGGCCCACCAATATCCCCTGGTCTCGATGCGGCATTGGGTGCCGGCGATCGACAGCAGGCCGATCTCGTCCGGCCTCGTCGCCAGCCAGAAATGGCCCTTGGCGCGGATGAGGCCCGCCCATTTCCGGTCGAGGAATTCCTTCAGCCTCGAGGGCTCGAAGGGCCGGCGGCTGCGATAGACGAAGCTTGATATGCCGTATTCCTCGGTCTCCGGCACATGGTCGCCCCAACCGTAAAGCTCCTTGTGCCAGAACGGATGGCGGGCTGCCTTCGCCTCGCTGAAGAGGCCGGTATCCATGATCGCATCCAGCGGCACCTGGCCGAAGACCGCCTCGATGACGCGGGCATCCGGATTGAGCGCCGCAACGACCCGGCGAACCTCGGCAAGCTCGGCGCAGGACACATCGCCTGCCTTGTTGACGATGACGACATCGGCAAATTCGATCTGCTCGACCAGCAGTTCCACGAGCTTGCGCTCGTCGTCCCCGTCCCGTCGTTCACCGCGATCGGCAAGAAACTCGGCGCTCTGGTAATCGGCGAGAAGATTGACCGCGTCGACGACGCAGACCATCGTGTCGAGCCGCGCGACATCGCAAAGGGCCGCCCCGCTCTCGTCACGGAAGGAGAATGTGGCTGCGATGGGCAGCGGCTCGGCGATGCCGGTGCCCTCGATCAGGAGATAGTCGAAACGGCCGGCGGCAGAGAGCCGCCGGACTTCGCTCAGGAGATCGTCGCGCAGCGTGCAACAGATGCATCCATTGGTGAGTTCTACCAGCGTCTCGTCCGTGCGCGAGAGGTCTGCACCCCCCTCGCGCACGAGATCCGCATCGATGTTGACCTCGCTCATATCGTTGACGATGACTGCAACCCGACGACCCTCTCGATTACTCAGTACATGATTGAGCACAGTCGTCTTGCCGGCGCCGAGGAACCCGGCGAGAACCGTTACCGGCAATCTGTTGTCTGCACGCGCCATCGATACTCTCACTCATTACTCGATGCTTGGCCTTACATCCTCGCGGCCTCTGGAGCGCCGCACGGCGCTCCATTGTTTTCGTGCAATTCCGGACGCAAAACCGCGACGCGCTTTTGCTGGAATGCTCTAGGCCGCGAGCTGCGGTTTGAACGCTACATCCACATAGTAGTTGGTGTTGTTGTAACTGGCGGTCGGGAACAGCCCGGCCGACCCGTAGGCATAGACGCCGTTATTGCCGGCAGGCGCCTTGAGATCGCCATTGGTCACATCGCTGGCGAAGTAGTTGCCGGTCGCCGAATAGTTGCCGTTCGTCGAATAGGAGACGACGTAGGTCGTATCCGCCTGGATCGCCACTTGCTGGGAAAGTGACGCAGTCTGCCAGCCGCTGGCCGTTTCATTGCTGAATGTGACGCTGCCGAGAAGCGTGCCCGAAGCGGTCCAGAGATAACCGTTGTGCGGACCCGTATTGTCGGCACCCTTGTAGAAGCGGATGCCGGTGATCCAACCGGCCGTGTCGGCCTGGAATTTCATGCCGAGATTGATCGGCTGGTTGTCGTTGGTAGCGACGATATCAGGCGTCGCATTGGCGGCAAAGAGGTTCTGCTCGGCCGCCGGATCGTTGACGGTGAGCGAGACCTGGGCCGATGCCGTGCCGCCCTGGCCGTCGGCGATGGAATAGCTGAAGCTCGCCGGCCCGGAATATCCGGCGTTCGGCGTAAAGGTGATGGTCTGCGCCTGGCTGTTGAACGTCACCGTTCCGTTGACCCCGCCGCTGGCGCCGGTGATCGTGAGCGGATCGCCGTCGGCATCCGTGTCGTTGGCAAGGAGCGCCGAGGCCTGGATGGTGATCGGCACGCCTTTGTTCGTCGAGAAGCCGCCGTCATTGGCCGCGACCGGAGCGACGTTCTGCTTGACCTGATAGACCACGTCGACCCAGTAGTTGGTGGCATTGTAGGAGGCGGTCGGGAAGAGGCTGCTAGAACCATAGGCATAGAGGCCGTTGCCGCCGCTCGAAGCGCTCGACGGCGCCGTCAGCGAACCGTTCGTGTGATCCGTGCTGAAATAGTTGGCCGTTGCCGAATAGAAGCCGTTGGAATGGTAGCTCGCCACATAGGTGACGCCGGCCGAAACGGTGATCGGCTGCGCAAAAGTCACCGTCTGCCAGCCGCTTCCCGTTTCGGCGGTGAAGGTTGCCTGCGCCAAGAGCTGGCCGCTCGCGGTCCAGAGCGAGCCGACATGCGTGCCGGTATCCTGCGCGCTCTTGTAATAGCGCAGGCCGGTGATCTCGCCGCGGGCGGACGCGATGAACTTGACGCCGAGCTCGACGGACGAATTGTCGGCGGAGGCAGACGCCGGCGCATCGGAGGTCGCAAACAGGCCGGAACCGCCGGGCTGCGCCCCGACATTGAGGCTGACGGTGGCCGACGCCGTGCCGCCATGTCCGTCCGAGATCGAATAGGAGAAGCTTGCCGCGCCCGTATAGCCGGTCGTCGGCGTGAAGGTGACGGTATTGGTCTGGCTGTTGAACGTCACCGTTCCGTGCACCGCCCCGTTGACGCCGGTGATGCTGAGCGGGTCGCCATCGGCATCAGTATCGTTTGCCAGCAGGCTGGCTGCGGCGATCGACAGCGCCGTGTTGGTATAGGTGGTATAGCCATTGTCATTGGCCGCGACGGGCACCGCGTTGCCCGTCGACTTGCTGTAGACGACATCGACCCAGTAATTCGTCGACTGGTAGGTCGATGTCGGGAAGGCCGTGCCGCCCACCGCGTAGACGCCGTTGCTGCCGGCAAGTGCGGTCAGCGAGCCGTTGGTATGATCCGTGGTGAAGTAGTTTGGCGTCGCCACATAGCTGCCGGTCGTGTGGTAGGAGGCGACATAGGTCGTGCCCGCCGTGATCTGCAGCGGGCTCGCGAAGGTCGCGGTCTGCCAGCCGGAGAGCGACTCGTTGGTGAAGGTGACGGTGGCCACCAGCGTGCCATCGGCCCTCCACAGAGAGCCGGTATGCACGCCGGTATCGCCGGCAGCCTTGTAGAAGCGGATGCCCGAGATCGTGCCGTTTGCGGAGGCGACGAACTTCATGCCGAGTTCCATCGGCGTATTGTCGTTGAAGCCGCCCCCCGTCGGCCCCTCGCCTGATGTAAACACCGTCTCGCCGGTCGGTCCCTGCTGGACGGTGAGGCTGACATTGCCCTGCGCCGTGCCGCCGCGTCCGTCCGACAGCGTATAGGTGAAGCTTGCCGGGCCGGTATAGCTGGCGCTCGGCGTGAAGATGACCGTTCCGTTCTGCTTGTCGAGAGCGACCGTGCCGTGCAGCGCATTGCCGACACCGGTGATGGTCAGCGCATCGCCATCGGCATCCGCATCGTTTGCCAGCAGCGCGGCGATGGAGACGACGAGGGTCCCGTCGTGGGAAATCACGAAGCCGCTGTCGGCGGTCGCGACCGGCTGGCTGTTCGGGCCGGCATCGAAGACCACGTCCACCCAGTAATTGGTGCCGCCGGGGCTCTGGCCGGGGAATGTGCCAGGCGTGGTGCCGTAGGCGAAGACGCCGCCGCCATCGACGGCCTTCAGCTGGCCGCTGGCATAGGGCTCGGTGAAATAGTTCTGGCTGAGCGAATAGTAGCCGTTGCTGTGATAGGAAGCGACATAGGTCGTGCCGGCCTGAATCTGGATCGGGCTGGAGAACATCACGGTCTGCCAGCCCGACAGCGATTCCCCTGTCGATACCCCGGTCGCCAGCAGCGTCCCGGTGCTGGTCCAGAGGCTGACGACATGTTCGCCGATATTATAGAAGCCCTTGTAGAAGCGGATCCCCTCCACCAGGCCTGCCTTCGTCGCCTGGAAGCGCAGGCCGAGCTCGACGGAATCGCGATCGACAGCCGTTTCGACCGCAGGCTTTTCCGCCAGCGTCCAGAGTCCCTGCGTGTCGGGCAGCGTGACGGTCACCTGCTTGCCGGCCGACGGCGCCTCCATATTGACGCTATCGTCGACGGCGCGCGACAGGATCGTATAGGTGCCGCTTGCCTGGACGACCCAGTTATAGCTCCAGTTCTCGCGGCCCGTCGCCTTGAACCAGTGCTGGCCGCCATCGGTGGAGACCTCGACGCCGGCAATGATGCCGCCGCCGAAATCCTGCGCCGTGCCCGTGATCGTCACATGCTGCCCTTCGAGGAAGCTTGCGCCGACGATGGGCGAGGTAATCGAGGAGGTTGGCTTCAGCGTATCGGTCGATTGCGTGGCGAGGATCAGGCTCGCATCGAGCGTCGTCGGCTGGATGCCCATGTCCGCGAACATGTTGACCATCGCCTGCTGCACGTTGCGATCGGTCGGCGTTGCCGGCCCCTGATGCTGATCGTTCAGCCCCCAGGACCAGAAGACGGTGCCGGCGCCGAAGACGAGCGCGCCGCTTGCCGCCCGGTACATGGTGAGGCTGTGGGTCGCCACCGCATCGCCGACCGTCGAGCCATAATCGCGCAGATAGGTGTTGACCGCGACCGAGGAGAGAGACAGGTTGATCAGTCCAGCCGGACGGAATCCGTTCTCGACATCGGAATCCCATTCGTAGCCGAGCAGGTTCTGCACCAGATTGTAGGTCTCGCCCGGCTGAAGCTCTGCGACATCGGTGTTGCGCCAGAAGCGCAGGTTCGAATAGTCGTAGGGGATGGAGATCGTATCCTGGCGGTAGCTGTCCACCTGGAACATCGTGCCCGTCAGCGAATTTTCCGGCTCCTGCCCCGGATCGGCATAACGCGGATCGCGCCAGGTGCCGGTGCCCACATTGCTCGGGTCCGTGCTCGTGCCGTAGGTCTCCTTGTAGCAGACCATGGTGCGGTAGGCCTGGCCGCTGCCGTCGATGCTGCTTTCCCAGCGGACTTTCCAGTAAACCTCGTTACCGCTCCAGAAGGCGAGGTTCACGCCGGCATCGCGCGCGGCTTCCACATTGGTGCGCTGCTCGGCCGACCAGTATTCGTCATGGCCGACGGACAGGAAGGCCTGATGGTTGAGCAAGAGGTTGCCGCTGCGCGTCGCATCGACGCCGGAAATATAGGAAACGTCGTAGCCGTTCTGCTCCAGCCACTGAATGGCCGAATGTTCGACGCCGAAGACGAAATCGTGCGAGCCGCCGACCGGGCTCGTATTGGTGATGATCGGGCGGTTGTAGCTGATCGCCGAGGCCCGGCCGATGGCCTGCAGGCCGCAGCTGCAGTTCGGCGGCAGGTAGCCGATCATGTTTGCGGGATCGACGGGGACATCGCCGTAATAGAGGCTGGCGCCGCCCCAGGCATTATAGGCCTGCCAGGTCGTATCCGAGGTCTGGAAGACGATATCGCTGTGCGAGGAGTCGTCGCGCACGACGAAGGGGATGATGCTGGCATCCTCGGTGCCATCCTCGCGCACCAGCTTGGCGAAATAGACGCCCGAGACGGCATCGTCGGGAATCTGCCAGCTTGCCGAGACCGACCAGTTGCCGCAGTCGATGAGGCCGAGCGACATGTCGACGATCGGATGCGGCTGGATCTGCGCCGTGGTCAGCTGCTGCTCGATCGAGTCGACCTTGCGCGCGCCTGCCCCGCCGTAATAGCCCATGCGGTAGATGTCGATGCGGTAATGGGTGGAATCCGTGGCGATCTTGAAATCGACCGTCCCGCCGATATTCGTGCTGATTTCGGTGGCAAAGCCCTGAATGGTGCCGTTGCCGTCGCCCTCCAGGCCCCACTCGCTGATCGGGTTGCCCGTCTTCATGTTTTCGAGCGCGATCTTGTTGAGCGTGGGCGCAGCCGCAGGCGTCGTCGTCGTATTGAGCGTCGCCGTGGCCACCGGTGTCGCGACGGACGTGCTGAGGTTCGGCTCCAGCGAGATGGACGCGATCGAGGTCTGAAGGGCGAGCGGTGTCGTGCCGGTGGAAAGGCTGAGCGGCGCCACGGTCTGGGTACCGGTATTGGTACCGCTACTCGTATCGGTCCCGGTATTCGTCAGCGTGGGGGCGGCAGGCAGCGTCGCGGCCTCCTGGGCCGGATCGGGGCCGAGCACGGTGCGCTGCAATGTCGTGACAGGTGCCTGCAGCAGCGATGTGGCCGACGCAGTCTGCAGAACGCCATCGGTCGCCGGCGCCGGTGTCGCCGTCGAGGGTGCGGAGGACGATTGCCCGCTTCCCGACAGCCCGGCGCCCGGTGACAGCAGGGAAATGGGCGACGTGACCGTATCGATTGAGGAGGATAACGGTAGCGCGCCGCCCTGGCTGGCAAAACTCTGCGAACCGCCGCCAATGCCCGTCGAGGAGACGAAAGCGGCGGTTCCTATCACTGCGCTCCAGGTGGCTGGAGCCGGACTTACGCTCAGAATTCCGCCAACGGTACTGAGATACGAGTCATTCGTGACCTGAATTCTACGCTTCAAGGACGCCCTCCCCTTCCGCAACTCCGGCTCTTTTCGGCCGTTATTACAAGACCTTCATTCTTGCACCTTTCGCGAGAAAACGGACGACAGCAATCTGGGGTATGGGGGTGGTACCCCCTACGCCCATATGATGAAGCGCTCCGCATACGGCCTTTCCTCGGCGCGGTCGCCGCCGCAATAAAGGGTGGTGAAACCCGTGCCGTATGGCCCCCTCATCCGCCTGCCGGCAGACCGCCCGAACAAGAATCCATCGCCGTCAGTGGAACTTCGGGCCGAATGTCCGGTTTGATTCCGTAAGATCACAACTCAGCATGAGGAGGCGGCAGATGATCTCTCAACATCATTCATCGCCGGTACCTGGTTCGGATGATGCGCGTTGCGCCGACACGCCCGAGGCCGACCGTGATCGCGAGGAAGCACGGGCCTGCGCCCAGCGAGGCTTTGAGGCTCTTCGCAATGGAAAAGGCCAGGATCGGGCGATACGAGAACGAAGGATACAGTCCCCCGCCGACGCTATAACGTGGTCGGTTCCGGTCGCCGTTCGAATTGGCAGCGCTCCGTCCGAATTCGTCCACGGCCCGCTCGAAGCAATTCGCTACCTCGAAGGCCGGTGGCCGGCGGTATCAGGCCCATGTCTGGACGTTGCGAGACGACGATGCGTGGAGGCCATGAACCAGATGGAGCACGCAGAGGCCGCCAGGGACGCATTCATTGCGGCGGCGTCCGAGGCGGACGTGTTGGCGTGATGCGATGAACCGCGCCGACGCCGAGGGTTATCCGATGCCCTAAGGCCTGAAACCTATTTGCCATTGTCCCGGCGAGACGGTCATGGCGCCTCGTTAAAAGGAAAGGCACTCACATGGCAAGCAAAGACAACACATCCGACAACACGGTCGGCACCGACCCGCACTCCAAGCCCGCGCGGATCCGTCAATCGAGCGAACAGGAAGCGATCCGACCCGACATCAATGACAAGGATCTCCTTATGCCGGTGGGCAAGCCCGGCGTCAGGGTGAAGGAGCGGGAAGACAAAGGACCTGCTTCAAAGTAACCGCTCCTGCGATCCCTCAGCGACCTGGCGATGTTTTAAGCCTTTGATCGAAGGCCTTGATGACCATATCGATCAATTCTCGATGGATTTCGAGGCGCGAGCGCCCATCGCTGTCTGAGCAAATGGGCTCGTCGATATCTGCGGATTTGGCCATCTCGGCCGCATCGGGTTTGCACATTCCGAAGATGCTATAGTGGCTTGCATTCCCTACTACGGAATACATGCCCTTCGGAATTGCCTTTGCAATTCCCGAGGCGAGTACGGTCAGGGGGATCGCTCCGGGCTTGCCAAGGTTTACGATCTCGACGGGGATCGAAACCTTGGAAAATGGTTCTGTCTGAAAGACATCGACCGGCGCTGGGTCGATTGCCATCGCAAACTCGATCCGCTTGTCCCGATTGTCGCGATCGGCGAGTTTCATATCCATGGCATGAAGATCGACGCCACTTTGCTTTACCCATCCGCAAAGCGAAGGATTCCGAGCGCCGTCGTCACAGTAACCCGCCAGACGGATTGGATCGATACGACCGCCAGCCAAAGCCAGGGCTGTATTGCCGCCCATCGAAAGCCCAAGCACACCTGTCCTTCCCGGCTCGATGTGATCCCCGAAAAGCGGCTGCTTTTCCAGCGCGTCCAATGTTGCACTGATATCGGCAGGCCTTAGCCAGAGCTTCATCGTTTCGGCTGCCGACCTGTGGGCCCCTCCGTTTCCGACATGAACAGGCGCTGCCACGATGAACCCCTGCCTTGCCAATGGCGTTGCAATCCAGCTCATGGCTTCAGGAGTTCCCCCCAAACCAGCGCCATGAGAGAGCAAGATCACGGGATATCTTGCGTGCGCGACAGGCGCGTCGAGCATGGCGTCCGTTCCGACAAAAAATCGACTTTCGCCGAGCGTGACAGGCTTGCCGCCGGCATCTGCCGGATACCAAACGATCACAGGGACATCTGTGCCTCGCTCTTTGGAAGGCGCCGTGGTCTGCCGCACGCCGACAAAATCACTCGCAGCGGCTGAATGCTGCGCCATCGCTGCGGGAAGGATGCCGGCACAGACCATTGCAGCGATTTTGATCAACGCTTTCATCGAATCTCCTCGTATCGGTGGGTTATGCCCCAGCTTGTCGCGGATCGAGGAGCGACACGCCCTGAATCACGATTTCGAACGTCCAGGATCACGATTGAGGTCGGCCGATGGCTGGGCAGACAGCACGGCGGCGGCGACCCGACGACAAGGCATCGTCATTCAGAGCGGGTGGCGGTAGCTGCGCGATGATGCATGCCTCGCCCTCCTCCCGCCCTGCGGGAGAAGGCAATCTCGCATCCGCTCAGGCAGCGAGGCCGGCGCGCAGGTTTAGGGCGAGGTCCGGACTGTCGGAGGTCAGGCTGCCGATGCCGCGCGCGAGCCAATGGCGGATGCCGGCCTCGTCGTTGAGCGTCCACACACAGAGCCGCTCCATCGGCAGCCGGCTGCGGATCATGTCCCATTCCGCCTCCATCAGCTCGTGATGGATGGCGACGATCTCCACCAGCCCGTCCACGCGGTCGATGAAGGCGGCAAGCCCGCCCTGTTTCTCGGCCCAGGCGGCATTGACGGAGACGAGGCGTGAAACCTCGGGCGCATGGCGGCGGCAATCCTCCAGAACCGACGTGTCGAAGGACGTCAGATAGGAACGCTCGCCGACACCGAAGCGGGCAAGCTCGGCTGCGACGCGCGCGGCGATCTCGGGATAAGGCGTGCCGGTCTCGTCGATCTTGATCTCGACATGCAGGTCGATGTCCCTGTTTGCGGCAAGCACCCCGAGCACTTCGGCAAGCGTCGGGATCGCCTCATCAGTGCCTTTCAGCAGGGTCGCCTTGCGGGCCTCGACCGAAAGATCCTGCACGGGGCCTGAGCCTTCGGCGGTGCGCTCCAGTGTGGCATCGTGGATGACGACGAGTTCGCCCGCGCGCGTCAGGTGTACGTCGAACTCGATGGCGTCGACACCGAGCATGATGGCGTTGCGGAAGCCGGTGAGCGAGTTTTCGGGCCAGAGGTTGCGGGCGCCGCGATGGCCGGTGATATCAGTCATGGAATATCCTTCACTATATCGATTTCAAGGCATTAGCGGATGGTCGGGTCGAGCTTGTCGCGCAGCCAGTCGCCGACGAGCGAGATCGACAGCGTCGTCAGCATGATGACGACGGATGGAGCCAGCATGATCCAGGGCGCGCGCGTCAGATATTCGCGCCCGAAGCCCACCATGTTGCCGAGGCTGGTTTCCGGCGGCTGCACCCCGAGGCCGAGGAAGGAGAGACCGCTTTCCATCAGGATGATCTCGGGGAAAGTCAGCGTCATGGAGACGATCAGCGTCGAGGCGACATTCGGCAGGATATGATGCAGGTAGACGCGCGCAGGCGTGGCGCCAAGCTGCACCACTGCCGCCGCATAACCCTGCGCGCCGGCGGAAATCGCAAGGCCGCGGGCGATGCGCGCATAGCGCTCCCAGCCGTAGAAACCCATGAGGCAGACGAGCAGCAGCATGGAGGAGCCGAAGAAGGCGAGCACCGCCAGCGACATGATGAGGAAAGGCAGCGCCGCCTGGAAATCGGCGAGCATCAGCACGAGATGTTCCACGAAGCCGCGGAACCGCGCCGCCAGGAACCCGAGCAGCGTGCCGAAGACGGCCGAGAGGATCGTCGCGCCAAAGGCGATGACGAGCGACACGCGGATCGACTGGATGAGGCGCGAAAGCACGTCGCGGCCGAGTTCGTCCGTGCCGAGCAGATGCTTGAACCCGCCCGGCGCCGAAAGCCGGCTGCTGAGATCCATGGCCGTGATGTTGAACGGACGGATATAATCAGCAAAGACGGCGGTCAGGACCATTGCCGCAAGCCACAGCAGGCCGAACGCCACCGACAGCGGCAGGTTGCGGCGCAGGAGGGAGACGAGGCGGTTGGGCTTTGCGGAAGCCGGCGTGGCGGCGAGATCGACAGTTGCCATCGGTTTTCTCCTAGAGCAATTCCAGCAAAAGTGTGCAGCGGCTTTGCGTCCGGAATTGCGTAAAAACAAAGAGGTAGAGCATTTCGCCATTCGAAGAAAAACGGAAATGCTCTAATGTCCGGCCGCGTGCGAGCGAAGGCGCGGATCGAGCCAGCCGTAGAGCAGATCGACGACGAGGTTCGAGACGACCATGGCGACGGCGATGATCAGCAGGATGCACTGGACGACGGCAAGGTCGCGATTGGTGACCGAGACCACCAGCAGGCGACCGATGCCCGGCCAGGAAAAGATCGATTCCACCACGACCGCACCGGCAATCAGCGAGCCGACCATGAAGCCGACGATCGTGACGATCGGCACCGCCGCATTGGGCAATGCATGGTTCCAGACCACGTCGCGCCAGGTCAGCCCCTTGGCCGAGGCGGTGCGAATATAGGGCTGGCCCATCACCTCGATCATGGCGCTGCGCGAAAAGCGGGCGAGGATGCCGATGCCGCCGATGCTGAGCGTCAGCGTCGGCAGGATGCCGTGCACCCAGGTATCCTGCCCGCCGGACGGCAGCCAGCCGAGGATGACCGAGAAGATCAGCACGAGCACCAGGCCCATGACGAAGGATGGAATGGTGAAGCCGAGAACGGCGAGCAGGATGACGCCGCGGTCCGAAAAGCTCTGCCGGTGCAGCGCCGCATAGACGCCTGAGGGAATGCCGAAGACGAGCTTGAGGATAAGCGCCGGCACCGTCAGCTGCAGCGTCGCCGGCACGCGTTCCAGCACCAGATCGAGCGCCGAAGCCTTGTCGCGCATCGAGACGCCGAAATCGCCCGTGAAGATCGACCTGATATAGGCGAGATATTGAATCCAGAGCGGCTGGTCGAGGCCCCATGCCTTGCGGAAGGCATCGACCGCCTCCTTCGGCACGTCAGGCCCGAGCATGACGGTCGCGGGATCACCCGACATGCGCAGTACGACGAAGGCGAAAGTGACGACCGCCATGATGGTGAGGATTGCACGGAACAGGCGCACGAGAACGAAACGGATCATGGAACCCTCCCCTATGCCGCGACCGGCCTGGTTTCGCCCGCCACGACATGGCAGGCGGCGGTACGGCCCTCGCCGATGCCGACAAGTTCCGGCACGACGGAACGGCAGATCTCGCGCGCCAGCGGACAGCGGGGGTGGAAGGCGCAGCCGGAGGGGCGGTTCGCCGGGTTCGGCGGCTCGCCCTGCAGGATCACGCGGCCTTCGAGCCGTTTGCCGGGGATGGGCACGCTGGACACCAACGCCTTCGTGTAGGGGTGCTGCGGCGCCCGGAAGATGGCGTCGGAGGAAGCCTCCTCGACGATGCGGCCGAGATACATGACCGCGACACGGTCGGCGATATTGCGCACCACCTTCAGGTCGTGGCTGATGAACACCATGGCGATGCCGTTTTTCTCCTGCAGGTCGCGCATCATGTTGACCACCTGCGCCTGGATGGAGACATCGAGCGCTGAAACCGGCTCGTCGCAGACGATGAGCTTCGGCCGCGAGGCGAGCGCCCGGGCGATCACCACACGCTGGCGCTGGCCGCCTGAAAGCTCGTGCGGATAACGGTCGGCCTGGTCGGCGCGCAGGCCGACGGCCCGCATCAGTTCCGTCACCCGGTCAGCCTGATGCGCTCTTGGGATGAGCTTGTGGATATCGAGCGGCTCGGCGATCTGCTTCGCTATCGTCACGCGGCGGTCGAGTGCGGCGAGCGGGTCCTGGAAGACGAGCTGCATTTTTGCGCGCAGCGCGCGCCATTCCCCCGTGCTGCGCGCCGGCATCGGATGTCCCTGGAAGCGCACGCTGCCTTCCTGCGCATCGTCGATGCCGAGCAGCATGCGCCCGAGCGTCGATTTGCCGGAGCCGGATTCGCCGACGATGCCGAGCGTTTCGCCCGGCGCGACCTGGAGCGAGACGCCGTCGACGGCGCGCACCGGCGTCGGCCGGCCGAAGAGGCCGCGGCGGATCTGATAGATGCGGACGAGATCCCGGGCTTCGATGAGCGGCGTCATTGCAGCAGGCCCTCAGTGATACGGGAGGTCAGTGTCTCGGCGGCAGCTGCGACCGGCACCGGCCTTATGCAGGCGAGCTTGCGGCCGCCCTCGAGCGAAACGAGCGGCGGGCGCTCGCTCCCGCAGGCCTCCACGGCGCGCGAACAGCGCGGCGAGAAGGAACAGCCCGCCGGCAGATCTTTCGGATTGGGAACGGTGCCGGGAATGGGGATCAGCCGTTCGCGGCCGCCATCAAGGCGGGGAATGGCGTCGAACAGGCCGCGGGTATAGGGGTGGCGCGGCTCGGAGAACAGCTGTTCGACACTGCCCTCTTCGACGATGCGCCCGGCATACATGACGCAGACGCGCTCGCAGACCTGGCTGACGGCGCCGAGATCGTGGCTGATGAAAACGGTCGCCATGCCGGTTTCGGCGCGAAGGCGGATCAGGAGATCGAGGATCTGCGCCTGGATCGTCGCATCGAGCGCGGTGGTCGGCTCGTCGGCGATCAGAAGGTCGGGCTCGCCGGCGAGCGCCATGGCGATCATCAGGCGCTGGCACTGGCCGCCGGAAAACTCGTGCGGGTAGAGATCGAAGCGGCGGCGCGCATCGGGAATGCCGACCATGTCGATCAGCCTGAGCGCCTCGGCCTTTGCCGCGTCGCCCCTGAGCCCGCGATGGACCGACAGCGCCTCGGAAATCTGCCGGCCGATGCGCAGTACCGGATTGAGCGAGCTGGACGGATCCTGGAAGATCATGGCGATGCGGCTGCCGCGCACGCTTTCGAGCACGGTGCGCGATCCGCCGACGAGCTCGCTGCCTTCCAGCTTCACCGAGCCGGAAACACTGGCCTTGCCCGGCAGCAGACCGAGGGCCGCAAGCCACGTGACCGACTTGCCGCAGCCGGATTCGCCGACGAGGCCGAGCGCCTCGCCTTTGGCGACGTCGAGATCGATGCCGTGGAGAACCTGCACGCCGTCGAAGGCGACCGTCAGGTCACGCAGTTCCACGAGATTGGAGCCGGTCGCGCCCATTTTTCATCCCCGCTCTTCGTTGCATCAAAAACAGGATCTCCGGCAGCCCTTCAGGCGCCGGAGACCGAGTGACGAGCCGATCAGATCGACCAGTTGGCGGCGCGGAAGTCCATGGCGAAGGCCGGAGCGGCCTTCCACTTCAGCGACGACTTCATGCCGGTGAAGACGGCATTCTGGTGCAGGACCTGATAGACCGGGTCTTCGCGCTCGGCGATGTCAAGCATGCGGGCGATGGCCTTCTTGCGCAGCGCCCGGTCGGTCGAGGTTTCCATGACGACGGCGAGCTTGTTCATCTCCTCGTTCGTCCAGTCCTTCTTCTGCTGCACTTCGCCATTCGGGCCGAACTGCACGACCATCGGCGTGATCGGGTCGTTGATCGTGTTGGAGGCCGACCAGTCGCGCACGCCCTTGACACCGGCCGGGTCGTGGATCTGCGCCCAGTTTTCCTTCATCTCGATCTCGACATTGAGGCCGACCTGCTTCCACATCTCGACCATGATCTGGCCGTTGGCCGTCTGGTTCGTGTAGTAGTTGTTGAGCAGGCGGTAAGGGATCGCATCGCCCTTGTAATTGGCCTGCTTCAAGAGGTCCTTGGCGAGATTGGGATCGTAAGCCGGAGGCGCCCAGCCTTCGATGAACATGTCGGAGCCGCGGAAGGATTCGAACTGCAGGCCGGCCGGGATGACCGTCTTGCCGCCCCACAGCGCATCGACGATCGCCTGACGGTCGATGGCATGGGTCATGGCGCGGCGAACCAGCGGATTGGCGAGGATCTGGTTCTGGGTGTTGAAGACGGAGATGCGGTGGTTCCAGATCGTCGAGTTCTGGACTTCATAGCCCGGAGCGGCCTGGACGGCGGCAATCTGATCCGGCGGCAGGTCGCAGGCGAAGTCGTATTCGCCGGACAAGAGGCCGTTGACGCGCGAGGCGACCTCGGGAACTTCCACGAAGCGGATCTGCTCGAGCGGCGGGCGGCCGCCCCAATATTCGTCGAAGGCGAGGAGCGTCAGCGAAACGTCGGGCTTGTATTCGCCGACCATGTAGGGGCCGGTCGTGATCGGCTTGCGCGACCATTCGGTAAAGCTTGCGGCCTCATCCCAGGCGCGGCGGTTGGTGATCTGGCTGCCGCCGGAATAGAGGCGGCCTTCCAGCGTCACGTCAGGCGTCGTGTTGTGCAGACGCACGGTATACTTGTCGACGATCTCGATGCCGGCAAGCGCCGGCCACAGGCGACGGCCGACGCCGGGCACGGTCGCCGGCAGTTCCTTGGCGGTCGCAGGCTTGTGATCGGATTCGAAAATCGTCTTGCCGCCGGCAGGTTCGGTATTCCCGAACACACGCTCCCTGGAGAAGGAGAAGGCGACATCCTCGGCGGTCATTTCGTCGCCGTTGTGGAACTTGACGCCCTGGCGCAGCTTCAGTTCGAGCGTCTTGTCGTCGATGCGCTTCCATTCGGTGGCAAGACCCGGAACCGGACCCTGGTTGCCCATCCAGTCGCGCAGGATGAGACCTTCCCAGAGGTTCGGATAGAAGATGCGCTCGCCGACATTGGACTGCTCGTGATAGACGTCAAGCGAATTGTTGTTGGTAATCTTCTGCACCGCGATGGTGATGGAAGGACGTTTGGCCTGGCTGAAGGCCATGCGCGGCAGAATGAGCGTACCGGCGGTGGCGCCGAGAAGGCCGAGCGCGCCGCGTCGATTGATCGAAAGCATCGGAAACTCCTTGTGTCTTGACCGGCGGGCCCCCCGGCTCGCGGCCTTGGTTCTTAGGATCAGCTCCATGTCGCCCGAACGACGGCTTCATGAAGTTTCGGTTACATCTGCCCTTCGCGGGTGCCGCGAAGAGCCAGTCCAGCGCGCGAAAACCTCGGCCCGCGCGAGATCAGCCAGTGGTCTCCACCGCCGGTTTTCTTTCGGAAGACGCCCGCTCCTTTTCAGGGGGCAAAAGCCCCTTGAGCGCGATCGCCAGTTCCCCTGCTCCCTCGACCGTCTGCAGAGCGCCGGCCGCCTTCAGCGCCTCATGCCGTCCGCTGCGCGGATCGGCCGGATCGACGAAGCCGACCGCCGCCATGCCGGCTGCAACCGCACCCGCGATTCCGAGTGCGCTGTCATCGATCACGAGGCAGCGGCGCGGTTCGACGCCGAGATTTTCGGCGCAGAGCAGGAAGAGATCCGGAGCGGGCTTCGGTCTCGCCACCATCTCGGCGCTGTAGATATGCGGGGAGAACTCCGTCCAGAGGTCGAATAGGCCTAGGCTGCGGCGCAGCCGCTCCATGTCGCTGTTGGATGCGACGCATTTGCGCTGCTTGAGATCCCGCACCAGCTTTTCCATGCCGGCCATCGGCTGCAGCGAGCGGGAGAATTCCTCGTAGAGCGCGCTTTTGGCATCGGCAAAGACGCGGTCGGGATCGGCAAGGCCGAGTTCTTCCCTGCAGAGGCGCCGGCCCTCCTCCCCCGAAAGACCGGTGAAGCGGCGGTGGACCTCGGCATGGCTCAGGGGAATACCGGCGCGTTGCAGGGCCTGCGCCAGCGTGCCGCTGGCCACCGGCTCGCTGTCGATCAATACGCCATCGCAATCGAAGATCAGAAGTTCTATCGTCATGCTCAGCGCATTACGTTACATTTGTTACACCTATGTGATGTTTGTAACGCCACTGCATTTTGTGGCGCATTCAGGACAGGAATTTATGGAATCCCACGAGCTGAAAATCCGGGCGGCATGGCTCTACCACGTGGAGGGACTGACGCAGGCGCAGATCGCTGAGCGCATGAACCTCACCCGCCGCAGGGTGAACGAATATCTCGCCGCCGCCCTGGAGGAAGGCATCGTCAGGGTGAGCTTCGCCTCCCCGCTTGCCGCCGGGGTGGAGCTCGAATCGCGCCTGCAGGAGCGTTTCGGACTGGAGGCGGCGATCGTCGTTCCGACCCCTGCCGATCCGCAGCTTCTGCACCAGGCGCTCGGCCGTGGTGCCGCCGCCTATCTCGACCGGCTGATTGCGGCCCGCAGGCCCCGCTCGATCGGCGTCGGCTGGGGCGCGACGCTGAGGGAAACCGTCACCCATATGACACCTGCAAGCGAGCCTGACATCGAGGTGCGTTCGATGATGGGTGGGCTGACGCGCGGTTCGGAGATCAACACGTTCGAGATCGTGCGCGCCTTCGCGCAGGTCCTGAAGGCGCAATGCCATTATTTCGCAGCACCGATCTATGCCGAGAGCCCGCAATCGCGCGAGGCGATCATCTCGCAATCGGTTTTCGAGCGGATCTTCCGGCAGACCTGCGAGGTGGATATTTCCTTTCTCAGCGTCGGCGACGTGACACGCCAATCCCTCCAGGTGCGCTACGGCCTGCCGCCCGGAACCGATGTCAGCGACCTCATCGCCGTCGGCGCCGTCGGCGATCTGCTCGGCCGCTATATCGACGCCGAGGGCCGCCTCGTCGCCCATCCGCTGAACGCCCAGGTGCTCGCCCCCGAACTTTCCGACTACCGCAAGATCCCCTGCCGCATCGTCGCCTCCGGCGGCGCCCACAAACACGCCATCCTCAGCGCCACGTTGCGGTCGGGACTGGCGACCGCGCTGGTGACGGACGAAGAGAGCGCGAGGGCGCTGCTGGCGGGCTGATGGGGTGGGATGTGCCCGCCGTAGGATGATGGCGGCGGGCCGCG
Organism: Rhizobium sp. BK529; assembly: GCF_014194105.1. Lineage (NCBI taxonomy): Bacteria > Pseudomonadati > Pseudomonadota > Alphaproteobacteria > Hyphomicrobiales > Rhizobiaceae > Rhizobium > Rhizobium sp. BK529. The sequence goes on along the minus strand of NZ_JACIAU010000001.1, from coordinate 1,056,193 downwards.
CATCGCCCGCTTTGCGCCAATCAGAGACATTCGCCAAGCCCCCGGCCGTGGCCAATATGGGAATCGGATGCGGCCTCTTACCACTTGTTGACTCACCCGCGGTTGAACAATAACTTGCTAATTTGGTCGTTGGGCTTGTCCTCACATGACGGATCAATCTCTTCAGCGTCGCCTTGCCGCCATCGTCGTTGCCGATGTGGTGGGATATTCGCGCCTGATGGAGGCTGATGAAGTCGCAACGCTTGATAACCTCAGGGAACTGCGTGCTGACATTATCGAGCCGGCCGTGGCGCGCCACAAAGGTCGCATCTTCAAGGTCATGGGCGACGGATTCCTGATCGAATTCGGCAGCGCGGTGGAAGCGGTGGCCGCAGCGTTGGAAATGCAACGGGCCACCGCAGCTGTCGAGGCTTCCGAAGACCGGCGCCTGCTTTTGCGTATAGGCGTCAACCTGGGAGATGTCATCGACGACGGCTCGGACGTCCTCGGCGACGGGGTCAATGTCGCGGCGCGCCTCGAAAGACAGGCCGCCCCGGGAGGCATCTGCATCTCAGCCAGCGTTCACGGCGAGATCGTCGGCAAGATCGACGACCGGTTCTTCGATGCAGGCGAACGCTACCTGAAGAACCTGACTCGCCCGGTCCACCTGTGGCATTGGCCGGATGCGCTGGAGAGCACATTGCCGCTGCCCGAATGTCCCTCGATCGCTGTATTGCCGTTCACGAATATGAGCGGGGATGAGACGGACGCGCCTTTCGTCGACGGCTTGACCGACGACCTGATCACCGATCTTTCCCGTACGGCCGGCCTGTTCGTCATCGCGCGCAATTCCGTATACGGCTACAAGGGCAAGGCGGTCGACGTAAAGCTGGTCGCCCAGGAACTCGGCGTCCGCTACGTCCTCGAGGGAAGCGCCAGACGCGCAATGGGCCGTGTCCGCATCAATGCCCAATTGGTCGACACGCTTGGCGGCCGGCACTTGTGGGCCGAGCGGTTCGACAGGACGGTGGAAGATGTTTTCGAGTTGCAGGATGAAGTCAACGCCAAGATCGTCGAGGCCCTCGTCGGCCGGCTGACCATCCCGGTTCAGCGCAATCGGCCGAAGAACTTTGAGGCATACGATCTGTGTGTACGCGCCCGCCTCCTGACGGAAGAGTCGCCGCAGACCGAGCGTGAGGCCTATATGCTGCTCCAGCGCGCGGTTCAGCTCGAGCCATCCTATGCCGAGGCGCTCGGCCTGCTCGCCTATAACCGCTGGCTGGCCTGGACGCATTTCGGCGAGCCCGAAGATCCGAACCGTCAGATGGCGGTGACATCGGCGCAGAAGGCAGTCGAGCTCGACCCCAACGATGCCGGCTGCCGTTACGTGCTGGGGACCATTCTGGCCTATGAGCGGCGATGGGAGGAATCTGAGGCCGCCTTCTCCACAGCCCTGGAGCTGGACCCCAACCACGCCGACACCTGGGCCGCCATGTCGGACGTGTCCGTGCTGGCCGGCAGGATTGCCGACGGACTGGCGCAGATCGAAAAAGCTCTGCGGCTCAATCCCTATCCAGCCTGCTGGTATCTTTGTCATCTCGGGCAGGCGCAATACGCTGCGCGTGACTATGAGGCGGCGAAAGCGACACTCCGCAGGGAAGACACCTATCGCACCAACTCCCGCAAATTCCTGGCTGCGACGCTTGCGCAGTTGGGCCACCATGACGAAGCGCGGCGAGAAGCGGAACTGTTCCTGATCGCCCACCCTCATTTCACGATCGGCCACTGGGTCAGCTCCCAGCCGCTGCGCGATGCATCCGTACGCGACCACTTTGTCGACGGCTTCCGAAAGGCCGGCCTGCCGGAGATGTGACAGGGGAACAATCGCGCCTGTGAGGACGGCGACCAAATCACCATCGATGCCCGTCGGCAACTTCTGCAGCTCGACGTCCCGATGAGGAGATTGCGAGACGCGAAGCCTCTGGAGCCAGCCGAAACCGCGCTACAGGCACGGCGTCCTCGCCAAGTTCGCTGCCTTGGTCCAACTCGCGAACGAAGGAGCGGTGCGGCATTCCCTCTTTTCGGTTCGCCGGCATTCCGATAATCTGGCAGCCTAATCTGATTGGCTTTGTTCTCAGTGAGTTGCATGTGGTGGCGCCATCATGGCCCGTGACGAGATCGCGAGGGCCGATGCTAAGGATCCGAAGCGCGAAGGACGGAAGTATCCGCCAGCACTGACTCCACGTGAGAAATTCAATCTAATCAAGAAGTCGTTCGGGCAGAGCGATGGCTTCGGTTAATTGCTGACCTGACCCCAAATCCCCCAGATCTAGGTAGAGCCCGAAAGGGAAGACGAGGAAGATGCCGACACCACAGCAACCCGGTCTGATAGTTCGACAGAAATCCCCACAAAACATCGAGTTTCCGTTTGCTTCGCTCTCCGATTGGCTGATCCCAACCGAACTGTTCTTCGTGCGAAACCATTTCCCGTCGCCCAACCTCGATGCGCGAGACTGGAAATTGCGCGTTGGCGGGGCGGTGGAGCGGCCGATCGAACTTGACCTCGACAGCATCAAGGCGATGCGGAGCACGACTTTGACCGCCGTCGTCGAGTGCGCAGGCAACGGGCGCGTCTACTATGAGCCGCCGCGGGAGGGGTTGCAGTGGCAAAACGGAGCCGTCGGCAATGCTGCGTGGACAGGTGTTCTCCTGCGCGAGATTTTGGAAATGGCGGGCGTCAAGCCAACCGCATGCGAGGTTCTGCTCACAGGCGCCGACAGCGGCGTCGTCGACTCGAACAAGAAAACGGCTTCTCCCGGCCCCATCGCGTTTGCGCGCAGTTTGCCGCTTGAGAAGGCCATTGCCGACAGCACGATCCTTGCCTATTCGATGAATGACGAGCCGTTGACGCGCGATCACGGCTATCCGCTGCGCGCGGTCGTGGGTGGCTGGTTCGGCATGGCCTGGGTCAAGTGGATCACGCATATCACGGTTGTGGAGCAACCGTTCCTTGGCTACTGGCAGGCGCGCGACTATTTCCGTTGGGAGCGCAGCCTCGGGGAACCCACGCTCGTCCCCCTTGCGCAGATGGAGGTCAAATCGCAGATCGCGCGTCCCGTACAGGGAGCGCAACTCGTCGTCGGCCAACCGTACCGGATTTTCGGAGCCGCCTGGAGCGGAGAGGCTGCTATCCGGCAGGTGCAGGTCTGTACTGGAGATGGCAGGGGCTGGCGCGAGGGAAGGCTCCTCGAAACAGAACGTCCCTTTGCATGGCGCTTGTGGGAGTACATGTGGACCCCTGAAGAAGTGGGGCAATATACACTGCGATGCCGCGCAACCGATGCGGCGGGCTGCGTGCAGCCCGACCACCAGCGTTCCGACTGCGAGAGCTACGTGGCCAACTGGATCGTTCCGGTGGAGGTTACGGTCGTTCCCGAGCCACAGACGTACGAGGAGGAATTCGTGATCTGATCCCCGCATGGGGCGGAATGGCGACTTGGCGCAACTGCCTGAGGGCGAAGCTCGGGCCGAGCTCGATGGACAGCTCGGCCGCCAGAATCGCCTGGCCGGCCCTGCCCATATAGGCCGACACGATCGCCAGCGCATAATGCGCATAGGGATTGCGAGCGTCGAGATATATGGACTGATATCCACGCCGAGGGTCGCAAGGCAGTCCATGCGGATAAGCAGCAATCCGCATGATGGAAGAGATGCGTCCGGTCGTAATCCCGATACTAAGGCCATTCGTCGCAGTTACCGGCCGCTCTCGTTGACACCCGACGCCCTAGGCGTTGTCTCCACCTCGCCAGGCGTAAAGAAGGTCAGATACGCGACGGCAAGAATGACCCCGATGACGAATATCGTCAGCACGTACCGGATCATGCCATTGCTGGCTTTTTGCTCTGTATCGTTCATGCGCTTGCAACACGGTTTGAACCTGTTTGTTCCAGACGCCTTCGGCCTGGATATCGCTTCTTGCCGCCGCCGTCTCCAGCCCCCCCGGTGCCATAGCCGCCATCATCCTGCTTACCATTCAAGTTGTCTGCGCCAAAGAACAGATCTTTACTAGGCGAGCGGATGTGGAGTTCAGTTTTGGATGGGTTTGACGTATCGGCCTTCGCAAACGCCAAAGCGTCATCGTCAGCGCACAGCACCGCCGCGACAGAACGGGCTTTTCGATAAAGTGCCAGAAGTGCGCCGCGGTGCAGAGGACGTCAACGGGATGACGCCGGGAACGGTGCCGATGCACGGGCCGACGCTCCAGGCTTATGGAGGCAAACATGCCCCGCTATCGGCAGTTGTGCGATCAGGTGGGAACGTAGGTCAGCCGGATCACGTCCTCGTCGATACGCTCGCTGGCCGCAAGGTGCAGCCGCGGCCGGGGGCCGACGAAGAATGGCGTGCCGTGACCGAGCACGACCGGGTGGAGATAGAGCCGATATTCATCGATCAGCCCAAGATCGCCAAGGCTTTGTGCCATGACTGTTCCGCCGACGCCGATCTCCCCGACGACCCGCGCCTATATCTCGCGGATTGCCGTCTCCAGATCACCTTCGACAAGCCTGGCGTTGGGGCCGACCGAGGTCATCGTGCGTGATACGACCCACTTCGTCTGCTGCCGCCACGCGGCCGCGAATTCGCGTGCCGCGGCGTCCCAGTCATCGCGGTCTTCGTCCCAGTAACGCATGATCTCGTACATGCGCCGGCCGTAGACACTGCCCGGCGCGCTGCCCACCTGCTCGATGAAGTGACGGAAAAGTGTTGGGCCAGGCCCGAACGCCTGATGGTCGACATAGCCGTCCAGTGATACGTTCATTCCGAAGACAAGCTTGGCCATGCGCTCTTCCTCCGCGCCGCGCTCCGGCGCATCTGATTGCATGATGCAATCAGTCGCAGAATAACCAGACCAGTTTCAAATTGCAATCGGCTATTCAGATAAGCACGAAGGCTGACGCATCGAAACATCTCAACGGCAAACCTGCCGACAGGTTCTAGATATCGGCCATCCTCAGCTCGATCAGTTCACGCGCCAGTTCGTAGGTTCCGTCTTCGTCGTCGCCGGAGGCCGCATCGATCAGCTCGGCGGCGGCCTGATAGACTTCCCGCTCCTCGTCAGCGGAAAGCAAGCCCTTGTTGCCAAGCACGGAGATGAGTGCGTTCAGAACGGCGGCGGCCGATAGTGTAATTGCCTCGGACGTGAGACGCGTGGATTCTGAAGACATTTTTATTCCTCGATCGCTACAACAACGCCTAAACAAAACGTTGGGCCTGCAACAAGTTCCAAGTCGAGACCCGACGCGAAGGATCAGGTTGATCTTATCGCGACAATAATGGCAGCACCACCCCTGCTGATTGCAAGAATTGGCCGGCCCCGCAGGCAGATTTTTTTCCTGAGAAAGCTTGATTATTACGACCTTGCCGTGGACTTCCATTACCGTGCAATCTTGACCTGTGCGAGATTGGCACAGTAGCTGTGAGCAGCCTGCCGACGACCCCGACATCCTGCCATGCCTTCGTCGGCGGCGAATATGAGATCGGCGATACGTTCGAAAGCCGCCTGCGCAAGGAATTCGAGGAAGAGACGAATGCCGGCAAGAGAGGCCCGCTATCTCTGCACTCTTCTGTCCTCGCCGATAACCCATTGATCCTGAATAAGTATTTCTAAAAACACGGCAAAAACGCCCAAAATTCCGGCTAAGTCATTGATTCTGAATAAGTGATTCACTTACCTCCCAAAATACGCGTAAAGAAATTCGATTCAGGAAAGAGCGCCGAACGACAAAAAAATATAAAAGTTTTTTCGTCCGGATGCGTCACTTATTCAGGATCAAGGACTTAGCCATTTTTGCAGCCATGCCGGCAGGCCGGCACCGTGATGCTGGTGCGGCGGCGCGTGGTGGAGGCTCGGCTGTTGTGCCTCGAGATCGCCGCGGGGGCGAAGCCAGGGAAAGGCAAAGCGGCTGCGGGGTACGACGTCGGTGCGCGGGAAAACGCTGTGGATGTGCTGCGTGTAATACCAGCCCGGCGATGGCGCGGTGACCAGGTTCTTGACGATGCCGGGCGGCACGTTGAAATAGCGGCGACGGCCTTTCAGGCGCAGCTCGACATCGAGGATCCGCGTCCTCGGATTATAGATGATCTCCTTGATCAGTCGTGATGAGATTTCCATTGTCGCCACCCACAAGCGGGTGCAGGGATCCCGGATGAGATCTCAGAACTGCGCCCTTCGCTTTTCGGGAGCAGCCGCCACCCTTGCTCCCACATTCATGCTCCTCACACTCATTGCCTTCATGCTTTGGGCCTGCATGTGAGCCCCCGCGCTCATTGCCCCCAGGCCTAGTGCTCCGGGGCCCGTGCCCGGCCGAATATGGATGCTCGCTCTCGTGCTCGTATTTGCAATGGCTCTTGCGCCGGCGATTTCAAGGGCGAGATTGGACGGCGCGATCTGGGTCTCGTAATAATCCAGCTTGTCCGCTGCCACTCTGAGGCCGACGATATGGCCGGGAATGACATTGAGATGAGTACGCGTGCTGCCATCGCTAAATTCAATCACCAGCCGGGAAGGTTGTTCGCTGTAACCGATCCAGGTAATCTCTCGTTCACGGCGGATCTTCTCGGACAAACCGAGAGCTTTTCTCAGTTTTTCAAGCATTGCCAATACCCTCTCCTTCTCCGTGCAGTATTGTCAAACTGATTCTCAATGCACCTGAAGCTTTTCATTCATTTATAAGCAGCGCTTATTTCCCTCCGGCCGCGATCCCGGTCCGTGCCGGGAGGCGGGCGCATCCGTTGCAGACGCGCCCGCGAGCCTGTTTTGGTGAGGCCAGAACGCAGGACACGAGGTCTGGCAGAAGCGCAAAACGCCAGGTGTTCGAAAAAGTTCCGGCATGGGACTTTGGTCTGATATTCGCGTCGACAACCCTTTCCCGGCTATGCCTGCCCACAAACCGGGAGCCGATCGCATGACGGAATTGACGGCGCGGCAACAGCGCTTCGTGGAAGAATATCTCGTCGATCCTGTCGGATCGCAGGCGGCGATAAGGGCCGGCTATTCCCCGCGCGGGGCCAAAGAGAGGGCCTGGCGACTCCTGCAGAAACCGGCCGTCGTCGCAGCCATCGAAACGGCGAAGGCGGAGCGCGCCGAGCGCACCAAGATCGATGCCGACTGGCTGCTGACGCGGCTTGCGGCCGAAGCGGAAGCCGATCTCGGCGATCTCTATGACGAGAACGGCGATTTCAAGCCGATCAAGGACTGGCCCGCCATCTGGCGGCAGGGGCTGGTGACGGATGTCGAAATCTCCGCGCTCTATGAGGGCACCGGCAAGGAGCGCAGGCAAGTCGGCCATGTGAAGAAGGTGAAATTCGCCGAGCGGCTGCGCCGGCTGGAGCTGATCGGCAAACATATCCGCATCAATGCCTTCAAGGAGATCGTCGAGCACAAGGGCCTCGGCGCGCTCGCCGAACGGCTGGAGCGGGCGCAGAAGCGCAGCGAGGAACAGAATGATGGCGGGGCGAAATAGAACCCGCGATGCTTAAGCCCATGACGTCTCAAAAATCCCCGCCCGCGCCGGACGAAAGCCGCGATCCCAACGACGATATCATCGAGCTCGCCGCTTCCTGCCGCTTCAGCCCGAAGCGCTGGAGCCGGCTTGCCTGGGACTGGGGTGTCGGCGAACTCGCCGGTTATGACGGCCCCCGCCCCTGGCAGGATGAGATCAACGAGCTGATCGGCACCCATCTGGCGAACCCCGAAACCCGCTACCAACCGCTGCAGATATCCGTCGCCTCGGGCCACGGCATCGGCAAATCTGCCGAAATGGGCATGTTGTCCAACTGGGCCATGTCCTGTTTTGCCGATTGCAAGGTGGTGACGACTGCCAATACCGAGGGCCAGCTGCGCACAAAGACGGCGCCCGAGATCGGCAAGTGGTTCCGCCTCTCCATCACCGCCCACTGGTTCGATGTGCAGGCCATGTCCATCAAGTCGCGCGATCCCGAGCGCAGCGAAAGCTGGCGGCAGGATTTCATCTCCTGGAGCGAGCACAATACCGAAGCCTTCGCCGGCCTGCACAACAAGGGCAGGATCATCCTCCTGCTCTTCGACGAGGCCTCGAAGATCCATGACAAGGTCTGGGAAGTGGCCGAGGGCGCGCTGACGGACGAGGATACCGTCATCATCTGGATCGTCTTCGGCAATCCGACCAGGAACAGCGGCCGTTTCCGCGAATGTTTCCGCCGCTTCCGCCACCGCTGGATTACCAGGCAGATCGACAGCCGCTCGGTGCCGGGCACCAACAAGCAGTTCCTGCAGCGGCTGGTGGACGATCACGGCGAGGATAGCGATATCGTCAAAGTGCGCGTGCGCGGCCAGTTCCCGAGCCAGTCTGCCCTGCAGTTCATTTCCGCCGACGATGCCGACCGGGCGCGATCCCAGCATCTCCGGCCGGAACAATATGGCTTCGCCCCCGTCATCATCGGCGTCGACCCAGCCTGGACGGGCGATGACCCGACAGTCATCATGCTGCGCCAGGGGCTCTATTCGAAGCGCCTCGCCACCATCCCCCGCAACGACAACGATATCGAGGTCGCCAATCTCATTGCCCGGCTGGAGGACGAATACGAGGCGGATGCGGTCTTCATGGACGCCGGCTACGGCACCGGCATCGTCAGCGCCGGCACGGTCATGGGCCGCGCCTGGCAGCTCGTCTGGTTCGGCTCCACCAAGGTGATCGACCCCGGCTATTACAATATGCGCGCCTATATCTGGGGCCAGATGAAACGCTGGCTGAAGGCCGGCGGCGCGATCGACCCCGCCAATGAGGTTCTCTACCAGGATCTCGTCGGGCCGGAGACCGTGGCGCGACTCGATGGCAAGATCCAGCTTGAGAGCAAGGAAGACATGAAGGAGCGCGGCCTGCCCTCGCCGAACGAGGGCGATGCGCTGGCGCTGACCTTTGCGCAGCCGGTGGCGAAGAAGGTTCGTCACCGGGCGGGGACAGGCGTGAAGGCGGCCGTGGACTATGACCCCTATGGTTAGGGCTGCACGTCCGGACTCTGCCTGCCGCTTAGATCTTCCTTGGGGGAGACCCCCGCCTCCATCGGAATGTGGTGCTTACGTCACCAGAGTGAGACCGGTGCCCGCGGCAGGCTAATCCCAATGCACGGCCCCGAGTTTATCCACAGATTTATTTCTGTGTTTACCGCGGAAAAAACCCGCAAAAACAGGACCTCCCTGGTGCAGAAAGCCGAACTAACCCAACTGGTTGAATTGCTGCCTCACACGCACGGGGGTCTAATCAAAAATGCCGCGGTGGAGGGCGCAGATGAGACAAGCACCGGGGCTGGGGCTCGTCTTTGTGCTGGGTGGCGAGCCCCCAATATTTTCACCAGCCATCCCACGAAATTGCGCCAGAAAAGATTGCCGCGGGAGGGACGCTTAAGGATGAGCTCCATCTTCAGAAGGTCCGCCAATGCCGCCATTGCTCGATGCCGACGACCCGAGCAGCCTTGATATTGTATGCGATGTCATCCTGGTAGACTGGTTCAATGCAGGAGTAGACACGTTCGATATCAGAGACTTTCGGGAAGAAATGGAATTGCACTATCAAGAGATGGGCAGGCCCGTCCCCGCAGAGATCGCTGATCCCCAAAAGCTCGTTCCAACCCTCCGGCTGCTGCAGGCGCGCATGCACATCGTCAAGCCGACGCGGATTACCGGTATCGAGTGGCAATTCCTGCGAAATGGTGACCGGGATTGACGGTGGCGGTCGTGCGCCTTGCGCCGCCTTTCACTCGTTGAGTTCGCATTTGAGATGCAGCTCATACGACTCGTTGACTCGACCGCCCGCCGTGACCAATCGAAAACAGCGGAGGCTGGGGCATGTGCGGACGCATTTACGTCAAAACCACACTCGAAGAGCTGATCAGCAATTTTGCATTCGCCGTAAAGGGCGGAGATATCGATGCTCTCGGCAATCGCTTCCCGCGCTGGAACGGCGCGCCGACGCAGGATTACCCTGTTGTCATCAGAGCGCTGGTCCGCGAGCCGGATACGTTCGGGCATATCTTTGAAGCCGCGAGCTGGGGGCTGAAGCCCCGCTTCTGGAAAACCGGCATGCCGGCGCCATTCAACGCGAGGTGCGAAGACGTTTCAACGAAACCGATGTTCAAGAACGCCTACAGGTCGCGCCGCTGCCTCGTGCCGATCAACGGCTTCTTCGAATGGAAGGACATCTTCGGCACGGGCAAGAACAAGCAGCCCTATGCCATCGCGATGAAGGACGATTCCCCCTTCGCCCTCGCCGGACTCTGGGAGATCTGGACGGATCCTGAGACCGGTATCGACCTCAAGAGCTTCACCATCATCACATGCGAGCCTAACGAGATGATGGCGACAATCCATAACCGCATGCCTGTCATCCTGCACCGGGCGGATTACGAGCGCTGGCTCTCGGCCGAGCCCGACCCCAGCGACCTGATGAAGCCATTCCCGGCCGAATTGATGACGATGTGGAAAATCGGCAAAGGCGTTGGATCGCCCAGGAATGACGGTCCGGAGATAATCGAGGAAGTTGATGAGGGCGACGAGCAGCAGCCGACGCTGATCTGATTTCACCGGTGTGAGCGGGCGTCTCGCATATCGAGGATCGTAGATCAGCGAACACCATTCCGACCCGCATTCCATAAAAAAAGGGCTCCATCGCTGGAGCCCTGATTTTGCTTGCATATGCCGGCTTATGCCGATCTTGGATCGTCATGCAGACCCCTCCTCCCTCATCTCTGCGGCCTCGGCCCAGCCCGATGCCCCAGAGACCCGGCGCGCCCGACACCTCTCGGCGCAGATGGCTCCTACGCTATACATGCGAGCCATCAACCGGATTCCTGTGACATATCTTACGCCAGCACGCCGACACAGGAACGAGGGAGGAAAGGGTATGCGCCCGGCAAATGCTGGCGGCTGATGCCGCCACCGGGCCGCATTCCGTTATGCTTTTGAAAGAAGGGCCTCTCTGAAGCCCCTCCTTCCGTTCTGAAGATCAGGCCGGACCCGGCCCGATCACTTATGGCCGTTACCGTTGCCACCGCTGTTGCCGTTGCTGCTGCCGCCGCTATTGCCACCGCTGTTGCCGCCGCTATTGCCGCCGCTGTTGCCACCGCTGTTGCCGCCGCTGTTGCCGCCGCTATTGCCGCCACTGTTGCCGCCGCTATTGCCGCCGCTGTTACCGCCGCTGTTGCCGCCGCTATTGCCACCGCTATTGCCACCGCTGTTGCCGCCGCTGTTGCCGCCGCTATTGCCGCCGCTATTGCCGCCGCTGTTACCGCCGCTATTGCCGCCGCTGTTGCCACCGCTATTACCGCCGCTGTTGCCGCCGCTATTGCCATCGCTATTGCCGCCGCTGTTGCCGCCGCTGTTGCCGCCGCTATTGCCGCCGCTGCTGCCGCCGCTGTTACCGCCGCTGCTGCCGCCGCTGTTGCCGCCGCTGTTGCCGCCGCCATTGCCGCCGCTGTTGCCTCCGCTGTTGCCGTTGCTGCTGCCGCCGTTGTCGTGACCGTTGCCACCGCCGTTGTCGTGATCCTTGCCGCCGCCGTTGTCGTGATCCTTGCCGCCGCCGTTGCCGTGATCCTTGCCGCCGCCGTGGTCATGGTCCTTGTCACCACCGTGGCCGTGGCCCTTGCCGCCGCCATGGTCATGGTCCTTGCCACCACCGTGGCCGTGGCCCTTGCCGCCGCCGTGATCATGGTCTTTGCCGCCACCGTGGCCGTGGCCCTTGCCGCCGCCATGATGATCGCCATCACCAGGGCCTGCACCGCCACCGTCGCCGGGTCCAGCGCCACCACCGTCACCAGGGCCTGCACCGCCACCGTCACCAGGGCCTGCGCCACCGCCGTCACCAGGGCCAGCGCCACCGCCATTGCCGGGGCCCGTGCCGCCGCCGTTACCCGAGCCGGAGCCGCCGGTATTACCGGAGCCGGAGCTGCCCTGATCCCCACGATTGCTGGAGGAGTTGCGGCTCGAAGCCTGATTGTCCCGGCCGAAGCGGTTGCCGCTGCTGTCGTTATTGACCGTGCGGCTGTCGTTATCGGTGCGGATGGATTTCGTCGGCAGGCACAGCCGGGCCTCGATCGAGCCGGGCTTGGCTGCGGAGCAGTTGACAACTGCCGGTGCGGCCATCGTGAGGCTGCTGCTTGCCAGAAGGAAAGCAACGGCGACGCTATACTTCGCTGCTTTGCGGATCATCTAATCTCTCCCAAAGTTAATAAACCGTTAATGAGGAGAGTTTTTATATTAGCGAACTGTTAATTCCAAGAATAAATCGTGGATAATGGCACAACCTCTTAATCTATAGTTAATTTCGTAAGTAATAAATTTTATTAAAGTTTTAGTATAAACTGTGTTACAGTCCCGCCGAGCAATAGAAGGGTGATTCATGCGGTGGCTTGTTTGTCTTGTTTCGCTTGTTTTCTTTCCCACGCAATTTCAGGCATTTGCCGGGCAAGCTTTACCCGTCACCCGAAGCATCGGCGCGCCGGTGGGATTCGCATCCGCCTGCGCTCGATATCGCTGGCTCTGCCATGAAACGTCAGGTCAAGGGGTGTCGACCGAGGTCGGCATGCCGCTGCTGCGCAAGGTCACCCGCGCCGTCAACGGGCGCGTCAGATCGGTGGAAGATCAGTCACCCAATGGCGATGACTGGACTTTGCCTGTCGGCGGACGGGGCGATTGTGAAGATTACGCCCTGCAGAAGATGAAGGATCTCATCGACGCCGGCTTTCCGGCGCACCGCCTGGCGCTCTCGGTGGTGATTGGCCCGCGCAACGAAAACCACGTCGTGCTGATCGCCCGCATGGACGATGGCGATTACGTGCTCGACAACCTCAACAATGCAGTAAAACCCTGGCGAGCCACGCCCTATACATTTCTGGCGACCCAGGATTTCCTCAAACGCTCGACCTGGCGCGTGACGCTCGCCGGCCCGAGGGCGAACGAGTTTTCGTAATGGAACCAGGCAGCCTGCCATGGCTGCCAAACGCGTGCGAACTCGCCCTCGAAGCTCTCGATTTCATGGAGAACGCTCCACAGCCGTCCTCATAAGGGGAGATCGAGATCAAAGCATCGGTGCCTTTGAGGGCACGGAAGCGGTAGGTCATGCCTCACCAGCCACACCCACGATGATTCCCATCGGAGGGCTTTGCGGATCGCTTCTCCACCCTACTTCTCTTCCGGTCAGCGGCTGGAGCTCCTCTCGCGAGAGGCGTTCCCGGCCTAACCACACGAGGAGGATTTCCGTGAGCGTCTTCGACCGCATCAAGAACGCGATCTTTGGCAAAGCGCAGGCTGCACCTGTTCCAGAGCCCTCGGCCGCACCCGCCGCCCCGCAAAGCGCCAGTGCCCCCGCCCAGCCGGCATCTCCCGCACCAGCAGCGAAGGCTCCGCCTGTCACGGAGCCCGCAACCGGCGCGCCGCCACCGGCTCAATCCAGCCCTGCTCAAACCGGCCCTGCTCAAACCAGTAATGCCGACATCGAGCAGATTCTGAACGCGGCCGTCAAGAAATCCGGCCAGAAGCTCGACTGGCGCCACTCGATCGTCGACCTGATGAAGGCGCTCGGAATGGATGCCAGCATGGCGGAGCGCAAAGAATTGGCTGGCGAACTCGGCTATACCGGCGACACCAATGACAGCGCCAAGATGAACGTCTTCCTGCACAAGGCGCTCATGAAGAAACTCTCGGAAAACGGCGGCAAGGTGCCCGCCGATCTCCTGGATTGAGAGCCACCAAGCCTGTCCACGCACGGCTGAAAGGCCGCTTGCCAAATTCCCGGTTTGGCTTGTTGCAGCGCCACCCTTTTACCGGCGTCATGCTCGGGACAAGCCCGAGCATGACGGAACAGCGGGTCGCAGCGCGAAGACTCACCATCGTGTGGAGCATCCGCCGAGAACCGATGAATTGGACAGACAGAGGCTGCTCGCCAGCGTCTTCCAGATGTCGTCCACGATTATTCCGCGCCGACCGCCTGCGCATCTCGACGCTGTCGGAAGGCGATGACCGGGCTTCGGCCACCGCTTCGCATCTCTCACAAGCCCATGCATCCTTTTGCTCCCTCATACGTTTGATCTGCTGCAGCCAAGGAGGAGACCGCAATGCCAGGGACCGACGGCAGGGACGATACCGACCGCAGGAAAGACAGCCTCGACGAAACCACGCCCACCCCGGCCGATGAGCAAGCGAGGGCCGAGGGCTTTGCGAGCGAGCAGGCCTATGAGGACTATCTCGATGCAGTTGCCGAGGATGCCCCGATCGAGGAAGTCATCGTCGATGTCGAGCGTGCCGCTTCGCGCGAGGAACTGGAGCGGCAGATCGAGGATGTGCGCCAGGAGATCAACAATCTGCGTGCCCGGCTTCACGTCATCCGCCATCGGGCGGGCAACGTCGTGGAAGAAAATCTGCGCTGGGCGAATGCGAGCGCGCATGCCCAGCTTGGCGATTATCCCTGGCTGAAACTCTCCAGCGCCATGGCCGCCGCCTTCCTGGTCGGCAGGGCCTTGCAGCGGTTGCCCTTCGGCTCGCTGGCAACGGCGATGGCGCCGCTCATTCTGGCCGCACGCCAAAGAGACCGGTAAGACCGTCTTTTCCCCGCTGCCTGCCGCCGCCCTGCTCCAGATGGCGGCATTTCGCGCGCTGCATGCCGGCAAGGCGATCGTCGAACAGGAAGTCGAGCAGCAGAACCGCCTTGCCGAAAATACGAACGGCTGCGCGCCAGGCACCCCGGCATTCCCGTAATGGCGGTTTGATGGCGTAGGAAGTGCGGCGCGGGAGGTAGGGATTGGATTGCGATGGGGTTAGGTTTGCGCCCGGAGCCCCCTCATCCGACCCTGCGGGCCACCTTCTCCCCCGTGGGGAGAAGGAGGAGGCCGCGGCACGGCCTACCGCATCATTGAGCGCTTCGATAGGAGCAAAGCATTGCGGCCACACCCCTTCTCCCCAGCGGGGAGAAGGTGCCCGAAGGGCGGATGAGGGGGCTTCGGGCGCCAGCGCCTGACCCAAGAGCCCTTACCCTACCGACGAACCTTCCGCCTTGCGGCACGTGTCACACTCTCCGCGAGAATGGCGAGACAGCCGGCAATGAGCACCACAGCCCCTGCCATCGGGCCGATGAGCCCGGATTTGACCGCGAACCCGACGCCGAGCACGAGCAGCAGGCTCAAAAGCGCCAGCGCCCCGTCATCGATGAACATACCGGTCAATTCCTTGAAGGCGATCTTGAGAATGTTCATCGGGCGACGGGCTCCATATGCGTGTCGTAATATTGCCGCAGCCATTTGACGGCGATGAAGGAGAAGGCGGCAAGAAGGGCGAAGATCGCCGGCAGCGACAGGTCCTCGCCCGGCCACTCGGTGCCGAGACCCTCGCCGACCCAGAAGATGCCGAAGGCCGTCAGCATCAGTCCGACGATGAATTTCAGCGTGTTTTCCGGCACTGACGACAGCGGCTTGTGGACAAGCATACCGATGGCGAGCACGGCGATGCAGGCAATCAGCGCGCCGATGGCCGCGAAGGGCAGCATGCCAGGCCTGGCGCCGGTGGCGATGACGATGAACACCACTTCGACGCCTTCCAGCAACACGGCTTTGAAAGCCGCCGTGCCCGCCAGGAAATCTGCCCGCCGGTCGGCCGACCGGCGCGCCAGCGCATCGGTCTCGGCTGCAAAGGCCCTTTCCTCGTCATGCAGCGCAATGAGGCCCGAGGCCCTGAGGATCGCTTTTCTGAGCCACCGCATGCCGAACAGGATCAGCAGAGTTCCGATGAAGAATTGCAGGATTTCGATCGGGATCAGCGCGAGCAGTGGTCCGAAGACCAGCACCAGCACTGCAAGCACGGCTAGCGCCAGCCCGGTGCCGATGAAGGCCGGCCGCCAGCTCTGCGTGACGCCGACGGCAAGGATGATGGTGAAGGCCTCCACGACTTCCACGAAGGAGCCGAGAAAAGAGGCCGTCACCGTGGAAGTTATGCTTGTTATTGTGGTCATGATGCTTGTCCGCGGTCATTTCGAAAGGGCAATGGAATTCAGATATAGCCGAAGGCGGAATTTGCCGGAGGATGGCGACGGTCGCCTGGCTGCTTCGATCTCAATCCCCCATTGAAGCGCATCGAGCGGATATCCCTTCGACATAGAGACGCAATTCCCCGGGGCTTATCGTTGCGCCAGCAGCGGGCGCAGCGCGTCGAGCAAGGGGTCAGGGGAGACGGGCGGGCCGTCGGGCTCCCACGCGTTTTGAAACTCGGCGATTTCGATGCCGACGAACTCATGGTCCGCAATGACCTCGCAGCAGGCCTTGAGATCATCAAGCGACAGGCCGCCTTCACATCGATAATCGGTCGGCACGATGCCCGGCTCCAGCACGTCGCAATCGAGATGCACGTAAACGGGGGCGACCGGCAATTGCGCTCCTGAGCGCCTTCGCCAGATCGTCTTCCGGCTTGATGTGCGGAATGCGGTGTTGCGCAATCAGCTCGACCTCATAGGGATCGAGGTCGCGCTCTCCCACCAGAACGATCTGATCCAGACGCAAACCGACGCCGAGACCTGAATCCCAGAGACCGGCAGGTCCTGCCAATGCCAGCCCGCCGAGATATCCTGACATGCTGGCTTCAGGCGGGTTCAGGTCGGCATGGGCATCGAACCAGACAATGCAGACGGAAGGATTATGCCTTGCGACGGCCGGAAGCGTTGCGAGCGAGACGGCGCACCGGCTCGTTGCGGCGATGGAAACAGCGCCGCGGGCAAAGACATCGTCCAGCCGCGATTGCATCTCCCTGAGCGCCGGCAGGGCCGCGTCCAGCTCCTCGCGCCAGCCGGAATTCGTCGCAGGCTCCGGTATTCCGATAATATAAGGGGAAATGCCGGAGCGACGCGAAAGCTCTTCGCCTATCGCCAGGGCGCCTGGTATCGCCAGATCGTTGTGATCGCCGGCCCGGCCTTGAAAAACGGTATATTCAGTCAGTTTTGCCACAGCCAATACCTCCGAACATATCTCGTGGTCTTCTAGCCGGTTCTCTGCTGCAAAGCGAGGGTGTCTTATTTGCCCGGAATTCCGAATCTTTGCGAAACTCGGTTCGCTTTGCCGTCCGTTGCAATTGGTACTGCCGTGACTAAATTCCACATGACGCCACGCACCTCTCCGCCACGGAAAGACGATGAAGGGAAGCAACGCATGTGCCGAAACATAAAACCCCTGTTCAATTTCGATCCGCCGGCAACCGACGAGGAAATCCACGATGCGGCTCTGCAGTTTGTGCGTAAATTGAGCGGCACGACCAGGCCATCGAAACGCAACGAGGCCGCGTTCGAGAAAGCCGTCTCGTCGATCGCGAAATGCGCCCAAGACTTGCTCAATTCGCTGGAGACGTCTCAACCGCCTCGCGACCGCGAGGAAGTCGCTGCCAAGGCGCGGGCACGGTCGGCAGCCCGGTTCGCATAAGAATGCCCTGCCCTCTGGAGATCTCGTTCTCTGTCGGTGCAATGGGCCGCTTTCGGCCCAACCTCGCTACTGATCTCGGAGCACGCCGACGAGCGCCTTTCCGTCGCCATGCCGCCGCTTCTGGCCGCCGCCCCATATGCTGGTCTTGCCGGAACGCTACGATTTCGTAAGTATGGCTTGAGGACGGAAAGCCGGCGGCACGGCCGCGCCTTACAAATCCGTAAGAATTCGCTAAGGTAGACGACACAATTCCGCGCCAATTGTACGACGTCACATGTCCGGGCTCGGCAGAAGACCGAAATGCTCCACAGACAGGATTTGGAAACGGGGATTTGGACCGGGCATGCGCATTCTCGTCGTCGAGGACGATAAAAAGACGGCCGATTATGTCACGCAGGGCATGATGGAGGCAGGCCACGTCTGCGACATCGTCGGGGACGGACGCGACGGGCTCCACCAGGCGACGCGCGAACAATATGACGTGCTTGTCGTCGACCGCATGCTGCCAGGCCTCGACGGCCTGTCGCTGATCAAGGCGGTGCGCGCCGCCAAGATCGGCACGCCGGCGATCTTCCTCACCTCCATCAGCGGCGTCGACGATCGCGTCGAGGGGCTGGAAGCCGGCGGCGACGATTATCTCACCAAGCCTTTCGCCTTTTCCGAACTTCTCGCCCGCGTCAATGCGCTGGCGCGCCGCCCGCCCGTCCGGGACGAAAAGACCGTGCTGCGTGTCGCCGATCTCGAACTCGACATGATCCGGCGGCAGGTGACGCGGCAGGGCCAGACGATCGAGCTGCAGCCGCGCGAATTCACCCTGCTCGAAGTCCTGATGCGTGACGAAGGCCGCGTGCTGACGCGCACCATGCTGCTCGAACGAGTCTGGGATTTCCATTTCGACCCGAAGACCAGCGTCGTCGAAACCCATATCAGCCGTCTGCGCGCCAAGATCGACAGGCCGTTCGACGTGCCGCTTCTTCATACCGTGCGCAATACCGGATACAGCCTGCATGCGCCGCGCTAAAGCATCGGACCGAAAAGTGTGGAGCGGTTTTCGGATAATCCGATGCTTCAGGCAGAACAAAGCATCGGACCGAAAAGTGTATAGCGGTTTTCGGATGATCCGATGCTTCACGCAGAACAATCCATCGGACCGAAAAGCGTGGAACGGCTTTCGGATGATCCGATGCTGAAGAAAAGACTGAGATTATTGCGAAGCACGCCCTTCCGGCTGGCTCTCGCTTTCGGGCTGCTCTTCATCCTCGCCTTTCTGGTGGCTGACATCATCACCTATCAGCTGCTGAAACGCGATCTGGCGCAGGCGCTCGACGATTCCGTGCGCGACACCTATTCGATCGTCGCCGCCACCTATTCCTCCGAAGAGGAAGAGGAAGACTTCGTTGCCGCCGTGGCAACCTATGCCCGCCTCAACAACCCCGAAGACAGCATCTTCCTGCTGGTCAATGAAAAGGGCGAGCGGCTTGCCGGCAATGTTTCCGTGTTTATGGCAAAGGACGGCCTGTCGACGATCGAGGCCGGCGATATCGGCGTGAAAGGCGATGACCGCATCCGCATCCAGGCGGGCACAGTCGGTGGCAACCGGCTGATCGTCGGCGAGAGCTATTCCGACACCAACGATCTGGAACGCATCGCCCTGATGAGCTTCGTCTGGGCGTCCGGCGTCATCGTCATCCTCGCCTGCGGCGGCGGCGCCTTTTTCGCCGCCCGCGCCCAGCGGCGGCTCGACGGAATCGAGCGCGCGATGAGCGATGTGTCTGCCGGCAACCTTGCCCGGCGCATTCCGCTCGAAGGCAATGGCGACGATATCGATGTCGTCGCGGGCCAGATGAACGAGGCGCTGGACCGGCTGTCGGCTCTTGTCGAAGGCATGCGGCAGGTGAGCGCCGATATCGCCCACGACCTGAAGACGCCGCTCAACCGGCTGCGCATGACGATCGAACAGGCGATGCAGCAGAGCGGGCGCGGCGTTGACGTCCAGCCCTTTCTGCTCGATGCCCGCGAGGAGAGCGACCGCATCAGCGCCACCTTCGAGGCGCTGCTGCGCATCTCCCAGATCGAAGCCGGCGCCAGGAAGGCGCGTTTCCTGCCGGTCGATCTCGCTGATATCATGAGTTCGGTCGCCGAAATCTACGGCGGCGTCGCCGAGGACAACGGCCAGTCGCTCGCCTTCGCCACCCGGCCGGCCTCCCCCTGCATGGTCAATGGCGACCGCGAGCTTCTGACCCAGCTCTTCGTCAACCTCGTGGAAAACGCCATCACCCATTGCCCGCCGATGACATCGATCACGCTCGCTCTTGAGGCCGGCGACGGCAGCTTTACCGCCACCGTTGCCGATGACGGCCCCGGCATTCCCGAGGCGGAGCGCGAACTGGTTTTCCGCCGCCTCTACCGCCTCGACAAGAGCCGCACGACGCCAGGTAGCGGCCTGGGCTTGAGCCTCGTCAAGGCAATCGCCGATCTGCACGGCGCCCAAATCACGCTTGGCGACCGGCACCCCGGCCTCGGCGTGATCATGCGCTTTCCCGCCCAGCAACAAGGACAGGGGACATGAGAGGACGCTGGAATAGACTGGAGCAATTCCAGCGAATCTGTGCAGCGGTTATGCGGCCGAAACGGCCTGACGAGAAAAAGCGAAAGCGCGTCCGGATCTACGGACGTGCGTTCGCAGCGTTCGGCGCCGCTGCGCTGCTTTTCGGCCTCTATCTCGGCGGGCTGCAGCTATCGGGCAATTTCCATGAAGTGCTGCCGGGCGAGCTCTACCGCTCGGCCCAGCCCTCTCCCGCCGATATCGACAAATATGCCGCCCGCTACGGCATCAAGACCATCCTCAACCTGCGCGGCGAAGATAGCGCCGACTGGTACCTCAAGGAAACCGAGGCAGCGAAAAAGGCCGGCATCACCCACATCGACTACGGGCTTTCCGCCTCCAAGGAAGTGACGCACGAACAGGCGCTCGAACTGCTCGCGCTGCTGCGCAATGCCCAAAAACCGATCCTCATCCACTGCCAGGCCGGCGCCGACCGCACCGGCCTCGTCTCGCTCCTCTACCTGCAGCAGATCGCCGGCCTCGACGAGGAGACGGCAGAGAGGCAACTCTCGGTCCGCTACGGCCATATCGGCATCCCCTATCTCTCGGCAGCCTTCGCCATGGATATAAGCTGGGAAAAGCTCGAGAAGGTTTTCGGGATCGATAGCTAGGGTTTGTTTTCTTGGGGCACCGACGCTGCCCCTTCTCCCGTCATTCCTGTGCTTGTCACAGGAATCCAGCGGCCGCGTGTCTACGCGGCGAGAGACTCTGATGTTTGCGGTCATCTCGGTGCATCATCAGATGACAGGAAATATCCTTATTTCTGGATCTGCGTCATCGCTGTTTTTCAAGAGTCCTTTCGGCTTGCAGACGCAAGCTGGCTGGATTCCTGTGACAAGCACAGGAATGACGGAGGGTGGGGTGGCGCCGCTGCCAAAAGAGAACGTTGGGCGGGAAGCAGGTTTCACGCGGCACACTTTCTATCCAGTGCCAGGAGGGGCCGTGCCGTATGCCCCAGGGCCTGCCTCTCCCTCAGAGCTCTCTTGTGGCACCGACGCCTCCCCCTCTCCCGTCATTCCTGTGCTTGTCACAGGAATCCAGCGGCCGCGTGTCCACGCGGCGAAAGACTCTGATGTTTGCGGTCATCTCGGTGCATCATCAGATGACAGGAGATATCCTCAATTCTGGATCTGCATCATCGCTGTTTTTCAAGAGTCCTTTCGGCTTGCAGACGCAAGCCGGCTGGATTCCTGTGACAAGCACAGGAATGACGGAGGTTGGGGTGGCGCCGCTGCCAAAAGAGAACGTTGAGCGGGAGGCGGGTTTCGGGATACGCGATACACTCTGTCCATCCAGTGCCCGGACGAGTCATGCCGCATGCCCATCCCACTCAGCGCTCTCTTGTGGCACCGACGCCTCCCCTTCTCCCGTCATTCCTGTGCTTGTCACAGGAATGACGGGAGAAGTAGCGCTCGCCGCCTCTTCTATCCGCGCTCCAGGCACGACCGCGGCCGGCGCAGGTATCCTGCGCCATGAGCCGGTCAACGCATACCGGCCGGCCTGGATCATTCCTTCGGCGGCGGCCCGCCCCGCCGCTCCAGCGCCGTCTTGCGGATGGTCTCGGCAATCTCCGGACTGCTGCTCGACAACATCTGGAAATCGACGGCATAGAGCGACAGCAGCGATACCTCGGTTGCTGCGCTGACCGTTGCCGAGCGGGGTTCGCCGCTGATCAGCGCCATCTCGCCAAAGAAATTTCCGGCACCGAGCTCCACCGGATGGTCTGACGTCGCCACGGTGACCCGCCCCTCGACAATGAAGAACATCTGATCGCCGACATCGCCCTTGCGGCAGATCACGGCGCCTGCGGGGACAATGCGCGGCCGCAACGCACGAACAATTTCGATCAGTGCGGCGGGACCAAGCTTCTGGAACAGGGGTACGGCAGCGACCAGTTGCCAGTTGCGAACGAAGTCCTGGCGGCGAACCTCTTCGTAAAAGCCGGTGGCGAGGATGCCGGCCCAAAGCGCAAAAATACCGATCCCGCTCATCATCACCAATCCGGCCAGAACGCGACCTGCGAGGCTCTGCGGAATCTCGTTACCGTAGCCGGTCGTCGACAGCGTCACGACCGCCCACCACATCGCCTGCGGAATGCTGCCGAACCTGTCGGGCTGGACGTCTCGCTCGATGATATAACCGGCCAGCGCAGCGCCAAAAAGAACGATGCCGAACACCGATGTCACGCCAAGCAGATTGCGCGATTCATTCGCGACCACCTTTGCCAGCAGCCTGAAAAAGGTCGAGTCCCGCAAAGGCTTGAGAAGCCATATGGCGCAATAGAGATTTCGATCGCGGGACCCCGCGAACAAGAATGCAGCAGCCGGAACCAGAACCGCGAGCAAATCGATCACGAGGGCCGGCATCCCTTCCGACAAGCGGTGGCGCCGTGAAAACAATGTGCCGCCCAATTGGAGCGCATAGGCCAGCCAAATCGCCGCAAGTAGCAGCTCAAGGACAAGCCTCTCCTGTTCCGCAAGGCCCTGCGCCGTCAGCGCGGCAACGACCAGGAGACCGATTGTCGCGAGCAGCGCGTTGAGCGGCGTCGAAATCTTTGAGAAAGGCACTGCCGACATTAGACACTCCCAACCGCCCGGCATTCGACGACAATAGATAGCTTCGGGCCACACGCAAGCGACTATGTGTGCGCGCCGGGCCTGCCTTCTACTCAGAGCTCTCTTGGGGCGCCGCGCTTCCTCACTCTCCGTCATTCCTGTCCTCGGACTCGTTCCGGGGAATCCAGCAGCCGCGTGTTTACGCGGCAGGAGACTCTTACGCATGCGGCAATTTCGCAGTCCCGTTAGATGCCAGGAATATCCTCTCATTCCGGATCATTGTTGTTGCTGTTTTTCAAGAGTCTTTTCGGCTTGCAGACGCAACCCGGCTGGATTCCTGTGACGTCCCTCGTGCCAGCACGAGGAGGGAATGACGGAGGTTGGGGTGGCGCCGCTGCCCAAAGAGATGTTGAGCGGGAGGCAGGTCTGCGGACACTTGTACCCAGGCTATACAGTGCCTGGAACAGTGATGGAGAAAGGAGGTGGAGTCCCCAACATCCGTCATTCCTGTGCTTGTCACAGGAATCCAGCAGCCGCGTGTCCACGCGGCGGAAGACTCTTACACTTGCCGCAGTCTCACACCCCCATCAGATGCCACGAAATATCCTCCCACTCCGGATTATTCTCCTCGATGAGATTGAGCTTCCATTGCCGCGGCCATTTCTTGATCGTCTTCTCGCGGGTGATTGCCGTCGTGACGAGGTCGTATTCCTCGAACCAGACGAGCGTCTTGACGCCGTAGCGGGAGGTGAAACCGGGCGTCAGCTCGTTCTGGTGTTCGAACAGCCGGCCGGGCAAATCGCTTGTCACGCCGGTATAGAGCGTGCCGTTTCTTTTTGACGCGAGGATGTAGACGTAACCTTTCATAGTTGAAGAGTGGCGTCTTCTGGCGCTGTTTTTCAAGAGTCTTTTCGGCTTGCAGACGCAAGCCGGCTGGATTCCTGTGACAAGCACAGGAATGACGGAGGTTGGGGTGGCGCCGCTGCCAAAAGAGAACGTTGGGCGGGAAGCAGGTTTCACGCGGCACACTTCTATCCAGTGCCAGGAGGGGCCGTGCCGTATGCCCCAGGGCCTGCCTCTCCCTCAGAGCTCTCTTGTGGCACCGACGCTGCCCCTTCTCCCGTCATTCCTGTGCTTGTCACAGGAATCCAGCGGCCGCGTGTCCACGCGGCCAGAGACTCTGATGTTTGCGATCATCTCAGTGCATCATCAGATGACAGGAAATATCCTCAATTCTGGATCTGCGTCATCGCTGTTTTTCAAGAGTCTTTTCGGCTTGCCGACGCAAGCCGGCTGGATTCCTGTGACAAGCACAGGAATGACGGAGAGAAGGGAGCGCGCCAGTGCCTCAAGCGAGCCTTGGCGACAGGTAGGTCTAGCGCGGCACACCGTTCCGTGGAGTGCCAGGTGTGCCGATGGAGAAGCCGGCACTACCCATTCCGCACATTTCCCAAATCAACAGATGATCTGCGGCATCGTTTGCGGTTATACCGGACCAACCCCAGCCCCGCGCATCCGAGTCCGCCATGCCCCTTCCCTATCGCAATTCCAGGCTGCTTCGCCGCTCCCGTGTCATCTGGGGATCCTTTTCGCTGTGGCGGCCGCGGTTGGTCTTCTGGTGCGGGGCGCTGGCGATCGGGCTGGTCAGCGTCGGTTTCGCCAGGCTCGCCGATCTGGCGCAGAAGGCCTTTGCCGGGCTGACGTCCTCAAGCGAATGGTCGTTCCTGCTGCCGCTGGTCCTCAGCCCGCTCGGCTTCATGCTGTCGGCCTGGCTTGCAGCAAAACTGTTTCCCAATTCGCAGGGCAGCGGCATTCCGCAGGCGATCGCCGCCCGCCATCTGCGCCACGAGGAAGACCGCACGCGGCTGCTCTCCCTGCGGATCGCCGCCGGCAAGATTGCGCTTACCGTTCTCGGGCTCTTCTGCGGCGCCTCGATCGGCCGCGAAGGACCGACGGTGCAGGTCGGCGCCTCGATCATGCTGGCCGTTGCCCGCTTTGGCGGCATGGCGCAGGCGCGCGGCCTGATCCTGGCAGGTTCGGCCGCCGGTATCGCCGCCGCCTTCAACACGCCGCTCGCCGGCATCGTCTTTGCCATCGAGGAGATGAGCCGCACCTATGAGTCG
This sequence comes from Rhizobium sp. BK529, assembly GCF_014194105.1. Classification (NCBI taxonomy): domain Bacteria; kingdom Pseudomonadati; phylum Pseudomonadota; class Alphaproteobacteria; order Hyphomicrobiales; family Rhizobiaceae; genus Rhizobium; species Rhizobium sp. BK529. Next base: position 1,031,450 of record NZ_JACIAU010000001.1, on the reverse strand, counting down.
CGCGCCAATGGCCTGGTGCTGACCGCCGTCATCCTCTCGGGGCTTGCCGCCCTCGGCCTTGCCGGCAGTTATAACTATTTCGGCGAGGCGTCCGTTGCGCCGGCGGGCTTGAGCGACTGGGGTCTGGTGATCGTCTGCGGCATTGGCGGCGGCGCGCTCGGCGCCGGCTTCAGCGGCTTTGCCCTGCATTTCGGCCAGCGCATCCGCCGCTGGGCGCAGCCGCAACCGCTCGCGCGCATGGTCATGCTTGCCGGCATCTGCGGGCTGGCGGTGGCCGCCATCGGCATCGCCTCCGGCGGCACGACCTTCGGCACCGGCTATGATCAGGCAAAAGGCGCGGTCGAAGGCCATGCGCTGCCGCTCTTCTTCTTCATCGAAAAGCTGGCGGCCGGTTTCCTGTCGATGCTCTCAGGCATTCCAGGCGGCATCTTCGCTCCGTCGCTTGCCGTCGGCGCCGGCTTCGGCAGCACCGTCGGCTCGCTTCTCGGCACCAGCATAGCACTGTCAGCCATCCTCGGCATGACCGGCTATTTCTCCGGCGTCGTGCAGGCACCGATGACGGCCTTCGTCATCATCCTGGAAATGACCGGTGACCATCAGGCGGTCATCCCGATCATGGCTGTCGCCATGCTCGGCTATGTCACCTCGCGCATCCTCTCGCGCGAACCGCTCTACCACGGCCTCTCCCGTGTCTTCATCGCCGCGGCCGTCAGAGCACGGCGGGCGATGGAACGCGAAGAGGCTCCGGTCTAGCAGCCTCGAAGCCGGACTGTCACCGCCTCTCGCTCTCCGCCTCACCAGCGGTCCGAGCGATGAAGCGCTTCGAGACCAGCCAGCACAACAGCGCCCAGAGCGAACCGGCGACCCAGCCGGCCAGCACATCCGTCGGGTAGTGCACGCCGAGATAGACGCGGCTGAGGCCGATGATGACGGCGAGAAAGATGCCTGCGCCCATGACGAAGATGCGTGTCGCCCGGTAGCGCTGCGTGCGCGCCAGCAGCGCCCCGAGCGTGAGGTAGGTGACGGCCGAGACCATCGCATGGCCGCTCGGGAAACTCAGATCGTTGACGTCGACGAGATGCGGAACGATATCCGGCCTGGCGCGGGCAATGAGGATCTTCAGCCCCGTGCTCGCCAGCCAGCCGCTAAGGACCGACAGGAACAGGAAGGCGGCGATGGCCGTCCGGCGGTCGAGCAAAAGGTAGATGGTTGCGAGCAGCGTCAGGATCGACAGCACGGTGATGCCGCCAAGGCTGGTAATGTCGCCGATCGCATGCGTCAGCCAGTGCGGGCCGATCGGCTGGGCGAGATTGCCTGGCTCGCGCAGCCAGAGCAGGATCGTCCTGTCGAAACCCAGCGTCTCGCCCTCCATCACCTCGCTCGTCAGCCGCTGCAGCAGGAAGAGGCCGCCAGCCAGGCAGGCGAAGGTGATGAGCGTCATCGGCTCATACTGGTTCAGCCAGGTCTTGATACGCTGCATTCTTCTCCCATCGGCTGGTATGGTCTTCCGGAAAGGTCCCGGCTTGCTGACTTCATCAACTGTGTGCTGCACCTTGATTTTGCAAGGGGTGGATTATCTGAGATCTGTTCGCAAATGTTCCTCTGCTGGTTCAGGGAGATAGGTGATTAAATGGAGCGGAAAACCCCTCCCCAACCCCTCCCCACAAGGGGGAGGGACTCCGGGCGGCATCGCCTCATTCCGCCCGCAACGTCAAAGGATTGAAGTGCGGGTACGGCAGGTTAAGCCCCTCCCCCTTGTGGGGAGGGGTTTGGGGCGGGGTCTTTCTTCCCAGCGTCATGTGACACCCTCACCGCCAGCAAACTCCATCAAAGCCGGATGGCGGTCTCGTCTTTCGCTGTGCGGATGACGATCATGGTGAAATAGCGGGCGACATTGTTTTCATCGCGGAAAAGACGTTCGCTGAGCGCGTCGAATTCCTCCATGTCGCGCAGGCGCAACATCAGGACGACATCGGTTTCGCCGGTAACGGCTAGGCTTGCGAAACGGCCTCCTCGGCGATGGCGATGTCGAGAAAGCGGCGCATATGCGCTTCGCCGTGCAGCTTCCGCTCCACGGTCACCAGCGCCTTGATCCCACGTCCGGCCTTTGCCGGATTGAGGAATCTCACGGCAATTGGCCTGTTTCTGGGCATTTCCTATGGCGCGGGCCTCCTGATCCGCGAGGCGCAATCGGGCGCGGTATCGCCGCGCCAGATCTTTCTGTCCTGCATATTCATGGGCTTCGCGCACAGCGTCATCGAAGACACGATCGTGGTGATGTCGCTCGGCGCCGATCTGCACGGCGTGCTCACCGGCCGTCTCGTCTTCGCGGTTGCGGCATGCGCGGCGATCGCAGCCCTGCTTCGCCGTCTGCCGGACGAGGTGTTCTTTGCGCAAATGTTCCGGCTGAGACATATGGAAGTCGAACGACCATAGCAGCGGTGCAAAGGATTACGCTCTCGTATAGTTACAAATTCCGGCAACCCGGTGACCCCAGATGATTGACGCGTTCAACTCAAAATGGCAGCGTCAACGGGAACCGTAAAAGAGTTATTTCCCCACCCTTGAGATTTGAGGCATGTACCAGTCAAGCAACGGCTCATTCACACCACGCTTTAAAAAGAAAGTTCTCACTGAGAGCGGGTTGGTGGAGATGGAAATATCATTTCAAGAACTAGATTCAATAATAAATCATTTCTCGAAAAACGGTGAACTCGTATATATTATGAATAAATATATAGAACTAATCAGAAATTCAGAGACATCGTCCCTTTCGGAAGACGAAGAAATCGCAATGGGAAGGAAGATATTCCCACTATTTCACGACTTTTTATTGGAGCGGGGGCTCATGACGTTCGCTCCGGACGTTGCGGAAGAAATGTTTCAGCGTATTGAAAAGGGTCTTATCGAGAGTGAAAATTGAATGCCTTCCCTTGTGGTGGTCCGAAGGACGGTCGAGACCTGTAGCTCGACCAAGGGCAGTGCTTGGGGCAGGTCTTTCGCAACGTCATGCATCACCCTCTCCTCAAAATCACCGCTACACCGGCGGTCCGACTGCTCGGTGCAACCAGATCCTCTTCCTCGTCGCGCTGATGCCCGCCAAACAGCAGCGATGAAGGCGCGTGCCGTGCCGCACCCCTCTGTCCTGCCACGACCGCGAAAGCCAAAAGGAAGGCTTTGGCACAATCAATTCATGTCTATCGAACGAAAGCCGTGTGACTTCGAGCTATCCTTCTCTTGATCGGAGGCAGCAAAGTTCAACCTGGACCTCCGACATGTCGCCCATCTCCTCGCTCAGTCGCCAGATCTTCCTCTCCTGCATATTCATGGGCTTCGCGCATAGCGTTATCGAAGACACGATCGTGGTGATGTCGCTCGGCGCCGATCTGCATGGCGTGCTCACCGGCCGGCTCGTCTTCGCGGTTGCGGCATGCGCGGTTATTTGCGGCCCTCCTGCCGGACCAGGCACCGGCTGAGACATATGGGCCCCCAGCGGCGCCAGACTGGCGACGGCACCGCCCCGTCATGACGGCGCGTCGGCTCACCGAAACTCGTCCTCACCTCTTCGCCTACCGCTCTCCCGACCTTCGTACAGTTACAAATCCTGGCTAAGCCGATGATCCTGATGTGGCCGAAACATCGCTCTTTACCAATATAGACTGAATGCCGCCTGCGGCCGGCAGGAACCCCTCCTGTCCAGGTATCAAGGAGCGGCAGAAAGGACCAGCAATGTCTGGAACCATGAAAACCCTCATAGTATCACTCGGCTTCGCCCTGATGTCTGCATCGCTTGCAGAGGCAAAGCCGATCTCGCCCGCCACCGTCGTTACCAGTGGACAGCAGAAGCTGCTGGCCGATGCTGACGGCCGGTCGCTCTACACGTTCGATAAGGATCAGCCTGGAAAGTCCAACTGTACTCTGCTCTGCGCTGTCGCCTGGCCTCCCTTCGTGGCGCCGGCAGGTGCCAAGGCTTCCGGCCCCTGGAGCGTCGTCGCGCGATCGACCGGGGTAAAGCAATGGGCCTACAAGGGCTCGCCGCTCTACACTTATCACTTCGATTCCAAGCGTGGGGATATCCACGGCGACGGGGCCGAAGGCGTTTGGCATCTCGCCAGGCCATGATGTCGGGGCCGCACCGGCGGCTGCGTCACCCCCTCTTTCTGCCAGACAGAGGGGGTGACCATGCGGTAGACCATAAGAGACAGAGGCAGCGCCCCTGTTCGGAATGACGGTTTACACCAGCGGGCCACGGCTGGTCGCAACGAGATCCTCTTCCTCATCGCGCTGATGCCCGCCGAATGCGGCAGCCGCAGCAGCGATGAAGGCGCCGACGATGAGCGACAGCGAGCCGATCAATGCCGACGTCGCAGCTGCCTTGCGGGCCTTGTCGGCGGCAGCCTGTGCTGCAGTCTTGGCGTCGTCGATCTGCTTCAGCACGGTATCGACCCTGGCGCGGGCATCGGCCTCGGAAAGCCCCGTTCGGGCCGAAACGATGCCGGCGATATAGGTCTTGTCGCCGTCCGGCACCGAGCCGTTCGCCGCCCCCTGCAGCAGGATGCGGGAGATCTCGGCAGCGGCCGCACCATTATCCTCGTTGGCGCGATTGGCGATATTCTGTGGCCGCAGCAGCGCGTCGGTGAAATAGGCGGTGGATAGGCCCGGACCCGTCGAATTCGTGTCCGAAGCCGAGGCAGCGGCAGCGGAACTTCCGGCGACGCCGGCCGCCATCGCGGCCTGGCCGGCAGCACTCGCCCCGGCGCCGGCGAGCGAGGTCAACGACGATGCCAGGAAGCCGGCGACGAAGACGGTCGCCAGCGCCCAACTCAGGAAGCCGTGCGCGGTATCGCGGAAGAAGACCTCGTCGGTGTGGATCGCCGCCCATTTCGTCCTCAGGCGCCCGGTCAGATATCCGCCCATCGCGGACGACAGCCACTGCACGACGACCAGCCAGATCGCCGCGGTGACGCCGACGGTTGCGGCCGAACTGCTTTGCCCCGACCAGGGGGAAACCATCGTCAGCCCGACGCCGGAGCCGAGCAGCAGGAGGATGAGCGTGATGCCCGTCGCCGCCACGGCGCCGCCGATGACGGGCCCCCAGGCGATGGCCGACTTCGACGATTCGACCGGCATCACGCCGGCCCGCCCGCTTCCGAGGCCGGAGCCTTCGGCAACGGGCCTGTCTTCAGCAAGAGACATGGCAGCCTCCTATCGCGTGAAGAGAACGAGCAGAATGACGAGCGGCAACGGGATACCCAGAAGCCAGAGAAGAATACCGCGACCCATTTGAAAATCCTCCGTGAATTGAATGTGTTCGCGGGGATCGAACGCCGGTGCACGCTGTTTGTTCCGGGCGGGTGTGGCGCGGGACAACATTGCAATCTCACCGCGATAGATTTGAGGCGAAGCGTCCATCCGGCCTTTCACAGGACTTAGCTTTGGCTCCCGGTGAAAGCTCGATCCCCGGCTTTGGTCGCGGCACCTGTTTTGCTCGGCCGGCCCCGAAAGACCTTCGCGCCATCCACCCAAGCAGCGGCAAGGCCCAGCGCAGGCCATCCCATTCGGGCGCATCGAGCGGATCGGCGAGCGGGTCTCGTCTCTGCTGGCGGCATTTTCCGTGAAGCTCGTTTGAAAGCATGATCCAGTTGAGAAGCATCGTCCTGCCTCCATCTATGTCAGATGCAACTGACCTAAGGCGCGCTCACCCGCAAAGGTAGACGCGCGGATAAAAGGGGGTTTTCACAGATGAAAGAGGCCAGCTGGGACGATCTGCAGCTCTTCTTCCATGTCGCGACGTCAGGCGGCCTGACCGGTGCGGCGGCACGGACGGGTCTCAGCGCGCCTACCATCGGCAGGCGCATGCTGGCGCTGGAGCGGGCAACCGGGCGCACGCTCTTCCGGCGCGGCCCGACCGGCTATCTTCTGGCCACGGATGGCGAGACGCTGTTCGAGCGCGTTCAGGTCATGCAGCAGGCGGCCGAAACGATCGCCGACTGGCGCGGCGACGTCCTGACCCTGCCGATCGTCTCCACCGGGGCGGATGCCTGGATGTTATGGTTCATCGCCGGCCACCTGCCCGCCGTCTGGCAGCCGCAAGACAGGTTCCGCATGTGCTACAAGGCGCTCGATACCGGCCTCGATCTCACCTATCGCGAGGCCCATCTCGCCATCATGCACGGCCGGCCGGAGCGCGGCAATTTCGCCACGCGCCGCTCCGTCTCCGTTGCCCATGCGGCCTATCAGGCCAGCACCTTCGATGCCGCCAATCACAACTGGATTTCGCTCGGAACGGAGATTGCGGTAACACCGGCCGACAAATGGACCTTCGAGCAGCCCGACCACTGGATCACCAGCTGGACAAACACGCCGCTGATGCTGCTGCACCTCATCCGCGGCGGCGCCGGCCGCGGCCTGCTGCCCTGCTTCATGGGCGATGCCGAGCCCGGCCTCGTCCGCGCCGGGCCTGTCATCGACAGCCTGACTTACGATATCTGGATCACCGTTCACGAAGATGAGCGCCAGCGCCCGGAAGTGCGCACGGTGATCGACCGGCTGGCCGCGTTGTTTGCCGCCCATGCCCATCTGTTTGCCGGCAGATGCGAGCGGGTCTGAAGAGGTGTTAGAGGGCGGCCGGCTCCGCGCCACGCCTCGGCCATTGCGGCAGCTGCACGGTGGGGTTCGCGATGCCCTCGCCTTCGGCATCCTCGTCGCAGCTCGCCTGGAGTTTTATCGCACTGCCTTCGATCTCGTCGAGCAGGGTCTGAACGTCATCGAACCGACCCATCAGCCGCCTAGTCAGCCTCTTGAATTTGCGTCTGGACATGATGGGCTCCTTTGATCCGGGAACGCCGAGGATCAAAGAAAGTTCGAGGATGGATAGGCATCTTTTCCTGACACAGGCAGCGATGCCTTTCTGGAAAGCGCTGGCAATAGCATCCATCTCATGGTAGGTTACATGTAACCCTGCTGGAGCATTGTCATGGCTGGAGTATCAAGTCCAAAGTCCTCACGCGAGAAGGTGCGCGAACATCGTGAGCGTCTGCGATCGCAAGGTCTGCGCCCGATCCAGATCTGGGTGCCGGATGTGCGCGCATCATCGTTCAAGTCGGAGGCGCACCGCCAGTCTCTGGCGGTGGCCGCCAGTGCCCGTGCCCACGAGGATCAGGCATTCATCGACGCGGTCTCAGACTGGGACGATGAATGAAGCGCGGAGAGATTTGGACCGTCGCCGGCGGCAAGGATTATGCCGGCAAACCCCGCCCCGTCGTCGTCGTACAGGACGATAGCTTCGACGCTACGGACTCGATCACGATTTGCGCCTTCACCACCGACCCGACCGACGCACCGCTGTTCCGGCTCCCGGTCGAGCCGAATGAGCGAAATGGCCTGCGCTCTCCCTCACGGTTGATGGTAGACAAGATCACGACGGTCCCCAAATCCAAGGTCGGCGACCAGCTCGGGCGGCTCGACGATGAAGACGTGGTTCGGTTCAATCGGGCTGTAACAGTTTTTCTCGGACTGGCTGCCTCCCCGAGATTTGGCCGAGAAGAAGAATGATGGGAAAGGGCTCCGCATCATCTCCAACATAGCACCACAGTCCCCAACCCCGGACAGGAACTCTAGGCCTTAGAGCCCGACCAACAATTTCAGAAGCGAATCGCTCATGCGACTATTGATGATGATAATCCTGGCAGCGATGATCGCATCGGTCGTCGGCATATTGGCGGTGAAAATGTTCGACGGCAGCGGCACCAAGAGCAAGACGCCGCCGCCCGTCATCCAGCAGCCGGAGCCGAAATAGAGCCTCTCACGGCCCCATCAGCTCGCCCATCACCTTATCCGTCAGGCGATCGCATTTCCAGCCGGCAAAGGGGAAGGCATCGAGCGCGATCGGCCCGATCAGCTGGTCGAGCTCGCGGCGAAGCAGCGCGCGGGCGCGGTGCAGCCGGCTACGCACCGTTTCCGGCTTCAAGTCGAGAAGCTCGGCGGTTTCCTCGACGCTCATCTCCTCGATCACCCGGGCAATGAAGACGAGGCGGAATTCCTCTGGCAGCTTGTCGGTCGCCTCTTCCACGAGTTTCAGGATCTGTCGCTGCGCCATAGTGGTCTCGGGGTTGTCGATGGGCGAACCGGTTGGGAAATCGAGGATGCGGCCTTGCATCGTATCGACGGGCACCTCCGGCATTCGGCGCACCTTGCGAAGCCGGGCGAGCGCCTCGTTCATGACGATGCGCGTCAGCCAGGTAGAAAAGGCGCTGGCGCCCTGGAAATCGCCAAGGTGGCGGAAGGCCTTGAGATAGGCCTCCTGCAGCGCATCCTCGGCCATCGCATCATCGCGCAATATGCCCCGCGCGATGCGAAACAGCCGCCGGTTATAGCGCCGCATGATGGCGCGAAAACCTTCGGCGTCGCGCGCCAGCGCCATCGCCACCAGTTCGGGGTCGCTTTTCTCTGTTATCGAAATCTCGGCCTGCTGCGCCATGGCTCATCCTTTTTCCCGCATTGGATGCCGGCTGACCGCAAAGGTTCCCGAAAAATCCGGGGCTCCCGAAAAAGGAGGGAAAAATCTTTTCTGTCCACTGCCCAAGACGGGAACGTTTGCGCAATCCCGGAGTCCAATTCTGCGTCGAAAACATCGACCGGCGCCGTGTCGCCGGATGGAGGACTGAGATGCACAAACACCTTATCGCCGCCCTTGCCGCTTTCGCGCTCTCCGCGCCTGCGGCCTTTGCCGCCGGCGCGGCACCCACCGATCCGCAGATCGCCCATATCGCCTATACGGCCGGCGTCATCGATATCGACGCGGCCAAGTTGGCGGTCCAGAAATCCAAGGACAAGGAGGTCGTCGCCTTTGCCAAGGATATGATGCGCGACCACGAGGCCGTCAACAAGCAGGCAACCGATCTCCTCAAGAAGCTCAACGTGAAGCCCGAGGACAACGATACCAGCAAATCGCTGACATCGGATGCCAAAGCCGAGTTGAAGAAGCTGTCCAAGCTGAAGGGTGCGGCCTTCGACAAGGCCTATATCGACAATGAAGTCGCCTACCACAAGAAGGTCAACGATGCCCTGCAGACGACGCTGATCCCGGCCGCGCAGAACCCGGACCTGAAGTCCCTGCTCGAAACCGGCCTGAAGATGTTCCAGGGCCATGAGCAGCATGCCGAGCATGTTGCCTCGATGATGAAATGACGGCCATGGCGCTCCTGCCGAGACTCTGCCTTGCGGCCGGCCTTTCCTTTATGGGAACGGCCGCAAGTGCTGCCACGATCGAGGTCACCATGGAGAAACTGGGGTTCAACCCGGCGGTGGTCACGGCGCATCCGGGCGATACGATCGTCTGGCGCAACAAGGACATGATCGATCACACCGCGACGTCGAAAGGCAATTTCGATGTGGTGATACCCGCCGGCAAGTCGGGTTCGACCGTGGTCAAGGGGGATGGGGCGGTGGATTATATCTGCCGTTATCATCCGAATATGAAGGGGCGGATAGAGGTCTCCCGATAACGGCTGGGGCGGCTATCGCCCGCCCGCCTGTCCACGGCCGGTCGATCAGGGATTCCTCTGCCAGAAGCCGGTGACGGCGGCAGCGAGATCGTCAGGGACCTCCTCTGGCAGGAAATGGCCGCTGCCGGGGATCGCCCCATCCTCGACATGGTCGCCGATCTTGGTGCAAAGCTATCTTGTGGCAGCGACCAGCCCTTCTCTCCCGTCATTCCTGTGCTTGTCACAGGAATCCAGCCGGCTTGCGTCCGCAAGCCGAGAGGACTCGTACCAGTACGGCAATTTCACAACCCCATCAGGTGCCAAGAAATATCCCATTCAGGATTATTCTCCTCGATCAGATTGAGTTTCCACTGCATTGGTCATTTCTCGATTGTCTTCTCGCGTGTGATGGTCGTCGTTACGAGGTCATATTCCTTGAACCAGCCCAACGTCTTCACACCATATCGGGAAGTGAAACCGAGCGTCAGTTCGCTCTGATGCTCTAAAGTGCGGACCGTCCGAGTGTTGCTTTTCAAGAGTCTTTTCGGCTTGCAGACGCAAGCCGGCTGGATCCCTGTGACAAGCACAGGGATGACGGAGGGGAGGCAAACGTCAGCCCGCCAAGTCAGCGGTGGTGGATGAAAATCGCTGCGATAGTTCGGATTTCATTAAATCCTCCCCACCCCATTTCACCCCCTCAACCATTCATCCCTCACCCTCCCACCATCAAAGCCAATCGGCCGGATGGAGGGTGATCGTCCGTCCCGGCCTGCGCCAACACCGCCACCAGGATCGGATGAGCCAGATGTGCATGTTCTCCTCCCCGCCGAAAGCCGAGCCGCCACAGGCGCCGCCGGAATACGCCCAGCAGAAGACGCCGGATTATGCCGCCGCCCAGTCCACGGCCGCGCGTCGCGCTTCCGACAAGGTGAAGGGTGCGCCCTCCACCATCCTTACCTCGCCTTCGGGCGCTCCCGTTCTCGCCGATACGCAATCGCCGGCGCTTTCGGGCAATACGCTCAAGAAGACGCTGCTCGGGCAGTAAGGCGGAGATATCAAATGGACAATCCCCGTCGCGCCAACGAGACGCAGATCGCCTATCACCGCCGCAGGCTCGAAGAGCTGAAACAGGTGCGCCAGCCATGGGAGGCCGAATGGCGCACGCTTGCCGATTATATCGAGCCGACGCGGCTGCGCCTTCAAGCCGAAAGGGAAGGCCCGCGCTCGCGCGACAAGATCATAGACAGCACCGGCACCCATGCCTACGAGACGCTGAAATCCGGCATGCATTCGGGCCTGACCTCGCCCGCCCGCCCCTGGTTTCGGCTGACGACCTTTGATCCGGACCTGAAGAAGCGGGATTCCGTCAAGGTTTATCTCGCCGCCGTGCAGGACAAGATGCGCGAGGTCTTTGCCGCCTCCAATCTCTACCGCGCCTTCCACATCGGCTATGGCGATCTTGGCCAGTTCGGCCAGTCGGTGGCGATCCTCGTCGAGGATCAGGAGACGGTGATCCGCGTCCAGCAGCTGGTGCATGGCCGCTTCTGGCTGGCCCGCGACCACAAGGGTAAGGCCACCACGCTCTACCGCACCTTCCGCTGGTCCGTGCAGCGCATCATCGAGCGCTTCGGCTACGACAACGTGCCGGAGCGGGTAAGGAGCCTCTATGACTCGTCGAAATATGGCGACTGTTTCGATGTCTATCACGCCATCGAACCGCGCTACGACCGCGACCCCAGACTGATCGACAAGCGCAACAAGGCCTTCCTCTCCAATTACTGGATCGACGAGCTCGGCGGCGATCTCTTGGAAGAAAGCGGCTTCGACAGCAATCCGATCATCGCGCCCGCCTGGGAACTGTCCGAAGACGATCACTACGCGCTCTCGCCCGGCCAGAAGGCGCTCGGCGATATCAGGATGCTGCAGCTCGAACAGACGCGAAAGCTCGAAGGCATCGACAAGAAGGTGCGCCCGCCAATGAACGCGCCGACCTCGATGCAGAACAGCCCCGCCTCGCTGCTGCCGGGCGCGGTCAACTATGTCGACGACCCCACAGGCAAGGGTTTCCGTCCGGCCATGGAGGTGAACCTCAGCCTCGCGGAACTGCGCGAAGACATACAGGAAGTGCAGAACCGCATCGAAAAGACCTTCTTTGCCGATCTCTTCTTCGCCATCACCAATATGGAAGGCGTGCAGCCGCGCAACCAGTTCGAGCTGACCCAGCGCAAGGAAGAGCAGCTTCTGCAGCTCGGCCCCGTGCTCGAAAACGTGTTCGGCGATCAGCTGGGTCCGACGATCGACCGCACTTTCGATATTCTGGCGGCACGCGACGAGCTGCCCCCGCCCCCGCCGGAGCTGCAGGGCACCGAGCTGAAGGTGGAATATATTTCCACGTTGGCCCAGGCGCAGCAGGCGGTCGCCACGGGCGCCATCGAACGCGGTGTCGCCTTCATGGGGCAGGTCTCGGCCGTCAAGCCGGAAGCCCTGGACAAGCTTGATGTCGACGAGGCGATCGATCTCTATTTCGATGCGATCGGCGCGCCGCCCTCGATGATCCTTGCGGATGACAAGGTGGAAGATCTGCGCTCGCAGCGCGCCCAGCAGATGCAGGCGGCGCAGACGGCGCAGATGGCAGCACAGGTTGCACCCGCGCTGAACCAGGGCGCCAAGGCCGCGCAGGTTCTGGCCGATGCCAATGACAACCCGAACGGCGCGGCCCTTCTGCGCCAGCTGGGGCTCGCCTGATGGATCATTTTAAGGATCAACCTTTCACCCCCGATAGCGTCGCACGAGACGAAATCACGACGGCGTTTCGCGAGGTCTTCGCGACCGCCTCCGGAAAGCGCGTGCTGTTCTGGATGCTGGAACAATGCGCCGTTTACCAGGAGGCCTATGCAGGCGAACTCGGCAACGCGACGCATTACACGCTCGGAAAACAGGGCGTGGGCCGGCGGCTGATCGCCGAGCTCGATCGCATCGACCCCACGCTCTATCCGCGCCTGCTGCTGGCGATCGCCGATCTCAGGGCAACGGACAAGGCAGCGGCGCAAAGCCGCGCGAAATCAGAGGAAGGCGAAGACCATGACAGCGATGCTTAGCAGGCACCTTTTTCCGGCAGTACTGCGCAGCGCCGAAGGTAGCGGCAGCGGTGGCGGCGATGCAGGCGCGAGCGCTTCGCCCGAGAACATTCTGTTTCCGGATGACGCAGCATCACCGGACGGTGACAACGGCAGCCATAACGGCGACGACCTTGCCGATCACGATGCCGGCAAGCCCGACGACACCAAGGACGACGACCCCGCCGACCGTGTGCCCGACGATGGCCGCTATACGCTGACCATGCCCGAGGGCATCGAGGTGGATCAGGAACTGATCGATGCGCTCGGCCCCGATTTCCACAATCTCGGCCTCACCAACCGCCAGGCGCAGCAGCTCGCCGACCGTTTCATCGAGATCCAGGGCCGGCGCGGCAGGGCGGCTTCCGAAGCCTGGGCCGGCCGCGTGCAGGGCTGGGCCGACGAGGCGCGCAAGGACCGCGAGATCGGCGGCGCGAAATGGGCCGGCACCGTGGGCTCCGCCCAGCGCGCGCTCTCGCGGCTCGGCACGCCGGCGCTGCGCGAATACCTCAATACCAGCGGCGGCGGCAACCACCCCGAGATGATCAGAATTTTCGCAAAGGTCGGATCGATGATCCAGGAGGATAACCCACCGAATGGCGGCGCGGGCGGAAACGGCAGGAAAGCCGAAACCGCGCACCTGATGTTTCCCAAAGACGCACCGAAGGGCTGATAAGACATGGCCACCATTGGCAGCTACTACCCCAACCTCGTTGACGCATACAAAGGCTCTGCCGAAGGCGCCGTCATCGAGCTTCTCTCGCAGCAGAACCCGATCCTCGACGACGCGATGGCCGTCGAGTGCAATATGGATGCCGTGCACCGCCACATGGTGCGCACCGGCCTGCCCTCCGTCTCCTGGGGCCGGCTCTACCAGGGCATCAAGCAATCCAAGGCCACGATGCAGCAGGTGGACGACACGACGGGCTTCGTGCATGCCCGCTCGGAAATCGACATGCGCCTCTTGGATCTCGCGCCCGACAAGGCAAAGGCCCGCCTCGTCGACACGATGCCCTTCATCGAGTCGCTGAGCCAAGAAATGGCATCCGGCCTCTTCTACCACGATACGGCAACGACGCCGGAGAAGTTCAAGGGCCTGTCTGCCCGCTACTCCGCCTATAATCCGAACCTGCCGAACGTGGCGCAGCCGAACATCGCCAACCAGGTGGTCAACGGCGGCGGCACGGGCAACGACAATACCTCGATCTGGTTCGTCACCTGGGGCGACCACGCCACCCACCTTCTCTACCCCAAGGGCACCAAAGCGGGCGTCAAGATCGACGACAAGGGCGAACAGCGCGTGCTGGATGCCAATGGCGACCCCTACTATGCCAAGGAAACGCTCTACACCTGGCATATTGGTGCTGCCGTGAAGGACTGGCGCTACAATGCCCGCGTCGCCAATATCGACGTCTCCGACATGCTGGCCGGAACCGTCGATCTCTGGTCGCTCTTGCGCAAGGGCTATTACCGCCTGCAGTCGCGCCGGCTGAACGCCAAGGCAAGCCGCATCGCCATCTACATGAACAAGGATGTGCTCGAAGTGCTCGACGTGCAGTCGTCAGACCGCGCGCTGACCTCCGACCGGCAGAACACGGTGCACCTGACCACGCAGTTCGTCGAGGGCCAGGAAGTGAAGTTCTATCGCGGCATTCCGATCCGCGAGACGGACGCGATCCTCAACACCGAAGCCGCCGTTCCGGCGCTCGCCTGATCGTCTCCACCCAGTCCCGCCGTCATCGGACGGCGGGCGACCCTCTCCTGAATAAGTCCCGCCGTCTTGAGGCGGCGGGCGATCCAATCACGAAAGGTACACACAGATGATTTTCGACCGGCAGACGCTGCTTTCGGACGCGCAGGCAATCACCGCAACCGGCCCCAGCACCAATGTCATCAATCTCGGCCCGATCCGGACGGGGCTCACCCGCGATATCGGCAAGGGCGAACCGATCCCCTTCCTCATGCAGGTGGTGGAAAGCTTCAACAACCTGACCTCGCTCGCCGTCACCATTCAGGTGGACGACAACGAGGCCTTCTCCTCGCCGAAGGCGGTCATCACCACCACGCTCAACCTTGCCGATCTCAAGGCCGGCAAGATCATCCCGCCGAGCCATATTCCGCGCGGCACGGACGAGCTCTATCTCCGCCTGCTCTACACGGTGACCGGCACGGCCCCGACCACGGGCAAGATCACCGCCGGCTTCACGGCTGGGGTTCCCTCGCATGGTTGAAGTCGTCGCCACCGAGCGTGGCTATTACGGCGGCGCCAGACGCGATCCCGGCGAGCGCTTCAGTTTGGCCGACGCGCTCTGGAAGGACGAAAAGCGCCGCCCGAAATGGGTGCGCCTTGCAAGGCAGGGCGACAAGGCGATCGGCAAGGGCGAAGCGGATGCGGCAGACAAACGGCCTGCTGCAAAACCCGCCAAATCCCCCGCGCCTTCCGATCCTGCCATGCCTTTAGAGCCAGCAGGTAACGGCGTGCAGCAAGAGCTCGGCGGCCCCGCCCCGGACTGGCTGCCGCCGGACCCCCAGAACGCCTCCCAGCCTGACGACTGATACCCCCGGTTGACAGGCCACCGACTGGAGCTTCGTGCGTCCGTTCGGATACACGAAGGACACTCCAGCACTTTGAATCGACGCATCAGGCTTCCGAAAATCGACTTCGATTTTCGGGCCGATGCTGCAGCGGCTTCGGCCGCTCTTTTTCTTGATGAGCGAGGAAGACGCACCGATGGCGAAACTCTACAATATGCAGCCCGTCCAGGGTGTGGTGATCGTTCCCGACGGCACGCGCATGTTCAACAACCGCCCGGTCATCGGCATCCGCGATGTGGGCGATGCCACGCTCTTCGTCGACAACAGGCCTGTGCTGGGTGTCGACGTCATCAGCGACGGCGCGACCCTCTATAACGGCCTGCCCGTGCTCGGCGCTGTCAGGATATCGGATGGGCGCAGCCTCTATGGCAATGCGCCCGTCATCGCGGTCAAGAGCAGCGGAGAACCCGTCGACCCCGACCGCTATATGTTCTTCGCCTCCCGGGGCTCCCGCATGCCCTCCGGCTATGCCGTCGATACGACCAGCATCGGCCTCACCTACTTTGCGAGCAGGCTGAAATTCGGCAATGCGCCCTACAGGACGAAGGCGCCGCGCTTCCACTTCTCGGGCTTTGCCATGAACGAGGGTTTCGGCCCGCAGGAAACGATCGCAGCCGGCAACGATGTCGTCATCGATGGCGTGGACCTCATCGTCAGGGGCATCACCTACCTGTCGGACTTTTCCGGTACTCCGGGCGTGACCATCGCCTCCGGCGCCAAGGGCGCTTTCTGCGATTTCCCCACCTTCACCGGCGAGCTCGACCCGCTCGAGGATTTTCTCGTCGTCACCCGCTGGCACATTGCCTCCGTCGGCCAGAAATTCATCGGCCCCGCCCGCATCCAGAAACACCGCGGCGAGAAATACTGGGCCGCCGCCGACGCATCCGCGCTTGCCGCCCTCATCGCCGCCGACGCGCCGACGACGGCCGTTCTCGACAATTTCTATGCCGTCGCCCCCGGCAACCAGACGAACAGCCAGCTCATCTGCTACGGGCCGGATCTAATGCTCGCCAAAGGCGGCTGGGATGGCAGGCCGGTCGTTCTCGGCACCGGCGACAGCATCGGCTACGGCCGCCAGGAAGTCTCCGCCTCTGCCGATCTCAGGGGCAATCTCGGATGGGAAAGCAAATGGCTGGACCTCGACGGCGGCCCCGGCCGCATCCCCCATCTCTTCATCGGCTGCCCCTCGGCCCAATCCGCCCGCGAGCTTGCGACCAGCGCGCTCCTGCGCTGGGATATCCTTGACGACATCAAGGCATTCAACGGCGGCAAATACCCCTTCACCATCGTCATCAACCAGATGGGCACCAACGACGCCAACACCACGACCTCGACCTGGAAATCCCGCCTCGTCAGCCTGATTTCGCGCATCAAGACGCGGCTCGGAGCCGACATGAAGGTCATCCAGTGCACCATCCCGCCGCAGAACGGCTCCACCGCCGCCTATTCCACCGCGGCCGCCATCACCGTCAGCGCCCCCGTCTGGACGACGGGCCGCGCGAGCATCAACGACGATATCCGCACCAACAACGGCTTCGGCCACGACGGCTATCTCGATGTCGACCAGGCTTGGACGGACTATCCCGCCAACCCCGACAAATTCCGCGCCGCCGTGGATATCGGCCAGATCGGCACCCTGCTCTCCGTCACGCCGGGCGACGGCGCCACCACGCACCCCACGGCAACGGCCGATTTCCAGCCGAAGATCGGCGATACCCTACTCATCGAATACCAGCCGGGACTTTACGCCAACCGGGTGGTGATCGACGCCACCGCCAACGGCGACGGAACCTATCTCGTGACCTTCGCCAATACCTACAACACGGTATTTCAGGCCAATGCGAAGGTCTATTGGGCGGTCAGCCCGGACGGCATTCACCCGCAGCCGGGCTATATCGACCACTGGATCGTGCCGAGATTGGCGCAGGCGGATAAGGGGAAGTTGGTGGGGTGAGTGTGGTGCTCAGTCGGAGGGCGTGGGGACATCCGTGGCGCTCGCAGCCCCTTGAGCGCCGATCCGATTTGCTGCCGCACGCTTCCGTGAGCGCTTGCGCCAATCGTTGAACGGCCTCTCCACAATCAAATGGAACATGACACCACCAGCGACGGCAACAATGAAGGTCATTGCTACGGCCTGGTCGATGAATCTCACCAGACCGTAGCTGATGAGTTTCGGGTAGAACCGCGCCAGGACGTTATAGATGATGACGACATGGATAAGGTAGATTGAGTAGGAGGCGTCGCCGAGAAATCGCAGCGCCTCTCCGATGCTTCCGCGCACCTGTAGAGGGAGCACCGTCGCAACAACGATCGCTGCAGGGATGCCCCAATACGCAAACCGCCATGCCTCGGATAACGTATCGGCCTCGTGAAAATAGGAAGCGACCGCCATGATCGCGACCGCTGGCACCAGCGAGTAAAGCGGAAGCGAGGGTAGTTTGCCGGTGTTGTAAAGTCGGGCAACAAGGCACCCGAACAGGAACTCGAAGACGATGGGGCTACTGAAGAATATCCCGACGGCAGACCGGCTGGATATTATCGTGGCAATGAACCAGACGGCAATGATCGTTCCCATCAATACGGGAAGATACTGCCTCCTGCCGATTGCCAAGGCGGCGGCAAAAGCCAGGTAGAAGTACATTTCATAAGACAGCGTCCATCCGACGCCGAGAATGGGCTGAACAAGTCCTGCGCTATCAAAGGATGGGATGAGAGCCATGGATGCAACGATCCGCGAAGGCGTGAAATCGGCTGGAATGGAGTGCACCCACGCAATCGTCAGCCCCATCAGGACAAGCGTCGCGACGATGTATGGCGGATAGATACGCTCGACGCGCTGAAGAAAGAAATTGCCGGGTGTCTTTCTTCCTTCGGCATAGTCCTCCGAAACGTGGACCATGATAAATCCGCTGATCACAAAGAAAATATCGACACCGACCGCCATGCCATCGCGGAACCATGGCGATGACAGCCATGATTGCGGCAGCCCCTGCATGTAACCCGGTGCGTTGATCGTGTAGGCCCTGATGGAGTGTGATAGTACAACGATGAGGGCAGCGACGGCCCTGAGGACCTGAATGGAGTAGAGTTTTCCAGGCTGCATGAAAATCCCCGAGACCTGTTCACAGTTACGTGGCACATCCTACGACCGTGCTTGGGGCACGGATGATGGATGTCGTGGCTGATTGGGTAAGGGGATAGGTGCCGATCCCGGCGTGGATCTACAGTGTGGTGAGATCTAGGTTTGCGGTCGTGAGGCGCCGAACAGCTTTCCAACGGCAACCAGCGCTGCGCGCAGGCCGACCGCGGCCATTGTCGGCTTTTTGATGATTGGCGGCAGGCCCATCTTGACCCGCGACCTTGCTGTCAGGCGGACCGTGTCTCTCATGGTCCATCCGTCGCCTAAGCCACCCCGCCGCTTTCATCAGGGCGGTGGGGTTGGCGAGCTCTACCTGACGGGCATCGACCACCACCTGTCCCCCGAAACGGAAAAAGGCCTCGCAGATGCGCGAGGCCCCCAATCCGGGCAGAAACATTCATAGGCACAATCAATATCTTGTGAGTTGGTGCAGCTCGCAATCTGCAACTTCTTACGCGTATAAAATGGGGGCTGAACCCGCCCTGTCATCATCTGGTAATATTCGCGCCGGCGCTACGATTCGCCCTTCCCGGGCTCAAAACCTCGTCACCAGCCGCGCCATCATCTCAAGGCGCCGTCGCCGGATTGAGCGCTGGTCTTCTAGATATGAACCTCGATGAGAGATAGCGCCGCAGCGGTTCATCGATCCATATGAGCGCCAGCCAGGACGCCAGGGTCACGATGCCCATCAGGACAAGGTTTGCGACGAAGACGTTGATCGGCAGGGCCCGGATGGCCGGCTCGGCAATATCCCGAACAGGGCCTTGGAGAGCGTAGATCGGGAAAGACACGCGCCCGAGCCAGCTGAAAACACGCCCCGACACTTCGCCATAGCTAGCGCTCGCGCCAAGCCAGATCAAAATCGGGAACACCAGGCACACGTCGAGAAACTGTACGCGCCAGGTTTGGAAATGGAGAAGCTCGGGAACGAGGATGACCGCGAGAAAACAGGCGACCGGCACCCAGCCCGAAAGCTGCAGCGTGGGCAGCCTGTCACCATGCCATCGCCACAGCCGATAGAGAAGAACGCCAGTGAAGAATCCGAAGCCGACGCGGGGAAAACCTGCGGCGAAATTATCCGTGCCCCAGCCAAGTCCGAGCGTGCCGTAGCTTTGCCCGACCATATAAAGCGCAACGGCCGAGATGCCGATGAGAACCGCGACCGTCCTGCTCCTCAGCAAGGGAATGGCAGCCGCATAGAGAAGGTTGGCAAACAGCTCGAAGAACAGGGTCCATTGGATCGCATTGACGCTATAGGCATTCCCCTGCTTCCAGAGCTCAGGAACGAACAGCGCGTTCAGGACAACCGACTGCGCCACCTGGTATGACGGGCCGATCACCAGGGCGGTCAGAATAATGCCGAGCAAGATCAGCGGATAGAGGCGGATCAGCCGCCTTTTGGTGAAGGCCCAGAAAGACAGCCCTTTTCGCAGGGCATCCTCGTATGAGAACGCAATGACGAAGCCGCTCAGGATGAAGAAAAGATCGACGGCCAGGAAGCCGATGCGGGCATAGTGAGTTCCGCTGACCGAAGTGCTTTCAAGGTGATGATAGAGGACGAGAAATGCCGCGATGCCTCGCAACCCGTCAAGCGCATCGAAGTATGACCTGTTCTTCATCGAAATCTCACTTAAAAAGCTGGAATTATCGGATGATGCCGGGACGGTGACGGCACGCATTCATTCCATGTCCTCGCAAAGTTTGTTTGCAGCCATCAAATGTCTCAAATATGGACAAGTTTCATCCGGAGACTACGCTGCACCGCAACAAAAATAAAGCGGAATGGCAAAGCGGAGTTGTCATTCCTGATCGCACACCCGTCATTGAGCGGGTGCGTGCACGCGTTACCCTGTTCGGAGTTTCATTATCGTTGTCGACCGCCGGGCAACCAATTCAGGCTCGACTACCAGCGGCGGCTGGCGTCGAAGTCTTCGCGTTCTTCCTCGGTCATCTGCCGGTAAACCCATTGACCGCCGATGATTTTGCGCATGACATGACCACGGATCGGCATCTTCGTATTAATGTCGACGACCTCTCCGGTCACGCGAGCATAGCCCCACTCGCCTTCATGACCGCCAGTTAGATAGATCATCGACATCCGTTTGAGACCTGCCGACAGCAAATGAAAAAGATCTTTGGCGGTCTTGCCGACGGTACTTACGCGCATGAAAGGTTCCCCAACCAATGATGGAACTCTACATCTCATGCGCGAGAACCACGCAAGAACCATTTTTGGACTTTTGTGACCTTGGTTACCCACCACCCGATCACGCAGCATGAAAGATACTCGTACGCCTTCAGGTTCCCAACCTAAGAAGCGAGAACATCCCCTTTGCGAGGACTTCCAAGTGCCATTTGGGCAACGTTAACGGCGGGAATCGAACAAGTTTCACCCGGTGCCCCATTATCGACCGACATCTCCTTTATGAGCGCCATACGCCTGCGACCGGGCGCAGATTGCTTGACCTCACGGCAAGCGGGGTATTCTCAGGGGATGGCACATGACAATATCTCGACTGGTGAAACGTATGTTGCGGGTATGCCGATATGCGGGCGTCGTTCCCGTGGCGATCCCTTACTTTCGTTCCGATCACAGGTCGGAAGTGGAGGCTGACATTGAAAAATGGGGCGGCATCGTATTCGACGAAAAACCGAAGAGTGACTTCAGCGCCCTTTTGAAATTGCTGAACGATTACAAGGAATTTCGAAACCTCTATTATTTCAGGGTGCCGAAAGCCAGATGGTTTTCGCTGTTTTGCCGGGAAGAACCGACCCTACATCTCCAGACACCCGAAATCGGCGGCGGCCTGTTCATCCAGCATGGCTTCGCGACGATCATCAATGCCGAAAAGATCGGGAGAGATTGCTGGATCAATCAGCAGGTAACCGTAGGGCACTCCGGCAAGGGCCGCCGGCCTGTCATAGGCGACGGCGTCAAAATACGCGCCGGGGCAAAGGTCATCGGCAAGATCACCGTCGGTGATGATGTGGCGATCGGCGCCAATGCTGTTGTCGTAAAGGACGTACCGCCGCACTGCACCGTCGCCGGGGTCCCGGCAAAAATCGTCCGCCAGGACGGCGTGCGCGTGGATAAGCCGCTATAGCTGCGGAGACAGCACTACGCATTATGTTCCCGTTTCTACGATGTGACGGCCGTTATATCTTTTGGCGGAAAGCCGCATTAGGAAAGTCGGGAAAGATCAGGTATATTTCCTGCTGAAATTTGCAGCGCTAGCAGGCAAGCGAGAGTGGACGGCAGGAAGATCCACTGGAACTCGCACATTGCAAACGAATGAAGGAAGCAGCCGCTCAGGCGAAAGCTCGCCTGCTTACGACATAAGATGAAACCGCTGCATTACCTCCTGATCATCTTCGCTGTGCCGCCGCTCATCGCGCTCGCGGTCGGGATTATTATCATTATCGCATTGTCGTTCCATGCAGAGCAGTCGGACCCGCGACCGACCGGAACGATCGGCGTCAAAAAGGGCGACAGGATCGGCAGCCCGTCCCGTACGCCTCCGCCTCCGGCGATCCGGCCCGACTTTCAATAGAATTGCCGAGCGCGTGAACTCCCCGCGGCTTCGGTGCAGGCCGGATCCCTGTAAGGATTCTGCAGGTCCGTTTTCGCTTTTATATCGCATTGCCGCTTCTCGGAATGGACCACTGTAATCTCGTAAGCCAAGCGGTCATATACTTGGGGCTGCAGGACGCTCATCCTGTAAATAGCTTTGGATCAGATGCGGTCAGCGCTGGTTCAGCGCGAGCCGGATCCTGTAAAAATTCTGCGCGTCCGGTTTGGCCTTCACGTCGCATTGCTTGGTGCCGACGGCCACTGTTGCGATCTCCCGCACATCGGTGCTGAGCCAGATCGGCGCCTCACGGGTATAGGAACGGCGGGGCAGCGCGCGCCAGTTGGCATAGAAAATGCCGATCTCTTCCCCTGCCGCATTGAGGAAACTGGCGACGATGCAGACCTGATCGTCGTCTTTAGGGTCTTCGTTTCGCAGCGAGATACGGGACAGGACGGAATTGGTCGTCGGGTCCGTGCGGAATGAGAAACTGTAATATTGTGGCCGCTTCCAGTCCCATTTGTCCTCGACGAGCTTGCAATATCCGTTCTCGACATCAAGGCATTGCTGCGCCGCGCGAACCCGCCAGACATAGTTCATCCAGCCGTCCTCATTGGGAAGGGGGGACCGGTCGCTGGTGAGAAGGCCCAGGGCAATCGAGAGCTGCTTGAGAGTCGGCATGCCCGATGCTGTCTAAATTTGCTGCAGCGCGCAAGGCATGCGCCGGCCTTCGATCAGGATTTCCGCGCCAGTGGCGGCAGGGGAACGAAGGGGTTTTCGGAATCGTAGCTCATCTTCGGCCCGCCCCTCTTGCCGGTCTTGCCGCTCCTCAGCAATCCCGGCGCAAGATGGCCTTCCGGGCCGAACAGATAACCGCTCCCCGCACAGAGATGGGCAAGCGCGCGATAATCGAAATAGCGGAAGGTGCTGTCGGCAAGGAAGGCGGCCTCGTTATAGGCCTTGCCCCTGATGTCTGCAAAGCGCGTCTCAGTCATAAAGGCGTAGAGTGCCTTCTTATCGAGCTCGGTACCGCTGCAGAGAGTGGCGAGCGTATCGGCCAGCTTCAGGACCCGCAATGTCTGGGCATCCGCATTGTCGAGCGGCTTCATCGCCTTGGCGATGTAGTGGTTCGTTGCCGGATCGCCGGTCATGGATTTCTTCCAGGAAGCCGGTATCTCCTCTGCCGTGGCGAGGCCCGCAGAAGCGATCGTGAGGCTTGCGGCCAAAGGGCCGGATTTGAAACGACAGGCCAAGATATCCCCCATCCAATCGCCCAGACTGGCTTCGATTCGCAATGCAACGCAAGATCAAACGTCGGCCAGGAGGGTTGAAAACGCCCATCGAGATGTGCCAGCCTCACATTTAGCTTTCAACCATCCCGGCTCCAACTTCGCGGCATGCACTGAACCTGGTGCGAACACGAAGGGAAAAATCGATGAGCAAGTTCGACATCTACCTGAGCCGCAGCGGCACGAATGCAATCTCCGGCGCGAGCCTGCCGATTTCGCTGGCCGATATCGAGGGCCACTATAATGCGGATGCGACCGCAACGGCGCTCGCAGTACCGGTCGAAGCCGTCAGCGACGAGCAGTTCTGGACCGTGACGGCCACCGACGCCGCAATCCGCGTCGACTTCCGCACGCCCGTCACCGCCACCACCGGCTGGCTGGTTCATGCCGGCGAAACGCGCTATTTCGGCGCCCGGATCGGCCAGTCGCCGTCCATCGTGCTCGCCTGACCCCTGGGGATCGTGGGCATCTCGCCGTCTCTTTCAAAACAGCTGTTAACGAGGAGAGCATTCACCATGCTTGGCCTTTCTCTTGGCTTGTCTCTCGGGACATCCACCAACACGTCGAACGGTGGAGGCGGCGGGGTTGAACCCAACCGCTACATGTTCTTCGCCTCCCGCACCCGCATGCCCTCAGGCTTTACGATGCCCGCGGCAAGCGGCCTCAATTACTTCGCAAGCAAGCTGAAATTCGGAAACGCGCCCTACAAGACGCGCGGCTTCCGCTTTCACTTCTCGGGCTTTGCCATGAATGAGGGCCTCGGCCCTCAAGAAACGATCCTGCCCGGCAATGACGTCGTGATCGACGGCGTCGATCTCATCATCGGCGGCGTGGCCTACCCGGCCGTTTTCGGCTCCAACCCCGGCGTTACCATTGCCTCGGGTGCGAAAGGCGCATGGTGCGATTTCCCGACCGCGCCCGATATCGATGCGGAAGCGGATTTCGTCGTCATCACCCGGTGGCATGTCAATGCCGGCCAGAACTTCGTCGGGCCTTACCGCATCCAGAAACATCGCGGCGAAAAATTCTGGGCCGCCGCCGATCCGACGGCGCTTGCAGCATTAATCAGCGCCGACGCTCCGGTCACGCCCTCGCTCGATGTCTTCTACGCTATCCCGGCGGGCAACCAGAGCAATTCTCAGCAGATCTGCTACGGCCCGGATATGATGGTGGCCAAGGGCGAATGGGATGGCCGGCCGGTGGTTCTGAGCCCTGCCGACAGCATCGGCTACGGCCGCCAGGAAGTCTCGGCGACTGCCGATGCCAGAGGCAATCTCGGCTGGGAAAGCAAATGGCTCGATGCCGACGGCGATCTCGGCCGCATCCCCCATATGATCATCGGCTGCCCCTCGGCCCAATCGGCACGGGAACTGACGACGAGCGCCTTTCTGCGCTGGGATATCCTCGACGACATCAAGGCCTTCAACGGCGGCAAATACCCGTTCACCGTCGTTCTCAACCAGATGGGCACGAATGACAACAACGCGACGACTGCCACCTGGAAGTCGCGTATCACGAGCCTGATTTCGCGTATCAAGGCGCGTCTCGGCAGCGACATGAAGGTGATCCAGTGCACCATTCCGCCGCAGAACAGCTCCTCGACGGCTTTCGCGATTTCGGCGGGCATCTCCGTCAACGCCGCAATCTGGGTCACCGGGCGCAATAGCATCAACGCCGATATCCGCAGCAATAATGGCTTCGGCCATGACGGCTATATCGACGTCGACCTGGCCTGGACCGATAACCCTGCCAACCCGGATAAATTTCGCGCGGCGACGGATCTCGGCCAGATCGGCACGATGCTGTCCTATACGCCGGGTGATGGCGCAAGCGTCCTGAGCTCGGGTGTCCTCGGCGGCTTCGTTCCCAGGGTTGGCGACGTCATTGTCGTGGAGTACCAGCCGGCAACCTATGGCGTGCGCACCATCAATGCCGTTGTCGACAATGGAAACGGCACCTACAATGCCGGCTTCACCTCGAACTCGGCAACGGTCTTCCAGGCCAATGCCGCGACCTTCTGGGCGATCAGCTCCGAAGGCATCCATCCGCAGCCCGGCTATATCGATCATTGGATCGTTCCGCGCCTGCCGCAGTCGCAAAAAGCGACGCTCGCCACCGAACCGCTATCAGCCGTCATCGGGTGATAGCTAAACCGCCCAAAGCAGGGATTTCACGCTGTCGGAAACGCCAGCGTGAAATCCGGCTGTTTCCCGATGGCCCGAGCAGCCGTTCTTCCCGACGGGGCGGCAATACCCTGCTCCGTCCATCTATCCGCAATCAGGAAAATTGGTCGCGACGGCCGAGAATCGTCTTGAGTGCTCGGAGGCGGCCCTCCGCGCCGGCGGCCGAACGCGGAAACGCATCCCGGATATGGCGTGTGTAATACCAGCCGGGCGACGTAGCCGTGATCAGGTTCTCATACACGGAAGGCGGAACGTTGAAATAACGGCGATGTCCCTTGAGGCGAATCTCGATATCGAGCACGCCGGTCGACGGGTCGTAGGCAACGGATTTCACGAGCTTTGACGAGAGTTCCATTGTTGCTCCCTATGGTGCGTCGCACAATGGAAACATTCCTACTGACATAGTCAAGCATATCTATGTCTCATCCCCGGCAAGATCGTCGCCTGTCTTCACATTTCCGTGCGCGAATGCGGCTGTTTTGCCCGGGAAAACATGAAGCGAACGCATTTCAATGCAAGAGATCGGATCGCGGTTGAAAGCGGCGTCCACACCCGCTTCGGGCTTCACCTTTTCTTGCCGCAGCGCAATAAAAAACTTGTGCTACCGCTCGAAAGATGGTCCATTCCGCCTACTTTAACGCGTAAATACTCAAATTCCATAACCTTACGCAGAGGAATTTGCTCATGAAGAGTGTTGTCGGCGATCGAGTCGATTGCCTCGACGGCCTGCGTGGCTTGGCTGCTCTATGGGTCCTTGTGGGTCATGCTCATCTCCTCACCCGTTTCTCGGTGCCCGTCATAGGCGATCCCGATCTCGGCGTTGATCTCTTCATCATGCTCTCTGGTTTCCTGATGGTCTTCCACTATCAGCGCCGGCGCGACCGGGAGCCATGGGAGGCGAGCAGCACCTGGATCACCTTCTGGGTCCGGCGCTTTTTTCGCATTGCACCACTCTACTACGTGATGCTCGTCGCCGCCCTGACGCTCGGCCCCATGCTTTACGACGCCCGCATGGCGATCGATGGCTTCAACGGCGTCAGACCGCAGCTCGCCGAGCGCTATCTGGACAGCAGCCTGGCGAATTATCTTGCGCACCTGACCTTCCTCTTCGGCTTCAGCCCGCATTTCGCTTACAGGACGGCGCTGCCCGACTGGAGCATCGGCCTCGAAATGCAGTTCTATGCCGCCCTGCCCTTCATCGTGATCGTGATCGGCCGCATCGGCTGGCTCAAGGGCATTGTCGCCGTCACCGCCATCGGGTTGGTGATTGCCTCCGGCCTCAACCGGATCGGCATCAATTTTCCGATGCCGACCTTCCTGCCCTTGAAAATGCACGTCTTTGCCGCCGGTATGTTGCTGGCCGGCGCGCTGCGGACCGACAGGGCGCGCGCCTACCAGTTCGCGGCGATCGCCATTATGCTGGTGCTGGCGCCTGTCGGCGGCGAACGCGACCTGATGCATGAAACCGTGCGGGTCACACTGGTCCTGATCTTCTTCGCCTTCATCCACACCCACCGCCTGCCGGAACCGATCGCCAGACGATTGAGGCCGATCGGCGCCTTTCTGGGCAACGGCTTCTTCCACAATCTCGGCGAACTGTCCTTCGGCGCCTATCTCATCCATCTGATGGTCATGCAGCCGGTCATCGCCTACCTGATCCGCACAACCGACGTCTCCGATCCGGTGCGCTGGGCCCTGACGCTCGCCATCACCGTGCCGATCGTCTACGCGCTGGCCTGGGTCGGATATAATCTCATCGAAATGCCGGGGCAGAATATCGGCAAGGGCCTGACGAAGCCGCGCGCTTCCGCGTGAGGGGAAGCAGCGGCGCCGATCGGTACGCCGTCAGGAAATATTGAAGACGCCCCTAGCTCCCTCATTCCTGTCCTCGGACGTGTTCCGGGGATCATCAGAGCAATCCGGTCCGCCAAGTCCCTGGGCCGGCGAGATTATTTCCCTCTCGGCACATGCGTCATTTTCCCTCGCGGAGGCGCGATGGCTGCATCTCCGGGACACCCCTTGTGCTAGCATGAGGACACTGAGACGAAGATGGTGAGGCCGGCAATCAGCCGCCCTTTCTTATTCGATGAATGCCCGGAGAATCTGATAACACCTCGTCGCGTACCAGGCATCATCATGGAGGTGTCGATGACCGAAAACGGTTCACTCCATACATTCGCCATCGGCGATGTGCATGGCCGCGCCGACCTGCTCCGCGAGATGCTGGCAGGGATCGCCGATAAGGTGCGCCAGGAAGGGATCCGGCATCGGATCGTCTTCCTCGGCGACATCATGGACCGGGGGCCGGAAAGCCGCGCGGCGATGGATCTCGTCATCAGGACGTTGCGGGAGATACCGGTATCGAAACTGATCCGTGGCAACCACGATGCGATACCCCTACGATTGCTTGGCGAGCCCGACCCCGCCACCCAGGCGACCCTCGCCGCGCACTGGTGGGATCTCGGCGGCGGCGAAACGATGGCCTCCTACGGCCTGCCCTGGGGAGCCCCTATCACCCCGAACGAGATCCGGCGCCGGATGGACGACGAGCACCTAGCCTGCCTGCGCGCTGCCGAGCGCTATGTCGAACTCGACCACCACATCCTCGTCCATGCCGGTCTGAAGCCCGGGATTCCATTGAACGAGCAGGATTCTCATTCGCTGATGTGGATCCGCGACGAGTTCCTCAATTCGCCGGAATCCTTCGGCAAGGTCGTCGTCCACGGGCATACGATTACGGCAAGCGGACGCGTCGAGATTTTCCCGAACCGCATCGCGATAGACACAGGCGCCTTCGCGACAAACATCCTCTCCGCCCTTCACATCAAGCCATCAGGGGATGTCGCCGTGCTGCAGGTGGCGGAGATTCATCCGGGCGCGTACCAGTTCGGAGAGGGCGACCCGTTATATTTGTCTCACGACGATCCGGACAGGCTGGATTAGAATGTCGCAGAATGACGAGGTCGCGTGCTGTGACTCCCTCGGCGGGCGCTGACAGTCTGGCGGGTGCCGTTGGTTTTGGCCACCGATCTCTAGCATTGCTGCCCGCCTGGCGCGAGTAACGCGCAAGAACAACCACAGAAGAATTCTTCTGCGCCGCCCCCCTTTTCGACTTAGTTCGTGAGGCCCGCCCCGCATCGGCGTCCCCCACAAGCATCGCTTGTGCGACGTCGCAAAAAGCAGTTAGCTGCAACAGTTGCGAACGCGCATCCGGCGCGGCCGGAAAGCCCGGATAGGTCAGGGCAAATGATACGGCGTCGAACGCGTCCGCATTTCGAGGGAAATCGCGTGCACTGGTCAAAACCCCTGAGGCTGCATCTCGGCGTGCTGGTCGTGGCATCGCTGCTGTGCACGTCGACGCCGATCATCTGGTTGGCCTTTCGGCACGGAAGCGATGCAGCCATTCAGGTCGGCGCGCGGCAGATGCGCGAGATGAGCCTGCTGCTGATCGAGGGATACCGCAATACGCTGCAAGGCGGCATGGAGGCGGTGGCCTTCGCCTCCGCCCTGCCGCAGCTCACCTCCCCGCCACCGCAGGATATCAAGGCAAAACGGGAGTTCTTCCTGCAAGTCCTGCGCAATGTGCCGAACGCCACGAGCGTCTATGCCGGCTATCCCGACGGCTCCTATCTGCAGGTCATCAACACCGAAAGACAGGATGTCAGGCGCACCCTTGCCGCACCCGATGGCACGTCTTTCGCCATCCGCACGATTGCCCGCAGAGACAGCGCGGATGCCGTCTCGACGTTTGAGTTTCTCGATGACAAGGCGAGCCTCATCGAAAAGCGCGATGTCGAATATGCCTCCTTCGATCCGCGCCAACGCCCCTGGTATCAGGCCGCCGTTCAGGATGGCGTGCCGGTTTCTGTCGGCCCCTATGTCGCCGGAACGCTGAGTGTTCCGACGCTGACGATCGCAGCCCCGATGAAAGACGATAACAAGGTCATCGTCGGCATCAATATACACCTGCTGACCGTGAGCCACTTACTTGACGCGCGCGCCATCTCGCCGCGCGCCCGCGCCTATATCATCGATGCCGGCGGCGAGCTCGTCGCCCATTCCGACCCCGACATCATGAGCAGGATCATCGATATCTGGTCGAGACGCGCTGGCGCCATGCAGGCGACGGCGAACGGCTTCGACACGAGCCTTCAAACCGTGAACGGGCTGCGGCAGGATCCGGCCTTTGCCAATGGCGGGCTCGCGCGCATCGCGCTCGATGGCGAGCCCCATCTCGTGCAGATCGCCCCTGTCAGCGTCGACGGCCTGTTCAAGGGAAGTGCCGCCGCCATCATCGTGCCTATGGAAGATCTGGTGGCGGAAGCCAACCGGCAGCTCATCCGCAATCTGCTGATTGCGAGCGCCTTCCTGATCGCCGGCGTCGTCGCATCGCTCGCCTTGTCCCGCATGGTCAGCCGCTCTCTCTACCGGCTTGCGGGCGAGGCTCGCCGGATCGGCGATCTCGATTTCGGCGAAAAGCCCGTGGCCCATTCCTGGATCTCCGAGATCAACACGCTGGCGACAGCGCTTGCCGCGAGCCGCCACGCCATCAGCCAGTTTGCCCTCTATGTGCCGCGCGAAGTCGTCCGGCGGATCGTTAATCCCGAGGGACAGGCGGTCAAGGCAAGGCGGCAGGAAGTGACCGTGCTCTTCACCGATATCAGGGATTTCACCACCATATCCGAGCAGCATTCGCCCGAAGACGTGGTCGATACGTTGTCAGCCTATTTCGAGCTGCTCAACACCATCGCCGAACGCCATGGCGGCACCGTCGTTCAATATCTTGGCGACTCGATCTTCGTCATGTGGAACGCCCCGGTCGAAGATGCTGACCACGCCGAACACGGCTGCCGCTGCGCGCTCGCCATGAAGGCGGCTGTCGACGGCCTGAACGAGGAAAACAGAGAGAACGGCCACCCCGAACTCGTCACCCGCTTCGGCCTCCACACAGGCCCGGCCGTCGTCGGCAGTTTCGGCGCAATCTCGCGCCAGCAATACACGGCCATGGGCGACACGATCAACGTCGCCTCGCGGCTGGAAGGATTGAACAAGGAATTCGGCACGTCGATCCTGGGAAGTGCGGCGATCCACGGTGCAGTCGCAGACCGGTTCAACTTTCGGCCGCTGGGACTGGTGCAGGTGAAAGGGCGCGCGGAGAAGGTGAATCTTTGGGAGCTGCTTGGGGACAGTGGCTAGGCATCGTGGCCACCCTCTCCTTGCTGAGGAGAAGATGGACACCGCGGTGCCTCGGCCTCCTCAACAGTTTGGTATGGCACGTCCCTTCGCCCGCAGCACATCTTACGAGCGAGATCTAGAGGTGCTCGGCCCGATAAAGCAGCCGACGAGCAATCCTGCCAATGCCAGAAGATCGATAACTAACGGGACTGCGATTTCCAGCGCGAGCGGCAGCAGCAGGAAGCCCTCCCGCGGGGACCGGCGCAACTCGCCTAGACAACCGCAACCTGTACTTTCTTACCGATGCGCTGAACCATCTCGATAAGCGTGTCTACAGTGAATTTGGAAACCTTCTTGTTCACCACATCGGACACACGCGGGCGAGAGACGTGCAGTCTCTCCGCCGCTTCCGACTGTTTGAGCTGGCTTGCAGCAATCCAATCGGAGATTTCAGTCATGAGATTTTCTTTGATTTCGACCAAGGCAGCGATCTGGGCATCAGATTCCGCCTGAAGAGATGTTGCCTCGTCAGAATCAAAACCAAGATCTTCAAAAATATTGGCACCAGCCAGGGTAACGTGACCGATCTCGTCGTCCTTCGGTTTCATCTCGTTTTCCCTTTCGCTTTATCGCTTATTTGCTTTTTCATTGCCTTATAGCGGCTCTTGCCGACATCAATGTCATGCTGCGAGGTCTTTTGGGTGGTCTTCGAGAAGCAATGCAACACGAAGATCCCGTCATCAAACTTCGCGACGTAGAACACTCGATACTGGTTTCCTTCGTCCTTAATCCTTATCTCTGCGGTACCTGGCCCGACCGTGGAGAAAGTTTTCCAGTCGTTAGGAGGCAAACCGGCCTTAATACGGTTGAGGTCGTGACCTGCCTGCTTGCGGGCACCCTTCGGGAACTCCTTGATGTCCTCGAATGACGACCCCATCCAGATGATGTCTTTACTCACCAAAGCTCCGTATAAGTACTTATACACTCACATTTCGAAGTCAAGGTTTATCAGGCGGCGATACACGAACTGCAGGGTCTGGGGGGCGTAATGACTGGTTCAGCAGGCAAAATCCACTTACACCATCTCATACAAGCCTCTTCGCCTCTGTTGTCGTATGCTCGTGAAACTTGTTCTCACGCGCCTTTCCGAACAGCTTCAGGCTCTCCAGATGCTCGCGCTGGGCGCGATAGAAGTCTTTCAGGAAGATGAGCTCCTGGCCGCTCTTGACCGGATCTTCGTAGCGGATCCTTCGCGTAATCGTGCGCACAATTTTGACGATCTCTTCGTCGCCGGAGGTCTTCGTCGTATCGCGAAGCACGTCCTCCAGCGTCTGCAGCTCATATCTCCCGTAGATATCGAGATGTTCAGGATGGAATTCGAAGGTCCCCTCCAACAATCGGGTCGATGGCGAAGACACCACAAGGTCGGAGAGCAGCACCGAGCGCGGATTGTCGACCACGATCGTGCCCGCGATCATGTCGCCGATGCGTTGCCTGCGCCGATTGGCAAGCGGGACGATGACGACGACCAGCAGCCAGAGCGCCGTCAGACCGTCTTCCCATGACGATTGCGAGCCGATCGAAAATAGGAGCACAGCCGGCGTAAATATCTCCACCTCTTTCATCAGGTTGCGGGCTGTCACCTGATGTGGGGTCAAGCGCCGGCCATCAGCATTGATGACGCGAATGCCCGTTACCCGTTTACCAAGTGTGCGTCCGTTCCAGATGAGCTCCGACAACGCGTAATAGGGGGCGCGCAGCAAAAAGCCCAGCAACAGGAACAGCGTCTGCGTGCCCGTGGAAGCCAACCCTGCTGCATAGACGACGACCCCGACGATGAAGAAAACAACGAAGATGAAGATGATATCGAGGATCTGCGCGCCGACACGGCTTCCGAGCGAGGCGATCGCGAAAGTGATCGGAACACCTTCCGGCGGGATGAACTGCTCGACGCGCCTGCTGTCCTTGGTGTCCTGGACTGACTGTTTCGGCTGTTTCATCGCGCAGGCTCACGTTCGGACTTGCCTTCGCGGCCGGCCAGCAGCAGCCAACTCACCCAAAAGAGGCCCATGCCCCAGCCGATGACGAGCCGCCAGATTGTATCCTGTACCAACTGGCGCAGGAAACCTTCGATAAAGGCCGCCACGACGAGCATCAAGGCCGCGAGGATCGCGAGTTTGACGGCATCATGCCCCTGATGACGCAAGGCCTCCCGGCGCGTTCGCCCGCCCGGCAGGAGCACGGCGAGCCCGAGCCCCGCCCCGCCGGCGCAGGCAATGGAGATCGCTGCAAGCTCGGTGACGCCGTGGATCGAGAGCCAGCCGAAAACGTCGAAACCCAGCCCCTTGCGATGGAACATCGCGAAGAACGCGCCGAGGATAAGGCCATTGTAGAAGGTCAGGACGAAGCTCGGCACCGACAGGAAGACGCCGAGCGCAAAGATCAGCACCGCAATCCCTGTATTGTGGGAAAAGAGATAGGCCGAAAAGGCAGCCAACCCGTCGCTCTCATGCCGTTCATTGCCGTAGATCGTCGAGCGCAGGTAATCGGCAGAGGCATCCGGCGTGCGCTGATCGGCCATTTCGGGCGGCACGAAGGTGTAGAACCAGCCTGGATCGCTGCTGCAGAGCCGGTACCCGGCAAAAGCGCCGAGAACGAGCGCGAGAAAACCGATGAACAGCGGCAGGGCCGAGCGGCGCACCGCCTGCGGAATGCCCTTGAGCAGCACCCGGGACATCAGGCCGCCGAGGCTTTCCTGCGGTGCGTAGACGACGAGATAGGCGCGCGCGCAGAGGCTTTCCAGATAGGCGATCAGCGCCCGATCGAGGGAAATGTCGCGGGCCACGGAGAGCGAATTCATCGCCTGCCTGTAGCCGCTGGCGAGATTGCGCACCTCGTTATAGCTGAGTGTTGCCGCACCGCCCTTCTCCGCCCGGCTCACCAGCTCGTCCAGCTGACGCCAGTGCACCTCGCGCTCCAGCCGGAAGCGCGCCGAGCGCAATAGATCGTTCGGCGCAGCACCCGCCTTGAACCCTTCGCCGCCGTCTATCCTGTCATCGATACGGATGTCGCTCATATCATCTCGCGGGATTTGATTTCGATGTAGCGGGCAATGAGATCGGAGGTCAGAGCTTCCGGCGTGCTGTCGAGGCAGAGGACTCCGAGACGGGCGAGCTTTTCCATGACGGCGCGCCGCTCCTGCAGGATTTGGCGGGCTGCGACCGAGCGGGCGATGGCATCAAGCGTCGTCTCCTCGGCTTCCATCAGTTTCGCGAGCATCGGATCGCGCAGCGCCACATAGACGATGAAATGATGGCGGGCGAGCACCTGTATATTCTCGATCATCAGTTCCGCCGTGATGCTATCGACGAAATCGGAGAAGATCACGATCAGCGAGCGCCGCTTTAGGCGCGAGGAGAGATGCGTCAGGCCGAGCGTATGGTTGGTCTCCTGCGTCTCGTAACGCAGCTCGGCGCAGACGGTTTGCAGCCGCGGAAAGGCTGTCCGCCCCGGCAGAGCCGGCACGAAGAGGCGCGGCCGGCTGTCGAAGCTGTAGAAGCCCACGAGATCACCGGCGAGCCCCGCCCCCCAGCACATGGCAAGGGCCGCATTGATGGCGCGATCGAGCTTGGTGAAACCGCCGAGCTGTTCGGCCATCAGCCGCCCGGAATCGATGCAGAGGATCACCTGGTGGTTTCGCTCCGCCCGCATCTCGCGCACGACGAGATTGCGCATGCGCGCCGAGCGCTTCCAGTCGATGCTGCGCGGGTCCATGCCATGGGCAAATTCGCGCAGCTGGTGGAATTCCGACCCCTCGCCGCGCAGCCGCAAATCCTTCTGGCCGGCTTCCAGCGGCAGAATCTCGGTCCTGATCGCCCCTGAGAGAACAGGCGATATGTCGGGCAGAACGGCGATTTCCTTGCCGACCGGCAAGCGCGCGATCACTTCCAGAAGCTTCAGGCGCGACGGCCATTTCAGCCAGAGATTATGAACGGCAAATTGCCCCCGCCGGGTCAGATGCACGTCGATCGAAGCCCTGCCCTGCTTCTCCCCGATACCCGACGCCGTACCCGGCATCCGGCCTTCCCCGATGACGAGTTCGGGCGCGAGATCGAGGCGGATGTCGAACTTCTCCGGCAGCCTGCCCTTCTGCGGGCTGATGTCGACCGTGAAGGCGGCGGTATGGCCGACGAAGCCCTGCGGCGGCAGATCGAAATCGACCGCAATCCGGCCCGAGAGGGCCGACAGCGCCAGATCGCCCGCCGTCACGGCCGCGAGCACGGCCCATAGGCCGATCAGCGGCATGCCCATGTCACGCCACCAGACGCTGACGAACACCGTCACCGCTGCGAGGCCAAGAACGAGCGAGATCAGGGACGAGGACGGTCGCATTTAACGGGGCGCGTCCACACGGTTCCTGATGCTGCGCAACACATCATCCGGCGTGCGCCCGTCGATTTCTGCCGACGGCGAAAGCACGATGCGATGGCGAAGTGCCGGCGTCAGCAGGGCCTGAACATCGTCGGGCAGGCCATAATCCCGGCCCTCGAAAGCCGCACGCACGCGCACGGCCGCCGCAAGGGCATCGGCTGCGCGGGTCGAAGCGCCATAGAGAATATCGGGATCGGAGCGCGTGGCGCGCACGAGGTCGACGACATAGGTCAGGATTGTCTTGTCGAGATGAATCGCGTCGATCAGCGCCCGGCCTTCGGCAAGCGCCTCGCTGGTGACCAGCGGACGGATGCCGGCACTGCGGACATCGGCTTTCAACGCCTGATCGGCATGCCGGGAAAGGATCGCAATTTCGGTATCGCGGTCGGGAAAATCGACCACGAGCTTGAACAGGAAGCGGTCGAGCTGCGCTTCCGGCAAGGGATAGGTGCCCTGCTGCTCGATCGGGTTCTGCGTGGCGAGCACGAAGAAATCCGAGCCCAGCGAATAGTCCTTGCCGTCGATCGTCACCATCCGCTCGTTCATCGCCTGCAAGAGCGCCGATTGCGTCTTCGGCGGTGCGCGGTTGATCTCGTCGGCCAGCAGAATGTCGGTAAAGACCGGCCCCTTGGTGAGATGAAACTGGTTGGTTTGGAAATTGAAGAGATTGACCCCGAGCACATCGCCCGGCATCAGATCGGGCGTGAACTGGATGCGGCGATAATCGAGCGCCATGGCGGCCGAAACCGAACGGGCGAGCAGCGTCTTTGCCGTTCCGGGAGGCCCCTCGACGAGGCAGTGCCCGCCCGAGAATATCGAGATCAGCACGAGGTCGATGATCGCATCCTGTCCCTGCACCGCCTTGCCGATCTCTCCGCGAACCGCGGCAACGAGATTGCGAAATTCACCCAGATCCAAAGTCTATGCTCCCTAGCGATTTCCTGAATGTCTCGAGATTGCGGTGCAGATCCGCCCGTCTCATCAAATGCCCGCGGTCAATCAGCGCCTGAGCCGACGAGTGCAGTGCCTGGGCCGCCTCGCGATCGCGGCGCGCCATGCGTTTGAACAGCCGATCTATGCCCGCCTCGTTTCCGGCTCCGGGGCCAAATAGCAACTGCGCCTTGTCGGCAAGCAGATGGAGCACGAACTGCGACACCATCCGCCCGTCATTGCCTGACAGGCGAAGCAGGCGGGCGGTTGCTTCGATCGCCGCAGACTTCGACAGCTCAATATTTCCCGACGCATCCTTCACCGGCGGCCCGAACCGCAGGAACCCACGCCAGAAGCAGATCGCCATGACGACGAACAGGGTTCCCCAGATGGCGGAGAGCGGATAGGCGAAGAAGCGCTTGAGATCGGAGCCGGACCGTTCATAAGTGCGGCCTTCGTCCGCGGGTTTCCTGGCTTCTAGTGGATTGCCTGCTGTATCCAGATAAACCGGCCGCCCCTCGTCGATACCACGCAATCGCCGAATCAGCGACACTGCAAAAGCCGCGTTCTCGGCGAGAGCCAAGCCATGATTATTCAGTAAGTCAGGGTCCGATAGCAGATAGACTTGATGATAGTTTTGGCATTGAACGATCAGCGCACCCGTCTGGGTGCCTACGAGCTCCTTGCAGGCGCGCGGCAGGCTTGCCAAATCGAAGGTCTGCGCCTGATACAGGGCGATCCGAGCCGGTTCCCCCCAGCTCGTGCCCGGATGCGCCTCTGTAAATCCTGGATCATTCCGATTGAGACGTAAGTCTGCAGGCGCGATCCTGCGCAATTCTTCTTGAACCTCTTCGAGAGGCAGCAAATCGGCCTGCCGTGCAATCCCGTCCCTCAACAGACTACCGCGCCATTTCGGCATGATAATCAGCGTCGGAAGCCCATAGCGTCGTGAATCGCTTCCCCAACTTTCCGGTCTAGCACCCTCAGCTTCCTCATCTGTTTCAGAAGCGGCAGCTTCGTCTTTCTCTACCGGCAGGGAAAGGACGCGCATGGAGATCTCCGCCCGCGCCCTGACGAAATGCGGATCGGAGCGGATAACGGGAATACCGTTGGCTTCCAGCCAGACCTGCAGCCCCCTGCTGCCGAGCGGCGAATGGTCGAAATCATTCTCCCGCGGCAGCGCGAAGAGCGCCAGCGCGGCCAGCCCGAGCAAGGCTGCCAGGATCAGGATGGGGCCTGCGTTACGCATGGGACAATCTGCCGATCGACAGCAGGCTTCGCGCGCTGACCAGAAGCGCGCCGAAATGGCTTTCTGCGACCGGGCGGCCGCCATAATGAACGAGCTCCGTCTCGGTCAGCAGATGTTCCAGCCGCTCGCGGTCAGGCATATGGACCGGCAGCCGGGCAAGAACCGCGCGCTCCGTGTCCGAGCGGAAAAGCCGCGTTCCCGTCACATCGGCGGCATGCAGCAGGCAATGCCTGAGCAGGAGCACGAGCGCCTGCCGGCGATCTTCCATGCTGGCAATCCGCCGCAGGAAATCACTGGGCCTTTCCTCGGTCCCCGCATCCGATGTGCGCCAGCTCTCCGGCGCCTCCCCTTGGCGCTTCTTCACGTCACGCGGCACAGACGACAGCAGCACGCCGCCATTGCCGAAGTACAGGGCAAGGCCGATGACGGCAGCCAGAGCGACGAGCACGAGGATGACGGCCAGAGGGCCGTCGATGGCTGGCGCTGGCTCCTGCGAAGAAAAAGATCGCTTATTCGGCGACAGGGTCGCATCCGGCACACGCTTCGACTTTTCAGCGCCATCGCGATAGGTGAGCTTGCAGCGCACACCATTCAGTGCGCATTGCGCAGCATATTCGCTGCCGACGACGCTGAGCGGCCGGTCGCCCGTCCCGCCCTGCTGGCTGCTGCCCTGCGCCAGCGCAGGATAAAACTGGGCCGAGGCGGCCAGTGATAGAGCCACCAGCAAGCCGGCGTGACGGATGACTATGCGGCTCAGGCAAAGACCTCCGCTCTCGCTTCCGGCCGCAGCGGGTCCGGCCCGAACTTGTTCGGACCTTCCGTGCCCCTCAGCACGGTAATGACGAGGCCCGCGAGGCCTGCAACAACATTGAGGTAGGGAATGAAGTTCGCGATAAAAATCGCGAGATACCACCAGCCCGAGATGTTGCGATCATGGAAACGGCGAACCGTGAGGGACATCTGCGGCAACATCATTGCGAGCACAAACAGTCCGGCGATGACCCCGATGGCAATAAGCAGTGATGAAGGTCCATCCTGACCATCGGAACCGGCGGCCAAAGCAGCCAAAATTCCAAGTCCGATCAGCACTAGGCAGTAGAAAAGCTGAAACCACCAGCACTCCGAGCGGGAGGCCCGACCGGAGAAGGTCGCATATTTTTGCGTCAAAACGGTCCGAACAGCTTCAGTAAACCCCATGAAATGCCCCCATTTCTGCTTGCTGCGAATACAGTCTCGGCCCAATCATTACTTTTAAGTGACAGTAGTACCGGATGAGAAAAGAGCTACAATTCAAACGCGGAGATTGCAATGTCCCAGTTGTAACGGCGCATGATTCAAAGAAATAACGATTCTGCATTGAATTTTTATCTCCGCCTAAGTTCGCGCATCCGATCCTCTCAAGGCTGAAAGCACCGCTCGGGCGGGAACGCTGCCCAAGCAGAACCCAACCTCCTGGAATTGCCAGGATTGTGACAACCGCGTGAGCTGGCAGGCGAGGTTTCAGGATGGGATCGCCATGCGGCTCAGGCAAAGACCTCCGCTCTCGCCTCGGGACGCAACGGATCCGGACCGAACCTGTTCGGACCTTCCGTGCCCCTGAGCACGCAGATCACGAGAAATGCAATGGCTGCGATTAGCCCGACAAGGGGAATGAAACACACGACGAAAAGGCCGAGGACCCACCAACCGGAAATGTTGCGATCATGAAAACGGCGGACTAGGAGAGCTATCATCGGCAACAGCGTGGCAAGTGCGTATAATCCACCGATGATCGAGAAAATGTTGGTCGACGACCATGGGGCGCCGTTCGCACCCGTCAAAATGCCCAGGATTGAAAATAGGCCCCCGACCAGCCAATTGAACAACTGAAACCACCAAAACTCCGAGCGGGAGGCCCGGCCGGAGAAGGTTATATATTTCTGCGTCAAAACCGTCCGAACAGCCTCAGTAAACCCCATCGAATGCCCCCATTTCTGCTTGCTGCCAGCGTGGCGATGACCTCAATAGCCTCGGATCGACAGCAGTTTCGGATGAGAAAGAGCTACAATTCAAACGTAGAAATTGCGATAAGCGCGTTGCGATTGCACGTTGAATTTTTCATCATGCCTGCCGATCATCTGCCAGATCGACAGCCCAGGAACTGCTTGGGAACCAGCGGCTTAAACCGCCGCCCATAATCGGCCAAAGCTGTTCGAAGCATGGGAATACAGAAAGAAGCCGCCAAGGGCGTTGGCGGCTAGAGGGGTTGAAAAGGGTGTTCCGACTCAAGAATGGACACCCTTTTCGTGCTGACTCTGGAGTCATCAGCACAACAAAAACTAGCGGCCTGATCACCGCCTTCAATCGGACTAAAGTCCGACACGTCATCAGCTTGTGTCAGTTTCGAACATCCCGGCGCGATCGGTTGTTTGTATATTAACGGCCATCCGCGCGGCGGCGAGTTCGGACGTAGCGATGCAGCTTAAATGAGGCATGTCGAATCGCCTGAAATATTTACTACTTGCAGTCGCCGTCTCGCTCATCATGTGGGCGGGAATAATCAGAGGAACAATCTGGATGCTGAGTGACGGGACGGATTACAGTTTCACCGCCGGTACCAGATAGATCACTCATAAGGGGACACATGTCCCTTAAAAATTGTGTGATGGCTGGGGCCTTTGTGGCAACCTTCCCCTGGATATGCCTGGTCCTATTTTCCGGCCCGGATCAGGCTTCTACTGATGACCACGTCACCTTCCAAAACGGAATGATGACATGGCGGGGATTCCTGGAAGCCGTCGAATTGCTCGCAGAAATAGCTGTATGCGGCATTGCTGCTGGTGGACTGTTCTGACTGGTGGCTGCCGCAGGGATCAAAAGACACCGTTTCTCACATGGCTCATAGCAAAGTGTTTGAGTAGGCGGTCCTCGATATAGTCAGATACTCACCGCCCTCATCAAATGGTGGGTGGCGAAGCGGGCTTACGACAGCGCGAAAATCCGCACTTCCCTCCCGATGCCGTGAAGCTCCTCCATCCGCGACACCGAGCTGATGCCGCCGTCGCGCAGGATCTCCGAAACCTGCTCGTTGTCGACCACTGCCTCCGTCGTGAGGATCACATGCGGTTCGGCCAGCTCCTGCACGCGCGAGGCGATGTTAACGGTCTGGCCGAAATAATCCTGCCGGTCGTTCATGTTGACGGCAAGACACGGTCCTTCATGGATGCCGATCTTGAGGAGAAGATCCTCGCTGCCGCGTTCGGTATTCAGCTGCAGCATCGCTTCGCGCATCCTCAGCGCCGCCGCCACCGCCCGGTCCGGGCTCGGGAAGGTCGCCATCACGGCGTCGCCGATGGTTTTCACGACCGCGCCGGCTTCGCCCGCGACGATCTCGTGCAGAACCCGGAAATGCGTGCGCACCAGATCGAAGGCCGAGAGATCGCCGACGCGCTCGTAAAGCGCGGTGGAGCCGCGCAGGTCGGTGAAGAGGAAGGTCAGGCTGGTGATCTTCAGGCGCTGATCGACATCGAGCGTATCCGTCCGGTAGATGTCGCGAAAGCTCTGGTTCGTCAGGAGCCGCTTGGCCGTCAGGAACGGCCGCCTGTGGCCCAATATGTCGTGCAGCTCGTCTCCCGCGACGCAGACATTCGGCAGCACCCTGCGATCGGTGTGGTTTTCCAGCGTCAGCCGCAGCGGGCCCGGTCGCAGGACAAGCGTTTCGTTCGGCGCATGTCCGTTGCTGAGAACCATCGAGAGGGTCTGCCGTTCGTCCGTCGGTTCGCCCTGCACGTCGATGAACTGCGCCGAATGGGTCACCGCATCAAAGATGATGACGAACGCCGCCGGCAGCTGCAACGAGACAAGAGCCCTCTCGCCCGGCTCCAGTTCGACCTCTTCCAGAAGAACGTGTGCGAACCTTTCTTCGAGATTGTCGGGCAGATCGACGCCGGTGCTGAAAAAGATCTGGCGGTAATATTCGAGCGAAGGCAACCGGTCGGGATCGTGGGCGGCGATCCTGCGCACCCGCGGACTGACGGTGAAGGTGACTTCCACCATCTCGTCGAGAGTCGGCTCGTAACCGGCAGCACAGAGCGCGCAGTGATAGCATTCCCGATCGACGGTTTTGAGCGTCGCGCCGCTGTCGAGCACGCCGCCGCATCCGGGGCAAAGCACATTCCAGGTCATCTCGAAAGCCCCCATGCGGGCCGCATGGAGAAACGCCGCAATCACCTTCTCTTCATCGAGCTGATGCGCCTCAGCGAAGGCCAGCGCATTGATGCGGTTGAGATCGCGATCGGCGCCATGCCTGACGACATTTTCGATGCAATCGACCGTCTCAGGGTCGGCCGCCTGCCGCAAGGCTGCAAAAAGAACGTCCATTTCGCTCATCGGACAAGCCTCTGTGGGCGCAACGCCCTGCCGGACGACGCCTGCAGCAATTATAGCACGGAATTCGCTGATAGACATCGCCGTGAACAACGAAGCGGTTGAGGATGACGCCTGGCGCCTCCCCGCGTTCTTCACGCGCAAACCGCATCCCGAAAAAGGCATCAGTAACAAAAGCCTGTCGCTCGCGGCCATCCGTCATGGTGCGTACCGGCTGAACACGAAGTCGCGGTCCTTGACGACGGAGTGACAGGAAAAGCATGCTTCGGGCATTGCTTTCGCGGAGGGTTTGCCGTTGTCGAACTCGACATATCCCCAGCCGCCGGTCGAGGCGAACTTCTTTGCATCCTTGACCATGAACTGCACGCCGTTCTTGGGTAATCCTGCGACGAAGGACTGGGGAGCGCCGAAGGCCGCCTTGCTCTCCTCCAGCGGGTGATAATCCCAGGCAAGGCGTCCGATGATGGTGCCGTCGGGATAGGTAGTGGGCCCTTCCCGGAAAGCCTTGATCGCGATATCGTTCCCGAGGATGGCTCTGATATCGTTGAGCTTGCCTTCCTCGTGCGCCACGGTGATCAGCGGCCAGTCGCGGTAGCCGGCAGGCAGTTCAGACAGGGCCGGCGCGCGCCCCTCATCGGCCCCTCCGGATGCGGCGGCATTGTAACCGACCAGACCGGTAACCAGACCAACGGCCAGCGACACCACGATAATCCGCTTCATCGAAATTCTCCTGCCATCAGAGCGCCGTGCTCTAACTCTTCAATCAACGCATCAGGCCTTCCGAAATCGATTCCGATTTTCGGGCCGATGCAGTAATCGATGAGGCGATCCTCGCAGATATTCCGGCAGGCGAAATCATACTTTGATATGGTGGACCCCGACCGGCAGGCCCTACAGGCCCTGCCCCAGCCTGCGTTCGTTTTCGATGCGTGTGATGCAACCGGAAATTTTTGCCATCAGGAGATCGAAGTCGATCGGCTTCGTAAAATAGGCTTCCGCTCCGGCCTGCAGGCCCGACAGCATATTATCCCGATCGGCCAGCGCCGTCAGCATGATGAACGGCGTTCGCGCGAGTTCCGGATAGTTCACCTGGAGTTCGGCCAGAAGTTCATGACCGCTCATGACGGGCATGGAAATATCGCAGATGACGAGATCGGGCCAGTGAGAGACGATCATTTCAAGCCCCTCCCTGCCGTTCGAAGCTTGCAGCGTCTTGAAGCCGGCATCCTCCAGTTCCTCCACCAGGATCTGTCGAAGTTCCGTCTCGTCATCGATACAGAGAATGCTGATCATTGTTTCCTCTTATGCCGACTGTTTTTCAATACATTCGTCGAACGGCAGCTCGACCGTGAAGGTCGTGCCGCGCCCCAGCGTACTCTCGACGGAGATCGATCCGCCGTGCAGTTCGATGATCTCCTTCACGATGTTGAGGCCGATTCCCGTTCCGGCGATCCCGGTGGCGCTGCGGGCGCGGAAATAAGGCTCAAACAGTTTCGGCAGATCATCCGCATCGACTCCGATGCCCGCATCGGAAACGCTGACGCGAACCTGCCTGCCGTCCCTCCATCCGGTGACGCGGATGGTCGAACCGGCGGGCGAATATTTCACCGCGTTCGACAGCAGATTGGAAAAGACCCTTTCGATCGCCGCCTGGTCGATCATCTGCAGCTCCGGCAGTGCGCCGAGATCATGGCTGATCGTGTGGCTCTTGCTGATCTCCGCCCGGCTGGCGATACATTGGCGAAGCACGGCACTCAACGAGCCGGCCTCCTTGTTGATGGCAATGGTTCCCTTCTCCAGCCGCCCGGCCGCAAGGATGCTTTCCATCAGCTCTACCATCCGTGCCACTGCTCCCTTGATCTGCACGGCCTTGTCTTCCAGGAACTGGGACGTGACGGCGGCTTTCGTCCGCGTCAGCCGCTGCGCCGCTCCGTCGATGACGGCCAGCGGTGTCCTGAACTCGTGCGAGATCATCGCCACGAAGCGGCGCTGCAGGGCATTGATCTCCCGCTCGTGCTGGAGAAGGCGGTCGAGCTCGATGTTCTTCTCTCGAACCTCCGCCGTTCTTATCTGCACGACCTTCTCGAGCTCGTCGCGATGCTGGCGCACCTTGCGCTCGCTGGTCTCAAGCGCCTTGAGGGCGAGCTGGCGGTCGTGGACGTCTTCGAGGAGGCCGTACCATCGAACAACCCTGCCCTCGGCATCGCGCCGGGGCGCGGCACGGTTGCGATACCACCGATACCGCCCTTTGGTCGTTCCGATGCGGTAGATCATGTCGAATAGCGCCCCGGACCTGACCGCCGCCTCCCATGTCTTCACGACGTCAGGCAAGTCGTCCGGATGCAGGGTTCTGTGCCATCCCTGCCCCATCGCCTCGTCGACGTCGCGTCCTGAAGCATCCTGCCAGCCCGGCCCGACTTCGATGACGTTTCCCTCCGCGTCGGCCACCCAGGGTATCTGGGGATGAAGCTCGATCAGCGACCGGTAATGTTCCTCGCTGGCCCTTAAAACCTGCTCGGCGTGACGAAGTTCTGTAAGATCGTAGATAACGACGACGACGATCGGCTTCTTCCCTTCGGA
The DNA here is from genome assembly GCF_014194105.1 of Rhizobium sp. BK529. NCBI lineage: Bacteria > Pseudomonadati > Pseudomonadota > Alphaproteobacteria > Hyphomicrobiales > Rhizobiaceae > Rhizobium > Rhizobium sp. BK529. The sequence goes on along the minus strand of NZ_JACIAU010000001.1, from coordinate 987,344 downwards.
CGTGGGAATGAAGGACCGCCGCTTATGAGTTTGGAACGTCCGGATCGATCCATCCGGCGCCGTGATCTCCTCCTCGATCAGGCATGCCTTGCCTGTCGCCAGTACCTGTGCATCCGCTTCCCGCACCCGCGCCGCCTCATCGGCCGGCAAGAAGTCGTCGTCCGTGCGGCCGAGGATCTCGTCGAGCCTGAGGCCGAACATCTCGCACGCCTTGCTGTTGATGAAAAGGAAGCGCGATTGATCGTCCTTGATGATCGTCGGCCTTGCCGCATCCTCGAACAGGTCTCTCAACAGATCACGATGCGGCACTTGCAGACTAGGCCTGCTGGACAAGTCACGGTCCATTTCGAAGCTGTTCACGATGCGCGCCCCTTTTCAATTGGGGGAATTTACAACCAGAGCGTTACCGAATACTGAAGCGGCGGCTGCATTTTAGCTCCTTCATAGAACTCGTCCCGCGCATCGGTGCTTTCGTCGCCTCCGGCGAGCCGAGGGTTACTGATTGATTTCCGGCTCGACCAGACGAGCAAGGTTGCGCAGCGATTCCTGCCAGCCGAGATAGCAGGCTTCCGGCGGAATGAGATCCGGGATGCCGGCCTGCACCACATGGAGTTCGGTGCCGACGGAGACCTTCGTCAGCGTCACGGTAACGTCCATCTGGCCGGGCAGATTGGCATCGTCGAACCGGTCGGTGTAGTGAAGTTTCTCGCCGGGAACGAGTTCGAGATACTCGCCGCCGAAGGAATGGCTGTGGCCGGTCGTGAAGTTGCGGAAAGACATCCTGTGCGTCCCGCCGACCTTTGGCTCCAGCTGATGAACCGTGCAGGTAAAACCGTTCGGTGGCAGCCACTTGGCGACGGCATCGGCTTCCAGGAAAGCGCGATAGACCTTGTCCGGAGAGGTCGCCAGGACGCGGTGAAGGCGAATTGTACTCGGCATGATGATTCCTCCTTGGGATTGATGTCTGGCAATGCCTCCAGGACGGACCTGATCTTGCCGATCCGACACGGCAATCGAAAATTTTTGCCGCCGCCCTCTCGCCGATCATAAACCCACACCCGAAAACGCGACGATGACAAAGGCGTTTTTATTTTGCAAATCGATTTGCAAATCGATTTTTTGTATGTTTTGATGCAGACATGAGCACGATATCAAAGGTGGCAGAACGGGCAGGCGTATCGCGGACGACAGTCTCGCATGTGCTCAATCATGCCGATCGGGTGTCGCAGGCGCTCCGGGAAAAGGTGCTCGCGGCGGTCGAGGAGCTTGGCTATGTGCCGAACCCGCAGGCCCAGAGCCTGCGCACCGGAAAGACCAATCTGGTCGCCATGCTGATCCCAGATATCCGCAACCCCTTCTATCCCGAGCTCGTCAAGACGGCGCAGTCGGAGATGGAGGCGGCCGGCCTCGACATGCTGATCTTCAATACCGACGTGCCGGGCGGCCATTCGCAGGAGCATGGGCGCGAATATCTGCGCCAGATCCGCAACCGCCGCATCGACGGGCTGATCGTCGGTGATTTCGCTTTGCATGGCATGCACGACGCGCTGCTCGATATCGACCTGCCGACCGTCTTCATCGGCGACCTGCCGAACAAGGCAGTCGACAGCCTGAAGATCGACGATTTCGGCGGCGGCCGGCTGATGGGGCAATATCTGGCATCGAAGGGCCACAAACGCGTCGCCCATGTCACCGGCCCGTCCTTCTTCGCCGAAGCGATGGCGCGTGCGGCAGGTTTCGAACAGGGTTTGCGCGATTGTGGCGTCGAGCCCGATCCGGATCTGCGCTTCGAGGGTAGCTATCTCGGCCCGTCGGGCCAGGCATCGGTGGAATGGCTGCTCGAGCGCCATAAAGACGCCCTGCCCTCCGTGGTATTCTTCGCCAACTTCCTGATGGCCTCGGGCGCCCTTGCCGAATTCTACGATCGCGGCATCAGGATACCGCAGGATATGGCGGTATCAGTCTTCGGCGACCAGACGCAGCTCGAATATGTGCGCCCGCGCCTGACCCGCGTCGGACGCCCGCCGGCAGCCCTTGCCGAGCGCGCCACCGCCATGCTGCTCGAGCGTCTTTCGGGACGCTACGACGGACCGCCGCGTTCGGAAATCATCTCCTGCAACTTGCAGCCTTTCGACACCGCATGAATGTCAAACCGCCTGCAGCCGGAAGAGGAGCCGGTCTGTGAGGTCAATCAAAATGGGAGGAAATCATGACCGATATCAAGACACCTGGAAATGGCATTTCCCGCAGACAACTGATCCGGAAAGGCGCCCTTTTGACCGGCGCCGGCATGGCCGCCGGGCTGACCGGCTTTCCCTATATCAACCGGATGGCCGTGCGCGCCCAAGGCGCGCCATTGAAATTCTGGCAGTTCTATGCGCCGGGCGGCCAGGTCAAAAGCCAGGTCGACTGGTTCACCAAGATGATCGGCGACTGGAACGACAGCCACGACCAGAAGGTCGAGCTGGAATACATTCCGAATACCGAATATATCAACGGTCCGAAGCTTGCGACCTCCTTCGCGTCAGGCGAAGGCCCCGATATCTTCCTGATCTCGCCGGGCGATTTCCTGCGCTACTATAATGGCGGCGTGCTGCAGGACCTGACGCCGCATATCGACGATGCGACCAAGGCGGACTTCCCCGAAAGCGTCATTGCCAACCGCATGGTCGACGGCAAGATCTACGGCATTCCGATGGAAGTCGAGCCGATGGCCATGTATTATTCGGTCAAGGCCTTCGAGGAAGCCGGCCTCAACGAGAACGATGTTCCCAAGACCTGGGACGAGCTTCTCGAAGTCGCCAAGAAGCTGACGACGCCGAACCGCTATGGCGTGCTCTTCGAAACGACGCCGGGCTATTACCAGAACTTCACCTGGTATCCCTTCCTCTGGCAGGGCGGCGGCGAATTCCAGACCAAGGACGGCAAGAGTGCCTTCGATTCGCCGGCCACCGTCCAGGCCCTGAAATTCTGGCAGGATGCCGTCAAAAGCGGTGCGGCCCCGCGACAGGTGCTCGGCAATGGCGCCAACGACACGGTGGCAAACCTCGCCGCCGGTTACTGCGCCATCCAGAATGTCGGCATCTGGGGCATCTCGCAACTTGCGGGCAATGCCAAGGATTTCAAATACGGCGTCTTCAAGCTGCCGACACCGGCCAACGGCAAATACGTGACCGTCGGCGGCGGCTGGGCCTTCGTTGCCAATGCCAAGGGCAAGAGCCCGGATGCGGCGGCCGAATTCTGCGCCTGGGCGCTCGCCTCGATGGACAAGGGTTCCGTCCAGCGCGTCGCCGATTGGTGCACCAAGGCAAAGTCGGACATGCCGCCGCGCAACAGCGCGCTCCAGGCCGGCGGCGATGCTTTCAAACAGGGGAATATCGGCACCTTCGCCAAGGATATTCACCCCGGCACAAGAGCTGAACCGCGGGTGCCGCCGGAGGTCTACAAGATCATCTCCGATGCCATCCAGCAGACGCAGCTCGGCGGCGCCGATCCGCAACAGACGGCGACCGCAGCATCCCAGCAGCTCGACGCGTTCCTCGCCTCCTACAGCGGCGCGCCGATCCTCTAGTCGCTTCTTTCTTTACATGAAGGAAGTGACCTAGTGCGTTGTTCTTACAATGACCGTGCCGCATCTTAAGACAGATGCGGCACGGCAGGGAGTTGCACATGGACACGGGTATGAGGCCACACCAGAACAAGCCGGACCAAGGCAAGCCCGTCAGGCAGAGGGGCCTGTCGGCCAAACATCGCGAATGGGTGGCGGGCTACCTCTTCGTCCTGCCGGATGCGATCGGGCTCTTGATCTTCCTCGGCCTGCCGATGGTGCTGTCGCTGGTGCTGGCGGTCTTCGAGGTCAATGGCTTCGGCGGCTATCGTTTCGTCGGCATGGCGAATTTCGTGCGCATGGGCAAGGACCCGCTCTTCTGGCAGGCCGCCCGCGTCACCGCCCTTTATGCCGTGCTGCTCGTGCCGCTTCTCTATGTCTGCGGGTTGGGACTGGCGCTGCTCGTGCAGAAGACCAACCGCTTCAACGCGGTCATGCGGGCGATGTTCTTTGCCCCGCATATGGTCAGCCTCGTCGTCGTCGCCGTCGTCTGGCAGTTCATGGTGGTCGACAAGATCGGCGTCATCAATAAGCTGACGCCCTTCCTCGGCATGTCAGGCATATCCTTCCTCGGCGATCCGCAATTTGCCCTGCTGACGGTGGTCTTCGTCAGCCTCTGGTTCCTGATGGGCTTTTACATGCTGATCTTTCTCGGCGGTCTGCAGGACATTCCCAAGGAATATTACGAGGCAGCCAAGATCGATGGCGCGAGCCCCTTCCACTGCTTCTGGTACATCACCCTGCCGCTTCTGAAACCGACGAGCTTCTTCGTGCTGATGGTCTCGATGGTGGCGGCCGTCGCCGGCGCGCAGGCCTTCGACATCATCTACGTGATGACCAAGGGCGGCCCTGCCAACTCCACCGCGGTGCTGATCGTCTACATCTATCAGCAGGCCTTTTCCTTCGGCGCCTTCGGTTATGCCGCCGCCATGTCCTCGGTGCTGGTCATCGTGCTGATGCTGGTGACCGCGCTCTTCTTCGTCATGACCAAGGGAGGCCGCTTCAACTATGAGTAACGTCCCCTCTTCCGCCTATCCCTCGTCCTCGCAGCTGACGATCGTGCGCATCCTCTGGATGCTGATCACGGCGATCCTGGCGCTGATGATCCTTTTCCCGCTTCTGTGGATGGTGTCGATCGCCTTCAAGACGCAGGCCGAAGCCTTCTCCCCCAACCTGATCCCCTCGGAGCCGACGCTGGAGAACTTCGAATATGTGCTGACCGGCGTGCCCTTCATCCGCTACATGGCCAACAGCTTCTTCGTGTCGGCGAGCGTGACGATCATCGCCCTGTTCTTCCATACGATGGCGGGTTATGCGCTGGCGCGCCTGCGCTTTCCCGGCCGCGAGATCATCTTCCTGGCGATCTTCTCCACATTCCTCGTGTCGCTACCCGTCATCATCGTGCCGCTCTTCGTCATCGTGCGCGCCATGGGCATGCTGAACACCTATGCCGGGCTGATCGTGCCGTCGATCTTCAATGCCTTCGGGATCTTCCTGCTGCGCCAATATTACCTGTCGCTGCCGCGCGAGATCGAGGAAGCGGCGATCGTCGATGGCGCCGGCTACTGGCGCATCTACTGGAGCATCATCCTGCCGCTCAGCCGACCGATCATGTCGGCCCTCGCCATCCTGTTCTTCCTGGCAAACTGGAATGCCTTTCTCTGGCCGCTGACCGTCGCCTCCAAGGCCGACCTCTGGGTCGTGCAGGTCGGGATTGCCAATTTCAAGAGCCAGTATTCCGCCTCGTGGAACTACATGATGGCGGCCTCCACGATCGTCGCCATCCCGACGCTCGTGCTCTTCATCATCTTCCAGCGCCAGATCATGGATTCGCTGAAAACCAGCGGTCTCAAATAACATCGAAGAGGAGAAATTGATGACCCAGGCTGGCATATCGCCGCTGCGCGGGCTTGCGACACTGAGGACGGCAAAGACCCGCCGTTTTTCCAGCTACGACCGCACCGGCGGCAATGACGACAGGCTGCATATCGAACCCGGAAAGACCGTCGTCATCGCCGAGCATGCGGGTGCGGGCATCGTCACTCATATCTGGGCGACGCTTGCCTGCGAGAGCGAGAGCTTCCTGCGCAAGATCGTGCTGCGCGCTTATTGGGATGGCGAGGACAATCCGAGCATCGAGGCCCCGATCGGCGATTTCTTCGGCATGGGCCACGCGCAAACGGGCAATTATGCCAGCCTGCCGATGCAGGCGAGCCCAGAGGACGGCAAGGCCTTTAACTGCTATTTCCCGATGCCCTTTGCCAGCCACATGCGCTTCACCATCACCAATGAGGCCGAGCACGACCTGCTCTTCTACTACTATGTCGATCTCGAACTGCATGACCGGCTGGAAGACGGGCTCGGCCGCTTCCACGCGCAGTACCGCCAGGCGCGCCCCAAGGGTCAAAGCGAAGCGGGCCTGACCAACGAACAGTTCCTCTTCGGCGGCGAGACCACCGACGGCAAGGAGAACTACACGATCCTCGAAGCCGAAGGCCACGGCCACTATGTCGGCGTGCTCTTTTCCGTCTATTCGCGGCGCCGCTCCGATGTCTGGGACTGGTACGGCGAAGGCGACGACATGATCTTCATCGACGGCGAGCCGGGTCTTTCCGTGCCCGATACGGTGCGAAAACCCGATCCGCGCATCGGCCCGAAGGCGGCGCTGATCGAGCCGCGCGGCGAAAGCAGCCCGGGCGCCAACGACGCCTGGCCTCCCACCCTGCACGGCACCGGCACCGAGGACTATTTCAACACCGCCTGGTGCCCGACACAGGATTATAGCGGCCCCTACCACGGCATCATCGCAGCTGGCGGCCCGAACTGGACCGAGCCGGTTACCCTCTACCGCTGGCATCTCGAAGACCCCGCCATCTTCCGAAAGCGCATCCGCGTGACGATCGAGCACGGCCACGCCAACCGCCGTTCCGACGACATTTCCTCCGTCGCCTTCTGGTATCAGGCCGAGCCCCACAAACCCTTCGATCCCCTGCCCGCGATGGAAGACCGCATTCCGACCTTCCGCCGCCCCTACCAGAACTGGAATGCCGCTGCAGCGGCCGCAAAGAAGGGCGGTGCTTCCTAAGACTTTTCGAAACGGGGGGCGGTGTATGATTCAAGCTTCTGAAGTGGAAAGCAGCTGATCAAGTGTGGATGGCTGTCGGTATTGGCCTGCCTCGAACGTTCTTTGCGGAACGAGGCGACACCTCGTAGATCGAAGCGATACTTTGGAGATTGGAAACATGGCGCTCAAGCAGATGCACAACGTAGGAATCGTCGTCGAAGACCTGGACGTGACGATTGATTTCTTTCGCGAACTCGGCCTCGAACTCGAAGGGCGGGCCACGATCGAGGGAGAATGGGCCGGACGTGTCACCGGGCTGGGCAATCAGCATGTCGAGGTTGCCATGATGCGCACACCGGACGGACACGGCCGGCTCGAGCTCTCCCGCTTCCTCGCCCCCGATGTCGTCGCAGATCACCGCAACGCCCCCGTCAACGCGCTCGGCTACCTCCGTGTCATGTTCGCGGTCAGTGATCTCAACGAGATGCTTCAAAGGCTGCGTGCGCGCGGCGCTCAGCTCGTCGGCGAAGTGGTCCAGTATCAGGACGTATATCGGCTCTGCTACATCCGTGGGCCGGAAGGCATTCTCCTCGGGCTCGCCGAGGAACTTGGCTGAGCGCGAGACCGGTCGGGGTACTCGGTGTCCCCGACCGTAACCGGCGTTCCGCTCCCGCCTTGTCCTCGCCTCCCTGGCCCTGTGGTCGTCGGCCCATAAGCCAGCAACGGGAGTATTCTTCATGGAACTGCTGCTGCAAACGGGCGCGATCTCTAACCCATCCGGATGATTGCAATCACTGGTCCGGACTATAGTTTAGAGCGGGTTTCGGCGACCCCACGTGAAATAGTCGTCGATTGGGGCTCGATCTTCGCGACGAACTCTTTTTTGAAGAGCATGCCCGAGCAAGCAGATGTGGCTGGCGTAAACGAACGTTCATGGCTGGAGCAGCCTTGATCGGTCCGTAGGCTCCATGTCACCGGATGGAGTTTCCGAGTTGACGACATGCGTAAAACAATAGCAGTCGGCCTGGGCGCCCTGATCGCTATGTACGTTCTCGGCGGCATGAGCGCGAGACATGAGATCTTTCCTTGGCCGCAACTTTCCGCGCTCAAGAAAATGGCTGGTGCAGAGAAGGCGCCGGCTCCAAGCCGTTATACTTTCGACGACAAGGAACGGCTCATCGGCGATGAATCGAAAACGCCTGTGCCCTGCCCGCCTCAAACTGACCGAACGGCCGTCTTGCTTGTTCTTGGCCAATCGAATGCGGCCAACGACGGTGGACAACGGCACCGGTCGAATTATGGCGCTCGTGTTGTAAACGCCTTCGGAAAACGGTGCTTCGTCGCCGCCTCGCCACTCCTTGGATCGACCGATACCAAGGGAGAGTACTGGACGCTTCTTGGGAACAAATTGATCGCATCCGGACAAAATGACAGCGTCATCATTGCCCCCCTCGCATATTCCGGATCTGAGGTCGCACGATGGGCGGCAGGCGGTGACATCAATCCCGTGCTGGTCGATACGGTGAAACAGCTTCAGGACTCCGGTTATCGGATAACCAGCGTCCTCTGGGTGCAGGGAGAGAAGGACCTCGTCATCGGCACCACTGCGGATGCCTATCAGGAGCGTTTCCTGTCGATGGTCGACACGTTGCGTCAGCACGGCGTCGAGGCACCCGTGTATATCTCAATCGCATCGAAATGCCTCGAACCGAGCAACGGCGGCTTCAAGGAGCATATCCCGGACAATGCGATCGTAAGGGCGCAGATGGCCCTGTCGAAAAGCGGCCACGGTATCCGAGAAGGCGCAAATTCCGACGCGTTGCTCGATGGAGACGACCGCTATGACGATTGCCATATCGGAGGCTCAGGCGCGGAGAAGGTGTCGCAGGCTTGGCTGAGCCTTCTGCGCGGCGATCGCCTGGAAACCTCGCGATAGTCTTGCCTGAACCGGTTTTCACGCCTGCGCGAGCTTCGCCCCTCCGACGGCGACGGCTGGCGTGAGCAGATATTGCCGCCCGCCTGGCCGGCGGTTAGTCTCCGCCTATGGTGCGAAAACGAAACCAGGATATCACCTCATGGTATCATGCGCCCGAGCCTGATATCTGCCCGCTCTGCGGCCGGATCGTCCCGGCCGACCAGAGGGACGAGCATCACCTCGTGCCGAAGAGCCGGGGCGGACGCGAGACACAGGTTCTGCACCGCATCTGCCATCGCCAGATCCATGCGCAGTTTTCCGAGGCGGAGCTGGAACAATCCTATGCCACGATCGAGGCCCTGCTGACCCACCCGGCCATCCAGACCTTCGTCGCCTGGGTGAAGAAGAAGCCGCCTGGCTTTTATGACGGCACGCAGCCCAGCAAGCGGCGGCGGGAGTGAGCGGCGATCGAATTGGCTTACTCGCCGCGCAGGGTAAGTCAGGCAAATACGGTAATACAGACGGCCATCCAGATGAGCGCCGTTCCCAATGCCATCGCTCGCCTGGCGACGGCGACTTTGTCTGCCTCCTCCTCCGCGACAGGTGTCGTTACAATCCAGGGCACGCAGCCAAGTGCGGCAAATCCGAGGATAGCGACAACCATCACAAGATAATCGATCGGACTCCAGCGCCCCTGTTCATACACTCCCCAATAACCCAGAAAGGCCATCCCTACTGCAAACATGGTGGCGGACGCAGAGCAAAGCCCTGTAACGGACCCGGTAGGGGCGCGCATGTTGCTTTTTTCACGTGTTTGCGAGTTCATGACCCAATATCCACGAACGGTTGGCTGTCCTTCCGCAAATATGTCAGGAATTGGGCGCGGCGTGAAGCGCTGGCGACCTCTGGGAACGGCCGCCAACTCTCATCCCCGGGCGGCACAACGCTACCCGGGGCTAGGTCCGCTAGAGCAGCCGCACCGACATGCCGCCATCGACGATCATTGGGCTGCCAGTCATGAAGCTTGACTGGTCCGACAGCAGAAAGAGCGCGGCCTTTGCGATCTCTTCGGCCGCCGCCATCCGCTTCATCGGATGCAGGCCGGAAATATAGTCGAGGAATTCAGGGTTGTTCTCCCCGCCGGCGGGTGTGATGGTTCCGCCGGGCAGCAGGCTGTTGATCCTGATGCCGTCAGCCGCATGATCGGCGGCGACCGATTGCACGAGGCCGATCAGTCCAGCCTTGGAAGCTGCATAGGCACCCATGCCGGGCAAGCCGCCATTGCTATAGCCGACGAAGGACGAGGTGAAGACGATCGAGCCGCTGCGCTGTGCTTTCATGACCGGCAGCTGCGCCTTCAGCGCAAAGAAGGCGCTTGTCAGGTTCGTCGAAATCACCGTCTCCCAGTTGTCGGCACTCATCTGCGAAAACGCGCCCATCTCGCCGACGACGCCGGCATTGTTGAACGCGCCGTCGAGCCTGCCATAGGCATCGAGCGCCCGATCGACCAGCGCCTGCGCATAGGCGCCCTCGCGCACATCACCGGCCAGGGACACGGCCGTGCCGCCGCTTTCAATGATCTCGGAAACGAGCGCCGCGAGGTTCGGCGCTCGCCGTGCGCCGAGCACGAGCTTCGCGCCGCCGGCCGCAAACAGCCGGGCAGCGGCGGCGCCGATGCCGCTGCTTGCGCCAGAGATGATGATGACCTTGTCTTCCAGTTCCATGTCCGAGCCTCCTGTTTTGATGATCACGGAGGGGTAGGAAATATGAGAAGCGGCAGCCACCCGATTCCGGATCGGCTGGAGGTAATCAAGCAAACACGATGTGAGAGCGCCCCTCCTCGTTCGGCCTCGATACCGTCACGGACCTTAGTCCAGCCGCGGCCGGACCATGGTCCGATGTTATCGGCGCATTCCCCCGCTACTATTCTCCTCATCCTGATTGCCTCCGAGATTCGGCAATCCGGCGTCACGAAACGAAACCTGTCCCCGAGACGGAGAAACAGATGCGTATAACAACCTTGGCGTCCCTAGCCGCCCTTTCCATGATCATCGCTTCAAGCCCCGCAACGATTTCCGGCTTCGATATGGCCGCATTCGCAAAGGACGGCGGCAATGGCGGCGGTAACGGCGGCGGCAACGGTGGAGGAAACGGTGGAGGAAACGGCGGCGGGCATGGCAGCAGCAATGGCGGGGGACAGAGCGGCAGTCACGGAAAAAGTGGCGACCATTCCGGGGGCTCGACGCTTCAGAGCGAAAGCAAGGGCAAATCCCGAGAGAACAGCGAGAAATCGCTGACCGCGAAAAAGACCACCGACGATATCAGGCAAAAGAACGTTCGCGCCGAGCTCGCCGGGCTGAATTCACTCAACCGCAGCTATAAGGCCTATTTGAACACGTCCGATCCGAAGATGACCGCGATCTCGGCCTATGCCGTGGCCTATGCCCAGTTTGAAATCGATAACGGCGTCGCACCCGCACCCGATGATCCGGTCCTGGGCGATGCGGCACTGGAGAAAGCGCTGGAGTCGGCCACGCGCACCGGCGAACTGAGCCCGGCAGCCTTCGATAAAGCCAAGGCCATCCTCGGCGTCGGTGATGCCGATGGAAAAATCGACGAGATCCGTGAATCCCTGTCGCACACAGCCCCGACAACGGCAGGGAATTGACGGCCGCTCGATCCGCCGGGCCGCCATACCCGGCGGATCGATGTACCTGTCATGGACTTTTCCACGGGCAGAACAGTTTCTTTCCCTCCGCACGACGCCATCCGCACGCCGAAACGAAAAATTGCGCTGGCGTCTGCACTCATACTGGCCGTCGGAGCTCGGTAGTCTTCGCCGAGGCCAAGACCACCTCGGCGTCGGTGATGCCGACGGTAAAATTGATGAGATCCGTGAACCCCTGTCGCACTCAGCCCTGACCACGACCGGGATTTAACGGTCGGTCGATCCGCCGGGACGCCATACCCGGTGGATCGATCGCTCCTGTCATGGGTTTTCCCGCAGGCAGAGATGCCGACGGAAAATCGATAGAATCCGTGAACCCTTGTCGTAGCTCGCCCCGACCGCGACAGGGATTAACGGCCGCTCGATCCGCCGGACCGCCATACCCGGCGGATCGATTGCATCTGCGTCCCGTGCCTTTCGGTCGATGACGATATCTTTCCCGGCTGGAAGGACAGACCGGCTTGATCGTCGGCCTGTTTCCCCCTGATCTCAGGCCTGCTCCTCGATCACCGCCTGCGCCACATCAGGTGCGCCGCTGTTGATCCACGTCGCGACGAAATGGCCGACGGCCACTGCCCCGATGCAGAGCACGATCGAAGCCGCGACGTTGATGCAGGCCCGCACGACGGAACCCATTCGCAACAGCTCGAGCGTCTGCAGGCTGAAGGAAGAGAAGGTCGTATAGCCGCCGCAGAAGCCCACGATCACGAAAAGGCGCATGTTATCGGAGATCGGGAAGCGACCACTGGCGAGTGTCAGCGTGCTGAAAAAACCGATCATCAGCGAACCTGTAATATTGATGATGATCGTGCCCCAGGGCAAACCCCGGCTGATGGGTATAGCAAGAATAGAGACGGCGTAGCGGGCGAAAGTGCCGAGCGCGCCGCCGGCCATGACGATGAGACAAGTATAAAATGACATGCTCGCTCCAAAAATCTCGGGCGGGCAACAAAAAACCCGCCTGCAGCGGGTTTCGGACAGATTCCCACCGCGGTTGCACACGGTAGGAGTCATCAGCCTTGAGGGCGGTTTCGGGGGTACTCCATCCCCATCGGGGTGATCTATAGCGCAAACTGCCGTGGAATGGCAAGGGGAGAGCGACCACCCCTCAGGCTGTTATTTCCCGCGCGGCGGCCTGCGGGTTCTGTCGCTCTTGTCTTTGGCGGAAGATGTCTTCGCGTCGAAGGCCTGGCCGAAATTGGTGCCTCCCAGGTGTCCGCCGCCGCTGGTGTTGACCACCTGGCGCGCGGCACGTCTAAGAATTGTCGCAGCATCTGTCTTTGTCATTGTTTTTCTCCAGAACAGAACGGGGCTTGAAAACAAAAAGGCCGGGGCAAGCCCGACCTTTCCAGGGTTCGCATAACCGCAGTGCCAGTACATCCGTGGTCAAAGCGAGGTGCGAACCAATTGATTATGCAGAAGCGAGGTTCTGCGCGGCGTTCTTGCCGCTGCGGGAATCCCGCACCAGGTCGAAACTGACCGACTGGCCTTCACGCAGGAAGGTCATGCCGGACTGTTCGACAGCCGAAATGTGAACGAACACGTCCGGCGAGCCGTCGACCAGCGAAATGAAACCAAAGCCCTTGGCCGTGTTGAAGAATTTAACGATACCAGTATTCATAACGATTTCCTTTCAATCGCAAAGAATTACCAAGCCCGCTATGTGCAGGCGATAAAGTGGTCGAGCTTGAGAGGAAAGATTAGCCAATGCGCATTTTGCGCAGAAACGAAGCTGACGAAGCAAATTCGATTTGCAGAACATAGGGATCATTTGTGTTCAGAACAAGGTATATTTTATTTTTATTAATTTGGCGGCTATTGTGGAGGCGCGCAAAAGGGCGCATGGTGCCCGTGTCAGCAGCCATTTTCACGGGCGCTGTTGGTTAAGGGCATCCACACCCTGGCCCCGACCGGAAGGAGGACTGAATGTCTTCCGCGACCCCGCTAAATCCAGTTCCGATGTCCCCAATCCCGATATCTTCGGCCGACGAAACCGTGCCTGATAACGACGATGTGAACCTGCTGATCCGTATGCTCGATCGAGCCGGATATGACCAGGCTGCCGAGCCGAAATTGTTCGGGCACGCTGCAGCACAACTCCTTTCGCTGTTCGATAGCGGCATCCGCCATGAAACGATCCTCATGGCAGCGCTTCAGAACGCCGGCGACTATCCCGGCGTCGCCGATCCATTCGTCAAGCGCCGCTTTGCGATCCAAGGCCTGCCGCCGGGCAACACCGCGCCGGCAGTGTGATGCGCAGGAGGACGGATATGCCCGTGCGTGAAAGGCATTTGCAGCTTGTGCATTCGAGGCCGGCCAATGCGGCCGATCTGGAATCCGAAGTCTCGGCATCGCTTCACCGCGCAGGCGATATAGATGCGACCTATATCTTCGTATCGGCGCATGACGGCGACGTCACCCTTGCAGGATGGGTGCCGCTCTACACCCAGATCGAGCGGGCGGCGGACGTGCATGGGGCGTCGGTGGCGTGAGGCACGTTTTAAACGAACTCTCCTGTTCGCTCTGACCTGGCCGGCTCGGCGCAGCATCTTTCCTCAGCACAGAGAAACACCATGCCGGTACCATTCGAATCCATCCCGCAGGAAGAACGCCTCACCATCGTCGATCTGCTGATCGCACACCTTGCCGTGGCCTCATCCAACGCGGCCACCGCCGGCAATGCCTCATTGCATGCCGAAATCGGCGAAATCTCGGGACAGCTGAAGACCTGCCGCGAACAGATTTCCGCCAGCGACACGGCGTTCGCCAATCTCGCCGTCTCCGCGGCGCTGCGCCTGCTCTCCCGCCTGCAATCCCGATCTCCAGGCGCCACAGCATCTGCCCGCACGGACTTCTGCTGACATTGGATCTTAAGCCAGCCGGCACTGCATCACATCGATGACCTGCATGAGATCAAACCTGCGCTCACAATCACAGAACTTGCTGCGTGTCGCGTGCCCCAAAAGCCGCCGTCGCAAAGCCCTTCCCCCATCCCCTCCCCGAACTCGTCCGAGGAGGGAACGAGGCGAGCGCCGGTCGCTGCCCCTCGCAAACGGCCAAGCGCGGGTAATCAGGCGCGTGTATTCAGGCGCGTGCGGTTTGCGGGCCGATCTCCGAGGCAATCTCCGTCACCAGATCGGCTGGAAAGCCGCCCTCGCGGGCGTGGCGGTAAACGGTTTCGGCACTGTCGGCTTCGTGCACGCAATAGATCTTGTCGCCGGCGACATAGCTGGTGATCCAGTTATAGGGACGGTCGAGGCCGGCGACGACCTTGTTGGACGTGGCGGAAATCTCCCGCAGCTGCTCGGGCGTGAGTTTGGCTGCACCGGGAACGTTCCGTTCGATGAGATATTTCGGCATGGCGACCTCCTGTTCGCTCTGGCCTCGTTGGCATTGGCATTGACGGGATGCACGCTATGCCTGCGAGCCGGTCTGCACATCGGGATATCTCCCCATTTTCTTAGGCCTCGCTGCCCTATTTTGGCACGCTGCTATTTCCAGCCGCTGGGGATGCTGGCAATAATCCGCGATGCGACTAATCGAGCGCGCGCCCATTCTCGATCATCTGCAGTCGTTGTTGCGCGAAGCCGCCGACGGCGAGAGCCGCGTCGTCCTGCTCGAAGGGGAAGCAGGCGCCGGCAAGTCCTCGCTCGCGGCAGCCTTTTCCCGCGCCGTGCCCGAGGGTACACGCGTGCTATCAGGTGCGTGCGAGAATTTCGGCACAGCCGAGCCGCTCGGCCCCTGGCGCGACATTGCGCGGGAGGCGCGCTGGAAGCTGACGCGCGTGTCGGCCGGCAACTGGATTTCCCTCTTCTCCGAAGTGCTCGATCTCCTGACAGCCGATCGCCAGCCGACATTGCTCGTCATCGAGGATATTCACTGGGCGGATGACGCCACGCTGAACCTGATCCGCTATATCGGCCGCCGCATCCGCAACACCTGTCTTCTGCCGGTCCTCACAGCGCGCAACGACGATACGCCGGGCCAGACGCGATTGCGCCGGCTGCTTGCCGACATCCCGCCGGCCCATTGGCTGCGCATCGACGTGCCGCCGCTTTCGAAAGCCTCCGTGCTGGAGCTGGCACAGCAGGAAGGCCTCGATGGCGAGGCGATTTTTTCCGCCACCGGCGGCAACGCCTATTTCGTCAGCGAACTCGTCGATGCCGCCAGCCGCGACCGGCTGCCGACAACCATCCGCGATGCCGTGCTGGCGCGGGCCGATACGCTTTCGGAGGCAGACAGGGCGGTGCTGTGTGCGGCCTCCACCTCGCCCGATGCCTTCGCCCCTGAGCTGATCGAAGCGATCTGCGGCGAAAACGCCCGCAGGGCACTGGAGGCCTGCGTCGCCTGCGGACTTCTGGTCCCGGCTGGTGACCTGTTCATGTTCCGCCACGAGATCGCCAGACAGGCGATCGAGCAATCGCTGCCGCCGCTTCGCCGCCGTGGGCTGAACGAACGGGCGCTCGCCTATTTCCGTCAAAGCGGCGATGCGTCCGTGGCGCGTATGGTCCACCATGCCAACGAGGCGCAGGACATCGCTGCGATCTCGGAACTCGCACCGAAGGCGGCAGCCGAGGCCGGAAGGCTGGGTGCCCACCGGCAGGCCATTCGCCACTACGAACTGGCGCTCGCCCATGCCGGTGCGTTGGGCGATGCCGCGCGCGCCTGCCTCTATGAGGGTTATGCCTTCGAATGCCACCTGACCGGCCAGATGGAGCGCGCCATTGCCGCGCAGACGAGCGCGCTTTCGCTCTACCGGTCCCTCGGTGATATCAGGCATATCGGCGACAACATGCGCTGGCTGTCACGACTGAGCTACCTCGCCGGAGACCGCAAGGGCGCCGATGCCTTCGGCCGCGAGGCAGTCGAGGTGCTGGAGCAGGCGAACGCCCCTGCCGAGCTCGCTATGGGCTATTCCAACCTGTCGCAGCTCGGCATGCTGGCAGGTGATGCCGAAACGGCCACCTTCTACGGCGAGCGCGCCATCGCCCTGATGACGGCGGAAGATGTTGCCCGGCCCGAGGTGCTCTGCCATGCGCTCAACAATGTCGGCACCGCCATCTGCTGGCGCGATCCCGACCGCGCCCGGCAGACGCTGGAAGAGGCCTTAGCGATCGCCCTCGATCACGGCTTTCAGGAACATATCGCCCGCGCCTTCACCAACCGCGCCTGGGTGGAAATCCAGCTTCATGCGGCCGCTGCCGCCGAAGACGTGCTGACGCGCGGCATTGCCTATTGCATCGAGCACGACCTGGATACGTGGCGCGATTATATGCGCGGCGAGCTTGCCGAACTTCTGACCTTCCTCGGCCGCTGGGAAGAGGCAGCCGCAGCAGCGCAAGCCGTGGTCGACAATCAGAACGCCCCGGCCCTGTCGCGCTATCCCTCGCTCGTTGCGCTGGCGACACTCCGCACCCGGCGCGGCGAACCCGCGGACGCGCTGCTGCAGGAAATGGAAAAATTCCTGGCAAACACGTTCGAATTTCAGCGCCTGTCGGCCCATGCCGCGCTGATGGCCGAGCGCGCCTGGCTCGGCCTCGCCGACCGTGATGCGGCGCTGGCCGCCCTGCGGCAGGCAGCCTCCCTCTGCAGCGACGATGCGCCCGGTTCGACGATCGGCTTCTGGGCGCATATTCTCGGCGAACCCGGCCTTGCGCCTGACAATAGGAATGGCGACGCCGCCGTGACCGCCATGCTCGAAGGCCGATGGCAGGAAGCCGCCGATATCTGGACGGATCGCCGCGCGCCCTATCTGGCTGCGCTCGCCCTGCTCGACGGCGACAGCGACGCGCTCTACCGGGCCTTGGCGACGCTGGAAACCCTCGGCGCCACCACCGTCGTCACCCACGTGAAGGACATGATCCGCAAACGCAGCGGCCGGCTCGCCACGCGCGGCCCGAGAGCCAGCACCCAGGCCAACGCCGCCGGCCTCACGACACGGGAAATGGACGTGCTGCGGCTGATCGACGAAGGCAGGTCGAATGCCGAAATCGGCGCGCAGCTGTTCGTCTCGGCAAAAACGGTGGATCACCATATTTCCTCGATCCTGGCGAAGCTGAACGCGAAATCCAGGGGCCAGGCGGCTGCCGAGGGACGAAGGCTGGGGTTGCTTGGGTAGATTGGGCGATGACCGTTTTCCTCATCATGGCAGTTCATGAGGAAAGCGAGCAAAGACCCCTCCCCACCCCTCCCCACAAGGGGGAGGGACTAACCTGGGGCGCCGCCTTGCTTTTCCCGAAACGTCGAAGTTCTGCAAAGCCGGTGCGGCGGATTAAGCCCCTCCCCCTTTGGGGCGGGGTCTTTGATCGCCCGCCCCGCCACCTCGAACAATTCCGGCACCGCGGGGCTCCTCGCCGTCCGTGAGGCACAAAGCACGACATCAAACTCGGGCGCATCCTCAATCGCCCGCGCAACCACCCGTTCGGCCAGATCGCTGCACAGCGATTGCGGGATCAGCGCCACCCCCAGACCCTCCTGCACCAGCCGGATGATCGTGTGCTGCAGGCGCGGCTCGAAGGCGAAATGCGGGATGACATCGCCAGCAGCGCAGTAAGTGGCAATTGCCGAGCGCAAGGTCGGCGCCACCGTGGCTGGCGCGGCAATCAGCTTTTCGCCGGCGAGAGCCTGCGGGCCGATGCCCTCGGCCTTAGCCAGCGGATGGCCTGCCGGCACGATCAGGCACAGCCGGTCGCGGGCAAGCAGCAATGTCCGCAGATGCGGCGCCGGGCCGCCGCCGAAGGTGACGGCGGCATCGAGCTTTCCCTCCGTCAGCATCTCCTCGATATCGGTGGGTATGCGCTCCTCCAGGATCAGCCGCACATCCGGCCGCGCCTGAGAGTAAAGCCGCACCAGCGCCGGGACGACGCTATGGGCGGCATGCATCATGAAGCCGAACTTCAGTTCGCCCTTCATGCCGCTGGCAACCAGCTGCACATCGCGGCAGGCGGCATCGAACCGTTCCAGCACGGCGCGACAATCGGCAAGAAAATGCTGCCCCGCCGGCGTGAGCGCCACACTGCGCGAGTTGCGCTCGACGAGCCTGACCCCGAGCCGCTTCTCGATGGCCGATATCTGCCGGCTAAAGGGCGGCTGGCTCATGTTCATGCGCGCTGCCGCGTGGCCGAAATGCAGCGTCTCGGCAAGCGCCACGAAATAGCGCATGTGGCGTGTATCCACTCGATACCTCAGAAGTATCAATCAGCATCCCAGATGACATTGGATTATCTTGATCGCATGATCTAGGCAAGGATCGCTCCCGATCGCGAGCCGCGCCGAATTGCCCGAGTTTCCCCGAATGCTGACGAACTTCTCGATTGTCCTGCCGATCTTTGCCCTCATCCTCGCCGGCTGGATTGCCCGGAAGACCGGGGCGCTTGGCGAAAACGCCACGCGCGAGGTCAACCGGCTGGTCGTCTATCTTGCCCTGCCGGCGCTGCTCTTTGACATCATGGCCAATGCCAGGCCCGCCGAGATCTGGCAGCCGGGCTTCATTCTGGCGTTTACCGCCGGCTGCGCGGTCATCTTCGGCGCCACGCTCTGCTGGCGAGTCGCCAAAGGCCGGCATCTCGCCGATGCGGCGATCGACGGGCTGAACGCGAGCTATGCCAATACCGGCTTCATCGGCTTTCCGCTCGTCCTGTCACTGATCGGCGACACCGGCATGGCGCCGACGCTGATCTCCACCATTCTCACCGTCTGCGTGCTCTTCGCCGTCGCCATAATCCTCATCGAAGGCGGGCTGCAATCCGAAACCCGGCGGCGCGACATCGCCCTCAAGACCACCCGCTCGCTCGCCAAAAACCCGCTGCTCGTCGCACCCGCCCTCGGCGCATTGGTCATGCTCTCGGGCGTTTCGCTGCCTGCGCCCGCGCATGCCTTCCTGAAGCTCTTGGGCGGCGCCGCCTCGCCCTGCGCACTGATCGCGCTCGGCCTGTTTCTGGCCGGAACCAAGGCCGGCGAGGCAAGCGCGCGGGCGACGACCACAAGCATACTGGTCGGCTTGAAGCTGATCGCTCAGCCCGTCGTCACCTGGCTCATCGCCGCCCCGCTTCTCAACCTGCCGGCTTCCGCAACCCACACCGCCGTGCTGCTCGCAGCCCTGCCCACCGGCACCGGCCCCTTCATGCTGGCGGAATTTTATGGCCGCGAAGCAAGCCTGACCGGCCGCGTCGTGCTTGCCTCCACCATGCTTTCGGTACTGACGATCTCGGCCTATCTCGCCGTGGCCGGGCACTGAGCCTATGGGGAAAAACTGGTTGTGCTTAGCCTAGAACAGCCCGATCAGCCGGGCGGAACTAATGGCAAGGCCGGCAATCGCCACCAGCAGGAAAATGCTCATGATGACGAGAAAGATCGGGTTCTTCACGATGTCTCCTTCAGAGCCGGTAATGGCCGAGAGGGTGACCTAGCAGCTGGCGGCAGCAGGGACAATCACCCACCGGAAGCGCGTGTCAATGTGCGTCGCAATGCTGCCACGGCGAATGAAGGATGATCGAGCAGAGATCCCCACGCTGAAAATGCGGGTCCTTGAAGGCCAGGAAATCATCGTTAAACGTGCCGAAGGTCGTCATCGGCCGCTCTTTCATGGCGTCGTAGAAGGCATCGATCATGGCATGTTCGAAACCGGCGCCGCGCGGATATGTGCGGATGACCGCCTCGCGCTGCCGATCGGTGAAGCCTTCATATCCCCGGCCGGCGACATCCATGCCGGCACCGGCCTGCACCAGGAATATTTCCGCCTGCATATGTTCGGGAATGCCAGGCGTCGTATGCAGCGCCACCGCGTTCCAGACCTTGTCGATATCGGCCTGCGCAATGTCATAGGCGCGCAGGAAATCCCGCGCGGCATTGGCGCCATCGACCTCGAAGCGAAACTTGCTGTCGCGATAGCCTGCGGTGAGACCGAGATCGTGGAACATCGAGGCGACGTAGAGCAGTTCGGCATCGAATGGCAGCTTCTTCTGCTCCCCCGTCAGCGCACCCCAGAAGAACACCCGGCTGGAGTGGAAGAACAGCAGGTCGTCTTCGGTGTCGCGGATGAACTGCGTGACATCGCGCGCCAGCTTGCTGTCGGGGATCTTTACTCCGGAAATATCGCTCATGGCTGGATCAGCCCTTCAAGGCAGCGACCGCGGCAGGCGGTGCGCGAAAACTGATTGCCATCCGATTATAGGCGTTCATCAGGCCGATCGCGATCGTGAGATCGGTCAGCTGCTGACCATCGAAAACGGCTGCGGCTGCCGCATATTCCGCCTCGGGAACACCGGTCTCCGCCACGCGAGTGACCGTTTCGGCCCATGCGAGCGCGGCACGCTCCCGATCGGTGAACAAGGCCCCGCCCTCTCGCCAGACCGGCAGCAGGACCAGCTTTTCGATATCGAGCCCCTCCTTCAGCAGATCGCGGGAATGCATGTCGATGCAATAGGCGCAGCCATTGATCTGCGAGACGCGCAGGTAGACGAGATCGATAAGCGATTTCGCCAATCCGGAGCGGGAAATATAACCGTAAACGCCGGCGAGCGTCTTGACCCCGGCAGGCGAGGCCGCGTTGTAATCCAGTCTTTGTGTCATCGATATTCTCCTCTTGTGCTCATGCGCGCGGCGCTTCGATGTCGTAGGAAATGCGCCCCGACGGCAGGAAGAAGAAGGCGATCAGCGCTCCACCCCTTGCCTCGGGATAGTGATGGCTGCCGGGTGCCGGCGCAGTCCATCCGGCATGACGCCAGCCGAGCGGCCCCATCAGCTCGGCGCCGGCTTCCAGCGGCACGACGAGATTGAATTCGCCATAGGGATGCAGGTGATAATCGCCCCTGAAGACCCTTTCGGGTTCCGGAGTTCCGGCGCGGCTGTCCATATAGACGGTCGTCAGGCTGAAATAATGCGAGCGCTCGCAGGGCTCGAGCAACCGGCTGCGGCGGTAGTGCCGTCCTGCAATCTCGATATTGGCGGCCCAGCCCTCTTCGACGCCGCGGCGCACGCGGCGCGCCAGATCTTCATAGAGCGGGCTGCCCGGCCCGTGCGTCTCGTTCAGCCAGCGCTCCATTGCAGCGCCCGGCGTCTTGTCCTTGATCTCCTCGATGAAACGGATTGCCGTGTCGATCAATGCATCACGTTCGGTCATGGAAATTCCTCCTGTGTTCAGAAGCCGTGAAACGAGGCGATGTCATCGACATCGGCCTTCGGCATATGCGGGCGCCGGTCTGCCCATTGCGGATCGCCAAAACCCATCGACATGCCGCAGACGACCATGGCCTCGGCGCTGAGCGAAAGCTCTCGGCGGATGACGGCGTGATAGCGGGAGAAGAATTCCTGCGCGCACGTATCGAGGCCGCGCGCACCCGCCGCCAGCATGATGTTCTGGATGAACATGCCGAGATCGAGCCAGCTTCCCTTCTCCAGCCGCCGGTCGATCGTGAAGATCAGGCCGACAGGCGCATCGAAAAACCGGTAGTTCCGGGCGGTATTCCTGGCGCGCGCGGCATTGTCGTCGGGCGCGATGCCGAGCGAGCCGTAGAAGACGGCCCCGAATTCCCGCCGGCGCGAGGCATAAGGCTCCGGCAGATCGTCGGGCAGGTATTTGTATTCGGGCGTATGGGCGTGCGCCTCCGTCTCATGCGCATGGCCGAGCGCCTCGATGAGCGATGCCTTCACCTGGCCGGCCACGAGATGCACATGCCAGGGCTGCACGTTGGCACCCGTTCCGGCATGGCGTGCGACCTCGATGATCTGCCGCACCGTCTCAAGCTCGACCGAACGGTCGAGAAAGAACCGATTGGCAAAGCGCCCACGCATGACGCGATCGACGGTCAGGATTGTATTGGCTGGGTCGCGGCTCATCACCAGGCCTCCATCACTCTCTTCATGCGGGATCATCCGCCGCGGGAGCCGTTTCAGGAAGTGCAATGTTGACAATATGAAAATGCATGGCATGCATTATGGCCGCATCGGCTCTCCACCGGACGCGACTGATGAAAAACCTGGACCTCAATCTTCTCCTCGTCTTCGATGCCGTCATGCGGGAGCGAAACGTGCTGCGCGCCGGCCAGGCGATTGCGCTGAGCCCCTCTGCGGTCAGCCATGCCTTGGCGCGCCTGCGGGCGCTGTTGAACGACGAGCTCTTCGTGCGCACCGCCGCCGGCATGGTGCCGACGGCACGCGCAGCGGAGATGGCACCGCTGGTGCGCGATGCGCTGGTCGCGGCCGAACGCGCCATCGGCCCGCCGGAGTTCAAGCCCGAGACCTCTACCCGGCAGTTCTGCATCGCGGCGACCGACTATATGACCGCGGTCGTGGTGCCGCATTTCCTGCGCACGCTCTCATCGCTTGCACCGCATGCCGGCGTGACCATCCTGCCCGCGACGCGCATCGATCTCACCGCCCAGATCGATGTCGGCCGCGTCGACGTCGCGCTCGGCTCCTTCCTCGACATTCCCTATCGCCTGCGCGCCCAGCTGCTGTTCGAAGAGAGGGATGTGCTCGTCGTCGCCCCCGACCACCCCTTGGCCGGCCGGCCCATCGCGGCCGAAGAGCTCGCAGCCCTGCCGCTTTTC
The DNA here is from genome assembly GCF_014194105.1 of Rhizobium sp. BK529. Classification (NCBI taxonomy): domain Bacteria; kingdom Pseudomonadati; phylum Pseudomonadota; class Alphaproteobacteria; order Hyphomicrobiales; family Rhizobiaceae; genus Rhizobium; species Rhizobium sp. BK529. The sequence continues at coordinate 964,481 of NZ_JACIAU010000001.1, read as the reverse complement.
GCCGTGGCCGCCGGCGGCATCGAGGACGGGCAGATTTCCGAACGCGGCCTCACAAGGCGCATGGAAATGTTCGACCGGGCTATGCTCGTTGCCGAACTCGCGAAAATCGGCGCGACGCCCAATCTGAGGGTCATCCAACCGCATTTCCTCGCCCTGCCCGCGCTGCTGGCCGGAACCTCCGCAGCCGCCATTGCCCCCGCCAGGCTTGCCGATCTCTTCCGGCGGTCCGGCACGGTGGCAGTTTCCGAACTGCCCTGGAGCGCGCCGCCGACGCCGGTGCAGATGGTGTGGCACAACAGGCTTGGGCATGAGCCGGGTCATGTCTGGTTACGGGCTCAGCTTGAGGATGCCGCGCGGGCGGTGAGCACGTTCTAGGAGCTCGGCTGTAGAGGCGAGATATCGCAGTTGTCCGCCACACCATAAAGGTGCAGGATCGTCCCGCCGCATTCGTTGATCTGCTATTGATGGAAGCGGGGGGAGCCGATCATGTCATCCATCACCACAGGCAATGAGCAGCAATATAGCGACAGCAAGAAACTCGCCGCCCGCGGGTGGCTGAACCGGGAATATACGATCGCCGAAACCGGCTGGTTTCCCTGGGTGGCAAGGCAGCTGCTTCTCAAATCGGGCGACCGAGTGCTGGATGTCGGCTGCGGCCCCGGCTGGTTCTGGGCTTCTGTGGTGAATGAACTTCCCGACGATCTCGCCCTCACACTCGCCGATCTCTCTCCCGGCATGCTGCAGGAAGCGCTCGAACGCTGTCACTCGCTCTGCTTCGCAGGTGTGACGGGCCAGCAGGCCGACGCCACGGCCCTGCCCTTCGAAGACGCTTCCTTCGATACCGTCATCGCCATGCACATGCTCTACCATGTGGCCGACCAGGCCCAGGCGCTTGCCGAAATGCACCGCGTGCTGAAGCCCGGCGGTCACCTTGCGGTGACCACCAATGGGGCCGGCAATATGCGGGGCATGTACGAACTGACGACGGTGTTCGGCAGCCCGCCCTACGACCCGGCGGGTGCTGCCTTCGGCTATGAGACGGCGGAACGGCTGATGCAGGCGCAGTTCGGTAATGTCACCATGACCGAGCACCCGGCGCATATGCGGATCACGGAGCCGGAGGACGTGTTCCTGGCGCTGACCTCCTATCCGCCGGGGGATCGGGCGAACGAAGCGGAGCTTGCCGCATTTCGGGCGGCGATATCAGAGGCATTTCGGGCGGGCGGGGGTGTGCTTGAGGTGGGTAAGGAGACGGGGTTGTTCATCAGCCGAAAGATGGGATGAGCGGTCTCTCCTTCACTGACACCCAACAAGTTTGGAGCACCATCGCAACGGAAATCAGTTCCCGACACTTTGCTGGAAAATCCATGTTGAATATTCGCGCCTGTCGTGCAACCTGCATGTGGGGCTCGGAGTGAATATAGATGTTGTCACTGCTTTTCAATCTTCAGGGCATTTCAGTCGCAATGCTTTTCTCGACTGCAGCTCTTCTTCCGACGTCGAGAATTGCCGTGGACAAATGGGCGGAAACACTCTTTCCCGACCCTGTCAATTGCTCCTTTGGCGAAGGCGGCCTTTCCTACAATGCCGATGACAAGGAAATGCTCATCAACAACCTCGCCCTGCCCGACGCGACGAGGCAAAGCTTGAAGGCCATGGAAAGCAGGATATCGGCGACCTGCACCTCAAACGAAGGGCCACCGGTCGTCGTCAATACGGTCGGGGAATATTTCGGAAGCAGGTTCAACCAGTTCACCCTGCCGATCTACGCCCTCAAGGCCGGCGGCGGCTGTATGTCCGATTTCCACTACAGCTTCACCTTCCCGGAAAAGGCGAAGACGGTGCACGACAATATCCTGCAGCGTACCGGCAAGAATCTCGAAGTCATTTCCGAATCTGGGCGGAGTGTGGACCTAGAAGACGACGGCTGGATCACGGATTACGGCACCTACAGCAAATATACTTGCCGCATGAGGGATTATCTATGAATTGAGTGGGAGGCCGCCCCTTCTCTCCTCACAATTCCCGTGCTTGTCATAGGAATCCGACCCGCCCAAGCCCTTGGGCGGGAAAAACTTTCTTCCTTAGGAGATGCAATCAATCACTGTGGTGGTTGCCGCTCCGCCAAATAGCCCTTCGGCTTACGGGCGCAAACCGGCTGATCCCTGTGACAAGCACAGAAATGAGGGAGGTTGGGGCGTGTGCCACATCGCCCGGTACAGTGCGCGGCGCCCTCGCCTACCCGCTCCCCGCCTCCGCCCCACTTCACCCCAACAACCATCCGCACGCTAGCCCTACTCCAACTCAAGAGGTTGGTTCATGGCTACCGTCGTCTCTATCTGCAATCTCGCCCTTTCCAATATCGGCAAGGACAATATCAACGATCTCACCGAGAAGAGCGCCGAAGCGCGCGCCTGCAATCAGTTCTATGCGCAGACCCGCGATGTGCTGTTGCAATCCTTTCCTTGGGCTGCGGCCGGCAAGACGCTGGCGCTCGGCGCTCTGGAAAATGACAAGCCCGGCGTCTGGCGCCATTCCTATGCGCGGCCGGCCGATTGCCTGCAGATCCGCTGGATCAGGCCGCGCTATTCCGCAAAGACAGCCATCCCCTCGGAAACGCTCAACCCCGATCTCGACGAGGCGGGGCGCGAAATGCAATACCCTTATGCGCTCGAGGGCGACCGGCTCTATTGCGATCTCTCGCCGGCACTGCTGCGCTATACCTGCCGCCTGACCGACCCGACGAAATATCCGCCGCTTTTCGTCGAGGCGCTCTCCTGGCATCTCGCCGTCCGTCTCGCCATGCCGCTGACCCGCGATCCGAAAATCCGCGCCGATGCGATGGCGCTTGCCGAGAGCAGCCAGCGGGCGGCCGAACAGGCCGAAGCCAATCAGGTGAGGCACACGAGCGAGAATTTCGTCAGCGAGCTGATTGCGGTGCGCGCCCATGGCTGATTTCCGCGCCTACCAGCCCTCCTTCACCGCCGGTGAACTCTCGCCGGCCCTCGGCGCCCGCGTCGATCTCACCAAATACCAGAGCGGCTTGCGCACGGCGCTGAACGTCTTCGTCCATCCCCATGGCGGTGTCTCGAACCGCGCGGGGCTGCAATTCATCCATGAGATCAAGGACAGTTCGAAACAGGCCCGGCTGATCCGCTTCCAGTTCAATACCGAGCAGACCTATATCCTCGAATTCGGCCACCAATATATCCGTATCTTCCGCGACGGCGGGCTGGTGCTCTCGGGCTCTGCACCCTACGAGGTCGCGACTGCCTATACCGGCGACGACCTGCGGGACCTCGTCTTCGTGCAGGAAGCCGATGTTCTCTATCTCTGCCACGTCAAGCATCCCGTGCGCAAACTCGGCCGCCTCGCCGACAACAACTGGACGCTGACGACGGTCCTCTTCAAGCCGCTGATCAATCCGCCGGCCGGTACACCGGTTGTCACCAAGCCCGGAGATACCGCGGGCAAGACCGGCTATGTCGCCACCACGTACCGTTACTGCGTCTCGGCCGTCGCCGACAGCGGCGAGGAAAGCCTGCCGTCCAACGCCGGCGCCGTCGTCAACGACCTCGCCATTCAGGGCGGCATCAACCGTGTCACCTGGGCGGCGGTATCGGGTGCGGCGCGTTACATCGTCTATCGTGATGACAACGGCATTTTCGGCTATGTCGGCGGCACGACGGGTCTCACCTTCGACGACGAGAACATCACGCCCGATCTCTCCGACACGCCGCAGAGCGGCCGCAATCCGTTCAATGCGGCGGGCAACTATCCGCGCTGCGTCACCTTCATTGAGCAGCGGCTTGCCTTCGCCTCGACACTGAACGATCCGCAGGCCGTGTGGCTGAGCCAATCCGCCAATTACGAGAATTTCGGCGTCTCTTCACCCGCCAAGGCGAGCGATGCCGTCACCTTCCGCATCCGCGCTCGGCAGGTGAACGAGATCCGCTCGATGATCTCGGTGCGCGGCCTGCTGCTGCTGACATCAGGTTCCGAATGGATCGTCACCGGCGGCTCGGCCGCGGATGCCATTTCGCCCTCCGCCATCAAGCTCGACAACCAGGGCTATCGTGGTGCGGCGCGCGTGCAGCCGATCGTCGTCGGCAATACCGTACTTTTTGCGCAGCGCCTTGGCGGCGTGGTGCGCGATTTCTCCTATGACTATACGCAGGACAGCTATGTGGGGAAGGATCTGACCATCCTTGCTCGCCACCTCTTCAAGGGCCGAGAGATATCGGCCTGGGATTATGCGCAGGCGCCTGATTCCGTCGTCTGGGTGGTGCTCGATGACGGTGCGCTGGTCTCCCTCACCTACATGAAGGAGCAGGATGTCTGGGCCTGGACTCGCCATGAAAGCGGTGCCGATGCCTTCTTCGAGGATGTGACCGTTATCGAAGAGAATGGCGAGGACGTGCCGTATTTCATCGTCCGCCGCACGATCAACGGCACTCAGAAGCGCTATATCGAACGGCTGCACAGCCGCGGTTTCGATGATGTCGAGGACGCCTTCTTCGTCGATTGCGGGCTGACCTATTCCGGCCCGCCGGCCACCACCATCTCCGGCCTCGGCCATCTCGAAGGACAAACACTCGTGGCGCTCGCCGACGGCAATGTCGTGCGCAATCTCACCGTATCCGGCGGCAGCGTGAACCTGCAGAACGCCGCCTCGAAAATCCATATCGGCCTGCCGGTGACGGCGGCCATCGAAACGCTCGATCTCGATGTCGGGCAGATTCAGGGTCTCGGCACCGTGCAGGGCCGCACCAAATCCGTCTCGGAAGTGACATTCCGGGTAGAAAATACCCGCGGCATCTTCACCGGTCCTGCCGATGGCGAGCGAGACAGCAATGTGCTGGTGGAATACAAGCAGCGCCGCAACGAAAACTGGAACGAAGCGATCAGCCTCTATACCGGCGATCTGACCATCACCCCCTATTGGGACTGGAGCACGAGCGGCGCCATGTGGGTGAAGCAGTTCGACCCCTTGCCGATGACCATCCTCTCCATCATGCCGGATGTCACCCTTGGCCGCTGAGATTGCGATCATTCCTGCGAGACCCGGCCATATCCGCACCATCGCCGAACGCATGCGCCAGGCCGACCGCGAAGAAGTCTTCGCCGCCTCGGGTCGCTCGCCACTGTCTGCCCTTTCCTTCTCCCACCGCCATTCCTCGCTTGCCTGGACGGCTCTTTTCGATGGCCGGCCGGAAGTGATGTGGGGTGTCGGCGATATCAATATCCTGACCGGCATCGGCGCCCCCTGGCTGCTCGGCACGGATGCGGTCGAGGAGAGCTTCCGCGCCTTCCTGCGGATATCGCGCGATTGGCCGGCTCAACTGTTGAGCCGCTATCGCTTGCTCAGAAACTTCGTGGATGCACGCAACACGGTCTCGCTCCGCTGGCTCGAATGGCTGGGTTTTCGGCTGTTCGAGCCGGTGGAGATCAACGGCCATCCATTCCGGCTCTTCGAGATGGGAGAAATCTATGTGTGATCTTGGTCTGGCGCTGACATTGGGCTCGACGCTGCTCGGCGCCGCCGGCCAGGTGCAGCAGGCGAAGGCGACGGCGGAGGCGAACAAATACAACGCCCAGGTCGCCGAAATGAATGCGCAGATTGCCGACAAGCAGGCAAAGGACGCGATCGAGCGCGGCAAGCAGGAAGAGCAGCAAAAGCGCCTGCAGACGGCGCAGCTCGAAGGCCGCCAGCGCGCCGCGATCGCCGCAAATGGCGTGGACCTCACCTTCGGCTCGCCACTCGACACGATCGTCGACACTGCCAAGATGGGCGAGATCGATGCGCTGAACGTGCGCACCAATGCCTATCGCGAAGCCTATGGCTACAAGGTGCAGGGTACCAACCAGCTGGCGAGCGCCAAGCTGGACCGCATGCGCGCCGACGCCGCCGTCAAGGGCGGTTATCTCGATGCCGTCGGCACGATCCTCGGCGGCTCGGGCAAGGTTTACACCCAGGCGAAAACGCTTGGATACATCAAGTGAGGTGAAGAATGCCGACTGTTCCGACCTATCAGGACACGCAGCAGCACGTCGCGCTCCGCCCGGAATATACCGAAGGCTTCACCGTGCAGGCCGATGCCGAAGCCTTCGGCGCTGCGATCGGCAAGGGCATGCAGGGCCTTGCCAGCGGCATGGGCACGCTAGGCGATGCAGTCGTAAAAGTCGAGGAACTTGACAATGCCAACGCCGCCAAGGATGCCCAGACGAAATTCGACGACTGGCAGCGCGAGGGTCTCTACGGCAAGAGCGGCTTTCTGACGCTGACCGGCCGCGCCGCCGTGGAAGGCCGCGCCGCCTTCGAAAAGCTTGCCGAGCAGAAACGCGCGGAATTCGGCAAGGGCCTGACGCCGGGTGCAGCCCGAACCTATGAAGAGACCAGCCGCGCCAGCATGAAAACCCTGCTGGACAGCACGATCCGCCACACATTCGACCAGCGCAAGGCCTGGTTTGCCGAGACGTCCAGCAAGAGCATCAAGTCCTCAGCCGAGGATGCCGTCGCCGTCTACAACGATCCGGCCAAGGTCGATGCCGCCATCCAGAAGGGCGTCACCGAAATACAGCACGCCGGCCGGATGCAGGGCCTGAGCAAGGAGAAGCTCGACCTGAACACTGCGCAATATATCTCCGACACGACGAAGAAAATCGCACTGAAGCTGGCGGCCGAAAGCCCTATCAAGGCCGAGCAATATGTCAATGCCGCCGGCGACAGGCTGTTGCCCGCCGCCCGCACCGAACTGCTGGCCACGCTGAAATCCGCCGTCACCGACGAGCGGGCGAAGCGCAACGCGGAAGACATCATTGCCAATCTTCCGCCGACCTATACCGGCGCGCCGGATACCAACACTGCCGCCGCGCCCTCGCCCGACGCCCCGCAGGCGCAGGCAGGCAACGGCGAGGCGGGCGAGCGCCCGCCTCAAACCGAGGCGCGAAACGCCAGCCATCCCGCCGATACCGGCACAAAAGCGAACACTCCACAAACCAGCGGCCTCGAGACCAAGGCTGCCGCAAGCGGTGGCAACAAGGCTGCTGGCACTCAACCGGCCGCCGCACCTCAAATCACCGGCTCTGAAGGTCCGTCCCGCCAACCGAGCGGCCCTGAAAATTTCCGCACTGTCGCAAGCGCAATCACCTTTCCCGGCAAGGCGAAGGACGATGTCGCGCTCGCAGGCTTCGTGAGGAACGCCGCCGGCACATCCGTCGATCCCGCGCTCAAACCCTGGCTTTCCCATGTCGCCGGCGCCATCCTCGGCACGACGACGGCGCTTACCAGTCCCATCAGAGGCGCTGCTGCTGACGCCGACAGCTTCCGCCGCTTCGGCCTGCCGACCGAAACACCCCGCGCCGGCGACATCGTCGTCCTCCGCCCGGTACAGCAAGGTGGCGCCGCAAACGATGGCGGCAAAGGTAGTGACGACAAGAGCCTTATCGGCTTCTTCCGCGGCTACGATGCCGACGGCAACATCCTCTTTTTCGGCCCCGACCCCAGGCATGCGGGGGAAATCGCGCTTTCCGCCCACGCCCCGAACCGCGTCAGCGGCTTCCGCACATCCGGCATCGTCGATGCCAAGACGATGGCCTTGCCGAACTACAATCCCGACGGCCTGCGCATGATCGAAGAGGGCCTCAACCGGATCACCGACCCCGCCCTGCGCGCCGCCACCGAAGCGCAGCTCAGCGGCTATGTGATCTCGCAGAAGAAGGCGATCGACGCTCAGCGCATCCAGGTACAGGAATGGGCCAACAACCAGGTCATATCGGATCCCAATTTCGACCCGACGAAGCTGCCGCTCCACATCCGACAGACCCTCGGCCCGGCCGGCATGACGACACTTCTCGACTACAAGGAAAAGGTCCACGCCTACGGCCAGCCGACCACGGACCCACACACCCTCTACGATCTCCAGACGCAATTCGCCACCGATCCCGCTGCTTTCGCAGGCACCGACCTCTTCGAATACCGCGCCAAGCTCTCCGACAAGGACTGGGAAAAGGTCATGGGCTGGCGGCAGATGGCACTTACCGACCAGCGCAAGGCCCGCCTCGAAAGCCTCGACCTCAGGACCGCCTTCGAGCTCGCCCGCCCGCAGTTGGAAGGCCTCGGCCTCATCAACCCCAATCCCGGCTTCTTCTCATCCGCGGATGCCCCCCGCCGCGCCGCCCAATTCCAGACCATGCTGGTCGACCAGATGGACGAGTTCAAGACGATCAACAAGGGCCAGAATCCGAGCCAGAGCGACATCCAGAAAATGATCAACCGCCTGCTGCTGCCGATCGTCATCAGCACGCCCGCCCATGGCCGCGGCCTGCCGGCGAGCGAGCAGCCGGGCTACTTCTTCGAAGCCAATAGCCGCGCCAACGACGCGACCTACGACATCACCGTGCAGTACAAGGATATTCCGCGGGATTTGAGGTTGGCGATCGAAGCGGACCTGAAGAAACGTAACGGCAAGCAGCCAACGCCTGACGAAATTGCGAATGAATATGAGCAATTTATGCTCAATCGCTGAGCTGATGCATTAGAAAAACATCGGGTAATACCCGTCTCGATCAATCGCTCACTTCGATCGGCGGAGCGCTCTCGAAGTGCCGCTTCAGCCGCTCGATCTCCTCAAGCGACCAGCCCGGCGGGTCCGTGACCGCCAGCCAGGCATCGATATAGTGCTGCGGCGCATAGACATGGCCGAAACCCATGGGCGACGTGGTGGCGATCATGGCGTCGAAGCCAAGCTGCAGGGCGGTGACGATCGGAAACCATTGAAAATGCGGTGACACGTCCGGGCCGCGATGCCCCTTCATCCAGTCCGGCTCCCGATAAAGCGCCCGCCAGTCGAAGAAGGTTACGGGATCGCTGGCATATTGCAGGAAAACGATGCGCACCGGCCCCCAGGCGGCACCGGCAGTGGTGGCAGACGTCCACTGATTGGAAAACCGGATCATGCTGCCATCGCGAAATTGCGGCAGCCAGGCCGGTGATCCCGGATTGCGATTTGCGGTCAGATAGGACCATGTGCCACTCGCAAAGGGCGGCCCGCTCCACAGCGCCCCCTGGAACGGATCGTCAAATACCTCGAAAAGATTGACGGAGGACTGGGAATTCAGCGCCCCGAGGCTGAGGCCGTGCAGATAGAGTTTCGGGCGATGATCGCGAGGCAGCGTGCGCCAATAGCCGTAGATTTCTCGAAACAGCGCCCTTGCCGTATCGGACCCGTATTCCGGCTCGACCATCAGTGACAGCCAACTGCTGAGATAGGAATACTGGATCGCGACGCTCGCCACATCGCCGCGGAGCAGATATTCGACCGTATCCAGGGCTTGCGGATCGACCCAGCCGGTTCCCGTCGGCACGACGATGATCAGGAAGGGTCGCTCGAATGCGCCCTGGCGTTTCAGCTCGGCGAGCGCCAGGCTTGCCCGCGCCTCTGCACTGTCTGCGCTGTTGAGGCCGACATAGACCCGTATGGGATCATTTGCGGGTGAATTCAGGAATGCGCCGATCTGCTCCCGCGTCGGACCTGAAGCGACGAAATGACGGCCCCGCCGTCCGAGTTCCTCCCAGTTGACGAGCGAGGCCGCACTGCCCGTTTTGGCCGGATCGTCGGGCATCGGCGTATCGTCGTCAATCAGCGCATCGGCCTCCCGGAAGGAGGAATCGACGACCCGCAGCGCGACATGGAACAGCACGCCGTCGACGACCGTCCAGAAGGCGAAGACCGAAATCACGATTGCGGCAACGGCGGCGATCCTGTTTGGAACGAGGCGGCTGGCGCGAGCGTAACTCGCAAGCACCATCATCTTGAAAAGCCGGCCGATCGCGACGAGCAGGATGAAGACGACGGCTGCGGTGAAGATCAGCAGGAAGGGCTCGATCGTGGCATTGGGAGGAAGCTGCATCAGTGCCCGAACGGAATTCTGCCAGGATGACGACTGCCACACGAACACGGCGGCGATGGCCGCACCAACCAAGATAGCCACCGATCGCACGACCCATCCAGGGCTGAAGCGGAACGGCGGGATCTCGAGATAGATCCAGAGCCATTGGAGGACGACGCCGCAGAAATAACCGACCGCAGCACTCGTGCCCGACAGAGCCCCCTGCACGAACCACGACCGGGGCATGAGGCTAGGCGTGAGCGACAGGCACAGGCAAAGCAGCGCGAAGAAAAGACCCGGCCACGAAAGCGGCCTGACGGAAACGATCGTCTGATATCGCATCATTGCCCTCGCACCATGCCGAATGCTGCAAGCCTGTTTTATGACAGACGCTGCATACGATCTAGACGCGATGTGGGAACGCAGATCCTAGGATTTGTCTGATGACGGCAGGCTGATATGCCTGAAGCAGCATCACACAATCTATATCTCGCCTCCTTATCTCACACCGGCCCCGCGTCCAGTGCGAGCGGAAAAATGGCGGCCATGAGCACACTCATCGTCGATCAACCGACGCAGACCGAGCACGTGGTCCGCGCCATCTTCGGCATTACGCTCATTGAAATGAGTGGCAGACCCGCGATCCCTCGTGCTCGCCGGATCTCCTGGTCAATTCAATGTCTGACCAACCGGGAAAGCCTCTGCTTCAGCAGGTATGCCGTGTCGAGAACGACTGATGCCATGCTCCAGGAGCCTCTCTTCCGAGCTATCAATTGGTGGGTTACGCCGAGCAAGTTCTCTTGAGACATGCCCCTCGCAATAGCCGCGGCCCCAAATGGGTGGCCCAGCAAATTCGCATCTTCCTTCAAGATTTCACTTCGAAGAACGCGCAAGCCTGCCAGTTTCGCGCAGGCCCTTATGTAATCCGTCGAAGGGCGCATGTTGAAAAAGGACGGATTGAGCATGTACTCGACCTTTGCCCTGGCAAGTTCTTCCGAGGAATAGAGATTGTTATTGATCGCTATCTCGGCAATCTCGTCCGGAGATTTCACAAGGTGGATCCAGGGCCATTTGACGAACTCACCCATATGGTGACCACCGGGCGACTGCCAAAGCGGCGATGCGAGAGAATATATGATGCCACCCTTGCGCGCCACTCGCGCCATTTCGGAGAATGCCGCCTCCACATTGGGGACGTGTTCCATCGTCGCATAGCAGTACACGAGATCGAACGATTCATCTGCGATCGAACGCATGTTTTCCGCGCTCTCGCAGAGATATCTAACTTTCGGATGCAAGAACTCGCTTCCGACTTCTTCGATTACATCAAGGCCCAAAACCGACTTGGCCCCAAACTCGACAAAATATGAACAATCGTTGCCGGTGTTGGCCCCCACTACAAGCACATCCGGATGCCTGATCGTCAGATGCTTCCATGCAGAAGCTGCGTTGTGCCTGTTGTAATCCATCCATTCCCCTTACCCATTAGAAGACATTGCCATTCATGAGAAAGCCAATACACAACAGTAGTTTGGTGCTTTCAACGAGCGATCGTCGTGGAATCCAAAGCTCAAATCGGCGGGAAGACGAGAGGGAAACTGAAACGAGGAGGAAGCAAATCCTCGATCCAATATTTCTAGCGGAAGGCTCCGACATGATGACGCCCCAAGCGTGGGAGATATATTATGTCATGACATGCTTTCGGTCTTTTCTCTGTCCGAACATGCACCAATGAAATAGGGATTTCAGACTGATGAAAAATTCGTCTCCAATGAGCGCCATATGTTGAACGAAAGCTTCAATCAACTGCTGAATATATTCTGGCTTCGGCCGGAGACCGCGCTCTGGCGATACCTAGATATCAAAGCAATGCGCGACTTTGAGTTCGCTGGCCGCTCGCTCGACTTCGGGTGCGGTGACGGTTTGTTCTCTTTCATCAGGGCCGGTGGACAGTTCGATCCGCTCTTTGATGCTTTTCAGAAGACCGCCAATCTTGATCGCTTCTATGAGAAAATCGACGTATTCGACGCCTACGATGGCAGCTACACGCCGTTGGTGATCAAACCACCTGGTTACCAAATCTCTGTCGGCTTCGATCATAAGCCAAATCTGTTGAAAAAGGCGGCCGGATTGGGTCTTTACACTGAGACGGTGGCCGGCGACGGCAACGAGTCTCTGGCTTTTGAGGACGAAAGTTTCGATACAATCTTTTCTAACATCGTCTACTGGCTGGAAGACCCAGCGAAAGTACTTGACGAGCTTTCTAGAATACTACGACCCGGCGGGCGGCTGTGCCTCATGCTGCCAAACGCGACGCTTCCCGAATATAGCTTCTTCAACCGCTTATTTGCACAGACTAAGGATCCAGCATGGAGTTGGCTTGACGGAATTGATCGTGGTCGACTGAGCGACAACATCAAACAGTCTGCCAGCGACGAGCAGTGGCGGCACCTTTTTGATGCCTCGGGATTGAAAGTACATCATCACTCTCAACACCTGTCGAAACACATCATTCAGGCTTGGGATATTGGCTTCCGGCCAATGTTCCCCGCGTTCCTGAAAGCTGTTGAAGCCATCCCCGCCGACAAACTTGCTGACGTGAAAACTGAATGGGTGGAATCCCTGAAGAGATTCGCCGTACCATTTGCCGCTACCGAGGTCCGCGATAATCCCGCCAACGCCTTCCACTGCTACACCCTCACAAGGTAGCGGTTACACCAATCGGCTTGCATACAGGTGTGCTCAGATCAAGCCACCTTTCGAGCGGCTTGTTCTTTGTAGCGGGAATAACACAGCGGCCCCGGCTACGAGATACGGAGTCCAGGATCACGCGCCCGATGGCGTCGGTCTCTAATCACCACATCAGCCCAACAACCTTCTTGCGCCTATAGTCACCAAAACTAGAGGCGTGATCTATGACAATTTCAAGCGAGACAAATCGGTCCGGCCCCTATAGCGGGGACGGCACCACCACGGCCTTCGAATACAAATTCAAGATCCTTGAACCTCAACATCTGCAGGTGATCCACACGGATGCCTCAGGCACGGATACGATCCTTGTACTGGATGCCGACTACTCAGTAACCGGCGTTGGCAATGATGGCGGCGGCAGTGCGCTCATCACCCGTGCCCCCGCCAAAGATAGCCGGATAACGCTGTTGCTGGACGTGCCTTTTACCCAAGAAACCGACTTAGAGAACCAGGGCGCCTATTACGCCGAGACCGTCGAGCAGGCGCTCGACCTGATCGTGATGCGGCTTCAGCAACTGAAGGAACGGGCGGCCCGCGCCATTACCATTCCACCGAGTTACGATTCCGCGACCATCGACCAGCTTATTTCCAATGTGCTGGCGCTGAGCGACAAAGGAGCAGCCATCGAAGCCGTCGCGGCTGTGGCACAATATCTGAAAACGATCGCCGATATCGCTGATGATATTCCAGCCGTTGCAGACCTGACGCAGATTGCCACGCAGAAAGCGAGCGAAGCTGCGCAATCGGCGATAGCCGCCAATACAAGCACAAATCTCTCGGCCGCCTATGCGACCAATCCCGAGGATGTCCAGATCCCGGGCACAGGCGGTCTTTTCTCCTCCTTTCACTGGTATCGAAAAACACTCGCACTCTACGGTTCGGTTGCCGCCGGCATCGCCGGAATGTTTCACAGCTCAGCCGCAAAAGCGGATATCGCGGATAGCGACGAATTCGCTATGGCTGACAGCACCGACGGCTGGACCCTGAAAAAGGTCCTGGCGAGCAGTGTTGTCAAATATGTCTGCGTTGCCACCGGCTTTGATTTCTTTACAGGATTTATCCCGGCCTACGCCGGAGTTGCATCTGTAACCATCGGCCCAGGCGTTGGCTGGTTTGGCGGCAAGAAGCACCAGACCGCTATTGCCACGCCTAAAACGCTTGCTCAGCTCCTCGATACCGGATCTATACAGCCATCGAAGACATATTTTCTCTATGCCATCAGGAAGACAACAGACGGCACGACGGATTTCATGATGTCGCTCTCGACATCAGAGTCAGGTGTCATCAAGCCGGCCGGCTGGGAATGCCTGTCCGGAAGCCGCGTTGGCCTAATCCTCACCAACGCATCGGGAAACGTCGTCCCATTCTGGCAGACCGGCAATGAGGTCAACACCGATACCTACGCGTGGTTCGTCGCCAACACCAATGTGCAGGGCCTGGCAATACCGAGCAATATCCCCGTGGGATTGAGCGTCGACGTTTCGGTCCTGATCGACACCGTTGTCGCAGCCACCGGGCAGGATTGCATCGGAATCATCTCGGATGCTGCCGTCGCCAACTACACCTCCAGTGCCGCCCATCAGGTGCGGTGCCGGTCACGCTCGGGCAATGATTATCCCGATCAAAGCGCGGCTGCGGGTAAGGCACGCAGCAATGTTAATGGCCAGCTCTGGAGGTACGCTGCGGTGACGAGCACGGCCGCCGCAGCCTCCTTCTTCGTCTGCGGCTGGCATGACTACACCTGCAGGAGGCTCTTTGCATGACAACTGTATACGTTCGCTACGATAGCGCTGGGACGATCCTTGAAATATTCACCCGCGATCAGCCCAATTTGGATCTCACCCCTCATGACGACCAAGAGCCTGCAATCGCAAAATACCTCCGCGACCCCACGGGATCGGAAGATCGCTTCCCCACCCTCCGGAAGTGGCAACTCTGGCTCGCCGCGCTCGAACTGGGACCGCCGATTTTCAAGGCGGATGTCTTGGCCACGATCGACAGCATGCCGAATATGTCGACCAAGGACAAAGAAACCGTCCGCATCATGATCGACGATGCGCAGGAATATTCCCGTGAAGACCCCCGCATCGATCTGCTCGCTGTGGCCATGGGCATTCCGCCGAACCAGATGGACGACTTATGGAGGTGGGCGGCCCAGATCGAACCTGTGTGATTCCCACGTGCGTGAGCAGCAGGCGGGATCGGCTCGTCCAGCCGGTCCCGCCTGGGGATCACAACGGCAGCGGCCTGCCCGTCTGCTCGGCCATCATATACTCGGCATACCAGTCCGGCCAGTTCTCGTCGTGCTTTCCGCCGTTGCGCTTCTCGTGCTCGCCATGTGCAGCGGCCGCCCGGCGAAGCCCTGCGGCAAGGTCTTTCGCCGTGCGGAAAGCGGCGAGGTCGGAGGTGATCCGACCGGGCAGGCGGGTGGTGATTTCCTGGAAAAGCCAGCCATTGCCGTCAGGGTCGCTGAAGGCCGCAAAGGAGCGGTAGCTGCTGCGGTCGGGATCGGGCCCGCTGACCCGGCGCCGGCCGAAAAGATAGGGCACATCGGGCCCGCTATAGACCTCGCCTTCAGGATGAAAGACCTCGCTGACCTCGACACCGCGCTCCCGGAGCTCCTTTCGTGCCGCCTCGATATCGGACACGATGAGATAGAGGCCCTGCGCGGAGCCGGGTGCCGCCGGCGTCACGTTTTTCCCGAAGATGATGGATGCATTCGAGCCCGGAGGGGTGAACTGGATCACCCGGTAGTTATCATCAGAGGAATAATCGGCATCGAGGCGCCAGCCGAGCCCGCCGTAAAAGGCCTTGGCCCGGTCGACATCCGAAACGGGCACGACGATGATCTCCAGTTTCATCTCGCTCGTGCCGTTGCCGGTCATAGTGCTTGCGCTGCTCATGATCTTCCCCCTCTCATCGTCACGACGATGGTGATGTTGATGATGATGGCGATGCGGCGAATGCATCGCCCGCGGCCACTCTACCACGTTGCGGGCCGGTAATCGCTGTTCACCCTTCTCGCGGCATCGCCTTGATGAAATCGATGAAGGCGCGCAGCGGTGCAGGCACCAGCCGCCGCCCGGGATAATAGAGGAAGGGGCCGGAAAAGCTTTCCCACCAGTCCTCCAGCACCGGCTCGAGCGCGCCGCTTTTGAAATAGGGCCTGAGCCAGTCCTCGAAGGTGAAAACGACGCCGGTTCCGGCGACCGCCGCATCGATGGCGAGATCCGTGCCGCCGCCATTTTGGACGATCAGAGGGCTCGGCGGATCGACCCTGACGATCTCGCCATTGCGCTCGAATTCCCAGACCGGGATGGCGCGACCGGCAAACCGCCCGCGGATGCACGCATGTTGCAGCAGATCGCGCGGATGCTGCGGCCGCCCGTGTTCGGCGAGATAGGCGGACGATGCACCCCCGGCAAAACGCTGGCGGCGCGGGCCGATCGGCACGGCGATCATGTCCTGCTCCAGCCGCTCGTCATAGCGGATGCCAGCATCGCAGCCGCCGGCGATGATATTGACGAAATTTTCTTCCGTGACGATTTCCAGCCGGATATCCGGATAGCGCTTCAGAAACGGCGGCACGATGCCCGGCAGCACCAGCCTCGCTGCGCTGACCGGCACGTTGAGTTTCAGCGAGCCGGCCGGCCGATCGCGAAAATCCTTCACGAAGTCGAGCGCCGCATCGATCTCGCTGAAGGCAGGGCCCAGCCGCTCCATCAAGCCGCGGCCGGCCTCCGTCGGCACCACGCTGCGCGTCGTGCGGTTGAAGAGCCGCACCCCGAGCTCCGCCTCCAGCCGGCGCACCGCATCGCTGAGTGCCGAAGAGCTCATATGGCTCACCCGCGCCGCCTCGCGAAAACCGCCGGCCCGCGCCACGACGAGAAAGGCACTGACATCGCTGATCTCGGGCGACCCCAGCTTCATATTCCCAGCCCCTCGTTTATTGTCCTGAAATCCGGACGGCCCGTCCGGATTATAGCCGATTGTCCGGACAGCGATACAGGCCTATCTCCTCTGCGCCTTCAATCGGAGATGAAATCTCATGTCTACTGTCGAAAAATCCGGAACATTCAAGCTCGGCGACCGCGTGGTGAAACGGCTCGGCTACGGCGCCATGCAGCTTGCCGGCAAGGGTGTCTTCGGCCCGCCGCTGGATCGAAACGAAGCCATCGCCGTGCTGCGCGAAGCCGTCGAAAGCGGCGTCAATCATATCGACACCAGCGATTTTTACGGACCCTACGTCACCAATGAGATCATCAGGGAAGCGCTTCACCCCTATCCCGATGATCTCGTCATCGTTACCAAAGTCGGCGCGCTGCGTGGGGCCGACGCCTCCTGGAACCCCGCCTTCTCGAAAGAAGAGCTGACCGCGGCGATCCACAGCAACCTGAAAAACCTTAGCCTCGACGTCATCGAGGTGGTGAACCTGCGCGCCATGTTCGATGTGCATGGCCCCGCCGAAGGCTCGCTCGAAGCGCCGCTCACGGTTCTGGCCGAGCTGCAGCAGCAGGGGCTGATCAAACATATCGGCCTGTCGAATGCTACAGCAAAACAGGTGGATGACGGCCGCAGGATTACCGAGATCGTCTGCGTCCAGAACCAGTATAACCTCGCTAATCGCCATGACGACGCGCTGATCGACAAGCTTGCAGCAGAAGGCACGGCTTACGTGCCCTTCTTCCCGCTCGGCGGCTTCTCGCCGCTACAATCTTCAACGCTCTCTGAGGTCGCCACCCGTTTGGGTGCCACGACCCTCCAGGTGGCGCTCGCCTGGCTCCTGAAACGCGCGCCGAATATCCTCCTGATCCCCGGCACATCCTCGCGTGGCCACCTGCGGGAAAACCTCGCAGTGGCCGATATCGAATTGTCGCCCGAGGCGATGGCGCAGCTCGATCGCATTGCCGGTGCGAACGGCGCCTGACTCTAAGCCTGTCGCGAAGAAGGTTTTGCGATAAGCACGTGCCTAAGACAGAAGTAGGAACGAAACGCGGCGGATCGCCTGCCGCGCTTCACAGGCCACATCACGCTGCCACCAGTCCGTAGCTACCGCATCCGCAGATGCGGAGGCCTCTTGCTACATCGGTCGTCAGTGATTGAGCGCGCCAAGATAGCTGAGCCCAGCCACCACAAGACAGGCAAAGCTTCCGGCCATCAGGCCCGCGTGAGGATCCCGATCTCCGCCCTTCAGGTCACGAATGATGAAAAACGCAAGCAGGCTAAATATCAGAATGACGATGGCAGTGCCTAGGACGCCGCTGCTCCAGGCCGTCGTTCCATCCTGATAATCCGGCGCGTGCGCGGCGATTGCGAAGGTAACGCAAAGGCTGCCGGCGAGCGCGAGCGCGGCCAGCAGGACAAGGCTGCTTATCAGTCCATCAGACATCTGCGCGGCGCGGGCGACATTTCGCGGCGGATAGAACCTCATCCGATAGCGATAGGCTGCGATGGCGCCAACCAGGGCGATAATGAAGAGGTGAAGCCAACTGGCTGCTAGGTAGGAGGCGAAGGATGCATTAGTATGCGTCGGATCCACCAGCCACAGGCAGAAGGCAGACAACAGCGCAACGACGGGAACGCCGATCAGCGCATAGATGAAGACGCGCCACGGTTGGCGGCCGCCTTCAGGAAGCATCAGGCTCCAATGCATGGCTCCAAGCCATGTCGCAATCACCGCAAACCCAAAAACTACCGGCATCGATATCCTCCCAATCTAAAATAGAACCGCGCTCCCCGGCCGCTTCGCATAAGACGGAGCAGGTCACGGATAAACCGCCGAATTTCACGCAAACGTAAGGAAACGCCGCCCGCAGAACGCCAGCAAAAAACCATTATTCAATCCACGGCTGAAAATCCAGAGAGATGCGCGCGAATTTTCTCGCGATCCACGAGAGCCAGGGACAAAAATCGACCCGGCAAAGCCTCTCCGCTACGCTCAGCCATTGAGATGTTTGAGCATGCCGAGATAGGCGAGCCCGCTCATCGCGAGCGCGACAACGGTTCCCCCCATCAGCCCGGCATAGGCGTCCCGCTTTCTTCTAGCAAAACGAGTGACGAAAAAGCCGATGAGCGCGAGGATGACGATTAAAAGAGTTCCGCCAAGGAACTCTCCCAAGAAGCGGCCTGTCCCGCCCGGATAATCCGGCATGCGCCCGCCCGCCGTCACGCTGACACAAAGGAAACTGACGAAGGAGAGAATGACCAGCAATGAGATGCTGTTCTTCATGCCGGCAGACATATGGGCCGCCCGATCGGCTTCGTCAGGCTCGTAGTGCGTAAGACGAAATCGATAGACTGCAATACCGGTCACCACTGCGACAATAGCCAGCCCGTATAACCTGTCCGCGACGAAGGCCGCCGCCGTGGCATTGGACTGCCCCGGATCGCGGAACCAGACCAGCAGAACGCAGGCGAGATAGGTGGGCCAGGCGCCGATCAAGGCGTAGACGAAAACCCGCCACGCCTGCCTGCAGCCTTCCGGCAGCATCTCGCTCCAATATTTCGCCCCCAACCATGCGGCAAACATCGCAGCCGCAAAAACCCCAGGCATCGCTCCCCCTCCCTCGATTTATAAATCAACCCTTCCGCACCTACCCCTGTCTCTCGGCCGAACGGGAGAGAAGCCATGGATATGATGTCGGACTATGACGTCTGGTCGCGCAAACGGCGCCAGCAGGATGCGGCCGCAGCGAGCAGCGTTATTCAATCCTCGGATGAAAATCCAGATGAGGTTGCGGATAATCTTAATTTCGCGCGGGAGTTCGCAGCAACTACAGGAAACCTTATCCCGCCCCTGCCGATGGTCAAGGATAACCGCGACCCTCTGCAACGGTTGATCGATGACGTCCGCAATAAGAAGATCCTCTCCTCTTCACCGCGCCTTGCGCGCTGGCTGAGTGAAAATGCAGCAACGGCACCGCTAGCGAAAGACGATCTTCACAACCTTTCAGCTTTGGAAAGGCTGGCGCAGACGAATCCGCAATCGCCCGCTCGTCAACCTGCCGTCCTCCCGGTGCCGCTTGCAGTTCCCTTCTCTCGACCGCCAGCAAGTCAGCCTGCGTGGCCAGACAAACCTTTTGCGGAGTCCACTACTCCAACAGAGATGTCAGCGACGCAAAAGCGGAAAACCGTCGCTCAAAACTGGTCTGACAATGCCGATCGCCTCGACGCACTTGACAGTTTCCTAAACGGAATCGCCCCCCTTGAGCGCGGGAGGTGGATGCCTGCTACTCCACCGCCGGACAATGACACACCAACGCCGGGGTCATTTGCCGATTGGCGAATCGGACAGTGGAACTCCTTACTTCGTGGCGGCTATGGCGTAGCCCAGATATTCAATCAGTATATGATGGAACAGACTGAGGCCCGCGCGCGGGACCGCAAAATGAGTTTCAATGAACTCCTTGAATCGCAACGTGAACCAATCGTTACACGGCAGGGGAAAATCATACCCCCGCTCTCACCGGTAGAATATTTCTTCGCAAGTACCCGCTGGCTCGACGCTCGGTATGCAGACCTCATCAAAACTGACGACGAGGCGAGTTCGCAGGAATATGCTCAGGCGCTAGGGAAGAACATCGCGGCCATAAAGGCACTACCTAAATCGGCGATGGCGACGGCCGCCGAAAATGCGATGTTCGTCGATGGAGCGGGTTTCCAGGAGACAATCAATAATATCGGCGCTGCAATCAAAGCAAATCCCACCGGTGTTCTAGCCTGGGTTTTGGAGACGACAGGTGAAACCGCCCCTCAAATAGCTGCCGTTACGGCAGCCACGGTCGCAACCCACAATCCGGCGATCCCATTTATCGTCGCGCGCGGCGCGACGTACGTGACCGAACGCTACACGTCACCGGCAGATTTCTTCGAAAAAAAGGGCTTTGATCTCACTAAGCCCAAAGATATCGAGCGCCTGCTGCATGACCCGGCCGTGCTCAAAGAAGCAAGCGAAAGAGGTGTTATTCGCGCCCTGACGGTCACTGCATTCGATGCAGTCTCAGGCGGACTGGCCGAGAGACTGGGGGTTGGCAATCGCGTTGGTCAACTGGCCGTGGACACCATGCAGGCAGCGATCACCAGCGGTGCCGGTGAATTAACGGCACAAAAACTCGCAGGTGATGATACAGACTGGAACAAGGTTCTCAAGCAGAGCCTGTCCAGCGTAGGCACCCTCCCCGCCGATGCGGCGTTGACCGCCTTTGAGGCCCGGCGAGAGGGGCAAGACGCAGCGGCGGCCACTCCAGCGCTCACGCCCACAACCACCGCAGCGACAACATCTGCAGCTCTACCCCCCGCGGCTACGCCCGATACAGCTTCAGCCCCTGCAGTCATACCGCCAGCAGCTCCGGCCCCGACATCATCCGCAGATCCTGCACCTGTGACTACAGCACCCACAGTACCTGCAATAGCAGCACCCACGCCAGCATCACAGACAGCCCCACCAGAGACAGCTCAAGTTTCTACGGCCACAACATCAGCGGCCGCAACGCCTGCATCGTCCGCAACTCCATCACCTCCGGCCACAACACCCACGACGACAACGCCAGCGACTCCAGTTCTCGTGGCCACGACGCCTGTTGCTCCAACGATAAAAACCGATCGTAATCTAATACAGAGCATTTCCAAGGCATCGGCAAACTCGTTGCTGCGCAGCCGCTCTGACGGTGAGTTTTATCGCCTTATGACCGCCATGCTGAAAGGTACCACTACCGAGAACCTTCACATCCCCGTCGATGGCTTGGCTGAACAACTCAAAACACACCGTACCGATCTGAGTAAATTTGCCGCCAGCACTCGCGGCATGAGCACTCATGATGTGTTGGTGGCGTTGGCGACCGGCAGTGCCGTCAAACTTTCTGCAGCCGCCTATGCCACAGACCACGCTGGCGGAAAGTTCGATGCATTCCTCCAGGAAAATTCAAGCTTTGATCCCCGCACCCCGACGACCTCTGAAGCAAAATCGCCACGGCTCTTTGAGCAATCCAATGCTTCCAATCTGAGGGGCGAGCAGGCCGATGCGTATAACCGCGCGCTGAATCCGCGGGCCAACCCCGCCTTCTCCTCCCCCATCATCGACCGTGCCGCTGAACAACGAATTCACAATCTCGCAGTGTTGCGCTCTGCCATCGCCGGACATCCTGCCGAGACCGTATCCCATTTCGCCATGAGTCATTCCGCCTTCACGTCCGCCTTGGCGCACTCGGAGGGCCGCAGCCTCGATGAATATCTGAAGCTCTATCCGCAGCCCTGACCGGCAAGCGATTTCCCGAGGAATTCAACTTGAAAAATCCGACCAATCGTTCCGTCGACACGACAACCCTGTCCGCCCAACCTCCATCTGGAAACGCGGTGATGAAGGCCAATAACCTCACATCCGGGACGTCGCCGCGGTTGTTCCGAAACCCGGCGGTCTCACCCGACAGCCCACTCCGTATCCCCGCCGGCACCGAGACCATCCTCGACATCTTCCGCAAGCCAAATTTCTCCGCGCTGCTGCAAGGAGCGAGCCGCCATTTCCTCGATATCATGCAGGACATGGCGGGCCGTGGCGTTCGCGCGGCCGGCGAAAGTTTCGCCCATCTCGAAAGCTGGTGGCGCGAGGAAGCGAAGGCCGTCGCAGCTGATGGAGTGCGCGCCAAACCCGGCGTCAAGATCACTGCCAAGGACGTGCTCGCAGCGCTCGATCGCGGCACTACCGGCAATCCCCGCAAAGACGCGGCAGTCGATGCCGCCATGCAATCCTTCTTTGCCCGCGCCGCCGAAACCTATCTGATCGAGGGCAAGGCGCCTTCACTCGATATGCGCGGCGTCTTCGAGCAGTTCCACGACTGGTTACTGTCGATCTACCGCCGCCTCGTCGCCCTCGATGTTTCTCTCGCCCCAGACGTCGCCGCCATCTTCTTCCGCATGCTCGCCTGCGACACTGCGATCGAGATGGCCCAGCAGGATGTCGGCGGCGATGAGCCCGTCTTTGCCAATGCGCAAGCCGCCGGCCTGACGCAGCCGCACTACGATCGGCTGCTGAAGCTGCGTGCGCTCGCCTCCCAGGAAGCAAAAGCCCGTCTTCTGCGGCAGATGATGGAGCCGATACGGCGAGAGAGGCGAAAGGCTTACAAGGTGGAGAAGGCTGCCGTGCGGCGCGCGGTGGAGAAGGAGATTGAAGCCACCGGCCTCTACCGCGCCATCGAATGGATGGCCAACAGCCGCTGGCTGGATAAGGAAAATCCCGCACCATCCGGTGACATCCGTTTCGACAAGGCAGCCCTTGAGGCGCGTTATGGCGCGGGCATTCTTGGCGCTTTGCCCCGCGGCAAGCACTCTCTCTATGCCGATAACGGCGGGCTCGATCCGGATATCGTCGCCGATCTCTTCGGCCTCGGCTCCGGCGATGAGATGGTGGCGGCCATGGCGCTGGCGCCGAGCCGCGACGATGCGATCACCTTCGAGGTCGAGCGCGTCATGCTCCAGCGCCATGGCGACATGCTGATCGATGGTTCCGCCGAGGAACGCGCAATCGCGGCCGTGCATAATGACAGGCGGGCCGAATGGCTGGCGGCCGAGCTTGCGGCCCTCATCGAGGTTGCCGGCTCAGGCGACGGGCTGACGGCGAGTGAGGCGAAGGCCTATGCGCTCTCGGCAACCGCGGGCATGGAGGTGGCCGATGCCATGGACGGCGCGCGCTTTCTCGCGGCGGGCCGGCGCACCGCCATCGAAGCAAACAGGCTGGGTGACGAACTGGCGCAGGATGAGGCCTGGCGCGCGAGGGCAAGCCGAAAGGCTGCCGGCGATGCAGACGCCGCCCCTCACGGACATGACGAACGCGTCACCAGGCTGATCACGGCCAAGCGCCGCCAGCTTCTCAATCACGCGATCTATGCCGAAAGCCTCGACATTATCGGCAAGGTTGAAAAATTCGAGGCCGAAGCGGAAAGCCTCGCAAGCGGTCCCGCGCGGGAAAAACTCGCCGCAGCCGTCCTTCGTGACAATGGCCGCATCGATTACCTCGGCGCGATCGATGCCCTGCTCGACCGCTACGGTCTCAGCGGCCGGGCAGATCGTCAGGCCGGAGGTCAGACGGGCGGACAGGATGGTCCGCGCGTCGCCCTCAGAAACTATAGTCTCGCCATGAAGTCGGCAGGCCGGGAAAACGAGCTTGCCATTCCCGATAGTGTGCTGATCGGCTCCGGCCGCCAGTCCTATAAGGAGATCACGCTGGAGCGCTTCCGCGCCGTCATCGCGGCGCTGAAGAATCTCGAACATGCGGCAAGGCGCGCCGGTAAGCTGATCGATGCAGACCATGAAGCCGATGTCGAGCAGATCGTTGCGAGCCTCATCGGCGCCGTGAAAAGGCCGCGACCACCTGGCCCGGCCAAAGACGAACGTACTCCCCTCGATCCGACCCGGGCGATGGATGCCCTGCTGCTTGAGCTCGACACCGCCGCCGCCGGCCCAGCCCACCGGGCCATCAAGGCGCCGATTGATGCCGCCGCAAACCGTCTGGCGCTGCGCAAACAAAAGGCCGCCGCTGATCTGGAAGCGCTCTACGATGTCTATTCCGGCGAAGAGCGCCGCCAGATGGCGAGCCGCCGCTATCTTCCGGCTCTCGGCCAGTCCCTATCGAAATGGGAGGCCATCGCCATTGCCCTGAATGCGGGCAACGAGGCCAATCGCCGGCGCCTGACGGATAGCCGCATCGAAGGCGCCCTGGACGAAGCCGGACTCGCCGCGGTGCTCGCCTCGCTCGATGCGCGCGATGCCGGCTTCGTGCAATCCGTCTGGGATTATCTCGCCGCCTTCGGGCCGGATATCGCCGCGCGCGAAAAGCGCGTGACCGGCATCGCGCCGCAATGGGTACAGCCCCTCTCAGTCAGCATTGGCGGCAAGGTGCTGAAAGGCGGCTATTATCCGCTGGCCTATGATGCCGCCGATGCCGCCCAGGACCTCGCGCAGGCCCTTGCTGCCGGCCGTTTCGTCAAATCCGCGACCGAGGCCGGTCATGGCCGGTCCCGCGTCGACCTCGCCGCCCGGCCGCTCGATCTCGACATCGCCGTGCTGCACCGGCACGTCAATCATCTCATCTACGACCTGGAATTCAGCGAACCGCTCTCGAATGCAAAGCGCCTGCTTGACGATGTCAGCCTCAAGTCGGCCTTCGAGGAGACCGGCCGTAGCGCCGAACTGGAGATCCTGCAGGCCTGGCTGAGCGAAGAGGCTGCCGGCGAATTGCGCTCCGCCGATCGTATTGGTCGCATGGCTCGCCTGACGAGAAAAAATGTCACCGCCGTCAACATGGCGAATGATCTGGCGGCTGCGTTCTCGCGCCGCTCTCGGCTCGCCGAAATCATCGCGGCGGCAGGCAGAGGCGATTTCGCGGCCGGGTTGCGAAATGCCTCCCGGCCCGGCATCGTGGAGGAGATTGTCAGCCGCTCGCCCGTCATGGCCCAGCGCCGGCACCAGCCTTTGCCCGATGCCGGGACGGCATGGGAGAGGATGGCCAATTGGCTTGCGCAGACGCTGCAATATCGCCTTATCGATATACCGGCGTGGCTCGCCCACTATCACAAGGGCCTCACCCAGCGCGGCACGGACGAAGCGAGCGCCATTGCTCATGCAGACGCGTGCATGAAACAGGCGATAACGGACCCCTTCAGCCCCGGCAGAAGCGAAACCCTGCGGCTTTTCACGTCCCTCGGCTCGCATCTCGCCGCGAAGTTCGATGCCGCTGCCGAAGCAGCGGATGCGGCCACGGCCGCCCGGCAGGGCATCTCGCTCGCCATGGATCTGACCGCGCTCGCCATGACGGATATGATGTTTGCCGCCGCCATCGGCGGGCAGCATAAAGACCCCACATGGCCGGCCTTCCTGGCACAGCAGACCGGCTACTCCGTCATGGCCGCCCTGCCCGCGATACGCGACTCAAGGGGTCCATCTGCCGGCGCCGATGGCGAGGTAAGAGCACTTGCAAATGCCATCCGCTTGTCAGGCGACGTAGACATCGTCCACCAGCATGTAACCGATATCCTCGCCGCCACCGGTCTTGCTGCGGCAGAACCAGCCGACGAGATTGCCCGCAAGGTAGATGCCGGCCTAAAGCAGATCGGTCAGCCATGATTTTCGATTTCAACTCTTCGTTCCCTATCCATGATGTCAAACAAGGAATGGCATCATGGATGAGGCAACCCGCAACGAGCTCGAAAAGCTCCATGGCAGGATCAGCGATTTGAAGGAGCGGGTCGTCTCGCTCGAAGCGCAACAGCCGCATATCAATGCGGCGTTGCTGCGCATCGAAGGCAGCGTCGAAAAGCTGGCAAACCGCATCGGCAAGGCGCTGTGGGCCGTCGTCGCCATCGTGCTGACTCCGCTTGCCGGCCTGCTGATCAAGGCAATTGCTTCGGGCGCGCTTGCGCGGTTTCTTTAATCGGTTTCTGCGAACATGGGCGCGATTTTGCGTTGGGGATGCCTGCCTCCGGTCCTCCGTCATCCTCGGGAGAGGCCAAGGATGACGTTGCGTGAGCGGCATGCGTCCGCCGAGAGAAGGCGCTGTCGGGGGCATTCCAGCAAAAGTGCGATCACCCTGGAATTCACCCAAACAACTATCCTCGCTCCATCCTGCCGCTCTCCATTCTCATCACGGGCAGCAGACATGACCCTCGTCTTTATCCGCATTCTCTTGCGTTACCTCGCCGCCATCCTCATCACCCGCGGGCTGATCGCGCCCGATCTCGGCGAGATGATCTCGCGCGATCCCGATGTCGCCATGGCGCTTCAGGTCGCCTCCGGCGCGCTCATCGCCGGCTTCGCCGAAGGCTGGTATTATCTGGCGCATCGCTTCGGATGGGCGAAATGAAGTGGCTCGCCGACCTTCTTCTCGGCGGCATCATCGAGAAATTCACCGGTCCGCTTCTGGCTGCCTATCAGGCGAAACTCGCAGCCGAAACCGACCAGCAGAAACTTGCCGCCGAAGAAGCAATCCGCGGCATCGAAGCCGCCCGCGATATTGCGGTCGCGGAAGCCGCCGACCGCTGGAGCGCCACCCGCCTTGGTCGCCTGCTCATCGTTATCCCCTTCGGCCTCTGGTGGGCGGCGATCTACATGGTGCAGATCCTCAATCCCTGGTTCGGCCTCGATTTCGTCGTCATCGACGTGCCGCCGCGCATCAATGACATGGCACTGGTGCTGATCCCCGCCATCCTCATCGGCGATGCCGGCGCTCTGCTTGCACGGCGGCTGAAACGTTAGGCGGGAGAACGCCTCAACTGTTCAGTGAGATCATCGCAGCATCAAGAGAGCGCTGGGTTGGGGGCCGAATTCCTCCGGTGACCTTGCGAAACGCCTTCGGCCGGAGCCAGGCGCTCTCTTGATACCTGTTCTCAGGCAACCCGCCGCAGGGCGGCGTCCCGGAGCACCGGCAGCATGTCTTCCGGTTCGGGGCGTCGCGTATAATCCGGGTTGACCTCGGCATAGAGAATGACGCCGTCCTGGTCTATCACGAACCGGCCGGGCATTGGCAGGGTCCAGCTCGGATCGTCGTTGAATGATGGCAGATCGTTCTTCAGGCTCTTGTAGAGATCGACGAGATAATCCGGCAGGTGGAAACGCAGCCGGAAACTGCGCGACGCCGTCATCGCCCACCTGACCATCGCCGAAGGCCTCGGCCCGCTCTTTGCACGAGTCCCGCCGCGCGACGCCGCCTGACATCATCAGCGACTTATCCGATCGTGCCCGGCGATGTCAGGCACGATCGGAACGCCTCTTCCGGAGGACATGTCAGCTGGCGTATAGGATTTGCGAACTGCCGCTCGGGGATCGAAAGAAAGCGAAGCGAATATGTCTGCCAGTCTGGCCGCAGGGCAAGAAGCCGATAGCCTGGTCACCCTGGTCTCGGCCGAGGAAAGACCTGATCTCATTCTGGCCTTCGCCGAACTCGGCGCCGCCGTCTGGCCGAAATTCATCAGCGGCGACGCTGTCGCCGTCAATTACTGGGACAGCCTCTTTTCGGAAAACCTGCGCCGCCATCAGTTTCTTGCCCTCAGCACTGACCGCGACGGAAACGAACGGGTTCTGGCAACGTCGAACAGCATCCCCTTCGCCTGGGCCGCGCCCGACGAGGATACTTCCCTGCCCGATGGCGGATGGGATGCCGTTCTCGCCGCCGGCGCGCATACCCTCGCGGCAGGCCAGAAACCCAATGCCCTTTCTGCGCTTGCCATCGTCGTCTCGCGTGCCATGCGCGGCTCGGATCTCGCCGAGCGGCTGATTGCCAACATGAAGGCGGATGCCAGAAAACATGGTTTTCAGGCTCTCGTCGCACCCGTGCGCCCGACGAAGAAGGCAGCTTATCCGCTGACCTCCTTTAAGGATTACGCAGCCTGGTCGACGCCGTCAGGCGCGCCCTTCGATCCCTGGGTGCGCAAACATTGGCAGCTCGGCGCGAGACTCGTGAAGACAGCGCCGCGTTCGATGCGGGTCGAGGCGCCGCTGTCGCAATGGACGGAATGGAGCGGGCTGCGTTTTCCAGTGTCCGGTCCGTATCATGTGGAAGGCGGCTTGGCGCCGCTGATGGCGGATTGCGCGAGCGGAATCGGCCTCTATGAAGAGCCGAATATCTGGATGCGGCATAGGCTGGAGGATGATGGACGGTGATGCTGTCGGCGGCTGACTGAAAGAGACGTCTCCGGCCACCACGCGTACTTGGTGTCGTGCGGCCTCCCTCTTCTTGTCGGCCAAAATCACCAGACTCCTTCCTCCCACCGTCCGCTTTCCCTGCGGCCTCACCCAACGATTTTTCCAACATCCCCCTCTTAGACAAAAAGCTATTTCGCTAAAGCCCGTTCGAAGCAAATTTCCTCGGGTTCAAACTTCATGAAATTTATAGATTATATCTTCGAAACTATCAGGAGGATATTCATGCCCAAAACAGCGTCCAATTCCATCGAGCTCGGCACCAAGGCCGCGGACTTCATCCTGCCGGATGCCAAGGGCGTGCTTCACAAGCTCTCGGATTTCGACGGCACGCCTGCCCTGCTCGTCGCTTTCATTTCCAACCGCTGCCCCTTCGTACAGTTGATCCGCAATGACCTCGCCGCTTTCGCGAGGGAATACGAAGCGAAAGGCCTGCGCATCATCGCAATCAACAGCAACGATGCTGAGGCGCATCCGGAAGAATGCCTTGCGGCGATCGGCCAGGAGGTCGAAGCGGTCGGCTACACCTTCCCCTATCTGAAGGACGAGGCCCAGGCGGTTGCCAAGGCCTATGGTGCGGCCTGCACGCCGGATCTCTTCCTTTTCGATGGCAGCAGGAAGCTCGCCTATCACGGCCAGTTCGATGATGCCCGCCCCGGCAATGGCAAACCGGTCACCGGCAAGGATTTGCGCGCTGCAGCGGACGCCGTCCTCGCCGGAGCCAAACCCTCTCTGGAGCAGACTCCATCCATTGGCTGCAACATTAAATGGACCGCGGGCAACGAACCCTCCTGGTTCTCCAGCGCGGCCTGATGTCCAGCGCGGCGGCCCTGCGGCTGCCGCGCTTTTGTTACATGACCCCGAGATTTCCTGATGTCGCTGAAGCGTAAAGACTTGGCGGGCAGCGGCCCGTTGCATCTGCAGACGGACGTGCTCGTCCTCGGCGGCGGGCCGGCCGGCGCCTGGGCGGCCCTTTCGGCTGCGCAAAATGGCGCCCGCGTGGTGCTGGCCGACAAGGGCTATCTTGGCACCAGCGGCGCAACTGCCCCGTCGAACACAGGCACCTGGCTGGTGCCTCCAGGCGAAAGCCGCGCCCAGATCGTTGAGCGCCGCTGGCAGCGCACCGCAAATCTTGCCGATCAGCGCTGGATGCTGCGCACCGTCGATCAGGCCTATGAAAACCTCCTAAAGCTTGCCGAATGGGGCTATCCCTTCCCCGATGACGAGGATGGCAAGCTCTATATCGCCAACCTGCGCGGACCAGACTACATGGCCTTCATGCGCCGGCGTGTACTCAAGGCCGGCATCACCGTTCTCGATCACCACCCTGCGCTCGAACTCTATTTCGATGGCGAAGCCGTCACCGGCGCTGCCGGCATCGACCGCCAGCGTGATCGCGACTGGCGCGTCGATGCCGGCGCCGTGGTGCTGGCAACCGGCGGCTGCGCCTTCCATGAGCGCATCCTCGGGGCTGCGGCGCTGACCGGCGACGGACACCTCATGGCGGTCGAAGCCGGCGCCAGCCTCTCCGGCATGGAATTCACCGGCAAATATACGCTCGCCCCCTATGGCTCCTCGCTCAACAAGGGCCTGCCCTTCCGCTGGGCTTCCTTCTTCCGCGAGGACGGCACGCCGATCCTCGACAGCGACGGCAACCATCTGCAGAACGGTATCGGCGAGCGCGAAAGGGAAATCGCCAAAGCCATGATCGAAGCTCCCGTCTATGCCGTGCTCGATCAGGCTGAATCCGCACTGCAGGATTGGCTGCGCCGCGGCCAACCCAACTGTTTCGTGCCTTATGACCGCACCCCGGTCGATCCCTTCACCCAGATGTTCCGCGTCACCTTCCGCGCCGAAGGCACGGTGCGCGGCACCGGGGGCATCCGCATCGCCACGTCCGATTGCGGCACCGATGTACCCGGCCTCTACGTTGCGGGTGACGCCGCCAGTCGCGAACCGCTTGCCGGCGCCACGTCGGGCGGCGGTGGCCCAAATTCCTCATGGGCCATCGCCAGTGGCTGGTGGTCCGGACAGGGTGCGGCCTCCCACAGCAAACGCCGTGGCGACAAGGCGTTTCGCGCTAATTCCAGCCCTCTCGGCCGAGCGGGTCTGCGCCCCGGCGGCACGGCAAAGCCGTCGCTGACGCCCAAGGATGTCATCGACAGCGTGCGCGCCGAAGTCATCCCGCTGGAAAAGAACTATTTCCGCGAGGGCGCTCGCCTGCAGGCGAGCCAGGAGAAGCTCGACGCCCTCTGGGTCGATGTCGCAAACCACCTCGTAGGCTCCGGCGTCCACAAGCTGAAAGCGCGCGAGGCAGCAGCCATCGCCGCCTCGGGCCGCTGGTCGCTCGCTTCCGCACTCGCCCGCAAGGAAAGCCGCGGCATGCACCGCCGTTCGGATTTCAAGAGCAACGACCCGGCCTTTGCCCATTCCATCATCGTGCGCGGCGTCAATGACATCGTGGTCGCGGCACAACCGGAAGCCCGCCAGGAGATCGCATCATGATCGAAGTCGTCTCCGAAAGCCGCTGCGTGGAATGCGATATCTGCGTGAAGGTCTGCCCGGCCAATGTCTTCGACGCGACCGGCGGCGTTCCGGTCATCGCCCGCCAGGATGACTGCCAGACCTGCTTCCTCTGCGAGATCTACTGTCCGACCGACGCGCTCTATGTCGCCGAGCGCGCCGACGGCCCTCTCGCCATCACGGAAGAAGAGGTCGAGGAGCGCAATCTCTTCGGCAGCTATGCCCGCGCGCTCGGCTGGAGGCGCGGCAAACCGGGCGGATCGCAATTCGATCCCACCCACCGCATCCGCGTCGCGCAAGTCTGAATTGGAGAAGTTCATGAACCGCATCACCGTCACCGATGTCCGCAAGACCTTTCAGCTGAAGCCCGGCCAGACGGTAACGACCGATGGCCGCCCCTCCAACCGCGTCACGGTCTTGAACGGCGTCGATCTTTCCATCCGCAAGGGCGAGTTCATCACGCTGGTCGGTCCGAGCGGCAGCGGCAAATCCGTGCTGCTCGATATTATCGGCGGGCTGACGGAAGCCTCTGAGGGCGTCGTCAGTATCGATGGCAAGCGTATCGTCAAGCCGGACCCGAAAACCGGCTACGTCTTCCAGCAATATGCGCTGTTTCCCTGGCGCACGGCGCTCGCCAATATCGAATATGCACTTGAGGTCCATGGCGTTCCCAAGCGCGAGCGCACCGAGAGGGCGCGCTATTTCCTCTCCCTCTTCGGCCTCTCCGGCTTCGAGGATCGTTTCCCCAACCAGCTCTCCGGCGGCATGCAGCAGCGCGTGGCGATCGCCCGCGCGCTTGCGACCGATCCCGAAGTCCTGCTGATGGACGAGCCTTTCGCCGCCCTCGACGCCCAGACCCGCGAAATCCTGCAAACCGAGCTTTTGCGCATCTGGGAAAAGATCAACACGACCGTCGTCTTCGTCACCCACTCGATCGACGAGGCGATCTACCTCGCCGACCGCATCGTCGTCATGACGGCACGTCCCGGCACGGTAAAGCAAATCATCGATGTCGACCTGCCGCGCCCGCGCGATGGCGATATCCGGGCCAGCGCCGTGTTCAACGCCCATCGCGGCCGTGTCTGGGAAGCGCTGCGCGACGAAGTGAACAAGGCGCAGAAGAACTGGGCGCTTTCACCGGCTTACGCCCACTGAAACCGGAGAATTACTATGGCCTATGTAACCGACAAGACCGTCCTCGGCGCCGAGCTTTCTCCTGCCCGTCCGAAGCGCAGCAGCCCGCGCGCAAAACGCCGCATCGAATTCGGCGCTGCCACCTATGGCCTGCCGCTGATGGTCGTCTTCTTCGGCCTCTGGGAAATCGCGCCGCGTCTCGGCTGGCTGAACCGCATCTTCTTCCCGCCGCTCAGCGACGTGCTGGAAGCCTGGTATGCGATGCTGCTCGACGGCACGCTTTCGGCCAATATCGGCATCAGCCTGCAGCGTGCCGCAATCGGCTTCCTGCTTGCCGTCGTGGTCGCCGTTCCACTCGGCTTCCTGATGGGGCGCTATACGCTGTTTGAAAAGGTCTCCGACCTGCTCGTGCAGACGCTGCGCAACACCTCGCAATTCGCCCTGCTGCCGGTCTTCATCCTGCTGCTCGGCATCGGCGAGGCCTCGAAGATCGCCATCTGCTTCTATTCGTCGGTCTTCTTCCTGCTGATCAATACGATCTCGGGCGTTAAGTCCGTCGATCCGCTGCTTTTGAAGGCCGCCCGCTCCATGGGCACGTCGGATTTCGACATGTTCCGCAAGGTCATCCTGCCGGCGAGTATTCCTTCGATCGTCTCGGGCATGCGCCTTGCCGTCAAATCCTCGATCTTCGCCGTCATCGGCGCCGAAATGCTCGCCGCCAAATCCGGCCTCGGATTCCTGATCCAGCAGTCGCAGCTGATGATGGAAACGGCCGACATGTATGCCGGCATCATCACCATGACCGCGATCGGCCTGCTCGTGAACTACCTGCTCGTCTGGTTCGAGCGCTGGGCCACCGCCTGGAAGGGCAGCTCCGAAATCTCTCACAACTGAATGCAATACCGTTTCTGAAGGGGACACGACATGGCACGCTTCAACCCATCCATCCTGCGCCGCACGCTGCTATCGGGCATTGCGGCCCTCGCGCTCGGCAGCGCCGCCCTCACCGGCCCGGCCCTCGCCGAAGACAAGCCTGATGTGATCCGCATCGGCAGCACCGCCCCCGGCCACCTGAAATTCATCCTCGAGCGCCATAGCGGCTCGCTCGCCAAGGAATTCGAAAAGGACGGCATCAAGGTCGAATTCATCGCCTTTACCAATGGCGGCTCGGAAGCAACGACCGCGCTTGCCACGGGTGCTGTCGAATTCATCTATACCGGCAACAACCCCGCGCTGCGCGTCGCCGCCGCCGGTGCTGACGTGAAAGCCATCGGCCTCTCCAGCTTCGTCAAGGAAAACGGCTCGGCCATCATCGTGAAGGCAGATTCGCCGATCAAGTCGATCGCCGATCTCAAGGGCAAGAAGGTCGCCTATCTCGCCGGCACCGTGCGCCACTCCACCTTCGCCAAGGCGCTGAAATCCGTCGGCCTGTCGCTTAACGACATCGAATCCCTCAACCTCGCTTTCGACGCGTCCGGCCCGGCGCTGGTGCGCGGCGATGTCGATGCCGTCGTCGAAAGCGGCGATGTCGCCGCCAAGCTCGTCGAAACCGGCCAGGCCCGCGTCATCCTCGACGCGTCATCGCATCCGGAATGGTCGGCCCCCTTCCTGATCTCCGCCAATGGCGAGTTCGTGCGCAAATATCCCGATCTCGTCAAGCGCCTGCTGAAGGTCGATATCGAAACCGCACGCTGGGCCGATGCCCACCCGGAAGACACGATCAAGATCTTCGTTGACGAGACCAAGTCTTCGGAAAAGTCCGTTCGCCAGACCTATCACGATAACGTCTTCTATCAGGATCCGAAGATCACGCCTGAGGCGCTCGCTTCGCTGAAGAGCGAAGAACAGTTCATGGCCGACGCCAAACTGCTGAAAGGCTCGGTCGACTACGACAAGTGGATCGACACCAGCTTCCTCGACGCCGCCTACAAGGAAGTCGACGCCGAGCAGTCGAATTGAGCTAAGCCTCGTAAGCGAGCCGACCAAACTCTTCCGTCATGCTCGGGCTTGTCCTCCTTGAGATGGCTCAGCGCGTCAGAGAGCAGCGTGCGGTCCTGCGGCGTCCGGATCGTTGGCGAGCTCGCTCTCGTCCTCGACCCTCTGCCGCTCCACGGCGTGCGCAGCCGCTATATCCGCACTGCGCTCGCTGAAATAGCCGTTGATTTCGTCAGTCTCAGGTCGTGTAGCTGCACATAGCCGCGACCGCAGAATCGCACGCCGTCGCCGGGCTGCGTGTTGCCGAGGCGTCTTGCCACATCCGGCCACTGCTCCTGCGGATCATACATCTTAAAAAGGAATTGCCGCCCCATTCCTTGATCGGCTGCACGGTTCTGCCGGCCTCGTGATGGGCCGTTGTCGCCTCCCCGAAAAATGCTGCGGGGAAGGATAAATCATGATTAACTCATTTCAACCTGTAGTTAGAATCGGAGAAATACACTAACATCTACATGTTCTACGGATTCAATTGGAATTTTAATTTCACATCCAGAAGGTATGAGCATGGCAAGTGTTTGGGTTTCGTAAGGAAAAGGCAGGCAGCAGCGACATCGGGGGCATCGACGTTCCCCGTATTTACGCCGTAGGTTACTGTTGCGTACTTACGCGCTATGCCCGAAGCGCTTAAAATTCAGTCGACACTTGAATGCCGTCCCGGGAGAGCATGGCATGATTGGCATGGGAGATCTAAGCAGAATGACGAGGCCGCGCAGCCGTCACTGGACCGCCATCGGGGTCACCAGCGGAACGGCGTGCCTTGTCGCTCAAACCGCAACGGCGGCGGATGACGCAGCGAGCCAGCCCTATCACGCCGCGCTGACCGATCATGTGCCCGGCTTCATCACCGCGCCCGGGCAGACCGACTATCTCTTCATTGCCGTCATCGTGCTGATCCTGCTGATCATCCTCGCGATCGGCAATTTCTACTTCCAGCTCCATGCCGTTCCCGAGCGCATCGCGCACCGGGCCAACAAGGCGCAACTGGAGGTCGTCGCCGTACTGGCGCTGATCTCCCTCTTCACCCACAATCATATCTACTGGATCATCGGCCTGCTCCTGGCCATGGTCCGCATTCCCGATTTTTCGACGCCGCTTTATTCCATCGCGCGGTCGATCGCGAGGCTCGCGAACCGAAGTCCCGAAGCTGGCGTCTCTCTGGGCGCCCCCGTTCCTTCGACTGAAGCCCATCCGGCTGAAGACCTTAAGGAATCTCCGGCTACGACAACCCCATATCATGCGGCAACCGGCGCTCCCGCCGGCGCACCGACCGCTCCTGGCCCGGCGCCGCATCCGCAGCCCGTGCAGCAGATCGTCAAGACCGGCACCCAGAGAGAAGGTATCTGACCATGCTGGAACTGATCCTCTGCTCGATGCTGACCATTTTCCCCGATTATCTCTTCCGCCGCTATGTGCAGGGCAAGCGCATCGGCCAGGAGATCACCCTCTACAGCATGTGGTACGAATTGCGCTGGGGCATCTCGGCCTGCTTGATCCTGACGATCTCACTGATCACCATGATCTTCTATTTCCACCCCTCGACAAAATCCGTCACCGCCGTCTTCCGCACCGTCACCATCCTTCCGGAAAGCATCGGCCGCGTCGATGAGGTCTTCGTCGGCATCAACCAGAAGGTCGAGGCCGGCGCGCCGCTCTTCCGCCTCGACGATTCCGCCCAAAGGGCCGCGCTCGATGTGGCGCACAAGCAGATCGCCGAGGTCGAGGCCCAGACCAAGGTGGCCCAGAGCGAGCTTGCCAGCGCAGACGGCCAGATTCGCCAGGCCGAAGGCGCCTTGCAGGTCTCGATCGACGAACTGCAGATGAAGACCCAGCTTCTGAAAAATGATGCTGTTGCCCGACGCGAGGTGGACCGGCTCACCAACACTGTCGAAAGCCAGCGAGGCATGGTCAGCGCCGCGTATGCCGCCAAGGAAACGCTGCAGACCAAGCTCGCCGTGCTCCTGCCGGCGCAGAAGGCAAGTGCCGAGGCAGCCCTCGCCCAGGCCCAGGTGGAACTCGACAAGACGGTGGTCAGAGCCGGCGTCGCCGGCACCGTCCAGCAGTTCACGCTGCGCCCGGGTGACGTGCTGAACACCATGCTGCGCCCGGCCGGCGTGCTGGTGCCGAGCGAGGCCGGCCGCGGCACGCTGATTGCCGGCTTCGGCCAGATCGAGGCGCAGGTGATGAAGCCCGGCATGGTGGCCGAAGCGACCTGCGTCGGCAAACCCTTCGCCATCATTCCCCTTGTCGTCACCGAGGTTCAGGATGTGATCGCCGCCGGCCAGCTGCGCCCGACCGACCAGCTTCTCGATGTCTCGCAGCTGGCAAGCCCCGGCACGCTGACCGTCTTCCTGCAGCCCCTCTTCCCCGGCGGCCTTGATGGCGTGCCCCCGGGCGGCAGCTGCATCGCCAATGCCTATACCAACAACCACGATGCGCTCGCCGACCCCAATATCGGCACCTTCAAATCGATCGGCCTGCATGTGATCGACACCGTCGGCCTGGTGCATGCGATGATCCTGCGCATGCAGGCGCTGTTGCTGCCGGTGCAGACGCTCGTGCTGACAGGGCATTGAGGAGGGTCCTATTCGGCAGCGCCGCAATTGATAGCAAGGCGCTGTCGAGCTACCACATGGGCATGACTCATTTTGGAAACGAGATCGTTCCAGCGGAATTTCCCGAGCTGAAAATGCTCGCATGGAACAGCAGTCCCGCGCGTCCCATTGCTGCCGGCGAAGCCTTTGCGCTCTATGAGCGGAACTGGCGTTTCGTCGATCGCGGCAAACTGACCCCTCATGAGAAGCTTCTGATCGAGGAGTTGACCGAAGAATACGGTCACGGCATCACACTGGTTTAGCGGCCCCGGCATCAGGCATCAGATGAACCCCGCAGACGACGATTTCTCTCAGGCGCTTGCCCTCATCCCGGAAGGCTACAGCGAAGGCAGCTTCGAAGCCGGCCGTTGGGGCGTCACCGTCAAACGTTCGCCTGACGGCAAGCGCATCTGGCTCTATGCCGAGGATCTCGCCGGCAGCGATATCGTCAGCTTCAACCTCTATCTGCTGGAGGCGAGCGGCAGCACGCTGAAACCCTGCGAAATGTCGTCCGCGAAAGTCATCACCTTCGTACACGGCTACCGGCCCGACAAGGATCAGCCGATGCTGCCGGCAAAGCGCTCGGACCACCGCTGACGCTGAAACGCCTCGACCACGAAATCGACGAATACCCGCGTCTTCAAGGGAAGCAGCGTCCTGTTGGCGTAGTAGACGGAGATCGGCCCGATATCGACATACCATGACGGCACGAGGCGGATCAGTTCGCCGCTGTCGAGATAGGGCAGCGCATCGGCCTTTACGAGCAGCGTCACCCCGAGCCCGAGAAGGGCGGCAGCGCGCATGGCGACGGGATCGTTGACGACGATCCTTGCCGGCAGGTCGACGGGCCGCTCCTCGCCCGCGGCATTGCGCATCTGCCGCTGCGTCATGCGCCCCGTGCGCAATGATTTCATGACGATACCGTCGAAAGCTGAAAGCCCGGCCGGATCGGCCGGCGGCACGCGCCCCCGCATATAGGCCGGTGACGCCACCACCACGAGATGGGCCGGCGCCAGTGCACGCGCCACCAAGCCGGGGGCGAGCTCGAAGCCGCCTCCAACAGCTGCATCATAACCCTCGGCGATGAGATCGACCGGCCGGCCCTCGAACATCCATTCCGGCTGCACCAGCGGATAGCGCGCCATGAATTCCGGCAGCAGCGGCAGGATATAGCCGATGCCGAAAGTTGGCGGCAGGCTGACCTTCAGGACACCTGCCGGCTCTGCCTGCTCGCTGGAAATCCCTGATATCGCCCCCTGCAGCCCTTCCAGATGATCGCGCACCGACAGAAGGAAACGCTCGCCCGCCTCCGTCAGCGTCAGGCTGCGGGTGCTGCGGTAAAAGAGCCTGATCTTCAGATTGGCCTCAAGCGCCGCCACATTGCGGCTGACTGCCGCCGGCGTCAGGCCGAGGCGCCGTGCAGCTCCCGAAAAACTGCCGAGCTCGGCGCTGCGCACGAAACATTCCAGGTTGGCCAAACTCTCCATCCAAAAAGCCTTTTCATCAGCCGCCATCTTCAAGAAACACTTGAAGCTGATAGCGCGGATTACAGGCTAATCAAAGAGGAATGCCGGCACGATATTCACTCCATCGAAACGAACACGACATGCAGAAAGGAAACTTGCCATGTCCATCGGTATCATCGGCGCCGGCAATATTGGCGCAGCCTTTGCCCGCGCGCTTGCCAGGAACGGCATTGCCGCCACCATCGCCAACAGCCGCGGCCCTGAAACGCTCGGCGAGCTGTCTGCCGAACTCGCCCCGCACCTCACCGCCGCGACGATTACGGAGGCCGCCAGCGCCGATATCGTCCTCGTCGCCGTGCCCTGGTCGAAGCTGCCGGCAGCCCTGTCAGGCTTGCCGCATTGGGCCGGCCGCATCGTGATCGATGCCAATAACCCGATCGAGGCGCCGCTCTTCAAGCCGGCCGAGCTCGGCGGCCGTCTGTCGAGCGAAATCGTCGCCGATCTCGTGCCCGGCGCCCGCCTCGTGAAAGCCTTCAACCACCTCTTCGCAAACCTCGTCTCGGGCGATCCGAAAGCCGAAGGCGGCAACCGTGTGCTCTTTTATTCGGGAGACGATATCGAGGCGAAGTCGCAAGTCGCTGATATCATCACCCGCCTCGGCTTTGCCGGCGTCGATCTCGGCCCGCTGAAAGTGGGCGGCGCCCTGACGCAGTTCCCCGGCGGCCCGCTGGCGGCGCTGAACCTCGTCAAGTTTGGCTGAGGGAGACGCGCCATGTCACCTCTCGAAACGGCGCAGACCTTCTTCGCCCACTGGAGCGCCAACCGCATCGACGAAGCCGTCGCCATGCTGAGCGATGATGTGCTCTACGACAACGTGCCCCTGCCCGATATCGTGGGTCGCGAAAACGTCCGGAAGTTCCAGACGGACTTCGGCATCGGCACCGCCTTCAAGGTGGATTGGAAAATTACCGGGATCGCAGTCTCGGGCAATGTCGTGCTGAATGAGCGCATCGATATCTTCACCCATGAGAATGGCGGCCAGATCACCCTGCCGGTCATGGGCACGCTGACGGTCGAAAACGGCAAGATCACCGTCTGGCGCGACTATTTTGACCTTGGCAGCTTCGAGCGGCAGCTGGCGGCGATCAAACGGTAACTGCGGCGCCGCCCTCATTCGATGGGAGAGCCTGGGACCCGGATCACCGGCACGCGGAATAGGGGCAGATTTAATAGAGCACCCTTAAAGCCATTGAACCGGGCTCGTGTTCAGTCACAACCCTGTAATAGGTACGCATGTTCTCGCGCTCTTTCTCGTAAGTCCACTTCAAACCCCATCTGCATTCGTCCGTCATGCACCCACGGCTCTTCGATTCGTACACATCGAGTTGAAATGCCTCGCCATTGATCTCACCGGTGATCGAGCCGGTTTTCCCTTTATCCTTCGATATGAGTTCAAACGCCCCTGTCCGACCATCCAGACAGTAGATCTTCCCGTGATAGATTCGCTCGCCGGTTTCCAGCTTCCAGAAATTCGTCTTCACCTCCGACACGCTATAGCGCCCCCTGCATTGCTGGCTTTTGGCCGAGCCGATCTCAATCGTTCCCCCCATCTGCTCACTCTCGTTGTGCGCGGTCACCTTTCCGAGCACCGGAGTGCCCGTTGCGAGATAGCTTCCCTCGACACCACGGACAAAATTATACGAGCATCCCGCGAGCGCGAAGCAGATAGCCGTCACCAAGCCGGCAAGCATCAAACCGTGGACCGCCTGTGAACATCTCAATAAAGACAGCAAGCCTATATCTCCGTGTTCATTTTTATGTTCTCGGATGCCAGAATGAGCGATGAGGAGCGAAAGTCAGGAATGGGCCAACAGACGAGGACGGGCCGCCACGCATTAACTTCTAGCGAAAGATGTATTAATATTCAAACCGTGGTGTTTCCCCACACCGGAAGGGGGGAACAGTTGCCAGCACATCGAGGATCCAGCGCCGTCTCCCATGTCATGGAGACGCTAGATAATGAACATGGCCGGCGCTTCGGAGACATACCCTTTTGCGAAATGCCGATACTGCGGCCAAGCCCGCTCCTCACACCCCACGCATGTTCCCCCACAGCAGCACATGCAGTTGCGGCAGAACCCGGGCGCTGAACCAGCGGTCCGACGTAACCCTGTCGACCAGCCAGCGCATTCGGTTCAGGATACCGTCGAGATCAATCCTATCGTTGTCGTTCACCGGCGGTGTATGATTGCCGGGCTGCAGGAAGATCGGCAGCGTGTCGAACGCTCCGGCGACGGACTTGGCGAAGGCATAATCGTCTTCGTCGAAGATGACGATCTTCATCGCGATGTCAGGGCCATCGCCGGCTGCCTTCACGCAGTCCCTTAAAGCCGCCACATCGAAGGCCATGTGGCTGGAGGGCGGTTTCGGGCTGAGGATGAGGTGATCGAGCCGCGCAAACCAGTCCTTGGCGATCGAGCCCTGCGTTTCCAGCGCGAACCGATAGCCGTCCCGCTTGCCCCGCTCGATCAGCGGTCCCAGCGGCTGGATGGCCGGGTTGCCGCCGGACAGAGAAACCGTGAGCGCACAGCACCCGGACAGCGTCTCCACCTTCGCCCAGATCTCGTCCACCGCCATCGGCAGCCATTCGTCGCGATAGGCGCTGTCGACGGCGTGCAGCGTGTCGCACCACGAACAGCGATAGTCGCAGCCGCCCGTCCGCACGAAGACGGTCGGAAGCCCCGAAAGTGGCCCCTCGCCCTGGATCGTCGGCCCGAAGATTTCGCTGATGCGGATCTTCTGCTCCCGCCCATCAGTGTTTTCCAGGCCGGTCATGCCCGGTACTCCGCCCATGTCTTCGGCGTTTCGCTGACCCTGACGGCGGAAGTTTCCGGCAGGCGCTGCTTGCACCAGTCGTAAAAATGCCGGGCGAGCCATTCCGACGTTACCCTGTCATGGCCGAGCGCCTCGTTCAGGTGCCTGTGGTCGAAATTGTCGTCGATATAGCGCTTGAGCGGCGCAAGCTCATGATAGTCGCGCACGAACCCGTCCTCGTTCAGCTCGGCAGCCGCAAGCTCGACGACGACGATATAGTTATGCCCGTGCAGGCGCTTGCACTGATGCCCCTCGGGAAGATGCGAAAGCTGGTGAGAGGCGGAGAAATGAAATTCCTTGGTGATGCGGTACATCACTTCGCCTCCTCTGCCTTGAAGCCGCCGCCCCTGAAATCGGCAGTGGCGGCGACCCAGAAATCCGGATCTTCGTAAATAGTGGGGTCCGCAACACCCGCGAGATGGAAGGCCTCGCGGCGCTCGACGCATGTCCCGCATCGCCCGCAATGGGCAGCCCCTCCCTTGTAGCAGGACCAGGTCTCGCCGAACGGCGTCTGGTGTTTGAAACCGTCGGCGACGATGTCGGCCTTGGTCGCGTTCACATAGGGCGCGAGCAGCGTCACATCGGCATAGCCTTCGAGGGCATGGCGCTGCATCGTCTCGAAGGCCGAAATGAAGCCCGGTCGGCAGTCGGGATAGATGAAGTGGTCGCCCCCATGGACCGCGATCGCCACGGCATCGGCCTGGCGCGCGGCGGCAAGCCCGAAGGCGATGGACAGCATGATGGCATTGCGGTTCGGCACCACCGTCGCCTTCATCGTCTCCTCGGCATAGTGTCCGTCCGGCACCTGGATGTCGTCCGTGAGCGCCGAGCCGGTTAGGTGCTTGCCGATGCCGGAGATGTCGATGATATCGTGCGGCACGTTGAGCCTGCGGGCGCACAGAGCCGCAAATTCCAGCTCCTTGACGTGCCGCTGGCCGTAATTGAAGGAGATGAGGCCGATAAGCTGGTGCTCCGCCGCCATGGCATAGGCGAGCGAAACGGAGTCGAGTCCGCCGGAGCAGACGACAAGTACTTTCATGTCAGGATCCCTTGTTTTGTTGAACCGGGTGGGCTGCGACCGGTTAGCGGGCATCTTCTAGACGCGCGGAGGGGCCATGTCCAGATATGAAACATCGAGAGGTTTCATATCTACGCTCCGAATTCGTCGTAGCCGCCGGCAATCGCCTCTTCGGCGAGCCTCAACAGCGGTTCGTAATCGTCATCGGAAAGCACTTCGAAACGGATAAGTCCCAGCGTGTCGCGCACGGCTGCGAGCGCGGGCTCCGCAATGGCCGCAGCAAGCGCCTGCCGCAACTGCGTCAGCCGCTCGCCGGATGCGTCCGCCGCCGTGATGAAGGGCAATCCCGGCCCGGAAACAGTCTCGGCGAGGATGCGCACGCCGCAGAGCCGCTCAGGATCGAAACGCTGGATATTCCCGAAGGTGATGCAGTCGATCGCCGCGCAATCCGCCCTTCCTTCCGAGACCGCGTCGATGCTCGCCCCATGGCTGCCGGTCTCGATGACGCTGGCGAAGAACCGGCCATCTTTGGCAAGCGGCGCCACGGATGCCCGAAAGAGATTGCAGCCGGAATTACTGTCGCGACTGTTGATGGCGGCAATGCCGCCGCGCAGATCCGCCAATGAGCCGGCTGCGTTTTTACTGCTGAGGATGATGAAGCTGCGCATGAACGGCCCGTCGCAACCGGGATGGCAATAGACCGGCGTTGCCACGAGCTGCACCCTGCCCCGCAAGGTTTTTACATAGGGATAACCGCAGGTCTGCGAGAGCAGGAGATTGGGCTGGAACCACGCTTCGTCATGAGCGAGATCGGTATCGAGAGCTTCGGGCAAATCGACAACCCCTGCCGCTGCCAGCTCCCCGCGAAGAAACGCCCAGAGATCGGCAGTGGCAGCCGCAAGCGGCGGCGGTGTGACATACATCGCCATGCTGGCGAGAGACACGCCGTTTCCAACCTCTGTCCCGGTCCGCAGGGGTCGCTCAGCCGCATTCACTGCTGCTGCAACGCCAGTCGCACGCCGAGCGCCATATAGATCGAGCCGATCACCTTGCCCTGCCAGCGGCCGATCGTCCGGTTCCTGGCGAGCCAGCCGCGCACCGAGCCGGCGCCCAAGGCAAGCGCCGAGGTCACGCCGATGCTGAACACGACGAAGATGATGCCGAGCAGCGCGAATTGCCCAATCACCGATCCGCTCTCCGGATGGATGAACTGCGGCAGGAAGGCGAGGAAGAACAGCGCCGTCTTCGGGTTCAGGATTTCCGTGAATATCCCCTGCCGGAAGGCCTTGCCGGGGCTGATCTCGGGTGCCGCCGCCAGATCGAGATTGCTGGACTTTTCGATGAAGGCACGGTATCCGAGATAGATGAGGTAGGCCACGCCGATATATTTGACCACTTCGAAGGCGAGCGCCGAAGTCGCAAGCAAGGCAGAAAGGCCGAAGGTCGCCATGGTGGAATGGATGAGGTCGCCGGCCGCAATGCCAAGCCCCGTTGCAATGCCGGCCCGCCGGCCGCCGCTGACCGATCGGGCGAGAACCAGGAGCGTCGCCGGGCCGGGAATCACCATCAGCCCGAGGACGACGAAAATATAGGTCGTCAAAACAGCAATACTCATCTTTACCTTCCATTGCCTGAAATATCCACTTTCAGATTAACGGCTTCGGCCGGAAGCGCAATATTTCATAAATTTACGCCGCGACGGCCACCGGGACCCCGGCTCCCGCGACAACACCCTTGCGCACAGCAGGGAATGAGCGCAGGATTCGATTGCCGGCAGCCACTTCAAGGGCGCTGCCGGTTCAGGACGCTGCCGGTTCAGAATGCATGTCCTGGCCCCAACGAAAGGAGGAGGCGATGTCTTCCGACTTTTATCCGCCAAGCCTGTCGCGCAATCTCATCCGGACCGGCGCAGCCGGTTACCGTGAAAATGTGGCGCTCGGCATTCTCGATCGTGCCGAAGTGGCAGCCGCCGGGCGGCCGGGCCAGAGTTTCGGAGCCTCCGGAACCTTCACGGCTTTTCCCGATTTCAGCCACGGCCCGAATGCGCTGCGCACCCGCTCCCCAGGATTGCCACAAGGGCAACCGCGTCACGCATTGGCAGCCTCTCTGGACAAGCATTCCGGCATCGAACTCCCTCCCATTTGATGCCGCAATATCAGATCCGTCCCGCATCAGCACATCAGGAGGAAACCATGGCGAAAGGCCAGATCCGTAGCCACCGCGAAGTCCGCAAGCCGAAAAAAGACCGCTCTGCCGCAGCGGCACCCGCCGCAGCCCACGGCATGCAGGTCAAGATGGCAAGCAGCAGCAGTAGCGACAAGAAGAAATAGTGCCGACCCGCTCCGGCGCGACGGCCCTCCGGCCGTCCCGCGAACACCCGGAAGGATAGCAACATGACCGCCGACAAGCGCGCAGCGGAAAATCTCTTCCGCGCGCCAAAGCCTAAAAGAGCCTCGCCCGAAAAAGCCTCCGATGCCGAAAAGCTTCAGGATATCCGCAAGCGGCTGCGCCTGAGACAGCGCGAAATCAGGCAGGACGAACGCCGCGAGCGCCAGAAAACGCGAGCGACACCGCCCGCCGC
This sequence comes from Rhizobium sp. BK529, assembly GCF_014194105.1. Lineage (NCBI taxonomy): Bacteria > Pseudomonadati > Pseudomonadota > Alphaproteobacteria > Hyphomicrobiales > Rhizobiaceae > Rhizobium > Rhizobium sp. BK529. The sequence goes on along the minus strand of NZ_JACIAU010000001.1, from coordinate 919,973 downwards.
CTCGTCCTGAAATTGTCTACCACGCTTCATTCAAAGAGTTCGGCGTGGGTACCGGCAGTAACGAACACCACCAGGTTCTTCCTTTCGTCCACGGTGTAGATGAGAAGAAAGTCGCCGCCGATATGACATTCTCGATGATCTTTCCAATCACCCGTCAGTTCGTGGTCCTTCATCTCGGCAGGCAGTGGGCCATCGTTGCCGACGATCAAACCAATGACCCTCTTCAGTGCGACCATGTCATATCGGCCGGATCTGGAGAGTCGCTCCCAATCCTTTTGAAATTGCTTGGTATGGTTTGATTGTCGCGGTATCGAAGCCCGCTTGGTGGAGGCGGGCTTCGCTCGGTCCTTATCACTTCGCAAGCTTGCTGCCCTCGAGCGACTGAATCAGCTCCTCGGCACTATCGAAGTGCTTGCCATGGCCCGCCTTGATTGCTCTTGCTTCTTCCATGGCAGCGATCGTCCTGGCGTTCGGTCGAGTCAACTCGACCGGAAGAGCCTTATCTCGGGCAATTCTGGTCAAGACGATGCGGATGATATCAGAGGTGGTCAACCCAAGGCTATCAAGGACCAGGGCGGCATCATCCTTCACGGAAGAGTCGATACGGGCACGAACATACGCGTTTGCGGCCATCTTCAGCCTCCTTATCATTTCGATCTGTATGTAGCCCAATTGAGCAACATATTCAAGAAACGATAATCGACGAAGTCCGGTTCACCGACGATGTGTTCACCTCGCCCTTGGATTTCCCTCACTCTTCAAAAGGCGCCTGCGCGACAAGATCGACCGAGGATGTCGGAACCGCATAACCGGGCAGGAGACGTTCGCCGAAATCCCGCACGAAATTTGTCACTGAGGATAAGGCTGCGCGAGCCAACCCCCCATCCAGCGAAGGTTTACCCATGCCGGCAGGCGTGGACTGAGCCGCCGCGACACGGCCGCCATCCGCAGCTAGAAAGCGTCTAACTCAGAACGCTTTTGGAAGACCCGCTTGCTTCAGCGTTTCATTGGCCGTGTGCCGGGATTTGACACCATGATCGAACGTGAAATGGCGATCTGAAATCGGACTGAACCAAATTTCATGGTCGCCTTTTCCCGGCCGAACATATTTGCAGCCGGCTTTCAAAAGTAACTCTTTAAGTTCCTTGAGATAGCCGGCCATGCGGTCAGTAGGTGGGATTGGGAATGCGAACGAGCTGCTCAGCCATGATATGGACAGGGATTTCCGGTAGGTCAGACGTAAATCCGTTCAGTTCCAAAAGATCCGTTATGGCAGCGATAACCTTGGGCTCGAGAGCTTCCAGGCTATTGGCCTCGACGGCCAGTCCATCGATGTCGTTACTGCTGGCGATCCAGACGGCAGCCTCTTCATCCCACTCGGCGCGCACAATGATCGATACGTGCTTCATACGATGAGTTCTCCAAATCGGACAGGATTGTCCGACACGTACACGCGCCACCGGTGTGGCTCGCTCTGGTGTCATGTGCACATATGTAGCGGAAAGAAAGTGAATTTTTAGTAGAGCGATGTCCGCGGTCGTGATCTCCGGGCAAACCCGGCTTTCTTCGCCCGGAACGCCGAAGGCCCACCCCTCACGCCTCTGCCTCAGCCGGCAGGGTGAAGATGAAAGTGGTCCCGCGCGGCTCGTTCGTTTCCGCCCAGAGCTGCCCGCCATGCGCCTCGACGATCGAGCGGCAGATCGCGAGCCCCATGCCCATCCCCTGCTCTTTCGTCGAAAAGAACGGCTCGAATATCTTGTCCGGAAATTCGATGCCGGCGCCCCGGTCGCTGACTTCGATGCGCATCATGCCGTCGGCCTTGCGCACCCGCACGCCAAGCAGCTTGTCTCCGGCAACGGCTTCCATCGCATCCATGCCGTTGCGCATGAGGTTGATGAGGACCTGCTGGATCTGCACCCGGTCGAAAGGAACCTGCAGAACGATGTCGTCGCTGTCGATATCGAAGCGAATACCGCGCCGCGCGGCCTCCTCGGCGAGCAGATCGCCAGTCTCGACGATGACGCGGCCGAGCGTGACGCAATCGCGCTTGTCTTCGGCACGCTTGAACAGGGCGCGGACGCGCTTGACGACATCGCTTGCCGAATTGGCGCTGATGATGATGCGCTCCAGGGTTTTCTGCGCCCGCTCTAAATTCGGCGGCTCCGTCATCAGCCAGCGCCGGCAGGCGTCCGAAGAGCTCAGAATGGCCGAAAGCGGCTGATTGACCTCATGCGCGATGGAGGCCGAAAGTTCCGCGAGGCTCGCCGCCTGGCTGGCGCGCGCCAGACTTTCCTGCGCCGCCAGCAGCTTTTCCTGTGCCCGCACCTCGCCATCGATATCGAGGCAGACGACGTTCCATTGCACGATAGCGCCTTCGGCGTCGCGCATCGGTGCCGCGCGTGTCTCCACCCAGCGATATTCGCCATCGAAACGGCGCAGCCGATGCCGTCGGGCATAGGGTTCGCCGGTGGCAAGCGCATGAGCATAACGCTCCTTTACATCAGCGACTTCATCAGGGTGGATGCCGGCATCGAGCGTGCCGGCCAGCCGGGATTTTCCGCTCCCGTCCAGCGCCTCCAGATCATAGCCGAGGAATTCGCGCAGCCGCTGGCTGCGGAAGATCGGCTCGCCCTTGGGATCGGCGCAATCGATCATCGCCGGCAGGGTTTCCACCAGCTGACGCAGGAACCGCTCGCTTTCGCTGAGGGCCTCCTGGGTGGTGACCATGTCATGGATATCGGTGCTTACACCATACCAGCGAAGGATGGTGCCGGCCTCGTCCCTCAGCGGCTGCGCTCTGGTGTCGGTCCAGCGATAACTGCCATCGGCGCGGGCCTGGCGGTATCTCTGGGAATAGGGTTCACCCGTGGTGAAGGAATGCCGGATCGCCCGCCGCGCCGCCTCCCGATCGTCAGGATGGATGACGCTGAGCGACGGCAATCCGTCGGGCCCAATCATCTCTTCGAGCGTTGCGCCCGTCACCTCGATGAAGGGCTTGTTGACATAGATCGGCCGCCCGTCCGCCGACGTGCTCCAGATCAGCGCCGGCACGGTGTCGATGAGCTGCTGCAGCTGCCGCTCGCGCTCGCGCAGCGCTGCCTCGGTGCGCTTGTAGGCGTCGATATCGACAGTCACGCCATACCATCCGGTAATGCGCCCCTGCCCGTCGCGTGTCGGCCGCGCTGCGGCGCGGTGCCAGACATAGGCGCCATTGGCGCGCAGCACCCGGTATTCGAAATTCCAGTGCTCGCCGGTCTTCAGCGCATGGCGCAGCGTCGCGGCGGCCTCCTCACTGTCATCGGGGTGCACGCCGCGCTGCCAGCCCTGCCGCCCGCCCTCGATGAAGGGCTTGCCGTCGAGCAACAGGTTCAGATCTTCGAGCGCCATGGCAATCGAGGTCTGCGCCGTCGGTGTCGCATAGGTGAATTGCCCGGATGCATCCATCGCCCAGGCGCCGCCATAAAGGTTCTCGATGGCGAGTGCGGCGCGCACCGCCTCGCCGGTCTCGCCGAGCTCGCTCGCCGTCGTCCACCGCTCGTCCTGCCGCGCGACGGCCGGATCGACCGCGACGCTGGTGCCATATTTCGGCTCCACCCGGAACTCGACCCATTGGTAGCTGCCATCCGGCTGAAGCTTGCGGAAGCTGCTGACCTGCGGAATGCCGTGGAAGAAAGCTCGCGCACGCGCCTGCTCCACCGTCGCCCTGTCATGCGGGTGAACCTCTGCCATTGGCGGCAAGGTGTCTGATGCCGTCATATCGGCGGCAGAAACACCGGGATCGTCCGCAGCGAGTTCGTTGCGCGGAGGCGCGATTTCGGTATCGATGACGGTACCGTACCATCCGGTGATGACGCCGTTGCCGTCGCGCAGCGGCTGTCCCGTGCTGCGCGTCCAGCCATAGCCGCCGGTGGGGCGCAGCATGCGACTGTCAACGCTGTAATGCTCGCCCGTCTGCAGGCAGCGTCGCCACAGCGCTGCGGCAACCTCGTAATCGTCGGGATGGATGGCCCGCTTCCATCCGAATTCCTTGTTGGCCAGCGGCGCATTGAAGTCTTCCAGGGTAAGCCCCAGAAAGGCAAGGACGCTCGGCGTCACGTAGAGGAAGGCTCCGGCGGCATCGGTAGCCCAGGCAATGCCCGTCAGCCGCTCCACCGATTTCGCCGCCCGCACGGCATCGGCATCCAGCCTCTCCGCCATCCTGCCGGAAAAGATCGGCCCGAGAGACAGCGAAAGCGCACAGAAAGCCGCCCATGCCAGGGCAGCCTCGCGCATTCCGGCATCAAGCACGGCTGCCAGAAGCGCGCCCCCGAGACCCGCCGCCAGCATGACGTAAACCGGCCTGACGACACGGCCGCGCGCATACAGAAAAGCCGCGACGACAGGACCGATGAGCCCAAGCGGCGACAATGTCAGCCAGGACACCGCAAGGCCGACGAGGCAGGCGGTGACCGCAAGCCCAAGACGCCGGTGAGAGAGATCCGCCATCAGCATGGGCCCATCCCGCCATCGGGCAGAGGCTGAAAACGATTGGCGGCGCGGCCGCTATCGGCCGCTGGCGTCCGGTCGCATGGAGGCATGGTTCGACCTGATCCCATCATGTCAGAAGATTAGAATACCCTGTCTTTGTCGAGGATAGCGCCGCCGGACGCAATTGGAAGAGCACCGGCCGTCGCAGGCATTGCGGCCCGCAAGACCCCGTCCGGCACCGGTTCAGGCCCGCTTGAGGGCTGCAAGATCGCCGCTCTCCAGCGCCGGCAGATTGGCCTCGATCTTGTCGATCGGCCAGTCCCACCAGGCAAGGTCGAGGATCTCGCTGATGACCTCGACGGAAAAGCGCATGCGGATGATCGCAGCCGGATTTCCGCCGACGACGGCATAGGGCGGCACATCGCGAGTGACGACCGATGCGGCAGCGACGATCGCGCCCGCACCGATCCGGACACCGGGCATGATGACGGCATCATGGCCGATCCAGACATCGTTCTCGACCACCGTATCCTTCACCGGCAGATCCTTGTAGCCGAAGGTTTCCGGCTTGAAGATGCGGAACGGATAGGTGGTGATGCCGCCCATCGGGTGGTTGGCCGAACTGGTGATGAAATAGCTGCCGCGGGCGATCTGCACGAACTTGCCGATGATGAGCTTCTCGCGGCAGCCCGGCCCCAGATAGGGCGCGAGGATCTCGGCCGTCTCCTCCAGCTTTCCGTAATGGGTGAAATAGCTGTAATCGCCGATCTCCATACGCGGATGATCGATGACATTCTTCAGATACATCGTCGTCTTCGAAACCCGGCCATCGGGATGGGTGACCGGAAAGGCAAGATTCGCATCGAGAAGCGGCATGAAGAGACCTTTGCTGAGAAGGGAATCCGGAGGCGGGATTCCGTATACCCGATCCATCTGCAGTATCCAAAATCTCTCAAGGCCAGCACCGCCTGCCGCACCGGTCGAGATTCACGTCGGCAACTGAGGCTCGCTGCCTTCGGCCCTTCATCGCCCTCTCATATGCCGGTGGTAGCAAAGCAAATGGCGGCCGCCTTATGGACAGAGCGCCGCCGACGCCTATCTGCCGCATCTGTAAATCCAACTGGAGGGAAAGCAATGTCAGAACTTGTAGTGCTTGGTTTCGATACTGCCGACAAGGCGGATGCCGTGCTCAACCGACTCGTCCAGCTTGAAAAGGAATATCTCGTCGATCTCGAGGATGCCGTCATCGCCGTGCGCGATGCTTCCGGCAAGGTGCGCCTCAAGCAGAGCGTCAATCTTACCGCAGCGGGTGCTGCAAGCGGCGGCCTCTCCGGCGCGATCTGGGGCACGCTCGTCGGCCTGCTCTTCCTCAATCCGCTGGCCGGCATGGTTGTCGGTGGGGCGGTTGGTGCCGGCTCTGGTGCGCTCGCCGGCACGATGACCGACTACGGCATCGATGACGATCTCATCAAGAAGCTGGCAGACACCATCCCCATCAACAGCTCCGCCCTATTCCTGCTGATCCGCAAGGTACAGCCGGAAAAGGTTCTGGCCGAATTCAAGGGCGAGCACGCCACCCTCCTGCGCACCTCGCTCTCGCCGGAGCAGGAAGAGCAGCTGCGCAAGGCGCTGGCAAACGAAGCCGCTGCTACGATGCCTGCGGCGTGAGCAAGCTGATGCCGGGCGCAAAGCTTGCGCCCGGCACTTCTGTCTCCAGATTGAGGTGTCGGTCAATGCAGTGCGGCGCCTACAGTCTAAATTCGACGAATACTTCCCCTCCGTCACTCCTGTGCTTGTCACAGGAATCTAGCCACACGCGTCCGCGCGGTGAATGACTCGCTTGCCGCAGAGGAAAAAGTCTCTCCTGCCCAAGGACTTGGGCAGGCTGGATTCCTGTGACAAGCACAGGAATGACGGAGTGGGGAGGAAGCGTTGGTGCCACAAGAGAGGTTCCTGCGTAATCTGATCAGTGCACTTTCTCGTCTGCCAGCCCACCACCGTAGTCGCTACGGTATCACCACCAGAACCGGCGCCCCCATCACCAGCGTCACCTCCTCGCTCTTCCCCGCCGGGGAAACTACCCTCGCCTCGCCCGTCTTGCGGGCGCGGTCGAGCTTGGCGAGGATCTGTTTGCCGCCCTTCAGCCCGCAGATGGAGAGCGCCCCGATTGCACCTGGCTCGATGCCGTCGCTTGCCGCGAAGAACAGCACGGCATCGTCCCAGATCGAAAGCGGACCGGAAGAGGCGCGCACCTGGGCGGCGATGATGGTGTGATGGCGGCTGGCGCCGATGGCGGGCAGCGCCCTGTCGAGCACCGCCTGCGGCAAGGGCTGCGACTCGGGAAGCGGGCGGACTTCGCCATCCTCGCCGATCGTGGCGGACAGCGGGATCCTTGGCCCCAGGCCTTCGCGATCCGCGGTGATGCCGGCGTGGTGCATGACGTCGGTGACGGAAACGCCGAGGAAGGCTGCGATCTCGGCCGCCTCCTCCATCGTCATGCGGCGTTTGCCCGAGAAGGTGCGGGAAACTGCGGAGGCATCCTTGCCGAGATGGCGGGCGAGCGCGCGCAGCGACTGGCCCTTGCCCTCCAGCTGGCGATGAAACCAGTCGCCATCGATCTCAGCCATCAGCGTCCCCATGCCTATATGCAGCGTTGCTGATTTGTTGCAAAAAACGCAACGCCATGCAAGCAACCGCACCGGGCTTTTTACCGTCAACCTTTCACATGGTTGATCCGCTGTGGTTGCACCGTCATCCGCTGCTGTGCCCGGAAAACAGGCCTTTTGGCACTCGGATGCAAAAGATAGGTATTTTTTCCTATTTTGGATTGACGATGCGATTTCGACAACATAATCTCAACTCCAACAACAAGAGACGCAAGGCGGGAGGGAAGGATCGGCATGGCAAAGGCGGGAATGCCGCGGCAGACGATCGCCCCCTCGCACCCGATGCCGGAGGAGCGAATGCGTAAGGAGCCGCTTTCCATGCTGGCGCAATCGGATCTGATCGATGCGCTGATCGGGCGCTGCGTCATGCGCGGCGGCGAGTTGGCCGGCGAAACACTGCTGGTGATCGACAAGGAGGCCGTCGACGACCTCTTGCAGCTTGCCAACCGGCTGCGCCGCCTTGCGCTTTTCGAAGACCGCATCCGGGCGATGATGATGGCCGCGCCTTAAGGCTCGGCCGCGCCCGGAACCGCAATCTCAACACAGAAGACATCAGGCGGCCGCCCGATCGGACGGCGCGCGCTCCAAACATGTGAGGACCGATATGCAGACGATCACGACACGCCCGACCCCATCGGCAGCGCCCGCCCCGCTTGCCATCACCAAGCCCCTGCTCTGCCCCTGTTGCAAGCAGCCGGTCACCACGCCGCAGCCCGAGATCGTCATCGATCAATATGGATTGACGCCGATGGAAGGCCGCATCTTCCAAACGGTCTGGAAGGGCAAGGGCCTGCCCGTCATCACCGAGCGTATCTTCACCGCCATGTATATCGACGATCCCGATGGCGGCCCCTCGCCGGACAAGATGTACCTCGCCTTCAAGGTGGCGCTCTGCCACCTGCGCCAGAAGCTGGAAGGCTCCGGCATCGGCATTGCCAATGTCGGCTATCGCCGCGGCTACCGGCTGGTGCTGGAGGGCAAGTTTCCGAGCGCCACGGCCCCCTGAAACTCCCGCGAAAAGACACGATAACCATGGCCGCCGCCCGCACCGCGCCGGCCGTGTTGCGATAATTACAACATCCATTGCAAGAGCCGCAACATGCCATCAGATCTCGAACGGCTTCGCCGCGATGTGTCGCTGTCCGAGACAGCGGCGCATTATGGCTGCAGGCTGCAAGGGAATGGGCATGAATATCAGGCCTGCTGCCCCTTCCACGCCGAGAAGACGCCGTCCTTCACGATCTTCAGAGCGCAGGATGGCATCGAGCGCTTCCATTGCTTCGGCTGCGGTGCAAGCGGCGATATCCTGGATTTCGTGCAGCAGATCAAGGGCGTCGATCTGGCGGAAGCAATCCGCATCCTCGATGGCAACAGCCATATCAGCCCGAACATCGCCCCGCGCAGGCAGCCGGCGCGCGACCCCTATGAGGGCATCACTCCGGTCGCGCCGCCCTCCGAGCCGATCAAGCCGGGCATCCGCATCCGCCTCTATAATCCCAAGCGCAAGGGCGAACGCTCCGAATGGGGCTCATTCGCTCCATCCATGGTCTTTCCCTATCGCGGGGCCGATGGCGCGCTGACCGGCTACGTGCTGCGCCACGATCTTGCCGATGGGGGCAAGGAAACGCCGATGGTCATGTTCGCCCGTCTGCCCGACGGCAGCGAGACCTGGTGCCGCTATCCCCTTCCCAAGCCGCGCCCGCTCTATGGTCTGCAGACGCTCGGCAAGACGAAGCAGGTGATCGTCGTCGAGGGCGAAAAATGCCGTGACAGGCTGGCTGAGAAAACCGGCCGCACCGTGCTGTCCTGGGCCGGAGGCACGCAGGGCGTCAAGCACACCGACTGGTCGCCGCTATCAGGCCGCGATGTGGTGATCTGGCCGGATTTCGATGTGCCCGGCCTTGCGACGGCAGACGAGATCGCAGCGATCCTCTCCGGCCTCGGCGCGCGCGTGCGCCTGACAGGTTTTGCAGATGCCGGGGCCGCGTCCGATCTCAAACCCTTCACCTACCGCGACTGGCAGGGGGGCCACTCTCCCGACCGCGGCTGGGATTGCGCCGATGCGATCGATGCCGGGTGGACGCGCCTGGAGCTCGATGCCTTCATGCGCGCCACCATCCGCCGCTGCGCACCCGCCCCGGCCGGATCACCACCGGCCGAAAAGCCGGGCAAGCCGGGGCCGAAGACGCCGCCGCCGGGCGCCGATGGCATTGACCGCATGCCGGAATGGTTTCCGAGTCAGCCTTTCGGCTCCGAAGTCTGGCTGGCGCGCATCTTCAACGAGCATCTGGAGCAGGCCTGCGGCGGGCGGATCGTGCGCGCCGACGGCAAATTCTGGGCCTACGGCCCCTCCGCCTGGCGGCCCATCCCCGAGCAAAAGATCCGCCTTGCCATACATGCCTTCGATGCCGTCGGCATAGGCCCGAAGGAAAAGCCGCTGAAACTCGGCCGGCACATGATCGACGGCATCGTCAATGAGCTCGGCACGCGCGTCACCGATGCCGGTTTCTTCGCCAATCCCGTCATCGGCCTCAATGCGCGGAACTGCACCATCATCCTCGATGACAAGGGCAAGGTGATCTGTCGCGAGCATGACCCTGACGATCGTTTCCGCTTCACCATATCGGCCGATTACAACCTGCATACCGAGAGCCACCCGCCTGAGGGATCGCTGCTGCACAAGCTGCTTTACGGCGCCTTTCGCGACGATCCCGATGCCGCCGACAAGATCGACCTCGTTGCCGAGATGCTGGGTGCCGCCGCCTTCGGCCTTGCCACGCGCCTGCGCCAGCCGAAAGCCTTCATCCTGCTCGGCGAGACCGCCAGAAACGGCAAATCTACCATCGCCTCGCTTTTTCGCGCGCTCTTGCCGGAAGGCTCGGTCTCCTCAGTCTCGCCGGCCTTCTTCAATGATGAGAAGCGCATCGTCAATCTCGCCGGCAAGGCCGCGAATGTCGCCGACGAACTGAGCGGGGCGGCGATCGCCGGCGAGGAATTCAAGGCCGCCGTCACCGGCAACCCGCTCGAAGGCCGCAGCCTCTACAGGAATGTCGAAAGCTTCATCCCGCGCGCGCTGCACTGCTTCACCACCAACACCCTGCCGCGCTTCAACGGCGGCATCGACCGCGGCCTGCGCCGCCGCCTCGTCGTCATCCAGTTCAACCGCTCCATTCCTGATAACGAGGTCATCCCCGATATTGCCGAGCGCATTGCCGAAGAGGAGCTCGAACTGCTGCTCGGCCTTGCTGTGGCCGGCGCCCAGCGGCTGAAGCGCAAGGGCAGCTACACCATCCCCGAAAGCTCCAAGGAAGCGCTGAATTCCTGGCTGCTGCTCGATCCGCTGAACGAATGGTTCGACATTCGCGTCGTGCCCGCAGAAGCCGAACCATTCGGCGGCTGGCTTCGCACCGCAAAATTGTTTGAAGATTTCCGCAAATGGGCGATCGATCAGGGCTACCGCGAAAGCTTCCTGCCGCCCGTCAACACCTTCTCCCAGCGCCTGAAAGCCATGCCCGATGTGCGCCTGGTGCGGTTTGCGGACGGTACAGTGGCGCAGGGCGTCATGCTGAAGGAAAGCGCGTCTACTCCTGCGGTGAGTTATGCCGACGTGTTCTAAGCCTCTGCTGCCGCTGGGTGAAATTTCGGGCTTCCGCTCTCTTCGCACAAGCCAACGGCGACACCGGAACTAGCCCAAAATGATTAGGAACCATCGCGGAACGATTTTGCAGGATCGCAGTTGTTAAGCCGGCCTTCGAAGGCCGGCCGCCGCGCCCCACTCCGCCCTCCTGTTGCGGAGGCGGCGGTCCCCGTCCCGGGGCCTCATCGCCCCTGCCTGAATCCCGCCCCTGACCGGCCATCATGTGACAGGCTCAACTGTTGCGAATGAAAAGTTGCTGCGATCCCATCGACAAGGACCGCGGCATGGCCAGCACCAATTTCCCCGAATGCCTTTCCATAACGCTTGCATCCGAAGGCAGCCTTTCCACCGAGCGCACCGACCCCGGCAACTGGACCGGCGGCAAGATCGGCAAGGGCACGCTGAAAGGCACCAAATACGGCATCTCGGCCGCCGCCTTCCCTAACATCGACATCCGCAACCTGACACTCGACGACGTCAGGCCGATCTACAAGGCGAGATACTGGGACGAAATCGGCGGCGATGCACTGCCCCCCGGCCTCGATCTCGCCACCTTCGACTATGCCGTCAACTCCGGCCCCGCCCGCGCACTGCGCGACGCGCAGGCCGTGATCGGTGTCCCCGCCGACGGCAAATTCGGCCCCGTTACCCGCTTGCACGCCGCAAGTGCCGGCATCAAGGAAATCAAGGCCCTCTGCGCCAAACGGCTGAACTTCATGCAAAGCCTGGCGATCTGGAAGACCTACCGCAAAGGCTGGTCGGCACGTGTGGCGAAGATCGAGGCAAAGGCCGTGGCGATGGTCCTGCGCGCCCAACCTGGCGTGGATGCGAAGGCGGCGCTGGCGAATGAGGCAATGAAGGCCGAGAAGACGGCCGGCACGCTGCAGAAAGCAGGCGCAGCGATTGCGGTGACCACCTCAGGTGGGGCTGGTACGGGCGCCGCACTGCCGGCCGAGCCGAATTTGCTGCTGCTTGGTGGGCTGATGCTGGCCGGGCTGGTCGTGGCGGGTGTGGTGGTCGTCAAGGCCGTAAGAGAGAAAGAACGCGCAGAGGCATATCGGGCGGCCGGGCGGTAACGACGGAAGCTGGTCCGCCTCGAATATGAACGCTGGTTCACCGATCAGCCCATCCACTTTATCTCCCTTGGTTGCCTCCGCGACAAGGGCGTCGCCGGCTGCCACACAAGTCATCCAACGATGCGATTTTCAACCTAATGCAGAAGAAACAAATACCTTAAAGAACATATTTCCCGCTGCGCGAGAATCAAAATAAAGATACCTCGCCAGTCACAGCATAACACGCTGTCAGCAGCACAATTGAGGAATAATCATGCGCGCCTATATTTCATTGACATTGATCGCCACCGGGTTGCTCACCGGCTGTGTTCCGACCGAGAAACAATATGATGCAGCTGTCAGGGTGGTGCGAGGCAGCGAGAGTCAGAGAAACGGGCTTTTGGACGAGTGCATCAGACAGGTCGGCTTTTCCGACAAGAAGGCCCGCCATAACGCCGCTGTCGCACTGAATGTGGCAGACAAGGACGCTCCGAAGGCTTTCTGCAGCCGATACACAAATGCGATCGTTTCCGGCGACATAACCTATCAGGATACACTCGACATAAAAAATCACCGCTACACCCCAAAGCTGATCAAGATCTTCCGGGGCGGTTGAGGCGGACGTATTGAATGTCTTTATGCGCCCGCCCTTGCGAATGGAAAGGCGGGCGGCCGAATACCGGGAATTCGCCGGATCGGCAGCAATCAACCGGCCCATGACATGGCGGTCCTCGCCCAGATGCCGCGCTGCGCCTCCGGCACGGGATCTATCGCATTGAGCCGCATCGTTATCGAGCAAGCCTCTTCGTCGCTGAGTTCGGCAAGATTCGTCAGCTTTTGCACCTCCGCTGCGGTCACACGCAGGTGCTGTGTGATCATTTGCGAGATATCCTGCGCGGTCAGCTTCACTGCGGCGGGCGGGCGGGACTTGCCGTCCTCGTAGGCCAGGCGTTTGGCTTCCATAACTTGCCAATAGCTCTCTTTGATCTGGGGAATGGCCTGTGCGGCCTGAGACACCCGCATACTCATAAGATCCTTGCAGCCCTGCGGATAATATCGCGCAAGAGCCTCGTTGAGCGCAGCCGTCTTCTTCAAGACATCGATCGCAATGGCATCGTTTGCCCGCGACAGCGCAGGATTGCCATATTTCGCCACCATCGCGGCCGCTTGTGCTCGCGGATCGATCTTGCCTCCCGAGGCTTGCGCCTGGGCAAACAACTGCCGCGTTTTATCTTCGTGATCCATGAAGACCGCGTGAACGAAAGGATTGATGCCGGCGAGGACCCTCATCTCCTTTTCGAACGAGCCGGCCTTCGTTTCCTGTGCAGCCGCGCCCGATGCGGGCTTCGCACCTGCGGCAGGCTTTTGCTTCTCCGGGGACGGACCGAGCGAGAGCAATGCCCTGCCCCAATCGCCCTGTAGCTCTTTCGGCAAAGCACTCACGTTATAGAGTTTCTTTGCGATCGAGCACATGTCTTGGTCGCTCACCCCGGCAGGAGCCTTCAGCGCCTTGTGTATCTCACCCCCGGTCATCCCCAGGTACCGCTTCATGACGTGGTACCGCTCCTTGCCGGACATCAAGGCAATCGGAGCTCGGAATTTCCCATCCTCATAAGCATAGGTTTTCGCTCGCAGATCATCCATGCGACCATTTCTGACTTCGACAACGGAATACCAGTCAGGCATATTGTTGGTGAAGAAATATTCGCAGCCTTCAGGATATTTAGCGGCCACGATATCTGCAAGCGCGGCCGTCTTGTTCATGATTGCAATCACGGCGCTATCGCCTGCGCGAGAGAGGGCAGGAGTGCCATACGTGGCGATGACAGCCGCAAGGGTTTTCCTCTGTTCAACCCATTTTTGATGGGACGCCTCCGCATAGACTTTCAGCGCGACATCCCCGTGATCCCGGTAAATGGCCTGCAGAAAAGGATCTATCCGTCCGGTCAATCGGATCACTGTATCCAGGGGATCTTCCTTGGCATCTTGCGCAATTGCGCCGGATGCGAAGACTGTGATCGCAGCCAACAGCGACAATAACTTTTTCATGAAACCCCACCCCGATTAGTTGCAAATCTTCTATGTTTGAAATTCAAGGCCGTCTACGACCCATTCAAAAACTGGTAAAAATATCAGAGGAATAACCGACGCACCGTCACAAGCGGCACCTCCGGTATCACGTAGCGTCAGCCACGCCGAACCTAATATCGGCAGCTCATCACTGCCGCTGGGCGTGAGTTGTGGGCTCAGCTATCCAGCTTCAGCGCCAGCTGCTGCCCGCCGAAAACCTTCAGTACATGTTTGTTGATCGGCCGCATCGCTTCGATGCGCCGCTGTTCTTCCCGCCGACGCGCCTCGTGGCGCTCGCGGTCTGCGCGCAGCTGCGCGGCAAAGGCCATGGCCTTGTCTGCTGCTCCTGAATAACTCGGGCTTGCTGCCATCGAACTCTCCATCAGAACATAGATGAGAACGTTTATTTGTTCTCATTTTGTTCTCTTTTCTGGATAAGTCAAGAGTATCGTTTCAGAGCGATAACAAGGTGAGTTTTCGACAAAGGATAAGCGGTGCCGGCTAAAGAGGGGAAAGCGCCATGTCTTTGGCGCAGCAGACTATCCTCTCGACTGAATCCAGACCATGGCGAAAGACATGAGACCGCAAAGGATGGCGATCAGAAGCAGGCTGTCCATCGAAATCCTCCTGTTTATGGCAAAAACGCGGCAGAAGGATTTTGGTTCAATCGCCCTTTATGTCAGGCGGTTCGCCCATCTACGCTGGCCTGATCACCGTCATGATGACGATATTGCCGGCTTCGTCTCGAGCGCTGTCTGTCGTGGCGATCACCTTGCCGTCAAATTCCGCCTCCGCCTCGGCGAAAGCCTCCCGCACCAGCCGGAGCGTTTCCAGATAGGCGCTATTGTCTCGCCTGGGCATGGCGAGCAATGCCTTGATCCCTGCGCTATCGTCGGCCATCAGGCTCGCACTCCTTTGCTCGATCCCGAGATCGGGAGGATGGGGGATCGTCCGGCGTTGCCTTCCTGTAAAACAACGGGTGGGTCAAGTGCGCGAAATTGCTCCCGGCGGGTGGCGGCCGCGCCGTCGAACGCCCATCTCGCTTTATCCCCAGCTCTCATGTATAAGCCCTCGTCCCATTGCCAAGCCCCGCTGCGGCCTTTCGCCTGGGCGGGCTTGCAGGATCGGGCCTCCGCCACGACATGAGGCCACGGGACCAGATGATTGCACGAAAGAAGAATAGAGATCATGACCACGGCGAAGACGGCTGCAGCAGAGACGAACCAGCGCTATTTCAAGGCGCCGGTTTTCGCCGTTGCGCCTATGATCGACTGGACGGATCGCCACTGCCGCTACTTTCACCGCCAGATCAGCCGTAACGCCCTGCTCTATACGGAAATGGTCGTGGCCGACGCCATCATCCACGGCCCGCGCGAGCGCCTGCTCTCCTTCGATACTGCTGAACATCCCGTCGCCCTGCAGCTCGGCGGTTCCGATCCGGCCAAGCTGGCCGAGGCCGTGCGCATTGCCGAGCCCTATGGTTATGACGAGATCAACCTCAATGTCGGCTGCCCGTCGGATCGCGTCCAGTCCGGCACCTTCGGCGCCTGCCTGATGCAGACGCCGGAGACGGTTGCCGAATGCATCGCCGCCATGAAGAAAGTCGCCAAGGTTCCGGTTACGGTCAAATGCCGCATCGGCATCGACGAGCAGGATCCGGAAGTGGCATTGCCCAGCCTGATGACCCAGGTGCTGGAAGCCGGCGCCGACGCGATCTGGATCCATGCCCGCAAGGCCTGGCTGAAGGGCCTGTCGCCGAAGGAAAACCGCGAGATCCCACCGCTCGATTACGAGATCGTCTACCGCATGAAGGCCCGCTTCCCGCATGTCTTCATCGGCATCAACGGCGGCATTCAGACGCTGGACGAGGCAGAAAGCCATCTTGCGCATGTCGATGGCGTCATGCTCGGTCGCGCCGCCTATCAGAATGCCGCTATTCTCGCTGACGTCGATCACCGCTTCTTTGGCGCCGCTGCCGCAGAGCCGGACTGGAACGCCTTGCGCGACCGCATGATCGCCTATGCTCAGCGCCATATCGCCAGTGGCGGCCGCCTGCAGCATATCGCCCGCCACATGGTCGGCCTCTTCACGGGCCTGCCCGGCGCACGCCGCTACCGCCAGATCCTGTCGACCGACGCCGCAAAACCCAATGCTGGCCCGGAAGTGATCGCTGCAGCCTTCGCAGCCGTGGATTTCGCAGGCACGGCGGAAGCCGTCAGCGCCTGAGGCGACATAGGGGCAATCCGCTCCGTTCCTTTCCGTGTTTGAACGAAGTTCGATCGAACGCGTTTATGACTATCTCCAGGAAGGAATAGGAAAGGAAACGCTCATGAAGAACCTCATGATTATCGCCGCTGCCGCCTCCCTCGGTTTTGTTCCCGTGGCCGAGGCCGCGAGTCAGCACAAGCAACCCAAACATGCCGCCCAGCAAGTGGTCGCCAACGAACCGAGGCAACGTCTCGGTACCCTCTCCTGCGAAGTCGCGGGCGGAGCCGGCATGATCATCGGCTCGAATAAGGCGGTCGATTGCAGCTTCAAGCAGAAAACCGGCAGGGTCGAACACTACACGGGCTCGATCGGCAAGCTCGGTCTCGATATCGGCGTCACCGGCAAATCCTACCTCAGCTGGATCGTCCTCAACACCGCCCCCACACGCGTCGGCGATGGCGCTCTCGCCGGCACCTATGTCGGCGCCTCCGCCAATGCTGCTGTCGGCGTCGGCCTCGGAGCGAACGCCCTGGTGGGCGGAAATTCGAAGAATTTCGCATTGCAGCCGCTCAGCGGCGAAACCGGAACCGGCGTGAATGTAGCCGCCGGCGTCTCCCGCCTAGAGCTGAGAGCGACGCGTTAAATCCTGCCGGCGGCGGCCCACCCCTGTCGCCGCCGGTATTCTTCCCGATTGCCAGCCCAGATAATGCTCGTCGCGCGTTTCACCCCGGGCAAGCCGTCACGCCCCAATTCCATTGGCCTTTCACAGGAATTGTCGTAATCCGGTGCACGACCTCACGCGGAAACGAACATGCGGATCAGACAGGCAACCCGGGACGATTTCGACGCCTTGCGATCGATAGAGCTGGCCTCGTTCGAAACGCTGCGCGCCGCAGGCGCCGTCAGCGGGGAGCCTGAAGCCAGCAGCGACGAGGAACTACAGCATTATCTAGAACACGCCCTCCTCTACGCCGCCTGCGATCATAGCGACCTGCCGGTCGGCTATGCCGGAGCCTATGTCGCGGAAAAGTCCCTGCACATCGGCGAAATGGACGTCCATCCGGACTTTCAGAAAAAAGGCCTCGGCCGCAGGCTCATGGAAACGCTCCTTGCTGAGGGCCGCTCGCGGAAGCTCGCGGAAGCGACGCTGACGACAGATCGTTTTGCCCCCTTCAACGCTCCTTTCTACGTGTCGCTTGGCTTTCGGCTCCTCGAAAAAGACGAATGCTCCCCGCGTCTGCAGGCAATCCTTACTTCCGAAGCCGAAAAAGGCCTCGACCCGTTCCGCCGCATTGGTATGGTCCTGTCGTTCTGATACCGACATATAGGAGGCCATCAGCATGGAAGACGTGCTGGCCCTGGTAACCGGCGCAAGCCGCGGTGTCGGCCGCGGGATTGCGCTTGCCTTGCTCGCCGAGGGCGCCACGGTCCATGTGACCGGAAGGACGCGTTCGGAGGCGGAAGCAAACGGGAGCAAACGCACAGGCTCGCTGGAAGGGCTCGCGCTTGAGGCTGCGAACCTGCCCGGACGCCTCGTCGTTCATCCTTGCGATCACAGCAACGATGCTGAAACCGAGCAGGTCGCCGCAGAGATCAGGGCCGGCGGCAGGCTGGACATTCTGGTGAACAATGCGTGGCCCGGCTATGAAAACATGGTTGAGGACGGCGATTTCACTTGGCCTCGCGCTTTCTGGGAGCAGCCTGTGTGGCGGTGGGATGCAATGATCGGCACCGCGCTCAGGGCGGCTTTTATGATGTCGCGTGCGGTTGCACCCGTCATGGTCTCGGCCGAGCGCGGCCTAATCGTCAATATCTCGTTCTGGGCAGCGCAATTCTACGACGGCAACGCGATCTACGGCACTGCGAAAGCCGCCGCCGACAAGATGGCCGCAGACTTCGCGCATGATCTGCGTCCGCACCATGTCGCCGCCGTCGCCCTCTATCCCGGCCTGGTGCGCACCGAAGCCGTCATGCAGAACGCCGAATATTTCGACCTGTCCAATTCCGAATCCCCGCAATTCATCGGCCACGTCATTGCCGGGCTCTGGCGAGACCCTGCGCTGATGTCGAAATCCGGGCAGGTGCTGATCGCGGCTGAGCTTGCTCGGGAATATGACATCGTCGATATCGACGGCTACCGGCCTGTTCCCCTCACAGCGGCGGATTTTGCGAAGAGCTGAATTCACCGGGCCTTTTTGAGGCCGGATACGTATTTAAGCCATCACCAGCAGCAGCACATAAGCCACGACCGTTACCATCAGCCCACGGAACGCAATCGTCACGAAGCGGTATTTGCTGCGGGCGATATGCGAGAGAATGTCGGCATTTTCCAGATATTGATCGAAGAGATAGCGCTCGTCGCGGCGGATGGCTGCCTCGAAGAAAGTGTCGCGGTGTCTAGGCCAGGCACCCCAGAACATTGAGGTGGAGCGATCGAGCCGCCGCGGCAGCACGACGAGGATGGCCGAGAGAATCGAGAAGACCGAGGCCGCCGCCAGCAGCCCGGAAAAGAGAATGGCCTGCGGCGTGCCCTGCGCATAGCGTGCAAAGGTAAAAACCGCCCTGACCTCGGCGGAGCTCACAAGAAAGGCGAGCATGAAAGTAAAGATATACGCCGCCTTCTGATCCGATATCTTGATCTGATCGTAGAATATGTCGTTGATTTTCTTGATATGGTCGAAATATTCCGAACCGATATCCTCGCTTGATGGAGAAGCGGAGGGCAATTCCGCATAAATCTCGAACTCGCTCACTTAAATCCCCCGGCCTGCAATAGTGTTTCCCTAATAATACACTCGAAGCTTAAAGCAAGAACACGTGTGCATCCGGCTTGACTTTTAAACCCTGCTTGGCCAAAGGGGAAAAGGATGCGGGGGTATCTGGAATGTCGGGGTGGCAGTCTTTTCTGAGCGCAAGTACGTCTCTTGCGATCACATCGTTTCTATTTGCATTTCCCGTTGCGGCCGAGCCGTTGCAGCGCCCGACGCCCGTTGCAGGCTCCGTCATTGCCCGCAAGGCCGGCGAGGAAGTGCGCTTCGTCGATGTCACCAACTGGCGCGTCGTCGATCTCAATCAGGACCTGCTCGATGGTGACGTGCTGCGCACCAATGCCACCGGTCAGCTCGCCATCCTCTTTTCCGATCACACGCAGATTCGCCTCGGCCGCAATTCCGCGCTGCAGGTCAAGAAAATGTCTGCGACGGGCGACACGATCCTCAACCTGCAATCCGGTACCATCTGGGCGCGCGCCCAGCGCGGCGGCCAGGGCCTGACGGTCGAGACGCCTGCCGCCGCCGCCGCTATCCGCGGCACGGACTGGACCATGACTGTCGAAGGCGCCAAGACCTCGATGATCGTGCTCGAAGGCCGCGTTTCGCTCACCAATCCGCAGGGCAGCGTCGACGTCAACGAAGGCGAAGGCGCTGTCGCTACTATCGGGCAGGCGCCGCACAAAATTATCAGCGTCAATCCTGACGACCGCGAGCAGATGCTCTTCTATCTGGACTTGCGCGATGGCTTCGGCCTGATGCCGACCTCGCCGCTGCGCGCCGACCGCATGGCGACAGAGCGCCGCCGGCTGCTGGCACTGCCGCCCGAACGCCGCACGACGGAAGACTGGCTGGAACTTGCCGAAGTACAGAGCGCCTTCGACGGGCGTCAAGCCGCTGCTGCAACGTTGCAAAATATCCGCGGCCGCAAGCTGACAGTAGCCCAACAGGCGCGCGTCGACCTGCTTGATGCGACCATCGCCGGCTCCGAAAAGCGCTATGGCGATGCCGCGAAACTCTTCGAAAAAGCCCTGCCGCATCTCGATCCGACACGCCGCAACATGGCGCAATATGGCGGCTATTTTGCCCGCTCGCTGGCCGATCCCACTCATGCCGAACAGCCGCCAGCAAATACCGCCGGACCCTATGGCGCAATCATGCAGGCCTATACGGCAGGCTTCCTGGAAAACCCGCGCGCAGCCCTCGACATCATCAAGAAGGCGGAACAGCGCTATCCCGATGATCCGACCCTGCCGGCGATCCGCGCCCAGCTCGCGCAGCTCGTCGATGACCGCAAGCAGATGAAGGAAGCATATGAACGCTCGCTGGCGCTCGACCCCGATCATCCAATGGCGCTCGCCGCCCGCGCCGGCTACAAGGCTGCCTATGAGAGCGATATCAACGGCGCGCTGGCGGACCTGAACCGCGCCATCGAGCTGGCACCCGGCGCATCCGGCACGCTGAATTCGCTCGGCCTGCTGCAGAGTTCGCGCGATGCCAATCGCGAGGCGGAAGAAGCGTTCAAGAAGGCGATCGAGCTCGATCCCCAAGATCCGGTAGCGCATGCCAATCTAGCCATCCTCTATCTCGACCAGGGGCGCATGAAGGAAGCCAAGCGCGAGATCGATACGGCAATCGCGCTCGATCCATCCTTCGATATCGCCCTGCTCGCCCGCGGTCGCTACTATCTGCAGACCGGCGAGCGCGACAAGGCGCTGGAAGATCTGCTGGCCGCAAGCACCGCCAATCCGGGTCACTCGCAATCGCAGCTGATGCTTGCCGCCGCCCATTACGAAAAGGGCGATCGCCTGCCCTCGGAACAGGCGCTCGACAATGCCAACCGCCTGGATGACAACGATCCGGTCATCTCAGCCTTCCGCACCGCCGTCGATATCGACGACTACAATGCCGATGGCGCAATCGCCAACGCGCAGGAATTCCTGCGCCGCTCGCGCGCCCGCGGCGGTGATTTCAGCGGGCTCGGCGCCAATCAAAGCGCCGGCTCGACCCTGAACAACGCTTTC
Organism: Rhizobium sp. BK529; assembly: GCF_014194105.1. NCBI lineage: Bacteria > Pseudomonadati > Pseudomonadota > Alphaproteobacteria > Hyphomicrobiales > Rhizobiaceae > Rhizobium > Rhizobium sp. BK529. The sequence continues at coordinate 899,078 of NZ_JACIAU010000001.1, read as the reverse complement.
CGCCTGCAGGGACTGGATGCCTGGGGCCGCTATTATGGCGATGCCGTCTTCGATCCCTTCAAAGGCAGCGGTTATATCGATCAGTCGATCAAGGGCAGCATCTTCCCATTCGTCAATGCGACGAGCTTCAGCGATGACAATGTCATCCAGTACCGCAACAATGCGTCGAGCTATTCATCCTTCATCCAGGGTCTGCTGCTCTCCCCGCACATGCTGTCCGGCCGTTCGCGCGCGGCGACGCTGTTCGACGTGCCCTTCATCGAAGGCTCGCTCGGCGGCGGCATCAACAGCGTCGACGGCCATACGCGCCGCACCGGCGAAGCGGAAATCCAGGGCTATTCGAACGCTACCTTCCCGATCAGTTTCTACGGCAACCTGAGTTGGGAAGAGCTGGCGCTGGATGGCGACTACCGCGATTTCGGTGGTTACACGACGGAGAACAAGCTACTCACTGGCAACGGCTATCTGACGGCAACGGTGACACCGGATGACCGGATCGTGGCCTACGTCAATCACGCCAAGAATGACGGAACGCTGAACGCCTTGTCGGAAAATACTGGATTCGCGGACCTTCTATTCGGCGTTCCTTTCCCTTTGCCCCTCTACACCGCGCAAGACACCGTTAACGAAATTACGAATGCCGGCATCGGCTGGAGCCACACATTTGGCTATGAAAACATCCTGAATGGAGCCCTGCTTTATTCGGGGACAAAATCGACGACGAGCACCACGCTCGATGTCGATCTGGACCCGCTGATCGGGATAGGGGCGCCCTTCATCATTCCCTTTACCGATACGACCCAAGAGACTGAATCCAACACCTATATCGGCGCGTTAAGCCATTCCATAGGTGCCGGAGCTTTGACGTTCCGCTACGGTATCGAAGGTGGCTGGACAGATGCCGACAGCATAGTCAACACAACGTTTCTGGGCTTGCCAGCTCCGCCCGATCCCACTGAGAAAACCATCGATATCGGCCGCGCCTATGTCGACGTGCTGCACGACATCACACCCGACCTTAAAGGCGAATACGCACTGTTTGCCACCCGCCTCGAAGGCGATGGCGTCGATGTCAGCCGGCTCGAACCGCGTTTTGGCTTGGCTTGGGCGCCGACCCAGAGCCAATGGCTGCGAGCCGCCTTCATGCGCCAGAGTCTCGATATTGGCGTGCCCACGCTGGCCCCGATCGGCATTCTCGGCCTGCAGTCCAACCAGTTCTCAGTGGGTGCGGAGGGTTATGCCGATACCATCGCCCTGCAGTGGGATGCGGAATGGACCGACCGTTTCTTTACATCGGTCGAATACCAGCATCAGGAACTGCATGATTTCTCGATCGATCTGCCGCTGATCGCCCTTCCGGCCGTCGAAAGCATGTCGCTCTCGCGTGGCAGAATCGACCGCGCCGCCGTTACCGGCAACGTCGCCCTCGGCAATGGCTTTGGCCTTTCCGCCACATACGCCTATATGGATTCGGAAAACAAGGACCCGTTGGCGCCGAACTACGGCGATGATCTACCCTTCATACCGCAGAATTCGGGCCAGATCGCCCTCACCTGGGTCAATGAAGCCAAGGTCAAGACTACCCTTGCCGCCAATTATATCGGCGAACGCAATGATGAATTCGGCACCAAACTCGATGACTATTGGAGCCTCGACGCGCACCTGATCTGGGAACCCTTCGACAAGCGCATCGCGCTGGAAGCCGCCGCGTATAACCTGCTCGACCAGGAATTCGAGATAACGCCCGGCGTGCCAGGCTGGGGCCGCGCCTTCAAGGGCAGCCTGAAGATCCGCTTCTGATGATGGCGCGCCCGGCTGCCCTGAAACGCCTTCAGGCAGAGCGCCCGGATCAGCCGCGCCTTGAGGCTGGTCGCCCGCCCGGCTGGCCTTTCTCCAGCCGCGGCATCCGTCTTCTGGTGCTGGCGCTGATCACCTTGGTGACGATCTCGCTGATCTCGCGCCTGCCCGCCTGGACGCTGACGGAGCTGCGCACCTTCGACTATCTCTCCACCGTCGACGACCCGTCTCCGCCCGATGGCGGGCCGATCATCGTGGCGATCGACGAGCCCTCACTTGCCGATATCAATGCGCAATGGCCCTGGCCGCGCAGCCTGCACGCCGAGCTCGTCCGCCAGCTGCGCGCCGCCGGCGCAAAAGCCATCGCCCTCGATATCATCATGGCCGAGCCCTCGACGCCCGAGAACGACCAGGCGATATCATCGGTCGTTGGCCCGGATGTCGTGCTCGCCGGCGACGAGACGCTGATCAAGACGCCGCAAGCCGATCAGTTGTTGCGCACCACGCCGCTGCCGCAGATGACCGAGGCCGGCGCGCGCACCGGCATCGCCTCCATCACGCTGAATGGCGACGGCGTCTTTCGCAACGTTCCATCCTATGAGGATGGCTTTGCCATGGAGCTTGCGAAGGCTACGGGCATCAAGGCGCCGCATCTGCCGGCAGGGTCGCTTATTCAGTCCTTCGGCCCGGCCCGCAGCTACCCGACGGTCTCCTACTATCAGGCGCTCGATCCGAAAAATTTCCTGCCGCCCGATATCTTCAAGGATCGCGTCGTTCTCGTTGGCCTCAGCCTGCAGAACGCCCCCGAGATCGATCAGGGTGGCGTCGATGCCTATGCCACCCCCTATACCGTTCACACCGGCAAGCTGATTTCCGGTGTCGAAGTGCAGGCCACCATCTACGACAATATCGTCCACGGCCTGGCGATTTCCGAAGCCGGCCTGCCGGTCGTCGCGATCTGCATCCTCATTGCGGTCGCCCTCGCTGCAGCCACTGTCTGGAAGGCCACGAGCTGGCGCACGCTGGTCGCAACCGCTACTGCCGTGCTGGCCTTCGCGGCGGCAAGTTATGCCGGCATCCGCTTTACCCATATCTTCGTCTCGCCGCTTGGGCCGACCGTCGCCTTCGTCGCCGTCGCCTTCGGCCAGGCGGCCTTCGATTACGCGCAGGAGCGGCATCAGAAGCGCCAGATCACCCGCGCCTTCGCCCAATATATCTCGCCCGATCTCGTCCGCCGCCTCTCCAACGATCCCTCGCAGCTGAAGCTCGGCGGCGAGCGGCGCACGCTGACCGTCCTGTTTTCAGACGTGCGCGGCTTCACCACCATCGCCGAGACGATGAAGGACGATCCCGAGCAGCTGACGACGCTGATCAACCGCCTGCTGACGCCGCTCTCGGATGTCGTGATGGATCATGGCGGCACCATCGACAAATATATGGGCGATTGCATCATGGCCTTCTGGAACGCGCCGCTCGATGACCCCGACCATGCGCTGCATGCCGTGAAGGCCTCGATTGCCATGCAGGATGCGATCGGCACACTGAACCGCGAACTGGAGCGTGAGGCAGCCACCACCGGCCGGCCGCTGCATGTCCTCAAAATGGGTGTCGGCATCAACACCGGCGAATGCATCGTCGGCAATATGGGCTCCACCCGCCGCTTCGACTATTCCTGCCTCGGCGATAGCGTCAACCTCGCCTCGCGCCTCGAAGGCACCTCGAAGAATTACGGTGTAGCCCTGCTGCTCGGCGAGGAAACCGCCCGCCTCGTCGCCGACCGCTATACCGTGGTCGAGCTCGACCGCATCACCGTCAAGGGCCGCACCATTCCCTCGCCGATCTTCACCGTGCTCTACGGTTCGCACCGCGCGGCACTGCCGGAGCATAACGCCTTCCTGGAAGCCAAATATGCGGGCACGCTCACCATAGCAGATCCGGCCTTCGAGACCCTGCCGAAAGCCATCCCGGAGCTCTCAGCCTATTATGCTTTGATGCGCGGCAGCCTCGCACAACACGACGCAGCCCTGTAAAGCATTTCCAGCAAAGGTGGGGAGCGGCCTTGCGTCCGGAACTGCGTCAGACAAAAACATAGCGCACTTTCCCCCCGCCGCCTTTTGCGTCTAGGATATCGACAGACTCGTCAATCAGCCAAGAAGCCTCGCCATGTCCTTTCCCGCCACCGTCATTCCCCTGCCGCAGCCCGTTCTCCTGCCCGTCGAAGGCAGCGCAGATGCCTTCCCCGTGCGCCGCGTCTATTGCGTCGGCCGCAACTATGCCGACCACGCCATCGAAATGGGCCACGACCCCAACCGCGAGCCGCCCTTCTTCTTCCAGAAGAACCCCGACAATCTCTTCGCAGGCAACGATTTCCCCTATCCGCCGCTGTCGAACGACGTGCATTTCGAGGTCGAATGCGTGCTGGCGCTGAAGGCCGGCGGCGAAGATATTCCGGCCGATAAGGCGCTCGATTGCATCTATGGCTATGGCGTCGGCATCGATTTCACCCGCCGCGACCTGCAGGCGGAAGCCAAGAAGCTCGGCCGTCCTTGGGAGCTCGCCAAGGCCTTCGAACATTCCGCCCCGGTCTCGCCGATCGTGCCGGCAAGCCGCATCGGCCATCCCACCGCCGGCCGCGTTTGGCTAGAGGTGAATGGCGTCAAGAAGCAGAATGGCGACTTAAACCAGATGATCTGGAAAGTTCCGGAAATCATTGCAGAACTTTCGAAACTCTTCGTTCTCGCGCCCGGCGATGTCATCATGACCGGCACGCCATCAGGTGTTGCCGCCATCAGCAAGGGCGACAGCATTTCCTGCGGCGTCGATGGCGTAGCAACGCTCTCGCTCAAAGTGATTTGAGGAACACCATGGCGACCTATGCGCTCGGAGCTTTGAAACCGAAACTGCCTTCGTCTGGCACCTTCTGGATCGCCTCCGACGCGCATGTCATCGGCAATGTGGAACTCGCCGAAGAGGTCGGCATCTGGTTCGGCGCCGTGCTGCGCGGCGATAACGAACCGATATCGATCGGCAAGGCCACCAACCTGCAGGAAGGCGTATTAGTCCACACCGACCCCGGCTTTCCCGTCAGCGTCGGCGAAAATTGCACCATCGGCCACCACGCCATCATCCACGGCTGCACGATCGGCAACAATTCACTCATCGGCATGGGCGCAACCGTCTTGAACGGCGCAAAAATCGGCAACAACTGCCTCGTCGGCGCCAATTCGCTCGTCACCGAAGGCAAGGAGTTCCCCGACAATTCCCTTGTTGTCGGGTCGCCTGCCAAGGCGATCCGCACGCTGGACGATGAGGCGGTCGCCAGGATCACCCAGTCTGCAAGAAACTATGTCGGCAATTGGCAGCGCTTTGCGCGGGATCTGGTGCGGATCGATTGAAACTCGACCACGAGCGGATCGACTGACGTCAGCCGCGGGCGAATCGACTAAATGGAGTGTGGCGACAGCGACGGCTGGCGCTGCCAGCCTTGACACCTTACGATGTCTGGCACGCATTGTTCGTTGGTTTTTGGCCTCACCGCTGTAGTTTTGGACGCGCGATGATTTCCACGCCTGCCGCATTCGTAACCCTCGCTTGCGCGGCCACCCGATCGAGCAGGCTCTGGCGGAAAGGCGGGGGATCGCCTGGATTGACGAACAGTTTGCCGAAGTTGACCGCAATGTGCTTGCGGTCAATCTCTCCCGCGATCCGTTTGCACTGCCTCACGTCGGCTTCGTAGGCGTCGTCCATGACCAGCTCGACTGCCATGACGCTGAGGTCTTCCGTCTGATCGTAGCCGCGGCGAATCCAGTCTTCCGGCTCCGGCGAAGGGTTCTGCGGCGCCAGCGGCGGATCGCCCACGAAGGTAAAGACGGCACGCACCTCGCCAAAGTAAATGCCGTTACCATCCTCGTTCCACACCTCCAGGACAGGACCGGCGGTACGGTACTTCAGCGTTCCGCTGCCGCCGGTGTAGAATCTCGATAGCAGGTCGTCCTGCGGCGGGCCGAAATAGTCATCCACCGGTTCGAACATGACAGTGACGCTGCCCTCGCCATCATTGAGCATATGGTTGTCAATCAGCCATCGCACTTCGGCGATTGGGCCGCCCTTCAGCAGATTAAGGGCATAGCGCGTCGTCGTCTTCAGCCGGAACGCGAACGCGTTGTACTCTTTCTCGGGAAACCAGCAGACACGCATTTTGACGGCACCCTGGCGATCGAGCCGCCGCTCGACACCGATCACAGCCGAACCCAGTTTGGCCAGATTGACCGGCGTGGCCGAGGCGTGGCCCTTTGCCAGATAGTCGGCCTCGTCGTCGGTAAACTTCATCTCGAAATCACGCGCGGCCGCGCTCAACTCGTTTCCGAGGAAAACCACAGCGTCGATGCCGAGCAGGTCGTCGGGATCGATGATCTCATCCAGGCCGGCGGCATCGGCCAGCGCGTCGCGCAGTTGGCCGGAGATTGCGTCCTTCACCGAGTTGGTGATTGCCTTGACCGCGTTCTTGCGTGCGGCCGCATCGCCCAGCCGGTCGAGGCGCGTCTGGATGTTGTCTATTGGCGCGACCACCATGTCGTTCGCATCGCGCGATAATTCGTTGTCGTACCCGCCATTGATCAGCTTCGTCAACTCGACGGATAGCGCAGGCCCGAATACCTTATTGAACTTCTTCTGTCCTGCTTCCGAAGTACTGGGCGAGAATGCGTCCTGATCCCAAAGCAGCGCGACCATTCCCCCCAGGCCTGGAAACCATCCCCCTATTTCCAGCAAGGCCGGCCGAAGGCGGAACGAACGCGTCCCCAGCGCTGCCGGAATCGGCAGCGTAGCCGGTGCATCCACGTCGCGGGACCCAAGCAGCCAGGGGCTCGCCGGAGCGCCGCCTTCGAACGTCTTTACCCCGATCGAAGGCAAGAGGCTGCCGGGCGGCGGCGCAGTGATCGTATCCGCGTCGGCCTTGAAACCGAGAATCCACATGTAGGGCTCGTCACCGCCGGAGTCCTCGGTGGCGCGGACGTCCATCTGAAAAAGAGCGAAAGTGACGTCGATTTCTGCCGGTCGCATAGCAAACACCTTTCGCAGACACGCTCTGCGGCTTGATTGGCTCATCGGATGCTTTGAATGGACGAATGCAATTGGATGCTAATGCACAGATAGCATGTACTGCTGATAAATTCCAGAAAAACGTGTATTGCCTCTTGGTGCCGCCCTACCACAGATTGCCTGAACGGCCGCTGCTATGCACCCAACGCGGTAGCATCGGAACGGGCAACCACCTGCAGTGGCACGGCGACGACCGGATCAAACAGCGTCGACCGGAAATTATTCGAGCCGCAAGCTCACCCAGGAATGCGCGGCGTCGTTATAGACGCTTTGGCTGGGCGCAAGATCGGTGACGTCGTCAAAGCAGCCCAATGCAATCGCCACTAGGCCCGGCCGAAAGCCTGGCATCCAGTAAACGGTCGAGCCGCATGACGGACAGAAATAAAAGGTCAGATCCTTGCCGCTGTCCCCAACGCGCACATAGGTGGAGGATTCTCCCGCGTAAGCGACTTCTGCAGCGTTAAAAAATACCGCAACTCCGAATGCCGAGCCGGTGCGGCGCTGACAGGATTTGCAATGGCAGGCCGACACTTTCAGCGGCGGACCGCTCGCAATGGCCGACAGGCTGCCGCAAGAGCATTTCGCCGAACGCTCCATCTTTACCTCTCCCTGAGACCTGCATCAGATCGCCGCAGACGCATGATACCCGGCTGTCCTTATGGCGCTATGACACAATGAACAGGCGGCAAACCGGGTGTTGAGATGAGCCTGCCCTCTAACCTGCATCGCCGATATCAAAACGCACGATCTTGTCGGCTTCCATACGGAAGATATGCGTCACTGTCTTATCCTTCAGGCCATGATCTTGCCCCTTCAGCGGCTGGCCATTCAGATCAAAGACCCTCTGGATCACCTCGACTTCGATGGCGCCGTCTGGCGCATGGCGAAATGCCACCGGTTCGACATGCGGGCTGATGATCGCCCATTGGCGGGTCCAGTAATCCCGAACCGCCTCACGGCCATGGACATGGCCGCCTTCCATGCCATTCGCCCAGGTGACATCATCGGCGAGCACGGCAAGTACCCCATCAATATCGCGCGCATTGAAGCGCTCATAGATGCGCTCGATAATTTGCGTCTGTTTTTCCGACATGCTGTTTCCTTACCATGGTTTAAAGCCGTTTGAGCGGGTCGGGCCGGCATTGACCAACACCACAGCTATAGATACATACGTACATATGTAACTTAGTCAATGGCAGGCAACGAGCAAATGGAATGAGTGAAGACGTGCTTTCCACGCCGGGGCATCTCATCAGCCTCGCAGCGCGAGGCTTCGCCCGCCTCAGCGAGTCACGTCTCAAACCGCTCGGCTTCGGCGTCGGGCAATTGCCGGTTCTGGTGGCGCTGAAAAATGGCAAGGCAAGCACGCAACGCGATCTCGCCCGCTTCGCGAAGGTGGAACAGCCGCCAATGGCGCAGATGCTCGCCCGCATGGAGCGGGATGGCTTGATCCGGCGTACACCCGACCCTGCCGACCGCCGAAGCAGCCGCATCGTGTTGACCGAGGACGCGCAGACACGCATGCCCGAGGCGATAGCAACCTTGTTTCAGGGCAACCGCGAAGCCTTGGATGGCTTCACACCATCAGAAGCGGAGCAATTCGTCGCCATGCTGGCGCGATTGATCGTAAATCTGGATAAAATCGCCGCTGCCGATCCGCCGTGATCATTCGTACCGTCATCAAGATCCTCAGCGCGTCGTTGTCTCCACCTTCCGCGCAAACGGCACCCATAGCAGCGCGCACCCCGTCAGCACCGCAACCACCATCCATGCCTCGTTGATCGCCTGAACCGTCGCGGCAGTCTGCACCAGCGGATCGAGCATCGCCGTCGTGTCCGCGTCGAATTCGCCCTGATACCCGGCAATCGCCTGCAGCGGCGCGCCGACGAAGGCGGCAATATCCACATCCCCCGCCTTCAGCCGGTCCCAGATACCTTGGCCGAGTGGGTCCGAGCGGGTGTAGATGACGGTGTCGATGAGCGCGATGCCGATCGCGCCGCCGAGATTGCGCATCAGATTGAACAGACCGCTCGCATCGGGAATATGCTCCGGCGGCAAGGTGCCGAGCGCCAGCCGCGTCGGCGGCAGCAGGCAGAACATGATGGCACTGCCGCGAATGACCTGCGGCCAGAACATCGCATCATAATCGGTCTGCGGGTCCTGAAAGGCGCTCATGCCGATACCAACGGCAAAGAGCGCAAAGCCGGCGGCAGAGAGCCATCGCGCATCCGTCCGCTTTTCGAGCGCCACCGCAATCGGCGCGGTGATGAGCTGGGCAATGCCCGTCACCAGCATCGTCATGCCGATCTCCAGCGCATCGTGTCCGCGCACGAAGGCGAGGAAGACGGGCATGAGATAGACGGAGCCGAAAAGGCCGATGCCGAGAATGAAGCTCATCGCCGAGCCGGCCAAAAAGTTCCTGTCACCGAAATTGGCGAGCTCGACCACAGGCATTGCCCTGTGCAATGTCCGCCAGGCAAACGCGCATCCGCAAATCAGGAACAGGCCGAGCAGGCCGGTGACGATGAGTGAAGTCCAGCCGCTCGTCGGCGCCTCCTTCAGGCCGATCTCCAATGCGGCAAGGCTTACCGCCATCAGCAGCAGGGAGATGATATCCAGATGCCAGAGTTCGGCGAGGTTGACGCTCTCTCGGGGAAGCGAGCGCATGGCAACGAGCGCGGCCAGAATGCCGGGCACGATATTGATCAGGAACAGCCAGTGCCACGAATAGGTCGCCGTCAGCCAACCGCCGACGATCGGTCCGATGGTCGGCGCAAGCACGGCGAGAACACCGGCGATCGTCGTGGCAAGCGCCTGCCGCTTATCCGCAAACAGGATGAAGACTGCCGAAAACACCGAGGGGATCAGCGTGCCGCCGGAAAAGCCCTGGACGACGCGCCAGGCAACGAGCTCGCCGAAACTGCCGCTCGCAGCGCAGCCCGCAGAAGCGGTCACGAACAGCAGGAGCGAGGCGACGAAAAGCCAGCGCATCGTCAGCAGCCGGGTCAGAAAACCCGTCAGCGGGATCGCCACCACCTCGGCGATGAGATAGGCGGTCTGCACCCAGCTCATCTGATCCGGATGAATATCGAGCGCTGACTGGATGGTTGGAAGCGAGGTCGCGACGATCTGCACGTCGAGGATCGCCATGAACATGCCGAGGCACATCGCCAGAAAGCCGATCCATCTGCGCTCTGGCGCAACTGCTGACGAAACGGGTTCAGACTGGTCGGGCATGGAATGGTCCTGCGAGAGCGACGTTCTGAGACGCGACCGGGATGGCCGGAATCGACGCGTGGCAGGCGACAATAGCAGGGCATGGCGCAGCCTGCCAAAACACAATGGCAGGAGAGCGCCGCAGCGAGCAATCACGCAGTACGGATGAGAAATTCAGCGATCAGCCGCGTTGCCACGGCCGCATGCGTTTCGAGCAGGAAATGCCCGCCATCGAGGATAGGCGCTTCCATTCTCGGCAGCGCCTCGATCCAGGACAGGGTTTCCCTGAGGTCGAAAAAGGCGTCGTGTCGCCCCACATCTTCAAGGGAAAATGCGCCCCCCGTCGGAGAAACGAAATATCGCAGATTCTCGATCTCGCCTCTTGCAATCCGGGCCGACACGCATCATATCACGGCTTCACCTGAAAACGAACTTGCGCTTGGTATCGACGTTGGTCGAGCCGCGTTCGAGCTTCACAGGACAAGGGCGCTCCCCGCAAGGGTCGAGCGCCCTTTTGATTCCGCCTTTTCAGGCGTAAGCCGTGCCCGCCATCGCCGCCTTCACACCCAGACTTCCCCGATCGACGAGCGCAAGGAAGACGGACTTCGCCTTCTCCGCATCCCGCCCCTGCCGGAAGCTCCGGTGCGCCTCGATGAAGGCGACGCTCCAGCTTGCGAGCAGCATGGCGGCCGCAAGCTTCGCCTTGGGATCGTCAGCGTCCTGCCCTGCGCTTTCGGCAAGCGCCACCGCCAGTTCCCCCGCAATCTCGTCCCGGATTGCCCGCGCCCTCGCCTTCAGCGTCTCGCTATTCTCCACGGTCTCGAAAAAGACCTCGCTCACCGTGGAAAACAGGAGGTAAGGCGTCTGCTGCCTGACGAGCTGATGCGCCAGCAGCCGCAATGTCTCGATGGGCGAAACCTCGGGATCGCGCTGCCGCAGGGCTTCGCGCAGCGTCTCGCGCGCCTCCTTGTCCCGATCGAAGAACATATCCTCCTTGCGCGGGAAGTGGTTGAACACCGTCATCCTCCCGACATCGGCCGCCGCCGCAATCTCATCGACGGTCACATTCTCGAACCCCTTCTCGAAAAACAGACGATCGGCGGCAAGCGAGATGGCGCGGCGCGTGGCAAGGCGCTTTCGGGCACGCCGGTCGAGCGGAGCGGCATCCGCCGTTTCCATCTCCGAAGGCGTTGCGCCCGCTACTGTTTCGTCCTTGTGTTTAGACATGCCGCTTGAATAGCAGGATTCATGTACTGAGTACACCGATGTTGACAGACAGCACCCACTTGCATATTACTGTACTGAGTATAAATTTGGATTAAGTCCGAAAAATCTGCAAATGCCGCCGTGGAACCGGGCTGCCCGCCCGTGGCCGCGAACGGCACGGCTTTGCGCCACTATCCCCACTCGCCCCCAAAAGGAAAAGCCGATGGCTCTTGCCACCAACAAACCCTTGATCGTCATCTTCATTGCGATCTGCCTCGATGCCGTCGGCATCGGCTTGATCTTCCCCATCCTTCCGCGCCTGCTGCAGGAGGTGACACACGCCGCCGACATCGCCGTCTATATCGGCCTCATGACGGCGCTCTATGCCGCCATGCAATTCGTCTTCGCCCCGGTGCTTGGTGCGCTCAGCGACAATATCGGTCGCCGTCCCGTACTTTTGATGTCGCTCGCCGGCGCGGCGGTCAATTACGTCATCATGGCCTTTGCGCCTTCCCTCTTGCTGCTCTTTGTCGGCCGAGCCATTGCCGGCCTCACCAGCGCCAACATGTCGGTCGCCTCTGCCTATATCACCGATATTTCGGCCGCCGATCAGCGAGCCCGCCGCTTCGGCCTGTTCAACGCCATGTTCGGCGCCGGCTTTATCATCGGCCCTGTGCTCGGCGGCCTGCTCGGCGATTACTGGCTGCGCCTGCCCTTTATCGCCGCAGCCGTGCTCAACGCCGCAAACCTGCTGCTCGCCCTCTTCATTCTGCCCGAATCCCGAATGCCGTCCCGACGGAAGATAAACTTCGCCGCCCTCAATCCGCTTGAGCCCTTCAAATGGCTCGTCTCGATGAAGGCGCTCATGCCGATCGTGCTGGTCTATTTCGTCTTCAGCGCTGCCGGCGAATCCTACGGCACCTGCTGGGCGCTCTGGGGCTTCGACACATTCGGCTGGAACGGCTTCTGGATCGGCCTGTCGCTCGGCGCCTTCGGCATATGCCAGACCGTTTGCCAAGCGTTCCTGCCCGGCCCCGCAACTCGCCTGCTCGGCGAGCGCTGGTCGGTCATGACAGGCATCGCCGCCGCCGCGACAGCTTTGACAGTCATGGCCTTCGCAAATCAGGGCTGGATGATCTTCGCCGTCATGCCGGTCTTCACGCTCGTCGGCATCGGCAATCCCGCCTTCCAGGCGCTCGCCACAAGCAAGGTCGCCCCCGATCGGCAGGGCGAACTGCAGGGCCTGCTCGCCTCCACCATCAGCCTCGCCTCCATCATCGCGCCGCTAGCCTTCTCATCCCTCTATTTCGTCACGCGGGAGAACTGGCCGGGCGGCATCTGGCTTTCGGTGATTGCGCTTTATGCGCTTGCGGTGCCATTGGTGCTGATAAGCACGAGAACCCGTGGCAACGTACAGACCGCAAGCGCCTAGAGGTCCCGCGAACATTGCATCTCCTCGAACTGCCGTCAGCGCTGGGGCAGTCCCGCCTGCCGCAGGCCCTCGGCAGTTCGGGCTGCCCATTCCGGAACACCTTGAAACACCGGTCTCGCCAGATACCGCTCGATCGTAAAGTTTGGCTCAATCTGCATGAGCTTCCGCGCAGCCCATCGCGCCGTCTCCAGGTCGCCATTCATCGCCGCCCAGGCAGCCGTCATTCGATAGGGCCAGGTGACATCAGGATGTTTGTTGATGACCTCCCGGGCGATAGCAACAGCCTCGGAAAGGGAACCTGCCATGGCCAGCGAAAGGGCCATGCCCATTCTCATATTGAATGCCAGCGGGTCGGCCGGGCTGAGCATCAGCGCCCGCTCGAACCGCTCCGTGGCACCAGTCTCACCCTTGTAGCTCGCAACCCAGCCGTAGCGCGCCCATGCCCAGGCATTGTTCGGATCGAGCGCCAAAGCGCGCTCGAGATAGGCGGCCGCACGCTCCTGATCGCCACAATGGCTCAAGGCGCCGCCGACAGCCGTCAATGCGGTCGGATCATCATCGATGCGACCCGCCGCAGCCTCGACCGAGCGCAAGACCAGTTCCAGGTACCGCTCCGGTTCTTCGGTCCAGATGTAGCCGAGGTGCTGTGCGTAACACCATGCCAGAAATGCGTGAGCCCGGCCATAGGCAGGGTCGATCGCGATGGCATCCTGAAGCAATGGTATTGCCCGCTCGTTGGTCGCCTTGCTCTGTCCCCAGAGATAAGGGTAAGCGCGCATGACGAGATCATAGGCCCGCAGGCTGTTTGGCGGCTTGCACATCGACAGCTCGATTTCGGCGCTGCGGATGGCTGGATGGATTGCGCCGGCAACCTGCGCCGCAATCCTGTCCTGAAGCTCGAATATGTCCTCGGCCGCTCCTTCATAACGCTCGGACCAGAATTGCGTGCGTGTCTCGGCATCCACCAGTTGCACGGAAATCCGCAGCCGGTCTCCTCCGCGGCGAACGGTCCCCTGGACGACATAATTGACGCCGAATTCCTTGCCGACATCACGCACGTCGACAAAACGGCCCTTGTAGGTAAAGGCGGACTGCCGCGCGATGACGAAGAACTCCCGGACGCGCGAGAGGGCCGCAGTGATCTCCTCCACGACGCCATCGACGAAATACTCGTCGCCCTGACCGCTGAGATTGTCGAAGGGCATCACCACGATCGACGGCTCGTCTCTGCCGAAGCGGTCGCCAGGCGATGGCGCCGGCCCGGCATCCGCCTTTTCCGGCGCCTCCTGCCGCCAGTCGACCCGAAAGACGGAAATCGGCCTCGGGATATTCTTCAATTCTCGTTCGCCGAGGCTGGTCAGCGCAAACGGCACCTTCCCATAGAGGTGCTCGCGCACCGACCCGGAAATGCAGATGCCTGACGGGGGCGCCATCGCCTGCAGGCGCGCGGCGATATTGACGCCGTCGCCTAGCAGATCGTCGCCCGACACGATGACGTCGCCCAGATTGACGCCGATGCGGAACTCAAGGCCGCGATCCTGGAGGGTATCTTCCGGATTGCCGGAGAGGCGGCGCTGGATTTCGACAGCGCACCTCGTAGCCTGAACAGCGCTTGCGAACTCGGCGACGAAGCCGTCACCCGAGGTGCCGAAGATGCGGCCGTCATGCTCGCGCACGATGTCGCCGATCTGGCTGAGGCACAGGTTGAGAGCATGAATCGTGCCCTCCTCGTCCAGCGCCGCAAGGCGGCTGAAACCGGCAACATCGGCGGAAAGGATGGCTGCGAGCTTTCGATCCACGGCGGTGGTTGCTCCTGCGGCATGGAATAACCTTGCATGAATATGCGCGGATTCTGACAAATTCATAGGGTTTTGTCGCAGCGGAACGGATGAACGACCGCCTTTGGTACAATCCGCGGTCGCGGCGCCGAAAGCACGTGGAGCGGGCATTCAGTGGCAAGTCCAATCGCTTCGTGATAACAGGCGGGATACGCACCCACGTCTCGTATCCCTATGCCCGATGCTTCAACCTTCCTGACTTTTTTCGTCGCACTCGCCGTTCTCGACATAACGCCAGGGCCGGACATGATGCTCATCATCGCTCGCGGCGTGGGACAGGGGCGCAGGATTGCCTTGCTCACAGTAGTGGGCATGGTTCTTGTGGCTGGCGTGGTCCAGATCGGCCTTCTGGTTCTCGGGCTGGCGTCTTTTCTCAAAGCCTATCCGTCGGCTCTGATCGTCATTCAATGGGCGGGAGCGGCTTACCTTCTCTATCTCGGCGCCAGGATGATCCGGGCAAGCTTCCGGCATCAACGGGACGGCGGTTTGAAGACAAAGCCTGTTTCGGGATGGACGGCGGTGCGCGAGGGCGCGCTCAACAATCTGACGAACCCTAAGTCGCTTCTCTTCATGTTCACCTTTCTTCCGCTCTTCGTCGATCCCAATGCAGGCCCGGTCTGGCTTCAGCTTCTGGTGCTGGGTTCGATCCAGAAACTGACCGGCATCATCTCGCTTGGTGGAGTCGCTCTGGCATCCGGCTCGGTGGGTCAGTTCCTGCATCGCTGGCCGAAATTGCTTGCATGGCAGGAGCGCTTTACCGGGTTCGTCCTGATCGGTCTCGGCATCAGGCTGCTCATCTCCGGCAATCCTGCGCCCGCGCCGGCAGTGGCTCGATAAGGAAGCTTTCGGCCATCGCGCGATGAGCCAAAATGCGTCACATATCCTTCACCCTCCTCCGTTAGGCAGGCCGAAACCCGGAGACTGAACATGCACTCGGCCCCCCAGCCAAACCGCCCCAAGATCGCCGAAACCGTTATCCATCCGACGGCGAGCCTGAGGGATTCCAGCATCGGCAAATGCTGCGAAATCCTGGAGAATACTTCGCTGCACACGGTCGAGCTCGGCGATTACTCCTATCTCGGCCAGCGCTGCATCGTCGGCGATGCAAAGATCGGAAAATTCTGCGCCATTGCCGCAGAGGTCAGGATCGGCGCGCCCAATCACCCGATGGACCGCCCGTCCATGCATCGCTTCACCTACTGCCCGGAATATTATTCTGAAGATGCCGTGCGCGACCATGCCTTTTTCGCCGATCGAAAGGCCGATCGCGCCATCATCGGCAATGACGTCTGGATCGGTCACGGCGTCATCGTGCTTCCGGGTGTCACGGTTGGAGATGGTGCCGTGCTTGCCGCCGGCGCTGTCGTCACCAAGGATGTCGAGCCGTACACCATTGTCGGCGGCGTTCCCGCCAAAGTCCTGCGCGAGCGTTTCTCGCGGGATATCGCGCAAAAGCTTGCCTCCATCGCCTGGTGGGATTGGCCCTTCGAGACCATCATGGCGCGGCTCGCCGACTTTCAGTCCAGTGACATCGAGGCCTTCTGCGAGCGCTGGTCCTGATCCAGCCCGCATCGGCCCCATTGACGACGGAAAACGAGGCCCGGCTCGCTTGACGCGAGCGGGCGTGCTTCAGGGCTAGCCCGATTGCGGTCAGTAGTCCCAGAAGACCGGCACCCAGCGAAAGCTGTCGCCATCGACCGCCACCCGGCCGACGGAGGGAAACGGCAGATGGGTCGCCACCAGCTGTTCGCCGTTCGCCGCCAGCTCGCGCAAGAGATTGATGCGGACGCGGGCCGCTTCCTCGGGGTCGTGTTCGAACCCGTTGAACCAGTCCGGATGCTCGAATCCGACCGCGAACACGGCATCGCCGGCGAATGTCAGCTTCTCGCCACGCGAGGCCAGGCGGACCACGCTGTGCCCGGGCGTGTGGCCGCCGGTGCGACGGACAATCACGCCCGGCGCCAGCTCGTATTCATCATCGAACAGCCGCAGATGGCTGCCGTATTCGGCGAGGAACCGCTTTGCGGTCGCCCGAAGCGCGTCGGGAAAGCCCGGCGGCATGGCGACGTGGCTGAAATCGGGCGCTTCCCAGAACTTGGCTTCGGCCGCCGCCGCGTGGATCCGCAGGTCCGGACGCAGCCGCTCCTTCACGCCGTCGACGAGCAGCCCGCCGATATGGTCCATATGCATGTGGGTCAGCACCACGTCGGTGACCGAGCCAAGATCGATGCCGGCAGCCTCCAGTCGCTTGATCAGCTGACCGGCCCGCGGCAGGTTCAGGTCCGGATCCAGGCCGAGCCCGGCGTCGACGAGGATGGTTTGCCCGCCGCTGCGCACCAGCACAACATTCAGCGCCCAGTCGAAAGCGTCCTGCGGCAGGAACATATCGCCCAGCCAGGCTGCCCGGTCGGCCTCGGCGGCATTGTGTCCGAGCATCTTCGTCGGAAGCGGCAACACGCCATCGCTGATGATCAGCACCTCGATATCGCCGACCTGCACTGCATAACGCGACGGAACCAATTCTTCGGGGCCTGATCTACCGGAGTGTGAACTATTCTCTGGGGGACGGATTTTGGTTTCTAACTGCGACATGACGCGCTCCTGTGTTGCGTGGACACCAGCCCGCCACTTTCCATTCGGTCTTGCACTGACGTTGCAGACCGTCATGGAACCGCGCCCGAACATCATGTTTCAATGCTCGAGCGCCTCTTTGGTGGCGGCGCTGAAGGAGTACAGCCACCAGCGACCGCCGGTAATCCAAACATAGGTTCTATGGGCTGCCGACGCCGTTCGAACGGCCTAACCCGGAAACGGCTCCAGCGTGCCGAGCCAGGCAACGAGCGCGATAATACCGGTGGCGACGATCATTTCCGCGACGGTTCCGGCGGCCAATGCCCTGTCGGCGGTGGGCGAGCGGCCTATGCGCGGCACCAGCTCGTAGCGGTTGAAGATCGCCATCAGCACCATGATCGCGACAAGGCAGATCTTCAGCGAAAGCAGCCGCTGATAAGGCACGCTCCAGTCGAGCGGCAGACCGCCCGTTATCAGCAGGCTGTTGGTGAGCCCGGAGAGAATGACCAGCGCAACAGCGACATGCCCTGCCCTCGAAAAGCGGATGAGCGCCATCAGTGCCTCGGCGCCTTCAGTGCGATCGCCAAGCCGGGAAAGCACGAGCGCCACGGGAGCGAGCGCCCCGATCCATGCGCCGCCGGCAAGCACATGCACCATATCGTTTGCCCGGTGCAGCAAACCCAGCCCGCCATCGTTCATCGCCGCATGGCCGGTCAACGCCAGCCCGCAGAGCAGCAGGCCGGAGATGATGGCGGTCGCCGCCATTTTCCGCCGGACCGGCATCCATGTCACCGCCAGGAGAACAGCTGATAACGCGGCCTGCCATGCCCAGGCAGTGCCGATGGAAGTCCCCGTCAGCACGGCGATCGTCGTTTCCGCATCCAGCCCGTCCGCCCAGCCATTGCCGAGCATGGCGCTGCGCACCGGCAGAAGTGCTGCGGTGGCGATCACCGCCAGCACGACGGCGACGGCATGCGCCCGCCGGAGTTTCGCCGCGATATGGCTGCTCAATCCCCTTGGTACGAGCAGCCACAAATAGACGGCGCTGCCCCAGAGAAACAGGGCAGCCCCATCAAAGACGAAGCGGCAAAGGATGAAAGCCGTATCCGGTGTCATCACGGCCAAACTATCAGGGGTTGACGGTAAAGCTGAATGTGCCGTTGGACTTGTGCCCGTCCGTCGAGAGCACATACCAGTCGACTGTATAGCTGCCAGGGGCCAGCTTGCCCGAGACCGGCACCATCAGCTCCTTGTTTCCTTCCATCAGCATGCCCTCGCCGAGCTTGATCTGCTGCTTGTCCGGACCGGTCATGGCGACGCCGCTGAACTTGAGGTTCACCTCTTCGGTAAAGGTGAGATCGAGTTCGGTGGGCGCAGCGACAGCGGCCTTGTCGGCCGGCTCGGAGCTTTTCAGATGCGCATGGGCGAAGGCCTGGCCGGCAAGGGCGATGCTGGCAAGGGCGGTGACGGAGAGAATGCGGATCGTCGGGGACATCAGATCATGCCTTTCGGTTCATTGGGACGGGCGATGGCGCATCTGGCCGTCGCTTGATTAGACAGTCGGAAAGCGGAATTATTCCGCGCCCTCTCGTAATTCAGTGGCGGGCTTCGCTCATTGCGCTGGGTCATCTGCCTCCCTCGTCATCCGCCCAGCAATACATCGCGGATCTTCGCGAGTGCGGCGTCACGATCCGCGCCGTAGGGAATCAGCCCCTTCAGCCGCCCGTCGGCGTCGATGAGCAGCAGCGAGACCGTATGGCTCATGTGATAATTGCCGTCTTCCGAAGGCAACCTGGCCGCATGGATGAACCAGCCGTCGGCGACCTTCTTCATCTCTGCCGGATCGCCGGTAATGCCGGTGATGCGGCTGGAGAAGGCGGTGACGTAATCATGCATCACCTCCCGCGTGTCGCGCTCAGGATCGATCGAGAAGAAATAAGCCTTTAGCGCCCTGCCCTGATCGCCGAGCGTCGTCAGCCAGTCCGCCACCTCGTAAAGCGTCGTCGGGCAGGCCTCAGGGCAATGGGTGTAGCCGAAATAGACGAGTGCCGGATGTCCCCGGAAGATCGACTGGTCGACACCATTCCCCCGGTCGTCGACGAGCGAGAACTGCGTATCGAACGGCCCGGGGCGCGGCTGCGAAAGATAGAGCGAGATCATCAGAGCGATCAGCGCGCCGACGAAGACGGCACTTGCCGCAAAGCCTGAAATGGCAAGGGTGCGCGTTCTCATTGGCCATGCCCCTCATGGCCGCCGTGCCCGCCACCAGCCTCTCCCGCCATCATGACGGTGCCCTCGAAGCTCGCAAAACGCGCCAGCACGTTCGGGTCGAGCCCGGCTTCGACCTTCGCCAGTTCTGCCGCCAGCACGCTGGCATCCTCAGCCGAAAGCCCGGCCTTTTCCAGGGCCGCCGCCTCCCTGATCCCATCGCCGCTGCAGAGCACGATGCTCCAGCCATGATGGTTCTTCTTGAGGAGCGCCCGCCCGCCACGGCCATCCTGCTGCCAGCCGGCAATCGCCCAATCGTTCTGCACCACGACCGGCAGAATGGTCAGCGGCTTTTCCGGCGTCTCGAACATGGTCTTCAGCGTTGCAGGTATCGCCTCTTCCGGCGGCGGCCCGGACATATCCATGTCCATCCCCTGCATGCCGGGCGTCTCCATCGCGCCATGATCCATGGAGCTGTGACCCATAGCGCCATGATCCATGCTGCCACCGGCTCCGCCGACATCATCGAGCGGCCCGGCGATCCTGCCGACGGTAAAATCCACTGTGACCTCGCCGGCCTTCTCGAAGCTCAGCACCGCCCGGATCGTCTCGCCCTGCTGGAAGGGCTTGCTCACATCCTGGAACATCAGGTGGTAGTTGGGTTCAAGCGTCACCGTCTGCCCGGCGGGAATGGCAAGCCCGCCCTTCAGCTCACGCATGGTCATGATGCCATTGTCCATGCTCATCTGATGCAGCTGCACCTTCCCCGCCCGCTCCGAGCGCGCGCCCACCAGCCGGTCCGGCTCGCTGCCCGTATTGGTGATGACAAGGTAGCCGTCGCCGACCTTGGCGCCCGGCACCATAGAATGCGAGGCGGCATGATCGATGCGGATCGTGTCCTGCGCTGCCGCAGCCGTCGCGATCAGCAGGCCGACAAAAAGCGTGATAATCGTCTTCATCATCCCCTCCTCAGGCAAAGGCGCGCTTCAGCGGCGGCACGAAACGGATCACCATCTGGTCGACGGCGATCATCAGCAGGATCGTGAGCCCGCTCATCGGGAAGGCGACGGCGAAGGCGAGAACGATGGTCCAGAGCCCGAGATAGACCGAACGCCGCGGCGGCATCGGCGGCACACCGATCCGCCCCGCGGGCCGCCGCTTCCACCACATGACGATACCGGTCACACAGGAAAGGATGACCGCCAGGCAGGTCGCCAGCATCAGCAGCTGGTTGACACGCCCGAACTCCTGCCCCTGATGCACATTGATGCCCCATTCGATCGCCTGGCCGAGGAACGGATATTGCCCGAAGGAGAGATCGATCAGCGGCTTGCCGGAATATTGGTCGATATGGAGAGTGCGCTCTTTGGCGAGATCGTCGGGATAAACAGCCGCCGTATAGACGCCCGTCTCGCTGCCGGGAATGGCGAGATCGAAGCCCGGCGCCATGCCGAGTCCCCTCGCAATCTCCACCGCACGATTAAGTCCGATCGGCTTCTTCGATTGCGCCTCTGCGATCTCCGACAGCGGCACCGGCGCCTTCTCGACGATCCAGCCGGTTTTCGGCAAGATATCGTCCGTCACCTTCTGCGATTTCGGCACCGCGTCCCAGAGCTGCGCGGGATAGCCGAGATCATGGCTTGTCAGCCATGCATTGACATTCGCGCCCCAATATCCCGACCAGGGCATGCCCGTGATCGCCATGAAGAATATTAGGATACCGGCAAACGCGCCCGTCACCGCATGCAGGTCGCGCCAGAAGATGCGTCGCGCCGGCGTGCTGCGCACGGTCACGACGCCGCCCGCCTGCCGCCGCGGCCACCAGAGATAGATGCCGGTCACGACCAGCACCATGGCAAAGCCGCCGGTAATCTCGATCAGCTTGTTGGTGATATCGCCGAAGAGCGCCAGGCTATGGATACGCTTGATGACATAGTTGAACTCGTCGGTCGTGCCCACCGTATCGAGCACCTTGCCGTCATAGGGATTGACGAAAACCAGGCTCGCGCCGGCATCGGTGGAGACGGTCACGATTGCCGAGCGGTCGAGCCCGGCGGGATCCTTGTAGGAACTCGCGACGGAGCCCGGCACGGCAGCGGCTGCAACATCGGCAATCTTTTGCGGCGAAAGCGGCTCGCCCGACGGCTGAACATGATAGCGATAGGCAAAGACCGTATCGTTGATCTCGTCCTTGAAGAGATAGAGCGAGCCGGTGATTGCGAGATTGAGCAGGAAGGGAATGATGAGCAGGCCGGCAAAGAAGTGCCAGCGCCAGATGGCGCGATAAAGCGAAACGCCTGTTACGGCGCTCTCCGCCGGTTCGGCGGCAATGGTGGTAGACATGAAACTGGATCCGAATCCCCGGCCGGCAGCGGCAATGCAGCCCGGCCACGATTGCAAGACGCATCACGGCGCCTCGCCGCAATGCGGGTTCAGGTAAGGGTCGGTGTGGCAGGCGGAGCGCGCGGCCCCGTATTCGGCGGGAAAAGCTGGCGGTGGAAGGCTTCGGCGCGGCGCGGCAGCAGGGCGGCAACCGCAAAGCCGATCCGCGCACCGGTGATATCGGCCGGCTGCGGCAGCACCACGGCGGCGCTGATGCGGCAGGCTTCGCACGGATTGAGATGCGCGATCTTGCCATGTTCCTTGCCGCTGTCGTCGACAACGGTAACGCAGAGCGTCGGCAGCGTGCCGTCAGGCAGCACGTATTGGGCAAATGCGGCAGGGCTGAGAGCGTCCTCGGCTGCCGCCGGAACCTGATGCGCAAAGCCGACGAAGACGAGCGCGATGGCGCACAGAATGCGCACGATCAATTGCTCGATTCTATCAAGACGGTGTTGCATCTTTCCCCAGCGGCCCAAGACCCGTGCCTCAGCATCGAATCCGTGATAGCGGCATCTCGACCAAAGCTCAATGCGACATTCGTTCGCCCACGCTTGGCATGAGGCTGAGCCCGCCCCTGCGCTGCTCTGCCGGGCCGTCTGGAGTCGAGCAAGGTTCACCCCCCTCTGTCCTGCCGGACATCTCCCCCACAAGGAGGGAGATCGGCTAGAGGCACGAGCTTCGCACATCTCTGACGGCGCGCAGATTGTAACATCAGTTGTTTGGGGAAACCGGCGCCCCCAGCCAATCTCCCTCCTTGTGGGGGAGATGCCCGGCAGGGCAGAGGGGGGGGTGAAACCTTGCTTGACAGTTGTCGATCGCAGTGCATCGTCCAGCGGATCACGCCGGCACGGTGCAGGATCTGTCATCCCGCAGACGAGGACACTGTTCACATGCGATGCGAGAGCGTGTGCTGATGCCGTTCGTAAGCGTGTCGTGCCTCGGCCAGCGCCTCGTCGATACTATGCGACCGGCCTGCCAGCGGCGTATCGCCCAGCGTGCCGTCGCCAATCTGCAGCCGCCATCCCCAGGGTTTTGCCGCCGATAGGGTGTCGCCATCGCTGGCAATGGTTCCGACATATTTGCCGTCGACGGTCAGGTGGAAAACATTCGGCTCGCCTGACGGCACAAGCGCGAAATTCGCGCCTTCCTGACGTCCAGTCATGGCTTTGCTCCAGCTGCTGATGATGACGTTTCGAACCGCCTCGTTACGCCTTTGTTCCCGAAGCCCGTCGCCGCCGGAAGCCTGTCACCGTGCGGCGACGAGAGATCCGACCGTGATGATCACGGCGACAAGCAATATCAGGCCGATATAGATCGACATGTACTTGACCTGGTATTTCGTCGCCGGCGTCACGGCGCGGCCTCCGGAGGAATCTCGTCTTCGCCAGGATCAGGCGCCGGCTCGTCGCTGCCCTGCTTGTCGGGCATCGGCTCCTTCACGGGCGGAGCGGGTTTTCCAGGCGGCGGAACGGGCACCGACGGAGGTTCGGGCGCCAGGATCCTGATCGCTGCAACAGGACGTGTCATGGTCTTGTCCTCCTGAGGAAACTCAACGAGCCCGGACCAGCAATGTTCCAGAGACAAAACCTTTTTCCCGCCGGCGGGAACCTTGGCGCTCACATCAGGTTTGAAAGTCTCTTCGAAAGGGAAAATCATGCCGGATCGATCCCAAATCCTGATGCCTGCCAATTTTCAGGACATGAACGACGAGCTTGCCGATCGCGGCTTCATCGTGACGTCGGCAGACGATCTCATCACCTGGGCACGCACCGGTTCGCTGATGTGGATGACCTTCGGGCTCGCCTGCTGCGCCATCGAGATGATGCAGGTCGCCATGCCCCGTTACGATATGGAGCGCTTCGGCGTCGCACCCCGCGCAAGCCCGCGTCAGTCCGATCTGATGATCGTCGCCGGCACGCTCTGCAACAAGATGGCGCCGGCGCTGCGCAAGGTCTACGACCAGATGCCGGAGCCCCGCTACGTCATTTCCATGGGCTCCTGCGCCAACGGCGGCGGCTATTACCACTATTCCTACTCGGTCGTGCGCGGCTGCGACCGCGTCATCCCGGTAGACATCTACGTCCCCGGCTGTCCGCCGACTGCCGAGGCGCTGCTTTATGGCGTACTCCTGCTGCAGAAAAAGATCCGCCGCCAGGGGTCGATCGAACGCTAGGCCGGCAGCGAGCGCGTCGAACGTCCAGTGTGTATCGTCACCCCTCTCTCCCAATCATTCTTTCCGAGCGCATAGCTTCGTCCTTCATCAACTCTTGCGAATCACATAAGTCTGTGCTTATGTGTTATTCATGATGGAACACGATATTTTCCGCGCGCTCGCCGACCCGACCCGCCGCACGATCTTCGAGAAGCTGGCGGCCGGCAGCATGAATGCCAGCGCGCTGCGCCAGGGCATGGACATCAGCCAGCCGGCCATGTCCCAGCATCTCGCCGTGTTGCGGGCAGCAGGGCTGGTGCGCGAGCAGAAGGAGGGCCGTTTCGTGAATTACGAAGTCGATCCGGACGGGCTTGCCCTCATCGCGGAATGGCTGGCGAAATATCGCGCCTACTGGCCTGCCCGCATCGACGCTCTCAGGCTCTTGCTGAAGGATATGGACCAATGAACGACGTGAAGGCCAAAGTGCAGGCCAGGCAACAACAAAGCGGCTTCGAACAGACGTACGAGCTGGATGCTCCGCCGGAAAAGGTCTGGCGGGCAATCAGCATCGCCGAGTTCCGGGAAAAGTGGCTGCCGAAGGAAGCGCTGGCCGAGGCGCAGTCACTATCCGAGATGCCGGGCCGGGAAATCCGCTACAAGCTGCGCGACGATACTCCGCCCTATCTCGAAAGCACCGTCACCTTCGCGATCGCGCCGAATGCATCGGGCGGCACCAGCCTGCGGATCATCCACGAGCTGACCGGCGCCACCTTCGAGCGGCTTTCAAAAACGGTCGCCAACAGCAACAGCCCGACGCTCATGCTCGCCGCCTGAGGCGGCAGCCTGTCCCTGTCAAAAACTGGAAGATTGGAGTTCGCCAATGCGCGAAGCGATGCAGCTCGTCCCCATGGTCGTAGAGCAATCCTCAAGAGGGGAGCGCTCTTTCGATATCTATTCCCGCCTCCTGCGCGAGCGGATCATCTTTCTGAACGGCGAGATCAACGATACGGTTTCCGCCCTCGTCTGCGCCCAGCTTCTGTTTCTCGAAGCCGAAAACCCGAAAAAACCGATCAATCTCTACATGAATTCGCCGGGCGGCGTCGTGACCAGCGGGTTTGCCATGTATGACACGATGCGCTTCATCCGCGCGCCGGTGCACACGCTCTGCATGGGAACGGCCCGCTCGATGGGCTCGTTCCTGCTGATGGCGGGCCAGCCCGGAGAGCGCTATGCCCTGCCGAACGCCAGCATCCTCATCCACCAGCCGCTCGGCGGCTTCCAGGGCCAGGCCTCGGATATGCTCATCCACGCCGAGGAGATCCGCAAGACCAAGCAGCGCATGACGAGCCTCTATGCCGAGCATTGCGGCCGATCCTACGACGAGTTCGAGCGGGCGATGGATCGCGACCGTTTCATGACAGTCGAGGAGGCCTTGGAATGGGGGCTGATCGACCGCATCCTGCAGGGTCGGGAAGAAATGGAAGACGCTATCTCGTACTAGATCTCGTCAAGGTCGCCGGCGGTCGGCGGACAGCGCATCCAGGGAAATCATGTCCGCGGCCCTCTCCGCTCCGTGTGAGATTAGGGCCGCGGCTCAATTCGCGGATAACAGGCAGGGCTGGCTTACGCCTCAGCCACCGGCCTTGAGCGCCGTATTGCAAAGGCTCCAGAAACCGCCGCCCTTCTGGATCCATTTCAGATCGCTGAGCGTGCCTGCATCCTTGTTGGCATGATAGCTGTCGACGCAGGTATGCAGGCGGCCCTTGGCGGGCGTTTCGTTCGCATATTTCTTGTCGATCGCCTTCGGCATGGTCACGCTCTTGGGAGCCTTGATCGTCGGCTTTTCGGGTTCCTTTTCCGTCGTCGCGGCAACGGCCTTGTCATCGGCGGCGTCTTCGGCGGCAGCATCGGCGCCGCAGAACTTCGCCCGGAAGTCGTTCCACTTCATGTCCTTGGCCGAACCATCGGCCTTGGCCGTCTGATATTTGGCGCTGCATTCCTTCATGGTCAGCGCGGAGGCCGGAGAAACGAAGGCGGCGGCAGCAATCAGCGCTCCGACGGATGCTGGCACAAGCAATTTTGCAATCATGGGATATCCTCGGTTGGGGCAGTCAAGGCATGCACGTCTAAGAGGCTTGCGAAAGGGTTCCGCCAGGCGTCGCGGCATCGACCGCTTTCGGCAGATGCTCGGCGAGCAACTTGGCCACGTCGTCGGTATTGACGCCGAACTTGGCGGCGAGATCGCGGAGTTGATCCGAGGACAAGGCTTGCTCGATCTGCTCTGCCGATACGGGAAGATTGTGGCCGGTGCCGATCCAGGATGAGACCTGCTCACCGAGGCCGGCCGAATTGAGCTGGGAAACAATGCCCTGCAGCCCGCCGGCATTGTCGAATATTCGGGTCGCGACTGCGACGTAATCGACTTGCCTGCCGGCAAGCACATCCGAGAGAACACTGCCTAAGCCGTCGAAAATACTCATAGTCTCTCCTCCACCAGTGGATATCCATTTAGCACGAAGTCAAATTCGTGTCATCGCTGATTTGCGAAAGCGAAGGCGTTGCCACCGCAATCGGCACCCATCTTGCGAGCACCCTTTACCCTGCCTTAGATATGTGAACGGCGCATCACAGCGGTCAAACCATTCATGAAGGCAGGTCAGAAATGAAACGTCACGATTTCGATGATCTCGCCGCCTTCGTCATCGTCGCCGAGGAGAAGAGCTTCACCCGCGCCGCCGCCCGGCTTGGCATTTCCTCCTCGGGCTTGAGCCACATGATGCGTCAGCTGGAGGAGCGGCTCGGCATGCGCCTGCTTGCCCGCACCACCCGCAGTGTGGCGACGACAGAGGCCGGCGAACGCCTTCTGCTCACCCTCCAGCCGGCCTTCGCCGAGATCAACCGCGGCCTGCAGGAACTCGGCAATTTCAGAGAAAGACCCTCCGGGACCGTGCGCATCACGGCAGGCAAACATGCCGCCGCCTCGCTCGTCATGCCCATCTTGCCGGAATTTCACCGCACCTATCCCGATATCCGTGTGGAGCTCATCGTCGGCGACCGTTTCGAGGATATCGTCGCCTCGCGCTTCGATGCCGGCATCCGTTTCGGCGAGCGCATCGACAAGGATATGGTGGGCTTGCGCATCGGCCCCGATATCCGCGCGGCGATCGTCGGCTCGCCCGATTATTTCGCCCGCTATCCGCTGCCGAAACGGCCTGCCGATCTCGCCGACCATGATTGCGTTACCTATTACATGGCCTCGATGGGCGGACCCTATGCCTGGGAATTCGAGGAGAATGGCCGCGACATCGAGGTGAAGGTCTCGGGCAGCTTCATGGTCAATGATTCCGAGATGATGATCGAGGCGGCCCTTGCCGGTTCGGGCCTCGTCTATGTCTTCGAGGATTTCGCCGCCGAACATATCAAAAGCGGTCGGCTGATCCGCGTGCTCGAGGACTACTGCAAGCCGTTTACCGGCTATTCCATCTATTATCCGAGCCGGCGACAGATGCCGCCGGCCCTTTCGGTCTTCGTCGAGGCGCTGCGGGCCATCCCGAAACGCCACCCAGATTAGCAATTTTGGGAGATCAGGCGGCCTGTGCAGCCGGCATCGTCGCCATGTCGATGACGAAACGGTAGCGCACATCGCCCCGCTCCAGCCGTTCGAAGGCTCTGGCGATATCGCCCATGGCGATCATCTCGCATTCCGGCAGGATATTTCTGCGGCCGCAGAAATCCAGCATCTCTTGCGTCTCTTTGATCCCGCCGCTCGGCGTGCCCGCGATGCGCCGGCGCCCCTTGATCAGCGGCAGGTTGCTGAATTTGGGCGTATCGACCAGCGAGCCGGCAATGACAAGCGTTCCGTCCGAATCGAGCAGGTTGAGATAGGGGCCGAGATCATGCTCATAGGGCACGGTATCGATGATCACGTCGAAGGCAAAGGCGGCCGCCTCCATCTGCGCCGCATCGGTCGACAGCAGCACCTTGTCGGCGCCGAGTGCGCGCGCCGTGCCGATCTTGCCCTCCGAGCGCGTCAGCACCGTCACTTCGGCGCCCAGTGCAGAGGCGAATTTCACCGCCAGATGCCCGAGCCCGCCAAGCCCGATCACGCCCACCCGGCTGCCCGGGCCGACATTCCACGTGCGCAGCGGCGAATAGGTGGTGATCCCCGCGCAGAGCAGCGGCCCGACGCGCGCAAGATCCAGCCCATCCGGCACCCTGAGCACGAATTCCTCGCGCACGACGATATGATCGGAATAGCCGCCATAGGTGGTCTCGCCCGTCACCCGATCCCGGCCGTTATAGGTGACAGTGACGCCCTTGTAGCACATCTGTTCTTCATTGCGCCGGCAGTTGGGGCACTCCATGCAGCTGTCGACGATGGTGCCGACAGCGACATTATCGCCCGCCCTGAAGCGCGACACAGCACTGCCGACGGCCGAAACACGCCCGACGATCTCATGCCCCGGCACGACCGGATAGGCTGAAAAGCCCCAGTCGTTGCGGGTCATGTGCAGGTCCGTGTGGCAGACCCCGCAATAGAGGATGTCGATCGCCACGTCCTCGGGACGCAATTCCCGGCGATCGAAGGAGAAAGGTTGCAGCGGCGTATTCGCATCGGTTGCGGCATATCCTGAGGTTCTCAATGGCTTGTCCCTTGCAGAAGCTGTTGGAAACAGAGAGCGCGGGAGGCCGCGCCGACGGGGATATAGCGCCGCCGGATTATCCGGATTAGCGGCCGAATGCCGGAAAGGCTTGTGAGTTGGGCTCAGGAATTGTCCGGCGCTTGTAATCGGGAACGAACGTTACATTTACAGTTGCGTACTTGCCGGATGCCTGCGCCGTCCAGGATGATCGTAAACCCGCGCGAGCAGTTCACCATCGGCAGGTTCTGCGTCTGCATCAGCGGCGAGACGAGCAGGCGGCGATCGTACGGCAGCCTCTGAATACCGGAGCCATAAGACGGGGAAGGGTTCATGACAGCGAATACTCCGCACCCGCCAGGCAGGAAGAAGCACGGCAGGCTGACGGCTGTCATGGCGGTCTTTCTCATCTGTTTGCCTGCATGTCTTCCCCGCAGTGCCCCTGCCGCCCCGGCCGAGTTTCCGGACCGCGAACTGGTAATCGGCACCAAGCAAGCCCCGCCCTTCGCGATCAAGGGGCCGGATGGCGCCTGGACGGGCCTTTCGATCGATCTATGGCAACAGGTCGCCGGCAAGCTCGGCGTCAAATACCGGCTGGTCGAGGAGCCCTCCGTCCAGAGCCTTCTCGATGCGACGAAGCGCGGCGACTATGACGTCTCGGTCGCGGCCATCACCATCACCGCCGAACGGGAGCGCAATGTCGATTTCTCGCAGCCCTTCTACGACACCGGCCTCGGCATAGCCGTCTCCGTCCAGAGCATTTCCGTCTGGCACGAGATCATCCGGACGATGACCTCGCTCGGCTTCTTGCAGGCGGTTGGCGCCCTGATCGGCATTTCGCTGGCCGTGGGAGCCTTGATCTGGCTGTTCGAGCACCGCCACAACGAGGATTTCGGCGGCGGCGCGGCCCGGGGCCTCGGCGCCAGCATCTGGTGGTCCGCCGAAGCGATGACGCAGGCAAGCACCGGCCATCGCGGGCCGAAGACACTTGCCGGACGCATGTTGGCGATTATCTGGATGGTCGTCTCGATCATCACCATCGCGGTCTTTACCGCAAGCGTTACATCAGCGCTGACCACGCGTCAGATCAGGGGACTGGTGAATGGCGTCGAGGATCTGCCAAGGGTGCGCGTCGGCGCGGTCGCGGGATCGGCAACGACGGGATATCTCGACGGCGAACGCATCCGGCACCGGGATTTCGACAAGGTGCAGGACGGCTTCAGGGCTCTCGCCTCCGGTTCCATCGACGCCTTCGTCTACGACAAGCCGCTGTTGGCCTGGACGGCCGCGCAAGAGTTTGCCGGAAGCGTTAAGGTGCTGGACACGGTCTTCGAACCGCAAAACCACGGCATGGCCATGCCGGCCGGCAGTCGCTACCGCAAGGCGATCGATGTCGCCATTCTCGAAGCGATCCATGACGACGCGTGGAAAGAGACCCTGTTCCGATATCTGGGCGAGAAAAAGTGATGGATACCGCCCGGCCGGCCTACCAATTACCAGGATCAGCGGTGTGATCGGCAGCGGCAAATTCATCTGCCTTTTCCCGATCCAGCGTCAGGCCGGTTGCCCTCTTCGTCTCGTCCATGATCAGGTAGTGAAGGGGCGGCGCTTCCCTGGCGAGCTCCTGATAGAGGAGAAGCGCGGCTTCCTCCGCGGTATCGGCCTCGATCTCTCGGGTGATGGACACAGTGAATTTGTGCATGGCATCTAGCCTTCTCGATCGTCGCGTTCACAGCCGGACAATAGGCTGAGAGCGAAAGAGTTCAAGCCGTCGCGCCCAGCCGCCCGACCGGCCCGTTTCAAACCGACCGCATCAACCCGCCGTCCACCTTCAGGCTCTGCCCGGTAATGTAGCCCGCCCCGTCCGACACCAGAAAAGCAATCGTGGCCGCCACTTCGGCACTCGTTCCATAACGCTTCATCGGCACGTTCTCGCGCCGCTCCTCGGTTGCCGGCAGGCTGTCGATCCAGCCGGGCAGCACGTTGTTCATGCGAATATTTTCGGCCGCATAGGTGTCGGCAAAGAGCTTTGTATAGGCGGCAAGGCCGGCACGAAAGACCGCCGAGGTCGGGAACATCGTCGACGGCTCGAAGACCCAGGCCGTCGAGATATTGACGATCGCGCCCTTTTTCTGCGCCTGCATGATCGGCGTCACCAGCCGCACCGGACGGATGACGTTCATCAGGTAGACATCCATGGCCGTATGCCACTGCTCGTCGGTGATCTCATTCAGCGGTGCGCGCGGCCCGTGGCCGGCGCTGTTGACGAGAACGTCGATGCGCCCCCATTCCTTCATGGCCGCATCGACCAGCCGTTTCAGGTCGTCATTCGACTGGTTGGAGCCGGTCACGCCGACACCGCCGAGTTCCTTCGAAAGCGCCTCCCCCTTGCCCGACGAGGACAGGATCGCGACCTTGTAGCCATCGGCTGCAAGACGCCTTGCGCTCTCGGCCCCCATGCCGCTGCCGCCTGCGGTGATAATAGCCACTTTTTCTACTGACATGCAGATGCCCTCCACGATTCGCGACCTTGATTGATCGCTGGAAAGCAGCAAGGTACCATGTCCGTAACACATCGACGAAACAGTTCTCCTTCTCTTTACCAGTAGAAAAACTATCCCTAACGACAAGAATATCGAATGAGCGATGTCATCGGAAATCTTCCCTCCCTCAACGGCCTTAAGGCTTTCGAGGTCGCCGCGCGCCACCTGAACTTCCGGCTGGCAGCCGAGGAACTCGGCGTCACCCAGGGTGCTGTCGCCCAGCAGGTTCGCGGTCTCGAAGCACAGCTCGGAATGAACCTCTTCGAACGCCTGCCGCGCACGCTGGCGCTGACATCAGAAGGCCGCCGCTATATTGCCGATATCAGGCGCGCCTTCGAGATCATCGCGCGGGCAACCGGCGAATTGAAACCGCAGGCGATCAAGCTGACGATCAGCACGACGCCGACCTTCGCCTCCAAATGGCTGATCCCGCGTCTGCCCGATTTCACCGCTCTGCACCCCGATCTTGACCTTCACATCCTCGCTGTCGAGCGCCTCTCGAACTTTCAGGTCGATGGGGTGGATCTTGCAGTGCGCTATGGCCGCCCGCCCTTCGGACCGGGTCTCAACGCCGAGCTTCTCTTCGAGCAGGAGATCGTCGCCGTCTGCAGCCCCCTGCTGCTTGCCGGAAGGCCGGCGCCGCGCACGGGGGAAGAACTGGCTGCCTATCCGCTGCTGCATGACGCTCATAATTTCTGGCCGGAATTCGTCGAACGCTACTTCGCCAACAGCAAAAGCCCTTACTTCAAGGGCATCAGCTTTTCACAAACCTCACACGCGATCGAAGCGGCCATTGCCGGCCAGGGCATCGCCCTTGCAAACCGCGGATTCGTCGCCGACGATCTTGAGAAAGGCCGGTTGCAGCGCGTCTTCGAAGGCACGCTGCGCGGTCCATCGGACTTCTATCTCGTCTGGCCTCGCTACCGGAAATCCCCGGCCCTCGATACCGTCATAGACTGGCTGCTCATCGAGGCGCAGAAGCAAGGCTGAACCCATCGGTTCCGGCGCGAAGGATATGTTGGAGACAGCGAGCCCCGGAATACCTGACAAAAAGCCTCGCTTGCATGTGGCGCTCCGAGGTCTCAGAAAGGTCCTTGCGCAGCCGGCTCTAGACACCCACATTCCCCAAATCATCGGATTCATTCTCTTCACTCCGGCCCGTAACCCAGGATAATCACAGGCATATTTACATGTTTCATGTTGTCCTCGGGCTCCCCTGGCTGTTGGTCGTTCTCCGCTTTCTTCTGCCCCTGCCTTGGATATGGCCCGCCAAGGTCCTCGCTGCCGGAGTGCTCCTAGTCGGCTCCCAGCAGGTCCTGCTGAACCGTATCTCGTCAGGTTCCGTCTTCGCGCCCGAATATCCGCGCCCGCTGATTATCGTGCTGAATTTCCTCTTCGGCGCGACGCTCCTGCTGGCAGTCTTCCAGATCGCGCTCGATGCCGCCTCACTCGTCCTTGCTCTCGTGGAGGGGCAATTGCCGGCAGTGCCCCCCGAGATCCGCTATGGCATCGGGCTCGCGGCCTTTGGCCTGGCCGCTTTCGGCGTCGCTGGAGCCGTGCGCATTCCGCCCGTGAAGAATGTCGAGATACCAATCAAGGATCTCCCCGAAAGTTTTGACGGCTACCGCGTCCTGCAATTGACCGACCTCCACCTCAGCCGCCTCTTTCCGGTCTCCTGGGCGGAAACTGTCGTGAAGAAAGCCAATGAGCTGGACGCCGATCTGATTGTCGTGACCGGCGATTTCATCGACGGCCGCCTGGAGAGGCGCCGCGGCGATATCGCCCCGCTGGCGAGGCTCCAGGCACCCGACGGCATTTTCGCCATCCCCGGCAATCACGAATATTATTTCGGCTATGACGACTGGATAGAGCACAACGCCAGCCTTGGCATGCGCATGCTGACGAATGAACATGCGGTCATCGCGCGCGGTGCTGATCGCATCGTCATTGCCGGCGTGACGGATCTTGCGGCTTTCGGGAGAATCATGCCGAATCCCGATCTTGCGGCGGCATTGAACGGCGCTCCGCCCGGAGCCCCGGTCATTCTCCTCGATCATCAGCCGAGAATGGCAGCTGAAACGGCAAAGCGAGGCATCGCGCTGCAACTGTCCGGCCATACCCATGGCGGCATGATCCTCGGCCTCGATCGCCTGGTCGCCCGCGCCAATGGAGGCTTCGTCTCCGGCCTCTACGAGGTCGGCGGCATGTATCTCTACGTGAATAATGGAACTGCACTTTGGCCCGGCTTTGCGCTGCGGCTCGGCCGGCCTTCGGAACTGACGGTGTTCACGCTGCGCAGGCGTGCCTAGTACGTCCGAGCCGATCGCCTTTGATCCTGGCGCAAAGATGCTCGCCAGAATGCCGCAATCTAACCAGGAAAGGCTCTAAAGCGCCCCGCGGTCTTTCTCCTCCGCGACCAGCTTGCGAATGCGCTTGGCGACATCGGGATCGACGGGATTGTAGACGACCATATTGAGATCCGGCCGGCCGTCGATGGCAAAGCTCGAATATTCCAGCGCGATATCGCCAAGAACGGGATGTCTCAGCCGTTTGGTACCCTCGCCATGGGAGATCACGTCGTTCTCCTGCCAGATCCTCTTGAATTCGGGACTGGCGAGGCTGAGCTCCTCGACCAGCGCTGATATCTCCGAGGTCGCGCCGGCGCGCGCTGCATCCGCCCGAAAGGCGCCGACGACGAAGCGGGCCATGGTTTCCCAGTCATGCTGGACGTTGCGGACATTGGGGTTGCAGAAGAGCAGACGCAGGACGTTGCGGTCTTCGGGTGCAAGCTTGCCGTAATCGGTCATGACGACGGTCGCCGCCCGGTTCCAGGCAACGATGTCCCAGGCGGGCGTGCGCACCAGCGCCGGGCTCACCTCCAGCGTATCGATGAGACGCTGCAGGCGTGGGCTGATGCCCTCCACCGCGCGGTAGCGCACCTCGGGCGGCCGGCCGAGGCCGAGGATGAAGAGATGCTCGCGCTCCGGCTCGGTCAGCATCAGGCCATTGGCGATCCGGTTCAGGACGTCGGCCGATGGCGCTCCGCCCCGTCCCTGCTCCAGCCATGTGTACCAGGTCGGGCTGATATTGGCGCGCTGTGCCACCTCTTCCCGCCTCAAGCCCGGCGTGCGCCGGCGCCCGGAAAAACCGAATACGGCCGGATCGAGGCGCGTGCGGCGGTCGCGAAGGAAGGTGCCAAGAGCGTTGGCGTCAGTGCTCATACTGTTCCTGTTAGCCATTATAATAGGATAAAGTCACTACTTTAACAGCATAAAACATAGCGCAATAGTGGGCTTCCTCGCAATAAGGAGACACGACATGCGCATATTCCTCACCGGCGCCACCGGCTTCATCGGCTCGGCCATCGTGCCGGAACTCCAGAAGGCAGGCCATCATGTCATCGGCATGACCCGTTCCGACGCCGGCGCGAAAACGCTCGAAGCAGCCGGCGTCGAGGTCCACCGCGGCGTGCTGGAAGAGCCCGAAAGCGTGCGAGCCGGCGTCGAGAAGGCCGATGCCGTCATCCATACGGCCTTCGACCATGATTTTTCCCGCTTCGTCGAGAATTGCCAGAAGGACGGTCGCGTCATCGCGGCGATGGGCGAGGCCCTGAAAGGCTCGAACCGCCCCCTCCTCATCACCTCCGGCACCGGCATCGGCAATGCCCATCTCGGCGAACCGGCGAGCGAGGATGTCTTCAACATCGAGCATCCGAACCCGCGCATCGCTTCCGAGCTTGCCGGCAATGCCCTGCTTGATCAGGGCGTCAACGTCTCCGTCATGCGCCTTCCGCAGGTCCACAACACGTTCAAGCAGGGCCTCGTCTCGCCGCTCATCGAAATATCGAGAGCCAAGGGCGCATCCGCCTATGTCGGCGAAGGCCGCAACCGCTTCCCGGCAGCCCATCTGCTCGATGTCGCCCTGCTCTATCGCCTTGCGATCGAACGCGGCGAACCTGGTGCCCGCTACAATGCCGTCGACGAGGAAGGTGTGACGATGCGCGAGATCGCCGAGGCGCTGGGCCGCGGCCTGAAACTGCCCGTTATCTCGCTTGAGCCGGAAAAGGCAGCCGAACATTTCGGCTGGATGGCAATGTTTGCCGGTCTCGACTTCCCGGCATCGAGCGAAAAGACCCGCCGCATCCTCGGCTGGCACCCAACCGGACCCGGCCTGATCGCCGATCTCGACGCGATGGACTACGGCAGCCTTGCGGCCTGACCGGTCTCACAAGACGGCCGCCTGCGGAATTTCTCAGCTCCGCAGGCGGCAGGCCGTTTTGATTTCAGACCTGCAGCCCGCCGGAAATGTCGATCACGCCGCCGCTGATATAGCCGCCATTCGGCCCGGCCAGGAAACCGATGGCCGCCGAGACTTCCTCCAGCGTCGCGATGCGCCGGATCGGATGCAGGTCCATGACCGCGTCAGGCAGATTGTCGCGCACATCGGCCGCCATATCCGTCGGCATGATGCCGGGCTGAACGACGTTGACGGTAATGTTGCGCCGGCCGAGATCACGCGCCACACCCTTCGCATAGCCTGAAATCGCAGCCTTCGTTCCCGCATAATCGGCAACTCCCGAGAACGGCACGCGGCTGCCGAGCAGCGAGCCGATGAAGATGATCCGCCCGCCATCGGAGATCACCTGTGCTGCTGCCCGCGTCGTCGCCACCGCACCCATGACGTTGACCTGCCACTGGCGATCGAGATTGACCGTATCGAGCTCGGGATCGTCGACCGTCCGGCCCTGCACGGCAATCGCCGCGTTGTTGACGAGGATGTCGAGCCTGCCGAAATAGGCGAGGACCTTGCCGACCAGCGGCTTGGCCGCTGCCATATCCGCCTGATCGCTCTGGATCGCCAGCGCCCGCACACCCCTCGCCCGCAGCTTTCCGACGACAGCTTCCGCCTTCTCGGCCGAGGCGACATAGCTGATCGCGACATCCGCCCCCTGCTCCGCCAGCGCCTCTGCCGCAGCAGCACCCAGCCCGCGCGAACCGCCGGTCACGAGTGCGACCTTTCCCTTCA
The DNA here is from genome assembly GCF_014194105.1 of Rhizobium sp. BK529. Taxonomy (NCBI): domain Bacteria; kingdom Pseudomonadati; phylum Pseudomonadota; class Alphaproteobacteria; order Hyphomicrobiales; family Rhizobiaceae; genus Rhizobium; species Rhizobium sp. BK529. The sequence goes on along the minus strand of NZ_JACIAU010000001.1, from coordinate 862,968 downwards.
AAATGTCAGACATATCAGTCCTTTCCATACCCATCGAGCCACCACGGGACCCTACTGTCCGGCAGGGCGCTAATTTCGTAACGATCGTTACGATAACGATTGGTATGAAATCTGGACAAAGGCTGTCAAGTAGTTTAATAACGATCATTATGAAATTCATTTGAGTCGATCTGATGGGACGCCATCGCGAGTTTGATGTGGAAAAAGCGCTCGATGCCGCGCTTTGCGTCTTCTGGCGCAAGGGCTATGAAGGCGCGTCCTATGCAGATCTGACCGAGGCGACCGGCGTCGAACGGCCGGCGCTCTATTCCGCCTTCGGCAACAAGGAAGCGCTCTTCCGCCAGGTGCTGGATCGTTATTACGAGCGGTACCTGGATTATATCCCGAAAGCATTGGAGCTGCCGACATCGCGGGAGGTCGCTGCGTTCATCCTATCCAACGCGATTGATCTCCACACGCGTTTTCCCACCCACAGGGGCTGCCTCGGCATCAATGGCGTGCTGGCGGGATCGGATGAATCCGAACCGGTGCGGCAGGCCCTGATCGAGGCCCGTGCGGTCGGCGAAAGACAGCTTCGTGAGCGTTTCGAACGGGCAAAGACCGAAGGCGACCTGCCCGAGACCGCCAAGCCCGCTGCGCTGGCGGCATTCCTGTTGGCAGTCGGACACGGCATGGCCGTGCAGGCCAAGGCCGGTTTCAGCCGCGAGATGCTGGAGGCCGTTGCCGAACAGGCGCTTTCGACTTGGCCTTCGAAATCTTCCTGAGCTTCAGCAGCCAGAATTTAGCTCGCCGGCGCATCCATCTTCGCCCGCACTTCCAGAAACGCCGCCGTCAGCCGCGCCAGAACCGGCGATTTGACCGTGCCATTCGCCCCGCCGATCGGATCCTCGATATGGATCCGACGCAGGTCCGCCATGAACTCGTCCCAGAGCGGCTGCCCGCCCTCTTCCAGCAACTCGGCGCGGATGCTTAGATCCTCGCTGACCGGCAGGTGCCGGCGGCCCCAGGCGCCGATCATCGCGAACATGGGCACGAGCTGGATGGAGGCTTCCGTCAAGCTGTAGATCGCCTTCTGGCTATGGGAGGGATCGTCGAGTTTGCTGATCAGCCCGTAGGACATCAGCCGCTTCAGCCGTGCCGCCAGAATGTTGGAGGCAATGCCTTCCTCCGACCGGTTCAGAAGTTCGCGAAAATGACGCCGGTTGCCGAACATGATATCCCTGATGATGACGAGGCTCCATCGGTCGCCCAGCACCTCCATCGTCAGGTTGATCGGGCAGCCCGACCGTATTTCGATATCCATATCCGACTCCGCACGAAAACCAGTTGCATTATAGGATCGGTAATGCAACAACTCAACTAGTTTCAAAACGCAATCAGATGGAGGCTGATATGACCCGTGTACGCGTCGCTGCATTTTCTCTTTCGATCGATGGTTTCGGCGCCGGCCCCGACCAGAGCATCAACGATCCCCTGGGCAAACGCGGCATGGAACTGCACCAGTGGTTCTTCGGCACGCGCACCTTCCGCACCATGATCGGCAAGGACGGCGGTTCGACCGGCGTCGATGAGAAATATGCCTCTGCCGGCAATACCGGCTTCGGCGCCTTCATCCTCGGCCGCAACATGTTTGGCCCGATCAGGGGCGAATGGCCGGATGAAGAGTGGAAAGGCTGGTGGGGGCCGAACCCGCCCTATCACGCGCCGACCTTCATCCTCACCCACTATGCCCGCGAGCCCATCGTCATGGAGGGCGGCACCACCTTTCATTTCATCACCGGCGGCATTGAGGAAGCGCTGGAAAAGGCGAAGGCCGCAGCCGGCGACAAGGACGTCAAGATCGGTGGCGGCGTCAGCACCGTGCGCCAATATCTGAAAGCCGGCCTGATCGACGAAATGCAATTCGCGATCTCCCCCGTTGTCCTCGGAAAGGGCGAAGCCATGTTCGAAGGCATCGACCTGCCGGCGCTCGGCTTCTCCGTCAAATCCCACGAGATGACCGAACTGGCAGCGCATATTATTCTGTCGAAATAAGGCCCGCATGATTGGCCGATGTCCCCGACACCGGCCAATCGGACCGACGCTCAGACCAGCCCCTGGCTGAAGCCGAATACGCCTTCCGCTTCCGCCGCACGCACATCCTCGCCGAACAGCATGTCATTATGCGGCCGGCCGCTGCGGACCATCGGATAGACATTTTCGAGCGCCGCGACCCGGCAATCGAAAAGCACCGGCCGGTCGATCGCGATCATCTCCCGGATCTTCGCATCCAGTTCATCCGGTTTCTCGCACCGGATGCCAACCGCCCCGTAGGCTTCCGCCAGTCTGACGAAATCCGGCAGGGAGGCGGAGTAGGATCGGTCCCGGCGGTTGCCATGCAGGATCTGCTGCCATTGCCGGATCATCCCGAGCTGCGCATTATTGAGGATGAAGATCTTGACCGGCGCCTGATGCTGCATCGCCGCCGAAAGCTCCTTCAGCGTCATCTGTACCGAGCCATCGCCGACAATGCCGAGAACCAGCCGTCCGGGATGGGCGATCTGCGCCCCGATTGCCGCCGGCAAACCGTATCCCATCGTTCCGAGCCCGCCTGATGTCAGCCACCGGTTCGGCCCCTCGATGCCGAAGAGCTGCGCCGCCCACATCTGATGCTGGCCGACATCGGTCGTGACGATTGGATCCAGATCGGTCGTCAGCGCATGCAGCCGTTCCAGCGCATACTGCGGCATGATCTCGTCCCGGCGCATCTCATAGGCAAAGGATTTTCGCGCCCTCCACCCCTCGATCTCCGCCCACCATGCATCGAGCCGTTTCCGCTGCGGCGCCTCGGGCAGCGCCCGCCATGCCTCGATCATCTCCGCAAGGACCGCAGCGGCATCACCCGTGATACCGATATCGACAGCGACATTCTTGTTGATCGAGGACGGATCGATATCGATATGGATCTTCCTCGAGCCCGGCGAGAACTTGTCGGTGCGCGAGGTGACGCGATCGTCGAAACGCGCACCGATCGCGATCATCAGGTCGCAATCATGCATCGCCATATTGGCCTCGTAGGAGCCATGCATGCCTGACATCTTCAGCCAGTTCGGCCCGCTCGCCGGATAGGCTCCGAGCCCCATCAGCGTGGAGGTAACCGGGAAGCCCGTCAGTCCCACGAGTTCCCGCAGCAGGCGCGACGCCTCCGGCCCCGAATTGATGATGCCGCCGCCGGTGTAGAGGACCGGGCGTTCAGCCTGCGCCATCAGCCCGACCGCCGCCGCAATCGCCTCGCGATCAACACCCCGCCGTGGCTGGAAGCGCGCCGGCATCGAAACCTCCTCTGGACCGATATAGACACCGCTCGCAAACAGCACATCCTTCGGCATATCGACCAGAACGGGCCCCGGCCTCCCCGATGTGGCGATCCGGAAAGCGAGATGGATTGTCCTCGCCAGATCGTCGATATGGCTGACGAGGAAATTATGCTTGGTGCAGGGTCGCGTGATACCGACGGTATCGCATTCCTGAAAGGCATCCGTGCCGATCAGCGTCGTCGGCACCTGCCCCGTCAGGCAGACGAGCGGAATGGAATCCATCAGCGCATCCTGCAGCGCCGTCACCGCATTGGTGACACCTGGCCCTGACGTGACCAGCATGACGCCGACCTTGCCGGTTGCCCGCGCATACCCTTCGGCCGCATGTCCGGCGCCCTGCTCGTGGCGAACCAGGAGATGCCTGATCTCGTCCTGCTGAAAGATTTCGTCATAGATCGGCAGCACGGCAGCGCCCGGATAGCCGAAAATATGCTCGACACCATTGTCGCGCAGCGCCCGCAGCACGATTTCGCCGCCGTTCATCAGAAGGCCGAAAGAAGAAGGATTAGGGGAATTTCGGGTAAAGCTAGCCTTATCGCCGGTCATAGCAATTGTTCCGTCGTTGATGGGGTGATTGGGTGCGACGGGGCATAAAAAAAGGCCCCGTCAGGGACCTGTGTTCGGCGCATGGGTGGCTATTGCCGGACGGTTACACCGTCCTGCCCATGCGCGATATCACCACGACGAGAACCATTGCGATTTTCATGGGCGGTAGAGCTAGCCGCAATTTTGCGGGCCGTCAATCGCGTCCCTGCACCCGGCCAAAATCTCCCGACACGGGAATCGCGGTAATCACAGGCAAAACAGGCGCAACTACAACTAAAGGATGCGCTACAACTATCTGAGTAATTTTCCTGCGTGTTCTTCCCTGCTAGAGCAACCGAAAATTGCCGAGCCCTGGAGGAAGTCTCGATGCCTATATCTTCAAGATCAAAGTATTTTGATAAGCAATGGTGGAAAGCCGCTCTGTATTCGAGGTGGAAAGACGCAGTAACCTCGTTCGGATTTCAACCTTATGAGGCGAAACTGGCGGTCAATGATATATCGTTCATCTTTGCGGTAACAACGCCCCTTGCGAAAAACTGGTACGCACAAAGAGAGAATGATCATTCCCACGAACTCGATGCATTGATGGCACTTGGCCTGAAGGGCGCAACGGTTTTCGAATGCGGCGCTCACCATGGTCGCGATTGCACGCTGCTGGCGAAGATCGTCGGGCCCGAGGGTCGCATCATCAGCTTTGAGCCGCATCCGGACAATATTCGCGTGCTACGGCGGAATGTGGAGCTCAATCGCCTGCAAAATGTGATCGCGGTCAACGCCGCTGTCGGGTCGAAGCCCGGCTCGCTTTCCATAAAATCCCGTTCGAACGCGAAAGTCTCGCATAACGGCGGAATTGAAGTCCCGGTCGTCACCCTGGATGAATGGGCAGAAGCGAACGGCATATGGCCTGATCTGATCAAGATCGATGTGGAGGGCTACGAGTTCGAGGTTCTGCGCGGCGCCAGGAAAGTTCTGGAGAGGACGCCAACCGTCTTCGCCGAGGTTCACTGCAATATCGTCGGCGAGTTCGGCGCAACGCCCGAAGAAATCTGGAAACTCATCGACCTCTCAAAATACGAGGCCTGGATCCAGCCGCATGACGGAGTAGCAGTCGAACCCCTCGCCGGTAGGACACAGCTCAATGGGCGTCCGCACTTGTTGTTCGTGCCTCGCCACCGGGCTTCGGCTCACCGCCTCACTCCGCCAGTTCCCGCATCACCTTGATGAGATCGGACTTGCCCTCGAAGCCGATGCCCGGCAGCTCCGGCATCGTAATGTGCCCGTCGATCACGGCAACGCCATCAGGGAAGCCACCATAGGGCTGGAAGAGATCCGGATAGCTCTCATTGCCGCCAAGGCCGAGGCCGGCGGCGATATTGAGCGACATCTGGTGGCCGCCATGCGGAATGCAGCGCGAGGGCGACCAGCCGAACTGGCGCAGCACATCGAGCGTGCGCAAATATTCGACGAGACCATAGGAGAGCGCGCAGTCGAATTGCAGATAGTCGCGGTCGGCGCGCATGCCGCCATAGCGCAAAAGGTTTCGGGCATCCTGATGCGAGAAGAGGTTCTCGCCGGTTGCCATCGGCGCATCGTAGAATTCCGAGATCGCCGCCTGCAGCGAATAATCCAAGGGATCGCCGATCTCCTCGTACCAGAAGAGCGGATAGTCGCGCAGCATCTTGGCATAGGCGATGCCGGTCTCCAGATCGAAACGACCATTGGCATCGACGGCGAGCTGCGCTTGAGAGCCGATCTCCTCCAGCACGGATTCGATGCGGCCGCGATCCTCATCGATCGAAGCCCCGCCGATCTTCATCTTGACCACGGTATAGCCGCGGTCGAGATAGGTGCGCATCTCTTTGCGCAGCGCGCTATTGTCTTTGCCGGGATAATAATAGCCGCCGGCAGCGTAAACGAAGACTTTGGGATCGGCCTCCCTGCCCTTCATCTCGGCGAGCAGCCGGAAGAGCGGCTTGCCCTCGATCTTGGCAACGGCGTCCCAGACCGCCATGTCGATCGTGCCGACCGCAACCGAGCGCTCGCCATGACCGCCGGGTTTCTCATTCTTCATCATCGCCGCCCAGACCCGGTGCGGATCGAGATTAGTGCCGGCATCATTGACGAGGCCTTCCGGTGCCGCCTCCAGAATGCGATCCCGGAAACGCTCGCGGATGAGACCGCCCTGCCCGTAACGGCCATTGGAATTGAAGCCGTAACCGACCACGCGGCGGCCGTCTTTCACGACATCGGTGACGACGGCCACCAGGCTCGCCGTCATCTTGCTGAAGTCGATATAGGCGTTGCGGATCGGCGAAGCGATCGGCTTTGTGACTTCGCAGACATCGATGATACGCATTGTCGTCTCCATTCCGGGCCTGAGGCCACTGCCTCGCATGATCCTGTCCTAGAAAAATCCGCCCCGGCCGTCCAATGCCGTTCCGGGCTCATTGAATGCCGTATCAGCATAGTCAATTCCTCGATTTCCGGCTAAACATCTTGAAATTGCAAAGGAGATACCGTTTTCTCAATGCCTTCAAGGCATTGTGATACGAGGTGAAATATCGTGGAAACGGCCTGGCTCTCCGATCTCAAGGCGCTCGCGGAAACGCTGAATTTTTCGCGGGCCGCAGAGAAGCGCCACATCACCCAACCGGCCTTCGGCCGTCGCATCAAGTCGCTCGAAGACTGGTGTGGTTCAGAACTCGTCGACCGCTCGACGCATCGATTGAAGCTGACGCCTGCCGGCGAAACCATGCTGGAGGCGGCAGACGATATCGTCGCAAGGCTGGAGCGCGTCAGTCGGGATCTCGAGCAGATGCGCACGGCGACCTCGACCGTGACCTTCGCCGCCACCCACGCGCTCTCCTTCATCTTCTTCCCCGGCTGGATTCAGGCTCTCGGCCACGAGGCATCGACGATGCCGATCCGCCTGCTCTCCGACAATATGAACGAATGCGAGCGGATCATGACGGAAGGCCGCGCCCAATTCCTGCTCTGCCACGACCATCATGACAGCAGGATCCGCCTGGACAGGACCGCCTACCGGCAGCTGCGGCTTGCAACCGACCGCCTGATCCCCGTCAGCGGGCGCGACCAGGGCGGCCAGCCGCTCCACAGTATTTCCGAAGCGGCCGACCGCGCAGTCCCGCATCTCGCCTTCGAGGAAACATCCGGCATGGGCCGCATCCTGTCATCGGCGCTTGCCGCCCGCGCACATCAGCTGCACCTCTCGACGGTCTTCACCTCGCATCTGGCAATGGCGCTCAAGGCGCTTGCGATTGACGGTAAAGGCATCGCCTGGATACCGGAAAGCCTCGCGGCCGGCGAGATGGGGCCGGCTGGAAGACTGGCCTCGGCCGGACCGGACGATTGGGCCATCGATGTCAGCATCGTCCTGATCAGACCGCGAGCGCGCATGACGGACATTGCGGAGAGCTTCTGGAGCCTGGCGCAAACCGCCGCGGCCCAGATGCCGGCCACTATTTCATGAGCGCGGACTGTCTCAACGCGGCGTGGATATCGCTGACGACGGCAGCACCCTCGCCGACCGCCGCCGCAACCCGTTTCGTCGACCCGGCGCGCACGTCGCCGATCGCAAAGACGTTCGGCACGCTGGTTTCAAGCGCGAGCGAGGCCCGCCCGAGTTCCATTTCCACATCGGGAGCAAAACCCGCGCCGGTCCTGATGAAGCCCTTGTCATCCGTCTTGATGCGGCACTTGATCCAGTCGGTATTGGGGTCGGCGCCGATGAACATGAAGACCTTGCGAAGGTCGTAGGTTGTCTCGCTTCGCTGCTGAAAGTTCGTGACCGTGGCCGTCAGGCGGCCATTCTGGCCCTCGGAGAGCGCCGTCAGCTCGCACCCCACATGCATTTCCACATTTGGCAGCGCGGCTATGCGTTCGATGAGATAGGTGGACATGGTCTCCACCAGGCTTCGGCGGATCACCAGATGCAGGTGCCGCACCCGCGGTGCCAGAAAGGCGACGGCCTGGCCGGCCGAATTGCCGCCGCCGACGAGCGCGATATCGTCATTTTCGCAAAGCTTCGCTTCGATTGCCGAGGCCCAATAGGAAATGCCAGCTCCTTCGAAACGGGCGATGTTGGGAATGGCGGGCCTGCGATATCGGGCGCCCGACGCGATGACGACGGTTCGCGCCTTCACCGTCCTGTCTCCATCGAGACGCAGCATTATCGGATCGATTCCCAGCCGGTCTGCTGGCGCAGGGACCAGCTCGCTGACATCGAGCGGCAGCGCGATCTCCGCGCCGAACTTGAGCGCCTGATTGAAGGCGCGGCCGGCGAGCGCCTGGCCCGAAATTCCGGTCGGAAAGCCGAGATAGTTTTCGATGCGCGAGGAACTGCCGGCCTGCCCGCCAATTGCGCGGGCATCGATGGCGATGACGCGCAGCCCTTCGGAGGCGGCATAGACGGCGGCCGCAAGCCCCGACGGTCCGGCGCCCACGATCGCCACATCGTAGAGGATGGCCGGATCGAGCTCCGGCATGATGCCGAGGCAGCAGGCGGCTTCCGCATCGGTTGGGTGTTTGAGTACGCTGCCGTTGGGGCAAACCATCAGCGGCAGCTCGTCGGGCAAGATGCCGAGCCTCCCCACCAATGCCCGGCCCTCATGGTCCGAGGCGGCGTCGAGCACGACATGCGGATAGCCGCTCCGGGACAGAAAACCCTGAAGCCGCGTGAGATCGCGCTCGCCGGGATGGCCGATCAGGGTCGAGCCGGCGCCGCCGAACTGGATCAGTTCCACGCGCCGCAGGATGTAGGCGCGCATGATGATCTCGCCGATCTCGGCCGAACCGATGATCAACGCCTTCAGATGGGCGGCATCGAAGGCCAGCGCCACACATCCTTCCGGCCCCGCACGCCCGCCGGCAAGCAGCGGCCTCCCGGAGAGCTGGCTGACCTCTCCCGAAAACTGCCCCTCACCATGGCTGGTAATCAGGGCTTCCGGCATCGACAATCCGTCATGCCTGAAAGCATCCAGACGGCCGGAAAGGACCAGCCATGCGGGCGCATTCCGGTCACCGATCTGGTAGACAAGCTCGCCGGGGGCAAAGCTGTGCGGCCCGCCGCTGGCAAAGCGCCTCGCCATCTGAACCTGCGCGGCACTCAGCACCGGAAACATCTGATAGCGGCGGGATTCCAGATTATCGGCGCTCATGGGTGCTCTCAGTAATAATGTGGGATCGGGCCGCGCTGCGGCGTCTGATCGGGAAGCTCCACCATTATCTCGTCGAGATAGCACCAGCCCCAGCCTTCAGGCGGATCATAGCCCTCGATGATCGGATGTCGGGTGGCGTGGAAATGCGCCGTCGCATGCTTGCCTATCGATTGATCGCAGCATCCGACATGGCCGCATTCCCGGCAAAGGCGAAGATGCACCCACTCCTGGCCAATCTCCAGGCACTCTTCGCAACCAAGTGTCCGTGGCGTGACGGATCGAACACTTGCGACATGCTTACATCCCGACATCTGAATCTCCGGTGGTGATTGAAGTTTATTCATGCCGGGTGAACATAGATCACGAGGCGATCTTCTCCATCTATACGCAAGGATAGAAACCCACGTTCGCGCTCGATGCAATCAAACCGTTCCCGTCCCCCCGTAAACCGGCTTATTTTCTCATAGCGTGAATCGGCGAAGACGAATGCGAGGCAGGAATGACCGACGACACATTACAGGACGTAGCGGCGCGGTGGGATGACAATGCCGATCAGTGGGCCCATGACGTGCGCAATGGCTATGACACCTATCGCGAGCTCTTCACCTTCCCCGCTTTCATCGATTTCCTGCCGCCGCTGGCCGGGCTCGATGTGATCGATTTCGGCTGCGGCGAAGGAACGAACACCCGTCTCTTCGCGCAGATGGGCGCACGCATGACCGGCATCGATCTTTCCGAACGCATGATCGGCCACGCCCGCAAGGCCGAGGAGGAGAATCCCCTCGGCATCGCCTACAAGGTGGCCTCCTACAGCGCCGACACAGGTTTCGCGGAAGGTTCTTTCGATGCGGTTGTCTCCACCATGGCGCTGATGGATGGCCCGGATTTCGAGGGCGCCATGCGGCAGGCTTTCCGCCTCACCCGCCCGGGCGGCTTCCTCGCCTTCAGCGTGCTCCATCCCTGCTTCATCACGCCCGGCCTTGCCTGGCAGAGGAATGAGACCGGCATTGCCACCGCCCTCTGCGTCTCGCGCTATTTCGACCACGCGAGTTTCACCGAAGAATGGCGTTTCGGCAGCCGTCCGGCAGACGAAGAGGTCAAGCTCTTTGCCGTCCCGCGTTTCCCCCGCACCATGTCCGATTATCTGAACGCGATTGCCGCTGCCGGTTTCCGCATCCGCAAGATCGGCGAACCGCAGCCGAGCAGCGAGATCTGCGAAGCCTCGCCGCGCTTTGCCCGCTGGCGCGACCTTGCCGCCTTCCTCCTGCTCGTCATGGCCGAGCGCCCCTAGATGGATTCCACGAGCTCTATCGATGATAACGTGAACTTGTTCAGCTTCCGCTAGAAAATATTGGCATGCTGTGACCACGGTCACTACCCGGAGCATCCACTGCGTGTATTTTGCCCTCGCTGGATGCTGCACCTACCAGCAGGAGAAGGGTCGCCGGGCCCCACTTGGTGGCCCTTCTTATTCTCTCTCAATATTGTCTAGCGGAACCCTGTTCAGCGGAACATTGACGTCTCGCTGCCGATCCTGCCGCCTTTTTTTACGCCGATCGTCGCGACAGGCCGCGGGTCGGATTGCTCGGCATGGAGCCACGACATGATGATCAAAAGAGCCGCAACGGCAAGCAGCGGCGGACCAAGGTAGACGATCAGGAGGGAATGTAGCGGTTTCGCGGTGGTGGTGGTTTCAGGTTTCACGGCTCTTCCTAGGATCAATGCGGCAATTATGCCTGGGTGGAAATTATCGTGATCGGATGTCAGTGCCGCTTGCCAGGCATCTCCCGTGGAATGACGGATGTCTCGACCGGCCGGGAAGCATCCAAGGTCTGATAGATTTCCCGGGCACTATAATAGGCGCTACCCCACATCAGCAGGCTGACCTGACACGCGATGAAAAACAAGTAGATCCTCACGAACTTCCCTTCCGGCTAGTGCTTGAAAGTGCCAAAAGTTCAAACTTAATCTGCAGCACACTTGTACTTAATCTCAGAATATCTTCTATATCTCAAAATTTATCGCTTTACTATTATAGCCGTCACGACATAAAAGGTGAAACGATAACCCGAATGGGTGAAATTGCGAGCTATAAAAAGAACTATACTTACGACTGGGCGCAAAGGCTCGTCTTTTCATTGCCGAAACATCAGGAGCGCCGCCCCGAGACGTGGTCCCAGAGGACATCGGTCAGGTGGCTATCATAAGAGATATGAAATCATCTCAGACCGTCAGAACCAGAGATCGCGCACGCACCGCCCCTTGGAGGGAAGGTCGTCGAATGTATCCAGCCCGTCGAAATGATCGATCGGCAGGTCGGCCACGAGGTCCGGCGGCGCCAGTCGCAAATTGACTGCCATGCGCCGGCGCCAGCGTCCAGCCCGCCTTGCCGCAATGACATGAGCCGATCAGCATCAGCGCACCATCTTATCCCGCCTGTTCCGACGAGCCATCTTGCCCCACTGGCGTTCCGAAGCAAGTCCCTTCCCACTGCGCTTGACTCTCTCCAAAATGAGAACATAATAGGAACATTCGTGGCGCGGCGGCCGCCATCCCGACAATCTGAAACTGAAGTGCTCTGCAAGGAGAATGAGAACATGCGTCCGCAATTGGCCCCGAAGACATCAAACCCAACGATCGAAAACGAAGACCTGAGCTGGGAAGTCGAGGCCGTGCTCTCCTGGCATGACGAGGATGCCAAGGCCGCCATCGCCACGCTGCTGCAAGACTGCCGCCACCTGCGCGCCCAGCTGGCTCTTGCCGAGGGCGCGATGAGCCGCGGCATGGTGCGCGGCTGGCGCCCTGCCTTCGAACGCTCCCTGCTTGAACGGCCCCTCATCGAGCATCTCCCTGTCGAAAACAGATGAAACACCGCCGCAGCATCGATCTCGTCGCCAGCCATGAGGCCGTGGCAACCGACAGGGAAACACTCGCGTCCCTGCCGCAATGGTACGTGCTTCACGCCCGCTGCCCGGCCTGCCAGCGCCAGGCGATGCTCGACCGGCGGGAGCTCGCCTACCACTATGGCAAGAATCTGATACTGGCGAGGATCGGCATCCGCCTGATATGCAAGAGCTGCGGCAACCGCAGGACAAACCAGCTGCTGATCGGCAAGCTGCCGCGGGATTGACGATGGCCCGGTTACGAACCGGCTGCCGCAACAAGCTGCCTTGCGGTCACCATCGCCCCGTCCGTCCGGATCATCCGGCTGACGGATGACGCGCGCTGACAGATCTCGGGTGCGAGTGCTGCCGCAAGCGCACCGGAAAAGCTTTCAAGCGTCGGCGTAGCCCCTTCATGCGCCACGCCGATACCGAGCGCGGCAACGCGGCCAGCCCAATAAGGCTGGTCGGCGATCTGCGGCACCACCACCTGCGGTACGCCAGCCCGCCCGGCTGCTGCCGTCGTTCCTGCCCCGCCATGATGGACGACGGCAGCGACCCGCGTGAACAGCGCCTGATGATTGGCCTCGTCAATGACGAAACAATCGCTGCCGTCGTCGTCCGGCAGCAGGCCGGCCCAGCCTTGCGACAGGACCGCCCGCCGCCCCTGCTCGCGGATAGCAGACAGGATCAGACTGACGGCATCCCTCAACGCATGCATCGGCATACTGCCGAAACCGACATAGACCGGTGGGTCGCCGGCATCGAGAAAGGCTTCCAGCGCCGGTGGCAGCCGCCGATCGTCATCAAGCATCCACGCCCCAGTCTGCACCGCATCGATCAGATCCGTCTTCAGCAATGGCCCAAGCACCGGATCGGCCGCAAGCAGGGGCCGGCGGGTCAGAACGAGATCGCGCACATTCTCCACCGGCGCCATGCCCATGGAGCTGCGCAGACGATTGAAAGTTCCGCCGAACATCACGTTCTTGGTTTCGATATCATAATCCCAGAGCGCCCGGTTCTCCGTCACCCCTGGCGGATGCGGCCGGCCGGGAAACGCATGCGGCTTGTGATGCTCGGACGGCAGGAAAATTGGGCAGAAGGCGGCGCCGAAATAGCCGATACCCGCCCTGTCCGCCACCAGCCGCGCCGCCGCCATCGAGGGAAAGAGACCCGCCGCGACAATCAGGTCGCAGCTTTCCGCAGCCGCCGAAAGGGCTTCGACCTGCCCTGCCATGATCCCCGCCGCCCGTTCCGAAATGCCTTCGGCGGAACGCTCGCGCGTGTCGCCCGCAGCGCTCCTCTTCATCACCTCGCTGACCCACTGCCGCACCGGCGCATTGGCTGCCGCCAGCGGCACCCCGAAACGGTCGAGCAAGGCTGCAAATTCCTCATCCGGCGGCGCGCACACGATCGCCTCTGCGCCCGTTGCCCTCAAAGCCACAGCCAGCGCGACCAGCGGCTGTACGTCTCCCCGCGACCCGTATGTGGACAATAATACACGCATGCTCTTCTCCCGATGCTGTTGATCAGGATAAGCGTTCTACGCCTCGAACCGGGTCTTGCCGCAAGTCCCCCCTGCGCCATATCTAAAGGCATAGCAGGGGCGTGATGGTTCACACCCGAAATCACCTCTCATCGCGCCACAGGTTTCAGGTCAAAAACCTGCTGAGATAGGCATAACTGCGCGCCGCAAATTCGAAGGGTTGCCTCGGATTGTCGTGTTCGACGACGAAGAGCCGCACTCCGCTTGCAACCGCCGCCCGCCAGAGCGAGGGCCAGAGGAGCACACCGGAGCCGACATTCGCCCAGCCACCCTCTTGCGGATCCCTGTCGTCGGGCGCCTGATCTTTCACATGCACCGAAGTGAGCACGCCGGCATAGTGTCTGATCCATTCGCCGGCATTCGGCTGGGCGCGGGCCAGCCAGGCAATATCCGCCTGCCAGACGAGCGGGCTGCCCCTCGCTGCCTCGAACATCAGCTCGAAACCGTAGCGCCCGCCGATGGTGCGATTGAAGCCCGCCATCATATTGTGATAACCGAGCACGATGCCATCGGCTTTCATCCGCTCGGCGAGCGCGCCGAGTTCATGGCCGACCCGCTGCCATCCCGCTTTCGTATCCTTCACCAGCGAAGGCCCCGGATGCGGAACGAACAGCTGACCGATACCGCACTGCTCGCAAGCCTCGACAAAGCGTTGCCGCTCCCTGCGCAGCGCCTCCAGCCCGACATGCGCCGACGGTGCCGTCAGCCCGTTCGCGGCAAGCCCGGCCCGCAGAGTATCGACATCCCGCAGATGCCCCTCGAGCGGCTCGACCGCGCCAAATCCGGCGCTTGCGGCCTTTTCAAGCTGCGTGCCGAAATCTCCAAGGCCGCGCATCGAGAAGAGTTGCAGCGAAAGCATCGGCTTGGTCGTCATTGTCATCAGCCGCTCACATCATGCCATTGCCGCCATCGCAGGCGGCTCGAATCCCCTATAGCATTGAATGACCGGATTTTCTCGGTGCAGCGATCGATGTCGCCTCAACCCGATGCCGGCAGGGCGCCTTTCGGCAGCAGCTTGCGCTTCAGGTTGACGATATGGCGGCCGAAAGATCTGTCGATGCGCTTCACGTCGATGAGCGTCAGGTCGCCGCAGGTGGAAAATGTGTGCAGCCCGTCAGGATAATCGGCAGCGGCCAGATCCCCCGTCAGCTGCACCGGCAGATGCTCTGAAATCACATGCGTTTCACTGAGCAAGTCAAAACGCAGGAAGCGCAGGCTGCCGCCATAAGTGATGCTGCAATCCTGAACCGGCAGCACGATCTTGCCGCAGGCATCGACAAAAGGCGTGCCGCCCGGCCGGGCGCCGGAGCGATCGACGAGAACAGGATTTTGCGGATGAGTTTTCCACGGGCCGGTCAGGCTGTCGGCAAAGGCGACATGCAGCTCGCGCTGGTCTCGCGCGCCGGAACCGACCACCGTGTAGAACATCCACCATTTGCCCTGATACTCGACAAGGCAGGCCTCAGCCGCGGGAATATCCCGCAGAAGCACGGTCTCGCGCACCCAGTCGTCCGGAAAGGCGCGCGCCCGGTAAAGCGCCACTTCACCCGCCTTATGGCTTTCCGGCATCATCAGCACCTCACCTTCCCGCTCGATCAGGAACGGATAGGAGAGATGGAAAGGCCGCGAAAGTGCTGCCGCCTTGCCGCGCCAGCCGAGATCCGGCCCCAGTTCATGGCGCTCGATGAAGCCATGCTTGGTGCGATAGTCATAGGCCTCGACGAAGACATGCAGGTTCTCGCCCCTTTTCACGGCGAAGGGATCGGCGAGGTAGCGCCACGGGCCGGGATCGGGCAGCCATGTGATACGGCGGGCGCAATCGGCAAGCGTCTCGGCATCGAGCAGCGCTTCGGCCGGCGCCGGCACGATGCCGACCTGCCAGAAATCACTCTTGGGCCTTAGTCGCATAGATCAACCGTGGCTGGCCGATGGCAGTAGCGGTCTGTCCTGCGGCCCCGGCCAGAACCCGGGAATAGAAATCCAGAACATTGCCGATACCCGCCGATCGAGAGAAGGGAGCCAAGTCGTAGCTTACGCGCGACAGACGGACAACAGACTCTTCCCTCAGCACGTCGGCAAGTGCGGCCGACAGCTTCTCGACCGAGCCGGGCTCGACCAATGTCACCGGGTGGCGACTGAGATATTCCGAGGGTCCCTCGGCGGCCGTGGCGATGATCGGCAGCCCCTCATGCATGGCTTCGAGAATGGCAAGGCCTGCCGATTCCTCACGCGAGGGAGACACGAAGAGATCCAGGTTCCGCAGGAACCCCGGCACGTTGTTGCAATGGCCGGGCAGATGGATGCGGCTATCACCCTTGGCAAGCTTTTCCAGCGCAGCGCGATGCGGCCCCTCGCCGGCGATGACGAGAGCGGCATTATCGGGCGCCGTCTGCCGGAAGGCCGACACCAGCACGTCATAACCTTTGCTGAGATGCAGACGCCCGACGCTGCCGATAAGCCGTGTGTCGCGCGGCAAATTCAGCTGCGCACGCAGGTCGAAGCTTTCGGCGGATTTGACATCGGGCAGCCAGTTGGAAATCAGCGCCGACTGGCCGTCATATGTGCCGAGCCGCGTTGCCTGAGCGGAGTTGACGCAGATCACCCCGTCGAGGCAGGCGTGCTGCCTGGTCTTGTACCCGACATGAAGCGTAGCGATCCTGGCGACGTTGTCGGGCGTCATGGCAAGCGCCTTGCAGCCATGGCTGAGATGCCCATGCGCGACCTCGATTCCCTCCCGCACCGCCAGTCGCCGCAGCCTGAGACCGCGTAGAAACGGCACGCCAAAGCCATGGAAAATAACCTCTCGGGAGAGCAGTTTCGCCATCGGCGAGCCGTATCGTCCAGCGACATGCACCTCGTGCCCGAGAGCCGCCTGCCCGTTGGCGAGATCGACGCAGTACCGTTCCGATCCCGCAACTCTGGAAGAGAATAAGACATGCAGAATTTTCAACTTATGAAGAGCTGCCGGATGGGCAGCCTCATAGGCACGCGGGTGCTCATCACCCACGAAATGATTTCGAGCGCTCAAGATACACCTCAGACCAATGGCCGATCGAGTTGAGATGTTGCAAAAACACTGCTCGATAGCTTCTGGCCATGGTCTACATCGCCGGACAGTCGCGGACAAGACTGCATAACTATACGGAATCGTAAGGTTTTACGTCACAGAAAGAACATCTTTGAGGTAACTTTCTGAAGTAGCTCTCGAAAAATTGCAGCAGGATCAGGCAATACTGAAACAGCTCGCGAAAGTGCCGCAATAAGTCTTGAGCCGGACTTGGCCGGCGACAGACAAGCCGCTCCTCTTCACGAGCAGGCACCCTGGCGGGGAACATCAGCTTTTCAACGCGTAGTTGATCCGTCTGATCGTCTCGGTGATGCGGATTGCATAGGTCGGCAACCGCCTCCACCAGGGAAATTTGGTGGCCTTGTAAACGGATCGCGTACCGATATTGGAGCTGCCCTCGTTTATATCGGTCACGTTCCGGCGCGTCGTATAGATCTGCGCACGCGATGCCCAGCCCCGCTCCAGTTCCATATCCCAGGGAAACCGCATGACGGCCATCTGCTTGAGGAGCTTCAGCGCTCCGATCCGCGTCACAGCATAGCAGGCGGCCGACCCTTGCGGACCATGCGTCGCCCGGCCGATTTTATCGCCGGCGTGGGAGGTGGCGACAGCCCTGAAGCCGACGATGCGGTGGTTGACGAGCTTGATCACATCGGCGCCGGGCACGGCTGCAAGTGCCGCCTCGGAGCGCGCAACGAGATCGGCGCTGAGCACAATATCGTCCTCGACGATGATGCAGGCGGCCGCGCCCGTTTCCAGAAAGGCTGCAAGCGCCTTCAGATGGCTCCGGTAGCAGCCATATTCTCCCGCCAGCAGGGTGCGCCCATTGTTGCGCTGAAAGGCACGCTCATCCAATCCGCTGCGCTGATCTGCGGGAACCTCTCGCCCATCGACGCCGGCAATGCGAACGAGATCGAACTGCAAGGCTTTGGCCTGATCGGAAAGCGCCTTCCACCGGTCAGCAGACCGGTCGAGATTGATCACATAAATGCTGATGCTCATCGTCCAACCAGGGTTTCTGCTGCTCGAGGCCGCCATGGGCACCTTGCATCGGGATTGCGCATCCCATCGAAAAACGCTCGCCTAGCACTTCCCCCGGCGGCTGTGCAACCTGCTGTCTCGGCATCGCAGCGTTACCGGGCAAAATTTTCTTCAGTCCGTAGCTTGGTCGACAACCCGCTCATATCACCTTGAATTGCCGGCCCGGAGCCTCTAGCACTCGTAACCTGCCGATCAGACTTCAGGACTCACAAGCTTGCCCGCCTTCCCCTTCTCCTTGAACGATCCCATTCAGCATCATGGCCCGCTTCCGAAAACTTCCGACGTCGTGATCGTCGGCGCCGGCGTCATCGGCGTGACGACGGCGCTGTTTCTGGCGAAGCGCAGGATCTCCGTGACGCTCGTCGAGAAGGGACGTATCGCGGCCGAACAGTCCTCCCGCAACTGGGGCTGGATCCGTAAGCAGGGCCGCGATGCCGACGAGCTTCCCATCGTCATCGAAGCCTGCCGCCTCTGGAAAGAGCTGGCGGAAGAATGCGGCGAGGACATCGGTCTGAACCAGACCGGCGTCACCTATCTCGCCAACTCGGACAGGGAGATGGCCGGCTTCGAAACCTTCATGAAGCTCGCCGGCGCCTACAATCTCGACACCCGCCTGCTCGACAGCGGGCAGACCTCGGCGCTCTTCAAGGGTATCTCCCGTAAATTCACCGGCGCCATGACCACGCCGTCCGATATGCGCGCCGAGCCTTGGCTCGCAGTCCCCGCTCTTGGCCGACTGGCCGCCCGCCTGGGCGTCACGATCGTCGAAAATTGCGCCGCCCGAACCCTCGATATCTCCGCCGGCAAGGTAAGCGGTGTGTGGACCGAGGCAGGCCGCATCGAAACTTCGACCGTTCTCGTCGCAGGCGGCGCCTGGTCGTCGCTCTTTCTCAGAAACCACGGCATCTCCATCCCGCAGCTCGCCGTCCGCGCCACCGTCGCCGCAACCGAGCCCATGGCCGAAGTCCATGGCGGCGCTGCCGCCGGAGCGGAGGTCGCCTTCCGCCGCAGGCAGGACGGCGGCTATACGCTGGCGCCGGGAAGCCACCGCCTCCATCTGGGCCCCGACGCCTTCCGCCACGCCACAAAATACCTGCCGGCGCTCATGGCTCACCCCCTCGGCACGCACTATTCGCTTGCAGCCCCCGAAGGCTTTCCCGACAGCTGGTCGACCCCGCGCCACTGGACGGCGGATGCTGAGAGCCCGTTCGAACGGATGCGCGTCCTCAACCCTGCGCCGGAGAAATCCGGCCTCGCAGCGATCGAACGCGGTTTCAAACGCCTGTTTCCGCAATTCGAAACCGTTCGGCTGAAGGCGAGCTGGGCCGGCATGATCGACGCCATGCCCGACATCGTACCGATCGTCGATCGCGCACAGACAATCCCCGGCCTCTTCGTCGCCACCGGCCTGAGCGGCCACGGCTTCGGCATCGGCCCGGGCATCGGCCGTGTGGTCTCCGATCTCATCCAGGGCAACGCCCCCGGCCACGACCTCAACCGTTTCCGGCTGTCGCGCTTCAACGACGGCAGCCGCATTCGGCCGGGGCCGGCGATCTAGGGGGCGCGAAACCCGCTCCCTTATGGGGCGTCCGCCCGCCTGCGCCTCGCGACAAAAACCGACGTCGTCATGTTCCTGGTGACGATGCCGCCGAAATCGTCCCTTGCCAGATCTTCCAGCGCGTCCAGCAATTTCTCACGCTTCCCCGCCTCCAATGCCACGACATTCGAATAGGTCGCATAGAGCCGCCGCACTGCGGGCGGATCGAGTGTCAGCGTCCACTCGAACATAGAGGGCGGCTCGCACTGGAATGAAGCCGCCTCGAAATCCCTGAGCCGCGCCTCGCTATCGAGCCCGTAGGGCGTCTGCGTCGTTCCTCCGCCGGACGGGCTTGGGCGATGCCCGGCGAATAAATGCGCACTCGCCTCATGAAATGGATCAGGCCTGCTGTTGTCGCCAAAAACGTTCCAGATCAAGGCGACAGCGCCGCCATCGCGAAGCAGAGCATGGATGCGCCGCAGCGCCGGGATGGCATCGAGCCAGTGAAATGCAGTGGCGCTGACGACCAGATCGTAGGATTGCGGAGCCTCGTTCAGCTCTTCGAAGGGCTGCTCGATCACTTCGAGTTCGGGGCAAAGCAACCGGGCGCGCAGAAATTCGGCAAGCCGAGAATCCGGTTCGACGGCCAGAAGCCGTTGCGGGTCATGCGCCAGAAGATGTTCGGTGGCGAGACCCGTGCCTGCGCCGATCTCCAATACCGAGATGCCGGCTCGCAATCCGGCCCGCCGCCGCAAGAGCTCCCAAACCGCCGGCGGATAGGCCGGTCGGGCCAGGTGATAATTTTCTGGACTGAGCCCAAAAGCTTTCCGACCAAACGATCGGGCAAGCGTCTCACCGGACATGACGATCTCCGTGCTGATCGGCCCAGACCTAGCCGCGATTGCCGCACTCAACAAGCATCCCTGTTTCACCGACTATGCCGCAGCCAGTCACATCAGCTAAGGCCCGCGCAATCGTCGTCTTCCCACTGCCCGGCAAACCGCCGAAAATGATCAGCATGAACAGGCGCCTCCCTCAAAACCGCGCTTAGATCGGAACGCAGAGCCCCACCTTGATCCTGTCCATGGCAACGAATGTTCGAAACCGCTTCACATTGTTGTTGCCGAAGAACAGGCGCCGCGTCAGCGCTTCGTAATCGGCCATCGAAGGCACGATGATGACGAGCACGAAATCGGCCTCCCCTGTCACGTAATAGCATTGCTGGATTTCCGGCGCCGCAGCGAATTCGCGCTTGGCCTGCTCGATCTGCTCCGCTGTCTCGCTGATGACCTCCACCTCCACGAATATGGTGATCGCCTGGCCGACGGCGGCGGGATCGACGACCGCGATATTTTCCCGGATGACGCCCTCTTCCGTCATGCGCTTGATGCGCCGCTGCACCGCCGGGGCCGAGAGATTGACGGCCTCGCCGATCGTGCGCTGCGGCGTGGTATTGTCGCGCTGCAGGATCTCGAGGATCTTGCGGTCGAAAGCATCGAGTTGTGCCGGCATGAGGGGCTCCGCGAAACAAACTTGCAAAACAACGGTCAAATATCAGCGCCTTTTTTCGTGCACGCTGCAATATCTTTCCGCCAGACAGCAAACGAGGCGCAAATGTTCATCCTCAACAGCAATGCAGATTACAGGCAGCCGCTCACGCCGGGCGATGCGGAAACGCTTGGGCTGGCCGCAGCCGAAGGCGTGGAGCACCACCTGCGCTACCGCGAAAACCATGCCGAAACCCCGCTGATCTCCCTGCCCGGCCTTGCCGCCGCATCCGGCGTGGCCGCCATCCATGTGAAGGATGAGGGAAAGCGCCTCGGTCTCGGCAGTTTCAAGGCGCTGGGTGGCGCCTATGCCGTCATCCGCATTGTCCTCGAAGAGGCCGAAGTTAGGCTCGGGCGGCCAGTCGACATGGCCGAACTGCACGCGACCGATATTAGGAAGATCGCCGAAACCATGTGTTTTGCCTGCGCCACCGATGGCAATCACGGTCGCTCGGTCGCCCAAGGCGCCGGCCTCATCGGCGCGCGGGCGGCGATCTTCGTGCATGCCGGCGTCAGCGACGAACGCGTCGCGGCCATCGCCCGCTTCGGCGCCGAGATAATCCGCGTCGCCGGAAGCTACGATGACTCGGTGCGGGAGGCCGCGCGCGTCGCCAAAGAGCGCGGCTGGACCATCGTCTCCGATACGTCCTGGCCGGGTTACGAGCGCATCCCCGGCCTTGTCATGCAGGGTTACACGGTGCTGGTGCGCGAGGCGTTGAGGCAGTTGCCCGCCCCGCCGACACATGTCTTCATCCAGTCCGGCGTCGGCGGCATTGCCGCTGCCGTCGCCGGCCATCTGGCAATCGCGCTTGGGGCGCAGCGTCCGATCTTCACGGTCGTCGATCCCGCCCGCGCCGCCTGCCTGTTCGAGACGGCCCGCGCCGGCCATCCGGTCACCGTGCCGCATGCCGAACCGACCGTCATGGCGATGCTCGAATGCTACGAGCCGTCGCTGGTCGCCTGGCGCATCCTCTCGCGCGCCGCTGATGCCTTCATGACCGTTGACGAGGAGGATGCCATTGCCATCATGAAGCGCCTTGCCAACCCGGTCGGCAATGATCCCGCCGTCATATCAGGCGAAAGCGGCGGCGTCGGTCTTGCCGGCCTCCTGAAGGCCGTTGCCGACCCCGAGATAAAGGCGGCCCTTTCCATCGATCCGTCGTCCCGCATCTTCGTCGTCAACACCGAGGGCGCCACCGATCCCGGCAAATATCGCGATATTGTCGGGCTCTCGCCCGAAGACGTCCTGTCGCGAGGTGCAGCGTGAACAATCTTTCGATAGACAGCGCGCGGCTGCTCGGCCGGCTCCGTGAACTTGGCGCGATCGGCCGCGATGCCGAAGGCCGCCTCACCCGCCTTGCCGCATCCGATACGGATAGGGAGGGCCGCGACCGGCTCGCCGCCTGGATCAGGGCGGCAGGCCTCGAACTCGCGATAGACCAGATCGGCAATATGTTCGGCATCTGGACGCCCGATGGCACGGAAGGCCGTGCGCCGCTGATGCTCGGTTCGCATATCGACACCGTCATCAATGCCGGCATCTATGACGGCTGTTACGGCGTGCTCTCCGGCCTCGAAGTCCTGGAAACGCTGAAGGAGGCTGGCTTCGCGCCCGCCCGCCCGATCGTCCTTGCCGCCTTCACCAATGAGGAAGGCGTTCGTTATGCACCCGACATGATGGGCTCGCTGGTCTATGCCGGCGGGCTCGATATCGATGTAGCGCTTGCGACCATTGGAACCGACGGGTCACTGCTCGGTGATGAGCTTGGGCGCATCGGCTATGCCGGCGAGAAACAGCCCGGTTTCCTGACGCCGCACGCCTATATCGAACTGCATATCGAGCAAGGCCCGGTGCTGGAGCGCGAGGGCATTCCCCTCGGCGCCGTCGAAAACCTGCAGGGCATTTCCTGGCAGAAAGTGACGATCGAAGGCGATGCCAATCACGCCGGCACGACGCCGATCTCCATGCGCCGCGATGCCGGCCACGCGGCTGCCCGCGTCATCACCTTCCTGCGTGAGCGCGCCAAGG
Organism: Rhizobium sp. BK529; assembly: GCF_014194105.1. Lineage (NCBI taxonomy): Bacteria > Pseudomonadati > Pseudomonadota > Alphaproteobacteria > Hyphomicrobiales > Rhizobiaceae > Rhizobium > Rhizobium sp. BK529. The sequence continues at coordinate 840,240 of NZ_JACIAU010000001.1, read as the reverse complement.
CCTCGAACACGCCGACGGTCGCGACCGTCGGCTGCATGGAATTCCAGCCGAACGCCATCAACGTCATCCCCTCGAAGGCAATCTTCACCGTCGATCTGCGCGATCCCGACGAGATCAGGCTCAAGCAGGAAGAGGCTGCCCTCGCCCGCTTCCTGGAAACACTCGCCGTCGAAGAGGATGTGACAATCTCGGTGGAGCGCCTGGCCCGCTTCGAACCCGTTACGTTCGACGAGCGCATCGTCACGGAGATCGAGAGAGCCGCCAGGGCGCGTGCGCTCCCCTGCCGGCGCATGACCTCCGGCGCCGGTCACGATGCCCAGATGATCGCCCGCATCGCCCCGGCAGCGATGATCTTCGTGCCGAGCCAGGCCGGCATCAGCCACAACCCCAGGGAATTCACTGCCGATGATGATATGATCGCCGGCGCGAACATCCTGCTCGATGTGGCGAACAGCCTGACGCGGGAGGAATAGCCGATGGATCTCGATCGCCTGGTCTGCGAGATGCGCGGCTGGCGCCGCCACCTGCACGCCCATCCGGAATTCGGTTTCGAAGAACGGCAGACGGCCGCCTTCGTCGCCGATAAGCTGCGCGAATTCGGCCTGGACGATGTCGCGGAAAGCGTCGGCGGCACCGGTGTCGTCGGCACGCTGAAGCGCGGCAGCGGCAATCGCTCGGTTGCGCTCAGAGCCGATATGGACGCGCTGCGCATTCCCGAACAAGCCGACCGGCCCTACGCCTCGCGCAACCCCGGCATCATGCATGCCTGCGGACATGACGGCCACACCGCCATGCTGCTCGGTGCCGCCAGGATGCTCGCCGAAGACGGCGGCTTCGACGGCACGGTGCGCTTCGTCTTCCAGCCCGCCGAGGAATGGGGCAAGGGCGCACTCGCCATGATCGAAGACGGCATTTTCGAACGCTTTCCCTTCGACGAGATCTACGGCATTCACAATCTGCCCGGCCTGCCGACAGGCCATTTCCAAACGCGCGCCGGTGCGCTTATGTCTGCGGAGGATAATTTCGAAATCGTGCTCAAGGGCATCGGCGGCCACGCCGCCCGCCCGCATGCGACGAACGAAGTCCTGGTCGCCGCCTGCGCACTGGTCATGAACCTGCAGACCATCGCCGCCCGCCGCCTCGATCCAACCGCTATCGGCGTCGTCTCCGTCACAGAACTCCTGACCGACGGGACCCGCAATGCGCTGCCAGGCCTCGCCCGCATCCTTGGCGATTGCAGGAGCTTCCACCCCGATGTCAGCGCCGAGATCGAAAAGCAGATGCGCGTCATCGCCGAGGGCACCGCGCTCACCTACAATCTCTCAAGCGAGGTCACCTATACCAGGGAATTCGTGCCCCTTCTGAACGATCCCGCCCTGACCGAAGAAGCCTTCGCAGCTGCTCGCGACATCTTCGCGCCCGAGAGCATCGAGATCCGCAAGCAGCCGATGACAGCATCGGAGGATTTCGCCCGCTTCCTTGCTCTGAAGCCCGGCTGCTACGTCTTTCTCGGCAACGGAAAGGATTCGGCGCCGCTGCATAACCCAACCTTCGATTTCAACGATGACGGGTTGCTCCATGGAGCGAAGTTCCACGCCAGCATCGTACGCCGGCGGCTTCCGCTGGTGACTGCGAGTTGAAACGACAGGCCCGCTTCAGATTGCTCGACATCGGCTAAATCCAGGTCGGCGGCAGTCTTGCTCCCGAAACCTCCTGCCCTAATTCTTGGACGACTATGGAGGCAGTATGGATAAAGTTCTGAGCAAGAAAGCCGAAACCGGTATAGCCGGTTTGGACGATGTATTATTCGGAGGGTTTACACGCCGGCATGTATTCCTGGTGGAAGGCTCGCCCGGCACTGGAAAAACCACCATTGCCCTGCAATTTTTGTTTGAAGGCGCAGCTCTGAATGAGCGCTGTCTCTATATAAGTCTTTCCGAAACCGAGGAAGAGCTGCGCGATAGCGCCGCCTCGCACGGAATGAAGCTCGGCGACCGCATCGAAATCTTCGAGCTCGTGCCCCCTGAAAGCCTGCTCGATGCAGATCAGCAGCAGAGCCTTCTTTATTCCTCCGATCTTGAGTTGGGCGAAACCACCAAGCTGATCTTCGAAGCTTTCGAGCGGGCAAAACCGCAGAGGGTCGTCATTGACAGCCTCTCTGAAATCAGGCTGCTTGCCCAAAGCTCGCTGCGTTATCGCCGGCAGATCCTTGCGCTGAAGCATTTCTTCGCCCGGTCGGATGCTACGGTCCTGCTCCTCGACGACATGACCTCGGATATTCTCGACAAGACCGTCCACAGCGTCGTTCATGGGGTGATCCACCTCGAACAGCTTGCACCGAATTACGGCTCGGAGCGTCGGCGACTGCGGGTCGTCAAGTATCGTGGCCAATCCTTTCGTGGCGGCTACCACGATTTCGTCATCAAAACCGGCGGCGTGTCTGTCTTTCCGCGGTTACGGGCGATCGAGCACAAGAAGGGCTTTGACAGATCGACACTTTCAAGTGGCATCGAGGAATTGGACCATCTTCTGGGCGGCGGAATCGAGCGTGGCTCCAGCACGCTGCTGATCGGCCCAGCCGGCACCGGCAAGAGCCTGTTCGCCCTGCAATTTGCCTATGCTGCAGTCAAGCGTGGCGAAAAGGCGGCTATTTTCATCTTCGATGAAGAGCTTGGACTGTTGTTTACGCGGACGAAATCGCTGGGCATTAATCTGGAGAAAATGAGCGATGAAGGGCTGATCCACATCGAGCAGCTGGATGCGGCCGAGCTGTCCCCCGGCGAATTTGCTCAGCGCGTCAGGGATCGGGTCGCAAGCTACGACGCCAAGACCGTCGTCATCGACAGCATCAATGGTTATCAGGCATCGATGCCGGAGGAGAATGCTCTTATCCTGCACATGCACGAGCTTCTTCAATATCTGAATCGCCAGGGCACAAATACCTTTCTCACCGTCGCGCAGCATGGCCTCGTCGGAGACATGAAGGCACCGATCGATGTCACCTATCTCGCCGACACCGTCATCCTTCTGCGATATTTCGAGGCGCTAGGAAAAGTGCGCCGAGCGATTTCCGTGGTCAAGAAACGAACCGGCGGTCATGAGGAGACCATTAGGGAGTTCCGGATCACAAATGCCGGGCTGACGCTCGGTGAGCCGCTTTCCGGATTCCAGGGTGTGCTTCGCGGCGTTCCGACATTCGTCGATGAAAAACGACCGCTTCTTGATGTGTCAGAAGAGGATAGAGACAATTCCTAACAGAAACGCCATCGGCCTGATCCATGCCCCGATCGGCCGCGATGCGCAGATCGCCGCGTCGCTTCTGCGGGAAGTGGGCATACCGACAAAAACAGCGCCGGATCTCTCCTCTTTCGCCGAAGCCCTTAATGACGACGTTGCGTTTGCCGTCGTCACCGAGGAGGCGTTGCGATCGGCCGATCTGCGCGCTATCTCCGCCTGGATCGAGCAGCAGCCGAGCTGGTCCGACCTGCCTTTCATTGTTCTGACCAACAGAGGCGGTGGCCCGGAACGCAATCCCGCAGCCGCCAGGCTTTCCGAAGTCCTGGGCAATGTCAGCTTCATCGAACGGCCGTTCCATGCGACGACGTTTGTCAGCGTGGCTCGTTCCGCCATGCGCGGACGGCGGCGTCAATACGAGGCCCGGTTGCATATCGAGGCCCTCGATGAAGGCGAGCGCCGGCTTCAGACCGCCCTGGAAGCAGGGCGGCTCGGCGCCTGGGAACTTGATCTTGCGACGGGAATGCTGACGACCTCGGCAACCTGCAGGACCATTTTCGGCCGGCGCCCCGAAGAACCCTTTACCTATGAGGATCTGCAGCGGTCTGTTCACTCTGATGACCGGATACGTGTGCAGGCTGCAATGGACGCGACTGTCGAAACCGGCGCGGACTATTCCGTCGAATACCGGACGGTCTGGAGGGACGGCTCTGTTCATTGGGCCGAAATGCGGGCGCAGCTCCACAGGGACCGGTCGGGAAAAGGCATCAAGCTGGTTGGCGTCTCAGCCGATATTACCGCTCGGCTGCAAGCCGAGGAACACCAGCGCCAGCTCAATGAAATCCTCGAGGAAAAGGTCGCCGAACGCACGCGCGAGCTGGAACGGGCACACGCCGCGGTCATGGCGGAAGTCAGCCAGCGCGAACGTGCCGAAGAGCAGCTCCGCCAGGCCCAGAAGATGGAGGCGATCGGCCAGCTCACCGGTGGCGTGGCGCACGACTTCAATAATCTCTTGATGGCCGTGCTCGGCAATCTCGAACTGCTGCGCAAGTATGTCGGAAACGACCCCAAGGCCTGCCGCCTCATCGATGGCGCTCTGCAGGGGGCCAAGCGCGGTGCCTCTCTCACTCAGAGGCTGCTCGCCTTTGCGCGGCGACAGGACCTGCACATCGATCCGGTCGACCTGCGCGCGCTCGTGCTCGGCATGACGGACCTCTTGAAGCGCTCCGTCGGCTCGACCATCATGATCGAAACCACGGTTCCCGATGATCTTCCTCTGGTGTCGGCAGACGCCAACCAGGTCGAGTTGGCCCTGCTCAATCTTGCCGTCAACGCTCGCGATGCAATGCCTGATGGCGGCACGATCCGCATTGCGCTGAGGCAGGAGAAGCAGACTGCACCGACCGATGAACTCGCCGCCGGCAGCTACGTCGTCCTGACCGTGGCCGACCAAGGGCATGGCATGGACAAGGAAACGCTGCAAAGGGCCATAGAGCCTTTCTTCTCGACAAAGGAATTGGGCAAGGGAACGGGCCTCGGGCTCTCCATGATCCATGGCCTCGCCCTGCAATTGAAGGGTGACCTCAAACTGGAAAGCGCCCCGGGCAAGGGCACGACGGCCGAACTCTGGATCCCCGTCTCCACATCGGCCCGAGCCCGTACCGAATCTGATCATCCGCTGCCGGCTGACGCTGACAAGGTCCAAAGCCCGAAGCGCATTCTGCTCGTCGACGACGACGTTCTCATCGCTATGAGCTCGGCCGACATGCTCACCGATCTCGGCCATGAAGTGGTCGAGGCTCACTCGGCAAGAGAAGCGCTCGAGTGCCTCGGCAACGGTGGGAACTTCGACCTGATGATCACCGATTACTCCATGCCCGGCATGACCGGTGGAGACCTCGCCAAAGCCGCCCGTAGGATCGCACCCGGCTTGCCTATCCTCATTGCCTCAGGATATGCCGAACTCCCGCCCGGGCTGGACCTCGACGTCGCCAAGCTTGGAAAGCCCTACACCCAGGATCAGCTGGCTCTGGAAATCGGCAAACTGATGGTCGCGCCTAAATCGAGTCCTGCCCGGCCGCCGGCAGACCCACACCCGTTGTCTTAGCCTATCGGTTATTTTCCGCGAGACGCCCCATCTCTTTCGCGCTATGAAGATTATCGATAATTCCGCCACTTCCGAACCGAGGTCTCCCACATGGCTCTGAAAATCCTTTTCATTGGCGGCACCGGCCAGATTTCCTACCCCTGCGTCGAGCGCGCCGTCGCCGAGGGCCATGATGTCAGCGTCTTCAACCGCGGCCTGAGAGGCGATCCGCTGCCCGCGGGTGTCACCTCGATTGTCGGCGAGCTTGGATCATCAGCCTATGCCGATCTCGCCAAAGCCAATTACGACGTCGTCGCCCAGTTCATCGCCTTCACGCCCGACCAGATTGCCCGCGACATCGAGATCTTCTCGGGCCATTGCGGCCAGTACATCTTCATATCCTCGGCCTCGGTCTATGAAAAACCGGCACGCCATTACGTGATCACCGAGGAAACGCCGGCGATCAACCCCTACTGGCCCTATAGCCAGGCCAAGATTGCCTGCGAAGAATTGCTGAAGAAGGCCGATAATCTCGCCTGGACGATCGTGCGCCCCAGCCACACCGTCCGCACCGGCCTGCCGATCATGATGGGCGATAGCGATATCATGGCGCGGCGTATGCTGGATGGCGAGCCAACCATCGTGGCCGGCGACGGCCACACCCCCTGGACATTGACCCGCTCGGCGGATTTCGCCGTGCCCTTCGTCGGCCTGTTCGGCAAGCAGAAGGCGCTGCAGGACATTTTCCACATCACCAATGATCGTGCCCACATCTGGGACGATATCCAGAAGGCGATCGCCCGCCTGCTCGGCGTCGAGGCAAAGATCGTGCATGTGCCGACGGATACGCTGGTCAAATACAATCCGGAATGGATCGGCCCGTTGACCGGTGACAAGGCCTGGACGGCGATTTTCGATAATTCCAAGGTCAAGAGCGTCGCCGGCGACTTCACCTGCGCCGAAAGCCTCGACGAAATCCTCGCCGAGCCGATCATGCATCTCAAACAGCGTTTCGCCAAAGGTCGTCCGCCGAAGGGCGCGTTCGATGCCCTGATCGACCGCATCTGCGCCGAACAAAGCGCGCTGGGCTAACCGAAGGCACTTCATGACCTCGCGCAGTCCCTTCGTCAGACGTTTGTCGCGGCGGCGAGGACCGAGGTCAACAAGTCGTGGTTCTGGGGATAGCGGCCGCTGGGCTTTAAATAGCGCGCCGGGGCTGGCGAAAACCGGTTCACCCCTTATGTCACTGCGGGACGAGACAAACGGCAAAGGACCGCACCATGCAAAAGAACACGATCTGCGTCTGGTATGACAAGCACGCCGAGGAAGCAGCCCGCTTTTACGCCGAAACCTTTCCGGACAGCAGCGTCGGCGCCATTCATCGAGCCCCCGGCGACTATCCGGCCGGCCAGCAGGGAGACGTTCTGGTTGTCCATTTCACGGTCTGCGGCGTTGCCTGCATCGGCCTGAATGGCGGACCTGAGATCAAGCACAATGAAGCCTTCTCCTTCCAGATCTCGACGGAAACTCAGGAGGAAACCGACCGCTACTGGAACGCCATCGTCAATAATGGCGGCGAGGAAAGCGCCTGCGGCTGGTGTAAGGATAAATGGGGCGTCTCCTGGCAGATCACCCCGCGTGTCCTGATGGAAGCGCTTGCCGCCGGTGGGCCTGCGTCAAAGCGGGCCTTCGACGCGATGATGACCATGCGCAAGATCGACGTTGCAGCGATCGAAGCGGCCCGCCGCGGCTGAGGCAGCGGGTCCTTGCAATAGATCGCGGCACTCGGGCAGCCGATCGGTCCGATCCTTCGAAAACAGCCGGACCTGTTCCACAGGTGCCGGCTTTTCGCTAGAGCCGACAATTCTTCAAACTTCGTCGATTTCCGCGTTTTAAAGTCAATCGCTGAGAGAAATTTAGATTTTGCCGTCCGGTTCTACTCCTGATAATTTGAGCAGCAGGTAATCGCTTCGGCATATCCTTTCACGGCATGTTCAGCTGGATCTTTCGCGGCACCTTCAAGAATAGCCGCAGCTGATAGCAACCGCCGTCGTTTCAAGGCGTGCGTATCCGGTTGGGCGCCCGGCATCTTCCATAAAATCCCGAAATCTTCCCCCATCGCAAAAGGAGTATCCCGATGGCCAATGCCCGATGCAGCTGCGGTGCACTCAGATTGACGCTGCCGGACGAACCAAAAGCGGTGATCGCCTGTCACTGCATCGAATGCCAGAGGCGAACAGGCGCCCCCTTCGGCGCCGGCGCCTTCTACCCAGCCGAAGCCGTCACCATCTCGGGAACGGCCAGGCAATACACGCGCGATGCGGCGAGCGGCGGAAAGGTGCATTCCTATTTCTGCCCGGACTGTGGCTCATCGGTTTGTTGGAAAACGGACAATCTTCCGACGATGATCGGCGTGGCGCTCGGAGCGCTGGATAATACCAGCCTGCTGCCTGTTCCCGCCAAATCGATCTTCGAGCGGTCGAAGCACCATTGGGTGCGGATCGAAGACGCCGGCGAGCATTTTCAGCAGGGCAGCGTTATCAGGCACGCAGATTGAAGCCTCGCCATCCTTACCCGCCTTGAAAGCGGAACTGGCCTGCACCTCACACGGTTCGGTACAGGCCCAATATCACCGCAATCGCCCCTTCGCGGGACAGGGCGCTTATCGAGAGCTATTTCCTGAAGCCCCCATCAGCTCGTAACGGGCACGGCTCAGGCTGACCAGACTTGCAATCGCCGCGCAGCCGGCGGAGATGACCACTGCAAATTCGGGCGCGGCGGAGAGCGGCAGCGTTGCGAAGATGATTGACATCGAGATTCCGCCCAGAGCCTGGCCGAGAAGTCGCGCCGTGCCCTGCACCGCGCCTGCCGCGCCGCTTCTGGCTTTCGGTGCCGACAGAAGCAGAATACGGTTGTTCGGCGTCTGGAACAGTCCGAAACCCAGGCCGGCGATGACAGTGCCGGCTACAAACGCGATGCCTCTAGGATCGGCCGGGCCGAGAACGGCCACAAGCAGGCCGGCACTTAACAGTGCGCCGCCTGTGGCGCAAAGCCATGCTGTCTTGACGCGGTTTGCCAGACGTCCCGAAACCGGCGCGATGATCGCGGTCGCAACAGGCCAGGGCATCATGTAGAGACCGGCCAGAACCGGTGTCATGTGCAACCTGTGTTGAAGATAAAACGGCAGCGCGATGTAGCTCAGCATCTGGCCGCAGAAGCAGGATATGGAGGCAATGACCGCCACGCGGAATGCCGGTGCCGCCAGCAGATCCGTCGGAATGATCGGGGCAGCGCTGTTGCGTTCCAGGCGCAGCAGGATGAAAAGGCAAACGATCGATGCAGCGATGAGGACCGTGCCAACTGCCGGCGCATTGGCTATCTGGTCGGTGCCGCAGAAGAAGAGGATGAACATCAACGTGTTGGCCAGCAAGGCCTTGGCGTTCAGCTTCCGGTTCGTGCCCTGCACCTTGCCCAGCAGGCCGCCGCTGAGCAAGACAATGATGCCGAGCGGTATATTGACCGCAAACAGCCAGGGCCAGCTCGTGACTGAAAGGATCGCGCCTGCAATGCCGGGGCCGGCAGCGGAAGAAATGGCGATGACCATGGCATTGACGCCGATGATCGGACCGAGCATGTGCTGCGGCAAGGCTGAGCGCAGGTTCATCATCGCAAGCGCCATGATCGCACCCGCGCCAAGGCCCTGCATGAAACGGGCAAGGATCAGCAAGGAGAGGTCGCCCGCGAAGGCGCAGGCAGCTGAAGCCGCGGTGAACAGCGCGACGCCGATCAGAAAGACCCGCCGCGCGCCATAGATTTCCCCGAGCGCGCCGCACGGCAGAAGGGCGACCAGCACGGCCAGCTGATAGGCAGAGACGACCCATACGGTGCTGCCGGCTTCCGCATGCAGCGAGAGCGCGATCGACGGCAAGGCGACGTTGGCGATCGCTCCGTCCAGAACGACGAGAACGATTGTCGAAAGTATGAGTGCGATGGCCAGATACCGTCGAGGCGATGCCAGGCCGTCCTCAGAGATCGGTGCGGTGGAAGCAAGGGACATTGAGAAACTCCCAATAATTGTCGGACGGCCGAATAGGTAGACTCTTCCTGATAACCGCGCCAGACGCAACAGAATCAACTGACTATTGCGCGTAACGCCACACATGATACAAGAAAGTCATGTCCGATCTCGATCTCAACCTTCTGGTGGCGCTGGATGCGCTGCTGCGCGAGAGAAGCGTATCTGGCGCCGCGCGCCGTCTTGGCCTTAGCACCTCCGCCATGAGCCGGACGCTGTCGCGCTTGAGGATCGCACTCGGCGATCCCATCCTTGTGCCGGCCGGGCGCGGCATGGTCGCCACTCCGCACGCCCTAGCGATTGCCCAGGAAGTGCATTCGTTGAACGAGGCTGTGAAGGCGGTGCTCAGTCCGCCGTCATCAGTAGAAATCGGCCAGGTCCAGCGTGATTTCACGATCCGTGCCAATGAGGCATTCGTACTTATCTTTGCCGCGCGCCTGAGCGCCGCCGTCGCGAACGCGGCGCCAGGGATAAGGCTTCGGTTCGCGCCGAGATCCGACAAGGATGTTCAATCCTTGAGAGACGCGGCCGTGGATCTGGATATCGGCGTCCTGCCGACGAACAGCGGGGAACTGCGTTGCCAGACCCTTTTTGAAGATCGATATGTCGGTCTCGCGAGGGTGGGACATCCGATTTTCGACGCCGATCAGATCACGGTCGAAAACTATGCCGCATGGGGCCATGTCCTCTTCTCACCGCAAGCGGATTTCGCCGGTCCGGTTGATAGGGCGCTCGCCGAACTCGGCGTTTACCGCGATGTCAGATTGATCGTGCCAAGCTTTCCAGCTGTCATCGCGGTTGCGGCGGCTTCCGATTTGATCGGCGCGATTCCGAATTCCTATCGCAAATCCGTCGAGACAAACCAGATCGAGACATTTGACCTGCCGGTCGCCGTGCCTGGTTTCAACGTCGTACAGGCGTGGCATCCTCGAATGGACGCAGATCCTGTTCATCGCTGGCTGAGAGCGCTGATTTTTGAAACGTTCAAGACAATGAACTGAATGCACGTTCTGATCGAAGAATGGCCGCTCTGGCGTATCGCGGCCAGATCGCGTTACCGGAGCGCAGGGAGATCTCCAAAATTTCTAATTGAGATTGCAGCCGGAAGGTGATTCCATGCAGTCCGCGTAGCCGAGTCCTCCACCTTCCCGATTTCCGATCCGAGAGGCTCAAGTCGATCATGTCGATTTCAGATGCGATCTACCGTCCCTTCGAAACGCTGATCCGGCCGCTCGATATTCCCTACCGGCCGCTGCCGTCGAAGGGGCCTTTGACGGTGCTCCTGCACTTCATCTCGATGTTCCGTGGCGTGCTGATTGCGCTCGCGCTTTCAACTATGGCGATCGAGGCCATGAATCTGACAATCGTCTGGGGGCTGACGGTCATCGTTGATGGCGTAACGCAGCAGGGCGCACCTGCTTTCCTGCACAACGAATGGCCGCTGCTGACTTTTCTCGGCCTGCTGCTCTTTCCCGGCATTCCAATAACCTCCTTCCTGGTCAACACGCTGACTTCGCACACGCTCGGCATCGGCATGCCCGCAGCCATTCAGTGGCAGGGCCACAGGGCCGTAGAGCGCCAGGATCTCGCCTTCTTCCACGATCTCTATGCCGGACAGGTTGCCTCGCGCCTGCAGCAGGTGGCTACAGCCGTCCAGCAGCAGGTCATTTCAGCGTTCCAGTCCATTCCGCGCTTCGTGATGCAGATGGTCGGCTCCGTCATCCTTCTGAGCGCGCTATCTTGGCCGCTGGCCCTGCCGTCCATCGTTTGGATCACGCTCAATATCCTGCTTGCCGTCAGGCTGGCTCCGGTCTTCACCGAGCGCTCGCGCCGCTCCGCCAAACGACGCAGCCTGATTTCCGGCGCGATCACCGATCTCTACGCCAATATGCAGATGGTGAAGCAATTTGCCGCCGAAGACAGCGAAGCCGGCGCCATCCGCGGCATCATCGGCAAAGCGATCAAGGCACAGCAAAGCGAACAGCGCATCTATCGCACGGCGGAACTGACCGTTGTCGTCCTCAATATGATGCACTGGCTGGCAATCCTGTCGATCGGCTTTACGGGGCTTGTCGACGGGTTCGTCACGATCGGCGAGTTCACCGGTGCGGTCTACGTTCTGAACCGCTTGTCCGGCCACACCTTCACTTTCCTGCAGATGGGCCAGCAAATCTTCCAGGCGATCGGCACCATCAAGGACGCCATGCCGGTCATGACGACGCCGCCGACCATTATCGACCGGCCGGATGCGAGAGAGCTTGCCGTGCCATCGGGGGAAATCTGCTTCGAGCACGTCAGCTTCGCCTACAAGTCCGGCAAGTCCGTCATCGACAATCTGTCGCTGACGATCCGGCCCGGCGAAAAAGTTGGGCTCGTCGGCCTCTCCGGTGCGGGCAAGACGACACTCGCCAATCTGCTTCTGCGCTTCTACGACATCAAGGACGGTGCCATCCTCATCGACGGCCAGGATATCCGCACTGTGACCCAGTCGAGCCTGCGCCGCGCCATCGGCGTCATCGCCCAGGATGTGGCGCTCCTGCACCGCTCGGTCGGCGACAACATCCGCTACGGCCGGCCGGAGGCGACACAGGAGGAGATTGAGAGCGTGGCGAAGATGGCGAGCGCCGATCTCTTCATCGCCGATCTCGCCGATAGCGAAGGCCGCAAGGGCTACGAGGCCTATGTCGGCGACCGCGGCATCAAGCTGTCGGGCGGCCAGCGCCAGCGCGTGGCGATCGCCCGCGTACTCCTCAAGAACGCGCCGATCCTCGTGCTCGACGAGGCTACATCGGCGCTCGACAGCGAATCCGAAGCCGCCATCCAGGAACGGCTGAACCTGGTGATGGAAGGAAAAACCGTCATCGCCATCGCCCACCGGCTCTCCACAATTTCCAGCATGGACCGCATCGTCGTGCTCGACCACGGCCGCATCATCGAGGAAGGCCGGCCGGAAGACCTGATCGAAGGCGACGGCCTGTTCGCGCGCCTGTGGCGGCGGCAGACGGGTGGGTTTATCCCGGAGGAGATTGAAGAGGATCCGCCGGGTTAGCACATGGCAGCGGACGCCGGGGGATCAAGCCTCTCGTTGCCGACCGGCCGGCTCGGATACTTGACGACAGGCCCATTCGAACGCTTCGTCGATGGCGGCAAACTTGACCGCCTGCCAATGTCGATAGTCACGGATCAGCCCTGCCCCAATCCAGAAACCACTGCGCTCACCGGCGAGGTCCCATCCACAAGCCTCAAGCAGCTGAGCGCGATCGAAAAGGCGCCGCGCGTGGGTTCGGGAGATGGCGTATCGCTTGAAGAATTCTCCGATGCGCAAAGGGCCAACAGACATGCGCGTTTCCAGCTCTTGCTCCGGCGAAACTCGAGACATCAGATCGTGCAGGATGTTGCTGCCGGAAGCAGTTCGAACGAAAGCATCCACCGTTTGCGGCGGGCTGGCCCAGTCTGGATCGTGAAAGAGGCTCTCCGACATTCTTGGCTGCGCATACCAGAGCAGGCGCCGATCGGCCGATGATCGTGAGAATCGCGTGCCCCGATCGAGCATGTCGAGTGATTTCAGATGTTCGTCGAACCATTCGCGGATCAAGGCTTCGGCGGTGTCGGAAATTCTGAGCTGGCGAACGCGCCTGTCTCCGCTTTCATGAGTATCAACCAGGAGACCGTAATTGCGCATCTCTGCGAGATGCGCGAACGCCGTGTTCTTTGAGGCAACTTCGCTCTCGGCGATGAGGGCGTTCAGCTTGGCGGCCGTAAGGCCCGGATGAGACGGCGATGTAACGCGCTGAAAATGAAAAGCCACAATCGACTGCGTCAGCAGCCATCGTTTCATATCTGCGGTATAGCGGACGATACGAGGCGCGGCGTCGTGCATGGCAATGAGCTTCAGCGCGGCATCCCTTAAGGCGAACGCATAAAGGCGATTTTCCACAATGGCTTCGACGGTCAAAACCTTCGCTGCATCCGGGGCGAAACGCATTGCGGTTGATATGGAGGTCACGGATCTCTCCAGGCAAGGTTGAATTAAGCAAGCTACGGCCTGAGCGATCTGCACTATGTCTCTTAAAATAGAATTGCAACGGGGCGAAAGCCTCCGCAAAACCCTAAGCCGGAGGCTCTGTCGCGCAGATCGCGAAGCGGTCCTGCATCATGCCGCGGCAATTCGGCGATCACGCATCCGATGCCGGCGGGCCGAAAAGGCCCTGAGCGATATTCTCCAGCTCGATCGGTTTTTCGCAGAGAATATAGCCGCCGAACCGCCCCGGGATGACGGAGGGATCGTAAGCGGTGGCGAACACGAAGGGTATGTCGAGCTCTTGGAGGCGCTCTGCCACGGGAAATACCAGCGTGTCTGACAAGAAAACATCGAGGATGGCAGCGTCGATCTGCTCATCTTCGATCAGGGAGAGCGCATGGTCGACGCGTGGTGTCGGACCGATCACGATCGCGCCGAGCTTCGTAAGCTCCGCGCGGGCTTCCTCTGCGAGCAGAAACTCATCCTCGACGACGAGCACGCGCTTTCCGGCAAAGAGGGAACTGTGGGGAAAGCTGGATTTCAACGGCTCATTCCACCTAGTTGCTAGTTGACCGGGAAAGAGAGATTGACGGTCAAACCGGCGGTAGCGAAATTAGTTTCAACCTGTTCACCGAGCCGAACCAATTTCCCCGGGCATCAAGGACATTCCATCCGCCTGCGGTTTCTTGACAGTCGGACTGCTATCGGTTGCAAATATCTTTACTCTCGGTAGCCGTGACAGTCTCTCCATGTGCTCGCCCATGAAAATGGCGATCGAGTAGACTTCCTCGCCCGTTGCGCAGCCCCAAGACGCGCTGCGTGTCGGTCGCGTCTCTCAAAGGTGCCGCTGGCATCAAAGCCTGCCGATTCCCGCGAAATAGCCGGATTGCTCGCAAGCCTCAAGGGGCATCAGGCACTTCGATGACCGCGGGCGCGGGTAACGCAGTTCCGCGCCTTCAGCGGAAAACCTAAGCCAGAGGCTTCGTCGCACAGATCGCAAAACGATCCTGCACCATCCGCTCCAGTCCGCGCAGGAAAGGCATCTTGCGCGCCTGCGCCCAATGGATATCCGAGAGCTTGCGGTCGACGACGATATTGTCGAAGCCGGCCTGCCGCAGCAGCTCGACGATCGCTTCGGCCGGCATCTGGTCGGAGAAATAGACGCGCGAGCGAATGGCCTGATGGCGGGCCATCATCTCCGGCTTCATGTGGCTCGCTGGCGCCTTGCCCGTCAGCTTCGTCCAGAGCTTCTGCAATCCCTTCACCCAGGTCTCCTTGCCCATGTTGCCGTCGACGATCAGCACCTTGCCGCCGGGCTTCAGCACGGAAAACCATTCGCGGAAGGCCGAGGGCGGATCGACCAGCGTCCAGACGAGGTGCCGGTTGGTGATCACGTCGTAGCTTTCTTTCGGCTCCATGGTGTTTTCCGCATCGCCTGAGACGAAGCGGATATCGGTGCCGCGCTTCTTCGCCTTGGCGCGCGCCTGCGCCAGCATCGCATCCGACCAGTCGAGCCCCGTCACCTTGAAGCCTGCTCCATTCATGAGATGGGAAATGACCGCCGTGCCACAAGCAAGATCGAGCGCCGCACGCCCCTGTCCCTCGCCGAGATGCTTGCGGATCAGGCGCTGCCAGCCTTTTCGTTCCGCTTCGGAAAATATTTCGTGGCCGACACTCTCGTCGAACGTCGCCGCCCTTTCCGACCAGAAATCCCGGATTTCATCGCGAATGGAGTAATTCGTGTTCATCGTATTCATCATCTTCACCCCGGCACCAGACTTACTTTGGAAAAGCTCTAAAACATAAAACTTGATTCCAAAACTCAGTTTTTCTATGCCTCGGGAAATAACCGAGGACGGGGAGAGTTTCCAGATGAATTTTATGAAATTGCTTGCGCTAATCGCCGCCGCAGTTGCGGTACTGTTGCCGTTCTCGGTCTCTGCCGATCCCTTCACCATCAAGGATGTCGCCGGCCGCGAAGTGACTTTCGAGAAGCCGGTCGAGCGCGTGATTCTCGGCGAAGGCCGCATGCTCTATGCCGTCGCCCCGATCGAGAAGGATGATCCCTTCGCCAAGATCGTCGGTTGGCGCAACGACCTCTGGACGACCGACAAGGACGGTTTCAACGCCTATGTCGAAAAGTTTCCCAAGGCCAAGGACCTACCCTTCCTCGGCAACCTGACCGATGGCACGCTGCAGACCGAAACGGTCGTAGCACTCCACCCCGACCTCATGCTGCTGCCGATCGGCAACAAACAGGCCGCCGACGAGGTGAAGCTCGAGGACATGCTGAACAAGATCGACGTGAAGATCGTCTATATCGATTTCCGCGAGCACATTCTCGCCAATACCGAGCCGAGCCTGAAAATCCTCGGCAAGCTCTTCGGCCACGAAGACCGCGCCGAAGCCGTCGCCGCCTATTGGAAAGAGCAGATGGCGCGCGTTACCGACAAGCTGAAGGAAGCCAACCCCAGGAAACCAAACGTCTTCATGTATCGCGCCGCCGGCCTCGTCGAATGCTGCGGTACCTTCGGCCCTGATAATTTCGGCCTGATGGTGGATTGGGCCGGCGGCCACAATCTCGGCTCCGATTTCCTGCCGGGCTATACCGGCTCGATCAATGCCGAACAGGTCGTCGCCTCCAATCCCGATGTCGTCGTCGTGACAGGCTCGAACTGGAGCCAGACCAAGGACGCCAAGGACTATGTCAATGTCGGCCCCGCTGCCGCTGGCACGATCGACGACAGCCGCAAGGCGCTCGATGCGCTGATGCAGAACCCGGCCTTCACCGGCTCCGAGGCCGTTGCCGATGGCAATGTGCATGCGATCTGGCACCAGTTCTACACAAGCCCCTACCAGTTCGTCGCCGTCCAGCAACTGGCCAAGTGGTTCCACCCGGATCTCTTTGCCGACCTCGACCCGGATGCCACCTTCAAGGAATTCCACGAAAAATTCCTGCCCGTCGCCTATCAGCCGGGTTACTGGGTCGACGCCAAGGCTGGAAAGTAAGATCAATGGCAGAGATCGCCGCCATGCCGATCGAAGCCGAGGAAGGCAGGGCGCGCTATCGCGCCCTCGCCCGCCGCAAGCTTGTGATTCTCTTTGCCATGACGGCAGCGCTCTGCCTGTCCTTCGCCGTCGATCTCGCCTGGGGGCCGGCCCGCTACGGCCTCGACGAGGTCGTCACGGCCCTCTTCGATCCCGACTCCGTCTCGGCGCAGATCCGCGCCGTCGTCTGGGATATTCGCATGCCGGTCGCCGTCATGGCGATCGTCGTCGGCGCCTCGCTCTCCGTTGCCGGCGCGCAGATGCAGACGATCCTTGCCAATCCGCTGGCAAGCCCCTTCACCTTAGGCATTTCCGCCGCCGCAAGCTTCGGCGCGGCCCTTGCGATCGTCACCAGCGTGCCGATCCTGCCCGTCGCCGCCGGCCTGCTGGTACCGGTCAACGCCTTCGTCATGGCGCTGATCGCCACCCTCTTCATCCATTTCATCTCGCAGGCGCGCGGCGTTTCGGTGCAGACGGTCGTGCTGCTCGGCATCGCGCTGGTCTTCACCTTCAATGCGGCTCTCGCCTTCCTGCAATATCTCGCCTCCGAACAGGCACTTTCGGCCGTCGTCTTCTGGACCATGGGCAGCCTGACCAAGGCCACCTGGCCGAAGATCTGGATCACGCTTACCGTGCTCCTGATTTCCCTGCCGCTGTTTGCCCGCCACGCCTGGGCGCTGACGGCAATCCGCCTCGGCGAGGACAAGGCGGCAAGCTTCGGCGTCAACGTGCGCCGCATCCGGCTGGAGACCATGCTGATCATCTCGCTGCTGGCAGCCGTTCCCGTCAGTTTCGTTGGCACGATTGGCTTCGTCGGCCTCGTCGGCCCCCATATCGCCCGAATGATCCTCGGCGAAGACCAGCGCTTCTTCCTGCCCGGCTCGATCCTTTCGGGCGCGCTGCTGCTCTCGCTGACCTCGGTCGTCTCGAAGTCGATCATTCCGGGCGTCGTTTTCCCGATCGGCATCATCACCGCGCTCGTCGGCGTGCCCTTCTTCTTCTCGCTCATCCTCTCGAACAGGAGCCGCTCATGGTAGCGCTTCAGCTGCAATCGGTCGGTGCCTATCACGGCCGCAAGCTCTTCGTCGAAGGCGTATCGACCCCGAAACTGAGTGCCGGCGAGCTCGTCGCCGTCATTGGCCCCAACGCCGCCGGCAAGTCCACCCTCTTCAAGCGCATTACCGGCCTCCTGAAAGGCCCGGGAAACGTGCTGGTCGAGGGCGCGAAGACCAGAAACGCCATCAGCTACATGCCGCAGGATACTTCGGCCAACGCCGTGCTGACGGTCTATGAATCGATCCTGCTTGCCCGCAAGCAGGGCCAGTCCTGGGGCGTCGGCGATCAGGATCTCAGGCTGATCGACGATATCATGAAGGCGCTGAACATCGAGGCGATCGCCTTCCGCGATCTCGGCGCGCTCTCGGGCGGCCAGCGCCAGCTCGTCTCCATCGCCCAGGCGCTGGTGCGCGAGCCCGAGATCATGCTGATGGACGAGCCGACCAGCGCGCTCGATCTTCACCGCCAGGTGGAGGTTTTGGATTTCATGCAGCGCCAAGCCCGCAAGCGCGGCATGATCGTGCTGATTGCCATCCACGACCTGAACCAGGCGCTGCGTTTCGCAGACAAGGTGCTGGTGATCCAGAACGGCCGCATGCGCGCCTGCGGCAAGCCGCGCGATGTCGTCACCGTCGACATGCTGCGCGAGGTCTACAGAATCCACGCTCGTATCGAGAAATGCTCTATGGATTATGACCACGTCATCGTCGACAGCACGGCGCATTAAAGCATGTCGCGCAAAAATGTGCCGCGGTTTGGCGGAGCATCCGATGCTCGATAAAAACCTGAAGCGCCGGAGGCCCCGACGCCTCTGTTTCATACCGTTGCTGATTTCAGCCCGTTATCGGCCACGCGGTATAGTCTGGTCCTGCTTCATCGCGTCGACATCTTGTGCCCGACGGAGCTCCCGCTCGGCATCTTCGTTGGCTTCGTCCACCGTGCGGTGGTGGCCGGTCGGCAGGATATCGTCACGCAGTTCCGGATCGAGCAGCGGCTCCTCATCGAGATCGTAGCCACGAGTTCTATATCGCGATGCTGCGAGAGCTTCGTTCGACTTCCGGGCATCCCAGCCCTCCGCCCGCCAGAGGTCTGCACGCTCGTCCATGTCGATCGAGCCTTCGTCGTCGAGAATGTCATGGGCGATGCCGTAGGTCGCGTCGTCGACCTCGACGGAGATCAGAAAGCCGCCACGGCGCAGGCCTTCGGCATATACAGAGCGGTCCTCATCCGGAAAAAGCCAATCCTCCAGCTTCGCCCAGAAACCGCCACGGTCGTCGCCGGCAACACCGGCCTTGTCGCTATCCGCCTCATATCCCGGCATCATTCTGACGCTGGTGATGCCCAAATTCCTCAGCCGGTCGATAGCATTCTCCGCATCATCACGGCTGTCGAAGAAAGCAGTCAGCGTGCTGCGGCCCTCGCCGCCTGAAAATTCGGGGGCGCTGTCGTTATGGAGATTGCTCATGGGACTCCTCCTCGATGTCATCCTCTCCGCAAACGGACGAAGAAGCCCGAGGTTCCCGATGATACCCGCAGCCGTCAAAATGCTGCTCAGACGAGCAGTTCCACTCGATCCCCCGGAAAGCGGGTGACAAGAAACTGGATCGGCCCTCCGCATCGATATCGATGCCCTCGGCCCTCAAGAGCGCCGCCGCGCCTGGCGATATCAGCAGCTGGACAATCTCACCGGCCTCCGCATGCTGGGAGGTGATCCGAGTCGAATGACGGTGTAAATCTCCACACCGAAGGCCTGCAGAGCCGTCGTGATCGGGAGCGGGGTTTATCTCGATGAGGTGGTCATCGATGATACGGCCGACGGATATTGCCTTTTGGACACGGACAATAGCGACAATAACCGGAACCCTGAATGAAAACCGTCCGCATCGCCGCCGCCCAGACCTTGGAATATCGCGAAAATGTCGAGGCCGCCCTGACATACGCGCTCGATGTGATCCGTCACGCCGAAGCTGAAGGCGCCCGCCTCCTCATCTTTCCCGAAGGTTTTCTGCAGGGTTATCTGACGGAGGCCGGAGCGGCACGAAGAGCCGCCATGGATCTCGGATCCCTGGCATTCGCCGCCGTCAAAAGCCGGCTCGCCGATGCCGCCCCCATGATCGTCATGGGCATGATCGAGGCTGAAGGCGAAGCACTGTTCAACACCGCCGTCGTCATCGAAAAAGGCAAGCTGATCGGCCGATATCGCAAGGCGCATCTGCTCAAGGGAGAAAGTTTCTTCCAGCCGGGAACCGAGACGCCAGTCTTCACGGTCGATGGCCTGCGCTTCGGCATCAACATCTGCTACGACACCGGCTTCCCCGAGGCCGCCCGCAAGGTCGCACTCACAGGCGCATCCCTGCTCGTCTGCTGCGCCAACAACATGATGCCGCGCGCCAATGCCGAGGAATTCAGGGACATACACAATGCTGCGAGAGGCGAACGCTGCCGGGAGACGGTCTGTGGCTGATATCGGCCGATGTGACGGGAGAACGCGAGGGCCGCATTTCCTGGGGGCCGACGGCGGTGTTGAACCCGGCGGGAGAAGTGGTGGCGCAGTTGCCGTTGGAAGTGCCGGGGTTGCTGGTGTTTGATATGGCGATTGAACGGTAAATCGCAGTGGCTGAGGGCAATAAACCCCTCTCCAAAGAGGGAGGGCCTAAGCTGGAGCACCACCTCGCTCCTTTTGAAACATCGAAGATCTGGAAAGCCAGGCGCGGCAGGTTAAGCCCCTCCCCTTGTGGGGAGGGGTTGGGGTGGGGTCTTCTGTCTCCAATCTCCATCACGCCTTCGTTACCACCACGTCTGTAACAACCCGCTTTCCCGTTGCGAATACCCGACGTGCCCCGCTGAAACAGGGGCGTTTCAAGCAACGGAGACTACCAATGTTGAAGACTTCCATCAGCACCGCCCTTCTTGCCGGCGCAATCACATCCGCTCTTGCCACGATGGCAAGTGCCGCCCCGCTGACCAAGGCCGAGGCCAATGCTGCCATCGCCGCCCACAAGGAAAAGTGCTTCGGCGTCGCACTGAAGGGCCAGAACGATTGCGCCGCCGGCCCGGGCACGACCTGCCAGGGAACCTCCGTGAAGGACTTCCAGGGCAATTCCTGGAAATTCGTCCAGGGCGGCACCTGCGCCTCGCTTGAGCTGCCGGGCGGCCGTCACGGCTCGCTGAAGCCGCTGACGCGCGACATCTAAGCCGAAAATCGGGCTGATATCAGGAAAGCGGAGGCGCCTATGGCAAACGTCACCTTGACGACCAACCTTCTGATGGAGACGGAAAGCACCCTCCGCTTCCCGACATATTCACTCGCCGGCCAGGCCGGCACCAGCTTCAAGCCGGAGCATCTGGCGGCCATTGCTGCGCAGACCGGGCCCCAAGCATTGGGTCCCCGGAATTTCTTCGAAATCCACGCCGAAAATTATATGGGCGCCGGCGGCCCGCCGCATCGCGCGCTGGAACGCGTGCGCCGCGACCACCCGATTTCTCTGCATGGCGTGTGCATGTCGCTCGGCGGCCCGCAGCCGCTCGACCGCGAGCATCTCGGGCGTTTCAAAAGCCTCGTCGACCGCTATGAGCCGGCGCTGGTCTCCGAACATCTCGCCTGGTCGACCCATGTCGATACCTATCTGAACGACCTGCTGCCATTGCCCTATACGGCGGCGACACTGGCCCATGTCTGCGATCACATCGACGAGATGCAGAATGCCATCGGCCGGCCGATCCTGCTCGAAAATCCCTCCACCTATGTGCTCTTTGCGGAATCCTCCATCAGTGAGACGGATTTCATCCGCGAGATATCGAGACGTACGGGCTGCGGTTTGCTGCTCGACATCAACAATGTCTTTGTTTCCGCCACCAATCACGGCTTCTCGGCGCTGGAATATCTGCGCGATTTTCCCCTGGCGAAAGTCGGCGAGATCCATCTCGCCGGCCATGCCGAACAGGAGGATGACGAAGGCGAGCTGCTGTTGATCGACAGCCATGACGGCCCGGTCGCCGATGCCGTCTGGCAGCTCTATAAGATCGTGATCGCCCGCTGTGGCCCGATCCCGACGCTGATCGAATGGGACAGCAAGATTCCCGACTGGCCGGTGCTGCGCGCCGAAGCGCTGGCGGCGCAAGCCATTCTCGATCGCCATGCGAGCGACAGGAAGACATCCCATGCACTCGGCTGACATCCTGCCGATCCGGCCAATGGCATCAAATTTCGCCGGGCAATTTTCCGCAGCCCTGCTTTCCCCCGATGCCCCCGCCCCTGATCTGGTAACCGGCCCGCGCGGCAAGCGGGCCGAGAAGCGCTACAATGTCTACCGCAATAATGTCACCGTCAGCCTGATTGCGGCGCTTTCTTCGATCTTCCCGGCAGTCGAGCGCATTACGGGCACGGATTTCTTTCGCGCCATGGCCCGTTTCCACGTGCGCGAGACGCCGCCTGCCTCGCCGCTCCTCTTCGAATACGGACGCGACTTCGCCGATTTCATCGACCGTTACGAATATGCCGCCGATATGCCCTGGCTTTCGGATGTGGCGAGGATCGAGCGTGCCTGGCTGGACGCCTATCACGCGGCCGATGCACCGGCCTTCCGCGCCGAAGCGCTCGCCGCCGTGCCGCAGGAAGATCTCGGTGCGGTGATCTTCCGCCCGCACCCGGCGACGCGGGTGATTTCATCTGACCATCCCGCCGTCACTATCTTCGCCATGAATCGCGGCCCAGGCCCAATCGGTCGCGTCGAGGATCGCCCTGAAGACGGACTGATCACTCGCGCCGACGACGAGGTCACGGTGCGCCTCCTGCCGCCTGGCGGAGCCGCTTTCTTCAACGCGCTTCTGTCAGGCGAATGCCTTGCCGCCGCCGTCGCAGCCGGGCTCGACACCTGCCCCGCATTCGATCTCTCAGCCGCCATCGGCGAGATGATCGCATCGGGCGCCTGTTCCGCTATCGAACCGGAGATTTCCAATGTCTGATATGCTCGACTCCGTACCTCGCAATGGGCCTCGCAACGGCGCTCTCTCCCCGCTCGCGAGGCTTGTGGCGGCGGCTGACGGACTTGTCCGCGCCGTCGCCCAACCCGATTTCGTCCAGGCCGTCATCCGCGTGGCGCTCGCCGTTCCCTTCTGGCGCTCAGGCATCCTGAAATGGGATGGCTTCCTGCAGCTCAATGATACGGCGATCGATCTCTTCACGCAGGAATTCATGCTGCATCTGCCGGGCGGCCCCTATCCCTTCCCCATGCCGGCGGTGATGGCCTTCCTCTCCGGCTGCGGCGAGATCACCTTTCCGATCCTTCTTGTGCTCGGTCTCGCCACCCGTTTTGCCGGTCTCGGCCTGCTCTTCATGACGCTCATCGTGGAACTCACCGTGCCCGATGGCTGGCCCATCCACATCACCTGGGCGGCGATGGCACTTGCCATCATGCGCTATGGGCCGGGCCGCCTATCGCTCGACCATCTGATTGCGCGGATGTCAGGCGCTGCCAACCGCTAGAACACATAGCAGCAGTCATCGACACGAACGCCCGCCCGGCTCCGCATCGAGCCGGGCGGCTTTTGCGCTTTGTTGCCGCACTACTCTTGCCGTTTGCCCGCCGATGCGCTCAATAGGCGCCGACGCCGGCCTTGCCTCACGTGCCGCGTCATCAAAATTCTCAGGATGACGGTAATAAACACGTGGGTCCGTGCGTAGAGGATAGTGGCGGATGAAATATTCGGCCCGCGAAGAGGAATGGGCGGCCTGGATGCGCGCGGCAATCGCCGGCGACGCGCTGGCCTATGACCGTTTCCTGAAGGCCGTGACACCCTATCTGCGGTCGATCGCGCGCCGGCGCTGCGACCAGTTCGGTGCCCCGCCGAGCGAGGTGGAAGACGTGGTGCAGGAAGTTCTGCTGGCTGTGCACCTGAAGCGCGGCACCTGGGATATGTCCCGGCCGATCGGCCCGTGGCTTTCGACCATCGTGCGCAACAAGCTGATCGACAGCCTGCGCCGGCGCGGCCGTCATGTCAGCGTGCCGATCGAGGACGTGATGGAAACGCTGGAAGCCGACCGCCAGGAAGACGGCGCCGATCGGATCGATGTCGACCGCATGCTGGAAGGCCTGCGCGATCCGCAGCGCGAAATCGTCCGCTCGATCTCGCTCGGCGGCGCCGGTATCCGCGAAACCGCCGAGAAGTTACATATGACGGAAGGCGCCGTGCGAGTGGCGCTGCACAGGGCACTCAAAGGATTGGCGGCCCTCTATCGGAGCAATACGCGTGAAAACGGATGACCTGATCAACCTGCTGACAAAAGATGCGCGCGTGCGCGTCCGCTTCGGTCGCGTCTTTCTGATCGCGCTTGCCATCGGCGTGGTGTTCTCCGCCGGCCTGCTGCTCTCCACCATCGGCATTCGCAGAAATATGGCCGAAATGATCGAGACGCCGCGCGTCCTCTTCAAGCTCGGCATCACCCTGTTGCTCGCCATATCAGCCACCCGCCTCGCCTTCCTGATCGGCAAGCCCGGCGTGTCGCTGCGCTCGGCGGCCATGACGCTCGCCCTGCCGCTGGCGATTCTGGTCATCGGCATCGCCACCGAACTGCTCGTCGTGCCCCAGGCAGCCTGGGCAAGCAGCATGGAGGGCCATTTCTCCGCCTTCTGCCTGTTCTTCGTCCCCACGCTGTCGATTGCCCCGCTTGCGGCGATCCTCTATTCCGTCCGCCAGGGCGCCCCGGAAAATCCGGGCACGGCAGGTGCTGTCGCGGGCCTTGCCGCCGGTGGTATTGCAGCCGCCATCTACGCCTGGCACTGCCCGGACGACAGCCCGTTGTTTCTGGCGACATGGTATTCGATCGGCATATTGGTCGCGACCGCGGCGGGATTTCTCCTTGGCCGAAAAATCCTTCGCTGGTAGCGCCGGTTATCGCCGATATCGATATTCCCCGCCCAGGAGGAAGCCGGCGGAACAAGAGCAGAATATTCATCAGGCTGCGGGAACTTTTGATCTCGATTTCAGTCTGGCATGCGGACCGTACGGCGCACTTCCTTTGACGGAACCATGCACCTCACGGCGCGTCATGCGGTCCAGCCTGTATTACCCAAAAAACAGCAATTTGGCCCGCTTCGGCGGGCCTTTTTGCCTCTGTGACCGGAGCCCATGCGCAATCATGTCGACACAAAGACCTGGCGATCGCGACACGCTTTAGCGCGTCCGCTTTCCCGTCAGCGCCTGCCAGGCAAACCGCAGCGTATCGAGGCGGGAGCGAATGCGCTCCTGTTGCGGGATGGCGAGCCGGTTGCGGAAATCGGCAAGTGCCTGGGCTTCGAGCCTGCTTCCGAGTTTTTCCGGCAGATGCGGCACGGGCGCGCCGGTCTGGCGGTCGATCACAATCCAGTCGTCTTCGTTCCGGCGCTCGATGTCGTAACGGTTCATGGCGGTCAGGATCTCTAAATTAGGGATATGGACGACAAAAGAGCGGCTTTCTCATTCACATGCAATCGGCAAAATGTGAGCAAACGTCAGAAAATGCAGTCATGGTCAAAATAGCGTTGCCAAGCCTGATATTACACATCCGGTTTCGTCGCTCTCGTCTTGCCGAAATGCTTGCGGATCTTGCCCGGCCTGGCCTTCAGTTCTGCCTGCGCATATTTCAGGTCCATGAGAGGCAGCGGCCGGGCGTTGATCGCGGCAATCTCGGCTTTGAGCGCGGCCGGCTCCACCGTGATCTCGTCGAACATTCTGGCTTCCATCTGCCCGTCCTCCGCTGTGGTTCTCCCGGCTGTCAGGCTAGCATCCGATAAATTGGCAGGCCAATGCCACATTGGAGCTAGCCCGAATGAACCTCGTTTGCCGTCTTTTCGCCATCGCCGCGACATGCATTCATAGCATTACAGATGTAAAGTACCGCAAGCGTCGGAAACCAGTCACCGGAGGACAACCATGCACGAGATGACCCCATCGGAAATGCTGAGAGATCCGTTGATCCGCCAGATGCTTCATGCCGACAAGGTCAGCCTGGCCTCATTTGCGAACCTGCTCGACACGGCGGTCCGTCAGAACGCCCGTCCAGCAAGCGACAGGAGCTTTGCGCTCCCGAAGAGGCCGGACAGCTGGAACCTTGATGCGGCGGCCCATATCTAAGCGTTTTTCCTATGCCCGTCCGACTCCGGGCACCCCTGAGGCCCGCTCCCTGGTGAGCGGGTCCTTTTTGTTGGAGAGAACGCCAGCTGCCGATTTGCCTTTCATTCCGGGCGATGAAGGCGGCAGGCCCTCATGAATGCCTGCCGCCTCCCACCTCCGAGCGTCCGCCGCCCAGCGCTCAAGGAGGGAGGGACAAGATAGCCGGGCATTGTGGCCGTTAGGTCAGTTTCCCGGAAGATATCCCTGGTGTCATCGGGCGGTCACATCACCCATCTGGGGCAGACCGACCACTTAGAAGCATATGTCGTTGAAAGCGTTGGGGGAGAATTCAGCAATACCTGTGGATAACCTGTGGAAATAGTGTGGATCGAAATCCGTGGAGGCGCAATTTGGCGTCGGAGGTTGCCATTTCGTTCCAGATACCATCCTCGGGTCCAGCCGCCCGCCGTCCGCAGGAACAAATAAGTCACTTGCTCAACATTCACGCATTCCGCAATTCCGAATTTCATAATTCGCGCGTATAGTGTGTTTACGGGTCTTAATCTCCGTGCCTTGAGGGGTCCAGGACAATGAGCTGGAACACATCGTCGGCATTCGCGCCGGTCGGGCTGGTTTTGCGCGGTCGGGAAACGCACACGGTCGTGCGTACGCTCGGCGATGCGGCATATCTGCTGATAAAGGACTGGCCTTTTGATGACGGAGAAGAATATATGATCGCCGTCAAGGCGTGTATCGACGCCATCACCGGAGAGGTTGCCCCGGAGAAGTTCCGTGAGGCATTTTTGCGCGCCGCCGATGAGGCGGGCATTGCCGCGTTGACCATCGTTCATTGAAGCCAAAGGCATAGCTGCGGTAATTTCCGGGCGAAGCCTCCATCTCCGGCGGCGCGAACGCACCCATTTTCCGTGCCTCCCCGCAAAAATCGCCTTGCATCCTACCGACCGCATGAAGACATAGAAAATAACCATGCCGCCTGTCGCAAAAGGCGCGGCACGTTCGTCTTAAGGCAGAACCACTTCTTTCAGACATGGATACAGGAACACCATGACCAGTGAACCCTTGCTTTCAGAGATTGAAGAACAGGCCGAACTGCCGGTCGAAGACCATAGCGCCCGTAACCGGCTGGTGATCGGCCTGCTGCTCGTCTCCGCCTTCGTGGTCATTCTCAACGAAACCATCATGGGTGTGGCGATCCCGCACCTGATGAACGATCTGAAGATTCCGGCTAGCTCCGCCCAATGGCTGACCTCCGCCTTCATGCTGACAATGGCCGTCGTCATACCCGTGACGGGCTTTCTCTTGCAGCGGCTGAACACGCGGCCGGTCTTCATCCTCGCCATGTCGCTCTTTTCCGCCGGTACGCTGGTCTCCGCCCTCGCTCCCGGCTTTCCCTTCTTGGTCGTCGGCCGCATTGTCCAGGCATCCGGCACGGCGATCATGATGCCGCTCCTGATGACGACAATCATGAATCTCGTTCCGCCGCATTCGCGCGGCCGGACAATGGGCAATATCTCCATCGTCATCTCGGTGGCGCCTGCCATCGGCCCGACGATCTCCGGCCTCATCCTCTCCACGCTCGACTGGCGCTGGCTCTTCCTTCTGGTGCTGCCGATCGCGCTTGCGGCCCTTGCGCTTGGTGCGGCGAAAATCGAAAACGTCACCGTGCCGTCAAAGGCGCCGCTCGATGTTGTCTCCGTCGTGCTGTCGGCCATCGGCTTCGGCAGTTTCGTCTTCGGCGTCAGCGAACTCGGCGCCCCGCCCGAAGCGGGTGCGACGCCATTCGATCCGCGCGTCATGCTTCTTGCCGGTGCCGCCGTTATCGCCATCTTCGTCTGGCGGCAGATCCATCTGCAGAAGCGTGAGCGGGCACTGCTCGATCTGCGCACCCTGCAGACGAAGACCTTCACGATCGCTGCGGGCATGATGGCGATCCTGATGATGTCGATGTTCGGGGTCTTCATCCTGCTGCCGATTTATCTTCTGTCGGTGCTCGGCCAGACGACGCTCACGACCGGCCTCCTCCTGCTGCCGGGCGGCCTCATCATGGGCCTCTGCGCCCCCTTCGTCGGCAGGCTCTTCGACCGCTACGGGCCTGCCCGCCTCGTCATTCCCGGCGCCGTCCTCTTCAGCGGCGTCATGTGGAGCCTGACCTTCATCTCCACGACGACCCCGGTCTGGATGGTCCTCGCCATCCACATCGTGCTCAGCATCGGCCTTGCGCTGATGTTCACGCCGCTCTTTACCGTCAGCCTCGGCTCGCTGCCGCCGAAACTCTATTCCCACGGCAGCGCCATCATCGGCACCACCCAACAGGTCGCCGGCGCCGCCGGCACGACGCTCTATGTCGCCATCATGACCTGGCGTGCCGGAATCCTGACTCAAGGGAAAGCAGATGCCGCAACGGCAACCGTCGGCGGCATGCAGTCCGCCTTCTTCGTCGGCGCGCTGATTTCGCTGGCGGCCGTTGTCGCATCCTTCTACGTCCGCCGCCCGCCCAGCCAGCCCAGCCAGCCCAGCCAGCCCGAGGGGCAGCCACTCGGCCATTGAGGCCCATCACGCTGGCTTAGTGGAATGTCACGATGGGATCGAACATCCTTTGCAGAAAGGAGCGCTGCGCCATCTGCGCATATTCCCGGGGAATGTCGTGCCCGCATTCGAACACGTGGAGCGTCACCGGCACTCCGGCCTCAGAGAGCGCATCCGAGAACCGTTCGGCCTGGGCAACGGGCGCTCGCTCGTCGAGCCTGCCGTGCAGCAACAGGGTTTCTGCCCGCATCCTCTGTGCGTGATGCAGGGCCGAGCGGGCGAGAAAGGCGTCGCTCGTAAGACCGGCTTCCTGCTCGATCGCCCACCGCAGACCTTTCGAACCGGTCTCATAGGCAGCCTTGAGATCGTAGACGCCGCTGCGCAGAATGACGGCCCTGAGATCGGGAGCCTGGGTCGCCACCATTGCCGAAGCGACCGCTCCCCTGCTGTTGCCGTAGAGAACGATGCGGGACGGATCGACAGCAGGCTGCTCCCGCAGGAAGGAGAGCGCCGCGACGATCGCCCGCTGCGTGTCCGGGCCGCAGAAATCCGCCGGTCCATCAGAACCTCCGAAACCCGGTTGCGAGACCGCCGCCGCGGTAATCTTCAAACCGGAGCAGAACCGAACCAGCGCGCCAGCATCGACGGCCTCCTTCGCGCCAATGAGCCGACCGCCCTGATTGCCGTGGACAAAGAGGATCGCTCCAACCGGCGTTTCACTCTCAGGCCGCGCTTGAAAAAGCTCCACACTCGCCCCGTCGCCCCTGTCGATGAGATGTCGCGTCACATCCTTCGCATCTCAGGCAGGAGGCGCGCCACCGGCCAGCCTCTCCTCCCTCCAGATTGGAGAAAATCGCACGTCGAAACCGGCAAGTCTTCCATAAATTCCCTGGGAATTTGTCGGCATACTGTCGCGTGCTTCGTCCTCAGGTCGAGATCCAGCCCTGATGGCGCGGATCGCCAAGAGGAGAAACATCCATGAGAAAGATCATCGCCTCCACGTTCGTCAGCCTCGACGGCGTCATGCAGGCACCCGGCGGCCCTCACGAGGATCCCGTCAACGGTTTCAGGTTCGGTGGCTGGGTATTCCACTACTGGGACGAGGCAACGGGAGCCGTGATCAACGAGCTCTTCGCAAAGCCCTTTGCCCTGCTGCTCGGCCGCAGAACCTACGACATCTTCGCCGCCTACTGGCCCTATCAGAACGACGACATCGCCAAGGCCTTCAATCCGGCAACGAAATATGTGGCAACACACCGCCCGGACTCGCTGACCTGGCAGAACAGCCATGCGCTCGGCCCCGACATCGTCGCAAGTCTCAAGAAAATAAAACAGGAAAACGGGCCTGACCTGCTGATCCAGGGCTCCGGCGATCTCATCCAGACCCTGCTTGCCAATGATCTGATCGACGAAATGACCGTGCTGACCTTTCCGCTGCTCCTCGGCAAGGGCAAACGGCTGTTTGCCGACGGCAGCGCGATGCCGCGCGCGCTCCATCTCACCAGATCGCTGATATCGAGCAAGGGCGTCATCGTCGCGACCTATGAGCGGAACGGCGAAGTGCCGACGGGTTCGTTTGCCGATGATCAGCCGTCCGAGGCCGAACTCGAACGCCGTCGGAACTGGCACTAGCCATGCCCTGATCGCAGCAGCGGCGGGTAGCTCGATCCCGCCGCTGTCGGAATGATGCCACTGCTGTCGAAAAAGTGATTTCGTTCCAACAGCTTCTGTCATCCGTGGGCTTGCCAGAGACGATGAATGCCCATCTTCTGCCCGAATGTTGGGGTTCTAGTCGGGCTTCACCCACAAGGATTGCCCACACCGGGCAAAATGCGCGCCGCGACAGTATTTTTATCGAGTTTCGAGGACATCAGAATGCCGCTTAGACCATCTTCCCGCTGGATTGCGCCGCTGGCCGGTCTTCTGGTGCTCTCGGGGAGTGCAATTGCCGTGCGCGCCGAGCCGCAGCCGGCGGCCCCACCGGTCACTCAGGCAAGCCCGAAGCCCGGCTACACGGTTCCCGCCCGTCGCCCCGTCCATATCGTCCGACAGGATACGGGCACGTCGCTGTCGGCTTTTTTTGATTCAGCCAGCGGCAATCAGGCCAAAGTGCTGAACGAAATGGACAGCCTCCAGATCTCGATGAACAACGACATCGCCGAGGCGGTCGAGGCTTATTATGCCCAGCCTAAAGCGAAGCTCATCTGGGTCAATGGTAAGGGGCCGACAGCGAAGGCCGCACAGGCCCTCGACCTCCTGAAACAGGCCGATGACTGGGGATTGAATGCCGGCGATTACGCCGTTGCCCCTCCTCAGGGAGGCGACCGCGGCAAGGCTCTCGCTGCGTTCGAAGTGTCTCTTTCCAGCAAGATGCTGATGTTCCTTCAGGATAATTTCCGGGGCCGCATCGATCCCAACAAGCTCTCCAACTACTATGATTTCAAGCGCAAGCCGGTCGACCTGAAGGGCACCATTGCCCAGCTCGCCGCCACGCCGGACTTGATGGTGGTCTTCGACCGCCTGCTGCCGAGCAACCCGAAATTCGCCCAGCTCGCCGCCGAACTGCACTACCTGCGCACGTCAGGCCAGGGCGGCGGTAACTCCGCCAATATCAACAAGGTGATCGTGGCGATGGAGGAAATGCGCTGGCTGCCGCAGGAATTTCCGGAGCGATACGTCTTCATCAACCAGCCGGCCTACATGGCCTATTATTATGAAAACGGTACGCTGACGCTCTCGATGAAGGCCGTGATCGGCCAGCAGGACCACCAGACGAATTTCTTCGACGCCTCGATCAAGACGGTGGAATTCAATCCGGACTGGGGCGTGCCGCAATCGATCATCCGTAACGAGATGCTGCCGCATCTGAAGCGCGACCCCGCCTATCTGGACAAGGAAGGCTACGTCGTCTCGGTCAAGGGCAAGACCATGCCGTCAGCCAAGGTGGACTGGTCGCAGCCGCTTGAGAATATCGGCGTCGTCCAGCCCCCAGGCCCGGACAATGCGCTCGGCCAGTTGAAGATCCTCTTCCCGAATTCGCACGACATCTACATGCACGATACACCGGCACGCGGTAAGTTCGCCTCGCAGGACCGCATGTTCAGCCACGGATGCGTGCGCCTGGAGAATCCGAAGGCCATGGCCGCTGCGGTTCTGAAGGCTCCGGTCGAATTCGTCGATCAGCAGATCTCCGATGGCGTCAAGAAGGACATGCCGGTGCCGGAAGAGGTGCCTGTCTACGTCTCCTATTTCACCGCCTGGCCGACGGATGACGGCGTCATCCACTATTTCGACGATATCTATGGCCGCGATGCGCAGACGCTGAACGCGATTTCGGCAACGACCGCGAGCCGGACGTAATCTTAGACGGAACCCTCACCTGTGCGGCGCCCGAAAACTGTGGCATAACTAGCCAATGGCGATCCATGTCTTGGCAGTCCATCGTGATACTGTCGGGACGGAACAGGCGGCAGGCGGTTCGCTTGCAGGAGCCTATTCCGTAGGTGTCCTCTGTTGGCTGCTGTCGGCCGGGGTTTACATCGCCGCCAAATGGGTTTCCGCAGAAATGCCGCCCTGGGCGCTCTGCTTCTGGCGCGTACTGATCGCCTTCGCAATCCTGCTGCCGATCGTGCATCACCATTTTTCCGATATGCTTGCGCTGGTGCGAAACCGCGGCCTGGAGCTGCTTTTTATCGGTGGCATGGGCCTGGCCGTCTGCCAGGGCCTGATCTTCGTCGGCCTCCAGCATGCCGATGCCACCACCGCCGGCATCATCATCGCGCTGATCCCGATCATCACCATGATCCTCGCTCGCCTGATGCTCTCAGAGCCGATGGGAAGCTGGCAGGTGGCTGGCTCGATCCTCGCCTTCCTCGGCATCGTCGTCATCATCGTCAAGGGCAGCCCGGACGTGTTGCTGCGCCTCGATCTCAATCCCGGCGAACTCTGGATCGTCGCCGGCGCCTTCTGCTTCAGCCTCTACACCGTGCTGCTGCGCCGCGCGAAGTTCGATCTGAATCGCCTGGCCCTGCTGGCCTGCTTCTCGGCGCCGCCGCAGTGACTGCTCTTCCCTTCTATCTCTACGAACTCGCCTCCGACGAACGCTCGACGCTCAACGCCGGCGGCCTCATCGCACTCGCCTACGTCGCGATCCCCGGCGGCGCGCTGATGTATTACCTCTTCAATCGCAGCATCGAGGCGCTTGGTGCCGCCCGCGCCGGCGTGCTGCTCTACATCCAGACGATCTTTATTGCCGTGCTCGCCTATTTCATCCTCGGTGAAAAGCTGCAGACCTACCACCTCGAAGGTGCGGTCCTCATCATCGCCGGACTGCTGCTGATTATTCTGCTGAAGCCGAAGACGAAGGCCGCAGCCGCCGCCTGAAGGCGGCGCGCGCAAACCCTAGTCTTTCGCCCCCGCCCCATAACGCAGCCCGTCCACCAGGAGCGCGATCATCCGCCGCGTCGTCGCCGGATCATCCCCCTGCCCGAGATTGGAAAGCTGCGCGCCGGCGCGCAAGAGTTCGCTCGCCTCCACATCGCCGCGTGCAGATCCAGCCGCAACGGCTCGATCCAGCAGTCCCTGCAAGGCGGGGATCATGCGCTCATCAAAATAGGCCGGCAGCGCCTGATAGGCCGGATCGCCGGAGTGGAGTGCCGCGGCAAGGCCGCGCTTGGCCATGATGAAATCGGCAAAGCGCTGCATCCAGCGCGACAGCGCCTCGCCGGGCTCATGTTCGGCCGCAAGCGTCGTAGCTGCATCGGCGCAGGCATCCACCTCGTTGCGCATTACCGCCTTGATGAGATCGGAGCGCTGCGGAAAGTGGCGGTAGACCGTGCCGACGCCGACGCCGGCTTTCTCCGCGATCTCGCGCACCGGCGCATCCACGCCCGATGTCGCAAATACCGCCAGGGCGGCCTTCAAGAGCAGATCCAGATTGCGCCGCGCATCCGCCCGCACCGGCCTTTCATGGCCGCCATCGGCCTCACGCGCCTCGCCCGGGCTGTCCATCCCGTCCATCACATCAACACCCCTTGCAAAGCGGAACATTGTTCCGTATAAACGGAACCGCGTTCCGGATGCGCTTTTATACCCTGTTCGGCAGGTCTTTGCCAGTGGCAAGGCCTGTCCGCCGGGGCTTTTACCCGATTCAAAAACCTGCCCGCGAGGGTAGCGCGTTCAAAAGGAAACGAAGATGCAATACCGTCCCCTTGGCCGCACTGGCATCAAGGTCAGCCCCTATTGCCTTGGCGCCATGATGTTCGGCGCGATCGGCAATGCCGATCATGACGATTCCATCCGCATCATCCATAAGGCACTTGATACCGGCATCAACTTCATCGACACCGCCGACATGTATAGCCACGGCGAATCCGAGGAAATCGTCGGCAAGGCGCTAAAGGGCCGGCGCGACAATGTCGTGCTCGCCACCAAATGCTTCATCCCAATGGGCCAGGATCCGAACCAGCAGGGCAGCTCGCGCCGCTGGATCTATCGCGCGGTCGAGGACTCATTGCGCCGTCTGCAGACCGATTATATCGATCTCTTCCAGATGCATCGCCCCGCCCCCGATACCGATATCGAGGAAACGCTGTCGGCGCTGACAGACCTGATGCGCCAGGGCAAGATCCGCGCTATCGGCTCCTCCACCTTCCCTGTCTCCGAGATCATCGAGGCGCAATGGGTGGCCGAAAAGCGCGGGCTCGCCCGCTTCCGCACCGAGCAGCCCCCCTATTCCATCCTGCACCGTGGCATCGAACGCGAAGTCCTGCCGGCCCTCGAACGCTACGGCATGGGCGCGCTGGTCTGGAGCCCGCTTGCCATGGGCATGCTCACCGGCCGCTATCGCCGCAATGCAGCACTCCCCGAGAGCGGCCGCGTTGCCTATTTCCCGAAGCAGATGTCGAACGAAAACAGTCTCGATGCCGTTGAGCAGCTCATCCCGATCGCGGAAGGCGCCGGCATCTCGCTCACCCACATGGCGCTTGCCTTCGTCATTGCACATCCGGGCGTCACGTCGGCCATCCTTGGGCCGCGCACCATGGAACAGCTCGATGATCTCCTGGCCGGCGCGCAGGTGCGGCTGAGCGACGAACTGCTCGATGCCATCGACGCCATCGTGCCGCCAGGCACCGAGACCGGCCCGCTGGAGGCCAACTACCGGCCCCCGGCAATCCAAACCGCGAGCTTGCGCCGCCGCCCGCCCGCCGAGCGCGCCGCCGCCTGATCGGCAAGACAGCATCGAAGGCGCCGCTATTCCCGCGGGGCCTTCAGCACATCGGCAACATAGTCGAGACCAATACGCCTCTTCGGGAGCCGAGCGGGTCCGGGGAAGCGGCTTCTGCCGAGGATGGCGAATCAAGCCCCTTCGCCAGTCAATCGCTGCAGCTTGCGTTGCGCCTCCTCCACCTCGGTGGCGAGTTCTTCCAGGCGCTCGTCCCACATATCGAGCGCCCTCAAGCCTTCTCGAGTCCGAAACAGGTAGTCGGCCGAACTGCCGATGCTGCCCGAAGCCGTGGCAAGCCGTTGAATGATCACCTCCCGGGAAAGCCCGCCGGCATAGGTATTTGCAAGCGGGTTCATGGTGAACGTGATGCCCCGTCCAAAAGGCGCGCCCTCCTGATCAAGCAAATCGACCCAACGGGGAATATAGGCCTCGGCCACCATCTCCCGCCGCCACAGCAGCTCGAGTTCGTGCAGAAGACCCTCCTCTTCCAGGCGCAGGGCAACGCCATCACAGCTCCCGCCGGCATCAAGCCCGAGCACGAGACCTGGATTGTCCGGCGAACCCCTCCCGGAAACGGTGGTCAGGCAGAAGGACCGGCTCCAGCCCTCGATGCGGGCTTTCCGGCTCTCCACGCTGAGAATGATCGGATTCCAGATCAGCGACCCATACGCAAAAATCCAGACATCGCCCGCCGGCCGTTCGGCAAGTATCGATGCGAGGGATGCCTGTCGCTCCTCGTCACTCAACAGGCGGAGCGTCGGCGCTTCCGTGGCAAGCAAGCCGGCAAAGGTGCCGCTCAGCAGCAGCTCACGTGAAAGGATTTCCTCGCCGCAGCAGGCGATGGCATCGCAGGTTTTGGTATTGACGGTCATGACACTCCGATTCCCTGGGCCAGGGACATCAGCCATGGCTCCGTTCTGCCGCCATCATCCATGCCTCGCGCGCGGAATAAAGCCGGCCGCCACGGACACACTGTCTCCATTACCGGAACAATCGGGTCCGATGATCTTGTCGTTCCTGAGCAGGCGGCTACACTTTCCGTTCCCGAAATCAGCACCACATCGCTCTGAATACAACCATGAGGCGGGGGAACTGACATGAGCGAAATCGGCCGTCTGCTCGGCGCCGGCAAGGAAGCGGAAGTCTATGAACATGGGACGCTGGCGCTGAAGCTTTACAGGCCTGGCCGGCCGAAGGCCCCGGCCTTCCGCGAGGCCGCCAATCTGGCAATCGTCGAGCGGCTTTCCCTACCCGCGCCCCGGATTCACGTCGTCGGCGATTACCACGGCCGCTGGGGCCTGCTGATGGACCGCGCGACCGGCTCGAGCCTTGCCGATGAGATGACGCCGGAACCGCCGCTCACCGCCATCAAGGAGATGGCCGCCCTCCACCTGCGCCTGCACCGCGAACCGGGCACCGGCCTGCCCTCGCTGAAATCGAGACTATCGGCCAATATCGAAAGCGCCGAAGTCCTGTCATCGGACCTGCGCGACCGGCTGCTTCTGACACTTGCCGCCCTGCCTGATGACAACTGCGTCTGCCACGGCGATTTCCACCCCTGGAATATCCTCGGCTCCGGCCAAGACACTGTGATCGTCGACTGGCTGGATGCCTGCAGCGGCAACCCTGCCGCCGATGTCTGCCGCACCTATCTCCTGATGCGCCGTGTGCTGCCGGCAATCGCCGAAGCCTATGTCGTCACTTATGCCAAGGCGGCCGAGTTGACCTCGGACGAGATCTTCACCTGGTTGCCGGTCATCGCCGCCGCCCGCCTTGCCGAGAATGTGCCTGAGGAAAACGAGGACCTGCTGCACCTTGCGGCGCTGGCGCCCGCTTGCGGATAGGCAGATCGTCGCTTCCGAATTTGGTCAGAATGCAAGACTGAGGCCGGTTACATTCTTGATAGCTGTCTTGAGAAGATCGAATACTGCCGACAATATCTTCTGGGCGGCGGCATAGGCCAGAAACTTGAACTCGACGAGCGCACTAGGCGATAACAACGCGGAACAGCGTCAAGCCGCACAAGCTTCGCAGGTGCCGCGGATTTCGATCGTCGTCTTCGCCGGCTTGAACTTTTGGCTGCGCACCCAGCCCATCAGGCGGTGATCCACTTCATGATCGTGGAATTCGATCACCTGTCCGCAGCTTTCGCAGATCGCGAAGGCAACGATGCCGTGGCTGTGGCAGTCTTCGCCCGGATGGGCGCAGGCGACGAAGGAGTTGATGCTTTCCAGCCGATGCACGACGCCATATTCCAGCAGCTTGTCCAGCGCCCGGTAGACCTGCAGCGGTGCGCGAAAACCCTGGTCGCGCAATTTGTCGAGGATCGTGTAGGCGCTGAGCGGCCCCTCGGCTTTCTCCAGCACATCGAAAACGAGCGCCTGATTGCGAGTGAGTTGAGGTGCGTTCATGAGCCTTGTCCTTGCAGGTTCCTGCGCCCGCGCCAGGCGGGAAGCAGGCTCAGAATGAAGAGAATGAGGGCGGCCACCACGATCGACGGGCCGGAGGGCGTATCATAGGTCAGCGAGCCGAACAGCCCGCCGACAACGGCAACCGCGCCGATCAGCGAAGCGAGCACGGCCATCAGCTCCGGCGTCGAGGAGAAGCGCCGGGCGGTCGCTGCCGGAATGATGAGAAGCGATGTGATCAACATGATGCCGACGATCTTCATGGCAATGGCGATGACGACGGCCATCAGAAGCATGAAGAACAGCCGCGCCCGCTCCGGCCGCAAGCCTTCGGCTTCGGCGAGTTCCGGATTGACGGTGGCGGCCAGCAGCGGCCGCCACAGCCAGGCGATCGCCGCCAGTACGAAGATGCCGCCGCCCCAGATGAGCGCGATATCGGTTGTCGAGACGGCGAGGATATCGCCGAACAGGAAGGCAATGAGATCGATGCGCACCCAGGTCATGAAGGCGACCATGACGAGACCGATCGCCAGCGTCGCATGCGAGAGAATGCCGAGCAGCGCATCGGCCGATAGCGCCTGACGCTTCTGCAGGAAGAGCAGCAGGATCGAGACAACAGCCGCAACGACGAAGACGGCCAGCGTCAAGTTGAGTTCAAAGAGCAATGAAAGCGCCACGCCCAGCAATGCCGAATGGGCGATCGTATCGCCGAAATAGGCCATGCGCCGCCAGATGATGAAGCAGCCGAGCGGCCCCGTCGTTAGAGCCAGGCCGACGCCGGCGAGGATCGCGCGCACGAAGAAATCGTCAAGCACGACTGTCCTCCCCGCTTTTGGCCCCGCTCTGGAAATGCGTGTGCGTATGGGCGTGCGCTTCTGCATGCGCATGCTCGGAATGATTGACGTCGGCATCAGCGCGAGCATGGGCCTCGGCATGATCGTGCGCATGCGCATGCGGGTGATCATGTTCATGATCGTGATCGTGATCGTGGTGATGCCCATCCTCGGGATGGCAATGATCGGTCACCGATCCATCTTCATGCAGCACGCGCCCGTCGGGCAGATGCGTATGGTCGTGATGGTGGCTGTAGACCGCAAGCGTCTGCGCCGCGCGGCTGCCGAAAAGGCGGACATATTCCGGGCTCTGGCTCACCGTCTGCGGTGTGCCGCGGCAGCAGACATGGCCATTGAGACAGATGACGGTATCCGTCTCGGCCATCACCACATGCAGGTCGTGCGAGATCAGCAGGATGCCGCAGCCGGTCGTATTGCGGATCGACTTGATGAGGTCATAGAGCGCGATCTCGCCGGCAAAATCCACGCCCTGCACCGGCTCGTCGAGAACCAGAAGATCCGGCTTGCGAGCAATGGCGCGCGCCATCAGCGCCCGCTGGAATTCGCCACCGGAGAGGTGCTGCACCTGGGCATCCAGCATATGCGCCATACCGGACGCTTCGAGTGCCGCCATGATATCCGCCTCGGGCAGCGGCCCGGTCAGCGTCATCAGCCGGCGCACGGAAAGCGGCAAAGTCCAGTCGATCGCGAGCTTCTGCGGCACATAACCGACCTTGAGGCCGGCCTTTCTCATCACCTTGCCCTCATCGGCCTTCAACACGCCGATCGCGGCTTTCGCACTCGTCGATTTGCCGGAACCGTTCGGGCCGATCAGCGTGACGATCTCGCCGCGCGAAACGGAGAAATCCACACCGCGCACCAGCCAGCGGCCACCGCGGCGCACACCGACATTCTCGAGCGAAACCAGCGTTTCGGCCCTGCTATTGTCGGGACTATTTGCGGGAGAGAGCATCAAATTTTCCGAAAGTGCTGTTGCGTCCTGCTATTGCACACGTTATAGCATAACGCAATTGATGTAATAACATAACGACTGCAATTCAAGCGGAGCATTCTGATGAAACTGGCGACGGGCCTTACCCTCGCAATTCCGGCTCTTCTTTTCGCCGGGTCTCTCCAGGCGGCCGATGCCCCTGTCGTCGTCACCTCGATTAAGCCGGTCCATTCGCTGGTCTCAGCCATCATGGAAGGCGTTGGCAAGCCGGAACTGATCGTCGATGGCGCCGCCTCCCCGCACACTTATAATCTGAAACCCTCCAATGCCCGCGCCCTGCAGGATGCCAAGGTCATTTTCTGGGTCGGCCCGGGCCTCGAAGCCTTCCTCGAAAAACCGCTGCAATCGCTGGGTTCCGACGCGATTGTCGCTCGGCTCGACGAAGCCCCGGGTCTGGTGAAGCTGCCCTTCCGCGAAGGCGGGGCTTTCGAGGCTCATGATGATGCCGATGAACATGCTGAGGCCGATCACGATCACGATCATGAAACGGCCGAAGCCGGACATGACCACGATCATGAGCACGGCGCCTTCGACACTCATCTCTGGCTCGACCCCATGAATGCCAAGGCGATGGCAACCGAGATCACCACGACGCTGGTCGCCGCCGACCCGGAGAATGCGCTGACCTATGAGGCCAATGCCAAGGCGCTGGATGACAGGCTCGACGCGCTCGACAAGGAAATCGCCGCCACCGTGTCACCGGTGAAGGACAAGCCCTTTGTCGTCTTCCATGATGCCTATCAATATTTCGAGCACCGCTACCATATCCGCGTCGCCGGCTCGATCACCGTCAGTCCCGAGACCATTCCGGGCGCCGAGCGCGTCTCGGAAATCCACAAGAAGATCGGCGATCTCGGCGCGACCTGCGTCTTTGCCGAACCGCAATTCCAACCACGCCTCGTCAACGTCGTCATCGAGGGCACCAAGGCCAAGTCGGGCGTGCTGGACCCGGAAGCCGCCACCCTGCCCGCCGGCCCGGATCTCTATTTCACCCTCATGCGTGGCATTGCCGCCAGCATGAAGGATTGCCTCTCCAGGGCTGCCTGATCGGAGGCCGGTTTTCCGAAAGGAGCCGGCACCAGTTGGCGAGGATGCCTCGGCGCGACCTGCCGAACTTGCAGCCTCCCCGCGAGCGCTGCGGCGAAAGAAGGCGGTGACACCCCCGTACCGCCTTTTTTGTCAAATAAGCATGTTACGTTATAACATAATAGGAGCATATCATGGATAAGCGACTTCCCGTCACCGTCCTCTCCGGCTTCCTCGGCGCCGGCAAGACGACGCTGCTCAACCACGTCCTCTCCAACCGCGAAGGTCTGCGCGTCGCCGTCATCGTCAACGACATGAGCGAGGTGAATATCGATGCGGCGCTCGTGCGCGATGGCGGCGCCAATCTCTCGCGCACCGAAGAGCAGCTGGTGGAAATGACCAATGGCTGCATCTGCTGCACGCTGCGCGATGATCTGTTGAAGGAAGTGCGCCAGCTCGTCGAACAGGGCCGCTTCGACTACCTGCTGATCGAATCCACTGGTATTGCCGAGCCGCTGCCCGTTGCCACCACGTTCGAATTCCGAGATGAGAATGGCCACAGCCTCTCCGACATCGCTCGCCTCGATACGATGGTCACCGTCGTCGATGCGGCCAACCTGCTCGCCGATTATGCTTCCGCCGATTTCCTTGCCGACCGCGGCGAAATCGCCGGCGACGGCGACAACAGAACCATCGTCGATCTCCTCGTCGAACAGATCGAGTTCGCCGATATCGTCGTGCTGAACAAGGTCAGCACCGCGAGCGAAGACCAGCACGCCGCCGCCCGGAGGATCATCACCGGCCTCAACCCGGATGCCCGCATCATCGAGACCGATTTCGGCATGGTGGCGCTGAAGGACGTGCTCGGCACCAACAGCTTCGATATCGAAAGGGCCGAGACGCATCCGCTCTGGTACAAGGAACTGCACGGCTTCAGGGACCATGTTCCGGAAACCGAGGAATACGGCATCCGCTCCTTCGTCTACCGCGAAAGGCGTCCCTTCCACCCGGCAAGACTGCAGACCTTCCTCGACAAGAGCTGGCCGGGCGTGGTGCGCGCCAAAGGTTTCTTCTGGCTCGCAACCCGCCCCCATTATGTCGGCGAGATCAGCCAGGCCGGCCCCATCGTCCGCACCGGCAAGATGGGCCTCTGGTGGACTGCCGTGCCGCGGAATCAATGGCCAGACGCGCCCGGCTTCCTCAGCGCCATCGATCCCTATCTCGACCCCATCTGGGGCGACCGCCGCCAGGAAATCGTCTTCATCGGCGCTGATCCGATGGACGAAAGCTGGATCCACGCGGAGCTCGACGCTTGTCTGGTGGAAGCCGATGCATTCACGCCCGAGCGCTGGCGTAACCTGCATGACCCCTTCGTCAGCTGGAGCCGACAAGCGGCATGAAGGCGATAACGATCCGACCCTACCGGTGCCTCTGCATAGAGTGCGAGCCCCTGCCGCCGATCGAGGGGCTGCATCCTTTGACCTATGGAGATGAGAGGCAGGATGAAGCGCGCAAACCGAAGGGCTTTCTTGCTGTTATCGCCGCGCGGGTAACGTCGCGAGGGCGAGACTAAGAAATTGCGGCCCAACCGCTCTCGAGATGAATCTTTATGCAGCTCTGCTTGATGATCTTTTTTTCATCATCCGGAATTCAATAAATGGGCAAGGCGAGACGAAGCCCAATGCCTCGCCGGCCCGATCTCCTGCAATCACAGGGTTCCCCTGCAATTCCCGCGACTGGCATACCGCTTGCACCGGTTTCACCGAAAACCACCGGATGCACCATGCCGCCTATCCTCACTGATCTCCTGCTCGCAGCCACCCTCGCGCTCAGCCTGCGGCGCTTCATCCTTCCTTATGTGGTGGAGGATGACATCGTCAGGGCTTCAGCCCCGGTGACAATGGTCGCAAGCGCAGTGTTTCTCGCCGCACTCGCGCTCACCTGCTCGGACAAGACATTCTGGAGCGCGGCGGTCACGCTCACGGGTGGAGCGTTGCTGGCCTTCATCCTTGACGACAGATGGCCAAAGCTCGCCGTTGCCGCCGCAGCCGCCTGCCTTCTCGCGTACCTGAGTATGCGCTAAGCTGCGGCATCCTCCCGCTTGCCGCTCTTCGGCAATGCGCGCGCAACAGCGCTTAGCAGATCCGTCTGCGAAATTACCCCCCGGATTCGCCTCTCCTCATCGACGATAATGACTGCATGCGTGCGCCCGTCCGTCAGATCCGGCAGCAGTCCCATCGCCACGTCATCAGCATGGGCCGTCGTCGCCGGCGAGACCAGCCGCTCCACCGAGCCCGAGGCAAGCGCAAGCTCTCTCAAGCCCACCGTACCGATCAGCTTTCCGGCCTCATCGCGAACCGGCAAAGTCCTTATGTTGTGATTCAACAGCAGCCAACGCGCCTGCTCAACCGTCGCATCGGCATCGATGGCGATCACATCACGCGACATGATATCGGCGCAGCGAATCTCGGCATTCGAGCGCGCTACAGCCTCAAATTCCACCTGGCGCAACAGCCGGGCGAGATCGGCGCGGTCGATATCGAACGTCTCGTTGAACTTGGCGAGTGCCGCATCGAGATCCTCTTCCTGGAAACCGACGCGTTCAGTCGGCGGTCGGTCCGCCGTCTGGTGCGTGTTGACGGGCGCTGCCGCCACATGCGGATAATTGTGCCGCGACAGCTTGTGGAAGACGAGGCCGAGCGCCACCAGCAGGCAGGAATTGAGCGCCACCGGCACGAAGGGAAAGAGCATGCCCCAGCTGGCGACGACAGGGCCGCCGAGCACGGCGGTCAGCGCCGCCGCCCCGCCCGGAGGATGCAGGCAGCGGGTAAAGGACATGGCGGCAATCGCCAGCGATACGCCAACCCCGGTCGCAATAATCGGATCATGGATCAGGCTTGCCGCCGCAACGCCCATGATCGCCGAAATCGTATTGCCGCCGATGATCGACCAGGGCTGCGCGAGCGGGCTTGCCGGCACCGCAAAGAGCAACACGGCCGAAGCCCCCATGGGCGCCACGATCAGCGGCAGATGTGAACCCTCGCCAAAGAGCGCGCCGCATAGCAAGCCGGTCAGCGCAATGGAAACGAGCGCGCCGAGACAGGCGAGCAGCCGGTCGCGCAGCGTCGCGCCCGCAAGGATCGGATGAAACAGCCGCGAGATGGAGAGCCGGCGGGGCGTCTCGTCTGGATTTGGTATGCGCATGAAGAACTCTTTGAAGTCGGCTAGGGAGGCGGATGGAGGACGCCGCTATTGCAGCGTGGCGGGAGGATTGGCGGACATGAGCATGATCTGCTCGAAGACCTGCAGCGGCTTGGATCGCCGCTCGCGTCGGGAAATCAGCAGAGTATCGACGGGACCGAGCCGATGAATCGTGACCTCGGCTCTCCAGGGCAGCATGTCGAGCACCGAGCGCGGCATGACGCCGACGGCATTGCCGGCGACGACTTGCGCCAGGATCGCATGATAGGAGGTCATTTCCACCGTCGGCAGGCTCGCGCCGGCCCTGATCCATCGCTCGGCAATCTGCCGGTAGGTGCAGCCAGGCTCGAGCGCTGCAAGCGCCGGAAGACGGATATCCTGCGGTGCGGCGACGGAGGCATGATGCGGCGGCAGCACGAGCAGCAGATCCTCCTCGCAGACGCGCGCCCGATGCAGGTCATCGGCGTCGACCCCGGCAGACGATAGCCAGCCGGGCTCGCCCTGTGGTGTCGCAATCAGCGCGCAATCGAGCTCGCCGGATATGACGGCTTTTGTCAGCTCCCGCGTGGCGCCGAGTGTGAGCTTCAGGGAAATATCGGGGTTCTCGTCGTTGAAGCGGGCAAGCACGGGCGGAAGCCGGCTCGCCGCCGTGCTTTCCATCGTGCCGAGACGTAAGATCGGCTGCGGGCGGGCGCTCTTCAGGGCAAGCCGCGCTTCTTCCGCCAGCGCCGTCAGCCGCTTCGCATAGGAGAGGAAGAGCTGCCCTTCGGGCGTCAACGTCATGCGCTTGCCATCGCGGCTGAAGAGCACGGCATGCATCTGCCCTTCCAGGGCCTGAATACGGGTCGTCACATTGGACGGCGCACGCGAAAGCCGCTTGGCCGCGCGCGTGACGCTGGCCTCTTCGGCAACGACAAGGAAAATTTCCAGGGAAGACAGATCCACATCGATCTCGCTTGATGAACGAATTCATCCAATATTCCAAAATGGAGAATGATCGCAATCGCGGAAGCGTTCAAAATCGTCGCAGGAAGTGAAAACTTCTTCCGGTCAAGCAGCCGGATGCAGAAAGACGAACCAGACGCCTTGAATATGGGCTTAGAGGACGATGGAATCCGGCCGGTCGTTTCCCTGCGTTCGACAGAAGGAAACGAAATCCCGGAGGAAGCGTTCGGCGGCGTACCGGTTGGCGGGACGATTTAGAATCTCCCGGATCGATTCC
The DNA here is from genome assembly GCF_014194105.1 of Rhizobium sp. BK529. NCBI lineage: Bacteria > Pseudomonadati > Pseudomonadota > Alphaproteobacteria > Hyphomicrobiales > Rhizobiaceae > Rhizobium > Rhizobium sp. BK529. Next base: position 796,154 of record NZ_JACIAU010000001.1, on the reverse strand, counting down.
GGCGTCTCGTTCATGACGGGAAGTCGGAAGAACAGGTTTTCGTTGAAATTGGCGCTGATGGTCGAAAGCACGGTTCGCAGAATGGTCAGCATGTCGTCTCCCCGGTGGGAGGCGTGCGCGAGAGCGATCGGCTTGCCCACGACCTGATCTCCGGAAACGAGCCAGTCAATCGCATTTTTCAGACCGCCGGGAATGCTGCGAACATATTCGGGGCTGGAGATGAGAAGTCCGTCACAGTCGGAAATCATTCGCATGAAGGTCCGAACGCTGTCGGGCAGATCGGGTCCTTCCAGATCAGGCGAAAACACGGGCAAATCGCCGACACCGTCGAAAACATCGATGGTGATGTCGTCAGGGGCAATGGTTTGCATTGCCCTCAACAATGCCGTGTTGGTGGACGCGTGTCGCGCACTGCCGGAAATCGCAAGTATCTTCATCATGTGACGTTAGCGCCCCGGGTATACACCGGCAATCCGTCGTTTCGCGATTGCCAGAATTCTCGGCGACTGCCGCAAAACTCCTGATTTTCCCAACATTGGATCTGGCTGTGTTGCGTCGACGGAGATGACGGCGAGGAAGCTTCTCTCCGCCGCAGCCATCACCAACTGCGCGCAGCGGATTGGGGCAGTCAGCAATCCAGCCAAGCTTCGAGGCCATCCAGCGTCTGCAGCCCGTATTCGACCGCGCCGAAGCCGATGACGAACCGGCGCCGCTCGGGGCTGGGATGAAGCTGGCGCATGGTCAGCACCGTCTTGCCGTCGGACTGCTCATCGAAAGTGACCGTGACACGGAAACGGTCGGGGTCGTTGGGATCGGGCGTGCCATAGTCCATCACGATCCGCTCGTTCGGCACGATCTCCCGAAAGCGCATGAGGTTCGGGAAGCGCCTCTCCTGGCCCTCGAACACGCCCACCATATCGAAGCGCCAGATCCCACCTTCGCGGATATCGGCTTCGTGGCTCTCGATTCCAAGGCCGGTCGGGCCGTACCATTCGGCAAGCGCCTTGGGATCCATCCAGGCCGCGAAAACCTTCTCGCGTGGGTGATTCAGCAGCTTGACCAGCACGATCTCGCGATCGAGCGACCAGGTGTCAAACAGGTTTGCCATGTCCTTCATCATCCTCTTCGGTCTTGTCCAGATAGGCTTCCAGCCGATCCAGCCGCTCGGTCCAGCGCCGCCGCTCCGCTAGCATCCAGTCCGCCGCCTCGTCGAATCGCGCCTGCACCAGCCGGCACCAGCGGCTACGTCCGCGCTTCTCGCTGGCGATCAGCCCGCAGTCCTCCAGCACCTTGAGATGCTGGGCGAAGGAGGGCAGCGCCATGTCGAAAGGCTCGGCCAGGACGCTGACCGGCACCTCGCCCTCAGCCAGCCGCGACACCACCGCGCGGCGGGTCGGGTCGCTAAGAGCATGAAAGGCAAGGTCGAGGGGAGTCGAGTGGTGAGGCATGTGATCTATTAAAACGAGTTCAGCCGCGGGTCAAGGACAATAAGGTAGTTGCCTTAGTGTCGAAACTCGATATAAAGGCACTTACCTTAGTATCGACCCCGACCAACCCTCCTAAGGAGAGTTTCAATGGCAGTACGTGTTGATCTAATGATTTCGCTCGATGGTTTCGCAACAACGACGGACCAGACCCCTGAAGTCCCGTTCGGCGAGGATTGGCCGCGTCTCGTCGGTGCCTATGTCGCAACGCGAACGTTCCGGGAGCGGGTATTCAAGGATACCAGCAGGGCTGGGACCACCGGTCTCGATGACGATTACGCGAGAGACTACTTCGCTAATGTGGGTGCCGAGATCATGGGCGCCGGCATGTTTGGCCTCCACAATTTCCCCGACGATCCGAACTGGCGCGGATGGTGGGGCGAAGAGCCGCCCTTTCGGGTTCCGGTCTTCGTTCTCACCCATAAAGCTCGCCCCTCCATAGAGATGGCTGGTGGCACGACTTTCCATTTCATCAACACCACTCCGGCTGAGGCGCTGCAACAGGCTGCTAAAGTGGCGGGCGGCAAAGACGTGCGCATTGGCGGCGGCCCAACAGTCGTTCGCGATTTTCTGAAAGCAGGTCTTGTCGACCGCCTGCATGTTGCAATCACGCCGATTCTGCTTGGGCGCGGCATATGCCTGTGGAACGATCTGCGTGGCTTGGAAATTGGCTACACAGTCAGATCGGAAACGGCGCCGAGCGGCGTCATCCACATTACCTTCCAACGCTAACCCGTGACTTGCTGAGATCATGGACTGTCGACAAGTGGTCCATGATCTCGGCGTCTCGAGCGCTTCCAGCGGGCGAAGGAAGTGCTCTCGCTGCTGCTCGGCGTCTTCGGCACCATCGTCGGCTATTATTTCGGTTCGGGAAACCCCGAGACCTCCGGCCGGTACCCTTCGAACTGCCGAGCCCGGATCTGTCGCCCTGCCGGTCGGACCGGCGGGCCAAAGGGCGGCCGTACCCGCCCTCTCCGGGTCTCGCGTGAGATCAGTGATTGGCGGCGATGATGCTGGTGATCAGGCCGGTGGCGACGCCGACGAGAAGATAGTCGTTATCGGCCTTCACCCAATGATAGCCGCGCGGCGGCGGTGCCAGGCGGTAGCGACGGTAGTCGCGAACTTCGCCGTAGCGGCCGCGCTCGGCAGCCGACATGCGGTAGCCCTTCGACCAATGATGCGGACGGACCACGACCTTCTCATGGACGACCTTCTTGTGGACCACGACCGGCGGACGATGATGATCGGCGGCGCTGGCCTGCGATGCGATAATCGGCGAGAGCAGGAAAGAAGCGGAAAGAAGAGCTGCAAAAATCTTTTTCATGAGGGGTTCCTCGTGTTGAACACAGCCCGAAATTACGCCTACGAAAATGAACGAAAACTGAAAATAAAATTAAAAATATGTAACAGAATCGGTATCTTATTACTATTTTCTAAAGTTATAATCGCGGGCTAACGAAGCGTGGTGACATCATGGCATCGGGGATCACATCTGCGTAATTGGTCGTGATGAGGATTCGACAGAGGCGGCGCAGCGTCCCTTCTCCCCAGCGGGGAGAAGGGAGATCACCAAAAGATCATCGCCATATTGATGACGTCGGTATAGTGCCCCTCGACGCAGAAAGCATCGCGGCTCACCCCTTCCCGCACGAAACCCACCCTCTCATAGAGCCGGATTGCCCGCACATTATCCGCATGCACGCCCAATTCGATGCGGATCATACCTGCTTCCCGCGCCGCCTCTATCGCCGCCTCGATCAGCCGCCGGCCGAGCCCTTTCTCGCGATAATCCGACAGCAAGCCCATGCCGAGAGAGCCGCAATGGGCACGCGAGGGAAAGAAATGCCGGCGGATATCGCACCAGCCGACCAGCGCGTCGCCATCGAGAGCGACGAGATGCACGTTGCCGTTCGCCATCGACGACAACGCGAACTTGCGTGTGTCCTCAAGCGGCGGGGCTTCCAGCAGGGTCAGGTATTTCCGCTCCCGCGCTACGATATCGAGAGCCCGGTGAAAGCTCTCGATATGTGCTTCGGTCATCCGCTCGATACGGATATCGTCCATCGCCCTTCTCACAGTTCCTCGTAGTTGAACCAGTCGAAATCGGCCGTCCTTGCCCGGCCCGACGTATCGAAGGCGAAGACGCCGGCAAAGGCGCCGGTAAACGAGCCATGCTCGCCGCGCCCGCCCTCATCCGAGACGACGCCGGCGTCGAGCACCGGGCCGATCGGCTGCCAGGCGCCCTTGCCCTCCGTCTGCCAGAAGAATTGCAGGTCGTTGTCGCGGATTTCCATGGCCAGCTGCACGCGGCCATCGGCCGGGATCGCCACGCCGGCATCCGCCGGAAAGGTCATCCGTCCGTTCGGATAGTCGCCATCGCAGGAGAAGATCGTGACACAGCGGCCGAGCTTCTCATGCAGCGTCACGACGACGGCATGGAACTTGTGGCGATTATAGTAATGTGTCAGGCCGGCCACCTGCTGATAGGTATCCGGCGTGAACTCGACCACCGTCTCGGCACGGAAACTGTGGTGTTCCTGCCGGCGGGCGACCAGCGCCTGTTCGAACCAGGAGCCGATGCTTTCACGGCCGATCAGGCGCAGGTGGCCGGGACGCTCCGTCAGGTTGAAGATGCGCTCGGGCTGCGGCGTGCGCAGCCACTGGAAATCGGCCGGCAGCGTGCCGCCATCGAAATTATACTCGCTGCGAACAGGCTTTTCGGTCCGCTCGGCACCGCCGAGACCCGGCACCTCGACATCGGGAACAACAGTTCCGTTTTCCAGATAGAGCCACCCATCCTCGCGCCACTGACACTTCTGCAGCGCGGTTTCGCGCCCCAGCGTGCAGCGGCGCTTCGGCGGCAGCGGCCGGCCGCAGAGATGCGTGTGATAGACCTGGCCATCGGGCGTCTCGACATATTGCCCATGCCCTGCCCGCTGCAGCACCGCTTCCGGATGATCTTTTGAGGTGATCAGATGCCGGTTCGGATGCAGTTCATAGGGGCCGTCGATATTGCGGGAGCGCGCCATCGTGACTGCGTGGTCGTAGCCGGTGCCGCCTTCGGCGGTCGTCAGGTAGTACCAGCCGTTCTTCTTGAACAGATGCGGGCCTTCGACGAGACCGAGCGGGCTGCCGGCGAAGATGTTCTTGATCGGGCCTTTCAGCGACTTTGTCTGAGCATCCCATTCCTGCAGGAGGATGCCGTCGAAAGCCGGCGACTTCGGCGAGCCGCCATAGCTTTCCGTGCGGTGGTTCCACTGCATGTTAATGAACCATTTGCGCCCGTCATCGTCATGGAAGAGCGACGGGTCGAAGCCCGAGGAATTGACATAGACCGGCTCCGACCATTCACCCTCGATAGTGGGCGAGGTCACGATGTAATTATGCGCATCCTTGAAGTTGCCGTCGAAACGCTTCACGTCGGTATAGACCAGCCAGAACTGTCCGTCCGCATAGGAAAGACATGGCGCCCAGATGCCGCAGCTGTCGGGGTTGCCGCGCATGTCGAGCTGCGAAGCGCGCTCCAGCGGCCGGCGCACCAGCTTCCAGTTCACCAGATCGCGCGAATGATGGATCTGCACGCCAGGATACCATTCGAAGGTGGAAGTCGCGATGTAATAATCATCGCCGACGCGGCAAATGGACGGATCGGGGTTGAATCCGGGCAAGATGGGATTGCGGATCATGGCGGCTCCTCCTCTGAGCAACAGTTTCTGCTGCACGTACATCAAATTATACCTGGAAAACGCCCGGGGTTTTGCCCCGGGCGTTGAAACTCATTCCAGCTCAGCCGACTTGGCCCAGAGATTGATGTCGGCTTCCTTGGCGTAGACATCGATTTCCTTGAGCTCCTCGGCGGTGAAATTGAGATTGTCGAGCGCTGCAACGCAATCGACGATCTGCGAGGAACGGCTGGCGCCGATCAGCGCCGACGTCACGCGCCCGCCGCGCAGCACCCAGGCGATCGCCATCTGCGCCAGCGTCTGGCCGCGCTTTTCGGCGATCTCGTTGAGCTTCCTGATATTGTCGATGATCGCGGAGCGAATGAAATCCTTCTTGAGGAAGTGGTTCTGCGCCGCGCGGCTGTCGGAGGGAATGCCGCCGAGATATTTCGTCGTCAGCATGCCCTGGGCAAGCGGCGAGAAGACGATCGAGCCCATGCCGACTTCGTCAAGCGTATCGAGCAGCTTGTCGTCCTCGACCCAGCGGTTGAGCATGGAATAGCTCGGCTGGTGAATGAGGCACGGCGTGCCGAGATCCTTCAAAATCGCGGCTGCTTCGCGGGTGCGCTGCGAATTATAGGAGGAAATGCCGACATAGAGCGCGCGGCCGGAGCGTACGATATAGTCGAGCGCGCCGCAGGTTTCTTCGAGCGGGGTGTCCGGATCGAAACGGTGCGAATAGAAGATATCGACATAGTCGAGGCCCATGCGTTCCAAGCTCTGGTCGCAGGAAGCGACGAGATACTTGCGGCTGCCCCACTCGCCGTAAGGACCCGGCCACATATCGTAACCCGCCTTGGAGGAGATGATCAGCTCGTCACGCAACCCGGCAAAATCGGTGCGCAGGATTTCGCCGAAGGCAGTCTCGGCGCTGCCGGGAGGCGGGCCGTAATTATTGGCGAGATCGAAATGGGTGATGCCGAGATCGAAGGCCGTGCGGCACATGTCGACCTTGCGGTCATGCGGCGTGTCGCCGCCGAAATTGTGCCAGAGGCCGAGGGAAACGGCCGGCAGCTTCAGGCCGGAACGGCCCGTGCGATTATACTTCATCTTCGAATAGCGGTCTTCGGCGGGTTGCCAGCTCATCTTAGGTCTCCTCAACCTATAAAGTGCTTCTCTTCCGTATCCGCGCGGGGCGGCGGTCGAAAGCTGAAAACGTCGCTGCCCCTCGTGTGGGGCCGGGCGCGACGGCACTATTGGATCAAGCACGCCGATACGGCAAGCGCGTAGCGCGTGTTCTCGACGACTTCACGTAAGACGTTGGGCCCTGCCCTCACACGCCGTCATGTCTGGGCAAGCCCTGTCCGCATATGCCGTCATGCTCGGCCCTGTGCCGAGCATGTGCTGAGCCCTCGGCAGATGTCAAAGACAAGCCCGAGGATGACGAGACCATTGAGCAAGCGCGCCGCACGACAAGCATACGGCGCACTCCTCGCCTTACTTCAACAGCGCCAGAGCCTCTTCGATACCGAGAGCGGCCGGCTGCGTGCAGGTGGTCGTCAGATCGACGAACCGGCCTTCCGCGCCCGACTTCAGGATCGAGGTCATGATATCGACGCCATGAAGCGTACGGTCGAGCGAGCAGCGTGCATCGCGGCCCTCGATCAGCGACATGGCCATGTCGGCAAGACCGGCCGTGCGGTAATTGGCGCGCGGGCCATTTGGGCTTTCCTGGTTGAACTTGCCGAAGGGGTGATCCCAGCCAGTGACCTCTTTGATGTCCTTGTTGCGGCCGCTGGCCTCGACGACACCGCCGAAAAAGTTCGGGTCCGGCACGTAGAGAGAACCATCGGTGCCGTAGAGCTCCATATTGGCATGGCGGTGTGACCAGACATCCCAGCTCGCCGTCAGCGTGACCGTGGCGCCCGAGACGAATTCGAGCAGCGCCTGGATCGTCGTCGGCGTCTTGACCGGGATCACCTCGCCGTTGCGCGGCTGGCTGGTGATGGTGCGGGTTTCCGACGCCATCGAGGTCATGGCGCCGACGCGCTTCACCGGTCCGATCAGGTTGATCAGGTTGGCGATGTAATAGGGACCCATGTCGAGAATCGGGCCGCCGCCCGGCAGGAAGAAGAAGTCAGGGTTCGGGTGCCACATTTCCATGCCCGGACCCATGACATAGCAGGCGCCAGACGTGATGCGGCCGATACCGCCGTCATCGACGAACTTGCGGGCAAGCTGATGCGCGCCGCCGAGGAAAGTATCCGGCGCGCAGCCGACGGCGAGCCCCTTTTCCTTCGCGATGCGGCGAAGGTCTTCGCCCTGCTCCAGCGACAGTACGAGCGGCTTTTCCGAATAGACGTGCTTGCCGGCTTCGAGCGCTGCTTTCGATACCGGATAATGCGCGTCCGGGATCGTCAGGTTGACGACGACGTCGATCTCGTCATTAGCAAGAAGCTCTTCAATCGTCTGTGCCGTCACGCCATATTCTTCGGCGCGAAGCTTGGCTGCCTGCGCGTTGATATCGGCGCAGGCGAGCACCTTCAGCCCCTTGAAGAGCGGTGCCAGCGAAAAATAGGTGGTGGAGATATTGCCGCATCCAATGATGCCGACGCCAAGTTCCTTGGTCATGGTCTGCCTCAGTAGCTCTTGAAGGAAGCGATCGAGCGCGTGATGTTACGGTCGATATCGTTGGGATTGTCGTGCTCGACGACGAAATGCCGGGCCTTAGTCTTTGCCTTGACCACCGGAAGCAGTTTCGCCCAGCCGATCGTGCCGTGGCCCACATCGGCCCAGCCGCCTTCGTCGGTCGCTTCGCCTGCCGGCGCGATGTCCTTGACGTGGACTGCGCTGATGCGGGGCCCAAGCTTCTCGACCCATGCATAGGGGTCCGCACCGCCGCGAACGACCCAGGCGATATCCGCTTCCCAGGAAATATCCGGCGCGCCCTCGAAGATGCGCTCGATCGGCAGCGACCCGTCGGAGAGCTTCACGAATTCGAAGTCGTGATTGTGCCAGCCGAACTCATAACCCGCATCCTTGTAGGGCTTGCTCATTTCCTGCAGGCGCTTGCCAAAGGCGAGCCAGCCGGCCGCATCCGTCGGGCGCTGGTCGGGCATCAGGTGCGGCGCATAAATCGAATCCATGCCGAGAATCTTGGCAATCTGCAGCGACTTCTCGACGCTGCCCTCGAGGAAGTCGGGGCTGAAATGGCCGGTTGCCATCACGAGGCCGTTCTTGTCGAGATCCGCGCGCAGGCCCTTCAGGCCGGCCTCGTCCAGTTCGGCATAGATGCCGCCGAAACCTTCGACTTCGGCATAACCGGCCTTGCCGAGCTTTTCGAAAATCGCCGACAGCGGCGGGAAATTGCGGGCGCTATAGAGCTGATAGCTGAGCTTGGTCATGTCATCCTCCTCGGGCCTCGTGCCCGTTCTCACGTAAGATCAATCTGCCGACTGGCAGGAATGCAGGTCGTAGAAGCGGAATTCCGGCAGCTTATCCCCCTCTAGGGGCTTTGCCGGGGTAAAGGTGATGCGGCGGCTTTCGCCCGCCGCAAGGTCGAAAGCATTGTCGGAATATTTGCCGTCCGTATCGGTCTCGATCATCACGAAGAGCGCCAGTCCCTTAGCGGTGACGGTGAGATCGACTGAGCCGTTCTCCTCGACAAATTCGCGGATCACCGAGAGACCCGCCGGCTCCAGTTCCAGAGCCTTGTAGGTGCCGTTGACATAATGTCCCTCGCCGCCCATGCCGTTGGACGCGGTGAAGTGCCAGGCAAGCAGCGTGCCCTCGGGTATCTCGGACATGTCGAGCGTCGCTGCAGTGCAAGCCGCATCCGGCGCGCACATGGCCTGGACGTTCTTCAGATGCTTGCGCTCGCCCTTCATCGTCAGGATGGAAATTGCGAGATCGACGCTGACATCGGCAAGCGTATCGTTGACCAGCGAGAAGCGGATCGACTTGCCGTCATCGGAGGGGATCGCGGCAACTGCCACCGGCTGGAAGAAGCGCTTGACGAGATAGTGCATCGCCTTCCAGCGACCGCCGTAATCGAGGCTCGACCAGGAGGCGACCGGCCAGGTATCGTTGAGCTGCCAGTAGATCGTGCCCATGCAATGGGGTTTGAGCGATCGCCAATATTCCACGGCCGTCTTGATCGCCAGGCCCTGCTGGATCTGAGAGAGATAGACGAAATTCGGAAAATCCTTGGGGAAGCGGAAGTAGCGGAACATCGTGCCGGCAATGCGCTCATTGCCGCCGGCGTTCTTCTGGTGCAATTCCATGACGGGCGATGCCACGTTCATGTCCTTCGGGTCGGCATAGGTCTTGATGACCGGCAACGACGTATAGGACTGGAAGCCGAATTCCGAGCAGAAGCGCGGACGCACCGAGCGGTAATTGTCGAACGACTTGTTTTCGTGCCAAACCGACCAGTAGTGCATGTCGCCGGAACCATCGGCATGCCAGGCATCGCCGAAATCGAGATAGCCGGAAGCCGGGCTGGACGGCCACCAGATGGCGCCCGGCAGCGCCTTCTTCACCGCCTGTTCGATCGTGCGGTTCAGGCGGTCGTAGGAAACGAGATAGCGATCGCGATCCCTACGGGACTCCTCGAACCATGTCAGCGCGCCGACCAGCTCGTTATCGCCGCACCAGAGCGCGATCGAGGCATGCGAGGACAAGCGGCGAACCTGGTAATCCACCTCGACGGCAACATTCTCCAGGAAGTCGTCGGTCGAGGGATAGAGGTTGCAGGCGAACATGAAGTCCTGCCAGACCATCAGGCCGAGCCGGTCGCAGATATCGTAGAACCAGTCGTGCTCGTAGAACCCGCCGCCCCAGACACGGATCATGTTCATGTTGGCGGCCTTGGCCGACTGCAGCAGATCCTCGGTCTTTTCCTGAGACGATAGCGAGAAGAGCGCATCGGCCGGGATCCAGTTGGCGCCGCGGCAGAAGATTTCGTGTCCGTTGACCTTGAAGGCAAAACGACTGCCGGCAGCGTCCGGCGTGGTGATGAGTTCGATGGTCCTGAGGCCGATCTGCTTCGTCACGCTGTCGGACGGCAGTTCCACGGTCAGCGTGTAGAGCGCCTGCTCGCCGCTGCCCGAAGGCCACCAGAGGCGCGGATTATCGATCTGGAAGACGTGATTGACATTCGTCTCGCCAGTAGCGACGCCGACATCGAGCCGCACGCGCTCGCCATCGAGATCGAAATGCAGCTGGGCGATGCCGGGATCCCTAGCAAAGAGCGTTGCCGTGACCTGTAGCTCTACCGAACCGTCGGCATTATGCGTCTGGCGCGTCAGCACATGCTCGATGCGCGCCGTTTCCAGCTTCTTCACCGCAATCGTGCCGTAAAGGCCGAGCGGCGCAATGGCGATATTCCAGTCCCAACCGAAATGGCACTGCGGCTTGCGCAGCATGTTACCATCAGGGATCGGCGAGTTACCCGTGCTGTAGGGAATGTAGAAAGGCTGCTGCTTCTGCCGCGCAGCACCAACGGCAACGTTCGAGGCAAAGACGATGCGTATCGAATTGTCGCCTGATTTCAGCATGCTCGACACATCGGGCCGGTAGCGACGGAAGCTGTTATCGGCTTCGAGCGCCAGAAAGCCGTTGACGTAGACGCTGGCGACCGTGTCGAGATAGTCGATGTCGAGATACCAGTCACCCTCTGCATCAACAAGCGTAAAGTTCCGCTCGACGATCCATTCGCGATGCGCCACCCATTGGACCACCTGCTCATTGCGCCCGAAATAGGGATCGGGAATGAGATTGGCCCGGTGCAGCGCCGTATGCACGTCGCCCGGAAGCGTGATCGCGCATTTCGCTTCGCCGTCGCCGGAAGAGAGTTGCCAGGAGCCAGATAGGTCAATGGAGGTCGTGGACTGGGTCATTGCTTGATCTCGATCTTGGACGAGGGACGGCGCCCTCCTGATGATTGAGCCGGAACAGAGGATGTCCCCGCCGGTGCCGGAGCAAGTCCCGCACCCTGCCCCTCCCCGTGAGCCGGCATAGGCCGGTGGGGAGAGGATGGTCTTTTCATTCTGCGTTGCCGCCAGGCCGGGCAGTGTCGGCGGACTCAGGCGAAGATGCCACCACCCTCGCCTTCACTAGGCTCTGGTCAAGGTCTCAGATGCGGTTTTCCGTCGTCGCGTCGAAAAGTGACGCAAGCGACATGTCGAAATTGAGCTTCACCTTGGCGCCGACATTGAAGCGTCGCGCACCGTTGACGCGCACCGACATCGTGTGGCCGGCGTGCTTCAGCCAGAGCAGATTATCCGCGCCCATGGGTTCCTCGATATCGACGGTGGCATCATGTTCTTCACCACCCGTATTCTCGTTGACCTTGATGTGCTCGGGGCGAACGCCGAGCACCACCTTGCGGCCGGGCTGCAGCGTTTCACCGGCGTCGTAGCCGGCGAGCGAGAAATTGACGCCGTTGGCCGTAAAGGCCATCCCGCCGCCCATGCTGACCAATTCGCCGCGCAGGAAGTTCATCGACGGCGAGCCGATGAAGCCGGCGACGAACAGATTGCGCGGCCTGTTGTAGATCGTCGTCGGATCGTCGAGCTGCTGAATGATGCCGCTCTTCATGATGGCGATACGGTCAGCAAGCGTCAGTGCCTCGATCTGGTCGTGCGTGACATAGATCATGGTGTTCTTCAGCGACTGGTGCAGACGCTTGATTTCGACGCGCAATTCCGAGCGCAGCTTGGCGTCGAGGTTCGACAGCGGCTCGTCGAAGAGGAAGACGTCGACATCGCGCACGAGGGCACGGCCGATCGCCACACGCTGGCGCTGACCGCCGGAAAGCTCGGCCGGCTTGCGCTTCAGAAGCGGCTGGATCTGCAGGATCTCGGAGGCACGCGCCACCCGCTTGTCGATCTCGGCCTGCGGCACCTTGGCGACGCGAAGCCCGAAGGAGAGGTTCTTTTCGACGGTCATCTGAGGATAGAGCGCGTAGGACTGGAAGACCATGCCGATGCCGCGGTCCTTCGGCTCCTCCCAGGTGACGTTCTTGCCCTTGATGAAGATCTGGCCTTCAGAAGCATCGAGCAGGCCGGCGATGCAGTTGAGCAAGGTCGACTTGCCACAGCCGGAGGAGCCGAGCAACACCAGGAATTCGCCGTCGTTGATGTCGAGGTTGAGATCCTTCAGCACGCTGACCGATCCGAAATTCAGCGATAGATCCTTGATGGAGACGCTCGAATTGGAGACAGTTGAATTCATGTTCATGTGATCACCCCTTCACTGCGCCGGCGGCGATACCGCGAACGAAAAGCCGCCCGGAGACGAAATAGACGATCAGCGGCACCAGGCCGGTAAGGATCGTTGCTGCCATGTTGACGTTGTATTCCTTCACACCCTGGACGGAATTGACGATGTTGTTGAGCTGCACGGTCATTGGGTAGGTATCCGGCCGGGTGAAGACCACGCCGAACAGGAAGTCATTCCAGATGCCGGTCACCTGCAGGATCATCGCCACGACGAAGATCGGCAGAGACATAGGCAGCATGATCTTCAGGAAGATCTGCCAGAAGCCCGCCCCGTCGACGCGCGCCGCCTTGAACAGTTCCTCCGGCAGCGAGACGAAATAGTTGCGGAAGAGCAGCGTCAGGATCGGCATGCCGAAGATCGAATGGACGATGACGAGGCCGGTCAGCGTGCCGTAGATGCCGATCTCGCGCAGGATGATGACGATCGGATAGATCATCACCTGATACGGAATGAACGCGCCGATGATGAGGATAGAGAAGAAAAACTCGGATCCCTTGAAGCGCCAGTTTGCAAGCGCATAGCCGTTCACCGAGGCGATGGCGATCGAGATGATCACCGACGGCACGGTAATGCGCACCGAATTCCAGAACCCACGCGACAGGCCGTCGCAATTGAGCCCGGTGCAGGCTTCAGCCCAGGCTTTCACCCAAGGTTCGAAAGTGATCTCCATCGGCGGCGAGAAAATGTTGCCGAGGCGGATCTCCGGCATGCCCTTCAGCGATGTCACGACCATCACGTAGAGCGGCAGCAGGTAATAGAGCGCCGCGACGATCAACGTTCCGTAGAGCATGATATTGCGTGCCGACAGCGTCGGGCGCGGCTTCGGCCCGCTCGGGCCATCGCCGAGCCTTGACGAGACCGCATCGATGCCGGCGGCGGTAGTGTTGAGAGTTCCTATATTAGCCACGCTTGCGCCCTCCTCCGAATTCCAGGTAGGCCCAGGGAACGACAATGATCGCGACCGTAACGAGCATCATTGTCGATGCGGCGAAGCCCTGACCCAGATTCTGCGCCTGGAACATGTAGTCGTAGACGTATTTTGCTGGCACTTCCGACGAGATACCGGGGCCGCCCGATGTCTGCGCCACGACGAGGTCGTAAACCTTGACGATCCCGGAAGCGATGATGACGATCGTCGTGATGAAGACCGGCCGCATCATCGGAATGACGACGAGCAGATACGTCTTCCACATCGGGATTCCATCGACGCGCGCTGCTTTCCAGATATCCTCGTCGATGCCGCGCAGGCCGGCAAGCATCAGGCACATCACGAGCCCGGTTCCCTGCCACAGCGCCGCGATCAGAATGCCGTAGATGACGATTTCGGGCGTATAGAGCGGATTGAAGGTAAAGCTCGTCCAGCCGAGCGAGCGCACCACCGACTGAATGCCGAATTCCGGGTTCAGAACCCACTGCCAGACAAGGCCAGTCACGATGAAGGACAGCGCGAAAGGGTAAAGGAAGATAGTGCGGAAAGTGTTTTCGAAACGGATCTTCTGATCCATCAGCGCAGCGAGCACGAAACCGATGACCAGGCTGAAGATCAGGGAGAGAATGCCGTAAACGGCGAGGTTCTCGATCGCCGTCACCCAGCGGGGCGCTGCCCAGAGACGATGATACTGGTCGAGACCGACGAAGCTCAACCGTGGAAGCAGCTTGGAATTGGTGAAGGAATAAACGACCGTCCACAACGTGCCGCCGACAAAAATCACCAGCGCTGTCAGGATCATCGGTATGGATGCAATCTTGGCATTCAGATTGCGCAGTAACTTGATTGGCCGGCCTGCTTGCGCTTGACCCGTCATGAACACTTCTCCTCAAATCGCAACTGCGACCCGCGGCAGAACGGCATGAGGCCGTCTGCCATCCCTGCCCCGGATTTACCGGGACGCCGCAGAGACGCCGCCATCCGCCCATTCATCGGGAAGGATCCGGCTCTTGCGGAGCCGGATCGCAAAGGCAGCGAATCTATCGATCAGTCAGCCGAAGCGATGATCTCGGCGAAACGCTTCTGCGCAGCTTCCGGCGTCATCGACGGATTAGCGAAGAATTCGGAGAAGAGATCCTCCTTCTGCTTCTGGCTGTCGGCCGAGAGCAGCTGATCGGTGCCCTCGATGACGTTGCCCTTCGCCAGGATATCGAGACCCTTCTTCATGCAGTCGTTGGCGGCAGCAAGATCGACGTCGCCGCGAACCGGCAGAGAGCCTTTTTTCAGGTTGAAGGCAACCTGGGTCTTGGGATCGAGCAGGGTCTTGGCGAGCACGGCCTGAGCCTTGGACTTCTCCGCGTCCTTCAGGAGCGGGAAATAGAAGGCATCGCCGCCGGTCGAGATGATCTCGTTCACACCGAGGCCGGGCAGGCAGGTATAGTCAGTGCCAGCCTTTTGCCCGGCAAGCGCGAATTCGCCTTGCGCCCAGTCACCCATGATCTGGCCGCCGGCCTTGCCCGTGATGACGAGGTTGGTCGCCTGGTTCCAATCCTGAACGTTGCTGCCCTTGGACATGCGGCGGGCATCGTCGGCAGCCTTGAAGACCTTGGCGATCTCGGGACCGGCGGCAGCTTCCGCATCCTTGTCCTTGAAGACCTTGTTGAAGGTATCTTTGCCCGCAATGGCAACCATCAGCACGTCAAAGGCACCAGCGGCCTGCCAGGGCTGACCGCCCACTGCGAGAGGAATGATGCCTGCCTTTTCGAGAGCCGGAGCAGCGGCGACGAACTCGTCCCAGTTTTTCGGAACTTCAACGCCAGCCTTCTTGAAGGCCGCATTCGAAAGCCACAGCCACTGCCAGGAGTGGATGTTCACCGGCGCGCAATAGATCTTGCCATCGATGGTGCAGGAATCGAGCAGGCTCGACGGACGAACAATGTCCTTCCAGTGCTCTGCGGTCGCCACGTCGGTCAGGTCGCGCATCAGGCCAGCCTGGACGAGTTCCTCGGCCTGGCGGCCATGGTTGAACTGGGTGGCGCCCATTGGATCGCCGCCGGTGATGCGGCTGATCATGATCGGGCGGGCGGTGCCCCCGGAACCGGCGATAGCGCCATCGACCCAGTGGTTGCCGGTGGCGTCGAATGCCTTTGCCAGCTCGGCGACTGCAGCGGATTCACCGCCCGAGGTCCACCAGTGTGTGACTTCGAGATCGGTAGAGTTGGCGGCGCCGAACGGAAGCGCGACGGAAGCGGCAAGCACGGCCGCCATCATACGAATTTTCATGAGTTCTCCTCCCTCACTGAAACGTTGCCGGAAAAACTTAGAGCAATCGATTTATCCGCGCAACCGCCCGCTCGCAAAATTTTCTTCGAAAGGCGGCATTGCAGCCTTTGCGGGTAATCATCTGTTCCATCTTTGCTCAATAAGAGAAGTACAAGCAAGCGGTTTTGCAACTGCCATTTTTATCTATATGCCTGTTTTCGCGGATTAATTTTCAATCAATCCGACAATTTCAATCTTCGTAAATTTCGCAATTGCAAAAAATCGTCAGCCGGATTGACGATTCAACCGCAGAGGGTTGCTAAGCAATCCCGGCCAGAAAAAAGGCTCGACATTTATCCTGTATCGTTACAGATTGGCTCGCTTAGGGAGGAGAGCTTTTTCGGCGCCGGCGTACTTACAGCGCACCAAAAAGCTTCTATAAGGCGAAGCAAATCGCGCGAGGCAGGCCTAGAGGGATGGAAAACAACGGAAATTTCGGGGGAGCGGCGTCCGGTTCCATTCAACGCGAGCGCCCGACATTGAAGACGATTGCCTTCATGACCGGCCTTGGCGTGACGACAGTGTCGCGGGCACTGAAAGATGCACCGGATATTGGCGCTGAAACGAAGGAACGGGTGCGCATGGTCGCCCGTCAGCTCGGCTATCAGCCGAACAGGGCCGGCGTACGCCTCAGAACCGGCAAGACCAACGTCATTGCGCTGGTCCTCAGCATCGACGAGGAGATCATGGGCTTTTCCAGCCAGATGGTCTTCGGCATTTCGGAAGTTCTGACCGGCACGCCCTACCATATCGTCGTCACCCCGCATTCACACAGCAAGGATCCCATGCTGCCGGTGCGCTATATCCTGGAAACGGGTTCGGCCGACGGCGTTATCATCTCGCGCGTCGAGCCCGACGATCCGCGCGTGCGCCTGCTTGCCGAGAGCGGCATGCCGTTCACCACCCACGGCCGCACCGATGGCGGGCTCTCGCACCCCTATCACGACTTCGACAACGAGGCTTACGCCCATCAGGCAGTGGAAAAGCTCGTCAACCGCGGCCGTAAGCGTGTCGCTCTGCTCCAGCCGCCAAGCAAACTCACCTACTACACCCATACCCGCATCGGCTTTCAGACTGGCTTGCATGACTACGGCGCGGAAGAAGTGCCGCTGCGCGTCAACATCGATGCTCCGCTTGCCGAAATCCGTGACGCCGTAGAGCAGCTGATGCGCTCGCCGGGTGCGCCTGACGGTATCGTCTCGTCCGCTGGCAGCGCCACCATCGCCGTCAACGCCGGCATCGAGGCCGCCGGCAAGCGCCTCGGCCATGACGTCGATCTCGTCTCCAAACAATCCGCCCCGATTCTCAACTGGATTCGCCCGGAAATCATCGCCGCCTACGAAGACGTGCGCCACGCCGGCCGCGAGATGGCAAAACAGGTGATCGCGCGGATCGATGGGGTGGATGCGGAGCTGCTACAGAGTATCAGCAAACCGGAATGGCCTGCGGGGCGGTAAGCATCCGAACTGCCGTTTGGCGTTCAAGCGCGAGAACACATGCGGGAAATCGAAATACCGACGGCACGCACGATCCTCCGCTCCTTCAGGCCGGAGGATGCCAGCGAAGTCTTTGCCTGCATCTCCCCCGAGATCACCCGCTTCACCGCCTGGAAGGCGCCAACGAGCGAGGAAGCCTTTGCCGAAGTCTGGCAAAACTGGCTGCCTGCAATGGAAGATGGATCGGAACTCACGCTCGTCCCCCGCAGCCGTGATGATCGCCGGTGCCTTGGCATTCTCGGCGTGCACGCCATCAACTCCGAGACCCCAGAGCTTGGAATCTGGCTGCGCCGCGATGTGCATGGCAAGCGGTTCGGCCATGAGCTGATCGGTGCCGTGGCGAGATGGGTGAGCAAGACGCAGCCGGTCCGATATTTCGAATATCCGGTTGCCGAGGAAAACGTTGCCAGCAGGCGGATTGCCGAGGCTTACGGCGGCGAGGTCAAAGAACGCCGCCAGAAGCCTAAATATGGTTGCGTCGTCTATCACATTCCGCCGATCTTGCCGTGAACGGGTGTTCTCGGGGCGAGGCGCTTGAGTGCGTGCACCCCTAACCCCTCCCCGCCCGGTAGAGAGGGGACTTTCCGCACGAGATCTTTGAGATTGCGGAGACACTCGCTGCATACGCTTTCTCGCCAGCGAGGAGAAGGTGCCCGAGGGGCCTGTTCTCCAGAGTCAACTTTACTCAGATCGCCTGATTGAATGCCGCCTCGATCCGATACCCATCCGGATCGATGACGAAAGCTGCAAAATAGTTCGGTCCATAATGCTGCCTCAGCCCCGGCGCACCATTGTCGACACCGTCATGCGCAAGCGCCGCCGCATGAAATCCAATCACCGACTGCCGGTCAGGCGCCGCAAAGGCAAGGTGAAAACCTGCACCCGGTGCTGCCTGGCCCGCCTCGACCAACTTGATCGCCAGCTTGTCTCCGCCACCCGGCGGTCCATAACCAACAGCCTGTCCGGTCTCGCCCGGCCGCAGATCCTCCCAGACTCTGATATAGCCGAGCGCGCCAAGCGCAGCATCGTAAAACCGTGCCGCCCGCTCGATATCGGTCACCCCGAAGGAAGCGTGGTGAAGCATGTCGAAAACCTCCCGTTCGCCATTAGCCTTATAACAAAAAGCCCGACACTATGGCCGGGCTCTTCATCTCCATTATCGCAAACCTCAGAAGGTCGATGCACCGCTGCCCCACGGGCCGTGGTGGAAGTCCTTGCCGTCGAGGCGGTCGAAGCCATGGGCGCCGAAGAAGTCGCGCTGCGCCTGAATCAGGTTGGCAGTGCCGCGGGCCTGGCGGTAGGCGTCGAAATAGGTGAGCGCCGAGGTCAGCGCCGGAACCGGCAGGCCGGCGGTAAGCGCTGCAGTCACGACGCGGCGAAGCGCCGGGATCGATTCCTTGACCATAGAAGAGAAGGCCGGCGTGACGATGAGGTTTGCCGCATCGGGCGCATCGGTGAACGCCTTGGTGATCTCGTCGAGGAACTGCGAGCGGATGATGCAGCCGGCACGCCAGATGCGGGCGATCGTCGGCATCGGCAGCGACCAGTTGAACTCCTTGGAGGCTTCGGCCATGACAGCAAAGCCCTGCGCATAGGCGCCGATCTTGCCGGCAAAGAGCGCCAGTTCCAGATCCTTGTTGAAGTCAGGGCCATAGGCGACGGGAAAAGCCGCACCAAGATCGCCGAAGATCTTCTGGGCGGCTTCGCGCTGTTCCTTCATCGACGACAGGCTGCGGGCGGCAACCGCGGCTTCGATGCCGGTTGCCGGAATGCCCATGTTCTGCGCTTCGATCGCCGACCACTTGCCGGTGCCCTTCTGGCCGGCCTTGTCGAGGATCATGTCGACCATCGGCGTTTTGGA
The DNA here is from genome assembly GCF_014194105.1 of Rhizobium sp. BK529. Lineage (NCBI taxonomy): Bacteria > Pseudomonadati > Pseudomonadota > Alphaproteobacteria > Hyphomicrobiales > Rhizobiaceae > Rhizobium > Rhizobium sp. BK529. The sequence goes on along the minus strand of NZ_JACIAU010000001.1, from coordinate 777,117 downwards.
GATCGGATCGGTGGCGGCCAGAACCTTCTCTGAGATTTCGATCAGGTAGGAGTTCAGGCGGCCCTTGTTCCATTCGCCGAAGATGCCGGAGATTTCCGAAGCGCTCTTGCCGAGGCCATCGCGCAGGATGCCGTAAATTTCGGCGATCATCTGCATGTCGGCATATTCGATGCCATTATGGATCGTCTTGACGAAGTGCCCAGCGCCGTCATTGCCGAGCCAGGCGACGCAGGGATCGCCATTGTACTTGGCGGCGATCGAGGTCAGAACCTTCTCGACGCGCTTCCAGGACTCTTCCGTGCCGCCGACCATGATCGACGGACCGTGGCGGGCACCTTCCTCACCGCCGGAAACACCCATGCCGATGAAGGTCAGGCCCGTATCCTTGAGGCGGTCGAAGCGGGCAACCGTATCGCGGAAGTTGGCATTGCCGGCATCGATCATGATGTCGTTCTTTTCCAGATGCGGGCGCAGCGCCTCCATCTGCTGGTCAACCGGATCGCCGGCCTTGATCATGATGATGATCGGACGCGGCGGGCGGATCGCCTCGACGAACTCCTCGATCGTCTTGCAGGGAATGATCTGTTTCTTCAGATCGCCGGCGCTTTCGTAGAATTCATCCGTTTTTTCAGGAGTGCGGTTGAAAACCGCGATCTTGTTGCCTTTTTCCGCAATATTGAGCGCCAGGTTGGAACCCATGACGGCAAGGCCGATCAGTCCGATTTCTGCCTTTTCCACGACAAACCTCCGATGAGTGAAATGGTGCGATGTTGTGGCACTCTCTCGGCCAAACGGCAAGGTCGCCAATGGCGATTCGGGTCGAAAAAGGCAGTCGGAACAGGCTTTTCGAATGGCCTTCACAGCACCATATGATGCAGTTTGGGAGGCCGGAATGACGGTCAGCACTGCCATGCAAAGCGATATCAGGCCGCTCTTGGCAAAGACAGCCGGGCGCTACCGCGAATACGCGCCTTCGTCCGCCCTTGCTCCGCATTTTCGCTGTCTCTGGTCACACGAGCTGCTGACAGCAGGCCCGCTCGCCATCGTCCCGGACGGCTATTGCGATCTGCTCCTCGTCGATGGCAGGATATATGTTGCCGGACCGGATCGCACGGCTGCCTTTCCCCCGATTGCGCCGGGCATGCATGTTCTTGGTGCCCGTTTTGCGCCGGGTGCCGGTGCCAACTGGCTGACGGTCCCGCTCTCCGAAATCACCGGCCTCTCCATTCCCTTGCGTGATCTCGCGCCTGAAAAGGCCGTCTTTCTCGAATCGCGCCTGTCCGACTGTGTGGATGGAGCCGCAGCGCGTTCGCTCTTCGCCAGCCTGCTGACCGAGCTGGCACGAGATGAAAGAGAAGCCGAGCCCGAAGCTCGCCTGATCTTTGCCGCTGCCGATAGCGGAGCGGGCCGCATACGGGATCTGCAGCAGAGGCTCGATATCGGCGAGCGGCAATTGCGCCGTCGCGCCCACCATCATTTCGGCTATGGCATCAAGACGCTGGAGCGCGTGCGCCGCCTGCAGCGTTTCATGGCGCTCTGCCGGGCTGACAAGAGCCTGCCGCTCGCCGTCCTCGCCCTCGAAGCCGGCTTTTCCGATCAGGCGCACATGACTCGTGAGATCGCCGACCTGACGACGTTGACGCCCGCCGCCATGCATAATCAACTGATTGGCAACTGTCCGGCCGCTGACCGTTTCGTTCAAGACGCAAGGAACGGGCCTGCTAGTCTGGCACAGAATAAGGGACAGACCGATGACCACAATGCCCGCCCGTATCGTTCACATCTCGATCGATAGAGACTGGCGCGATGTCTATGACTTCGCCGGCAGACCGGAAAACATGCCGCTCTGGGCATCCGGCCTTGCGACCGGCCTCAAACCTGACGGTGAGGACTGGATTGCCGAAGGGCCTCTCGGCACGATCCGTGTGAGTTTCGTACCGGCAAACGAGTTCGGCATTATCGACCATACCGTGATGATCGAATCCGGCCTGCGCGTCTATAACGCACTGCGTATCGTGCCGAATGGCGATGGCTGCGAGGTGATGTTCACGCTGCTTCGCCTACCCGGCATGACCGACGATCAATTCGCCGCCGATGCCGCCCATGTGCAGAAGGACCTGGCGACGCTGAAATCGATGATGGAGAAATAAGATGGCCAGCAACGACGCTGAAAATGACCGCCGTATCGACTATGTCGAGTTTAACGTTAGCGATATCGCCGCAACCAAGGCCTTTTATGGCGCTGCCTTCGGCTGGCGCTTCACCGATTATGGCGAGGAATACTGCGAGTTCGACGATGGCAGGCTGAAAGGCGGCTTCACCACCCTCGGCCCGGTGCGCACATCGGGCGGCCCGCTCGTCATCCTCTACGCGGAGAAGCTGGAAGACGTTCTTGCGGGCGTCGAAAAAGCCGGCGGCACGATCGCCAAGCCGATCACGCCCTTCCCCGGCGGCCGCCGCTTCCATTTCCTGGACAAGGACGGCTACGAGCTCGCCGTCTGGAGCAAGGATTAGAACCTCCCCGGTCAGGCGTCAGCCGCTGCCGGGCCGCCGAAATCTGGATGGTGATGAGCGCTCCCAGCACCTTGTTCGATGCGTCGTTGAGCGGCACCATACGGCAGCGGTTACGCCGCTCATTGTGCTCGTAGACGTAATCGATCGCCGCTCCGCCAAAACAGGCATCGAGCTTTTCCTTCACCCCGTCGGCAAAGCGCTTTTCGCCGATGAATTCGACGATATGGCGGCCGATGAGCTGCATGGCATTCTTGCCGAGATGGGCGCAATTGGCGGGATTGGAATAGAGATAACGATAATCCTTCGTCAGCACCGCCACGCGATCCGGCAGCGTCTGCAGGATCGCCGCATTGAGGAACTGACCGTTATCGGTGTCGGGAATATAGGCGGGCGGCTGCCTGAGCTTCATGTCCGGCAACGGCACGCGCCAGTCCGGTGCATGGGCGCCGAAATAACGATCGAGCAGGTAGGAGAGCACAGCGGCATATTGCGCCACGAAAGCCCCGTCATCGGCATCCTGGCCGATGAGGTAGCTTACAAATTGAAGCTGCATATATACTTCAACGAGGCTGGACGCCCTGCATGCGAGAATCGCCTCGACCAACGGCTGGATATCGCCGTCGAGCGCCGCCACGCGCTCATCATCCCCTAGCCTTATCGCTTCCTCAATCTGCGCACAGCGCAAGGAAAAGGCCCTGAACAGCTCAAGCAAGATACCCCCATATCCATTTCCTGAGAAACGTTCCGAAACCGGTCGAGGCCTATGCTTAACAAGATTACGCCTTACGGTTGACGCTTTGCGCGCCCTAGTAGAGACGCGTAACATGGACTGCTAATCGTTTCAACCAAAGCAGACCTGTCGCTTTTCACCGATCATAAATCGGGAGCAAAATCTTGCAGGCACAATCTTATAGGCTGACGGAACGCTTGATATCCCAACGGTCGTGATACCACAGCCATTGAGCCGGGTATTCGCGCACCCAGCTTTCCACCTTGTCATTCATCATCTGCGCCGTGGCGGTAAGGTCCAGATTGCCCTTCGCGTCGCGCGGCATCTCCATCTTCGGCTCGATCTCCAGCCGATAACGATTGCCGGGCAAACGGATGCAGCGGGCCGGATAGACCTCGCAATTGAATTGCCGCACCAACTTTGGCAGCAGCGGGTTGGTTTTGGTGTCGAGCCCGAAGAACGTCGTCTTCAATCCGCGGCCAAACTTCTGGTCGACGAGCACGCCGACGCCCTGCCCTACCTCGAGCTGCCGCGCCAGCGCAAAGGAAGAACCCGCATGCGAGGGTACCAGCTTGCCCATACGGCCGCTGCGGAAATCGAAGACCTTCTGGGCCACGTAAGGATTGTTCGGCGGCCGGAAGAGCACAGTCACGCTGAGACCGAAGGCATTGCCCGCAACCGGCAGCAGCTCGAAATTGCCGGTATGGCCGGTAAAGACGATGAAGGGGCGCGGATTGTCGCGCAGCTCCAGGAAGATCGGAATGCCGGACACTTCCACCCTGCCCGGCTCGGAGCTTTCAGGATCGAAATCGAAGAGCTGGTCGAGGAAGACATATTCGGCCGCAAGCCGGCCCATATTGCCCCAACTCTCCAGCGCAATCTCTTCCAGCTCGGCATCGCTCTTTTCCGGGAAAGCCCGGCGCAGATTATAGAGCATCAGCTTGTGGCGCTTCAGCCGCTTGCCAATCTGGCGCGTCATCCAGTCGGCGAAGCGCATAGCGCCATCGGCCGGAAACAGCTTCAGGAAGTTCAGGAAGCCGAACATCAGCTGCGCCACCAGCCATTGCTGGAAATGGCGCAGCGCCAGAACGATCCTGGTAATGAAAAGCTTCACGCCGATCAGTCCATCTTCAGGATGATCTTGCCGAAGATTTGCCGGCCTTCCATGCGCTCCAGCGCGCGGTCGATATCGTCGAAGCCGACTTCCGTATCGATGACGGGATGAACGAGGCCACGGCCCATCTTCTGCATGGCGTCAGCCATGTTCTCCATGCGGCAGCCGAAGGAGCCGAGCAGCTTCAACTGCTGTTGGAAAAGCATCATCAGGTTCATCTCGGTAGAGACACCAGAGGTCGAACCGCAGGTGACGAGACGCCCGCCCCGCTTCATGCAGAGCATCGAGCCTGCCCAGGTATCCTTGCCCACGTGTTCGAAGACGACGTCGACGCCCTTCTTCTTGGTGAGCTTGCGCACCACGCCCTCGAAGCGGTCGGTGCGGTAATTGATGACGTGATCGGCGCCGAGCGCCTTCGCCTTTTCGATCTTGTCGTCGGAGCCGACGGTGGTGATCACGGTGCAGCCGATCTTCTTGGCAAGCTGGATCGCTGCCGTGCCAATGCCGGAGCCGCCGGCATGCACGAGAATGGTTTCACCGGGCTCGAGCTTGGCGTTGTCGAAGAGCATATGTTCGACCGTGCCGAAGGTGACCGGCGCAAGTGCTGCACCGATCGCATCGACGCCGGGAGGAGCCGGGACGAGCAGCCGCGCCGGCAGGTTCACCTTCTCCTGCGCAAAGCCATCCAGATGGAAGCCGTGTACGCCGGAGACATGTTCGCAGAGATTGTCGCGGCCTTCGCGGCACGGACGGCAGAGGCCGCAGGTGCGCGCGCCATAGATCGACACGAGCTGCCCGGGCAGAACGTTCGCCACGCCGGGACCAATCGCTTCGACCACGCCGGAGGCTTCGGCACCGATGACGAGCGGCATCTTGCGCTTGGCGAAAGCCATGCCGCGCCAGCCCCAGACATCGATATGGTTCAGCGCAACCGCCTTGACGCGCAGCGTCACTTCGCCGGCGGCAGGCGCCTCCGGTTCCGGCAGGTCGGTGATCTCAAGCTTGCGGTCATCGATCAGTTGCAAAGCGCGCATGGCAAAACCTCTCGCCTTGAAGGCGTTCTTTTTGTCTCAGTGTTGTCGGGAACCGCTTATGCCGGTTCGAGCGCCATGACAAGGCTGGCGTTCTGTCCGCCGAAGCCGAAAGAGTTGGAAAGCACGGCCGAAACCTGGGTTTCCCGTTTCTTGTTCGGCACGACATCGAGAACGATCGACGGGTCGGGATTGTTGTAGTTGATCGTCGGCGGCAGCGTGCCGGTCAGCATCGTCTGCAGCGAAAAGACGGCCTCGACGGCTCCTGCCGCCGTCAGCGTATGGCCGATCATCGACTTGTTCGAGGAGACTGGGATGCCGACCAGCTTCTCACCGAAAACGGCAGACATGGAACCATATTCCATCTTATCGTTCTCGGGCGTCGAGGTGCCGTGCGCATTGATATAGCCGATATCGTCCTCGCTCATGCCGGCATCGGCAAGCGCCGCGCGGATCGTCGCAATCGCTGGACCGCCGTCGGGCGAAGAACGCGTGCGGTGGAAGCTATCGGCCTTGTCGCCTGCCCCCTTCATGATGCCGAGCACCTTGGCGCCGCGGGCAATTGCCGATTCCAGCGATTCCAGCACCAGCGTCGCCGCGCCCTCGGCGATGACGAAGCCGTCGCGATCCTTGCTGAAAGGCTTGGAGGCCTTGGTCGGCGGATCGTTCTGCGTGGAGAGAGCAGACAGCAGCGAAAAGCGGATCAGCGCTTCCGCGCTCAGCGAACCATCGGTCGCAACCGTCAGCGCCCGGTCGGTGCGGCCCTGGCGGATCGCCTCGATGCCGAGCTGAATCGCCGTCACACCCGATGCGCAGGCCGTCGACAGTGTGACCGGCAGGCCACGCGTGCCGAAACGGTCGGACAGACGCTCGGAGATCGCGCCGAAAAGTGCTGCCTCATGGAAAGCGGGATCGGGACGCTGGCGCATGGCAGCCAGGAACCGCTCATAGGCATCGCCCGGATGGTCGGCGGCCGGCGAACGGTCGGCAAGTTCGAAACGAGCGCTCCATTCCGGCTCGATCGGCGGTGCGGCCAGGAACAGCGGGCCGTTGAAATCGCCGGAAATTCCGGCATCGGCGAGCGCTTCGATCGTTGTTTCGCGGGCAAAGGCATAGGACCGCTCGACGGCGTTCGGCGCGGGAATGTCGATGAAATCGACCGTGCCGGCGATGCGCGTCGAAAGCCCCTCGGTCGGGAAGCGGCTGATCTCATGGATGCCGGACGTGCCGGACGAAAGAGCTGCCCAATTGTCCTTCAAGCCCTGACCGAGCGAAGTAATGATGCCCATGCCGGTGACCGCAACGATTGGCCGGCCGAGATGATCCCTGTAAGCGGACGCTGTCATTTCAGTCACTCCTCACGCTTCTGCGGAAAGAACGGCGACGCCTTCGCCGCGCTGATGGCCAACGGTCGTGACGACGGCGGCCTTCGCGCCGGCCGTCATCGGTGCCTCACTCGCGGCATCGAAGGGCGGAACCTTGGCCGCGACATCAACGGCAAGGGCTGCCAGCGCGAGACCAAGCGTGAACTGCGCCTCGATCGTGTGGCCGGAAACGCCGCCGAAGCCGCGGATCGCAGCTCCCGGAAGCTGATGCTCCAGCACCGCCTTTTCACGGGCCGCAATCTCATGCATGCCGGTCGAGCCGGAGAAGATCGCCGTGGTTTCAGCCGCAAGGTCGGCGGCAGGCTTCAGAAGCCGCTCCATGCGCTTTTCGAAATTCCCAGCGCCGCGATTGCCGCGATCGCCCTCGACAGCGTCGATTGTCGCATAGATATGCGCGCCGCGCTCTTCAGCATGCTTGCGCGATTCCAGCACCAGAAAGGCGCCGGCCGAACCGGTGATCATGCCGCCGCCTTCGAGGCCGGAGCGCGACCAGAGTGGCGCCCAGTCGCCGCGCGTATGGGCGCCGATTGCTTCCGTCAGCAGGATCATGTCCGGACGCTCGGCAGCAAAGGCACCTCCGACAAGCGCATGGGTGGATTCACCGGACTTGATGCGCCAGAAAGCCGTCTCGACGGCGGAAACGCCGGAGGCTTCTTCACCCATGAAGGTGCGCGAGGAGCCGGTGACCTTGTGAACGATGGAAATATTGCCTGCGAGCAGGTTGGACAGCTGCGCTAGGAACAGCGTCGGACGCAGTTCCGTCGTCAGTTTCTCATTCAGCAGCAGTTCGCGGTCATTGCGCTTCAGGCCCTCGTCGACGATCAGCGTATCGACATTGATGTCGCGCTCGCCGCCGCCGGCCGCCACGATCATGTCCATCGTGCCGCAGGCTTCCAGATCGTCCTTGAAGCCGGCATCGTCGAGCGCCAGACCGGCTGCGAAAACGCCGATGCGCTGCCAGTTTTCCATCTGGCGCTGGTCGCCACGCTTGGCGATCTGCTGCGACCAGTCGATCTCAGGCAGCGGATGAACAGGATAGGGCTTGAATTTCTCGGTTTCGACGACAGGCTTCGGCGCGGCATCGGCTGTCAGTAGCGCGATATGCGCATCCTTGCCGACACCCTGACAGGTCACGATGCCGATGCCGGTGATGACGACGTCATTGGCGGCCTTGCTCATCTATTCACTCCCCTGGGCCTTGGCCCCCTGCTGAGCGATGGCGGCCATGAGGCCCACCTCTTCAGCACGTTTCCTAACGATATCGCCGAGCGGAATCTCACTGAAAGGCATGGTGCGCAGCTTGAGCTGCGCATCGCAAACCTTCTTGCCGCCGCTGGTAATCTTTGCCTTGGTGACGGCAAAACCGGAGCCGTCGTGTTCGAGAAAAGCCTCGATGTCGAGCACCGCTTCCGGCTCGACGAAGGTGCGCATCTTGGCGCCATCGACCGACATCAGGAAGGGCATGGATGTAAAATCGGTCGCCGCCAGCACCAGCATGCCGGAGGCCTGCGCCATGGTTTCGATAAGAAGCACGCCGGGAACGAGCGGCATGCCTGGAAAATGCCCCTCGAAAACGGGGCTCTTGGCCGGCACGACCGAGCGCGCAACCAGCGTGCGCTTCTCGAGGTCCACCGCCTCGACGCGGTCAATCATCTGGAAATATTCCAGCAGCATCAGTCTTCTCCGGCGCGACGCGCAAAAGCCCGTCGGAAGGCCTACTTAGGAACAAAATCGCCCGGCCGCCATATCAACGGCGGCAGGGCGTGAAAAAAACCGATGATGTTGCTTCAAGCCTTTGCGGCGCGCAGCTCGTCGATCTTGGCACAGAGGTTCTTCAGCACGAAATACTCTTCGGTGGAAACCTTGCCCTCGTTGACTTCCTGCGTCCACTTCTCGAGCGGAATCTTGATGCCGAATTCCTTGTCGATGGCAAAAACGATATCGAGGAAGTCGAGGCTGTCGATACCGAGGTCGTCGATCGTATGGCTTTCCGGCGTGATCGTTGCGCGGTCGATCTCGCTGGTTTCAGCAATGATGTCGGCAACTTTATCGAATGTAGCGGTCACTCGCTCTACCTCTTGGAAATGAAGATTCTCCCCCTCATAGGCAAATCCATTTCAAAAGCCAATGCTTTCGTCCCGCTTGCAAGCCAAATTGGCGCGAAAGTGTTGCCTAAACAGCAATGGAATGACGCCCTTTGGCCCGCACCAGATAGGCATCGAAGCGCGAAGCGACCACCCGGCTAAAGGCTTTTGCGGCCTCCTCGATGGCGCCGAGACCGCCCTGATCCAGACTGCAACGTTGCGCGCCTCTGATATCGGAAGCCAGTTTGATCTGGATCAAACTGGCTTCCGTCGAAATTGATAAACATCAAGATGCAACGCAAGAAATCGGGATAGATGACGACAGGGCCGCGGCGTAACACGCAGGCAGGCCATATGGGATAGAGGCATCGAACATGGATATCGCGCGCAGTGAAGATCCTGACATTACAATTCCGGCGACCTGCCGCATTTGCGAGGCGCGTCATGGCGTCGTCTGCAGCGCGCTGACGTCGGCACAGCTGCGCGAGCTCTGCAGGCATTCGATGCGCCGAAAGCTCGACGCCGGCAGCGAGATCCTTGCCCAAGGCGAAGATGTCTCCTCCTATTCCAACATCGTGAACGGGGTGGTGAAGCTCTGCAAGGTGATGCCGGACGGGCGCCAGCAGATCGTCGGCCTTCAATTTGCCCCCGATTTCATCGGCCGTCCCTTCGTCCATGAGAGCACACTGTCTGCCGAAGCCGCCACGCCGACCGAAATCTGCGTCTTCCCTCGCCGGCTGCTTGACCGGATGATAGCGGATACGCCCGACCTGCAGCATAACCTGCATGCTCAGGCGCTGAAGGAGCTGGATGCTGCCCGGGAATGGATGCTGACGCTCGGCCGCCGCACGGCCCAGGAAAAGGTCGCAAGCCTTCTTTTTCTCATCGCCACGAATGCAGAGCCGGAAACGACCTACGGCACCGCCTTCGACCTGCCACTCTCACGCGCCGAAATCGCCGATTTCCTGGGGCTGACGATCGAGACCGTCAGCCGCCAGATGACGAAGCTGCGCAAGCTTGGCATCATCCGCATTGAGCATAACCGTCATATCGTCGTGCCCGACATGGATGACCTGGAGCGCCTGATTACCATGTGATTTGATCACTGCGTGATCACAACGCGGGTATTGGCAAGGCCGTTTTCCTGCGTCAGCGAGAAGAATTGCGCCGCATTATTGGGATCGAGACGAACACAGCCATGCGAAGCCGGCGTGCCGAGCCGCTTGCGGTCGAAGGTGCCGTGCACGGCATAACCGCCGTTGAAGAAGACGGCGAAGGGCATCGGCGCATTGTCGTATTTCCTGGAGCGGTGATCGCGCGACAGCCACTTCGCACCCCACGAACCGGTCGGCGTGTAGTAACCCTTGCGCGCCGTCGAGACCTTCCAGCGATATTTCACCCAGCCGTCCTCGGTAACGGTCATCGTCTGCTTGCTGAGGCTGATATTGGCGACCAGCGTTGCCGCCTCGGCAGCAACGGGAGAAAACTGCAATAATAATACTGCGGTCGCAGCCGCTAAAAACGTCTTCATGATCGTCCCTTTGTCGAATCTTTAAAAGGCTTGTTTTCGCCAACGAGAAGAGACTACGGCAATACTTCCTATTTTGTTTTAAGACGAATGGTAATCACATTTTTAAAGATGAGGGCGAACTGCGGCACGAAATGTCACTCCGGAAAACCGGCCTTGCGGTATCCGTCGACGAAATGCGCAAGGGTTGCAGCGTCGCGGAATGGTTCCATCTCAGCCCAATGGCTGATCGAAAATTGCGGATTGGCAACGAGGAACAGATCCGCCTCCACGCGCGCCTCGTCAAACCGGCCGAGCTGCGCAAGGCCGGCTGCCAGGAACCGGCGTGAACTCGTACGATAGGTCTCCTCTCGACGCAGCGTCTCCACAACGGCTTCGTAGTCGCGGGCGGCATATTGCGCCTGTCCGAGCGTCAGGTAATACCAGCTGGCCGGAAACGGGTTCAGCCGGAAGGCCTTGCCGATATGTGCAAGGCCCTCATCGATCCGCCCGGCGAGCACCGCGATGTCCGACATGGCCGCCCAGGTATCGGCCTCGTTTGGATCGAGTTCGATGGCTTTTTCAAATTCCGCATCGGCCTCGGCAAAATGGCGCTCATAGGCAAGCAGGTAAGCCAGAACCCAGCGGCAGCCGGCATCGTTGGGATCAAGCGCGACAGCCTTTCGCGCCAATTCCAGCGCTGTCCCGCGATCGGCCTGCGATGGCCCGCCGGAATGCACCCAGCCCATCCACTGGTTCAGCGCAAGCCAGCGATGGGCCTCGGCATAATCGGGATCGAGCGTAATCGCCCGCGTCAACATCAGCTGCGTTTCCCGCGCGGTCTGCGGCGCATCGTCCATCAGCGTGCGTGCCCGTACGCAGAGATCATAAGCTTCGAGGTTCTTGGGTCGATTGCGGGGCGGCAGCGGACGCAGCCGCCCTAGCAGTGCCTCGACGATCCTGCCGGTCACCTCGTCCTGGACGGCAAATATATCGTCCAGGCTGCGATCATAACGCTCTGCCCAGAGATGCTCGCCCGTGCGCGCGTCGACCAGCCGGGCATTGATACGCACACGTCCGGCCGCGCGCCTTGCGCTGCCGTCGAGCAGGTAGCGCACGCCAAGCTCCTCAGCGATATCACGCACATCCATCGCCTTCCCCTTATAGGCAAAGGCCGAATTGCGGGCGATGACGAACAGGCCCGATATGCGCGAGAGATCGGTGATCAGATCCTCGGTTAGCCCGTCCGCAAAGAAGTTCTGCTCGGGATCGCTGCCAATGAAGGGCAGCACCGCAATCGACGGCTTGTCGGGCAGCGGCAGGGATTTTCGCTTTGCTTCGGCAAGCTGCCTGATCGTCCCGGTGAAGCGATAACCGATGCGCGGAACCGTGGAAATCCATTCCCCACCATTCTCGGCAGGCCCCAGAAGCTTGCGCAGCTGAGCGATCTGGACGGTGAGGTTGCCTTCTTCGACAGCCATGCCCGGCTAGGCCGCGTCCATCAACTCGGCCTTGCCGAGGATTTCGCCGGGCCGCCCGACGAGCGCGGCAAGCAGCTTTATCCCGCGATGACCGACGCCAACGGGATCATCATCCCGAAGCAGCGTTCCCGCTTTCGGATCAAGCACAAACGGACCAAAGGCGAAGCGCGCTCCCTGCATGGCGCGCATCCTAGAGATTTTCAGATGCGGTTGAAACCTTGCGGCGGCGAAGTGGTAAATGCCTCAAGAGAACACCTGGTCTCAGTCCTGCCGGACGATGGCGCCGATCGCATTGACGAGCAGGCGGGATGCCGTCAGCGCCGACAGGCCGTCAATGTCGGCCTGAGGATAGAGCTCCACGAGGTCGAAGCCGGCAATGCGCGCCCGCCTGCCAAGGCCGGCGATCAGGTCGATCACCTGCGTGTAGGTGAGCCCGCCCGGTGTGCGCGCTGCCACCCCCGGCATGATGGAGGGATCGAGGCCGTCGCAATCGAGAGTGACGACCACGCGCGCGCCCTCAGGAATATGCAGCAAGGCGGCTTCGACGCCGGCGGCGCGGATTTCGCGGGCGGTAACGAGATGGCTGCCATAGCGCAGCGCGGCTTCGATCTCGCTCAGGCGCGCGCTGCCGACGCCGCGCATACCAACCTGCACGATGCCGGCGACATGCGGCATCTCGCTGACCCGCCGCATCGGATTCGAATAGCCGTAGCGCTCCCCGTGGAGTTCGTCGCGCCAGTCGATATGGGCATCGATCTGCAGGACCCAGACCGGCCCATGATCCGCAAAGCCGGCAAGAAAGGGAATGGGCACGGAATCATCGCCGCCGAGCAGGATCGGTACAGACGACAAGGCCAGCACCTCACGCGTCTTCGCCTCGATCCGCGCCCGGTTGCCTTCATTGTCATGCATGGTGGTCTCGATCTCGCCCGCATCGACGCAGGAGACCGGCCCGCCGGCAAAGACCGGACCACCGAGATCGAAATCCCAATGCTCGATCAGATCGGCATCCTCCCGGCTCGCGGCGCGAATGGCATTTGCGGCGAGCGCATAGCCGCTGCTGTCCTTGCCGGGATAGGTGCTGCCGTGAGCTGCCGAGAAGATCACCGCTTGCGGCGTGCGGCCGTCGGCGAGGCGATCGGGAAGGCCGAGAAAGGAAAGCGAGCCGGTCATATCCTGTTGTCCTGATGAATCACGCCGTTAGTTTGGTATCCGTCGCCAGAAAGTCCTCCAGCGCCTTGAGCAATGCCGTCCATCCGTGCTTGCGGCCTTCGGCACCGTCACTTGGAGGAATGACACACATTTGTTCGGTATAGGTCAGTCGGGTACCGCCGCCATGATCCGCAAAGACGACGGTGGCGAGCGAAACCGAGTGAATTCTTCCATTCAGCGCCATTGAATAGGCAAAGACGATCCGTTCACGGTCCTTGATCTCGAAATACCGGGTTTCGTTCGTGTGCGTGCCCATATCGGAGACGTGCGTGAGATGCTCAGCCCCGCCTGGCCAGAACTCCAGTTTGGTCATGCCTTGGCCGAGCCACGCTTTCTTCTTTTCCATCAACGCCCAGGCAGACCAGACATGGTCGCGACAATTCGGCAGGATGCGTTCGATCACGATCGTTTCGTGAACTTGCTTTGGATTTGTCATCTCATTGCTCCTGATTAAGAAACGTTGCCAGGCGATCAAGGCTGCCTTCCAGGGCCCGGCGGTGCTCGTGCACCCATGACTCGACCCAACCCAGTGCATCCGGCGCGAGGCTGACGGTTCGAACCCTGCCCGATTTGACGGATGTGACAAGCTCGGCCTCCTCGAGAATCCGCAGGTGCTTGAGAAACGAAGGACGCGCCAGATCAAAGGGTTCGGACAACTCCGAAACCGACGCGGGCCCTTTCACGAGCCTTTCGACGACCGCGAGACGCGTCGGGTCTGAGAGAGCGCCAAAGATGCGCGGCAGGCTTGGTTCATACGTAGCCATATGGCTACCTGACCACAGAAGCACCCCGCCGTCAAGATAGGTAGCCAAATGGATACCTTTCGCTCGCTTTGGAAATAATTGAGAACTTTTTGGAAGCGCTTAAGTACCGCGCTCGCCTCCTCCTCCAGACTCCGGGCTCGTTCGATGTCGAAGGTCCCGAAATTTCAACCCAATGGAGGTCATCATGAGCGATTGCTGCGCCCCTGCACGCGTCTCACATCGCAGACCATCACACCGGCATCACGGCCTGATCGTCCTGCGAAGCGTGATTGCACGCTGGTTCTGGCGCATCCGTATCCGTCGGGAGCGGAAGCAAAGATCGAAGATCAGCCCCGTCCTGATCGATGATCTCGGCCTGACGGAACAGCAGGCCGGGAGCGAAACAGCCGGATTCTTCTGGCACGTGTGAAGGCGGACGAAACAATGACGGACGATCGCCAGTTCCAGTCTGCCGCGGCGCTTCACCAGCCCGTGCACAGTACGACATCACCGCAAGGAGCCCCTGTCCCCTGGGCAGCAATGGCGGGCATCATCACGACGGTCACGGTCTTTGCTGTGGCGCAGGGGCTGACCTATCCGCTGCTGAGCTTCATCCTGGAGCGGCGGGGCACGACATCGGGGCTGATCGGCCTGTCGGCCGCGATGACACCATTCGGTTTCATCGTCTCGGCGCCACTCGTTCCCGCACTCTCAGGGCACATCGGCGCAGCGCGGCTGGCGGTTCTCTGTTCTGTCCTTGCCGCCCTCACCCTCGCCGCCATTGCCTCGATGCAGAATGTCTGGGCCTGGATGCCGCTGCGCCTCCTGCTCGGCGTCTTCGCCAATCCGCTTTACGTGATCAGCGAGACCTGGCTGGTCTCGCTCACGCCGGCGTTGTACCGGGGCCGCATCATGGGCCTCTATTCGTCGATCGTTTCGGCAGGCTTCGCGCTCGGCCCGCTATCCCTTGGCCTCGCCGGCACCGAAGGCTGGCCGCCCTTCCTGATCGGCATCGCCGCCTTCCTCTTCTGCGGCCTGATCGTGCTCGCAGTCGTCGCACGCCTGCCCGCCATGCCGCAGGAGAGAGAGGCAATCTCGGTCATCAGCTTTTTCGCGCTTGCGCCGCTCCTCCTGTTTGCAGTCTTCACCGCTGCCGCTTTCGAGCAAGTTCTGCTCTCGCTGTTTGCGGTTTATGGCGCAGCATTCGGCAGCGATGAACAGCGGATTGCCTCCCTCATCACCTGTTTCATCACTGGCAATGCAATCCTGCAGGTCCTGCTTGGCCGTATGGTTGAACGGTTCGGCTCGCGGCGAACCCTGCTCTTCTGCGTCCTCACCTGTCTCGCTGCCTGCCTGCTGCTTTCGCCAAGCTTCGACACGTGGCTGATCTGGCCACTGTTCTTCGCTTGGGGCGGCGTCTCCTTCGGCCTTTACACCCTGTCGCTGATCCAACTCGGCGAGCGCTTCACAGGCCCGTCCCTCATCGCCGGCAACGCCGCCTTCGCCTTCGTCTGGGGCCTCGGCGGCATCCTTGGCTCGCCCGCGACGGGCATGGCGATGCAGATGATCGGCCATCACGGTCTGCCGCTATCGCTTGGCCTGCTGAGCTTAACCCTTACGGTATTGTTGATGGTGGAGAGACGGCTAGCCTAGAGCAGGCAGACAAAGGCCACGAAGGCAAGCAGGGTCAGCGACATACAGCTGGCCTGGAAGACCGAAATCCCGTCCTCGACATCACCTGCCGTCGCCACATCCCGGCCGGTGCCGTTGATCATCGGCTCGCGCACGACGACACCCGAATAGACGCGTGGGCCGGCCAGCTGCAGGTCGAGCGCGCCGGCCATGGCCGCTTCCGGACGGCCGGAATTCGGCGAGCGATGCAGCTTGCCGTCACGCAGGCCTACACGGAAGGAATCGCTGAAGGCGGTCGTGCCGCGGCGGATGCCGGCGCCCATGGCGATCAGCAGGATCGACAGGCGCGCCGCCGGCCAGTTGGCGATATCGTCCAGCCGGGCCGAAGCCCAGCCGAAATCGACATATTTCTCCGAGCGGTGGCCGATCATCGAATCCGCCGTATTCAGCATCTTGTAGAAGAACAGGCCCGGCAGGCCGAAAATCGCATACCAGAGAGCCGGCGCCACCACGCCATCGGAGAAGTTTTCCGCAAGGCTCTCGATCGCCGCGCGGCAGACACCCGGCTCATCTAATGTTTCCGGGTCACGTCCGACGATCCGCGACACCGCCTTGCGCCCACCGACGAGACCTTCGGCCCTCAGCGCCGTTGCCACCGCCGCGACATGATCCGACAAGCTCTTCTGCGCCAGGAAGATCGCCACGCAGAAAACTTCGAGCAGAATACCAAGGGGGCCGAAGAGCATGAAGAACCAGTGCAGCACCAGCCCAGTGACGACGGCGAGCACCGAAAGCGCCAGGATCGCCACGACGCCATTCTGTTTGCGCTGCGCCTTGCTCAGGCTCTCGCGATTGAAATGCTGATCGAAATAGCCGATCGCCCGGCCGAAGATGGCAACTGGATGCGGCACGCGCACCCACAGCCATTGCGGATCGCCGATGATGCGATCAAGCAGCAAGGCCAGAACCAACACGAGAGAATGTTCGTCCAAATTCATCGATCAAAGCTCCGAAGGGCCGCAGCCAGTCTCGCGTCGTCAGCGGCGTCCGGCGCAAGGCCGAAGCGCAGCCAATCCGGCGCGTAGTCGAACCGGCGGACGAGAATATGATTGCGGCAAAGAGTCGTGTAAATGCCGGGGGCTCTGCCGTCGACAACAAGAGTGAAAAGCGGCGTGCCGCCTGCCACCGTAAGGCCGGCGTCGACTAGCACGGCATGAAGGGCAGCCTGCCGCTCGGCGATCGAGCGGAGAATAGCGGAAACATCCGAATTCAGCAGCGAACCGGCAAGAAAAAGCGCCGGCCCCGACACGGCCCAGGGGCCGAGCCAGTCCTCGAAACGCGCAAGAATATCGCTCCGCGCAATGGCAAAGCCGAGCCTCAGCCCCGCAAGCCCGAAGAATTTGCCGAAGGAGCGGAGGATGATGAGGTTGGAAAGCGCAGCCGCTCGCGGCGCGAGGCTCGTTTCCGGGCTCGTATCGCCGAAAGCCTCGTCGACCACGAGAAAGCCGCCATTTGCCTTGAGCCGCTCGTGCAGCGCCTCCAGCCGGCCGGCAGTATAGACCCGGCCATCAGGATTGTTTGGATTGACCACCACGGCAAGCCCATGCTCCGGGCCGATATCATCGATATCGCTGACCGTATCGACGGCAAAACCCGCGGCGCCGAAGGCCCGTGCATATTCTCCATAGGTCGGAGACAGGATCGCCACCCGCCTGCCCGGCTGCGGGAGCCGCGGCAGAAGCTGGATCACGGACTGCGTGCCGGGAACCGGAAGCGGCAGGATCGCGCCGCTGCGATAATGATCGCGCGCAGCATAGCGCGCCGTCTCGACCAGATGCCGGTCCGGCAGCCGCTGCCAGACCCTCGTCGGGATCTCCGGCAGCGAAACCGGATTGGGATTGATACCGGTCGAAAGGTCGAGCCAGTCTTCCACGCGTCCGCCAAAGGTCGCCGCCGCCGCGGTAATGCCGCCGCCATGAATGATCGGCGCATTCACGATGCGGCTCCCGCAAGGTCGATCAGATGCATATAGGAGCCGGCCACCTGCCCGCGCCGCAGGCCTGCCTGGCCGAGATCGTTGCCGAGCGCATCCTCGGCGGCAAAGAGCCGATCGGCCTCGCCTTCGGAGACGATGGTGGAATAATGAAACTCGTGCGCCGTCATCACCTTGTCGAAGAAGGCGCCCTCAAGTGGCGTCACGCGGCGATAGCCGAGATGCCGCTGCCGCGCCTGGTAGCTGGTGACGACAGGCAAGAGGCCGAGCATTTCATGGCGCGCGCCTCCCGCGTCGATCAGCCCGTCGCCGAGCACCATGTAGCCGCCGCATTCGCCATAGATGCGCACGCCGCGTGCTGCCGCAGCCTTCATCGCCGCGGCAAAATTCTGCGCCGCCGACAGCCTGCCCGCATGCAGCTCGGGATAACCGCCCGGCAGATAGATCGCATCGGCATCCGCTGCCGGCGCTTCATCGGCCAGCGGCGAAAAGAACGAAATCTCCGCGCCGCGCCGTCGCCAGCCGAGCAGCATATGCTCGTAGCAGAAGGCAAAGGCGATATCGCGGGCAACGGCAATACGGCTGCCGAAGGGCATCAGCCGGGCGATATTGGCGGCCGACGGCCGGTTCAGCCCCTGGCGTGCGATGCGCATCAGGAATTCGAAATTGCACTCTTCGGAGACGGCATCCGCGGCGTAATCGATGAATTCCTCGAGCGCCGCATGTTCGCCCGCCTGCACCAGCCCGAGATGTCGCTCCGGCAGGGCGAGCATCGCATCCTTGCGGATGACGGCGACGACAGGCATGCGGATCTTGTCCAGTGCCTGCCGCAACATCGCCTCATGCCGGTCGCTGCCGACTTTGTTCAGGATGACACCGGCAATGCGCACATCGGCGCGGAAACCGGCAAAACCGCTGACAAGCGGCGCAACGGATTGCGACAGGCGCGAGGCATCGACGACGAGAACGACGGAAAGCCCGAGCTGCGCTGCCAGTTCCGCCGCCGTGCCACGCCCGTCCGCAGCGCCATCGAACAGGCCCATCATGCCCTCGATCAGCAGGATCCGGTCGCCGGAACGGTGCAACGTCGCATTGGCCGAAATCAGCTCCGGCCGCATGCCCCAGGGATCGAAATTGAGGCAGAGCGCGCCGCTTGCCGCCGCATGAAAGGCTGGATCGATATAGTCAGGCCCCGTCTTGCCGGGGGCCACACCAATACCGCGCCGTCGCAATGCCCGCAGCAGCCCCAGGGTAACGGTGGTCTTGCCGGACCCGGAAGACGGTGCGGCGATCAGAAGTCCGCTCATGCCGTCTCCTTTCCCCGACCTTCCGCATGCTTGAAGGGATCGGGCTGCAGGCGCCGCCCGCCAAGCGCACCCAGCCAGTCGAGCGAGCCGCGCAGCCGCACCACCTCACCGACCACGACGACCGCCGGCGGCTCCAGCCCGGAGGCCGCAACGGCCTCGGTCGCCTGCCCGAGCGTCGTCTCCAGCACCTGCTGCGCGCCGGTCGCCGCATTGCAAACGAACGCCACGGGTTCGGATGCCGAACGGCCGGAGGCAATGAGATTGGCGCTGATCTGGGCGATATGCTTCATCGCCATATACATGACGATGACGGGCGAACCCTTGCCGATCGCTTCCCAGTTGATCGCATCGGGCACGATGCCGGAAGAGTCATGTCCGGTGAGGAAGGTCACGGCATGATTGATCTCGCGATGGGTCACCGGAATGCCGGCATAGGCAAGCCCGCCGATGCCGGCGGTAATGCCCGGCACGATGCGGAAAGGAATATTATGCTCGACCAGCGTCAGCGCCTCTTCCCCGCCTCGCCCGAAGACGAAGGGATCGCCGCCCTTCAGCCGCAGCACGCGCTTGCCGGCCCGCGCCAGCTCCACCAGTCTCAGCGAAATATCCCGCTGCTTGGCGGAGGGCTTACCGCCGCGTTTACCGGCATATTCAAGCTCGGCGCCGGAGCGCGCAAGCTTCAGACAGTCCTCGTTGACCAGCGCGTCATGGACGATCACATCGGCCTCGGCGAGCCCCTTGGCAGCAAGCAGCGTCAGCAGACCAGGATCACCCGGACCGGCGCCAACGAGCCAGACGCTGCCCGGCTCCAGCGCCGGCAGATGTGAGAATGTGCTGTCGATCATTCCGCTGATCTAGGCCCGCTAATAGACGAGGTCAACGCTCTCGCTTGCCGTGCACTGGAACTTGACGAAATCGACTTGAATCAACTTCGCAAGAACCGGAATTTCTTTCGAAGAAAATGCACTCAACAGATTGATTGGATTCCAAAATACGGAACGGGCCGACAGCGAGGTGTAATGCCGGCCCGTTGAAACGATCAGGCGCGCAGAAGCGTATCACGGATCAGGTCGATCACCTTTTCCGACTCGATGCCGGTGGCAACGACCTGACTCGGCAAGCCATCCCAATGCCCTGGCGGGAAGCGGCGGCCATCCGGCTTGACGATCGTCTGGCCATCGGCAATGCCGCCGCAGACGACGCGCACTGCACCCGTGATCGTGGTGAACAGTTCGGGCGCTACGACATAGACGCAAGCGCAGCTGTCATGCACCATCATGCCGTCCTCGACCGCATGCTTGTAGAAATCGATGTAGAACTGCGAGAGCTCGTCGAGCTGCTTGACAGCCTTGTCGCCCTTGGCGGCCATGTCGCGCAGATAGCCGCGGCTCATCGTCGTGATCGCCGTGACATCGAGGCCGATGACGACCACCTTCCACGGCGCGGTCATGATAATATCGGCCGCTTCCGGATCGCCATGAATATTGGCTTCGGCAACCGGCGAGACGTTGCCCGGCAGATAAAAGTTGCCGCCCATGATGACGACTTCCTTCACCAGGCCCGCAATCTCCGGATCTTCCTTCAGCGCCAACGCCAGGTTCGTCATGCGGCCGACAGCAACCAGCGTCACCTCGCCCGGATTGGCGCGCACTGTGTCAATGATGAAGCGATGCGCCGGACGCGGGTCGAGCGGCAGGTCGATTGTGTCAGGCACCGGCATGTTGCCGAGGCCGTTATCGCCATGCACCATGGTCGGCCACGGGCGCTCGTGGCGCGACGGGTCGATGGTGACACTGGCGCCCTTGGCGACCGGTGCCGCAATATCCCACTCCCGCTTCAGGAACAGCGCATTGCGCGTCGTCGTTTCAACCGAAGCATTGCCGAAGACAGTGGTGATACCGATCAGGTCGATCTCCGGATGGCGATGCAGGAAGAGAAGCGCCATGGCGTCATCGACGCCCGGATCCGTGTCATAAATGACCTTGTGCATGTGTTTCCTCTGGATGTGGATTATGAAATGGAGCAAATTCAGATCACGATCTGAACGTGGGGGTTCTTGCCCATGCCACTGAGAACGCTGATAAAGTGACAATGTCAACCTTATCGGTCCTTCTGCCTCGCGAGCAATGTGGTGCGCCGGCTTTCAAGCCGGGCGATCAGGCACTGCCGGTCTTTTCGGGCGGCGCATATGAGAAGCGGACTTCACGCGTGGAAGCGGCGTCAGCCTGCGGCTGGACGATAATTTCGTACAGATCGGGCCGCCTTACCCTGAGCCACCGCCGCCCCTGGCTCATGGGCAGCAGGTCCAGGTCCATATCGGCAACCACCATCTCGTCGCGGGCCGCCCATGTCTCGGTCAGAACGCGTCCGTAGGGATCGATGATCATGGCGTTGCCGGTGCGCACTTCGCCATTGTCCTCGCCGATGCCGTTGCTGAAAACGACGAACATCCCGTTGTCGCGGGCGCGCGAAGGAAGCCAGCGCATCAGCCATTCGCGCCCCTTCGGCCCCAGGATTTCCTTTTCGATCGCTTCGGGATCGCGCTCGCGGTTCCGCCAGATATCGACATCGATCAGGCCCAGTGCATGCGGACTGGCCGAATGGCAGCCGCCAGTCTGATGAGGGGCAAGCAGGATGTCGGCTCCCATCAGGGCCGTTGCCCGGGCATTTTCGAGGATGTTGTTGTCGTAGCAGATCAGAATACCGATGCGCACGCCCCAGGGCGTATCGAAGACTGTATATCTGTCGCCACTCAGGATCGCATCGTGTTCGAACGCATGCAGTTTCCGGTGAACGTGAACGGTGCCGTCCGGTAGCGCCACGAAGTAGCTGTTGTAGAGTTTTCCATTCTCCGAGCGCTCAATGAGCCCTGCCCCGATGCCGATGCCGAGATCGGCCGCAAGCTGGCGGACATGACGGCAGGAGGGACCGTCAGGCAAGGCCTCGCTCAATGCCTCCAGTTCGTTCACGCTCAAGCCGGGCACATGCCAGTAGCCGGTGATGCACATTTCGGGCATCGCGATCAGCGCCGCCCCCTCTTCTGCCGCCTTCGCGGCATAGGCCTCTATCCTGCCCATATTATAGGCCTTGTCGCTCGCCCTGTGCTGAAACTGAACGCTGGCGACACGAAGCACATTTTTCATCGCACCGATCCTCCTTTATGATCCGGCTGGGCCTTCAATCCGAGACAGGTCATTGCTGCCACAGTGAGCCCGGTACGTCACGCCTGTTACGAACCGATGCGGGCTATTGCCGCTGTCGCATGTGCGGATTTGATCTTGCAGAGCATCAGCTGTGCCTCTGCTCCGATAGCCGCAAGCGCCGCCGATTCCGCCACTCCATGGCAGCCGACGCGGGCAAAGACGATCTCGGAGGGATTTTTCAGCCGCGGCGTTTCCTCTTCCAGCCTTGATGCGTCAAAGAAGACTGCCGGAACGTCGAAATGCTCCGCAACGGCGAGAATGGCCGGTTCCTGCCTGCGGCTGTCGATCGAGCCAATGGCGGCAAGCTCCGCGCTCTTTATGCCGGCCGCCTCCAGCGCCTCGATGGCAAGCGCCAGAACCTCGGCAGGCAGCGCGCCGCGCTCGCAGCCGAGCCCGAGCACATGCCGTCTTGCGCCATCGAAAGTGATCTCGCTCATTCCCATCTGTTGAATAGGCCCCGCTGTTTCTTCGGAGCCATTGCAGCTTGTGGCGGGAAATGCAACAAGGCCGCCCGAACGCCCCCGCACTCGCCCTCGAATGCTCCTCCCGGACTAGCATCTTGCCTGACATTGCCTTCCATCTGCTTCTGCTGCTCTGCGCGGCCGCCTTCTTTGCCGGTTTCGTCGATTCCATTGCCGGCGGCGGCGGCCTCATCACCGTCCCCGCCATGTTGATCGCAGGCATCCCGCCGCTGCAGACGCTCGGCACCAACAAGGTGCAATCGCTCTTCGGCGCCGCTTCGGCAACCATCGCTTATGCCCGCAAGGGCCATGTGAAGCTTTCGGAACAATTGCCGATGGCGCTGATGGCCGTCTTGGGCGGGTCGCTGGGTGCGGCCCTTGCCACGCTCGTTCCCGGCCAGGTGCTGCAGGCCGTCATGCCGGTGCTGTTGGTGGCGATCGCCATCTTTTTCGCCGTCAAGCCGAACCTCAACGATTCTGATACGCACCGCCGGATGACGCCCTCCCTTTTCGGCCTGACGCTGGTTCCGGTCATCGGCTTCTACGACGGCGTCTTCGGCCCCGGCACCGGCTCCTTCTTCATGCTGGCTTTCGTCACACTCGCAGGCTTCGGCATGCTGAAGGCGACGGCTCACACCAAGCTTCTCAATCTCGGCTCGAACTTCGGCGCACTCGTCGTCTTCGCGAGCTTCGGCGCGACCCTCTGGAAGATCGGCCTCCTGATGGGCGCCTGCCAGTTCCTCGGCGCGCAACTCGGTTCCCGGCTTGCCATGCGCATTGGCGCAAAGCTCATCAAGCCGCTGCTCGTCATCGTCTGCATCGCCTTTGCGGTGAAGCTGCTTTCCGACCCGGCAAACCCGCTGCGCGTCTCGCTTGGCGTTTAATTCCGGCACATCAGAAATCGAATACCGTCACTCTCCTTAAAGGCGATTAAGGAAGCGCACACAATCTTGGCGGGACCTATCTTGCCCGGCAAATCAAAACCCGCTTAGATAAAACGGCAGACGGCGATCGAAATCGCACCACGGCATCGGGCATTCAGCAAAAGCGCCCAGCGGTTTTGCGCCTGAAACTGCTTAAAACAAAGAGATGGAGCATTTTCGCGATTTGAAGAAGAGCGGAAATACGCCCGTCCTGTAAAGCATATCCATCATAGCCGTACTACCGACAGCAGAACGTTTTTACTGATCAGTTCCTCAATCCGGAAGCAGGTGGGGTATGACTGGCATTGACGAACCTTCCTATTTGAGCCTTTTCATAACAGATCCGGTAAGCGGACGCCCTACATCAGGGCTCCCAGTCTACGCCGAACTCATCGTGCCCTTCACGCCGGCGGCACGGGCACCCAGTCGCCGGCTGCGGGAGCCGGTCTTTTCTGCGGTCACCAATTTCGACGATTCCATTCCAGAGGCGGAACGTGCCCGGATAGTGGACATGATACTTGCCGCGCTGGCATCGATCCTCACGGAAGAGGCAGAATTATCGCTTGCGGCCGATCCCAACGAAGCGCGCGAGCTGGTTTACGCTGTGCTGAAACGCGTATTCGACACGGCCGGCGTCGACAGCCTGCAGGATATAACGCAGGCCAAACTCAGCGTCCTCATCAAGCAAGGCATGAAAGACGTTGCCGAAGAACACGATCTGGAACTCGCAGCGGAAGCGGAACCGCAGGAGGTCGTCTACGCCGAGCCGCTCGGCATCCTCACCACCGATCATGTCGGCTATCTGTCCTTCGATCTCATGCGGCTTCAGCCTCAATCGCGCCTCATGCTCTCCCTTGCAATGGCTGAGCGGCGCGCCGATAAAAACGCACCGCAGAAGGTGCAGATCCTGGTCCAACCCTTCGGGCAGGAAGCCGCCGTCGACGTCTTCGGCCAAGCCCGCTTTGCCGCAAACGCTATCGTCGGCCGCGTCATGGCTCCCAAAGCGGACCTGCCCGCGGCGCTCGTCAACATGGGCGGCCGCGCGCTTCAAAATCCAGGCCTGACCGACTGGCAGCTCTCGCCTGCCTCCTTTGCGGCCAGTCCGAAATCGTTGCTTGGCGAAGACGGCTGCGAGCAGCTCCTGCCTGCAAATCTCGCGCTGCAGGAATTCATGCTGCGGCAGGTGGTCCGCGTGGCCGACCCGCCCGCAGGGCAGAATCTGCCCGCGGATACGCGCTTCGCCTATGTCGACGACTACAAGGTTTCCTGGTTCTCGATCGGTCATTCCCTCGGCGAAATTCTCTACAGCCTGCCGCTCGCGCCGGCCGAAACGGTCAAGCTCGCCGTCATCGACTGGTCATGGGACAGCCTCACAGAGCGGCAGGAGGACACGAAGCTGACGGAGAACCTGCTGCACCAGACCCATCGCGACCGGCTCATTTCCGAAGTCGTCAAGGCGGGCGTGAAAGAACTTCAGCACGGCTCCTCCTTCATGGCCGGCACGGCCAATTCCGTCGGCGGCAGCTTCGGCGCCAATCTGGGCATTGTCGGCGTCGGTGCGGCTGCCGGCAATACCATGGCGCTTGGCGGCTCGACGGCAAGCAGCGAAGGCAGCCGTGATCTCGCCGCCGACAATGTGCAGCGCATCAACGACAGCTTTTCCCAAGCCTCTTCGGCCGTGCGGGAGCTGACCTCCACTGTCGTCATCCAGGCCCGGCAGGAGGAGAAGGAGAGCATCCAGACCCGCACCTTCACCAATTACAATCACAGCCACACGCTGACCATTCTCTATTACCAGGTTCTCCGGCACTACCGCGTCACCGTGGAATGGATGCGCCGGCGGGCCGCGGTACTGGCGAAGATCCCCGCACGTATCGCCACCTTCGACGCCAAGACCCTGCTCGCCTATCGTTCGGTGCTGGAAGCCAATCTGCTGGATGCAAGCCTGAAGCCCGGGTTCGACGCGCTTGCCAAGCAGGAATCGCTGCGCGATTATCAAACCACTCAGAACATCGTGCCCGGCAATGTCTGGACCTTCCCGCCCTGGGAGGGCGATGAGGAGTTCACAACCTTCGAAATCGGCATAAAGACGACCGAGAGCGATCTCTCGGATTCGACTATCGTCATTTACGTGATCACGTCGGACGAATGGGTGCAGGAGAAACGCCACGAGCTGCACTATGTCTATCGCGGCGGCCATATGGGTGAAGGTGAAAATCAATTTCACAACGTGAACAGCGGCGAACGCTTCGGCGAGAAAGGTTCCGTTCAGTGGACTTTCTGCAAGATCTTCGATCAGATCACGGGGAAAGGCACAACCGTCAAATGGAAAGATATCATCGGCTTCCAGTTCGAAAAATGGGGCGATGACGACTGGCGCATCGACGCCCTGTGCATCAACGCCTTCGGGCAGAACGGCATCTGCCGCTGGCTGACCTCCCCCGAGGGATTACGGGATGTCGATCTTTATTTCCGGGGAGAAGAACCCTCCTCGCAAAGCTTCACCTGGCTGAACAGGCCGGGGCCGCGGCCGGCCGGATTGCCACCGGTCGTCGGGCCGGAGCAGAGCCTTACGCTGGAAGAACTCGGCGCGGCAAAGCGGCTTTCGAACCATTTCGAGAAGAACAACGCCTATTACAATCGTGTTATCGCGCTGACGACCGACGAAAGCGAACTCGCTATCCAGTTCGAGGGAAAGGCCTGGACCACGCCGGGACAGAATATGGCCGATCACGCCGATCCGACACCGCTCGAACTGTTTGGCAGCTATGTCGCCTATCCGCTGGCCCGGCCCGCCGATGCGGCAAACGATGCGCTTTACGTCGATCTTGCTGCAGCAATCAACAGCGGCGACCCTGCACGCCAGAAATGGGTCCAGGACAAGCTCGCGGCCATGAACGAGGACGACCGCGCGAAAGCGCTCGAGGGAATAGCGCTTGCCTCGGCCAAATCCGAACGGCTGATCACCCTGCCGACCCGCGGCGTCTTCGCGGAAGGCAAACTTGGCCATTGCAACATTTCCGAAGAGATCGACAACACCCGTTTCTGGAAATGGGAAGAACATCCGATACCGATTGAGGCGCCCGAGATCGGAACCGTCACGCCGGTGCAGCCGACACCGCAGGCGGTCAATCCGACGCCGACGCCATTCCCGCAATCGCTCATCAATATCGTCACCCCCTCTCCGGTTCCGGACCCGACGGGCCTCGGCGCAGCGCTCAACCTGCTCGCTACGCCCAACCTCTTCCGCGACATGTCCGGCCGGCAGGAGGTCGCCGATCTCCTGAAGAAACTGTCGGACAACTCGATCAGCATCGCCGAAGCGGCCAACAAGGCGCGCGAAATTCAGGCCAAATATGGGACCGATCTCGACAAGCAGCAGAAGGATTACGATCTTGGGGTAACGAAGGCCGCGGCGGAAACGGAGGGCAAAGCCATAGAAGCGGATGCTCAGGTTCAGATGGCAAAGGCCAAGTCGGCCGATGCACAGGCAGCGAAAGACGAGGCAGAAGCCAAGAAAGCCACCGTGGAAGCCGCCTCCAAACAGGCCGATGCCGCCAAAGACGTGCCGAAAGCCTATCGGGCGCCGATCTACGCGGATTCCGCCGCCACCCTTGCGGGAAATCCGACGAAGACCAAGGTCGTCGTTTTCAAGACCAAAGCCTTTGACGGTCAGGACATCCCAGGCGAATTCTCGCTTTACGTCCACGAAGTGGGCAATATGCCGATCATTAATGGCGACAAGGTAGTGAGCTACGGCGCCAAATCTGTCACCTTCTCGACGGCAACGCCGGTCATCAACGCTCGTGCGATACGCGCCGCCTTCAATCTGAAATTCGGCGACATCGATCTCAGCATGCCGGCCATATCAATCACCAACGAAGGAAATTCCTATGAAGTGGGCAAATCCCACAAGACCGTAGACCTGCTGTTGAAGCAGGACGCCATGGCCGTCTCCTTCAAGGCGAAATCGACCAATGGCGCCGTAGACGAGCTGATGAACAAGTGGGGCGTCGAACTCGGGGTCGACAAGACCGTCGCTGCCAAGATTGTCGCCGATTATGAGAAGAAGAACAAGATCGAGCACACGACCGAAGAGGAAAAATCCTATTCCTTCAATGTGCCGACCCAGACCTACAAGCTCTCGATCACAAGCCACTAAAGCATGTCACGCAAAAAGACTGAAGCGCGGCCAGTAAATCCCGGTACTCGCGACACGGTTCGGGGCAACTCGTAACATCGCCATGTCCGCTCCGGAGCATCACTTGCCGAACTTGATCTCATCGATCGAGGTCAGCGTCGTCTTGGCCGAAACACCCGGCGCATTCGCAAAGTGCCAGGCGACATACTGCTCGGCATAAGGATCGGTCGAGGACATGCCATCGACGGGCAGAATGACGTTCATGCCTTTCAGCGCCGCGTAAGCCGCCGTGTTCAGCACCGCGCCTTCCGACGCCGTGCCAGTGACGATCACGGTCTTGATGTGCTTCTCCGCCAGGATCCTTTCGAGATCGGTATTGATGAACTTATTGGCGCCCGACTGCACGACGGCATCGCCCTCTTTCGGCGCGAGCACGCTGGCGATATCACCCTTCGTCGCGCCGCCCGTGATGCTGTAGACGACGGGCACGCCGCTCTTGCGCGCCTCTTCCATCAGCTTCTCCACTTTCGGCAGCGAGGCAATGCAGCGCGGCTTGTTCTTCGTGTTGCACGGTCCCTTCGACGGGTCCTGCGCACCGTTGAAATCGAGGAGCAGCAGCGCCGTATCCAATGTATTCACCCTAACCGGCTTCAGCACTGGTGCAGCAGGGGCCTTGATCGTATTCCATTCGTCGATAACGGTTGCCTGCGCCGCAGATGCGCCGAGGATGGCGACAGCCAGGGCGGCAAAGGCTTTGTACCTACGGGTTTTCATGGCATGTCTCCTCCGAAGCAAAAGGGTCGCCGCAAATCTCCGGGCTCCCTCTCCGCCTGTCAAATCACCAAGGCGCGACCTGAACTTGATCTCGAACGGATCAGGCTTCCATTACCTCCGGCGTAATTGATAGGCTGCACCGCATTCGCCCATGATCGCCCTGCCTGGAATTGACCGGCGATCAAAAGGAGATGACCCGATGAACGACGCAAATACCAACGCCAAGCTCTATCTCGCCATCTGGAACGAGACGGATACCGCCCGCCGCCGCGCTCTCATCGCCGAGAGCTGGACGGAGGACGCTACCTATATCGATCCGCTGATGCGCGGCGAAGGCCATGAGCAGATCAACTCGCTGGTCGAGGCCGTGCAGAACCGCTTCCCCGGCTTTCGCTTCGAACTGATCGGCACGGCGGATGGCTACGGTGATGTCCTGCGCTTCTCCTGGGGCCTCGGCCCTGAGAATGGCGAAGCACTGATCAAGGGCACGGATTTTGCCGAACTCGAAGGCGGCAGGCTGAAATCCGTCCGCGGCTTCATCGATCAGCTGCCGGAAGCCGCGTGATGACGCCGACCGCCCGCTCTCTTGGAGATTGCCTGCGCGAATGGCGCCAGCGCCGCCGCATGAGCCAGCTGGACCTCGCGCTGGAAGCCGATATCTCGCAACGGCACCTGAGCTTCATCGAGAGCGGGCGCTCGACCCCGAGCCGCGAGATGCTTCTGCATCTGGCCGAACGCCTCGGCGTCCCCCTGCGTGACCGGAACCCGCTATTGCTGGCGGCGGGTTTCGCCCCCGTCTTTGCCGAACGCAAGCTCGACGATCCCGCCCTTGAGCCGGCGCGCCGCGCCATCGATATGGTGCTGAAAGGCCACGAGCCCTTCCCGGCGCTTGCCGTCGATCGCCACTGGACGCTGATTGCCGCCAATGCAGCGCTGGCACCTCTCATCACAGGCGTTGCCGATCCAGCGCTGTTGGAACCGCCAGTCAATGTGCTGCGCCTCGGGCTGCACCCACGGGGCCTGGCGCCCCACACCGTCAATCTCGCGGAGTGGCGCACCCACCTCATCGACCGGCTGCGCCAACAGATTTCAGCCTCGGGCGACCCCGTACTGGAAAAGCTGCTGAAGGAACTGCTCTCCTACGCCGCGCCCGAAGATACTGGGGAGACCCATGCCGACCACGCCGGCATCGCCGTTCCCCTGAAGCTTTCGACCAGGGCCGGCCTGCTTTCCCTGATCTCGACGACCACGGTCTTCGGCACGCCCGTCGATATCACGCTGTCGGAACTGGCGATCGAATCCTTCTTCCCGGCCGACGAGGAAACCGCCGCGATCCTGCGCAGCCTTGCACTGAACTAAGGGCTTTGTTTCTCCGCAATTCCGGATGCTGAAACTGCTCTTCTTTCACACAAGTCCGGACGCAAACAGCCACGCACTTTTGCTGGAATTGCTTTAGAACTCCACGCCCGGCTGCCCCTTGATACCGGAGCGGAAGGGATGTTTGATCAGTTCCATCTCGGTCACCAGATCGGCGATCTCGATCAGCTCTTCCTTGGCATTGCGACCCGTCAGCACGACATGCGTCATGTAGGGCTTCTCGCTCTTCAGGAATTCCACCACCTCATTGATGTCGAGATAGTCATAGCGCAGCGCGATATTGATCTCGTCGAGCAGCACCATGGAATTGCGCTCGTCGCGGATCAGCTCCTTGGCCTTTTCCCAGGCAGTGCGGGCAGCCGCCACATCCCGCGCCCGGTCCTGCGTCTCCCAGGTGAAACCCTCGCCCATCGTATGGAACTGGCAGACGTCGGAGAAATGCTTCTCGATCAGATCGCGCTCGCCGGTCCACATGGCGCCCTTGATGAATTGCACGACGGCAGAAGGCTTGCCGTGGGCGATATGCCGGAAGATCATGCCGAAAGCGGCAGACGACTTGCCCTTGCCCTTGCCGGTATGGACGATGACGAGCCCCTTCTCGTCCGTCTTGGTCGCCATGATCTTGTCGCGGGCGGCCTTCTTCTTCGCCATCTTCTCGGCGTGACGGGCATCATCCTTTTCGGCTGGTACGACGGGCTCTTCGCTCATGATAGGCTGCCTGCTCTTTTCTTGGTTCGTTGATGTCAGTAAGATCGAATTGCGCCGAGTTGCTGCGCGGCGTCCAGAGCTTGCGCTCGATCGCCTCCATCAGCCGCTCCTTCATTTCGGAAAGCGCGGCCGGGTTCTTCTCGGCCATGAAATCGCGCACCTTGGGATCGGCGAGGAAGGCCTGATAGACCGCTTCGAAATGATGATTGCCGACGGCACCGGTCGTCGCCGCAAAGGCAAAGAGATAATCGACGGTCGCCGCAATCTCGAAGGCACCCTTGTAACCGTGGCGCATGACGCCCTCGATCCATTTCGGATTGACGACGCGCCCGCGCACCACCCGCCCGATTTCTTCTTCGAGCGAACGAATGACCGGCTTTTCCGGCCGTGAATGATCATTGTGGTAGATCGCCAGCCGCTCACCGCCGAGTTCTTCGGCCGCCGCCGCCATGCCGCCTTCGAACTGGTAGTAGTCGTCGCTATCGAGCAGGTCGTGTTCGCGATTGTCCTGGTTCTGTACGACGGCCTGGATGGAACGCAGCCGCTCCTCGAAGACGCCGCGCTCGGCCCGCCCTTCCTCGCCCGCACCATAGGCATAACTGCCCCAGACGAGATAGGCTTCGGCAAGATCAGCCCGCCGCTCCCATCCCTTCTCGTCGATCAGCGCCTGCAGACCCGCACCATAGGCACCGGGCTTGGAACCGAAGATACGATAACCCGCCCGCTTCGCCGCCGCCTTCTCATCGAGCCCGGCCTCGGCAAGCCGCGCCGCCTCGCCACGCATGCGCCCGGCTATCGGATTGTCGGCCGCATCCTCATCCAAGGCGCCAACAGCGCGGATCGCCTTGTCGAATAGGGCGATCTGCTCGGGAAAAGCGTCACGGAAAAAGCCGGAAATACGCAATGTCACGTCCACTCGCGGCCGCCGCAGCATAGCCGGTGGGATGATCTCGTAGCCCGTGACGCGCCGCGAAGCCATGTCCCACACAGGTTTGACGCCGATCAGCGCCAGCGCCTGGGCGATGTCGTCGCCGCCAGTGCGCATGTTGGAGGTTCCCCAGGCCGTCAGCCCGAATGAGACGGGCCATTCGCCGTGATCCTGTGCGTAACGGCGGATCAGCAGTTCCGCGGATTTCCGGCCGAGCTCGTAGGCCGCCGGCGTCGGCACCGCGCGGCTGTCCACGGAGTAGAAATTTCGCCCCGTCGGCAAGACATCGGGCCGCCCGCGCGTCGGCGCCCCCGATGGACCGGGCGGCACAAAACGGCCATCGAGGCCACGCAGCAGGCTGGCGATTTCGGCCGGGCCGCAGGCAAGGATGGAGGGCTTGAGGCGGCCTTCGATTTCATCGAGCACGCATCTGGTTCGGGACCAGAGGGTTGGGCAGGCGAGTTCACCGGAAACCAGTTTTGCTGCGAGCAGCTCGATGCGCTCTACCGTGTCGCCGTTCGTGCGCCAGGGGGCATCAATGATATCTGCGAGGATAGCCGGGCGTGGGCCAATCCAGGGGGCAGCCATGTCGCAATTGAGAGGGTCAAAAGAAGACCCCTCCCCAACCCCTCCCCACAGGTGGGAGGGGCTTGCTGGGCGCACCGTTGCGCCGTCGGCTTTGATCTCGGCGACGGCCGTAAGCTCAACGGTAAGTCCCTCCCCCTTGTGGGGAGGGGTTGGGGAGGGTTTTTTCAACACATCCCCCGCAATCGCCCGCTGCAAACTCGCATCCCCACCCTCGCCAAGCCCGCGCGGCACGCGGGCCAGCGCCACGGTGAGATCCGTCAACAACCGCCCCTCTGGCGACACTCCGAATACATGCAGCCCATCACGGATCTGCATTTCCTTGAGATCGCAAAGATAGGCATCAAGCTTCTTCAGCGCCTCGCCTTCGGCCTCGCCCTGGGCAATCCCCGCATCCCGATCCAGCCCGATATCGGTAACAAGCTCCAGGATCTGCCGGGACAGCAATCGGATGCGCCTGGGATCGCCGCCGGAAGCCTCGTAATATTCATCGACCAGCGCCTCCAGATCCTTGAGCGGCCCATAGCTTTCGGCCCGCGTCAGCGGCGGCGTCAAATGATCGATGATGACGGCAGCGGTACGGCGCTTGGCCTGCGTGCCCTCGCCCGGATCGTTGACAATGAAGGGATAAAGATGCGGCAACGGCCCTAGAATGGCCTCCGGATAGCAGGCTTCCGACAGTGCCAGCGCCTTGCCCGGCAGCCATTCCAGATTGCCATGCTTGCCCATGTGAATGACGGCATCGGCACTGAACTCCCGGCGGAGAAAAGCGTAGAAGGCGAAATAGCCGTGCGGCGGCACGAGATCGGGCGAGTGATAGCTTTCCTTGGGATCGATATTATAGCCCCGCGCCGGCTGGATACCGACGAGCAAGCCGCCGAACCGGGCAAAGGACAGCGCGAAACTGCCCTCGCGCACATAAGGATCGGCCTCGGGATCGCCCCAGCGGGCCGTCACCTCATCCTGAATCTTAACGGGAAGAGAGGCGAAGAAGCGCTTGTATCGACTCAAGGAAAGCGTCTCGCGCACCACCTTGCCTTCGAAACCGGAATTGGTCGGCCCCGCCATCAGATGCCGCATCAGGTGATCGCCATCGGCGGGAATATCGGCGACCGAATAACCGGCCTTCTCCATCGCCCGCATCACCTCGATCGTCCCGGCGGGCGTATCGAGCCCGACGCCATTGCCGAGCCGTCCGTCACGATTCGGGTAATTTGCTATGACGAGCGCGATGCGGCGCTCCGCTGTCACTTTCCGCCGCAGCCGTGCCCAGTTGGCGGCAAGTGCGGCCACGTATGTCATGCGCCCGGCATCCGGTTCGCTGGAAACAATATTGGTTTCAACCGCAGCATCGTAACGCGCCGCCGCCTTGAAAGAGACGGCGCGCGATAGCACGCGGCCATCCACCTCCGGCAGCGCGACATTCATGCCGAGATCGCGGGCCGAGAGCCCTTGGGACGAGGCAGCCCACGCATCTCGCGACGAAGCGGAAAAGATCGCCTGCAGCACGATGGCGTCATTCGCCTCCAGCACGGTCGGTTCGCGATCGGCGCCGGGTGCGGAAACGGCAAAGCCTGTCGTGTTGATGACGATATCTGGCTTGAGTTCGGCGAAGATGGATTCGAGGATGCCTTTGGAGACCGGGTCCTTGAGGCTGTAGGCGAAGACCGGCAGCGGGCGCAGGCCTTGCGCCTGCAAGGCTTCGATTAGGGCTTCGACAGGGCGGGTTTCGCCGCTTTGGACAAGGGCACGATAGAAAGCGATGGCGACGACTGGGGGTTCAAACCCCTCCTCCGCTACCATACCCCCCTCTGCCCTGCCGGACATCTCCCCCACAAGGGGGGAGATCGAATCGTGGAGGGCTTCTCCCCAAACAACCGACGTAGGGCGATGGTCCTGCCGCTTGCCGATCTCCCCCCTTGTGGGGGAGATGTCCGGCAGGACAGAGGGGGGTGCCACGCTTTCACTGGCTACGGAATAAACGCCCGAAACAAGCCGCCGCCACTCCTCAACTCCGACAAGCCCCCGCCCCGGCCACCATATTCCGGCTTTCATCAGCGGCGCGGCCGGTGCGGGCTTCTCCGCTCCCGAGAGCATCGCTGCCGCATAGGCCAGAAAGCCCCGCGCATTGGCGTCCCCGCCCTCGATCAGGTATCTCCAGAGCGCGTTGAGATCGTCGAGCGCCACATTGGAAAACGGTGTCAAGCCCGCATCCGGCTTGGCATCGCCCGGCAGCACCGCAATCAGCGCCCCATTGCGTGCCGCAACCGCATGCAGTGCCTCCAGCGCATAGTGAAAATAGCTCGCCCCGCCGAGCGCCCGCACGATGATCAGCTTCGCATGCCGCGCGGTCCGCTCCGCATAGGTGTCGACCGACATTGGATGCTTCAGGCTCATCAGGCTCGCAAGCCGGAGCGTAAGCCCCGTCGCTCCGCCGGCATGAGCCGCGGCAATCGACGCGAGTTCGGTGTCGGCAGCCGACAGGAACAGGATGTCGCCCGGCGACTGGCCGAGGTCGATCGCCTCTTCCCCGTCGCTGATCGTTCCCTGCTGGGCGAGAAGCAGATGCATTCGATGTCCTCAGATGAGCGCCTCGATCGCCTTGCGCATCGCGTCCTGATCCATCTCGTGCAGACCGATGACGACGAGGCGCGTGTTGCGCGCTTCGCCCGGGGCCCAGGCGCGGTCGAAATACTGGTCGATGCGGGCACCCACGGCCTGCAGCTGCAGGCGCATGGGCTTGCCCGAAACGTCGATGAAGCCTTTCAAGCGCAGCACGTCGTGTTCGGCAATGATACCCTTCAGCTTCTCGACGAAACCGGCGGTATCCGAGACAGCGCCAAGCTCGATGACGAAACTGTCGAATTCATCGTGGTCGTGCGGCTCGCCATCCTCATGCTCCAGCTCGTGATGGGATTTGCGGTTGACGATATCCTCTTCCGTGCCGATACCGAGGCCGAGCAGCACGCTTGCCGGCACCTCGCCGTTCCTGGCTTCGATCATCACGGGCTTGCGGGCAATGCGCGAGGCGACTTCGCTCTTCACGCGGCCGAGGCCGTCGGCGTCGATGAGATCGGTCTTGTTGAGCACGATCAGATCGGCACAGGTCAGCTGATCCTCGAAGAGCTCCTCGATCGGGCTTTCGTGATCGAGCGATTCATCCTCGACACGGCGCGCATCGACGGCAT
Organism: Rhizobium sp. BK529; assembly: GCF_014194105.1. NCBI lineage: Bacteria > Pseudomonadati > Pseudomonadota > Alphaproteobacteria > Hyphomicrobiales > Rhizobiaceae > Rhizobium > Rhizobium sp. BK529. Next base: position 742,096 of record NZ_JACIAU010000001.1, on the reverse strand, counting down.
CGTGATCGTCGGCAAAACGGCCGGCGGCAACAGCCGCGCTATCGACCACCGTGATGACGCCGTCGACGGTGACTTCGCTTCTGATATCCGGCCAGTTGAAGGCGGCGACCAGCGGCTGCGGCAAAGCGAGGCCCGACGTTTCGATGACGATATGGTCGGGGCGTTGGTCGCGCTCCAGAAGCTTGGTCATGGTCGGAATGAAATCGTCGGCGACCGTGCAGCAGATGCAGCCATTGGTGAGCTCGATAATGTCGTCCTCGGTGCAGTTCTCCGCGCCGCAGCCCTTCAGCACGTCGCCATCGACGCCGAGATCGCCGAACTCATTGATGATGAGCGCGATCTTCTTGCCGCCGGCATTGGTGAGCAGGTTGCGGATCATGGTCGTCTTGCCGGCGCCGAGAAAGCCGGTGATGACGGTTGCGGGAATCTTCTGCTGCATGGAACTAACCCTTCATTTTCAGCGGCAGACCCGCTGCGATAAAATAAACATCTGTGGCCGAAGCCGCGATCATCTGGTGCAATCGGCCGGCATGGTCGCGAAACTCCCGCGCCATGCGATTGTCAGGCACGATGCCGAGCCCGACTTCATTGGAAACGATGACGAGCTGTGCCCTTGCCGTGGGAAGAAATGCGGCAAGCGCGGCAGACTGGGCGGCGATATCGCGCCCGTCCATCATCAGATTGGTAAGCCATAAAGTCAGGCAATCGACGAGGATTGCCCTGCCCTCTGCATCGATGGCCGCAAGGCGCTCGGCGAGATCGAGCGGCTCTTCATGCGTAGTCCAGGACGGGCCGCGATCGGCCTTGTGCTTGATGATGCGTGCCTGCATCTCTTCGTCCCAGGCGCGACCGGTGGCAATGTAATGGCGCTCGAGGCCACCTGTGGTGATGAGGTTTTCGGCGAAACGGGATTTGCCGGAGCGTGCGCCGCCGAGGATGAAGGTGACGGTCATAACGACACCGACCGTTGAGGATGGGCACGGCCTTCCCCACACCCCTCATTCCTGTGCTTGTCACAGGAATCCAGCCTGCCCAAGTCCTTGGGCGGGAGAGACTCATTCTGCGATAGCGCTGATTCATTCACGGCGCAGACGCGCGGTGGCTGTATTCCTGCAAGCACAGGAACGAGGGGGGAGAAAACAACACGTCCCGAGGTCCCCTCATCCGGCCCTTCGGGCCACCTTCTACCCGCGGGGGAGAAGGGGAAACCCATGCGCACCACACGACGCAGTGCCGAACCATATCCTTCAGCCAAGACAACCTCCGTGCTGGCAGCGGGCAAATGCCCAATTTGGGCTTGATGCCCGGCACAGATGGCAGGTCTCCTGGCTCGCAGTTATCGGCCGCGACCGGGGCGACCTGATGCGGTCGCCCCTGATCGTGCCAGCGGATCTGCCTCGCCTTCCCGGCTGCGTCTCGTGAAAAGGCGGACGATTCGTAGAAATAGAGGCGTCCTGCCTCGGCTGATCACGATGCATTTCCAGTGGCTTTTCCGGCACTTGCCCGCTCTGCCCGCCTGCACCACGCAGGCTGTCAGCTTAACGGCCCAAATGCCGGCCGGAAGACCCTGACTGCTCTACAGTCGCGGGGTCGGCTGTGATGAAGGCGCCCGGCTTGGGTCCGCCCCGTCACATTCCCTTTTCATCCGGAAGGCGTAAGGCCGATCCGGAACCATCCATTATGTGGTTTCATGGTTAGGCGCGTGCAACCCCCATGTCAATTGCCGTGCAACGAGCCAAAGCCGTTCATCTCGACTTACACTACCAAGATTATCGTGTTTATTCAAAAACTTACGTCATAAAAACTTTACTGCTCGGCCGGTATTTTGCCGCAATTGGCAAGCATGCGGATGCCGCCCGTCACCTTGACCGTTCCTCCTGCCGCCTAGTTCTCCTATGATGCTCTCCCGAATGGATATCCGCCGCTTCCGGCCCCTCACCACCATTTTCGATTTGGGGCGTCTGCGTGCCCTCGTAAGACAAAGCGAAATGGGCTTGGTCTTTGCTGGCGCGCTGGTTGGCATCGCTGCAGGACTGGCGGTCAGCGCCATGAGTTTTATCTCCGAGGAGATGCACAAGCTGATCTTCGGGATCGCGACCGAGACCCGGCTCAGCGCTTCGCAGATCGACAATCAGTTTCTGCTGATGACGGCGCCTTTCGCAGGCGGCATCCTGCTTGGCCTCTTGATCTTCATTCTCGCCAAGTGGCGCAAGAAGCCGATGGTCGACCCGATCGAGGCCAATGCGCTGCATGGCGGCCGCTTGTCGCTGACCGACAGCATCCTCGTGGCCGTCCAGAACGTCGTCTCCAACGGCTTCGGCGCCTCCGTCGGTCTCGAAGCCGGCTATACGCAGCTTGCCGCCGGCATCGCCTCGAAATTCGGACTGAAGCTGCAGCTTCGCCGAGCGGATCTTCGCATTCTCGTCGGCTGCGGTGCGGCCGGCGCCATCGCCGCCGCCTTCAATGCGCCCCTGACCGGCGCCTTCTACGCGTTCGAACTCATCATCGGCACCTATGCCATCGTCTCGCTGACGCCGGTCGTCGTCGCAGCCCTCGTCGCCACGCTGGTTGCCCGCCTGCTGGCCGGCAGCGATTTCGTCATCGATGTCGGCAGTTTCGGCGCTGTCCAGCCGGCCGATTACGTGCCGGCGATCGCCCTTGGCGCCTTCTGCGCCGGCATTGGTATCCTCCTCATGCAGGGCGTCGCCTTCGTCGAGGAACTGGCGCGCAAGAGCTCCGTCCCGCTGCCCTTCCGCCCGGCGCTTGGTGGCATCGTCGTCGGCCTGCTGGCGCTGATTTCACCGCAGGTTCTGGCCGCCGGCCATGGCGCGCTGCATCTGAACCTCGCTAATGAAGTGACGATCCCCGCGCTCGTCGGCCTGTTCCTTTTGAAATCGATCGCGTCCGCCGTCTCGATCGGCTCCGGCTTCAGAGGCGGCCTCTTCTTCGCCTCGCTCTTCATGGGCGCCCTGCTCGGCAAGCTCTTTGCTTATTCGGCCCCCTATTTCGCCGATGCGACGCTGACGCCGGTCATCTACGCTGTCGTCGGCATGAGCTCGCTCGCCGTTGCCGTCATCGGGGGACCGCTGACCATGACCTTCCTGGCGCTGGAGATCACCGGCGACTTTCCGATCACCGCCTTGGTGCTCGCGGCTGTGATCACGTCATCGCTCGTGGTGCGCACCACATTCGGCTACTCCTTCGCCACATGGCGCTTCCACCTGCGGGGTGAGAGCATTCGCAGCGCCCATGATGTCGGCTGGATCAGAAACCTGACCGTCGACAAGCTGATGCGCGCCGATGTGAAGACGGCCAAAAAAAGCATGACGCTCGACGACTTCAAGGCGGCCTACCCGATCGGGTCGACGCAGCGCGTCATCCTCGTTGACGACAGCGACAAATATGCGGGTCTCGTGCTCGTCCCGGAAATCTACGCCAATCCCACCAGTTCGCAGGACGAAGCCCAGAACCTTGCTGATTTCATCCGCTACAAAAACGACTTCCTGCAGCCGCAGATGAATGCCAAGCAAGCGGCCGCGATTTTCGACAAGACCGAAAGCGAAGCGCTCGCAGTCGTCAACAATCTGATCGAGCGCAAGGTGATCGGCCAGCTCAGCGAAAGCCACACGCTGCGTCGCTACAGCGAAGAGCTCGACCGCCGCCGCCGCGAAGTTTCGGGGGAAATCTAGTCGCCGAGGAGGCCGGCAAGAAAACGCTCATCGAGGGCGTGTTCCAGCTCGCCAGCAACCTCGTCCAGTGCCTGATCGACGCTTTGGCGATAATTCGCCCGCTCCCCCGAAAGCCCGAAGCTTTCCAGAAGCCTGGCCCGATAGGCATCCGAACCGAACAGCCCGTGCAGATAGGTGCCCATGATACGCCCGTCCGCCGAAACCGCCCCATCAGGCAGGCCATCGACAATAACCGCCGGGCGCTCGCAATCCGTGCCTCGTGTGATGCCGAGGTGGATCTGATAACCCGAGAGCGGCACCTCATACTGGCAAGAGCGTGCGCTGCTGTTACGCACGGTCTTTTCCGGCGCCATCTCTGTATCGACATCGAGCAGGCCAAGCCCTTCGATATCAGTTACCGCCCCTTCGATGCCTAGCGGATCGCGCACCCTTTGGCCGAGCATCTGGTAGCCGCCGCAAATGCCGATCACCCGGCCGCCGCGCCTGACATGCGCGGCAAGGTCACGATCCCATCCCTGCGCCCTGAGATCACTGAGATCCGATATCGTCGATTTCGAGCCTGGCAGGATGATGAGCCCGGCATCGCCTGGCAGCCGCTCGCCTGATCGCACGAAGACGAGTTCGATATCAGGCTCGGTGCGCAACGGATCGAGATCGTCGAAGTTGGCAATGCGGGGCAGAACAGGCACGGCGATCTTCAGCGCGCCAGCTGGTCCTTTTGCAAGCCGCTCCAACACAACGGAATCCTCAGCCGGCAGCCGCCCAGCCGCCTTCAGCCAGGGCACGACGCCGAAGCAGGGCCAGCCGGTAAACGCCCTGATCGACGCGATCCCGTCGTCGAACAGGCTCACATCGCCGCGGAACTTGTTGATGATATAGCCTGATATCATCCGCCGGTCCTCTTCCGTCAGGATCGCATGGGTGCCGACGAGCGAAGCGATCACCCCGCCGCGGTCGATATCCCCCACGAGTACGACCGGCACGTTCACGCGCGTCGCAAAGCCCATATTGGCGATATCGCCGGCCCGGAGATTGATCTCGGCCGGCGATCCCGCCCCTTCGACGATGACGAGGTCGGCATCTTCCGACACCCTGGCGAAACTCTCCAGCACGGAAGAGAGGAGCTGCGGCTTCAGCCGCTGATAATCGCGCCCCTTCGCCTGCCCGAAGACTCTGCCCTGCACGATGATCTGGCTGCCATTCTCCGACTGCGGTTTCAGCAGCACCGGGTTCATATGCACCGAGGAAGGTGTCCGCGCGGCCAGCGACTGCAGCCACTGCGCCCGGCCGATCTCGCCGCCGTCGTCGGAAACTGCCGCGTTGTTCGACATGTTCTGCGGCTTGAAGGGGCGCACTTTCAGCCCGCGATTGGCAGCCAGCCGGCAAAGGCCCGCCACCAACACCGTCTTGCCGACATCCGAGCCGGTTCCCTGCAGCATGATGGCTCTGGTCATTGAGGTCTATCCGTGAAGCGTTTCCCGCAGGCCTACAATGAGCGTTGCGGACCGGTCAACAGAGAGCCAGAAATGCGAAAACCGCGATCAGGCCATAAGCCCAACGCGGTTTGCCATAAAACGCTGACGCCCTCACCATTACGCGATGAAGCTCGCTTTCTCCGGGACGCTCTACCTGATCCGGAGAAGCAGCGGTTGTCCCCCGCCGCGTCACAAGTGATAACGGCACATTCTTACTGGATGGTTATTGAACGCCCGCCTTAACGCGAATTTCGACCTTTTTTGCACTTTTTCTAATTTCTCTCATTTGAAACCGCTTTCAGCTCATCCCGAGGGGCGCATCTGCCTCCGTCGCGTATAGGGTCGCACCGCCATGGATGCCGGCATAAATTCTTCGGATTCAATAATTTAGTGACTGAGGGAAGACAGAAAAGGGAGTTGATTTCTTATCGTAAATCCTTAGGCTTGCTCATAATCAACCATCGATAGAAATGGCCAGCGACGAGCCGCCGGAAAACCAGACGAACGGCGCCGCAGACAGGAAGGCCCGCCGAGCATGTTCCGGCCGGGCGATGGGCACCTGAAGCGGCGGAGAGATTTGTCGGCTAATTGCCCCCGGTGCATGCACGTTCGATCCTATAAAATTTCGGGGACTTATAATGAAGACATTTTTCACGTCGCTCATCCTTGCCGTCTGTCTTTATGCGGGAACTGGTGAGGCGCAGGCTGCCGAATGCGGCAAGGTCTCGATTGCCGAAATGAGATGGGGCTCCGCGGGCATTGCCGCGAGCTTCGACAAGTTCATCCTCGAGAAAGGCTACGGCTGCTCGGTCTCGATCGTCGACGGTGACACGCTGCCGACTTTCGCCTCCATGAATGGCACGGGCACCCCCGATATCGCCTCGGAATTCTGGACAAAGGCCGTCCAGCCGCAGCTCGATACCGCCATCAAGGAGGGCCGGCTGGTAGAGGGCGCCGAAATCCTTGCCGACGGGGCGATCGAAGGCTGGTACATTCCCAAATTCATCGCCGATGCCAATCCCGATATCGGCTCGGTACAAGATGCACTGAAGCATCCGGAACTTTTTCCCGATATCGACGATCCCTCACACGCCGTCGTCCATAATTGTCCGGGATCCTGGGCCTGCGAGATCTCGACCCGCAACCTCTTCAAGGCACTCAATGCCGGCAAGCTGGGGTTTGCGCTGGTCGACAGCCGCACCCCCGACGATTTTAACGATTCAATTGCCCGCGCCTTCGACAACAAGGTTGGCTGGCTCGGCTATTACTGGTCGCCAACAGCAGTCATCGGCAAGTATGACTTGAAGAAACTCGGTTTCGGCGTGCCGCATGACCAGGCCGAATGGGACGCCTGCACCTCTGTTCGCGGTTGCGCCAATCCCAAGGTGAACGCCTATCCGGTGTCGCAGGCCTTCACGCTGATGACCCGGTCCTTTGCCGACCGCGCCGGCCCCGTCATGAACTACCTGAAGGCGCGCAGCTGGGATAACGAAACCATTAGCCAGGTGCTGGCCTGGCAGGACGAAAACGGAGAGAACAACGAAAATGCCGCCCTTTATTTCCTGCAGAATTACGAGGAACTCTGGAGCCGCTGGGTTCCGGCCGATGTAGCCGAGAAGGTCAAGGCCAGTCTATAAACCGTCCCGGCAACAAGAATTGGACGATTCGTTATGACTGGCACGGTACCCTTCCCCGATCGCGATACCGTCGCGGAAAAACTTGCGGCGCTTTCCGAAGCCGACACATCCTATCTGTCGCTGCTGATGGAAAATCCTGTTCAGGACGATAACCTGCTGGAGGGCCTGCACCGTCATCTGGACCTTGCCTCTACCTCTCGCTTCCTCAATTCGCTGAAGCTCGAAACCCTCGGTAAGTGGCTCGGGGAAGCTGCACCTGCCCGGCTGCAGATCAGGCTAATGGAAGCGGCGCGTTCCAGCCAGCACCCGGCCTATGCCGCATTCCGGACCGGGCTGACCCGATCCGGCGGGCTGGAAAAAGCCTATCCTGCTTCGAAGATCTGAAATCGATTACCTCTTCGCGGCCCGATCGACACTGCGGCCAGCATCCTGTGTGGCATTGACGGCATTTGCCGTATCCCTGCCCACGCCACGGATCGTGTTGGCGCAAGAAGAAAGCGCAAGAAGGATCATCAAGGCGGATGCTATTTTACCCGTGGTCGTCATGTGCGAAATCCTTTTTTGAAATCAAGCCCGAACGGCTGAAGCCGCCCGGGCGGGATAACGCATTCGTGAGCGAAAAGTTCACCGGCTAAGCGAAATCAGGCAGCCGCTGCTTTAGACCTCTCTGCGAAGGATGCGCGGATGCTGTCGGCGACCGTCTCGATCGGCCCCGTCATCTGCGATGCCGTCAGCAGCTGGATATCGAACGAGCCCAGTTCCGGAAGCCCTTCCTGGATGCCGAGGATCGCCATGTCATCGCTGACATAAGAGAGCGGCAGAGGCGCGATGGCGAGATCGGAGACCACGGCGGCGCGCTGCGCCATCGTGTGGGCGCTGAGATAGGCCACACGATAGGGCCGCTTATTGCGCTCGAGCTGGGTGATCGCTTCCTGCCGCCAGATGCAGCCGTCTTCCCAGATCGAGATCGGCAGCGGATCGCGGCGATGGGCCGAACCGCACTTGGCGCCTGCCCAGACGAGCCGCTCACGATAGACGACCTCGCCATTGGTCGGGAACGGCCGCGTCGCGCAGTTGATGAGTGCGAGATCGAGGCGCTGCTCCTCCATCCGCTTTTTCAGGCCGATGCTCATGTCGATCGTCACGTCGACCATGATGCCCGGATAGGTCTCTGCGAAACTCTTCAGGATCTGCGGCAGCAGTCGTTCGCCAATATCCTCGGGCGCGCCGAGCCGCACAACGCCACTGAGCTCGGGCATGATAAAGCGCGATACCGCCTCGTTGGAGAGCGCCAGGATGTTACGCGCATAGGACAGCAGCATTTCGCCATGCTGCGTCAGCGTCACAGAGCGCGCATCGCGGCGAAACAGCGTCACGCCGAGCTGTTCTTCCAGTTTCTTGATCTGCATGGAAACCGCGGACGGCGTGCGAAAGACGGTTTCGGCTGCGGTCGAAAAATTTCCGGTTTCTGCGATGGCGACGAAGGTGCGCAGCACGTCATTGTCGAGCAACGGAATGGGACGGCGAAACGGGATGGTCATCGTCACATCTTTCAATTTTTCTGAATGACAAAGCATTATCATTCTATTTGATTGAAAGTCAACCGAACCCCTGTTTTTGGAGGGGCGATCATTGCGATGTCGCCTGATCTCATCTCTCTTGCTGAATCATCCCTCGGTGCCGAAACGGCTGGTCTTAAAGCTCTTTCCGGCAGCGCCGGCCGCAACCGCCCTGCCCTCGCCGCGGCTATCAGGATAGGTCGTGCCGATCATGGCCGGCGCCGTCAGCTCGACCGTGGCCTCCGGAGATCGTACGGCCCATGCGATCAGCGCCCGTGCAGACATCTCGCCGACGCCGCCCGAGACATGCCGCGACGCGGAGACCGGCAGCACCGCGATCTGCTCCGCCGTCGGCGCCGGATGGATGAGCCTGTCGGCAACGAGCGCAGCATTGGCGGGCTTGCGGCCGATGACGAAGCGCGTGAAGTCGGCCTGAGCCCGCTGGACGGATGCCGACGCCGGTGCAATTGCAGGAACCGGCGCAAGGGCTGGTATTGGCGTCTCGCTCTCGATGGCCTCGCTGTCAACGGGCCGCAGCGCGGGAAGCGGAACGGTAAGCGAGGCGAGATCGGCAAAGCCGCGATCGGCCGCCTCCTGGTCCTCCGGTTTGGCCAATTGCCGCGTCAGTCCGAGATCGGCCCGTTTCTGCGGCGTCGGCAACATGGCCGTGACCAGGCTTCCGGTGACGACAGGGTCCGGCTTCTTGACCGCGGCGGGCGCGTCGTCGTCCTCTTCCTCGTTGGCGGCAATCAGGATCGGCGCGGAGCGAATGCCCTTCTTGCGTTCGGCAAGCGCCTGCTGATAACCCGGCAGCGGACGTCCATCCGCCGGCAGATGGATGGTACGTCCATCCGGGAACAGTCGCGCCAGTTCCTGGCGCGACATGCGCGGCCAGGCGCGCACATTGCCGACATCGAGATGCACGAAGGGTGAGCCCGATGTCGGGTAATAGCCGACGCCGCCCACCTGCATTTGCATGGCAATCGCGCGCAGCGTCGCGAGCTTGACGCCCGGAATATAGAAATCCATCGCCTTGCCGAGCATGTGCTGGCTATGTTTGGCAACACCGGTATTGCGCGAGCGGGTGCGCAGCATATTGTTGGTCGCCGGCGAACGATAGGCTGAGACAACGTGGATCGTCTCCTTCGCCCCGCTCTTGCGATAGACTTCCCACACGAGATCGAGCAGGCGCGGGTCCATTTTGGCGGGCTCGTTACGCCGCCAGTCGCGCAGGAAGCGATTGATCTGGGCGAGCCCGCGCTGATCGTACCTGCCGTTGCGCTTGAAAACGATCGTCGCCCGCTCCCCCGTATGCGTGAAGAAGAGCTTCAGCGCCCGATCCTCCGCCGTTGCCTCGCTCGATCCGGCAATGATGGCGAAAACAAACGCCACGGCAAGTGCCATGCGATGGGCGACGAAAGACAGAAACCAGGCTGACGCGGTCGCCGGAATGGCGGCGATGGCTTGATGAAGGGACACAGGCTTCGTCCTTGGGCGAGACACGAAAACATCACAGGCACCGCATACGCGGCGGCGTTAAGCCTTCATTATGGTCAACAGATTCTTAAGAGGGGGTTTATGAGCCCCAGATACTAGCAAGCACCGGGACGGAAGGGGCGGCGTGCAAATTCTCAGGCCATTCCGGCCGGGAGAAGTTTTGCCGTAATTAACTCGCTCACGGGCATGATCTTCGACAGGAACCCTCGCAAAGCGAGACGAGATCGCATAGTTTCGATGCAGCATTATCAGCGAAACAGGCCAAAGTTTGTATACCGAAATAGCCATCGTCGTCCTTCTCACCATTCTCAACGGCGTCCTTGCCATGTCGGAGCTCGCGATCGTCTCCGCCCGCCCGGCACGCCTCAAGGTCCTGGCGGACCAGGGAAGCAGAGGAGCGCGACTGGCCCTGCGGCTTGCCGAAGACCCGGGCCGGTTCCTGTCGACGGTGCAGATCGGCATCACCCTCGTCGGCGTCCTCTCCGGCGCTTTTTCCGGTGCGACGCTGGGTGCGCGATTCTCCGCCTGGCTCCTGGCACAGGGGCTTCCCAATGCCTGGGCAGACGGGCTCGGCGTCGGTTCGGTCGTCGTGATCATCACCTATCTCTCCCTCATCATCGGCGAGCTGGTGCCCAAGCAGATGGCGCTGCGCGCGCCCGAAGCGCTCGCCGCCAGGGTCGCTCCGACGATGACCTATCTGTCGAAGGCTGCACTGCCGCTCGTCTGGCTGCTCGACGGCTCGGGCAAACTCATTCTCGCCCTACTCGGTCAGTCCGGAAAGAACGCCGATGGCGTCACCGATGAGGAGATCAAGACGGTTCTTGCCGAAGCCCAGAGCGCCGGCGTGATCGAGAGCGGCGAATCCGCCATGATCACCGGCGTCATGCGCCTTGCCGATAGAACGGCGCGCGCGCTCATGACGCCACGGCGCGATGTCGAGCTGGTCGATATCGAGGATTCCGCTGAAGAGATCCGCAAGACCATCCAGTCGACGTCGCGGACGCGACTGCCAGCCCGCAAGGGCAGCTCCGACGAGGTTCTCGGCGTTCTCGCCGTCAAGAATTACTACGACGCCCTCGCTGCCAGCCGATCGGTCGACATTATGACGCTTGTGCAGGAGGTTCCGATCATCTCGGACCTCGCTCCCGCCTCCTCGGTGATCGACGCGATCCGCAAGTCGCCGCAGCATATGGTTCTGGTTTACGACGAATATGGTCATTTCGAGGGTGTGATCACCTCAGGCGACATTCTGGAATCGATCATGGGCGTCTTCGGCGAAGCGGCCTCCGGCGAGGAGCCGGCGATCAAGCGACGCGACGATGGCTCCTACCTCGTTTCCGGATGGACGCCGATCGACGAGTTTTCCGAATTCATGAATTTTCCGCTCGACGAGGACGTCGAATATCAGACTGTCGCCGGCCTCGTTCTGGAAGAGTTGAAGCATCTGCCCGAACTTGGAGAGACCTTCGTCAAGAACGACTGGAAATTCGAGGTGATCGATCTCGACGGGCGGCGCGTCGACAAGCTGCTGGTCAGCGCCCTGACAAAGGATGAAGCGCGGGCGGAAACCTGATTGGAGACCGGATGTGTCCGGCCCCGGCCCTTGCGCCCCCGGCTTGCGTCCGACGTGCCATTCTCAGGTTGTGCCCCATATCTTTCATTCCGAGCAGCAATCCAGGCCAGACAACAATCAGTGCCCACAACGATCAGGAAGCGTCCATGTCCGCAACCGCTCACGACGCAGACCGGTTCCATCCAGGCCAGCAAAAGTTTGCCGCCCTCGTGCTCGGGGCGATCGGTGTGGTCTATGGAGATATCGGCACAAGCCCGCTCTATGCCTTCCGCGAAGCGCTTCGCCCCTTCGTCCATGACGGCGTGACGCCGCAGGAAATCATCGGACTGATCTCCCTGATGATCTGGACGCTGACGTTCATCGTAACGTTCAAATACGTGCTGTTTCTTCTGAGGGCAGACAACGAAGGCGAAGGCGGAACCCTTTCCCTGCTCGCCCTTCTCATGAAGAAGACCAGCCGGCACGCTACCATCTTCTTCTTCGCAGGCATCATTGGTGCCGCGCTGTTCATCGGCGACGCGATGATCACACCTGCCTTGTCGGTGCTGTCGGCGCTCGAAGGGCTGAAGCTCGTAACCCCTGTTTTCACGCCCTATGTCCTGCCAATCGCCGTCGCGATCATGCTGGTCCTGTTCCTGATACAGTCGGTCGGCACCGCATCAGTATCGAAGCTCTTCGGCCCGATAACGCTCCTTTGGTTCGTGGTAATGGGCATTGGCGGGTTGGTCCACATCGCAGACGATCCCGCGATTTTCGCCGCGCTCAATCCACTCTACGCGTTCAACTTCATCACCCATGCCGGCCTGGTCGGTCTGGTGGTCCTCGGTGCCGTCTTCCTGACCGTGACGGGCGCAGAGGCGCTCTATGCCGACCTCGGCCATTTTGGCAGGAAGCCGATCCAGGCCGCCTGGTTCGTAGTGATTTTCCCCTCCCTTCTGTTGAACTATCTCGGCCAGGGCGCGCTGGTGCTCGCCAACCCCCGGGCCGCGTCCGATCCGTTCTTCCTGCTGTTTCCGGAATGGGCGATCCTTCCAGTGGTCCTCCTTGCCACGGCTGCCACGATCATCGCCAGCCAGGCGGTCATCACCGGGGCGTTCTCGCTTGCCCGTCAGGCGATCCATCTCGGCTTCCTTCCGCGGCTGGAGATCTGCTTCACCTCTGCCGCCAACACCGGCCAGATTTATGTGCCGGCGGTGAATATGGCGCTCCTGTTCGGCGTTCTTGCCCTGATCTTCGCCTTCGGTTCTTCCGAAGCCCTTGCAACGGCCTATGGAATTTCGGTCACGGGTGCAATGGTCGTCACGACGATCCTGTCCTTCCAGTTTCTCCGCGTCGTCTGGGGCTGGACGGTGATGAGCGCCCTTGCCGTTCTCCTGCCGCTCTTCGTGCTCGAGGGCGTCTTTCTCGGTGCCAACCTCCTGAAGATCCACGACGGCGGCTACGTCCCCGTGCTGATCGCCGGCGCGCTGATGATAATGATGTGGACCTGGAAGAAGGGAACCCTGCTCATCCGCGACAGGTCGTCGAGAAACGACATACCGCTGATACCGTTCCTGAGGTCGATCGAACGGCCATCGGATCACGCGCCTACCGAGGTCCCGGGCACGGCAGTCTTCCTGACCAGCCTTCCCGATAGCGTCCCGGGCGTGCTTCTGCATAACCTGAAGCACAATCGCGTCCTGCACGCCCATAATGTCATTCTCACCGTGAAAACCGCGCCGCGCCCCTATGTGGTGGAGACGGAACGCGTGACGATCGAAAAGCTCTCGGAGCGCTTCATCAAGATCCAGCTCCTCTTCGGCTTCATGGAGGATCACGACGTTACCAAAGCCCTGCCGCTCTGCCGCAAGGCGGGCTTCGATTTCGAGATCATGTCGACCTCCTTTTATGTCGGCAGGCGCAAGCTGATCAGTGACCCGAATGTCGGCCTTCCCGCCTGGCAAGACCGGCTCTTCATCGCGATGGCAAGCTTCGCCATCGATCCCTCGGATTATTTCCAGCTTCCCAACAACCGCGTGGTGGAGCTTGGCGAGCAGATGGTAATTTGAGACTGCGCCCCGCGCCCTCTACTTTCAATTTCGCTGAATCTAAAGGCCAGTTCATTTCATTTGTTTGAATCAACCTGCGGACCTATATTTATCTTGTGACGATGAGGCTGAGAAAAAGGAGGCCGAACATGTCGCAAGTAGCAGGCTTCAACATCCTCCAGGCTTTCTTCGCGTTTCGCGCACGCATGTTTCGGGTGGCGGCACGCGAACGGATCAGGCAGGAAATGAAGCATTATCCGCCGCATCTTGCGGCCGATATCTGCGCCCTGCCCGCTCTCGACGAGCAGCAGCGATAGTTCAAAACCGCTTATGGTACTCATAAAATCTATTCGTTTGAATGATGAGTGCCGCAAGCGCATATTTCATCTCAAGGATACGGGAATCCCGTGTCCTGCCAGGAAAGGAAACGGCAATGACCTCAATGACCTACAGAGATGGCGGCAAGAGCCTGTCATCCTATGGCAGACATCTTTCGCTCGGTTCCTATGCCGACAAGCTCGTGCGCGCATGGCGCCGCTGGCAGACGGAGCGACAGATCGAATCCATGCCCCTCGACATCCGCAAGGATATCGGCTGGCCGAGCGCCGATGAGACCGGCAAGAACAGAGCTCACTAAAGACAGGGCTCCTTGATGCAAATATATGCAATGAATGCGACATACCTCCCAAGCTAAGGCGGTGCCTGCCCCACGCAGCACCGCCTTTTTCATATCCGCCACATGCTTTTTCCCCATTAAATTTCGTCGAACTTCCGCACCGCAGCGACATCTGTCGCTCCTCGCGCGCCGCAAATCACGAACAATGTCGCAGATTTGCTCTTCCTAGCCGCATTTATCCATGCCAATGTCGCTTTTAGAACATCGGAACGACGCTTTCCAAGCAACGAATATGGCGTCGCCCTCGAGCATGGATTTTCCAATGAACAAGATGCAGCTCAAGAAACGTTCCGTAGTCTTCTTCATGGTTCCGCAATTCACCATGCTGCCGTTTTCGGCGGCAGTGGATACGTTGCGTATCGCAAACCGCATGCTCGGCTATCAGGCCTATACATGGCGCCTGAGCTCCGTCGACGGCGAAAAGGTCTATTCCTCCTGCGGCATCGGCGTGGAGGCCAATTCCTCGCTCGCCGAAGAACGCCGGCATCTCGCCGGCGAAAACCGCCCGGGCATGGTGCTCGTCTGTTCCGGCATCGATGTCGAGACCTTCAACAACAAATCCGTCAATGCGTGGCTCCGCGAATCCTACAATCGCGGCGTTGCCGTCGGTTCGCTCTGTACGGGCGCCCACGTGCTTGCTCAGGCGGGTCTCCTGAACGGCAAGCGCTGTGCGATCCACTGGGAAAACCTGCCGGGCTTCTCCGAGGCCTTCCCGCAGGCCGAGGTCTATGCCGATCTCTATGAGGTCGACAACAATCTCTACACCTGCGCTGGCGGCACGGCCTCGCTTGACATGATGCTGAACCTCGTCGGCGAGGATTTCGGTGAAAGCCTCGTCAACCGCATCTGCGAGCAGCATCTGACCGACCGCGTGCGCAACCCGCATGACCGCCAGCGCCTGCCTCTGCGTGCGCGCCTCGGCGTCCAGAACGCCAAGGTGCTCTCGATCATCGAGCTGATGGAAGGCAATCTCTCCGAGCCGCTGTCGCTCCTGGAGATCGCCGAAGGTGCCGGCCTGTCGCGCCGCCAGATCGAGCGCCTCTTCCGCCAGGAAATGGGCAGGTCCCCTGCCCGCTACTATCTGGAAATCCGCCTCGATCGCGCCCGCCACCTGCTGGTTCAGTCCGCTATGCCGGTCGTGGAAGTGGCCGTCGCCTGCGGCTTCGTCTCTGCCTCGCACTTCTCCAAGTGTTATCGCGAACTCTACCATCGCTCACCGCAGCAGGAGCGCGCCGATCGCAAGATGACCATGGCGACGGCCCGCCAGCAGGCAGTTGCGGCTTGAGCCGTCACTTCCGCCATGCTCGGGCTTATCCCGAGCATCTGCCGCCGGTCTTGTTTTGATATGTGTAGATCCTCGGGGAACAGGCCGGAGGATGACGACAGAGCGGTTCTACTGCGCCGCCTCCTCCGTCATCTTGGCATCCGAATAGACCAAATTTCGTCCTTTGTGCTTGGCCATATAGAGGAACTGGTCCGCCGCATTCAGATAGTTCTCGAACGTCTCATAACCGGCGATCTCGGCCACGCCGATCGACACTGTCACCGCCAGTTCCTCGTCGTCGGCCGTCACTCTCAGTCGCGATATATCCGAGCGGATCTCGTCGCAAAGCTTGGTGGCGGCCAGCGAATCCATTTGCGGAAAGAGAATGGCGAATTCCTCGCCGCCAAGGCGTGAGAGAAGATTGTCGCTGCCTTCGAAGATCGTGTGCAGCCTGTCTGCGACGGCCTTCAGCACCCTGTCGCCGATCTCATGGCCATATGTGTCGTTCAGCCGCTTGAAATGGTCAATATCGAGAATGGCGACAGCGCTCGGCATCTTCAGCCGCAGGCACTCGTTCACCAGCTTCGGGCCGTTATCGTAGAAATAGCGGCGATTATAAAGGCCGGTCAGGTAATCGCAGGCCGCTGCAGCGCGCAGTTGCTTCATCTGCGTCAGCGTCTCTACATTGTTGGCGATACGGCATTGCAGCTCTTCGGCGACGAAGGGCCGGTAAACGAAATCGCTGGCGCCGGCCTTCAGGAAACTTGCCGACAGCATGCGGTCATTCGAGGAGGAGACGCCAATGACGCGCATCTTGTCCGAGCCGAACCGGTGGCGGATGCGCCGCGTCAGCTCATAACCGCTCATGTCGGGCATGTGATGATCGGTGACGACGAGTTCGATATCGCCGAAGGCTTCCAGCGCCGCGAGCGCCTCCAGGCCGGAATTCGCTTCGACCACCAGATATTGCTGGGCCTTCAGGAGATCGACCAGCACCTGGCGGGCAGACGGCACGTCATCGACGACGAGCACCCGCGTCTTGCGGTTCATGATCGCCCGGCGCACGGTTGCGACCAGATTGTCGAGCGCGAATTCATTGTCCTTCAGCACATAGTCGATGACATTGCGCTCGAGGATGCGGGACCGCGTGTTGAGATCGAAGGTCGCGGTGAAGACGATAGTCGGAATATCGTGCTCGATCGTGCAGTCGAGCGCCTCGCCATAGGGTGAATCCGGCAGGTTCAGATCGACGACAGCGATGCCGTAGCCATGACCTTCCCGCGAGAGTTCCGCACGAAGCGCCTTCAGCGAAGAGCAGCAGACAACGCTGAGGTTGAGTTCCGTTTGGAACCGATGGCAGAGCACGGCCGAAAACATCCGGGAATCCTCAACCAGAAGTATGCGGACTCCTCCGAACCGAGGACCTGCGTTCTCCCGCTGAAAATCCGCCTGGAATGTCACAGCTGTCTATCCCCCCCACATGCCCGAGGGGGTCGACTCGCCCCCTGCTGCAGTGTGCCGGACGATAACCGAGGCCTTCCCTTCCGTGAAGGGGCGAATGGCGGAAACAACACCTGTGATTGCAAAAATATGATGTTCCGTCATATTTTTTCGGTGTACGCCGATCACGGAGGTGCTTCCCCCCACCCGATCTTCGCGGCCGGGTCAGGCAACTGCCCGTTCCCTGCGCATCGACTGGATCTGCAGGAGCGTATCCAGGTTCTGGTTGACGCGGCAATAGAACTCTTCGTCGATGAACGGCCGCAGCATGAAGTCGTTGCCGCCGGCCTTCAGGAATCGCGCCGAAAGCAAGCGGTTGGAAGAGGAGGAAACGCCGATAATGCGCAGCTCGTGTGAGCCGATCGAGGCACGGATACGGCGCGTCAGCTCGAAACCATCAATATCGGGCATGTTATAGTCGGTGACGACAAGGCCGATATCTCTGTTGGCCTTGAGGATCTCCAGTGCCTTTGCGCCACTCTCCGCGGTGCTGACGCGGAAATTATAGCGCTTCAGACGGCTCGACAGCAGCGCGCGGGCCGTGGCGCTATCATCGACGATCAGTACGTGATGGCGATGGTTGGTCAGGAAGCGGCAGATCGATTCAGCAAGGAGGTCGACGGCAAAGACATTGTCCTTGAGGATATAGTCGACGATATCCTTCGCGAGCAGCTTGTCGCGCATGCCTTCCTGGAACGTGCCGGTGAAGACGATCGTCGGGATCGACAGGTCGACCAGATATTCCAGCGCCTCGCCGTTTTCGGCGCCCGGCAGGTTGATGTTGGAAATCGCCAGCGTAATCGGATCGGAAGACTTGTCGTAGGATAGCTGCAGATCTTCGAAGGTACGGCAGATCTCGACGTCGATATCGAAGAGTTCCTTGAGCCGCTTTCCGATCATCGAGGTGAAGACGTTTGAATCTTCAGCGAGGATAATACGCGCGCCGGCAAACATTTCTCCGGAATATTGCATTCCCGAAATACCTAGAAACGCCATGACAAACCTTTAAATGGAAATTGTGCCCCCGAACGAAACGGTTACATGAATTCATTTGCATAATTATTAATCGGCAAGCCGTAGGCAGCTATCAAAAAGGCGGCCGGTGGTGCGGCCGCCTCTTTCTTGACAATATGCTTAAAAAATCAGGCACGAAGCGCGGCGTTTTCGGCATCGAACGGGCTCTCGCCGACGACGGTCGCGTTGTAGGTCGTGCCGAGGATCTTGATCTTCAGCTTGGTGCCTTCCTTGGCGTAATCGGGGCGTAGCATGGCAAGCGCCAGCGAGCGGTTGACGCGGAAGCCGAACGTGCCGTTGGTGGCGCGTCCGACAAGCTCGCCGGCCTCGTTGTAGATCGCCTCCGAACCACGCGCATCGACATCGTTGCCGGTTTCGACGACGAGTGTCGCGAAGTTCCACTTCAGACCCTTTTCCTTGTAGGAAAGCAGGCCTTCGCGACCGAGGAATTCCTTCTCCGGCTTGATGAAGCGGTCGAGCCCGGATTCATAGGCATTGTATTCGATCGACATTTCGCGCGGGATCAGGCGGTAGGATTTTTCCACCGACATGGAGAGCATGGCGCGGATGCCGAAAGGCTTGATGCCGAATTCGGCGCCAGCTTCCATCAGCTTATCGAAGATGTAGTTCTGCATCTCGATCGGGTGATGCAGCTCCCAGCCGAGCTCGCCGACGAAGTTGACGCGCAGCGCGTGGGCATTGGCCGCACCGACGGAGATCTCCTTGCCCGAAAGCCAGGGGAAATCCTTGTTCTCCAGGCTGGTGCGCGTCAGCTTCTTCAAGACGTCGCGCGATTTCGGTCCGGCGAGAACCAGCACGCCATAGGCCTGGGTAATCGGAGTGAACTTCACGCTGCCGTCTGAGGGCAGCAGCTTGCGCATATAGTCATGGTCATGCGCTTCATAGGCTCCGGCCGAGACGAGGTAGAAGGTGCCGGGCGCGCTTTCGTAAACGGTGAATTCCGAGCGCACGCCGCCTTCCTTGGTCAGCATATGGCAGAGCGCGATGCGGCCGCGCTTCTTCGGAATGGCATTGGCGAAGATCGAATCCAACCATTCGCGCGCGCCGGGACCGGTCACCAACGCCTTGGCGAAGGCCGACATGTCGAGCACGCCTACATTCTTATGAACGTTCATGACTTCATTGCCGACATGCTCGAAATAGTTCGAGCGGCGGAAGGACCACTTTTCCAGGATGCGTCCGTCTTCGGTCGGCTCCGAGTGATTGTGGTTGGTCAGGACGTCCGCTCCAACGCCGATCTGGTCCTTCGGCAAATCGTAGCCTTCGGGCGCAAACCAGTTGGCACGCTCCCAGCCATAGACTGAGCCAAAGACGGCGCCCAGCTTCTTCAGCCGGTCATAGACGGGCGTCGTCTTCAGCGGACGGGCAGCAGCGCGCTCCTCGTCCGGATAATGCATGGTGAAGACGTTGGCATAAGCTTCCTCGTTCTTGGCGATGAGGTAGCCCTCCTTCGCGTAAGGGCCGAAGCGACGCGGATCGACGCCCATCATGTCGACCGTCGGCTCGCCATCGACGATCCATTCGGCAAGCTGCCAGCCAGCACCACCGGCAGCCGTGATGCCGAAAGAATGGCCTTCGTTGAGCCAGAAGTTCTTCAAGCCCGGTGCGGGACCGACAATCGGATTGCCATCAGGCGTATAGGCGATAGCGCCGTTATAAACCTTTTTGATGCCAACTTCGCCAAAGGCCGGCACGCGGGCGATCGCGGTTTCGATATGCGGCATCAGGCGCTCCAGCTCTTCCTGGAAAAGCTCGTATTCGCTGTCGTCGGACGGACCGTTGACATAACAGACCGGTGCGCCATGCTCGTAAGGGCCAAGCAGCAGGCCGCCATTCTCCTCGCGCATGTACCAGGCGCTGTCGGATTCGCGTAAGACTCCCATTTCCGGCAGGCCCTTGGCCTTGCGGGCGAGAATGTCGGGATGCGGCTCGGTGACGATATACTGATGCTCGACCGGGATGACCGGAATGTTGATGCCGACCATCTCGCCGGTCTTGCGGGCAAAATTGCCGGTGCAGGAAATGACGTGTTCGGCAGTGATCTCGCCCTTGTCGGTCGTCACCTTCCAGAGCCCGTCCGCCTGCTGCTCGATCGCGGTCACGGTCGTATTACGATAGATGGTGGCACCACGGTCTCGCGCGCCCTTGGCAAGCGCCTGGGTGAGGTCCGCCGGCTGGATATAACCATCGTCCGGATGCTGAATGGCGCCAAGCAGGCCGTCCGTCTCACAGAGCGGCCAGATCTCCTTCACCTGTTCGGGGGTGAGGATATTGACCTTCACGCCGATCGTCTCGGCAATGCCGGCATAATACATGTACTCGTCCCAGCGATCCCTGGTGCGAGCCAGACGGATATTGGAAACCTGGCTGAAACCGACATTCATGCCGGTTTCCTCCTGCAGTTCCTGATAGAAGCGCACGGAATATTTATGGATCTGGCCGACCGAGTAGCTCATGTTGAAGAGCGGCAGCAGACCCGCCGCATGCCATGTGGAGCCAGAGGTCAGCTCCTTGCGCTCAATGAGCACGCTGTCACCCCATCCCTTCTTCGCAAGATGATAGAGCGTCGAAACGCCAACCACGCCGCCGCCGATGACCACTGCCCGCGCATGTGACTTCATGGAGAAAATACCCTCTTTTATCTGATGTCCGGCAGCCAACCGGACGAACTCCCGATATCCGGCGGTTTACGCCGGACGAACTCTTGTCATGAAATATGCAGCGAGGCCTGCGTCATGAGAGGCCTGTTTACGACATGGGAAAAGCTTGACGCGACGAGGCGCAAATAGACAAGCGTCAAAAGCCGTGAGGCGCGAAAATTCATGAAAATCGGCGATAGCGGGCCTGAAGCGCCGTCACTTGATGACGGCGGAACCCTTGACGATCTCGATCGTCTCGTCGCCGGAAAGCCCGATGCGGTCGCCATCGGGCGTCGTCATGAAGCAGCCGGAGGGGCAGACCGGTTCGGATGCACCGGCATCGACGACGACTTCCACGCGATTGCCACCTTCCGTAACGGTCAGTACGACGGGTGCCCCATCCTTATTCGTGACGGAGGCCGCCAGTGCTGAAGGTGCGGCGGAAAGGAGAAGAAGAAATGCGACTGCAGAACGTGCCACGGTATGCGACATGGGCTTTACGCCCTCCCCTCAAGCGCTCGTCGCCGCCACCCGGCAGCGATCGATTGCATGAAGTTATAGCGCGATAGCCGTGAATGAGTGCTGAATGATCCGTTCAGCCTTTGAGCTTGCCGTCTGCCGTCCTGCCGCGCAACTGGCGCACCGGCTGCTCGTCGTCAACCATTTCATTGTCCCTGGTTTCATCTTCAGCCGAGGCATCCTCGGGCTCTGTCGGCTTTTCGACGAGCACCTTCTCCATGTCGGCGTTCGCCTGTCGGTGGATGGTCAGATCGCTCTGCGGCAGCGGGATCTCGATGCCCTCAGCCCTGAAGCGCTTGAGGATCTCGATCCTCAGATCGTTGCGCACCGTGAGCCCATCGCCCATGTCGGCGAGGAAGAAGCGCAGCTCGAAATCGAGCGAGTAAGGCCCGAAGCGCAGAAATTCCACATGCGGTTCCGGATTGCGCAGGATAAGCGGTACGGCCGCCGCCAGTTCCAGCAGGATACTCATCACTTTGCGCGGGTCGGCCTCGTAGCTGACGGAAACCGGGATTTCTGAACGCCCCAGCTTATTGCGATGCGTCCAGTTGCCGACGAGCCCGTTGATGAGCTCCGAGTTCGGTACGATGATCGACTGCTTGCGAAAGGTCTCGATTTCGGTGGCGCGCACTGAGATGCGTTTGACGATGCCTTCGGCCGTTCCCGAAACGACATGGTCGCCCACCTTAAAGGGGCGTTCCACCAGCAGGATCAGGCCGGAAACGAAGTTGGACACGATATTCTGCAGGCCGAAACCGATACCGACCGACAGTGCCGAAGCGACGAGCGCGAGGTTGGAAAGGTCGATGCCTGCTGCCGAAATGCCGAAGATGGCGGCCACACCGACGCCGAGATAGCCGATCCCGGTCTTGACAGAGTTGCGTACGCCAAGATCGACATGGCTGCGCGCCATGACATTGCTGTCCAGCCACTTCTGCACCCAGCGCGTCGCCAGATAACCGCCGGCAAAGAGCAGAATGCCCGTGAAGATGCCGAGCAGCGAAATGCTGATGCCGCCGAGCCGCACCTCGGTGAACAGTCGGTAGGCGAGCAGCTGCAGGTCCTGCACATGGAAGCCCCAAAGCAGCAGGATGAGCGGGATGCCGGTCAAAAGCGCCACCGCATAGATCAGCAGCCCGACGACCAGGCCGACCTGGTCGATTGCAACATCGCCGAGGTTGAAGCGGCTGCGCAGGAAGCGCCCGAGGAAAGTTTCGCCAAAGTTGTCCTGACGCGAGACCGCCTTGCCGAGCAGCAGGCCGATATAGGTGGTGACGATGATAGCACTGGTGATGATGAGCTGCGTCGCAACGAAGCGCGCCAGGCCGACATAACCCGACAGCGCCGCAAGGATCAGCCCCGCGCCGAAGACACGCAGCAGGATCGCCATACCGCGCGGCCAGTGGCGGCCCGGTGCATCCGGATCGCCATTCCTGGCCAGCATCGGTTTGCCGAAGGATCCGGCAATCAGAATGACACCGATGATCAGCGCCGCAAGCAGGCTGCGCACCACCGTCAGAACCAGCGGTGACCCCATCGCCTCGCCGATGGCGCCAAAGAGATAGTCGAGCGCGTTGACGACGGCCATGGCAATCAGGCAGTAGCCGACCGACCGAGCGCCGAGATTGGAGAGGCGCACCAGACGCCAGGACGGATCATTCGGCGCAAAGACCGCATTGACGAAGCGGCCCACGAAGTAGACGAGGCCGATCGAACCGAAGAGCGCAGTAACGACAGGCGTGATGTCGCTCCTCAGCACATTGAAGCCGTCGAGAAAGATCAGCGACGTCACCAGCAGCACGTCGAGTGAGGCCGTTCGGATCAGCGTCGACCAGAAGGCAAAGGAAAGGCGGCTGATATAGGAGGGCTCCTCGACATGGACATCGCGCCGTAGATACTGGCCGAAAAGCCGGTAGCCGCCGGAGAGCAGGATCAGGGCCGTTGCGAGCGACAGGAAGATCGCTGCAAACAGCTGCAGGCTCTTGAACTTCCAGACGAAGGTGATCCAGCTTGAAAGCGTCTGCGAAAACTCGCTCGCCTCCTGGACAAAAGCGCCCGCCGCATCGTCGATGACAGAGATGGAAATTTCAGTGCGCCGGAACAGCGTATCGGCAAAGAGCTGGCGCCGCGTCGCCGTAATCACGTTGGAAAGCTTGGTGATCGCGATCGACAGGTTTTCCGCATCCCCCGTGACGGCATTGATCTGCGAGCGTTCCGCCGTCAGCGCATTGCGCTCGTCAGTGACGATCTGCGCTTCCGGGGGCTGGCCGTCCTTCGGCGGCTCGCCAAGTTCGGCAAGACGGTTCTTGATCTGGTCGAAACGCGGGCGAAGGCTGACGGATGTCGCGATAACGCCGCGGCCGAGCTCGTCCGCCTGGCCGGCAAGCTCCACGAGGGCGTCGTCATTGTCGGCGTTCTGCTTGACGCGGTCCTGCAGGGAGACAAGCTGGTTCTTTGCCTTGTCGATATCCTTCAGCGCCTGGTCGAGCGTGCTGTTGGCAAGCGGTGCCTCGGACGGAGCTGCCTGCGTCTGCACAGGCTGCGTCTGGGCCTGACCCGCCGGCTGCGGGGCCTGCGCGAAAGCGGCGTTTCCATCGAGATGCAGGCCGGCAATAGCCAGCGACAGCAGAAGAACGGTGCGAAGCAGCCAGTGTATCAAGCGCAAGAAGCCCCCGCGTGGATTCGTCTCATCATTTAGATGACCGCTTTTATAGGAAAGAAAGGCGACAGAAAGGCGGAATTTCCGGACGGCAGCTCAGAAACCTGAGCCGGGAAGCGCCAGATAGGCAAGTTCGGCCTCGCTGGACTCCCGCCCGACAATGGCGTTGCGATGCGGAAAACGCCCGTAAGTCGCGATCACCTGGCGGTGGCGAAGCGCGTAGTCACGGAACTCTTCGTCGCCGAGCGCCGTAAAGAGCGCCACCGAGCGGTCCTGCTCGACGAGGTCTTCCGCATGCTCGAACGGCATGTAGAAAAAGGTCTTCTGGATGCCGTCGACGGCGTGATCGGCGCCAACGGCAAGCGCCATTTTCGCCTCGCGCAACGCCAGCCCGTCGGTCGCAAAGGCAAGCGGCGTGGCCCGATAGATATTGCGCGGAAACTGGTCGAGCACGATGACGGCTGCAAGCCGGCTCTCGGGGCTGGAGCGCCATTCCTCGGTCACGCCGCGGGCAAGCGCGAGGTGGGTTGCACGAAATCGTGCCCGGATTTCCTCGTCCAACTCGGCAGTCGATTCGAACCATTCCTTCCGGCCGCAGCGGACGAACCAGAAATCATGGACCTCCCCGGGCGTGCAGACGACATCGCTATTCATGATGCTCCTTCCGACGCGTCAGCTCACGGAAAAAACCAGTATCGCCTTCGTGCCGCGATGCTCCGGATCATATGTAAGTTCAGATTTCAGACTGCCGGCCATAGCGTTCAATATCCTCGTGCCGAGACCGGTTCCCTTCGCCGAATCCGATGGGTCGAAGCCCTGGCCACTATCTTCCACAGTGACCCTGAGCACATCACCTTCCTGCTCGGCGATGACCTTGATCTCGCCCGGGTTGCCCTCCGGATAAGCATATTTGAAAGCGTTGGTGACGAGTTCGCTGACGATCAGGCCGAGCGTGATGACCTTATCTGTCGCAAGATTGGTCGGCTGGGCGGTCAATACCACGTGATGCGGCCGTTTTTCGTCTCGCATCGAGGCTTCCAGCTCGGTCAGCAGGCTACTCAGATACTCATCTATCTGCACCATGCCGACCTGCCGGTTGGTGTAGAGACGGCGGTGGACGCTGGCGATCGCATTGATGCGCATCTGCGTTTCCTGCAGCGCGTCGATCGCCACCTGATCCCTCGTCACGGAGGACTGCATGCGGATCAGTGCGCCGACGAGGCCGAGGCTGTTGGCGATGCGATGATTAACTTCGGCAAGCAGCATCTCTGCATGGTCGCGCTGCTGGCGGATCACCTCCTGCGCCTGTGCCGTGTCCCGCAGGAAACGAGCGCGCTCCAGCCCCTGTTCGAGGGCAGCGGCCAGAAGATCAAAATAATCGGGCGAAACGCCCTTGAGGACATAGTCGTCGGCGCCGGCTTTCAGCGCTGCGACCGCAACGCTCGTATCGTCCGAGCCGGTGGCATAGATGACGGGCGGATGATCCGGCATCGCCACGATGCGCGGCAGGATATCGAGCCCGGTTTCAGTCTTCAGGGAATGTTCGAGAATGACGGCTTCGATACCTCCTTCGGCGAGCAGCGCAAGGGCGGACGCCCCGTCGCTCGCCCATTCGAGCGTAAAGCCGCGCCTGCCGAGATTTTCCTGCATCAGCAGCGCCAGCGCTTCGTCATCGTCTATATAGAGGATACGGATGGGATCGCCCGTATTGCCGCTGGACCCGCTCATTCTGCCTCCGGGCTTGTTTCCGCAGCAATACCGGCTGCGAGGCCGCCGATTCCTTCTGCATGAAACTGTCGTACATGGACAGGCGCACGTAGACTACACCTATCATTTGGCATGAGAAGACGCCAAATGATAGGCAGATCGAAGGAGAGTAGCATCGAGAATATCGCCCCTTCCCGGCTGCAGCCGGAACCCCTCTAAAAATTGTGAACACGGATACTGAAATTCATGCGTTAACGCAGGGGAGTGCAAATGGTTCCGCGGTCAGTCAACTTTTTTGAAAGCGCCGGTGATGAGAAACTTCAGCACCCGCATCGGTAGCAAGCTGCAGGAAGCGCAGGCAGGATAAAAAGCCGATCATGCCGACCACGAAGAAGGCCCAGCGGAAATCACCGAGCATCGGGTCCGCAGCCCCGCGAA
This sequence comes from Rhizobium sp. BK529, assembly GCF_014194105.1. Taxonomy (NCBI): domain Bacteria; kingdom Pseudomonadati; phylum Pseudomonadota; class Alphaproteobacteria; order Hyphomicrobiales; family Rhizobiaceae; genus Rhizobium; species Rhizobium sp. BK529. The sequence goes on along the minus strand of NZ_JACIAU010000001.1, from coordinate 716,202 downwards.
GCCCGGAGGAAATGTTGAGCACTGCCGCCGCAACCGCAACGCCGAGCAGCATGGAAATCTGTTGCAGCATGCTGGACAATGTCGAGGCCGAACTCCTCTGCGACGGGCCGATATCGGCAAAGGATAGCGTATTGAGCGCGGTGAATTCCATCGATCGCGAGAGGCCTGCAATGAGGAGCAGCGCCGAGATGACGACTTCAGGCGTTTGCGGCGTCAGAAAACCGCAGGCGACAATCGAGCCGGCGGCGATGAGCCCGTTGAAGAAGAGCACGTTGCGGAAGCCGAAGAAGCGCAAAAGCGGCGTCGTAACCACCTTCATGCCGAGATTGCCAAGAAAATAGACCAGCAGATAGGTGCCGGCGGCAATCGAGCTCAGGCCGAAGCCGAGCTGGAAGAGCAGCGGCAGGAGGAAGGGCGTCGCATTGATCGAGACGCGGCAGGCCGTACCCGCCGAAAGCGTCGTCATCGAGAATGTCTGCACCTTGAAGGCGGCGAGATCGAGCAGCGGATTGTCGACCCGCAGAAAGTGCCGCGTCGCCATGACGGAAAGCACCAGGCCTGCGGCAAGCATGACCAGGAGCGGCAGGAAGCCACCCTGCCATTTGACCGATAGTTCGAGCCCGGCAAGCAGAAAGGTCAGCCCTGCGGCGCTCAGGAAAAATCCCTTGATATCGAGCGGCCCGACGCGTTCCTCGCGCTGCTCCGGTACGAAGCGCAATACCAGCGCGATGCCGACAAGGCCGATCGGAATATTGATCAGGAAGTTCCAATGCCAGCTGGCATAGGTGGTGATGAAGCTGCCGAGCACCGGGCCGACGACCGGGGCAGTCAGCGCCGGCCAGGTGATCAGAGCAATCGCCTGTACCAGCTCGGACTTGCGGGCATTTTTCAACACGATGATGCGCCCGACCGGCGTCATCAGCGCACTGCCGACGCCCTGCACCGCTCGCGCGATAACGAATTCGGTGAGGCTTCCCGACAGGCCGCAAAACAGCGACGCTCCTGTGAAGATGGCGATCGACAGGAGGAAGACGCGCCGCGCCCCAAACCGGTCTCCGAGCCAGCCCGAAAGCGGAATGAAGGCCGACATGGTCAGCATGTAGACAGTGATGCCAATGCTCATGGCGACCGGCTGTACGCCGAAAGTCGTCGCCATCTGCGGCAACGAGGTTGTGACGATCGTCCCGTCGAGAATCTGCATGAAGAAGGAAACGGCAACGACCAGCGCTACGATCTTTGCCTGGCGGGCGCCTGCCGCCTCATCTGTCTTGTTACTCGTCTGAACTGCGGTCATCGATCTGCCAATGCGAATTTCGGGTGCGCGGGCAAAGGCGGGAGAGTTGAAGGGCAAACCGCGCGAAGGGATATGCAGCCTGCATACGCCGCTTATCCCGGATCGGAAAGGTCAAATGCCGCAGAAGTCGAATCTTTTGTCAACATGTTCGGCAGCAATCCGATATCAGCGGCCAACAGCGGCCTCGGTCGGCCTTGCAATCACGCCTGCTTGCGGAAGCTTGCCGAGCTCGGATCTGCGTCTGGCCGTATCGAGCTCGGAGAAATCGTCGGGCAATTCGGATGTAAATTCGCCCTGCACCACACAGTCGATCATGAACATCGGCCGGCGCTTGTGCTCCTGTACGAGGCGGCCGACATATTCGCCGAGCGTGCCGAGCGCGATGAGCTGGATCGCACTCAAGGCGGAAATCGCCGCCATGATGCTCGACCAGCCGGTGACGACATTACCCTCGAACCATTGCACGAGCGTATAGATCAGCAGCCCCACCGCAAAGACGGCGGCGACGAGCCCCATCCAGGCGCTGACCCGCAGCGGAATGATGGAGAAACTGGTAATCGCATCGATCGCAAAACGGATCATCTTCTTCAACGGATATTTCGTCGAGCCGGCATAACGGGCGTCTCGCGTATAACGCAGCGCCACCTGCCTGCCGCCGATCCAGCTCACCATGCCGCGGATGAAACGATGCCGCTCCGGCATGTTGAGCAGGATATGAACGATGCGCGCCTTCATCAGCCGGAAATCGCCGGTGTCCTGCGGGATCGAAATGGATGTCAGCCGCGTCAGCAGCCGATAGAAAACGGAGGCGGTGATGAGCTTGAATCGGGTCTCGCCTTTGCGCTCGTTCCGCTGCCCGTAAACGACATCGGCGCCCTGATCCATGATCGCCATCATCTGAGCCAGCAGCTCCGGCGGATCCTGCAGGTCGGCATCGATAAGTAGGACACGTTCGCCCCGCGCCACCGCAAGGCCCGAAGTCGCCGCGAGCTGGTGGCCGTGATTGCGCAGAAGCTTGACGCCGAGCACCTGTGGAATGTCTGCCGCAAGCGCCGATATGACGTCCCAGGTATCATCGCTGGAGCCGTCATCGACGAGGATGATCTCAAAGGATCGGCCGACAACTGCCTCCGCCGCTGCCCGCGCGCGCCGGCAGAACTCGTTCAGCCCCAGGGCCTCATTGTAGCAGGGCGCCACGATGGAAAGCTTCGTCGTCACATCGCCGTCATCAACGGATTTGCCCATTTCCACCGAATCTCCCAATCCCCGCAGGAAAGCATGCCCAATCGCCGGATGGCACACAAGCAGAGCCCTGGCCTCGAAGGCAGAACCCGCGCCGCCGGCAATGGTTTGATATCATGCGCCTGCTTTGCATATCCTAAAGGCAAAGCGGTAAATGGATTGCAGAGCGTGAGCGGAGGGAGGAGTCATGCAGACTGTAGCACCCGATCTCGGCCGCAGGGCCGCCGAAGCCAATGCCAAGTTTCTCGTGGCCCTCGCCGTCATGGTCTTCCTGGCGGCGGGTACGCTCGCGTACTGGCAAGGCTGGCTCTTCGTCGCCCATTTTGCCGCCTGGGCGGCTGGCACCTCGATCTATTTCTATTATCGCGACCCGGCACTTCTGGAAAAGCGCATGCGCGGCGGGCCGGCCGCCGAAACCGAACCGGTGCAGAAACGCATCCAGATTTTCACCAGCATCGTCATGGTCGCACTTATCATCGTCTCGGTACTGGATTACCGCTTCCACTGGTCGGCCGTTCCTTTATGGGCGGTCATTGCAGGCAATCTGCTGATCGCCGCAGGTTTCCTGTTCGTCGTTATCGTCCTGCGGGAAAATACCTTTGCCTCGGCCACAATCGAGGTCTCCGAAGGCCAAAAGGTCGTCTCCACCGGCCCTTACGCGTTTGTACGCCACCCCATGTATGCCGGCGTCCTGCCGCTCGCATCTGGCATCCCGCTGGCGTTAGCCTCCGTGTGGGGCCTTCTCTTCGTGCCACTGATTTTCGCCGGCCTGATCCTGCGACTCCTCGACGAGGAAGGCCAGTTACGCCGGAACCTACCCGGCTACGAGGATTATTGCCTTAAGGTGAGATACCGGCTGTTTCCCGGCATCTGGTGACAGACGATCGGGCTCACGGTTCGTAACGGCTGATCTCCAGCCCCGATCCGACCGGCAAAAGCACGCTGGTAATGCCGGGCTTGCCTCTGATGGCCCGGGCATAGATCCTCACATCTTCAGTGACAGGATAAATCATGTTGTCGGCAACGATGACAGCGCCCGTATTGAGCTTCGGATAGAAGGCTTCGAGGCAAGGCAGATAGAGATCCTTCCAGAGATCGACGAGCACGAAATCCACCTTGCCTCGCAATTCGCGGATCATGGCGACCGCATCTCCCACCCGGAAATCGATATGCTCGGCAAGCCCGGCCTTTTCGGCCATCGCCTGCGCGTAGGCGGATTTATAGCCATGCACTTCCATGGTGATCAGCCGCCCGCCGGTCGCCCGCGCGGCCTCGGCAAGCCAGATACCGGAATAGCCGAAGGACGTGCCTAGTTCGAGAATGGTCGGCGCCGTCAGACCGCGGACGAGAATGTTGAGAAATCGGCCGGTTTCAGGACCGACAGCTCGCATCCGCTGATCCTGCCCCCCATCGCGTCCTCCCGGCGCATCCTGGCGCGAACTGCGGCGCTCCTCATCGATTCGCCGGTGGTAGGAATGCAGAACATCGAGAACTTTCTCATCCAGCCGATGTTCGTCGACCAAGGTGGGATGGTCCTGCTTATCATTGCGCATCGACACTCCTCCAGGGTTTGGCCAGCGGCGGCAGATGCCGCGGCAATGACCTCGGCCCACGAGTTAAATACCGAGCGAGATTTCCGGCAAGCGCAGAATGATGAGGGCAAGGCCGCCGATGATTCCCGCTGGCGGAATCAGCGGAATCGAAAAAACAGAAAAAGCCGACAAGCCCCGGATATCAAAGGCTTTATCTGCGACGTTCATTCTCATTGAAGGAGAAATTGGTGGGTGATGTAGGGCTCGAACCTACGACCCGCTGATTAAGAGTCAGCTGCTCTACCAACTGAGCTAATCACCCGTCCGCGCTTGGCTGCGCGGTGTGACGGGGCATATAAATAGGATCGTCCGGCTTGTCTAGCGCCCTGTCGAAAATTCTTTGGTTAATTGCAAAGTTTTTTTGTCAGGTGCCGGAAATCCAATGAAATCAAAGGTCGAGCGTGCCGGTTGCTATCCGCACCGCCTGACCGCCGATCCGGGCGTTCGAGATGGCCCCGCCTTCGATATCCATATGCAGGTGGATGAAGGACGGCCGGCCCATTTCCACGCCCTGCTCGATGAGAACAGGGTGATGCCCGTCCGTCAGCCGGTCGAAATGGTTGATTGCGCCGGAGAGAGCGGCGGCTGCAGAGCCTGTCGCCGGGTCCTCGGAAATGCCCATGCCGCTTGCAAACATGCGGGCATGGAACTTCGCGACATGGTTGACGCCGCCGCGACAGTAGACATAGGCCGAGGCGAGCGCGCCATCGACGAAGGGAACGGTCTTTTCCCAGAGCTGCGGATCGAATTCCATACGCCTCGCCGCGCCGACATCGTGAACCGGTACCATGAGGAAGGGAACGCCGGCGCTCCAGATCGACGGCACGTGATTCTCGAAGCCGATTTCCGTCGCCTTCAGCGACAGCGCGTCGGCGATGCCGGCTTTGTCGAGCGACAGGTGGATCTGCTGGGATTTGCGCGGCAGGTCGAATTCGGCAAAGCTCGCCTCGCCTTCCCGAAGCCTGACGGCGCAGCGCACCGGCCCGACATTTTCCTCCAGCACCGAAACGAGGTCGAGTGTCCCCGCCGGGTGTGCCTTTTCCGCCAACGCAATCGCGGTACCGACGGTCGGATGGCCGGCAAAGGGCAATTCACGACCGGGCGTGAAGATGCGGATACGAGCCGTATAGGCCGGATTGTCGGCCGGCTGCACGAAAACCGTTTCGGACAGGTTCGTCTCGCGAGCGATCGCCTGCATGGCGGCGTCGCCAAGTCCTTCGCCGTCGAAGATCACTGCCAGCGGATTGCCGGCAAGCTTGGTGTCGGTGAACACGTCATAGACGCTGTAGCTCAACGCCACATTGGCCTCCCTGAATCGGTCATCGAAGAGCCAACCTGCCCGACAGGACGCCGGAGTGCAAGATTACCTGTTGAAATACCAGTCGATGATTGGAAGCATAGCGACGTTGTAAGGCTGCGCAGCCGGATCGGCAGAACGAATTGCGACAGCGCCCGATATTTCCTTGTCATCGGCAACCAGCATATGCCGGCTAATGAAATCGACCATGTCATCTGCCGTCATATCGAAACGGAACAGCTTGAAAATCGAAACCGACCGGCGGATGTGGCTGGCATGAAGCCCCTCGCCTGCAACGGCATCGGCGAGATCGAGTCCGGTCTCCTCCATCACCTCGCGGGCCATGTTACCGTGGATATCGCAACGTCCATCAACGACATCATCGGGCTCCAGCGAGCCGGCGGCGAAATAGACCTGGCCGGCATTGGCTGTATGCGCGCCCATGCGAATCGCAACCAGCGGGCCGTCGGATGATTCCAGCACCGGATAGGCAAAAAGATGGATGGCGCCCTTCCGCTCCGGCTGCCTGCGCCACCACATGAAGGTCGAGAAGGGAACGGTGTGGGCCTCGCTCACAATCCCTTCTTCGGAAAGCTTCAGCCGATGCTGTAGCACCATGCGGCCGTCGAAGAGCGCCGGGTTGGCGGCGATTTCCCTTTCCCAATTCTCGCGGATCGATGTCCGGTTGGCCGTCAGCAGCGGATGATCGCCGTCAAGCACGCGCAGATCCGTGCCGGCGATCGGAAAAACCGTCTGTTCCGGCGGAAAGGCTGAAAGGTCCTCTGAAAAATCTGAGGTCATAAGAGATCCAGTGTCATGACAACGGGGCAATGATCGGATGCCTTCGGCCTGTCCCAGCCGGTGCGTGGGTAGCGCTCCACCTCCTGCCCCGGCGGGAATATCGTGCGGTAGGGTTGTCCGAAGCGGATGATTTCGGGGATGCGCTTGGCATTGGCGGCGGCAAGAGCCGGCGATATCAAGAGATAATCGAGTTGGCAGAGCCACTGCTCCTCCGGGCCGCGCGCATGATAGAGCGTCCAGCGGTCGAGCGGGGGGCGCCGGCGCACGACGTTTTCGGCAAATCCGTCATGGCTGAAGACATCGAGGGCGCTCTCGTCCTCGTCCCGATGCTCGAACCGGTAGCCGGTGCCACGCCGGCCGATCACATCGACACGCTCCTGATAATCGTTCATATCGCCGCAGATGACGAAGTTTTTCTTCGCGGTATGGCCTGCGCCGAATCGATCTTCAATGATACGGCGAACGGCTCGCGCCTCCGCCCTGCGGATCGGCAAGGTCGATTGCCGTCCATCGAGCCCGTCATGCGCGCCACCCATCGATTTGAAATGCACGACATAGAGCGTCAACGGCACGCCGCCGATCCTCAAGTCCAGTTCCAGGCAGTCGCGCTTGAAGATCTTGTCGTCGAGCCGGTTGGTCTTGGCGATATCGTCGTCGAAAAGACCGAAATCGCGATAGGTCAACATCGCATGGCTCTTGATGTCCTTCAGATCGATCTTCTGTCCGTCGCGCGTCTCCTCGCGCATCAGAACGGCGACATCGATGCCGCGGCTGTCATTGCCTTCGACGAGGTATTTCTGCCGGTAGCCGTTGCCGACCATGCGGTAGAGATAGCCATATTCAAAGGCCTGAAGTGCCGCCATACTGTCGATTTCCTGCAGGCAGAGAATATCCGCGTCCGCATCGGCAATGGCGAGCGCCGTCATCTGCCTCGTATCGTCGGTCGATGCGATCACCCGCGCCTGCTCCAGCTGCTGGTAGACCCCCTCGTTATTGACTTCGAAGAGCTTGATGACACGGTCCTGCCGGAGCTGGTTGCGATAGCCTGTGAAATCGAAGCGGGTCAGCAGGTTCTCGACATTGAAGGTGGCAAGGCGAAGCGACATCAGGCATTCCCGGTTGGCATCAGCGCCATTACTAAAGCAATTCCAGCAAAAGTGTGCAGCGGTTTTTGCGTCCGCAATTGCGTGAGCATTCCAGAAGACGAACAGGCGCTTTGCAAAGCCGTTTGTCCCTCATAGCCGCCAGCCGGCGCGGATGACGACGTGCACCGCCTCATCAGGCACGACCGCCACACGGCTGTAGGCGCGCAACATCTGACCGTTGCCGAGCGCCAGCTTCACCGCGTAACGCTCACCTTCGAAGAGCACGGATTGAACGGTCGCAGGAACTCCCTCGCCGCCGATGACAACGTCTTCCGGCCGAACAAGAATATCGACGCCATCAACATTGGCAGCATGCAGCGCTCCCTCCAGCTCGTCCCACTCCAGCTGGCGCTCGCCGCCCATGACCGGCAGCGTGATGATCGCGCCGCGGCCGATCAGACCGCCGACCATGGGCCCCTCCGGCCGCGCATAGATTTCCGCCGGCGGCGCCACCTGCAACAGCCGCCCCTCGGACATGACCGCGACATCGGTCGCGAGCGCCATTGCCTCGCTCTGATCATGCGTCACATAGATCATCGTGGCACCGGAGCGCTGATGGAACTCGCGGAACGTCTCCTCCATCTCCTGCTTCAGGTGCCGGTCGAGATTGGCGAGCGGCTCGTCGAGCAGCACGACATCCGGCGATGTCACCAGGCAGCGGGCGAGCGCCACACGCTGCCTCTGGCCGCCGGAGAGATCGGCCGGTCGCCGCTCGGCATAATCGGCGAGGCGCACAGTCGACAGCGCCCTACGCACCTTGATCTTGTAGGCCTCGCCGGAGATGCCGCGCACCTTTAAGGGATAGCCGACATTATCGGCCACACTCATATGCGGCCAGAGCGCATAGGACTGGAAAACCATCGCCATGTTGCGTTTTTCCGGCGGCAGCGATCGTGAAGCGTCTGCCAGCAGCCGCTCGCCGAGATGGATGGAGCCGTCGCTCGGCGTCTCAAAACCGGCGATCATGCGCAGCACCGTGGTCTTGCCGCAGCCGGAGGGACCAAGCAGCGCCAGGAAACCGCCTTCGCGCACATCGAGCGAAAAGCCACTGACAACAGCCCTGCCCGTGCCGAAATCCTTGGCCACCTGATTGAGGATCAGCTTCGCCACGGCACCACTCCCTTGGGCAGATGTTTCGCCAGAAGCTCCAGAAGCAGCATCATGGCGACGACCATGAAGACGACAAGGACGGAGAGCGCCGAGGCAAGATCGGAACTGCCGCTGTCATCGAGATTATAGATGGCGACTCCGAGCGTCTGAGTGCCTGCCGACCAGAGCAGCGCTGAAATTGTCAGCTCATTGCAGGCAATCAGGAAAACGAGGATCACGGATGCGCCTGCCGCCGGCGCGATCAGCGGCACGATAATATCCTTCAGCCGCCGGAAGAAGCCAGCGCCCGAAAGCCGAGCCGCCTCCTCCAATGCCGGATCGAGCTGGTGAAAGGCACTGACCACAGGCTTCAGGCTGACGGCGAAGAAAGAGGAGAAATAGGCGACGAGAATGATCCAGACCGTGCCGTAAAGCGTCACGTTCAGCACCGGGATCGGAGCTGCGAACACAAGGATGAAGCAGACTGCCACGACGATGCCCGGCAGCGAATAGGGTATTTCGACTAGGCTGGAGACGATGCGCGACAGCCTGTCTCTGCGCCGCGTCAATGCATAAGCCGCCAGTACCGTCACGCAGAGCAGGCCGACCGCCGCGCCGCTTGCGAGAGACAGCGAATTGATAAAGGCGGTGCGCGTCACCGCCTGCCGGAAGAGGATTTCCTCGAAGGCATGGAACGTCATGGTCTTGAAGGTGAGCGGCACGCCATAGGCCGGCACCAAGGCACCTGCGACGAGCGCAAAGAAAGGTGCCGCCAGCATGAAGAATAGGATGATCCAGAGGAGTGGTGCAAAGAAAAGCTTCCACCGGCCGAGCTCGAAGGCGGCCGCGGCGCCTGAAAGACCAATGACGCGATAGTCGCGCCCGCGCAGCGCCCGGTCCTGAATAGCTAGCCCGGCGACAGAGATCAGTGCGATGATCGCCGACAGCAGCGCCACATCGCCAAAGGTGCGGCTGGAGAAGGCGGTGAACTTGGAAAAGATCAGCGTCGGCAGGGTGAAGATCGAAGCCGGGATGCCGAGAATGGCGGGAATTCCGAAATTGCCGGTGCATGAGACAAAGGAGATGGCCGCACCCGCAATGATGCCCGGCAGCGACAGCGGCAGGATAATATCGCGGAACACCCGAAGGCTCGACGCACCCGACAGCCGCGCCGCCTCCACCCCGTCGCGCGGCAGGGTCATCAGCCCTGCCCTCAGCGCCAGATAGACGAGAGGCGCGTGCTGCACGCCATAAAGCAGCGCAATGCCGCCGACCGAATAAAGCGGCTGCGGCGATCCCATCGGCGGGGCGATATGCAGCGCCTTCAGAAGCGGGCTCGACGGCCCTGACATCTGCACCCAGGCAAGCGCGGTGACCTGCGGCGGGATCATCATCGGCAGCACGAAGAAGAAACTGAGCGGCCCCTTGGCCGGTATATCGGTCAGCGTCAGCAGATAGGCAAAGGCGCAGCCTATGAAGAGCGAAATGATGGTACCCAGGATCGCCGTAAGGATGGTGTAATAGACGGCCGACCAGACCATGGGATCGGACAGAACCACCATGACACCGCCATTGGCAAAAGCGGAAATGCCGACGATCGCGAGCCGCGCCAAAGGCAGCACGCTGAGGAAAAGCACCACACAAACAATAAAAGGAAACAGCCAGACGGGCTGACTGTTTCCTGGACGTACATAGCCCTGCATGGGTCTATTATTTCGAACCGAACAGATCCGTAAAGGTCTTCAGATCCTTGTCGGTATTCTCTAGCGCTTGGGCAGCATTGACCGGCAGAACCTTGATCGTGTCACGTGCCGGGAAGCCATCGGGCAGCTTCATGCCGTTGCGGGCCGGGATGTAGCCGAGTTTCAGGAAGCCTTCCTGGCCCTTTTCGGAGAGCACGTAATCGACGAACTTCTTGGCGGCGTCGACATTCTTGGCGCTGGCGAGAATGCCGACCGGCTCGGTGACGGCCGAAACGCCTTCGCTCGGGAAGACGAACTCGAGCGGAGCGCCCTTGGCCTTTTCGCGGATCGGCAGGTAATCGACGACCATACCGTAAGCCTTCTCGCCCGAAGCGACGGACTTCAGGACGACGCCGTTGCCGCCGGAAGCGACAGCGCCGTTATCGGCGAGCGACTTGTAGAAATCCCAGCCGAGCCCCGGAACGGCAGCAAGCGTCTGGGCGTGGATGAGAGCGGCACCCGAAGCAAGCGGGCTCGGCATGGTGACGAGGCCCTTGGCTTCCGGCTTGGCAAGATCCTTCCAGCTCGTCGGCTTCATGGCAGCCGAGGTGTTGTACATGATGCCGGTCGTGATCAGCTTCGTGGAATAGTAGTAGCCGTCGGCGTCGTAGAGAGCGGCGTCGTAATTGGCTGCTTCCGGCGACTTGTAGGCGAGCAGCTTGCCGTCTTCCTTGAGGCGCTCGAGCGTCACGACATCGGCGATCAGGAGAACGTCGGCAACCGGGTTGCCCGCCTGGATTTCAGCCTGCAGCTTCGCCATGATCTTCGGCGTACCGTCGCGCACCCAATCGACCTTGATATCGGGATTGGCGGCCATGAAGCCGTCAACGGTCGCCTGCGCATCTTCATTCGGCTGGCTGGTGTAGAGGACGAGGCTGGCAGCGGAAGCCGGGATCGCGAGAAGGCTCGCGGCGAGCAGTGCAGCGGCAGAAACTAGAGTTTTCATGGAAGGTATCCTCGGATGGTGATGCCCCTCCTTATTCGGGGTGTTTTACAGCGGTGTGACAGGGAACGGTAGCTTCGATCTGGCCGACGATGCCATTGATTGGCCATACCTTCCCATCTTTCTTTCCGACAAAAATGCGTACTTTCCCGGTAGGGTTTAAACCAAAACCATATTAACTTAAGATTGTATCATTTACCTCTGCAACGCCGATCCATTTTCACTATCCTGGAGTTTGCATGAAGATCCGAATTGTGACCCTGCTTGCCTGCGCGAGTCTCGCCGCATGTCAGACGACAGCCGGTAAACCGTCCAAAGATTTGAAGGATTATCCCGAGGGTGTCGCCTACAACGACTGCCTCTTGTCGCGCGCAGTTGCGTATGCCCCGCAGAGCGGCTCGCCATTGGAATTGGGATTGATCGCTGCCAACTCCTGCAGTTCTTCACGTCAGGCCTTGCTCGACGCCGTCAGCAAAAATGAAAGCCCGGGCTTCGTCCGCGAATTGTCGCGCAGGATGGAGCGAAGCCAACCGCTCGTTGCAGCGGATATGATCATCGCTTTGAGGACAAAGAAATAGCGCTTGTTACGGGCTACATACGTCGCGCTCGCATAGAAACCCATTGTCTAATATCCTCGCACAGGCGTCGGCAAAGGCGTAAATACGCAGGCGTGAACGGCATCGAGCTTGCCTCGGCATTGCGTTGCGGTACGTCAGTCAGGCCATTTTCATGAGGAGGAATTTCAATGGAATATCGTTTGCTCGGCCGATCCGGCCTTAAAGTTTCCACCGTGACCATGGGCACGATGACCTTCGGCGGCGTCGGCTGGGCAAAGACCGTCGGTGACCTCGGCGTGCAGGAAGCCCGCCGCATGGTCGATATCTGCCTCGATGCCGGCGTCAACCTGATCGATACGGCCAATGTTTATTCCGATGGCGAATCGGAGCGCATCATCGGCGAAGTGCTCGGCGGCAAGCGCCCGAACGGCGTGCTGCTCGCGACCAAAGCTCGCTTCGGCATGGGCGATGGCCCGAACGACCGCGGCCTGTCGCGCTACCATCTGATCCGCGAGTGCGAGGCGAGCCTCCAGCGCATGAAGACCGATGTCATCGATCTCTATCAGGTCCATGAATGGGATGGTGAAACGCCGCTCGAAGAGACGATGGAAGCGCTCGATACCCTGATCAGGCAGGGCAAGGTGCGTTATGTCGGCTGCTCGAATTATTCCGGCTGGCACATCATGAAGGCGCTCGGCATCGCCAACGAATACAAATACCAGCGCTTCGTCAGCCAGCAGATCCACTACACGCTGGAAGCCCGCGACGCCGAATATGAGTTGCTGCCGATCTCTATAGACCAGGGCCTCGGCGTGCTCGTCTGGAGCCCGCTCGCCGGCGGCCTTCTCTCCGGCAAGCATCGCCGCAATGCCGTAGCCCCCGAAGGTACCCGCCAGTTCGCCGGCTGGACCGAACCGCCGATCCGCGACGAAAATCGTCTCTGGAATATCGTCGAGACGCTGGTGGCGATCGGTCGGGAACGCGGTGTTTCGGCAGCACAGGTCGCACTTGCTTGGCTGATCGGCCGCAGGGCGGTCACATCGGTCATCATCGGCGGTCGCACCGAGGCGCAGTTCAAGGACAATCTTGCCGCCGCCGACCTGAAACTCTCGGATGAGGAGCGCAAGCGCCTCGACGATGTCAGCGTACCGCCGGTGATCTACCCCTACTGGCATCAACTGAACACGGCAAACGACAGACTGAGCGAAGCCGACATGGAACTCTTTGCGCCGCACGTGAAGAAGTAAATTCTCTAAAGCGTTGCATGGCGGAAAACCAGCGTCACAAAAGCTGCGTTTCGCCATGCTATCGTGGCACCTCGTCCCCCCACCACGAGTTCACCATGCTCCGGAATTACAAGGTGCTGAAGGGCACGGCTTCGGCGCTCGCCCTTGACGACGACAACGATCCTCATATCGAAATCCGCATCGAGGCCGGCGGCACAAGCTATCGCATCGCCCTCAACGTGCGCTCGAAGGAATCGCCGCACGACTTGCTTTACGCCAATGTCACGGATTTCCAGCACGCGGAGCTGACCGCAGAGCTTGCCGCCCTGCCGATGGGTCTTACGGACATCAGGGGAGACCGCAAGGATCTCGCTATCGACTATGTGCGCGGCGGCATGATCGAGCGCGAGGACATGAATGTCGCCCCGTTCCAGCTCGACGGGCCGAAGAACGACCTGCGCGATTTCATCGAGCCGATCGTGCAGGAGGGCATCGCCGACAAATCCATCCACTTCTATGCTTTCGGCGAAGCCTGGGGGCCGGAGCAGAACAAGCCGGATGAATATTTCGGCTTCGAGCCCGGCAACGGCATCCACGACATCCATATGAACCAGGGTGACAGCGGCAGCTTCAGCGCGACCAGCGGCCCCAATCAGGACGGGGCGCTGCTGATCCAGTTTTCCGATGAAGACCATTGGGCAGCGATCTTCCTCGGCTTCCAATCGCAGAACTGGAATACCGACGCCAATACAGGCCGCCCCGTCGGCGACAACAGAGGCGGTCAGGGCCGCGGCGAAGGCACCCGCCGTCCGCAGCCGATCGTCGCTTCGTCGCTGCGCATCGTCGCTGCGATGATCAATCCGGTGAACCATCCCGACGGCACCGAAGATGAGACGGTGACGCTGGTCAATCGCTCCGACGTTACGACATCGATCGAAGGCTGGTCGCTGGAAGATGGCGAAGGCCGCCGCCAGAAGCTCTCGGGTTCGCTCGCTCCAGGCGAATTCCGCACGATCACACTCGACCCGGAAAATGGCGGTCCGCAACTCGCCAACAAGGGCGGCGATATCATCCTCATCAATGCCGATGGCGCGGTCGCCGACCGTGTCGGCTACGGCAAGAGCGAAACCGCGAATGAAGGCTGGACGACGATTTTCTGATCGCCGCCCATTCTTGAATTATATCAGCCGATCTCGCTGGCAATCAGTTTGCCGAGACGGCTGATGCCCTCGTCGATCATCTTTTCGTTGGCGCAGGAGAAGCTGACGCGGAATGTGTTGGCGCCCGAACCATCGGCAAAGAAGGCCTTGCCCGGGACGAAGGCGACCTTGGCGCTTTCGAGGGACTTCGCAAGCAGCTCGGCACCGTCCATGCCCTTGGGCAGCGTGACCCAGATGAACATGCCGCCTTCCGGCTTCGTCCAGCTTGTGCCCGCAGGCATGTATCTTTCGAGGGCTGCCAGCATGCAGTTGCGGCGATGGCTGTAGGCGGCCCTGATCTTGGCGACCTGCGCATCGAAACCGCGCTCGGCGACTTCCGCAATCGCCATCTGGTTGATGGTCGAGGAGTGCAGGTCGGCTGCCTGTTTCATCAGCACCAGTTTGCGGATCACGGGCGCGTTGGCGACGATGAAACCGACCCGAAGGCCAGGCGCCAGCGTCTTGGAGAAGCTGCCGCAATAGATCGTGCGCGTATTGTTGATATGGCCCTTCTCGACAATCTCCAGCGCGAGGATCGGCGGGATCGGATCGCCATCGTAGCGCAGCGACTGGTAGGCCGCATCTTCGATGACCGCGATGTCGAGCTCTTCAGCAAGCTTCAGGAGCTTTTCGCGGCCATCGCGGTCGACGGTTTCGCCGGTCGGATTGGAGAAGTCTGCCGAAAGATAGGCGAACTTTACCTTGCCGCCCTTCTGGGCGGCGGCTTCGCGGTAGGAGGCCGGCGTGCGGTTGCCGCCGGGCGTCAGCTGGTCATAGGCAGGCTCATAGGCATTGAAGGCCTGCAGCGCGCCGAGATAGGTCGGCCAGGTGACGAGTGCCGTATCGTTGGGCGAGAGGAAGAGCTTGCCGAAATAATCGAGGCCCTGCTGCGAACCGGAAACGATGAAGACATTGTCGAGCCCGCAGGGAATGCCGAGAGCGGCCATCTGCTTGACGAGCCATTCCCGCAACGGCTTGTAGCCTTCGGAAACCGAATATTGCAGAGCAGAGTTGACGGCCGAACTGTCGAAAATCTCCGCATAGGCCTGCTTGAACTCCTTGTCCGGAAACAGCGCCGGATCCGGAATACCGCCGGCAAAGGAGATGATGTCAGGCCGGTCGAGAAGTTTCAGGAGCTCGCGGATCTCCGAAGCGCGCATCCTCGAAGAGCGCGTCGCAAACATTGCGTCCCAGTTCAGCATGGATGTTTCCTCATTTTTTGTAATGCCTGCAGCTCGCCATGGGGGAGAAATTATGTCAATAATACTGACCTATTTTCTTTTCACTGTGACAAGTTTAGGATCCTATAATTGAAAGCCTTGAGGCCGATCGGGCTGACATCGGAGATTTCACCCAACCAGATCGAATGGCTTGCCTCGCTTGTGAAGGTTCGCCACATCAGGCGTTTATTCCTCTGATCAAAAAGCCGAAACCGGCTGATTCAGACCTTTCCAAAACCGGCCCGGCGGCAGTAGTGTGCCGGCCATTATTCAATGGACTATCAAGGTGCCAGCAATGACCGCGACGTCGACCTCTCCTGAAATCACAATCGAATTCCACAAGTCTCCCGTCCCCGACGCCGACCGCATCAAGGCACTGGAAACGCCCGGCTTCGGCAAGATCTTCACCGATCACATGGTTTTGGCACGGTGGACGGCCGACAAAGGCTGGCACGATGCGAAGGTTACGCCGAGGCGTCCTCTGGAGCTCGATCCCGCGAGCGCCGTGCTCCACTATGCCCAGGAAATCTTCGAAGGCATGAAAGCCTACAAGGCAGACGATGGTCGGATCCTGCTCTTCCGACCTGAAGAGAATGCCCGCCGCTTCGCGAAATCGGCTGCCCGCATGGCAATGCCTGAAGTGCCGGAAGACCTTTTCCTGAAGGCGGTCGAAGAGCTTGTTCGCGTCGACAAGAACTGGATTCCCTCCGGCGACGCCAGCCTCTACCTGCGCCCCTTCATGTTCGCCAACGAGGCATTCCTCGGCGTTCGCCCGGCCCAGGAATATATCTTCTGCATCATCGCCTCCCCGGTCGGCGCCTATTTCAAGGGCGGCGCCAAGGCCGTCTCGCTCTGGGTCGAGACCACGTATACCCGCGCAGCCGCCGGCGGCACGGGCGCTGCCAAGTGCGGCGGCAACTATGCAGCCAGCCTCGTCGCACAGGCAGAAGCAGCAAAGAAGGATTGCGACCAGGTCGTCTTCCTAGATGCTGCCGAGCATCGCTGGGTCGAGGAACTCGGCGGAATGAACGTCTTCTTTGTCATGAATGACGGATCGGTCGTTACTCCGCCGCTCGGCGGCACGATCCTGCCGGGCATCACCCGCGCCTCGGTGATCGTGCTCGCCAAGGAAAAAGGCCTGCGCATCGAGGAACGCCCCTACTCCTTCGAGGAATGGCAGGCAGATGCTGCCAGCGGCAAGCTGGTCGAAGCCTTCGCCTGCGGTACGGCCGCGGTGCTCGCCGGCATCGGTCTCGTGCGCCACGCCGGCGGCGAGTTCAAGGTCGGCGACGGACAGACCGGCAAGCTGACCACGGATCTGCGCCAGCAGCTCGTCAGCCTGCAGAAGGGCATCACGAATGACGAGCGCGGCTGGACGCGCCGCGTTCTGTGATCTGAACTCCGGATAGCGGGATCGCGATGGCGACACAGACTTGACTCTAAAAAGATATCTTGAAACCGGGCGTACTGCCCGGTTTTTTTGCGGTAAGAGATCCTACGAAAGCCAGGAAGCTCTTGCTTCAATCGGAGCTTGAGAAATGCTAGTTTCCTCCCGGGATAGCTCGCACTGGAACTTACTGACGGTATCGATTCAATGACGAAGATGACGATTTCACTTCCGGATAGTCTGGCAGACTACATCGCTGTCCGTGTGACCAGCGGTAAGTACAGCGACGCCAGCGCGTTTTTTCGCGATCTCGTCCTCCGCGATCAGGAAAACCACAAGTTCGATGATGACGAACTGCGAGACATCCTGAAGAAGGCCGAGCAGAGCGGCCGGAGCGATAGACGCATTCCGGACATTCTGGCAGACAAGAAGGCAAAGTTGCGTGGCCGCATATAGGCTTACTCAAACCGCAGACGCCAGGCTTTCAGGCATTTACGAATATTCCCATCTCACCTTCGGCGAAGCGCAGGCCGACGCCTATTTGATTGACCTGCACAGGATTTTCGAACTTCTCGCAGAAACGCCTTTCATGGGAAGAGACTGCAGCGAACTCGGCACCGGCCTTCGCCGCATCCTTCATAGACGGCATGTCGCCTTCTATCGCATAATGCCGGAAGGCGTGCTCATCGTCTATATTATCGGAGCTGACCAGCTCCCAGAAAAACATCTTCGGCCCGACCAATAATTAGGATCGATATTTTTCTCATGTCCAACAATGATACGTCCGCTTTCTACCACGACAATGCGGAAACTTACGCGACGCGCGATCGTAAGCCACCCACAACAAGGCTCGACGCCTTCCTCGCTGCCCTCCCCGAGCAGGCGCGCATTCTCGAACTCGGCTGCGGCGGCGGACAGGACTGCGCCTACATGCTGTCGAAGGGCTTCGAAGTAACACCGACCGACGGCTCGGCCGAGCTTGCCCGGCAAGCCGAAAAACTGATCGGCAGGCCGGTGAAGGTCATGGGCTTCGAGGAGCTTGCCGCATACGAAGAATTCGACGGCGTTTGGGCCGAAGCGAGCCTCCTGCATGTACCCCGCGCCGACCTCGCCGGCGTTCTTGCCCTCATCCGCAACGCTCTGAAGGAAGACGGCATCTTTCATGCGAGCTTCAAGGCCGGCACCGCCGAAGGCCATGATGGTTTCGGGCGTTACTACAACTATCCTTCAAGGGAATGGCTGCAGGACTTACTCGTTGCCGGCGGCTGGAGAGACGTCACGATCAACGAAGCGGATGGCGGCGGTTACGACGGTAAGCCGACCCGCTGGCTATATCTTGCCGCCCGTAAATGAAAAGGCCGGAGCTTTCGCCCCGGCCTTTCGCAATGCCACTATGAGAACCAGTTAATTGACGTCTCTATAGTCGAATGGGTTGAAAACCTGGACAGGAAAGGCCTCGAAATCACGGGTATTCCGGGTCGCTACGGTCATATTGTGCACAATCGCCGTTGCAGCGATCAGACAATCCTCGATCAAGTCGTCCGACGACCGATCCATCAACTCGGCCCATTTTCGGAAGACAGCCGCGGTAGCAGGCAAGACCGGCAGGGAAAGCAGCAGGCCGTCCAACCACGCCTCAATTTCTCGAGCCTTCGCGGCATCCTGCCGGCGCGTCATCTCGATGCCGGCCTGGATTTCGCCAGCAGTGACCGCCGCAATATGAAAGCTTCCTTCCGCAAGACCGTTGAACCAGCTCAAAACAGCCCCGTGCGGCTTCCTGCGCCGAAGTTCAGATATGACATTGGTGTCGAGGATATACATTACTCGAATACGACAGGCTTGCGCCGCTTCAGACCGCCTCTCGGTGGAATATCGAGTTCAAATCTCGGCTCCGGTGCAAGAAGCACCTCTTTCGCCGTCGGCCTTGCCCTTTGCTTGAGCCTTTCCCATTCGTCGACCGAGATCAGCACAGCCTTCGGCTCGCCACGCTTGGAAACGAGCTGCGGTCCCTCTTCAAGCGAGGCATCCAGCATTTCGCTGAAACGCGCCTTCGCATCCTGCACCTGCCATTGACGCATCGACTTTCTCCTGACTAGTCAGAAACCTAGTCTTTTAGCGGCCAAATAACAAGGCCGGAGCTTTCGCCCCGGCCTCTCGCAAGCACAGTCCGAGAACCGCTTAGTTGACAGCCTTGTCGACCAGCTTGTTCTTGCCGATCCACGGCATCATGCCGCGCAGCTTGGCGCCGACTTCTTCGATCTGGTGAGCGTCGTTGTTGCGGCGGATGCCCTTGAAGCGGGCCATGCCGGAACGGTATTCCTGCATCCACTCGGAGGTGAACTTGCCGGTCTGAATGTCCTTCAGCACGCGCTTCATCTCGGCCTTGGTTTCTTCGGTGATGATGCGCGGACCGGTGACGTATTCGCCCCACTCGGCCGTGTTGGAGATCGAGTAGTTCATATTGGCGATGCCGCCTTCGTAGATCAGATCGACGATCAGCTTCACTTCGTGCAGGCATTCGAAATAGGCCATTTCCGGCGCGTAACCGGCTTCAACAAGCGTTTCGAAACCGGCGCGGATGAGCTCGACGAGACCGCCGCAGAGAACGACCTGTTCGCCGAAGAGGTCGGTTTCGCACTCTTCGCGGAAGTTGGTTTCGATGATGCCCGAACGGCCGCCGCCGACGCCGCAGGCGTAGGAGAGGGCGAGTTCAAGTGCATTGCCGGAAGCGTTCTGGTGAACGGCAACGAGGCAGGGAACGCCGCCGCCCTTCTGGTATTCACCGCGAACGGTGTGGCCCGGGCCCTTCGGGGCGATCATGACGACGTCGACCGAAGCCTTCGGCTCAATGAGGCCGAAGTGAACGTTGAGGCCGTGTGCGAAGGCGATGGCAGCGCCGTCGCGAATGTTCGGAGCGATATCGGCCTTGTAAATGTCGGCCTGCAGTTCGTCCGGGGTTGCCATCATCATCAGGTCCGCCCAGGCGGCAGCTTCGGCAACCGTCATGACCTTGAAGCCGTCGGCTTCGGCCTTCTTGACCGTCGGCGAACCGGCCTTGAGTGCGATGACGACGTTCTGGGCGCCGGAATCCTTGAGGTTCAGCGCATGTGCGCGACCCTGCGAACCATAGCCGATGACGGCGACCTTCTTCGACTTGATGAGGTTGAGATCGGCATCACGATCGTAATAGACGCGCATTGAAATTCCTTCCCTTTTGCTTGTCTTGTTGACTGTATAAAACGGGTCAGCCGAGGATCGGCATCTCCGCCAAAACCTTTTCCGTACCGTATAGGCGCAGGAAAGCGGTCACTGCCTTCTCCGCCTGACGCGCGGTATCCTTCAGGCCCGGCTCGCCGAGCAGCATGCGTACATGCAGATCGGAAACGACGAGACCGTAAAGCGTATGGTAGGCTTCGTCGGCATCCATGAAACGCAACAACCCTGCCCTCTTGCCGGCATCGATCAGCGCCATGGCACGGCGGTCGATCTGCCGGCGGCCGCGCTCGAGCAGGAGCTTGCCGAGCTTGGAGCCGTCGCGATGCGCCTCCGTCTTGTTGATTTGGCCGATCGCCAGCCGGTTCAGCGCCAGCGACACGTCGCCGGCGAGAACTTCGAGCAGGTCACGGGCGAAAATCACGAGATGGTCGTGCAGGCTCGTATAGGTCAGCCGCTCGCCGCTGCGCTCGAAGGTGCGCACCTTGCTCGCCTGATAGGCGATCATCGCCGACAGCAGACCGTCACGATCGCCGAACCACTTGTAGAGACTTTCCTTGGAGCAGTTGGCAGCGCGCGCCACACCCGAGGTCGTCAGCGCCTTCTCGCCGCCATCGACGAGTAGCTGCAGCGCCTGCTCCAGAACAGCGTTCTGGCGTGGCGAAAACTCGCTTGGCTCTGCGACATCGACTGACACGGTTCCAACTCCCCATTTACGTACCGTACGGTACGGTTCGTGGCGTTTATGCGCCAGAACGCAGGCTCCCGTCAAGAAGCATCAGCAGATTTTTTCATCTCATATGAAACAGCGGAATTCGACTGTTCGAAGGCGAGCAAATGGGTGAGCATTCGGCCTCAAGGAGAATCGCCATGAAGAGAACAGCATTTGCCGCCGCCTTGTCGCTCGCCCTCGCCGTTCCGGCTATTGCCGCCGAGACGCGCTGCGGCTGGCTCGAGAACCCGACGCCTGCCAACTGGTGGCTGGACGACGCGGAAAACACCTGGACGATCATGACGCAGGGAGCCGACGACGAGCCCCAGGGCATGGACCTGATCCCTGATATTTCCGAGCACGACTATGTGCGCACCAACGGCAATTACGGCTATGCCTGCGCCTGCCTGAGCGTCGAGACAGACGGCAAGGAACGCATCACCCGCATCCTCTCCTTCCGCCAGCTGGCACTTGCCAAGTGCCGCAACGACAAGGCGCTGAAATTTCCGGGCTGAGCCTATTCTGCAGCGATGGCGTCTCGCGCGCCGTCGACATCGCGCGCCGGCGATGCGCCATAGAGGCGACTATATTCGCGGCTGAACTGTGACGGGCTCTGATAGCCGACCTGATGGCCGGCCGTACCCGCATCGAGCCGTTCCACCAGCATCAGCCGCCGCGCCTCGTGCAGGCGAAGCTGCTTCTGATACTGCATCGGCGTCATTGCCGTCACCGACTTGAAGTGGTGATGGAAGGAGGACGCACTCATGCTGACGTGATCGGCAAGATCCTCGATGCGCAGCGGTCGGGCGAAGTTTTCCTTCAGCCAGGCGACGGCGCGCGCGATCCTGTTGCTGTGGCTGTCGGCCGTCGCGATGTTGATCAGCCGCTCGCCATCGGGCCCGGTCAGTATCCGATAGAGGATTTCCTGCTCGATCAGCGGCGCCATGGCCGGAATGTCATTTGGACGATCGAGCAAGCGCAACAGGCGCAGGGCAGCGTCCAGCAGCTCCGGCGGCGCGACGTTGACGGTCATGCCGCGCTGGCCGTCGGTGTGGGACGCTGGGCGCGGAATATCAATGCGGCTCAAGAGCTCCAGCAGCTTTTCGGAGTCGATCGCGAGCCCCAGACAGAGATGCGGCACTTCCGGGCTTGCTTCGGCGATGCGCCAGGCGACCGGCAGATCGAGCGAGGTCAGAAGATAGTCTCCGGTTCCGTAACTGATGAATTCATTCCCGAGGCGCAGGCTCTTGGCGCCCTGCAGCACAAAGGCAAAGCAGGGCTTGTAGCTGCTGTGCAGCGGATCGCTCGGGTTCGAGCGCCGGCTGATGTGGAGATTGCCGATTGCGGTCCGAAACTCGCCATCGCCGGGCGCAAAGCGCATCGCGATATCGACGATTTCCCGATAGGGATTGAAAGGCAATGTCATCGGCAATTCTTTCTGTCTGGCGCCAGCGATACCGTCTCTATGTAAAGACGCTTTTTCATTTCGCAAACAGGTGTCCGGCTCACTTTTGCAGGATCGTGCAAAAAGCTGAGAGTATCGCTCTAACGCTTTGACGTCGTTCGGCGCGATAGTCCGCTCACCCTCTCACCCACCCCTCCCAAATCGAAAAAGGATGGTTCCCATGCCTATCGCTAGAGGCTACGCCGCGACTGACGCTTCCAAGCCGCTGACGCCCTTCACCTTCGAACGCCGCGATCCAAATCCGGATGATGTCGTCATCTCCATCAAGTTTGCCGGCATCTGCCATTCGGACATCCACACCGTCCGCAACGAGTGGAAGAACGCCGTTTATCCGATCGTACCGGGCCATGAGATCGCCGGCATCGTGACTGCCGTCGGTTCCGAAGTGACCAAGTTCAAGGTCGGCGACCGGGTCGGCGTCGGCTGCTTCGTCGACAGCTGCGTCGGCTGCGCCTCGCGCGACGTCGATCTGGAGCAGTATATGCCGGGCCTCGTCGGCACCTACAACGAGTTCGAAGCCGACGGCAAGACCCGCACCCAGGGCGGCTATTCCGACTCGATCGTCGTCAAGGAAGGCTATGTCATGTCCATTCCGGACAACCTTCCGCTCGATGCGTCCGCACCGCTGCTCTGCGCCGGGATCACGCTCTATTCGCCACTGCGCCACTGGAAGGCCGGCCCCGGCAAGAAGGTCGCGATCGTCGGCATGGGCGGCCTCGGCCATATGGGCGTCAAGCTCGGTGCCGCCATGGGCGCTGATATCACCGTCCTCTCCCAGACCCTCTCCAAGAAGGAAGACGGCCTGAAGCTCGGCGCCAAGGAATATTACGCCACCAACGACGCGGAAACCTTCACGAAGCTCGCCGGCACGTTCGACCTCATTATCTGCACGGTCAGCGCCGAGATCGACTGGAATGCCTATCTCCGTCTCCTGAAGGTGGATGGCGCCCTCGTCGTGGTCGGCATTCCCGAGAATGCGATCCCGGTCCACGCTTTCTCGCTGGTTCCCGGCCGCAAGAGCATTTCCGGCTCGATGATTGGCTCGATCAAGGAAACCCAGGAAATGCTCGACTTCTGCGGCGAGCACAACATCGTCTCCGAAATCGAGAAGATCAACATCCAGCAAGTCAATGAAGCCTACGAGCGCGTGCTGAAGAGCGACGTGCGCTACCGCTTTGTCATCGATATCGCCTCACTGGCAGCGTAACGAAACAGAGAGGGCGGCTCCCGGGCCGCCCTTTTTCTTTACAGCTCATTCGCGCCCTACCCGTCGTCGCGCATCGTCTCGCGCTGGGTGATCAGACGGGCGCTGTGCTGGCCGCTGAGATAGATCCACAGCCAATTCCAGGCGACCGTGAAGCGCGAGCGCGTGCCGATCAGGAAGTAGATATGCGCAAGGCCCCAGATCCACCAGGCGATCCAACCCTTGAGCTTGATCCGGCCGAAATCGATGATCGCAGCACTCTTGCCGATCGTCGCCAGGCTCCCTTGATGAAAATATTTGAACGGCGCCGGCGCCGGCTTGCCCGATATGCGGGCGCGGATCACCTTTGCAACATAAGCGCCCTGCTGCTTGGCGGCCGGCGCAATGCCCGGCACCGGCTTGCCGTTCTCCTGGGTCACGGAGGCGGTATCGCCGATCACGAACACATCCGGCAGACCGGGCGCCGTCAGATCCTTCTCGACAATGGTTCGCCCTGCCCGATCGGCCGGCACACCGAGCCACCGCGCTGCATGTGAGGCCTGCACGCCCGCCGCCCAAACAATCGTCCGGCTTGGAATGAAGGTCTCGCCAACAGTCACGCCATCGACGGTGCATTGCGTCACCGGCGTTCCCGTCAGCACCTCGACGCCGAGCTTTTCCAAGGCTGCTCGCGCATAGGCCGAAAGCTCCTCGGCAAAGGCCGGCAGGACGCGGGCGCCTGCCTCGATCAGCACGACGCGAGTCTTGCGCGTGTCGATGTTACGGAATTCTTTTGGCAGCGTGAAATGCGCAAGTTCGGCGATGATGCCCGCAAGTTCGACGCCTGTCGGGCCTGCGCCGACGATGGAGAAGGTCAGGTATGCATCGCGCACGGCCGGATCGCTTTCCACTTCCGCCCGCTCGAAGGCGAGCAGTACACGACGCCGGATCGTTGTCGCATCTTCGAGTGTTTTCAGGCCGGGCGCGACGGGCTCCCATTCGTCATGGCCGAAATAGGCATGCGTGGCGCCGGTCGCCAGCACCAACGTATCGTAGTTCAGCACCATGCCGCTGCGCAGCGAAACACTCTTTGCTTGCGGGTCGACGCCATTGACTTCGCCGAGCAGCACGGTCACTTCGGGCCGGTCGGCATAGAGATGGCGGATCGGCCAGGCGATCTCGGACGTGGACAGAATGGTCGTTGCCACCTGATAAAGAAGCGGCTGGAAGAGATGGTGGTTACGCCGGTCGATGAGCGTGATCCTCACGCCCGCACCTTTCAATCCGTTGACGAGCTGCAGCCCGCCAAAACCGCCGCCGACAACGACGACGTGATGTTCGCTCATGACCCTACCCTTTCGTCATTGCGCTGCAACAAATGTCGCCTTTCGAACGAAGGATTCAACCACCGTTTCGGCATGTCTGCCCACAGCGTCAGGCATAGGAAACGGGTATGGACGTACCCTGTTTCAGGAGTTCCATAGAGATCGAAGCCGACACGTCGAAAAGCTCGATCCGCCGCACGATCCGTTTGTAGATGACATCGTAATGCTCGACGCGCGGCAGCACGACCTTCAAGATGTAATCGTAATTGCCAGTCAGCCGGTGCGCTTCGACGATCTCGGGTATATCGCTGATCGCCCGCCGGAAGCTCTCCGTCCATTCGTCGGAATGATGCGCCGTCTTGACGAGCGCGAAAACTGTCGTCGGCACGCCCATGCGCTCCCGGTCCAGCACGACGATGCGTCGCGCTATATGACCGGTCTCCTCCAGCCGCTGGATACGCCGCGAGCAGGCCGAAACCGAAAGCGCCACCTGTTCGGCAAGATCGGTCACGGAGATGCCTGCATTCTCCTGCAGCATATCGAGAATCCGCCTGTCGCGATCGTCGATCATGATTGCACTCCTCACGCCCGAAATTTGCGAGATACCGAAAAACGACGCGAAACATTAGCATATATCGCGATAAGAGCACAAACTTTGCAAACAAACGGCGCCCGATTTACCGCATCATCAGCGCATCTTAGAACACCAGAGGGAGCGACCATCCATGAAAACAATCGGCCTGATCGGCGGCATGAGCTTTGAGAGTTCGGCAGTCTATTACCGCCTCATCAACGAAATGGTGCGCGAGCGCCTGGGCGGTCTCGCTTCCGCCGAACTGACCATGCATTCGGTGAATTTCGAGGAGATTGTCGCCCTGCAGAAGGCCGGCGCCTGGGATATGGCCGCTTCGCGCCTCGGCGACATCGCACTGCGCCTGCAGATCGGCGGCGCCGATTGCGTGCTGATCTGTACCAACACAATGCACCTGATCGCGCCGGAAGTTGCTACACATATCTCCGTGCCGCTGATCCACATCATCGACGAGACCGCGAAGACGATCCACGCCGCCGGCTGCAAGCGCCCGCTGCTGCTCGCCACGCGCTACACAATGGAGCACGGCTTCTATAGCGGTCGCATGAAGAGCCTCGGCCTCGACATCGTCGTGCCTGATGCCGCCGACCGCACGACGGTCCACGACATCATCTTCAACGAGCTCTGCGCCGGCAAGGTGCTCGACAGCTCGCGCGAGAAGCTGATGGCCGTGATCGAACGCGCCCGTTCCAAGGGTGCCGACAGCATCATCCTCGGCTGCACGGAGATCTGCCTGATCCTCGATCCCGACCACCTGCCCCTGCCCGGCTTCGACACGACGGCGATCCATGCCTGCGCCGCCGTCGATTTCGCACTCGAAAGCGAGATGACCGAGGATGAAGAGGATGCAGCCTAAGTCATCAAATTAGTTGACTCAGTCAATTAAAAGCGGCAGGGTATCTATCAGGAGACCCTGCCATGACCCAACTCGCCCTCATCGAATCCGCCCGAGATTTCAACCGCTTCTACACGAACTTCCTCGGCCTCTTGAACAAGGCCTATCTCGACACGCCCTTCACGCTCACCGATGCCCGCGTGCTCTTCGAGATCGGCTCGCATGACGGCGTCAATGCCGGTTTGCTCGCCCGGGACCTGCACCTCGACCCCGCCTATCTGAGCCGTATTCTCAAGCGCTTCCGTGAAGAAGATTTCATCGAGACATCGCCCGATCCGACCGACCAGCGCAGCCAGATCATCACTGTCACCGGCAAGGGACGCGCCCAGTTCGAAGAGCTTGGCCAGCGCTCCAATGCCCAGATCGCCGCCCGTTTCGACACTTTGGCCGATGGCGAAGCGCAGGCAGCCGTTGCCGCCATGCGGACCATCCGTTCTATCCTGGATCCGCAGGCAAAACCCGCCGCCGCGATCATCCGCCCGCATCGCGCCGGCGACATCGGCTGGATCGTCCAGAGCCAAGGGCGTTTCTATGCCGAGGAATATGGTTGGGACCTGCGCTTCGAAGGGCTGGTCGCCGAAGTCGCCGGCAAGTTCCTCGCAAATTTCGATCCCGAGATGGAATATTGCTGGATCGCCGAGCGCGGCGGCATCAATCTCGGCTCCGTGCTGATCACCAATGGCGGCGACGGCGTTGCTAAACTCCGGCTGCTCTATGTCGACAAGGCCGCCCGTGGTCTTGGCCTCGGCAGGCAACTCGTCGATGAATGCATCGCCTTCTCGCGCCGCAAAGGCTACCGGCAGATTTCGCTCTGGACCAACGACATCCTGCATGCGGCCCGCGCCATCTACCAGAAAGCCGGTTTCCGGCTTGTCTCCGAGGAGAGACACAGGATGTTCGGTCCGGAGGCCAACGGCCAAACCTGGGTGCTCGATCTCTGATTTTGCTGCGTCGCGAAAATTTCACTTGATTTGGAAACGATCATTTCCTAATTGATCGGCATGACACTTGCCGACCCTACGACACCCGACACCAAAACCCGCAGCCGTGGCCGCCCGCGCGCGTTCGACATGGACGCTGCACTCGATGCTGCGCTGCGCGTCTTCTCAGAGCGCGGCTATCATGCTGCCTCCATCAGCGAACTCACCGAAGCCATGGGCCTTGCCTCAGGCAGTGTCTATAAGGCGTTCAAGGACAAACGCGGTATCTTCCTTGCCGCCTTCAAGCGCTATCGTCAGCTCGGCCGTGGCCGCCTGGAAGCCAGGATTGCAGCCGCAAAGACCGGCCGCGAAAAGGTTTTCCAGATGGTGCTGTATTATGCCGAGCTTTCCCATGGCGAAGCCGGCCTCAAGGGCTGTCTCGTCGTCGGCGGTGCGAACGATATTTCCCTGCTGGACCAGGACACGGCGGAGCACGTGGCCGCCGCCTTTTCCGCAGACGAAAAGCTGATGGCCGATCTCATCCGCATCGGTCAAGCCGATGGCACCATTCCGCTTGGCGTGGACGCAGATGCCACGGCCCTCACCTTTCTCTGCCTTACCAAGGGCTTCCGCGTCATCGGGAGGACGGGACGCGGCGAGGAAGAGATGATGGCTGCGGCCGAAGCTGCGATGCGGCTCGTGACGTGACGACATAAATATCGGCATCCGATCAGGGATCGGGTGGCGACAGACGATTAAATTGCATTCAATCCTCCCGATCATTGCCTATTGGAGTTTCTGATGAGTGTTTCAGCCACCACGCCGGATGCGGCCATGCCCCGAGCCCTATCCCCCTGGCTAACCTTCCTTTTTGCAGCCTCGTGCGGCTTCGTGGCCGCCAACCTCTATTACGGCCAGCCGCTTGCTGGCCTGATCAGCGCCGATCTCGGCTTCTCGCCTGCCGCAACCGGCCTGATCGTCACGCTGACGCAGATCGGCTACGGTCTCGGCCTTCTGCTTCTGGTGCCGCTTGCCGACCTCTTTGAAAATCGCCGTCTCATCCTGACGCTGACGGTCGGCTCCGCACTTGCGCTCATCGGTGCGGCCTTCTCCTCCACGCCCGGCATGTTCCTGACAGCGTCGCTTTGTATCGGCCTCGCCTCGGTCGCAGCGCAGGTCCTCGTTCCCTTCGCCGCCAGCATGGCGCCGGATGCGACACGCGGCCAGGTCGTCGGCAATGTCATGAGCGGCCTGCTCTGTGGCATCATGCTCGCCCGCCCCTTTGCCAGCCTCGTTGCCGAAGCCTCGTCCTGGCACATGGTCTATTACGTCACCGCCGCCGTCATGATTGCGCTCAGCATCGTCCTGCGCGCCAACCTGCCGGTCCGCATCCCCCATACCAAGCTGCGTTATGGTGAACTGCTGGCCTCAATGGGCCATCTGGCGCTGAACTCACGCGTGCTGCAGCGCCGTGCTCTCTATCAGGCAGGCATGTTCGGCGCTTTCAGTCTGTTCTGGACGACCGCACCACTGCTGCTCGCAAGCCCCGCTTTCGGCATATCGCAGAGTGGCATAGCCCTCTTCGCTCTGGCGGGCGCTGCCGGCGCCATCGCCTCGCCGATCGCCGGCCGCCTGGCCGATCGAGGCCTGACGAAAGTCGCCTCCACGCTCGCGATGCTGCTTGGCATGGGGTCCTTCCTCATCAGCCAGTTCGCCACCGACGGCTCACTGATGGCGCTGGTCCTGCTGACGGCTGCTGCGATCCTTCTGGATTTCGGTGTGACGACCAACCTCGTCTGCGGCCAGCGCGCCATCTACGGGCTGAGCCCGGAACATCGCGGCCGCCTGAACGGTCTGTTCATGGCGACTTTCTTCACCGGGGGCGCGATTGGCTCTGCACTCGGCGGCTGGGCTTATGCAACCGGTGGATGGAACATGGCAGCGTGGATCGGCTTCTGCTTCCCGGCCATCGCCTTCCTATTCTTCCTGACGGAAGGCCGCGAGAAGTAATCAAATCCGGATCAGGCGGAATGCCCGCCTGATCCGGTCTCTCATTCTTCTGAGTCGAACCGCAGCCGTGCGGCGCGAACCTCGTCATGGTTCGCCTCCGCCCAGTTCAGAAGCTGCGACAGCACTGTGTAGAGCGACCGCCCAAGCTCGGTCATCCGGTATTCGACACTCGGCGGCTTCGTCGGAAAAACCTCCCGCTCGATATAGCCGTCCCGCTGCAGGTCGCGCAGAGACTGCGTCAGCATGCGCTGGGAAATATCCGGGATCATCCGGCGCAATTCCCCGAAACGATAGGGCTGCTTGGCCAGCGCCTCGAGCAGCAGCGTCGACCATTTGCCGCCAATCTTCTGCAACACGTCTCTGACAGGGCAATTAGTAAAATCCAGACCGGCAAGGTCGATTTCGCGCCGCGCACCCGACGTTCTCGCCTTGAGATTGAGAATGGTTCCGGCCACGAGCTGGTTCCTTTTTAGTAACGAACTCCCGAAAAACTGCCTTCTTTACAGGCTGAAGTCAATTCCTATTCTAGTGCTACTCTCTTTTTGAGACCACCTATCAACCACTAGAGGATACTATGAGCGAAACCATTCTCGTCACCGGCGCTGCAGGCCAGCTCGGCCAGCGCGTCATCCATCACCTGATCGAAAACTACAGGGTCGCCCCGGCCAATATCGTCGCCGCGACCCGCAGCCCGGAGAAGCTCGCCACCCTCGCCGCCAAAGGGGTCATCACCCGAAAAGCGGATTTTGATGACGCCGCCAGTCTCGAAGCAGCCTTTGCCGGCGTCGACCGCCTGCTGATCATCAGCACCGATGCGCTGGATACGCCCGGCAAGCGCCTGACGCAGCACAAGGCAGCCGTTGCCGCTGCCGTGAAGGCCGGCGTGAAGCACATCGCCTACACTTCCATGCCTTCCCCGGATAATTCGCTCGTCACCTTCGCGCCCGACCATCTCGGCACCGAAAACGCCATCAAGGAGAGCGGCATCCCTTACGCGATCGTCCGCGACGCCTGGTATCACGATAACTACCTGCACAGCATGCCGCACAATCTGCAGGCCGGAAAATGGTTCACCTCGGCCGGCGACGGCAAAATCTCGACCATCTCGCGTGATGACTGCGCGCTCGCCATCGCCTCGGTCCTCGCCGCCGGAAGCACCGGCATCTATACGCTGACGGGCAAGCAGTCGCTGACTCCAAAGGAAATCGCCGCGATCGCCACCGAAGCCACCGGCAAGCCGCTGGACGTCGTTCCCGTAAACGACGAGCAGCTCGGCCAGGGCATGCGCGGTGCCGGCCTGCCGGGCTTCGTAGCCGACATGCTGGTCTCCGCCGACGCCAATATCCGCGCCGGCAAATTCGATATCGTCACCGACGATTTCACGAGGCTGACGGGCAGAGAGCCTCAGACGCTCAAGGATTATTTCGTCGCCAACAAGGCCGCGCTGTCAGCCTGAGCCGACCCCGCCCGAGGTGACTTTGGGCCTGCCCTGCATCCACCGCGGCAGGCCTCTTCTTTCAGATTTTCTGGCCGCAGGCCCGGCAGAAGCGGCGCACCGTTTCCGCCATGCCGTATTCCAGCGCATCGGCCGTCAGCCCGTGGCCGATCGATACTTCCGCAAGGCCGGGAATACGCTTCACCAGCGCAGGCAGGTTTGCCACCGTCAGGTCATGGCCGGCATTCACCGCCAGTCCCAAGGCAATCGCCGCATCTGCAGTCTTACCGAGCCCATCGAGGATCGGCCCAACCCTTTCGGGCGCATCATAGCAGCCGCCATAGGGCCCGGTATATAGCTCGATTCGATCGGCACCCGTCGCCTTCGCGAGCTTCACCGCCTCTGCGTCGCCGTCACCATCGGCAAAGAGCGAAACGCGGCATCCCATCTTCTTCAGCCGCGACACGACATCGGTGAGGAACGCCTGATGCTTGCGAAAATCCCAGCCGTGGTCGGAGGTCGCCTGCGAGGGATCATCGGGTACCAGCGTCACCTGCTCCGGCGCAGCAGCAGCGCAAAGCTCCAGAAACTCCTCGGTCGGATAGCCCTCGATATTGAATTCGGCTTCCGGGAATTCGTCGTCGATCAGGTTGCGGATCACAGGCAGGTCGGAAAAGCGGATATGCCGCTGATCCGGCCGCGGATGCACGGTTAGACCTGAGGCCCCCGCCTGGAGCGCGATGCGCCCGAGCCCTTCCACGCTCGGCCAGGGCAGATCGCGACGGTTGCGCAGCATGGCGATGGCATTGAGGTTCACGGAAAGTTTGGCAGGCATGGCATGATCCATCAGCGGTGGAGACTGAGCCTGCTTTTAAGCCAAGCCGCCTGTGAAGGCCAATGAGATTCGCACATGCATCCACGCCGAACGGTAATGGCTGCGCCCTTCATAGCCACTCGCGTCACATGCGTACCGGAAACAATAATTCCCGTTTGCTGCGAAGATCATCCGTCAGCGGCGGCAAACCATATGGTGCGTCTATACCACATGTCAGACGAGGGGATGGATGGAGGCGTCAGAACGTTGCTATCCCATTTAAAAACGGTTATTTTTAGCACTTATAAAAGAGACCGTCCGCGCATAGTGTGGGCGCTGCGTAACGAGTAAGTACGCCGAGTCCTGCTTCTTCCAAGAATTAAGAACGCTTGAGGAAACCCCACTCGCTGCGCTCCGGAAGCAATTGGCAAACCGCATGAGGTGCAACTAGCTGCCCCAGGAGGGTTCATGCCAGACGGTTCCAAACGCCTGTTTGCTGCCGCCGGTATCGCTTCGGAGGCCCGGTCGAAATACCGGTTCCTGCCTTCGGCCGCTTTGCCGCCGGATCTCCCACAAGGTCAAGTGCCCATCGCCGACATGGCAAATGCTTTCGGTGTCACCCACCGGACGTTGCATTTCTACGAGGAAAAAGGCCTGATTTCCGCAAACCGCATCGGCCTGATGCGCGTTTACGATCAGGATGACGTCATGCGCATGGCGGTCATCACCGTCTGCCGCGAAACCGGCATGCCGATCGCCGTCATCCAGGAATTGATGGACGTTTTGCGCGGTGCAGCCTCACAGGAAGAGGCCGAATCGATTTTCCATGACGCCCTTTCCCAACGCAAGCGGGAGCTGACGGCCGAAATGTCGACGCTGCACCGGCAGCTGCAGCAGGTGAGCGACCTTCTCGACTACGACGCCAGCCTCGACCTGCCGCCGATCAACGACAACAGGGATCCGGCAAACCTGACCGATCAGGAGCGTCAGTGCCTGGAGCTGATGGCCGAGGGATATTCAACGCCGCGCATCGCCCGCGCGCTCGACCTCAAGCATGAGGAAGCGCGTGCTCTGGAAGCTGATATCATCCTGAAGTTCCACGCCAACAACCGCTTCCAGGCAATTGCCAAGGCGGTTCTCCTCGGCGTCGTGCAGGCCTGATCTCCCCGGCCGCCACCGGTTGCCTGCGCGCGGGAGCAGAAATACTCAACGGACGATCGTCAGCGTCTCCGCCGCACGTGTGATCGCCGTATAGAGCCAGCGCTCGCGTGTATCTCGGAAGGCCCAGCTTTCGTCGAACAGCACGACATTGTTCCACTGCGAACCCTGCGCCTTGTGGACCGTCAGCGCATAGCCGTAATCGAATTCGTCATAGCGCTTGCGAGTATTCCAGGGGATCTCGCCTTCGACATTTTCGAAAGCCTGCTTGAGCAGCTTGATCTTGGCGGCACCTCGATCCATGTCATCGTCTTCGGGGCGAACAAGCAGATTGATGCCGGGCTTCGTCGTTTCCTTCGAAGAGGTCATGACCTGCCAGAGCGAACCGTTGAGGAGGCCCTTGGCTGGATCGTTGCGCAGACAGACCAGCTTGTCGCCCGTCTGCGGATACTCGGTGGTAAAGCCCTTCAGCTCGCGCAGGCGCTGATTATAGCGGCGGCGTGTCTTGTTGGTGCCGACGAGCACCTGGTCGGCATCCATGACGAGCGGCTGCGTCACCTCGTTTTTCGAAATCACCTGCGCCGTGCCGTAATCGCCATACATGATCTCGTTACCCTCACGCACCTGCATGGCAAGCTGGATGATCGGATTATCTCGCGCCTGCCGGTGGATATCGGTCAACAGATAATCCGGCTCCTGATTGGTGAAGTAGCCGCCGCCCGATACCGGCGGCAGCTGGCCGGGATCGCCGAGCACGAGGATTGGTGTGCCGAAGCTCATCAGGTCCTTGCCCAGCGCCTCGTCGACCATCGAGCATTCGTCGACGATGATGAGCGCCGCTTTGGCGACCGGGCTTTGGCGGTTAATCGAAAACATCGGCGCAATCGAGGTCTTGCCGGTCTCCTCGTCCTCCACCTCTTCCTCGCCACGTGGCCGGTAGATCAGCGAATGGATGGTCTTCGCATTCGATGCCCCGCGGGAGCGCAGCACCTGTGCGGCCTTGCCGGTGAAGGCGGCGAACAGCACGTCGCCATCCACATGCTCGGCAAAATGCTTGGCAAGCGTCGTCTTGCCCGTTCCGGCATAGCCGAACAGACGGAAGAGCGGCGACCTGCCCTCCTTCAGCCAGTTCGAAACGGCCTTCAGGGCTTCATCCTGTTGAGGGGCGAATTGCATGAAAGCGACTTGGCAGGATTCGCCTCGCATAGGCAAGGCGGAAATTCACCGCTACCGCTGACGTGCCGGAGCGGAAAGTCCGGCACGTCTCGATTCGATCTGGCTCATGCGAGCCGCATCATTGACTAGTTGCTTGCAGCTGCCTTTTCGATCAGCTCCGCGACCTTGTCGGGATGCGAGACCATGACGACGTGGGATGCGCCAGGCACGACGACCGTGTCCTTCGAGTGAGCGCGGTCGGCCATCCACTGCAGGGCCTTTGCGGGAATGTTCTTGTCCGCATCGCCGTAGACGAAATAGGCCGGGATCGTCTTCCAGGCGGCCTTGTCACTTGCCTCATTGAGCGCCGCATCGGTGATCGGACGCTGCGTCGCCGCCATCAGCCGGGCCTCGTCTTCCGGCACATCGGCTGCGAACTGATCATGGAACTTGGTCTGATCGATATAGAGGTCCTTGACGCCGCTATCGAGCGCAACGGGTTCGGCAAGCGCGGAAGCCAGCGTGCCTCCCGGAAATTTGCCCGACAGCGATGCAGCCGTTTCCCCGCTATCCGGTGCAAATGCGGCCACATAGACCAGGGATTTCACATTGTTTGCCGAAGAGGCAGCCTCCGTGATCACAGAGCCGCCATAGGAGTGCCCGACGAGAACGACAGACGTTTTGACACCCGCAACGACGCGCCTCACATAGTCGCCATCGGACTTGACTCCGCGAAGCGGATTGGCGACGGCGATGACAGGATAACCATCCTTTTCCAGCTTCTCGATGACGCCGTTCCAGCTCGACGCATCGGCGAAAGCGCCATGCACCAACACTACGGTTGGCTTCGAATCTGCCGAGAACGAGGGATAAGCCATTGCCGAAACTGCGCCGGCAACCAGTGCCATCTTCAGAAAATTACGCATGTTGTGTTCCTTTCGATTACCAATGGCGAGTTCAATAATACACAATTTAATTGTGCGCAATTAAATTGAAACGAACCAGGGCTTCACTCTTCCGTGAGATCTGAATGAAGGATAGCAATCCCTTCGATTTCGTTGAGCTAGCCTTTGGCGGCTTCTCTGATGATCCGCTCGCGCAACAACCCGACGAGATAAAGCGAACCCGTTAGGATCACCCAGGCGCCGGCGGCGGCAGCCCGCTCGAGCGCTTTCTCATAAGCTTTCTGCGGATCTTCGATCACGTCGCAGGAAAGACCGATCGTATCGGCAAGCTTCCGCAATTCGGCAGGCGAGCGGAAACGGTCCGAAACCGAGGTGAAGATCGGCGAAACACCGTAACGGCCCATCACCTCGAGGAGCCCAGCCGCATCCTTATCCGCCGCAATCGCAACGACCGCGATGCCCGGTCCGGCAAACCCATCCATGCCGGAGAGATCGTCGAGTACGGCTTCGAGGTTGAAGGGCACATGCGCCCCATCGAGCGCGACGGAAACGCCCCTGCCCGCGACGGGCACGACGAAGCGCTCCAGCCGTCCCGGCAATTGCGATTCCTGCTCGGCTGCCCTGTCGATCAGCCATCCTCCAACCTTCCGGCCGTCCTGCCCTTCGACACCGAGTTCGCGGAGCACGTCGAGTGCGGCACCCGCAACCGCGACGTTGCGCTCGGCAATCGTTTTCAGCCCGGAAAAATCCGGTCGGACAAGCCGCGCTTCGATTTCCGCAGCGCGCTTGGCAATGACCGCGCCCGCCTCGTCGTCGGCCTCAAGCGGTGTCACAACGGTCGAATGTGGCTTGATGATGCCGGCCTTTTCGAAGGCGATGGCAGCCCGCGTCTTGCCCAATATCTCCGTATGTTCCAGGCCGATATTCGTGATGATGGAAACGTCGCTCGCAACGATATTGGTGGAATCCAGCCGCCCGCCGAGACCCGTCTCGACCACGGCCCATTGTAAGCCCGCGTCCCGGAAGATCAGGAAGCCGGCCGCCGTCAGCATGTCGAACCATGTCGCAGCCTCCGCCGCTGACCCCTCCGTCCTTGCGGCGCGCAAGGCATCGAGCGCCAGGAAGAGCGCCTCGGCCAGTGCAGCCTCCTCGACGGGCCGGCCGTTGATGCTGACACGCTCGGAAATGTGCTCCACATGCGGCGAAGCATAACGCCCGACGGAAATGCCGGCATGGCGCAGACCCGCTTCGAGCAGTGCGGAGGTCGAGCTCTTGCCCTTGGTGCCCGCAACATGGATCGAGCGAAAGGCCCGATGTGGATTGCCGAGACGGGCGGAAAGATCGAGAATCGGCTCCAGCCCCACGCGCATTTCGCCGCGCGGACGCTGTTCCCAGTTGGTGAGCTGATCAAGCTGCGAAAGGGCTTCGATAAGGCGGGGATTCTGGTTTTGCATGGGCATGGCACACGGGTATCGGGGTTCATTTTGTGCCCAGGCGAGCGGCATCGGCAGCCTGCGCTTCGCGATGGTTCTCCATCTGTCTCGCCAGTCACGCAGGCCGCGAGACACTAGCATATTCCGAGGCTCTGCCTAGCCTTCGAAGCGTCATCGAAACCACTCCGCCACGACTCGCTCGATGCCGCCCGTCATGACGACACCCGAAGGCCGCGTTGCTATAGGGTTTCGCCGGAAGCTGAGAATGGTCAAAGGAAACGGGAATAAAACAAACGGCTGCCGTGTCTCATGTCCGGTATCGCAAAAATGCGTGCCTAACCGAGGAGAGAGACCATGAAGTCCGTGAAATTCCTGTCCGTGCTGGCAGTTGTTGCTGCCACCGCCACTGCAGCCTTCGCCGCGCCTGCCGTTACCACCGTCGAAACGGCCAAGGGCAAGGTTCTTGCCGGCGAAAAGGGCATGACGCTCTATACCTACAAGAAAGACGAAAAGGGCGTCTCGAATTGCTACGACAAGTGCGCCACCAATTGGCCGCCCTTCCTCGCCCCTAGCGACGCCAAGGCCGAAGGTGCATACTCGCTCGTCGAACGCAAGGATGGAAAGAAGCAGTGGGCAAAGGACGGCATGCCGCTCTATTACTGGGTAAAGGACACCAAGTCCGGCGACACCACCGGCGACGGCGTCGGCGGTTCATGGGAGGTCGCAAAGCCCTGATGAGGCAAGCGTGAAGACGCCTCCACCCGATACGTTCGAGGGCCAGATCCTGGCCCTCCTTCCCTCGCTCCGCCGCTATTCCCGCAGTCTCACTCGTTCGGATGCCGAAGGTGAGGATCTGCTGCAGGATTGCGTGGAAAAGGTTCTGGCCCGGCGCGGCCAGTGGCGCGGCCTCAATCTGCGCGGCTGGGTGCTGACGACGATGACCAATCTCTACCGCAATAACCGCCGCGCAAGCCCCCGCGACAGGATGGTCGAGCTCGATGCCGCCGAAAAGATGGCCGTTCCGGAAGCTCAAGCCGATCCGCTGGAGCGCCTGCGTCTGGAACAGG
The DNA here is from genome assembly GCF_014194105.1 of Rhizobium sp. BK529. Lineage (NCBI taxonomy): Bacteria > Pseudomonadati > Pseudomonadota > Alphaproteobacteria > Hyphomicrobiales > Rhizobiaceae > Rhizobium > Rhizobium sp. BK529. The sequence continues at coordinate 679,186 of NZ_JACIAU010000001.1, read as the reverse complement.
CGCTCGACAGCCTGTCGGAAGAACACCGCTCTGTGCTGATGCTCGTCGTCATCGAGGGCTATAGCTATGGCGAAGTGGCCGCCATGCTGGAAATACCGATCGGCACCGTCATGTCGCGCCTGTCGCGCGCCCGCCAGCGCATGAGCGAGCATATGAAAGCCGATAATGTGATTGCGCTTCGGAGACCGAAATGAACGAGACCAACCCCACCGTGACCGAAGCGGACCTGCACGCTTACGCCGATGGGCAATTGCCGGAGGCAGCCCGCGCCCGCGTAGAAGCCTACCTAGCCGAAAACCCTGATGAAGCTACCGCGGTCGCCGGCTGGCAGATCCAGAATGCCGGCATCAGATCCCTGTTTGCAAGCTACGAGAAGAGCCGCGACACCGATCTCCAACTGGTGACACCGGAAGAGCCGGCCTCCCCCTGGAAGATGCGCTCCGCGTTTGCTGCCGCCGCTGTCGCACTCTTCGCGCTCGGCGCCGTCAGCGACCGGTTGATCCCGCCGCTCTTCGAACGTCCGCCGCTGCAGCTTGCCGAAACTGAAACGCTGCCGAAACAGGCCGAAACCGCCTTCCTCGTCTATGCCAGCGAAGTGCGCCACCCGGTCGAAGTCTTCGCCAATGAGGAGGCCCATCTCGCCACCTGGCTCGGCAGGCGGCTGGCAATCCCCGATCTCAAGGTGCCGGACCTCAAATCCCTCGGCTTCCACCTCGTCGGCGGCCGCCTGCTGCCGGTCGATGGCAGGCCCGGCGCCATGTTCATGTATGAGGATCAGGGCGGCGAGCGGCTCACCGTCATCGTCGGCCGCAACAAGGAAAACAAAACCACGAGCTTCCGCTTCGCCTCCGCCAAAGATGTCGAGACCTTCTACTGGATCGATGGCGAACTCGGCTATGCGGTAACAGGTGAAATCTCCCGCGATATGCTGCGCAAGGTGGCGGAGGAATGTTACCGGCAGTTCCCGTCCTGGTGAGGGGACACGGTCGACTCAGCGCAGCGGACCGTTGGCGAGCTCGATCGGCTTGCCGTGCGGCGTCGCCTCAGCCGCCCGCTGCCAGCTCTTCTGCAGCTCGAAAATAACGGCGGCATCCGCCACACCTCGATTGACGAGCAGATCCGAAAGGGCGGCCACCCAGCAGTCGAAATAGTCGCTGCCATCCTCGGCCCGGCCCGGCTTATGCAACTCCTTCGACAGGGTTTCCGCCCATTCGCCCCAGGCAAACAGACCCTTCTCATGAAGGTGTACGGTCATGGCGAAAGCCTCGGCAGCCCAAGGTTCCGGAAAGATCGGGTCACCCTTCGGTGACTTCGGCAGACCGGGCGATTGAGCCAGTTGGAAACGCGCCTCACATACGCTCAAGATAGCTCTCCCACGCATCGATCGAGACCGTCAGCGTTGGATCGGCCCCTTCGCCCCATATTTCTCTCCCATCAAGGACGACGGTATAGAGCCATTGCGGATTCTCACCCTTGCCGTGGGCATTATCGTCAGGAAAGACGAAAGAGCCCTGCACCGCCTCGATGACGCCGGGCTTGGCGCGCGCATAACGCGGCAGCCGCGTATGGGTGGTCAGGTTGAAATTCTTCGTCTTCACCGTCTCCCCGACGACGAAGAGCGGCGCAGTCTCGACCGGCCGGTCGCAGGGACCGCCCTTGGCAAGCACGCCGGGCACCATCTCCGCCTTCAGCACCCGCTTCGGCACCGCCCCATCCTGCAGCTTATGGCCGGAGAGCAGCTCTTCGTGCGTCGCGAAGCCATGGCGCTCCAGCAGCATGTCGATGCCGCGGATCCAGATCTCATAATAGCTTGCCGCAAGGTAATCGGCTGGCGGGATGTTCTCCCGCGCATGCCGGCTTTCGTCGATCGTCCAGGCGCCGAAAGCGCCGCAGGAGAGCGTGATTCCGAGCGCCCGCTTTTCCCATTCGGCATGGAAATAGGGCTCGTTCCTTTCAGGCGCGACTGGGCCGAAACCCATCTGTCCCCCGAGATCGTGCGGCCCGTTCACGTCGGCACCTTTGTGCCGGCAATTGCCGTGCCGATCATCGCGTCGCGGCTGACGAGATCGGCAAGCGCCTCCTCATCCAGGCCTTCAGTGCCCTCGGGCCGCTCCGGAATGACGAGATAGCGAAGCTCCGCCGTCGAATCCCACACGCGCACCTTCTTGCCTTCCGGCAGCGTCAGCCCGAATTCGGCAAGCACGCCGCGCGGATCAATGACGGCGCGCGAGCGATAAGCCGGCGCCTTGTACCAGACCGGCGGCAGACCGAGCACCGACCACGGATAGCAGGAGCAAAGTGTGCAGACGATGAGATTATGCGTTTCGGGCGTATTGAAGACGGCGCGCATATGCTCGCCCTGTCGGCCCGTATAGCCAAGACTGGCGATTGCCTCCGTCGCATCCCGCTTCAGCCATTCGGCGAAGTCCGGATCGCTCCAGGCCTTGGCGACGACACGCGCGCCGTTGCGCGGCCCGACCTTCGTCTCATAGGTCTCGACGATCGCATCGATCGCCGCCGGGTCGATCAGCCCCTTTTCCGTCAGCAGCGTTTCCAGCGCTTTGACGCGCGCCTGCATGTCGGAATAGTGGTTGTCGTGGTGGTGATCGTGGCTATGGCCGTGATCGTGGTGATGATCGTCGTCGTCGTGATCGTGGTGATGATCGTCGTCGTGGTCGTGCAAACTAATGTCCTCCTCCCCTTCTCCCCGGCGCGGGTCCGAAGGACGGGTTGAGGCCAGTGGCTCAACTCCGGTTAGTGGCTCGAAGCGTCGGCAACAGTTTTAAACATATGTCAGAAAGCCGCCAAGCCCTTAAGCATTCTGCGCTAGGCTCGACCCATGAACATCCTGATTCTTGGCGCTACAGGTTTTATCGGTTCCGTCATCGCGGCGCGTCTCGCCGTCGAAGGCCACGTCGTCACCGGCCTTGGACGCAACGCCGCCCGTGCCGCAATCAAGCAACCAGCAATCCAATGGCGCCGCGCCGATCTCTCCCAGATGACCCGACCTGATGACTGGCGCGATATCCTCAAAGGCCAGCACGCCGTCGTCAACTGCGCCGGCGCACTTCAAGATGGCCTCTCGGACGATCTCTCGGCAACGCAAACCGAGGCTATGCTCGCCCTCCACGCCGCAGCAAAACCTTCCTCGATACTCATCGTCCAGATCTCCGCTCGAACGGACGGCGCCGGCAGCCATCTCCCCTTCCTCGCCACCAAACGCGCCGCCGATACCGCACTTGCATCGTCGGGCTTGCCTTACGTGATCTTGCGCCCCTCTCTCGTCCTCGGCCGCAATGCCCATGGCGGCACGGCGCTGTTGCGCGCACTCTCAGCCTTTCCCTTCGTCCTGCCGCTCATCCACGCCGACAGCTCGATCGAGACCGTCGCCGCTGAAGATGTCGCCGCCGCCGTCTCGGCCGCAATCTCAGGCTCACTCCCCTCCGGCAGCGATATCGAACTGGCGGCCGAGGAACGGCACACGCTCGCGAGCCTCGTCAGATTGCACCGCGCCTGGCTCGGCTTGCCCGATGCTCCGGTCTTGCCCATTCCCCCTGTCCTGGCAAGGCCGGTCACATGGCTTGCCGATATCGCCGGCCATCTCGGCTGGCGCTCTCCGCTGCGCTCCACTGCCATGACCATCATGTCCGAAGGGGTCAGCATGAACAGCTCGACGCCATCAGGCCTCCCGATCCTTTCAGCCGCCGCAACGCTCGCGGCCAATCCCTCCGGCGTTCAGGATCTGTGGTTCGCTCGCCTCTATCTCTTGAAGGCGCCCGTTATCGCTGGCCTGTCGCTCTTCTGGCTCCTGTCAGGCCTGATCCCACTTCTCGCTCCGGGCCGGGCAAGCGCCCATTTCCTGCCCTTCATGCCCGCGGGCGCGGCCATGACACTGACAATGACAACCTGCCTGATCGATATAGCGCTCGGCGCCTCTGTGCTTTTCCGGCCCTTCGCCCGCCGCGCCCTCGTCGGCATGATTGCCGTCTCGCTCGCCTATCTAGCGGGTGGCACAATCCTGGAGCCCGCCCTCTGGCTCGATCCGCTCGGTCCATTCGTCAAGGTGCTACCGTCGCTGCTTCTGACACTCGCCGCCCTTGCGATTCTGGATGAACGCTGATGCTCGCCGAATTGCTATTACTTGCTCATGTGGTCGGCGCGACCGTGCTCTTCGGCACCGGCGCCGGCATCGCCTTCTTCATGGTCATGGCGCACCGAACCGGCAATCCCGTGCTGATTGCTCATGTCGCCGGCACGGTCGTCATCGCCGATACGATCTTCACCGCCACAGCAGCTATTCTCCAGCCGGTGACAGGCTATCTGCTTGCCAGGATCATCGGCTGGGAACTGAGGGAAAGCTGGATTGCGCTATCGCTGGTGCTCTATGTGGTGACTGGCATTTTCTGGCTGCCGGTCGTTTCGATCCAGATCCGGCTTCGCAATCTGGCGCGCGCCGCTGCCGCTTCGGGTACAGGCCTGCCGCCGGCCTATTTCAGCCTCTACCGTGTCTGGTTCGCCTTCGGCTTCCCGGCTTTCTTCTCAGTCCTTGGCATTCTTTGGCTGATGCTCACAAAGCCGACATTATTTTAGCATCGGCCAGAGGCTGAGAACGAGCAGCAGCGCCATGGTGATGTTGAACCATTTTAGGCGCACCGGGTCGGACAGCCATTCCCTGAGAGCCGAACCGAAGCCTGCCCAGGTGGAAACCGAGGGAACATTGACCGCCGCAAAGGCAAGTCCGACCAGCAGCACACTGATCATATAGAGCTGCGGATTGGTATAGGTCGCCATGGCCGTGATCGCCATCACCCAGGCCTTCGGATTGACCCATTGGAAAGCGGCAGCGCCGAGAAACGACATGGGCTTCACGCCGCTCTTTCCTTCGCTGAGCGACCGCGAACTCGCAATCTTCCACGCGATCCAGACGAGATAGGCCCCACCCGCGAATTTCAGCGCCGTATAGACCGCCGGCATCGTGTGCAACAGCGCGCCCAGCCCGAGCCCGACGCCGAGCAGCAGCGACAGGAACCCCGCCCCGATGCCGATCATATGCGGGATCGTGCGGCGGAAACCGAAATTCACGCCCGACGCAAACAGCATCATATTGTTCGGCCCCGGCGTGATCGAAGTCGTGAAGGCAAAGAGCAGCAGTGCCAGAAACGTATCCAGCGGCATGAAACCTCCCCAGACTGACTGTATTGATGATGTTGCGGCTCATTGGAATTGGGTCAGCATAATTGCCCTAAACTGCCGCCGCCATAACATGATTGTCATGGTGACAGGATTACCTGATAGTCTGCGGAGCACGCAAAGGACCAGAACTGCCATGGACGATCCGATCCCCATCATCACCTTCCGCAATGGCACCGAAGTCCCCGCGCTCGGCCAGGGCACCTGGGGCATGGGCGAGGATGCCGGCCATGCGAGCCAAGAGATCGCCGCCCTCCAGGCCGGCCTCGATCTCGGCATGACGATGATCGATACCGCCGAAATGTATGGAGACGGCGGTGCCGAAGAAATCGTCGGTCGAGCGATCAAAGGGCGCCGCGACGAGACCTTCATCGTCAGCAAGGTCTATCCCTGGAATGCCAGCCGCAAGGGTACGATCGCAGCCTGCGAAGGCAGTCTCGAGCGCCTCGGCACCGACCACATCGATCTCTATCTCCTTCATTGGCGCGGCAACTATCCGCTCGCCGAGACGGTCGGGGCCTTCGAGCAGCTCAAGGCCGCCGGCAAGATCCGCGCCTGGGGCGTCTCCAATTTCGATGTCGACGACATGCAAGAACTGCTTTCCGTGCCTGGCGGGCAGAATGTCGCCGCCAATCAGGTTCTCTACAATATTTCCCGCCGCGGCATCGAATATGATCTCCTGCCCTGGTGCCAGAGCCGCAACATCCCGATCATGGCCTATTCGCCCATCGAACAGGGCCGGGTCCTGCACCATCCCGACCTGATCCACATGGCAAAGGCCTATCAGGCCACACCGGCGCAGCTGGCGCTTGCCTTCCTGCTCGAACGCGAAGGTGTCTTCGTCATCCCCAAGACGTCGAACATCGAACGCGCCCGCGAGAACCGCGGCTGCGTCTCACTCGACATTACCGACGAGGATTGGGAAGCCCTCGACGAGGTCTTCCCGCCGCCGGCAAAGAAAACGCCGCTGGAGATGCTCTGACCCCCGGCGGCGCAAACTGTTTTGCACTATGAATATTACATGCCCTGCGCGCCGCGGTTCATCGCGGCTATGCCGGTGCGGCAGACTTCGATGAGACCGAGCGGCTTCATAATCGCGATGAACTGATCGATCTTGGAGGATTTGCCGGTGATCTCCAGAATGAAGTGATCGACCGTCGCATCAACCACCTTGGCGTGGAAGGCGTCGGCAAGACGCAGCGTTTCCGCCCGCGTTTCGCCGTTGCCGATCACCTTCAAGAGCGCCACCTCCCGCTCGATCGGCCGGTCCTGGCCGAGTTCGCGGGCGCGCACCGTCAGATCCACGACGCGGTGAACGGGCACGATACGCTCGAGCTGCGCCTTGATCTGCTCCAGCACCTGCGGCGTGCCGCGGGTGACAATGGTAATGCGCGACAAATGCGCCTGATGCTCCGTTTCCGAAACCGTGAGGCTTTCGATATTGTAGCCGCGGCCGGAAAACAGGCCGATGACGCGGGCGAGAACGCCCGGCTCGTTATCGACCAGCACCGAGAGCGTATGGCTCTCGACGGCTGCCGTTTCCGGAGAGATGAAGTAGGCAGAGCCGGTGGGTTGAAGGTGTGCGTTCATGATCCTGGGTTCCTACCTATCTATAATTATACTAGCTGACGGCCCTTGGCGTCGATCGCATTGGCGACCGCCTCGTCCGTGGCTTCATCCGGCAGCAGCATTTCGTTATGGGCCTTGCCTGAGGGGATCATCGGGAAGCAGTTGGCGAGATTGGCAACGCGGCAATCGAAGATGACGGGCTTCTTGACGTCGATCATCTCCTGGATAGTCGCATCGAGATCGTCAGGCTTCTCGCAGCGCAGACCGACCGCACCGTAGGCTTCGGCGAGCTTCACGAAGTCGGGCATCGCTTCCGTATAGGAGTTGGACAGGCGGTTGCCGTGCAGGAGCTGCTGCCACTGGCGCACCATGCCCATATACTGGTTGTTCATGATGAAGATCTTGATAGGCGCATTGTGCTGGATCGCCGCCGACATTTCCTGGATGCACATCTGGATCGAGGCGTCGCCGGCAATATCGATGACAAGACTTTCCGGATGCGCGATCTGCACGCCGAGCGCTGCCGGCAGGCCGTAGCCCATCGTGCCCAGGCCACCCGAGGTCATCCAGCGGTTCGGCCGTTCGAAGCCGTAGAACTGTGCCGCCCACATCTGGTGCTGGCCGACTTCGGTGGTGATGTAGGTGTCGCGATCCTTGGTCAGCTCATAGAGACGCTCCAGCGCATATTGCGGCATGATCACGTCATTGCTCTTGGTATAGGCAAAGGAGTTGCGCGCGCGCCAGCGGGCGATATCGCCCCACCACGCGTCCAGGCGCCCCTTCTCCGGCTTCTTCGGGAGTGCCCGCCACAGGCGGATCATGTCTTCCAGGATGTGGCCGACATCGCCGCGAATGCCGAGATCGACACGAACGTTCTTGTTGATCGAGGACGGATCGATATCGATATGGATCTTCTTGGAATTCGGCGAGAAGGCGTTGAGGCGGCCGGTAATACGGTCGTCGAAACGGGCGCCGATGCACACCATGACGTCGCAGTCATGCATCGCCATGTTGGCTTCATAGGAGCCGTGCATTCCGAGCATCTTCAGCCAGTTCTTGCCGGAGGCCGGATAGGCGCCCAACCCCATCAGCGTCGAGGTGATCGGGAAATCGGTGAGCTCGACCAGCTCGCGCAGCATGCGGGAAGCTTCCGGGCCGGAATTGACGACGCCGCCGCCGGTATAGAAGATCGGCTTGCGCGCATTCGCCATCAGTTCGATCGCCGCATGGATCTGGTTCAGATCACCCTCAACCTTCGGCTGGTAGCTCTTCTGGATCGCGTGATCGGCCGGCGGCGTGTAGGTGCCGGTGGCAAACTGAACATCTTTCGGAATATCGACGACGACAGGGCCCGGACGACCGGACTGCGCAATGCGGAAGGCTTCATGGATGACGGCGGCGAGCTCGTTGACATCCTTGACCAGCCAGTTGTGCTTGGTGCAGGGGCGCGTGATACCGACGGTGTCGCATTCTTGGAAGGCGTCCGAACCGATGAGCGTGGTCGGAACCTGGCCGGAGAGGCAGACGAGCGGAATGGAATCCATCAGCGCATCCTGCAGCGGCGTGACCGCATTGGTAGCACCCGGACCCGAGGTTACCAGCATGACGCCGACCTTGCCGGTGGAGCGCGCATACCCTTCGGCCGCGTGACCGGCGCCCTGCTCATGGCGAACGAGGATGTGCTTGATATCGTCCTGCTGGAAGATCTCGTCATAGATTGGCAGAACAGCGCCGCCGGGATAGCCGAAGACATGCTCGACGCCATTGTCCTTCAGCGCGCGGAGTACGATTTCCGCTCCCGTCATCCGATTGCTGTCCGCTTGATTATCCGTGCTCGCCATGTGTCTGTTCCGTTGATGCTGGGGATTTGAGTTTGTGGCCGGAAGCCCTGATTTCGGGCATAAAAAAAGGCCCCTGAGGAGCCTTCGTCTAGCGCATGGGTGGCTATCGCCGGATGGTTACACCATCCTGCCCATGCGCTTTCCCACCACGATAAGAACGTTCGAAATTATCATGGGCGGAAGTGATAGACAGAAAATTTCGCAGCGTCAACGCAGTCCGCAATAAAAATTCCACGGGGCCTGGAAACGTGGCCGACAACACGTCGCATCGCCCAAATCTCGGATTGAAGGTTTTGTTAAAGGATCAGTCATATTCTGCAGTTTAATGCAGGGAGTAGCCCTTTGCTCGATAACGACATGAGAACGTCCGGCAGGGCGGGCGAACAGGATCGCCGCGACAGCCTTACGCCAGGGAACAGGTTTCTCGGGCGCGTCGTTGCATGCAGCGGATCGCGCGCAACCATTGCAGCTGTGGCGGAAGCCGGCGGCACCGACCTCACGGAATTGTGGTCCGTCGGCCGCTTGATTTCCATCAGCGTCGGCAGGAACCGCGTAGTCGCCCTCGTCTTCTCCATGAATACCGGCAACCAGGGCTGGGGCGAAGGTCAGGATAATATCTTCCGCATCGAGACCGAACTGCTTGGCGAAGTCCGCGTCGATGAAGACGGCCGCGAGGAATTCTCGACCGGCATTTCGCGCTACCCCTATCTCGGCGCCATCGCCCACCGCATCCGCGCTGCCGACCTGATGCGCATCTATGATGCCGGCAAGGGCGCCACCGCCGTCATCGGCACCCTGACACAGGATGAAAGCATCGACGCGGCGATCCACGTGCCCTCGATGCTGTCGAAGCATTTCGCCGTGGTCGGCTCCACCGGCGTCGGTAAATCGACCGCCGTCTCACTGCTCTTGCATAAGGCGATCGAGGCCGATCCGAAGCTGCGCGTGCTGATCCTCGATCCACACAATGAATTTGCCGCCGCCTTTCCGAAACACGCCGTCACCATCGATACCGATACGCTCGATCTGCCCTTCTGGCTGATGCGGCTCGAAGAATTCGCCGAGGTCGTCTTCCGCGGCCGCCCACCGGTGCCGGAAGAGCTCGACATGTTGCGCGATATCCTGCCGGAGGCCAAACGCGCTTTCCGCGGCAGCGACAGTTCGCTTGTGCGCCGCGCGACGGAAAAGAGCTCGATAACGGCGGATACGCCGGTACCCTACCGCATCGCCGATCTGCTCGCCCTCATCGATGAGCGCATCGGCAGGCTGGAGGGCCGCGCCGAAAAACCATCCCTGCGCTCCTTGAAGATGCGCATCATCGCCGCGATCAACGATCCGCGCTATCACTTCATGTTCTCCAACAATACGATCAGCGACACGATCACAGATACGATTGCGCAGATCTTCCGCATCCCCGGCGACAACAGGCCGATCTGCACCTTCCAGCTTGCCGGCATACCCTCGGAGGTCGTCAATTCCGTCGCCTCGGTGCTCTGCCGCATGGCCTTCGAAATCGCGCTATGGAGCGAGGGCGCCATCCACATGCTGGTCGTCTGCGAGGAAGCCCACCGCTACATTCCCTCTGACCCGACCTTAGGTTTCGTGCCCACGCGGCAGGCGATCGCCCGCATTGCCAAGGAAGGCCGCAAATACGGCGTTTCGCTCGGCATCATCACCCAGCGCCCTGGTGAACTCGACCAGACGATCCTCTCGCAGTGCTCGACGCTCTTTGCGATGCGCCTTGCCAATGACCGCGACCAGGAAATCATCCGCTCCGCCATTCCCAATTCCTCGATCTCGACGACGAGCTTCATCTCCTCGATCGGTAACGGAGAAGCGATTGCCTTCGGCGAAGCGATCCGCGTGCCGATGCGCATGCGCTTCCTGCGCGTCGATGAAAGTCTGCTGCCGAAGGCCCATAGCGCCATCAGCATACATGCCGAGGAAGATCCCGATACCGTCGATCTGCGCCGCATCGTCACCCGTATGCGGGCGATCACGTCAGGTCCCGATATCTCCACGTTTCAGCAGAGCTACACGTCGGCCATGACAGACAGTCATGAGCCGCAAGACGATTTTGCCGACGAAGCAGCCGATCCGTTTCGCATCGTCTCGCCGGCATCGGCGGCGCTCGAACCCTATCATCCTGACCTCCTGCCGCAGAGCCGCCCACAGCAAGCCGAGCTTTCACAAAACCGTGTCGTGCCCGAGCCGCCGCCGCTCTCGCCGCAGACCTCGATCGACGCACGACTCGAGGCCCTCCGCCGCGAAATGCGCCGCGATGATCAGCCGAAACCGGCCTTCGGTGAGCAGATATCACAGCCACGCCGCGAGGGTGGAATGTCACTGCGTGAAAGTATCCTCAAGAAGCCGCTGAGCAGCCTCTATAAGAAGGATTGAGGGCCGCTCATGAACGCGGCTGGCGCGTTGCCGCCGCTATTTCCGCGAGATGACGCTCGATCAGCGTCAGGAATGCAACCGTGCCGCAGATGAGCGCCGCAACGACGATGCCAGCAATGGCACCCAGGATCGCACCGATCACGAACATTCCTGATCCGCCCTGCACCGACGCTCCGGTCGCGCCCGAAAGCGTGAAAAAGGCAAGGATGACGATCGCAATCAGTGCGTTGATGGAAGAAAGTGTCTTGGCGAGAAAATTGTTCATGCCGCCCCGAAGCTCCGCTAGCTATGATTCGAAATCATTCTAGCGCCTTGCAGGCCAGGGCGCTGCTGGCGCCTTGTCAGGAAGAAAGCCTCTCCCAGCTTTCATCCATCTGATTGCGGAACCACGTCATCTGCCGCTTGGCATATTGCCGCGTCGCCGCCGCGCCACGCTCGATCACCTCTTGCCGGCTCATTTCGCCACGCAGCATGGCGGTAATCTGTGATACGCCGATCGCCTTCATGACCGGCATTTCAGGGGAGAGATCAAGCGCCAACAGCGCCTTCACCTCCTCTTCCGCCCCCTGCTCCAGCATCTTCTCGAAACGCCCGTTGATGCGCTGATGCAGCACGGCGCGATCCGGCAGCACAACGATCTTGCGTGCGGTTTCGGGATCGACGATCACAGGCCCCGCCTGCCCCTGGAATTCTGCGATCGACTGGCCTGTCGCCCCGAATACTTCGAGCGCACGCACGATCCTTTGCCCGTCTTGCGGGTTGAGGCTTCCGGCGACGGCGGGATCAGCCCTGGCAAGCTCCGCATGCAGGCGCTCCGAGCCCTCTTCCAGCAGTCGCGCCCGCAACCGCTGGCGGATCTCTTCGGGGATGACGGGCATTTCCGAAAGCCCACCCGTCAGCGCCTTGAAATAGAGACCCGTGCCGCCGACGAAGACAGGCAGCTTTCCTTCGGCGCGGATGCGCGGCAGGAGCGCGGTCACATCCCGCAGCCAGGCGCCCGTCGAATAGGCCGCTCCCGCCGGCACGTGGCCGTAAAGGTGATGCGGCACGCCTCCCATATCTTCCTGCGAAGGCCGAGCCGTCAGCACCCGCAATGTGTCATAGACCTGCATGCTGTCGGCATTGACCACCACCCCGCCATGCTGCTTAGCCAATTCCACCGCGAGCGCGGACTTGCCGCTGGCGGTCGGCCCGGTTATCAGGATCGCGTTCACAGAGCTCAGAAGGTTTTCCATCATGGCCCTCGTTGCCACGCTTGTTGCCAATCCGTCAAACCCCGTTCTTTCGCCTGCGATCGCCGAACGTGCGGCGGACGCCGTCAGGGCATCCGGGCTGTACTGGCTGGCAGACGGCATTGCCTGCGATATCGTGCTCGCCGACGGCTCCGACAGACAGGCGGCCGAGGCCAATCTGCTTGCCGTCATCGCAGATGGCCCGATCGATCTTGTCATCCAGGAACAGGAAACCCGCCGCAAGAAGCTGCTGATCGCAGACATGGATTCCACCATGATCGGTCAGGAATGCATCGACGAACTCGCCGCCGAAGTTGGCCTGAAAGAAAAGGTTGCCGCGATCACCGCCCGCGCCATGAACGGCGAGATCGCCTTCGAGCCGGCGCTGCGTGAACGCGTCGCCCTCCTGAAAGGTCTGCCGATCTCCGTCGTCGACGAAGTCATTTCCAAGCGCATCACGCTCACCCCGGGCGGCCCCGAACTGATCGCCACCATGAAGTCCAAGGGTTACTACACCGCCCTTGTCTCCGGCGGATTCACGGTCTTCACGAGCCGCATCGCTGCCGTCATCGGCTTCGACGAAAACCGCGCCAATGTCCTGCTGGAAGAAGACGGCCTTCTGTCTGGCCACGTCGCCGAGCCGATCCTCGGCAAGCAGGCCAAGGTGGACGCCCTCAACGACATCGCCGCCCGGCTAGGCATCTCCCCTGAAGACGCCATCGCTGTCGGCGACGGCGCCAATGACCTCGGCATGCTGCATCTGGCCGGCTCCGGCGTCGCCCTTCACGCGAAGCCGACTGTGGCCGCCGAAGCCGACATGCAGATCAACCACGGCGACCTCACGGCGCTGCTCTATATCCAAGGTTATCGCAAAACGGATTTCGTGACCGCCTAAAGTTTCGAGCACTGTTGAAATGAAGAAAGGAGCGGCTAGCCGCTCCTTTTGTTTTTGCGCCCCAGGTTGACGGCTGTCATTCCATCGGCACAGCAACGAACCGCAGGTCGCCGTTCGCCGCAGCGACCATCATCTGCGCATTACGCCGGCCTTCCTGCTTCAGCGACTGCACCTTGCTGGCAACAGCATCCGGCGATTTCATGAATTCCTGTGCCACTTCGACGATCACGTCGCCGGGCTTCAGACCCTTTTCCGCGGCTGCCGAACCCGGCGCGACTTCAGTCACGACCACGCCATCGACGCTTTCGGCAATGCCGAAGGTTTTGCGGGTTTCGGGGCTGAGCAGCGAGAGCGAAAGACCAAGCACATGCTTGGGCATGGCCTGATCCGTCGTCGCCTTATCCTGTCCCTGCTGGCTCTGGCCATGCTGGTTCGGGCCCTGATGATTTTGACCTTGATCCTGCTGCTGCGGACCCTGTCCATCAGGCGCGGTCTGGCCCTGATCGCCGTCCTGATCCGGCTGGTCCATATCGTTGTTCTCGCCGGGATCGGGATTGATGACGCCGTCATCGTCTGAATTGTCCCCGGCCGCAGCCTGGTCGCTATCCTCGAGACGGCCGAGCGTCACCTTGACGGTCTGCTCCTTGCCGTCGCGCAGCACCACCACGTCGACTTGCTTGCCAACAGGGCTCTCGGCGACCACGCGCGGCAGGTCGCGCATCTCGCTGACGGGCTTGCCGTCGAATTTCAGGATGACGTCGCCCGCCTTGATCGAGCCGTCATCGACCGGTCCGCCCTTGATGACGCCGGCGACGAGCGCGCCTCTGGCGCTGTCGAGGCCGAGGCTGTCGGCCACTTCGTCGGTGACGGGCTGGATGCGCACGCCGAGCCAGCCGCGGCGCGTCTCGCCATATTCGCGCAACTGCTCGACAACGCCGGACGCAAGTTCCGAGGGCACCGCGAAGCCGATGCCGATCGAACCGCCCGATGGAGAAATGATCGCGGTGTTGATGCCGATCACCTCGCCCTTCATGTTGAAAAGCGGTCCGCCGGAATTGCCCTTGTTGATGGCAGCATCCGTCTGGATGAAGTTGTCATAGGGGCCGGCATTGATGTTACGCCCGCGCCCCGAAATAATGCCGACCGTCACTGAACCGCCGAAACCGAACGGATTGCCGATCGCCATCACCCAATCGCCAATGCGCATGACGCTGGAATCGCCGAACTTGACAGATTTCAGCGGCTGCTTCGGCTCCACCTTGAGCACCGAAAGGTCGGTCTTGGTATCGGTGCCGATCAGCTTGGCCTTGAGCTTAGTGCCATTGGCGAAATTGACCTCGATATCATCGGCGCCCTCGATCACGTGGTTGTTCGTGACGATATACCCAGAGGGATCGATGACGAAGCCGGAGCCGAGCGAGCTGACATTGTGGTTCGGCGCGCGATTGCCCTGCTGCTTGTTGAAGAAATCGTTGAAGAATTCCTGGAAGGGCGAGCCGTCGGGAGCGCGTGGCGCCGGGCCTGCGCCCTCGTCATCCTTCACATTCTGCGAGGTCGAGATATTGACCACGGCATCGAGCAGCCCTTCGGCGAGATCGGCAACCGAAGCCGGACCATTGGTCGGAGCCGTCATCTGCAGGGGCGGAGCCGCAGGCGCGACTGCAGCCGGAGAAAGCGGCGTCGGTTGAGGCGCTGCAGGGGCCGGTGCCGCCTGTTCAGGTACAGCGGGCGCCGGGGTGGTTTGCGCATGCGCAATACCGCCTGCGCCGACATTCGCCAGGAGGGCTGTGCCGGCCAAAAGCGCGAGCGTTCGTCTGAAGGGCGAGCGATTCGTGGGGGCCATCAAGCTTCCTCGTCTGGGATAAAAACGCACATACAACACCAGCATAAGGCGGAATGATGGAGGGCGAAATCACCTTTTCGAGAAATCCCCGTGCGAATGTGATCTAGGCTCGCAAAAGCCAGACACCTCCGGCACCAAGTGCCATTGCCACAAGTCCGAAGGTCCTGAGTTGGCGCTCCGGGACAGTCGGAAGAACCTTCGCCATCTCGATAAGAAAACGAGGGGCTAGTGCATAAAAGAGCCCCTTGATGATGAGGAAGAATGCAAGCCCGGTGAGGAAATCCTGCATTCGTCCTGCCGTCAGTTCGCTGCCGGAGCCGCAGGTGCGGGCTGCACCGCCGGCGGCACGAGGCCACCGGTCTGGCCGGGCGCAGGTTGATTGCCGTTCGCATTCTCGAAGTAGCGGAAGAACTGCGAGGTCGGCGACAGAACCAGCGTCGTATCCTGCGAGGAGAGAGCCGAGGAATAAGCTGACATCGAGCGGTAGAACTCGAAGAACGCCGGATCCTTACCGAAGGCGTCGGCGAAGATACGGTTGCGTTCTGCGTCACCCTGGCCGCGCAGGATTTCGGAATCGCGCTGCGCATCGGCAGTGATTTCGACGACCTGGCGGTCGGCAACAGCCCGGCGACGCTGGCCTTCTTCGTTACCTTCGGCGCGGATGCGCTCGGCCTCGGCCAGACGCTCGGAGCGCATGGCGTTGTAGGTATTCGGAGCCACTTCCGGCGACAGATCCGTCCGACGGATACGGACGTCATCGATATGCAGGCCGAGGTTTTCGGCATCTGTGCGCAGATCGTCGCGGATTTCGAGCATCATCGCCACGCGCTCTTCCGAAAGCGCTGCGTTATAGTCACGCAAACCGTAGACACGGCGGAGCGAGGAATCGAGCTGCGCACGCAGTCGTGCCTCGGCAGCATCGCGATCGCCCGACACCGTTTCGCGGAAACGGCGCACATCCGCGATATTATAGATCACGAAGGCGTCGACATCGAAGGTCTGGCCGTCCTGAACCTGAACACGGATATTGTCGAGGTCGAGCCTCAGCGCCCGCCGTTCCACGAACTGCACACGGTCGGCATCCATGAAGCCGAATGGCAGCTTGAAATAGATGCCCGGCTCGCTCTTCACCGACTGGATCTGACCGAAACGCACGACGATCGCCTGTTCACGTGCATTGACCACGAAAACCGACGAGTAAAGGATGAGGAGAAGGATCGCAAAGGCGATCAGGATTACGGGAAGTCTGTTCGATACCATTGTCAACCTCACCGCTGCTGCGCCGACTTGCCGATCTCATTGAGCGGCAGGTATGGCACGACGCCCTGCTTCTCGTCGATCACGACCTTCTTGGAGTTCCTCAGGACCTGCTCCATCGTTTCCAGGAACAGGCGCTTGCGCGTCACATCGGGAGCCTTTGAATATTCGTCGTTGATGGCGCTGAAGCGCTGGGCCTCGCCTTCCGCTTCCTTGACGACGCGATCCTTGTAGGCGGCGGCATCTTCACGGATGCGGGCGGCATCGCCTCGCGCCTGGCCGAGCTTCTGGTTCGTATAGCGATTGGCGTCCTCGATAGTGCTGTCGCGGTCACGTCCGGCACGCTGCACTTCTTCGAAGGCATCGGCGACCTCACGCGGCGGCGCCACGTTCTGGATCGTCACACCAGTCACGGTAATGCCCGCGCCATAACGATTCATCGTATCCTGAACGATGTTGAGAACCTGCGTCTCGATCGGCTGACGATTGCTGCGGAAGGCGTCCTGTGCAGGACGGCGGCCGACAATCTCACGCATAGCGCTGTCGGAAACCTGCTGCAGCGTCTCCGCTGGATTTTCCACGCCGAAGAGATAAGCCTTCGGATCGCTGATTGTATAGAAGACCGCAAACTGCACGTTGATGACGCTCCTGTCACCCGACAGCATCAGCCCGCTGGACGATCCTGCCGAGGTTGCGCCGATGTTCTGCTGCTGCACCGTCACCTTGACGGTCTCGACGGTCTCGAACGGCCAGAAATGAAAATGCAGGCCCGGCATGGAAATTTCTTGCTTAGGATTACCGAAGCGCAGCTCCACGCCGCGCTCGTCCGGCTGGACAACGTAAATGCACTGGAACAGCCAGAAGATCGCAATGATCGCGACGATAATCGCAACCACACCGCCGTTGAACCCGCCGGGAATGAAACCGCGCAACTGATCCTGCCCGCGCCGGATGATATCTTCTAGGTCGGGCGGTCCCCCTTTGCCGCCGCGTGGGCGGTTCGGCCCCTGCCCCCATGGCCCCTGATTGTTACCGCCGCCGCCCCAAGGGCCGCCGCCGCCATTCTGATTACTCCAGGGCATCAAAACCTCGTTGTTCGTTAGCTCCACACATCCGACCGCCGTGGGGGCTGCCGGCGGATGCGATCCGACCGTTATAGGTATCGCCGCACCGGCTTTCAACGCGGTGTCAGGAACTTGGTCAATATAATTGGAAAATAGTTCCTTTTCAGGCGTCTCGACGTTCGTAAACGACGAAACGGGTGGGATAGGTATCCTTTTCCCCTGAAGGAATATCGAGGGTCTCAGTTGCCACCCAGATGGTCGGATCGATGTCGGGAAAAGCGGTGTCACCATCCACATCAGCTTCCACATGCGTGATGCACATGCGGTCGACAAAACCCATCGCCTGCGCATAGATCTGTCCGCCGCCAAGGACGGAAATCTCGTTCTCGCCCTGCTTGCGAGCAAGTTTCTCCGCCATGCCAATTGCCTCGTCCAGTGAACGGGCCATATGCACGTCGGGGTGATCGATATCGGCACCGCGCGAAATCACCACATGCTGGCGTCCGGGCAGCGGCTTGCCGCCGAAGCTTTCGAATGTCTTGCGGCCAACGATAACCGGTTTGCCAACCGTCATCGCCTTGAAGCGCTTGAGATCAGTCGAAAGCCGCCAAGGCATATCGCCGTCACGGCCGATAATACCGTTGCGGGCAACGGCGGCAAAAATGGTCTTGCGGATATCGGACATCAGGCTTCCGGTCTTAAAGCATGTCGCGCAAAACTGTGCAGCGGTTTTTGCGATAACAACATGCGAAATAAAAGTTAAAACGTGGCGAGCGAATCTTGGAGATCGCAACGCACTTTAGACGGCGATCGGCGCCTTGATATTGGCATCGGCGTCGTATCCCACGAGTTCGAAATCCTCGTAGACGAAGTCGAATATATCCTTCACGTCACGCTTGATCAGCATGCGCGGCAAAGGCTTCGGCTGGCGTGTCAGCTGCAGCTTCGCCTGTTCGAAATGATTATGGTAGAGGTGCGCATCGCCGAGCGTATGGACGAAGTCGCCATATTTCAGCCCGGTCACCTGCGCCACCATCATCGTCAAGAGCGCATAAGAAGCGATGTTGAAGGGCACCCCAAGGAAAATATCGGCCGAGCGCTGGTAGAGCTGGCAGGAGAGCTTGCCGTCGGCCACATAAAACTGGAATAGGCAATGGCAGGGCGGCAGCGCCATATTATCGACCTCAGCCGGGTTCCAGGCCGAGACGATGTGGCGGCGGGAATTCGGGTTCTTGACGATGCCCTTCACGAGATTGTCGATCTGATCGATATGCCCGCCATCGGGTGCCGGCCAGGAGCGCCACTGCGCTCCATAGACCGGGCCGAGATCGCCGTTTTCGTCGGCCCATTCGTCCCAGATGGACACACCATTCTCGTGCAGATAGCGGATATTGGTTTCGCCCTTCAGGAACCAGAGCAGCTCATGGATGATCGAGCGCAGGTGCAGCTTCTTCGTTGTCAGCACCGGAAAACCGGCATCGAGATCGAAGCGCATCTGGTGGCCGAAGACAGAGCGCGTGCCGGTACCGGTGCGGTCGCCGCGATCGGTGCCGTTTTCCATCACATGGCTCAAGAGGTCGAGATACTGCTTCATGGCGTCAGCTGATTCCTTTTGCCGCTAATTTAAGGCCAAAGCGGTTCAAAACCAATGCTTGCGGCTGATTATCCAACCAAAACTGGCGATGACCACGACGCTTTTATGACGTATCCCCTTCCCTTGCGATCACAAAAACACTATATCCCTCTTGCCGGCTTTCGGGCCGGCTATGGCGATAAACGGGCGATGGAATAAACCTATTGGACCCGGGGGCGGTACCCGGCGCCTCCACCAAAAACAGGCCTACCTCTTTCGAGGGAAACGGCCTGCTTTTGATGGGGGCGAAATAGGATCGACAAGGGTGTAAAGATCGACTTTTCGCTCGGCATGATACCGCCGTTATCGGGTCACAAGTGTAGTTGCAAACGACAACAACGCTAAGGAATACGCTCTCGCTGCCTAATGGCGGTGCGGGAATTCCGCTCTAAGTCCTTACGGCTAGCCCCGTAAGGCGGGGTCCGAAGGCACCTGGCAACAGAAGCCTTCACCTTCTCCCCTTTCTCGACGAAATCATGTATGCTCGATAAACGCATGAATCGGCTTGCGCCTTTCACAAAGCGCCCGGACGTGCCATACAAGTTCGTGAAAAGACTTCTAAACCGACGAAAGACAGGAAAAGCATGGGGCAGGATCACATCCGCTACGACATTCTGGCACAGGACGCGCTGCGCGGCGTGATCCGCAAGGTCTTGGCCGAAGTCGCAACGACGGGCCGACTGCCCGGCGACCATCACTTCTTCATCACGTTTCTCACGGGCGCTCCCGGTGTGCGCATCTCGCAGCACCTGAAGTCGAAATATCCCGAACAGATGACCATCGTCATCCAGCACCAGTTCTGGGACCTGAAGATCACCGAATCTCATTTCGAGATCGGGCTGTCCTTCTCCGACGTGCCTGAAAAGCTTGTCATCCCCTTCAATGCCATCAGAGGCTTCTATGACCCCTCGGTCAATTTCGAGCTGGAGTTCGATGTGCCGCTGAGCGACGGCGAAGAGCAGCCGGCTGCCGAGATCACGGCCTATCCCGTTGATGCCGTCAAGACGGAGGAGGCGGCTGCAAAACCACCCGCAGAAGGTGAGGAAAAGAAGCCAGGCTCCGTTGTCTCGCTCGATTCCTTCCGCAAAAAACAGTAGTGTCGGAGGAGGCGAAAGCCTCCTTTTTTCATGATGGAGGCAACCGCGTGAGCGCCGAAATCGTCAATTTGCGTCAGTTTCGAAAGCAGCAGGCCCGTTCCGAAAAGGAAAAGCAGGCCGAGCAGAATCGCATCTCTCACGGCCGTACCAAGGCCGAAAAGCAATTGACCAAAGCCCGCAACGAGAAGGCCGAAAAGGCGCTCGATCAAGGCAGGCTCGAGAAGGACGAGACTTGATCGCGCCGATATAAAAGCTTTCGCGATCAAGCAGCTGAAACTCCTGCTTGAATCGCTTTCTCAACGACGAAGAAGCAGCCCGATGATCCGTAAACATTCGGCGACATTGCATGGGCACCGAACCAGCTTCTCTTTGGAAGACGAATTCTGGATCGAGCTGAAGTCTATTGCCGCGTGCCGCGGCATACCGCTAGCAACCCTGATTTCCGAAATAGACGATGATCGGCCGCCGGGGAGCAACCTCTCTTCGGCGCTACGCCTGCATGTGCTCCGCTGGCTGAAAAGCGGCATCGCCACAGCTGATCAAGCGTCCAGGAGCCTGACCAAGTAACGACCCTTTCACTGAGCGCGGACGCCAGGCACCTGGTTGAAATTGAGCTGTGCGGGCGGCAGGGGTTGCTCTGCTCGCCGCGCAGCTTCAGCCTCTGCAGCAGCCTTGGCCCGTGCCTCGGCCTCAGCCTTGGCGCTTGCTTCCGCTTCGGCAGCCGCCTTCGCCTCGGCTTCCGCTTTGCGCTGAGCTGCCTCTTGCGCCAGCACCCTCAGCCGCTCCTCCTCGGCCTGCCGCTGCCGCTCGATCTCGGCGGCTTTAGCGCGTTCGGCATCGTTGAAACGGTAGAGCGCCACCTCGCGCCGCAGCCGCTGCTTTTCCAGCACATTGGTCTGCAGCCGTTCGACGCGCCGCCGCTCGCGCTCAAAGGCGCGCAGCGAGAGGAAGCTGGTGATATCGGTCACATCCATCGTCTTGCCGGGCGAAGCCAGCAAGCCGGAGAAGTTCAGGCGGATGCCGGGCTCCGCACCCGGCAGCGCTTCCGCGCCGGGATTGAGCCCGATTCCGAGCGTGGCGCTGATGCGTTGCTGCGGCAGCTCGATCTGCGCATCGGCGGTCAGGTGCGCCAGGTCATTGGCGACGCTGACATTCTGGAACCTAAGCGTGCCATCCGTCACGTTGAAGGGAATGCCAAGCGGTGGCAGCTTCGCCTCACCATTGTTCAGCAGTGTCTCGACGATCGGATGTATCTTGCCGGCATTGATCTGCTCCTGCATCGGATCGGTGGCAGCCAGCAGCGGCGCCAGGATCGCGAGGTTCAGCCCGCGAACGCTCGTCTCGCCGAGCTGAATCTCGCCCGAGCCGTTCAGCGAGCTCGCAATCTCCGCAACCGTCTTGCCCGAGGCTTCGAGCGAAAGCGACATGCCGAACTTGCCATTGGCGACGGGCGCACCGTCGCGCGGCCAGACGACGCCGCCGAGATCGGAATCGGCAAGCGTCAGTCGCGTCTGCATGAAGCCCGTGCCATTGGCATTGGTAAAGAGCATATTGCCCGAAAGCGCGCCTCCGTCCCAATTGCCAGCCATGTTGTTGAGCTGCAGTTCGTCGCCCTTGTAGGCAACATCGGAGGTGAAGTCATTGACCGCCGTGTTGAAAAGCCCCGGCCAGAACTGCTTGGCGGTGAGCTTCAGATTGACATCGAGATCACGAAAGAGCGGCTGGCCGAGTGCAGCCGTCGTCAGCTGGCCGTTGGCGGGGTCTTTGATCTGCCCGAATACAGCCTCGCCAAGCCAGCCGAGATCGGCCTGGGAAAGCGCAAGCGTGCCGCTTGCCGCTGTCTTTGCCGCCTTGCGGTCGAAGGTTAGAGCACCCTTGAATTCATTGTCGGCCGCGTGCCCGTTGAGATCGGCCAGCACCACCTTGTCGGCATCGATGGTCGCATTAGTCTGCAGCTTGAACGGCAGCCCGGTGCCGAGTTCCGGGAGCGCGATGCCGTTCATGACGAGATACGGGTCGAGATCGGTACTCTCTAGCGAGACCGCGACATTACCGTCCATGAACGTGTCGGGCCGTACGTCAACCTTGCCATTTGCGGTAAACGAGGTGCGGTCGGTCGCGAAGGTCAGTGCGGCATCGGCAGGATCGTTGCCTGCCGCCGTCACCTTCAGCGTCATGCGGCCGTTGGCGCCGGCATCGACCGGCAGCGGATCGAGTCCCGCCTGGCCGAAGAGGATCGACGGAACGGCATTGTCGAGTGTCGCCTCCAGCGTCGTCGTGCCGTTGCCGGTCAGCGCCAGAAGGTCGGACATGCGGTAATCGAGATTGACGCGGCTACCGTTGGAAACGCCTGCCAGCGTCACTGCCAGCGCATTGCCGTCGTCGCCGCCGAGCGTCAACGCACCGCGCAGCGCCGTATTGCCATACCAGCCGGCATTGCGCACCAACCGGTCCATCACAGGGTGATGCGGCAGATGCTCGCGCAGCATGGCGAAGAAGGGGCCGGGATCGGCCGCCTTGAAGGTGATCTCGCCAGTGCCCTTATAATCAAGCAACGATCCCTCGGCCTTGCCCGTCGCCGTCAGTTCGGCGCCCGCAAGATTCTTGATCGACAGATGGTCGACGGAAAGTGCGCCATCCGCGAGCGTGAAGGTCGTTTCGACATTGTCGGCCTGCACGCCGAAAGCAGTGAACTTATCCGCTCTGAGCTGTGCGGCGATCTTGTGGTCGAGCACGTTGTCGCCGGCATCCTGGCCGGTAAAGAGGCCGGTCAGGGCGCGCAGCGCATCGAGGTCCAGCGCGTCGCCGGCAAGCGCGACGGACAGCGACGGCGTCTGGCCGTTGGTCGTCTGCCGCTCCAACCGGCCTTTCAGCGTTGCCGCACCAATCGCGATCTCCAGATTCTCGAAGCGTTGCAGATCATGCGTCAGGCTGACATTGGCCGAAAAGCCCGCCTGCCGCAGCTGGCGGATCGCCGGATCGACCGAGCCGGATAGCCAGGACGCAAGCCCGGTCGGCTGGTTGGAGGCAACGACCATCTGGCCATTGAAGGAGGGTTCCCCCTGCAGCGTCAGCTTGCCCTTGCCTTCCACCTGCGTGCGGCCTGGCAGTGTGCCGACGGCATTGTCGATCATCCAGCCATTGCCGGCAGGCCGTAGTTCCAATGCCACGTCGCGGATCGTCGTATCTCCGGCAACGATAGCAGGCAGGCGCACGGTCGCCTTGCCCGGGACCTGCGGAATCGGCACCTGGCCGACGATCTCGATCAGCGAATTCAGCCGCTGGCGCGCCGAAACCGCCGGGTCGCGGTTGGTCTTGCCGGCCGCCCCCTGGTTGCCGATACGGTTGACATCGATCTGTTGGCCATCGGCAGTCAGCAGGAATTCCGGCGCCGTGCCGGTATCGAGTGTCGCCTCGCCCGTGATCACATAGGGGTCGTCGGTGGAGCCGACTTCCATTCGATATTCGGGAATGCGGATGCGGTCGTTCGTAAGCTCGAAACGGCCCTTGAGGCGTGGCGGCGGCGCCTCGCCCTTTTCGGTCTTGCCCCCACGATTTTCGATCGCCGCAGACAATGTCCCCTGATAGTTTGGTCGGCTATCGACCAGCTTCAGCTCGCCGTCGAGATCGACGGTGACAGGATGTCTTTCCGGAGCAAGCCGGGTGCGCATGCGCAACACGCCGTTCTCATCAGGCTGATTGCTGGAGATCGAAAAGCTGCCATGTTCGCCGTCGAGCGCGCCGTCGCCTTCGATGCGCCATGGACCGGCGAGCGACTTCGCCGACATCTCGGCGTTGAGCCCCGTCACATGCCGGGAACGGCCGGACTGGTCGTCGACGAACTCGATCTCACCGCCATTGACATGCACATTTTCGAGAACCACGTTCCGGGCCGGAATTACCGGCTGGCTGCCGCGCATCCAGTCCAGCGATCCGTCCTTGAGAAGCCGCAGCCGCACCTTCGGATTGACGACACGCATGTCAAAAATCAGCGCTTCGCCCGAAAGGAACGGCGCAAGCTCGGCGTCCATGGAGAACTGCTCGACCTGCACGATCGGCTTGCCGTCTTCCTCCTGGCCGACGCGCACGTCATGCAGCGTCACGGACGGAAACGGCAGAAGCCGCGCGTCGACCGTGCCATGCACCGTCACCTTCTTGCCGATGATGCGGCTTGCCTGATCCTCGAAATTCTTGCGGAAATCCGTCCAGTCAATGAATAGCGGAGCCAGTAGCGCCACGAAGAGCACTACGACGATCAGTCCTCCTAGAAAGACGAGGAACCGGCCTATCAAATCAGGGATTCTCCATTCGGAATTCTGTTGCCGACACTAGCGCTATTCATGCTGGGGGCAAGGGCCAAGATCATGAGATTGTTCCATTTTCAGCCCAGGTGAAAAATCTTGCCGGGATTGAAGATATTGTCCGGATCGAGCGACCGCTTGATCTGACGCATCAGATCCACCGTACCCCCGAGTTCCTGCTCCAGAAATGCCATCTTCCCCTGCCCGATCCCGTGTTCGCCGGTGCATGTGCCATCCATGGCGAGTGCTCGCGCATTCAATCGGGCGACGAACTCTTCTGCCGTGGCAATTCCCGCGGCACTCTTGTCGTCAAACAACAGCTGCACATGGAAGTTCCCGTCGCCCGCATGGCCGACGATTGGCGCCAGCAAACCGTTTGCTTCGATATCGGCCTGCGTTTCGGCAACACAATCCGCGAGCCGTGATATTGGAACACAAACATCGGTCGAAAGTACGGCAAGGCCGGGCGCCAGTGCCCGCACCGACCAATAGGCATCATGGCGGGCTTTCCAGAGCTTGGTGCGCTCCTCCGGGCTTGCCGTCCACTTGAATTCGCCGCCGCCGCATTCGGCCGCGATTTCGGCAAAGGCGGCCGATTGCAGCGCTACCGTCTCATCCGTGCCGTGGAACTCGAGGAAGAGTGCCGGGCTCTCCTCATAGGGCAGATTGGCGTAGGCGATGCTGGCCCGCATCTGCAGCGCATCGACGAGCTCGATGCGGGCGACCGGAATGCCCATCTGGATCGTCATGATGACCGCGTCGCAGGCAGCTTTCACACTCGGGAAGGCACAGACCCCGCCAGCAATCTTCTGCGGAATACCGTGCAGGCGCAGTGTCACCGAGGTCAGGATGCCGAGCGTACCCTCCGCCCCGACGAAGAGCCGCGTCAGGTCGTAACCGGCCGAAGACTTGCGGGCGCGCCGCGCCGTACGGATTTCCTCGCCCGATGCGGTGACTGCCGTGACGGCAAGCACATTGTCTTTCATCGTGCCGTATCGAACGGCGTTGGTGCCGGAAGCCCGCGTCGAGGTCATGCCGCCGATCGAGGCATTGGCGCCGGGATCGATCGGGAAAAACAGACCGGTATCGCGCAGATAGGTGTTCAACTCCTCCCGCGTGATGCCCGGCTCGACCGTGCAGTCGAGATCCTCGGGATTGACCTCGATCACTTTGTTCATCCGGCTGAAATCGATGGAAATGCCGCCGTTCGGCGCATTGACCTGCCCCTCGAGCGAGGAGCCGGTGCCGAAGCCGATGACCGGCACCTTGTGATCGGCACACGCCCGGACGACGGTCTTCACATCGTCGGCCGTCTCGGCAAACAGCACGCCATCGGGCAACTGTGCAGGAATGTAGGTGGTCGTGTGCGCATGCTGGGCGCGAAAGGACTGACCCGTTTGGAACCGCTCGCCGAAGCGCTGCTTCAAAATGCCGGTAACCGCTTCGATCCCCGCTTCGTTTCGCACTCCAGCCTTTGCGTCGCGCAGTGCCATGCCCTTGATCTCCCTGCATTCCACAGCCTGCTACAGCATCTGTAGCAGGCCGGGTATGAGGCAAGTCAAAGCGGCTGTCCAGCCAAGATTCGGGAAGATTTCATCCCATCTTTATTGCAGGAACCGCCGGCGCATTGAGCCGCGCAAAGCCCTCCTGCCGATAATAGGGGAAATAGGGGTAGGGCGGCGTCACGGCACTAACGGCATCGAGCCGCTCGATCTGCTCCTGCGTCAGGCTCCAACCGACGGCACCGAGATTTTGCCTGAGCTGCTCCTCGTTGCGCGCGCCGATGATGACGCTTGAAACGGTCGGCCGGCCGATCAGCCAGTTGATGGCGATCTGCGGCACGGTTTTGCCAGTCTCGGCGGCAATTTCGCCCAGCACATCGACGATATCGAAGAGCTTCTCGTTATCGACGGGCGGACCGTATTCGGCCGTCTGATGCAGCCGACTTCCCTCCGGCAGGGGCGCACCGCGGCGGATCTTGCCCGTCAGCCTGCCCCAGGCAAGCGGGCTCCAGACCAGCGCACCGACCTTCTGGTCGGCGGCAAGTGGCATCAGTTCCCATTCGTAGTCCCGCCCGGCGAGCGAATAATAGACCTGATGGGCGATATAACGCGGATAACCGTAGCGTTCGGAAATCCCGAGCGATTTCATCAGCTGCCAGCCAGAGAAATTGGAAACGCCAACATAACGCACCTTGCCGGCGGCAACGAGCCCATCGAGCGCCGAAAGCACCTCCTCCACCGGCGTCGAGGCATCGAAGGCGTGAAGCTGCAGCAGATCGATATAATCTGTGGCGAGCCGGCGCAGCGCATCATCGGTGGCGCGGATCAGCCGCGCTCGTGACGTGCCCCAGTCATTCGGCCCCTCGCCCATCGGCAGAGCCGTCTTGGTCGAGATCAGCACGGCATCGCGCCGGCCCGAGATCGCCTGCCCCAGCACCTCCTCGGAGGCACCGGCCGAATAGACGTCAGCCGTATCGAACAAAGTGCAACCCGCCTCCAGGCAGATATCCACCATGCGCCGCGCTTCCTGCGCATCCGTCGTGCCCCAAGCGCCGAACAACGGCCCGCTGCCGCCGAAAGTGCCGGCCCCGAAGCTCAGCACCGGCACCCTAAGGCCCGATGCACCGAGATTTCTGTATTCCATGATCCAAACTCCTGTTCTCCAAGGAGAGATAGACCCAGCCGCTACGATGATATAGATTGCCTAAGATCATATCATCTGTGATTTAAATTCATCGTGAGCCGTCAGGACATCAATCGATCCGGAGAAATGGAAGTTTTCGTCAGCGTCGTCGAGCGCGGCGGTTTTTCCGCTGCCGCGCAAGCGCGACGCATGACGCCGTCGGCCGTCAGCAAGCTGGTCGCCCGGCTGGAGACAAGGCTCGGCGCGCGCCTCGTCAACCGCTCGACGCGCAAGCTGCAGCTCACACCGGAGGGCTGCGCCTTCTATGAGCGCAGTGTCGCTATCCTTGCCAACATATCGGAGGCGGAGCGTTTCGCTTCGGCAGGAGAACAGGCGGCGGGCCGCATCAGCATCAATACCAGCGGCTCCTTCGGCAATCATGTTCTGGCCCCGCTCGTCCCCGCCTTCATGGCCGAGCACCCGGGCGTGACACTCGATATCACCCACACGGACAAGGTCATCGACCTGCTGGAAGAGCGTGCCGATGTGGCGATCCGCGCCGGCCCGCTGAAGACATCGAGCCTGATCGCCCGCAAGCTCGGCGCCGCCAGGAAGATCATCGTCGCGTCGCCCGATTATCTCGCGCAATATGGCGAACCGCATTCGGCCGCCGAACTCCATGACCATCGCCGCATAGGCTTTTCCTATGCCCGGGCGCTGGAGGGCTGGCCGATCCTGGAGAACGGCGTGGAGATCACCATTCCGCTCACGCCCGGCTTGCAGGTCGGCGATGGCGAGGCCATGCGTTATCTGGCGCTCTCAGGCGCCGGCCTCGCCCGCATGACGGAATTCACCGTGCGCGCCGATATCGCCGCTGGGCGGCTCGTTCCGGTGCTCGAAGCGCTCAATCCCGGCGACCTCGAAGAATTTTACGCCGTCTATATCGGCCAGGGCGGACCACTGCCGGCGCGTGTTCGCGCCCTGCTTGATTTCCTTGCGAAACACGTCAGGCTTTAGATCGATTAGGTCAGATTCCACAATTGACCCAATGCCATCAGCACGCCTATACCGGATCTGCGCCTGCCGGCCCTCGCAGCCGGCCTCTTCATTCATACCGGGGCCTCCTCCCACCTTTGCCTTCGGGCCTGCTCCGGTCGAAAAGTTCGGGGACTACAGTTTTGGACGCAAGCAGCTTCCTTCAAAAAGCGAGCCTGCCCAAATGGGCATTGCTGCTCGCCTTGTCGGCCATATCAGTCCTTTTCCTCGAACTCTTCGCCCTGCCCGCCTCGCTGCTGATCGGCCCGATGGTCGCGGCCATCATACTGGCGCTCACCATCGGCAAAGGTCAGCTGCGCGTACCCTACTGGCCGCTGCAATTCGGCCAGGTGCTGGTCGGTCTCCTGATGGCTCGCAATATCACGCCCGATATCCTCGGCACCATGGCCAAGGACGCGCCCCTCTTCATCCTCTTCATTTTCTCGGTCATCGCCATTGCCGCCGGCCTCGGCTGGCTTTTGACACGCTGGCAGGTGCTGCCCGGCACGACGGCGGTCTGGGGCTCCACGCCCGGCGGCGCCTCGGCCATGGTCATCATGTCGGAGGCCTATGGGGCCGATGCGCGCCTGGTCGCCTTCATGCAATATCTGCGCGTCGTCTTCGTAGCGGTCGGCGCTTCGGTCATCTCGCGCCTCTGGGTCGCCGCCGATGGCGAGACGCCGCCGCCGGTCATTTTCTTCCCGCCGGTCGATTGGCCGGCTTTCGCCATGACGGTCATCTTCGCCGCCCTCTGCTGCTACACCGTCTTCCGCTTCCGCATCCAGGGCGGCAATATCGTGGTGCCGCTTTTTGTCGGAGCCCTGCTGCAGGGCTTCGGTCTCTTGAAGATCGAGTTGCCAACCTGGATCCTGGCGCTGAGCTACGCGCTGATCGGCTGGAGCATCGGCCTGCGCTTCACCCGCTCGATCCTCAAACATGCCGCCCGCGCCCTGCCGCGCGTCTCAGCCTCCATCATCATTCTGATGGCGCTCTGCGGCTGCATGGCATTCGCCCTTCACGCATTCGCCGGCATCGACCCACTGACCGCCTATCTCGCCACCAGCCCCGGCGGCGCCGATTCTGTCGCTATTATTGCAGCCTCGAGTGATGTCGACGTGCCCTTCGTCATGGCCATGCAGACCGGCCGTTTCCTGATCATATTGCTGATCGGCCCGGCACTCGCCCGCCTCATCGCCCGCCGCTCCGGCCTTACGGAAAACGCTGCTTAGCTAATGCGCCAATAGCTATGACCGCATATTCGCCACCATGAACCCTGCCTGAGGGCAATGACTCACGGCCATAAGCCGCCCCTTGCTCAGCAAAAATTACGCGGGGCAAGCGAAGAGAAGCACCGGAGCCTCAGCGCCCCGGTGCCTCGGCTCATGCCACCAGACCCTTTGTCAGTTCGAGCGCCTGCCGCTCGAACAGCCGGCGATAGATGCCGTTGTTGAGCCGGATGAGCGCTTGATGGTCGCCTTCTTCGACGATCATGCCCCTGTCGAAGACCAGCAATCGATCCAGCGCTCGCACCGTCGACAGGCGGTGGGCGATGACCAGCGTCGTGCGGCCGTCCATCAGGCGCTCCATGGCCTGCTGGATCTGCACCTCGCTTTCGCTGTCGAGGCTGGAGGTCGCCTCATCCAGGATCAGAACCGGCGCATCGGCCAGGAAAGCGCGGGCGATGGCGACACGCTGACGTTCACCGCCCGATAGCTTGACGCCACGCTCGCCCACCATCGTCTCATAACCCTTCGGCAGATCCTTGATGAAGCCGTGCGCGCTGGCCTGTTTTGCCGCGTTCTCGATCTCGCGCCTGGACGCATTCGGCCGGCCATAGGCGATATTTTCGGCGAGCGTGCGGTGAAACAGGATGGGCTCCTGCTGCACGATGGCGATCTGGCTGCGCAGGCTCGATTGCCTGACGTCAGCGATATCCTGTCCGTCAATCCGGATCGAACCCGAATTCACGTCATAAAGACGCTGGATGAGCTTGACGAAAGTGGTCTTGCCCGAACCGGAATGCCCGACCAGTCCGACCCGCTCCCCCGGTTTGATGGTGACCGAGAAATCCTCATAGAGCGGAGTCGGATGAGCACCATACTGGAAGGTGACGCGGTCGAACACGATCTCGCCCTCGCCGATCGCGATGGCCTTCGCATTCGGCTTATCCTCGATGCCGAGCGGCGTCTTGTCGAGCAGCACGAGTTCTTCCATGTCGTTGACGGCGCGCTGCAGGTTTCTGATATCCTGGCCGACCGAGCGCAGATACCCCTGCAGGACGAAGAACATCGCCAGCACGAATGTGATGTCGCCAGGCGTCGCAAGCCCTTGCTGCCACATGATGAGGCCTGTGCCGAGAATGCCGGCCTGCATGGAAACCATCATGAAGCCCTGGATCGTGCCGTTCAATGTCCCGCGTTTCCACGTCCGCCGCGTGCGGCTGTCCCATTTGGCGAGCACATGGCGCAAGCGCTCCTCCTCGCGCCTTTCGGCACCGAACGCTTTCACCACGGAGTTGCAGCTGATGGCATCAGCCAGCGCGCCGCCGAGCTTGGTGTCCCAGGCATTGGCAAGTTTCGCCGCCGGCGACACGAAACCGATGGAAAGCAGGACGGTCACTCCGATATAAACAAGCGATCCCGCAGCCACGATCAGGCCCATGATCGGCCAATAGGTGCCGAGCACGATGCTGGCACCCACCAGCATGACGACAGACGGCAGCAAGGCGATGAGAAGCAGGTCGTTGAGCGCGTCAAGCGCCCACATGCCGCGGGTGATCTTGCGGACCGTCGAGCCGGCAAAACTATTGGCGTGCCAGTCGGTCGAGAAGCGCTGCACCTTATGGAAGCCGTTATTGACGACGTCAGCCATGATGCGCAGTGTCAGCCGGATGATCCCGCCGAAGATAAACCAGCGCAGGGCAACGCTGGTCAGGCCAAGGACCACGACGACAGCGAAAGCCCTGATGGCACCGCCAGCCGCATTGCCGCCGGCAATCGCGTCGACGATCTCACCGGAAAACACCGGCACCATGACTTCGGCCAGCGTGCTGGCGATCACCAGCAGGATAATGACGCCCACCAGTGCGGGCCGATGGGTCCATTGACGAAAAACAAAGCCGAGTACGTTGCGATACGCATCGGCACGGAAATCGAGCTTTTTGCGAGCCATTTTAACCAGTCCGACCCCGTGTTTCGGCAGCCGGCCCCAAAATGAAGAGTTGATGAACACAGTCGGAACGGGAGACGGATTCGTCTCGGCAGATCGGTCGAACTGTGAAAGAAATTAAAACCGCATCTCGCGCTCCCCTGGAGGGCCGCGAATTGGAATGACCTAGTGTCGCATCATTCCAGACGGGAGGACTTCGATGAATGCTGATGTCATACAACGCCTCCTTTGATTGATCTGCAGCGGTGGAGTTTTTGTACCGGACAAATTCAACTTTGCCAACCGATGTTTTCTACTTTGCGGAGAATGATGCGCGAATGACACAACAACTCGGCTCAAAAAGAGCCGCGTCGATCACCCGCCTTGCTTGGGTCCGCTCCTGAAATCAGGCGTGTAACGGCATGTTTTTATTCGCCTTACCGCGTAAAAATCACAGCCAGGCCTCGCAAATTCCACTTAAATCGGGAATGATCACATGCGGGACCACCGGAAGAATCTCCGCCGTTCTGGCCACGCTTGGCTAGCCGCAGGCTCAGTTATCCCCTACATTGACCTAATGAATATCATTGTACTGAAAAATGGATAATACCGGGCTGTCTCTCGACAGAATGCGCACTTTTGTTCGCGTTGCCGAACGAGGCAACCTATCTACGGTGGCAATGGAACTCGGCGTCGGTCAATCGACCGTGACACGGCACCTCAACGAACTCGAGGGCGCAGTCGGTGTGCCTCTCCTCAGTCGAACCACGCGTCGCGTGACCCTCACCGACGAAGGCAGCCGCTATTATGCCAACTGCCTTCAGGTATTACGCCTGGTCGAACAGGCTACCGAGGAAGCCAGAAATGCCCGTCGTGCGGCCGCGGGCGCTGTCAGGATTTCCTGTACTGCAGCGCTTGGCGTGATGCACATCACGCGACTCATCTTCGAGTTTCAGGACCAGCATCCGGACATCAGCGTCGATCTCAACTTGACCGACGAGCGCATCGACCTGGTTCGTGAAGGCGTTGACCTGGCACTCCGGCTCGGACCTCTCGCCGACAGCTCGATGAAGCTTCATGCGCTCGGAAAAAGCCACCGGCTGCTGGTCGGCGCTCCGGCTTATTTCTCCGTCCACGGGCGGCCGGAGTGCCCGGACGATCTCTCGCGATACGAAACCGTCATAATGTCCAATGTGGCCGGGAGCGATCAGATCGCTCTCTCCTCCGTCCATGGCGCGAATTTGACGGTTTCAGTCAATGGGAAGCTGCGCGTCGATCACGGGCTCGCGGCGCGCGAAGCCTTGGCCGCAGGACGCGGCATTGGTCCCGCCCACCTTTGGCTGGTTCACGATCTCTTGGAAAACGGTCGGCTCGAAGCCGTGCTCGAAGACTATCGTCCATCGCCGGTCCCGCTGAGCTTGCTCATCGTGCCCGAGCGCTCCGCCATTGCCCGCGTTCGTCTCCTTACCGACTTCCTTGTCGCCGAGGTTTCCAAACTGCCGGGGATCCGGCCATCCTGACTTTAGAGCCTTTCCCGGTCAGATTGAAGCATTCTGTTGGCTCAAACGGAGTCGAACGGTCAACCGGCCGGCGCGCGTCGTAGCCCAGATCTACGGCCAAGCCGGCCGGTCGATCAGGCGGCCCGTTTCGGCCAACCCCGGTGGTTTGCTTGCAAACCAGCTAGGGCCGGGCATCTTTGCGCCAGGATCAAAAGCGATCGGCTCGGACGTACCTTGGGTACGCCTTTCGCCAATTGCCTTTGCCCTGACACAAACCTGCTCCGGCAGAATGCTTCAATCTAACCAGGAAAGGCTCTAGAGCCCGAAAGATCGCTTGTCGCCGCGCCAGCCCGTCGTCCGAAGATACTGTTCCCAGTCGAGCGTGTCAGGATTCAGGCGACGGCTCCATTCCAGATCATGCTCCCTACCGAAAAAACCATATTCTACAGCGTACTCGACCATCCCCAGAAGTTCTTGCACGAAAAGCTCGTTGGCGGCGAACTCCGGAAAATACTGCAGCAGGCCACCCTTGGTGAAAGCATTTCGATATTCTGCCTTGAGGCCGGTTACCTCTCGGAAAGTTTCGACCATCTCGCGCGGAGAGATGACATCGCCGACGATCGGTAGCGTTTTCCCGTTGTAGCGCTCGGGATTTGAGAAAATTTCGAGCACGGCCGGCCCGGTCGCCGTCAGTGGATCGACAAAAGGCGCTCGAAAATCCGCGGGAAGATAGATCGGCAACACGAGCGTGTCGTCTTCCATGCGCGGCGGATAATATTCGAGAAGATTCGTGTAGAAGAATGCCAGCATGACGAAGGAATGAGAGATCGGCAGACCGCGAATATAGTCTGCAACGCGCGCTTTGTCGGTGAAATGCGGAGCAAACTTCGTTCCGCCGGAGATGGCGTCGACATTCTCGAGTGTGCTGAAAACAATATGTCCGACGCCTGCCTCGACCGCCGCATCCGCAAGTTGGCGGCCGATAGGAGCCTCTATTGTCTCCGGCGGCATGACGGGCGGCGTCATCAGAAATGCCCCGTCCGCGCCTTCGAAAGCGGTAACGAGATCCTTCCGGTAGCCGAGCTGGAGAGGGACGGTGACAATCTCGGCTCCAAGTTTCTCCAGATTTACAGCCTCGGGTGAATCCTTTTTCCGGGTCAGGGCGCGCACGCGGAAACGTCCGCTGCGAAGGAGCGTCGCTGCAACGCTGCGACCCTGTTTGCTGGTTGCGCCGACAATTGCGATAAGTGGCTTATCATTTGCAGACATAGTTGTACCTTGAACCTTTTTCCTATCACTGACCGGCGCCGCCGCGTAGCCATTCGGCCGATGCCTGAAAGCAGGTTATTCCATCAAACTTAATTGCTGTAGGCATGGGAAATGCATATGATAATGCCATTTTATGGATAAATGTACGCGCCGCTGAGCGCGGACGGGATCAAACTCCACGTAGGAAACGAGATCACGTCGGACCACGGATTGGGCTTCTGTTTAAGTCCGCTCTCCGAACGAGGACTGTGACAGCCCGCCATCGCGGGCATTCACCGCATTAAATCGCTGAAGCCCCACCCAGCGACCAGGCGTCACGCCATAGGCCTTCTTGAAATGCCGGATGAAATGCGCCTGGTCGGCAAAGCCCGTCGCCGCGGCCACATCAGCAAAACTCTCCCCCTCGCCCATCAGCGCCTTCGCCTGCTGCAGCCGTCGCATCAGCATGTAGCGGTGCGGGCTGGTAGCGAAAGCCAAGCGGAAATGCCGTGACAGGGTGAAACGATCGAGGCCGGTAATATTCTCCAGTTCGCCGGAGCGCACGGGCCTCAGCGCATGCGCCTCGAGATAATCACGTGCCGCCCGCACCTGCTTCCAGGCAACAGTGCCCAGCGCCCGCCTGCGCACCTGTGAATGCCGCGACAGGCCGCCCGCGACACGGCTGACGAAATCGTCGACGAATAGCTCGTCCAGCTCCCGGTCGAGCTCGCCGAGGGCGGCGAGCAGCACCTGCGCCAGCGCCCCATCGTCAATGACGGGCTGGTCGACAAAGGGCAAGCCGATCTTCTCCGCCGCCAGACATTCCATCAAAAGCGCCGGCTCCATGTAGAGCATGCGGTAATGCAGCCCGTCCTCGGTGGCCGCCCCGCCATCATGCTCCTCGTCGGGATGCAGCACGATCACCTGGCCCGGCATGCTGAAGCGCCGTTCGCCGCGATAGGTGAAGGTCTGCACGCCATGCAGCGTCACACCCAGCGCATAGGTATCATGCCGGTGCGGCTCGAACATATTGCCTGAAAATTGCGCCTCGATGCGCTCGATACCGGGAAAGGCAGGCGCAGTCAGGATGCCAGTGCCCGCCTGCGGCTCGCACAAACGTTCAAGACCCTCGAAGACCTGTGACGTTAGATCCTGGCTCAATGCCCTGTCACTACCTGATGAAAGAGACTGAAATGTTTGATACCAAAATTGCGATCGTCCTGCGAAACAATCTTGCCGGCTGGCAGAAGCTGAATGTCACCGCTTTCCTCTCGACAGGCATTGCCGGACAATATCCTGAGATCATCGGCGAGCCCTACAAGGACCGCGCCGGCAACCTCTACAACCCGCTATCCATCCAGCCGATCATCGTCTTGTCGGCCGACGAAGCGACGATATCGACGATCCATCGCCGCGCGCTGGAGCGCGACGTGACCTCCTCCGTCTTCATTGAAGAAATGTTTGCAACCGGCCATGACGCAGCCAATCGCGCCGTCTTCGCCGAATACGCCCCCGATGACGCCAAGGTCGTCGGCATTGCGCTCAGGGCCGACAAGAAGATCGTCGACAAGATCACCAAGGGCGCGACGATGCAGCATTGAGACGAATTCGCCGAAACAAAAAGGCCGGGCAATTGCCCGGCCTCCTGTTGCCTGGAAGTAGCCGATCAACCCTGGGTGATCGGCGCGATCTGGATTTCGACGCGGCGGTTCTGGGCGCGACCGGCTTCGGATGCGTTGGAAGCGATCGGCTGCGATGGGCCGAAACCGACGGCCGAAACGCGGCGGCCATCGATGCCCTGGCCCTGCAGATAGCTGGCAACCGACGAAGCGCGGCGTTCCGAGAGATCCTGATTATGCTGCAGGCTGCCCGTCGAATCCGTATGGCCGTTGATGTCGATGAGCGTGCGGTTGAACTTGCGCAGCACGATTGCCACCGAATTCAGCGTCGGATAGAAGCCGGGTTTCACCGCATCCTGGTCGACGTCGAAGGTGATGTTCGACGGCATGTTGAGGATGATGTTGTCACCCTGGCGGGTGACCGAAATGCCCGTGCCTTCGAGCTGGGCGCGAAGCTCGGCTTCCTGCTGGTCCATGTAATTGCCGATCGCGCCGCCGGCGAGCGCGCCGATGCCGGCGCCGATCAGCGCCGCATTGCGCTTGCCGTGGCCGCCGCCACCGACAGCGACACCGACGAGAGCGCCGCCGAGCGCGCCAAGGGCAGCACCGCCGGCGGTGTTCGATACCTTCTGCTCACCAGTATAGGGATCGGTCGTCGTGCAGGCTGAGAGGTAGCTCGCCGCAACGGCCAGAAGGATAAATTTCTTAATCATGGACAGGAGGTTCTCCGTTCGAAGCTGGTGCGAGCAGATATTAAGGAATGCGGCAACAAGATGAAGACACTAATCTGATAATCCAAATTCCCCATAGGAAACATCGGCCTGTTGCAGCCGTGCCCCGATATCACCAGCTTTCTTGTCAGGAATGCGCTACCCGAGCCCGCGACGCTTGGCATAGGCAGCCCGCGCCTCGTCCATGCGTGCCGAGTTTGCAACGACCCATTCGGCAAGCCCCCGGACCGGGTCCAGGAACTCCCGGCCGAGATCCGTCAGCGCATATTCGACCTGCGGCGGCGTTGTGGGCGTGACGGTCCGGGAAACGAAGCCGTTCTCCTCCAGCTCCCGCAATGTCGATGCCAGAACCTTCTGGCTGATTTCGCCGACTTCGCGGCGCAAGGCGTTGAAGCGCAGAGGCCCATGACCCAGCACGCGCACCACCAGCAGACTCCACTTGTCACTGATACGTGCCAGCAGGCGACTAATGTGATCGCAGGCGTGGACCTGTTCGCAATCGCCGATGTCCTCGCAAGCGGCGGTTTCCTCGCGGTTATCTGGTTTCAATAAAGTGCCTCCTTGTGCGATTCCGCAAACCATCCGTAATCTGGTTACCGTTGGAAACCAGCATACAGGAGGTTACTTTGAATTCTAAGCCCCGCATCGCCGTTATTATCGGCTCTACCCGCCCCACCCGATTTGCCGATGCCCCGGCACAATGGATATTGAAACAGGCCCAGGCCCGCGAAGATCTCGATGTTGAACTGATCGACCTGCGCGATCATCCGCTCCCCTTCTTCGACGAAATGGCATCGAACCTGTGGATGCCGAGCCAGAACCCGGAAGCAGTGCGCTGGCAGCAGACGGTTGGTCGCTTCGACGGTTACATCTTCGTCGTTGCCGAATATAACCACTCGATCACGGCCTCCCTGAAGAATGCGCTCGACCAGGCCTATAAGGAATGGAACCGCAAGCCTTTCACCGCCATCGGCTATGGCGGCACCGGAGCGACGCGCGCCGTCGAACATCTCCGAGGAATCGGCGTGGAACTGCAGATGGTCTCCACCCGTGCTGCCGTTCATATCGGCGGCGGCGATTTCATGGCTGTGCATCCGGCCTTCGGCAACAAGCCGATCAGCGAGATCGAAGCAAACCTCCTCCAGACGGCAAAGACCGCCCTCGACGAACTGGCATGGTGGGCAAAGGCGACGATGGCTGCCAAGGCCGCCGAGGCCTGAGCCAGGAAAACCGCGCGGCAGGCATGACCCACCGCGCGGTTACAGGATTGAACCGGGATTAGAAGTTCTGGAAGAGCTGGCGAACCTTGTCGTAAGAGGCGTTGGCGATATTCAGCGCCTGGAGGCCGAGCTGCTGCTGGGTCTGCAATGCTTTGAGCTTGCTTGATTCGGCTTCCATATCGGCATCCACGAGGCGGCCGATACCCGAGGTGATATTGTCGGACAGGTTCTTGGCGAAGTCGTCCTGTATGCTGATGCGCTTTTCGAGCGCGCCGAAGGCCGAGCCGACGGTCGTCAGTTGTCCGAGCGCCGCATCGACGACGCTGATCATGTCGTTCAAATCCTGTTTGCTGGTCGTCGCGGTGAGGCCGATTTCCGTCTGGCCGGCGGTATTGCCGTTCTTGCTCTTCGTCAGCACCCAA
Source organism: Rhizobium sp. BK529 (assembly GCF_014194105.1). NCBI lineage: Bacteria > Pseudomonadati > Pseudomonadota > Alphaproteobacteria > Hyphomicrobiales > Rhizobiaceae > Rhizobium > Rhizobium sp. BK529. The sequence goes on along the minus strand of NZ_JACIAU010000001.1, from coordinate 641,318 downwards.
GTCTGCGTCGTGCCGAGTTCGGTGGCGAAATAGGCGGACGTCAGCACACCATATTCGCCGGTACCGCCTGCCCGGTCGTCGATCACATAGCGCGCATCCTTAGAAGAGGTCGCGCCGCTCGGCGGGATGTCGATATGGTAGCTCAGCATGCCGACGGATACCGTGCCGTCCGAATTGCGGATGAAGGAGGCCGGGATCTGGCGCGGCTGCGTCGGCGTGGTGGTATTGTCGAGGATGATCCAGTTGTCGTTGTTGAAGCCCGCGCCTTCGGAAACGCTGCGTAGCTGCGCTTTCAACTGTTCCAGCTCTTCGCCGACCTTGGTCTTGTCGACGCCCTGCTCCGTCGCGGCGACAAGCTTTGCCTTGATCTCGGTGACGACGTCAATGACGCTATCGACGCCGGCGGACGCCGTTCCCATCGTGGCCGCCGCCATGCCGAGAGCATCCTGAACGGCAGACAGGGCCTTGTTGTCGGAACGCGCTGTCGTTGCGACCGACCAATAAGCAGCATTGTCCTGGGCCTTTTCGACGCGCAGACCCGTCGTAACGTGGTTCTGCGTCACCGTCATATTCCGATTAATGTCACGCAACACATAAAGCGCCGCATCCACGGAGGTGCGCTGATAAATACTCACGGTACGAACTCCAAAACACAACAGGACGCAACTAAACAGGATGTACCGAAATCACGCGGACATTCATGTCCGCCGTCGCCGGAAAATCGGCGCAATGGCCTTCGGAAAACTGGAGAAGACCGACCGGTTACTGAGCGCAATCATTGCCTGTTACGCTTAACAAACGGCTAAAGTTCAGAAGTAATTTATCTTATTCCACAAGACTTCATTCACCATAAAAAACCCGCCGGAGATATCCGGTCGGGCTTTTCGAGAATATTGAAAAGGCTTACTCGCCCCTCTTACTCAGCAGCCTGAAGCTGTTCCTCCGACACCGGTTTCGGGCGCGTCGCATGCGTCATTTCCTCGTGCAGGCGGGCTTCCTCATGGGCATGCGGCTTGGCGAAGCGGGCAATCAGCAGATAGGCGACGGGCGTGATGAACAGCGTCACAAGCGTTGCAAAGCCGAGGCCGCCAACGATGACCCAGCCGAGTGCCACACGCGCTTCCGCACCGGCACCATGGGCAAAGACCAGCGGAACACCGCCAAGGATGGTGGCGATCATCGTCATCATGACCGGGCGCAGGCGAAGCGCGCAGGCCTTCTCGATCGAAGAGCGCACATCCTCGCCATGATCGCGCAGCTGGTTGGCGAATTCCACGATCAGGATACCGTTCTTCGCCATGACGCCGACAAGCAGCACGAGGCCGATCTGGCTGTAGATGTTGAGGCTGGACCCGGTGATGACAAGCGCGAAGACGGCGCAGGCAAGACCGAGCGGCACCGTCGACATGATGATCAGCGACGACAGCACGCTTTCAAACTGAGCGGCGAGCACCAGGAAGATGATGACGATCGCAAAGCCGAAGGTGAGCGCCATGCCGCTCGAATTCTCCTCCAGCGTCGCGGCTTCGGCGAGCGGCAGCAGGCGGGCGCCGGGCGGCAGCAGCGGCGCTGCCACCTGCGTGACGTTCTTCACCGCATCGCCGAGCGACATGCCGTTCTTGAGGCCGGCAGTGATCGCGACGGAAGCGAGCTGCTGCTCGCGGTTCAGCTGCGGCGCAACCGAGCCTTCCTTCAACGAGGCGATAACCGACATCGGCACGATCTTGCCGTCGCCGGTTTTCAGGAAGACGTTTTCGAGATCGGTCGGATCGTCGATCGGCCGCATCGTCGAGGTCAACAGCACCGGATAGGATTCGCCGTTGACGAAGACGTCGACCACAGAGCGTCCCTCGAGCAGCGACTGAATGGCGGTGGAAAGCCCGGTAATGTCGATTCCGAGATCGGAGGCCCGTTCGCGGTCGATAGCGACGGAAACCTGCGCCTGCGACGGCTCGTTGCTGAGGCGCGGCGTATCATACTGGCCGCTCGCATCGAGTTGTTGCACGAGCCTAGCAGCCGCCGCCGTCAGTGCCTCGTGATCGTTGCCGATCAGCGCCATCTGCAAGCCGCTGCCGGCCCCGCGGATGCGCAGGCTGTTCGAGGAGATCGCGTTGCCGCGCAGTGCTGGCACCTTGAAAGCCGCCTGGTTGATATCACGCACGATATCGGCTTGCGTGCGGTGACGTTCGCCCCAGGGCGCCAGCGTCAGCACCATGAAGCCGCTATTGGACGAGCCGCCCTGGCCGGAGATCGAGAAGACGTTACGGATCTCGCCGCTATCGACGAGCGGCTGCAGATATTCTTCCACCAGCTGCATCTTGTCGCGCGTATATTCGAGGCTGGAGCCCTGCGGCGTCGTCAGCCGCATCATTACCATGGCGCGGTCTTCCTCTGGCGTCAGCTCGCTCTTGACCGTACCGAAAGCGATTACCGCAGCGCCGCCGAAGATGAGCGAGAAGACGATGACGACGACGGGGGCGTTCAGACAGGCATGCAGCGCCCATTTATAGGCGCCGGCGAAAGCCCCGCCAAAGCGGCCGAGCAAACCGTGATCCTCGATCATCGGCTTGGTCAGCATCCGCGAGGCAAGCATTGGACACAGCGTCAGCGCGACGATCGACGACAGGCCGACCGAGAAGGCAAGCACGAAGCCGAATTCGCGGAAGAGGCCCCCCACCTGCCCCGGCAGGAAGGAGAGCGGGATGAAAACGGCAGCAAGGGTGGCCGTCGTCGCGATAACAGCGAAGAACACCTCGCGCGTACCGAGCACGGCCGCCGCACGCGGCCCCATGCCCTCGGAACGCCTGCGCACGATGTTTTCGAGAACGACAATGGCGTCGTCGACCACGAGGCCGGTTGCAAGCACGATGGCAAGCAGCGTCAGGATGTTGATCGAGAACCCGACCATGTAGATGGCGGCAAGTGTACCGATCAGCGCCACCGGCATGGAGACCGATGGAATCAGCGTGGCGCGCCAGTCGCGCAGGAAGAGATAGATGACAACCGTGACGATGACGGCAGAGAGCAGCAGCGCCAGTACCACTTCGTGGATCGCGCCCTGAATGAACACGGCGTCGTCACTGGTAATCGCGATCGTCGTGCCCTTCGGCAGCGTCTTGGAAAGCTGGTCGACGGCAGCGTGAATGCCGGCGGAAATATTCAGCGTATTCGACTGCGCCTGGCGGATGATGCCGAGACCGATGCCCGGCTTGCCGTTGGAACGCAGCGCCGTTTCGCCGTCTCGTGGCCCGAGCGTTACGGTCGCAACGTCGCCAAGACGCACATTGTCCTGCAGGATGACGTTCTGAAAATCTTCCGGAGTCTGCAGGCTCGCAGTGGCGCGCACCACGATATCCTGCATCATGCTCTTCAGCGATCCGGCCGGCACGTCGAGCGCCGCATTGGAGAGTGCCTTGGTCAGATCCCCGACGGTCAGACCGCGGCTGGCGAGCGCGCCCTGATCGACATCGACACGGAAGACCTTTTCCTGATCGCCATATTCCTCGACATCGGCAACGCCGTCGACGGAGGCGAGACGGTCCACCACCTCGTTTTCGACGAGCTGCGTCAGGTCGTCCATGTTGAGCGTATCGGACGTCACCGCAAGGCGCATGATCGCCGAGGAATCAGAATCCGCCTTGACGATCTGCGGCGCATCCGCCTCGTCAGGCAGGTTCTGAGTGATGCGGCCGATCGCGTCGCGCACGTCGTTGGCGGCAACCGCCAGATCGATGGAATCGGAGAATTCCAGCGTCACGCGGCTCTGACCGAACGAAGAGCTGGACGAAATGGACTTGAGACCGCTGACACGAGCAACAGCGCCTTCGATGACCTTGGTCAGCTCCTGGTCGATCGTCTGCGGCGAAGCGCCGTCGAAGGTGGTACGAACCGTCACGACAGGCCGGTCGACGTCAGGCAGCTCACGCACTTCGACGCCGACATAGGCTGCGAGACCTGCCACCACCATCAGCGTGTTGAAGACGAGCGCCAGGATCGGGCGCCGCACGAAAAGCGCGGTGAAGGTCGCCTTGTTGGATTCTGGCTTGCCGGGGTGGATCTCGGTCACGCTCATTGGGCGCTGACCTTGTCGTTGGAGGCGACGTCGGTCGCCACCCGCACCGCGCCGTTCTCGCGCACGCGCTGCAGACCCTGCGTGACGATCTGATCGCCATCCTTCAAGTCAGCCTTGACCAGCACGTAGTCCGGATTGCGCTGCACGACGGTGACACGAACCTTGTGCGACTTGTCATCGGTCACCCGCCAGACGAAGGAGCCTTGCGAATCCCACTGCACCGACAGCGGATTGACGGCCGGGTACTTGTCACCAGCGAATTTCATGCTGACGGCAAAGGACATGCCAGCGCGCAGTTCATCCGAACTATTGTCGATACGTCCGCGCAGGCGCAACGTGCGGCTCGCGGAGTCGATGCGGTTATCGACCGCCTCCAGCACGCCGGAGAAGATCTTGCCCGGCCGGGCCACCGAAGTGGCCTCGACCGCCTGACCGACGGAAACTGTATTGGCGAAGCGCTCCGGCACCCAGAAGTCGACGAGGATTTCCGTGCGGTCATCAAGCGTCACGATCGGCGTCGAAGTCGTGACATTGTCGCCGATATTGACTGGCACGATGCCGACGATGCCGTCGATCGGCGCCACGATATTGCGGCGCTGGAGATTGAGGTCGGCAGCCTGCAACTGCAGCCTTGCATTCTGCTCGGCGATCTCGGAATCAAATACGTCCATGCGCGACACACTGGACTTGATGTTGTGATAGAGGTTGGACTTCTCAAGCGCACTGTTCAGCGCCACCTGCGCCTGACCCTGGGCGATCACCTGCTCTTCGCTGTCGAGCTTGGCGAGAACCTGGCCCTGCTTGACCGTATTGCCCGACTTGATGAGGATTTCGCGGATCGTGCCGGTTGCCTGCGGCGTAACCGCGACGGAGCGGATCGCATCGCCCGTGCCGATCGCGTTCAGCCGATCGTTGACGGTGCCCTGCACCACGGCCTGTGTGACGACGAGAACAGCCGAATTGCGGCCGCCGCCTGCGCCGTTGCCTCCGCCACTGCGACGGTTCTGCCCCTGCCCACCCTGGTTTTGTCCACCCTGGTTTTGTCCGCCCTGGCCTTGCGCGCCGGCATCGGCCGTTTCTTCAGCCGTGGGCGCGATCATGGAAACGATATTGTCGGGAATTCCGGCATTACGCATCGTTTCGCCAGCACCAGGCACAAAATAAACCCACGCGGCAAAGCCGGCGACAATCGCGACGATGCAAAGTACAAACTGCTTCCAAAAGGGCATTCACGTCTCCGGGAGGGACTTGAGGTTGTCCAGGGTCGGTCGAGAGAGGCGTGCGAGACAAAGAGTCTCGCCTGGTGCGACAATATCGCATCTTTACCCGGCCGGCAGCAAGCGTAACCACCCGTCATTACAGATTTGTAATATCAGCAAACTTTGAAAATAACCCGTCTGCTCACTTTTACTTGAGCAATGCTGGGGGCCAGTTCCAGCAACCGTGCTCCGATCGAGCGAATACGGAAATGCTCTAGATGCGGCGCTCCCGGCGCCACGTTCCCGGCGAAACACCATTCAGCGCCGTAAAAATGCGTGTCAAATGGCTCTGGTCGGCAAAACCGCAGGCAACCGCGATCTCGGCGATTGACGCCGTGCCAAGCAGCATCTGCCGCGCCTTCTCCGCCCGGTATTCCATGAGCCAGCGATGCGGCGTGCGGCCCGTCGATTTTTTGAAGGCGCGGATGAAATAGCTGGTCGACAAGCCGCATTGCGCAGCGACATCCGATATCGTCGCCTCCCGCGCCGTCAGCGAGGCAAGGAAGGCGGTCGCCGTGTTGAGCTGGCGTGCCGAAAGCCCGCCGCTGCGCTCGGTGGGCAGGTTGACCTTGCCGTAGCGCGTTACCAGATGCGCCTGCAGCGCCAGCAGGACGTGATCGACGAAAAGCGCGCTGGCATGCGCTGGCTGGCTGAGCGCCGGCAGAAGTGCCATGGCTAGCCCCTGCACGACCGGATCGAGCTGGCCCTGCCCGCAATCGAGCCCGCTAAAGCCGGAACGCCCCGCCTCGTAGCTGAAATCGGAAAGCCCTTGCCGAGATATATTGAAGCGCATGTTATCGAAAGAGGAGCGATGATGGCAGCGCCATTCCTCTGCGAGATCGGTGATCGCCAGCGCACCTGCCGGATGGCCGCCGTCATGGATGAGCTTGCCGCGGCGCCACAGACGATGGTTGTCGAACGGCTTCAGCTGCGCGATGACGCTAAAGGCATCGGCCTGGGGAATCGGCCCGCTCTCGTCATGATCGGCGCTGTTGCTGCGCATGCGCACAATCGACACCGCACCGGCTTGAAGCAATGAAACCTGTGGCCGAGACGCCAATTCAATCACCCCCGTTTTCGAATTGCCTCCCGCTGTCCCAATGACATCATTTCCCCTCAAAATCCACTGGGAGAATTAAACCGGCAGCCCCTCTCCGGGGCCGCCGTCCGCTCTGTTCATTCTGCTTTACGGGATTCAGGCCGCTTCCTGGAAGGCCTTTTCCAACGTTGCGACATCGAGCTTGACCATCTGCAGCATTGCCTCGGTCATCTTCTTGGCATTGCCTTTGCGCGCGCCGCTCATCATCTCGGCTAGCGCCTTGGGCACGATCTGCCAGGAAAGACCCCAGCGATCCCTAAGCCAGCCGCATTGTTCTGCCGTACCTCCGTTGCCGATGAACCCATTCCAGATACGATCGACCTCCGCCTGATCTTCGCAGATGATCTGCACGGAATAGGCATGGTTGAACGGCTCGAACGGCCCTGCCTGCATGGCGATGAAATTCTGGCCACCGAGCGTGAACTCCACAATTTCGACACTGCCTGGAGGGCCGCTCGGCGTTTCCGCCGGCACGGTGGTGATGTCGCCGATTGCTGAATTGGGAACCAGCGAAACATAGAATTCCACCGCCTCGCGGGCACCTTCGGCAAACCAGAGATGCGATATGACCTTGACCATGAAACATCCTCCTTTTGGTCGTCGTTCATGCCTCTAGGACGCGCGAACGCTGACCACCCCGACAGCGCCGCGCAAAAATTTCTGGGTGGCTCTTTGGCTGCTCCGATACCTGCCTGCCACCTCTGCACCTGGAAGCAATTTTTGACAAAAGAGGGTGAGAACCGACAATCTGATTTGGCTTTTGCCAAGTAGGTTCCCGTCAAATCGCGGCCTCGCACGTCGGGGAAAGCGATTCACCGCAAGCTTCCGAAGCGGCGCTTGACGGTCCAATCCTTGCCTTCAAGGCCTCATGACTAGGGAGAACGAGAATGTCGAAATATCTTGAAGTCCTCACACCGCAGAACAGCCAGCTGATCTTCATCGACCAGCAGCCGCAGATGGCCTTCGGCGTGCAGTCCATCGACCGCCAGACCTTGAAGAACAACGTGGTCGGTCTCGCCAAAGCTGCCAAGACGTTCAAGGTGCCGACAACGATCACCACGGTCGAGACCGAGGCCTTCTCCGGCCATACCTATCCGGAACTGCTGGCCGTCTTCCCGGAAAACACCATTCTCGAGCGCTCCTCGATGAATTCCTGGGACGATCAGAACGTCCGCGATGCCCTGGCGAAGAATGCCGCCAGCGGCCGCAAAAAGGTCGTCGTGTCAGGCCTCTGGACGGAAGTCTGCAACACGACATTCGCACTCTCCTGCATGCACGACACCGACTATGAGATCTACATGGTCGCCGATGCCTCGGGCGGCACATCGGTCGATGCTCATAAATATGCGATGGATCGCATGGTGCAGGCCGGTTGCGTTCCCGTCACTTGGCAGCAGGTGCTGCTGGAATGGCAGCGCGACTGGGCACGCCGCGAAACCTATGACGCCGTGACGACAATCGTGAAGGAACATTCCGGCGCCTACGGCATGGGCGTGGATTACGCCTATACCCATGTCCACAAGGCACCCGAACGCGTCAAACATGGCGAGCGCATCGGCCCGAACCCCGCCAAGTAAGCCTGATCGGCGAGAGCGGCGCAGCCGCTTCCGCTCTCCTGCATGCCGCAATGAATCGAGGCCCCAAATGAAAATCTATCTCCTCTCCCTCGGAGCCGGCCTTCTCGTCGGCATTGTTTACAGCCTGCTCAACGTCCGCTCGCCGGCCCCGCCGGTCGTGGCGCTCGTCGGCCTTCTCGGCATCCTGGTCGGCGAACAGGTCATCCCGTTCGCGAAGACCTTGATCAACAGGGAGCCGGCAGCCGTCTCATGGCTGAACCAGATAAAGCCGCATATGTTCGGCCATCTGCCGAAGGGCAACGCCCCCTCCGAAGTCAAGCCTTCCGACAAGGTCTGATACCGCTCGCGCTCGAGGACGAAGACAATGGAAAATACGACCGCCGACCTCATCTTGCATCACGGCCTGATCACCACGCTCGACCGTTCCAAGCCGGCTGCCAGCGCCGTCGCAATCAAGGACGGAAAGTTCCTCGCCGTCGGCCACGACGCCGAGATCATGGCGCTCAAGGGCCCGGATACGAAGGTCATTGATCTCAAGGGCAGGCGCGTCCTTCCCGGCCTGATCGACAATCACACCCACGTCGTGCGCGGTGGCTTGAACTTCAACATGGAACTGCGCTGGGATGGTGTGCGCTCGCTTGCCGACGCCATGGACATGCTGAAGCGCCAGGTGGCCATTACACCGCCGCCGCAATGGGTCCGCGTCGTCGGCGGCTTCACGGAACATCAGTTCGCCGAAAAGCGCTTGCCGACCATTGAGGAGATCAATGCGGTCGCCCCCGACACCCCGGTCTTCATCCTGCATCTCTACGACCGCGCGCTGCTGAATGGCGCCGCGCTGCGTGCCGTCGGCTACACGAAGGACACGCCGAACCCGCCCGGCGGCGAGATCACCCGCGATGCGAACGGCAACCCGACCGGCCTACTGCTTGCCAAACCGAATGCCGGCATTCTCTATTCGACACTTGCCAAAGGTCCGAAACTGCCCTTCGACTATCAGGTCAATTCCACCCGCCACTTCATGCGCGAACTGAATCGCCTCGGGGTAACAGGCGTCATCGACGCCGGCGGCGGCTTCCAGAACTATCCTGATGATTATGCCGTCATCCAGAAACTCGCCGATGATGGCCAGATGACCGTGCGCCTCGCCTACAATCTTTTCACTCAGAAGCCGAAACAGGAGAAGGAAGACTTCCTGAACTGGACGTCTTCGGTGAAGTACAAGCAGGGCACGGATTACTTTCGCCACAACGGCGCCGGCGAAATGCTGGTCTTTTCCGCTGCCGACTTCGAGGATTTCCGCCAGCCGCGCCCCGACATGCCGCCGGAAATGGAAGGCGAGCTGGAAGAGGTCGTGCGCGTGCTTGCGGAAAACCGCTGGCCCTGGCGCCTGCACGCCACCTATGACGAGACGATCAGCCGCGCTCTGGATGTCTTCGAAAAGGTCAACCAGGATATCCCGCTCGAAGGCCTCAACTGGTTCTTCGACCATGCCGAGACGATTTCCGAACGGTCGATCGACCGTATCGCCGCGCTCGGCGGCGGCATCGCCGTACAGCACCGCATGGCCTATCAGGGCGAATATTTTGTCGAGCGTTATGGCGTGGGTGCGGCCGAAGCGACCCCGCCCGTCGCCCGTATGCTGGAAAAGGGCGTAAAGGTTTCCGCCGGCACCGATGCCACCCGTGTGGCCTCCTATAATCCGTGGGTCTCGCTCTCCTGGATGATCACCGGCCGTACTGTCGGCGGCATGGCGATCTATCCGCGCCGTAACTGCCTCGACCGGGAGACGGCGCTACGCATGTGGACCGAGAATGTTACCTGGTTCTCCAACGAGGAAGGCAAGAAGGGCCGCATCGAGAAGGGCCAGTTCGCCGATCTCATCGTGCCCGACAAGGATTTCTTCGCCTGCGCCGAAGAAGAAATCTCGTTCCTCACCTCGGAGCTCACAATGGTCGGCGGCAAGATCGTCTATGGATCAGGCACCTTCGCGAGTTTCGACGAAAACCCAGTCCCGCCCGCCATGCCCGACTGGTCGCCGGTGCGCAGTTTCAAGGGTTATGCCGCCTGGGGCGAACCTGAAGGAGCGGGCAAGAACTCGCTGCACCGCCGCCTGATCTCTTCCTGCGGATGCGCCAACGATTGCAATGTCCACGGCCATGCGCACGCCAATGCCTGGAGTTCGAAGGCGCCCGTCTCCGATCTCAAGAGCTTCTGGGGTGCGCTCGGCTGCGCCTGCTGGGCCGTCTGAGGATAGATGCATGCATGCCCTTGAAATCCGACTTGCGTCCCTCGCCCGCCCTCTCTTTGGCGCGGCCTTTGTGCGCTTCATCGCCTATCTCGGCCTCTGCGCCGCCTATCTGCAGGGCGGCCTCAACAAGGCAACGGATTTTGCCGGCGCGATCGGCGAAATGCCCCATTTCGGCCTCTCGCCCGCGCCAGTCTTTGCGATGATCGTCATCGCCCTGGAGCTTGCCGCCTCGCTCATGATTCTCGCCGGGTTTTTCCGCTGGCTCGGTGCGCTCGCGCTCGGCGGCTTCACGCTGCTTGCAACCTTCCTCGCGCTGCGGTTCTGGGAGTTGCCCACGGGAATGGAGCGCTTCATGGCCGCCAATTCCTTCTTCGAACATCTGGGCCTCGTCGGCGGCTTCCTGCTCGTCGCCTGGCTCGATCTCAGGGAAAAAGCATAGGGCAACCTGCACCTAAGCATCACTTACGCTGACACCGGCAAAAATGTTTCCTGCCCCTGCCAGCACCACGGTGCAACCCATCCGCCTCCAGGGCGCAGACCCTGCCAACCCCCAGCATAGGACAATTTCAATGCCGACCATCACTACCAAAGACGGAACAACAATTTACTATCAGGATTGGGGCAGCGGTCAGCCGATCCTCTTCTCCCACGGCTGGCCTCTGTCGGGCGATGCTTGGGAAGTGCAGATGCTCTATTTCGCTCAGCAGGGCTACCGCGTCATCGCCCATGACCGCCGCGGCCATGGCCGGTCCTCGCAGCCGTGGAACGGCAACAATATGGATCAATATGCCGATGACCTCGCGGGGTTGATCGAGAAGCTCGATCTCAAGAACCTCATCATGGTCGGTCATTCCACGGGCGGCGGCGAAGTCGCTCATTATATCGGCCGCCATGGCACCAGCCGCGTCGCCAAAGTCGTGCTCGTCGGCGCCGTGCCGCCGCTGATGCTGAAGACGCCCGCCAATCCCGAGGGCACGCCGATCGAAGTCTTCGACGGCATCCGCAAAGGCACAGCCGGCGACCGCTCGCAATTCTACCGCGATCTGACCATGCCCTTCTACGGCTTCAACCGCGATGGCGCCAAGGTCAACGAAGGTCTGCGTGAAACCTTCTGGCTGATGGGCATGGCCGGCGGCATCAAGGGCCATTACGACTGCATCCATGAATTTTCCGAGATCGATTACAGCGAAGATCTCAAGAAGATCGACGTTCCGGCCCTGCTCATCCATGGCGATGACGACCAGATCGTGCCGATCAAGGCGGCCGCCGAAAAGGGCATCAAACTCCTGAAGAACGGCACGCTGAAGGTCTATCCGGGCGCCCCGCACGGCCTCGCCCAGACAGAGGCCGATAAGTTCAACGCCGACGTTCTTGCTTTTATCAAGGCGTAAACACCGCCGGTCTTGGCGTCTCCTTCGACTTACCAGGTCCGCGCCGCCTTGGACGACGCGGACCTGCCGTGATGGAATTGCACGGCCGCCATATTGCCGAAATCCACGCCGTCGCGGCAGAGTGAGCCAAGCGGCCAACAAAAGGAGAAAAGATGATGCGCCCAGCCCTGCCCGTGCTTCTGAGCCTTACCGGTGGTTATGTCGATACGGCAGGCTTCCTGGCGCTTGGCGGCCTCTTCCCCGCCCATGTCACCGGCAACTTCGTGACCCTCGGTGCAGCACTGACCCACGGCACATCAGGTATCATCGCCAAGCTTCTGGCGCTGCCGGTCTTCTGCCTGACGATCCTTGCACTGCGTTACCTCACCCACAATGTGCCGCCGGGCGACGAGAAAGGCCTGCGCATCCTGCTCGTGATCAAGCTTGTCTTCCTGATTGCCGGCGGTGCCTGCGCCATCTGGCTTTCGCCCTTTACCAACCCGGATGGTCTGCCTCTGGTCGCGACCGGCATGCTGCTCGTCATCGCCATGGCGATCCAGAACGCCGCTCACCGCATCCATCTCGGCGCGGCACCTCCGAGCACGCTCATGACCGGTACCACGACGCAGATCATGATCGACCTTGCCGATCTTGCCCATGGCAGCGCCGGCGACCAGGCAAAGCCAATAAGGACCCGCCTGTCGCGCATGGCGGTTGCTGTATTCGCCTTTGCGCTCGGCTGCGGCCTTGCCGCCCTGCTCTATGCCACCGTCGGCACCTGGTGCTTCGCGCTACCGCCGCTCTTTGCGCTCGTGTCAGTCTGTCTCGCTTTCGCCGGCCCGCAGGCCGCTTGAAAGCAGCGCCTAGCCGCTGACGTCATTGCCGGCGGCCTTGGCCTCCGCCTCGGCAATACGCTGCCGCAGCGTCATCTTCCGGGCTTGGATCTCAAGCGAAATGAGTTCCGAAATCGATCCATTGCGTCGCAGCAATGCGACTATGCTCAAGACAGGAGCCGCAATGGCAGCCGCAAGGATTCCGAGCCCTGCTCCACCGTCCGGCAAGCCGTTGCCTGCGACCAACGTCATAACGACGACCATGAGAATCAGGTTGGCAAGAATGGCGATGATATGCATAGAGCTCCCCCCGAGGCTGGCGCGAGACCATAATTGAGGTCCGGTATGACCACAACTCCAAGGCGGAGTTCAGATTAGGCTAGGCAAACCGCCTGAGGATAGCTGAGCCGCCGGGAATGAAAGCAGAACAACTTTCTGGTCTTTCCTTCCCGAATCACTACATTACGCGCCATGAGCAATAGTTTCGACGATATGCCCTTCTTCGACGAAGAACCGGGCGAAGCGCCGCGTAAGCCGCAGCAGCCTGTGGCACCTGCCCCAAGGGCGCCCGCTGCCGGCGGCGGTATTGCCGCCCGCGCCATGGCGGCCCGTGATGGTGCCCGCCCCGATTATCTCGCCGGCCTCAATCCGGAACAGCGCGAAGCGGTCGAGACTCTGGAAGGCCCGGTCCTCGTGCTCGCCGGTGCCGGCACCGGCAAGACGCGCGTACTCACCACCCGTATCGCCCATATCCTCTCAACCGGCCGCGCCTTCCCGTCGCAGATCCTTGCGGTGACCTTCACCAACAAGGCCGCCCGCGAGATGAAGGAGCGCATCGCGCTTCTCGTCGGCGGCGCCGTCGAAGGCATGCCCTGGCTCGGTACGTTCCACTCCATCGGTGTCAAGCTCTTGCGCCGCCATGCCGAACTCGTCGGCCTGCGCTCCGATTTCACCATTCTCGATACCGACGACGTGATCCGCCTCATCAAGCAACTGATCCAGGCCGAAGGCCTCGACGACAAGCGCTGGTCGGCCAAGCAGTTCGCCGGCATGATCGATACCTGGAAGAACAAGGGCCTCGGCCCCGCCGATATTCCGGAAGGCGATGCACGCGCCTTCGCCAATGGCCGCGGTCGCGATCTCTATTTCGCCTATCAGAGCCGCCTTTCGACGCTGAACGCCTGCGATTTCGGCGATCTCCTCATGCATCCGATCGCGATCTTCCGCAAGCAGCCGGATCTGCTCAAGGAATATCACCAAAAGTTCCGCTATATCCTCGTCGATGAGTATCAGGACACCAACACCACCCAATATATGTGGCTGCGGCTTCTCGCCCAGCGCCCCAAGGGCGAGCCGCAGAATGTCTGCTGCGTCGGCGACGACGACCAGTCGATCTATGGCTGGCGCGGCGCGGAAGTGGACAATATCCTGCGCTTCGAGAAGGATTTTCCGGGCGCCAAGGTGATCAAGCTGGAGCGCAACTATCGCTCGACGGCCCATATCCTCGGTGCCGCCGCCCATCTCATCACCTATAATGAAGGCCGTCTCGGCAAGACGCTCTTCACCGATCGATCCGACCCTGACGACGTCAAGGTGCAGGTCCATGCATCATGGGATTCCGAGGAGGAAGCCCGCGCCATCGGCGAGGAAATCGAGCGCTTGCAGCGCGGCGATGCCGACGGCAAGAAGCATTTGCTGAACGACATGGCGATCCTGGTGCGCGCCTCCTTCCAGATGCGCGAATTCGAAGATCGATTCGTCACGCTCGGCCTGAACTACCGCGTCATCGGCGGCCCGCGCTTCTATGAGCGCCTCGAAATCCGCGATGCCATGGCCTATTTCCGCCTCGTCGCCCAGCCCGCCGACGACCTCGCCTTCGAACGCATCATCAACACACCGAAGCGCGGCCTCGGCGATACGACGGTGCGCGCGCTCCACGATTATGCGCGCGCCCGCGACATCCCGATGCTGGCGGCCGCCGCGGATATGATCGAGACGGACGAGCTGAAGCCGAAGGCCCGCAAGGCCCTTTTCGACGTGGTTCAATCTTTCCGCCGATGGCAGGAACTGCTTGAAAACACACCGCATATCGAGCTTGCGGAGCAGATCCTGGAAGAGTCCGGCTACACCGACATGTGGAAGAACGACAAGACGGCGGAAGCGCCAGGCCGGCTTGAAAACCTCAAGGAACTGATCCGTTCCATGGAAAGCTTCGAATCCATGCGCGGCTTCCTGGAGCATGTCTCGCTGGTCATGGATGCCGAGCAGAACGAGGATCTCGACGCCGTCTCCATCATGACACTGCACTCGGCCAAGGGTCTGGAATTCGACACCGTCTTCCTGCCCGGTTGGGAAGAAGGCCTCTTCCCGCATCAGCGCTCCCTCGATGAATCCGGCCGCGCCGGCCTCGAGGAAGAACGTCGCCTCGCCTATGTCGGCATCACCCGCGCCAAGCACCATTGCCACATCTGGTTCGTCTCCAATCGCCGCATCCACGGCCTTTGGCAGTCTACCATTCCCTCGCGCTTTCTCGATGAACTGCCGGAAACCCATGTGGAAGTCGCCGAGATGGAGCAGAATTATGGTGGCTACGGCCGCGGCGGCGGTTACGGCCAATCGCGCTTCGACAAGGCCGACCCCTTCTCCAACTCCTATTCCACCCCCGGCTGGAAACGCGCCCAGCAGAACAAGACCGACGCCACCCGCGACAATTGGGGCACCCGCTCCGGCCACGCCGTGGAACGCATCGGCTACGGCGAAAGCGGCCCGCGCGGCCGCACCATCGAGGGCGAGCTGGTGGCCAAATCCACCGCGACCGAACCCTCCCGATTCTCCATCGGCGACCGCGTCTTCCACATCAAATTCGGCAACGGCTCCATATCAGGCATCGAAGGCAATAAGCTGACGATCGATTTCGACCGCGCCGGCCAGAAACGCGTGCTCGACGGGTTTGTGGAGCGGGTCTGACCGCTCCACTGTCTTGGCCCGTCGTCAGGAATCGCAGGCCCAGCCACATGCACTTCCCCAGATGACAAAACGCCGCTTTGACCCGACTCACAAATCGGCCTAGCCCGGTCAATGCCCGCCCATGAAAGGTGGGCTTCACAAGACCTTCAAAGGAGGTTCAAGTGACCAGTGTTTCGACCCTGGGCAGCACGCTGACCCAGTATCAAGCCCCCCTCAATCCACTCGATAAGAACGGTGACGGCGTCGTCTCGGCGGACGAGCTCGCTGCCGCCTCACAGTCCTCGACGGCGAGTAACTCGTCCACCGGCGACGACGATTCCTCGGGCGCCGATGTCGTCCGGAAGATCGCAGCCGATATTCTGGCGCTCATGCTCTCGCTCCAGAAAACCGATGACAGCGACAGCCAATCCGGCACCGATGCCAATGGCGACAATGCCAAGGGCGCGCTTTCTGCCCTGGATTCAAATGGCGACGGCAAGTTGACCACGTCGGAAATCCTGTCCGCCGACCCGCAGAAAATTGCCGCCGCCGGCGGCGGCGACGATGACGGCGGCCTGATGGCCAAAGTGATGACCGACATGCAGACTGCGCTTCGTGCATACCAGACCACCTATGGCACTTCGCCTGCCGCCACCGGCGACAGCGACCAGACGGCCTGATCTCATGAGGCTCCGCCGGGGGAGCCTCGATGACAGACCGCTTAATCGCTCACAAAGCCCCTCCCTTCGCCGCTGCTTGTGCTGGCGCCGTGCCGGACGCAACTGCAGCACGCCAGGACGGTGATCTCGACGATCTGGTTTTCAGGCACCCGATCCGATAGCCTTGCACGAATCCGTATAGGATGGGTGAGATACTCGCGCTACTCCCGCATAGGATGAACGCCAGCGGAAAAATATGCCGATGCTGCCATTTGCCACTCTCCATACGAGAAATAGTACTTGCGCCTTGCCCCCCGGAAATCCACTAGTTGATAGCGCTGACATCGGTTGGCATTTTGCGGTGCGACATGCGTAAGGGATAACGTGATGAAGGCGTTGCTGCTGGTCGATATTCAGAACGGTTTCTGTCCCGGAGGTAACCTGCCGGTTCCCGATGGCGACAAAGTCGTCCCTGTGGCAAACAGCCTGATCGACAGCGGCAGGTACGATCTCATCGTCGCTTCGCAGGATTGGCACCCGCCCGGCCACGGCAGCTTCGCCTCATCCCATCCCGGCAAAAAACCCTTCGAAATGGGCGTGCTGTCGGGCAAGCCGCAGATGATGTGGCCGGATCATTGTGTGCAATACACACGCGACGCCGAGCTGCACCCCGATCTTCGCTCGGCGCAGATCGACCTCATCCAGCAGAAGGGTGAGGACAAGAGCGTCGACAGCTACTCCGCCTTCCGTGACAATGATCAGTATGCCGCGACCGGCCTTGCCGATTTTCTAGAGGGCCAAGGTGTGACCGAGCTCGACGTCTGCGGGCTTGCAACTGATTATTGCGTGAAATTTTCCGCCCTCGATGCACTGGCCATGATCCCGGGCGTCAAAGTCCGCTTCATCGAGGATGCAAGCCGCGGCATCACACCTGAAGGTGTTGCCGCCGCCATCGATGAGATGCGCGGACACGGCATCGATATCGTCAAAAGTACGGACGTTTTAAGCGAATAAGCGGTTCGTCATCGCCCTATTTCAGCAGATAGGCGTCGAATGTCTCATCGCTTCCGGCAGTCGGTCCGAAGCGCTTCAGCAGGCTTGTCGCATCCTGAAAAGCAAAAATATTCTCCGGCGTGAAAGACAATTCCCAGACGTAGCTTTCCAGGACTGAGGTCGGCGCAGCAACCTGGTCAAGCCGTTGCGAAAGAAGGATGACGACAGGCACACCCTCACTTTGACGCAAGTGGCTGGCCGTCTGCAGTATATCGGCAAGGCTGAGCGACAGGCGTGCGTTGCGGGTAAATCGCACGGTGTTGCCGAAACGCTGTTCACGCATGAGATAGGTGCGATTGGAGATGTAATAGGGCAAGGGTTCCACAAGGTAATCAGGATCCGCGATCACAATCGCATCCCTGAGATCGGGGCGCGATTGCATGAACGCGCCGAAATCCTTGCTTCGGCTTAATGGTGTGTCAGTGATAACGGTTTGATAGATCTTTTCGAAACCGGATATGACCTGCAGCGACAGCAATATCAGAAAGCACAGCTGCCCGATCCTTGCGATCCGGCTAGCTGCGTCGTTGCCGGCAACGCCCGACGTCCTGAGCGGCGAGCTTGAAGTCAAGGCGGTTATCGCGATCGTGAAAACCAGCCAGAGCGCCTGATGCCTGTATCCGCCTGGATAGACGAAGGTAAAAAGCAGGCAAAGTCCGAGCAGCACAAGCCCCGAGGCTATCATCGCCGGTAGCCGGTTCGCCAGTCCCAACAAGCTGCCATAGAGGAGGACGGACATCAACGATACGAAAATGCCGTAGAGCGTCGGGTGCGCACGCATCAGATCCAAAACAAAGGCGGGATAAAACGCCATAAAATTTGAGCCGGGTGCGACGATATCCCCAAGGGCGAGCGAGACGAGATTCTGTCCATCGAGATCAATCGCCGCGGCATCGTTGAACGTCGGATAGACCGTCAAGATGCATAGGATGACACCGACGGTGGCAATTGCAACACTTGCTGCGAAGGCCCGGCGGTCCGTTGATGTAGACCCTTGCCGCTGCTGAACGAGCTCGAAAAACCAGCAGGCGAAAAAACCGCCAATCAGGATGACTGAATGGACATTGGTGTTCGCCAGCAAAGCAAATAATAGACCGAGCAATATTCCGTTGCTCTTTCCCTTCTCCCAGCTCACTGCAATCAGGAAGACGAAGAGCATGCTGATGCCGTAATTTCGCGACATCGCCGCATACTCGAAAATCGAAAAGTTTCCGAACAATGCAAGCAGCATCATCGGAAGCGGAAGTTCCAGCCTAAAAACAAGGAGATAGCTGGAAATCGTCGCAATCGTCAGCGCGAGAATCTTCAGGATGATAGGTGAGCCACCTATGCTATAACCGGCACGCAGCAGGATATGCCAGAGTGCGGGATGTCCGTCACCGCGTACTTGGCGAAGCATGCCGAGCAAGTTCTCGCCCTGAAGGGCAAAAGACAATGCGCGAACCTCATCGCGCCACACGACTTCGGACCAGCAAAGCGTTGACGCCAACGCAAACCAGACGACAAAGATCACAGCCTTGCCGACTGTGGCTGAGCGGGAACCGTCGATATCGGAGACAATCGCAGCCAAACAACCCGAAACCCAATGAACGAATGCGCTGGCACGATACTGTTGCGGCGATAATTTAGCGTTAAGTGAAAAGCAGACCCAAGCAGCCTTTGGCCAATCTAAAACTTCTCCTCCCTCTCGAGAAGGTGAATGTCGTCGGCCACATCTTCCATCCTCTTCAGAAATGCGGCCTGCGCATCTCTGATGCCTCGATTGTAGAAGTACGGCCCAATCTTCTCGGCGAAGAAATCGAGCAGGAATTCGGCCGGCAGCATGCCGATCGGGTCGAGTTCGCGATCGAAATACTGGCGGATGTGTGAAACGATTTCCGCCTTTTCCTCTTTCGAAAATTCGATCTTCTTCATGGCTCCCTCGTCTTGGCGGTGACGTAAACCGGTAACGCTTCAGCAAAATCGATTGGTGAATCAAGGAAATTCAATTGCCGCAGCAAGTGAGACACCATAGAGGGAAATTTCAATTCCAACAGGATTAATCCCATGAATCGCGCCGACTTTGTCGAAGGTTTGCGAGGCGGCTTTACCGTGGCGCTTGCCTCTGCCCCCTTCGGAGCCCTGTTCGGCGCCCTGGCAGCCGAACAGGGCATGTCGCTCCCGGAGATCACCTTCATGAGCGCGACCGTCTATGCAGGCGCCAGCCAGTTGGTCGGCATCGAGCTATTCGGCCACAATGTGCAGGCCTGGATCATCGTCCTGTCGATCCTCGCTGTGAATTTTCGGCATGTGCTTTATTCGGCGGCAATCGCCCGGTACATCGGGCATTTCACCGCCCTCCAGAAGTTCTTCACCTTCTTCCTGCTGGTCGATCCGCAATTTGCCGAAACCGTCAAACGCGGTGAGGCAGGTCAGCGCGTCACCTTCATCTGGTATCTCGGCTTCGGCATCGTCATCTATATTCCCTGGGTCATCATCAGCCTGATCGGCGGCATGCTCGGGTCCCTCATTGGGGATCCGAAGACCATCGGCCTCGACATCCTGCTGCCGGCCTATTTCCTCGGCATCGTGCTCGGCTTCCGCAAGCGTGACAATTTCCTGTCCGTGGCGCTGACGAGTGCCATCGCCTCGGTCGTTGCCTATCACTTCGTTGGTTCCCCCTGGCACGTGAGCCTGGGTGCTGCGGCCGGGATCATCCTTGCTGCGCTAATGCCCCTGCCCGCGGAGGAGCCGGACCTCGAAGCCGACGCCCTCAACACCGAAAACCACGAGGTCTGAGATGGAATTCGATCTCCACATGGCTCTCGTGATCCTTGCCGCCGCGGTCGCGACCTACGCGACCCGCATCGGCGGCTACATCATGATCACCAAGATGAAGCGCATTCCCCCGCGCATGGAAGCGGCACTGAATGCCGTGCCGGCCGCGGTACTGACGACGCTCGTCGCACCCGCCTTCTTCATCGGCGGCTGGGATTCGAAGCTGGCGCTCGCCGTCGCCCTCATCATCGGCCTGCGCTTCTCGCATACGTGGATGCTCGTTGCCGCCTGGATCATCGTGATGATCTGGCGGCACACGATCGGTCTTTAAACCAGAATCCCGTTATCCCTCGGCTCAGTATTCCAGCGGCAGCGTCGCATTCTCCAGCCATGCCTTGACGTCATGGTCGTGGATCAGCGGCATCAGCGCTTCGCGCGTGCGGTGATGGTAATCGTTGAACCAGTGCAGTTCGTCATGCGTCAGCAGTTCGGGGATGACAAGACTGCGGTCAATCGGGCAGAAGGTCAGCGTCTCGAAGCCGAACATCGGCATGTCCCCGCCCTCGATGTCTTCGGCCTCCCGTACATAGATCAGGTTCTCGATGCGGATGCCGAAATGGCCGGGCCGGTAATAGCCCGGCTCATTGGAGAGGATCATGCCCGGCAGCAATTCTTGAGTCGACAGCCGTGAGATGCGTTGCGGCCCCTCATGAACCGAGAGATAGGAGCCGACGCCATGGCCCGTGCCATGGGCGAAATCGGCTCCTGCCCGCCACAGCGCGATGCGCGCCAGCGGATCGAGGTCGCAACCGCGCGTACCCTTGGGGAAGCGCGCCGTGCTGATCTGGATCATACCCTTCAGCACCAGCGTGAAGAAGCGCTTGTGCTCTTCCGTAACGGCGCCGATGCCGACCGTGCGGGTGATGTCGGTCGTGCCGTTGACATACTGCGCGCCGGAATCGATCAGGAAGAGCTCGCCCGGCTGGATATGCCGGTCGGTCGCCGTGGTCACCCGGTAGTGCATGATGGCAGCGTGTTCACCTGCGCCGGAGATCGTATCGAAGGAAATGTCCTTCAGCGGATTCTGCATGCTCTGGCCGACCTTGGCGCGGGCCGATTCCAGTCGCTCGGCAGCACCGATCTCGGTGATCGTGCCGGGCTTGCTCTGCGACAGCCAATAGAGGAATTCCACCATCGCCGCGCCATCCTGCAGATGCGCAGCCGCCGAACCGTTGATCTCGACATTGTTCTTCACTGCCCGCGGCAGCTTTGCCGGATCGGCGCCCTCGACCACTTCGCCACCCGCCTTGCGGATGATCTCGGCAAGCGCATAGGAGGCGATATCGGGATCGATGAGGATACGGCCGCCATCTTTGGCCACCGCCGCAAGCTTCTCGTCGAGCAGCGACGGCGCAAGCTGGTTGGCAATCTGCGCCAGATAGGCTTCCAGCTCGATACCGGTCTTGCGCTTGTCGAGGAAAAGTTCGGCCCTGCCGTCGGCGTGAATGATGGCGCGCGCCAGCGGATGTGGTGTATGCGGCACGTCGGCGCCGCGAATATTGAAGATCCAGGCAATCGAGGACGGATCGGCGATCAGCACGGCCCTCAGGTTTTTCTTGCCGAGATCGGCCGCGATGGCTGCGATCTTGTCCTTGGCGAGGACACCGGCCTGGGCCACGTTCTGAATGGTGACGGCGCCAAGCGGTTCAGCGGGTCGATCGACCCAGAGCTTATCAAGCGGATTGTGCGGCAGAAAAACCAACGCACCGCCGATCTCGTCAAGCGCCTTTTCGAGCTTGCGCACTTCGGCACCCGTATGCAGCCACGGATCGATGCCGAGCTTCAGCCCCTTCTTGCCATGCGCCGGCAGCCAGACATGCGGCGGTTCGTTCACGAGATCGCCGCCGGTAAAGACCGAACCGTCCACCTGCTCGGCCAACTGCGTGACGTAACGTCCGTCCACATAGACGATCGCCTCCGTGCGGGTAATCAGTGCAACGCCCGCCGAGCCGGTAAAGCCCGTCAGCCATGACAGCCGCTCCGCGCAAGCCGGCACGTATTCGCCGTTGAATTCATCGGCGCGTGGCACGAGGAACGCATCGATGCCGAGCGCGTCGAAACTGGCGCGAAGCGCGGAAACCCGTTCCCTGCCGAACTGTGGCGTGGAGGTGACTTCGAAAGACTGGAACATGCTGGAAACCCGAATGAGTGAAACGAATCCGGTTAATGGGATAGCGGCCATGTTAGCGAAATTTCAGTCATTGGGGAGAAAAAGCGACGCGAAGCGTCTGGAAGGCTCCAGCAGCCCAATAATTTGGCAGGAATATGTCTCGATGTGGGAAACTGGCACGCTTCATGCATTGCACGCATGGCTGCAATGAAACAAACCCTCTGCCGCTGCATGCCGGAATAGCTATATAGGGCGCATCGAACGGTTCACGACGAGCCATTAACAAAGGATTTTTTGAAATGACCGCCTCTCTCTCGCGCTTCGCTTACAGCAGCCCGGTACAGGCTGGCGAACGCCAGACTGTGCGTCATGTCATCGGCGCCCGCCGCCCGCAGAATGAGGACAGCCTCAAGGTGCTCGCAGCCGGCCAGCGTTCCACGCGCCACAAGGGCGCACCGAGCTACGCATTCTGAGCTTAAAGCCTGTCCGCTCCTCCTCCCTCCACCGGACCGGCCTATCGGAATGAAGTAGAGCCCGCTTGAGCACCTCCTCCTTCGGCTCGCGGGCATGACCGGAATTAAACGCCGGTCCAAGGGCGGTGCCATTGGCACCGCCTTTTTTCTTGCCTGTATCCCTTTTCCTTATCTGTAGCCTGGGAAAATTACGGACGGTCGAGGTGGATCGTCACCCAGCCATTGCGCCAGATCGTGCGCACATGGCGCAGCTTCGCACCATTATACGCGGCGAGTACCTTCCAGCGCTGCGCGGCCAGAATGCCGGAGAGGATCACTGATCCGCCCGGCGCCAGATTGGTCACAAGCTGCGGCGCCATCTTGATCAGTGGCCGCGCCAGGATGTTGGCGATGATAAGGTCGAATGGCCCATGCTCGGAAAAAGCGGTAGAGTGGAAGCCCGGTGCCGTTACCGTGGCGATGCCGGTGGCAATGCCATTGCGGCGCACGTTTTCGGCTGCGACGCGAATGGCGATCGGGTCGATATCGGTCGCCAGGATCGGAATATTGCGTAGCTTGCGCACGGCAATTGCCAAGACACCGCTGCCCGTCCCGAGATCGAGCGCATTGCGCACCGTGCGTGCTCTTAGCACCCGGTCGATGACTTCGAGGCAACCGGCCGTCGTGCCGTGATGGCCGGTACCGAAGGCCTGGCCGGCATCGATCTCGATCGCAATATCGCCGATCCGGACCTTATCGCGATCATGCGAACCGTGCACGAGGAAGCGCCCTGCCCTGACGGGCTTCAGCCCCTCCAGCGACTTGACTACCCAATCCACATCCGGAATGACCTCCCGCGACAGCACGGCATCGGGAAACGTTTGCTTCAGCGCCGCCGCCACGCGCGAGCGCACATCAACCTCGTCCTCCGCCATCATATAGACGGAGGCTTCCCAGACATCGTTCTTTTCGTCGATCTCGGTTGTGCCGATGGCAAAATCTTCTTCGCCGAAGACCTCGCTCAGGAGATCGAGGATTTCCTCGGCCTGCTTTTCAGTCGTCGACACATAAAGGCGGATTTCACTCACGATAGGCGATCTTTCCGGTTGCGTCGGCCGCGACCGGTTCCAATATCTTTAATGGCCGGTCATCCCTTGGCGACGAGATTCTCAAGCTTCTTTATCGCCGTATCCGGGTTTTCGCCATAGGAGATCGTTCCGGCAAAACGCCCGGCTGAATCGAGAAGGAAGACCGAGGCCGTGTGGTCCATCGTGTAATCCCCATCAGGATTTTTCTCGTCGACAGGCACCTTCTTCGCGTAGACGCGGAAGCCCTTGATGACGTCGGCAATCTTGTCCGGCGGGCCGGAAATGCCGGTTATGCGCTTTGAAACGTTGGAGACATACTCGTTCATGATTTCGGGCGTATCGCGCTCGGGATCGACGGTGACGAAATAGGCCTGCAGCTTGTTACCCTGAGGATCGACCTTTTCCATCCAGCCGTTGAGCTCGAAAAGCGTCGTCGGGCAGACTTCGGGGCAATGTGTGAAGCCGAAGAACAAGGCGGTGGGCTTGCCGAGCAGCGCCTGCTCCGTGATCGGCTGCCCCGTCTGCGATACCAGCGTGAACGGCACGCCGAAAGGCCCCTCGGCCACTACGTTCCTCGTCCGGCTCTGGTCCAGCGTGAACCATCCGAGCACGCCGGCAAGCGCTAACACTGCGATCCAGACAGCGATACGGAAATTTTTCATTGCGTGATCCCTACAAGCAATTCCGGCAATAATGCTTGAGCGTTTTGCGTCCAGAATTGCGTAAAAACAAAAGCGCGGATGCCCCATCCGTTCGATCAGGTGATTATAGTCGCGATCGCGAGTGCGCAATTCAAGAATGCGTTTTCTCACCCGTGATTAATTGCCCCAGCTTGATGAACGCCAAATGCCGGCCACCGCCATCGGAAAAAGTCGCGGAAAATGGAATTAGCCCGCTTTTCTAAAGGCTTGCTCCGAGCGATGCGATGCAACGCCAAGAAATACATCGTTAGGAAAGGCTTAAGCGCGGATATCTATATTTAGTAATGCACACAGTGCTTCGGCGCTGTCCTGACATGACGTCGGCCGGGCCATGAACCGGATCAGCCTGAAAATCGAGGGAACGCAACCGCCTGGGGCGGAGGGTGGCTTTATGACAAATTCGACGGTTCGCAGGAATCTTTCAGTCGGCCAGCGGCTTTGGACGCTGGGCGGTGCGGCATTCATCGGTTTCGGCTCGATGCTCGCGATCGGTTGGTACGAGAATATGCAGGTCGACACCGGCTTGCGCCGCGCTGACGAGATCCAGCAGAGCGTCAATCGCATCAACGATATGCGCCTTGCCAATCTGACCCTCGTCCTCGCCGCCATGGACACGATCGTCGACAAGGATGAGAAGACCGTCCAGCCCGACCGCCTGAAGCTCGTTGCCGACTCCGTTGCCGCCCTCTCCAGCGGCTCGAAGGAAATGGCCATGCTGGCCGAGGAACTGAAGGCCGGCGATCTCTTGAAGAGCTACGATGCCGATGTCGCCGCACTTCGCCAAGCCATCCAGGTGGACCTCAAGGCGCTCGTCGAACAGGGTGCGCCGGATGCCGAATTCGACAAGATCGACGATCGCATCGACGCTGCCGGTGACAAGCTCACTGCAACCCTCGACAAATTCGCCAATGATGGCACGGACGTCGCCCGTCGGCGCGTCGAACACGCCGATGAAATCTCGCACAACTCTCTGCTTATCCAGATCGCTCTCGGCATCATCGCCATTCTCACCATGGCCGTGCTGCAATATGTCCACGGCGGTTCCATCCGCCGCGGCATCGCCGCCGTGCGCGAAAGCATGCTGCGCATTCTGAACGGCGATCTTACAAGCAACGTCACCGGCAAGGAACGTGGTGATGAGATCGGCGAAATGGCCCGTGCTGCCGAGAGCTTCCGTCTTGCCGCCATCGAAAAGATCGATCTGGAAGCTCGCACCGAAACCGACCGCCAGCGCAGCGATGCCGAGCGCCGCGAGCGCGAAGCCGCCAAGCTCGCAGACGCTGAAGCGCTGAGCGCCGCCGTCATGGCGCTTGCGCAGGGTCTCACCCGCCTTGCCAATGGCGATCTGACGGCAAGCATCGACCAGCCCTTCCGCGAAGAGCTGGAAAGGCTGCGTCAGGATTTCAACCAGACGGCCATGCGCCTGTGCAATGCGATGAAGGACATTGCCCAGAACAGCACCTCGATCCAAGCCAACAGCCACCAGATGCGTGCCGCCGCCGACGACCTTGCCAAGCGCACCGAGCAGCAGGCCGCCTCGCTGGAGGAGACATCAGCGGCTCTGGACGAAATTACCTCCACTGTCCGCAACGCCACCAGCCGCGCCGAGGAAGTCGGCCAGATGGTCGCTCATACCCGCCAGAATACCGAGAAATCCGATGCCATCGTCGGCGATGCGATGGCCGCGATGGAGCGAATCGAAAACGCCTCCCGCGAGATCGGCACCATCATCAACGTCATCGATGAGATCGCTTTCCAGACGAATCTCTTGGCGCTGAACGCTGGCGTCGAAGCAGCGCGTGCGGGCGAAGCCGGCAAGGGCTTTGCGGTCGTCGCCCAGGAAGTGCGCGAACTCGCTGGCCGCGCGGCCGGAGCAGCCAAGGATATCAAGGCCTTGATCAGCAAATCCGGCGCCGAAGTAAAGACTGGTGGTGAATTGGTGACGGCAGCCGGCGAGGCTTTGCGTCAGATAGGCGAGGATGTTCTGCGCATCGATGGCCATGTTAAATCAATCGTAACCTCTGCGCGCGAACAATCGGTTGGACTGAACGAGATCAATACAGCCATCAGCCAGATGGATCAGGTGACGCAGAAGAATGCGGCCATGGTGGAAGAAACGAACGCCGCCAGCCACACTCTCGCAACGGACGCAGAAAGCCTGACGAAACTGGTTCGGCAGTTCAATATCGGCGAGGGCATGAGCGCCCGTCCAACGCCGCGAGAAGCCTCCGCAGCCTCGCATCCGAAACCCTCACCCGCACGAAGCCTGATTGGCAAGGTCGCGGGCGCATTCACGGGCGGCACTGCCGCCAGGACAATCGCCTCCTCTCCGGCCGGAGACAACTGGGAAGAATTCTGATCATGAGCAACGCCATCAAGCAGTCGGGCGCCTACCTCGAAATCGTCTCGTTCCACCTGGGCGACCAGGAGTTCTGCATCGATATCATGGCGATCCGCGAAATCCGCGGCTGGGCGCCGGTAACCCCGATGCCGCATACCCCGCCCTACGTCCTCGGCCTCATCAACCTGCGCGGCGCCGTGATCCCGGTCATCGACATGGCCTGCCGCCTCGGCATGAAGATGACGGAACCATCCGAGCGTTCCGCCATCATCGTTACCGACATCGCCGGCAAGTTGGTCGGCCTGCTGGTCGAACAGGTCTCGGACATGATGACCATCAAGAGCGAAGACCTGCAGCCGCCGCCAGAAATCATCCCGGAAGCCCAGCGCGCCTTCTGCCGCGGCATCGTGGCACTGGAAAAGACTATGGTCTGCTTCCTCAACCTCGATACGGTCATCGCCGACGAACTGGCGCGCGAAGCTGCTTGATAGATTTTGAAATCTGGAATGTGGAGGCCCGGCTTGTCCGGGCCTTTCTCGTTTTGGACGGCATGATTTCAAGCTTACCGTAAAAACCGCTCCCCGACCCCTCGCCACAAGGGGGCGGGGCTAACCCGCTGCAACGCTCCGTTCCGTTCAAAACGCTGAAGATGTCGAGAGCAGGATCGGCTGGGTTTGGGGGGCTTCATCACGGCTCAAAAGCCCTCAAGGCTTCCCATTTTTCCACACCACATCCTGCCCATAGAGCGGAATGGTCGAAATCGACATCTTCGCCGAACCATCCGTCACCTGCCGCGAATGGGCGAGATAGATCAGCGTATTGTTGGTCTTGTCGTAGATGCGGTTGACCGCAAGCACCTTCCAGATCAGCGACATGCCCTGCCGGAACACTTCGCTGCCATCCTTGGACATATCAATATTGCCGATCTCGATCGGCCCCGTCTGGCGGCAGGCGATGGAGTTGTTGGAAGGATCTTCGAACCAGTTGCCGTTCTTGAAGCGGTCGATCAGGCTGCGGTCGAAATAGGTGACATGGCAGGTGATGCCTTTCACCTCGGGGTCCGATACCGCCTCGACGATGATGTCATTCCCGATCCAGTCGACCCCGACCTTGCCGACGACCTCCGCTGATGTCACGCCTGCGGATGCGGCAAGGAATGCTGAGCCAAGAAAAAGATTGCGGAACGTGGACATGGCAACTCCCGTGTTAATCCGGAAGCTAAGATAAGAATGGCCTGGATCTTTACAACACGGGACTCAGGCTTTGCGGCAGGTGCAAGGCTCGTAGCCGCTTGGTGTCAACCTGCCTGGCTTCATGCCGATGACATCAGGAATGGCGGCGACCGTTGCAGCCTTGACCGCCCTCGCCATCTCGATTGCCGCTGAGGCACAGACGGCGGCGTCTTCGGCCGCATTGTGATGGAGGAAACGCAGGCCGAGATGCTCGGCAATCAGGTTCAGCCGGTGCGACAGGAAGTGCGGCCAGATGCGTTGCGCCATTTTCAGGCTGCAGAGATAGGTGAGCTCCGGATAGGACTGCCGATAGAGATCGAGGCTCGCCCGCCAGACGCTGAAGTCGAAGGCGGCATTATGGGCGATCATCGTCGCGCCCCGGAAGTCCTCATGGAACTCGTCCATGACCTCGGGAAATTCCGGCGCATCCTCCACATGCTCGGGGCGAATACCGTGGATCGCGATATTCATGCCGGAGAAGCGCATATCGCGCGGCCGGATCAGCCGCTCCTCCACCCGCGTCACCCGGCCGTCCTCGATCCAGGCAAGACCGACCGAACAGGCGCTGCCGCGCTGTTCGTTGGCTGTCTCGAAATCGATCGCGATTGTCTTCACGGGCAAATATCCGAATCGTCTACCCTTACCGGAATAAAGATAGCCGCATCCGAAGGCAAATTCTGGCCTGTTGACATCTGCACGCGAATGGCGAAACTTCCACCCATGATCAGCTCTGTGAACCACAATATGCATCTTATTGCCACGACCCTTGCAGGGTACGCGGGAGCGATGGTGCGTCACTAGCAGTCCGATCATCCCGACAACCCTGCCGAGGAAAGCAGGGTTTCGGAACTCCGCTCTCCTCTAGAAACACAAGGAGAGCGTAATGCCAGCCAATCAGGATACCCCACCCGAAAAGCCTTCTTTGCAGGGGCTCACCGTTCGCGCCTTGCGTATGAGCGATGCCGAAGCCGTCACCGAGCTGATGAACCTGCCGGGCTACCGCGCCGGCACGCTGCGGCCGCCCTTTCAAAGCATCGACACGGTGCGCAAGCGCATGGAAAACCCCTCGCCCGAAGCGCTCAATCTCGTCGTCGAACTCGACGGCAAGCTTGTCGCCAATGGCGGCATGACCCGCTTCGAAGGACGGCGCCAGCATGCCGCAAATCTCGGCATGGGTGTACACGACGATTTCACCGGCCGCGGCATCGGAACCTTCCTGTTGGCCGCCATGCTTGACGCCGCCGATAATTGGCACGACATCAAGCGCATGGAACTGACCGTCTACACGGACAATGACGCAGCCATCCGCCTCTACGAGAAATTCGGCTTCGAGAAGGAAGGCCTGTTCAGGTCCTACGGCTATCGCGACGGGCAATATGTGGACGCCTACACGATGGCGCGACTGAGGGCATGAAATCTCTCCTCCGTCATATCAGGGCTTGTCCCGAGGATCTGCTGCCATTTGTATATTGATACGTGGCAGATGCTCGGGACAAGCCCTGATATGACGCCGAGTGAAAGGCAAGCTGTCGAAAAAAACAGAAACGCGATGTCTAGCGCAAGGCTCCCTTACCCACCAATCAGCGCCAGCCACTCGTCCTCGTCCATCGTCTGGACGCCGAGTTCGCGGGCCTTGTCGAGCTTAGAGCCTGCGCCGGGGCCAGCAACAACGATATCGGTCTTCTTGGAGACGGAGCCAGCTACCTTGGCGCCGAGGCTTTCGGCACGCGCCTTGGCTTCTTCACGGGTAAATTTCTCCAGCGAGCCGGTAAAGACAACGGTCTTGCCGACAACCGGGCTGCCTGTCGTGACCGGCCGCTCGGCCTCCTGTGGTGTCACCTCGTCGAGCAGGCGGCCGATCACCTCGATATTGCGCGGCTCCTTGTAGAATTCGACGATGGCGCGCGCCACGACTTCGCCGATACCCTCGATGGCGTTGAGATCGTTCCAGGCGTCACCGGAAAGCGTTGCCGCTTCCTTCATCGCAGTCGCAAAGGCCTCGTAGCTATTGTAGGAGCGCGCCAGCAGCTTCGCCATCGTCTCGCCCACATGGCGAATGCCGAGCGCATAGATGAAGCGGTGGAGCGCAATGCTGCGCCGCTCGTTGATCGCCGCATAGAGCTTGCCGACGCTCACCTTGCCGAAGCCGTCGATGTTTTCCAGCTTGGTGATCGACTGCTGCTGACGCTTCTCCAGCGTGAAGATGTCAGGTGCTGTGCGGATCTGCAGCGCCGGATCGTCGCTTTCGAAGAAGAAGTCGATCTGCTTGGAACCGAGCCCTTCGATATCAAAAGCATTGCGCGAGACGAAATGCTTCAGCTCTTCCGTCGCTTGCGCGCGGCAGATGAAGCCGCCGGTGCACCGGGTGACCGAATCGAGCTTGCCGGTCTTTTCGTGGCGTTCGCGTACGGCATGCGAACCGCAGACTGGGCACACTTTCGGAAACTGATAGGGTTGCGCATCGACAGGGCGCTTTTCCATGACGACATCGAGCACCTGCGGGATCACGTCGCCGGCGCGCTGCACGATGACCGTATCGCCGATGCGGATATCGTGCTCCTCCTCGCGGATGCGTTCGCCGCTATTGCCGATGCCCTTGATGTAATCCTCGTTATGCAGCGTCGCATTGGTGACGACGACGCCGCCGACGGTGATTGGCGTCAGCCGGGCGACCGGCGTCAGCGCCCCGGTACGTCCGACTTGAATGTCGATATTTTCGACGACGGTGAAAGCCTGCTCGGCCGGGAATTTGTGCGCGGTCGCCCAGCGCGGACTGCGCGAGCGGAACCCGAGACGCTGCTGCAGCTCAAGGCTGTCGACCTTATAGACGACGCCATCGATATCGTAATCGAGGTCGGGCCGCTCAAGACCGATCTCGCTGTAATGGGCAAGAATATCGTCGACCGAACTCAGCCGCTTCATCAGCGGATTGACGGGGAAGCCCCAGCTCTTAAAGGTCTCGACCATGCCCATCTGTGTATCAGCGGGCATGTCCGACATCTCACCCCAGGCATAGGCGAAGAATCTCAGCTTACGGCTTGCCGTCACCTTCGCGTCGAGCTGCCGCAATGACCCAGCGGCAGTATTGCGCGGATTGACATAGGTTTGCTTGCCTTCGGCCTCCATCTGCGCGTTGAGTGCCATGAAGTCGCTTTTGGCCATATAGACTTCGCCGCGTACTTCAACGATGGATGGAGCTCCCTTCGGCAGCTCGTTCGGAATTTCCTTGATGGTGCGGATATTGGCTGTGACATTCTCGCCGGTCGTACCGTCGCCGCGGGTCGCGGCCGTCACCAGCTTGCCGTTCTCATAGCGGATCGACATCGAAAGCCCGTCGATCTTCGGCTCGGCCGTGAACGCGATGGAGTTGTCCGGCAGGCGACCGAGGAAGCGATAGACGCTGGCCACGAAGTCGCGCACGTCCTCCTGTGAGAACGTATTGTCGAGCGACAGCATCGGCCTTGAATGGACAACCGGCGCGAAGGTGGCCGACGGCGCGGCGCCCACGTGGCGCGATGGGCTGTCTTCACGAATCAGCTCTGGAAAGCGCGCTTCGATCGCATCGTTGCGCCGCTTCAGCGCGTCGTAGTCCGCGTCCGAAATCTCCGGCTGGTCTTTACCGTGGTACAGCGCGTCATGGTGCGCGATTTCTTTGGAAAGCCGCCTCAGTTCGGCAGCGGCATCTTCAAGCGTCAAGTCCTCAACAGCGACGGATTCGGTCGACATGCAGCTTCACTCCAGAGAATCTGCAATGGTTTTAGAGCAAAATTCGGCGATTGAAATAGTACCGACGTTTTGAATTTATGGCCGGGCGTTGCGGAGTCTGATGGCGCTCACATGTAATGTCGTATGCTGCAGGGCCTTCACCGGCGTAAGACTGTCGACGCCTTAAGCTCGATACCGCGTGAGGCAAATTCTCGGTCGAGCTCAAACAGAGCCGTGAGCGCTAGTGGTACGACATTCCTTCGCGACACCCACATTCACGCGTCCTGCAGATCCTCGAAACATTCCGTCGGCATCTCATAGCGGTGGATGGTCTCGGCCCGCAGTCGCTCCAATCAAGCACGCTCGATATAGGCGAAACCCGCGCCAGTCCCCGAGCCGGCGGCGATCCTCCTGCGATGTCTCCGGTTTTGCCCAAACAAGGATGCGCGGGCAATCGCGCGGGAAGAGATACATGAAGTCGTGGATGTCATCGATCGCCCAGACGAGCGGCCCGTTCAGCCATTCCCGACCCGGGGGCGTTCGGACGGAATGCGAACAGGACGGCAATGGCGGGATTATCGCTGAAATGAAAAAGTCTCATGGATCGACCTCGCCGGCGAGCCAAGTCAGATAGCGCAACACCTGCCGCTTGTCACCGCCAGCAAACCCCTAGCCGTTTCCGGCCAGTAGCCGAGCCGCCGCCGCCCTCGCCTCTTCCGTCACGGAAGCACCGGCAAGCATGCGGGCTATCTCTTCCGTGCGGTCCTTCTGGGCCATGGTGGCAACGCGCGTGGCGATCTTGTCGGAGCCGTCGCCGGACGGTCCCTTGGAGATCAGGAGATGCGTGGCAGCTCGTGCCGCCACCTGTGGAGCATGGGTGACGGAGAGAACCTGCACACGCTCGGAGAGCCGCTTCAGCCGCTGGCCGATCGCATCCGCCACGGCGCCGCCGACACCGGTGTCGATTTCGTCGAAAACGAGCGTCGGCGCCGAACCGCGGTCGGCAAGCGCCACCTTGAGCGCCAGCAGGAAGCGCGAGAGTTCGCCGCCCGAGGCGACCTTCATGATCGAGCCCGGCCGTGTTCCCGGATTGGTCTGAACGTGAAATTCGACGATGTCGATGCCTTCGGCTGTCGGCTCCTCCACATCCGTGGTGATTTCCACCATGAAGCGGGCGCGCTCGAGCTTCAGCGCCGGCAGCTCGGCCATCACGGCCTGCGCCAGCGCGTCGCCGGCATGGTGCCGTTTCTCGGAGAGCGAGCGAGCCGCCGTATCATACTTCGCCTTGGCAACACCGACTTCCGCCTCAAGCTTCGACAACCGTTCTTCACCTGCATCAAGATCGGCAAGATCGTTGATCATGCGCACGGCAAGTGCGGGCAGCTCGGTGACGGGAACGGAATATTTTCGGGAGGCCGCGCGCAGTGCAAAGAGACGCTCTTCGACGCGCTCCAGTTCCTTCGGATCATATTCGGTCTTGCGCAGGGCTGCTTCCACTTCCATCTGCGCGTTGGAAAGCTGGTCCAGCGCGGCATCTAGCAGCGCTACAGTATCTTCCAGCAGGCCGGGCGCCTCGTGGCTTTTGCGCTCCAGACGGCGCACCAGCGAGGCGATATGGGGCACGGGAGAGGCATTGCCGTTCAGGAATTCCGAAGCCTCGGCAATATCGCCGGCAATGCGCTCCGCCTTCATCATCTTTTGGCGGCGGTCGGCGAGCTCATCCTCTTCGCCGTCACGCGGCGAGAGCTTTTCGAGTTCGTCGACGGATGACCGCAGGTAATCCGCCTCGCGGGCGGCAGCCTCCACCCTCTCGCGATGTTTCTTCAGCGTACGCTCATTATCGCGCCACTGGCGATAAAGCGTGGCCACAGCCTGTACATCCTCGCCGATACCGGCGAAGGCGTCCAGCAGCGTCCTGTGGGCATTGGTATCGACAAGCGCCCGATCGTCGTGCTGGCCGTGGATCTCGACCAGCATCTGACCGGCCTGGCGCATGAGCTGCACGCTCACCGGCTGGTCGTTCACATAGGCCTTGGTGCGCCCGTCAGAGGACTGCTGGCGGCGGAAGATCAGGTCGCCTTCGTCGTCGATACCGTTTTCGCGCAGAAGTTTGCGGGCGCCGTGATCCATGCCGACATCGAAGACGGCCGTCACCTGCCCCTTGTCCTCGCCGTGGCGCACGAGACCACCATCGCCGCGCCCGCCAAGGGCCAGCGAAAGACTGTCGAGCAGGATGGATTTGCCAGCGCCCGTCTCACCCGTCAGCACGGAGAGGCCGGTCTCGAAGGCGAGATCCAGCCGCTCGATCAGAACGATATCGCGGATCGAAAGCTGGATCAGCATTGGCCTCAGGAACCGAGAAGGAGTTTCTTGCCCGCTGCGGCGATCCACGAACCCTTGTTCTCACGAGGCTCCGCGCCACCCGACTGCAGTAGCTTATAAGAATCGGCATACCACTGGCTGTCGGGATAATTGTGACCGAGAACGGCAGCAGCGGTCTGCGCTTCGTCGACGATGCCCATCGCATAATAGGCCTCGACGAGACGGGCGAGCGCCTCTTCGATTTGATTCGTGTTCGGATACTTCTCGACGACGATGCGGAAACGCGAGATCGCGGCGAGATACTCCTTGCGCTCCATGTAGTAGCGGCCGACCTGCATTTCTTTGCCGGCGAGCTGGTCGCGCGCAAAGCGGATCTTGGCCTGCGCATCGTCGACATATTCGGAATCAGGATAATTGTCGACGACGGCCTGCATGGCATCGATCGTCTTCTGCGCCGCGCGCTGGTCCTGCGTCACGTCGACGATCTGCTTGGAATAGGTCAGGCCTACGAGATATTGCACGTAAGCGGCATCCTTCGATTTCGGATACTGCGCCATATAGCGGTTGCCCGATGTGAGCGCATCGTCGAAGCGGCCCTGGCGGTACTTGACGAAGGTACTCATCACAAGCGCCTTGCGCGCCCATTCCGAGAAGGGATTCTGTGCATCGATCGCATCGAACTTTCGCGCCGCCTCGGCCATGTTGCCGGCCTTCATGTTCGCGAGGCCCTGCGTGTAGAGCACGTCAGGCGGATCAGTCTCCAGGCCGAGCTTGGTGATGTCGATATCAGGGTCCGACTGGCAGCCGGAAATCAAGGCGCCTGCGCTCAGCACCATCACGGATGCGAGCAAAGCGCGCGCTGTCTTCATCATCATGTCAGACCTTGCATAAGCCATTCGAAAGAATCCCACCGCCGCCGTCCACTCCACAGCAGCCATGCCTAGCTGGCGTTTCTATCCACAAATGTGCATCGAGAGCAACGCAATGATCATGCATTAACGCATTTTTGTGGCAGCACGGCCGAGAATGTCGGGCTTTTCAACGCCATTCTAACCTGCTGTGGCTAAATATATGCCGCAACACATCTATCGGCGTGCCATCCGCCCCTTCCCATAAAAAAACCGCCCCCGTTGGGAGGCGGCCCTGGCCTTAATTGGTATACTGGAGGTCATGCCGACCAGGGGGCGAATTCCGGAGCGTTGACTGCAATGAATTCACGAACTGTAACGCGCTGGCGCGGCGTCGACGTCTCGACCACTTCATAGGCGGTCGGGTCGCTGAGCAGCGCCTTGAGGGCGTTGGCGTTCATCTTATGACCGCCGCGATAGGAACGGTAGCAGCCGATGAACTGTGCGCCGGCAAGCGCCAGATCGCCGACGGCATCGAGCGTCTTGTGACGGACGAACTCGTCCTTAGCGTAGCGCAGGCCTTCGACATTGATGACGGTGTTGTCGTCGGAGATGACGACGGAATTTTCCAGCGATGAGCCGAGGGCATGGCCAGAAGCCCAGAGACGCTCGACATCGCGCATGAAACCGAAGGTACGCGCACGCGACAGCTCGGTCTTGAAAACGGCGGCCGTGAGATTGCCTTCCCACTTCTGGCGGCCGATCAGCGGGCATTCGAAATCGATCTCGACTTCGAAGCGCGTGCCGTCATAAGGGCGGAACTCGCTCCAGGAGCCGCCATGCTCGATACGAACCGGCTTGGTGATGCGGATGTAGCGGCGCTTGACGCCGAGGGAAACGAGGCCGACCTGCTCGATGGCTTCGACGAAGGGAACCGAGCTGCCATCCATGATCGGCATTTCGGCGCCGTTGACTTCGATCACGACATTGTCGAGGCCGAGAGCATAAACTGCTGCCATCACATGTTCGATCGTCGCGACGGAATGTGCCGGCGAGAAGCCGAGAACGGTGCAGAGATCGGTGTTGCCGACCTGCGAGGAAACGGCTTTCAGCTCGGTAATGTCACCGTTTTCATGGACACGCTGGAAAATAACGCCCGTGCCGGCTTCGGCCGGATTGAAGGTGATCGAAACGTCGGCACCCGAATGCACGCCGATGCCCGAAAGTGTCACCGGACGTGATACCGTCGTTTGAAAGCCCAGCAAGCCAAGTCCCATAAAATTCTGCCTTTATTCTACCGTACCCGTTGCTGCCAAGCGGCCGGGTCTCATCTTCTGCACTGCCCAAGCCGCCCGAAGCGGACTCATAGGGCAGTTCGCTTGCTTCATACTTACGTGGACCGGCGCTGCAATCCAAATCACTGTTCGTTTCGGTTTGTTACGAAATCCGCAAGGACAAAAGCATTTAGAATTCAAGCATATAGAAATGCAAACGCCCGGGATTTCGGTCCCGGGCGTTTTCTGTGGAGAAGCCACCTTCTCAGTTCGACTGACGGCGCAAGAAGGCCGGGATTTCCAGCTGATCGTCTTCCTGCATCATGCGGGCCTGCGGGACGGTACGGCCCTGGTCATCGAGGTTGCCGCGGCGCGGTGCATAGAGACTTGCTTCCGGCGACAGCGGACGGCGCTGCTGCGAGGCCGCGGCCGGGGCAGACGTCATTTCCGGAGCGACTTCCTCTTCGCGACGGCCGAGCGAATTGGTGATTCGCTTCAAAAGCCCCATCGGGCCGCGCTCTTCCTGCACATGTGCCGCAGCAGGCTGCGTGCGATGGTCGATCTCAGCCTGCACGACCGGCGGAAAATCCTCGACCTTCGGCATACGGACCTGCTCAGGAGCCTGACGGATGACGGGCTCATGACGGACCGGTTGCTGCATGACCGGCTGCGGAGCCGGCTGGTGCATGACGGGAGCCTGCTGCTGGACTGGAGCCGGGCGGATGACCGGGGTTGCTTCCGGCGCAGGAGCGAAAATCTTGCTCTGCGGGCGGAAGGTTTCCTGCATCACCGGCTGCTGTGGGGCGGGAGCAGCAGCACGCAGGGTCTGGATTTCCAGTTCACGTTCCATCTCGACTTCAGCCTGACGGATGGTCTGCGCGATGTGATCGGCCTTCGGTGCCTGCATTACCGGAGCAGGCTGAACTGCGGCCGGTGCCGGAGCAACGGCCGCGGAGGGACGGATCGCCGGCTTTGCTGCGGGCTGGAATACACGGTCGGTGCCCTCACCCATGGCACGGTCGATGCCGGTGGCGACGACCGAGACGCGGATGATGCCTTCGAGCGATTCGTCGAAGGTTGCGCCGAGGATGATGTTGGCATCCGGATCGACTTCTTCGCGGATGCGGGTCGCAGCTTCGTCGACTTCAAAAAGTGTCAGGTCGCGACCGCCGGTGATGGAGATCAGCAAGCCCTGTGCACCCTTCATCGAGGTTTCGTCGAGCAGCGGGTTGGCGATCGCCGCTTCGGCTGCCTGCATGGCGCGGCCCGAACCGGAAGCTTCGCCGGTGCCCATCATCGCACGGCCCATTTCGCGCATGACCGAGCGGACGTCGGCGAAGTCGAGGTTGATGAGACCTTCCTTCACCATCAGGTCGGTGATGCAGGCAACGCCCGAGTAGAGAACTTGGTCGGCCATGGCGAAGGCGTCGGCGAAGGTCGTCTTGTCGTTGGCGATACGGAAGAGGTTCTGGTTCGGAATGACGATGAGCGTATCGACAGACTTCTGCAGTTCCTGAATGCCGGATTCAGCCAGACGCATGCGGCGTCCGCCTTCGAAGTGGAACGGCTTGGTGACGACGCCGACCGTCAGGATGCCCTTGTTGCGGGCGGCCTGTGCGACGACGGGAGCAGCACCAGTGCCGGTGCCGCCGCCCATGCCGGCGGTGACGAAGCACATATGCGTGCCGTTCAGGTGATCGATGATCTCGTCGATGCACTCTTCGGCAGCCGCACGGCCGACTTCCGGCTGCGAACCGGCGCCGAGCCCCTCGGTGACGTTGGCTCCGAGCTGGATGACCCGTTCTGCCTTCGTCATCGTCAATGCCTGGGCATCCGTGTTGGCAACGACGAAGTCGACGCCCTGGAGGCCGGCCGAAATCATGTTATTGACGGCATTGCCGCCGCCGCCGCCGACGCCGAATACGGTGATGCGCGGCTTCAATTCGGTGATGTCAGGCTTCTGCAGCTTGATAGTCATGGTACCTGTTCCTTCTCTTTATGGCCGCATCGCCACGCCGGCCAATTCACTCAATTTCAAAAGCTTTCCTTCAGCCACTGGCCCATGCGGGCGATGCGGCTGTTATTACCCCCAAGCGACATGAGCAGGCTGCTCTGTGACGCATGTGTTTCCATGTCCGCGACCTGCGGATAGATCATCAAACCCACGGCCGTCGAAAAGGCCGGTCCCTTGGCAGCCGTCGGCAGACCCGAGACACCCATCGGACGGCCGATGCGGACGTTGCGGGCAAGAATGCGCCGCGCCACTTCGGCAAGGCCGGTGAGCTGGCTTGCGCCGCCCGTCAGAACGACACGCTTGCCGACGATCGGGCTGAAGCCCGAACGCTGGATGCGGTCGCGAATCAATTCCATCGTTTCCTCGATACGCGCCGAAACGATGCGCGAGACCAGAGCCCGCGGCACTTGCGTCGGCTGATCGCGGTCATCCTCGCCGATCGGCGGAATGGAGATCAGTTCGCGCTCGTCGGAAGAGTTGGTCAGCGCCGAAGCGTGGACCACCTTCAAACGTTCAGCATCCTCGATCCGTGTGGAAAGGCCGCGTGCGAGGTCGGTCGTCACGTGATGACCGCCGAGGCCGACAGCATCGGTATGGACAAGCTTGCCTTCGGCAAAGACCGAAATCGTCGTCGTGCCGCCGCCCATGTCGATGGCCGCACAGCCAAGTTCGACTTCATCGTCGACGAGTGCGGCAAGACCCGATGCATAAGGTGTCGCAACGATTCCTTCCACCGAAAGATGCGCCCTGTTGACGCTGAGCTCGAGATTTTTGAGCGCCGAGCGTTCCGCCGTCACCACATGCATGTCGACACCGAGCGTATCGCCATACATGGCCAGCGGATCGCGGATGCCGCGCTCGCCGTCGAGCGAGAACCCGGTCGCCAGCGAATGCAGGACAGCACGGTCCTGGCGCAGAGACTGCTGGCAGGCTGCCGACAGCACCTTCTTCAGGTCATTCAGCTCGACTTCCTGGCCACCAAGATCGATGGTCGCCGTGTAAATGTCGCTGCCGAGGCGGCCTGCCGTCAGGTTGACGATCAGGCTTTCGACGGTAAGGCCTGCCATGCGCTCGGCCGCATCGACGGCGAGACGGATGACGCTTTCGAGCGCGTCGAGATCGGCAATGACACCGGTCTTGATACCACGCGAACGCTGATGGCCGATGCCGATGATCTCGATATTGTGCGTGCGGCCAGGCAGAATCTGGCTTTCCTCGCGCGGCGTCAGCCGGCCGATCATGCAGACGACCTTGGTCGAGCCGATGTCGAGCACCGAAACGATATGCGACCGCTTCGACGAAAGCGGCTTCAGGCGCGGCAATCCGAAATGGGATGAACCGAACAAGCTCATATATTCTGCCCCGCCTTCTTCAATTCCTTGGTGCGCGTCGCGACCACCGCCTGCCGGCGAGCTGCCGCCTCCGGGGTCAGCTGGATCGTCGTGCGATCCGGCAGCCTGAGATCGACTGCAGCGATATCGCGCTCCAGAAGCTGTTGTTCTTTATTGAATTTCGAAAGCGTTGCGAGTGCCTGGTCGACATCGTCTTCCGGCAGCTTGACCACAACGCCGTTATCCATGTGCAGATCCCAGCGACGGCTGGAAACCCAGACATAAGCCTTCACGCGCGCCTTGATGTCGGGCCACTTGGCGAAGACGTCCTGAAGCGAGGCCGCAGCCGTTTCGGCATCACGACCGACGACGAGCGGCAGAGTCGAATACTTGTTGTCGCGAAGCGGCGCGATCACGCTGCCGTTCTTCTCGATGAGCGAAAGCTCCTGGCCGTGCTGCCAGATCGCATAGGCGGCACGTTCCGAGAGCTTCACCTCGATCGTTTTCGGATAGACCTTGCGGACTTCGACGTTCTCGACCCAGGGAAGGCGCGCAATCTTCTGGCGTGCGGCATCGACATCGAGGGAGACGAGCGACGTCGCACCATCGAGACCGAGAAGCTGCAGGATTTCGATTTCGGAGGTCTGGTTGTTGCCGGAAACCTTCACGTCCTCGATAGCAAAACCGACCGCACTAGTCGTTGCTTGGGCGACAGCTTCCGTGTGTCCGCCCAGCGACATGCCATAAAGCCCGGTCGCAGCCAGGAAGCCGAACGCCGAAACCGTGCCCGTATGGGCCGGGATATGGATACGGCCCGTACCGAGACTGACGAGGAAGCGGACGACACGGCGCAACGGACGCGGCAGAACGCGGCGTTCGTCGGCTTCCGAAGCAGGAAGCTCGGCATAACGGCTGGGGCGCCCTATCCTTTTGACCGTCAACGCAAACAAGAAGCGTCCTCCACCATCCACCGGAGAAATGCACCAAAGGAATACCCGGCATGGCCGGCCATTTCGGGCACAAGGGAGGTCGGCGTCATGCCTGGCTGGGTATTGACCTCCAGCCAGATAAGCTCGCCATCTTCGGAGAAACGATCGTCATAACGAAAGTCGGAGCGACTGACGCCACGGCAACCAATTGCTTGATGCGCCCTTAACGCCAATGTTTGTATTTTTTGGTAAATTTTCGGTGAAATTTTAGCCGGCAAGACATGTTTTGATCCACCGGCCGCATACTTGGAGTCGTAATCATAGAAATTGTGTCCCTGCGGCACCACCTCGATGACATCCATGGGTTGATCGCCCATGACGCCGCAAGTCAGTTCACGACCATGGATATAGCGCTCAACGATGACCTCCTCGCCATAGCGCCACTCGGCAGAACTGATGACCTGCGGCGGATGGGTCTGATCCTCACCAACGATGACAACACCGAAGCTGGAGCCTTCGCGCACGGGCTTGACCACGTAGGGCACCTTCATCGGATGTTCCGATGGAAAAGAGAAGCGGTTCAGAACCTGCGATTCGGCAACCGGAACGCCGGCGGCAGCGGCGACGCGCTTCGCCCTGCTCTTGTCCATGGCGAGCGCAGAGGCAAGCACGCCCGAATGCGTATAGGGGATCTGCAGATATTCGAGGATGCCCTGGATGGTGCCATCTTCGCCAAAAGGCCCATGCAGTGCATTGAAGACAACATCCGGCTTCACGGCCGAGAGCTTTTCGGAAACGTCGCGCTCGACATCGATACGCGTCACCTTGAAACCTTCAGCCTCGAGCGTATCGGCGCACGCCTTTCCCGAGGAAAGGCTGACAGGCCTTTCCGAGGAAAACCCGCCCATCAGGACAGCAACGTGCTCACGACTCATCAACACCCCCAAAAATAACTTTCACTCTGCAGAACCGAGGCTTGCGCGGAGCTGTCTCCGCAGGTTGCGGCCTTTGTCTGATCTGGGTGCATTAGAACATCATTATGGTTAACGAACCGTTTACTTTCGTTAACTCTGCCTTGCCGCTTGCTTCATTTTCTGCCCTTGCGGCTGCAGGAATATCGCAACGAACAGGACGCAAGCACCATGGAAAACGAAAAACCCGCGTGGAAAAACCACGCGGGTTCAATGACATGCCACAATGTCTTGCAGTCAGTCCTTATCACCGAAGAATTTCCAGACGAGGCCGCCGATCGCCCCGCCCACAAGCGGCGCGATCCAGAACAGCCAGAGTTGCTGCAGGGCCCAACCGCCGACGAAAAGCGCCTGCCCGGTCGAACGCGCCGGATTGACCGAAGTGTTCGTCACGGGAATCGCGACGAGGTGAATCAGTGTCAACCCAAGGCCGATCGCAAGCGGCGCAAAGCCGGCGGGCACCCTGCTGCCGGTCGATCCCAGGATGATGATCAGAAAGAACATGGTCAGCAGAACTTCGATCAGCAGCGCCGAAAGCAGTGAATAACCGCCCGGAGAATGTTCGCCATATCCGTTGGCGGCAAACCCGCCGAGTTCGAAACCCGCCTTGCCGCTGGCGATGAAATAGAGTGCCGCTGCGGCGACGATCGCACCGATCACCTGCACAATAATATAGGGAATGAGGCGTGCAGCGGGAAAACGTCCCGCAACAACGAGGCCGAGAGAGACGGCCGGATTGAAATGACCGCCTGAAATACCGCCCACGGCATATGCCATGGTGAGGACCGTCAAACCAAACGCCAGCGCCACGCCGACAAAACCGATGCCGAGTTCAGGATAAGCGGCCGCGAACACAGCACTGCCGCATCCGCCGAAAACCAGCCAGAACGTGCCGAAAAGCTCGGCAGCAAGACTTTTTTGCATAGGTATTTGCATATGTGTCCCTCCACTCTCTCAACCAGAGAGTTCTTTAGAGATCAAATACAATTTGATTCCCGTCAAGTTCGCCGCCGGCCCCACGACAAGCCTGAGAGACGGATACCCGCATCAAGACAGCCGCCACACCGGCGGATAATCTCGTTTGCGCCATATTCTTGCGTGGCGGGCATTTTCTCAGCCTTAAAATTACGTTAAGAGCGGCAGCCTCCCAAGGAAATCGATAAAAATACTGATTGGAATGAACATGACAGAAGCGATCTCCGTATCGCCGAGCCCTTCGAGCAGCACGCAAGTCAATTCTCCCGCACGCGTCCTGATCGCCAGCCTCATCGGCACCACCATCGAATTCTTCGACTTCTACGTCTACGCGACGGCAGCCGTCATTGTTTTCCCGCACCTCTTCTTCCCATCGAGTGATCCGACCTCAGCCCTCCTCCAGTCGCTGGTTACCTTCTCGATCGCCTTCTTCGCCCGCCCCTTCGGCGCCGTGGTCTTCGGCCATTTCGGCGACAAGATCGGCCGCAAGGCGACGCTGGTGGCGGCGCTGATGACGATGGGCCTCTCGACCGTCGTGATCGGCATCCTGCCCGGCTATGACGCGATCGGCATCGCCGCTCCGCTGCTGCTTGCGCTGTGCCGCTTCGGCCAGGGTCTCGGCCTCGGCGGCGAATGGGGCGGCGCCGTGCTGCTCGCAACCGAAAATGCTCCTCCCGGCAAGCGCAGCTGGTATGCCATGTTCCCGCAACTCGGTGCGCCCATCGGTTTCATCCTCTCCTCCGGCTTCTTTCTGATCCTGGCGGAAACCATGAGCAACGAGGATTTCCTCGCCTATGGTTGGCGCATTCCCTTCATTGCCAGCCTAGCGCTGGTCGCCGTCGGCCTGTATGTCCGGCTGAAGATCGCCGAAACGCCGGAATTCCAGAAAGCTGTCGAAAAGCACGAGCGCGTCGCCGTCCCGGTCGCGACCGTCTTCCGCGGCCACCTGCGCAGCCTCATCCTCGGCACCTTCATCGCGGTCGCCACCTTCGTACTCTTCTACCTGATGACAGTCTTCACGCTGTCCTGGGGCACCACGAAACTCGGCTTTACGCGTGAGCAGTTCCTGATCATCCAGCTCGTCGGCGTCGTCTTCTTCGGCCTGACGATCCCGCTTTCCGGCTGGCTGTCGGACCGCTATTCGCGTCGCCTGATCCTGATCCTGACGACGATCGCCATCGCTATCTTCGGCTTCTTCTATGCAAGCCTGCTGACTGCAGGCCTCACGGGCGCTGTCCTGTGCTCCATCATCGGCCTTGCACTGATGGGTTTCACCTACGGTCCGATCGGCGCTGCACTTGCGGCCCCCTTCCCGACCATGGTGCGCTACACCGGCGCCTCGATGACCTTCAACCTCGGCGGCATCTTCGGAGCATCGCTTGCGCCCTATATCGCCACCTGGCTTGCGACCAACTACAGCCTCGACTTTGTCGGCTACTACCTCGCCGCCTCCGCTGCGATCTCGCTGATCTGTATCCTGCTGTCGGGTCACGAAGAAGTCTGAGACTTTGCCAGCTGGATAAGAAAGCCGCGACGCAACCCGTCGCGGCTTTTTTTATTGATGCGATCGACACTTCCGGCTAGCC
The DNA here is from genome assembly GCF_014194105.1 of Rhizobium sp. BK529. Taxonomy (NCBI): domain Bacteria; kingdom Pseudomonadati; phylum Pseudomonadota; class Alphaproteobacteria; order Hyphomicrobiales; family Rhizobiaceae; genus Rhizobium; species Rhizobium sp. BK529. The sequence continues at coordinate 597,503 of NZ_JACIAU010000001.1, read as the reverse complement.
AGACTACCTGGCCGATTGAACGGGGAATGTAACATGCACTGCCTGATTACGGGAGCGTCCGGCTTTATAGGTAACGCCCTTGTAGAAAAATTGCGCGACGACGGCGATGTTACGCTGACGACAGTAACCCGCTCAAACGATAGGATTTTTCCTGAAGGTATCGTGCATCTTCCCGTGGCAATCACGCCGGAAACCGATTGGTCCGAAGCGTTAAAATCCGTCGACGTCGTCGTGCATCTCGCCGCTCGCGCGCATGTCCTGAAGGACGATTCCGCCGATCCTCTTGCCGTGTTTCGAAGCGAGAATACCGCATCGGCACTGAACCTGGCGGAACAGGCTGCAAAAGCCGGTGTCAAGCGACTGGTCTTCATCAGTTCGATCGGCGTCAACGGTATGCAGAGCATTCGCCCCTTCCGGCACGATGATCCACCCGCCCCAACGGAACCCTATGCGATTTCAAAACATGAAAGCGAGATTGCGCTCAAGGCCGTTGCCGGAAGGACAAGAATGGAGCTTGTGATCATCCGCCCGCCATTGGTCTATGGGCCTAATGCGCCGGGCAATTTCGCAAGACTAGTGAACCTCGTGCTCAAGCGGCTTCCGCTGCCGCTCGGCTCTGTGAGGAACCGCCGAACCCTGGTGGCTCTTGCCAACCTGGTGGATTTGATCGCTCTCTGCATGCGGCACCCAGCCGCAGCCGGCGAAGTTTTTTTGGCAGGGGATGCCGAGGACCTTTCCACGCCCGACCTGATCCGCGCTATCGCCGATGGTCTTGGCATCAAGCCTGCCCTCTACCCCTTCCCCGTCTCGATCCTGCGAGGAGCACTTGCCATCGCCGGCAAGCAGGACCTATTCGACCGCCTTTGCGGCTCGCTGCAGGTCGACATTTCCCACGCCCGCGACGTGCTCGGCTGGTCGCCCGCCATCACGCCGCGCGAAGGCCTGAGGCTTGCAGTAACGCCTATTCTGAAGTGACGCCCTGGAAAGGATGGACCTCACGGTCTGGCATGAAGAGGCCGAGACGCTTGATTTCCCACTCGAGCTTAATGCCGGCCATCTCGAATACCTTGCGGCGCACTTCCTCGCCCAGATATTCGAGATCGTAGCCCGTCGCCTGCCCCATATTGATCATGAAGTTGCAGTGAAGCGCCGACATCTGCGCGCCGCCGATAACGAGACCACGGCAGCCCGCTTCATCGATCAGCTTCCAGGCCGAATGCCCCTCCGGATTCTTGAAGGTCGAACCGCCAGTCTTTTCGCGAATCGGCTGTACCGTCTCGCGGTGATTGCGCACAGCATCCATCTCGGCGCGGATCTTGGCCCGGTCATCAGAATAACCCTCGAACAGCACCGAGGTGAAGATCAGATCGTCAGCGGCATCGGAGTGGCGATAGGTATAGCCCATCTGGGCATTCGACAGCACATGTTTGTTGCCCTTGCGGTCGATCGCCCTCACCTCGACAACGCGGTCCTTGGTCTCGGAGCCATTGGCGCCGGCATTCATGCGGGCAGCACCGCCGATGCCGCCGGGAATGCCGTAATAGAAGGCGAAACCGCCGATGCCGTTATCCATCGCCATCGCCGCCACATGCTTGTCCGGGCAGATGGCGCCGGCGAGAATGCGGTTTTCGCCGGTAAGCTCGACAGAACCGAAGCCCTTGGCCGATAGGCGCAGCACGACACCGGGGATACCGCCATCACGCACCAGGATATTCGAGCCGACGCCGACCACCGTCAGCGGCACTTCGTCCGGCAATATCTTAAGGAAAGCGACGAGATCTTCCTCGTCATGCGGCTGAAACATCAGTTCGGCAAGGCCGCCGGCGCGGAACCAGGTGACTCGATCCATGGGGGCATCCGGCGTCAGTCGGCCGCGAATGTCCTTTACGCCATCTCCGAGAGAGGCAAGAAGCTTTTCCCCATTAACCTGTTTCATGCGGATTTTCCTGAAAGGTCTTCCAACTGCTTCGGCAGCGCCGCTGCCCAATATGTAATGCTACCAGCACCCAGAAGAACCACAAAGTCCCCGGGTTTTGCAATCTCTGCTACCATCTGCGGTAGAGCTTCCGCCGAAGGAAGGAAGCGGGCGTCACGATGGCCACCCGATTTAATCCGGGAAACCAGCGATTCTGAGTCGGCCCCCTCAATTGCATCCTCGCCGGCGGCATAGACCGGGGCGATGAAAATGCTGTCTGCATCGTTGAAGCAGGCCGCGAATTCCTCGAAGAGGCTCGACAGGCGCGTATAACGGTGCGGCTGGTGCACGGCGATGATCCGGCCCTTGCAGGCCTCGCGGGCGGCGCGCAGCACCGCCTTGATCTCAACCGGGTGATGACCGTAATCGTCGAAAATCTGGACGCCGTTCCATTCGCCTGTCAGCGTGAAGCGACGCTTCACGCCGCCGAAGGAGGCAAGCCCCTTGGCGATATCTTCCTTGGAAATGCCGAGCCGGTTGGCGACGGCAACGGCCGCAGTGGCGTTCGAGATATTGTGGCGGCCGGGCATCGGCATGACGAGATTGTCGAGCCGGATGACTTCGCCCGTGCGGCGACGGCGAATCTCCACATCAAAGATCGATCGCGTACCTTCGATGCGCACATTCATGAAGCGCACGTCGGCCTGCGGATTCTCGCCGTATGTGATGACCTTGCGATCCTCGATGCGGCTGACGAGCGCCTGCACCTCGGGATGATCGAGGCACATGACGCCGAAGCCATAGAAAGGCACGTTTTCGACGAACTGCCGGAAGGCGGCGCGAACGGCATCGAAATTGCCGTAATGGTCGAGATGTTCGGGATCGATATTGGTCACGACGGCCACGTCGGCCGGCAGCTTCAGGAAGGTGCCGTCGGATTCATCCGCCTCGACCACCATCCACTCGCCCTCGCCCATGCGCGCATTCGTGCCATAGGCATTGATGATGCCGCCGTTGATAACGGTCGGATCGAGCCCGCCGGCTTCGAGTAGTGTGGCGACGAGCGAGGTCGTCGTCGTCTTGCCGTGCGTGCCGCCGATGGCAATCGCATTACGGAAGCGCATTAATTCGGCCAGCATTTCGGCGCGGCGCACCACAGGCAGAAGTTTTTCGCGCGCGGCAATGAGCTCCGGATTGCTCTTCTTGATCGCCGTCGAGACCACGACGACTTCGGCATCGCCGAGGTTTTCCGCCTTGTGGCCGACGAAGACCTCGATGCCCTTGTCACGCAGGCGCTGGACATTGGCGCTGTCGGATTGATCCGATCCCTGCACCCTGTGGCCGAGATTGTGCAGCACCTCCGCGATACCGCTCATACCGATACCGCCAATGCCGATGAAATGGACGAGACCGATCGCCTTCGGCAGCTTCATGCGCGTGCCCCCTTGAATTCTGCAACTGTCTTGCCGGCGGCAATAGCCTCAACCATGTCGGCAAGCAAGTTCGCTGCGTCAGGTTTTCCCGCAAGCTTGGCCGCAGCCGCCATCTCGGCGAGCTTTTGCGGATCGTTCATTACATGCGTCAGGATAGAGGCGATGCGCTCGGGCGACAGCTCCGACTGCGCGATTACCTTGGCGCCGCCGGTTGCCGCAAGCGCGGCCGCATTGGCCGCCTGATCATGGTCGAGCGCATGCGGATAAGGCACCAGCACGGCCGGACGGCCGATGACCGAGATTTCCGAAACCGTCGAGGCGCCGGAGCGGCAGATCACCAGATGTGCCTTGGCAAGGCGCTCCGCCATGTCGTTGAAAAACGGTGCGATATCCGCGCCCATCTGCAACTGCACCACGCAGTCGCGCACCATCGCCATATCCTCGGCGCGAACCTGCTGGGTCACCCGCAGCCGTGCACGCAGCGCATCGTCTAGCAGGCTGATTGCCGTCGGCATCGCCTTGGAAAAATATTGTGCGCCCTGGCTGCCGCCGAAGACCACGAGATTGAAATCCTCGCCCGGACGCGAGGGCACGTAAGGCTGCTCGGCTGCGGCAAGGATCGCCGGACGCACCGGATTACCGGTCGCAACCGTCTTGTTCGAAAATGGCCCGCCGCTTTCCGGCAGGAAGCCGCCTGCAATAGCCCTGACGCGTGATGCGAGCGCCTTGTTGGCACGGCCCATCACGGCATTCTGCTCGTGCAGCATGGAGGGAACTCCAAGGCGCGTGGCGGCCAACAGCGGCGGCACGGTCGGATAACCGCCGAAACCGACGACGATAACCGGCTTCAGGCGTTGGATCAGCCGCTTTGCGACGCGCATACCCGACCAGAGCTTCCAGAGCGAGCGGGCGACAGCGACTGGGTTCTTGGAACCGATCGTCGCCGACGGTACGACATGGATTTCATCGGCAGGAAATTTGCCGGCATAACGTTCCGCACGGCTGTCGGTCACGAGATGCACGGAATAACCACGCTCCCTCAGCTTGAAGGCCAGCGCCTCCGCCGGAAAGACGTGGCCGCCGGTTCCCCCGGCGGCAAGAAGGACGACGCCCTTGCTCATAATTCCTCACTCCGCCGGCATGCCGTGCGGCACCCGGAAAAGGCTCCGGTCCTGCGCACGCTTTTCCGGGCGATGGCGGGTCAGCGCCAGAATGAAGCCAGCCGTCACGCAAATCGCCACCATCGACGAACCACCATAGGAAATCAGCGGCAGCGTCATGCCCTTGGCCGGCAGCAGTTCGAGATTGACACCGATATTGATGATCGACTGGATGCCCATCTGCAGCACGAGGCCGGCGACGGCAAAGCGATTGAAGTCGTTGCGTTCGCGATAGGCGTGCGACAGGCCGCGCAGAACCAGCACCGTAAAGATGGCGACGAGTGCGATGCAGAAGACGATGCCGAACTCCTCGGCCGCGACCGAGAAGATGAAGTCGGTATGGGCGTCCGGAATAATGCGCTTGACGATGCCTTCGCCCGGTCCCTGCCCGAACCAGTCGCCGCGGATGATCGCCTCGCGGGCGGTATCGATCTGGAACGTGTCGCCTTCGCCGGTGAGGAACTTGTCTATTCGGCCGGCCACGTGCGGGAAAACATAATAGGCGGTCACGAGGCCGCCTGCCCCGCCGACGCCGAGGACGATGATCCAGAGCCATGGCATGCCGGCCATGAAGAACATGCCGCCCCAGACGGCCGTCGTCAGGATCGTCTGGCCAAGGTCGGGCTGCGCCACCAGAAGAGAGGCGACCATGCCGAACAGAATGATGGCAAAGAGATTACCCGGGATTTCCGGCTGACGGGCATGTTCGGAAAAGAGCCAGGCACAGACGACGACGAAGGCCGGCTTCATGAATTCGGAGGGCTGGATGGAGATGCCGGCTAGTGTCACCCAACGGCGAGAACCCTTGACCTCGACACCGAAGAACAGCGCCAGAAGCATCATCGCGAGCGCCACGATCAGCAGGATGATTGCTGTGCGTCGCACCTGGCGCGGCGTCAGGAAGGATAGGCCGAGCATGACCGCGATCGACGGGATCATGAAAGCGGCGTGTCGCTTGACGAAATGGAAGGGTTCGAGGCCGATGCGCTCGGCAACTGCCGGCGAAGCCGCAAAGGACAGCATGAAGCCGATGCCCATCAGGAAGAGGAACAAGGCCAGGAAAAAGCGGTCGATGGTCCAGAACCAATCGGCCAAGGCTCCACGTTCCGCGCGGCTCACCATGTCATTTGCCTCCTGTTGCCGAGTTGATCAGCATCGTCACACCGTCAAGGGCAGCCACATGGCTGACAAAGGCATCACCCCTGACTTCAAAATTCTTGTACTGGTCGAAGCTTGCGCAAGCCGGGGATAACATCACGGCCACCGGACCGGTCTCATCCTTTTCGGCATCAGCTGCCGCATGCGCCACAGCCCGTTCCAACGTGCCTGATATTTCGTAGGGTGCTGCCTCACCGAGCGTCGCAGCAAATTCCGCTGCCGCCTCGCCGATCAGATAGGCCTTGGCAATACGCGGGAAATAGGGCGCAAGCGTCGTGATGCCGCCAGCCTTCGGCAAGCCGCCGGCAATCCAGTAGATGCGGTCATAGCTCGACAGCGCCGGTGCCGCGGCATCCGCATTGGTTGCCTTGGAATCATTGACGAAGACGACGTTGCCACGCCGGCCGACCGGCTGCATGCGATGCTTGAGGCCGGGGAATGATGCAAGACCTGCGCGAATATCCTCAGCCGACACGCCAACAGCAAGGCAGGCGGCGACTGCGGCAGCAGCATTCTGCGCATTGTGGCTGCCGCGCAGCGTCTGGATACCGTCGAGATCGACAAAGGGTAGCATCGCCCCACTTGCCGCGTGGATGAGCTTCGTGCCCTCGGCATAGATACCGTCGGCCAACACGTTTCTGCGGGAGATCCTGATAACCTTCACCCCTGCCCGCTCGATGCGGTCGGCAATCAGCGCCGAATGGCTGTCATCGATGCCGACGATTGCAATATTGCTGCCGGCCACCAACCGCTCTTTCACGTCGGCATAATGCTGCATCGTGCCATGGCGATCGAGATGATCCGGCGTCAGGTTGAGAAGAATACCGGCGGACGGATTGAGCGTCGGCGCGAGGTCGATTTGGTAAGAAGAGCACTCGACGACGAAATAACGTTCGGCCTTCGGCGGATCGAGCGTCAGCACGGCCGTGCCGATGTTGCCGCCGAGCTGCGTGTCACGGCCGCTCGATTTCAGGATATGGGCAATCAGCGCGGTCGTCGTCGATTTGCCGTTGGTGCCGGTGATCGCAATGAAGGGGCAATCGGGCGCATGAGCGCGGCGCTCACGCACGAAGAGTTCGACGTCGCCAACAATATCGACGCCGGCAGCGCGCGCAAGATCAACTGTCCAATGGGGTTTCGGGTGGGTGAGCGGCACACCGGGCGAAAGCACGAAGAGCGCCTGAGCGCTCCAGTCGATGCCATGCAGATCGGCAGTGGTGATGCCCTCTGCCGATGCCTTGGCGATGCTGTCAGGATTGTCGTCCCAGGCCACGACATCGGTGCCACCGGCGACCAATGCCTTGGCCGTTGCCAGGCCGGAACCACCGAGACCGAAGAGAGTGACTTTTTTTCCTGCAAGCGTCGTGACCGGAATCATGATCGCCTCACCGCAGCTTCAGGGTGGAAAGGCCGATCATCGCAAGGCCGACGGCAATAATCCAGAAACGGATCACTACTTGGCTTTCCGTCCAACCCTTCTTCTCGAAATGGTGGTGAATCGGCGCCATGAGGAAAACGCGCCGGCCGGTCATCTTGAAGAAGCCGACCTGAATAATGACCGAGAGCGTCTCCATGACGAAGAGGCCGCCGATAATCGCCATAACGATCTCGTGCTTGGTGGCAACGGCAACCGTACCGATCGTGCCGCCGAGCGCCAGCGAACCCGTATCGCCCATGAAGATGGCGGCCGGTGGCGCATTGAACCACAAAAAGCCGAGACCTGCGCCGATGACAGCGCCGAGCACGACGGCAAGCTCGCCGGTACCGGGCACGAAATTGATCTGCAGGTAATTCGCAAAGACCACGTTACCGGCGAGATAGGCGATGATGCCGAATGCGGCAGCCGCAATCATGACCGGCACGATGGCAAGCCCGTCGAGCCCGTCGGTCAGGTTCACGGCATTGCCGGCGCCGACGATGACGAAACCGCCGAAGACGACGAACATGATGCCGATATTGATCAGGAAGTCCTTGAAGAAGGGAAAAGCGATCGAGGAGCCGAAAGTCGAGCCGGCGGGACCGGAGGCAAGTGCTGCCCGCATCATGAAATAGACGGCGATGCCGGCGATGATGAACTCGATGCCGAGGCGCGCCTTGCCCGAAAAGCCCTTGTGGCTCTGCTTGGTGACCTTGAGATAATCGTCATAGAAGCCGATGGCGCCGAAGCCGAGCGTCACGAGCAGCGTCGCCACCACATAGACGTTGGAAAGATCGGCCCAGAGCAGCGAAGCCCCGACGATGCCGGCAAGGATCATCAACCCGCCCATGGTCGGCGTACCGGCCTTCTTGAAGTGCGTCTGCGGTCCGTCGGCGCGGATCGGTTGGCCTTTGCCTTGCCGGATGCGCAGCGAATTGATGATGGTCGGCCCAAAAAGGAAAACAATGAGAGCGGAGGTGAAAAGAGCGGCGCCCGCCCGGAAGGTAATGTACCTGAACAAATTCAGAAATTTGAAATATTCCGATAGTTCGACTAGCCAAATCAGCATTCAGGGCCCCTTTACCCGATCATAGTTCGCGTTGCGTGTCTGAAACTGGGGGGTACTTGTCAAGGAGCGCGGCGACAATCTTGCCGAAACCGATCCCCAGGGACGACTTCACCATCAACACGTCGCCAGGTGCGACCGAGTTCAATACGAATTCCAATAATTCTTCTGTTTTCTCGCGATGCTCGACCGCGACGCTGTCGGGAAGCGATTCTTGCAGCGCCACCATCTCGGGCCCCGCAAGCCACACATGTTCGAGGCCGGCCGCCAGCAGCGGCCCGGCGAGATCCGCGTGAACCTGTGGAGCAAATTCACCCATTTCCAGCATGTCGCCGAGCACGGCGATGCGGCGCCCCCGGCCGGTTGGCTCGGCTGTCGCCAAGAGCGCGATTGCCGCGCGCATGGAGGCCGGATTGGCGTTGTAGCTTTCATCGATCAGTGTGAAGCTGCCATTGCCGATCGGCAGCGTATAGCGCTTGCCCCTGCCCTTTTCCGGCTTCAGTGTCGCCAGCGCCTCGATGGCCTTGTCGAGGCTGGCGCCCACGATCGTCACGACGCCCAATGCGGCGAGCGCATTTTCAGCGATGTGACGGCCGGGCGCACCGATGCGCACTTCCTTGGTCTCGCCCCGAACCGTCATCCACAGGGTCGAGCTTTCGTCCGAGCCGTTGAATTCCGCAAGACGGAATTCCGCCTTGGCATGCTGCCCGAAGGAATGGATCCTGGTGATGCCGAGCGCCTGGGCGGTCTGCTCCAGCAAAGCGAACTGATCATTGTCGCGGTTGAGGACAACATCGCCACCGGGCTCCAGCCCTTCGAAAATTTCGGCCTTGGCGGCAGCGATTTCCTCGATACGTTTGAAATTGCCGAGATGGGCGGGTGCGATCGTTGTGATGACAGCGACATGCGGACGGATCATCTTGACCAGCGGCCGGATCTCATCCGGATGGTTCATTCCGACTTCGAAGACGCCGAAATAGGTATCGATCGGCATGCGTGCGAGCGTCAGCGGCACGCCCCAGTGATTGTTGAAGGAGGCCACCGACGCATGCACCTTGCCCGAGGGCGACAGCACATGCCGTAGCATCTCCTTTGTCGTCGTCTTGCCGACCGAACCGGTGACGGCAATGATTTTAGCGCGCGAACGATCGCGGGAAGCCTGCCCCAGCTTACCGAGGGCTGCAAGCACGTCCTCGACCACAATCATCGGCACCGTCAGGCGCCCCATGGCCGGCAGGCGGGCCTCGCTGACGACCAGCAGAGACGCACCGTTGGCGACGGCCATGGAGGCGAAGTCATGCCCGTCGACACGGTCGCCTTTGATGGCGAAGAACGCTTCACCAGGGGCAATCGAACGGCTGTCGATGGAAATGCCAGTGATACCCTGCGGCAGCGAGCCGAACGGACGGCCCGCCATCGCAGCAATCATGTCCTCAGTGGTCCAGAGCCAGTTCACGGTACCCGCTCCTCCAAAGCCTTGCGCACTTCTGCATGATCGGAAAACGGCAGTGTGACGCTCCCGATCGTCTGCCCCTCTTCATGTCCCTTGCCGGCAACGATCAGAGTATCGCCGGATTTCAGCTGCAGAACCGCCTCGCGGATCGCTTGAGCGCGGTCGCCGATCTCGGAAGCGCATTTCGCGGCCGCCATGATCTCGGCGCGGATCGCAGTCGGCTCCTCCGAGCGCGGATTATCGTCTGTGACAATGACGACATCGGCGAGCCGGCAGGCAATTTCACCCATGATCGGCCGCTTGCCGCGATCACGGTCGCCGCCGCAGCCGAAGACGACGATGACCCGGCCCGTCGTGAACGGACGCACCGAGTTTAGCACGTTTTCCAGGGCATCCGGCTTGTGGGCATAATCGACATAGGCGAGCGCGCCATCTTTCGTATGGCCGACGAGTTCGAGACGGCCGGAAGCCCCCTGCAGCTTTTCGAGCGCTGCCATCGCGAGGTTTGCCGAAACGCCCGTCGACATGGCAAGCGCTGCGGCAACCAGCGCATTGGCGATCTGGAAATCGCCGGCAAGCGGAATATCGACCTCGAAGATCTCGCCTTCCACATGGATTTCCGCAACCTGCTTGTGACGGAAATGCTCGACCCGCTTCAACGAGAGATAGGTGCCCTTGCGCCCGACCGTGCGCACATCGTGACCTGCAGCTGTCGCAGCCTTGATTGCCTGTTCCGACCAGGGATCATCCGCAAAGATGACGGCTGGCGAACCCTTCGGCAGCACCCGGTCGAAGAGGTGCATTTTGGCGGCCATATAGTCTTCGACCGTCGGGTGGTAATCCATATGATCGCGGCCGAGATTGGTGAAGGCAGCAGCCGCGAGCGTCACGCCATCGAGGCGATACTGGTCGAGCCCGTGGCTGGAGGCTTCCATCGACGCATGCGTGACGCCTTCATCGGCAAGTTCCGACAGCAGCTTGTGCAGCGAAACCGGATCGGGCGTCGTCAGCGAACCATATTCGTTGCGCGTAGGCGAGATGACGCCGGTCGTGCCGATCATCGCGGCGGCATGGCCGGCATGCGCCCAGATCTGTCGCGTGAAGGAGGCAACCGACGTCTTGCCGGCCGTACCCGTCACCGCGACCATCGTCGCCGGTTGACGGCCATAGAAGCGCGAAGCCGCGACGGAAAGGAAACGCCGCGGCTCTGCAACGACAAGAACCGGCACAGAGGTTTCGGTTGCGTGGGCCGCGATGACGACGGCAGCACCTTTAGCAACCGCATCGGCAATGAAGCCCGCGCCATCAGCCTTGGAACCGGCAATCGCGATGAATGCCATGCCGGGCGCGATCTTGCGGCTGTCCGAAGACAATCCTGCTATCTCCAGCGCGCCGGCCAGTCCTTCGAGTTCAGCTTTGAGTTCCGGAAACGTATCTCCGGCGAGGTCCCGCAATTTCATCGAATGCACTTCTCTGGTTCAGGTCGATCGCCCCTTACGAATCGACGCTGATATTGATTCACACTCAATAAGACACCAACAAGGCCGAACCGTCTTCGCCAAATTCCGGTTCGACACCGAGGATGGGTGCAGCGCGGCGTACGATATTCTTGACCATGGGCGCCGCCGTATAAGCGGCGATGCGCTGATGCTGCTCGCCGTCAAGCGGTTCGTCGCAGAAGGTCAGCACTACATATTTCGGATTATCGATCGGGAAGGCCGCCAGAAACGCGTTGAAATTCAGATTGCTGGCGTAACGGCCGTTGACGACCTTGTCGGCCGTGCCGGTCTTGCCGCCGACATTGAAGCCCGGCACGTCGGCATTGCGGCCGGAACCCTTTTTGCCGTTCAGCTTGAAGAGATAGCGGATATCGTCGCTGGTGCTTTTCTTGACGACGACTTCGGCCACTTCGTCAGCCTGTTCGCGGCTGCGCGGCAGGAATGTCGGCTCGATCAGCTTGCCGCCATTGATGAGCGCAGCACCGGCAACGGCCGTCTGCAGCGGCGTGGTAGCGACACCGTGGCCGAAGGAAATCGTGATGGAGTTGATCTTCTTCCAGACACGCGGCTGGCTCGGCATCTTCACTTCCGGCAGCTCGGTCTGCATCTTGGTGAGCAAGCCGAGGCGGGTCAGATAGTCCTTCTGCAGCTCCATGCCGACGATATCGATCATTCTCGCCGTGCCGATATTGGAGGAATATTCGAAGATTTCCGGAACCGTCAGCCAGCGGCGTTGACCGTGGAAATCGTGAATGGTGAAACCACCAATGCGGATCGGGTTGGTGGCATCGAAACTGTCCTTCAGAGAAACCTTGCCGCTGTCGATCGCCATCGCGGTGGAGAAGGTCTTGAAGGTGGAGCCCATTTCGAACGTGCCGTTCGACATGCGGTTCAGCCAGCCGTCCTTGGAGCCTTCCTGCGGATTGTTCGGATCGAAGTCCGGCGCGGACGCCATGGCGATCACTTCGCCCGTATGTGCATCGAGAACGACGGCACCCGCGCCCTTGGCCTTGTAGTTGACGACGGCATTGGCAACGACATCGCGCACGATCGCCTGCACGCGTACATCGATCGAAAGGCGCACCGGCTCCAGCGGCTGGTCGCTCGTCATGCCGACAGAAGCGAGATCGGCAAGCCCCTGATCGTCGATATATTTCTCCATGCCGGCAACGCCGCGGTTGTCGATATTGACGTAGCCGAGGATATGCGCGGCTGTCGGACCACCCGGATAAAAGCGGCGCTTCTCCGGACGGAAGCCGATGCCGGGAATGCCGAGCGCCAGGATCTGGCTCTGCTGTTTCGGCGTCAGCTGGCGGCGCAGCCAGGCAAAATGCGAGGTGCGGTTCGCGAGTTTCTTGTAGGTGTCTTTCGCATCGAGATCGGCAAGCACCGTCTGGAGCTTCTCGACCGCCTCATCGGGATCGACGATCTTGTTCGGCTCGGCAAACAGTGAGACGGTGCGGATATCGGTCGCCAACACTTCACCATTGCGGTCGATAATATCGGGGCGCGAGGCCATCAGCCGGTCGGGCGGCAGGATGGAGGAGACCGATTCCGGCTCCTTCATCGCATATTCGACGAGACGTCCGCCAATGACGGCATAGAGGGCGGTAAAGCCGATGATCAGCAGACCGACGCGGCTGCGCGCCTGCCCCGACTTACGCTTGCGCGAGCCTTCGATCGCCATGCCGGAGGGAGCCCCGAAACGGTTGTAGACGCCGGCGGAAAAATGCGCCTGGCTCTTCAGCACCATGATGCGGGAAAGAAAAGACATTATTCCAGCGCCCCCGTTTCGATCTGGTCGTCGTCTTCAACCTCGCGTGGCGCCGGCTTCGGAATCGGCTGGCCCTTGGCAGCAACACTCGCGCCAGGCTTGGCGCCGGCCTTGGCTTCGGTGACATCAGGCGGGGGCACCTGCGATTTCAGCATCGGCAGCTCGCGTGCGTGGGCAAGCGCCGTCGAATCCGTCGGCTGCAGCTGCAATTCGCTATTGTAGGCATTAACGAGGCGCTCCAGCCGGTTCGGCTGCGACTGCAGGGCCCAGTCGGCCTTCAGGAGGTCGATCGTATCCTTTTCCAGCTTGATCTCCGCTTCGAGGCGACGAACCTCCTCGAACTTCAGCTCGGCGCGGTGCTTGATCGTGTAGGTAACAGCGGCTGCCGCCGTCATGACGCCGATGAGCACAAGATCGAACGTTCTCAGCATATCAACCTCCAAGCTTTCCGAGGCTGGCAAGATTCGGGAATCCGAAGAGCGACATGTCGTCGGCTTCAGCGGGAGCAAGGGTACGCTGACCAGCGCGGAGCTTGGCGGAACGGGCGCGCGGATTGGCCTGGGCCTCTTCCTCGCTGACAGACACCATCGACCTTCCAACCGGCTCGAAAGTCGCGGCCCGCTCGTGGGCAACGGGCAGGTGGCGGGAACCGGAAGCCTTGCCGGCGCGGTCGGAGAAGAATTTCTTGACGATACGATCTTCCAGCGAATGGAAAGTGACAACGACGAGGCGGCCGCCAGGCTTCAACGCCCGCTCGGCTGCAAACAGCGCATGCGCCAACTCCCCTAGCTCATCATTGACGAAGATGCGTAGCGCCTGGAAGACGCGCGTTGCAGGATGGATCTTGTCCTTCATCTTGCGCGGCGTCACGAGCTCGATCAGCCCGGCGAGATCGCGCGTCGTTTCAAACGGCTTTTCGGCGCGATGCTTTTCGATCGCATGGGCAATGCGCGGCGCCTGATTTTCCTCGCCGAGATAATGAAAAATGCGAATGAGATCGGCGACCTTGGCGCGATTGACGACATCGGCAGCCGAAACGCCTGCAGCCGACATGCGCATGTCGAGCGGACCGTCCTTCTGGAACGAGAAGCCGCGATCGGCTTCATCGATCTGCATCGAAGAAACGCCGATATCGAGCACGACGCCATCGAGCCCGCCATCAGGCGCATGATCGGCAAGTTGCGAAAACTGCGAATGGACGAGCTTGAGATGGCCGCCATGGGCCGCGACCAGCGCCTGACCGGCGGCAATCGCCGTCGGATCGCGATCGAGCGCAATCACATCCGCGCCGGCAGCGAGAATGGCGGAGGTGTAACCGCCCGCACCAAAAGTACCATCAAGGATGACTTTGCCGGAAGAAGGCTCCAGCGCCGCAAGCACCTCTTTGAGAAGAACCGGAATGTGGCGAACCGGTCCGCCACCGGCTTCAGTTGAACCTCCGCCAGGATTCGCCACAATTCCGCTCCCTCGTTCTCTCAGGAACGCCTGCCCGCCAGCCTGCGCTCCTCTCGTGCCTGCGCCTGCGCGGCCGCGAATGCTTGCGGCTGCCAGAGCTGAAAATGATCCGCCCGACCGACGAAGGCCACCTCGTCCGTGATGCCGGTAAAGTCGCGGATGAAATCCGTGACCATCAACCGACCCTCCGCATCGAGCTTCATGAAGACCCCACCCCCATGAATGAGGAGCGACATCTCGTTCGCATCCGGCGAAAACGGATCTTCCGCAGCAATCTGCCGCTCGAATCTTTCCAGAAGATCCGGACCGCCGACGCTGATCGCCGGAAACACAAAATCCTGGAAGCAATAAAGCTCCGGGATACTGCGCTGCGCCAGCACGGAACGAAACGCCGCTGGCACGGAAACCCGTCCCTTGGCATCGATCCTGTTGGTCGCATTCGAAAGGAAGCGGCTCATGACACGAAACATCCGTTTCCGAAAGAGCCCGGAGAGCTTTTTGCCGCCCGAAACCCTCAAAATCAGGCACAGCATCGCAAGCCGAAAGAACCAAAGTCCCTCCGACGCTTCCGATCCGGAAGGCGCCTTCGCTTTGCGATTGATGGGCAGATGATTGCCCTGATGCAGTGCGCATTTGGGATAGCATGGGACCATATGGGCGTCAATGGGATGAGCCCATTTGAGGTGGGCACAGTATCAAACATTTATAAGCTGTTAAGTTTAACAAAGGGTTAGGAAAGCGATTCTCCGGCGCCGTCTGAACACCCCATGGGGACAGGAAATCCGGTCAGGCGAGATCCACGAAACCTTGCCTATATTGACGCCATTTCAACGGCTTGCGAGGAAGGAAAAGAGAATTCCTCTGCTATGCGGATATCGCTGAGGATTAATAGCCAGTTGGCCTGTAAGCCGGGTTCTGTATGGCTCCGGCGAACCGGAACGTGGCAGCCATTCATCTGGGACAACGCTTGCACGCTGCCTCACGCAACCCACCCGGATGACTGGCCTGGAAACCGGCCGGCAAGGCTTTCGCCCGCCGCGTCATCCCTATTCGGTTTTGCTCCCGGTGGGGTTTACCGTGCCATATCCGTTGCCGGAGATGCGGTGGGCTCTTACCCCACCCTTTCACCCTTACCTGTCATGACAGGCGGTTTGCTTTCTGTGGCACTTTCCCTGAGGTCGCCCTCGCCGGACGTTATCCGGCACCGTGTTTCCGTGGAGCCCGGACTTTCCTCACCTTACCGCCTTTCGGCATTGGTAAAGCGCGGCTGCCCGGCCAACTGGCAGGGCTCCCTTAAACGAGGAAGCCCGCAAAAGCCAATAAAATATAGGCGGCAGGCTTAACGGAAATAAGGTGTGAAATCCGTGGAATAGCCCTGGTCCTCGATTCTGCCTGCCAGAATGAGTTCAGCTCCCAGTCTGCCGATTTCATCGGAGCTCTTGGCAGATGTTCCCATGCAGCCGGTGAGCACGGCAATAAGCGGCGAAGCCGTGTAGCCGATCATCGGATAACGGCTCTTCGTGTAGGAGACGACACAGGATGTGGAAGAAATGGATCGCGCTCGGAGCTCCGGCACAATGCGATCGACGATGCGCTTCAGATAGTCGCGCGCAACCTCGCGTCCGTCGGTCCGAAACCAGGCGCGCATCTCCGTATCGTTGTTCAGCACGAGGTTATCGGGATCACCGCCGATTTTCAGATAAAGCTTGCCATCGGGATAGCGGATCGGCGGCAGCAGATAAATGTCGATGCCGGGCGCATCGAGGATGAGCGACGGCATGCCGGCAAAGCGATCGGCATCCTCTTCCGCCACTTCAACGAGGGCAACCGTGCGCCCATAAACCGTCATATCAACGGATTGCGGCAAGAGATTCTGCGAAATGGAAAAACCGCCAGCCGCGAGCAGCGCTTTCTCGGCGCGATAGATCTCACCGCCCGCCGTCGTGACGACAGCCGCCCCGCCTTCTTCGCGGGCCGAGACGACATGATCGCGGATGACAGTCGCGCCAGCCTTTTCCGCAAGTAGCGACTGCGCCCTCACCAGTTTGCGTGGCCTGATGTGCCCCGCCCCTTTCGCCTCGAAAATCCCGGCGCTGCCGGAAGGAAATGCGAAATACGGAAATCGCGACTTCAATCCGGCTTCGTCGAAGGGTGCCGTCTCGACACCAAGCGAGGCAGCAGCCTGGCGTGTAGCGTTGAGATAATCGCTCTCGGCGGGCGCCACGCCGACGCAGCCTGCTTCCGTATAGAAGTCGACGCCGCTTTCCCTGGCGATCTCGCCATATCGCGCGATCGAGCGATTGGCGAGCAAGGCCCAGTCGCGATCCGGATCGATGGTGCGGGTGATGCGGCCCTCATCATAATGGCTGGCGAAAACGCCTTCGTGCGCCTTACGGTCACCTGGCTCGTCCGGGCCGATGACCGCGACGCCATCCGTCTGGCGTGCCAGATATTTTGCGGCCGCAGCACCCATCATGCCGCGGCCGATAACGATGAACCTGAAATCGACTGCCATATCCCACCTCGCTTGAGACTAGCGATAACATGGCAATCACGCTGAATCATCCAGCTATTCTCAGGGAAAGCGATCGCCGCTCAGAGCATCGCAAGAACCTTGCCGCAATAGGACTTGGAGACCGGGTTCATACGCGTTGCGCCATGGCCGGCATTGTATTTCAGGATCGTATTGCAGGTCTCGCCACCGCCGAGATCATGGGCGGCCGCCAGGTATTTCATGCCGAACTTGATGTTGGTTTCCGGATCGAACAGGCCCTTGGCGCTGCCCGTATAGCCCATCATGCGGGCCGTGGCAGGCTTGATCTGCATCAGGCCGATTTCGCCATGGCTGCCGCGTGCCATCGGATTGAAATTGCTTTCGACGCGGATGACCGCAGTCGCAAGAGCCACCGGCACGTTGTATTGCCGGGCATATTTGCTGATCAGTGCGGAATAGGAGTTGCCGGAAACATTGGCGACGGGATAGCCGCTCTGGCGCTCAACTGGCTTTAGCGGGCGCTGTGCCGTTTTCACCGGGGGCTGCACCTTGACAGGGCGCTCCACTTTCTTGACGGGCGCATCGGCTCGTACACCCCAATCATTTGCGAAGGCAAAGCTATTTCCCGCCAGCACCATGCTAACGCATGCTGCAGCAACAATAATCAGTTTTCTCATGTAGTCTTGAACACTCCGACCCAAAGAACTGCCGGACTGCGCGCCTCGCGTCCTGGAAAAACCCTGATCAAGGACTGATCAGGCTTCGCAGCAATTCTTATCGTTTCACATGACGCCTGCGATTTGACTTGGGAACAACCTCAGGCGCCGTTTAACGGGAGCTCTTAGACCATCGTAATGAGGAGATAATAGGGAAATGATGTGGCAGGCCGAATTTCACTCCAAGTGTGAAAAATCGGTAATGGCGGAAACGACGAAAGATCAGGAATAACGCGGCAGCGCAGACAGGAGGCGATGCAACGTATCGATCGTCGAGAAATCCGCGATCCCGTCCACCCGCTCGGGGCGGAAATGGCGCTGGAAAGCTTCGACATCGCCAGCCGTCTTGTCGCTGAATTCACCCGTGATTTCAGTACTGTAACCATAAAGCGACAGCATGGACTGCAACGCCTCGATCGGCTGACCGCGGTCACCGCGCTGGAAGAAGCGCCCGCCGGTAATGGCAGCCGGCTCCACCCAATGGCCGACGCCCGCTTGATGCAGGGCGCGCCAGGGGAATTTCTCACCCGGATCGACCTTGCGGACCGGGGCGACATCGGAGTGGCCAAGCACCCTTTCGGGCGCGATTGACCAGCGATCGCCGCAATCGCGACATAATTCGATCACCGCAGCGATCTGCTCTTTCGGGTAGTCCGGAAGCCCGCCTGGATGGCCGGCATTGGCGATCTCGATGCCGATCGAAAGCGAGTTGATGTCCGTCTCGCCGTGCCAGAAACTCTTGCCTGCGTGCCAGGCGCGTCGGCTCTCCGGCACGAGCTGCACGACCTCGCCGTTCGTGTGGACGAAATAATGACTGGAAACCTGGCTCTCGTCGCGACAGAGCCAGTCGAGCGCGCCTTCGGGGCTCGGCATGCCGGTATAATGCAGCAGGATCATATCGGGCTGACGGCCGTCTGCGCGTTCGCCATGGTTCGGCGAGGGTTGGACGCGCGCCTTGCTGTAGTCGGCCTCGAATGAGGTCATGCGGCGCGACGTTCCTTTTCGATCGCGGCATAGGCGTCATTCAGCGCTGCCATGCGTTCATTGGCGATCGCATGGAACTCTTCCGGCACGCCGCGCGAAATCAGCCGATCCGGATGATGCTCGCTCACTAGCACATGGTAATGGCGGCGAATCGTTGGGAAATCATCTGCCGGCGAAACGCCGAGAACCTTGTAGGGGTCGCGACCATCAGAAACGTGGCGTGCAGCGATCTGATCGAAGCGGGCCCCGCTCATCTGGAAGATCTCGGCGATATGACGCAGGAAATTCATTTCCTTCTCATGGATCAGCCCATCCGCCTTGGCGATATGGAACAGACCGTCCAGCACATCTTCCAGTACCGGGCAATTGGCGGCGCAGGTCGAGCAGAGGGTCGACAGCTTCGCGGCATAGGCCTCGTAACCGGCAACATCCTGGCGCGCAAGATTATAAAGGCGCGCGACATTCTTTGCTTCGCTTGGAGGAAACTCGAAGATATCGCGGAAGGCCTGCACTTCCTTCTCGCTGACAATGCCGTCAGCCTTCGCCATTTTGGCAGACAGCGCAATGACGGCCACCGAAAAGGCAACCTTGCGGCGTGTCTCCGGATCACCTTCGAAAACCGTGCGAATAGCCTCGACCACCGCGGAGAGCGCATTGCCCGCGGTATTGCCAATGGCATTCACCAGTTTTTCCCAGAAAGACATCGTCATCTTCTCGCAATGCAGCAAGTTTTGGAAGAAACACCTTGACCAAATAATCGTTGCCATTGCAAGGCGACTATTGGTCGTAAGTTTGAAAACAGTTTTCACAATTCGGCAACAGCCGCATGAGCGTGACCATCCGTTGTGTCCGCCGTGTCCGCCATCTCCAGCACTATCCCACATGGGGCCATGCGATTTCCACAATACTTATGGATGGGTGGACAGGCATTGAAACGATTATATCCGCACTTCCGGCTCCCATTCCGCCGAAAGGCGCGTTTTTCGTAAATTCTTTACTTTACAGGGCACTTTCCCTGCCGCATCCATGCGTTACCTAAGCTGCACTTAGTCGCGCATCAGGCGCCAAAGGAGGGATTATGGCCAAACAGAAAGTCGCAATGCTGACCGCTGGAGGCCTGGCGCCCTGCCTCTCGTCTGCCGTCGGCGGCCTCATAGAGCGCTATAGCGACATCGCTCCCGATATTGAACTCATCGCTTACAAGTCGGGTTATCAGGGCGTATTGCTCGGCGACAGCGTTCAGATCGATGCTCAGATGCGCGAGAAGGCACCGCTCCTGCACCGCTACGGCGGATCGCCGATCGGCAACAGCCGCGTCAAGCTCACCAACGCCGCCGACTGCGTGAAGCGCGGTCTGGTCAAGGAAGGCGAAAACCCGCTGCGGGTGGCCGCTGAACGGCTTGCCAATGACGGCGTCACCATCCTCCACACGATTGGTGGTGACGACACCAATACTACAGCCGCGGATCTGGCCGCCTATCTCGCAGCAAACGGCTACGACCTGACCGTCGTCGGTCTGCCGAAGACTGTTGATAACGACGTCGTACCGATCCGCCAGTCGCTCGGCGCCTGGACGGCTGCCGAGGTCGGCGCGCACTTCTTCGACAATGTCAGCAACGAGCAGACTGCCGCTCCGCGCACGCTCGTCATCCACGAGGTCATGGGCCGCCACTGCGGCTGGCTGACGGCTGCCACCGCCCGTGCCTATCTTCAGCGCACCAAAGGCAATGAATATGTCGATGGCCTGATGATGAACGAGCATACGAAGAGCATCGATGCCGTCTACCTGCCGGAAATGGCCTTCGACCTCGATGTCGAAGCTGCGCGCCTTAAGGAAATCATGGATCGCACCGGCCATGCCACGATCTTCGTGTCGGAAGGCGCCTGCCTCGACGCCATCGTCGCCGAGCGCGAAGCCGCCGGCGAAACGATCAAGCGCGACGCCTTCGGTCATGTGAAGATCGACACGATCAATGTCGGCGCATGGTTTCAGAAGCAGTTCGCAAGCCTGCTCGGCGCCGAGCGCTCGCTTGTCCAGAAATCAGGCTATTTCGCCCGCTCAGCGCCGGCAAACGGCGAAGATCTGCGTCTGATCCAGAGCATGGTCGACCTCGCCGTCGAAAGCGCCCTCAACAAGGTTTCGGGTGTTACCGGCCACGATGAAGCGCAGAATGGCAAGTTGCGCACAATAGAATTTCCGCGCATCAAGGGTGGCAAGCCGTTTGATCTTTCAACCGGATGGTTTGGCGAAGTAATGAGTCAGATCGGGCAAAAATACAGGGCCGCCTGATTGACGGATGGTTAATATGGTGTCTTTGCTTATTCTCTGGGAATAGGAGGAGATTCCATGTCGCTCGAAGCCTGGTTCGCTTTTGCGGCCGCATCCGCCATCATGCTCGCCATACCGGGACCGACCATTCTTCTGGTCGTTTCTTATGCGCTTGGCCATGGCCGGAAGACGGCGCTTGCGACCGTTTCGGGCGTGGCGCTCGGCGATTTCACGGCCATGACCGCATCGCTTTTCGGCCTCGGCGCCCTGCTCGCCGCCTCCGCGACGCTGTTTACCGTGCTGAAGTGGATTGGCGGTGCCTACCTGATTTGGCTTGGAATCAAGCTCTGGCGGGCACCGATTGTCGGCGGCCATATCGCCGATAATGATAACTTGCCGGAAGAAAAGTCCCTGCGGATTTTCCTGCATGCCTATGTAGTGACGGCGCTGAACCCGAAGAGCATCGTCTTCTTTGTCGCCTTCGTGCCGCAGTTCCTTAACCCGGCCCTTCCCTTCTTCAACCAGATGCTGATCATGGAGGCGACATTCCTCGTGCTCGCCACCATCAACGCTTCCTGCTACGCGCTGGCCGCCCATGCCGCTCGCGGCCTGATTCGCAAGGCAAGTATTCAGCGCGCGGTCAACCGCACCGGCGGTACTCTGCTCATCGCAGCAGGCGCCGTAACCGCCGGATATCGCCGTATTGCAGCTTAGTAATAATCCGTGGTTGCCGGAAAGCCACGAATAAGTTAATGGCTATCCTCGGGCTTAAGGTATTTGATAACTTTTAAGACGCTGCCGGGGCGGCGCGAGTCACGAAAGTGAGAGAATGGTAGCGATCGGATTTTCCGGCCTAAAGCGCGGTTTCATGGTCTCTACCATGCTCTGCGGCATCATTTCCGGATGCGCGAGCGTCGAATACACCTCTCAGGCAGAATTGACTGCAGCACAAACCGTCATTCCCATGCCGAAGCCGGGTGAGGACGCGACGCTGGCTGCTATCCCGACCGCCGAAGGCGTAAGCGGCCCGGCCGTCGCCATGATCGCATCGCAGCCGCAGGCCGCCTCCCCCGTTCTGACGGGCACAGCCATGCCGACCGTTGTCTCGCCAGTCCAGCAACAGGCGGGCCGCCTAGCGATGCAGACTGGCGTCCAACAGGTTGCCATCAACGGCTATGCTCCCATTCCGCTGACGCCCGAGATGACGGCGATCCAGTCCGTCATTCCAACGCCGCGTCCGGCCACACCCGCAAGCCCCTCGACGCAGCTCGCTTTCGCAGCCACGACGCCGCAGAATGGCGCGCTAGCAGCCCTTGCCGCTGTCGACACCACTCCGCGCTTCACCATGGATTACGGCTTCGACGAATCCGGACCGATCGATCCGCCGGCAGCCCCGCCAATGTTCAGCGATGACGACGGCGACGATGCGCCGACCGTCGAAAAGAGCGTCGTCAGCAAGCTCATCACCAAATATTCCAAACTTTACGAAATTCCGGAATCACTGCTCCATCGCGTCGTCCATCGCGAGAGCCGTTACAATTCCAAGGCCTACAACAAGCGCGGCTACTTTGGTCTCATGCAGATCAAGTACAACACCGCAAAGTCGATGGGCTACGACGGCAACCCCGCCGGCCTCTTCGACGCAGAGACCAATATCAAATATGCCGGCAAATACCTGCAGGGCGCCTGGCAGGTCTCCGACAAGAAGGAAGACGACGCCGTTCGCCTT
Source organism: Rhizobium sp. BK529 (assembly GCF_014194105.1). Taxonomy (NCBI): domain Bacteria; kingdom Pseudomonadati; phylum Pseudomonadota; class Alphaproteobacteria; order Hyphomicrobiales; family Rhizobiaceae; genus Rhizobium; species Rhizobium sp. BK529. Next base: position 574,981 of record NZ_JACIAU010000001.1, on the reverse strand, counting down.
TACGCGCGCGGCTATTATTACGATGCCAAGCGCAAGGGCATGACCGACATCGCCCAGGGCAATTACTGAATCACAACATCATCAGTGAAAGACCTCAGCCGGCTTTTGCCGACTGAAGCGTATTGAGAATTTCCTTCAACATCACCTGCGGCCGGTAACGCAGCCAGCTCGGCGTCAGTCCCATGCGGACGAAGACGAGATTGGCCGAAGGAACGATCGCGACCGTCTGCCCGTCGTGGCCCTGCAGCCAGAACGTATCCTGCGGCAATCCGAACTCCGCGCTCGTGCCGCCGCCCGGCCCGGCAAGCCAGGCCTGACCTTGCGTATATTGCCCGCCGGAACTCCCAGTTGGCGTCCGCATCATCGCAACAAACCCCTCGGGCAGCAGCCTCTGCCCGTTCCATACGCCATCCTGCAACAGGAACTGGCCGAAGCGTGCCCAATCGTGTGCCGTGGCATAGAGATAGGAACTGCCGGCAAATGTCCCCCGTTCATCGGCCTCGAAAACGGCGCTGCTCATGCCGAGCGGACCGAAAAGCGCATCGCGGGGATAATCAAGGGCGGCCCGTGGATCGCCGACCTTGTTCATCCAGATGCGCGACAGAAGCAGGGCCGTACCGCTGGAATAATGGAAATTCGTGCCCGGTGCGGCCACGAGAGGCGCGCTCGCCGGCAGCGAAACCATATCGGGATCGAGATAGAGCATGCGTGTCACATCGGCGACGGCGCCGTAGTCTTCGTTGAAAGCGAGTCCGCTTTCCATGCCCATCAGGTCGGAAAGCCTGATGTTACCGCGTGGATCGTTCGCCCATTGCGGCAAAAGATGTGTGTCATCATAGGAAATCTTGCCTGACAGCATCAGCCGGCCGATCAGCGCTGCATTGACCGTCTTCGTCATCGACCAGCCGATGAGTGGCGTGCTGGCACTGAAACCCGGTGCGTAGCTCTCGGCGATGATATGGCCGTCCTGTACGACCACCATCGCCCGCATCGCCGGCCCGGCAAGCCTGGCATCGGCCAGAAGTGCTGCAATCTTCGCATTGCCGGTTGCTTGATCGACGCCTTCTCCATCAGGCCAGACTGCGTCGTTGTCGTCCACCCGCGGCGCCGGCAGAAGCGGCACGGCCTTGGCTGCGGCGTCGAAATCGCCATCAGGTACGCTGGTGCAACCGAATGCACCGCGATAAAGCGCGTAGCTTGCTGCAAACAAGCCCATGAAGCGTGAGGTCACCCGTCCGCTGTCGCGATCGACCTCGACGCGCAGCAGCCGCAGCAATGGGTTTCCGGGCGCCTGAACATCGTCATAGAGCACGGCGTCGGGATCACGGCCGGCGATGAAGACATTGGAGCAGACGATCTTGGCGGCATAGCCATTGCCCACCCTCAGGAGTTCCGGCGGGCTGACGGAGAGCCATGCGCCACCGCTAATGGCGACGAGAATGACGAGCAGGGCCAAGCTCTTGAAGATACGCAGAACAACTCGCATGCAATCCTCCACGCAATGGAGAGAAGCAGGAAACGCGCTCCGCGAAAAGAGAGAAGCGAAAAGAAGCGTTTCGATCCACTTCAAATTTCGCTGAAATCCCCGCCGCTCTCCCGGAAGCCTTGGCCCACAGGGCCCGTCATCAAACTGTAGCAGAGGCGCGTTACACGCCCTGAACGCTAAAAAGGTGACAGACTCATGTCGGAATTTGCACCGGATACCGGCTTCCGCAAGAACCGGAAACTCAAGGCAGCGCTTCTCCGCCACAAGGCTTTTTCCAAGGAAGGCTTCTCCGAGCGCCTCTTCGGGCTTCTCTTTTCCGGCCTCGTCTATCCGCAGATCTGGGAAGATCCGGATCTCGATATGCAGGCGATGGAGCTGAAGCCCAATCACCGTATCGTCACGATCGGCTCCGGCGGCTGCAATATGCTCGCCTACCTTTCCAAGGCGCCAGCTTCGATCGACGTGGTCGACCTCAATCCGCACCACATTGCGTTGAACAAGTTGAAGCTTGCCGCCTTCAAGAACTTGCCAAGCCATTCCGATCTCGTGCGCTTCCTGGCAATGCCGAACGAGAAGTCGAACAGCAGGCTTTTCGACAGCCTTCTGTCGTCCAATCTCGATGAGACCACCCGCGCTTACTGGAACACCCGCAAGTTCGGCCGCCGTCGCGTCACCGTCTTCAACCGTAACATCTATGAAACCGGCCTGCTCGGCCGGTTCATCGGTGCTGCTCACCTGCTCGCCCGCCTGCACGGCGTGAAGCTGCAGGAAATGACCAAGACCCGGTCGATCCGGGAGCAGCGGCAGTTCTTCGACGACCAGATCGCTCCTCTCTTCGAAAAGCCGGTTGTTCGCTGGATCACCAACCGCAAGAGCTCGCTCTTCGGCCTCGGCATCCCGCCGCAGCAATATGACGAGCTGGCAAGTCTTGCCGCCGACAATTCCATCGCGCCGGTTCTGAAGCACCGTCTGGAAAAACTCGCCTGTCATTTCCCGATGCGCGACAATTACTTCGCCTGGCAGGCTTTCGCACGCCGCTATGCGGATGGTGAGGAAGGCCCGCTGCCGACCTATCTGAAGCCGGAGCACTACGAAGTGATCCGCGCCAATGTCGACCGCGTCAATGTCCATCATGCAAGCTTCACTGAGCTTCTGGCCGGCGAGCCTGCCGCCTCGCGCGACCGTTACATCCTGCTCGACGCACAGGACTGGATGACCGACCAGCAGCTCAACGATGTCTGGCGCGAGATCACCCGCACGGCCCGCGAAGGCGCCCGCGTTATCTTCCGCACGGCAGCCGAAAAGAGCATCATCGAAGGTCGCCTCGCGCCTGAAATTCGCGACCAGTGGCACTATTTCGAAGACCAGTCGCGTGAAATGACCACCCAGGACCGCTCGGCGATTTACGGCGGCTTCCACATTTACGGGAAGAAAGCGTGAGCGAAGCCAGCGAGATGACCGTCAAGAGCGAGGAACATGCCGACCTGATGGATGGCATGTACCGCTACCAACGCCATTTCTACGATCTGACCCGCAAATACTATCTTCTCGGCCGGGATCGCACGATCCGCAACCTCGACGTTCCCCAGGGCGGCACGCTGCTTGAAGTCGGTTGCGGCACCGGCCGCAACATGGCGCTCGCGCACAAGCACTTCCCGACCGCCAGGCTCTACGGCCTCGACATTTCCCAGGAAATGCTGATTTCCGCTCGCAAGACTTTTGCCACAAAGGCGACGATCCCGGACTTTCGCGTGGCGGACGCCACTTCCTACACGCCGCGCGAATTCGGCACCACCGGCTTTGACCGCATCCTCATTTCCTATGCACTGTCAATGATCCCGGATTGGGAACGTGCGGTGGATGCATCCATCGCCGCACTCAATCCCGGCGGCCAGCTCCACATCATCGATTTCGGCCAGCAGGAAGGCCTGCCGGCTTGGTTCGGCAGCCTGCTGCACGCCTGGCTTGCCAAATTCCACGTCACGCCCCGCGCCAATCTGCGCGAGGTTTTGGAAGCGCAAGCTACTGAAAACAATGCCAGATTGTCGTTCGAAACGATCGGCGGCGGTTACGCTTGGCGGGCCGCGATTATCAGCAAGCGCTCATAATTCGCTTGTAAATAACGTTTTTTTTACGTTGATATTAGAAAAGAGGGTCATTCCCTCTGCTGGGCGCGTGTTTTCGAAGGTCAGGCTGTGGGGCAGATCCATCATTCGGTTCACGACGGAACGTTCATGCGTCGGCTTCTGTATTGCGTCCTGCCGCTTGCCCTGATGCTCGCCGGTTGCAGTTCCACGGGTTATGATTATCTCGAAACCGCTTCCGTAAAGCCGAAGAGCCGATTCAAGGATACCGATCCGCAGGATTTCGGATCCAAGCAGCCGCAGCAAAATGCAATCCACGGTATCGACATCTCCAAATGGCAGGGCGATATTGACTGGCAGACTGTGCGCAAGTCGGGCGTCGCCTTTGCCTTCATCAAGGCGACCGAAGGCAAGGACAGGATCGATCCTCGCTTTGACGAATACTGGCGCGAGGCATCTGCATCAGGCATCCCGCATGCACCCTATCACTTCTATTATTTCTGCTCTTCCGCCGACGAGCAGGCCGACTGGTTCATCCGCAACGTTCCCAGGGAATCCATGCGCCTTCCGCCGGTGCTGGATGTGGAATGGAATGCAGAATCGAAGACCTGTCACTTCCGCCCCGATCCCGCAACGGTCCGTTCCGAAATGAAGCGCTTCATGGATCGGCTGGAAGCCTATTACGGCAAACGGCCAATCATCTATACGTCAGTCGATTTCCACCGCGACAACCTCGCTGGTTACTTTCAGGACTACCATTTCTGGGTCCGCTCCACCGCCAAACATCCCGACGTGACCTATGCTGACCGCCGCTGGGCCTTCTGGCAGTACACATCGACAGGCGTGGTCCCCGGCATTCAGGGTCCGACCGATATCAATGTCTTCGCCGGTTCGGCCAAAAACTGGAACAACTGGGTGGCTGACGTTTCCAAGGATAGAAATTCTTAGTAACGTGCCCCGATCTTTCTTGCTTCCGTCACATTCCTTTGGGAAAGCAACGAAATTCTATGTGATTTTACGAGGATTGTTTCATGCACCGCCCGCTTAAAGGCCGCTCTGCACTTGCTTTTCTGTTTGCCTGCGCCATTGCAACAGGTGCTGCCGCCCAACAGGCCCCGGATGCGGCAGCTTCGGCCCCGACAGCCCCCTGCGGAGGCGATCTCTCCGCCTTTCTTGAGGGCGTCAAGAAGGACGCCATTGCGGCCGGCGCGAGCGCCGAAGCAGCAGAACAGGCACTCGCCGGTGCGCAGATCGATCCCAAGGTCATCAGCCGTGACCGCGCCCAGGGTGTCTTCCGCCAGACTTTCCTCGAATTCTCGCAGCGCACCGTCAGCCAAGCCCGCCTCGATATCGGCCGCCAGAAGATGAAGCAGTATGCCGATGTCTTCGCTCGCGCCGAACAGGAATTCGGCGTACCCGCCGGCGTCATCACTGCCTTCTGGGCAATGGAAACGGATTTCGGAGCCGTGCAGGGCGATTTCAACACGCGCAACGCGCTTGTTACGCTTTCCCACGACTGCCGCCGCCCGGAATTGTTCCGCCCACAGCTGATCGCCCTCATCGAAATGGTGCAGCATGGCGACCTCGATCCGCAGACTAATACTGGCGCCTGGGCCGGCGAAATCGGCCAGGTTCAGATGCTGCCGCGCGATATCATCGCCTACGGCATGGATGGCGATGGCGACGGCCATGTGCGCCTCAAGCAGAGCGGCCCGGATGCGATCCTGACAGCCGCCAAATTCATCCAGCATCTCGGCTTCGAGCGTGGCCAGCCCTGGCTGCAGGAAGTCACCGTGCCGGATAACCTGCCTTGGGAGAAATCCGGGCTCGGCGGCGCCATGACCGCAGGCGAGTGGTTCAACCTCGGTGTCAAGCCGCGCGACGGCAATACCGGCTTTGCCAATCTCCAAGGCGATCTCGTGTTGCCGCAGGGCCGGCTCGGACCGGCCTTCATCGCCTACCCGAATTTCAAGATCTATCTCGAATGGAACAAGTCGTTCATCTACACGACGTCAGCCGCCTATTTCGCGACCCGCCTTTCCGGCGCCCCGACCTATCTGAAGGGCACACCTGAACAGGGCCTTTCCAATGAAGAGATGAAGCAACTGCAGACCAAGCTCGATTCGCTCGGCCATGATGTCGGCGAGATCGATGGCATCCTCGGCTCCGGCACCCGTGTCGCGATCCAGAAGGAGCAGCTTCGTCTTGGCATACCGGCCGACGGCTGGGCAACTCCCGCCCTGCTGAACGCACTCTAATTCCCGGCACCATTCCATCAAAAGTGCACAAGGGTTTGTGCACGGAACCGTCGAAGAAACATAGGCAATTGCTCTCCCGCCACCCGGCTGCATAAATCGGGTGGCGGCTCCCTGCCGATAGGATAAAACTTTCCTCAACGGCAGGAGAAAGCGGCATGGAACAGAGAATGAGCGCGTTGACCTGGGGGCTGCTTGTCCTCCTCGGTCTGATCTGGGGCGGCTCCTTCTTCTTTGCCCGCGTCGCTGTTGCCGAGGTGCCGCCGCTCACCCTCGTATTCCTGCGCCTTTCCATCGCGGCTCTTGCGCTTCATGTCTATATCGGTGGACGTTTCGGCATCTACCCGTTGCTGAAGAGCCGCTGGCGCGAATTCCTCGTTCTCGGCATCCTCAACAACGCCCTGCCCCATGCCTTGATCTTCTTTGGCCAGACGCGCATCGGCGCCGGCCTCGCCTCGATTCTCAACGCCACGACGCCGATCTGGACGGTGCTGATCGCCAATTACCTGACAGCGGACGAGAAACTCTCCTCAGCGAAACTCATCGGCTGCCTCACTGGCCTTCTCGGCACCGTCGTTCTCATCGGCCCGAGCATCACCGATAGCAGGAACCTGCCCCTCTGGGCGCTCGTCCTGCCCGTGATCGCCGCGGTCTCCTATGGATTTGCAGCAACCTACGGCAAACGTTTCAAGGGTGTGGCGCCGCCCATCATTGCTGCCGGCCAATTGACGGCATCCTCGCTCGTCACGCTGCCGCTATCACTCGTCCTCGATCACCCCTGGGCGCTTGCCACGCCGTCGATCAATTCCATCGCGGCCATTCTGGCGATTGCTCTGCTTTCCACCGCCTTCGGCTATATTCTCTATTTCCGTATCATGGCCGCAGCCGGTGCGACCAATGCCTCGCTGGTGACCCTGCTCGTGCCGCCGAGCGCGATCCTCCTCGGCTTCCTGTTTCTGGGCGAGGCACTGGAAGTGGCCGAGATTGCCGGTATGGCACTGATCGGCGCGGGGCTCGTCATATTGGATGGCCGCATCTACCGCCGCTCCAGCGCGATAGCCTGAAATGATTATGCTGCGGTGCGCCATCCTTCTGCCGAAAGCGTGAATCGCGGCCACCGGACTGTAACGAATCGTTAAATTCTGTGAAATTTATTTTCCGATTTTATTTCAGAAGCTTACAGAATGGTCGCCAGACTTATCCACTGCCCTCTTCGGCGGCGCAGCACAAGAAGTACTTCCCAACGAACACATTTCCGACATATTATTAGCCGGTTAACGCGAGGAGACAGACATGGGACTTACGCAATCCTTGAATGTCCTGTTGGTCAGTGCAGCGTTCGCATTCGTCTTGTCCATGCTCTTCATTTGAGCCGATGCGAAGTGTCAAGAACTGAGATACCTACACTCCGGAATAACGAATAACCCCGAACACTGAAAAGCGCATGCCCCGCCCGGCCATGCGCTTTTCTTTTCTCGAAGTCGGTGTCGACTCAGGCAGCCGCGCCGGCCCGTCTGGCGCCTTGGCGCGAGAGGCCGAGATTGTCGAGAACTGCCGAAACCAGCGGCGCACGGTTCATCGTATAGAGATGGAACTCGTGGAGGCCCCGGCGGATGAGATCCTCGATCTGCTCGGCGGCAACCTCGGCGGCAACCTTGGCGCGCTCTTCCGGCTTGTCGTCATATCCGGCGAAACGCTCATCGAGGAAAGCGGGAATGACCGTGCCGCAGGCGCCGGCAAAGCGCTTCAGCTGCGTCAGGTTCTGGACGGGCATGATGCCCGGCACAATCGGAATTCTGACACCAGCGGCGCGCACCTTCTCAAGATAGCGCTCAAAATTGTCGTTGTCGAAGAAGAACTGCGTCAGCGCACGGTCGGCACCGTTCTCTGCCTTCTGCTTCAGCATGTCGATATCGGCAGCCTGATCACGACTTTCCGGATGCTTTTCCGGATAGGCCGATACGGAGATCTCGAAATCGCCGATCTGCTTGAGACCGGCCACCAGTTCCGCCGCATTGGCATAACCGCCAGGATGAGGCTGGTAAGGCGCACCAACGCCGCCGGGGGCATCGCCTCTCAAAGCCACGAAATGCGTGACACCCGCCTTGCGGAAGCTGTCGACGACCTGATGCGTCTCCTCCTTCGTGGCACTGACGCAGGTGAGATGCGAGGCGGTCGCAAGCGGCGTATCGGTCAGGAAACGCGTGACCGTGGACAGCGTCGGCGCCTTGGTGGTGCCGCCGGCACCATAGGTCACGGACACGAATTCCGGATTCCAGTCCTGCAGATCGCGGACTGTGTTCCAGAGCTGCCCCTCCATCTCCTCGGACTTCGGCGGGAAGAATTCGAAGGAGATCCTGATATCGCGGCGGCGAGCGTCGTTTGTCTGGCTCATTTATTCTCTCCCGGCAAATGTAGGTACGGCGCCTTCGCTCTCCAGCGTGGCCATGAGGCGCTTCGGGTCGCGCGCGAGCCAGATCGTAACCGTGAGGCCCTTCTCGCCTTGCTGACCCGGATGAAGATCGACGACCTGCTCGACATCCAGCCCCGCCTTGCGCACCCAGTCAGACATGGCCTGGTGCGAGAAGCCGAGACGGACATGGGCATGTTCGTCGCGAAGATATTCGAGGCTGTGCGGCGCGAGGTCGATGATGACGAGACGCCCGCCCGGCCGCAGCATGCGCGCTGCCTCCGCAATGGCGATTTCAGGCTGATCGAAGAAATGCAGCACCTGATGGATCGTCACCAGATCGAAATCCTGTCCCTCGAAAGGCAGGTTCAGGATATCGGCATGGCGCACCGAAGCCGTGGTGATATGGGCCTTATCGAGATTGGCGCGCGCGACGCTCAGCATGTCACGGCTGGCATCCACACCGATCGCCCGGCGATAACGGCCGGAGAGAAGCTCCAGCATGCGGCCGGTACCGGTGCCCAGGTCAAGCAGGGAATCGATCGGGTTGGCGCCGAGCAGCCTGATGATGGCAGCATCCACCTCTTCGTCTGCTGCGTGCAGGCGACGAAGCTCGTCCCATTCGGCCGCGTTGCGGCTGAAATAGGCCTGAGCTCGTTCGGCGCGTTGGCGTTTGACGGCGGCAAGACGCTCGCCGTCACGCTGGACCACGGGGTCGTTTTCCGAGACATGCTTCAACAAAACCCGCACGACAGCGGCAGCCTTGCCTTCATGCGCCAGCCGGAAATAGGCCCAAGCGCCTTCCTGATAGCGGTCGATCAGTTCCGCTTCGCCGAGCAGCTTCAGGTGCCGGGAGATGCGGGGTTGGGATTGACCGAGAATTTCCGTAAGATCGGTGACGGTGAGATCGCCCGCCGCCAGCAGCGCCAGCAGCCGCAGGCGCGTCGGTTCGCCGGCCGCCTTCAAGACGTCCACCAGCGCATCCAGTCCAAGCCTTAAGGGTTCGCTCATACTCTACCCAATCAAGATATAAAGATATCTTTATGTGATTTGGGTAGCTGAAGCAAGCGGCATTTCAACACTTTGCGAACTTGCCTGTGGTGAAAACGACAGCAGGCAGCAAAAAGCCCCGGACGAGCCGGGGCTTGCGAAAAGCATGAAAAGCCGATCAGCGCGTCAGGCGCTTGTGAGCCTGACTGCCCGGGTTCAGTGCGTCAGGACCGAGTCGGCGGATCTTGTCCTGTTCATAATCTTCGAAATTGCCTTCGAACCACTCGACATGCCCCTCACCTTCAAAGGCGAGGATGTGGGTGGCCAGACGGTCGAGGAACATGCGATCATGGCTGATGATAATGGCGCAGCCGGCGAAATTCTCCAGCGCGCTTTCAAGCGCACCCAGCGTCTCGGTATCGAGGTCGTTGGTCGGTTCGTCGAGCAGCAGGACGTTGCCGCCGGCCTTCAGCATCTTGGCAAGGTGCACGCGGTTGCGCTGCCCGCCCGAGAGATTGGCGACCTTCTGCTGCTGATCACCGCCCTTGAAGTTGAAGGCGCCGCAATAAGCACGCGAGTTCATGTCGAACTTGCCGAGTTTGATCACTTCGGCACCACCGGAGATTTCCTCCCAGACCGTCTTGCTGCCGTCCAGCGCATCACGGCTCTGGTCGACATAGCCGAGATGCACGGTCTCGCCGATGCGGATCGAGCCGGCGTCCGGCTTTTCCTGGCCGGTGATCATCTTGAACAGCGTCGTCTTGCCAGCGCCGTTCGGGCCGATGATGCCAACGATGCCGCCCGGCGGCAGCTTGATCGACAGATCGTTGATCAGCGTGCGACCTTCGAAGCCCTTGGTGATGCCTTCCATCTCGATGACCACCTGGCCGAGACGCTCGCTGACCGGGATGATGATCTGAGCGTCGCCGGGACGCTGCTTTTCGGCGGCTTCTACCAGCTGCTCGTAGGACTTGATACGCGCCTTAGACTTGGCCTGACGAGCCTTCGGGCTCGAAGCGATCCATTCCTGTTCGCGGCTGATCGCCTTCTGGCGTGATGCTTCTTCGCGGTTTTCCTGCAGCATGCGCTTGGCCTTCGCCTGCAGATAAGCCGAGTAGTTTCCTTCGTAAGGAATGCCGCGGCCGCGGTCGAGCTCCAGGATCCAGCCGGTGACGTTATCCAGGAAGTAGCGGTCGTGGGTGATCATCATCACGGCGCCCGGATAGTCGCGCAGGTGCTTTTCGAGCCAGGCGATGGTTTCGGCGTCCAGATGGTTGGTCGGTTCGTCAAGCAGCAGCAGATCCGGCTGCGACAGCAGCAGACGGCAAAGCGCGACACGGCGACGCTCACCACCCGACAGCGTCGTGACATCGGCATCGCGCGGAGGGCAGCGCAGGGCTTCCATGGCCATTTCGACCTGGCTTTCCAGATCCCACAGGTTCTGGCTGTCGATGATGTCCTGAAGCTTTGCGCCCTCTTCCGCCGTCTCGTCGGAATAGTTCATCATCAGCTCGTTATAGCGATCCACGATCGCCGTCTTGGAGGCGACGCCTTCCATGACGTTTTCGAACACAGTCTTGTTCGGATCGAGCTGCGGTTCCTGCTCGAGGTAGCCGACCGTCGCGCCTTCGGCGAGCCAGGCTTCACCCGTATATTCCTTGTCCCGGCCGGCGATGATGCGCAGCACGGTGGACTTACCCGCACCGTTCGGACCCAGAATACCGATCTTGGCATCGGGATAGAAGGAAAGATGGATGTTCTCGAGGATCTTCTTGTTGCCATAGGCCTTGTTGAGGCCGGACATGTGGTAGATGAACTGACGTGCCATACTGGGGTGCTCCGGGCGGAAACTTCAAATCGTGGCCGCTATGTAGGCGAAACCACGCCCGCGGGCAACGCCGAAACCCTGTTTCGTCAGGATTTCGGCATGTTTCCCGTCAGAAACCGGCAGCGTCCACCAGGCCTTCGTCGCAGCCGAAGGAAGTCTGTCCCGCTCCCTGGATCAGGCCGCCCAGCCCCTCCTCGTTCGCAGAGGCTGAAACGGCATCCTGCGAAAGCCCGATCGTCAACTCGCTGATCACGCGCTTGTTGCCGACGCGGCGGCAGCTCATCTTCACACGCTCGCTGGCGCCGGCGCCAAAGCTTTTGTCGAAGGCCGCCTTTATCGCGTCGGCCTTCAGCACCTTGCCGACATTGGCGGCAAATAGATCGCGCACTGCCGAAGCATTAAGATCGTCGATCAGGTGAACGGCGGTGGCGAAATAGTCGTCGGCACTCATCTTCGTGCACGTGCCGTGCTTAATCCATTCATGCCGCTCGAGCCCCGATTGCGTACCCGGCATCGCCTTGTCGAGCGCAGCCTTCGTCTCGGCCGAGAGCGTCACGGCCGGCAGGCTCTTCCAGTCGCTGTCCTTATCGGCAGCCTTCTGATCATCAGGTACGCCGCAATAGTCCTGGCGCATCGGCCAGAGGCCGTGGAGGGAAAAATTGGTGGCATCATAGCGGTCACCGCTCTGGGTGGCGCATTCGGCCTTCTTCTGGTTGGTCTGGCAGAATGCCGGCTGCCAGCTTGCAGCAAGGATGAAGCGTGTGCGCCCGCTTTCCTGCGCGGAAACGGAACCGATTGACGACAGCGAGAGAAACAGGATGGAAACCGAGAGAAATAACTTGCCCATTGATAGCCCCGACAAAGAACATTACAGGAACAAACAAGCATGAAGCCGAAGAATACGCAACCCTGAATCGTAGGTAAAAACACGCTTTCATGCATGAGCGAAACCACAATGTTGCATTTGCCTGGATATCTGGTCTTTTTGGGCGGAGGAGGAATGCATGTTTTCCGAGACGTTGCGGCTTGAAAACGCCGGGGCTTCGCTTGCCTGTCATCATCAGCCCGCGGAGGGACTAGCGCGGGCTATCCTGATGATTTCGCACGGGCTTGCCGAACATTCCCGTCGCTACTGGCGCTTTGCCGAAGCCATGGCCGCAAGAGGCTGTCACGTCTATGCGCATGATCATCGCGGCCATGGCGAGACGACCGCAGCCGACGCGCCACTCGGCCGCTTCGCGAGACGGGATGGCATCGAGCACGTCGTCAGCGATATCGCCGCGGTACACGACTTTGTCACGTCCCGCCATCCCGGCCTTCCGGTCATCCTCCTTGGCCATTCCATGGGCGGCCTGATCGCGCTGAATGCCGCGGCCGATCTTCCCGGCCGCTTCGCAGCGCTTGCCGTCTGGAATTCGAATTTCGCGGTTGGTCTTTCCGGTCGCCTCGCACAGGCGATCCTGCTTGGAGAGCGCATGCTGAAGGGCTCGGATGTGCCGAGCGACATGCTGCCAAGGCTGACATTTTCCGCCTGGGGCAAATCCATTTCCGATCACCGCACGGAATTCGATTGGCTGTCGTGCAATCCAGCCGAGGTCGATGCCTATATTGCCGATCCGCTCTGCGGCTTTGATGCGTCCGTGTCGCTCTGGCTCGACGTCTTTGCCCTCACCTTCCGCGGCATCGAGAAGGAACAGCTTGAAAAGCTGCCGAAAGAGCTGCCGATCCACCTGGTCGGCGGCGGCAAGGATCCGGCAACATCTAAGGGAAAAGCCATTCTCTGGCTGTCAAAGCATTTGAAAAGCCGGGGCTTCTCTCGTATCAGCACGGAGATATATCAGGACATGCGGCACGAAACCCTGAACGAGATCGGCGCGCAATCGGCAATCTCGGATTTCGCCGGCTGGTGCGACGAGGCCCTCCGCACGGTCCCTAGCGAAAGGACCTGAGATGACGAGCATGAGTTCCACACGCCATCCCGCTGCTGCCGAGGTGACGTTCGGCCTGCTCTTCATGCTGCTCTCGGTGCTGATCTCGCCGCTGATCGACATCTTCTCGAAGCTTGCGACGGCAACAATCTCCTCCACCGAAGTGGCCGGCTTCCGCTTCGTGATCCAGGCGCTCACCATGCTGCCTTTCATCTTCCTGCGCGGCGCAAAGATCCAGTTTTCGCTCAAGCAGAGCTGGTATCACGCCGTCCGTGGCGCGATGGTTACCATCTCGATGATCTGCTTCGTCACCACGCTGAAGGTCATGGCCGTTGCCGATGCTATCGCCATCTTCTTCGTCGAGCCGATCATCCTGACGATCCTCGGCAGCATCTTCCTGAAGGAAACGATCGGCTGGCGCCGCTACGCCGCCTGTGCCGTCGGCTTCCTAGGCGCCATGCTAATCATTCAGCCGAGCTTCGAACAGGTCGGCTACGTCGCTCTTTTGCCCGTCGTCAGCGCCTTCTGCATCGCCGTCTTCGCGCTGATGACACGCGTGCTATCGCATCGGGAAGATCCCTGGGCCATGCAGTTCCAAACCGGCCTCTGGGGTATCTTCTTCTGCGCGGTCATCCTGTACGTCGGCTATGGCAGCGGCTCCGACATTATCGGTACGGCCATGCCCGATCTCTCCGCCTTCGGTTATCTGCTCGGCACCGGTATTGCCGCCGCAATCACCGGCATTCTCGCGGCCTACGCCTATCGCGCCGCCCCGGCCTCGACGCTTGCTCCACTGCAATATCTGGAAATCGTCTCGGCCACGGTCTTCGCCTGGCTGGTCTTCAGCGACTTTCCGGATGCGCTGAAATGGCTTGGCATCCTCATCGTCATCGCGTCCGGCCTCTACATCATCTGGCGCGAGCAACGCTTTGCTTCCAAACCTGTATCCGATACATCTGAAGTAACGCGGGCACCCTGAAAATCCGCCGCCCGCAGGAGGAGTTTGGGAGGGACTTGGGAGGAATATGACGCAAGACCTGCAGAAGAAGCCGCCGCTTGCGGGCATCAGGGTCATCGAGCTTGCGCGCGTCCTAGCCGGCCCCTGGGCGGGGCAGATGCTGGCCGATCTCGGCGCCGATGTCATCAAGGTGGAAAATCCTGATGGTGGCGACGACACGAGGCACTGGGGACCACCGTTCGTGGAAGGCGCTGACGGAGAAAACCTCTCGGCCGCCTATTACCACTCCGCCAATCGCGGGAAGCGCTCAATCACCGCAGACCTGAAAAGCGATGAAGGCCAGTCGCTGGTGCGTCGCCTTGCCGCCACAGCCGATGTGCTGATCGAGAACTTCAAGCTCGGAGGCCTCGTGAAATATGGGCTCGATTATGAGAGCCTGAGGGCCGTCAATCCGCGCCTCGTCTATTGCTCCATTACCGGCTTCGGCCAGACCGGCCCTTACGCGAACCTTGCCGGTTACGATTATATCGTCCAAGGCATGTCGGGTTTCATGTCGATCACAGGCGAGCCGAATGGCCAGCCGATGAAGGCAGGCGTGGCGATTGCCGATATCTTCACCGGCATCTACGCTGTATCGGCCATCGAAGCCGCCCTCATCCACGCACTGAAGACCGGCGAAGGTCAGTTGATCGACATGGCGCTGCTCGATGTGCAATCTGCCGTACTCGCCAACCAGAACATGAATTACCTCGTTTCCGGCCGCGCGCCCGTTCGACTCGGCAATGCCCATCCGAATATCTCTCCCTATGAGGTCGTGCCGACGGCTGACGGTTATCTCATCCTTGCCATCGGCAATGACGGCCAATTCCGCCGCCTCTGCGCGATCCTCGGCCTCGTCATCGGTGATGACGAGAACTTTGCGACCAACAAGGCCCGCGTCGCCAACAGAGATGCAGTGCGCCGTCTCGTCTCGACCGAAACGCTGAAATGGCAGAAGGCCGATCTCTTGAAGGCCTGCGAGGACAATGCCGTGCCGGCAGGCGCCATCAATACGATCGAGGAAATGTTTGCCGATCCGCAAATCGTCGCACGCGGCTTGCGCGTCGATCTTCCGGATGCAGCCGGCACGATGATCCCCGGTGTGCGCACCCCGGTCATGCTGTCCAAGACGCCGCTGCGCTACGAACGGCCGAGCCCGCGCCTCGGCGAACACAATGCCGAAGTTCTGGCCGAACTTGAGCAATGGGAGAGGAAGACATCGCCATGAAAGGGATGGGGCTATGAAGAGGACGGGAGGACAATTGATCGTCGAGGCGCTCAAGGCGAACGGAGTCAAGCGTCTTTCCTGCGTACCGGGAGAGAGCTTTCTCGCGGTGCTCGACGCCCTGCATGACAGCGATATCGATGTAATCGTCTGTCGTCAGGAAGGTGGTGCTGCCATGATCGCCGATTGCTGGGGCCGGCTGACCGGCGAACCCGGGATCTGTATGGTCACCCGCGGCCCCGGCGCCACCAACGCCTCCGCCGGCCTGCACATTGCCAGGCAGGATTCGATCCCGATGATCCTCTTCATCGGCCAGGTGCAGCGCGAGGCACGCGAGCGCGAAGCCTTCCAGGAAGTCGAGTTCCGCCGCGCCTTCACCGAATTCGCCAAATGGGTCGGCGAAATTGATGACGCCGCCCGCATTCCGGAATTTGTGACCCGCGCCTTTGCGATTGCCACATCCGGCCGCCCCGGCCCAGTCGTGCTGACATCACCCGAAGACATGCTGCGCGACGAGGTCGAAGCCCCCAAGGCGAAACGTTACACCCAAGTCGAGGCCCATCCTGGCCGCAGCCAGATCGACGATCTCTACCTGCGCCTTCTGAAGGCCGAGCGGCCAATGCTCATCCTCGGTGGCACCCGCTGGGATGCTGATGCGGTCGCCGATTTCCAGACCTTCGCAGAACGTTTCAGCCTGCCTGTCGGCTGCTCCTTCCGCCGCCAGATGCTATTCGATCACTTGCATCCCTGTTACGCCGGCGACGTCGGCATCAGCATCAATCCGGCGCTGGCGAAAGAGATCAAGGAAGCCGACCTGCTGATCCTGCTCGGCAGCCGCATGTCGGAAATGCCCTCCTCGGGCTATACGCTGCTCGACATCCCCTACCCGGCACAGTCCCTCGTCCATATCCATCCGGATCCGTCCGAACTCGGTCGCGTTTATCGTCCTGACCTCGCCATCTGCGCCAGCCCCGCCGATTTCGTCAGGGCACTCGCCGATCTCGAAGCGCCGGCCGAACCGCGCTGTGCCGAACGTACCGAGCGCATGCACCAGGCCTATCTCGCCTGGTCGAAGCCGCCGGCCACAGGACCGGGCGCGGTGCTGATGGGACCGATCATGGAATGGCTGGAGGCCAACACCAAGCCGGACACGATCTTCACCAATGGCGCCGGGAATTATGCCACCTGGGTGCACCGCTTCCACCGCTTCCGCCGCTTCAATACACAGGCGGCCCCAACCTCAGGCTCCATGGGCTATGGCCTGCCGGCCGCAGTCGCCGCCAAGCGGCTCTTTCCCGACAGGGAGGTCATCTGCTTTGCCGGCGACGGCTGCTTCATGATGCATGGGCAGGAGTTTGCCACTGCCGTGCGCTACACCCTGCCGATCATTACCATTGTCGTCAATAACGGCATCTACGGCACGATACGCATGCATCAGGAGCGTGAATATCCTGGCCGCGTCAGCGCAACCGACCTCACCAATCCGGATTTTGCTGCCCTTGCACGCGCCTATGGCGGCCACGGCGAGACGGTGCAAAAGACCGAGGAATTCCCATCCGCCTTCGAACGGGCGCGCGACAGCGGCAAGCCGGCGATCATCGAAATCAAGCTCGATCCGGAAGCGATCACACCGACCCGGACGCTCTCGGAAATCGCACAAACAAAAAGCCGGTGAGTACGTGAACTAGTCCAATTCACCACTCACCGGCTTCGATTTTTCGCTACAGGGTGCTGTTAGTCGAGAGCAGCCGTAACGATGAACTCAACCTTGTACTTCGGCGCGGCGAGCTTGGCTTCGCTCGTGGCACGGGCCGGCGGGTTTGCCGGATCAATCCAGCCTTCCCAGACGGCGTTCATCTCTGCGAAGTAAGCGATGTCGGAGAGATAGATGATCGTCTGCAAGATCTTCGACTTGTTGCTGCCGACAGCAGCCAACAGACGGTCAACTTCGCCGAGTGCCGACTTGCACTGATCGGTAACACTTTCGCCTTCACCGACCTGACCTGCGAGATAGACGGTGTTGCCGTGAATAACGGCACCGCTCATGCGGGCGCCTATGTCGATACGCTTGATGCTCATCATGTTCTCCTGTTGATCAAATGAAAGACGCCGCTTGAGAGCATCGGACCGAAATTATGGAGCGGTTTTCGGGTAATCCGATGCTTGAACAGAAAAGCTGAAGCGGCGGAGGTGATTCCGTTTTCTTCCCACCGCGGCCGACGTTTGATTATGTCCGGGCCAAGCCGGATCAGGCGCGGATGTGGTGCGTCTTCTGATAGATCGCCGTCGACCGTGCGCCGGAGCGGCAATAGCCGAGCATCGGGCGATCGAATTCATCGAGCGCGTCGACCATGCCCTGCACGGCTTCTTCGGTCACGCCCATAGGGCCGACAGGCACATGGCTGATCTGGAGGCCAAGCTCCTTGGCACGAGCTTCGATCACGGCAAAGGGCGTCTGGTCCGGGCTTTCGCCATCCGGACGATGGCAGACGATGGACTTGAAGCCGAGTGCCTTGATCTGGTCGAGCTCGTCAACCGTGATCTGGCCGGAAACGGAGTATTCATCGTCGATCTGGCGGATATCCATCGTCTCAATCTCCTCGAAAATGGTGGGCTGAAGGTCTACGACGCGCCCTGACTAGCGTCAACACGTCTTCGCCCGATCGCTCCGGAATAGACCAGGCAAAGCTTAAACGAACGCGAAACGCAGGCCGTAGCTGCGGCTTTCACCCGGCTTCAGCCAGTTGAATTCGCCGGCCGCTTCCAATTCATCGCGCAATACCCAGCGGTGCGATACGGGCTCGATGCCGATGATGTGGGCCGGCGCCTTCTGGTTTCGCCAGATCTGCAGATACGGCAGTGTATTGGCGCGGAAGCGCACCCTCAGCGTCTTGCCATTGATGGCTGCCACCGGCCCGAGCCGGACCTCTGCAAAACCATCCTCAGTAGCAGGAGACTCGACGCAGAAAATGCCGCCCGGCTCCTCGCCGAAAGTCCAGGGAAAACCGCCGCCTTCCAGCATCCGGCCTTCAAGCCGCGTTCCCGCGTCCAGCCATCTGCCGCCGGTATTCATATGGTACATCAGGAAGATCGGCACGGTCTTGTTGCTCGTATTGACGATGCGATCGTCCAGCGAAACTTCACCGGTGGCCCCTTCGATCCGCCAAAGCCGCTCGATACGCTGCGGCAGACCTTCGACGGTGGTGATATCGATATCGGCGCGGCATTCGGCGTTGCCGTTCTCGAAGGTCGTCCAGAGGATCTTGGCCGCATGGCCGGAGGCCGAACCGTGCAGCGGATAGATCTTGCCGTCCGTGCCGGGAATTGGCTGACGATGGCGGATATGATCCGGGCCGCAGGTAAAGAGAAAGCCCTCCAGCGAATGATCGATTCGCGGATCGCCATCGTCAGGAATGGCGCGCTTGGGCGCGATATCGACGCCCTCGACGATGCAGCCGCCTATATCCAGCACCGATGTTTCGTCCAGCATCAGGCGCGGCCCGCGCGTGGCGGCAAATTCAATCATCGGATTATCCTCCCCCGGAATCTCGGTTGCCGTAGGGTTAGGACGCCTCGCCACCCTCGTCAATCAGAGGACAGGAATGGCGGCATGTACGACCGCAACCCGCGACTTCACGGGAACGTCACCTTGGCGCAAGCGTTTACGACTAAAGGCAAAATGCCAGCGTTTTTATCTTTTGTTCAGCATGGCTTAAGAAATTCCACACTAGCGTCAAAATTAGCAGGTGTGTGTCTGCCGAGCCACTGATCGAGGTGTGAGTCGTGAATCGCTTTATGAAATCGGCCTTTTCCCTTTCGGCCATGCTTTTGGCGCTCGCTGCCTTCACACCGCAGCAGGCCGATGCGCAGCAATATGGCCGCAACAGAAGCGATATCGTGCTGGTGACCCCGAGCGGCGAAATCCTTGATTATGTCCCGCCGGGCCGCGGCTTCGTCTATGCCCGTGACTATAGCGGCAACCGCGTGCTGATCGATCGTTACGGAAACGTCGTCGCGACCGAAATGCGCGCCCGTGGCTACTATTCGCCGCGTACGAACCGCGAAGTCTATAACGACGCCTACAACGATCCCTATTCCCGCGACCAGAACCCCTATGGCGATACGCGCTATTCCGAGCGCGGCCCGGTAACGGGCGCCATCCCGCGTGACATTGCTATCGAGCGCCAGCCGCTCGAGGATCAGCCCTATCCAGGCGATCCGCAGGTTCAGGATGATTACGCAGCGGTCGAGCCCGACCAACAGTTTCCGCCGGCCGACGAGCCCCGCCCGGCACCGCAGGAACCCGTCATCACGCTCAAGGACAAATCCAAGCCGGAGATCGTGGCCCTTCAGGTGTTTCTGGATCGCGCAGGCGTTTCGCCCGGCGTCATCGACGGCCATATGGGCTCCAACGTCACCAAGGCGATCTACGCCTACGAGCAGATGACCGGTACCAAGCTCGACCCGAACAATACGGACGCGATCCTTGAAGAACTGCGCATGAATGGCGGGCTGCCGGTCGTCAATTATACGATTACGGATGCGGATGCGGCCGGCCCCTATGTCGCGCAGATCCCGGAAGACTACTCGCAGAAGGCGCTGCTGCCCTCCCTCGCCTATACATCGGTGACCGAAGCCTTAGCCGAACGTTTCCACATGGATGAGAATTTCCTGAAGGAAATGAACCCCGGCGCAGATTTCACCATTCCGGGTACCGTGATCAAGGTCGTCAATCCCGGCCAGAACAAGACCGGCACCGTCGCGAAAATCCTCGCGGACAAGGCCCGCAAGCAGGTTTTCGCTTATGACGATGCCGGCAACCTCGTCGCCGCCTACCCCGCCTCGATCGGCTCCACCGACACGCCTTCGCCGTCGGGCACGGTGACGGTCGAGCGCGTCGCCTTCAATCCGGGCTACACCTATAATCCGAAGATCAATTTCCAGCAGGGCGCCAACGACAAGATCCTTGACATTCCGCCCGGCCCGAACGGCCCGGTTGGCACCGTCTGGATGGCTCTTTCAAAACCCACCTACGGCATCCACGGCACGCCCGACCCGTCGAGGATCGGTCGCACGCAGAGCCACGGCTGCATCCGCCTGACGAACTGGGACGCGACGGAACTTGCGAAGATGGTCAAGCCGGGCGTGACGGTCGAATTCGTCGATTGAGGATGTCTATTGGCTCGGCGCCTCCGCCGGGTTGTTCACCTGCTTCTCAGCGCTGGCTTCATAGAAAAATGCCCCGGCGCAAGCCGAGGCATCAATTTCTTCATTAAGATGTTGCGATCAGGCAGCGCTCCGTATCGCGTTTGCCAGCCGAACGGCGACCGGAAGCCGGCCCGGGACCTTGAGCATGATTTCCTCTGCGAAACGGAGGGCATTTTCACGGGCCTTGTCCAGGTTGCTGACGCGCATCGGATCCATCGTATGCAGCGTGCCGCCGCAATCGAAAATGTCGCGGAAGGCCGACCGTTCGATAATAGCCGTATCGAGAACCGGCACGTGGCGCTCGTTGAGCAACGCCTTGACGATCTGCAGCGCGCGCGTGGTGACCATGGAATTGACACGCGTCAGGACGACCGAATGGCCGATCTTGATGCCGGCTTTCTCTTCCAGATACTGCAGGAGTTCGAGAACCTGAGCACCGCCGCGGGCATCCATGGCACAGCCCTGGATCGGAATCAGCACATGATCGGAGAGTCCGACGGCCGTTGCCAGCAGCGGATTACGCGCGCCCGGCAGATCGATGATGAAGTAATCGGTATTTTGCCTGTTTTCGCTAATGTGCTGCGGTAGTGAGGCCGTCGTTACGAAATCGATGACGCTGATATTTTCCACATGACCGGAGATTTCGTGCCAGCGCGAGATCCAGTGCTGCGGATCGGCGTCGAGGATGGTGACCCGATAGCCCTGACGGGCAAGCTCGGTAGCAAGCAGCAATACGGCTGTGGTCTTGCCGGCGCCGCCCTTGGTATTTGCGAATGTGATGACTGGCATATCTGGATCCTCGAAGGAGAATGGCGCGCGAGCCGGCATCGCTCGTGTTAATCGCACCGTCGGAGCATTGTGCGGTTAACCCATCCTTTCCAATCGTGGTTAACAAATTGTTAAACGCACCTGCTCAAAATGCGGCCTGCATTTTTCGCATCATCAGAAATAAGGATGCCCGAAAATCCAAAGCCAAAAAGAAAGCCCGGAAAACCAGAGTTTTCCGGGCAAATTGATAGGTCCGCCTTTATCTGATCAGAAGCAATCCTTAAACAGGGCCTTGGTATTTTCGAGCGTCATTGCCACCGGGTTACCGCCGGCGCTCGGGTCTTCAATCGCCATCGCCGCCAGTTCGTCGATCCGATCCGGGGTGATTCCCATCGCCGTCAGATTGTCGGGGACGTTGAGTTCGGAACGCAGCTTCAGGACGTAATCGTAGAAACCGTCAAAACCGCCAGAAATTCCGAGATAGGCAGCCGCACGGGCGATCTTCTCTTCGATGGCCGAGCGGTTGAAGCGCAGGACAGCCGGCATGACGACGGCATTGGTCATGCCATGATGCGTGTTGTAGACGGCGCCGATCGGGTGCGAGAGCGCATGGATGGCGCCGAGGCCCTTCTGGAAGGCGACAGCGCCCATGGCGGCTGCCGACATCATGTTGGCGCGGGCTTCCAGGTCCGTGCCTTCACGGTAAGCGCGGGGCAGGAATTCCTTGACGAGACGCATGCCCTCCAGCGCGATGCCGGCCGACATCGGATGATAGAAGGGCGAGGAATAGGCTTCCAGGCAATGGGCAAAGGCATCCATGCCGGTGCCGGCAGTGATGATCTTCGGCATGCCGACCGTCAGCTCCGGATCGGCGATGACGACACCCGGCAGGAACTTCGGATGGAAAATGATCTTCTTCACGTGCGTCACGGAATTGGTGATGACGCTGGCGCGACCGACTTCCGAGCCCGTGCCGGCCGTCGTCGGCACGGCAACGATCGGCGCGATGCCTTCAATGCTCGCCCGTGTCCACCAGTCGCCGATATCCTCGAAATCCCACACCGGTCGCGTCTGACCGACCATGAAGGCAACGCATTTACCGAGGTCGAGGCCCGAGCCACCGCCGAAGGCGACCACGCCGTCATGGCCGCCATCGCGGAAGGCCTTAATGCCCGCTTCGAGGTTCTTCTCGTTCGGGTTCGGATCGACATCGGCAAAGATCGCCCGACCGAGGCCGGCGTCTTCGAGAATGTCGAACGCATTCTTGGTGATAGCCATCGCGGCGAGGCCGCGGTCGGTGACGAGCAGCGGCTTTTTCATGCCGAGGCTCTTGCAGGCGTCGGCCAGTTCCTTGATGCGGCCCCGGCCGAGCTTGACCGATGTCGGATAGCTCCAGTTGGCGGTGATGTTGGCGCTGCTCATGCTGTAACCTTCTTGAGATGGTAGGATTTCGGGCGCGTCAGATTGTGGAAGCCGATGATCGACAGCGAGCCGCCGCGGCCGGTTTCCTTGACGCCGGTCCAGCACAGGGCTGGATCGAGATAATCGGCGCGATTCATGAAGACGGTGCCGGTTTCGATTTCGCGGCCGAGCCGCCCTGCCCGCTCCGCATCCTTGGTCCAGAGCGAGGCGGTGAGTCCGTACTGGCTGTCGTTCATCAGCGCCAGCGCTTCATCGTCGTTCTTGACCTTCATGATACCGACGGCCGGGCCGAAGGTTTCTTCGCGCATGAAAGCCATGGAATGATCGACATTGACGAGGATCTGCGGGGCGAGATAGGCGCCGCCGTCATCGGCCGGAAAAAGCTTCGGATCGACGAGCGCCTTGGCGCCCTTGGCAACTGCATCGGCGACCTGCTCGCGCACCACCTTGGCGAAACGCTTGTGTGCCATCGGCCCGAGCGATGTTTCCGGATCAAGCGGATTGCCGAGCTTGTAGTTCGAAACCCAGGCCACCGACTTTTCGACGAAGGCGTCGTAGAGCGATTCATGCACATAGATGCGCTCGATGCCGCAGCAGCACTGGCCGGAATTATAGGTCGCGCCATCCATCAGCGTATCGACGGCAGCATCGAGATCGGCATCGTCCATCACATAGCCGGGGTCCTTGCCGCCGAGCTCGAGGCCGAGCCCGGTGAAGGTGCCGGCAGCAGCGCGCTCCATCGAGCGGCCGCCTTCGACCGAACCGGTGAAATTGATGAAGTTGAAACTGCCGGCGGCGATCAGCGCCGAGGTCGTCTCATGATCGAGGAAGACGTTCTGGAACACATCCTCGGGCACACCCGCCTCGACGAAGGCCTGCACCAGCCGCTCGCCGACGAGCAGCGTCTGCGATGCATGCTTGAGCACGACGGTGTTACCGGCCATCAAGGCGGGAGCAATCGTATTGATCGCCGTCATATAGGGATAGTTCCAAGGCGCCACGACGAAGACGACGCCATGCGCTTCGCGCTCGATGCGGCGTTCGAACTTGTCGCTCTCCTCGACGACGAGCGGCGCCAGCGCATCCGCGGCGATCGAGGCAACATAGTTGGAGCGCTCGTTGAAGCCGCGATATTCGCCGCCATACTTGATCGGCCGGCCCATCTGCCAGGCAAGCTCGGGCACGACGACATCGGACATCTCATTGAGACGGGCGACACCCTTCAGCACCAGTTGAACACGATCTTCGAGCGGGCGCCTGGCCCAGGGTTTCTGCGCCTTGCGTGCACGCGCCACGGCTTCCTTGGCCGCTTCGAGCGAAAGCGCCGGACGCTCCGCATAAACCGAGCCGTCAACCGGCGAAATGCATTGGATCATTGTCATGATCTGAATCCTGTTTTCTTCTGAGCCGCAGGGAAAGACGCCGCGACTCGCCCTCCGTAGGAGAACCAGTCGCCGGCCTTCCGCTTCGGATATGTTCTTAAGCTCTCTCGAAGCCGCGCGCCACTTCCCAATCCGTCACGCGGCGGTCGTATTCTTCCTGCTCCCATTCGGCGGCGCGTGTATAGTGGTCGATCACCTCGTCGCCGAAGGCCGCGCGCAGCATCTCCGATTCCGTCATTGCCTTCGTTGCAGCGCGCAGCGTGCGCGGAATTTCGCGAATATCCTTGCCGAAATAGGCGTCGCCCACATAAGGCGCTTCCAGTTCCAGCTTCTTCTCAATGCCGTCGATGCCGGCAGCGATCAGTGCTGCGAAGGCAAGATACGGATTGAGATCGGAGCCGCCGACACGGCATTCGATGCGGATCGCCTTGGTCTCCTCACCGCAGAGGCGATAACCCGCCGTACGGTTGTCCTTGCTCCAGATGGCCTTGGTCGGCGCAAAGGTGCCGGCCATAAACCGCTTGTAGGAATTGATGTAGGGCGCCAGGAAATAGGTGATCTCGCTCGCATGGCTGAGCAGCCCGGCAATATAATTTTGCATCAGCGGAGACATGCCGTAATGGCCGGTATGATCGAAGAAGAGCGGCTTTTCTTCCAGGCTCCAGAGCGATTGATGGATATGCGAGGAGCTGCCGGCAGCATTGTAATGCCACTTGGCAAGGAAAGTGATCGCCTTGCCCTTCGACCACGCAATTTCCTTGCAGCCGTTCTTGATGATCGCGTGGCGGTCCGCCATCGTCAACGCATCGGCGTAGCGCACGTTGATTTCTTCCTGACCAGCGGATGCCTCGCCCTTGGAGTTTTCGACCGGAATGCCCGCACCCTGCAGACCCTTGCGAATTGCCCGCATCACCTCTTCTTCCTTGGTCGTCTGGAAGATGTGGTAATCTTCATTATAGGCGCTCGCGAGCTTGAGATTGCGATAGCCGGAAGCCTGCGCGGCATCATAGCTCTGGTCGAAGAGGAAGAATTCGAGCTCCGAAGCCATGTAGGCTTTCATGCCCATCGCCTCCAGCCGCTTCACCTGCTTTTTCAGGATCGCGCGCGGCGAATGGGCCACTTCCTCATGCGTATGATGATCGAGCACGTCGCAGAGCACGAGCGCGGTGCCTTCGAGCCAAGGAATGAGCCGGAGCGTCGAAAGATCCGGCTTCATCGTATAGTCGCCGTACCCCTTCTCCCAACTCGTCGCCTTGTAGCCGGAGACGGTTTCCATCTCCATGTCCGTCGCCTGCAGATAGTTGCAGCTGTGCGTCTCCTTCCAGGCGCTTTCGAGGAAATATTCAGCCTGGAAACGTTTGCCCATCAGGCGCCCCTGCATGTCCACCTGGCAGGCTAGCACCGTATCGATGCGCCCGTCGGCAACGTCCTGTCTGAGATCGTCGAGAGTGTAGCTGCTCATGATTTATCCGCCTGAAAGTGAAACCGGGAAATCGGGACAACGAAACGACATGCGACCACCGGGACCGACCCGACCATACCCTTTCATTGAACCGTGAGGGGGCCGCATGGTGCGGCCCCGCCATTGAGAGGGAAGCCTCGATGTTCAGCGTTCGCCGACAGCCCTTTCAGCCGCTGCGATTTCGGCCTGGCGCCTTGCCACTTCGTCGCCAATCGGCGGCCCCTTGAAGCGGCGGCTTTCGAAGCCGAACCAGACGATGCCCGTCAGCACCAGGAAACCGACGGTGATGTAAAGCGCCCAGTCGTTCGGCGGCTGGATACCGAGGACGAAGATCAGGATCATTGCAAGGATCGAGAGAACCGCGAAGAGCTTGAACGTGCCCTCGCCAAGATTCCACGGACCCATCTTGTCCCACTTCGATGTCCCCCAGGCTAAGAGGCCGAGCGTGATCGGGATCGCGAAGGAGAAGAACAGGAAGATGACCGTGCACGATACGACGATCGTGTAAACCGGCGTCTCGCCGATAGAAACGAGCGAAGAACCCCAGACGAAGAGCACCGAAAGGATCGAACCCGTCCAGATAGCCGCAACCGGCGTGCGATGCTTAGGGCTGACCTTCGACAGCGCCTTGGAAGCCGGCAGGCCACCATCGCGCGAGAAGGCAAAGATCATGCGCGAGACCGAGGTGACGGTCGCAAGCCCGCATAACCACTGGCTGACGAGGATCGCGAGGTAAAGGATATCCTTCACGACCGAATTGACCTGCGTATCCATCGCCCAGAAGAATACGTTCCAGCCCTGCTTTGCCGCATCGTCCATGTTCGGCAGCATGAGCACGAAAGCGCACAGCATAATGTAGCCGAAGAGCGCCGACCAGAGCACGGAGGAGACCATGCCGCG
This sequence comes from Rhizobium sp. BK529, assembly GCF_014194105.1. Lineage (NCBI taxonomy): Bacteria > Pseudomonadati > Pseudomonadota > Alphaproteobacteria > Hyphomicrobiales > Rhizobiaceae > Rhizobium > Rhizobium sp. BK529. Next base: position 548,636 of record NZ_JACIAU010000001.1, on the reverse strand, counting down.
CGGTACGGAATGCGCTGCCTTGACCGTTTCTTCCGATGTATGGGCGGAAGCGTCATAGCCCGTTATCGTGTAGATCGGCAGCAGCAGACCGAGCAGAAATACCCAAATGCCCGATGTCGACGGCCAGACGTTGCCGCCGGCTTCGCCGGAATAATTGGCGAAGGTGAAGAGCCGTCCGAACTCATAGGACGGAGCTGACAGCAGACATACGGCCGCGAGCGCGATCGAGGTTGCGAAGATCAGATAGCCCGAACAGTCCGTGAGCTTGGCAGTCAGGCCGATGCCCATGTGGTTCACGAGCGCCTGCGCGCCGGTGATGATCACCAGGAAGATGATACGCACCGTCGTCGTGTCCGTCAGGCCGAGATAGCTCGTCCCGAAGGCACCCATGAAGAAGTAATAGGTGCCGACATTGATGGCGCCGAGAACGGTGACGAGACCGAGCAGGTTGAACCAGGCAGTCAGCCAGCCGGTGAAGCGGTTGCCGAGGATCGAGCCCCAATGGTAGAGGCCGCCGGCCGTCGGATATGCGGAGCTGATCTGCGCCATCGCGACCGCGAAGACGAGCGAGACGAAGCAACCTAGCGGCCAGCCGATGCCGATCGCGGCACCGCCTGCACCTGCGGTTGCTTGCGCGAGCGAGTTGATCCCACCCGACAGGATGCAGATGATTGAGAAGGAAACGGCAAAGTTCGAGAACGAGCTCATTCGCCGTTCAAGTTCCTGGGCATAGCCCATGGAATGCAGGATACTCATATCCTGCTTCTTATCACTTTCGGAATAGTCCGACATGACTTCCCCCTGTTGACAATCGCCCGCGGGATTGCGGTCGATCCTGTGCCAATAGTGCCCGCGGCTTTTCGCCTTGCGGACTGTTCGCAGTTAAACTGCTCCCCGGGGTCTTTTTATTCAGCCATCCAGACTTTGCTGGAGAAGCCTTGTGAGATAGTCGGCCACGACCCCTTGGCCGGTATCGTCTGCGATGAGGTCGTTGCGGACCTCGATCATAACATTGCGAAGCCCGTTGGAAATGCCATGCAGGATCAGCGTGTGCGTCACGCCGTCGGCAGGACCATAGGGTTCGTTGCGTTCGGTACGGTAGAGCGGCGCGTTGGCAGCAAAACCCAGCATGCGGTCGGCAAGACGGCTGTCCTCATCATGGAGGATGCCGAGCTCCACGGTCCGCTGCCAGCCATTATAGACCGGCGTGAAACTGTGGATCGTCACGATGACGCTATCCTGCCCCCTCGCCTGCCGCTCGCGGATCAGGCGGCGCACCTCATCATGGAACGGCAGGTAGAGCGCTTCCGTGCGGGCATTGCGCTCGCCTTCCGTCAAATCCTTGTTGCCGGGAATCGAGTAGATCTCGCTGACCTCAGGCATTGCGCCCGGCGAGTTTGGCGGCCGGTTGCAGTCATATATCAGCCGCGAGAACCGCTGGTAGATGAGCGTCGCATCCAGAGCCGCCGAGATATTGCGGGCAACGGCCAGTGCGCCAGGATCCCAGGCAATATGGCTCGAAAGCGCTTCTTCGGAAAGGCCGAGATTACCGAAATGTCGGGGAAGCGTGCGGGATGCGTGCTCGCAGATAAGGAGCACGGGGCTCTTGCCGTCGACGCGATCGATTGCGACGCAATCGCCGTCTGCCTCGCTGAGAATTTGGGCCTGAGCCAGCACCAAAGGCGCTTCCCCCATCGCTTAATAAATCCTTTATAAGAAAAGAATTCTTCAGCTTCATCGCAGTGTCAAGCTCGCTCTGAAAATTTCTTTTCATGACAGTCATTGACATGGATTGTGACAGCGTTGTTAACTTTCGATGGGAAAGTGGCGCCAGACCATCCCGGGGAGCAAAATCAAGTGAGTGTCGCGGCTAAGACCGTTTCGGATGTCATTCATTCGCATTTAGGCGTGCTCACGCGCGCCGAAAGGCAGTTGGCCGAAAGCCTGCTCGATAACTATCCCGTCTCCGGTCTCGGCAGCATCACCACCATCGCCGAGAATGCCGGCGTCTCCACGCCGACAGTCGTGCGCATGGTCCAGAAGCTCGGCTACAAGGGCTATCCGGATTTCCAGCAGCATCTGCATCAGGAAGTCGAGGCGACGATCTCCAACCCGATCGCCAAACATGACCGCTGGGCCCAGAATGCGCCGGGCACGCATATATTGAACCGCTTCGCCGATGCCATCATGGGCAATCTGCGCCAGACGCTGACAGATCTCGATACCGCTACCTTCGATAATGTCGCGGCCCTGCTCTCCGACCGCAAGCGCACGCTTTATTTCGTCGGTGGGCGCATCACCGGCGCGCTCGCTGAATACTTCTTTACCCATATGCAGGTCATTCGTCCGAACACCGCGTTACTCTCGTCCAATTCGTCGAGTTGGCCGCAATATGTTCTCAATATGAATCCGGGCGACCTGCTGATCATCTTCGATATCCGCCGATACGAGCAGGAAATGGCGAGCCTTGCCACTGCAGCCCGCAAGCGCGGAGCCGAAATCATCGTCTTCACCGACCAATGGGGCTCGCCCGCCGCCAAGCTCGCCCGTCACGCCTTTCGCGTGCAGATCGAGGCGCCGTCAGCATGGGACTCCTCCGTCGTCACGCTCTTCATCGTCGAAGCACTGATCGAAGCCGTGCAGAACTCGACCTGGGACGAGACGAAGGAGCGCATGAAAACGCTGGAAGGGCTGTTCGAACAGACGCGGCTTTTCCGCAAACCCGGCTAGGAGGGACCAGTAAAAATAAGGGCAAAAACAACGACGGATCACGCGGAAACAGAATAGCCTGTCGCAAACGAAACATCTGCAGCTAACGCCCGCTATTCATGGCAAAATTAGCGTCATCCAACTGTCATACAAGCTTCATCTAACGCCAGTAACAGCACATCGGACACTGAAAACCCGAAGGAGAACAACAGTGATCTCTAACATTTCTCGACTGCTCTCGCTTTCTACTGCGATGATCGTTGCTTCGACTGCGATCGCAGCCGCTGAGCCGAGCGCCGATCTTATCGCAGCCGCCAAGAAGGAAGGCACGCTGACGACAATCGCTCTGCCGCACAGCTGGTGCGGTTACGGCGACCTGATCTCCGCTTTCAAGGCAAAGTACGGTATCGAAGTCAACGAACTGAACCCGGATGCCGGTTCGGGCGACGAAATCGAAGCCATTAAGGCAAACAAGGGCAACACCGGCCCGCAGGCTCCTGACGTCGTCGACGTTGGCCTTTCCTTCGGCCCGTCCGCCAAGAAGGATGGCTTGCTCCAGCCCTATAAGGTTTCCACCTGGGATTCCATTCCGGACTCTGCAAAGGACGCTGAAGGCTACTGGTACGGCGATTACTACGGCGCTCTGACTTTTGTCGTGAACACGGACATCGTCAAGAACGTCCCGAAGGACTGGGCCGACCTGAAGAAGCCGGAATACGCAAACACCGTTTCGCTCGCTGGCGACCCGCGCGTTTCCAACCAGGCTTATCAGGCTGTTTATGCCGCTGGCCTCGCAGCTGGCGAAAAGGAGGCCGCCAAGGCTGGTGAAGCTGGTCTGAAGTTCTTTGGCGACCTCAACAAGGCCGGCAACCTCGTTCCGGTTATCGGCAAGTCCGCTTCGCTTGCTCAGGGCTCCACCCCGATCGTCATCGGCTGGGACTACAACGGCCTCGCATGGCGCGACAGCCTCAACGGCAACCCGCCGGTTGAAGTCGTCGTTCCGCAGACGGGCGTTGTCGCCGGCGTTTACGTCCAGGCAATCTCCGCTTTCGCTCCGCATCCGAACGCTGCCAAGCTCTGGATGGAGTACCTGTACTCGGACGAAGGTCAGATCGCCTGGTTGAAGGGCTACTGCCACCCGATTCGCTTCAACGACCTCGCCCAGAAGGGCAAGGTTCCGAAGGAGCTGCTCGACAAGCTGCCGCCGGCCGAAGGCTATGCAAAGGCTGTATTCCCGTCTGTTGAAGAACAGAACGCTGGCGCTGCCGTCATCACCAAGCAGTGGGACAGCGTCGTTGGCGCCAACGTCAAGTAATTGACTGACCCGGCCTCTCCGTCTCTAATCGACGGAGAGGCCTTTCTCGTTCCTTGGCCCCAGGAAGAGCTTTTCCATGAGCACAGTTTCAACGCCAATGGTCAGCGCCATGCCCTTGATCAACAAAGATAAAGTGATCGACTGGCTGGGCATTGCGCCTTTCATTATATTTTCGCTGTTATTCCTGATCATACCGACGCTCTACCTGGTCGTGGGCGCGTTCTTTACGCCCGACGGACAATTCACGTTCCAGAACATCGCCGACCTTTTTACGCCGTCGATCCTGAGCGCTTACTGGATCAGTATCCGTGTTTCCGTCGCCTCCGCTCTCGGCGGTGCGCTGATCGGCTTCTTCCTCGCCTGGGCCGTGGTGCTCGGCGGCCTGCCGACCTGGGTCCGCTCCACGCTGCTCACCTTCTCCGGTGTCGCCTCGAATTTCGCCGGCATCCCGCTCGCTTTCTCGTTCCTGGCGACACTGGGCCGCACCGGCCTCGTGACCATATTCTTGCGTGACTGGTTCGGCATCAATCTCTACGCCACGGGCTTCAACCTGCTGTCCTTCACCGGCCTGACCATCACCTACATGTATTTTCAGATCCCGCTGATGGTGCTGATCCTGACGCCGGCTCTTGACGGCATGAAGAAGGAATGGCGTGAGGCTTCCCAGATCCTCGGCGCCACCAACCGTCAGTACTGGACCATGGTCGCCTTGCCGATCCTGTGGCCGAGCCTGCTTGGCACGACGCTTCTGCTCTTCGCCAACGCTTTCGGTGCCATCGCCACCGCGTATGCGCTGACCGGTTCATCGCTAAACATCGTGCCGATCCTGCTCTACGCTCAGATCCGCGGCGATGTTCTTCACAATGCGAACCTCGGTTACGCGATCGCGCTCGGCATGATCGTCATTACTGGCGTATCGAACGTTCTCTATCTCATGCTGCGCATGCGCGCTGAACGGTGGCAGAAATGACGGGACAACGTATCGGCGCCTGGATCGCCATCATTATCGGCGCGATCTACTTCTTCGTGCCTCTGCTGGGTACGCTGGAATTCTCGCTGCGCATGCGCCGCGGTGTCTACAGCTTCGATGCTTACCGCTCAGTCTTCTCCGATCCAGACTTCCAGGCAACCTTCGGCTATTCAATGCTGATGGCGCTCCTCACCATTGTCTTCGGCATGCTGCTCGTCGTGCCGACGGCTTATTGGGTGCGCCTGCGCGTGCCGCAGATGCGTCAGATCGTCGAATTCATCACGCTGCTACCGCTCGTCATTCCGGCGATCGTCATCGTGTTCGGCTATCTGCGCATGTACAACTCATCGTCGATCCTACCGCTGACGGGCTTTACGACCGGTACGAACATCTTGCTCGTCATCTCCTATATGACGCTTGCGCTGCCCTACATGTACCGCTCCGTCGATACCGCCATGCGCGCGATTGACGTGCGAACGCTGACGGAAGCAGCTGAGAGCCTCGGTGCCAGCTGGCCGACGATCATGTTCAAGTGCATCTTTCCGAACGTCATGAGCGGCGTGCTTTCGGGTGCCTTCATAACGCTCGCGATCGTCATGGGTGAGTTTACCTTCGCAGCCCTGCTGAACCGCCCGGCCTTCGGCCCCTACCTGCAGCTCGTCGGTGCGAACAAGGCCTATGAGCCGTCCGCGCTCGCGGTTATCGCATTCTCGATCACATGGCTCAGCATGGGCCTGCTCAACCTCGTTTCGCGCTTTGGCAAAGCCCGCCCGGCTAAAGCATAAGGTATTTGGCTCATGTCTTTTCTTACCCTGACCAATATTCAGAAATCTTTCGGCCAAACCCAGGTCGTCAAGAACTTCAACATGGACATCGAGAAAGGGGAATTCGTCTCCTTCCTCGGCCCGTCTGGCTGCGGCAAGACGACGGTTCTGCGCATGATCGCTGGCTTCGAAGCGCCGACCGGCGGCACGCTGACGATCAACGGCAAGGACCAGCGCGCGCTGAAGCCGAACCAGCGCAATATCGGCATGGTCTTCCAGGCCTACGCCCTCTTCCCGAACATGACGGTGCATGACAATGTTGCCTTCGGCCTGAAGGTCGCAGGTGCGCCGAAGCCTGAGATCGACAAGCGCGTCAAGGAAATGCTCGGCCTCATCAAGCTCGAGCATCTGGCCGACCGCTTCCCCTACCAGATGTCAGGCGGCCAGCAGCAGCGCGTAGCACTCGCCCGCGCCCTTGCCGTCAAGCCGCAGGTTCTGCTGCTCGACGAGCCGCTGTCTGCTCTCGACGCTAAGATCCGCGTTTCACTGCGCGAGGAAATCCGCCAGATCCAGCAGTCGCTCGGCATCACCACCGTTTTCGTCACGCACGACCAGGAAGAAGCGCTGTCGATCTCCGACCGCATCGTCGTCATGAACGCCGGCAAGGCCGACCAAATCGGCACGCCCTTCGAGATCTACAACACGCCGGCAACGCGCTTCGTCGCCTCCTTCGTCGGCACGCTGAACCTCATCGAAGCCAAGGTGGTCGATCCCGACAGCAACCGCATCCAGATCGGCGATCAGAGTGTCACACTGAAGCAATCAGTTCAGGCCTACAAGGCCGGCGACACCGTACAGCTCGCGCTTCGTCCGGAAGCCGGATCGCTGGCTGAAGGCGCTCGCAGCGATACCGCACTGACCGGTCAGGTCGTCTCCGCACACTTCCTGGGTTCGGTCATTCGCACCCGTATGGATGTCGGCGGCAACGTGATCTCCTTCGACATGTTCAACAGCCCCGGCATCACCCCGCCATCCGCGGGCGAAACCGTCACGCTTCGCTTCATGGCCGCCGATCTGCTCGTCATCCGCGACTGACTGGTGGCAATTGAATTCGTCAGAAAGGCGCCGGCGATGCGGCGCCTTTTTCGTTTCAGCCGGGAGATCATCAGCAATCGTGATCGCGCCATCAGCAAGCTCGGCTTGAAGGGACGGAACGCGCCGCATAGAAACAGGCCCGCCACTACAAACGGACATGTCGATGATTACCTGCTATCTGCGCTATGTGATCGATCCCTATAAGCTCGCCGAATTCGAAGAATATGCCCGGCTCTGGATTCCCATCGTCAACAGGATGGGCGGTACCCATCACGGCTATTTCCTGCCGTCGGAAGGCGCCAACAACATTGCCGTCGCACTGTTTTCCTTCCCGAGCCTTGCAGCCTACGAGGACTACAGGACGCGAATGGCAAGCGATCCGGAATGCCAGGCCGCTTTCGAACTCGACAAACGCAATCGCAGCATCGTCAGCTACGAGCGCAGCTTCATGCGACCGGTTCTCGGCTGAAGATATTCTCTAGCCGGAAACCAAGGGCCCCGCTTTTTCGTTCGATCGACGGTCAGCGGATCGCCTTGCCGTTGGCATCGAAGCGATGGATATGCGTGCCATCCGGAGTCGCATAGACGATCTCGTCCGGCTCATACTTATGTTCGCCGAAGAGACGCGCTGTGACGAGGCCGCACTGCTCTGATTCCAGATAGACGATGGTGTCGGCACCGAGATGTTCGACATGCACGGTCTTCGCCTTCCACGTGCCGCTGTCGCGGGACAGCGTCAGATGCTCGGGGCGGATGCCGACCGTCTTTGCATTGGCATCACCGAGCTTGTCACCGGGGATGAAGTTCATCTGCGGCGAACCGATGAAACCGGCGACGAAGACATTGGCTGGGCGATTGTAGAGTTCCATCGGCGAGCCGATCTGCTCGATTGCACCGGCATTCAGTACCACGATCTTGTCGGCAAGCGTCATCGCTTCCACTTGGTCGTGGGTGACGTAGATCATCGTCGCCTTCAGGCTGCGATGCAGACGGGCGATTTCCAGACGCGTCTGCACGCGCAGCGCCGCATCCAGGTTGGAGAGCGGCTCGTCGAACAGAAAGAGTTCCGGCTCACGCACGATGGCGCGGCCGATCGCCACACGCTGGCGCTGGCCGCCCGAAAGTTCGGACGGGCGGCGGGCGAGATATTGTTCCAGCGAGAGCATCGACGATGCCTTGGTGACGCGCTTTTCGATCTCGTCCTTCGCAGTACCCGCCTGCTTGAGGCCAAGCCCCATATTGTCCTTCACCGTCAGGTGGGGATAGAGCGCGTAGGACTGGAAGACCATGGCGATGCCGCGCTTGGCAGGCGGCGTCAGCGTCTCGTCGCGGCCGTTGATGATGACGGCGCCCGAGGTGACGTCTTCCAGGCCGGCAATGCTGCGCAGCAGGGTCGATTTCCCGCACCCTGAGGGGCCGACGAAGATGACGAATTCGCCGTCCTTGACCTCAAGGTCGATGCCCTTCAGCACGTCATGAGTGCCATAGGCCTTGCGGATGGATTTGAGTTGAAGCGATCCCACTAGTCTTTCCTTATAGTCTAACCGGTCGGCCGGTGCGCACGCTTTCGTCAGCGGCAAGGCAGATGCGCAGCGAGGCCACGGCATCATCCATATGGCGGGTAAGGTCCAGATCCTCACGGACAGCACGCAGCATGAAGGCCTGCTCTAGGTCGCAAAGCTCTTGATGGCCCGGCTCGCCCGCCATGGTCATGTCCTGATCGGGACGGATGAACTTGCCGTCTGGCCCGGTCTCTGCCGAATGAAGGCGAATGACTGAAGTTTTGGTGTGAGTGTCGATATCGTCGGACTTGGCCGTCGGATCCATGACGATCGAGACAGCGCCATTCGGCGACATGACGTCCTTCACGAAGAAGGCAGTTTCGGAAATCATCGGCCCCCAGCCGGCCTCGTACCAACCGACGGAACCGTCTTCATAGAGCACCTGCAGATGGCCGTAATTATACATGTCTGGCGCGATCTCATTCGACAGGCGCAGGCCCATGCCGCGAACTTCGATGGCCTTGGCATCGGTGATCTGGCACATGACGTCGACATAGTGGACGCCGCAATCGACGATCGGCGAGGTCGTTTGCATCAAAGCCTGGTGCGTATCCCAGGTCGGGCCGCTGGACTGCTGATTGAGGTTCATGCGGAAAACATAGGGGCCGCCGAGCTTCCGCGCTTCCTCGATCAGCTTCTTCCAGGAAGGGTGGTGGCGGAGGATGTAACCGATGACCAGCTTCTTGCCGGCCTTCTTAGCCGCCGCCACGACGCGCTCGGCATCGGCAACCGTTGTTGCCAACGGCTTTTCGACGAACACATCACAGCCGGCCTCGAAGGCGGCAACGGCGTAATCGGCATGGCTGTCCGAATAGGTATTGATCGAGCAGAGATCCGGCTTCAAGTCGGCAAGCGCCGTCATGAAATCGGGATGGATCGTATATTGCTCCAGTTCCGGCGCCAGATGCGCCGGTTTGGAGCGGTTGACGAGACCGACGATCTCGTAGCCAGGATTGTTGTGATAGGCGAGCGCATGGCTGCGGCCCATATTGCCAAGTCCTGCAACGAGGACGCGGATCGGCTTGTCGGATTGGCTCACTTGACGGCTCCCGAGGTAATGCCGCGGATCAGTTGCCGCGAGAAGATGACATAGAGGACGAGGATCGGCAGGATCGCCAGCGACAGCGCTGCCAGAACCGCATTCCAGTTGGTGACGAATTGGCCGATGAAGATCTGCGAGCCGAGCGTTACGGTCTTCGTAGCTTCGGACGGCGCCAGGATCAGCGGGAACCAGAGGTCGTTCCAGATCGGGATCATTGTGAAGACGGCGACCGTCGCCATAGCCGGCCGCACCAGCGGCAGCACGAGGCGGAAGAAGATCGCATATTCCGAGAGTCCGTCGATCCGCCCGGCATTCTTCAGGTCGTCGGAAACGGTGCGCATGAATTCCGACAGGATGAAGATCGCGAGCGGAATGCCCTGCGCCGTATAGACGAGGATCAGCGCCGTCAGCGTGTTGACGAGACCGGTCGCGACCATGCCCTGCAGGATGGCGACCGTGCCGAGGCGGATCGGGATCATGATTCCGATCGCCATATAGAGGCCCATCAAGGTATTGCCCTTGAAGCGATATTCCGACAGCGCGAAGGCGGCCATAGCTCCGAACAGCAGCACGAGGAAGATCGCCACGATCGTCACAATAAAGCTGTTCTGGAAATAGGTGGCGAAGTCACCCTGCCCCAGCACAGTCTGATAGCCGATCAGGCTGAAAGTCGAAGGTGTGGGCACCTGCAGCGGCGAGCGGAAGATCGCATTGCGGTCCTTGAACGAATTCACGATCGTCAGGAACACCGGGAAGATCGCAATCAGCGTATAGGCGATCAGCGCCAGATGCACGAGGCCGGTGCGAATGGGGGATGTGCGCGCTCTGTTCGACATGGGCTCACACTCCTCAGAACTGATAGCGGCGCATGCGCCGCTGGATGGCGAAAAGGTAGAAGGAGACGCCGGCAAGGATGATCAGGAACATGACCGTTGCGATAGTCGCACCCATGGACCGGTCGCCGAGCTGGAGCTGGAAACCGAAGAAGGTGCGATAGAGCAGCGTACCCAGAATATCCGTTGACATATCGGGGCCGGCAAGCGCGCCCTGGACCGTATAGATCAGGTCAAAGGCGTTGAAATTGCCGACGAAGGTCAGGATCGAGATGATACCGATTGCCGGCAGCACCAGCGGCAGCTTGATCTTCCAGAACTGCGCCCAGCCGGTAATGCCGTCGCATTCCGCAGCCTCGATCACCTCCTCAGGGATGCTCAGAAGCGCCGCATAGATCAGCATCATCGGGATGCCGATATATTGCCAGTTGGAGATCAGCGACACGGCGATCAGCGCAGGACCGGACTGGCCGAGCCAGGGCGCAAATGCCCATTTCAAACCGACGAAGCTCATCAGCCAGGGTGCCACGCCCCAGATCGGCGAAAGGATCAGCTTCCAGATAAAGCCGACGATGACGAAGGAGAGCAGCGTCGGCAGGAAGATTGCAGTGCGATAGAAGGCGACAAAACGCAGCCGCGGCGTCGACAGAAGCGCAGCCAGCGCAATGCCGATCGGATTCTGCACGCACATATGGATGATGAAAAAGATCACATTGTTGCGCAGCGCATTCCAGAAGTCATGCACCCACCGCGGATCGCCGAAGAGAACTTGATAATTGGCGAAGCCGACGAAGGCCGGGGCGCCATCAACCGTATTGTAGAAGGAAAGCCGGAGCGTTTCGATCAGCGGCAGGATCATGATCGCCGAATAGACGATGAATGCCGGAAGAAGGAAGATGCCGATATGCCAGCGTATGGGACGCTTGATCGGGATCACGTCGACTGCGTTGTCGGCTTCGCTCATGGCTTTTGCCTGTTCTTATTGGCTGGGCCGACAGGCGCAGCTCAGGTGAAAATCTTGCCCCTCACTCCTCCTCACTCTGTCCGGAGAGCAGGATCGGGCCCATACCTGAAAACAACGGGCCAAGAGGCGGCTGCGAGTCTCCTGCCCTTGCGAGACAAGATGGCCGGCAGGCCGGTAAGGGCCGGCTTGAAGCCGCCCCTTACCTTGAATGACAGGCTTACTTGCCTGGCTTGTACCAGCTGTCGAGGCCCTTCTGCAGCTTCTCGGCAGCAGCGGCCGGCGTATCCGTGCCGTTGATGACGTTTGCCGATTCAACCCAAGTCTCGTTTTCAAGGTTCGGCGTGCCGCGCGACAGGATTTGATAGGTGGAGCGGACGGTCGACTTGTACGGGCCGCGCCAGGAAACGAACTCCTGAGCGAGCGGATCGCTCATCTTGACCGGGTTGGAGTTCAGGCTGAAGAAGCCCGGTAGCGCATTCGCATAAATGTCTGCGAACTCGGGTGAAGCGACCCAGGTGAGGAACTTCTTGGCTTCCTCCTGGTGCGTGCTCTTGGTGTTCAGGCCGACGCCGATATCCGGATGATCGGAGATGTAGCCCTGGTCGCCAGACTTCGGAACCGGCGGCGGGAAGGCACCCATCTTGAACTGGGCCTGCGTGTTGAACAGGGCGATTTCCCATGAACCGGCCGGGTAGATTGCGGCGCGGCCGAGCGTGAAGAGGTTCTGACTGTCCGAGTAGGTCTGGGCTTCGAAACCGTCACCGAGATAGGGCTTCCACTTGGCAAGTTCCTCGAAGGGCTTGACCCAGGCGGGATCCGTCAGCTTCTGCTTGCCAGCGATCAGCGCTAAGCGGCCCTCTTCACCTTTCCAGTAGTTCGGACCGATATTCTGGTAGCCCATGGTTGCGGCTTCCCAGAGATCCTTCGTGCCCATGGCGAGCGGAATGTAGGTACCGTCAGCCTTGATCTTGTCGAGGGCTGCGAAGAATTCGTCTTCCGTCTTCGGAACAGCAATACCGAGCTTGTCGAAGGCATCCTTATTGTAGATGAAGCCGTGAATGACCGAAGCCATCGGCACGCAGAAGGTCGACTTGCCGTCATCCGTCGACCAGGCAGCCTTGGCGACCGGCGAGAAGTTTTCCATGCCGGACAGGCTGGTAAGGTCGGCAAGCTGCTTCTTGTTGAAGAGTTCGAGCGAAGCGTCGAATGGACGGCAGGTGATGATGTCGCCTGCAGAGCCGGCATCGAGTTTGGCGTTCAGCGAAGCGTTATATTCAGTCGGAGCGGTTGGCGAGAAGACGATCTTGATGCCCGGGTTCTTGGCTTCGAAAGCCGGGATGATCTTTTCCTGCCAGATCTGCAGGTCGTCGTTACGCCAGCTTTCGACTGTGAGCGTCACGTCAGCGGCATGTACGAGGCCGGCTGACGACAGCAGGCTGGAGGCAAGCAGCAAGCTTTTCAGAGCAGTGTTTTTCATTTCCCTCTCCTGTTTTGAGCGCCGCTAGGCGCTGTTTTCGGTCTGAAACAAGCAGTTGGCGTGCCTGAGGAAACACCCAACGCCCCTTTTTGGAGCCGCCAGGATTGCCGGCCCCGAAGCTCGACCGACGCGGAAACTGGCGTCTCCGGTCGGATGGCGCGCCCTCCCGATACGCTGAACCGGGCGCTGAAAAATAAAGAAAAAGCGTGGAGAGATGGCTTGCGCATCCATGAGCCGAGCCGGCCCTGCGGATCGCTGTCTGCACCTTCCTCGAAACCTGTCCGGCCTTGTTTTTCTTTGCCGGTTTCTACATGCCTCGATACGCTGTTCCCTTTTTCGGAATTAAGGCCAAAAAAATACCAATTGTCCAGCCGAAATTAACTTTTGGGCCAGAGAAAATTGATTAAAAAATTTTATCACGCAAAATCAATAAGATAAAAAGACCACATTTCGCGATCATTTCCACTTGGTAAATGGTATTTTTTTGGTATTGTACTAAAAACACAAGGGAACGGCGTATCCGGAGGTCCGATGACGGAGCTTGCAATCGGCATAGACGGCGGCGGAACAAGCTGCCGGGCCGCAGTTGCGGACAGAATGGGTAAGGTCATCGGTCACGGCAAGGCTGGCCCTGCTAATATCCTTTCCGATCTGGAAAACTCTCTGATCAACATCGTCGAATCTGCCCGTGCGGCCCTGCGCGATGCAGGATTCAAAAGTGAAGCCGTTTCCACGGTCTCTGCCGTGCTCGGCGTTGCCGGCGCGAATGTCGGCGACTACGGCAAGCGGATCGAAAAGGCTCTGCCCTTCAAAAACGGCCGCGTGGTTACCGATGCGCTTATTTCACTGCAGGGCGCGCTCGGCGACGCCGATGGCGTCGTCGGCGCCTTCGGTACCGGCTCCGTCTATTATGCGCGACGGGACGGCAAGCTTCGTGGCATTGGCGGCTGGGGCTCAATCGTCGGCGATCAGGCGAGCGGCGCCCGTCTCGGTCGCGACCTCCTGGAAAAATCTCTCCTCGCCTATGACGAGGTTCGCCCCGCCTCCCCCCTAACGATCAAAGTCATGGCCGAATACGGCAATGATCCGGAACGGCTCGTCGAATTCGCCCATACGGCCCGGCCCACCGATTTCGCTCGTTATGCTCCCGCCGTCTTCGAAGGTGCTGCGGCCGGCGACGCCACCGCAATCGAGATTATCAAGGATGCAGCGCTTGCCATCGATCAAAGCCTCGATGTGCTCACTTGGCCGAGATGCCCATCGGTCTGCCTGCTCGGCGGCCTTGCCAAAGCCTATCATCCCTGGATCGCTGATCGACACAAGGCATTGCTGTCGGAGCCGAAGGCAGATGCGCTGCAGGGTGCCGTCGATCTCGCAGTCAAACTCTTGAACGAACAGCAGAGAGGCGCGGCATGACCGATGATCTCGCCTCTATTCTCTCCCCCGAACGCCTTCAGGCCGGCGGCACCGGTCCACTTTATGTGAAGCTGCGCCGCACGTTGGAAGACGCTGTCCGCACCGGAACCCTCGCCTATGGCGACGCCTTGCCGCCCGAACGCGACATCGCCGAATTCGCCGCTGTCAGCCGCGTCACTGTGCGCAAGGCGATCGACGAGCTTGTGGCCGACGGCCTGCTGGTACGCCGCCACGGCTCAGGCACCTTCGTCACAAAGCCGGTATCCAAGGTCGAGCAGCGCCTGTCGCAACTCACTTCTTTCACCGAAGATATGGCCCGGCGCGGCATGACCGCCCGCTCTGAATGGCTGCATAAGGGCGTCCATACGCCCTCGCCCGATGAAATGATGATCCTCGGCCTCGGCACCGACATCAAGGTCTCACGCCTCTCGCGCCTGCGCATCGCCGACGACCAGCCCCTGGCGATCGAAAATGCGAGCGTGTCAGGCGAATTCCTGCCCGATCCTTCCGCCGTCGGCAACTCGCTCTATGCCGAGCTGGAGCGCCTCGGCGTGCGTCCCGTCCGCGCTGTCCAGCGCATTTCCGCGACCAACATGAAGGAAGCCGACGCCCATTTGCTCGGCGTCCCCGTCGGCCAGGCCGGGCTTTCCATTGAGCGTATTTCCTATCTCGGCTCCGGCCGCGCGGTGGAATTCACGCGCTCACTCTATCGCGGCGATGCCTATGATTTTGTGGCCGAACTGACGATCGGGGCCAACTGAAATCTCATTCACTTCAAAAAGTTAAAGCCGGAAAGTGAATCACTTTCCGGCTTTTCCGTTCATTAGATCGATCACTGAGCGCCTAGCCTGAAGTGACGGAATAGATTCGGCAATCAGGCCGCGTCTTCGATATCCTCATCGGCCTTACGCGGCACATAATTGAGAACCGGTCCGAGCCAGCGCTCGACCTCGGATATCTCCATGCCCTTACGCTTGGCATAGTCTTCCACCTGATCGCGCTCGACCTTGGCGACGCCGAAATAATAGGAGTCGGGGTGGGCGATATAGATGCCGGAAACCGAGGAGCCCGGCCACATCGCATAGCTCTCCGTCAGCTTCACGCCGGCAGTGTTCTCTGCGTCGAGAAGGGAAAACAGCGTCTTCTTCTCAGTGTGATCGGGCTGCGCGGGATAGCCGGGCGCCGGACGGATACCGGCATAGGCCTCGGTGATGAGCTCCTCGTTGGAGAGGTGCTCATCCCTGGCATAGCCCCAATACTCGCGGCGCACACGTTCGTGCATGCATTCGGCGAAGGCTTCAGCGAAGCGGTCGGCAAGCGCCTTGACCAGAATCGAGGAATAGTCGTCATTCGAGCGCTCGAAACGCTCGGCAATGGCGATCTCCTCGAAGCCGGCGGTCACGACGAAGCCGCCGACATAATCCTGCACGCCGCTATCGACGGGCGCTACGAAGTCCGACAACGCTACATTCGGACGGCCGTCGCGCTTCGAAAGCTGCTGGCGCAACGTGTAGAAGGTAGCCAGTTTCTCCTTGCGGGCATCATCCTTGAAGAGGCGGATATCGTCGCCGACAGTGCCGGCCGGCCAAAAGCCGATAACGGCGCGGGGACGGAACCACTTCTCGTCGATGATCTTCTTCAGCATCGCCTGAGCGTCGGCCCAGAGGGCGCGTGCTGCTTCGCCCTGTTTCTCATCCTCGAGGATCGCCGGGTAGCGGCCGCGCAGCTCCCAAGTCTGGAAGAACGGCGTCCAGTCGATGTATTTCGCAAGCTCTGCCAGATCGTAATCTTCGAATACCTTGCTTCCAAGGAAGCTCGGCGTGGTTGGCTTGTAAGCCGTCCAGTCGATCTTCTGCGCATTCTCGCGAGCACGCGCGAGCGGCAGGCGCACCTTCTCGGCTTCGCTGCGCGCATGGGCGGCGGCGACCTTGGCATATTCCGCCTTGATCTCATCGATATAGGTCTGGCGGCCCTCCGGCGACAGCAGCGACGAGACAACACCGACGGCGCGGCTCGCATCCGTCACATAGACCGTCTGGCCCTTGTTATAGCCTGGATGTATCTTGACGGCCGTGTGCACGCGGCTGGTTGTGGCGCCGCCGATCAGAAGCGGAATATCGAGGCCCTGCCGCTCCATTTCGGCCGCGACATGCACCATCTCGTCGAGCGATGGCGTGATGAGGCCCGAGAGACCGATGACATCGACCTTCTCGGCAACCGCCGTTTCCAAGATCTTCGTCGCCGGCACCATGACGCCGAGGTCGATGATCTCGTAATTGTTGCAGGCGAGCACGACGCCGACGATGTTCTTGCCGATATCGTGCACGTCGCCCTTGACGGTCGCCATCAGAATCTTGCCTGCGGACTGACGTTCATCGCCGCCATTCTGGCGCTTCTCTTCTTCCATATAGGGAAGAAGAACGGCAACGGCCTGCTTCATGACCCGGGCGGACTTGACCACCTGCGGCAGGAACATCTTGCCAGAGCCGAAGAGGTCGCCGACGACATTCATGCCGGCCATCAGCGGGCCTTCGATGACGTGCAACGGGCGCGCGGCCTGCTGGCGAGCTTCTTCGGTATCGGCTTCGATATATTCGGTAATACCGTTGACAAGCGCGTGTTCGAGACGTTTTTCGACGCTCCACTCGCGCCAGGAAAGATCCTGCGCCTTGGCTTCCTTGGCGCCGGCGCCGCGGAAGCGTTCGGCAACCTCGAGCAACCTCTCGGTCGCGTCGGCGCGGCGGTTCAGCACCACGTCTTCGCAGGCCTCGCGCAGTTCCGGATCGATCTGGTCGTAGACGGCCAACTGTCCGGCATTGACGATGCCCATGTCCATGCCCGCCTGAATGGCGTGGTAGAGGAAGACGGCGTGCATCGCCTCGCGCACCGGCTCGTTGCCGCGGAAGGAGAAGGAAAGGTTCGACACGCCGCCGGAAATATGCACGAGCGGCATGGTCTTTCGGATCGTGCGCGTGGCCTCGATGAAGTCGACGCCGTAATTATTGTGTTCTTCGATACCGGTCGCGACCGCGAAGATGTTCGGATCAAAGATGATATCTTCTGGCGGAAAGCCGACCTTTTCCGTCAGCAGCTTATAGGCGCGCGTGCAAATCTCGACCTTGCGCTCGTAGCTGTCCGCCTGCCCCGTCTCATCGAAAGCCATGACGACGACGGCCGCGCCATAATTGCGCAGCAGGCGCGCCTGGGCGAGAAAGTTCTCCTCGCCTTCCTTCAGTGAGATCGAGTTGACGATCGGCTTGCCCTGGACGCGTTTCAGGCCGGATTCGATGATCGAGAACTTCGAACTATCGATCATCACAGGCACGCGGGCGATATCCGGCTCGGCGGCGATCAGGTTCAGGAACTCGACCATCGCCTTCTCGGAATCGATCAGGCCCTCGTCCATGTTGATGTCGATGACCTGCGCGCCGTTCTCGACCTGGTCGCGGGCGACATCGAGCGCTGCCGTGAAATCGGCGTTGGTGATCAGCTTGCGGAACTTGGCCGAGCCGGTGACGTTGGTACGCTCGCCGACATTGACGAAGGGAATGTCCTTGGTGAGCTGAAAGGGCTCGAGACCCGACAGCGACATCAGCGGCTTGTGTTCCGGGATCGGGCGCGGCTTGTACTTGGAAACGGCCTGCGCGATGGCACGGATATGGTCCGGCGTCGAGCCGCAGCAGCCGCCGACGATGTTGACGAGACCGTCGCGGGCAAAGCCCTCGATCTGAGCCGACATGGATTCCGGCGTTTCATCATACTGGCCGAATTCGTTCGGCAGGCCAGCGTTCGGATAGGCGCAGACGAACGTGTCGGCGACACCTGAAAGCTCCTGCAGATGCGGGCGCATCGCATTGGCGCCAAGCGCACAGTTCAATCCGATCGTGAACGGGTTGGCGTGACGCACCGAATTCCAGAAAGCGCTCGGCGTCTGGCCGGACAGCGTGCGGCCCGAAAGGTCGGTGATCGTACCGGAGATCATGACAGGCAGACGAATGCCCTTGGCCTCGAAACGCTCCTCGCAGGCGAAGATTGCCGCCTTGGCGTTCAGCGTGTCGAAGATTGTCTCGATCAGGATGATATCGGCGCCACCATCGATCAGGCCGTCGATCTGCTCGGCATAGGCTTCGCGCAGGTCATCGAAGGTGACGGCGCGGAAGCCCGGATTGTTGACGTCAGGCGAGATGGAGGCCGTGCGGTTCGTGGGGCCGATGGCACCGGCAACGAAACGGCGCTTGCCGTCTTCGCGCTCCGCCCGCTGGGCGGCGCGGCGCACGATCTCGGCCCCTTCCTTGTTCAGCGCATAGACCTCGCCTTCCATCTGGTAATCGGCCTGCGCGATGCGGGTCGAGGAGAAGGTGTTGGTTTCGAGGATATCGGCACCGGCCTTGGCGTATTTATAGTGGATTTCCTCGATCGCATCCGGCTGCGACAGGATCAGCAGGTCATTATTGCCCTTCTGATGGCAGGCACAGCCGATGAAGCGGTCGCCGCGAAAATGGTCTTCATCGAAGCCCAGGCCCTGGATCTGCGTGCCCATGGCGCCGTCAAGAACGAGGATGCGTTCGCTGGCAGCGTTCTTCAGCGCCGCAAAAACTTCACTGCCATCACGCTTGCCCCCTTCGGGACCAAAGAGATTGTCGAACACGGGAAGGCTCCTTGACGTCATAAGATCGGAAACGACAAATCACATAAAGATATCTTTATGTCAACATATGCCGATTGCTTTAGAGCATTGCAAGCCTTGGCGGATGACAGACTCGCCTGACCCCTATATAGGCGTTTCCCAAGGCATTGTGCACGAATTCGGAGGAGTATCATGGCATCTGCACTCGGCAACTGGTCCACCCGCACCTATCACCGAGACTGGCTGCTTTCGCAGGCCAACGGTCTCTTCGATTTCTTCCAGCACAATTCCATTAATCCCAATGGCGGCTTCTACGACCTCGACGACGCTGGCAAGCCGCTCGATGCCGAAGGCCAGGTGCGCCCACTCCATATCGCTTCACGCGCCGTCCACTGCTTCTCGATCGGCACGCTGCTCGGCCGCCCGGGTGCGGCCGATGTCGTCGATCACGGCATGAACTACATCTGGAACCAACACCGCGACCGCAAGAATGGCGGTTACGTCTGGTCAGTGAATAACAACGGTCCCGTCGATTCCAACAAGCAGGGCTACGGCCATGCCTTCGTTCTCCTTGCTGCGTCCTCAGCCAAGACGATCGGCCACCCGCTCGCCGATGGCATGCTCGCCGATATTACCGAGGTTCTGAACACAAAATTCTGGGAAGCCAAGCACGGCGCCATTGCGGAAGAATTCACCGCCGACTGGCAACCGCTCGACGGCGGCACCTATCGCGGCCAGAACTCCAACATGCATCTCACCGAAGCGCTGATGGCTGCCTTCGAAGCGACCGGCGATCGGGAGTATCTGACCAAGGCCGAGAGCATTGCCGATCTCGTCATTCGCCGTTCGGCTGGTTCCGTCGACTGGCGTGTCGCCGAACATTTCGATGCCGAATGGAACCTCGATAAGGATTACTATCATCCGAACGAAATGTTCCGCCCGGCCGGCACAACGCCGGGTCATTGGCTGGAATGGACCCGCCTGATCCTGCAGCTCTGGGCGCTCGGCGGCAAGAAAATCGAATGGATGCCGGATGCCGCCAAGGCCCTTTTCGAGCAATCTATGGTTCTCGGCTGGGATAATGACAAGGGCGGCTTCTTCTACACGCTCGATTGGGCCGACAAGCCCGCCAAGCGCAACAAACTCTGGTGGCCCGCCTGCGAGGGTGCCGCGGCCGCGCATTTCCTCAACGAGCACCTGCCGAGCGATTATCACGAGGAATGCTACCGCAAGATCTGGAACGTGATCGAGCGCGCGTTTATCGACCACAAGAATGGCGGCTGGCATGAGGAACTGACGGAAGATCTGGTGCCCTCACACTCGCTCTTTCCCGGCAAGGGCGACATCTACCATGCCCTGCAGGCCTGCCTCATCCCGCTCTTCCCGGCAACGGGCAGCCTGACCAAGGGTATTATCGAAGCCGGCGGCAAGCTCTGAGGCGAAAGCCTCAGTAGCCTGGCATGACCGGCGGCGCGGCGTTCGGGTTCTGCTGGAACCACTGCACCTCGGCGCTGGTATTGTCGAGTTCGTCCTGCACATCTCGCTGCTCGCGGCGAATGCGGCGCAGATCGTCTTCAAGATCGTCAATCCGCCGACGGATATCGCGCCGGTTCGCATCCGGAGCATCTTTGAGCTTGCGTGACAGGTCGTCGATCTCGGTTTCCTTCGACATATAGTCGCTCTGTAGCGAGTTCAGCCGCGACTGCTGCGAGTTCTGACGGTTGCCGAGCGTATAGCCGCGCAGGAAACCGGGTGCCGTTTCGGGCGGGCAGACATTGGAGTAGCCGTGACCCGCCTGCCCATGCATCAGACCGCTCATCGGCGTACAATAGCGCACGAGGCCCGCCTGATAGCCCTGATACCAGATGGTCTGATCGGGCACGATCTTTATCCGCTCGCAGGACTTGGCGTGGGCGGCAAAACGCTCCTGCGGCTCGTAACCGGCAGCGCCATCGGATTGACCGATCACCCGCCAATCGGCGGCGACGCATTCTTCCTTCGAGAGCGTATTGCAGGAGACGAGGAAAAGACTGAGACCAGTAGCAGCAAAGGCAAAGAGCAAACGTAACATGGTGTCCCGGCGGCAAGTCACAAAACCGGGCGCACCTTATCGTCACGAAATACAAGGGTCACCGAGAACGGACCGCGATTTTGAAGATTCCGTGGCCTTTATTTGTCAACAAAGAGGCGGCTTTATGCAAGCCGCAACATATCGAGATCCTTCGCCAGGATCAGCGCCAGCGCCTCGACAGCGAGATTATGATCGTCCCGCTGCGGTAGACCGGAAACGGTGACGGCACCGACACAGCCCGTGCCTCTGACATTGATTGGGAAGCTCCCGCCATGCGGCGCATAATCGGCGGCAGAAAGACCGTTGTCCTCCACCGTCTTACCTTCCTTCTGCAGCTTCAGGCCGGAGGCATAGCTGCTGCGAAAATAGCGGAAGACCATATTGCGCTTTCGACGCACCCAGTTGACGTTGTCAGGCGTGACACCCGGCAGCGCCGCATAGAAGACGGGCATGGAATGCAGCGTGATATCGATCGCAATGCCGAGGCCGCGTTCGGTGGCCAACTCCTGCAGGAGCTTGCCGAGCTGCCATGCAGTCGTCAGATCGAACGCATCGAAGCTCAAAGCCTTTTCCTGCTCGGCGATACGGATCAAATCCTCGTCGATAGACATGGCACGGCCCTCCTCTGGCGCGATGATCGGCTGTGACCATTCTCACGCGAAGGGAAAAAGTAAAGTCAAAACTTGGCGCTTTGCACGGCTTAGAGTTTCGGCGTCAGCATCTCGAAGCGGTCGCGGATGGTCGAGCAGGTATCGCCGCCAAGCCGTGCGATGGCATCGACCATGGCTGGATCCACATGCAGCCGCTCGGGATCGACCACCCCGTCGCGGTAATGTGCATAGACGATCTCGCCCATGATGATCTGCCGCGATTTGCCGAGTTCGAGCGTCACATGCCGACGGCATTCGAAGGCCGCCGGCGCCTCCTCGATCCAGGGCGATGCGACCTTCACGCCCGGCATCGCCGTCAGTCCTGCCTCCTTCAACTCGTTGACGCCACGCGGATATTTGGCGCCGCAAATATGCATGGCCTTGGCGATCGCGAAGGAGACGATATTGACCGTGAAAACCTCGGTTATGCGGATATTATGGCCGGTATCCTTGAACGACATATCCGGGTGGTTTTCGACGCCGATGGCCAGGATCGGCGGATCGGCCGACAGGCAGTTGAAGAAGGAGAAGGGTGCGGCATTGACGCGCCCCTCCTCATCAACAGTCGTTACCAGCGCGATCGGCCGGGGAATGATCGTGCCAATCATCAGCTTGTAGCGTTCGCGTTCGCTGAGGGCGGCGAAATCGAAGGAAACGGCCATGCTCAGCCAACCGCCCGGATCGGTGCAAAGCCGCTCATCGCGCCCGTGAAAGCCTTCGGCAGCGGCGAGGCATAGGAGCCACGCTTGCTCGTGGAAAGACCAAGCGAAACCAGCGCTTCAGCCTGCTTGACCGCTGCCGCCACACCATCGATGACGGGCACGCCATAGAGCTCCTGCAATTCGCGCGCCAGAGCGGTCATGCCGGCACAGCCGAGCACGACGGCTTCCGCACCATCCTCCGAAAGCGCCCGCTCGATTTCCGCTTTCAGTTTGCCGATCGCCCCTGATGTTTCGTCTTCGAGTTCCAGCACCGGAATATCCGATGCCCGCACCTTCGCCCGCCCGCCCATGCCATAGCGGCGCACGAGATTGTCGATGAGCACACGGGAGCGCTCCAGAGTGGTCACGACCGTAAAGCGCTGGGCGAGGAAGCCCGCGGTAGCGACAGCGGATTCACAAAGTCCGAGAACCGGAACATTTGCAAAGGTACGCGCTGCATCGAGCCCGGTATCGTCGAAACAGGCGACAATCGCGGCATCATAACCTGCCGCCTGCCGCTCTCTCAGCTCCGTCAGCAGACCGGGGATAGCTAGCGCCCCGTCATAATGTCCCTCAATTGAGACGGGCCCCATGCGTGAGGTGGCTGCAATGATCTCGGTGCCGGCGGCGGCAACCGCACTGGCAGCGGCTGCCGCTTTCTCGGTCATGGAGGCGGTCGTATTGGGATTGATGATCAATATGCGCATGTCAGCTGGTCTTTGCCTGCCGCCGGCCGAGCATCGTCATAATGCCGAGCGCGACGAGAATGATGGTGAAGGAGAAGAGCGTGGTGACCGTGCCGAGCGCATAGAGCACAGGCGTCGTTACGTTCGTGGTCATGCCGTAGATTTCGAGCGGCAGCGTATTGTAGGTGCCAGACGTCATCAGCGTGCGGGCGAATTCGTCATAGGAGAGCGTGAACCCGAACAGGCCAACGCCGATGAGACTGGGCGCGATCATCGGTAGCACGACATGGCGGAAGGTTTGCCACGACGTTGCGCCAAGATCGCGCGCGGCCTCCTCGTATGCCGGCGAGAAACGGTTGAAGACGGCAAACATGATCAGCACGCCGAAAGGCAACGTCCAAGTCAGATGCGCCCCGAAGGCCGAGGAATACCAGGCGGGCCGCAGGCCGCCTTGCTGGAAGACCACACCGATGCCGAGTGAGATGATGATCGACGGTACGACGAGGCTCGCGACCGTCGCGTAGAACAGCACCGACGAACCGCGGAAACGCCGGCGGAAGGCAAGGCCCGCCATCAGCGAGACCACCACCGTGACGACCATCACCATCAGGCCGAGGATGAAGGAGCGCTGGAAGGAGGCGCCGAAGTCGCCGACCGCCTGCTTCTCGAAGAGGTTGAAAAACCAGTGCAGCGAAACGCCGTTCAGCGGAAAGGTCAGGCCACCGTCCGGCCCCTGGAAGGAAAGAATTACGATCGCCGAGAGTGGCCCGTAAAGAAAGAGCACGAAGATCGCGAAGAAGACGGCGAGCACGTAGAATTCGCGGGAGCGTTTTTCGCGGTACATCCTAAAGCTCCTTGCGGATATCGACGACGCGCAGGATCGCGGCAACCATCATCAGCACGACGACCAAAAGCACGACCGCATTGGCGGCAGCGGCCGGATATTGCAGCAGCGACATCTGGTTCTTCATCATCAGCGCCACCGAGGCGCTCTGGCCGCCGGACATGACCTGCACGGTGGAAAAATCGGCCATGACCAGGGTGACGACGAAGATCGTGCCGATCGCCATGCCGGGCTTGGCGAGCGGAATGATGACATTCCACAGTACCTGCCAGCCGGAGGCCCCGGCATCGCGCGCCGCCTCGAACAGCGAGCGATCGATGCGCATGAGCGTGTTGAAGATCGGCGTCACCATGAAAAGCGTGTAGAGATGCACCATGGCGAGAACCACGGCAAAATCCGAATAGAGCAGCCATTCCACCGGTTGCGGCACGATGCCCATCTCTACCAGCGCCGAGTTGACGAGGCCGTTACGGCCGAGCACCGGAATCCACGAGATCATGCGGATGATGTTCGAGGTCATGAAGGGCACGGTGCAGACAAGAAAGAGGATCATCTGCGTCGAGGTCCTGCGGATATGGAAGGCGAGAAAATAGGCGACCCAGAAACCGATGAAGAGCGTCAGCGCCCAGACGACAACGGTGAACTTCAAAGTGTTGAGATAGGTTTTCCACGTGACCCACGAACCGATCGTGTCGGTATAGTTCATGGTCAGGAAGTCGGGATAGAGGCCGGCAAAGTCATAGTCCCAGAAGCTGACGACCGCGATCATGGCGATCGGCAGGATGAAGAAGAAGCCGAGAATGGCGATGAGTGGCGCAGCCTGCAGGTAGGAGATCGCCCATGGCGCAAGCCGGAAGGCGCGTTTGGGCGTCTCCGCTGCCGGTATCGTCTGCTCTGAAGCGATCGTGGCCATTCTTCCCCCTTCGGAAATCTGTCCTTGTCCGAATAGAGAGGGATCAAAAGACCCCTCCCCAACCCTCCCCACAAGGGGGAGGGAGAACGGTACCGTACCCTCGATAGGTTCCTTTCCCCTTGTGGGGAGGGTTAGGGAGGGAAAAACGGCAAACGCCGATCTGCCTTACGCCGCGATGAACTCGTTCCAGCGGCGAACCATGTAACGGTCTTCGTCCATGACGGAGTTCCAGCAGGCGATATGACCGATACGGTCTTCGAAGGAGCCGCCGTCACGAACCGAGCCGGCCTTCTCCATGACCTTGCCTTCCGGCGAGAGGATATCGCCCTGAGCGGCTTTGCCTTCCATCCAGTAGCCCCACTCGTCGGCAGTCATGAATCCCTTGGCGGTTTCAAGGCATGCCGAATAGTAGCCTTGCCGGTTGAGATAGGCGCCGACCCAGCCGGACGTGTACCAGTTGATATACTCGTAGGCTGCATCGAGCTGCGCACCCTTGAGATGCGCCGCAAGGCCGAGACCGCCGCCCCAGGCGCGATAGCCTTCCTTCAGCGGCTGGAATCGGCAGGCGATGCCCTTCGAGCGGACGGCGGCGACGGCCGGCGACCACATGGACTGGATGACGACTTCGCCCGATGCCATCAGATTGACGGACTCATCGAAGCTCTTCCAGAAGGCGCGGAACTGGCCGTCACCCTTGGTCTTGATCAGGAATTCGATCGTCTTGTCGATCTCTTCCTTGGTCATATTGCCCTTGTCGGCATATTTGATCTTGCCGGAAGCTTCGGCAATCATCGCTGCATCCATGATGCCGATCGACGGCACGTTGATGATTGCCGTCTTGCCCTTGTAGGCCGGATCGAGAATGTCGGCCCAGGAGGTGATGTCGCGGCCGGTCAGATCAGGACGAATGCCGAGCGTATCGGCATTGTAGATGGTCGGCATCATCGTGAACCACTGGGTCGGTTCCTTCGCGAACTTCTTGGAGTCCTGCGCCTCGACGAAGCCGACCGTATGCGGCGCCGTCCCCTGCGCGATCGTGCTGTCGGCCTTCAGCTTTCCGGTCGTGAAGATCGGCACGACCTTGTCAAAATACTTGAGCTTCTTGACGTCCATCGGCTGCAGAACACCGGTCGGGAAGACCTTCTTGCAGATCCAGTATTCGATATCGGCAATATCGTAGCTGTCGGGCTGGGTCACGGCGCGCTGAGCGGCAGCGTCGGAATCGGTCGCCGTCATCTCCAGCGTGATGCCGAGATCCTGCTTGCACTTCTCGGCGATGGCATTGATGTTCGAAACGCCGGTGCCGAACTGGCGAAGCGTGATGTTGGACTGCGCCCAGATGGTCGGGAAGCCGGTGATGGCGCCCGAGCCGGCAATGGCGCCGACGGCGGCAGCCCCAGTCTTCAGAAGCGAGCGGCGGGAAATACCCTTTTCCGCTTTGGTGGTATTCGTTTCAGTCGTCATGGCAGTTCCCCTTTTTTTGATGCTGAAGGTCATGCGGAAACGCGGCCAAGGAGGACGGCATCCTCCAGAGCCCAACTCAGAGATACCGCATCGCCGACCGAGACCGGCTTTGCGAAGTAATCGCTGTCACTTGCGATGACGGTGAAGTCGTCGCTGCCGGCGCCGAAAACGGTGATTTTCACCGAGGAGCCGCGATATTCAATGTTGGAAACGATACCGGAGAAACCGAGCGTCTTGTCCTCGGCGGCCGTCAGGCGGACGCGATCGGTGCGGATGCCGATATCGACAGCTTCGCCGACCTCCCTGCCCGTCCCGCGCACCGAGAAACTTTGTCCCTCCGGCACGACCAGCGTGAGAATGCCGCCTTCGCTCGATGTGACGCGGCCGGAGAGAACATTGTGATCGCCCATGAACCGGGCGACAAAAGCGGTCGCCGGCTTTTCGAAGACCTGACGCGGCGAAGCGGCCTGTTCGATCCGCCCGTCGTTCATGATGACGATGAGATCGGCAAGCGCCATCGCCTCTTCCTGGCTGTGCGTCACATGTACGAAGGTGATGCCGAGTGTCTTCTGCAGTTTCTTCAGTTCCGCCCGCATGCGGATCTTCAGGAAGGGATCGAGTGCAGACAGCGGCTCGTCTAGCAGCAGTGCTTCCGGACCGGTGATCAGCGCACGCGCCAGGGCGACACGCTGCTGCTGGCCGCCAGAAAGCTGCGCCGGCCGACGGGATGCATAGGCATCCATTTGCATCAGCTTCAGCATCTCCAGCGCCTTGGAGCGGCGCTCATCCTTGTCGACGCCCTTCATCTTTAGACTGAAGGCGACGTTGTCGACGAGGTCGAGATGCGGAAACAGCGCATAGGATTGGAACATCATCGCCGTGCCGCGTTTTGCCGGCGGGAAATCGGTGACGACGACATTGCCGAGACGGATGTCGCCCGACGAGATGCTCTCGTGACCGGCGATCATGCGCAGCGTCGAGGTCTTGCCGCACCCTGACGGCCCCAGGAAGCAGCAATAGGAGCCGGCCGGGATTTTCAGGCTGATGGCATGGACCGCCGTGGTCGCGCCATAGACCTTCGAAACGGATGCTATATCGATCTCTGCCGCTTTCGACATCGTGTCTTCCCCTGTTCGAGAAAGACGATGCATCCGCCGTGCCAGTTCGCAGGCAGCGCTCCAAGCCCTTACAAATCATGAGCTTTTCATGACATGATGCACATTGGCGAAAGGTAGAGCATTTTTCGCGCTGCACACAAAATGAGCTTTCGTGCTCAATTTGTGCAGAAGATCGTATACAATAAGAGCTGCTTTATGCGCGCAAAATCATTTAACTTTTGAGACGAAGGCAGCTATTGTTTGCTGACACCAAGGAACCGATTTCATGAAATCCGCTGCCAGCGCCATGAGACACGACGACACCCAGGAAACGGGCGTCCCGCAGATCCGCGATGCGATCAGGGACGCTATCGTCGAGCGGCGGCTATCACCCGGCACGAAACTGTCAGAAAGCGACGTCGGCAATCTCTTCAATGTCAGCCGCACGCTGGCGCGCGCTGCCCTGCAGGCGCTTTCCTATGAAGGTCTCGTCAGCGTCGAGAAAAACCGCGGCGCCTTTGTCGCCTACCCCTCCCCGGAAGAAGCCCGGCAGATCTTCGCCGCCCGAAGGCTGGTCGAGCCTGGCATTCTGCGGGAGGCGGCCGACCGTATGACGTCGTCGGACATTCAGCACTTGAAGCAGCTGCTTTTGGAAGAAGGCCGGCTGATGGGCGAGCGCGGCCAGACGGCCAGACGCGCGGAGATCAAGGCATCGGGCGATTTCCACCTGACGCTCGCAGCCATATCCGGGAATGCGATCATGCAGCGTTTCATGGAAGAACTCGTCGCCCGCTCCTCCCTGGTGATCGCTCTTTACGGTCAATCGACGGTCTCAAGCTGCGGACACGCCGAACACGGTGACATTATCGAGGCGATCGAGCGCAAGGAACTCGATCGCGCCTGCCAATTGATGCTGCATCACATCGCCCATATCGAGGCTGACCTCGACCTGCGCGAACGCAAAAGCTTCGGCCTCAGGGAAGCATTCGAGCTTTAATGACTGGGCGAAGAGATATCGGCAGCGCGGCTGATTTCTTCTGCGCTCATTGGTTCGCTTGACCGCAGTTTGATCTTGCCGTCAGTGCCGATCAGTACCAGTCCGAATTCGCCGCTGATCGGCCCCTGAAGCTGTTCGCGCACATCGTCGGCATCGAGATCATATCCATCCTCGAACAGGGAAAACGCTCCGCCACCGGCGATGGTGAAGACCTCGATATCGTCCTCGATCAGCCGCATCTGCGACTTACGCAGCAGTTCGTCCTGAATGATCGGCCTGTCATCCTCAGAATCCGCGAAGACGATCAAGACGTTCTTCTCGCCAAGAAACTGCTCGAGCGATCGCGGCAGATGAGGCTCGCGACCCGTTCCCATGATTTCGTGTAAAATGGATCTCAACATGGTGCTCATTCCTTCTCTGCCTTTTCAACGGCTGGAAATGAGCGGGGTTCCCAGAAGTAGAATAGGATCGCGACTGGTGCCGCGATCCCGCATGTCTATTCGCGGGCTTCAGCTTCGGATGCTCGCGCCGAAAGTGCGACGATGTCAGGCGTGCCGTTGGCAAGAAGGCGCTTGCGCACCAGAACGCGCAGGACGCGCGCTGCCGTGGAAAAAGTCATCTGGTCCAGCGGCCCCTCGCCTTCCCAGGGTTTAGTCAGACGTTCGGTGACGGCACCGACAATATTGGCCGGGACGATATCGGTGCATTCACGCATTGCTTCAAAAACGAAGCTGATCGGAATGACCCTGCCTTCATGGGTGACAATCGGCTCCGTCAGCTCGCCGTCCCATTCCTCATAGGCATAAAGAGCCTCACGGAACAGCTGTTGCAGGGTAAACGGGGCATGTCCGTTGTGAAGTGGCGGCAGTGCATTCATCATGTCTGTCTCCTCTGATGGATTAAGCCAGCTTCCTCAGACCCGGCCCGGATCAACGCGGAAACAAAAGCTCGGCTCCTCCTTCGGACCGGATACACGATTCATTTTATAGAGTAACACACGCGTGATAAAGCCATTTCTGCCTCCTCAGTCGGCCTGAACATCTAACCGATTGAAATTCATTGAGACTTGTCAGCATTTTTTTGCCGTTGAGCTAGGCTCGTCAGCGTTTTCGCCTGTAAGACGGTATCAGAAGGCCAGTTTTGGAACCTTTAGCGCGTTGGCCGGTTTTGCCCCCGCAAGCAGTCTGGGGAGATCAGCAATGACGCACATTCACCAACCTGAACGACGCAGCCGCACTCTGCGTGGCCGTCCTTACAGCCTTCGCGAGTTCGCAGCCAAATACGGCCTTAAGGACGAGCAGGCAGAAAGCCTTTTTACCCGCTTCGGTCCGTCTTCCATCGAACTGGACTTGCTGATGGCCGCCAAGCGTCGTCCCCCTGTTCGGCCCGATCAGGTTCGCGAGTAGGACAGGATCATGAGCGATAAAGACAAAATCCGCAAAGATGCCGAAGGACAATTCGCCCGTACGGACGAGGGCCGCCGCAACAGCGGCGTCTCCGGCGCTAAGCCCCGCGACATCACTCATTCCGATGACGCCACCATCCATCGCACACCGCCCGGCGAGAAATCACACAAGGACTGGAGCGTCAAACATGACGAAGCCAACAGCGAGCGGTCACGCCCAGCGTGACCGCTCCTCCTTGGAGCGAAATTTCACACAATATGTCGGGAACACATATCAGGTGAAATCGTTCTTCCGGTGAGCATGGCAACACGCCGTGCGGCCCCCATCGAAATGCCGGCATATTACCGGCTCCTATTACAAGATCAGCTCGAGGTACCGCCCGTGGCGGAAGGCCAGTCGTGTGGAATCGATCGCGGGGAAGAAGATCGGCGCAAGAAGGACGGAACAATGAGCAACACCTCCCGGCATGAGTGGATATGCAAGCGAGCCTATGCGATCTGGGAAGCGGAAGGCAGGCCGCATGGCCGCGACGCCGAACATTGGCTGCAGGCAGTAGCCGAACGCGAGAGGCTGGAACGCACGCGTGCCTCAACGGATGGCAATGAAGTTCTCATCAAATTTCGCCCGAAAGCGCCGAAACCACGCAAGCCGGCCGCGCTTGGCAACCATCGCCAAAAGCTGTCGCAAGCAGGTTGAACGCACCGCTATTCCAGATTGATCCGGAAACGGGCCGAGAAATCACCTTCCCACCACAGGGGGAAGTTGGTTCCCCATTTATTGTTGTGCAGGTTGAAGCGGATACCCTCTTCAAAAGAAGGCAAGCTTTTGCAGAAGCGCATGAAATCCCAGCCCTGCGGCGCGACCAGCGGCGTGTCCAGGGGCACAACGACGAGCGCCCCTGCGTTACCGAAATCGCCGCGAACCGCAGTGACGGCCTGAAGCTGTGCACCACCGGACCTGGCGAAATCTCCAGATTGGTGCCAGAGACCCATCTTCTTGAAGGCCCAATCCCCAGCGATCTCGGGCGTAAAGGAAAGGAAACTCGCTTCCGGCATGCGATTCGCCGGCTTCTCGTGCAGCGAAAGGCGCAGTTGCAAGGCATCGCCATCGGCCGAAAATTGGATGGCGAGTTGGCGCGGTGCGCCGAACCGCTCGACGGCTTCGGCGGGCATGGAAAGCAGAATCCCGTCCTCGCCGGCACTCTCGAGATCGGGCGCGAAAATATTGGAGAACGCAGCGCCCGAACCGCCAAGCCCCGGCTTGTCGTGATCCAGCACAGCCCATTCCTGGCGATGCGTGAGATAACTGTCCAAATGCCTGTTGACGTCGGCCGCGTCATAGCTCTCATAACGATAGGCAATCAAGGAGCCGGCGCGGCCGGCGATCCGACGGCCCTGCGGTGATGCAAGCGCCGTGATATCGCCCGTCACGTCATTCAACTCGATCGACCAACCGCCGGCACTGAGACGGGTCTCGCGACGCGTGCGATCGACGAGCGCCGGCGCGAAAAGCTGCACGAGCTCGGCCTGTGCTTGCCGCTGATCGTCGGCATCGAGTTCGGCAACAGCCTGATCTATATAGCCCCGTTGCTCGTCCCACGATGCCTCGGTATAGGCGAACCGGTAATCCGTTTTGCGCGCGGCTTCGAAATCGGCCCTTGCCCAAGCCTTGTCATCGCGCAGATAGGATTTGATATCCACTCCGCATGTATGCTCCGCCACCATGGCGAGCCCGCGGCCGAAGGCGAGCCGGCGCTTGTTGAGCCCTTCGCCTGCAAAACGATCATAGAGCCGCTGTAGCGCCAGAAACTTCGCCGTCTTTAAGGGATCGGTGGCGCTGCCATGAATCCAGCTATCGCCCAGTTCCAGCTCCAGCACCGGAAAACGTTCCCGCTGCTCCCAAAGGAGCGCGCCATAATCTTCCAGTGTCGCCGCGCGGATGATTGCACCAGGCTCGAGGCGACGCATGTCCCGATAGGCTTCCGCAGTCTGCGGCACGCTCTGCGGACCGATATTGTCTTGCGTATGCGCAAAGCTCAGCCCGTCGTCGAAACCTTCGGGGAAATAGGTCTCGCCATAGGAGCGCTGATACATGACGACGACTTCAGCGCCATCAGGCGCGCGCCAGCGGAAAACATCGGGTACATCAGGCGGCGGGGAAGCAGTGTTGACGCCGAGATGCAGGAAGCGGATGCCGGCCTCTGCCAGCAGCGGCACCATGCCAAGTGTGTGGCCAGGAACGTCGGTCATCTTCGCCGCAATCGTCTTTTTGCCGAAACGGCGGTCCAACTCCTGCGAATAGGAAAGACCGGCGCGGAACAGGTCAGGCGACATCAGTTCGGTGTGGGTGGTGAAAGGCAGGCCGTGCCAGCGGATTAGCCCGCGTTCGATCGCCTGCTCAAGTGCTGCGACCTCGGCAGGCGAACGCGAATTTAGATGATCCCAGATCAGCCAGGCGCCCGTCGTCCAGATGAACTTCGGCTCTTCAGAATTTTCGGCATAGAAATGCGCACCAGTCTCGATCGCCTGCGGGATAAAGCGTTCGTGATATTGGCGGCGAACTTTTTTGGCATGATCGGTAAAGCCGATGTCGAGATGAGTCTTAAAGACCAGATGCACGCGCTTTTCGGTCATTTCCATTCCATTGGGCCGTTCCTGCCGCCACCCTGCGGCTCACGTAAGGCGCCGTGCATCCCAACGCAGGACCAGCCATCCCTCCCGATATGATACAACTGCGGCTGTGTAATCGTTTCCACAAGCACCTTTGCGCTTCGCGGTAACGATCCGTCAAGCATAATTGAGAGAGATATCGGAATAGGCTGGATATTTTGTCCGTCCTGCCCTCGCATGTCTTGCTTGGAATATGAGACCTTCATTAATTGACGGCCGAAAGTGAAGACGTGTTCATACGCCATTTTGCTCGGATGGCCGATGCGATACGTTCGCGATATGCCTGTCATCTTGCTGCTTTACACGACGTATCCGAACCTTGCCGATGGGCTTTTCGATGACCGAACTCACCGTCCATGTCACACGTGCCGACCAGGTGAACGATCCCTATTTCTACGTGCACTTCGATATGTCCGAAGGTACCACCCGCCTCCACGTGACGACGGACTATGAAAAGGCCGAGGATTGCATCATCGACCTCGGCATCGTCAGGCGCCGACATTGTGCTGACGCTCGCTCACGACGCGAGCCCTCGCGAGCTGCGGCCGCAGCCGGTGCTCACCCTGCCCGTGCGCAAGGGCGCGCCGGCTTCGAACCGGCGCAGCAGCCGATCCGAGCGCTCAGCAATCCCATCTATACAGAAGGAATTCGTGACTGATGTAATGATAAAGGAGCGATTATTTCTCTTCGCAGAGCGTCCGGTGAACCTCTGTCCAGAACAAGGCAAGCAACGTATCGCCGTTGCGTTCAGCGACGAGCGCGCGGATCAGCGCCTCGGAGCCGGCCATATCCTGCCAGCTTGATTTCAGCCCTTTGGCTGCCTGATGGCATTCGGCGATGTCGAACGTTCTCTTGCTATCCATCTGGAGCCTCCTCGAAAAAGGCGCTAACAGACGGATCTGGAAAAGTCATTCCCCGCATATGTGGGGATGCCTTGTATTGTTGACATTACTCGCGATAAAATTGAACGATTTAAGGCAGGCGGCACGATGACGGAAAATAGCCATTCGCAAAAATTCGAAGCCGTTTTCGAACAGATCAAGGCTGCGGAAAATGTCGATGCTTCCATCCGCATTTTCCAAGCGGGATACGCCGTCGACTACGTCACCTATCACCTCGCACAGACCATTGCGGCAAAGATCGATTCCCCCTTCGTGCGCACGACCTATCCCGATGCCTGGGTGTCGCGCTACCTGCTCAACAGCTATGTGAAGGTCGATCCGATCGTCAAACAGGGCTTCGAACGCCAGCTGCCTTTCGACTGGAGCGAGGTGGAACCGACGCCCGAAGCCTATGCCATGCTGGTCGACGCCCAGAAGCACGGGATTGGCGGAAACGGCTATTCGATCCCGATTGCCGACAAGGCGCAACGGCGGGCGCTGCTTTCAATCAACGCCCGTATTCCGCTCGATGATTGGAACACCATGGTCAAGACCTATCGCAATGAGTGGATCGAGATCGCCCACCTCGTCCATCGAAAGGCCATCTACGAGCTGCATGGCGAGAACGACCCGGTTCCGACACTTTCCCCGCGCGAAATCGAATGCCTGCACTGGACGGCACTCGGCAAGGACTACAAGGACATCGCCGTCATCCTCGGCATTTCCGAGCATACAACCCGCGATTACCTGAAAACCGCCCGCTTCAAGCTCGGCTGCGCCACCATTTCCGCGGCCGCCTCGCGAGCCGTGCAGCTGCGCATCATTAATCCCTAAAGCTCTTCCTCGACAGCTCCAATCATTCTGGGGCGCAAGCGGAGTCGGATGCTCGTCCGGCCGGTGCACGTCGTAGCCGAGGCCTACGGCCGGCCCGGCCGGTCGATCAGACGGCCCGGTTCAGCCAACAGAATGACTTGAGCTGACAAGAAAACGCCCCCCCTCATATGCGGGGGCTCATCTGTAGGCGCCCATATGAGGGAATTTCCGACACCGCCTTCCTGAACCATTCTGCCCTCACGAACCCAACACGCTGGAGGGAAAAATGTTCGTTATCATTCAGGCTCATGAGTATCAAAAATACGCTTTCATACTCGACCAGATGTTCCGCCTGCGTAAGAAAGTCTTCGCGGACAAGCTTGGCTGGAACGTTCCGGTAATCGGCCCCTTCGAGCGCGACAGCTACGACTCGCTCTGCCCGGCCTATCTCGTCTGGTGCAACGAAACCCGTACCCGCCTTTATGGCGGTATGCGCCTGATGCCGACGACCGGACCGACCCTCCTTTACGACGTCTTCCGGGAAACTTTCCCGCAGGCAGCCGATCTCGTCGCCCCCGGCATCTGGGAAGGCACCCGCATGTGCATCGACGAGGAGGCGATCGCAGCCGATTTCCCCGATGTCGATGCCGGTCGCGCCTTCTCGATGCTGCTTCTGGCACTCTGCGAATGCGCCCTCGATCACGGCATTCACACCATGATCTCCAATTACGAACCCCATTTGAAGCGCATCTACAAGCGCGCCGGTGCCGAGGTTGAAGAACTCGGCCGCGCCGATGGCTACGGCAAGTATCCAGTCTGCTGCGGCGCCTTCGAAGTTTCCGAGCGCGTGCTGGACAGGATGCGCGCTTCCCTTGGCATCGACACCCCCCTCTACATCCGCTACGTCCCGACGCGTTCCGTCGTGACCCAATTCCTGGAGATGGCAGCATGAACCGCTTGAGTGAAACCGCAGTCCAAAAAGAGATCGGCGCGTTGGAAAAACATATCCTGGCTTCCCGCGATATCGCGACACAGATGGGAGACCCCTTCCTCTCCTATCTGCTCTCGATGGCTCTCTTCACGATCTACGAGAAGAAGGCGCATCAGGAAACCGAGCTGCTGAAGAGCAGCTATAATTGACGGTTTCCCGAGGCAGCGGCCGGGCCAGAAGCAGACCTCCCCTTCGGGCCCGGCTGCGCCGTTCAAATCTCCGATTTCCGGCCGGAACATTCCACTTCTCGGCCGGTTTATCGGTATTCGGAAAGCCACGGGAGGCACACATGACGGACCGAAACGAGGA
The DNA here is from genome assembly GCF_014194105.1 of Rhizobium sp. BK529. Classification (NCBI taxonomy): domain Bacteria; kingdom Pseudomonadati; phylum Pseudomonadota; class Alphaproteobacteria; order Hyphomicrobiales; family Rhizobiaceae; genus Rhizobium; species Rhizobium sp. BK529. The sequence goes on along the minus strand of NZ_JACIAU010000001.1, from coordinate 513,370 downwards.
CCGCGTGCGCGAGCGCGCCTATGCAATATGGGAAAAGGAAGGCAGGCCGGATGGCGAAGATTTGCGCCACTGGAGTGCTGCCGAAGCTGAATTGCGCGGCGAAACGACAAATGAACAAGCCCGCAAGCAAATTGAAGAAACCGAAGCCGCGACCAGGGCTACGGGCGTTCCTGTCCCGCCACCGTCGCTGGCAAGCCCTGATTAGACCCTGAGGGCACTACCGGATCATGGACGCGATCGCCGAAATCAAAGCCTCGTGCTGATAGGGTTTCGGCAGGAAAGTCGCGTTGGCAGGCAGCGAAAGAGGATCGAGCCGCACCAGGCCCGAGGTGATGATAATACCAATATTCGGCCGCATCGCCCTCACCCGTTTGGCAAGCTGGATGCCGTCCATCGAACCGGCCATGTTGACATCCGTGAAGAGGACATCGACATCGCTGCGCGCTTTCAAAAGCACCAGTGCTTCGTCAGCGTTTCCGGCTTCGAGCGCCACGTGCCCTACCTCCTCGAGCACATCCAGAATATTGAATCTGATCAGCGGCTCATCTTCGACAATGAGCACCACGGCACCCTGGGAAGCCACCATTCTGCGATCGCCCTCTTCAGATCTAGTCTGACAGCTGTAAATGTGGCCGGCGTGCGAAGGTTCCATAGGGCAACCAGCAAATATGCATCGTCCACAGATGCTTGCGCTCATGGCTTGTGACCGCCCTAAATTTGCGTTAAGCGGACAAAAGCCGCGGGTGCCATTGCCCCGGCTGACAGCACCTTAGGTGCCGGGCCTGTAGCTCAATGGTTAGAGCCGGCGGCTCATAACCGCTTGGTTGGGGGTTCGAGTCCCTCCGGGCCCACCATCTCCTTCCAAAGCGAAAAACCTGATAAACTGTAGCGCGCCCAGAAGATCTGGCACGCAGTTAAAGATCAAGCCGTGTTGGACTCTTATTCCGCGTTGGCTCGGCAGGCGCCGGAGTCGGTGGTGCTGGGCTTGCCGGAACTGAAGGCTGCTGTTGAAGTGGCCCGAGTGTTATGGTTGGCGCTCCATCTGCAGGCCCCGTTCCGTCAGCTGGACCAGTCTCGTCTGCCGGCCCGGTTCCATCATTTTGCAGCACGCTTTTAAGTTTGTTCGCGCACTCGATTGCTTTGTCCAATGCGTCATAGGACCCCGGCAGATTGAGCGTGGCCAGAATATTTCCCTGGTATCCAAACGAGATTGAACTGCTCTTGGCAATGGCCATGATGGCGTCCGGCGACAGATCTGAAAATGCCAGCCCACCATCGGAATAAGCAACCGCCAGCAGACGGTTTGGTTTGCCGTTATCGAAGCTGACATTGACCCAGTACTTGCGGCCTTCCGTGTACAGATTCGCCCACGGCGGGGAAAAAACCAGAAGCTCAGCGCTGCCGTCGATGTAAGCATCAAAGGCCAAGTTGAAGAGCTGTCCGCGCTTTGAAGTATAGGTCACGTCTGCCAGGCATTTTCGGGTCGCTGGTATGGCCTCAACTTTCCAGCGGCCGTTACCCCAATAGGGTATTGTGTCCACCGCAGCCTGGGAGGCTCCGCTCGCCAGCACCATGGCCATTGTGGCCAGACTTAAAAATAGGTTGCGGATCATCCCGACAGCCCTTCCCCCGAAACGCTAGCCCCCTTTCAATCTAAGCATGCATCCAAGGATGCTGCTATCCCCCGTGGAATAAAAAGGGGCTTTCGAGCTCTGGAAATCACTGAAAACGGCAGTTCCTCGCTTAGACGGCCATAGCTCACGACATCGGCAATCAGAACGGCTGCAAGTCGGCCCTCCGAAAGGACGACAGCGGCATCTTACAGTACCGCTATGGCCGATACCATCGGGCACAGGAGGAAGCGTCGCACGTCGGCGAAACGCGAAACCGCGCTAATGTCATATCACTGTCACATTATGCATAGGTGGCATGCTAAAATGCCCATTGTTGCAGCATCACGCACAAATTATATGCTCGCCAGCTAACAAAAATAAAAAAAGTGAGCTTGCTATGCCCTTGATTTTTAAACGCCGCAAAGGCGGCCTTATGAGACGACTTGTTAATGGAATCGGTTCTGCCCAGCAGCGCTATCGTGATGCGCGCGAGGCAAGGAAGACTGCCATCCATCCTTCGTTTCTGGACGATTTCGGCATCTGACAACGCGGGCGCTCCAACTTGGGAGCGCTCGGCAGTCCCTCTTGGGCTGAGTTTCTGCCCCCTCACGCGGCTTTTTGATCACCCACGATCATGTTGGCCCCTTGCTTGATCTCCCCCTTCTTCAGCATAAGCCCGCAGGCAAATGCGACAGCGGAGAACACGAAGAAGAACGATTCGCCGATCGCCAGCCGGTTGTTAGAGTTGGACAGGATCGTTCCGAGGAAAAACAGCGTGACCATGGTGTAGGCCAGTAATGCGCTGAGGCTGATTAGCTTTTCCTTCCTGGCGGCCAGCACCCGTCTATACATGGCGACCGCCAGAACGCTGAAAACGATGATGCCAAAGAGCCCGTGGCGGACAAGCATTTCGAAGTAGCCGTTGTGAAGCAGCGTATAGGGCACGCTGGCATAGGTGGTCGAGCCCCAGATCGTAAGCCAGTGATTGCCGGCCCCAAAGAGAGGTGCCTGGGCAATCACTTCCGAAGCATTCGCCCAGAGTTGCAGCCGTTCACTCATCGATTCCGGCGTATCTTTCGACGCAATCGCATCAGCGACCGCATTCCATACACCATGCGCCGAGATTTCGGTCTCGATCCGTGCTGTTGCCTCGTAGGTTGGGCCGGCAAACCGCCAGATATCGTCGCCACCGACAAAAAGTGCGGCTGCGATGAGAGCGACGACAGCAGTTCCCACTAGCGCAGCCCGGCGTCTGTCTGCATAAAGCAGCAGCGAGGCGAGCATGAGAGGCCCGACGAGGACGAGGCTCAGCCAGACGCCTTTCGCCTTGGAGCCATATATATTGAAAAGGCAGAGCGCGATGACGAGCGTCGCGACAGCTATGATCCAGCTGCCGGAACGGCGCGCGAGCTTGCCAGTCTCCCAGGCGTGCAGCAGCCAGTAAAAGGCGCCGATCGTCAGGAAGCCGCAACCAATCGCGCCATGGATCAGGTTGTTGTGGTAAAGCGGCGAAATACGGTCGTTGCCTGCAAGGATCAGCCGGTAGTCGGTGGAGATCAGCAAGGCGGCAAGCGCCACAGGGAAATAGATCGCAAAGACCGTTTCGATATGCTTCCGGCTGCAATAAAGCGCGATTCCGACAGCTGGAAAGAACAGCGGAAAGGCGTAGAGCCAGTCGGATGCTCCCTTCTCGCCGTAGACGATCAGGCCAAAAAGGAAGCGCAGCAGCGCATAAGTGCCCCATGCAACGCAGGCGTTCGCCAGCCAGTCACGCTTCAGCAGCTGATAATTCGGCTTAAAAAACGCGAAAGTCGTGCCGATCAGCAGCAGTGCGGCATAGCGATAGGTATCGCTTTCCACAATGGGAGCCGATATCAACAGCAGCCACAGGATGACAAGGACGGGCTTGAGGCGTGGGGGCGTGGCAATCGGCTCTTCGCTCGCTACCATAGAGAATACTGTACCCTTCTAGCATAATCAGCGGCGCGAAGCAGATGCGTGACGGAGCGGCGCAGTCCCTTGAATTTCTGCCGTCTGTAATCGAGCTTCGTCGCGATCGCCGTTTCGTGACTGTTCGGCCCTAGCTCTATCAGATTGTCCCTGACCGTAAAGGTATTAACCTCGGTCGACCAGCCGCGCTCTAACGCCACATCGAAGGGATAGACCATGACGGCCATGCTCCGCAGTAGCTTCTTTGCGCCGGAGCGGGTGACCAGATAACAGGCGGCCGAACCTTGTGGCCCGTGGATGCAGCGGCCCACCGCATCGCCGAATTTCGTCGTCGCCTTCTGCAGGAAGCCCTTGGACCGATGGTTCAGGAGCTTGACCAGTTCCGCTTTGGGGACCGCGATCAGCACAGCCTCTGCCCGTTCTATCAGATCGGCCCGAAGCTCCACGTCATCTTCCATGATGATTGCCGCATCGTTGCTGCTGTCGAGAAATTCCGCGAGCGCCTTGACGTGGCTGCGATAGCAGCCGTGCTCGCCTGGCAGATAGTTCCTGCCATTGCGAAGAAGAAACTGCCGCTTGTCAATATCCGCCTTGTCGTGCGGCTGGATCTCGGAGCCATCCACTCCCGATATCCTGACGACTTTGAGCGCCAGCGAGTTAGCCTTCTGCGAAAGCCCTTCCCACCGGGTGACCGACCGGTTCAGGTTGATGACATAGGCACCGATTTTCATAAAGGCTAAACTTCAGCATGAGACAGAAATGCGGTTCTTTATAAGTCGAGGCTTAAGCCCGGGCAACAGCCATAAGCCCGTATTACCTACCATGCGTTGATTGCCCCCATACATCCTTTAGTCGAAAATACTCGCCCACAGTAAAGTATTTCGCTTACCGGTTTCTGCCGCAATAGCTTCACAATCAGCAGACACAAAGCTCGCAGGGACGCAAACAGCCGAGGAACGAACATGGCGCCGAACTACACCAAGACTGCCCTTCTGACAGCCTTTCTGAGCCTGCCGCTTGCAGCAGCCGCTCCACTTCTGGCGCAGGAGAATCGGCCGCGCGAAGCGGTCATCAACGTGTCCGCAGAAGGCGAATCGGCACTGGCTCCCGATATGGCCGTCGTCAATCTCTCCGTGGTCAAACAGGCAAAAACTGCCCGCGAGGCACTCGATGAGAACAACAAGGCCATGAACGAGGTTTTGGCTGCCCTGAAGAAAAGCGGCATTGCCGAGCGCGATCTGCAGACGTCAGGCTTTTCGATCCAGCCGCAGTACAATTATCCGCAGCCGATCGATAACCAGCCGCAGCCGCCTGAGCTGATCGGCTACCAGACCAGCAATTCGGTCACCGTGCGCGTCCGCGACCTTTCCAAGCTCGGGGAGATCATCGACCAGTCCGTCACTCTCGGCATCAATCAGGGCGGCGACATCCAGTTCACCAACGATAAGCCGGAAGCAGCCCTCGAGGCAGCTCGCAAGAACGCCGTCGCCAACGCCGTCAAGAAGGCAAGGACGCTGAGTGAAGCCGCCGGCGTCAAGGTCGGCCGGATCATCGAGATCACCGAAAACGTCATGCGTCCGATGCCACAGCCGGTTTATCGTGCAGCGATGATGAAGGAAGCATCCGATGTTGCGGCCGTGCCGGTTCAGGGGGGCGAAAACAACTATAATGTCACCGTCAACATGACATTCGCGATCGAGCAGTAAAGCGACAGGGCGCTTCGGCGCCCTGTCCCACGCCCGTACCCTATTCAAAAGAAAACCGCCCCTGCAGACTGCAAGGGCGGTTTTGTAATAAACGATAGCGCTTGATTATCGACGCATCATCGGGCACCCGCGAACGTTGCCGAAGACCATCTGGTCGGGACCACGACGGCTCCAGCCCTGCACCACGACACGGCGGGGCGAGACATCGACGATACGCGTGCGGCGCAGGCCGTAATCCTGGGCGATATTTTCCGCCATGCGCGGATCACAACCGCCACGCGGCGGACGGCCATAACCGTAGCCCGGCGGTGGCAGTGGCGGACGGCCGTAGCCTGGAGGCGGTGGCGGACGACGGTCAGGTTCGCCGATAATGATATTCACCTGTGCGGCAGCCGGCGCAACCGTGCCGGCCAGCGCAGCTGCGGAAAGAAGGGCGGCAAGCCCCGCCTTCGCCAGAAACTGCATCATGAAAAAGATCCTCGTGTTTAGTAGCCGCGTGGGCAATGCCGACGCCTATTTCGGAATCACTGACATACAGTTCCGACAGAAGACCGGTGAACGTGTCGCGGTCAAGGCAAAGTGCTCCAAAGCCGGATTTTCCTGCCTACGAACCGAAGGAATTAGCGGTACATGAGCGGGCAGCCGCGCACATTAGCAAAAGTCATGCGGTCCCAGCCATGGCGATACCGGCCGGCAACGACGACGCGGCGCGGCGTGATATTGGAAATGCGCACGTCACGAAGGCCGGAATAGCGGGCTTTGCGGATGGCTTCCACAGGCGAGCAGCCACGAACCGGCGGACGGTGGTAGTACTGTGCCTTGACGACGAAATCCGTCTGCGGCGCCGCGAAAGCGGCAGAGCCCGCAAGCGGGATGGAACTGAGAGCGATCAGCGCGGCAAGCGAAGCCTTGGCAAGAAAATGCGACATGGGATGGTCTCCTCGTGAATAGTTCCTCGATCTCCCCTTCTGGGATTGTCTCGAGACTAAACGCGTGAAGCTGAATGCCGTTCGAACCGCCCATTCAGTTGACATTCAGAACGGTTAATGACGCGGCAGCTGGTTTCGCCCAGATTTGGTTAGACCAATTATCCGCTGAGATGCAGGACGACATCGCGTCGATGCGGCCTGTCACGGTGCTCGAAGAGATAGATGCCCTGCCAGGTGCCGAGTACCAGCCGGCTGTTGCTGACGGGGATGCCGATCGAAACCTGCGTCAGCGCCGCCTTAATATGCGCCGGCATGTCGTCCGGCCCTTCCGTCGTGTGAACGACCCAACGCATAGACGGGTCGGAAGACGGCGGCACGAGACGGCGGAAGAAATTGTTGAGGTCAGTCTTCACATCAGGATCGGCATTTTCCTGGATGAGCAGCGAACAGGAGGTATGGCGCACGAATATCGTCAGCAGCCCCTCCTGCATACTAGACTGGCGCACGAAGGCATTGGCCTGATCGGTGAATTCGTAGAGGCCCTGGCCGCGCGTGGAAAGCGTTACTATTGTCTGGGGCAAGGCGGTCTCCGTCGCAACTGTCTGTGCGAGGTGGCGCGCCTTGCCTTCGAAGTCAATGGCACGGTCACGATATCAGAGTCGCAGCAATTCCTCGAAACCGCCATAGATCATGCGCTTGCCATCAAATGGCATTTTCCATTTGTCGCTCGAAAGGCGCGGATCGGCCATGACCTTCGAATTGATCTCGTCACGCTTCTCCTTGGATCCGTAGAGAATCCAGGAAAAGACCACCACCTCGTCGTCCTTGGCCATGACGGCGCGAGGAAACGAGGTCAATTCGCCATAGGGCACGTCATTGCCAAGGCATTCAACATATTCGAGCGCGCCGTATTCTTTCCAGATCGATCCGGCATAAGCCGAAAACTCCTTATAGGCATCGACATTCTCGCGGGGAACGGCGACGATGAAACCATCAACATAGGACATTGCACTTCTCCTCTTGCGTTAACGTCCGCAGGACGTTCGGCGCAGCCCACATCCGACATTGCCACGTCAATTAACGCCCGCCGCCGATGCGGCAAGGTGAGAGCCCATCAGCCCTGCAGCGTCTTCACCTTGAGAAGATCGGGGAAAAACCGCGTCCACATGAGCACGACTGCGATCGTGCCCACTCCACCGACAATGCCCGCCACGACCGGCCCGAGCACGCCGGCAAGCATGCCGGATTCGAATTCGCCGAGCTGGTTCGAGGTGCCGATGAAGAGCGAATTGACGGCATTGACGCGCCCGCGCATTTCGTCCGGCGTCAGAAGCTGCACCAGCGAGCTGCGAACCACAACGCTCACGGTATCCGAGGCCCCGACGACGAGCAGCGCGACGACGGAGAGCGCAATGTTGGTGGAAAGCGAGAAGATGATGGTGGCCACGCCGAAGACTGGGACGGCCAGCAACATCTTGCGACCGACATCTGCTGTCAGCGGCCGTCGGGCAAGCACAATCGACATGCAAAGCGCACCGATGGCGGGGGCAGCGCGCAGCATGCCGAGCCCCCACGGACCAGCATGCAGGATGTCGCTGGCAAACATCGGCAGCAGCGCCGTGGCGCCGCCAAGCAGGACTGCAAACAGATCGAGCGAGATCGTGCCGAGCATTACCGGCCGGCTGCGAATGAAGGAAACCCCGGCGAAGACGGACGACAAGGTCACCGGCTCGCGCTTCGATGGCGTCCACTCCATGCGGATCGAGATCACGTTGAAGCTCGCCACAGCAAAGAGCACAGCCGACATCGCGAAGGGGGCTATGGGACTCACGCCATAGAGAAGACCGCCGAGCGACGGGCCGATGATCAGCGCCGTCTGCATCATCGAGGTCGAGGTAGCAACGGCGCGCTGCAGCATCGAGGCCGGCATGATATTCGGCAAGAGTGCCGCCATGGTCGGCCTTTCGAAGGCGACAACCGCGCCCATGATAGTGACCGCAACAAGCATTCCAATCGGCGAAAGCCACTGCTGCCAGGTTGCTATCGCCAGAACCAGCGAGGTAATCGCTTCGATGAGCTGGCAGACAAGTCCAATCCGTCGGCGATCGAACCGATCGGCGACATGGCCGACGACGAAGGTCAGCACGGCCATCGGCAGAAACTGGCAGAAGCCGACGAGCGCAAGCGCAAAGGCGCTGTGCGTCTGTTCGTAAATCATCCATCCCATGGCGATAGCCACGGCCTGAAAGGAAAGCGAAGAGAAGACTCGGGAGGCGGCGAAGTTCAGATAGCCGGGATGACGCAGAACGCTTTCCCGCTCTTTCACTGATATGTCCATTGTTCAATCACCGGCGTGCGGCCCAGCCACAGGCACTTATTGGAATCTTATAAAAGCGGAACGGTGTTCTGCTGGAAAATGATTGATGTCAACCCGAATGTGCTCCGGCGCGCAATTGCCGCATCAATTTGCTGGCTGACTGCAGGCGACCATCTCGCAGGCGGCATAATGGAGCTGGTCGCGCATGGCGAGCAGCCACATGGTCTCTTCTATAATATCCAGGATTGCCGAACGCAGATCCGGATCGACAAGGGCCAGTAGTTCATTCTGAGAACTGCCTATGGTCGCCGTACTGCTCAAAAGTTTCTTCATCTGCTCGGCAGAGGGAGTGGTGGTAATCCCGACCGTGTTCAGAACGTCCGGAGACGGAATGCCCATCCAGGCAAGTGCTGAAGCAACCAGCAATTTGGAGAGCGCCCGGGACATCGGCCCCGATAGTTCCCCTGATGTAACGGCGATCTTCCGCTTGAAGCAGGCGATCGTCGCCCGGACCTTGCTGTTGACGGCCGCAAACATGCCGACCGCAATCCTCCGGGCAGCTTCGGCAGGTCTCACAATATAGACTCTTTGGCGGCCCCGGAGTGACGCAGCGGCACTATTTTCCTCATCGAAACCCTGAACAAGGAAATCGCCCCTTCCCGCCAGTATTTCCAGAAGGATCAGAACGTATCCATTATCGCGAGAGACGTCGAATTCGTGATTGAAAGAACCATCGCCGATGCTTTCTATAATACGAATATCCAACACTTCGGAGCGAAGTTCCACTTGATCCAGTTTCATGAGGTTCCCGGCCTGCATAATCCTTGCGCGTGGCGAAGATACTGCGACCTGAGGGAGTTTCATATTAGCCCAAAACGCTTACGCATCCGGCCCACCTTGCCGGTGCGATTGATCGGAAGAAGGAGGCTAGTTAGCCCTTAGAACTGCCCCGCCTCGGGAGACGGCAACTCCTCGATGGAATCGACCCTGTCAGGGTAAAAGGCCATATAGCCCTTGATGTTGGCAACGGCGGGATTGGGCGTCTCATACGTCCAGATCGCATTCTTCGAACGCTCGCCGCCAGCGGGAATGCTGTAATAGGAGGCATCCCCCTTATAGGGGCAATGGCTCTCGTGGTCGGTGCGCTCCAGCGACGACATATCCACATCCTTGCGCGGAATATATTGCACCGGCGGATAGGAAGCCTCGCGCAGCGTCAGCGCATCGTGCGTATCGGCGATCACGCGGCCGCCGAGCTTGACGACGACGCGGGAAGGATTGTGTTCGACAGTGATCGGATGATCCGGTCCGGGAATCTTGATCGGCTTGCCTGACATGGATGTCATCTCCGAATGGATGTCTCTTCCGAAGACATAGGGTGCCGAAGCGGCCATCCCAAGGGGTCAGCAGCTTCGATATCGCGCAACAGCGAAATCGTGAGGGGCGAGCCGGCCGGCGGCATCATGACGCGAATGCGTCGCTTCTGCATCAAGGCAAAAAAGCCGCGGAAGAGTTCTTCTCCGCGGCTTGTGATCTTCTATCGTCTTACCAGCGGTCGAGGCCGAGCAGCTTGCGGCCAAGCGGCGTCAGTTCCGCAGTCCTGGCATTGTGCTTTTCCCATTCGCGCGGATCGCCGGGGAAGGCATCGCGTTTCGGATGATCGAGCTCACGCCACAAGCGGATACGCTCTTCACGCTCCTCGGCATTGTCGTATTCGGCCGGATGCATAGAAATATATTGCGCCATGCGTACACGGTTATCCGAATGGTTGGGACGAACGCCGTGGGCGAGAAGTGAATTGAAGATCATCAGGTCGCCTGGCTCCATGTCGATATTGACGACGGAAAGGCCGGTCATATCGGGATGCATCGGATCGCGATCCTCGGGCTGCGTCTTCACCCATTCCTCGAAATGCTCGAAGAGGTAGGGCACACACTGGAAGCCACCGACATCGCCATCCTGCTTCTTCAGGCTCAGGACGCCCTGCACGCCGATCGGCAGCGGCCGGATCGACGTATCGACATCCCAGTGGATGAAACCGTTCGGGTTGCCCTTCACCTTCTTCGGCGGGTTGAGGTTGGCGCGGTCGATCGTCACCCACAGGTCTTCGCGGTCCCAGATATCGACGAAGACGTCATAGACGCGCTGTTCCATCCGGTTATCCCAGAGCGCCTGGTGATTGTAGATCTCAAGCATGCCGGTATTGTTGAGCTCTTTCATCTTGTGCTCACGGCGCTGCGGCGCATACCAGGTCGAAGGGTCGTTCGGATCCTTCTCGTCAAAACGCCAGAGCACCTCCACAAGCCGCTCGACATTCGCCGCAGGAACGGCCTGACGAACGATGACATAGCCCTTCTTTGTCCAGTGCTGCCAGTCCGCTTCCGAGAGCACCCGCAGCGGCAGCTTCTTCTTGATGTCCTTGAGCTGCGTGGTGACCGACGAGGCCGTCGGATGCGCGTCGCGTTTCACTGCCAGTTCCATGAGATCCTCCCATTATTCGATCCATTCCTGTCGTTTCAGGCAATGATGGGAGTGTAACCTGGCATCGCGGTCCATGTTGTGCCAGCTTGGCAGATTATGATACTATTCTGGCGTCAATGGTCTAGAAGGCGCCTCATGAGGCCTTATCTCGAAATCCTGCCACGCCATGCCGATGCGTCCTGGAGCATGCTGAACCGGCGGCTTGACGAGGCGATCCCTTTTCAATGGCATCACCATCCCGAATTCGAGCTGACACTGACACTGAACTCTATCGGCCAGCGCTTCATCGGCGACCATACCGGCGAATATCAGGACGGCGACCTCGTGCTTGTCGGCCCCAACCTTCCCCACACCTGGGTGTCGAGGGCAAAATATGAGGAAGCGAGCCCGCATGTCGCTCTGGTTTTGTGGTTTCACCCGGACTGGATCCGTCGGGTGACAGCAGGCGCAGTCGAGCTCGCCCCGATCGAAGCCATGCTGTCGCGCGCCGACCGGGGACTGCAGTTTTCCAAGGAAACGGCGGACGCTGTGCGCAGTGAGATCGAGGCGATCTTTTCAAAGCCGCCAGCCGAACGGCTGCTGTCCCTTTTGAGCATCCTCGGACGCATTGCGACAGATCGGCAGGCATTCGCGCTTGCCAGCACGCCCGGCCAGAGTCCGGAATTGCAGGAAAGCCGCGAACGGATCGACCGAGTGCTCACCCACCTGCATCTGCATTACGCCCGCCCGATTGGCCTGGAGGAACTCGCCGATATCGCGGCCCTCAGTGTCTCGGGCCTGCACCGCCTCTTTCGCCGCCACACGGGCACAACAGTCTCCGATTATCTGATCCGCATGCGCATCGGCGATGCCTGCGCCCGCCTCTCCGCCACAAGCCAGCCCGTCGGCCACATTTCCGATGCCGTAGGCTACGGTTCGCTTGCAAACTTCAACAGGCAATTCAGGGCGCAGACCGGCATGACGCCACGAGAATATCGCAACGTCTTCCGCCGCGCCTAGCTTCTCGCCGTCCGGCTGGCGAAGCCGAGGCCTATGACAGCTGCCAGAACGCAGGCAATCCCGAAAATCTGGTTGAAAGCGATCGCCTCGCCGAGAACAACAAAGGCGAAAATAACAGAGGTTGTCGGTGCAACAGCGGTAAAAAGAGAGGCCTCCGCGCCGCTGACGCGTTCCGCTCCCGCATACCAGAGAATGAAGCCACCCACAGTCGGCACCAGCGCGTAATAGACGACCGCAAGCAAAGCCGGTTGCGAAGCGGTGCCGATATCATGATGTTCAAACAAGGCGGGCACACCCGCAACGACAAAGCCGATGGCCGTCATCAACGCCGACTGCGTCAATGGCGGAATCGACGTGCCGAGCCGCTTGTTGAGCAGGATGAACAGCCCCTCGCAGATGACTGCGCCGAAAATCATGATGTCGCCAACAAGCGACCCACGACCGGCAGCCGGCGAAAAAGCAATAGAGAAGACGCCTGCAGCCGCCAGCCCGATCGCCAGAAGCAGGAAACGCTGCGGCCTCTCGCCGAGCACGAGGATGGAGATTGCCGCTGACACGACCGGCAGCGTACCGATGATGACACCGGCATTGGCCGCCGACGTTAGTGACAGGCCCGAGATCAACAGCGTCGTATAACCGACACTTCCAGCACCGGCCTGCGTGAGAAGGATCAGTCGGTCCCGCGCAGAAAGCCGAGGCGACCGCGACCCTGTCCAGCGCATAAGGAAGAGGAAGAAGGGAAAGGCCACCGCAAAACGCAAGGCCGTAGCCGTGAAGGGTGGCAATCCGGAAGCAATGAGCTTGCTGGCGATAACGGTACTGCCGACAGTCGTCATCGCCAAAGTAAGATAGATATAACCTTGAAATTCCCTGCTCATCTGCTGCTCCTTTCGAGACGGCGGAAGCAAACAGGTTCAGAGGCCTGACGTCTTGAACGAAATTGCAAGGGAGCGAGCGTTCAGGAATGACCGCGCGCATAGACGCCGGGCGTCAGGCCATAGCGGGAAACGAAGGCGCGCGTCATGTGGCTCTGGTCGGCAAAGCCGCTTTCGAAAGCCGCTTCCGCCAGCGGCGCACCGCCGGCGATCAGCCGTCGGGCAAGATGCACGCGAGCCTGAACGAGATAGGCATGCGGCGTAAATCCCGTTGCCCTGGCAAAGGCGCGCAGCACCTGAAACCGACTAAGGCCGCTTTCGCGTGCCAGATCGGCGAGTGAGATTTCGGCTGCCGGATCGTCGTCGATCAGGCTGCGCGCATGGACAATGGAACGCGGTGCCGACGCGGGCTCTTCCTGCATCGCCGCTTCGCGCATCGCATCGGCAGCGACCGAGAGCAGCAACTCTTCGCAGCGCAGCCGCTCCTCGTTGCCCGTAACGGCAGAAAACAATGCCCGGAACCGGTCACCAAGCAACCTGTCCTTAATGACAGGCCGCGGAATCTCAGAGCGGCTGGAACCACCCTCTGCCGACTCGCGCGCAAGACCGACCATTACGGAGGGGTCAAAATAGAGAATGCTCCAGGATCGCGCCTCACTGATCGGCGCCCCGTCATGCACCTCATTCGGATTGACGGTGATGAGATCGCCGGCCTCCGCCTCGACCATGCCGCGCCCGCTCAGCGACTTTTGCGCGCCGGAAAAGATCAGGCCGATGCCGAACTGCTCATGCGTATGGCGCGCGAAACGGTGGCCTGACGTCGCCGCCACGGCCTCCACGCCCGCTACGGACGAGCGCAGCATCCTGAACTGGCTGGCGGCCATAACAATCTCCTTCGCAGCCGACTTTGCCAGCAGACAGCAAACCGGGCAAGCAATCAGAAGAATTCGTCGAGAAGCTGATAAAACTCGATCCTCTCGGGGTCGATGATGGAAAGGCCATAGGCATTGAGAAACAGCCGCACGAATTCCCCGCCGAAATTATGGGCGATGCTGCGACAGGCCAGCGCGATATCCTGATAGCGGTCGGCGACGCCGAGCCGGCAGCAGTCGATATAGCCGGCAAACCGCCCTCCAGCCGCCATGAAATTCGGCAGGCAGGCATCGCCATGCGCAACGACGAGATTTTCGCTATCGGGCCGCAGCCGCTGCAATTCGCCAAAGAGGAAGAAGGCGCTTTTGCCGAGCCGCTTCTCATCGAAATCCGTCTCGTCAACCAGTCCGGCCCGCATCCGCGCCTCAGCAGTCAGAAGACGGTTTTCCAGACGATGATCGAACGGGCAGGCGTTGACATCGAGGTTGTGGAGAGTGCTGAGAGCGGAAGCAAGAATCTCGACGCGTTCTTCCGGCAGCAGCACCGCAGCAGTGACGAGATCGGCGCCCGGCAGTGCAGTCATCAGCAGGAAGCTGCGCTCGCCATCGCTCTCATAGGCGATAACCTCAGGGCAATCGAGACCTTGACTGCGAAGCCACACGAGCCTCTCGGCCTCATCGGCGAGTTCACAAAACGGCCCCGCCTCCTCGCCCTTCAGGTAAAGCCCGGGACGCCCCTCGCCTTCCAGGCGAAAAACACAGGCCGATGACCGGCCGAGAGCGTCGCGCCGCCACTGATAGCCGCCAAGATGGCTCCGGAGCGAAACCGGAAGCCTGCCATCCTCCTGAAGCGGAACGACCATTGATATCCCAGAAAAAGAAGCTCAATCCGGAAGCTTCGTATCGGCGCGTTAATGGAAGGTTTCTGCCGGCGCGCTTTCCAGAAGAATTTCGAAAGCTTCTTCCAGAGCCGCAACCAGAATATCGGTCAGCTCGTCTGCTTTGTTTTCCAGAAACATCAGGCTGACGGATTCTTCCTGGCGCTCGAAGAAGTGCTCGATCTCGTTCGACATATCATTTGTCCCCTTATCCACCGTAACCATCACGGCCATGGGGAAACGATAGAGATGGCTCCTTGTGCGTGGCTTGTTCCGCGAGCGAATGCGCCGACTAGTCGCGAATATCGTATTTGCCATATTGGCTGCGAGGGATCAGCCCCCCCACCTCATGGGCAAACGAAACGACTTTCATCGCATTGGCATCCACCTCACAACGGAAGCGAACATGATACCAGCCTTTGGCTGTGCCAAAGGCCGCGTCGTCGATATTGAGTAGGGTTCCTGCCCGTAATCCATATTGCGGCAATGCGTAAGGCTGATAACTCGGAGAACCATAAGCAAGCTGCGCTCGAAGCTCGCTGGCGCAAAGAACGGCAACTCTCTTGTTTCGCGGAAGACCATCGACCGCAGCCTGCGCGATGGAGTTTCCATCCTCCGTGGAGGAAAACAGAGTCTGGGCGTTCGTCAGATCACTGTTCTTCGCCACCTCTTTGGGCTTCTCAGGAGTTCTCTGCTCCGGCGGCTTGGCCTGTTCAATACTCGTTACGGCTTTATCGGACATGTCCGCTGACGATCTGTTGGGCTCCGGAGAAGCATCGGCCACCGCAACCTCCGGAAGCTTTACATCATTCGGAACAGGCTTTGATGGAGGCGCTTCGGTTTTAGCTTTTTCTACGGCCGCCTCTGTGGGCGTTTGCTCCGGCGCAACGTCGTGCTTCGGCGGCGTTGTTGCCGGCTTTGCTTCACCTTCGGACGAATTGCCCGTCAACGATTTTTTGGGACCGCTGTCCTTATCGCCAAACTCCGTGACAGCGCGCATGGGCGGCATAGGCGTCCGCTTCGTTCGCTCTGCCGTGTCCGCGGCAGGCGGAGGTGATTGCGGTGGCCGAGGTGGCGGTGGAGGCGGCTCGGCTTTTGCTTGCTCCTTCGGCTTCTCTTCCTCTTTCGGCTTTTCCTCCGGCTTCTTTTCCTCCGGCGGCGGGACGAGTTCGACCTTCACGCTCTCGTCTTCGGCGGGTTTCGCCTGGATCTTCGGAAGGCCGAAAATCAACAGCGCGACGACAGGAACATGCAGAAGCACGGACGCAACAACACCCCAGCGGGCCCGAGGCTCCTGGTGCTCCGTCTCATGATCGGTATCTGCCGGTTCGACGTCTTCTTCTGCCACAGCAGCGATGTGGCCTTTAAAACCGGCAGCATCAAGCCACAAGTCGAAAAAACCTCGTGATCTTTCCCCCTCGGCACCGTCACCCCGAGCTATTGGTCGGCCTTGCCGTCATCTGCAACCAGATTGTGCTCCTGCCAGATGTCCTTGGGAAGGGCATCGCCGATCGCAAAGGCAAAGGCGACCACTTTGCCGGCGGGGTCGACTTCGCAGTGGAATCGGATGTTGAACCAGTTCCGCTTGCTGCGAAAAGCCCCGCCCTCGACTTCGACACTACCGCCGCTGACCTTTTCCGGCTTCATGGCATAGGGCGCGACGAGATCAGCCTTCAAGCCGGGGCGAGATCGGTCGATCTGCTCTAACGCCTCAAGATTGCAGAGTTGCAGGTTGCGCTCTCCGCCCGATAACGTGGCAAGCATTTCCCGCGCCTTACGACTGCGTGGGCTGGCAAGTGTCTTTGCCGAAAACAGTTCGTTTGCTTGGGTCAGTTGCGGTTCCGGTATCACCGGCTTCGGCAGTGGCGGAAGCGTCTCTCTTGATGCTGTCTGTGCTGCCGCATCTGCCGCGGCATTGGCATTGTCTTGACGCCTGTCCGGTAGCGACCGGACGGCAGGCGGTGGCGATGTCGCGATAGTCGCCGGCGGTATGACAACTTCCACATCAACACTGTCTTCTGGCGGCGCGTGGACCGGCTCCACGTCAGGCAGGAAAGCGAGCAAGAGCACGCCGATGGACAGATGCAGGAAGAGTGATACCGGCAATGCCGGATCGAACTTTCCTCTCTGCAACAGGCCGGCATGTTCCATCGAAGGCTAGTCCATGCTCTGATTTCAAGGCGCAGCGACACTGCCAGCGCTGCGGAATAACCGCAACGCCGCATCCGGTTCATCACCAGTTATCGCCATTCTGACCTATGCGAGCGACGCGATGATATCGCGATAATTCACTTCCGGAAATGCCCTCAGGGTTTGCGTGCGCACATTGCCCGCCGAGGCAAGAGACAGCGTGAAGCGCGCCATCACCCGATCATCAGGCGCCTCGCAGACGGCCACCATGTCGTACTCGCCCATCGTAAGATAAAACTTGTCGAAGGAACCGCCCATGTTTCCGAGCAGGTTTCTTGCCGCATCCAGCCGCTTGGGGGAGTCCTTCGCACTCCGGATGCCCTGATCGGTCCAGTTTATCAGCAGAATGTACGTGGTCATGCTGCACCTCCCGGCGGAGGCCACGATCACGCGGCGCATGATACCGTTCGCACGCCGCGACCGCTCTTCTCCCCGCAACCGAAATTATAAGCCTGTCACTTCAAGGGGACAAGCAATGCGGGAACCATCAATCGGGCTAGATATGTCCCGATGGGCTAATCCAGCACGCCTCGCAGACAAAGAAAAACCCGGCCAGCAGGCTGACCGGGTTCCGATTTCGATCGTCCTCGAAGCTCTTAGCTGTGGAGGAACGAACGCAGCTTGCAGTTCTTAGCTGTCCAGAAAGCTTCTCAGCTTTCTGGAGCGGCTCGGATGCTTGAGCTTGCGCAGTGCCTTCGCCTCGATCTGGCGGATACGTTCGCGGGTGACCGAGAACTGCTGGCCAACTTCTTCGAGTGTATGGTCGGTGTTCATGCCGATGCCGAAGCGCATGCGCAGCACGCGCTCTTCGCGCGGCGTCAGCGATGCCAGAACACGGGTCGTCGTCTCGCGCAGGTTCGCCTGGATGGCGGCGTCGATCGGCAACAGCGCATTCTTGTCTTCGATGAAATCGCCAAGATGTGAATCTTCTTCGTCGCCCACGGGGGTTTCGAGGGAGATCGGTTCCTTGGCGATCTTCAGGACCTTGCGGACCTTTTCGAGCGGCATGGCGAGCTTTTCAGCCAGTTCTTCCGGCGTCGGCTCGCGGCCGATTTCATGCAGCATCTGGCGCGAGGTCCGAACGATCTTGTTGATCGTTTCGATCATGTGCACCGGAATACGGATCGTGCGGGCCTGGTCGGCGATCGAGCGAGTGATCGCCTGACGAATCCACCATGTCGCGTAGGTCGAAAACTTGTAACCGCGGCGGTATTCGAACTTGTCGACCGCCTTCATCAAGCCGATATTGCCTTCCTGAATGAGATCGAGGAACTGCAGGCCGCGGTTCGTGTACTTCTTGGCGATGGAGATGACGAGGCGAAGGTTGGCTTCGACCATTTCCTTCTTGGCGATGCGCGCTTCGCGCTCACCCTTCTGCACCATGTGCACGATGCGGCGGAATTCCGAGATCGAAATACCGGTTTCCGTGGCGAGATTCTGGATCTCCTGGCGGATATCGCGGATCGTCGTGTTTTCGCTCTTGGCGAATTCCTTCCAGCCGCGGGCGGCCAGATTGCCGATCGACTTCATCCAGTTCGGATCGAGCTCGGCACCCTGATACTGTTCCAGGAACGAGTCGCGCTTGACGCCATAGGATTCGGCCAGACGCAGCAGACGGCCTTCATTCTGCACGAGGCGCTTGTTGATGTCGTAGAGCTGCTCGACCAGCGCATCGATGCGGTTCTGGTTGAGCGACAGCGACTTCACCGCCTTGATCAGCTCGTCCTTGAGCTCTTTGTAGCGGCGCTCCTGAGCGGAAGACAGCGTGCCGGTGGCGGCGAGGCGCTGCTCGACCTGCTGGTCCTGCAGCTTGCGCAGCTTCTTGTAGGTTTCGGCAATGATGTCGAGCGTTTCCATGACCTGCGGACGCAGTTCGGCTTCCATCGCGGCAAGCGAGAGGTTGGATTCGTCCTCGTCCTCTTCTTCCTCTTCCGGAGGCATGCCTTCACCGCCGACATCGGTAATGTCGTCGTCACCGGAGCGGGCGCGCCGGGTCTTTTCCTTCTCCTCGGCAGCCTTGCGGTCGGCCTCGATCTTCTCGGGGCTCTGGAACTGCGGAGCAGCCTTGGCTTCCGGACCGGAATAGGTGGTTTCGAGATCGATGATCTCGCGCAGCAGCGTGGTACCTTCGTTCAGTTCGTCGCGCCAGATAATCAGCGCCTGGAACGTCAGCGGGCTCTCACACAGGCCTGCGATCATCGTTTCGCGGCCGGCTTCGATGCGCTTTGCGATGGCGATTTCGCCTTCGCGCGACAGAAGCTCGACAGAACCCATTTCGCGCAGATACATGCGCACCGGATCGTCGGTACGGTCGGTCGGTTCTTTTTTCTTGGTGGTCGCAAGCGCGGTGCCGCCGGAAGGCGCAAGTTCGCCGCCCTCGCCCTCGTCGTCACCGGAGCTGTCGTCGTCATCGCCGCCGGAAGCGCCGGCTTCCTCGGCTTCCTCGTCCTCGATGACGTTGATGCCCATATCGGAGAGCATCGCCATCGTGTCTTCGATCTGTTCGGACGTCACTTCCTCGGAAGGCAGGACGGCGTTGAGCTCGTCCATCGTCACATAGCCGCGCTTCTTGGCGGCCTTGATCATCTTCTTGACCGCGTCATCGGAAAGATCGAGAAGAGGGCCGTCGCTTGCGCCGTCGCGTTCGACTTCCTGGTCTTCGTTCTCTTTGACCTTCGTTGCCATTTATATCGTCGCCTTCCTGACGCTATTCATACTCGCTGTGGTGAATGGCCGTCTCGTCGCCCGGCGCGTGCGTGCGCACCGGCCTCGAATCACCTATACCCACCTAACGGGATGACATTTAAAGCCTGATTAACCACGTTCGCCGGCATCGGACAGCAAAAGTCAATTGCCATTGGATTTCCGGCCATGGTTGTGCGATCCGCCTTGACCCAGTTCACCGCTCAAGTGGAACGGTGATTCCCACAAAATTTGTTCTCGTCAAGCTTTTCCAGAAAAAAAGCCATCGAAAACCCGGAAAAAGCCTTATCCACAGGCTTTGAACCGCGCCAGCGATTGCGAAGCTTATCTAGTATGTCACCGGCAAAAGACAAGGGCTTTTGCACAAACACTAAGAGAACGGCAACTCGCTCCGACGGTACGCCATAGATTCTTCGCAAACCACTAACATGAATTGTGAAAACAAGATGTACACGGTTATGGGGAATCTCGGTGGCAAGGATCATGACGAGAAATAGGTTGATCCTTCTGGCCACCATCGCCGTCGGCGCGTTTGGCTATACGAAAGTCATGGCCAAGATCGGTTCAGGTTCGCCGCCTGCGAATGCGCCCTTGGAGCAACAAGCCAGCCTCATTCGCGTTTATAAATCCGAACGCCGCATGGTTCTCCTGCGAGGCGAAACAGCCCTTTCGACATATCGGATTTCTCTTGGAAGTGCGGCCGATGAGGGACCAAAGCAGCGAGAGGGCGACGAGAAGACCCCGGAAGGCCGCTATGAGATTGACTGGCGAAATTCCAGGTCCATGGCGCATCTCAGTCTGCATATCTCCTACCCCAGTCCGGCCGATCGGCAGAACGCTGAATTGAAGGGCTATTCTCCCGGCGGCGATATCATGATCCATGGCCTGCCCAACGGCTGGGGCTTCCTTCAGACCATGCACCTGCTTTGGGACTGGACGGATGGCTGCATTGCCGTCACCGATCAGGAGATGCGCGATATCTGGGCGCGCGTCCCCGATCATACGCCTATAGAGATCGTGCCCTGAGCTGCCGTCCTAACGTGACAACCCGTCATACGCATTCACCGTCAGGGCCGACAGATCGAGCACCGGGATGCAGCGCAAATTGACGGACGCCATCTCCATGCCATTGGGCGCCCTCGCTTCACCGAAAGGCGCGATACCGCACTTGGCGCAGAAGTGGTGTTTGATGGCGTGCGTGTTGAACGTATAGGTCGACAGGTTTTCCTCCGGAACCGTCAGGCGCAGTTTCTCGCGCGGCACGAAACTGAGCAATCCGCCGCGCCGGCGGCAGAGCGAGCAGTTGCAGTCGACCGCTTCGGTAAACGAACCCTCGACCGTGAAGGCAATATTGCCGCAGTGGCAGCTCCCCTCGTAGATCATCACCCGCTCCTCACATCCAGTCCATCACGACCTTGCCCGAATTGCCCGAGCGCATTGCCTCGAAGCCATCGCGGAAATCGTCGATCTTGATGCGATGCGTGATGAGCGGCGACAGATCCAACCCGCCCTGCACGAAGGCGATCATCTTGTACCAGGTCTCGAACATTTCGCGGCCGTAGATTCCCTTGAGGTTCAGCATCTTGAAGATGACCTTGTTCCAGTCGATCTCGAAACCGGCTGGAGCGATACCCAAAATGGCGATCTTGCCGCCATTGTTCATCTTGTCGATCATGTCGCGGAAGGCGGGTGCGGCGCCCGACATTTCAAGTCCGACATCGAAGCCCTCGGTCATGCCGATCGACTTCATCACATCGGCAAGATTTTCCTTCGAGGCGTCCACGACGTGATCGATGCCGAGCTCGCGGGCGAGATCGAGACGATGCGGGTTGATGTCGGTGATGACGACCTTGCGCGCCCCGGAGCGTTTGGCAACGAGCGCGCCCATAATGCCGATCGGCCCCGCACCCGTCACAAGCACATCCTCGCCGACGAGATCGAAGGAGAGCGCCGTGTGAACGGCATTGCCGAACGGATCGAAAATCGCTGCGATCTCATCCGGAATATCGTCAGGGATGGCAACGACATTGGCTTCGGGAATGCAGACGAACTCGCCGAAGGAGCCCGGCCGATTGACGCCGACGCCGAGTGTATTGCGGCAGAGATGCCCCCTGCCCGCGCGGCAGTTGCGGCACTTGCCGCAAACGATATGACCCTCGCCCGACACACGTTCGCCGACATGGTATTTGGTAACGGCAGAACCGATCTCGGCAATCTCGCCGGAGAATTCGTGACCGACCACCATTGGCACTGGAATAGTCTTCTGCGCCCACTGGTCCCAGTTCCAGATATGCACGTCTGTGCCGCAGATCGCCGATTTCTTCACGCGGATCAGCACGTCGTTCGGACCGACTTCCGGTACCGGCACATGTTCCATCCAGAGGCCGACTTCCGGCTTCGCCTTGACCAGTGCTTTCATCATGTTGGACATGATCTTCTTCTCCTCAAGGCCCTAGATGATGCCGAGTTCGCGGCCGGCTTCGGCAAAGGCGGCAATCGCCCGCTCGACATCCGCCTTTGAATGCGCTGCCGACATCTGCGTGCGGATGCGGGCCTGTCCCTTCGGCACGACAGGGAAGGAGAAGCCAATTACATAGACGCCCTTTTTCAGCATCAACGCCGCCATATCCTGCGCAAGCTTTGCGTCGCCCAGCATGACGGGAATGATCGGATGCCCCTCGCCGGCAAGCGTAAAGCCGAGTTTGGTCATCTCGGAGCGGAAAAGCGCCGCATTGGTCGACAGCCGTTCGCGCAGCGCATCGCCATTTTCGATGAGATCGAAGACCTTCAGCGATGCAGCCGCGATGATCGGAGCCAGCGTATTGGAGAAGAGGTAGGGACGCGAGCGCTGCCGCAGCCACTCGACGATCTCCGCCTTCGCAGAGGTGTAACCACCCGAGGCACCTCCAAGCGCCTTGCCGAGTGTGCCGGTGATGATATCGACACGGCCCTCGACGCCGCAATGTTCCGGCGAGCCGCGGCCATGTTGACCTACGAAACCGACGGCATGGCTATCGTCCACCATGACCATCGCACCGTATTTCTCAGCAAGATCGCACACGCCTTGCAGATTGGCGATGATGCCGTCCATCGAGAAGACGCCATCGGTCGCGATCATCTTGAAACGGCTGCCTTCGGCCTTCTTCAGTTCCTCCTCCAGCGCCGTCATGTCGTTATTGGCGTAGCGGAAGCGCTTAGCCTTGGAGAGGCGAACGCCGTCAATGATGGAAGCGTGGTTCAGTGCGTCGGAAATGATCGCGTCCTCTTCGGACAACAGCGTCTCGAACAGGCCGCCATTGGCATCGAAGCAGGAGGAATAGAGGATCGTGTCTTCCATGCCGAGGAAGGAGGAGATGCGCGCTTCGAGTTGCTTGTGCTCTTCCTGCGTGCCGCAGATGAAGCGGACCGAGGCCATCCCATAGCCATAACGGTCGAGCGCCTTCTTGCCGGCTTCCGCCAGTTCCTCATTATCGGCAAGCCCGAGATAGTTGTTGGCACAGAAATTCAGCACGCGTTCACCGGAGGCCACGGCGATTTCGCCGGCCTGTTTCGACATGATCACGCGTTCGGACTTGTAGAGGCCGGCATCCTTCAGCGCAGCCAGTTCGCCGCGCAGATGCGAGAGGAAATTCGAGGTCATTGAGGGCCCTTCTCTTGATGTTTCCCGTCTGAGCGTCGGTTAGCACATCGCCACCGGCTTGTCTTGCTCAACGCTCGGCCGCAACAAGCAGAAAGGTCGGCCGGTCGAGTTCCTCGGCCCATTCGGAATGATTAGCCAGATCCTGCTCGCTCGGCGCCCATTCTTCGACATGGCAGATGGCAAAACCGGCGGAAACCAGCGCATTGATCGTCGTACTCAGCCGGCGATGGTATTTGACGACGCCCTTGGCAAGCCAATCCGTCGTGCGACGCCCCTCGAGGGCATAGCTGTCGAGCGGCCATATCCGCCGCCCATCGGCATCAGCGCTCCAGCCGGGATTGCGCGGCGCCATGAAGATCGGATGTTCGATCGTAAAGACGAAACGCGAGCCGGGAACGAGCGCCCGGTGCACCATGGTGACAAGCCGTTCGAAATTCTCGATATAGTGAAAAGCAAGCGAACTATGGGCGAAATCGAACGAAGCAACAGGAAGCTCCAGTTCCTCGAGATCGGCAATCCCATAGGTGATCGCATCATCCTGCGTATCCGCTTTCGCCCGAGCGATCATGTTTTGCGAAATATCGAGCCCGAGCACGCTTGCAGCACCTGCGGAGCGGGCATGACGGGCAAACCAGCCAAAGCCACAGCCCAGATCGACCACCCGCTTGCCCGCGAGATCGGTTAGCTGCGCCCGAACTGCCGGCCATTCGGCCGCACCCTCAAGCCCTTCGATCGAGCGGCGCATGGCGCTGTATCCGGCGAAGAATTCCGCCGTATCGTAGATATTCTGGCTCATGACGATCCTCCGAATGGTCCTTATAGGACAGCACCCATCAGCATCTCAAGGATCTGATGCCTCAGGGATCCGAACCGTCACCAATCTCCACGAGGCCGAAACGCTCCTGGATCGGCAGGATAGCTTCGGGCGTCCTGGCGTCCGCCCGTTCCAGGTCCATGAAAAAATGCTCGAACCCGCCGGGCGTGACAAAGCCCATCATCCGCCCCATGCTGTCTCCGACATTGCGCCAGTGATGCGGCACGTTCGGCGGCAGGACGACGACAGATCCGACTGCCGCCTCGATCATTTCGTCACCGCACCAGAAACGATAGCTTCCCTCGATGACCCGAAAGACCTCGGTTTCCCTGGTATGCATATGCCGCGACGGCCGGTGCCGGGCGCCGAGAAAGTTTCCCAGATGCCATAGGCACCACCCGTTTCCTCTGCCGTTGCATGAATGAAGACCTGCCCGCCATGCGGATGCCTCGCAATCCGCTCGCGTCCGGGCAGTGACGCTACCGCTCTATGGAACTGTGCCATTGAAGTTCCCCCAACTCTGCGGGAACCCTAGCAGAAATCTGCGCCGATTGCAGCGGAAGGCTTGTGCAACCGCATCATTCGTCGTGCGAGAGGATGATATCGAGGAAAGCGTCGCCGTAGCGCTCGAGCTTGGACTGGCCAACGCCGGAAATACCGAGCAATTCCTTGCGGCTGCGCGGCCGCTCTGTAGCAAAGGCAATCAGCGTCGTGTCAGGGAATACGACATAGGGCGGCACACCGAGCGATTTGGCAATCGACATGCGCTCGGCCCTGAGTGCCTCGAAGAGCGCGCCATCCGCACCCGAAAGCCCCGTCCTGCGCTCCGCACGCTCGGTCTTTTTCGCCCTTCGTTCGGAAGGCGCGCGATCCTTGCGGAAAAAGACCTCGCGTTCGCGCCTGAAGACGGCGCGCGCTTCAGGCTCCAGCTTTATCGCCCCAAAGGCATCATGGTCGATGCGGATCAGCCCCATCGCCAGAAGCTGGCGGTAGACGGATTGCCAGGTACGAACAGGAATATCCTTGCCCGCGCCGAAGACTGGCATATCCACGTGTCGGAAGCGTTCGGTCTTTTCGTTGACGTTGCCCACGAGCACGTCGATGACATGGCCTGCACCGAAACGCTCGCCAGTGCGGTAGACGGCGGCCAGTGCCTTGATCGCCGCTTCCGTCCCATCCCAGGTTTCGATCGGCTTCAGGCAGGTATCGCAGCTGCCGCACTTGCCGCCATGCGCCTCGCCGAAATGCGCCAGGATTGCCTGGCGCCGGCAGGATGCCGTCTCGCAGATCGCCAGCAGCGCATTCAGCTTGCCGCGCTCGATGCGCTTGATCTCGTCTGCCGCGTTGCCTTCGTCAATCATCCGTCGGCGCTGGATGACATCCGCCATGCCATAGGCCATCCAGACTTCGGATGGCAGGCCGTCACGTCCCGCACGGCCCGTTTCCTGATAATAGGCCTCGACCGAACCCGGCAGATCGAGATGGGCGACATAGCGCACATTCGGTTTGTCGATACCCATGCCGAAGGCGACGGTGGCGACGAGGCAAAGCTCTTCTTCCTTCAGAAAAGCGTCCTGATTGGCATCGCGCAGCGCACGGTCCATACCGGCGTGATAGGGTAGCGCCCGAATCCCCTGATTGTTCAGCCAGTCTGCCGTTTCCTCCACCTTGGCGCGCGACAGGCAATAGACGATGCCGCTATTGCCCTTGTGGCCGGAGAGAAAACGCAGGAGCTGCTGGCGCGGCTGGTCCCGCTCGACAATCTCGTAGGAAATGTTCGGCCGGTCGAAGCTCGTTGTGAAGACCGCGGCATTGTCGAGCATCAGCCGCTCGATAATATCCTCCCGCGTATGCGGATCGGCAGTCGCCGTCAGTGCAATGCGCGGCACGCCGGGATATTGTTCTGCCAGCCTTCCAAGCTCGCGATATTCGGGCCGGAAATCATGGCCCCATTGAGAGACGCAATGGGCCTCATCAATGGCAAACAGCGCGATTTTCGCATTGCCGATAATCTCGCGGAATCCATCCATCAGGATACGTTCCGGCGTGACGTAGAGCAAATCGAGATTGTCTGAGGAAATGGCCCGGCGGATCGCGACATATTCCTCACGCGATATCGAGGAATTGAGGGCGGCCGCACGGATGCCGAGCTGCTTCATCGCCTCCACCTGATCGCGCATCAGGGCAATCAGCGGCGAAACGACAATGCCGAGCCCCTGGCGGCAAAGGGCCGGGATCTGGAAGCAAAGCGACTTGCCGGCACCAGTCGGGAAGAGCACGACGGCATCGCCGCCGGCAACGACATGCTCCACCACCTCCTGCTGCCGCCCGCGAAAGACGGAATACCCATAGACGCGTTTCAGCACATCGAGCGGCTGGGCAGCACCCGCAAACAGCGCGTCGGATGGGGAAAACGGCGGTTCGTCGTGTTCGGCCTGCGACATCAGTGGCTCGCAGCGCCCTTGACGCGGCCAGAGAGCACACCGAAGCCATCGATGATGGCTTCCTGGTTTTCCAGCCGCAACGCCTCGTATTGCACTTCCTGCGACGCGCGCATCAGCCGGTCGATCTCGGCATCGTCACCGGCCTCCGTCGCCTGCGCGATATCGCGCTCCAGTTCGATCTTCTGCCAGCGCAGATCCTTGGCGCGCTTGTGGAAAGCAAGTGCCTGGCGATAGCCTTCTCGCGCATCCTCCATCGCTGCCTCCTCGGTCGCCGTCCAGAGCCGGGCATTGCGCACCTGCTGATCAAGGCTCTTGAGCAGCGGGCCGAAACCCGCGACATCAAGGCATTCCAGCAGATAGTCGCGCGTCAGATGCGGTCCGGCAACGACCGCGGCCGCACCCAGCATCTCGGACCAGAGTTTCTGCAGTTCGCGATTGTCATATTCTATGGAAGCGATTTCGTCGTAGTCGTCGAGCATCAAGGCGGGGTGATTGATCACGGTAAGCGCCAGCACACATTCTCTCAGTGCGGTATTGCCCTGATGGCCACGCACAAGGCTAGAACGGGTCAGACGGTCCGACGCGGTAACGGGGGTTCGAGGCCCTCCGGGAGCACCACCTTTTTGACTGCGGAAATTGCTGCTACCGAAATTGCGCCGCTCATTTCCTCCGCGGTTCTGGAACTGCGGCTGGAAGAAGCTGTTCAGCCGGTCGCGCATGTCCTGCTGGTAATGGCGCCGCACATTCTCGTCGGCGATGACGGCGACGAGTTGCCTCAGCCGCGCTTCTAGTTCGGCCCGCGCTTCCGGGGTATCGAACTTGCCTGCTCTCGCCTCGCGGTCCCAGAGCATTTCCGAGAGCGGCTTTGCCTGCGCCATGACCTTGTCGAACGGTGCCCTTCCCTCGTGCTTGACGAGATCGTCGGGGTCCTTACCATCGGGCAACAGCGCAAAACGCACGCTGCGCCCCGGCTTCAGATGCGGCAGCGCCAGATCGGCGGCACGGTTGGCCGCACGAATGCCGGCGCCGTCGCCATCGAAGCAGAGCACCGGCTGCGACGTCATCTTCCAGAGCAGGTCGAGCTGGTTTTCGGTCAGCGCCGTGCCGAGCGGTGCGACGGCATTTTCGATGCCTGCCTGATACAGCGCGATGACATCCATATACCCCTCGACGGCAATGATTGTGCCTTCGCCATTCGCCCCCTGCATCGCGCGGCGCGCACGGGCGAAATTGTAGAGCACATTGCCCTTGTGGAAGAGCTCGGTCTCGTTGGAATTGAGGTACTTTGCCGGCGCATCCGGCGACATGGCGCGACCGCCGAAGGCAATGACCTTCTCACGGGAGGAGAGGATCGGGAACATGATGCGGTCGCGGAACCGGTCGTAGGAGACCGGCACATTCTCATGCACGACAAGACCGCAAGCTTCGATCTGCTCCTTGGTCACGCCCTTGCCGGCCAGGAATTCTTTCAGCGCATTGCGGCTGTCAGGCGCAAAACCCAGCCGGAAGGTCTCGATCGTGCGTCCCGTCAGCCCGCGGTCGCGCAAATAGGCGCGCGCCCTCGCGCCATTGGCCGTCTGCAACTGATCCTGAAAGAATTGCGTCGCCATTTCCATGACGTCGAGCAGCGAGGTGCGCTCCTTCTCGCGCTTTTCCATCTGCGGATCGGCGACCGGCATCGGTACGCCTGCCATGTCGGCAATCGTCTGCACCGCCTCTGGAAAACTCAGGCCTTCGAGTTCGGTCAGGAAGCGGAAATGGTCGCCAGTCACGCCGCAGCCGAAACAGTGGTAGCGCCCCTTGCGGTCCTCGCAATGGAAGCTCGGCGACTTCTCGCCATGAAACGGGCAGCAAGCCCAATAGTCGCCGCGCGACATGTTGGTCTTGCGCTTGTCCCAGCTCACGCGCCGCGCAATCACGTTCGATATGGGAACGCGGTCGCGGATATCGTCCAGGAAGGTGGGGGAAAAGCGCATCTCTACCTCTTGCAGAACCTCCATATAAGCAGCTTTGCCGCGCCACGCCACGAAACTTCCGCCGTAAATCCCGCTTTTCACAGGGCGGGAGACACTGTCACGAACGCCCGCAAACGCCACTCAACAACACGTTATCGAGGTCTGGCATGGGGTGCGACATTTTTGACATATCTCAACTTTCTGAGTCCCGACATCTTCCGCTCCGCGAAAACGCGCTCCTTGGATAGAAGAAGCAAAAACAACCGGTTATGGAAGATGCAGCCAACCTAATCTTCTCTCGGGACAGCGCCACGCGCGACTATAAAATCACAATCCGGAAAGCCGAATCCGGGATTATTATATTTTTGTAATTTGAATAAGCTGGGGCCTGGCAATAAGTTCTTTCTCAGAAAAGCGATCCCCAGGCGAGGCACCATCCCTACCCCCGGCGCCGCCTCGCAAGGGTGCCTTTGCAAATACCCGCCGGCATGGGTTTCGACCCTGCGTCGCTGACGGAAGCAAAGAGCAAGAAGGCAGGAGCGCCCCCAGCTCCTGCCTTCTTATTTTGGGGCAACTCCGACAAAACTGTGCAACGGCCCCGGAATTTCCTGGAAAACGGAAATGACCAGCGCCTTGGCGTCGCACCTTTATTACGTTTAACCTTGCCGGTTAACTGCCAAAATACAAAAGCATTGACACTTGCAATAGACGTGGCAAATGAATGCGCGAAACTCCTGGACAGCGCTATGGCCTACACCGCAGAAAAGCTTGCAGCCGATGATAATTTTCTTGCTGCAATTCTTCATTGTGCCAATCAGATGCTCGCGATCTACCGTGAGAGCCCGCGTATTGCATCGATATTTGCTGCGCAGCAGCGCTGGTTGATGGCGCATGCAGGTTTTGGACTCTATTACGGCTATCCGAACGATGAGAAGCGCGGCCTTTATTCCGGGCGGTTCATCGATTTCGTCATCCAGCACAAAATCGCCAGCCGCAACACGGCAGCCGCCTTCGTTCAGGAAATGCTGGCCTATCGCTTCCTGCGGCCTGTTCCGGGTGACGACAAGCGCACCCGCTATCTTGAGCCAACCGAGATGGCAGAACATCATTTTACCAAGTGGCTGGTCGCCCACCTGATGATTCTGGACAGCCTCGATTGCGGCGGCCGCGCAGAAAAGGTGACGGCTGATCCCAAGTTGATCGCTCGCCTGCAGCCCCTCATCGCAAAGAAAATCATCGAAACAGAAGCGGTGCGCGATCCCGGCGCCACTTTCAATCTCTTCAACTGGGCCAATTCCGGCGGCCTCGTCATGGATTATCTGATTTCGCGCCTGCCGGGCTTTCCGACTTCCACGGATCGCGTCGTCGTCGGCCCGTTGTCGCTGCGTGAGATTCGCGATCAGTTCATGATTTCCAATACGCATCTGAAGCGCCTGCTCACGCAGGCGGCGAATATGGGAAGCGTGGGCTGGACCGAACCGCCAAGAAAGGGCAATTTCTGGCTCTCCCGCGGCTTCGTGCTCGAATACTGGAACTATCAGGCGGAGAAATTCGCCATTGTCGATGCCTCCGCCGAAGCGGTGCTTGGGCCTGCGGTCGAAGAGCAACCGCAGGCAAGGCGTCTTATTTCAAGAGCTCTTTGACGGTGCCGGAAGCCTTGGCGAAATCCATCTGCCCGGCATAACGTTCTTTGAGCGCAGCCATGATCTTGCCCATGTCCTTCGGCCCTTCTGCGCCAACTTCCTTGATGATGCCTGCAATATTGGCACGCACTTCATCATCCGACAGCTGCTTCGGCAGAAAATCTTGGATGACGGCGATTTCGGCGCGTTCCTTCGCAGCTAGCTCCGGACGGGCATTCTCTTCGTAGATCTTGGCCGACTCATCGCGCTGCTTGACCATCTTGGCCAGGATCTGCAGCACTTCCTCATCGCCAGCCTCTTCCTTGCCGGCGCCGCGATTTGCGATGTCGCGATCCTTGATCGCGGCCTGGATGAGGCGGATGGTGCCGAGTCGGTCCATCTTTTTCGCCTTCATGGCCTCTTTAAGCTCGGTGGCGAGTTGGTCGCGCAACATGTCACTACTCCTTTTAAAATGGCGCTTTCATAAACCAGGCTGATGCGTGGGATCAAATAAATTGCGAGAATCCGGCCTATATCAGCAGGAAAAGTGCCGCAATCTGCGGTACAAAGATTGACCTAGACAAAGAGCATGGCTATCTACCGCCACCTGCACCAAAATTCGTGATCAGGCGTCAAACGCGGCCAAAGTCGCGCGCCTGCGCCTGCGAGATCAAAAGGCCGGCTCGCGTATCCCAACGCAGAAGCCCGCCGGAAACGGGATGAAGATGACCGCAACAGCACCCTGGACAACCGAAAAGCCGACAGCCCTGCTCGTTCTTGCCGACGGCACCGTCATCGAAGGCAAGGGTATCGGCGCAACCGGCAAGGTCCAGGCCGAAGCAGTCTTCAATACGGCGCTGACGGGGTACGAGGAAATCCTCACCGACCCCTCCTATCTCGGCCAGATCGTCACCTTCACCTTCCCCCATATCGGCAATATCGGCACCAACGAGGAAGATATCGAAGACCTGACGCCGGCAGCCCGCCATGGCGCGGTCGGCGTGATCTTCAAGGCCGACATCACCGAGCCCTCGAATTATCGTGCTGTCAAGCATCTCGACGCCTGGCTGAAGGCTCGCGGCATCATAGGCCTCTGCGGCATCGACACCCGCGCGCTGACCGCCTGGATCCGCGAGAACGGTTCGCCAAATGCCGTCATCGCCCATGACCCAGCAGGCAATTTCGACGTCGAGGCACTGAAGGCGGAAGCCAAGGCATGGAGCGGCCTCGAAGGCCTTGACCTCGCCAAGGTCGCTTCCTCCGGCCAGTCCTCGCAATGGTCGCAGACCCCCTGGATCTGGAACGAGGGCTACGGCGAACTCGGCGCCTCCGACGCGAAATACCATGTCGTCTGCCTGGATTACGGCGTGAAGCGCAACATCCTGCGCCTCTTCGCCGGCCTCGACTGCAAGGTCACTGTCATGCCGGCAACGACGAACGC
Source organism: Rhizobium sp. BK529 (assembly GCF_014194105.1). Taxonomy (NCBI): domain Bacteria; kingdom Pseudomonadati; phylum Pseudomonadota; class Alphaproteobacteria; order Hyphomicrobiales; family Rhizobiaceae; genus Rhizobium; species Rhizobium sp. BK529. Next base: position 481,941 of record NZ_JACIAU010000001.1, on the reverse strand, counting down.
TGAGGACGTGCTCGCCCTGCAGCCCGACGGCATCTTCCTGTCGAACGGCCCGGGCGACCCGGCTGCCACAGGCGAATATGCCGTGCCGGTCATCAAGGAGCTCATTCGCACCGATATCCCCGTTTTCGGCATCTGCCTCGGCCACCAGATGCTCGGCCTGGCACTCGGTGCCAAGACCGAGAAGATGCACCAGGGGCACCACGGCGCCAATCATCCGGTTAAAGACCACACGACCGGCAAGGTCGAGATCGTCTCGATGAACCACGGCTTCGCGGTCGACACGAAGTCGCTGCCGGAAGGCGTTGAAGAGACTCACGTATCGCTCTTCGACGGCAGCAATTGCGGCCTGCGCGTTCTCGGCAAGTCGGTCTTCTCCGTCCAGCACCACCCGGAAGCCTCGCCCGGCCCGCAGGACAGCCACTATCTCTTCCGCCGCTTCATCAACATGGTGCGCGAAAAGAAGGGCGAGCCGGCACTGGCCGAACGCTGATCTGCCAAACCTCGATTCAGATCAAGGCTCGCTCGATGCGGGCCTTTTTCTTTTGCCCGCGTATTGACCTCAAGTTAAGTTGAGGAATTACAGAACTGCCTGCGAACATCAGATGCAGGAGAAAACTGGATGAGCGGAACTTTCTATAGGATAGACAAATTCGTCGTGCCGGCTGCGGCGCGCGAGGAATTTCTGGTCAACGTCATGATGACCCATAAGGTGCTGGAGGCACAGGCCGGCTTTATCGGTCACGAGGTGCTGGAGCAGATCGCTGGTCCCGGCGAATTCAATTTCGTCACGATTGCCCGGTGGGAAAGCGCCGATGTCGTCGAACATGTGAAGGCGGCCGTTGCAGCAGCCCACAGCGCCGCCAATTTCGATCCGCAGGAGATGTTCGCGCGCCTCGGCATTCGCGCCGATATCGCCAGCTACAAGCCTGTCGCAGCTTGATGGCAAGACGGATAAGATGGCAGACTTAGGCGCCGGCCGTCGCCCCTTCCCGACGAACCAGAATGTAGAAGCGCGCGCAGAGCATGGCAGCGGCCGCGGCAAGCCCTACGAGAAAGCCGAACCAGATTCCGAGACCGCCGAATCCCAGCGGGAAGGCGAAGGCCCAGGCAAGAAAGAAGCCGATCGGCCAATAGGCGATCAGCGCCATGATCATCGGCACGCGCGCATCCTTCAGCCCGCGCAGCAGGCCGCTGGCAATCGCCTGCAGGCCATCGACGAACTGGAAGAGCCCGGCAACGACGATCAGCGGACCGGCATAAGCGAGCACCTGGGGAGCCTCCGGCAGGCTGACATCGAGGAACAGGCGCGCCAGAACCTGCGGCACGGTCGCAAAGATGATGCTGCCGACGATGGCGGCGGCACTGGCGATGATCAGAACGGTGATCGCAGCCCGCACCAGCCCGATATGATCGCCCTGCCCGTGAGCGACACCAACCCGAACGGTTGCAGCCTGGCCGAGGCCGAGTGGGATCATGAAGGCCATTGAAGCCCACTGCAACGCGATGCCATGCGCCGCGAGCTCTATCGTGCCGATGTGGCCCATCAGCAGCGAGGCTGCCGTGAAGAGGCTGACCTCGGCGAGGATGGTGATGCTGATCGGCAGGCCGAGACGGATGACTTCGAAGAAAGCATGCCAGTCCGGCTTCCAGAAACGCACGAAGATCTCGTAACGCCGCGTCTCCTCCCTACCCTGCACGAAAGCTAGGATGAACAGGAAGCCCGCCGTCTGTACCGCGACGGATACGATTGCGGCGCCCTCCAGTCCCATGACGGGGAAACCGAAATGACCGAGCACGAGGATGTAGGCGCCAATCGCATTCAACACCAGCATGGCGATGGTGACCTGCAGAATGACACCAGCCTTGCCGATGGCACTGACGAGCGCGCGCATGACATTATAAAGCAGGCCCGGCAGCACGCCGAACTGACCGATGATGATGTAGCCGTGAGCGAGCTTCGCCACATCGGGCTTCTGGCCGAAATAGCGAAGGATCGTCTCGGAATTATAGAAAGCCGGCTGCATCAGCAGCCAGTAGCAGATGACGACCCAGATACCCATGCGCAGCGACCGGCGCACCGTCACCACGTCGCCGCTGCCATAAGCATGCGCCACCATCGGAATGACGGCAATGGCAAAGCCCGAGCCGAAGATCAGGATCGTGAACAGGAACTGCGCCGAAAGCACCATGGCTGCGAGATTTTCTGCCCCGAGCTGGCCGACGATCATCACGTCAGTCATGCCGATGCCGAATTGCGCAAGCTGAGCGCCGATCAGCGGCACGCCGAGCATCAGCGTGGCGCGGAAATGCGCAGACCAGCGGTTGTCGGTTGCAGGCGCAATGGTGCGCACGTCGATCGGCGTGTCCATGACACTGTTCCTAGGGTTGAATCGATCACGGGCCGCAGTGCGGCAAAATATCATGTCGACTTAGAGTAAAGCAGCGCAAAGAACCACCCCAAAAGAGGCAGATGCTGAAAAATTCATCACAGCTTCACTGTTTTTGATGGATCATTCCGCCGCGTTGAAGACTCTGGCCGGCGCCTCCGATGTCCTCACCCGCGTCAGGAATACAACCGCGGAGACGAGAATAAAAAATGCCGCCAGGAGAAAGGGCGCACCGGCGAAGGTGACCGGCGCGTCTGGCTTGGTGAAATAGCCGAACATCTGAGTGAAGATCAGCGGGCCGATGATTGTCGTGATACTGCTGATGCTGGTGAGCGCGCCCTGCAGTTCGCCCTGCGCCGAAGGCGGCACTTTGCCGGCGGCGATGCTGCGCAATGGCGGATCGGCAACATTCTCCATGACAGTCAACACGATCACCGTGTAGACGACCCAGCCCTCCCAGGCGAAGGCATACCCTGTGAGGGCGGCCATCGAGAAGCACAGGCCGAGAAGCGCCGTCTTCCATTCACCGAGAACAGGCACGACGCGCGGCAGTATGAGCCCCATGACCAGTGCGGCGCCAATGCCGTAGATGCCGAGTGACAGGCCGATCTCACCTTCGCTCCATCCATATCGGAAGGTCGTGACGAAGGACCAGACCGAGGGATAGACGGCATGGGCGAGGAAAAACAGGAACATCACGATGCAAACCCAGCCGATGCCGGGATAGTGTCGCATCTGCCGCAAAGCGCCGAGCGGGTTTGAACGTTTCCACTCGAACCTGCGGCGGTTCTTTGCATCAAGCGTTTCCGGCAGCAGGAAACAGGCCGCAATGAAATTAACTAAAGAAAGTGCGGCCGCACCGTAGAATGGCACGCGCGGCCCAAACTCGCCGAGAAAGCCGCCAATAACCGGGCCAATAGTGAAACCAACGCCAAAGGCAATACCGATCAGGCCGAAATTCTTTGCGCGGTTCTGCTCATTGCTGATGTCAGCAATATAAGCGGAACAGGTGGCAAAGCTGCCGCCGCTGATGCCGGCAAGTACACGGCCAACGAACAGCATCCAGTAGCTCGTGGCAATCGCACAGATAAAATTGTCGAAAGCGAAGGTCAGCACCGAAAGCAGGAGGATCGGACGACGCCCGAAGCGGTCGCTCAAGTTGCCGAGCAGCGGCGCAAACAGAAACTGCATCAGCGAATAAATGAGCATCAGCCAGCCGCCGTCGACTGCGGCATCGCTGACTGTGCCGCCAGTCAACTGCTCCAGATAGACCGGCAAGACCGGCATGATGATGGCAATGCCGATGACATCCAGAAACAGGATGATGAAGACCAGGAAAAGGCCGCGGTGAACGAATTTCGGATCAAGCATGAAGCATCTCTACAGCTGATATTTTCTGAAAAGACGACCTCGTCGCCGGATATGTGACATAGCCCATTGAAACGTCCGAAACAATCCGTGAACATTTCAATGTTCTGACGGCAGGACGGCCAAAATCGATGCTTCAGACGCTCTTTCGCTGCTCCATCCGCACGAAATCCACAAAAGCCCGCAGGGGCGCGGGCATGTGATTGCGGCTCGGATAATAGAGGAACGGACCGGAAAAATCGCTGTCCCATTCGCTCAGGATCGGCACCAGGCGGCCTTCCGCAATGCGGGGCGCAAGCAGTTCTTCGAAGGTTCTGATAACGCCGAGCCCGGCAAGCGCGGCCTCGATTTCCATTTCCACCGCGTTGGCGATGACAGGGCCCGACGGCGTGATGACTACGACCTCTTCTCCACGTTCGAATTCCCAAGGAAGAGAGGCTCCGCTGAGGAAGCGATGGCGGATACAGCTATGCGCCAGCAGATCCCGCGGATGCTGCGGCACGCCTCGCCTGTCAAGATAGGCGGGAGCGGCTGCCGTAACATAGCGCTGCCGGCGTGGGCCGATCGGCACGGCGATCATGTCGCGCTCCAGCCTCTCGTCGTATCGGATGCCGGCATCGAAGCCGGCAGCCAGGACATCGATGAATGTATCTTCGGCAATGATTTCCAATGTGATTTGCGGATAGAGCGTCAGAAACCGCGCAGCAAGATCGGCCATGAAAAGCTTCACGGCGATACTCGGCACGTTGAGCCTGAGCATGCCCGCCGGACTGTCACGAAAACTATCGAGCTGACCGAGTGCAGCGGCCACTTCCGAAAGCGCCGGCGAAAGCCTTTCGAGCAATCTCTCACCCGCCGCGGTCGGCGTGACGGAGCGCGTCGTGCGGTTCAGAAGCCGGACACCGAGCCTTTCTTCCAGCCGCCGCAGCGAATCGCTCAGGGACGACGCCGAAACCCCGCGCTTGCGGGCTGCGGAGCGAAAACTGCGTTCCCTTGCAATTGCTGCGAAGGCATCCAGATCACTGAGGGGAAGGTCATCCATTGTGCATTTTTCCGTACGGCCCGTTCGAGAGTATCCGGATTATCGCACAGACTCAGCCGCGGTAAAACGGCGTCCGAGAGCGCCATCGGTGCCACTGAAGGAGAAGAAGATGCAGACCTATCGTTTGGGAAAGATCGGCCCGGAAGTCTCGGTCATTGGCCTCGGCTGCATGGGCATGTCGGGCATGTACGGGCCGTCCGACCGCGCTGAAAGCATCGCTACCATCCATGCCGCGCTCGATGCCGGTATCAACCTGCTCGACACTGGCGATTTCTATGGCATGGGCCATAATGAAATGCTGATCGGCGAAGCGCTTAAGGGCCGCAAGCGCGAAAATGCTGTTATCAGCGTCAAATTCGGCGCGCTGCGCGATCCCGCGAACGGCTGGAACGGCTATGACGCACGCCCAATCGCCATAAAGAATTTCCTCGCCTATACGCTGCAGCGCCTCGGCGTCGACTATATCGACATCTACCGCCCTGCCCGCCTCGATCCGAACGTGCCGATCGAGGACACCGTGGGCGCCATCGCCGATCTCATCAAGGCTGGCTATGTCCGCCATGTCGGCCTTTCCGAAGTCGGCGCCGACACGATCCGCCGGGCTGCCGCCGTCGCACCGATCGCCGACCTGCAGATCGAATATTCGCTGATCTCCCGCGGCATCGAGGATGAGATCCTGCCGACCACCCGCGAGCTCGGCATTTCCATCACCGCCTATGGCGTGCTGTCGCGCGGCCTCATTAGCGGCCACTGGCAGAAGGGCCAGCATGGCGCGGGCGATTTCCGCGCCTTCAGCCCGCGGTTCCAGGAAGGCAATGTCGATGAGAACCTTGCGCTGGTCGAAGAACTCCGGAAGATCGCCATTCTCAAGGGGGCCTCGGTCGCGCAAATCGCCATCGCCTGGGTGGCGGCACAAGGTCAGGATATCGTGCCGCTGGTCGGCGCTCGCCACCGCGATCGCCTGACGGAGGCACTCGGTTCCCGCGCCGTTGAGCTAAGCGCAGACGATCTCTCCGCCATCGAACACGCCGTGCCGAAAGGTGCCGCTAAGGGCGCTCGTTATCCGGAAGCCCAGCTCAAGCATATGGACAGTGAAAAGTAAGCTCTCGCGACGACCGGCACCCTGCCCTTCAGGTTGGGCGCCGGACACGCGTTCAGATCGGATTGGAGAATGTATCGCAGGCCGAAAGCTGGCCGCTGTCGAAGCCGCGCTTGAACCAGCGCACGCGCTGTGCCGACGTACCGTGATTGAAACTTTCCGGAACGACATAGCCCTGCGAACGCTTCTGCAGCGTATCGTCGCCGATCTGCTGGGCGGCGTTCAGCGCTTCCTCCAGATCGCCAGGGTCGAGAATGCCTTTCTGCTGCGTAAACTTGCCCCAGATACCTGCAAAGCAATCCGCTTGCAGCTCGACCCGCACCGACATCTTGTTGGCGTCAGCCTCGCTCATGCGCTGACGGGCCTCGTTGAATTTCGGCAGAATGCCGAGCAGGTTCTGCACATGATGGCCGACCTCATGGGCAACCACATAGGCTTCGGCGAAATCGCCGGATGCGCCGAACTGGTCGGAAAGCTGCTGGAAGAAGGCCGTGTCGAGATAGACCTTGTGATCACCGGGACAATAGAAGGGCCCGGTGGCGGCAGAGGCAAATCCGCAGGCCGACTGTGTCTGCCCGGAGAAGAGAACGAGGCGCGGTTCCTCATAATCCTTGCCCTGCGACTGAAAGATGCCGTGCCAGGTATCTTCGGTTTCGGCGAGAACCGTGCGCACGAAGGCGGTCATCTCGTCATTGGCGGGCGCCTGCGAAGAGGATTCGCTCTGCGAATAGCCGGAGCCGCCTATCTGGCCGCCGCCATCCATCACCTGAATCAGGTCGATGCCCATCGCCTTGAAGATCAGGTAGATGACGACGAGGAAGATGATCGTGCCGATGCTGAGCCCGCCACCGCGACGGCCAACGCCGCCGCCCGACGGGAAGCTGAAGCCGCCGCCGCGGCCAAAGGAATCGCCGCCACCGGACGGATCGCCGCGACGATCCTCGATATTGTCGGACTGACGCCGTCCTTTCCATTCCATCTTCGATCTCCCCGGCGATGCGCTCAAGCATGCTCTCAGGAGTCAGTTATATATCCGGTGCGAGGGTTAATTCCAGCCGCTTCCTCACGCCGCCCGGCTGCGCCGCGGCCGAAATCGGATGGTGCCGACGGTCGCGGCGGCAACCAGCCCGAGCACCGCTAAGCCCACCCAACCGTTGCCGGAGAAGGCGACGGCATTCATCAACCGACCCGGCAGCAGCGTGGCAAGGCCGGCAACGACGATACCGCCGAAATACATGCCCGATACGACCCGGAGATGCGTGCGTATGTCGTGCCGCCCCGCAGCAAGAATAGCCCGCCAGCTTCCGACAAGCACCATGACGGAAAGTAGGTGGATCGGGCTGAAGCCATAGGCCAGATTGATGCGATGGATGAAGAAGCTCGAGAGCGCCGTCATGACCATTAGCGCCATCCAGAACTTGCCGAGCAGCCGGTGCCTCGGCGTCCCCTTCGGCCAGGCGAGCAGATAAGCGCCAAGGATTGCTGCCGGCACGACGGCGAGAACATGGATCTGAATGGCAAGAGGCGCATTGAACAGTGGCTCGAGGCTCATGGTCGGCTCCGGTTGAATTCGCCCCTTGTTTCCGGCATGACTGCATTCCTTTCAACAAAGATGGCGTAAACGGCAGGAAAACTTCGTGGATCACTCATCCTTGCAATCCACGCTTCGCGAATTGCATGTCTTTTGGCGCTCTCCGCGCTTCTGGGGAACCTTTCTAGCCATCGTCCTGATCTTCGTGGTGACCGGCCCGTACGGCACGATGGAAAGCATGCCGACCGGCAAGCGCTTCGCCTACTGGTTGATCCTGCACGCCGTCGCGTGGTCGATTGCCATTCTGTTTTCGGTCTTCGCCGACGCCCTGCTGCGCAAGTCGCTGGACCGGATGTTCTGGCGCATGATGATCGGCTCGCTGGTCGCAGCCTTGCCGATCGGCTTTGCAATCGGTCTCGTCGACTATGCCTTCATGGGCGATCCGATCTCGATTGACAGCAGCCTTTACAGAGCCGTCTTCGCACTACCGCTCTGCGCCCTCTTCTGCTTCCTCACCTATCTCACGATGCATCGCCAGATCGAACAGGGAACAGCGGAACTCCGTCTATCAACCTCAATCCTCGATCGCCTGAAGCCGCAGAATCGCGGCACCCTCCTGCGTCTCTCCGTGAAGGATCACTACACGGAGGTCGTAACAAGCCGCGGCCGCGAGCTCGTGCTGCTGCGTTTTTCCGATGCGCTCCGCGAAATTGGAGGGACGCCCGGCCTTCAGGTCCACCGGTCGCATTGGGTCGCCGACGCTCATGTCGCGTCGCTGAAACGCGATAACGGCAAGATTCTCATCCTTATGCGCGATGGCACGCAGATCCCGGTCAGCCGCAGCTTTGTTGAGCAGGTTCGCCGCCGCTTCGGCTGAAGAAATACCAGCAAATGCTTGACCTGACTCCTGCTTTCCCCCTTCCTGAGTGGTGAGGAGACCTGGAGGAAACTGCCGATGAAAGCCGTGCGCTTGGAAGCGACTGGAAAATTGTTCCTGCGCGAGGTTGAAAAGCCGGAGCCTGGACCGGGCGACCTGCTTGTCCGCATAGAGGCCTGCGGTATCTGCGGCACCGATCGACATCTCTTTCACGGCGAATTCCCTTCCCGCCCGCCGCTGACGCTTGGCCACGAATTCGCCGGCATCATCGAAACCGTCGGCCCCGAAGTCATCGGCTTCCAGCCCGGCATGCGCGTGACCTGCGATCCGAACATCGCTTGCGGCCGTTGCGAGCAATGCCACAATGGCCGCGTCAATCTCTGCCGGAACCTACGAGCGATCGGCATTCACCGCGATGGCGGTTTTGCCGATTATGTCATCGTACCGCAGAAACAGGCTTTTGAACTGCCCCTTGAGCTCGATCCGTTGCATGGCGCCTTTTGCGAGCCACTCGCCTGCTGCCTGCATGGCGTCGATCTCGCCAATATAAAGACCGGCTCTTCCGTCATCGTGCTCGGCGGTGGCGTGATCGGCCTGCTGACCATTCAGCTTGCCCGGCTCGCCGGCGCGACGCGCGTTCTTCTCGTTACCCGCAATGCCGAGAAACGGGCACTTGCCGAAAAGCTTGGCGCGACAACCACCTTCGACCCTTCACATTCGGATGTCTTCAGGATCATCGATGACGGCGGGATGCTGCCCGGTGGCGCGGACATCGTCTTCGAATGCGCCGGTGTGCCGGAAACGATGATGCAGGCGCCGAGGCTTGCAAAGAGCGGCGGCACGGCCGTCATCCTCGGCGTCATGCCGCAAGGCTCGAAAATCGAGATCGAGCCCTTCGATCTGCTCTTCCGGGAAGTGAGTCTCATCGGCTCTTTCATCAATCCGTTCACGCACCAGCGGGCTACAGATCTCATCGCCTCGGGTGCGATCAAAGTCGAGCCGCTGATTTCGCGCCGGATCACACTGGAACAGGCCCCGGAGGTGATCACCAATCCGGCGCCGAATGGCGAGATTCGCGCGCTGGTGATACCCGCGAGGCAATAGGCTTTCAAAAGCCGATCCGGATTCCTGTCGATTCCATGATTTATGGGGTTCCGTTTGCAAAAACATTTGCCTATAAGCCGCTTCTAGCCTGAAAAGACCCTCAATGCGCGACCCGACCTGGTGACCTCCCACCCTGGCCGGCTTTTTGCGCAGCTAGAAACGGATATCGCCCATGCCGAAGCGCCAAGACATCAAATCGATCCTCATCATCGGCGCGGGACCGATCGTCATTGGCCAGGCTTGCGAATTCGACTATTCCGGCACCCAGGCCTGCAAGGCGCTGAAGGAGGAAGGCTACCGCGTCATCCTCGTCAACTCCAACCCGGCCACGATCATGACCGATCCGGGCCTCGCCGATGCAACTTACGTCGAGCCGATTACCCCTGAAGTCGTCGCCAAAATCATCGCCAAGGAGCGCCCGGATGCGCTACTGCCGACCATGGGCGGCCAGACGGCGCTGAATACCGCGCTTTCGCTGAAGCGTATGGGTGTGCTCGACCGCTACAATGTCGAGATGATCGGCGCCAAGCCTGCCGCCATCGACAAGGCCGAAGACCGCGCGCTCTTCCGCGAGGCCATGGCCAAAATCGGCCTCGAAACCCCGCGCTCCATGCTGGCGAACGCCACGGACATCAAGGATCTCGACCGCAAGACTCATGAGGCCGAGCGCACCAAGCTGCGCGAAAGTCTCTCCGGCGCGGATCTCGACAAGGCGCTGGACGAACTGGAAAACCAGTGGAACCTCGGCGAGAGCGATCGCAAGCAGCGCTACATGAACCATGCCATGGCGATCGCCGCCCAGGCGCTCGATCATGTCGGCCTGCCCGCCATTATCCGTCCGTCCTTCACGCTCGGCGGCACCGGCGGCGGAATCGCCTACAACCGCTCGGAATTCTTCGAAATCGTCGGCGGCGGTCTCGATGCCTCGCCGACGACCGAAGTGCTGATCGAAGAATCGGTGCTCGGTTGGAAGGAGTATGAGATGGAGGTCGTCCGCGACAAGGCGGACAATTGCATCATCATCTGCTCGATCGAAAACATCGATCCGATGGGCGTCCATACCGGCGACTCGATCACGGTTGCACCTGCCTTGACGCTGACGGACAAGGAATATCAGATCATGCGCAACGCCTCGATTGCGGTGCTGCGCGAGATCGGCGTGGAGACCGGCGGCTCGAACGTGCAGTTCGCCGTCAATCCCAAGGACGGTCGCCTCGTCGTCATCGAAATGAACCCGCGCGTGTCGCGCTCCTCTGCGCTCGCTTCGAAGGCCACCGGCTTCCCGATCGCCAAGGTCGCTGCCAAGCTCGCCATTGGCTACACGCTCGACGAACTCGAAAACGACATTACCGGCGGCGCGACGCCTGCTTCTTTCGAACCGTCGATCGACTATGTCGTCACCAAGATCCCGCGCTTCGCCTTCGAAAAATTCCCCGGCGCCTCGCCGGTGCTGACCACAGCCATGAAGTCGGTCGGTGAAGTCATGGCGATCGGCCGCACCTTTGCGGAATCTCTGCAGAAGGCGCTGCGCGGCCTCGAAACCGGCCTGACCGGCCTCGACGAAATCGAAGTCCCTGATTCCGAAGAAGGCGAATCCAGCCACAACGCCATCCGCGCCGCCATCGGCACGCCGACGCCGGACCGCCTGCGCATGGTCGCTCAGGCGCTGCGCATGGGCCTCAGCATTGAAGAGGTGCATGAAGGCTGCAAGATCGACCCGTGGTTCATCGCCCAGCTCAAGAACATCATCGACATGGAAGCTCGCATCCGCGAGCACGGCCTGCCGACCGATGCCGCCAACCTGCGCATGCTGAAGGCCATGGGCTTCTCCGACGCTCGCCTTGCAACACTGACCGGCAAGCGCCCAAAGGAAGTGGCAGAGCTTCGCAACTCGCTCAACGTCCGCCCGGTCTTCAAGCGCATCGACACTTGCGCCGCCGAATTCGCCTCGCCGACGGCCTATATGTACTCGACCTATGAGACGCCTTTTGTCGGCGCCGCCCGCTCCGAAGCTCAAGTCTCCGACCGCAAGAAGATCGTCATCCTCGGCGGCGGTCCGAACCGCATCGGCCAGGGTATCGAATTCGACTATTGCTGCTGCCATGCCGCCTTCGCACTGAAGGATGCCGGCTATGAAGCGATCATGATCAACTGCAATCCGGAAACGGTTTCGACCGATTACGACACGTCCGATCGCCTCTATTTCGAGCCGCTGACGGCAGAAGACGTAATCGAAATCCTGCGCGCCGAGCAGGAAAAGGGCGAAGTCGTCGGCGTCGTCGTCCAGTTCGGCGGCCAGACGCCGCTGAAGCTTGCAGAAGCGCTGGAAAAGAACGGCATCCCGATCCTCGGCACTGCGCCCGACGCGATCGACCTTGCCGAAGACCGCGACCGCTTCCAGAAGCTTCTGATGAAGCTCGACCTCAACCAGCCCAACAACGGTATTGCCTACTCGGTCGAGCAGGCCCGTCTCGTTGCCGCCGAAATCGGCTTTCCTTTGGTCGTTCGCCCGTCCTACGTGCTCGGCGGCCGCGCCATGCAGATCATCCATGCCGAGAGCCAGCTGCAGACCTACTTGCTCGACACCGTTCCGGAACTCGTGCCCGAGGATATCAAGGCGCGCTATCCGAACGACAAGACCGGCCAGATCAACACGCTGCTTGGCAAGAACCCGCTCCTCTTCGACAGCTACCTGACAAACGCCATCGAAGTCGACGTTGACTGCCTCTCGGACGGCACCGATGTCTATGTCGCCGGCATCATGGAACATATCGAAGAAGCTGGCATCCACTCCGGTGATAGCGCCTGCTCGCTGCCGCCGCGCACATTGTCTCGCGAGATGCTCGACGAACTGGAGCGCCAGGCCAAGGCTATGGCAACGGCGCTGAATGTCGGCGGCCTGATGAATGTTCAGTTCGCCATCAAGGACGGCACGGTCTACGTGCTGGAAGTCAATCCGCGCGCCTCGCGTACGGTTCCCTTCGTCGCCAAGACCATCGGCGCGCCGATTGCCAAGATCGCGGCCCGCGTCATGGCCGGCGAAAAGCTGGACGCGACCTTCGCCGCCTACGGCAACAAGCCTGATCCGCGGGCGCTCAAGCACATCGCCGTCAAGGAAGCCGTTTTCCCCTTTGCCCGCTTCCCGGGCGTCGATACGCTGCTCGGCCCGGAAATGCGCTCCACCGGCGAAGTGATCGGCCTCGACAGCGATTTCGCGCTGGCCTTTGCCAAGTCGCAGCTCGGCGCCGGCGTCGAACTGCCGCGTGAGGGCACCGTCTTCGTTTCCGTACGCGATGCCGATAAGCCTCGCGTTCTGCCCGCGATCCGCATCCTCGTCGAACAAGGCTTCAAGGTGCTGGCAACAGGCGGCACCGCTCGTTTCCTTGGCGAAAATGGCATCGAGGCGGCCAAGATCAATAAGGTTCTGGAAGGTCGTCCGCACATCGAGGATGCCATCCGCAACCGCCAGGTCCAGCTCGTCATCAATACGACCGACGGCAATAAGGCGATCTCGGACTCCAAGTCGCTGCGCCGCGCCACGCTGATGCAGAAGGTGCCCTACTACACCACGATGGCCGGCGCCGAAGCCGCCGCCCAAGCGATCAAGGCACTCAAGGCCGGCAACCTCGAAGTCCGTCCGCTGCAGAGCTACTTCTGATCGTTAACGAAGAGGTCTTGCCTCCTGGCTCTGCTCATATCTCGATCTCAGCTGCTCCCTGATGGGAGCAGTATCGCGATTATTGTCGACAATGATCCAACGCGCTGAATCGATTTCTGCACTCAGGCCGTCAACCCCCTGATCAGATTCATGTCTTGCCGGAACCGGGCAAGCTCCTGCGCTTTCCTCCGCTCATCCGGGATCCGCAGCAAATAAGAGGGATGCACCGTCACGAAAAGCGATCGCCCCTCTTCCATCGCAATCGGACGTCCGCGCAGCCCCTCCAGCTTTTGCTTCTCGCCGGTCAATGAGTAGAGCGCTGTCGCCCCCATCGCCACGATCAGCTTCGGCTTTATGAGATCGAGCTCCCGCTTGAGCCACCAGCGGCAATGCTGCACTTCGCCGAGATTGGGCTTCTGGTGGATACGCCGCTTGCCGCGCGGCTCGTATTTGAAATGCTTCACGGCGTTGGTGATATAGAGCCTCGATCGATTGATTCCCGCCTGCGCGATCGCTTCATCAAAGACCTTACCGGCCGGGCCTACGAAGGGACGTCCGGCAAGATCCTCTTGATCGCCCGGTTGCTCGCCGACAAACACGATCTCCGCGTCGGCGGGCCCCTCGCCGAACACGGTCTGCGTCGCCTTCGCATGTAGCGGGCATTGGCTGCAAGTGGCCGCTTCCTGTCGCAACGCCTCCAGCGTCCCGGCCGGCGCCAGCTTCGGAGCCGGAATGCGGGCAGCCGCTTCCTGTATCCTGCAGTGATACGGCAGCGGCGTTGTTGCCTCCCGCTCGGCCATGGCGAGCATCTTCGCCTCGGCCTCGGCGATCAGCCCCGGAATGAGATCGGCTTCTGGCAGGTTCTTCCAGTATTTCTTCGGCATCTCGGCCTGCATCGCTTTCACTTTCAGCCGTGCAGGATTGAAGATGCTGGCATAGTAGATGCGCCAAAGATCGTCGGTCGCATCACTGATATCGGGCTTCTCACACGGCGCACTGCTGAGCGTCAGCCGCTCACCGTCCCAGGCAGCGGAGCCCTTGGGCGTTGCGATCAGCCAGTCCATATCGGTGAAGCGGCGCTGGAAGAAGGGCGCCTTGCGGGCGACGATATAGTGGTCCGGCTCGAACCACGCGATGAACTTTCGCCGCCCGCCAGCAGGAGCCGCGAGCTCCTTGAAACGCACGAAGGCCGTCATCTTGTGCGCATCGCGATGCACGCTCTTCTGCATCAGTCGCGCCCGCGATACTTCTTCGTCAGAGGCCAGATCCAGCAGGTTGCGATTTTCCTGCAGCCGCCAGAGCAGGCTGTAGAGCAGCGAAAAGCGCCTGGGATCGCTATGGCAGATCACCGCCTCGGCCAATGCCATGAAATCAGCCGGAACGCTCATCTGCCTGGCGCCGGCGGACGGATCGGGCGGCAAGGCATCGCGCTGGAAGGCAAAGCCGGGCTCGCGGCTCTTTTCGTGCCAGTCGATCTCATCAGGCAGAATTCCGGCCGCAGCGAAGGCGCGGGCCGCCCTGCGCCACTCCTCAAAATTCCCCCTGCCCTCCAGAACCACGCGGCGCATCATAACAAGGACAATTGTTCGGGCTGCGGTTCGAACATGGCGCGCAAATCCGGCCGGTCTACAAGCCGATGCGGCGTCCAGCCCTCGGCGCTGACGAAGGCCTGCACTTTGCGGATGGAAACGCCAAGCCGCGACAGGTCCTCGAGCCGTAGCCGGCGTTGCCGCCGCTCGGTCAGGATCGCCTTCACCGACTTCGTGCCAAGCCCTGGCACGCGCAACAGCTTCTCACGATCGGCGCGGTTGACGTCGACAGGAAAGTCGCCGCGATGGCCGAGCGCCCAGGCGAGCTTGGGATCGAGATTGAGATCCAGCATGCCTCCCTCCTGCGTTGCAGTGATCTCATCGATGCCGAACCCATAAAAACGATAGAGCCAGTCGGCCTGATAGAGCCGGTGCTCGCGCATCAGCGGTGGCTTGATGAGCGGCAGGTTCTTCGAACTGTCCGGAATCGGGCTGAAGGCGGAATAGTAGACACGCTTCAAGCCATAGCTGCTGTAAAGCTGGCCGCTGGTCGACAAAATCGTTGCATCATTGGACCCATCGGCACCCACGATCATCTGCGTGCTCTGGCCTGCCGGCACGAAGCGCTTACGCTTCTTCGTCTGCAGCGTCGGCTCCTGGGCCGCCTCGATCTTCAGCCGGAGATCGCCCATCGAGCGGCGAATGCTGGCCGGCTTTTTCTCGGGCGCGAACCGGCTGATGCCGCTGTCGGTGGGAAGTTCAATGTTGAGCGACAGACGGTCCGCATAAAGCCCCGCCTCTTCGATCAGATGCGGCGAAGCCTCGGGAATGGACTTCAGATGGATATAGCCTCGGAAATTATGCGAGATCCGCAGCTCCCGCACGATCCGCACCATCTCCTCCATCGTGTGATCGGAAGAGCGGATGATGCCGGAGGAGAGAAACAGCCCCTCGATATAGTTGCGCCGGTAAAACTCCAGCGTCAGCCAGACGACTTCCTCCGGCGTGAAACGAGCGCGTTCGACATTGCTCGACGATCGGTTGATGCAATAGGCGCAATCGTAGATGCAGAAATTGGTGAGCAGGATTTTCAGAAGCGAGATGCATCGGCCATCCGGCGCATAGGCATGGCAGATGCCTGAACCCTCGGTCGAACCCAATCCGCCGAAGCCTGCCGAATCCCGTTTGATGGTCCCGCTGGAGGCGCAGGAGGCATCATACTTTGCGGCGTCGGAGAGGATCGCCAACCGTTCCTTAAGCGACTTCTTCATAATATGTTCACTAAATGTTCACTGCGGCAAAATCAAGATGAAGAATTAGTTCTCCATGCAACTTCCCTTCAAAAGCAGGCACTTCAACGGGATGTAAAAAGCATCGTTACGAATTTTATGGAAATTGCGCGGGTCGATCTGCTATAAGCAATGAACTAGGATTGTAACACGGTTCCGAAGTTCCCCTTCGGGACCTGTTTTCTTTTGTGTCTGCGCGAACTGCGGATACAGGGAGAGAAGGACGAAAAAATGGTTGATAAGGTACCGATGACACAGGGTGGTTTCGTCAAGCTGCAGGAAGAACTGCGCTGGCGTCAGCAGGAAGAGCGCCCGCGAATCATCGAGGCAATTGCGGAAGCGCGCGCTCATGGCGACCTCTCCGAAAATGCCGAGTACCATGCCGCCAAGGAAGCGCAGAGCCACAATGAAGGCCGCATCACCGAGCTCGAAGACTTGACGGCACGCGCCGAAGTTATCGACCTCAGCAAGATGTCGGGCGACAAGGTCAAGTTCGGCGCCAAGGTGAAGCTCGTCGACGAGGACACCGAAGAGGAACGAACCTACCAGATCGTCGGCGATCAGGAAGCCGACGTGAAGCAGGGCCGCATCTCCATCTCCTCCCCGATCGCCCGTGCGCTGATCGGCAAGGAAGTCGGCGACTCCATCGAAGTCATCGCGCCCGGCGGTTCGAAGGCTTACGAAATCCTTTCCGTTTCCTGGGGCTGATCGCCCGCACCTCTCTTAAAAAGAGCAGCCAGTGCCGGACACCCGTGACGTCGAGATCATCGCGCCCAATCTGAAACGCCGGCTCTCCGGCGTCACGTCCACGATCGTCCAGCTTATCCCCTGTCAGATTCGGTTAGGGGTCAGGATCGCTGCCTTCGGCCCTGGCCTCCCGCCGGAACTTCCGCGCTTGAAATGGCCACAGCTCGCCGGCCTCTGGCGCCCGCCGGCCGGACGTCGCCATCGTGTCTGGCACGCGCGCCGCAACAATGAAATGGCGACGGGCATCCTTCTGCGCCAAGTGTTGCGCATGCCGCTGAAGCTCGTTTTCACCTCGGCTGCCCAGCGTCGTCACACGTCTTACACGCGCTGGCTTATCCGCCGGATGGATGCCGTGATCGCAACCAGCAGCCGCTCTGGCTCCTTCCTCAAGGTGCCGCATACGGTTATCCAGCACGGCGTCGATCTTGAGCTTTTTCATCCGCCCGAAGGGCCTGACGATACGATCGCCGCAACCGGCCTGCCTGGCCGCTATCTCGTCGGCTGCTTCGGCCGCGTCCGCCACCAGAAGGGCACCGACCTCTTCGTTCGGGCAATGATTGCGCTTTTGCCGCAGCATCCGGACTGGACCGCTGTCATTTCCGGTCGCGTCACGCCTGAACATACCGCATTTGCCGACAAGCTGAAGGCTGATATCGCTGCCGCCGGCCTCACCGACCGGATCGTCTTCATTGGCGAAGTACCCGATATCAAGATCTGGTACCGCCGCCTGACACTCTATGTCGCCCCATCTCGCAACGAGGGTTTCGGCCTGACACCGCTTGAGGCCATGGCTTCGAAAACACCGGTAGTGGCATCCGACGCCGGTGCCTATGCGGAGATGATAGTCCCCGGCGAGAATGGAATTATTGTGCCGACAGGCGATGACGACGCGCTGACGGCAGCGATTGCTACCTATCTTGCCGATCCTGCGCTGACATCAGCACAGGGCGAAACGGCCCTGCGGCACGTGCGGGAAAATTTCGCGCTGGAAAAGGAAGCAATGGCGATCAACTGCGTTTACCAGCAGCTCCTCGGAACGTAAGCCCGTTCGTCGGGCGATCGCAGCGACCATACAGCGAAGGCAGAGACACATAGATGTCGACCGCAAACAACAACGAAAACTTGGTCAACGTGCTCTGCATGAAATGGGGAACGCTCTATGGCCCCGAATATGTCAACAACCTCTACCGAGGCGTCAAACGGCACCTGAAGCGCCCGCATCGTTTCGTCTGCTTCACCGACAACGCGGCAGGCCTTGACGAGGGTATCGAAACCCTCCCTCTGCCCGAGCTCGGTCTGCCGGCCGGATCCAAGGACCGTCGCTGGCAGAAACTTGCACTTTTCCGCCGCGAGCTTGCCGATCTCAAGGGCATTGGCCTCTTCCTCGATCTCGACCTCGTCATCGTCGATGATCTGGAACCGCTTTTCCAGCACCCCGGCAAGTTCCTCATCATCCGCGACGACGATCTCTTCCGCCCGAAGCCGCTGCGCAAGATCAACCCTTCTCGCGACAAATTCCTGGCCTCGGTCGGCAACAGTTCGGTCTTCCGCTATGAGATCGGCGCGCACGCCTATATTCTGGACGCCTATGTCGCCGATCCGGTGGCCGCCATGTCAAAATACGAGATCTCCCAGCAGTTTCAGAGCGCGCAGCTGGAAGCGCATGGACACCTGCAATACTGGCCGCGCGAATGGTGCGTGAGCTTCAAGAACGCCTGCGTGCCCCGCCATATCAGGAGCTTCTGGCGCGATCCCGAACTGCCGCCGGAAGCAAAGATCGTGGTCTTCGCCGGCAATCCGAAAATGAGCGAGGTTTTCGAAGGCGGTGGGCAGAAATGGTATCGCCGCATCGGCAACACGGAATGGCTGAGCAAGGCCTGGCGCGAATAAACTGTCCTCACCAGCATTCCGGACGGAAAACTGCTTCACACTTTTCCTGGAAATGCTTCTAGAGTTCGACCAGCCCGAGCTTCTTCACCTGACGGATCGTCAGCATGGTGCGAACGGTATCGACATGCTCGTTGGCGGTCAGCACTTCGATGACGAAGTCCTGGAAGCGGGTAAGGTTCTGAGCCACGCAATGCAGCAGGAAATCGCTGTCGCCGGATACCATCCATGCCTGACGCACCAGCGGCCACTCGGCGGTGGCGGCGGCAAAGGCCTTCAGATTGGCTTCCGACTGGTGCTTCAGGCCGACCATGCAGAAGGCGACGAGATCGAGCCCGAGCTTCGGGCTGTTCAGCATCGCATGGTAGCCTTCGATGACGCCGGCCTCTTCGAGCTTGCGCACCCGGCGCAGGCAAGGGGGCGCAGAAATTCCCACCCGGTCGGCAAGCTCCACATTGGTCATGCGGCCGTCTGCCTGCAGTTCCCGCAATATCTTTATGTCGATAACGTCAAGTTCAGCGCGAACCACGCTTAGGCCTTTCTTTAATTCCCCGCGGGCAGCTTCTATATAAAGCCACGGAATACGCAAGAAAGTTTCAGTCGGATGACGGAATCTTGCACAGCGGCTGCATTTGCCTTGTTGGTAATGCAAGGCTGCCCTTGAATAAAAGCATTGGTCGTTCATAAATGGCGCAGGGATCGCGAAACGGCCTCATTCGCCTCTTAGCCGCCGCATCCTGCCAGTCGAAAGGAAATTCTATGTCTGCCCGCCACACCAAGGTGCTCATTATCGGTTCCGGACCTGCCGGCTATACGGCAGCGGTCTATGCCGCGCGCGCCATGCTGAAACCGGTTTTGATCGCCGGTCTGGAGCAGGGCGGCCAGCTCATGATCACCACCGATGTCGAGAACTATCCGGGCTTTGCCGATCCGATTCAGGGCCCTTGGCTGATGGATCAGATGCTGCAGCAGGCCCAGCATGTCGGCGCCGAAATCGTCAACGACCTCGTGACCGAAGTCGACCTCAATCAGCGCCCCTTCATCGCCCGCACCGATAGCGGCCAGGTCTGGACCGCCGATACGCTGATCATCGCGACCGGCGCCAAGGCAAAGTGGCTAGGCATCGAAAGCGAGCAGCATTTCCAGGGGTTCGGTGTCTCTGCCTGCGCCACCTGCGACGGCTTCTTCTATCGTAACAAGGATGTGATCGTAGTCGGCGGCGGCAACAGCGCGGTCGAGGAAGCGCTTTATCTCTCCAACATCGCGAAGTCGGTCACCGTCGTGCATCGCCGCAATGAATTCCGCGCGGAAAAAATCCTGCAGGAACGTCTCTTCGCCAAGGAGAACGTCAAGGTTCTCTGGAACACTGAGGTCGCCGAAATCACGGGTACGCCGGCAAAGCCCCCCATGCCGCCGTCCGTTTCCGGCGCCCGCCTGCGCGATACGCGCACCGGCGCCATCACTGATGTCGCCATTGACGGCGTCTTCGTAGCAATCGGCCACGCGCCGGCAACCGAACTTTTCAAGGGCAAGCTGAAGCTGAAGGACAATGGCTATCTCTGGACAGCACCGGATTCGACTGCGACCAGCCTAGAGGGAGTCTATGCCGCAGGCGACGTGACGGACGATACGTTCCGCCAGGCGATCACTGCCGCAGGCATGGGGTGCATGGCCGCCCTCGAGGCAGAACGCTATCTGACGGGCCACATGCCCGTTGCCGTAGCAGCGGAGTAATCGTGGCATGAGGGGTGGGGGAATGCCATTGGACTGGGATAAGCTGCGTATTTTCCACGCAGCTGCCGAAGCCGGATCATTTACGCATGCGGCCGACAAGCTGCATCTGTCCCAGTCGGCCATCAGCCGTCAGGTCAGCGCGCTCGAGCAGGATGTGGGCACAAAGCTCTTCCACCGCCATGCGCGCGGCCTGATCCTCACCGAGCAGGGTGAGCTGCTTTACCGTACCGCGCATGACGTGCTGCTGAAGCTCGAAACCGTAAAGATGCAGCTGACCGAGACGACGGAAACGCCGTCCGGCAAGCTGCGCGTCACAACCACCGTCGGCCTCGGCCAGGGCTGGCTGACCGACAAGATCCAGGAATTTCTGCAGCTCTATCCTGACGTCCAGATCCAACTCATCCTCGACAACGAGGAAGTGGATGTGAACATGCGCCATGCCGATTGCGCCATTCGCCTTCGCCAGCCGCAGCAGTCCGACCTCATCCAGCGCAAGCTCTTCACCGTGCATATGCACGTCTACGCGGCTCCCTCCTACATCAACCGCCATGGCGAGCCGCAGACGATGGAGGATCTCGACAACCACCGCATCATCACCTTCGGCGAACCGGCGCCGAGTTATCTGCTCGACGTCAACTGGCTGGAAATCGCCGGCCGCTCGTCGGATAACAAGCGCATTCCACATCTGCAGATCAACAGCCAGACGTCGATCAAGCGCGCATGCCTGCTCGGCATCGGTATCGCCTGCCTGCCCGACTATATCGTCGGCCGCGACCCGGGTCTGATCCAGCTTGCGATCAACGCTGACGTCCCCTCCTTCGATACTTATTTCTGCTATCCGGACGAGATCAAGAATGCCGCCAAGCTGAAAGCCTTCCGCGATTTCATCGTCAGCAAGGCCCGCAATTGGAACTTCTGATCTCCATTTTTATAGAATGAATTTCAAATCATGCAGCCCACGCATGACTGACATGCACAAAAAAGGGTTGCCGTTTGCTCATTAAAGCACCATATCGCACATAGCTGATGCACACGGTGGCTTTTCCTCCCAGTTCCACCGCATTAGCTGTTCCCCTCTGGAGGTTTTTGACCTTCACACTTATAAGGGCCCTGGTTTTTCCGGTGGCCCTCTTTTTTTGCCCGAATTTTGCTTCTTTGCCTGAACTTTATCGGCAGATACCGCAATGCGGTATATTTTTGTGCAGTGCATGGCTGACATGCACAAAAAACTATTGAAAGCTGCACAAAGAAGCACCATATCAACTTCAGCTGATGCATTTCGTGGCTTCTCTCCCAGTGCCACCGCGTTGGCTGTTCCCCTCTGGAGGTTTTTTTGACCTTCAC
The DNA here is from genome assembly GCF_014194105.1 of Rhizobium sp. BK529. NCBI lineage: Bacteria > Pseudomonadati > Pseudomonadota > Alphaproteobacteria > Hyphomicrobiales > Rhizobiaceae > Rhizobium > Rhizobium sp. BK529. The sequence continues at coordinate 460,345 of NZ_JACIAU010000001.1, read as the reverse complement.
ACTTATAGGGCCCTGGTTTTCCAGCGGCCCTCTTTTTTTGCTTAAACTTTAAGCGGAATGAAAAGCGCCGCCCCTCACGCCTCCGTGATTTGCATATCGAAAACTATATATCGAAAAAATTCGATTTATAGTTCGATGAACGACGATGGACAAAGACGAGATTCTCAAGGCGCTGGCCAATCCTGCCCGGATGGACATCCTCAACTGGCTGAAGAACCCGGAAAAACATTTTCCGACGCAGGAGCACCCATTTGAGATGGGCGTCTGCGCCAGCCAGTTCGAACGCTGCGGCCTCTCCCAATCCACCGTTTCCGCCCATCTCGGCACCCTTCACCGCGCCGGCCTCGTCACCAGCAAGCGCGTCGGTCAGTGGATCTTCTACAAGCGTAACGAAGAAACGATCGCTGCCTTCCTCCAGCAGCTAACGCAGGATCTTTAAACCATGCCCCTTGCCCTGGTCGTTCTCGCCTTGAGCTCTTTTGCGATAGGCACCACCGAATTCGTCATCATGGGCCTCCTGCCCGAAGTCGCAGCCGATCTCTCCGTCACGATCCCTCAGGCGGGCTGGCTGGTCACAGGTTATGCGCTGGCTGTCGCGCTCGGCGCTCCCATCATGGCAGTCTCGACCGCCAAGCTGAAGCGTCGCTCCGCCCTTATCATGCTGATGGCCTTCTTCATTGCCGGCAACCTGCTTTGCGCCATCGCCCCGAACTATTGGGTACTGATGATCGCCCGCATTGTCACCGCCCTTTGCCATGGCGCCTTCTTCGGCATCGGCTCGGTTGTTGCCGCCAATCTCGTCAGCGAGGATCGCAAGGCCCGCGCCGTCGCCCTGATGTTCACCGGCCTGACGCTCGCAAACGTGCTCGGGGTGCCTCTCGGCACCGCCATCGGCCAGGTTTTCGGCTGGCGCTCCACCTTCTGGGTGGTCACTGCGATCGGCGTCATCACTATTGCGGGCCTGATCGCCATCCTGCCACGGGATAGACAGGAAAAGCCAAGCAGCATGCTGCGCGAGATCGCGGCATTGAGGAACGCACGCCTCTGGATGGCGCTGTCGGTCACCGTCTTCTTCTCAGCCTCGATGTTCACTCTCTTCACTTACATCGCCCCGCTGCTGCGTGATGTGACGGGCATCTCACCAGAAGGCGTCACCTGGACACTGTTCCTGATCGGCATCGGCCTCACGGTCGGAAACTTGATCGGCGGCAAGCTCGCCGACTGGCGCCTCGGCACGACACTCGCCGGCGTATTCGCAGCGATCGCGCTGACCTCGGCGATCTTCTTCTATACGAGCCGCTTCTTCATCCCCGCCGAGATCACCCTGTTCCTGTGGGCAGCCGCAACTTTCGCCGCGGTTCCCGCCCTGCAGGTCGGTGTCGTCAGCTTCGGCAAGGATGCTCCGAACCTCGTCTCGACCATCAACATCGGCGCGTTCAATACTGGCAATGCGCTGGGCGCCTGGGTCGGCGGCATAGTCATCGATGCCGGGTTCAATCTTGACCGCGTTCCCCTCGCCGGAGCTGCCATGGCCCTGATCGGCCTTGCCGCCACGGCACTCACCTATCTCTCCGGTCGGGTGCAGACTGCTCCCACTGCCGCCGAGTGATCCTCCAAGCAGAAAGGACCTTTTATGGGCAAGCTTTTCCAGCCAACGCAGATCGGCGATATCGCTCTGAAGAACCATATCGTCATGGCGCCGCTCACCCGGAATCGTTCACCGGGCGCGATCCCGAACGATCTCAACGTCGAATATTATCGCCAGCGCGCTACGGCCGGCCTCATCATCACCGAAGCAACCGCCATCACGCATCAGGGCCAAGGTTATGCCAACGTTCCCGGCCTCTACAGCAAGGAAGCCCTCGATGGCTGGAAGCGAGTGACGGACGCCGTTCACGCCGAAGGCGGCAAGATCGTCGTGCAGATGTGGCATGTCGGCCGTATCTCCCACACCGAATTGCAGCCGAACGGCGGTAAGCCGGTCTCCTCGACCAACCGCATCGCCAAGGCCAAGACCTATCTCGTCAACCCTGACGGCACTGGCGCCTTTACCGACACCTCCGAGCCGCGCGCGCTCGAAACTTTCGAGATTCCCGGGATCGTCGAGGATTACCGAAAGGCCGCACGCGCAGCGATCGACGCAGGCTTCGACGGTGTCGAAATCCACGGCGCCAATGGTTACCTGCTCGACCAGTTCATGCGCGACGGCGTCAACGACCGCACCGACGAATATGGCGGCTCGATCGAAAACCGCGCTCGCTTCACCTTCCAGGTCGTCGAAGCGGTAACAAGGGAAATCGGCGCCCGTCGCACCGCAATCCGCATTTCGCCGGTCACCCCCTCGGGCGAATCCTATGATTCCAACCCGCAGGCGCTCTTCACGCATGTCGTAGAAGGCCTCGCAAAGTACGATCTCGCTTATATTCACATCGTTGAAGGCCAGACCGGTGGCGAGCGCGATTATCGCCAGGGCGACAACCCGTCCTTCGATTACAAAGCACTGCGCGCAGCCTATGAGAAGGCAGGCGGCAAGGCTGCCTGGATGGTCAACAACGGCTACAACAGAGACATGGCGATCGAAGCCGTCGAAAGCGGCTGCGCCGATCTCGTTGCCTTCGGCAAGCCCTTCATCTCCAATCCGGATCTCGTCGAGCGACTGGAAAAGAACCTGGCGCTCAACACGCCGGATCAATCCACTTTCTATGGTGGTAACGCAAAAGGCTATGTCGATTATCCGACCCTCGAAAAGGTCGCCTGATCATTTTCAGCAAACAGAAATCCCGCCATCCGGCGGGATTTCCATTTCAGGGCATTGCCGCTAGCATAGGCCCATGTTCTCGCCCTATCTCGAACGCTGGTCGCTGACATCGGACGGCGAACCGATCATCACCCATTCAAGCCGCCTCCTGCCGGTCACCTGGCAGGACAAACCGGCCATGCTGAAAGTCGCAACCGACAGCAGCGAGCGCGAAGGCGCCTTGCTGATGAAATGGTGGGATGGCGACGGCGCCGCCCGCGTTTATGCGCAGGAAAATGACGCTATCCTTCTGGAGCGTGCAGTGGACAAATACTCACTGCTGGAAATGGCGCTGAACGGCGAGGACGATGAGGCAAGCCGCATCATGGTGCGCACTGCAGCAAGGTTGCACGCGCCACGCCCCACGCCTCTTCACGATTCGCCAACGCTTGAGCGCTGGTTCCGCGGTCTGGAGCCGGCAGCACGTAACCATGGCGGCACCTTTACCGATTGCTGGAAGATAGCAAGCACCCTGCTCGCTGCGCCACAGCAGCTCAGCATACTGCACGGCGACATCCATCACCGCAACATCCTCGATTTCGGCGACCGAGGCTGGCTGGCGATCGATCCCAAGCGGATCTATGGCGAACGCGGCTATGACTTTGCCAATATCTTCGCTAATGAAGATCTGCCGACGACGACGGATCCCAAACGCCTCCAGCGTCAGCTTCCGATCGTCTCCAAGGAAGCGGATATCGAGCCGTCAAGGCTGTTGAAGTGGATCGCCGCCTATTCCGGCCTCTCGTCCGCCTGGTTTCTTGAAGATGGCGACCATGCCTCCGCGGAAAAGCCTCTGACGGTCGCCCGTATCGCGCTCGCAGAGCTTGCCTAATCTGCATTTAGAGCCTTGGCGAGAGGCACTGCCGAGCCATGCATCTCCGGCAGCGAGTCCTGCGCTATCAAAGTCGCACGCACGGCCTCGTCGATCGGCGTATGCGGCTCGGTTCCGAGTTCGGCCACCAGCCTGTCATTCTTCATGCGCAACGGCACTTTCCAGAGATAGCGCATCTCTTTCATCTCCCGCATCAGCGTCATGAAAGGAGCAAGCAACGGCACGATGAACCAAGGGAAGAGGCCGATCTTCGCCTTGCCGCCGGAAACACGCCGGACCGCCTCGGCCATCTGCCGGCCATCGCCATCCCAGAAGCCGTTCATGTGATAGCAGGCGAACGCCGGCAGCCGCTCGGCCCGCTCGACGAGCTGCACCATCGTCTCGGCGACATCGGGCAGATAGGCCCAATGGTGCCCGATACCGGGCAGCGCCGGATTTCTGATCGTATCAACTGGCTTGCCCGGGGTGGCGAAAGCGGCTGAGAACCAGCTATTGCTGGTGGCGCCTGGTCCGAAGAAATCGCCTGCGCGGACGATGATAACGCCGGTTCCGGTCTCGGAAGCAGCCTTCAGGCGCTTCTCCATCTCGACACGGATGTTGCCCTTTTTCGTCACCGGACGCTGCGGACTATCTTCCGTCACGACTGGAAAGGCGTCTGGCCCGAAATTATAGACGGTACCCGGCAGCAGGATGCGCGCCCCGACGGCGCGAGCCGCGGCAATCGTATTATCCAGCATCGGCAGAACCAGCTTCTCCCAATCGCGATAGCCGGGTGGATTGACGGCGTGAACGACGAGATCGGCACCTTCCGCCGCCTTGCGGACATCGGCTGCATTCATCGCGTCTCCCCGCACCCACTCGAAGCCCTGCCCGCTCGCGGATGCCTTGGCAGCATTGCGATTGAGCGCCCTGATCGTCCAGCCGCGTGCCTGCAGCTTGCGGGCAACCGCGCCGCCGATGCCACCGGTCGCGCCGAGAACGAGCGCCTGTTTCTTGTCCTGATATTCGCTGCTCATGATCATCTCCTTGTTCGATGAGACGACTATGACCTGAGCGGGAGATAAACAAAATTGACGAAATAAGTTCCATCGCTATACATAAATATATGGATATAGAACCGAGTTGGGATTTCTACCGTTCCTTCCTCACCGTGCTGCGCCACGGATCGCTCTCTGCCGCCGCTCGCGAACTCGGCCTGACGCAGCCCACGATCGGGCGCCATATCGATGCGCTCGAAGAGGCTGTCAGAGCAGAGCTTTTCATCCGCTCTTCAAACGGCCTGCTGCCGACCGATGTGGCGCTCGATCTGCAGCCCTATGCCGAGACACTGGCAACGACGGCCGCGGCTTTCCTGCGCACGGCCTCCAGCCGGCGAGACAAGGTCGAAGGTACCGTGCGCATCAGCGCCAGCGAAGTGGTCGGCGTGGAAGTGCTGCCGCCGATCATTGCCGATCTGCAGGAGGCTCATCCCGGTTTGCAGGTGGAATTGTCTGCTTCCGATACGCTGGAAGATCTCATGAACCGGGAAGCGGATATTGCCGTGCGTATGACCGAGCCGCAGCAGGATGCGCTGGTCGTGCGTCGCCTCGGCGATATCCCGCTCGGCTTCCATGCCCATCGTCGCTATCTGGAACGCCACGGTACGCCACAAACCCTGGCCGATCTTGCCGCCCACCGCATCATCGGCTTTGACCGGCAGACGGCCTATATCCGCATGATGCGAAAACGCTACCCCGCCGTTGACGAACTCACTGCAACCTTCCGCACCAGCAATCATCTGGCCCATTACACGGCTATCCGTGCAGGCATAGGCATCGGAATCTGCCAGACCGGACTTGCTCGCCCGAATCCCGATCTCATCCACATTCTGGCAAATGAATTCGAAATCCCGCTCGGTACGTGGGTCGCCATGCACGAAAGCCTAAAGACCTCGCCGCGCTGCCGCGTCACCTTCGACGCACTCGTCAAGGGTCTGCTGAACTACATCAAATCATGCAAGGGAACGCGCGCCTGACGACGCGCTGAAGACGAAGGAAAGCCGGCGGAAATCAGGGCTCCGGGGAAACCTCGGGCGAACGGCCCTTGGTAAATCCGTCCACGACTTCGGTCTCGGGACGATCGCCACCTTCTGCATATTCCTCGTGCCACTTGCCTTGCGCATCCTGCCAGCTGATCTCGGCGGAATCGCCGCCAACCTGCTGTTCGGCTGCAACGATACGGGCTGCTTCGAGCGCTTCGGAGTGGGTCGGAAATGCCTCGGAATAAACGTCTCCAAGCTTGTAGGCCCAGCCGCCGTCATGCGGTACGACTTCGTAGACCACCTTGACCATGCAATATCTCCTCTTCTTCTCCTTGCGCATCCGTAGGCTTCCGGCTCATGTCCGGTTCAGCGCGGGCCGCTTGAGAAGATTTCGAGGACGCCGCGATCTGGGTTCCGGCTGCCGTATGAAAAGCAGTATTCCATTAATCGCCACAGACTGCAAATTTCATCAGCGGCGAGTCCGCTTGCACAGAAAAATCATCGGCTTAGAGTCCCGAAGGAATCAAAATCGCGGCTGGTAGCAGGTATGACATCGCATCTTAAGGAAGAAAAATTCTTGATCGTGGCGTTCGTCGTCGCGATCATCGCCTATTTGACGGAACATTCGGTCATGGAGGCCGGCCGGGGGATGGCCCTTGTCGCGGCCGCCGCCCTGATCGTGACCATCGTGCTCGCCTCCATGCGTGTCGCCCATCATGCCGAACTGCTGGCCGTCAAGGTTGGCGACCCCTATGGCACGATGATCCTGACACTTTCTGCCGTCGCCGTCGAAGTCATCATCCTCGCCATCATGATGGGCGGCGAGGAAACCTCGCCTACGCTGGTGCGCGACACCATCTATTCGGCGCTCATGCTCGACATCAACGGCATCCTCGGCCTCGCCGCCCTCCTCGGCGGCCTGAAACACGGTGAGCAGCCGTATAACGACAATTCCGGCAAGACCTATGGCGTGATGATCCTGACGGCCATGGGCATCTCGATGATCGTGCCGGAATTCGTGCCCAGGGACAAATGGCACTATTATTCCGGCTTCACCATCATCGCGATGATCGCCCTCTACGGCCTCTTCCTGCGCATGCAGGTCGGTCAGCACAGCTACTTCTTCTCCTACAGCTATCCGCGCTCGGAGCGGCAGAAGGAACATCCCGACAAACACCACCACGAGGAGGGATCGGTCTCGACCTCGATCGCAATCATTCTCATCGGCGTGGTCATCATCGGCGCGCTCGCCGAATTCATGTCAGGCTTCATGAGCGAGGGCCTGCGCGACAGTGGCGCTCCCGTAGCCGTGACCGCGATCGTGGTTGCCGCGATCTCTGCCGCACCGGAAATCCTGACCGCTCTGAGGGCAGCTTTGCGCAACCGCATGCAGGCAACCGTCAACATCGCCATGGGCGCCTCTCTCTCGACGGTCATTCTTACGGTGCCGGTCATGGAGGGTATCGCGCTCTATACCGGCCAACCGTTCATCATGGCCATGTCGCCGGTTCAGACGGTGATGGTTGCGATCACGCTGATTGCAGCAGCCATCAACCTCAATGACGGTGAGACGAACGCCATCGAGGGCATGACGCATTTCATCCTCTTCGCCACCTTCATCATGCTGACCGCGATCGGACTTTGAATCTGAAATCAGCGACTTGGCGGCAAAAGCGGAATCATTTTCGCAGCACGTTGAAGTGAAAACGAGACAACAAAAAAGCCCGCCATCTCTGGCGAGCTCTTCGAATGGGGCTGATGCCGCCGATTACTTGCAGGCTGCGCAGAAGCGCTGGATACGGCGGCAAGCTTCTTCGAGCAGCTCTTCAGACGTCGCATAGGAAATGCGGAAGTTCGGCCCAAGACCGAAGGCCGAGCCATGAACGACGGCTACGCCCTCCGATTCCAGGAGCTCCGTGACGAAGTCCTCATCATTCTCGATAACCTTGCCCGACGGAGCGGTCTTGCCGATCAGGCCCTTGCATGACGGATAGACGTAGAAGGCCCCTTCCGGGACCGGGCAGGAAATGCCCTTGGCCTGGTTCAGCATGGATACGACGAGATCGCGGCGGCCTTCGAAGATCTTCTTGTTCTTCGGAATGAAATCTTGCGTACCGTTGAGCGCTTCAACGGCTGCCCACTGGGCAATCGAGGTCGTACCCGAAGTCTGCTGGCCCTGGATCATGTCCATCGCCTTGATGAGCTGGATCGGGCCGGCCGCATAGCCGATACGCCAGCCGGTCATGGCATAGGCCTTGGACACGCCGTTCATCGTCAGCGTGCGGTCATACAGCGACGGCTCGACTTCGACCGGCGTGGCAAACTTGAAGTCGCCATAGGTCAGATGCTCGTACATGTCGTCGGTCAGCACCCAGACATGCGGATGCTTGACGAGCACGTCCGTCAGCCCCTTCAGCTCGTCATGCGTATAGGCAGCGCCCGACGGGTTGGACGGCGAGTTGAACATGAACCACTTGGTCTTCGGCGTGATCGCCTTTTCGAGATCGGCGGGCTGAAGCTTGAAATTATTCTCCTGCGTCGTCGCAACGAACACCGGCGTGCCGCCGCAAAGGGCGACGATCTCGGGATAGGAAACCCAATAGGGTGTCGGGATGATCACTTCGTCGCCGGCATTCAGCGTCGCCATGAAGGCGTTGAACAGAATGTGCTTGCCGCCGGTACCGACGATCGTCTGTTCCCAAGTGTAGTCGAGATTGTTCTCGCGCTTGAACTTGGCGGCAATCGCCTTACGCAGTTCCGGAATGCCGGAAATCGGCGTGTACTTGGTTTCGCCGCGGCGGATCGCATCGATTGCCGCTTCCTTGATATTATCCGGCGTATCGAAATCCGGCTCACCGGCACCTAGCCCGATCACGTCACGTCCTTTGGCTTTCAGCTCGCGCGCTTTCTGAGCGACGGCGATGGTGGCTGAAGGCTTCACACGGGAAAGGGCATCGGCAAGGAAGGCCATAATATCGGTCCTACAAGGTTGAAACGGGCAGAAGGCCGGGACCGGAGTTCTGCGCTAAGCTCTATGTCCAATGTATGACATCATTTCAAGCGCAAAGGCGTGATGGCGACAATGATTCTTATTGATCAATTGCCGCAGCTGCGCCTGGAATTTTGAACCAAGCTTCGACGGGGCAATGCAAGCAGCCGATCCAGCCTTACGGGAAGCTGAATCAGTTTCTGAAGCCGGCCTCATTTTATCCCTAAAAATCAAGGTTATCGCCCGTTTACCATTTGCCACGAATAAGCCGCAACAAATGCCGCGGCGTGCCGCAATTCGGTCGTCAGAGCGCCGAGATGGAAACGGTATTCTTCCGCCATCCGACACTGGTTATTGAGGGCATACCATGTTTCTGGAAGACGAGCGCGTGGCGGGACGCCTGCGCGCAGGCCGGATTTCTTTATCGCTGATGGTCGCAGTCGTGGCTTTTGCATGCTGCGTCGTGGTGACGTTTGGCCTCCTTTCGGTCGCCGAGGCGGGGCCGGCAATGGCTTCCAGCTCTCTCCAAACAACCCATGCCGACCAAAAGATCACGGACGGCGTAGCGATGCTTTTCGCCGCATTCGTCGCGGCAAATGGGCTTGCGATCTGGCTGCGCCGCATTAAGGGTCTCGTCCTCTCGGGAGGCCGGCGCGATGGCCGCTAAACCGCAAAGCTCCGGCTGGAGCGAGGAAACGGAAACCTACGAGCCGCTGCCGACCTACATGGAGCTTGCCATGGCCGCAGCGTCTGCCCATGACGCACCGCCGGCCACGCAAACACCTCGTCTGCCCGGGCTTTCGGTCGTCGAAAAAGTGGTCGCCGTCGGGATTGTCTGCCTCGCCTTTTACGGCATGGCACTGATCGGTTGCGGGCTCTTCTTGAAAGCCGAAGCAAAGCGCACAGGCTTCATGACCCGGCCGATGATGAGCGCTGGTCTGCAATATGCCGACTTCGACATTCGCACCCTCCCCGCAAGATCAACTGACGACCTCCTTTCAGCCTGAGAACACAAAACCGTTATGGAGCGCCGAACATGGTTGAAGCGCCCCATACCCGCGCCACCTTTCCCCGAAACTCACGATGGGGACTAGGATGGACGCCATTTCAACATTCCGTTTCGCCGCCCTGCTCGCAGGCGTAGGTGCTTTGGCAGGTCCCGCCCTTGCCCAAAGCGGGGGTATCATCAAGACGCAGGAAGTCTCGGTTCGTGTCGAGAAGCTCGCTGAGGGACTGGAGCACCCCTGGGCAGTCGAGGTCCTGCCTGATGGCAGTTATATCGTCACGGAGCGGCCGGGACGACTGCGCATTATCCGCGATGGCAAGATCTCCGATCCGGTTGGCGGCGTGCCCGAGGTCAACGCCCGCGGTCAGGGCGGCCTTATGGATATTGCGCTCGCTCCCGATTTTGCCACCAGCCGCAAACTCTATCTGACTGCCGCGACCACCAATAACAGGGGCTCTGGTACGGAAGCCTTCAGCGCCACGCTGTCATCAGATGAAAAGCGCCTCGAAAACGTCACGCCGATTTTCACCATGCGGCGTTTTACCCGCGGCAACATCCAGTACGGGTCGCGTATTGCCATCGCACCCGACGGCTCGCTGTTCATTAGTGTCGGTGACCGCGGCGATCGTGACCGTTCGCAGGACTGGAAGGATGATGCCGGCTCCATCGTCCATCTCAACGCCGATGGCAGCATCCCCGCCGATAATCCCTTCAAGCACGGCGGCAAGGCCCTGCCGGAAATCTGGTCCAAGGGTCATCGCAACCCGCAGGGCATCACCTTCGATAGCGCCGACGGCAAACTCTACACCGTCGAGCATGGCGCGCGCGGCGGCGATGAGATCAACAATCCCGAGCCCGGCAAAAATTACGGCTGGCCGATCATCACCTATGGCCGCGACTATTCCGGTGCCAAGATCGGAGAAGGAACCGCCAAGGAAGGCCTGGAACAGCCGCTGCATTATTGGGATCCGTCGATCGCTCCAGGCGCTCTCGTCGTCTATCGCGGCAAGATGTTCCCGGAATGGAACGGCAACTTCATGGTAGCAGCCCTGAAATTCCAATTGCTGTCGCGCATGCAGCGGGATTCAACTGGCGCCTTCACGACCGAGGAACGCATGTTCGAAGGCGATTATGGACGCATCCGCGATGTCATCGTCGCTCCCGACGGCGCGCTGCTGATGGTGACCGACGAGGATGACGGTGCGTTGCTTCGAGTTTCTCGCGCCGACGACAGCGCTGGCTAAAGTAAGCCTCGCAATTCCCTGCGGATCATGAATTTCAGCCCCGACCAAGTCTCGTCCACGGCGCAGACCTTGACGTCGACGAGACCGGTCGGCAGCAGGATCTCGCGCAATGCATCTTCGGTGATGCTGGTCGGCACCTTCGAACTCTTCTTCGGCCACGATATCCAGATCATGCCATCCGGCTTGATTGCGCAAAACAGGGCCGCCGCTATCTCTTCCAGCACCGCGCGCCGCGTTTCGAAGATATGGACGTAATCAAATTGCCGGGCAGAAACCGTCGGCAAGACGCGCTGAACCGAAGCAAAACCCTCGAATGTGCCGATGTAGCCAAGCGCAACGGGAACATTGACGAGCAAGGCCGTCTGCCCCGATTTAAGTCCCAGCTTCTTTGCGAGCGGAGTGCCGGAATATCCTGTCGTCATTGGCGCTTCCACACGAGCGGCCATGTTGCCGGACCGCCGTCGGCTCTGGCTTCGCATTCTTCCTTGATGCGCACTTCCTCAAGAACAAGGAAACCCATACGCCCCGGTTCGGCAGCACGCCACGCATAATAACTGCCGCAATCGCCCATGCCCCGCCCCTTTGCAAAGGAGGTGAAGCGCATTTCCAGCTCATCATAGCGGACGTTGAAAGCCGTATCGCCGATCGTTTCGGAAAACTTCAGTGGAAAGGCCGTTCGGGAAATCCGGCTGCCATAACCGCCATAGATCGCAAAGGGCATGTTGTAGGCACCGGTCTGGCCGCAGGGCACGATGATCAGTCGCATCCCTGTCTCACTGACGACCTCGAAGGCATCACCATCGGCAAGACGCTGTTCTTCGATATGGCAATCGCCGTTGTAAGGCTCGATGTCTGCCCGCACGGACTGCGGCAGATCGGCAAAACGCAAAATCGGACGGACGGAAGAGGCAGCCAGCGCCGAAGCGCACCCAAGCCCCACCAGAAGCCGCCACCGTGACAGCAATCAATCGCCTCCTCATCAGATACCTCCGGACCATTTGAGGAATCCTCATCCTTGCCGAAAAGAAATGCAACTGCTAACCCGTCAGCCTAACTCTTAGACGCTTCCCAACATCGAGGGTGAAATGACGCGCGTTCAGGCGAACCTCCTTCTATTGCTCGCTGCTGCCATTTGGGGCGGAGGCTTCGTCGCCCAGTCGACGGCAATGAAGGCGATTGGCCCCTTCTGGTTCATCGGCCTGCGTTTTGCCATCGCTGCGCTTGCCACCTTGCCCTTCACGCTCCTCGAAGCGCGCAAGGCACAGGCTGCAACCAGCCGCAGACATCTCGGCCTCTACCTGCTGATCGGCCTGGCGCTCTTCGGTGGCGCATCGACACAGCAGATCGGCCTGCAGACGACGACCGTCACGAATTCCAGCTTCATCACCGGCCTCTACGTCATCTTCGTGCCGCTAATCGCCGTCTTCGTGCTGCGCCGTTCGCCGCACTGGATCATCTGGCCGGGTGCAATCATGGCCGTGGCTGGCATCTATCTTCTCTCCGGCGGTCAGCTCTCGGCCCTCACGATCGGCGATCTGCTGACGGTCGTCTGCGCTGTCTTCTGGTCGGTACAGATCACGCTCGCCGGAACAACAGTAGGCGAAACCGGCCGGCCGCTTGCCCTGTCCAGCACCCAGTTCGCAATCACGGCGGCCTGCGCACTCATCGTCGCCGCCATATGCGAGCCGATCAGTCTGGCAGATATCCGCGCGGCAGCGCCCCAAATCCTCTACGTCGGCATCTTCTCTTCCGGCGTCGCTTTCGTGCTGCAGGTCGTCGCCCAGCGCTATACGACGCCGTCGCAGGCGGCGATCTTCCTGTCCGCCGAGGCCTTGTTCGGCGCCACGCTCGCAGCCCTTCTCCTCGGCGAAAGCATGCCGCCACTTGGTTACATCGGTTGCGCGCTTATGTTTACCGCTATGCTTGTAGTCGAGCTTGTCCCCGAAATGACCCGCCGACGTGCGCAGACAGTGTGAACACGCGTCCATTTGTGGGCTATTTAAGGCTTTTCAAAAATTTTTTTAAGCACGCGGAGGGACGCGCTATCGTTGCATTTTTGGTAAAATCTGCCCGGAACTTATATTGCAGACGATATAAAACGTTAATCATTTGCTACTGATGGAGGATTTTTTGCGTTTTCGCGAAAACAGGCCACATTTGCGAGTGTGTTCTTAGGAACACGTTAAAAAACTTTTGCTTGCCAAAATCCGCCAAACGCAGCACTCTTCGCGCGTTCGGGCATTTTGCGAGCATGGGAAGTCCTTAAGAATTTGCGCGCCGGAAACGCTAATATTCCGGTCAGCCGGTTCCAAAAAAATGCAGGTTTTAAATCCTGTCTGGAGCCGGCGGAGGTAGAGGGGACCTTTTTCTCACATTTCAAGATTTGCCTGTCGGAGTCTTCGCAAGAAGGCAATACTGTAATGCTGCCCGTGTGGATGGCGGGCGGAGACAAAAGGACCTGAGGCATGGCCGAGACTGGCACTGTAAAATTCTTCAATACCGACAAGGGCTTCGGCTTTATCAAGCCGGACAAGGGCGGCGCCGATATCTTCGTTCACATTTCTGCCGTTCAGGCTTCCGGCCTGGCCGGTCTGACGGAAAATCAGAAAGTAAGCTTCGACACGGAGCCGGATCGCCGCGGCAAGGGCCCGAAGGCCGTCAATCTGCAGATTTCAGGCTGAACCTTCGCATAGGCGTGGAATTCGAGTTGAAGCCCGGCAGTGATGCCGGGTTTTGTCGTTCAGCCTTCGTTCAGCATGACGCCGCTACCTTCAGAACCATAGAGAAGGGACCGCTTCCGGTTCCCGATACCGGGATTTTACGCGATGAACAGGCTTACAAAGACCATTCTTCTGACGGCAACCGCCGCTGCTCTGACCCTCTCGGCTATCGGCGAAGCTTCCGCCGACGACCGCTACTGGCGTCATGGGCACAGCCACCATGGCAACGACGCGTGGGTTGGTGGCGCTGTCGGCCTTGCCACCGGCCTAATCGTCGGGTCCGCCATCGCCAATGCCAATAACGGCCCGGTTTACGAAGAGCGCCGCTACATCGATCCGCCGGTCTATGAGCCGGAATATGCTCCGCCGCCGGTTTACCGTGCTCGTCCGGTATATTCCGAACCCGTCTATTCCGAGCCAGTCTATGGCCGTCCCGTCTATGGTCGTCCCGTCGGCGCCATGGAGCCCTGGAGCGCCCAATGGCAGCGCTATTGCTCCTACCGCTACCGTAGCTTCGATCCGCAGAGCGGTACCTACATCGGCAATGACGGCCGCGAGCACTTTTGCGTCGCGAGCTGATAGTCCGATAATACTTTGAATGAAAAGCGCCGCCTCCGAGCGGCGCTTTTCATTTGTGGCAGATAGTCTTAACCGGCTTTCTTATCCCACGGCATACGGACAGCCCCTCCGCCCGGCTCGAAATCAGTCGATAGGCTGACGGCACGCCAGGTACGATCGGCCTCCATTCGCGCAGCATCTGCCTTTTCCACCGCTGCGGCCGCATCACTGCCAAGCAGCAGGCGTAATGGTGGTACATCGAGTGAAGCAATGTGCAGCACCACGGCAGCGGCCTTATCCGGATCGCCGGGTTGGCGACCGTTGTAGTTGCGCTGGTACTCCGCCATGGCGCCGACCGTTTCGGCATATTCCGGGCGGCCTCCATAAATCGCCGTCGACGAACCGGCAAAATCCGTGCGGAAGCCGCCTGGTTCGATGACCGTCACCTTGATACCAAGCGGCCCAACCTCTTTGGACAGCACTTCGGAAAAGCCTTCGACGCCCCATTTCGCCGCGGCATAGGGCGCACGACCCACAGGCCCGATCCTTCCGCCGACGGAAGAGAATTGGATGATATGCCCTGCCCCCTGCCCGCGCATGATCGGGATCGCCGCCTTGGTCATGATAACGGTGCCGAAGAGATTGGTCTCGATCTGTGCACGGAAATCCGCAAGACTCGTATCCTCGATCGGCGCGACGTTGCCGTAGCCGGCATTGTTGACAAGCACATCGAGCCTGCCAAATGTTTCGACTGCCGTCTTCACCGCCGCGCTCGCGGCAGCCTCATCGGTCACGTCAAGCGGCAGCGCCAGAACGCGCGAACCAAATGCCTTGACAAGACCCGCAAGCTGCCCGGGATCGCGTGCCGTTGCCACCAGTCTGTCGCCAGCTTCGAGCACCGCAGTGGCCAGCGCCCGGCCGAGGCCGCGCGAACTTCCCGTAATCAACCAAACCTTCGACATGGAAACCTCCTTTTTCGGTTTCCGGTTCATCTAGGATCTGTTGTTTCAGATGGAAAGAAGGTACCTTAGAGATCTATACACACCTGAAAGTAACTACGATGAAAGATGATATCTTCGACTTCTGCTCCAATATGAGCGATGAGCAGGATGCCAGGGCACGCCAACTGCTGGAGCGCGCCGCGGCAAAATGGCCGCTGCGCGTCCTTCACGTGCTGTCGGAAGCCGATGGTCCCCTGCGGTTTTCAAGGGTGCTGGAACGGGTCGAGGATATCAGCCAGAAGGTGCTGACACAGACGCTGCGCACGCTCGAAAGCGACGGTCTCGTCATCCGTACGCT
This sequence comes from Rhizobium sp. BK529, assembly GCF_014194105.1. Classification (NCBI taxonomy): domain Bacteria; kingdom Pseudomonadati; phylum Pseudomonadota; class Alphaproteobacteria; order Hyphomicrobiales; family Rhizobiaceae; genus Rhizobium; species Rhizobium sp. BK529. Next base: position 444,880 of record NZ_JACIAU010000001.1, on the reverse strand, counting down.
CTATCCGCAGGTACCGCCACGCGTCGAATATGCGCTGACCCCGCTTGGCCGCGAGCTCTTGACCCAGGTCGTCTCGCTCTGGCGCTGGATCGTCATCCATCTGAATGAATTCGACGCCAAACCGGCGAGCGAGCGCTAGGCCGGAATCCTCACCGTCGCCCTTAATCCGCCAAGCGGACTGTCGCTGAGCGTGATGTTTCCGCCATGGCTGCGCGCAATGTCTCTGACGATCGCAAGCCCGAGGCCAGTCCCGGACGCATCGAGATTGCGTGCGGTGTCCAGGCGGAAGAATGGCTTGAACACGTCTTCCCGATACTTCTCAGGGATGCCTGGGCCATCGTCGTCGAAGATAATGGTCAGCCACTTTGCCCCGTGCTTCGCCTCGATGTTCAGCGTGCCTGCATAGCGCCTTGCATTGGAGGCGAGATTTGTCACAAGCCGCGTGAAGGCATTCGGCCGCACCGAGATATCGTCCTCGCCGTCGATGGAATAGGTCAGCACCTTGCCGTGCAGTTCGAAATCGGCTTCGAGCTTCTCGAAAATCTCGCTGAGCTTCAGCTCGCCGACATCCTCCTCGACCTCGCCCTTGGCGAAAGCCATATAGGCTTCAAGCATCGTCTGCATGTCATTGACGTCTTCATTCAGACCGGCGAGATCGGGATTGTCGCCGGCAAGCGCCAGCTGCAGCTTGAAGCGCGTCAGGATAGTCCTGAGGTCATGGCTGACGCCTGAGAGCATCGCCGTTCGCTGCTCGATCTGCCGCTCGATGCGCTCGCGCATGAGGATGAAGGCAAGGCCAGCGCGACGAACTTCATCGGCGCCGCGCGGATAGAAATTGTCGGCCTTCTGCCCCTTGCCGAAACTCTCGGCTGCCCGCGCCAGATTGAGGATCGGCCGGATCTGGCCGCGCAGGAAGAGGATCGAGATTGCGATCAGCACCAGCGACGCGCCGACCATCCAGAGAATGAAGATATGCGTGTTCGACGCATAGGCCTGGCTGCGTTTTGTGATGACGCGCAGGATGCGGTTGTCGAGCTTGATGCGGATCTCGATGAGGTTGGAATTGCCGACCGTATCAATCCAGAACGGCCGGCGGATTTCATCAGTGATTTCGTCGCTCAGAATGCTATCGAGGATCGAGAAGAACGGCTTGTCTCGCGGCGGTGGCAAATCTCCATCCGGCTCGATCGAAATCTGCAGGTTGAGCTGATCGCGAGCAATGCGGATGATTTCGCTATAGTCCGCATCTTGCGGATAGGTATTGATGACCTCGATGATGGCGGCAATATCGCGGGTAACGCCAAGCGACAGCCGCTCGGTCACCATCTGCCAGTGACGCTCCATGAACACGGCAGCGACGACCGATTGCAGAAGCACCATCGGAATGATGATGATGAGGAGCGAACGCGTATAGAGGCCTGTCGGCAGCCGCCGCCGCAGCCAGCGGATGAACCAGCGCCAGCCCGGTGCCGGAGAGCGGTCTTCCCGCCGCAAGCTGTCGAATGTCACCATTTGCGCCGGTCCCGAACCTGTCCTTTCAGTCGATGCTCAGCCTGTATCCGATACCGCGCACGGTCTGCAGCCAGACCGGATTGGCAGGATCGTCTTCGATCTTGCGGCGCAGGCGGTTGATCTGAACGTCGATGGTGCGTTCACCGACTTCCGCGTCGTCTCCGATCAACTCGTGCCGGGGGATCGTATCGCCGGCCCGCCGGGCAAACAGGAGCATGATCTCCTGTTCGCGGTCCGTCAGACGGATCACTTCGGCCGCCTTCTTCAACTCCTTGCGGGTGAGCGAGAACGTGTAGGGGCCGAACATGATCTGCTCGATCTTCGGCGTATCACCGCCGCTGTTGCGGCGCAGGATGTTGTTGACGCGCAGGACCAGTTCACGCGGGTCGAAAGGCTTGGAAAGGTAATCGTCGGCACCCGCCTCGAGACCGGCGATGCGGTTGCCGGATTCGGCAAGCGCCGTCAGCATGATGATCGGCACGTTCTTCACGGCTCTGAGCCCGCGCGTGACGTCGATTCCGGATTCGCCTGGCATCATCACGTCCATGATGATGAGGTCAAAATCGAGCCCCGCGAGTTTGCGCTGCGCTTCGGCTCCATCGGAAGCGACGGTCACGCGAAAACCATTTTCCGTCAGGTAGCGGTTCAGGAGTGCGCGAATACGGGTGTCGTCATCGACAACGAGAAGGTGCGCCGCGTCATCGGAAATGCCTGTTTTCACCGCCATTTAATTCGCCTTCTGTCTGTTTCTCATGCCTCTGAGAAACGCCTTTACGCCCTCCCGCGCCTCCGGGGAAGCTCCTTCGAATGCCCGTTCAATACGGCGTGATTGCGGCTCGGCAAGCGCAAGCGCCAGCTCCCTGCCCGATTTGGTAGGATAGAGCTTGCGCTGACGGCGATCCTCCGGGCCTGCCACTTGCCGAATATAGCCTGAATCGATCAGTTGTTTCAGTACTCTTGCAAGGCTTTGCTTGGTGATCTTCAGCGTCTCGAGCAGATCCGCGACGGTCATGCCTGGATTGCGGTTGACGAAGTGCACGACGCGGTGATGCGCCCGCCCGAAACCGCTCTTTTCGAGAATGGCATCGGGGTCTGAAACGAAATCGCGATAAGCGAAGAAGAACAGCTCGATAATCTCGAAATCAATAGTGCCGACATCCTCCATCGGAGCGGTCAGCGGCTCAAGTTTGCCTGCTTTCGAGCTGGTCTGTCGTGGCACTCTGTTTCCTTTCTCTCGGCGCGCTGTCAGCGAAACCTAAGCAAAAATATGTCAGCTTGCTGACGTACTTTTTGCCAAGAACTTTCCGAATCTTGCGGAAGGCTGAAAGGACTGTTCCATCTGGAAACTAAAACCGGACCGGCAAATCTCCAGCGCAACGCGCAATTTCCCCTTGCGCCAGTGGATAGAACGTAATGAGGGCAACAATCAACAGACATGGCGCAAGCGCGCAGGAGAGGCAATGCCCAGCGATGCTCGCGGCCAGACGGCGGAGGCGATCGGCGCCGGTATCTTCTCTATCAAGGATGGCGTTATTCACACGCTCACGCGGGGATCGCTTCCTGAACGGCATCACCCGCAGACGGAAATCGAACCGGCCAAACGACGCAGTATCGAAGTCGCTCAACAAGCGCCCGGAAGAGCTGAAGAGCTTTTCCGAATGCCTTTTGAGCGGTTCGTCCGGGCAAATCACCTAGTTTCCGAAACCGGGCTTAATCGCTGCACAATGCGACAGCTTTTGACGCCAATGAACGACTACATGAGAGAACCGATCCGGCCGCTGCAATCGCCGCCGAATAAGACCTCAACCAGTCATGGCGCCGACCAGACGCTTGTGTCTGCCGCTCCGTTTCTTCGCCCAGCGCGCCTGAACCTTCAGCGTGCCTTGGCCATGACCAGGCCAGCAAGCGTCGAAAGAATGCCGCCACCGATCAGTCCGCCGATGCCGTCGGCAATCAGCCCAGTCATTGCGGCTTCACCGCCGACCATGCTGAGCAGCATACCGCCACCGATACCACCGATAGCACCCGCGATTGTGCGGGCAACGACGTTGATCGCCTGCTGCTTGAGCGCAGCGCTTGCGACATTGCCGCCAACAGCACCCGCAATCAATTGTGTGATGAGCGGAAGTAGCGCTTCCATAATTCCCTCCTCTGGCGATCTCCCCGATCACCGACTCATGCCATCGCCGGATGGCACATTTGGATATTAGCATATTTCAGAGGAGAAATAGAGAATTCTGGCAACCCACGCGGGAGCTTATGAAGACTGCCTCGGGCGAGCGTCGCTGCTCGTTCGGCGATCTGCCGCCACCGATAGGCAGCAGATACCAGGCATGAGATCGAACCGATGGAGACGCCGAGCGGCTGGCGTAGTTCTCAATAAGCCCAAGGCGGCCGCATGGCCGCCTCTCTACTGAGCTCATTGATAGACATAGACGATGCGGCGCGTGCCCGGGTCGACCAGCACCGGCCGATTGTTGATGCGGACATAGCGATACTGATAATCCGGAATCGTCTGGAAGGTCACATCCGCAGGAACTTCGGCACCGACGACCACATCGCCACCAAGCCGCACGGTTTGTGTCGGGGTCGTGTCGATATAGGTGAGCACTTCGTCCGGCGGCGTAATGGCCTCGACCGAGCCAACCGGGCCGATCAGTTCGTCGCCCGGCGCCGGCATTGGCTGTACCGGCACGACGCTGCCAGTCGTCTCATAGGTCACGACAGGCACGCCGAGTTCGGCGCGATGCTGCTCGACGATGACGGGCGAGCCGCCCTGATCGACCTGCAGATACTGGGCATAGACCCAGCCGCGCACGCCGCTCACGTCGACACGGCACCAGCGGCTGCCTTCGATGCAGCCATCAAGCACGGCAGTCGAGCCTCGCATGGCGACGCCGACGGAAGGATATTGCGGACCAGGGCCTGAGCGGATGTTCAGGTCGCTGATGGATGTCGCTACCATGTCCGCCTGGGCAAAGCCGGCGCTTACGGCCAGAAAGGCGCCTGCCAGCAGAAGGTTTCTCTTCAGGGTCATTGTAATATCTCCCTTGTTGCCATGGGCTGACAACGCGTGGGTTGCCAGGATGTTCCTCTCCGCACGGTCGAGCCGAAAACGGCATCGGGAAACCTTGGATAAGCCATTGAAAAAGCATCGCAAACGCGCCTGATAGCGTGGCGACCTGCCGCTTGAATGATCAATAAATTCCTGTTGCAGCCTGTCTTTTCCGCGTGAGCCTGCCGAAAATTCCGGCTGCCTTCGACTGCATTTGCGCCTATAGAGATAGGACATTGAAGACGCGAAGTGAGGCATTCATGGGCATGCTCCAGGCCGGAATCATTCCGGTGACACCCTTCCAGCAGAACTGCACCATTCTCTTCGATCCGGACACGAAGGAAGGCGTAGTCGTCGATCCCGGTGGCGATGTCTCTGTCATTGCAGGCGTGATCGAGGAGCACGGCCTCGAGATCAAGGAAATCTGGCTTACCCACGGCCATCTCGATCATGCCGGCGGCGCCAAGGAACTCAAGGAGAAGCTCGGAGTCGATATCGTTGGCCCGCATGAGGACGATCTGCCGCTCCTGCAGCGCATCGAAACCCAGGCCGAGAAATATGGCGTACAGGGCCTGCAGAACGTCACACCCGACCGCTGGCTGAAGGATGGCGACACGGTCTCGTTTGGTGCCCACAAATTCGAGGTCTACCACACACCAGGCCATGCGCCGGGCCACGTGATCTACTTCAACCGCGCGCAGAAATTCGCCCATCTCGGCGACGTGCTCTTCAATGGCTCGATCGGCCGGACCGACCTGCCCGGCGGAAACCATCGTCAACTTCTCGATTCCATCCGAGACAAGGTACTGCCGCTCGGCGACGACGTCGGCTTCATCTGCGGTCACGGGCCCGGCAGTCGCATCGGCGACGAACGCCGTGAAAATCCCTTCTTGCGAGAGACCTGAGCATGAAACACATGGCTTGGCTGAACGCACCGCCCTTCTTCGAGGAACGCGACGGCGCCCTTCACGTCCGCTCCGGCGAAAAGACCGATTTCTGGCAGGGCACCTATTACGGCTTCCACCGCGACGATGGCCACTTTCTGCATGAAAGCCGCAAGGGCGATTTCACCGCCGAAGTCACCTTCTCCGCCAATTACGAAGCGCTCTATGATCAAGCCGGCTTGATGATCCGCGTTGATGAAAAGCACTGGATGAAGTGTGGCATCGAATATACCGATGGGGCCAGACATTTCAGCACCGTGGTTACCAACGGCAATTCCGACTGGTCGGCCTTTCGCATCGGCCATGATTTCGATGCGATTTCGGTGCGCGCCACACGCAACGGCGACGCCCTGTTCATCCAGTACAGCACGGATACGATGGACGAATGGCGCATGGCCCGCCTCGCCTGGTTCGATCCGGCTTTCGAGGAGGTACTGGTCGGCCCCGTCTTCTGTTCGCCGCAACGCGCCGGTTTCGAAGCCGTCTTCCACGATTTTACATTGAGTGATCCGCTGTCGCGCGATATCCACTGAGACCCATCCGGGTTGGCCGACCCGGATAGGTCTGGCTGGCCTACATCAGCTTCTGTCCATTCGGAACCGGCCGCTCGACCGCCGCAAGCACGATGTCGCCCTTCTCGTCCGCAAAACCGAGTGTCAGCACTTCCGATCGAAACGGCCCGATCTGACGCGGCGGAAAGTTGACGACGGCCATCACCTGCCGTCCGACAAGCCGCTCCGGCGAATAATGCACCGTGATCTGCGCCGAGGATTTCTTGACGCCAATCTCTGATCCGAAATCGATCAAGAGCTTGATCGCCGGCTTGCGGGCTTCCGGAAACGGGCTGGCCTCGATGACGGTGCCGATACGAATATCGACGCGCTCGAAATCGGCAAAGGTAATCTCTTCGGCCATGATTGGCGTTCTCAGCTGGCGAGTTCTTCGGCACGCTTGCGGGCAGCCGCGAGCGCTCTGTCGAACAACGGCTGCATGCCCTCTTCGGCCATCAGAACGGAAAGTGCTGCCGCGGTCGTCCCGCCAGGAGAGGTCACGTTCTGGCGCAGGCGAGCCGCGTCATCGGGGGACTGGTGCAGCAACTCACCAGCCCCCGCGACAGTTTCCCGCGCAAGACGCATGGCAAGGTCCGCCTGCAGGCCAAGTTTACGGCCTGCTTCTGCCATACACTCGACGAGATAGAACACATAGGCAGGCCCGCTGCCCGAGAGCGCCGTGACGGAATCGATATCGGATTCTGCAGGTACCCATTCGACCGGGCCAGAGACACGAAGAAGGGCATTGACGCCGTCGCGTTGCGCAACGCTGACGCGCGTATTGGCATAGGCACCAGTTACACCACGTCCGATCATCGCAGGCGTGTTCGGCATAGCACGCACCATGGCCGCCTCGCCGAGATGTTTTTCGAGAAAGGCAAGCGTCTTGCCGGCAGCGACCGAAACAACCACCGTCTGCGATCCGACGACGCTCTTGATGGTGGGAAGCACGGCGTCCATCACCTGCGGCTTCACCGCAAGGAACAGAACACCGGCCTTGAGATCGGCAGGAGCCGCTGTGACATGCGTGGCACCGGCATCGGCGATAGTCGACATCATCGCTGACGACGGACCGGGATCGACCACCACCACTGCAGAACCCGGAACTCCGCTCTTCAGCCATCCGGAAAGCATGGCACCGCCCATATTGCCGGCACCGATGAGAACGACCGGATTGGCCGCCGAAAAAATGGTCGCAGGCATGTTATGCCTCACCGACGGTTTCAAAAAGGACCGCCTCCATCGCCTTGTTGGCTTCCATGCCGGACCATACGACGAATTGGAAAGCTTGATAATAGGCTTCGCAGGTATCGAGCGCACTGGACAGCAGCACTTCGACCTGGCGATTGGTCGGCTCGGCCCCGCCGGCAAGCAGCAGCGACTGACGGAAGATGACAACATCTTCCTGACGCCACAGGTCGAAGTGCCCCATCAGCACCTGCCCGTTGATCGCCGAGAGCAGCTTCACCACTTCGTTGACCCTGACTTCAGGAACCTTGATGTCGAAGGCGCAGCCGAGATGCAGCGCTTCAAATTCCTCCATCCAGGAAAAAGAGACATGATAGTCGGCCCAGCGGCCTTCTACAGTCATTGCAATTTCGTCTTCGCCGGAGCGCTCGAATGACCAGTCATTATTTGAGGCCACGTACTCGATCATGTCGACCGGGTTTGACTGGCGTTCGACTTCCAATTCCATAAGGCTCATGCAGCACCTTCTTGACCGGAATGAATGCGGCCCAACTTCGTGAAAAAACACAAAACAAGACACACGCAATACCGGAAACCACCACTCGGGATGATCGCTGAACCGCTGCCAGACTAACGCAGTGAACCTGCCCGGAGCTTACCATTCGCTTCGAATCATCATTTAAAATCAGTGTATAATGCCCCTGGCGGCCTGCCAGCCCCCCGAGCGGAAATTTGGCCGGGCCGGTTGTGGAAAGCACTTAGGGAATCAGATTCAACGGGGGAGGTAAAAGACTCTGCTCATTGGATTTTTTGGCAGTGTCCACAGGTGGAAAAGCATACCTGATTTTTTTATCGAAGATGCGGCATGTAGCACATGGGCCACGCCGCACCTTATACAGCAACTTATCTTTGCTGATATCACTTGCCCTTTGCGGCAAGCTTCGCTTCGAGCGCAGCAATACGGGCAGCGAGCACCTCGTTTTCGTCGCGGGCCTTGATAGCCATTTCGCGCACGGCTTCGAATTCCTCACGCTTGACGACATCCATGCTGTTCAGCCAGCGCTCGGCTTGCGCGTTGAACGCCGTCTCGATCTCCTTGCGCACGCCCTGCGCTGCACCGGCGGCATCGGTCATCAGCTTGGCGAATTCATCCATGATGCGGTTCGTTCCGGTCGTCATGGCGTATTTCTCCCTTCGCACGACGTGATTGTCAGGCCTTGCGGCCGCTGAAATGGAGGTAGGGCTTCGCCGTTAAGGATGCAAGCGCTTTGCGCGGGATAAGCCCTTACGCTAGGCCCCGTGACGAACAATGCACTTGACCGTCAGACATCGCGGAGCCATGTTCCGCGCATCTCAACGGGTGGGAAAACCTTGCCGATAGCCGCTGATCTTCTTGCTATAATGCCTTTCCCTAATATCGACCCGATCGCTTTTTCGATCGGCCCGCTGGCGATTCACTGGTATGGTCTGGCCTATGTCGCCGGCATCCTGCTCGGCTGGGCCTATGCCCGCCGCCTTGCCGCAAACGATGCGCTTTGGCCGAACGATAGCTCGCCCATTACAAGGACCCAGCTCGACGACTTCATCGTCTGGGCAGCCCTCGGCATCGTGCTGGGCGGTCGCATCGGCTACATTCTCTTCTATGATCTCGGCGCCATCGTCGAAAATCCGATCCGCGCCGTGCAGATCTGGAATGGCGGCATGTCCTTCCATGGCGGCCTGACCGGGACCACGATCGCCATGATCCTCTTTGCCCGCCGCAACCATATCCCGATCTGGAGCCTGTTCGACATCGTCGCAACAGTCGTACCCTGCGGCTTGTTCTTCGGCCGTATTGCCAACTTCATCAACGGCGAGCTCTGGGGCCGGCTGACGGACATGCCCTGGGCAGTCGTCTTCCCGACTGGCGGCCCCTTTGCCCGCCATCCGAGCCAGCTTTACGAAGCCGGTCTGGAAGGCATCGTCTTGCTGCTCGTTCTTGCTGCCCTCGTCTTTGGCGCCAAGGCTCTGAAGAGCCCGGGCCTCATCACTGGCGTCTTCGTCTGCGGCTATGCGCTGTCGCGCATCCTTGTGGAATTCTTCCGGGAGCCGGATGCGCAGCTCGGCTATCTGCTCGGCACAAGTTGGCTGACGATGGGCATGGTTCTGTCCTTCCCCATGATCCTGCTCGGCCTCTGGGCGATCTTCCGCGCCCGCCGTCAGGCTGCTGCTTTGCAGCAGCACTGAAGACACCGGGACTGCCGCCATGACCACCGCATTAGGCGAAAAGATCAAGACGATCATCCAGGCAAACGGACCGATCAGTGTCACCGACTATTTCTCGCTGTGCCTTGCTGATCCCGAATACGGCTATTACCGCACCCGCGAGCCCTTCGGCCGTTCGGGCGATTTCGTGACCGCGCCCGAGGTCAGCCAGCTCTTCGGCGAAATGATTGGCGTCTTCGTGGTCCACGCATGGCAGCGTCACGACATGGCCGCTGGCGTTCGCCTCGTCGAAATCGGCCCCGGCCGCGGCACGATGATGTCGGATATGTTGCGGGTGATTGCGCGCATCGCCCCGCCGCTCTTCGACAATATGACGATCCATCTGGTCGAAACGAGTGAACGCCTGCGCGATATCCAGGGCCAGACGCTCGAGCCGTATGACGGCAAGGTCAGCTGGCATTCCGGCTTCGACGAGGTACCGCCCGGCTTCACGCTGATCGTCGCCAACGAGCTCTTCGACGCGATCCCGATCCGACAGTTCATACGCACTCCGACCGGCTTTCGCGAGCGCATGGTCGGCCTCGATGCCGATGGCGAACTGATGTTTGCGGCTGGTGTCGCCGGCATAGATCCGGCGCTACTGCCTGAGCCCGCGCAGAACGTCCCTGTCGGCACACTGTTCGAGATCTCGCCCGCGCGCCAGGCAGTCATGAGTGCCATCTGCGAAAGGCTGCGGGCCTTCAGCGGCACCGCGCTCGTAATCGACTACGGACACCTCGTCACCGGTTTTGGCGACACGCTGCAAGCCGTGCGCATGCACGAATTCGATCCGCCGCTCGCCCATCCCGGCGAAGCGGACCTGACGAGCCATGTCGATTTCCAGCAGCTTGCGGAAACGGCGGCTTCTGCCGAGATCCACATCAACGGCGCGCTCCATCAAGGTGATTTCCTGACCGGCCTTGGCATTCTGGAACGCGCAGCCGCTCTTGGCCGCGACCGGGAACCGCATACGCAGCAGATCATCCAGAGCGCCGTCGATCGGTTGGCCGGCGCGGGAGAAGGTCGCATGGGCGAACTCTTCAAGGTGCTCGCCGTCTCTTATCCGGCGATCGACCTGATGCCGTTCCGTCCGGTGGATTGACAGGCGGCCCGACGCTCGCCAACATCCGCCGCAAAATGGCATGCTTCGCCGGACGAGATTCGGCGACGATGACGTCGATCCCCTCCAAAAAGACCCGGAATATCGCATGACAGATTCGGCCTCTCCAGCACCGATCGAAAGCGCGCTGCTGAACGAAGTGGCCGGCGGCGTGATCCGCCACGGCTATTTCACCCGCGCTGGCGGAGTATCCGAAGGCATCTATCGCGGCCTCAATGTCGGCCTCGGCTCAAATGACGAGCGTGAAAATGTACAGGAAAACCGCAGGCGCGTCGCCGCCTGGTTCGACCTGCCGGTCGACCGGCTGGCGACAGTCCATCAGGTCCACTCCCCCGACGTCGTCACCGTCGGGCCCGATTACGACGGTTCCAGGCCTCAGGCGGACGCGATGGTTACGACAACGCCTGGCATCGTATTGGGTGTGCTGGCCGCCGATTGCGGTCCGATCCTCTTTGCCGATCCGGAAAACCGCGTGATCGGCGCCGCCCATGCCGGTTGGAAAGGCGCCCTGACCGGTGTACTTGAAAACACTATCGGTGCGATGGAGGCGCTTGGCGCCAGCAAGGATAATATCGTCGCCTGCCTCGGCCCCTCGATCAGCCAGGCAAGTTATGAAGTCGGCCCTGAATTCATCGAGCGCTTTCTTGCCTACGATCCGGCCTATGAACGTTATTTCATCCCCTCCCGGACATCTGGCCATGCCATGTTTGATCTGCCGGGACTGACCGTCGAGCGACTGAAAAACGCAGGCGTGCGCGCCGAAAGCCTCGGCCTTTGCACCTATCCAGACAGCGAGCGCTTTTTTTCCTATCGCCGGACCACACATAAAAAAGAACCGGACTACGGCCGGCAGATTTCGGCGATCAGCATCAGGGAGATGTAACCGGTATGGCACTCCATTTCGAACGAGCTGAATTTGCGAGCCGGCTCGCACGCCTGACAGACAGGATGAAGGAAGAAAAGCTCGATGCCCTGCTGCTTTTCGCGCAAGAGAGCATGTACTGGCTGACCGGCTACGACAGCTTCGGCTACTGCTTCTTCCAGACGCTGGTCGTCAAGTCCGACGGAACCATGGCCCTCCTCACCCGTTCGGCCGACTTGCGTCAGGCCCGGCACACTTCCATTATTGAAGACATTCATATCTGGGTCGATCGCGTCAATGCCGATCCGACAATGGACCTCAAGAATCTGCTTGTCGAGATGGACCTGCTCGGCGCCCGCATCGGCGTCGAATATGACACACACGGCATGACGGGCCGGGTCGCACGGCTGCTTGATGCGCAACTGACGACTTTCGGCCAGATCAGTGACGCCTCCTACCTCGTCAGCCGACTACGCCTCATCAAGAGCCCGACCGAGGTCGCCTATATCGAGCATGCCGCCGTGCTGGCGGATGATGCGCTGGACGCGGCGATGCGATTGACCAAGCCCGGCGCCGACGAAGCCGATATTCTCGCCGCCATGCAGGGCGCCATCTTCGCCGGCGGAGGCGACTATCCGGCCAACGAATTTATCATTGGCTCCGGAGCCGATGCCCTGCTCTGCCGCTACAAGGCCGGCCGCCGCAAGCTCGACGCGAATGACCAACTGACCCTCGAATGGGCCGGCACCTATGCGCATTATCATGCCGCGATGATGCGTACGATCGTCCTCGGCGAGCCGACGCACCGTCAGCGTGAACTCTATAATGCTTGTCTCGAGACGATCCAGGCGATCGAGACCGTACTGAAACCCGGCCACACCTTCGGCGATGTCTTCGATATGCATGCCAGAATCATGGACGAACGCGGCCTCGCCCGCCATCGCCTCAATGCCTGCGGCTACTCTCTCGGCGCGCGCTTCTCCCCCTCCTGGATGGAACATCAGATGTTCCATGCCGGCAATCCTCAGCCGATCGAGCCGAACATGTCGCTCTTCGTGCATATGATCATTGCCGATTCCGATACCGGTACGGCAATGACCCTCGGCCAGACCTATCTGACCACGGGGGAAGCACCCCGTACGCTTTCGCGTCATCCACTGGATTTCATCGGCGTCTAAGCAGTGCAATCATCGGCAAGAATCCGGAATTGACAGACAGGTCCCCCCACCCGCATAAATTCGCTGGGGCTGATGCAATTGTGGGAAGGACGAACCGAGGGATGACGCGAGTTGCGACTGCGCCCACGCTCCTGATCTGTCTCGCCTTGCTTTCTGCCTGCAACACGACCGATGCGCTAAACCTGACACCGCCGATGGAGATCGGCGACTCCTCGGTGGCTCAACGCTCGTCCACGCCCGTGACGCAAAGCGAGGCGGAACGCATGGCCGGAGAGCCGCAGCAGACCTTTCCGGCCAGTCCCCGCCGGAACGGTTATACGCCGAGCTATAGCCAGCAAACGAGTCCGACCCGGCCGAACTATTCGGCACAGGCCTACCGGCCCGGCACTGGCGCTCCGCCGACGACGATGCAGGCTCAGGCCGATGCGCTCACCCGCAACGGCTCTTCGCCAGCCGCCTCGGGACCGATCGAGGGACAATCCTTGCCTCCGCCTTCCTCGGCAGCCGGGCAGCCGACCGCCCCGCAACAGCAGCCAACACAGACGGCCGCACTCGATCCCTCTATCTCTTCATCGACGTCGATCCGCGGCAATACCGTACGCTTCCTGCCGATCATTGGTGCGCCGGTCCAGGCTGTCACCCCGCTGTCACGCCAGCTGGGCGCGGAAGCCCGCGCGCACGGCCTCGCCATCAAGAGCTCCAACGACACAAGCAGCGATTACATTCTGAAGGGCTATCTCTCCGCTTTCAGCGACGAGGGCAAGGTTACCGTAGTCTATGTCTGGGATGTACTCGACAATGCCGGCGCTCGGCTGCATCGCATCCAAGGACAGGAAAGCGTGCCGACGGCAGCGGCGGATCCCTGGGCTGGCGTGCCTGCTTCCGTGATGCAGCAGATCGCCTCCAAGACGATCTCGGAATTTACATCCTGGCGGCAGAGCCAGGGCGGTTAGTCACAAGCTTTTTATAAATATAAAAGTATGTGACGCCTTAGCCCTTGCATTCACCGGGAAGCTGGCTAAAAAGCGCGGCTATCAGCGCATAACAGGCGGACCAAGATGAAGGTTTTCGCAGGCAATTCGAACCGGCAACTCGCCGAAGCGATCTGCAACTATCTCAATGTTCCCTTAGGGAAAGCCAGTGTCCGAAGGTTTGCCGACCAGGAAATCTTCGTGGAAATTCAGGAAAATGTGCGCGGCGAGGACGTTTTCCTCGTGCAGCCCACCTCCTTCCCGACCAATGACCACCTGATGGAATTGCTGATCATGATTGACGCCATGCGTCGTTCGTCAGCCCGCCGCATCACCGCCGTCCTTCCCTATTTCGGTTATGCCCGCCAGGACCGCCGCGCCTCCGGCCGCACACCGATCTCCGCCAAGCTCGTTGCAAACCTGATCACCGAAGCCGGCGCCGACCGCGTCATGACGCTCGATCTCCACGCCGGTCAGATCCAGGGATTCTTCGATATACCGACGGACAACCTCTTCGCCATGCCTGTGCTGACGCGCGACATCAAAAGCCACTATGACCTCAGCAACGTCATGGTCGTCTCGCCCGACGTCGGCGGCGTGGTTCGCGCCCGCGCGCTCGCCAAGCGCCTGGACTGTCTCCTGGCCATCGTCGACAAGCGTCGCGAGCGGCCCGGTGAATCCGAAGTCATGAACATCATCGGCGATGTCACAGGCAAGGACTGCCTGCTGATCGACGACATCGTCGATTCCGGCGGCACGCTCTGCAACGCAGCCGATGCGATGCTTGCAAAGGGCGCGTCCAGCGTCACCGCCTATATCACGCACGGCGTACTCTCCGGCGGCGCGGTTACGCGTGTCACCTCCTCAAAGCTGCGCGAACTCGTCATCACGGATTCGATCCAGCCGACGACCGCTGTGCTCTCCGCCCACAACATCCGCGTCGTGACGACGGCGCCGCTGATCGGCGAAGCCATCAGCCGCACGGCTCAGGAAGAGTCCGTCTCCAGTCTCTTCGACTAAAAGAGCCGGCATTTAACCGGCTCTTTCGATTTCAGACTACTTCTGGTTCTTCTATTCCGAATTATCGGGCCTCTGGAGTCGCGCGACAGGACCAAAAAGCCGGCGCAAGGCCGGCTTTTTTTTCCGATGCACGTGAGACGCTCAGGGCTGCTGCTGCGGCGCCTGGTCCTGATCCTGGTCCGGTTCCAGTCCCTGTTCCGGCTCCTGCCCTTGATCCTGATCCGGTTCCTCGGTATCCGGCCCCTTGATCTGCTGACCATTGATCGCCACCGAACCGTCGCCTGCCATGCTGATATCCCAGCGCGAGCGACCATCCGGGTCCGTCTTGGCAAAACCCTTGGCCATCATCATGCCGAAGGACACTTGCTGGAGGTTGGGGTCGCTCTTGGCAAGCTCCTGAATGGCAGCAATCGACTTGTCGAGATCGCGGGCCAAAATCGATGCCTGGAGTGAATAATCCTTCTGCGCATCGACGCGGCCCTGCAGCTTCCCGGTGACGTCGATATCGTAAACATCGGAGACAGCGGTGAACTTCGGAAGATCCACGACGAAGACACCGTCATGGAAGAGCTTCTCGGCAGCCTGCTTGCCGCTTTCTTCCGAATTGTCGCCGCTCGAGAAATCGATCTTCATGAATTCGTCGCTGAAAGCGGCGAAATCCATGTCGGGAACCGCAATCTGCAGATCGACACTCTTCGGTAGGAAGGCATGGTAGCTCGCCGGTACGATCGGGCTGTCGAGCGTCACTTCCTTGGTATTCATGCCGAAAGCAAACCGGACTGCGTCACTTGGACCGTCGATGGAAAAATTATAGCCGAAGGCCTTGGCTCCGCCGCTGCCGGTAACCGTGGCGATAGTGAGGTTATTCGCCGTAATTGTCTCGTTGGCCGACGAGAACAGCGGGAAGGATGCCTTGAGGACCGATTTCAGCTTGTCGCCATCTTCCTTGCTCAGATTCTTCTCATTGAGATGGTCGAGAACGAAGAAGACGATATCGCGGATTTCTTTCGCCGGCAGGCTGACGACACTGGCATTGAAGTCTATCGAATCCGCCTTGATGTTGACGGGTGGCATCTGCGGGCCGGTAACCGTCTCCGACATCGCCGAAAGCGACCCGTTCCCCTTGAAATCCAGCCGGCCGTTACCGCTGGCACTGTCGGCGGAATCAAGCCTGTAATACATGCCGGCAAAACTCGCATCGACCTGGTCTGTATCGGACTTCGAGGTGACCCGGATGTCGCTGGCCTTGAAATCGCCTGAACGCAGATAGGCGATCGCTGGATCGAAGACGCCGTTATAGACAAGCGATGCAATGGAATAGGTGAAATCCGTGGCCTTATCGTCCGGACCCTTGAAATTGCCGGAAATATTGAAGCTGTTGTTGCCTTCGAGGTTCCAGAACCCATTGTCGAGCGGCGTGGCGAAGACCGACCAGGGCGCCAGTCCGTTCACTACAACCTTGGTCGGGTCCACTTTCGAAAGCAGTTTAGCAAGATCATAAATGACCTCGTAGCGGTTGCCCGCCGGGTTGACGGTTACAAACCCGCTTTTGGCAATATCGTCTGGCAACACTTTCGCCAGACTATCGCGAAGCTTGTTCGCTCCGTCCTGATTGATCTCAGCCCCATGCGCTGCCCCGAACAGCGATAGGGCAACAAGGCTCGTCGTCGTTATAAGTTTGAGACGCATATCCGCACTCTCCTCAGCCGCTTTGGATGCGGCCATAGGAAGATCGGATAGCTTCCGGTGTCAACCCAGCACGCTTGAACGGATGTATTTTGCAATTCGGCCCCATGAGACCGGTCTGCCCTGCCGAAGTTTGCCGTGCCTCCGATCCTGATCGCGCCCTCCGGTCAAGCCGCTGTGTTGAGCGCAAGCCGTTGTTTTTCCATTCGTGCCGGACGGCCGAAATAGTAGCCTTGAGCCTCGTCGCAGCCTTCGGATGTCAGCAGTTCGAGTTGGCTCAGCGTTTCGACGCCTTCGGCAAGCACGGGGATCGACAAGCCGCGTCCTAGCGCCAGGATGGAGCGAATAACCGCCTTTGCTTCCTGGCTGGTCTCGACCTCATTCATGAAGCTGCGATCGAGCTTGATCTTGTCGAAGGGGAACGAGCGAAGGGTTTCAAGCGAAGAATAGCCCGTTCCGAAATCGTCTATGGCAATGGCAACGCCCTGCTGCTTCAGCGCACGCATAGCGACCAGCGCCTTGTTCTTGTCGACGATGATCGACGACTCGGTAATCTCCAGTTCGAGCCGTGATGCCGGCAGACCAGTTTCGTCAAGGACCGAGCGAACCAGCTCCGCGATGTTTGCATGGGCGATCTGGATGGGCGAAATATTGACGGCGATCTTGATGTCGTTCTTCCAGCTGACTGCCTCTCTGCATGCTTCACGAAGCACCCATTCGCCGATAGGCACAATCGCACCGCACTCCTCGGCAATCGGAATGAAATCGACAGGCGGAATGTTCCCGCGTTCGGGATGGTTCCATCTGAGCAGCACTTCGTAACCGGTCGTCTTGCCGGTCGGAACCGACTTCTGAACCTGATAATGAAGGTACATCTGATCGCGTTCGATCGCGGCCCACAGGTCACGGGCCAGTTTTCTCCTGTCCCGCGACGCTTCGTCCATGGATTCCTCGTAGAAACAGACGTTGTGCCCGACTTCATGCTTTGCCCGATACATAGCGAGATCAGCATTCGCGAGAAGCGTTTCCGCCTTGTCTCCGGCTTCGGGGTAAAGTGCAACGCCAAGACTCGCGCCGGGGACGATGTGATGCCCCTCGAAATCCATCTTCTCCGTGAGGACGGCTTCCAGCCGCGCAACGAAATCGTCAAGCTCAGCCCTGCCGTTGAACCGCTTTACAGCCGCGAATTCGTCTCCCCCCAGCCGAGCGACGAACTCCTCGTCACGCAGGATGCCATTCAATCGTGCGGCCAAGATGCTCAACACGAAATCGCCTGCCAGATGCCCCATCTGGTCATTGATTTCCTTAAATCTATCCAGATCGATGCCAATGACTGCAACCTTGCTGGACAGCCTTTTGGCGATTGCCAGCTGATGCGACAGATAGTCATTGAAGGTCGGACGGTTCGGTAGACCGGTCAAAGCATCGTGCTTGGCCATGAATGCGATTTTCTCTTCGCGCGCCAGCCGTTCGGTAATGTCTTCGAATGTCGTAACCCAGCCACCATCCGCCAGAACGTTGAACGTCGCAAGAATGGACCGGCCTTTCATCGTCTGATGCACCAGGGTCTTCTGACCTGAGCGCATGGTGGCCATATGCCGGCGGTAGTGATCCGTTGCCCTTGAATCGGCATTATCGTTGTCGCCAAGGATGATCTGATAGCCGCTGCGCACGATCTCGGAATAGGTAAGACCCGGGCGAATGAAATTCTCAGGAAAACCGAAAAGCTGGCTATAGCGAGCGTTTGCGAGGATCAGGCGCTCATTGCTGTCGAACATCGAGATGCCCTGGCTCATATTCTCCAGAGCCAGATCGAGGTTTCGCGATACTTCGTCGATGCGATCACGGTCGATCTTTGTCTGGGTGATATCCCGGATGATCTTCGCGTATCCGACAAGTTTGCGGCCGTCGTCATAGACGGGCTGGATGACGACATGGGCCCAGAACGAGGATCCGTCCTTGCGGAAACGAAGTCCCTCGGCCTCAAACCTGCCATTGGCGAGAGCGGATTGAAGAGCCTGCTGCGGAAGCGCCTTCTGCTGATCTTCGGCGGAATAAAACCGGGCGAAATTCTCTCCGACAATCTCAGCGGCGCTATAACCTTTCGCCCGTTCGGCTCCCGCATTCCAGTTCGTTACGACGCCTGTAGGATCGAGCATATAGATTGCGTAGTCCGTCACACCCTGCACGAGCAACTCAAACTTGGTCTCGCTCGCGCTCGTCTGCCTGGCTGCGCGAAACGCGATGATCGATGCCGAAATACCCGAGGCGAGCATTGAAATCGACACGACGAGAATGGTCACCAACAGGACCGGCTTCGACAGTGCCTGCGGTTCTATCGCTCTCCCACCCCCTTCGACAAAGGACAACGCACCCATTGCCGTGAAATGCATCAACACGATGCCAAGCGACAGCGCAGAGGCAGCGGCGAGAACGTTCCAGTTCGAACCTTTACAGTTCTTTGTGAGCGCAAATCCCCATGTCGCCATCACAACCGATATGATCAGCGCGGACGCAACAAGATGCTGGTCCCAGACGACCGTCCCGGGAACCTGCAGACCGGCCATGCCGGTGAAATGCATGGCTGCAACGCCGACACCGAAAACTAGGCCGGCGGCAATATTGGCCTGAGAACCCGAAAGGGACACGGCTGCCATGCCGGCGACAAAGGTGGAGGCAAAAGCTGCGCCAAGCGAAATCAGCGTCAAATCGCGATCATAGCCGACGATCATGCCAGGATCATAAGCCAGCATGGCGACGAAATGCGTCGACCAGATGCCGAAGCCGCCGGCCGCGCCCGCGACGGAGAGCCAGATCCAGCGCGGCGCGCCTTTCGACTTGCCGGCGCTTCTCAGGAACAGGATCGTTCCGAGATTGGACACTAGGCATAGCGCAGCAGCCAACAAAACGAGTGTCAGGTCATGTTGATATGTCAGGCAGGATACGATCGCGAACATGAGAAGCCCATTCTTTTCATGTCCGACATCGATCTGCCGACGTTAAAGAAGCGATAATCAGCGGCTTTGGCTGCTAAAGTGGAACCTTCTGTTCGACTTTGTGATTAACGCGCGAACAATGAAGGCTTATCAGCAGTTTTGACGCCACCTGAAGAGTACCAACGATTGCACTCCGCAAGATTTTGGGTGTAACGCCAACGAAGCGTGTAACTCCGCCTGTCCGATTGGTCTTTACGTGACGAGACGCCGGGTTTCGCTGCTTGCGTTTGGATGACACTTATATTATAGGCCACGCGTCCGCGTAGACACCCTTGGAGGCAACGCGGATGAGGACGGATACTACGATCCGCCTCCAGTCCGAGGCACAAGGCTTCAAGCCCGCCGCGGGCTCTCCAAATAACCTCGAAAGGACTAGCCATGAGCCACGAAACGTACGAGCTCAAGGCCGAGGCGCGCGAACGGGTTGGTAAGGGGTCCGCCCGTGAACTCCGCCGCAACGGCTTTATTCCCGCTGTCATCTATGGTGACAAGCAGGCCCCGATTTCCATCGCTATCAACACCAATGAGGTGACGAAGCGTATTCATGCCGGTGGTTTCATGACCACCGTTGCGACCATCGACGTCGATGGCAAGAAGTACCAGGTTCTGCCGAAGGACTATCAGCTCGATCCGGTTCGCGACTTCACGATGCACGTCGATTTCCTGCGCGTATCCGGCAACACCCAGGTCACCGTTGAAATCCCGGTTCACTTCGTCAACGAAGAAAAGTCCCCGGGCCTCAAGGTCGGCGGCGTCCTGAACATCGTTCGCCACGAAGTCGAAGTTCACTGCCCGGCTAACGCGATCCCGGAATTCTTCACCGTTGACCTCTCCGGCCACAAGATCGGCGACAGCATCCATATTTCGGAAATCACGCTGCCGAAGGGCGTAACGCCCGTCATCGCTGATCGCGACTTCACGATCGCGACGATCATTGCTCCGGCCGCCGGTGTCGACGATGCCGCTGCCGAAGGTGAAGGCGAAGCAGAAGCCTGATAGCTTCTACCAATTTGTAAAGCATAAAGCCCGTTTTCATTTTTGGAGACGGGCTTTTTCATTGGCAAAAAAGGCTTATTTCAGCAACATTTAACACATTCATGGAAGCATGCTCCGGCTGGTTGCGAAGTTCCCGCGTTGCTGCGTGACCGCAAAATATTCCGACCCGATGGAGCAAACGGAACCATGAATAATTCCGTTGAGAACAGATTTTTTGCGATTGTTTGCGGCGCGCTACTTGTTTTTGTAGCCCCCCTATTTGTTCTTTTTCTTTTCCTTTCCTCTGAACGCGCCGACAAGGAAATACGTGACCATATTTCCGTTCTTCTTGTGGCAAATGCCCAGGCGCTCGCCAAGCCGCTTTGGGATCTTGATGCCGATAGCGTGACACAGATCAGCGCGACGGTCGTCTCGCAAGGCGCCATCGTCAAGGTGGAAGTTCGCGACCAGTCCGGCCAACTCGACGTCAGCCAGTCGACCATCCCGAGGTCGTTCAACGGCAAGCTGGTTCAGGTCTCCCGCGCCATCATCTACAACACCGTCGATGGCCCAAAAAACCTTGGCAGCATCTCCGTCTTCTATCCGGCACTCGGCCTGTTTTCCGGCCTGAAGCAGGAAGAGGTCGTCTTTATCTCGATCTTCATTTTCGCGGTGCTGGCTGTTTTTGCAACCGCGCTTATCGGCAATCGCATCTTCGTCATCAAGCCTCTGATGCGCCTGACGGCCGCAATCGAGGCGACGCGCCAGCTCGGCTCCCGCCACCATGTCGACTGGCAGTCGAACGACGAGATGGGCCGCCTTGCCCAGAGCTTCAACGAAATGCAGACGAAGCTGGAAAACGAGGAAACAGAACTGAAGCTTGCGCATCGGCGCACTACCGACATCTACAACCTGACGCCCGCCATGCTCTTCTCGCTCGACGAGGAAGACCGGATCACCGCCGTCAGCGACTATTGGCTGCTTGCGACCGGTTATCACCGCGTCGCCGTCATCGGCCGGAACTTCTCCGATCTGGTCACCCCCTCCACCCGTGAGAAGTTCATCAAGCGCAAGAGCCAGCGTGAGAACGGCACCGGAGATGTGACTGTCAAGTTCGTCTGCATGGACGGCCGCATCATGGACGTCCTCATCATGGAATCGGCGCTGACGACCCAGGGACAGGAAGGTCAGTCACTTTCCGTCATGACCGACGTGACGGAGCTGAAGGCCTCCGAAGACCGCAACCACCGTCTAGCGATTACTGACCACCTGACCGGTCTGCTGAATCGCCAGGGTTTTGAGGCCGTGCTCGACAACAAAATCGCGTCCGCCGACGCTGCCGGTCAGGAGCTAGCCTGCCTATTCGTCGACCTCGACCGCTTCAAATGGATCAACGACAACATGGGCCATGCCGCAGGTGACGCGGCCCTCATCGAACTTGTCGAACGGCTGAAGACCCTCCTTGCCCCTTCCGATGAAGCCGCTCGTCTCGGCGGCGATGAATTTGCTATCCTGCTACCGGCCAAAAATGCCGAAAAGCGCGCCCGCGCCATGTGCGACCAGATTGCCTCGATCTTCGAGACGCCGTTCGGCCCGGACATGCATCTCAGCGCCTCCGTCGGCATCGCCATCTATCCTCGCCATGCCGCAACCGCCGCGGAATTGCTGCAGAAGTCCGATATGGCCATGTACGCCAAAAAGCGCGACGGCAAGAACGGCGCGCAAATCTTCGATAACGGCATGCTCGATCATGCCCGTCGACGCGCCGAGATCGAAGCTCATATCGAGGCCGGCCTCGCCGACGATTGGTTCGAGGCCTATCTCCAGCCGATCGTCAATCTGAACGGCCGCAACGTTGCCGGCTTCGAAGCGCTGATGCGCCTCAACCACCCGCAGAAAGGCCTCATGCCGCCCGCCGAAATCATCAGTGTCGCCGAAGAGACCGCCAAGATCGTGCGTGTCGGCAACGTCATCATGGAAAAGGCAATCGCCAATCTGGCAAAGATCTCCCGCCTCCCAGGCATGCAGGACACCTATCTCGCGATCAATTTCTCGCCGCTTCAGTTTGAGCCGGCGCTCGCTGCCCGCCTCGCAGCCATCCTCGGCCGCCACGGCATCCTGCCGGATCGTATCGTCGTCGAGATCACCGAAGCGGTGCTGATGCACGATAACCCTCAGATCCGCATGGTCGTGACGGAACTGCGCCGTTTCGGCTGCCGCATTGCCCTCGACGATTTCGGGACCGGCTACTCGTCGCTGAGCTATCTCAATCGCTTCCCGGTCGACATCATCAAGATCGATCAATCCTTCACCCGCGCCATCAATGATGCTGACGATGACGTGCGCCAGAAGAGCCGCATGCTGATCGAAGGCATCACCACGCTGTCGCACAAGATGAACTGCACCGTGATCGCCGAAGGGATCGAAACGGAAGAGGAATGCGGAACGCTGTATCAAATGGGCCTCGACTATGGCCAGGGTTATCTGTTCCACCGTCCGCAAAATGCCGCCAAGCTGATCGAGGAACTGAGCAGCGCGCAACCGAACGTGACGCGCGCTTCATGAACTGACGAGATATGGGAGGTATCGCAATGAAAAAGCTGCTGCTTCTTGCTCTTCTTATCCTGCCCTGCTTAGCGACATCCGCCTCAGCCCAGACGGTAGCCTTCGTGACCGAGGAATACGCCCCCTTCAACTACCGCGAGGGAAAGGTCATCAAGGGCGCGACCGTCGAACAGGTGGAGAAGATCATGGCCGATATTGGTGTCGGTTATACGCTCGACGTGATGCCCTGGGCTCGCGCCTTCAGCCTCGCCCGCTCGACACCAATGACCTGTGTTTTTGCCACCGCACATAACGCTTCGCGTGACGGCCTGTTCAAATGGGTGGAACCGCTGCTCGTCGACCGCAACATCCTGATCGCTCGCAAGGGATCTGGCGTCTCGGCCGCAAATCTGGAAGAGGCAAAGAAATATGTGATCGGCGTGCAGCGCGACGACTATACCGAAGTGACGCTGAAGGAGAAGGGCTTCTCCAAACTCGATGTCGCCAGCGATTTCAACGCGACGCTGCGCAAGCTGCTCGGCGGACGCATCGACATGATGCCGATCTCCGAACTCTATTTCGACAAGCTGAAGACCGACAAGCCGCTGGAAATGGTGACCGTTCTCTCCTCTCAGCCGATGGGTATTGCCTGCGAGAAGAATTTTCCGGACGACCTTCTGGCACGTATGCAGACCTCGCTCGACAAGCTGATTGCAAGCGGCGAGCAGAAGCAGATATTCCTGAAATACGGGCTTCATCTGCAGAATTGATCAGCGGCCCGGTTTTCTTCCGAGGCTTTCCCACTTGACTTTGCCGCCGTTTCGCTGTCGTGAACGGCAACAGCTCTTGCAAGGAAGACAGGCCATGCTGATCATCGCGGGTCTCGGCAATCCCGGCGCAAAATATGCCGGCAACCGCCACAATGTCGGCTTCATGGCGGTGGATGCCATCTATCGCCGCCATAGCTTTTCGCCCTGGTCTAAGAAATTCAAAGCCGAGATATCAGAAGGCGAGCTTGCCGGCGAGAAAGTGCTGCTGATCAAGCCGCAGACCTTCATGAACCTCTCGGGCGAAGCGGTGGGGGAAGCCATGCGCTTCTATAAACTGCAGCCTTCCGATCTCGTGGCGATCTATGACGAGCTCGATCTACCCGCCGGCAAGACGCGGCTGAAGACCGGCGGCGGCCACGGCGGCCACAACGGCATCAAGTCGCTCGACGCCCATTGCGGCAAGGAATACCGCCGCCTGCGCATCGGCATCGGCCATCCCGGCGTCAAGGAGCTCGTGCATAACCACGTGCTCGGCGACTTCGCCAAGGCGGACAACGCGTGGCTGGAGCCGCTGCTGGATACGCTCGCAGACAATGCCGAGATGCTGGTCCGCAACGAGGATTCCCAGCTCATGAACAAGCTCGCACTGGCGCTCGGCAGAAAGGCGGACGAGGAGAAGCCGAAGTCGGAGAAGAAGCCAACAGGAAAGTCTCATATCCATCAGGCCCGCAACCACGGCCACCAGAAGCTTCCGGCAACCGGTCCCATGGCCGAGATGCTGAAGAAGATGTTCGGCAACAAGAGCGACTGAGTGCGATGGCAAGCGGGAATCTTAGCATCCGGCGAGCAGCTTCCGCCGACCTGCAGAACCTGCTTACCCTTTACGGCCACCTCAACTCCTCCGATCGGCCACTTGCTCCTGAACTCGCGGAGGAACGCTTCTCTGCCATTCTCGCCCAGCCGGGTATGACGGTTTTTATTGGCTTTATCGACGAGATCGCAGCGTCGACGGTAACGCTGATCGTCATACCCAACCTGACACGCAACGGCGCTTCCTATGCGCTTATAGAAAACGTCGTCACCCATGCCGATCATCGCAGACAGGGCTATGCCGGCAAGGTCATCCACCATGCGATTACGCAAGCGTGGGATACCGGCTGCTATAAAGTGATGCTGCTGACTGGATCGAAAGATCCGGCAACGCTGCGTTTCTATGAAAATTGCGGCTTCCTGCAGGACAAGACCGGTTACCAGATCCGCCGGCAATCCTAGATTTGGAACAGACCCTGTCCTATTCCTCGGGCTCAGTGGTGAACATCAGCGGAAAGCCCATCTCCTTGGCAAGATCGATGGCCTCCTTCGCCTTTGTCTCGGCGATATCCTTGGTGCAGACGACGACCACGCAAGAGCCGAGCTTGTGTGCCGTCATCATCACGCGGTAGCCCGCATCCTCGCTCATGCGGAACACGGCCCTCAGCACCATGATGACGAATTCCCGCGGTGTGTAATCGTCATTGACGAGAATCACCTTGTAAAGCTTCGGCTTGTCCAGCTTGGGCTTCGTTTTGGTCTTGGGTTTTAAGGCAATATCGTTGTCAACCATCGGAAATCCGCCCGTTGATGACATGGGAAGGGGTTTCGTACTAACTAAGCTTTTTCGATTGCAGAATTCCGACACCTCGCGCGGAGGGAAATTCCACTGCCGTAAGAATAGAACCACTACGCCCTATCGGCAAGGGAGCTGCAAGAAAAGGTCGCCGAGACTTGACCGCTCCCCTCCTTTATCCCATAGCCACGGCCAAGGAATTCCAGAGAACAGCAGGTTTCAGCCATGGGCTTCAAATGCGGTATCGTCGGCCTGCCGAATGTCGGCAAATCGACCCTTTTCAATGCGCTCACCAAGACGGCGGCAGCGCAGGCGGCAAACTATCCTTTCTGCACGATCGAACCGAACACAGGCGAAGTCGCTGTACCGGATGAACGCATGCGCAAGCTTGCGGATATCGCGAAGTCGAAAGAAATCATCCCGACCCGCATCAACTTCGTCGATATTGCCGGCCTCGTGCGCGGCGCGTCGAAGGGCGAAGGCCTCGGCAATCAGTTCCTTGCCAACATCCGCGAAGTCGATGCCATCGTGCATGTGCTGCGCTGCTTCGAAGACGGCGATATCACCCACGTGGAAGGCCGTATCGATCCCGTTGCAGATGCCGAAACGATCGAGACCGAACTAATGCTTGCCGATCTCGACAGCCTCGAGCGCCGCACCGAACAAACCCGCAAGCGCGCTACCGGCAAGGACAAGGATTCCATGGCCATGCTGCCGATCATGGAAGCCTCGCTGGCGCTGCTGCAGGACGGCAAGCCTGTCCGCACCCTGCTTTCCAAGCTCGACGCCGAAGAAACCCGTATCCTGAAGGGCCTCAACCTCCTGACCTCGCATCCGGTTCTCTATGTTTGTAACGTCGCGGAAGGCGACGCGGCGACGGGCAACAAATATACCGAGGCCGTTGCCGCCATGGCGAAGGCACAGGGTGCGGAAACAGTGATCATCTCGGCTGCGATCGAGTCGGAAGTCGCCCAGCTTCCCGATGAGGAAGCCAAGGAATTCCTCTCGGCTCTAGGTCTTGACGAAGCGGGACTCGATCGCCTGATCCGCGCTGGCTACAAGCTGCTCCACCTCATCACCTATTTCACCGTCGGCCCGAAGGAAACGCGCGCCTGGACGATCGAGCGCGGCACCAAGGCACCGCAGGCAGCCGGCGTGATCCACTCGGATTTCGAGCGCGGCTTCATCCGCGCCAACACCATCGCCTATGATGACTACATCCAGTTCGGCGGCGAAGTCGGTGCCAAGGAAGCCGGCAAGGCGCGCGACGAAGGCAAGGAATATGTCGTCCAGGACGGCGACGTCATCCATTTCCGCTTCAATACCTAACGCACAAAGCATGTCGCGCAAAAGTATGCAGCGGTTTTGCGATAACGACATGCATCAAACAAAAACCAAAGTTGCCGCTCACGCGGGCGGCAACCTTTCCACAACGATTGACGGCAAAGCGCCCAGCACGATGCGCCGAAGCGGTATCCAGCCCGTACCAATGACGAGCACGATCACGCCGACGATAATGAGCGTCCCGAAGATATAGGTATCGATGGTCGCGCTCCCCTGCCTGAATATCCCGTAGATCGCCAAGCCCAGCGTCAGCAGACCAGACGTAACGAAAGCACGCCTGTCGATGATCAGGCCGATCAGCATCAGCAGGCCGACGATGACAACGACGACTGGCGTCTTGAAGGAGTTGGGGTCCATGATCTCCAGCCAGCCCCCGTCGAGTGAGAGCAATATCCGGATGCTGTAAAGCAGCGCCGGCGCCGCAACAAGATGAAGCCAGAAGGCGACATCCGATCGCGTCGTCCGGCGGAACCTGTCGCTGAGATCGAAGCCGAGTGCAGCGATAAACAGACCGACGGCACAGGCAAACAGGATGAAGGAGACCAGCGTGGGATGGTTGAGGATGAAGGCATCGTCTCCGCTCACCCATTGCAACAGGCGGAAGACGAGCGCAAGGACAAGCGCGAGAGCCGCGAATATTGCGAGCGCGAGCGCAAGCGGCACACGGTAGCGCACATAGAAAAGCCCCATGACAACGGGGAATGCGACGATGAAACCGTCAATACCATCGCCCGTGACCCATAGATCGGCATTGGGTGGATAGATCGACAGCATCATCCGGAAAGTCCAGGCAAAGGCAGCCAGCGTCAGCACGACGGCCGGCAGTGCAAGGCGCTGACGCTTCACCAGGATTTCCGCCAGCACCAGGATTGCCGGCAGTACCGCATGAAGCGACGTGAGCCCCCAGAGGCCTGCAAGCGCAATCAGAATGCCGATAGTGATCAGCACGTCGTGGAAGCCGCGCACGAAACGCGGCGTCTCGGTATCCGACCAGGCTGGCTCGGAACCTGCTGTCGTATGCTGCTCGACGACGACGCCACGCTCAGCAAGGAACTGCGCCAGCCGCTCGCCGGCTTCGACGGTGATCAACCCTTCGCGCGCAGCTTCGTCGAGTATCGCCCTTAGTTCAGCCATGCCGTTTACCCCCACGGAATCATTGAGCCCGCGCGGATGCTATTGTAAGCAATGGGGCCTGCCTATGATGGGAGACCATGATGCCTGCAGAAAAGCTCGCCTATGAGGATTTCCAGCCGGGTCGACGCTTTCCTCTCGGTCCGAAAGCTGTAACGGCACCCGAAATCATCGAATTTGCCGCGGAGTTCGACCCGCAGCCAATGCATCTGGATGAGGCTGCCGGCCGTGCCAGCATCCTCGGCGGGCTTGCGGCGTCTGGTTGGCACACTTCGGCGATGTTCATGCGCATGATGGCCGACAGCTATGTGCTGAATTCGCTATGTGAAGGTGCGCCCGGCGTCGACTTCATGGAGTGGCGTAAGCCGGTGCTGGCAGGCGACACGCTCTCCGGCCATTCGATGGTCCTGGAGGCGCGCCCGATGCGCTCGCGTCCCGGCCTCGGCATCGTCAAGTTTCGCCATGAGGTGGAAAACCAGCGCGGCGAACTGGTCTGCCTGTCGGAGAATTCCGTCATCTTCGGCATGCGTGACAAGCAGGAGCCTGGCATATGAGAATGTCCGAACTCTATGCCGTCGGCGAAAAGACCGAGATCGGCAGCTACGTTTTCACTGAGGAAAACATCCTCCGCTTCGCCAGGAAATACGACCCGCAGCGCTTCCATATCGACAAGGAAGCCGCTCGGGACACTATGTTCGGCGCGCTTTGCGCTTCCGGCTGGCATACGGTGGCGGCCTGGATGCGCTGCTTTCTGGATTATTGGATGGCAGAAACGCGCCGGCTATCGGAACAGGGCTTGGAGCCGCCAAATCTTGGCCCCTCGCCTGGCTTCCAGAAGCTGCAATGGCTGAAGCCAGTCTTCGTCGATGAGACGATCGCTTATACTGTGGCCTTTGTCTCCAGCCGGCCGCTTGTGTCACGACCGGGCTGGTATCTCAATGCCATCCTCTGTGAAGGTATCAATCAGGATGACGTTGCAGTCATCCGCTTCGAGAGCAGCGTACTGGAATTCGAATAGCTGGCACGCTCAATGGCCGGCGAATTCCACCAGTGTGTGAACATCGACGCCGAGATCCTCCAGTTTCTTGCGGCCGCCGAGATCCGGCAGGTCGATGACGAAGCAGGCGCCGACGACTTCCGCGCCGATCTGACGAAGAAGCCGCGTTGCGCCGATAGCCGTCCCGCCCGTGGCGATCAGATCGTCGACGAGGATCACCTTCTCGCCCGGCTTGACGGCGTCGCGGTGCATCTCCATCTCGTCCACGCCATATTCCAGGCTGTAGGCGATACGCACGGTCTCGTGCGGCAACTTGCCCTTCTTGCGGATAGGCACGAAGCCCGAGGATAGCTGATGCGCGACCGCGCCGCCGATGATGAAGCCGCGCGCTTCCATACCGGCGATCTTATCGACCTTCAGGCCCGCATAGGGCTGCACGAGCTCATCGACCGCACGGCGAAAGGCACGCGGATTGCCAAGCAATGTTGTGATGTCGCGAAAGATGATGCCGGGCTTGGGGTAATCCGGAATGGAGCGGATGCTGGCCGCAAGCTCAGAAAGCGTATGGTTCATCGAAAATCCGTATCTGCGAGCGTATTAAACCCGCGCACACTATCAATTGCGCCGCATCAAACCAAATAAAAAGGCGGCTAGGAAGCCGCCTTTTCCGTAGAGATATAAGGTCGCTTAGTGGTCGATTCGCGAGTAGATCGAACGCTTGGTCAGATAGATCAGCACCGTGAAGATCAGCAGGAAGACCATGACCATGAAGCCGGTCCGCTTGCGAGCTTCGAGATGCGGCTCCGACGCCCACATCAGGAACGAAGCGACGTCCTTGGCATACTGATCGACCGTCTGCGGCGAACCATCGTCATAGGTGACCTGACCGTCGGAGAGCGGCTTCGGCATGGCAAAAGCTGCAGCAGCGTGGAAATACGGATTGTAGTGAGCGCCTGCCGGAACCTGGAAACCGGCCGGTGCATCCTCATATCCGGTCAGCAGCGAGTAGATATAATCCGGACCGCTTTCCTGGTACTGAGTGAAAATATCAAAGACGAACCGTGGGAAGCCGCGCTCGACTTCGCGTGCCTTGGCGAGCAGCGACATATCCGGCGGAGCCGCACCGTTATTGGCGGCAGCAGCTGCTTCCGCATTCGGATAGGGTGATGGGAAGTGGTCGGACGGAACCGCCTTGCGGGTGAACATTTCGCCGCTCGCGTCCGGGCCGTCCTGGACTTCATAGTTGGCAGCGAACGCCTTGATCTGCGCATCCGAATAGCCGAGATCGCCCAGCGTGCGGAAGGGCACGAGGTTCATCGAGTGGCAGGCGGAACAGACTTCTGTATAGACCTTCAGGCCGCGCTGCAGCTGGCCCTTGTCGTAATGGCCGAACGGACCGGCAAAGGTCCAGTCGAGTTCCTTCGGCTCCTTTAGCGGATAGTGCGGGGTGGCACTTTCCTGATGAGCGGCCGGAGCCGCTGCTTCCTGGGCGAAAGCCACGCCGCTAAGGCCAACAACGACAGCGAGCGAGAGAATGCTTGTAACAAGCTTTTTCATATTTCTATCCTTCCCGTCCGCTCGCTCAGGCCTTGACCTCTGCAGTGGCCTTGGCCGCTGCCGTCTTGTTGCGCTTTTCGAGCACCGCGTCGGTGATCGAGTTCGGAATGCGGCGCGGCGTTTCCACCAGACCAAGAACCGGCATAGCAACCAGGAAGAAGGCGAAGTAGAGGAGCGTACAAAACTGCGAGATCATGACGTAGATGCCTTCAGCAGGCTGCGAACCGAGCCAGCCGAGGACGATCGCATTGATCACGAACAGCCAGTAGAACAGCTTGTACCAGGGACGGTAGACCGCCGAGCGGACCTTCGAAGTGTCGAGCCAGGGCAGGAAGAACAGCACGATGATGGCCCCGAACATGACCAGGACGCCGCCGAGCTTGGAGTCGATCGGGCCGACGTTGAAGGTGATCGAGCGCAACATGGCGTAGAACGGCAGGAAGTACCATTCCGGAACGATGTGAGCCGGGGTCTTCAGCGGATCAGCCGGAATGTAGTTGTCGGCGTGGCCGAGATAGTTCGGCAGGTAGAAGACGAAGTAAGCATAAACGATCAGGAAGACTGAAACGCCGAGCGCATCCTTGAGCGTTGCGTAAGGCGTGAAACGAACCGTATCCGTCTTCGTCTTGACCTCGACGCCCGTCGGGTTCGTCTGGCCGGTCACGTGCAGAGCCCAGATATGCAGGACGACGACGCCGGCGATCATGAAGGGCAGCAGGTAATGCAGCGAGAAGAAGCGGTTCAGCGTCGGCTGATCGACGGCAAAACCACCGAGCAGGAACTGCTGGACCCATTCGCCGACCAGCGGGAATGCCGAGAAGAAGCCGGTGATAACCGTCGCGCCCCAGAAGGACATCTGACCCCAGGGCAGAACGTAACCCATGAAGCCGGTCGCCATCATCAGGAGATAGATGACCACGCCGAGAATCCAGAGGATTTCGCGCGGCGCCTTGTAGGAGCCGTAGTAGAGGCCGCGGGCGATGTGAAGGTAGACGGCGACGAAGAAGAAGGATGCGCCGTTGGCATGCAGGTAGCGCAGCAGCCAACCATGATTGACATCGCGCATGATCTTTTCGACGGAATTGAAAGCGATCGTCGTGTCGGCGGCATAGTGCATGGCGAGCGTGACGCCCGTCAGGATCTGCACGATCAGCATGACCGCGAGCATGGCACCAAACGTGTATGCATAGTTCAGGTTCCGCGGAACCGGATAGGCAACGAAGCTGTCATAGACCATGCGCGGCAGCGGAAGGCGCGCATCGACCCATTTTTCCAAGCCGGTTGATGGTTCGTAGCTGGAATGGCCACTCATAAATCAGTCTCCCCTCAACCGATCTTGATCTTGGTATCGGACACGAATGAAAAGGTCGGGATCGCCAGGTTCTGCGGCGCCGGACCTTTGCGGATGCGGCCGGCCGTATCGTAGACCGAGCCATGGCAGGGACAGAACCAACCATTGTACTCGCCAGCCTGACCGAGCGGAACGCAGCCGAGATGGGTGCAGGTGCCGATCATGACGATCCAATTTTCTTTGCCCTGGCCGCCAGAGCGGTCGGCACCGGTTGCCGGAGCGTCAGCAGGAAGGTTTGCATTGCGGGCGATTGGATCCTTGAGTTCCGAGAGCTGAACGTCAGCCGCGGCCTTCACTTCTTCCGGCGTACGGTT
Source organism: Rhizobium sp. BK529 (assembly GCF_014194105.1). Lineage (NCBI taxonomy): Bacteria > Pseudomonadati > Pseudomonadota > Alphaproteobacteria > Hyphomicrobiales > Rhizobiaceae > Rhizobium > Rhizobium sp. BK529. The sequence continues at coordinate 412,964 of NZ_JACIAU010000001.1, read as the reverse complement.
GCGGATGAAGATCGGCTTACCGCGCCACTTGACCGTCAGCGACATACCGGGCTCGAGGCTCGCGACATCGACTTCGATGGAAGCCAGTGCCAGCGTCGAAGCGTCCGGACGCATCTGGTCGATAAACGGCCAGGCAAACGAAACGGCCCCGACGGCACCCGCCATACCAGTAGTGAGATAAAGGAAATCACGGCGAGTGGGCTCTGAGGCCTCGCTTGTCGTTACGTGTTCGCTCACGGCTTAACCATCCTCTGCGCAATTGTCGCGGAAATCCGCCCTGCCCCTCCAGAGGCGACGAATCTATCACAACATATTTCGGCCATAGATTCCCCACCAATCCGGCGCGTTCTATGCTTGATCGCAAATTATGTCCAGCCTTGACAAGGGGACGAGGGCACAATGTCGCGGGAATTTTCAGTGAATTTTTTAAGGCAATCACTGGCTTGCGGCTTTGCTGCATTGCAACAAACCAAGGCCCGTGTTAGGCGCTGGTAAGTCTGCCATACGAATTTGGATTTGCGCCGATGAGGCATACAGTTTTCTGCGTATTGAGCGTCCTCATCACGATAATCCTGGCCCTCGTTTCGCTCCGGTATGTCACCGATTTCTGGCTGCTTTCCTTCGTTTACAGCTTCCAGATCCATCTGAGCCTCATCTGTGCCGTGGCCGCGGTCATTGCTCTGTTCGTCAAGCGGCACTGGTACGGCTTCCTGACGCTGGCGGTGGCGACCCTTCTGAATATCCACGGCGTCATCATGCTGCACGAATTCGCCGGCAGGACGCCTGCACAGGATGCCCCCCGGCTTTTCCGGCTAATGTCCTTCAATGTCGAGATCGACAATTGGATCAATAACGAAAAAATTGCCGATGCCGTGCTGGCATCGGGCGCTGACGTCGTCGACCTCATGGAAGCGGTGCCGATCTCCCCGCAGCTGCCACGGCTGCAGCAGATCTATCCTTACCGCATCGGCTGCGACACGATCGAGATCTGCGATACGCTGATCCTGTCAAAACGTCCTTTTACGCACTATGAATTTCAGGACCTCGGCAATCTCTGGAAGCGGCGGCTCGTGTCGGCGACGATCGATTTCGACGGAACGCCCGTCGATTTCCTGTTTGCGCACCTCACCAAGCCCTATTTCGATGATTTTCAGAATGAAGAGCTCGACGATTTGAAAACTGCCATGCAAAGCCACACGGGTGCATTGGTCGTTTCCGGGGACTTCAACTCGTCGATCATCGCACCGACCATCCAAAAACTGCTGCGCGGCACCGGCCTTACCACAGCCTTCCCCGAGCCGACGTCGTGGCCGGTTGCTGCCGGGCCGTTCGGTATCAGCATTGACCATATTTTCGCGAGACCGCCACTGCTCATCCGCTCGACGAGCCGGCTGGAAGACAGTCTCGGCTCGAACCACTACGGCCTAATCAGCGATTTCGTTCGCGAGTACTGAGCGGGTATCGTTGTCATCGGAAGCAAGGAAACCGCCTGACTGACGCGCCCAGAGCTCGGCATAAAGCCCGCCTTGCTTGAGGAGCGCATCATGCGTGCCTTCCTCGATGACCTTGCCGCGATCGATCACGACAAGTCTGTCGAGTGCCGCAATCGTCGAAAGCCGATGGGCGATCGCAAGAACTGTCTTGCCTTCCATCACACGGTTGAGGTTCGACTGGATCGCCTCTTCCACTTCCGAATCGAGCGCCGACGTCGCCTCGTCGAGAACGAGGATCGGCGCATCTTTGAGCATCACGCGCGCAATGGCGATGCGCTGGCGTTGGCCGCCCGAGAGCTTGACGCCGCGTTCGCCGACATGGGCATCGAAACCCTTGCGCCCCTGCTGATCCCGTAATTGCTCGATGAAATCGAGGGCCTCGGCGCGCCTGGCCGCTTCGATAAGCCGCCCCTCACCCGCATCCGGCCGGCCGAACAGGATATTGTCGCGCACGGATCGATGCAGCAGCGACGTATCCTGGCTGACCATGCCGATCTGCATGCGCAGCGATTCCTGCGTGACGGCAGCGATATCCTGACCGTCAATGAGGATGCGTCCGCTTTGAAGATCGTAGAGGCGCAGGAGAATATGCGCGAGCGTCGATTTGCCAGCGCCGGAGCGGCCGATGATGCCGACCTTTTCGCCAGGACGGATCGTCAGCGAAAAATTGTCGATGACCGCGTTTTCCTTGCCATAATCGAAGGACACATTCTCGAAGCGAATCCCCGGCTGCTTGACGACGAGTTCCGTCGCATCGGGGCGATTGACGAGATGCAGAGGCTGCGAAATCAGCTCGGCCGCGTTCTGAATGGTACCAAGATTGCGCATGATGCCATTGAACTGGGTCATCAGCCGCCCGAGCAGGAAGTTCAGCCTCAGGACCAGCGTCAGCGAAAAGGCGACCCCGCCCGAGCTGATCAGGCCGCGTAGCCACAAATCGACGCTGATCCCTCCCATGGTGACGATCATCAGACCCGACAGCAGCGCCATCGATGCGCGCACACCGGTGATGAAGCGCGTGAACTGCAACACCGTGTCCTGATAGGTGTTGAAGCCGTGAAGCATATAGCGATCGCTTTCTTCGTCGCGGGCGAAGAGCTTCAGCGTCTGGATATTGCTATAGGCATCGACGATGCGGCCATTGAGCAGAGAGGCTGCTTCTGCAGTTTCGCGCGAGTGATAGCGGATGCGCGGTACAAAATAGCGGGCAAGTACGCTGAAGGCCGCCAGCCAGAAGAGAACGACCGCCGCCAGTGAGAAATCGAGCTGCCCGACCAGAACGAGCGTAGTGGCGGCATAGATGCCAACGAACCAGACGCTTTCCATCAGCGACGTCACAAGATCGCCCGTCGCCTGCCCGGCTGACCAGACCTTGGTGACGATGCGGCCGGAAAAGTCGCTCTGGAAGAACGCAAGCGACTGGCGCGACACGTGCAGATAGGACTGCCAGCGCGCCAGGTTATAAAAACCCGGCGTGATGACCTGCTGGTCGATCAGCGCGATCAGAAAGGCGACAACGAAACGGACGATGCCAATCAGCGCCAGCATGCCGAAAAGCTCACCTCCATGTGCGGCAAGAAGCGTGCTCCAGCCGGCCCCGGGCTTGATCGTGCTGAGGATGTCGACCAGCCGCCCGACGAACCAGAAGAGGGCCGCCTCGATCGCCGCCGACATGCCGCCGAGCACCAGCATCGCGATAAAAGGCCACTTGGCTTGGCCGATGTAGAACCAAATGAATCCCAGTGTGTTGCGCGGCGGTTGAATATTGTCGCGGGCGCGGAACGGATCTATCCAGGTTTCAAACAGGCGAAGGATCGGAGTGAGCAGCATCACGGCGATATAGGCCCGTTCAGAATTGCGGCAAAGGGACCATAGGGCGGACGCAACCTAATATTTTCGTAATGATCGGTAATATCGGCGTCATCTGTCTTGATACGGGTAGAAGCGGCTACAATCTCGTGCCATGATCGCGTCTTACCGGAGACCGCAGATATGGAAACGAAAACGCTCAAGGCGCATCTTCCGCTTTCCCTTGCGGAAAAGCTCGACGCTCTGGCAGACGCGCTGGACGTGCCGCGCGACAGCATCGTGACGGAAGCCATAGCAAGCTGGATCGAACGTGAAGAGCGGCAGCGCATCTTCACGCTGCAATCGCTCGCGTCCAACTCGATTATCGTCGTGGAGCATCATCGCGTCATCGACTGGGCCGACAGCCTCTGCGCCGATCGGGGCCGCGCGCTCTGAACAGCAGTTCATGTTTCAGCCGAATAAAGCCCTCCCCACTCCTGCGGGGAAGGCTTTTTTGTTATTGGGCCGCCACCTCGGCCTCTTCCTCGTGATCGGCGAGGAAGCCGCCGGACTGGCGGTTCCAGAGGTCGGCATAGATGCCGCCGTGGCTCACCAGCTCGCTATGCGTGCCGCTTTCAATAATGCGGCCCTTGTCGAGCACGATTAGCCGGTCCATCTCGGTCAAGGTCGACAGGCGGTGGGCGATCGCGATCACCGTCTTGCCTTCCATCAGCGCAAAGAGGTTCTCCTGGATCGCCGCTTCCACTTCGGAATCGAGCGCCGAGGTCGCCTCGTCGAGCACCAGGATCGGCGCATCCTTCAGGAAGACGCGGGCGATCGCGATACGCTGCCGCTGGCCGCCGGAGAGCTTTACGCCACGCTCACCGACCTGCGCGTCGAGCCCCTTGCGACCCTGCATGTCGACAAGCCCTTCGATGAACTCCCAGGCATTCGCCCGCCTTGCCGCCTCGATGACTTCCTCATCCGTCGCATCAGGACGCCCATAGGCGATGTTGTCGCGGATAGAGCGGTGCAAGAGCGACGTATCTTGCGTTACCACTCCGATCAGCGCACGAAGGCTGTCCTGCGACACCTCGGAAATATCCTGGCCGTCGATTGTGATGCGGCCGGCCTCCAGGTCGTAGAAGCGCAGCAGCAGGTTCATCAAGGTCGTCTTGCCCGCACCTGAGCGCCCGACGAGACCGACCTTCTCGCCGGCCTCGATGTCGAGCGACAGGTTGTCAACGACGCCTTTGCCCTTTCCGTAGTGGAAGCCGACGCGTTCATAATGAATCGCACCCTTCTTCGCCGTCAGTTGCAGCGCCCCCGGCTTGTCGACGATATCGTGCTGCTTCGACATCATCTCCATGCCGTCATAGACCGTGCCGATGTTCTCAAAGAGCGCCGAAACTTCCCACATGATCCATTGAGACATGCCGTTGACGCGCATCGCAAGGCCGATAGCGATGGAAATTGCGCCGACCGAGATCGTACCGTTCAGCCACAGATAGATGGATAGGCTGGAAATGATGAACAGCGAGATGCAGTTGTTCATGTAGACGCTCATATGGAAGAGCGTCACCTTGCGCATCTGGCTGTGCACCGTATCCAGAAAGCTATCCATGCTTTCCCTGGCATAGACTTCCTCACGGCCTGCATGAGAAAACAGCTTTACGGTGGCAATGTTCGTGTAGCTGTCGACCACGCGGCCCGTCATCAGCGAGCGCGCATCCGCCTGTTGGGCAGCGATCTTGCGAAGCCGCGGCACGAAATAGGCGACAATGCCGATATAGACGCCGAGCCAGACAAGGATCGGCAGCATAAGTCGCCAGTCGGCAGCCGCGATAATGACTATCATCGACAGGAAATAGGTCACGACATAGACGAAGACGTCGAGGATCTTCATGACCGTTTCGCGCACGGCAAGCGACGTCTGCATGACCTTGGTGGCAACACGTCCGGCAAACTCATTGGCAAAGAAGGTCATGCTGTGGCGCAGAAGGAAGCGGTGCATCTGCCAGCGCGCAATCATCGGATAATTTCCGAGCATCATCTGGTGCATGATAAGCGAATCGAGACCGGCAACGAGCGGCAGGCCGATCAGCACCAGGGCGCCCATCCAAACGAGCTTATAGCCTTCATTTTGCAGAAAGGTCGCGCGGTCGGCGTTCGTCAGCCAGTCGACGATGTCGCCGAGAAACTGGAAAAGTGCCACTTCGCCGACGGCAATCAGCGCCGTCAGAAACGCCATGAGCGCAAGCCATCCCGCCGCCGGCTTTGTATAATGCCAGCAGAAGGCAAAAAGACCCTTCGGGGGAGCAACGGGCTCCTCGCTCGGAAAGGGATTAAGTCGCTGTTCAAACCAGCTAAACATGAAAATCGCTCCGGAACTCCGCGTTCCGGCCCCAGCTTCGCACCTCAAAGGCACATGCAAGCACATATGGGAACCGGAAGTTCAAGGGGCGAGGCCGTAGCGGCCGCGCAATGATCAAATGGGCAATGGGGAAGAAAAGCGCCTTACACGCGCCAGATCGCCAAGCGTCGTATCACGGGCGGGAGGCGCATCAGCACAAATATATCCATGTCGGCGCTCCCTGTTGGCGATTGAAGATATGCACCGATAACGCGAAAATGCCAGAATTTCCAGCCCTATCACACGGAAAGTGACTATTGAATATTCAAAAATCGTCTTGTTGCGTCAAAATCACAGTTCGGATAGGTCATTTTCGCACTATCGCAACGGACAACCTGTCATGGCAGCCCTTAGACTGGCGCTCTACCAGCCCGATATTCCGGGCAATACCGGCACAATCCTGCGCCTTGCCGCCTGCCTGGGCTTTGCGGTCGATATCATCGAGCCCGCCGGATTTGACATTTCGGACCGAAACCTGAAGCGCGCGGGCATGGATTATCTGGCCGCCGCCGCTTTCACCCGCCATGTCAACTGGGAGCGTTTCGAAGAATGGCGTGCCGGAACCGACCGCCGCCTGATCCTTGCCACAACAAAAGCATCACAGCGCTATACGGATTTCACCTTCCATCCCGACGACATCCTGTTGTTCGGCCGCGAAAGCGCCGGCGCGCCCGATCACGTCCACGAGCGCGCGGACGGGCGCATCCTGATCCCGATGGTGGAAGGCCAGCGCTCGATCAACCTTGCTGTCTCCGCCGCGATGATCGTTGGCGAGGCGATGAGGCAGATAGTCTGGGCGTGAACCGGCCCTTATGCCGATCCTCGACGCATAATATGTCGCAGACGCGGCTTTGAATTGGCGAAAAAGCGCTATATTAATTAGCCAAGCAATCAATAAATCTGCACAAGCAGTGAGATTCCAACGATTTACTCGACTACGAAAACGAATAGTTGAGTAAATGTTCTCAAGAAGAAGAAAAAAACAAGGCTATGGAATCCACGATCGTCATGATCAACCTGTTCGGCGCGATAGCGCTGCTGCTCTTCGGCCTCGCGCAGGTCAAGGACGGCGTCACGCGCGCCTTTGGAGCACGCCTGAGGACCGGCCTGGCAACCGGTACGGCAACCGGGCCGCGCTCGATATTGTCGGGCTTCCTGGCAACGATCGCCCTTCAGAGCTCGACCGCCACAGCCCTGATGACAGCCTCTTTCGTGGAACGCGATCTCATCAAGCCGCGCATGGCTCAGATTGTGCTGCTCGGCGCCAATGTCGGCACCGCGGTGACCGCCTGGATCGTCGCCACGGGCATTGAATGGCTTTCGCCTCTCCTCATCCTCGCCGGCATGGTGCTCTACCGAGGAAACTCCAGCGCCCGCCATGGCGGCGGCACGGCGTTGATCGGCATTGGCCTGATGCTGCTCTCCCTCTATCTGCTCGGCAGTGCGACGGAGCCGATGCGCAATTCACCGGCGCTGGCTGCCTTCATTGGGCTGCTCGGTGACGCGTGGCCCGTTGCCCTCGCTCTTTCGGCAGCACTTGCCTTCATCTCGTCGTCCAGCCTCGCGGTGGTCGTCCTGGTCCTCTCGCTTGCCGCGACAGGCATCGTATCGCCGGAACTCATCATCGTTCTCGTCCTCGGCGCCAACATAGGCGGCGCGATCCCGCCTGTCGTCGCCACCCTCTCCGGCCCCGCCTCAGCAAGGCGCGTCACACTCGGCAATCTGATCGTGCGAACCGTGGGCTGCCTGATCGCGCTGCCGCTTGCCGGTTACGCTGCACCGCTCCTGCAGATGCTGCCTTTCGGCCCGGCGAAACTGCCGGTCGATACGCATCTTATGTTCAACATCCTGCTCGCCGCCCTCGCCTGGCCTTTCTCCCGAGCACTCTCGACCCTGACCGCCCGCCTCGTGCCCGATGATGCGCAACTGGACCAGGGACCGAAATTCCTCGACATGCAGCAATTGTCGACGCCCGTCGTGGCGCTTGCGAATGCGACGCGTGAAGTGCTCGGCGTCGGCGACATCATCGAACGCATGCTGCTGCGCGCCTCGGACGCTTTCAAACACAACGACATGTCCATGCTCGCCGAAATTCCCGCGCTCGAAAAAAGAGTCGACCTGTTGCAGCAGGAAGTGAAGGTCTACCTTTCCAAGCTCGGACGTGGCGGTCTGAGCGATGAGAATGCGCGCCGCTCCATCGTCATCATCGACTATGCGATCAACCTGGAACATATCGGTGACATCATCGAAAAAGGCCTGCTGCAGCAGGTCGGCAAGAAGGCCTCGCTCGGCCTGAAATTCTCCGAAGACGGCTACAGCGAATTGCGGAAGCTGTTCGATCTGACGGTCGACAATCTGCGTGTGGCACAGACGATCTTTGTCACCCGCGATTTCAATCTGGCCCGGCAGATGATGGAAGTGAAGGTCGAGGTGCGTCACATGGAGAAGCAATCGGCCGAACGACATTTGGAGCGCCTGCGCGACGGTCGGACCGACAGCTTGCAGACGAGTTCGCTGCATCTCGACATGCTACGCGACCTGAAGCGCATCAATGCGCACATCGTTTCAGTAGCACATCCGATTCTCGACGAAAGCGGCTTACTGATCGAAAGCCGTCTGCGTGATGCGGCGGAATAGGTTCAGTCGGCAGATGGCAGGCGGCGCATGGTGAATTCGATCTGGTCGCCTTCGAGCTGGCGCCAGCTCTCGACTTCAGTCCAGTAGGCGGCTTTCGGATACTCGTCGAACCATTCGCGCGCCTTGGCACGGGCTTCGGTCAGCCCCATCCTGTAGGTTTCGCGGATGAAATGATCCTTCTGCCGGGCGGACGCTTCTGCCCGATGCCTTGCGATCCTGCGCTTCAAGCCTTCAAAGGGCGGAGGCCCTGGAATTTTCGCCATGAAACCTACCTCTGGATGGAAGGTAGTATCGAAATTCAGCCTTTGCGAGTCGAATCTTGCACGTGCCTCCTCTGCTGGCGGCCCTCTGCCTCACCTGCTAAACCAATGTTGAAATCAGGAAAGAGCGAATCGCATGGAAAGACCGGAACTGCCGATCGGCCTGCCCGAAGACATCGAGGACAAGAAAGCCGCCGCCCGAACATGGTTCGAAGGGCTGCGTAATACGATCTGCGCCTCCTTCGAAACGCTGGAAGATGAACTCGAAGGCCCTCTCTCCGATCAGGAGCCCGGCCGTTTCGTCGCCAAAGACTGGTCGCGCGAAAACGGCGCCGGCGGCGGTGGCCGCATGTCCATGATGGAGGGCCGTGTCTTCGAGAAGGTCGGCGTCCACACCTCCACCGTCTACGGCGAATTCGCCCCCGACTTTCGGGCGCAGATACCGGGCGCCAATGAGGATCCGCGCTTCTGGGCATCAGGCATTTCGCTGATCGCCCACCCCGTCAATCCCAACGTGCCGGCCGTTCACATGAATACCCGTATGGTCGTCACCACCAGCCGCTGGTTCGGCGGCGGCGCCGATCTGACGCCGGTACTCGGACGCCGCCGCACGCAGGAAGATGAAGACACACAGCTCTTCCACAAAGCCATGGAGATCACCTGCCGAAACCATGCGGTCGCCGATTATGACGTCTACAAGAAATGGTGCGACGACTATTTCTTCCTCAAGCATCGCAATGAAGCGCGCGGCGTCGGCGGCATCTTCTACGACTGGCTGCATTCTAGCGAGGAAGCCGGCGGCTGGGATGCCGATTTTGCCTTCACCCGCGATGTCGGCCGGGCCTTTTCCATGGTCTATCCCAAGATCGTTCGCTCAAACTTCAACAAGGAGTGGACCGAAGCCGATCGTGACGAACAATTGATTCGCCGTGGCCGCTATGTGGAGTTTAATCTGCTTTATGACCGGGGAACGATCTTCGGCCTGAAAACCGGCGGCAATGTCGAATCCATTCTCTCGTCCCTGCCGCCCGTCGTGCGCTGGCCCTAAGGCACGGCGCACAAACAGATTTAAGGGTGCATGTGCTCTGCAATAGTCGCGCCACATTCCGAGTTGGCGCGCGGCGTGCCGATAAAAATGAAATACTAATCCGGTAAAATCGCGTTGAAAGGCCTTCATCAGAGCTGAGTGCGTCCTAAGTTAGTCTCTGTGCGTTACAATCGGAGGAGGATTGTCATGACGGTACAAAGCGGCTCGTCTGCTTCTGCAGATATTCAGGAAACGTCCCGCGCAGTCGACGCGCCCGAGTTTCTAACGCGCATTGCCGAAGACCTAAGAGCGAAAAGCGGCTCCGACCTGCCGCTTTCCTGCTTTATCCAGCAGGTGAAATTGCAGCTCGCAGGCGGCAAGACTCCGGAAGAAATTCAAGAGCAGGCAACACGTGCTGCCAACAGCAACATGCCCGCTCACCTTTCGGACACCTACATGGCCTGGGCAATGCCCCACCCATAAGCAGAGCCTTTCGGCCGATGTCCAGTCGGCCGAAGTTTTTCCTCCTCGGAACCTTCTCCATTGCCGCACATTCGTCAATCGCGCGAAAGCGCGGTTGTTTGGCGTTCCAGAGACAGGAGAAGACCATGCGACTTTTCGAATGCGGTACACTCGTTCCCGGGTGCGACTGGCACACCAGGGCCGATAATGATGCTGAAGTCGTTCGCCGCGCCGTCGAGCATATGAGAACCACGCACGGTGAAACGATCATTCGCGAAAACATGGTGGACAATATCAAGGCACGCATCCGCGACGAAGCGAACGCGGCCTGATCTTATCTGGTAATCTCCGAAAGCCGGGCGAGCAGCGTCGCCCGGTCGGCGAAGAAATTCTCTTCCACCCACTGGTTTTCCAAGGTCGAGAGTATTTCGCCGACCTTCGGTCCGGCCTGTATGCCCGTAGCCACTACATCCCCGCCGTTCAGCGGAAACTGCGGCTTCTTCCAAGCACGTGCATGGTCCAGAAGCTTTGAAAGCCGCGCCGAACGGCTCATCTCCTCGAAACTGCCCTCCGCCTTGCCGCGAGCGATGCTAAGGGCCAGCTTCAGCCGTACGATGATCCCGTCGGTACCATTGCGATAAAGCAGCCGTTCGAAAGCGGCAGCGGAAATCTCGTCGTTGACGGGTGCAGCCTTAACCCACTCCTTGAAATAGCTCGCCTCCGCATTCGAAACTTTCAACCGCGAGGCCAGCGCCTCCACACGCGTCGGATCGGGCGGGATGATCGAAGCAAGTCGTAACAACGGATCAGGCGCCCAACCGAGCGCCTTTTCGGTCGCAACAAGCGCCGGAATGGTGTCGATGCCCCATTTCTCGGTTTCCGGCAGGATTTCCGTCAAAACCGCAACCTGCCGCATCCACAGAAGCGCACGCCCCGGATCTTCCGCCGACAGGAGCTTCCTGAGTTCGGACCAGACCCGCTCGGCCGACAGCGTTTTGAGCTTCGAGCGCGCAGCCGACGAAGCTTTCAGGCCTTCCGCGTCAGGCCGGCCGGAGCCGTACCAGGCAAAGAAGCGGAAGAACCGCAGGATACGCAGATAATCCTCGGCAATCCTTGTCGCCGCATCACCAATGAAGCGGATATTACGCTTCTCTATATCAGCAAGCCCGCCCACGAGATCGATCACCTCGCCCGCAGCATTTGCGTAGAGCGCATTGATCGTAAGGTCGCGCCGCTCGGCATCGGATTGCCAGTCCGTGCTGAAAGCCACCTTGGCACGACGACCGTCCGTCTCCACGTCCGTACGCAGCGTCGTCACCTCGAAGGGCCGGCCATCGATGACGAGCGTTACCGTGCCATGGGCAACTCCTGTCGGCACCGCCTTGACACCAGCAGCTTGCGCCCGCTCCATCACCACCTCCGGTAGCAATGTGGTGGCAATATCGATATCAGCGACTGCCAGCCCCATCAGGCTGTTGCGCACCGCCCCCCCGACCACACGCCCTTCCCCGCCATCGGCGTTCAGGAGCGCAAAGACCTGGCCGAGCGCCGGATCCTGAAACCATGCCTGATCGGCGACTGAAGTCATGCATAAAGCCTTTCATAGAGCGTGCGGACGATACCCGCAGTGATGCCCCAGATCATTCGTGTTTTGTACGGCATGCGGTAGAAATGCCGGTCGATACCGTCGACCATGCGCTTGTCTCGCGTATGGTTGGCCGGGTCCATCAGGAAGGAAAGCGGCACCTCGAAAACATCGTCCACTTCGGTCGGATTGAGTTGCAGCGAAAAGCCGCGTCGTACGACGCCGAGAACGGGCGTGATCCGGAACCCGGTGGACGACAGGTAGTTGGGCAGCCGCCCGACCGTCTCGACGAAACCGCCAGCAAGACCGATCTCCTCCTCGGTTTCGCGGATCGCCGCCATCTCGGGGGAGACATCGTCGGGATCGATCGAGCCGCCGGGAAAGGCAATCTGGCCGGAATGCTTGCGCAGCGTCGCCGTGCGTTTGGTGAAGATCACCTTTGCCTCATCGCCATCATCGATGACAGGCACCAGTACGGCCGCGTCGCGCAGCTTGAAGGTCTCGACCAGCGCAACGATATCGGGATTGAGCGCATGATCGCCATGGTCACGCCAGGCATGATCGATGGGTGCGCCGATCTGGTGGAGCGCGCGCCGGCGGAACTCGGCAGCCGAAAATAAGGGGTAGGTCGTGCTGATCGCGTCACTCATCGGGAGGCAGCTTCCAGTTCGTCGGCCGGCATGATCGGAAAGGTCCCGCTGCCGGAGCGAACGACGAACATTTCCCGGCCGGCGACCTCGGCCACTTCGCCGAGTTCGACCAGTTCATACATCACGGCGCGCGAAACCAATGCTTCGAGCCGCCCCCGCACATGCAGGTATGGCTTCAGTTCACTATCTTTCGCATGCCTCGGGAAGCGTAAAGGGTGATCCTTGCCGGCCTCTATGACGTCGCCGACATTGGTGCGGAACGTCAGAACCTGCTGCCCATCCCGCTCGCTTGCATTCATCTCGACGGCGACAAAGGGCGCGTCGATGACCCTGATGCCGACCTTTTCCACAGGAGTTACGAGATAGGTTTTCCCGTCTTCGTCTTTCCTCAAGACGGTCGAAAAGAGCTGGACCAGCGGCTGCCGGCCGATCGGCGTGCCCATGTAAAACCACGTGCCATCCGCCCGGATCTCCATGTCGATATCGCCGCAAAAAGGCGGATTCCACTTGTCTACGGGCGGTAACCCGCGCTTTTTGCCGGATTTCGCCTCGGAGGCGCGCGAAATAAGCGCGGCAAGTCCCGCTGCATCCGCGCTATGCCTCATTTCCTCGGCTGCCATTCTTCCGTCTCGGTTTGCTCTTAACAAAATACAGTCACGAGATAGTCATTTGGAACAAACTTGTCAGCCCGCAACATCTTCATAACTGTATCGGGTATGAGGCACGCCTATTAAAGTCAGACGATTCGCAGCCGAATGATTTCAGCCGTTGGAGATGCCCATGGGTATGATCAAGACCGAAGCCAGCCTCGATGAACAGGCGATTGTCGCCGCCGCAGAAAGAGCGCTATCCGATATCGCCGCCGTCCGCGCGGAAGTTTCCAAGGTCATCTTCGGTCAGGAAAGCGTGGTTGAAAACACGCTTCTCGCCGTCCTTTCCGGTGGTCATGCCCTTCTCGTCGGTGTCCCTGGTCTCGCCAAGACGAGGCTGGTGACGACGCTAGGCGAAGTGTTGGGCCTTGCTGCAAACCGCATCCAGTTCACGCCCGACCTGATGCCATCAGATATTCTCGGTTCCGAAGTAATGGACCAGGACGAGAACGGTCGCCGCTCCTTCCGTTTCGTCAAGGGTCCGGTCTTCGCCCAGCTTCTGATGGCCGACGAAATCAACCGCGCCTCGCCGCGCACCCAGTCGGCGCTGCTGCAGGCGATGCAGGAATATCATATCACCATCGCCGGCCAGCGTTATGACCTGCCATCACCCTTCCACGTTCTGGCGACGCAGAACCCGCTGGAGCAGGAAGGCACCTATCCGCTTCCCGAAGCTCAGCTCGATCGCTTCCTTCTGCAGGTCGATGTCCACTATCCGGAGCTTGCGGCCGAACGTCAAATCCTGCTGGAGACCACCGGTCTCACCGAAGCCAAGCCCGAGCCGGTCATCAACGCCGCACGTCTGATAGAAATCCAGACGCTCGTGCGCCAGATGCCGGTCAGCGACACGGTTGTCGACGCCATCCTTTCGCTGGTGCGCTCCGCCCGTCCGGGTCAGGGAAATGCCTCCACCGACAAGCATGTCGCCTGGGGTCCTGGCCCACGCGCCGGCCAGGCGATGATGCTCTGCGCCCGCGCCCGCGCCCTCTATGAAGGTCGCCTGGCGCCCTCGCTCGACGATATCTATGCACTCGCCGAGCCCGTTCTCGAGCACCGCATGGCGCTGACGTTCGCTGCCCGTGCCGAGGGCATGTCGGTGCGAGACGTGATCGCCGGACTGGTGAAGCAGGCAAAGGGATAAGGAAGCGCTGCGCGTGGCATCTATCGGACAGATCGTCAATCCGACACCCGGCAGCGATGCCCTCCCCCGCGCAAGACAGCGGGCCTCCCTCGTGCCGGATTGTCTGGTCGAAGCCAAACGCATCGCCAATACCGTGATTGCCGGCTGGCATGGCCGCCGCAAACGCGGTATCGGCGAGAATTTCTGGCAGTTCCGCCCCTATAGCGAAGGCGAAAGCCTGTCGCGCATCGACTGGCGCCGCTCCGCTCGCGACGACCATACCTATGTGCGCGACCGTGAATGGGAAGCCGCCCACACGATCTGGCTCTGGGCCGACATGTCGCCGTCGATGATGTACCAGTCGACCTATGGCAGCGCGTCAAAGGAAAGCCGCGCGCTCGTCATCATGCTGGCGCTTGCCGAAATTCTTGCCCGTTCCGGCGAGCGTATCGGCTGCCCCGGTGTCATGGAACCGATCTCTGCCCGCAATGCTGCCGAGCGGCTTGCTGCTGCCCTGATGCACGCCCCGCTGACTGGCGGCCTGCCGGAAACCGTCATGGTGCGCGGCTGGAGCGATCTCATCCTCATCGGCGACTTCCTTGATGACGCGCCCTCCATTATGGCCCGCCTCGGCCCGCTTGCCCGCCGTGGTCTGCGCGGCCACGTCGTCGAGATCGCCGATCCGGCCGAGGAAATCTTTCCCTATAACGGCCGCACCGAATTCACCGATCCCGAGACCGGCGAACGGCTGACATCAGGTCGGGCCGAGAGCCTGCGTGAGGCCTATCGCAACGCCTACCTCGCCCGCCGCGAAAATCTCGGCCAGTCGTTGCGCCATCTCGGCTGGACCTTCGTCAGCCATCGTACCGATCATCTGGCATCCGAAGCGCTGGTCGCTGTCCATATGTATCTTTCCGGCATGCCGGCAAAGGCAACGCATGGAGGACAGTTTTGAGCGCGCTTCCCTTTGCCTTCGCCTACCCCGCCATCCTCGGCGCGCTGATTGCCCTTCCCGTTATCTGGTGGCTGTTGCGGTTGACACCGCCGCGCCCGCAGGCGGAAGTTTTCCCGCCGCTGAAAATCCTTGCGACAGTGCTGCGGCGCGAGGAAACGCCGGCACAGACCCCCTGGTGGCTTACGTTGCTGCGCATGTTGCTCGCAGCCGCCATCATCTTCGCGATCGCCGATCCGGTCGTCAATCCGCGTACCGGCACGGTCGCATCCGGTGGTCCGCTCGTCCTCTTCGTCGACAATAGCTGGGCTTCGGCGCCCGACTGGGAGCGCCGTGTCCAGACGGCCGACGCTCTGATTGCCGATGCCGAGTCCGCCGGCGCAGTCGTCTCCATTGCATTCACCGCCGATCCCACAAATGATGCGACACCCGGGACCGCCTCGGCCGCCCGCGAAAAGCTTCGCGCGGCCGAACCGAAGCCGCTCGTTCCGGATCGCCAGCGCGCATTCGAAGCTCTGCGCTCGGCTCTCAACGGCGCCCGTCCCGGCACGCTGGCCTTCCTCACCGATGGTACGGTAAGCCGCGACAACGATGCCACTGTACGTCAACTCTCCGAGCTCCAGCCCGCAGAACTACGCCTTATCGAAGGCGATGCAGCCCAGACGGTCGCCATTTCAGGCGCCACCAATACGGCAGATGCGATGACGGTGAAGGTCACCCGCCTCAGCCCCAGTGGCGCGGTCTCCGTCCCGATCAACGCACAGGATGCGCAGGGACGCGTGATCGCCACCGGCAGGGCCGACTTTGCGCCCGGCCAAACCAGTGTCAATGCCGGCATTTCGGCCCCCTTCGAAATGCGCAACGATTTTGCCCGCGTCAGCATCAACACCGGCGCCACCGCAGGCGCAGTGCATCTGCTCGACGATGCCTTCAAGCGCCGCCGGGTCGTGCTTCTCTCGGGCGAAAGCGGCGATGAATTCCAGCCGCTGTTGTCGCCGCTCTATTACATCCAGCGGGCGCTGGAACCCTATGCAGATCTGGTGCGCCCAAACGATGCCAATCTCTCGGTCGCCATTCCAAAGCTGCTCGCCAACAATCCCTCTGTTATCATCATGGCCGATATCGGCCGCCTGCCGGAGGATACCTACGCGCCACTGCAGCGCTGGATATCGAATGGCGGTATGCTCTTGCGTTTCGCCGGTCCGCGCCTTGCCGCCGCACCGGCCGAGGATCCGCTGATCCCGGTCATTCTACGCCAGGGCGAACGCGCCCTCGGCGGCAGCCTGTCTTGGAGCGAACCGCAGGCGCTGGCAGAATTTCCGAGCTTCAGCCCCTTTGCCGGCATACCGCGGCCGACCGACGTGACGGTCAACCGCCAGGTGCTGGCCGAGCCAACACCGGATCTCGCGGAGCGTACCTGGGCAAGCCTCACTGACGGTACGCCGCTCGTGACCATGAACAAGATGAATGCCGGCCAGATCGTGCTCTTTCATGTGAGCGCCGAGGCGACCTGGTCGAACCTGCCGATTTCGGGCACCTTCGTTGAAATGTTGCGACACCTCATCCAGATCTCGCGCTCCGGCGGTGTGACCTCGGAATCATCGGGCAGCGCGCGCATTGCCGAAACCCTGCCACCCTTCCGAATGCTGACGGCCAAAGGCACGCTGGTTACCGAAACCGGCAATGCCCGTCCGCTGATCCCGAATGCCAAGGCAGCGCCCATTGCCAATTTTGACAATCCGCCCGGCCTCTACGGCTCCGAGGACGGTTTTGCTGCACTGAACGTGCTCCCCGAAAATGCTGACCTGAAACCGCTCGATACGAGCGGCGTCAATGTCGTGCGTGCCGGCCTTATCGGTGGCGAAAGCTGGTCGGCCAAGCCGGCACTGTTCTTCATCGCCTTCCTGCTGCTTCTCGCCGACAGCCTGATCGTACTCTTCATGAATGGCGCTTTCTCCCGCATGCGCCCGCGCGCCCGCACTGCAGCAACGATCGCCGTTGCCCTCGCGGCCGGCCTCATGCTGCGACCGGATATCATGCATGCCAACGATACCCAGCCCGGTGACGACATCATCCTGCAGCGGCTCGATAATACCCATCTCGCCTATGTCGTAACCGGCGAACAGGATGTGGACAATATTTCCGAGCAGGGGCTCGATGGGCTGACGAAATTCCTGACCTACCGCACGACGCTGGAGCCGGCCCCACCCGTTGGCATCGATCTCAACAAGGACGAACTTGCCTTCTATCCGATCATCTACTGGCCGATTTCGGCAACCGCGCCCATGCCGTCGAACGCCGCCATCAGCCGCATCGACGCCTATATGCGCAATGGCGGCACGGTGCTGTTCGATACGCGCGACCAAATGGACTCGCTCGAAGGCAGCAACGACACGACCGCCAACGGCCAGCGTCTGCAAGAGATCCTTGCCAATCTGGACATTCCGCCGCTCGAGCCTGTTCCGCACGACCACGTGCTGACCAAGTCCTTTTATCTTCTATCGAGCTTCCCTGGCCGTTACACCGGCAGCCCGCTCTGGATCGAGGCGCGGCAGAACGGCCAGAGCAACAGCAACAAGCCGGCCGCCGCCGCGGATGGCGTTTCGCCGATCCTGATCACGGCAAACGACTTTGCCGGTGCCTGGGCCATCGACGAGAATGAAATGCCGGTGCTTCCGACCGTGCCGCCGGATGAAACGCAGCGCGAATATGCCTTCCGCGCCGGCGTCAACATCATGATGTACATGCTGACCGGCAACTACAAGACCGATCAGGTCCACGTGCCCGACCTGCTCGAACGGCTGGGACAGTGACATGACGCTTGATTATTCGCCCTTCTTGCCCTGGCCCTATTTAGCGGTACTGACTGCCATCGTGCTGCTGATCGCCGCCTTCGCGATCTGGCGCGGCATGCGCGGCGCATGGATCCGCACGCTGGCAGCGCTTGCACTGCTCGCCGCACTCGCCAATCCCGTGCTGCTGCAGGAAGACCGCGATCCGCTTTCCACCATCGTGCCCGTCATCGTCGACCGCAGCCAGAGCCAGCAGACAGCCGATCGTATGACGATGACGGATGACGCGCTTGCTTCGCTGAAGACCCAGCTCGCCCGCTTCCCGCAGATCGAGCCCCGCTTCGTCGACGTGAACGAGGACCGCAATTCCGATATGCCTTCCACCCGCCTCTTCGAGGCCTTGGCCGCTTCCATCGCCGATGTACCCCCTTCGCGGGTCGGTGGGGCGATCATGCTGACGGATGGCGAGGTGCATGACGTGCCCGGCGTCAATCAGGCACTGGGCTTCGACGCACCGATCCATGGCCTGATTACCGGCAAACCGAACGAGTTCGACCGTCGCATTGAAGTCATCAAGGCGCCTCGCTTCGGCATCGTCAACGAGGAGCAGCAGCTTATGCTGCGTGTCTTCGACGACGGCCCGAGCCCTGGCGGCGCGGCAACCGTGACGGTACGTCTCAACGGCGACGAGATCGCCACGCTCCAGGCAACGCCCGGCCAGGATACGCCCTTCTCCTTCAAGGTGACGCGCGGCGGCGCGAATGTCCTGGAATTCTCTGTTGCCGGCATCCCCGGCGAGGTGACGGACGCCAATAACCGCGCCGTCCACATTATCGACGGCATTCGCCAAAACCTGCGCGTTCTCCTCGTCTCGGGCGAGCCGCATGCGGGCGAACGCGCCTGGCGCAATCTCCTGAAATCGGATGCGTCCGTCGATCTCGTACATTTCACCATCCTGCGACCGCCTGAAAAGCAGGACGGCACGCCGATTAACGAGCTGTCGCTGATCGCCTTCCCGACGCGAGAGCTCTTCGTCGACAAGATCAAGGATTTCGACCTGATCATCTTCGACCGCTATCAGGATCGCGCCAATGTGCTGCCGATGCTCTATTACGACAACATCGCCCAGTATGTGGAAAATGGCGGCGCATTGCTGATTGCGGCCGGTCCCGAACACGCGAGCCCGGAATCGATCGCCATGACGCCGCTCGCCTCCGTGCTGCCGGCCGAGCCGACCGGACGGATGATCGAACAGGCCTTCTACCCCCGCCTTTCCGAACAGGGTCGCAAGCATCCCGTCACCCGCGGGCTCGATGGTTCTGCCGACGAACCGCCGCATTGGGGCCGCTGGTTCCGCAGCGTCGATGTCGGCAGACCGCAGGGCCAGACTGTCATGGTCGGCGCCGATAATCATCCTCTGCTCGTTTTGAACCGTGCCGGCCAGGGCCGTGTTGCCATGCTGCTCTCCGACCAGGGCTGGCTCTGGGCGCGCGGCTTCGAGGGCGGTGGTCCGCATGTTTCCCTCTATCGCCGCATCGCCCACTGGCTGATGAAGGAACCGGCGCTGGAAGAAGAGGCGCTGACGGCTCGTGCGTCCGGCCGCACACTGGAAATCACGCGCCAGACGATCGGCGATGCGCCGGGCGACGCAATCGTGCGCTACCCCTCCGGCAGGACCGAAAACCTGCCGCTGACGCAGACCGAGCCCGGTCTCTACAAGGCGGAAAAGCGCATGGACGAGATCGGGCTTTTCGAGATTCGCAACGGGGACCTGACGACGCTCGCCCATGTTGGCGCGGTCGACGCGCCGGAATTCAAGGCGATGATCTCAACGACGTCGGCGCTGAAGCCGATCACCGACAAGAGCCGCGGCCTAGTGGCTCGCGTCGTCAACAATGCCGGTACGATCAACGTTCCGCCGATCCTGCCGGTGCGCGGCCAGGTGCGCGTGACAGATAATGACCGCATGCAGATCCGCATGACCAATGAGACCGTGCTGAAGGGCATCAATACCCTGCCGCTCTTCGCGGGATTTGCGGGTGTCGGAATTCTGCTTCTGGCCTTTGGCGCCATGTGGTGGCGCGAAGGACGCTAGCCGTGGCAGAGTTCGAGCTCACCGCCTCCCCTTCACCGGAAGAGCTTGCGGTCATCGCCGATGGGCTGACGGCTTTCAACACAGCCGATGTCGGCCCGTCGGAACGACAGCTGCTAGCCGTCCTGATCCGCGATACCGATGGAAAGGTCTCCGGCGGCCTGTCCGGCTTCACCGCCTGGGGCTGGCTCTTCGTGCAGATGCTGTACATTCCCGACATGCTGCGCGGCAGTGGCATAGCCGGCAAGATCCTTGCGAAAGCGGAGGAAGAAGCGGCCGCCCGTGGCTGTCGCGGTGCCTGGATCGACACGTTCAACCCGCATGCGCTCAGTGCCTACCAGCGTCAGGGCTACGAAGTCTTCGGCGAGTTGCCGGATTTTCCCGAGGGCCGCACGCGGACGTTTCTCAAGAAGATGCTCTGACGACAGCAATTCCAGCAAAACTGCGCAGCGGTTTTGCGTCCGGAAGTGCGTAAGAGATAGAGTGTGTCCGCGATTCGAAGACGAATGGAAATGCTTTATCGCCGCCAGGCGATCTTGCCCTTCAGCCGTGCATGCGTGTCCTCTGCGATCGGTACGACGAGCACGCGGCCCGGATCGACGGGGCCGGGAAAAATCAGGGCGCCATAAGCGACCTTCTCGAAGCCGAGCGGACAATAATAGGGCGGATCGCCGACGAGAATGACGGCCTCCGAACCCTTGCGCCTGGCAGCCTCAACCGCGATGCGCACCAGTTCACGGCCGATACCTCTGTTCTTGTGTGACGGCCGCACCGCAAGCGGTCCGAGCAGATGGCCCCTGACCGTTCCGGCCAAAACCGGCGTCATCCGTACTGAAGCGATCGTTTCGCCGTCGTCGGCGCAGATGAAGGAGAGCGACAGATCATGCGGCCCCTGCTCGCGGATACGGGCCGCGGCGCGCGTGTGCCGGCCAGGGCCGAAGGCTTCTTCATTGATGAGTTCGATAGCGGCGTCGTGAGACGCCTCCTCGGTGAGGTAGACGAGATCGTGCTTGTACATGAGCATGGAAACAGAGACCGGATAAACGCAGATATATGGTTCGCGAACACGCCCTCAGGCGTTCGGGAGCATCAGCGTCGTCGCAGGCCTCTGAGATTAGACATCAAGCAGGATTCCAGAAATTTGTGAGGAAGGCGGATAGCAGGAAAAATTTCCGCCGTCTATTGCAAAAATTCCGTCGGCATCAGGGCGACTAAGACGCAGTGTTCAATCTTTGTTGCCCTGCAAAACGCGGCGCGATGCGATATCTATCGCTGCAACGATCACTTTCAGAGGTGAAGCTCATGGGCATGCTGGTGGACGGCGTCTGGCATGACGTCTGGTACGATACGAAGGAAACGAAGGGCCATTTCAAGCGCCAGCCCTCGCAATTCCGCAACTGGATTACGGCAAATGGAGAAGCCGGCCCGAGTGGGAAAGGCAGCTTCAAAGCCGAGGCTGGCCGCTATCACCTTTATGTCTCCCTCGCCTGCCCCTGGGCGCATCGCACGCTGATTTTCCGCAAGCTGAAGAAGCTCGAAGATCTGATTTCCGTTTCGATCGTCGACCCGCTGATGGTGGAAAACGGCTGGGAGTTCAAGGTCGGCAATAGCGCAACGGGCGATCAGCTCTTTGGTTCAAAGACCCTATGGGAAGTCTATGTGAAAGCGGATCCGCATTATTCCGGCCGCGTCACGGTCCCGGTGCTCTGGGACAAGCATACGGGCACGATCGTCAACAACGAGTCGGCCGAAATCATCCGCATGTTCAACAGCGCCTTCAATCACCTGACCGGATCGACGGCGGACTATTATCCGGAAGACCTGCGGGCGGAGATCGATGCACTCAACGATGTTGTCTACGATACCGTCAACAACGGCGTCTACAAGGCAGGTTTTGCGACCACGCAGGCTGCCTACGAGGAGAATGTCGTCAAGCTCTTCGAAACGCTCGACAGACTCGACGCACGCCTCGGCAAGGGGCGTTACCTTTTCGGCGATCGGCAGACCGAAGCCGACTGGCGCCTCTTCACGACGCTGATACGTTTCGATTCTGTTTATGTTGGCCACTTCAAATGCAACATCCGCCGCATCGAAGATTACCCCAACCTGCAGGGCTACCTGCGCGATCTCTACCAGACGCCTGATGTGGCAGACACGGTCAATTTCAGCCACATCAAGCAGCACTATTACCGCAGCCATAAGACAATCAACCCGACCGGCATCGTGCCATCAGGTCCGGCGCTCGATCTCGACCGGCCACACGGCCGTGACAAGTTTGCAGCCGCCGCCTGAGCCTCACCAGTAATGCGCCGGCTCTGCCTCACCGCGGAGCTCGGCGAGCCTTCGCAGCGTCGCTTCAGTCGTCTCTTCGGGCAGATTGTCGATCTCGAAGAAGCCGCTTTCGGCAATCTCCCAGTCCGGCGGCCGCGGCGCGGTCTGCTCTACGGTGGCGCGGTAGAACACCACATGGTCGCGCCGAGTGATGTTGGTGTTGAAATAGACGTGAAAGAGCTGAGGTTTGCCGACGATCTTGAGATTGCCTTCCTCGCGCAATTCCTTGATCAGCGCCTCTTCTGCCGTCTCGTTTCGCTCAAGCCCGCCGCCCGGCATATGCCATCCTCCGGTATAGCTGTGACGAACGAGAAAGAGCCGACCCTTGTCGTCAAAACAGGCTGCGCGCACCCCCATCGTCATGCCGCGCACAAAGGAAAAATATACGTGCAGCAGCCTCAATGACACTTTCATGTGAAGGGGCCATGTTTGTTTATCTGCCATGGGTTCTTTCAGACTCTCATCGCCAAGATGTGTTTGAATTGTAAATAAGCTGGTCTATGTGTCGTTGCATGTTCAAGCTCGCGCATATCTCCGACGTCCATCTTGGACCCCTGCCACGCCTTTCCATTCACGAGCTTTTCTCGAAACGCATTACGGGCTTTGTGAACTGGCACCGCAACCGGCGCAAGCATCTTTTCGGTAGCACGCTCGATCTGCTGCTGGACGACATTCGCACTCATAAGGCCGACCATCTGGCGGTCACCGGCGACCTCGTCAATCTTGCAAGCGGCATTGAGATCCGCAGCGCGGCAGCCTGGCTGCGCGAACTCGGCGATCCCGCCGCCACCTCGGTCGTACCCGGCAATCATGACGCCTATGTGCCGGGTGCCTACGAGAAATCGATGCGCGCCTGGTATGATTACGTGCGCGGCGACCTCGCCCCACCGGAATGGGAAGAAGACCGCCACATCTTCCCTTACCTACGCATCCGCGACAAGGTCGCAATCGTCGGCTGTTCCACCGCGGTCGCAACCCCACCGTTCGCCGCGTCGGGATTCTTCGGCGCGCGTCAGGCACGCGATACGGTCAACATGCTGCGCGCTGCCGGCGAGGCCGGCCTTTTTCGCGTCGTCATGATCCATCATCCGCCGATCCGCGGTGCGACCTCTTTCTACAAGCGCATGATCGGCATCCGCCGTTTCGCGGCCGTCGTGTCGACGGGTGGAGCAGAACTCGTGCTGCATGGTCACACACATCTCAACACCCTTTACTGGCTGCGCGGACAGACCGGTCCGGTGCCGGTCGTCGGTATCGCTTCGGCCTCGCAGGGGCCGGGCGGCATCAAGCCC
This sequence comes from Rhizobium sp. BK529, assembly GCF_014194105.1. Taxonomy (NCBI): domain Bacteria; kingdom Pseudomonadati; phylum Pseudomonadota; class Alphaproteobacteria; order Hyphomicrobiales; family Rhizobiaceae; genus Rhizobium; species Rhizobium sp. BK529. Next base: position 389,420 of record NZ_JACIAU010000001.1, on the reverse strand, counting down.
CGAGCCGCCTATAACCTCTTCTCGATTTCCGGCTCCCCGGGCGCCTGGGACTTGAAGGGCGAACGCTTCAGCATAAACGACGCAGCCGACGGCATGATGCCGAAAAGCGTTGATATTTTCGCACTTTAGAAGCGGTTGTGGAATCAATCTCGGCGCCAGTTCAATTAACTTGTGAAGAGCGGTCGCCGACGTCGCAACGGAAGCAATAAAGGCCGCCAGGCCTATTGGTATTTTTAAGCGTCGGCGTACAATTCGACCAATGCGTCGCCTCAAAACGGAGTATGCCTGATGACTGCTTCCCTTCATCGCCTGTGCAGACTTTCGCTTGTTTCCATCTTCGCTGTCGGGCTAGCCACATCCGCTTTTGCGGTCGGTGGCAGCAATGATGACACCTCACCGCCCCCAAAGACCGAAACGACCAAAACCTGCACCAAGGGCAAGGTCTGGGACGCCAAGAAGAAGGAATGCGTCGATGCCAAAAAGCAGAGCTTCAACGATGACGAGCTCTTCAACTTTGCCCGCGAATTCGCTTATGCCGGCCAGTATGAGAACGCGATCACGGTGCTCAACCTCGCCAAGAACCAGAACGATCCGCGCATCCTGAACTATCTCGGCTATGCCAACCGCAAGGCCGGCCGTGTGGAACTCGGCATGTCCTATTATAGGAAGGCGCTGCAGCAGGATGAGAATTATATCCTCGCCCGCTCCTACATGGGCATGGCGCTCGTCGAGCAAGGCGACCTCCAGGGCGCACGCGTCCAGCTCGTCGAGATCCGCGATCGCGGTGGCGAGAATACCTGGGCCTATCGTGCCCTTCTCCAGAGCCTGAACGGTTACAGGACATATTGAGGCAAGCTCCACGGGGTATGGTACGAAATCCCTTGGGAAGGGATGGATGAATTCAGATCCCCGCGCTTGCGAAATGCAGGCGACTTGTTCCATAAAGCCGCCTGCATGGCCGGGGTAAATACAAGGCTTCGTGCCCGCCGGGCAATGCCCGTACGCGGAGCCGGCTCGAATGCAAAGACGCCTGCCGATGTGAATGCTTCTTGGAACGACAATGCGCCAACCCGCCACCACCACCGATATCCGGCGTGACCTCGTCGGCCTCCTGCCCCGCCTCCGCCGCTTTGCTATTACGCTCGCGGGAGAGACGGCGACGGCCGATGAACTGGTCCAGGCGGTCTGTCTGCGTGCAATTTCCAAGGGAAACCAGTGGAACGGCGAAGGCCGGCTGGAAAGCTGGATCTATACGGTGGCCCGTCAGCAATGGGCCGAAGACAGCCGCAAGCGTAAGCCGCGGCCAGCCGCACGGGGCAACGTCACTGATATCCGCGACGCCATTCGCGACCGTAGCGCCGTCGTCGATACCGATGCGCTGCACCGCCTGCTCGCGGAAATGCCCGAAGGCGTCGCCAGTATTTTCCTGCTGATCGACGTAGAGGGCCATAGCTACCAGCAGGCGGCTGAGATCATGGGCATCGCGATCGGCAGCATCGCTGGTCAACTTGCCACAGCACGACTCCATTTCGCCGCATTGTCCGGTCACAATCCACCCGTCCACAGGTACTGACTGATTTGCTCGATTTCAAAAAACAGCCGCTTGAAGCCCAGCTTGCCGCCCTCCTCGACGGTGAAACGACACCGGAACAGAAGCTGGAGCTGGAAAACCGGCTCGCAATCGATGAAAACGCCCGCAAGCTCTACGACAAGCTCCGCCACGGTGTCGATTTTGGCCGCCGCAAGCTGGATGACATGCTGAAGGAACCGGTTCCCTTGTCGCTTGTCCGTTCCATCAAGAGCACGCAGCCACCGAAGACACCGATCGCCCAGCGCAACGCACGCCCGCAGCTCAAGCTCGCGCCAAGCGGCCGTCAGGCGCTTGCAGCTGCTCTCATCCTTTTCGTCATAGGCGGCGGCATCGGCTATTTCATCGGCAATGCGCCGGATACGGATGATGCCGCACCGGTCGCAACGCCCCAGATCAATACAAATGACTGGCTGGGTGACGTCACCGCCTTCCAGCGACTTCTGATGCGCCAGCCGCGTCATCTCGTCGAAGTCCCGGCCTCACAGGCCGAAGAAATCTCGTCATGGCTGACCACCGCAATCGGCGTGCCATTCCGCGTGCCGGATCTCTCGGCTAAATCCTGGACCTTCCAGGGTGCGCGCGTGATCCTCGGCGATAGCCGTCCCGTGGGTCAGCTCGTCTATTCCAATGCCGATGGCGATATTGTCTCGATCTGCTTCCGCAAGGATGCCCAGCCGCCGGCAACGGAAGACTTCAAGGAAACGATACGCGACGAGATCGGCTTGGTAACCTGGCACAATGCCGGCACTTCCTATGTCCTGGCAGGCCCCTCCGCCGAAGCCACGCTTAGCCAGCTTGCCATGGAAATCGCCGCCGCTATCTGACGGCTACGGCACCAGCACGACCTTTCCGCTGACCCGGCGCTCCTCCAGCGCGCGATGCGCCTCTGCAGCCTCATGGAGCGGAAAGCTTCCCCCTTGCACAACGCTCAAGGCTCTTGAGACAACAAGTTCGAAGAGCGCGGCGAGATCCCTTCTCCAATCGTCTGCAATCAGCGGCAGAAGCGAGAAACCCTTCAATGACTGGTTCAGATCGAGCATGGAACGGATTTCGGCGAGATCGAATGAAAACCGTCCCATCGCCGCCAGCAGCATCTCCCCGGCGGGAGCAAGCGCTGCGAGTGAAGCCTTGGCGAGATCGCCGCCGACGGTCTCATAAATAACGTCGGCGCCTTGTCCTGCAGTCGCCGCCTTCACCGAGGCCACCCAACCCTCCCTGGTATAATCGACCGCCAGATCGGCACCGAGCGACAATGCAAGCTTCCTCTTTGCCTCGCTGCCCGCACCGGCAATGACCATGGACGCGCCTTCAGACCTGGCTAACTGCACCAGTAGGGAACCCACACCACCGCCGGCAGCGTTGACAATTACGGCCTTTCCCTTGGGCGGGCTGCGGCGCACCATATGGAGAGCTGTCAGCCCCTGCACCATCAGCGCCGTGGCATCCGCAAAAGATACGCTGTCCGGCAGTCGCACCAACGAATCCGAATCCACGACCACATATTCCGCATAGCCGCCATAGCCGTGTCTGATGGCAAAAAGCGGCACGGCGACACGTCCTCCAACGAGCGAGGTATCAGCACCCGGTCCGGACACTTCGACAACGCCTGCCGCTTCCACGCCGGGAAACATCGGCAGCGACGGCGTCATGGCGTAGCGACCGCCGCGCATTAGAACCTCAAAAAAATTGACGCCGGCGGCATGGACGCGCACCAGCACCTCCCTCTCTTTCGGCTCGGGCGTCGGTACTTCGACAAGCTTGAGAACCTCTGGTGGACCGAATCGGCTAAACTGAATGGCTTTCATGGCGACCTCGCGTTTTGATGGCGTGGGGTCGTCTTAGCACTCGATTTCCAGCTCAAAATACACACATATCAGTGCCCTACCCACCAGGAGGTGTCCATGGCCGAGCCAATCAAGAGGCTGCCGAAACTGCCCGTAGAGCGGGCTCTGAAAGTGATCTCCGGGCGATGGAAGCCCGTCATTCTCTACTATATCTTTTCCGGCCCCAAACGGCTTTCGGAACTGAAGCGCATGATGCCTGACATCACCCAGAAGGTGCTGATCCAGCAATTGCGGGAAATGGAGGAACACGGCCTCGTGCGCCGCGAGGTCTTTGGCGAGGTGCCGGCGCGGGTGGAATATACGGTGACCGAACTTGGCCTCGGACTGGAGCCGATCCTCTTTGCGCTATGCCAATGGGGACAGGACCATGCTGAGGCGCAGGGCGAGCTCGATGAGCTCGCCGATTGCATCGTCAGGCCGCGTCACGCCGGAGCGATCGCGGCCTGATCACAACACTCAGGCCTTGCCGGCCTTCACGTCGAGCACGCGGTTGGCAGCCGACACGATCGCTTCGAGCGATGCGGCGACGATATTGGTGTTGATGCCCGCACCGAAGACCTTTCCGCCCGGATAGGACGTCTCGACATAGGAGATAGCGGCGGCATTCGAGCCATGCTGCAGCGAATGCTCCGAATAATCCTCGACCGACATCTCGATGCCGAGATAATGCGACAGGGCATTGATGAAGCCGTCGATCGGCCCGTTGCCGCGGCCCTCGATACGCTTGATCTCACCATTGTCGGTGATCTCGGCCGCCACGATCCGCTGTCCCTTGTGCTCTGTATCGGGATAGGTGTGGTGGTCGACGAACTTGAGGCGGGCGCCCGGCTGGGTCACGTAACGCTCGATGAAGCGGTCGTGGATGCGCTTTGAGGGAAGCTCCTTGCCTTCTTCATCGGTGATGCGTTGGATGTCTTCGCGGAATTCGACCTGCAGGTTGCGCGGCAGGTTGAGCCCGTAATCCTGCTGCAGGATGTAGGCGATGCCGCCCTTGCCGGACTGCGAATTGATGCGGATGATCGCTTCGTAGGAGCGGCCGACATCGCGCGGGTCAATCGGCAAGTAGGGCACCTCCCAGACCGGATGGTTGGCAACCTGAGCGGCTTTCATGCCCTTGTTGATCGCATCCTGATGCGAGCCGGAGAAGGCCGTGTAGACCAGCTCGCCGACATAAGGATGACGCTCGGCAATTGCCATCTGGTTCGAATATTCGAAGACTTCCTTGATGCGTTCGATGTTCGAGCAGTCGATTTCCGGATCGACGCCCTGGGTGAACATGTTGAGCGCCATGGTGACGACATCGACATTGCCGGTGCGCTCGCCATTGCCGAACAGCGTGCCTTCGACGCGGTCGGCGCCCGCCAGCAAGGCCAGTTCGGCAGCGGCAATGCCGGTGCCGCGGTCATTATGCGGATGCAGCGAGATGATCAGGTTCTCGCGGTTGTCGAGATTGCGGCACATCCATTCGATCTGGTCGGCATAGACGTTTGGTGTCGCCATTTCGACGGTCGAGGGCAGATTGATGATGAGCTTGTTATCGGGCGTCGGCTTCACGACCTCAATGACCGCGTTGCAGATTTCCAGCGCCACGTCGAGTTCGGTGCCGGTGAAGCTCTCGGGCGAATATTCGAACCGATAACCACCGCCCGCCTTGGCCGCCATATCCGTGATCATCTTGGCCGCATCGACAGCGATCTGCTTGATGCCCTGCACATCCTTGGCGAACACCACGCGACGCTGCAGCTCGCTGGTGGAATTGTAGAAGTGTACGATCGGCCGGTTGGCGCCTTCCAGCGCCTCGAAGGTACGCGTGATCAGCTCGGGCCGGCACTGTACCAGCACCTGCAGCGAGACGTCGTCAGGCACATTGCCCTCTTCCACGCACCAGCGGGCAAAATCGAAGTCGGTCTGCGAGGCAGACGGGAAACCGATCTCGATTTCCTTGAAGCCCATTTCCAGCAGCAAGTGGAACATGCGCGCCTTACGATCATGGCCCATCGGATCGACGAGCGCCTGATTGCCGTCGCGCAGATCGACGGAGCACCAGATCGGCGCCTTGGTGATGGTCTTGGTCGGCCAGGTGCGGTCGGGAATGTTGACCTGCGGATAGGGCCGGTATTTGACGGCGGCGTCGGGCATGCCCTTGGCGCCTGCGGAGGATCGGCTGTTGGTCGTGTCCATTGTCTTGTCTCCTCGTCCCGGCATTTGCCCCGCGTCTTAGCCGATCATATCTGGCTTGGCGACAGCAAATGCGGACCTTTGATCGGTCGTTTGGTCAATTTTGAATGTGAGTCGCGAGGAGCGATGGCCGGGCGGGCTTTCGGCCGCCGGGCGCTCCTCAAAGGACCCGGCAACCGCGCGTAAGGCCGAGGAGAAGAAGCGAGGTCAGGGCACGCGTATTGTCACGCAGGGCCGTGCGGCCGCGTGCAATCGTCTCGGAAATCCGTGCGCTTGTGCTCTTCATGACCGCGCTTATAGCCTCCGCCGGAAATTCCGGCAACCCCTCGCCTACTTTTTCCTCGCCTGCACAATTCGCGACAGAACGAGCATCAGACCGCCGGCGATCAACCCCCAGAAGGCACCCGAAATACCGCCGAAGGAAACGCCAGATGCTGTGACGAGGAAGGTGATCGCCGCTGCTTCGCGCGACTCCGGCGCCTGAAAGGCAGCCATGGCGGAACCCGAGAAAGCGCCGACAAGCGCCAGACCGGCCACGGCCTCAATCAGGATCGGCGGCGCCAATGCCACAAAGGCAGTCACTGCCCCAGCCAGCAGACCGAGAACGACATAACCGATACCCGAGATCAGGGCCGCCCAATAGCGCCGTGAGGGATCTGGATGCGCGTCCTGCCCGGCGCACATTGCCGCCGTGATTGCCGCCAGATTGACTGCATGTCCGCCAAACGGCGCGGCGAGCAGCGAGAAAACGCCTGTAACGGCAAAGAGCGGCCCCGGCTTCGGATCATAGTGGTTGACCTTCAGCACAGCGATGCCGGGAATATTCTGCGAGGCCATCGTCACGATGAAGAGCGGCAGGGCGATGGACACAAAACCAGCGAGATTGAAAACCGGATGGACGATGCCGATAACAGGGACCAGCGATTGTCCGATCGAGGCCGAGGCGCCCGCGGGAATATCGACGCCGAAGGCGAGGACCAGTGCGAAGGCCGCCAGCGCAGCCGGCACCGCCCACAGCCGCTTGAAGGCGCCGACCACGATCCAGGTCAGAATGATCGGCAGGCCGAGCAGCGGATTGAAGGCCACGGCCTTGACCGGGGCAAAGCAAAGACCGAGCAGCACGCCCGAGAGCATGGCATTGGCGAGCGGTGCAGGAATGGCGGCGACGGCCCGTCCAAGCGGCTTGAACAGCCCGGCAATGACGATCAGCACACCGCAAAGGATGAAGGCCCCGACAGCCGCATTGAAACCACCGTCGATCGCACCGATGCTGGCAAGCAGGGCGGCTCCCGGAGTCGACCATGCGATGCTGACCGGCAGGCGCGTGACGGCGCTGAGTACGACGGCGCAAAGCCCCATGGAAATCGACAGCGCCATCAGCCCCGACGCAGCCTGCGCATCGGTCGCACCAACCGCCTGCAGTCCGTGCAGCACGACAGCAAAGGAACTGGTGAACCCCACGAAAGCCGTCAGCAGACCCATGAACAGACTCTGCACGGAAAAATCTTTGATCAATGGAGCGACTCCCGGCTGCTAAGACTGCGCATGGAGCAACATAGGAGAATTGCGCGCAAGCCGAATTGCTGTGGGAAATGTTCTCCCGAGTGACAATTTCCGCAGAGATTGCCAACAGATTTCATGTGCCGCGCAAGAAGACATGAAACGCCCCGCCTGCAATCGGCAGACGGGGCGTGAATTCAGCAGCCTTGGCGAAGAATCAGACTTCGCTCTGCGAGGTCACGATACGGGAAACGAGACCGTAGGCGACGGCATCCTCTGCCGAGAGCCAGTAATCGCGGTCGATATCCTTGGCGATCTTTTCCTCCGCCTGGCCGGTTGCCTTCGAGAAGATCTTGATGAGGCGCTCGTTCATCTTGATGATCTCACGCGCCTGGATCTCGATATCAGAAGCCATACCGCGGGTGCCACCGGACGGTTGGTGAAGCAGGAAGCGGGTATTCGGCAGGCAGATACGGCGCTCCTTCGGAGCTGCGGCATAGATGAGCGCGCCGGCCGAGGCGACCCAGCCCGTACCGATCATCCACACCTTCGGCTTGATGAACTTGATCATGTCATGGATTGAATCGCCGGATTCGACATGGCCGCCGGGCGAATTCACATAAATGCGAATGTCTTCATCATTGGCGGCAGCAAGCGCCACAAGCTGGGTGCAAACCTTCTGCGCCAGTTCCTGCGTGATCGGCCCGTAGATGAAGATCGAACGCGACTTGAAAAGGTTCGCCTCCGTTTCCTTGCCGAGCGGCAGTTCCTTCGTCTTTTCGTCCTGTTCTTCTTCTTCGTTCATTCGAACCTCTCTCACGACCAATGCGGTTCCTCGCACATAGTGCGACTCAATGCGTAAAACAATGCGAGAAAAAGAGGAAGGCCGGAACCCGTGAAGATATTCTTATGACAAACGCACGATATCGTAACATCCTCTGAAAAGACCGGGAGACACATAAAATGACCTCCTTCCTGCTGCGCGCAGCCATCCGCAACAATGCATTCTGGTGCGACGCCGTCTGCAAGGCGCAGGGCTCGCCCGGGGAGTTTACGTCAACACTCTGGTTCCATCGCCGGGACACCCCGCCCTTCTATCCGGATGTCATAACGCTGACGGAGACGGACGGCGAAGCTGTGGAAGCGATCGTCACGGTGATCAACAGCGAGAAACGCGACTGGGCGGTCAAGGACAGCTACTCGGCTCTCGATCTCGCGCCCCTCGGTTTCACAATGCTGTTCGAAGCCGAATGGATCGGCATGTGGAGGCCGACCCTGACGCCATCCCCGTTTACATGGAAGCGCATGGAGAACGCCGCAGATCTTGCGCGATGGGAGGCGGAATGGGCAAAGGCGAACGGGCCGGTAACGCAGACGATCTTTACCGAGCCGCTGTTGCATAATCCGGAAATCGCTTTCCTGCTTGGCTTCGAACATGACCAGCCAGTCGGCGGCGGCATCCTCAATCACCACGGCGGCGTCGTCGGCCATTCCAATCTGTTCGCCGGGGGCGGGCGAGTCGAAGCCATACGTCGCGGGATGATCGCCCAGGCGGCCGAACTCTATCCGGGAGAACCGCTCGTCGGGTACGAACGCGGCGACGACCTGGATGAGGCGCTGCGCACGGGCTTCGAGCTTTTAGGCCCGCTGCGTGTCTGGCTGAAGGAGGCCTAAGCTAAACGAAATGTAAGCTGCCAAGGCTTTGAAATGCCCAAATTGCTTCCTAACTCACCCTTACACGGTCTTGCCGCAGAACTTTAAAGGAGACAGGACATGTCACCGGAAGAACGCCAATTGTTGACTGCCCTCTTCGATCGCGTCCGCACTGCGGGCGCAACACCGCGCGATCCGGAAGCCGAGGCGCTGATAACAGAAGCGACCCGTGCGCAGCCGTCTGCCGCCTACTACCTGGCGCAGGCCGTCATCGTTCAGGAAAAGGGTCTGGAAGCCGCCGCCAACCACATCAAGGAGCTTGAAGAGCGCGTCCATCAGCTTGAAGCGGGCGGAGGCGACCGCCGCCAGGCTGAACAAGGCGGCTTCCTGAGCTCCATCTTCGGCAATACGCAGACACAACAGCCGGCCCCTGCACCTGGCCCATGGGGTAGCGCACCGAGAGATAGCTACGAACAGCCGCGCGGATACGACAACACTCGCCAGATGCCGCAACAGCCTACCGGCCCCTGGACGCAACAGGCCTATGCGCCATCTGCCGGCGGCAGCTTCCTGCGCGGCGCCCTCGGCACGGCAGCCGGTGTCGCGGGGGGCATGCTGCTCGCCAACTCGCTTTCCGGCATTTTCGGCAACCACATGTCGTCGCTCGGCTGGGGCTCGCCCTTTGCCGGCGCCAACCCCTTCGGCAATGCCGGCAGCCCTGTCGAGGAAACCGTCATCAACAACTACTACGGCGACAACAGCCAGGCTGACGACGACCGGACCAATAATGACGACAATATCCAGCAGGCCGATTACACCGACGACAATGACGACTTTTTCGACGATTCCGGTAACGATACGACGGATGTTTGAAGGTGGGCGACTGTAGGTTTTAGACCGCCGCGGCCTTGCCCGGCCCTTCGCTTTAGGCTCAGGCCGTTCGCCGCTGCAATCGATTCACTGGATCGATTGCTCGGGCTGGGCCCGACCGCGGCTCACCCCAACCGCGGCTCACCCACGTCCACGATAGGTGGCAACACCCTGGTCCGGCAGCCAGACACCTTCCGGCGGTTTGCCGGTCTGCCAGAAGACGTCGATCGGAATGCCACCGCGCGGATACCAGTAGGCGCCGATACGCAGCCATTTCGGCTCGAGAAGCTCGACGATGCGCTTGGCGATGTAGATCGAGCAATCCTCGTGGAAGGCGCCATGATTGCGGAAGGAATGCAGGAAGAGCTTCAGCGATTTCGATTCCACCAGCCATTCGTTCGGAATATAGTCGATAACGATATGGGCGAAATCCGGCTGCCCGGTCATCGGGCAGAGCGAGGTGAATTCCGGTGCGGTGAAGCGCACGACATAGTCGGTGCCCGCATGATTGGCAGGCACCTTTTCCAGGACCGCCTCTTCCGGACTCTTGGCGGTTTCGGTGTGTTGGCCCAGCATCGAAAGGCTGGAAACGTCTGTCTTCGGCATTAGGTCTCCTTGATCACTTTGACGCGGATGCCATGGGCCTTTTCGCCCTCCGGCTCCACATGAATGGCAATGGTCGCGCCCGCATGCGCTGCTCGAATGGCATCTTCAAGGCGGTCGCAAATATCATGCGCTTCGCGAACCGTCATCTTTGCCGGCACGACAAGATGGAAATCCACGAAAGTCACTGAACCGGCACGCCGCGTTTTCAGATCATGCACGCCGATCGAGCCGGACGCATGGGTGGCGATCGCCTGCTTGATCGCCTCTTCCTCCTGCGGCTCGACAGCCTGGTCCATAAGCCCGCCGATCGAATGGGAGATGACCTTCCAGCCCTGATAGAGGATGTTGAGCGCAACGAGAATGGCGAGAATAGGGTCGAAGATTGCATAGCCCGTCGCAAGCGCCAGGAGCAGGCCAACGAGAACGCCAACGGAAGTGACCACGTCCGACATGATGTGCTGTCCATCCGCCGTCAATGCCGCAGAGCGATGCTTTCGCCCAGCACGGATCAAAAGCTGCGCCCAGACGGCATTGACGACACCGGCAGCGAAGTTGATCGCAAGACCGAGTACCGGCGCTTCGAGCATACGCGGATCGGCAAGTTGGCCGACTGCCGCCTCGACGATGAGCAAGGCTGCGACGACGATCATCACGCCTTCGGTGACGGCCGACAGATATTCCGCCTTGTGATGGCCGAAGGGATGGTCGTGGTCGGCCGGCTTCTGTGCATAGCGGATGACGAAAAAGGCGATGAAAGCCGCCACCACATTGACGAAGGATTCCAGCCCGTCCGAAAGCAGCGCGACGGAGCCCGTCACCCACCAGGCGACCATCTTCAGCCCCATCACACCGAGTGACACGGGAATGCCCCAGAACGCCAGTTTCCGAACCGTGAGATTGCCCTCGTCGCTCATGTCATCCCCCTGCGGATGCGAATGAATTGCAGCATCTAAGCCATTGAAACGCAAAACCGCCCACGCGGGAATCGCGCAGGCGGCCAATGCGGGTGATATGGGCAATCAGCCTCAAAATGTCAAAGGCCTTGGCGGAATAAAACAAAGGACGTTCTTCCCAAGTAATGGCGTGCCTTCTAAATCGACTCGCGTGATTGACGTCAGTTACATAACTATTTATATAACATGTTATGAAAATATGGAGGAGCCTGCTTTGGTTGAGGATGTCGTGAAATCGCTTGGCTACCTATGCCTTGGTAGCCGCTTCCGCCGGATCGGCGAACGCCTGCAAGCCGACACACAACAGGTGATCGAGGAACTGGGCGTCTCCATTCAGGCCGCGCAATATCCCTTCCTGGGTGCCATCTACAGGCTCGGCCCTCTCACTATCGGGGAGCTGGCGCAGGCCGTGGGTATCACCCAGCCCGGCGCGACTCGAACTGCTTCCCAGCTCATGGAACTCGGCTTTCTCGACATGCAGTCGTCGCCCGAGGATCAGCGGCGCAGGGTCGTTTCGCTGACACCGAAAGGGCAGGAACTGGTTGAGTATTCGAGACAAAAGGTCTGGCCACGCATCGCAGCCGCCGTCGCCGATCTCTGCCGGGATCTCGACGGCCCACTGCTTGAGCAGCTTGCCGCAATCGAAGACGGGCTGGCCGAAGCACCGCTGATGCGCCGCGCCGGCGCCGTACCGGAGAAAACACCATGAACCATGTTCTCGATCGACCGGTCTGGAACGCACTTCAGACGACACACGCAGATCTTGCCGAGGGGGGTAAACGCGCGATGCGCTATCCGCCCTCCATCGTTCCTTTCGCCGCAGCAGCCGACGACGGCCGAGAAAGCCTCGAAGCACTCGAAAACCTGCCGGCAGATGACGAGGTCATGGCAATTGTCGAAGCCGGCCCGGTGACCATTCCGGATGGCCTGACGGTCGTGTCCGAAGGCAAACTGGTGCAGATGATCGCCGAGCGGCCCTATGAGCGCATTTCCGACAGCAGGCTACAACGACTTACCGCTGATGATGCGGAAGAGATGCTCGCTTTGGCGACGCTGACCAAGCCAGGCCCCTTTACGCTTGGCGCCCAAAGGCTCGGAACCTTCTGGGGCGTGAAGATCGACGGCCGTCTCGTCGCCATGGCCGGCCAGCGCCTGCGACATCCCGGATTTGGAGAGCTCAGCGGCCTTTGCACGCACCCCGATTTTCAGGGGCGCGGCCTTGGCACTCTTCTTTTCCGCTTCGTTGCCGGAGAAATTTCCGCCAGAGGCGACACCGTCTTCCTGCACGCCTATTACACCAATACGCCCGCCATCACGCTTTACGAGGATCTCGGCTTCAAGCTGCGATCGGAAATGAATCTGCGCGTCGTCAAGCGCCGCGCATAGACCCGCTAAAACGCCGCAGGTTCGCTTTGTGCCATGATAGCGACGAAATTGCATGATGTTGACGGCTCGGCAGTCAATTGGGGACCGCGTGAGACATGCATTGGATCAATCGCTATATCGACCAACCGTTGCTCGACGGTGCGGCCAGCTTCTTGCGGGCCTGGCATATCCGGACCGGCCTGTCGCCCGAGCGTCTTGAGCCGATCTGGAACATTGTCGTGACCGGTCTGCTGGTCGTCGCAGCCAGCCATTTCCTCGCTGGCTCGGCGCTCCTTCTGTGCTACGGCGGTATCGTCATGCTTGCCCTCCCCTCGGCCTGGTCGCTGTTTAACGGCCGCGACGCGGATAGTTACGACGTCGTTGCCTACAAAAGGCTCAGGACCAAGGCTTTCCTGAAGCGCGAGGCCGAATGGGCCGTCCGGCTCGCCATCCTCTTCACCGCCATCTGCCTTCCCTTCATTACCCGTTCGGACGATCCGCCCGTTACCTATTTCATGATCGGCGCCTGCCTCTGGTTCGTGCTGACGGGACCGGCGAGGTCCTATCTGGCGGCAGCAGAACCGCCCATGCCGCGCGATGGGGACTGGTCTTTCAAGACCGATTTGCAGTTCGGCTGAAGAGAGTTCGTCAGCACGCAAATCCAATTGTTGCAGCCACAATGGAACGAAGCGCTCACGCTTCCGTTATCCTTGCCAGCAACCGCTGAAGGAGATCGCGATGCTGTATTATGCTCTGGTATTTCTCGTCGTAGCCCTGATTGCAGGCGTACTTGGATTTGGCGGCATTGCCGGCGCATCCGCTTCGATAGCCCAGGTTCTGTTCTTCATCTTCCTGGTGCTGTTCGTCGTGTCCATCGTTGTCCGGCTCATGCGGCGGGTCTAGGCCGACAACCTAACGCACCTAAAAAACCCGCCGTCTCCGGCGGGTTTTTTATTGGCTATGCCTTTGGTGTCAGGCCGCCTTGGTCTTTGCCCGGCGGGCAAGATGCGCAACCACATTCTCGATCATCCGCATGCCGGCATCGCCGCCAAGCGTCATGATCGATTCCGGATGGAACTGTACCGCCGCGATCGGTTCCTTGGCATGCTCGATGCCCATGATGGTGCCATCCTCGCTCTCCGCAGTGATGATGAACTCCCGAGGCAGTGTCGAAGGATCGGCAAAGATCGAGTGATAGCGGCCGACAGTGACTTCCTTGGCTAGCCCCGAGAAAACGATACCCGGCTCCAGCACGCGTATCCGCGATGGCTTGCCATGCATCGGCAGCGCCAGATGACGAAGCTCGCCGCCATAGGCTTCGGCGAGAGCCTGCAGGCCAAGGCAGACGCCGAAGATCGGCAGGTTGCGGGCGCGGGCCTTCTTGATCGTCGCCTTGCAGTCGAAATCCTTGGGATTGCCGGGACCAGGCGAGAGGACGACGAGATCCGGGTTCAGCCGGTCGAAAATCTCCTCCGGCACCGGCGTGCGCACGGTCGAAACCGTAGCGCCCGTCTGGCGGAAGTAATTCGCCAGCGTATGCACGAAGCTGTCTTCGTGGTCGATCAGCAGGATGTTGACGCCCTTGCCAACAGATGCAACATCGCGCTGGGTCTTGCCGGAATTGCCCGTCCTGGCATCACGAATTGCGGAAAGCATGGCGGAGGCCTTCAGTTCGGTTTCTGCTTCTTCTTCCTCGGGAATCGAATCATTGAGCAGCGTCGCGCCGGCGCGCACTTCCGCAATACCATCCTTGATGCGTACGGTGCGCAGCGTCAGGCCGGTATTCATATCGCCATTGAAGCCGACCATGCCGATCGCACCACCATACCATGCGCGCGGGCTCTTCTCATGCGATTCGATGAAACGCATGGCCCAGAGCTTCGGCGCACCCGTTACAGTCACGGCCCAGGCGTGGCTGAGGAAGCCGTCGAACGCATCCATATCGTCGCGCAGGCGGCCCTCGATATGATCGACCGTGTGAATGAGGCGCGAGTACATCTCGATCTGCCTGCGGCCGATGACCTTTACCGAGCCCGGCTCACAGACGCGGCTCTTGTCGTTGCGATCGACGTCCGAGCACATGGTGAGTTCGGACTCGTCTTTCTTGGAATTCAAGAGCTTCAGGATCTGCTCGCTGTCGGCGATCGGATCGTCGCCGCGCTTGATCGTGCCCGAGATCGGGCAGGTCTCGATGCGGCGGCCGGACACGCGCACGAACATTTCCGGCGAGGCACCGACCAGATATTCCTGGTTTCCGAGGTTAATGAAGAAGGAGTAGGGAGACGGATTGATCGCCTTCAGCCGCTTGGAAATGTCGGATGGCTTGCTTTCGCAACGCTCCATGAATTTCTGGCCGGGCACGACTTCGAAAAGATCGCCTTTGCGGAAGCTCTCCTTCGCCTTGACGACAAGTTCAGCATATTCGCCCGGACGATGATCGCTCTTGGGCGGGATGGCATTGGTGCGCACGAAGGGCTCTGCCGCAATATCCTCGGCCTTGCCTTCGGTCGTCTTGCCATCCTTGGCGAAATCGTACCGATCGATCCATGCTTTGGCGGCGTAGTTATCGACGACGAGGATTTCATCCGGCAGGTAGAGAACCATGTCGCGCTGATCGGAAGGCCGTTCCAGCTTCAAATTGATCGCATCGAACTGGAAGGCGAGATCGTAGCCGAAGGCGCCATAAAAACCGAGGCTGGCATCGGCCTGCGAGTGGAAAAGATCGGTGATGGCGCGAAGGACGGTAAAGACCGTCGGCATTTTCGAGCGCTCTTCTTCGGTAAAGACGCGATCCGGCATCTTCACCGTAAGGTCGAGCCGGCGTGCGCTCGATGCGCCAAGCTCTAGCTCACGAACCGTCTTCAGCCGCTCGGCGATAAAGCCGAGGATAACCTCGCCGCGCTCGTTATGGGCCTCGATCCAGACATTGCGGCCGAAGGAGGAAACACCGAGCGGCGGATCAACGACGGCCGTATCCCAACGCGTATAACGACCCGGATATTCGTAATTCGAGGAAAAGACGGCGCCCCGCCGCTCGTCGAGCTTGTCGACATAGGACGAAACCGCATCGGCATAGGGAATGGCTCGCCTTTGCCTCGTGACGGTGATGCCGCCCCTGGTCTCGTAGATTTCCGCACCATCATCCCGCAGGATCGTTACCATAGTTCCACTCCGTTATCGGGCCCGGACGAAGGCGGCCTTTGAAACAAAAAAGCCGCCTCGAAGTTTCGGGCGGCTCGTTCGTCGTCTTTGGACACGATTGGTCGAGGCCGCCTCAGCGAGCCCACCACCAAACTGCAATGTTCAAGGACTTCTTCATGGGCAAAATTGTTAGCCTGAGATGAGGCCAAGCGCAAGGGGGCCATTCGCGCAGCAAAAAGGGCGGCCCAACGCCGCCCTGGGAATATTAGAAACGCTGGGTCAATGTGACCTTAAAAGTGCGCCCGGCATCGGAATAATATTCCGTCGGCTGTGCAGCCGGCACTGCAAGCGTCTGCGTATTGACCGCCTCGTAGTAAGTTTTGTCAAAGACGTTATAGACACCAGCTCGAAGCGTCATGCCCTTGATCTGTTCGGGCTCCCACCATGCAGTCAGATCAACGACGCCATATCCCGGCGCATCGAACGTCTTTGGGTTGCCGTCATCCTTCGCTCCGGTCGAAGCGTTGAAAGTGACATCGGTACCCCAGGTTTCGGCGGCATAACCGGCACTGGCAATCGCCTTGAAGGGTGTAACCGATCGAATGACTTCGTTGGTGTCTGTATCGATGCCGTTCATATAGCTGATACCGGCCGAGACATGGAAGCCATTGTCGAAGGTCTTATGCGCGTTGGCTTCAATACCGTAAATACGGACATGGTTACGGTTGAAGTACGAAGTAATGCCGAGGGGATATGTGCCGGTCGTGTCCGTGATAGACTCGGTATCGATGAAGTCGCGATACTTGTTGTAGAACAGACCGAGGTGACCACCGAGGTCGTCATCACCGAAATTCGCGCCGATTTCGATGCCTTGGCTGGTTTCCGGCTTCAGATCCGGATTTCCAAGGTTGAGGTAACTGCCCGGCGCGCCATAATCGAGATAGAGCTCCTGAACATCAGGCGCACGGAAGCCCATCGACCACTGCGCGTAGATTTCGACATCCTCGCGAGGCTCGAAGGATGCTCGCAGCTTCGGCGAGAGCTGGCTATCGCTCTGCCCAGCTGGCAGACCATCATAGGCAGGGTTCTCTTCATAAGCAGCCGTCTGCTTCGGGCTGTAATCATACCAATCGAAACGGACACCCGGTGTCAGCGAGAAGGGGCTGTCATCGACCGAGATCTTGTCATCGATAAAGAAACCAACCCTCTTGCCGTCGACGTCGGGCATATCGGATTGATTTGTATGCAGGAAGTTACACGCAGCGAACGGCGCGAACGGTCCTGGCCCGCAATTGTCCTCACCAGAGGAATACTGGCTTGCCGTCGAGAACGAAATATCCAGCCCGGCGGTTACTTTGTGATTGAAACCGCCTTCTTCGAAACTCTTCTCGGCATTTCCGGCAAAGCCGATCGCCCGCTGCTCGAATTCGTTGTCACGTTTAAAGATACCGATCGGCGAGGTGCTGCGAATGCTGTCATCGCCGGCGTTTTTTACAACATCCTGCCAGTAGAACACCGCATTTGCCCGATCGATCAGGCTATCCGCGTCCGTGGCTTCATATTTGTAATCCAGCGATACACGGTCGCGCTTGGCATCATTGAACGTATTGCGGTTGCCTGGACGATAGGTGCCGGTAAGCCCCTGCCCCGTCATAAGATCGATGTCGCGATCCTTGTCATAATGTTCGCCGGTCAGCCCGAAAGTATGGCCACTATCCGTATATTGACGAAGCTTGAAGAGGAAATTTTTCGAACGGTAGTCTTCCGGATTTTCCTCGGTGCGCGTCGCGCCGTATCCGCCAACGTCACCGTTGTTCTCAGACTCGTGGCCCTTCCGATAATCGCCCTGGAACAACATGGCAGTATTGTCGATGCGTTTCGCGACGGCGGCGGAACCTCCGAAGCTGCGATCCTTACTGTCGTAGCCAAACTTGAAAATACCGCCCCATGTCGCATTCGGATCGATAAGATCTTCCGGCTCCAGCGTCCGCAGAAGCAGTGCGCCGCCGAGAGCACCGGAACCGGCTCGGCTGGAGTCCCCTCCCCGCAAAACGTCAACTGTCGAAAGGGAATCAAAGTTGAAGGTGTTGCTTCCGCCTTCGGCACCGCGCGCGCCGTCGTCGAGATAAGGAATCGGAATACCGTCAATTGTCGTCAGCACGCGGCTCTGTTCGAGACCACGGATATTGACGCTCTCATTGTTGACGTTGAAGAAAACGCCAGGTTCGGTAGTGCGACCGAGATCTTCGATACTGGTGATCTGCTTCTGATCGATCTGTTCGGCAGTCGTCTCCGAGACCATCGGGCTGTCCGCTGCGCTGCCGGCATCCTTTACAGC
The DNA here is from genome assembly GCF_014194105.1 of Rhizobium sp. BK529. Lineage (NCBI taxonomy): Bacteria > Pseudomonadati > Pseudomonadota > Alphaproteobacteria > Hyphomicrobiales > Rhizobiaceae > Rhizobium > Rhizobium sp. BK529. The sequence continues at coordinate 371,381 of NZ_JACIAU010000001.1, read as the reverse complement.
ACGAGAACCTTTCACGACGATCGGCGCCAACACGGTGGACTTTTCATCCGTCGTGGTCGCGGCGGGTGTGACGCTCTGCGCGAAGGCATGTGAAAGCGGAAAAGTAATTGCGGCTGCTGTGCAGACCAAAAGCGCGGAACGCCAACGTCCAAGAACCATGAAACCAACCCTTGAGTGATGAATAACCGGGCTGGCTGGTCGGCATCAGATGCACGAGGGGCTGGCTAGGCACGTAGAACGGCCCCAACGGCCGCCTTCTTTTTGCCGCATAAAAAACATGACTTTTATTGTCAATATATAGCGCCGATTTATCTTGAATAAGATCATCAAGTTTTAACGAAGTCAGCAAACGTTGCGCAATTGCAACGAATTCGCCGCTCTTGCGTTTCCTCTCCGCGCGATCGACGACGGGAAAGACATGTGAGAGAATTTCGGAAGATGGCGGTCCTTCTTGCCGCACTCGCCCTGCTCCCCGGAGCAAGACTGCCGCGAAACGGCCCGGTGCCGCAAGCAAAGCCAGAAACAGCAGTTGAGGCCCCCGCGGCCCCCGAACCGGAAAAGAAGCCGCAAGCGAAAGAAGCTCCCAAGTCTCCGCAGGAAGCAGCGCCCGAGCAGAAGCCGGAGACACCACTGCCAGCTTCGGAAGTTCCAGCGCCTCAGCCCAAACCTGCCGAAATCCCTCCCGCCCCACCAAGCGGAAAGGACGAGTTACCTCCTGCTCCGTCGGAAGAACAGAAGCCACCAACACCAGGCGAACAGACCCTTGAGGAACAGCACCTAACCATCGAGCCCGAAAGCGATGCGGACCATGCAGAATGTACTAGAGAATTGCAGGGCCTCGGCGTCGTCTTCAGAGAGACATCCCGTATCGATGGTGGCAACGGCTGCGGCATCGACAAGCCGATCGTTGTCTCTGAGGCCCTGCCCGGCATCAAACTGAAACCTGAAGCAACATTGCGCTGCCCGACGGCACTGGCGCTGGCGCGATGGATGAAGGGAAGCGTCATTCCCGCAGTCTCGGTCGCCCTGCCGGAAAGCGGCGGTATCACCACGATCAATCAGGCCTCCGCTTACATCTGCCGCCTGCGCAACAGCGCCGAAACAGGCAAGATTTCCGAACATGCCCGCGGCAACGCGATTGACATTGCAAGCTTCAGCTTCGAAAAGGGCGAGGATGTCGCCATCCGCTCACGCCGTGAGGATTCCACACTGACCGGCGCATTCCAGCGCACTGTGAGCGCGGCAGCCTGCCTTTATTTTACGACGGTACTCGATCCGGAGAGCGACGCAGCCCATGAGACTCATTTCCATATGGACGTGATCGAAAGGCAAGGCAGCTATCGCTACTGCCACTAAATATTTCAGGCACTTGAGATAACAGCTTGAATCGGTTCCTCAGATCCCCAAATCAAAGTCTCAGGACGATGAGGTCGAGGATCGAAAGCGTATGAAGGCTATCGCAGCCTGTATCATCTTCTGCCTGCTTTGGGCTGCCGTGGGCTTGTTGTTTTCGGGAAACGCCGGCGTCATCTCGCCATCAACAGCGCGAACGCCACTGAGGATCAGAACAGCCCCTCAATGTAGCCCTGGTCATTCAGGAAAATTCGTTCCGCCGACGGTGATTTCGGCAGACCGGGCATGGTCATGATCTCGCCGGTGATAACGACGACGAAGCCCGCACCTGCCGACAAGCGCACTTCGCGCACGGATACCACGTGCCCCTCAGGTGCGCCGCGCAGGTTCGGATCTGTCGAGAACGAATATTGAGTCTTCGCCATGCAGACTGGCAGTTTGCCGTAGCCCTGCTCCTCCCAAGCCGCGAGCTGATCGCGCACGGCCTTGTCGGCCGTCACTTCGCCCGCGTGATAGATCTTCGATGCGACGATCTCGATCTTTTCGATAAGCGGCAGGTCATCACCATAGAGCGGCTCGAACTTCGCCTGCCCGGACTCGGCAAGTTCCACCACTTTATAGGCGAGGTCCTCGATGCCGGCCGAACCCTCCGACCAGTGGCGGCAGAGAATGGCTTCTGCGCCGTGGCGCGCGACAAATTCCTTCACAGCGGCGATTTCCGCATCCGTATCCGAAAGGAAGTGGTTGATCGCAACCACAACAGGCACACCGAACCGGCGCACATTGGCGATGTGGCGGCCAAGGTTGGAGCAGCCACGAAGCAGCGCCCCCACATTTTCCGTGCCGAGATCGTCCTTCTTCACGCCGCCATTCATCTTCAGCGCCCGGACTGTCGCGACAATCACGGCAGCGCTCGGCTTCAATCCCGCCTTGCGGCACTTGATGTCGAAGAATTTCTCAGCCCCGAGATCGGCCCCGAAGCCCGCTTCCGTCACGACATATTCGCCGAGCTTCAGCGCCGTCTTCGTCGCGATCACCGAGTTGCAGCCATGGGCGATGTTGGCGAAAGGCCCGCCATGTACGAAGGCCGGATTGTTTTCGAGCGTCTGCACGAGGTTGGGCTGCATGGCATCCTTCAGGAGCACGGCCATGGCGCCGTCCGCCTTGAGGTCGCGGGCATAGACCGGCGTCTTGTCGAAGCGGTAGCCGATAATAATGTCACCGAGCCGGCGCTCCAAATCCTTGAGATCGCTCGCCAGACAGAGAATTGCCATGACTTCGGACGCCACAGTGATGTCGAAGCCGTTTTGCCGCGGAAAGCCGTTGGACACGCCACCGAGCGAGGAGACCATGCTGCGCAACGCCCGGTCGTTCATGTCCATCACCCGCCGCCAGGTGATCCGGCGCAGATCGATATTCTGTTCGTTACCCCAATAGATGTGGTTATCGATCATCGCCGCGAGCAAATTGTGTGCCGAGGTGATCGCGTGGAAATCGCCCGTAAAATGCAGGTTGATGTCTTCCATCGGCACGACCTGCGCATAACCGCCGCCCGCCGCCCCGCCTTTCACCCCGAAGCAGGGACCGAGCGAAGCTTCGCGTATGCAGACGATCGCCTTCTTGCCGATGCGGTTCAGCCCGTCGCCGAGGCCGACCGTGGTCGTCGTCTTGCCCTCGCCCGCCGGCGTCGGATTGATGGCGGTGACGAGGATCAGCTTGCCGTCCTTCCTGTCTTCCTGTGCGGCAATGAACTCGGCGCTGACCTTGGCCTTGTCGTGACCGTAGGGAACCAGTTGCTCCGGCGGGATGCCGAGCTTGGCGCCGATCTCGAAGATCGGCTTCTTCGTTGCCGCACGCGCGATTTCGATATCGGACTTAATGGCAGCCATGGATCAGGTTCCCCGCTTTCTGAGCGCGTGACGGACTCGGGCGTTTATTCAACGAGATAGCGAAATATGCCCAAACTGTGAATAGAGCTGCGCTTGCGGCCCGCTTGTTCGGCTGCTTATTAGGAACAAGCGATTCTGGGCTTTACGGAGCCAACCATGAAATCACTCGAGCTCCTCGTCGAGCGCATCATTCTTTCCAGCCGCTGGTTGCTGGTGGTTTTCTACGTTGGCCTCGTGCTGGCGCTCGCCGTCTACGCCGTGTCCTTCGCTTTCAAGTTCCTGAAGGTCGCAGGAAGCGTGTTTGAGCTCGGCGAGGCCGAAATGATCCTCGCCATGCTCGGTCTCATCGATGCGGCACTCGTCGCAAGCCTCATCGTCATGGTGATGATCTCTGGCTATGAGAATTTCGTCAGCCGCTTCGACGAGGCTGAAAAGGAAGGCGAAGTCTCTTTCCTCGGCAAGCTCGATTCCGGCAGCCTGAAAATCAAGGTCGCCTCCTCCATCGTCGCCATTTCCTCTATCCACCTGCTGCAGGTCTTCCTCAACGTCAATCAGTATGAGGATGGCAAGATCATGTGGCTGACCTTCATGCATCTGGCCTTCGTCGTGTCTGCGGTCATGCTCGGCTTCCTTGAGAAGCTGATGAGCGTGACCTCAAAGAATGACCTGAAGGACAAGGAGTAAAGCGGCATAAAGCCGGAAATATTTAGCAAGGACGGGTTGCAACAAAGCGCCGTGTCGCGACGGCGCCTCTTTTCGGAGATCCGGTATCAGTTAACCGAAGCAGAACCCGGAACGATTACCGCCTCGGATTCTCTGGGGCACCGAACGCTTTCCTTCGCGTTCGGTCCGCAGAAGTGAAGGCCAGGCTCCTCATCGTAGGGGATCACGCCATCGATGATGTCAAGCTTGAGCGCTTGAGGCGGATATATATCGCCTCTCCCGAAAGACGGCGTTATCATCATCGTGTCGAAGGCCTCTGGACTAACGCCCATCTCGCTGAAATAGGCGATGAATTTTTCGCGGTCAGCCTCCGTAAGCCTGCTCGCCGGCTGACTGAGACCAAGAGCGGATGTCCTTCCCACGAGCCGCGACGTTCCGCCCATGAAGGCAAGGGTGCAGCTTGAAAAACAGTACGCACCACCAGCAAAGACTTCCCCCTCGGTCGGCCCGCTTTTGGCCATGCTCGCCGTGCAACGCGGATCCTCCATCGGACAATTCGGCAAGCGCGTTCTACCAATCGACGTATCGAGGCCTGCAGCTCGGATCATACGCCCCATTGCGAAGGCTGCATCCTTGTCGCCACCAAAGGACTGAAAGACGATCGGCAATTTTCTGTCGCCGAGCGTCTTCAAGATCGTTTCCAGCTGGCTCGGTGTATCTGGCATGATGTCGCCATCCGCCGAGATCCACTGTGTGCACTCTTCCTGGCAATTGCCATTGTACATCAGGAGAAAGTCCATCGGATGGGTTTTAGGCGCAGGATAGCTTGAGAATACGGTCGCAGGCTTAATCGGCGCCTCAGCGACAACCGCTTTGGGCCCCGGATGGCGGTAGCATACGGCATCCGCCGCTGCGTCCTGCGCGCAGAGCGGCATGCCCGGCCATTCGTTGTAAGCCAGCATATCCGTGATCAGACCCGTCCGAAGTGCTTCAGTCGGCGCGACCATCGCCATGCTGTCGGGTGCAGCACTCATCATCAACTCAACGATGTCGTCGCTGACTCCCATTTCTTTCAGATAGGCCTTCAGAGTCGCGGTAGCTTTTTTGCCTAGCTTGGTGGAGCTGCTTTGCCCGGTAACCTTGCGGCCAATCTCCTTGCGAGAGACTTCCTGCCTCTTCCCATTCACCATCTTATATTCAATGCGATAGGACACGCGCATCTTGCTGTAGACGGTGGTTATCTGATGAACGCCGATGTAGGCCCATTGGGACGAAACCCGCGTCGCACCACCCGCCAAAGCCAGCGGGCATGCAGAAACGCAATACGCTCCATACGAATACGTAGATCCTGCTGAAGCGCCATTCCGCGCCATGCCAGCAATGCAACGGAGATCCTCGGGTGGGCAGCCCTCAAGCCTCGTACCACCGACAGCGGTGTCCAGCCCAGCCTTGCGGATCATTCGTCCGATGGAATAGGCAGCGTTCACATCCCCGCCTTCCGAACGGAATACGACCGGCATTTTCCTGTTTCCGATCTTCTTGAGAATCTTTCTCATTTGGGCGGGTGTATCGGAAGTAATGCGTCCCTCGGCCGAGATCCATTCCGGACAGTCTTCCTTGCAAACAGAACTGCGCACAATGATGAAGCTCATGGCTGGATGTTCTGACTGCTTTTTCTCCGCAGCCTGCGAAAGCGCAGCACCGATTGGGAGGCTGGAAAGAAGTAAGACAAGTATTATTCGAGAAAACAGATACTTGATCGAAGAGAAAATTGCAAAACGCACGATTAGATCGCCTCAGTTGTATCTATTGATACGCTTAGCAACTGTATTAAGCGGCAGCAAGCGAGATATCGACGCTTGCTGCCGTACCCTACTTTACTCCCCCATTGCGATCAGGCTGGCATTGCCGCCTGCGGCAGCGGTGTTTACCGAGATCACTTGTTCAAGTGCAAATCGCTGCAGATAGGCCGGGCCGCCAGCCTTGAAGCCGGTTCCGGACAGGCCCGAGCCACCAAAAGGCTGGGTGCCGACGACGGCGCCGATCATGTTGCGGTTCACATAGACATTGCCGGTATCGAGCGCATCGGTGACGGTGCGGATCGTGGATTCGATGCGGCTGTGGACGCCGAGCGTCAAGCCGTAGCCGGAGGCTTGGATATCCTGCAGGACCTTCGGCAGCTCCTTCGCCTTCCATTTGACGATATGCAGGACAGGCCCGAAGACTTCCTTGGTCAAAGCCGCGGGCTTGTCGAGTTCGATAATATGCGGTGCGAAGAAGCTGCCGCCATCAGGCGCCTTGCCGGCATAGCGCACCTTCTGTGTTTTCTGCATATCGGCGATATGGGCTTCCAGCATCGCCTTCTGCTTCTCGTCGATGATCGGGCCGACATCGGTGGTTTCGAGTGCGGGATCGCCGAGCTGCAGCTCACGCGCAGCGCCCTCGATCATCTGCGTCATATGTTCGGCGACGTCCTCCTGCAGGAAGAGCAGGCGGAGGGCCGAGCAGCGCTGGCCGGCGGAACGGAAAGCCGAGAGGACGACGTCGTCGGCCACCTGCTCGCCGAGCGCGGTTGCATCGACCACCATGGCGTTGAGGCCACCGGTTTCGGCAATCAGCGGCACGATCGGCCCGTCCTTGGCGGCAAGCGCCCGGTTGATCGCCCAGGCCGTCTTCGTCGAACCGGTGAAGGCTACGCCAGCAAGGGCTGCATGCGCCGTGATCGCAGCGCCGACATCCGGACCGCCGGGGACAAAAAGCAGTGCCTCTTCCGGCACGCCGGCCTTGTGGAACAGCTTGACCGCCTCATAGGCGATCAGCGGCGTCTGCGGCGCAGGCTTTGCCAACACCGCATTGCCGGAAACAAGGGCTGCCGAAATCTGTCCGAGGAAGATCGCCAGCGGGAAATTCCAGGGCGAGATGCAGGCAAAGACGCCGCGCCCGCGCCAGAGGTAGCGATTGTCCTCGCCGGTCGGCCCCGGCATCTTGGTCACCGTGCCGAATAGACGTCGCGCCTCGCCGGCATAATAGCGGCAGAAATCCACGGCTTCGCGTACTTCGGCAACGCCATCATCGAGCGTCTTGCCGGCTTCTGCGGCCAGAAGCACCAGCAGCCTGTCGCGGTTTTCCTCCATAAGATCGGCCATGCGCTCCAGCGCCGATGCGCGCTCCTCGACGGAGCGGCGCGACCAGCTCTTGAAGCCCTTGCCTGCGACAGCGAAGGCCTTGTCGATATCCGCCGTAGTGGCGTTGCGGACAGAGCCGACGGTCTTTGAATGATCGGAGGGCGAGATGACGGGCACATCCGCACCACTGGCTGCGACGCCGGGGATGAGCGGTGTGGCCGAAATGGCGGCGAGGCCCTTGCTGATATTGCCCATCAGCTTCTCAAGCGTTGCGCGGTGGCCGAATTCCAGCCCGGCGCTGTTCTTGCGCTTACCATAGAGATGCAGCGGCATCGGAATCTTACTGTTACGCGCGCAGGCGCCGACATCGAATTCCAGCTTGTCTGCCGGACGCTCCAGCAGTGCCTTGATCGGCACGTTCTTGTCGCCGGCCATGGCGACGAAAGAAGAATTGGCACCGTTTTCGAGAAGCCGGCGCACGAGATAGGCGAGCAGATCGCGATAGCCGCCAACTGGCGCATAGATGCGGCAAGCGATGCGATCGTTTGAATTCAGCAGGTGATTGTAGAGGCTCTCGCCCATGCCATGCAGGCGCTGGAACTCGAAGCCGGAACGGTCATTGCCGGCAAGTTCCAGGATGGTGGAAACCGTCAGAGCATTATGGGTGGCAAATTGCGGGAAGATACGCGCCCGCTTGGCGAGCATGTGCTGCGCACAGGCGAGATAGGAAAGGTCCGTCGCCTGCTTGCGTGTCCAGACCGGATAATCGTCGAGCCCGCGCTCCTGCGCCCGCTTGACCTCGGTATCCCAGTAGGCGCCCTTGACAAGGCGCACCATCATGCGGCGGCCGTGCTTTGCACATAGCCCGTCGATATAGTCAATCACGGCGACAGCGCGTTTCTGATAGGCCTGGATCGCGAGACCGAAACCATCCCAGCCGGCGAGCGACGGATCGGAAAACACGGCCGCGATCACGTCGAGCGACAGTTCCAGCCGATCCGCCTCTTCGGCATCGATGGTAAAGTTGAGCTGGTGGGCCTTAGCCATCTGCGCAAGCTTCAGGAGATCGGGCACGAGCTCCTTTATCACCCGGTCGCGATGGGTGGCGAGATAGCGCGGATGCAGCGCCGAGAGCTTGACCGAGATGCCCATGCGGTCGGGCAGCTCCTTGGCCTTGCCGTTCTTCGCCATCCAGCCGCCGATTGCTTCGATCGCCATCGCGTAGGACTGCCAATAACGCTTGGCGTCCTCAGCCGTGCGCGCTCCCTCGCCCAGCATGTCGAAGGAGTGGCGATAGCCCTTCTCTTCGCTTTTGGCCGCGCGGTTCAGCGCATCCTTGATCGTCTCGCCGAGCACGAAATGATGGCCGAGGAAACGCATGGCCTGCTTGGTTGCATTGCGCACTGTCGGCAGACCCATGCGTTTGACCAGGCCGCGCACCACGCCTTCAGGCGTTTCGCCGGGGCGGATGATACGAGCCGAAAGGCCGAGCGCCCAGGCCGAGGCCGAAACGAACCAGCTGTCGGCCTTTCCCTCATGCTCGCTCCAGCCGCCCTCCTTGAGCTTGTCCTCAATCAGCTTGTCCTGCGTCAGCGCGTCGGGCACGCGCAACAGCGCCTCGGCAAGCACCATCAGTGCCAAACCTTCCTTGGTCGAAAGGCCATATTCCCGCAGGAAATCTTCCACGCCGCCGATCGATCCGGAATTGTTTCGGATCGCCTCGATCATGCCACTCGCACGGTTGTCGATCGCCATATCCTGCGCGGCTGAAAAGCGAAGGCCCTCGGCAAAACCATGCAGCAGACGATCGTCGTCACCGGCAAATGGAGCGTTGAATGGAGTAAAAGGCGTGGAAATCTGGGTCGACATGAAGGGTTCTCCGTGATTTCGGCAACATAGCTGTTCATTCGTGGCGTTTTTCACTAAACTGAAGCCAGCCAGCATGATCTTTGCCTACCGACCGCGTGAAAGGCCGCGAAAAATGAAAGAGCTTGACCGTCTCGACCGCAAGATTCTCCGCGCATTGCAGAAGGAGGGTCGGCTTTCGAACATAGAGCTCGCCGAGCGCGTCAACCTGTCGCCGACGGCAACGGCGGAACGCGTCAAACGGCTGACCCGGGATGGTTATATCACCGGCTACATGGCAATTCTTTCACCGGAAAAGCTCGGTCGAAATCTTCTCGTCTTCGTACAGGTTAAACTTGATCGCACCACACCTGACGTTTTTGATGCCTTTGCTGCCGCAGTAAAACGCAGCGACGACGTCATGGAATGTCACATGGTCGCAGGAGGCTTCGACTATCTGGTGAAGGCGCGCATGGCGGGGATGGAAGCTTATCGTCAATTCCTCTCTGAAGTGATTCTTTCTCTCCCCGGCGTACGCGAAACGCACACCTATGCAGTCATGGAAGAGGTAAAGGGCACCGCCCTTCTACCTGTATAGAGCAAAGACCAACTTAAACGCGTTTTTCGCCTGGTTAATTTTTCACGAAATGAATTAATCAGTGTGTGCTAAGTCAATTACCACTAGCATGCATACGGATTTATGTATTTGATAGCGGTAACATGAAGACTTGCGGGGGCATATAATGTCTTACATGACTACCTCTGAAAGGCAGTCCTTGCTGTCAAACGAATTGGCGGTGGCGCGTACGCGCGGCCTGTTTGCGCAAGCGCTTGGCAGGCTGGCGGCGGCTTTCGGTTTTGAATATGTCACTCTGCTGAACGCGCCCTCTCCGGAAGATCTGCTGCTCAAGCCGCTGATCATAGAGAGCTTGCTTCCAGCTTCTTACATCAGGGATTTCGACCGCGGACACATGTTGCGCGCCTGTCCCTTTGCCGCCCGCATGAGGGAATCGGCCGTACCGCAGGTCTGGCACCTCAGCGATCCGGGCCATGCCCAAGCCTTTCCTGGCGACATCAGAAATTTGATGCTCCAGCGCCGCATGATGGCCGGCCTCGCGATGCCGATCAATTCCGCCGATGGGCAACGCCTCGTCTTTTGGTTCGCTGGCGAGCGCGCACCCCTCGGCCAGAGCGAAATCAACGAACTCGCGATGATCGTTCTCTACGCCCTTGATACCTACAACGCTGTCAAGCGCAACGAGGAAAGCGCACATAATGCGCTTTCGGCGCGTGAGTTGGAGGTTGTGCGCTGGACCGCGCAGGGCAAGACCTCGATCGAGATCGGCCAGATCCTGGCGCTTTCGGACCATACGGTAAATGCCTATATGACCAACGCAATTAAAAAACTCGATTGCGTCAACCGCACCCAGTTGGTAGCAAAAGCCATCCGATTGAAGCTGATCAGCTGAGGAATCAGAAGAGAATCAGCGCGTCATCCCGAATTAGGGGGAAACCGTGCCTCTTCGTTTCGAACAGCCGGCCACCGAGCATCGGCCGCAATCCCGAGCCCATATCGATATTACCGATGCCGAAGCGCTGACGATGTTCGCCGCCTATCGCCTCTTCGGCTTCTGGCGTATGAACCTCGAGACGGGGCATTTCTTCGCCAGCGAAGACGTCCACCAGATTTTCGATCTTCCCTACAGCGAAGGCCCGGTCAATCTGACCGAACTCATGTCGCGCATTCATGAAGAAGACCGGTTGCTGATCGTCGAAACTTTCGAGCAGGCAAGCCTTTACAGGGTCGGCTTCCACTACGTCTATCGCGTCGACAACAGGCTCGGCGGCTACAAGATGGTGCGTACCGTCGGCCAGTTCCGCGACGATCTCAGCGGCGGCGGCATTGTCGGCATCACCTATGAATTCGTCGAGAAGATGCGCATCGTCGGCTTCGAGGACGGCGGCTCTCCGGCTTAAGCCGCATGGACCTAGCGGTCGAGCACGGCACGGATTTCCACGAGGTTCGAACGTACCCTCAATATATAGAAGCCCATCGTCGCAAGATGGCTCGGCATGATCCAGCCATCCTCGCGTCCGTTGGAAATGATCGCCGGCTGGACGCGAAGTGCCGCCTGGAATTGCCGTGTCGTACTAGCAAAAATTGCTCCGAGGTTTCGCTCCGACACAACCTGAGAGAAGTCCGACTGGGCCGCCGAAAGAATCGCGTAATACGCGTAGAGCTGGCCATAGGCGAACCAGAAGCGATCGTCGGCACGCGTGTCGAACCAGCCGCGATTGTGGTTTTCCGAGCGCTCAGCCAGCATGTCGGACGTGCTGCCTAGATCGTTGGCGATACGGTCGATAAACTGGATAAGGTTGTCGGCGCGACCGTCGAAGACCGCATTGCAGGCGGCCAGATCGGTATTGAACTTGCGCAGGCTGTTGATCGCTGCACGATAATAGGCTGGCGTCGGCGTCTTCGGTCCGAAAGGACTGAGGCCGAAATACCAGCTATATTCGTCGAACTGCAGATTGCCCCGCGCATTCTGCAGATCGTTGTTGATGCCGGACGTGCCGCGCACACGCCCCAGCGTATCGACAAGCTCCACCGATGTGCGGCGGACGGCCTGGTTGATGCCGCGCTGGAAAGATGCCTTGTTGTCAAGGAAGGGCGTGTGATCCCAGTCGACCCCGAAGAAGCCCATCTTATAGAGCACCATCGATGATATCCAGGCATTCTGGTTGACGTTGAAATCCGTCAGGTCCGCCGCGACATCGACGATTGCCGAGCGCTGGCAGGTCTTGGCAGCACTCCCGTCTGCCGCGGGAATTTCTTGCCCAGCCGGCACCTTACGATCAGAAAGACGATACTGATCGACGAAACTAGTGTTGAAATTTGACCAGATCTGCGTCTGCCATATGAAATAGCCGTAGAGAACGACGAGGAGCGCGAAAAACGCCAGGATCGGCAGCCGGATGAGCCACGTCCGCCGAGTGTACCATCCGTGCGCGGCCAGGAACGGCCAAAAGGCCCAGGCGGCAAAAAGGCGAACCCATCGGCTGATCGTCCGGCCGATCAGTTTGAAAAAACCGGCAATCCGGTCGAGCATCGTCGTCTCCTGTCAGGCGGCGAAACGGGGATATCTCTTTCCATCCACATATGCGCTCGATCGTCCAAGTACAACAACGGACAAGGATATTTCGGCCAAACGATGCGTGAGCCAGACACGACGATACAGGAGTGCCTCCCTCGTCGCCTGTCAGGAACGCAGCGAACGCAGGAATCCGAGCCCCAGCATGGGGGATTTGCGCACCACGTCGATTAGTGGTGCATCGGACCGTTCCTCGGCATAAACGGGGAATTTGCGGGCAAATTCCTGGTCGGCACGACTTTTGCGCTGAACCAGATCCTGGGGCACCAGCATGCCCTTCTCGAAAAGAGCGATGGAGGGAGCGATGTTCGGAAAAAGCTCCGGTCTGATCCTCATCTTTGTGCCCGGCCGCTCGGTATCGACCTGCGCCTGATAGATGATGAGCCGCTCCTCCGTATCGACCGAGAGCTTTCGGATGAGCACGTTGCAGCCGGCGATGCGGCTGTTCAGCCTGTCGACGAAAGCCTGGAACATGCCGATGAAGCGTTCGCGCCGCTGGCTCTCGTCGCGCATTGCATGTTCCTCGACGGAAATTCGCTCGGCTTCGGCGATCAGCGCCTGACGCTCCGTCTCCATCTGCTCCCAATGAGCCTTGTTGCCATAGACGCCGATACGGCCCTGTGCGTTCAATGCCTTGGCGTTGAGCTCCTTCATACGCATTCGCGCAATGTCGATCTTGTCGACCAGCCGCCGCCGATGCTCGACAATGTCGACGAGGCTGAGTTCCGCGCCCCTGTGACGCTCGACAAGGGACCGCCTCTGGCCTTCGAGCAGCATTGCCAGAAGATCGGATTTTGTCAGCAGATCGAGCAGCTGCTCCACGACCGGCGCCTCGCGCACCCGCGCGCTGTGCATGCGCCACATGCGCTGTCGAGAGAACCACCCGGCTATCTTTTCGCGTCGCGTTAGTCCGCGAAAACTGTCGAGATCGGCCGAAACCTTCGATGTCAACCGGTCGAGCGAAAAGACGAGTTCCGCAAGCAGCGCATCGAGCGTAGCGCTGTCGTTGAGGAAGGCCTGGAAGCGTGTATTCTGCTCGAGGAACGTCTCGTCGGATGAGCGCGTCCCATCGCCGTCGAAGCTCGAGATACAGGAGGCGCAATAAGCGGCCTCGCCGCCCATCGCCTCTGCAAGGTCTCGGGCAGCAGTATACTGGCTATCGAAGGGTGGGCTCTTGCGCACGGGGCACTCCCAGGGAATCTCCGTTTTCAAGATTAGTCATTTGCCACGGCAAAGAAAACAGGCGTCAACCTGCTCAGACCGGCTCGGCAATCCATTCGCCGTTCATTGCATCGTCCCAGTGGCGACGGCACAGCGAAACATATTTCTCATTCCCGCCGACATCGATCTGCGCGCCCTCGTGCAGCACCTTGCCATCGGCATCGAGCCGGACAACCATCGTCGCCTTGCGTCCGCAATGGCAGATAGTGCGCACCTCGCGCATCTCATCGGCAATCGCGAGCAGTTCCTGCGAGGCCGGGAAGAGTTTTCCCTGGAAATCCGTCCTCAAGCCGTAGACCATAACGGGGATGCCGAGCCTGTCGACCACACGCGCCAGTTGCCAGATGTGATCGCGCGTCATGAAATGCGCCTCGTCGACGAAAATGCAGGAGATCGGCTGCCCCTCAGCGCCGAGTTGCCGGATCAGCCCATAGAGATCGCTGTCGCTTTCGAAAGGGATGGCCTCCGCTTCAAGCCCGATACGCGATCCGATAACGCCGCTCCTGACCCGGTCGTCGAAGGCCGCAATCAAGAGAACCGTGCGCATGCCGCGCTCCTGGTAATTGTAGGAGGCCTGCAGCAGCATCGTCGACTTGCCGGCATTCATCGTCGAGTAGTTGAAATAGAGTTTTGCCATCGGATTCTCCTTGTCTGGCTTCTTGGAAGCTGGAGAACGCAAAGAAAAGCCCCGGCGAATCGATAATCACAGGAAATCCCGATGTTAAAATCGCCAAAAGCCTTGAAAACGAGGCATTCCCAAAAAACGCGAGTGCGTCGCAATCACATAGGCCGGAACGCCGCAAACGCGCCGAGATTGCTTGTAAAACTGGGCTAATGATGGTTGGCTTGGGAACGTAAGACTGGGAGTCTAAAATGAAAACAACAAGCGCATTCAAACTCGTTACCGCAACTGCTGTCGCTGCCCTCTCCGTTGCGACCGTCGCCTTCTCCGCTGATCCCGAAAGCTGCTCCACTGTCCATCTTTCCGACATCGGCTGGACGGACGTCACCTCCACCACTGCAACCGCTTCCCTGCTCCTCAAGAAGCTCGGCTATGAAACCGACGTCAAGGTTCTCTCATTGCCGGTCACCTATACGTCGATGAAGAACAAGGACATCGACGTCTTCCTTGGCAATTGGATGCAGTCCCAGAAGGGGGATATCCAGCCCTATCTCGACGACAAGTCTGTCGAGTCCTACGGTCCGAACCTCGTCGGCGCCAAGTACACCCTGGCGACCAATGCCAAGGGCGCCGAACTCGGCATCAAGGACTTCAAGGATATCGCCGCTCACAAGAGCGATCTCGACGGCAAGATCTACGGCATCGAGCCCGGTAATGACGGCAACCGCCACGTCATCGACATGATCGACAAGAACACCTTCGGCATGAAGGACATGGAACTTGTCGAATCCTCCGAGCAGGGCATGCTGGCGCAGGTCGCCCGCGCCGAAAAGGAAGGCAAGCCTATCGTCTTCCTCGGCTGGGAACCGCATCCGATGAATACCAACTTCAAGATCACCTATTTGTCGGGCGGCGATGATACCTTCGGACCGAACTTCGGCGGCGCTGAAGTCTATACCAACGTGCGTGCCGGTTACCTCGGCGAATGCCCGAATGTCGGGACGCTGGTCAAGAACCTGAAGTTCTCCCTGAAGATGGAGAATGAGATCATGAACAAGATCCTGAACGACGGTGAAGATCCGGAAAAGGCAGCGGGTGAGTGGCTGAAGGCTAATCCGTCAGCGGTCGAGCCCTGGCTTGCCGGCGTCAAGACGCGCGATGGCAGCGGTGATGGCCTTGCGGCTATCAAGTCCGGCCTCGGCCTCTGATGAGATGAACGGGGCGGACCTGCCGCCCCGTTTTCATTTTCATCCCGATCTTCGTTCTCAAAAGACAGGCGCGCCTCGTGAATTGGATCACTGACGCTAAAATTCCCATTGGCCCCTGGGCCAAATCATCAGTTGATTGGCTGACGACGAACGGCGAATGGTTCTTCAAGCAACTCTCCGCTCTGCTATCGCACGTCATCGACGGCCTGCTTTTCCTATTGCAGACGCCCAATCCGCTGATTGCCATCCTTATCATCAGCCTCGTCGCCTGGTGGCTGCGCCGATCGATAACGGTAGCGGTCTTCACCTGTCTTGGGCTGCTGCTCATCATGAACCAGGGCTACTGGAAAGAGACGACAGAAACGCTGGCGCTCGTGCTCGCCGCAACTTTCGTCAGCATGGTGATCGGCATTCCACTCGGCATTGCAGCTGCCCGTCGCGCCTGGATCTATGCGGCCATGCGACCCGTGCTTGACCTCATGCAGACCATCCCGACCTTTGTCTATCTGATTCCAGCCCTTATCCTTTTCGGCCTCGGCATGGTGCCAGGCCTGATCGCAACCGTCATCTTCGCGATCCCTGCCCCTATCCGCCTCACCCGTCTCGGCATCATCTCGACGCCCCCTTCCCTAGTCGAGGCCGCCGTCGCCTTTGGCGCGACGCCGATGCAGGTTCTTCGCAAGGTCGAGCTGCCCTTTGCAACGCCGCAGATCATGGCCGGCCTGACACAGACCATCATGCTCTCCCTCTCGATGGTTGTCATCGCCGCGCTCGTTGGCGCTCCCGGTCTCGGCGTACCCGTCGTGCGTGCCTTGAACACGGTCAACATCGCCAAGGGTTTTGAGGCCGGTTTCTGTATCGTCATCCTGGCAATCATTCTGGACCGCATGTTCCGCACCGCAGGCGAAGGAGATGGCGCATGACCGCGGTCAGTTTCAACGACGTCAGCATCATCTTCGGCGACCGGCCGGAAATCGGACTCGCCATGGTCGATAAGGGACGCACGCGCGATGAGATCAGCGCCGAAACGGGCCTCGTTCTCGGTGTGGCCAACGCGTCGCTGACGATACAGGAAGGCGAAATCCTCGTGCTGATGGGGCTTTCTGGCTCCGGCAAGTCGACACTTCTGCGCGCCGTCAATGGACTTGCACCCGTCGTGCGCGGCGACGTCGCCGTTTCGACGGCAACAGGGCCGGTGAACCCATACAAATGCAATGCCAAGGCGCTGCGCGATCTGCGCACGCATACCGTCTCCATGGTGTTCCAACAGTTCGCTCTCCTGCCATGGCGGACCGTCGCCGAAAATGTCGGCTTCGGCCTCGAACTCGCCGGCATGAAGGATGCGGAACGCAAGAACCGCGTCGGAGAGCAGCTCGAACTCGTCAACCTCACCAAATGGGCGGACCGCAAGGTCAATGAACTTTCCGGCGGCATGCAGCAGCGCGTTGGCCTTGCCCGGGCATTCGCCACCGGTGCTCCGATCCTGCTGATGGATGAGCCGTTCTCAGCGCTCGATCCGTTGATCCGCACGCGACTGCAGGACGAGTTGCTGGAATTCCAGCGGCGGCTGAAGAAGACCATCCTCTTCGTCAGCCACGATCTCGACGAGGCATTCCGCATCGGAAATCGCATTGCTATCATGGAGGGCGGACGGATCATTCAGTGCGGAACGCCGCAGGAAATCGTCAAGAACCCGGCCGACCAGTATGTCGCCGATTTCGTGCAGAACATGAACCCGATTAATATGCTGACGGCCTGCGACGTCATGCAGCCCGGGCTCGGCGATGCGGCAATCGGCATGTCGGTTAGCGCCACCGCACGCCCCACGACATCGCTTGTCGATATTCTCGATGCCCTCTCCCGGCAGCCCGGCAGCATCGGCGTGGTCGACAATGGCCAGGTCATCGGCACCATCTCGGCGCAGGATGTCGTCACCGGCCTGACGCGGCACAGGCGCAAGGAATAAGGCGCGTCACCGCAAAACTGTGCAGCGGTTTTGCAGTGACGGCAGCCGGAACAAGAACCTGAAGCGTGGCACCTGCATCCTGGAGATGACGGCGCGCTTTAGACTTGATCCATTCACTCCGCTTTGCAACATAGCGGATATGAAAGAACCGTCATCCACTTTGCGCGAAACCGACGACGAAGCCCGCAAGCTGGCACGCACCCTCCTGCGCTCCGCCCGCTTCGCGGCCCTTGCCGTTCTCGATCCTGAAACCGGCTTTCCCTTCGCAAGCCGGGTTCTTCTCGGCACCGACATTGACGGCGTGCCGGTCATTCTGGTTTCCGCGCTCTCGGCCCACACAAAAGCGATCGCCGCCGATGCCAGGGCGTCGCTGCTGACCGGCGAGCCAGGCAAGGGCGATCCGCTCGCCTATGCCCGCCTGACGACCCAATGCCGTGCGGAACTGGTGGACCGCGACACGCCCCTCCATACACGCATTCGCACCCGTTTTCTCGGCCGCCACGCCAAGGCGAAACTCTATATCGATTTTCCGGATTTCCGCTTCTTTCGCCTCATCCCGCAATCGGCCAGCCTTAATGGCGGCTTCGGTCGTGCCTACATTTTGGAAGGCAGCGATCTGGTGATTCACTCCCAATCAAACGACGACATCGCTGAAAAAGCTGACGCAGCAGTGCAAGATTTAGTAGCGCGCCATCCAAATCTGATGTCGGCGCTGATATCCAGGCTAAAGGTCTCTGAACCAGGCCCTTGGCGCATATGTGGGGTCGATTCTGAAGGTTTTGATATGATTTCAGGTGACTTATTGTTGCGTTACGAGTTCGACATACCCGCTGAGGATTTAGATCACATTTGTTCAAACATATCTAAAATAGCATACCTGGTACCTTAAATTTAGGTATATACAATCTTCGAGCCCAATTGCTAGTTTTCGCCGTCAGTCAAAGAACCGTCTGACGGCCTGTGCCTGTACGGATGATGTACGTTTCGCATTAGGAAGAAAAATATGGAAACCTCTGATTTGGCCGAGCACACCAATGTGGCGGCAGCTTTATTATCGGCCATGGCCAACCCCAAGCGTTTGCTGATCCTCACCAGCCTGGTAAAGGGAGAAGTGCCTGTCGGCGTTCTCGCCACTCAGGTCGGCTTGAGCCAGTCGGCCCTCTCCCAGCATCTGTCGAAATTGCGCGCTCAGAAGTTGGTCAAGACCCGTCGTGATGCACAGACGATCTACTACTCCAGCAACTCCGAACCGGTCATGAAAATCCTCGCAACACTCGAGGATATCTATGTGACCCAGAACCGCAGCAGGTCCGCTGCCTGATGTTCGCGCTGATATGATGTCAGCCTGAGCAGCGTTCCGAAGGAGACGTCTCCGCGGACGCCGCTTGCGCTAATCAGCACCTGAAGTCTGACAGACCGGCAATTCGCAAGATTTGCCGGTCTTGTTGCTTCAAGCATGTCGCGAAAAACGGCGCAGTGGTTTCGATCACGACATGCGGAACCAAGGACCTAAAGCGTGACAGCGAACCGAAGGATCGCGACACGTTCAAGGAAAGACGGGCCTAGCTGCCCACCACGCCGTTGTTGCCGCGCGTCAGCACGACGAGCGACGGACGGGCCGGTACGCCTGGTTTGAAGTCCGGCCAGCTGGTGCCGGCATCTTCCATCGAGGTCGCATCCTCATTGTCGGCCATGCGCAATTCACCCGGATGCTGAACCGAGAGGAATACGCTGGAACCATCAGAGGTAAAGGTCGGAGAGCAGGTCTCCGAACCGACTGGCGCGATATAGATGAGCTTCGGCAGGGCTCGGCCCGGACCTTCCGTATCCATGACATAGACGGAATCGGCGATGCCTTCCGGCGGCGGACCGTCGGTCGTTATCCAAAGACGGCCTGCCGGATCCACAGCGAGGTTGTCAGGATCAGTGAACCAGCCTGACGAGGTGGTCGCCGGGTGGAACATCGCCTGGTCTTCGGGTTTTGCCGGATCGCCGCAGAGGACGAAGACATCCCACTTGAAGCTTTCGGCCGCATAATCCGGCTTGTCAGGACTGCCGGGCGCCACGAGCTCCAGCAGATGGCCGTAGGGGTTCGGACCGCGCGGATTGGCGACGTTGACCTGTTCGCGCTCCTTGTCACCCTCGCCCTTCGGCAAGCGGTCCTCATTCTCTGTCATGGCGACGTAAAGCTTGCCGGTGCCGAGATGCGGGATGAAGCCTTCCGGCCCATCCATCGGTGTAGCACCGACGAGGTCCGCGGCAGCGCGGGTCGCCAGAACCACATCGGCCTGCGTCTTGAAACCGGCCTCCGCCGTCAGCGGGCCTTCGCCGGCAACGAGGGGAATCCAGCGCATCGTGCCATCGCTCTCGAACTTGGCGACCGATAGCGTGCCGTGGTCGAGCAGATCCTTGTTGGCCGCCCGATCATTGGGTTTCCACGGATCGCGGGTGACGAAGCGGTAGATATATTCGAAATCGTCATCATCGCCCATGAAGACCACGACGCGCCCGTCGGGAGCGACGCAACATTGCGCGCCTTCATGGGTCATGCGGCCGAGCGACGTACGCTTGACCGGCTTTGCCGTCGGATCGAACGGATCGATTTCGACCACCCAGTCGAAACGCATCCACTCATTCGGCTCCTCCTCGAACTTGAAACGCGGCTCGACGCGGCTGACGGAATAGATATCGTTTTCATCTTCATCCCAGCCCTGGCGTTCGACCAGTTCCTGGTTCGGTTTGGTATAGTCGCCGGCAAAAACGTCCATCGCGCCTTCTTCGCCCGAGAGCATCGTGCCCCAGGGCGTAATGCCGCCATTGCAGTTCGAGATCGTGCCGAACACGACCGTGCCGGTCGGATCGGCCTTGGTCTTGAGACGATCGTCACCGGCAGCCGGGCCGGAAATGCCGATTTCCGTGCTCATATGAATGCGGCGGTTATATTTGCCGTCCTTGACCACCTGCCACTGGTTGCCATCCTTGCGCACCTCGAAGACGGACACGCCGACAGCGGCCATGACCGCGCGGATCTGGTCCTCCGTCATCTTCTCGCGGTAATCCTCCGCTGTCAGACCCGGGAACATCAGGAAGGGCGTCGCATATTCATGGCTGACGACCATCAGCCCGTGATCAGAGCTCTTCTCGCCCCAGGGCAACGGCAGGAACTGCGTGAAGTCGTTATTGTAGCCGAACTGGCGCTCGGCCGCCTTGCCGTTGAGCTTGGTGACGTCGAATTCCGGGCTGTCGGCAAAGAGAGCGTCACCCCAGCGAACAAGGATCTGGCGCTCGTAACCTTCGGGCCAGTGATCGGTGGTGTCGCGCACGCGCTTTAGCTCGGGGAAAGTGAGCGTCGACTCGGCAGCCTCTGCTTTCGTTGCTTTGAGCGCTGGCGCAAAAGCAGCCGCCCCCACGGCTGCGATGAAGCCCTTGAGAACGGTGCGGCGACGAACGCCTTCTTCGAGAATGGTGCCGTAGCTCGGCGCAAATGCACGCCGCGGATTGGGACGCGGTCTGGTCTTCTGGCGGTCCGTCATGACTACCTCCGGTAAAAACGGTTGAATTTCAATGAAATGAAAAAATGCCCCTCGGCCATTGCGGCCATCGGTCTTTGTAGCCATGTCGGGCGAAGGATTGATGACGCATCAAGCATTCGGGAACGTCAGATGGCGACGCTTCTGCGGCTTGACGCTTTTCCGGGCGCTGATAATTTGACCGGGCAGTAAAAAATAATCGGCGCCAAGCCTAAAACGGGAACGGCCTCCCCAACGGCCAGGAGAACAGCATGTCCAACCGCCTGAATGCAACGCCAAACGACCTTCGCGCCTTTTGGATGCCCTTTACCGCGAACCGCCAGTTCAAGAAGGAACCGCGCCTCTTCGTGAGCGCGAAGGATATGTACTACCAGACCCATGACGGGCGTCAGGTTCTGGACGGTACGGCTGGCCTCTGGTGCGTCAATGCCGGACACTGCCGCCCGAAGATCACCGAAGCGATCCGTGAGCAGGCGGGCGAACTCGACTACGCCCCAGCCTTCCAGCTCGGCCACCCCAAGGCCTTCGAGCTTGCCAACCGGTTGGTTGATATCGCACCCGAGGGCATGAACCACGTCCTCTACACCAATTCCGGTTCTGAATCGGTCGAGACGGCTCTCAAGGTCGCTCTTGCCTATCACCGCGTCAAAGGCAATGGCTCGCGCTTCCGCTTGATCGGCCGCGAGCGCGGCTATCACGGCGTCAATTTCGGCGGCATCTCCGTCGGCGGCATCGTCACCAACCGCAAGATGTTCGGCACGCTGCTGACCGGCGTCGACCACATGCCGCACACCCACCTGCCCGGCAAGAACAATTTCACCCGCGGCGAACCCGAGCACGGCGGCGATCTCGCGACCGAACTCGAGCGCATCGTCACCCTGCATGACGCCTCAACGGTCGCCGCCGTCATCGTCGAGCCAGTCGCCGGCTCCACCGGCGTTCTCATTCCGCCGAAGGGCTATCTGCAGAAGCTGCGCGAGATCTGCACCAAGCATGGCATCCTGCTGATCTTCGACGAGGTCATCACCGGCTTCGGCCGCCTCGGCGCTCCTTTCGCTGCTCAATATTACGACGTGAAGCCTGATATCATCACCACCGCCAAAGGCCTGACCAACGGCGTCATCCCGATGGGTGCCGTCTTCGTGACCTCGGAAATCCATGATGCCTTCATGAACGGCCCCGAGCATATGATCGAGTTCTTCCACGGCTATACCTATTCCGGGAACCCGATCGCTTCGGCTGCCGCGATTGCGACGCTCGACACCTACAAGGAAGAAGGCCTGTTGACCCGCGCAGGCGAGCTTTCCGACTACTGGGCCGATGCGCTGCACTCGCTGAAGGATTGCCCCAACGTCATCGACATCAGAAATACAGGTCTCATCGGCGCCATCGAGCTTGACCCGATCGCCGGCGAACCCACCAAACGCGCCTTTACGGCCTTCCTTAAGGCTTACGAAAGCGGCCTGCTGATCCGCACAACAGGCGACATTATCGCGCTATCGCCACCGCTGATCATCGAGAAGAAACACATCGACGAGCTCTTCGGCAAGCTGCGCACGATCCTGCAGAACAATATCTAACTCGATCATCCCGACTGAATTCAAGGGCGAGGCTTCGGCCTCGCCCTTTCTTTTGATGTCGGCGACCTCGATGGCGTTATCGGCCTCCGTCGTGAGAAATTTCCTGCAGACGGGGCAAATCAGCCCAAGCTACCGGCCTGATTACTGACTTCCTGCGAAAGGCCCTCTCTCAGCAATAGCGCATCTCCCTCATCTCGGCGCCTCGGCCACTGGGGATGAGGGAGCATTCGGGCTTGCGATCGGCCAGGCCGGCGATCGAAATGCACCGCCGATAGATTTGGCGAAGCAGGTTTCGCTTCAGCTTTCTGCAAAGGTTGCAAGTGAAGCGTGATTCAAAGCGCGCAATCGGAAAAACGTCACCTGTTGACTGAGGTTACCTGATATGGCCATGGCAAGCCTGCGAGTGGCCGCACACGCAGACCGAAAATTGCGGCAAATGGACTGAAAAATCAAAAAATCGGGCGTAATCTTTTCAAAATTGGCAAAGAGATGACCGATCTTGTTATCATCTTGCGGAACCTTACCGAAATTTCTAGAAATCTTGCCATGTGCTGCGCGAGCCAAACATGGCCGCGAAGCTCATTGATCGCGCAGCTTTTCCTCGTCCTTGGCACGCTTCCGCAGGAAGCACTGACAAAGAAACGGCCTGCGTGGCAAGCAACCGGTGGTCGAAGGCGACCCCACCCAAGGAGACAGAACATGACCCTGAAGACTCTGACGGCGACGCTTGTCGCCTCTCTGGTGTTTGCGCCACTTGCGCATGCGGATATAACCATCGGCCTCATCGCTCCGCTGACCGGTCCGGTGGCTGCCTATGGCCATCAGGTAAAGAACGGCGCGCAGACCGCTGTCGATGAAATCAACAAGAAGGGCGGCATTCTCGGTCAGAAGGTCGTCCTCGAACTTGCCGACGACGCCGGCGAACCGAAGCAGGGCGTTTCCGCTGCAAACAAGGTTGTCGGCGAAGGTATTCACTTCGTCGTCGGTCCGGTCACCTCTGGCGTTGCTATCCCGGTTTCCGACGTTCTGGCGGAAAACGGCGTGCTGATGGTCACCCCGACCGCCACCGCGCCTGACCTCACCAAGCGCGGCCTGACGAACGTTCTGCGCACCTGCGGCCGTGACGACCAGCAGGCTGAAGTCGCCGCCAAATACGTTCTCGCACATTTCAAGGATAAGCGCGTCGCTATCATCAACGACAAGGGCGCTTATGGTAAGGGCCTCGCCGATGCCTTCAAGGCAACGCTGAACGCCGGCGGCGTCACCGAAGTCATCAACGACTCTATCACGCCCGGCGACAAGGATTTCTCCGCATTGACGACTCGCATCAAGGCCGAGAATGTCGATCTCATCTATTTCGGCGGCTATCACCCGGAAGGTGGACTGCTGGCCCGCCAGCTGCATGACCTCTCGGTCAACGCTCAGATCATCGGCGGCGACGGCCTCTCCAACACCGAATTCTGGACGATCGGCACGGATGCGGCAGCCGGCACGCTGTTCACCAACGCTTCCGACGCTACCAAGAGCCCGGACTCCAAGGTTGCTGCCGACGCACTCGCCGCCAAAAAGATCCCGGCCGAAGCTTTCACGCTCAACGCCTATGCCGCAGTCGAAGTGCTGAAGGCCGGAATCGAGAAGGCTGGCAGCGCCGACGACGCGGAAGCTGTCGCGGCTGCCCTGAAGAGCGGCGAAGAGATCCCGACCGCAATCGGCAAGCTCACCTACGGCGAAACCGGCGACCTCTCATCTCAGAGCTTCTCGCTCTACAAGTGGGAAGGCGGCAAGATCGTCGCTGCCGAATAAGCGGAACGAATGAAACACTGGATCGGGCGCCATGGCGCCCGGTTTCGTTTGTGGGCATCGAATCCGGAAACAGATGCGCTATAACTCGCGGAATCGATTGCATCACGAGGATAGTTATGACCGCCAAGCTCGAACATCTCATCGATCAGGGCGTGGGTCGCCTTCCGGCCGATATCGTGTTGAAAGGCGGACAGTTCTTCGATCTGGTGACAGGCGAACTCGTTCAGTCGGACATCGCCATCGGCGGCGACCGCGTTGTCGGTACCTACGGCACCTACAACGGTGAGACTGAGATCGATATTTCTGGGAAGATCGTCGTTCCAGGCTTCATCGATACCCACCTGCACATCGAATCCTCGCTGGTCACGCCCCATGAATTCGACCGCTGTGTCCTGCCTTACGGCGTGACGACCGCGATCTGCGACCCCCATGAGATCGCCAACGTGCTCGGCAAGGAAGGCATCGAATTCTTCCTCGCTTCGGCGCTGGAAACCGTCATGGATATCCGCGTCCAGCTTTCCTCCTGCGTGCCGGCCACGCATCTGGAAACGTCAGGCGCCGACCTGCCGGTCGAAAGCCTCCTGCCCTATCGCGACCACCCCAAAGTTATCGGCCTTGCCGAATTCATGAATTTTCCCGGCGTGATTCATAAGGATCCCGTCTGCATGGCCAAACTCGACGCCTTCCAGGGCGGACATATAGACGGGCACGCGCCGCTTCTCTCTGGCAAGGATCTCAACGGCTATCTTTCTGCCGGCATCCGCACTGAGCATGAATGCACGAGCGCCGCTGAGGCACTGGAGAAAATCCGCAAAGGCGTGCATATCTTGGTTCGCGAGGGCTCGGTTTCGAAGGACCTGCATGCCCTGATGCCCATCATCACGGAGCGTCTGTCTCCCTACCTCGCGCTGTGCACCGATGATCGCAATCCGCTTGATATCGCCGAGCAGGGCCATCTTGACTACATGATCCGCACGGCAATCGCCAAAGGCGTCGAACCGGTGGCGATCTACCGTGCTGCCTCGATCTCCGCCGCGCGCGCTTTCGGCCTGCGTGACCGCGGCCTCGTTGCCCCCGGCTGGCGCGCCGATCTTGTCATTATCGACAGCCTGGAGAATTGCCGGGCAGAGATGGTCTTCTCGGCCGGCCGCCAAGTGACCGATGCGCTTTTTGCCACCCGAAAGCCCGTGTCGCCCGTCGGCCTCGACAGCGTCAAAGCGCGGCCGGTCAATGCGGCCCATTTCGGCGTGCCCGTCTCGGAGGGCGAAACCTCGGTCATCGGCGTCATGCCCGGCAAGATCATCACCGAGCACCGTCGCTACCGCCTGCCAGCCAACGGCAACCAGACGACCGTCGACCTCGGCAACGATATCATCAAGGTCGCCGTCATCGAGCGCCATGGCAAGAATGGCAATCACGCCAACGGTTTCGTTCAGGGTTTTGGATTGAAGAAAGGCGCCATCGCCTCGACAGTCGGCCATGACAGCCACAATATCTGCGTCGTCGGTGTCAGCGAGGATGACATGGCGCTCGCCGCCAACCGTCTCGGCGAGATCAAGGGAGGCTTCGTGGTGGTCGAAGACGGCAAGGTCACCGGCGAGATCGCCCTGCCCGTCGCAGGCCTGATGAGCCTGGAACCTTACGAGACGGTACGCGACACGCTGCACCATCTGCGCAAGGCCGCCTACGCCCTCGGCACGACATTGGAAGAACCTTTCCTTCAGGTCGCCTTCCTGCCCCTGCCCGTGATCCCGCATTTGAAGATCTCGGACAAGGGAATGGTGGATGTCGATCGTTTTATGCTGATCGGCTGACCGCTTAGCTGATGCGGGCACAGAAAGCGTCGAGCGCACCGAGCTTCACCGCATGAGCGCCGGCAACAGCATGGAACCCCGGCATCGCCAGCGTAGCGCCCAACTTCATGCCTGCAGGAAGCTCAAATTCCGCAGGCTCACGGGTCAGGTTGAAGACAAAAAGCAACTTCTCGTCACCCTTTTCGCGGACGAAAGACAGGAGATTCTTGTCCGCACCGACGAACTCCATGCTGCCATCAAGCAGCACGGGCTGGCTCTTCCGGAATTCAAGTGTGCGCCGATAATGGTGCAGAACCGAGCCCTCATTATTTTCCTGCGTGTCGACGGCAAGCGCTGCCTGTTCATAGGGCACCGGCAGCCAGCTCTTCTCCGCGCTGGTAAACCCCGCATGCGCCTTGCCGGCCTCCCACGGCATCGGCGTGCGGCATCCGTCACGACCCTTGAAGGCCGGCCAGAAGCGGATGCCATAGGGGTCGCGCAGGTCTTCGAAGGCGAGTTCCGCCTCCGGTAGTCCCAATTCCTCGCCCTGATAGAGGCAGATCGATCCTCGCAAGGCCGCAAGCACTGAAATCGCCAGCTTGGCGATCACGGGACGTTCCTCTTCCGTCAGGGCGAAGCGGCTGACATGACGATTGACGTCATGATTGGAGAAGGCCCAGCAGACCCAGCCGTCCTTCACCATGCGCTGAAAGGTCTCGACACAGCCGCGAATATGATCGGCGGTGAAATCCGGTCCGAGCAGATCGAACGTATAGCACATATGCAGCTTGTCGCCGCCGGTCGTATAGGCGGCAACGGTCTTCAGTGAGCGCGCTCCATCACCGACTTCACCGACGGTCGTGCGCCCCTCGTATTGATCGAGCAGAGCCCGGAAACGCTTGAGGAATTCGAGGTTCTCCGGCTGCGTCTTGTCATAAAGATGGTTCTGCATGCCATAGGGATTGGTGTCGGGCGCATCGAGACCGACCTGATCCGGGTCGGGCTCGTGCGGCGGATTATCCCGAAGCAGCTTGTCGCAAAAGTAGTAATTCACCGTGTCCAGGCGGAATCCATCCACGCCGCGGTCGAGCCAGAATTTTACGGTCTGCAGAACTGCGTCCTGAACCTCCTTGCTGTGAAAGTTCAGGTCAGGCTGCGAGGTCAGGAAGTTGTGCTGGTAATATTGCCGGCGCACGCCGTCCCATTCCCAGCCGGGGCCGCCGAAGATCGACAGCCAGTTGTTCGGCGCCGTCCCGTCCGGCTTCGGATCGGCCCAGACATACCAATCGGCCTTCTCGTTCGTACGGCTGGAACGGCTCTCCACGAACCACGGATGCCGGTCGGATGTATGGGAAATCACCTGATCGATGATGACCTTGATGCCGAGCCTGTGGGCCTCTGCCATCATCGCGTCGAAATCGTCGAGCGTGCCGAAAATCGGCTCGACGTCGCAATAATCGGAGACGTCATAGCCCATGTCGGCCATGGGCGACTTGAAGAAGGGAGAAAGCCAGATCGCATCGACGCCGAGGCTCGCAATATGGGAAAGACGCCGGGTTATACCTCTGAGATCGCCGAGCCCATCGCCGTTCGTATCCTGAAACGAGCGCGGATAAACCTGATAGATCACCGCACCGCGCCACCAATCCGCGTTCCCACCTCTCTGCAATGCCATTGCCGCCATCTCCCGCTTCATTTCGAACGCCAGACTAATGGCGACGAAGCAAAAGACAACAGCGCAATCTCTATTCTCAAGCAAAGATCGCGCAGTCGCGATCGGACAAAAGGGAGCCGTTTATAAGCTTGTCCACATCCGAATGCTACCCACTGGTTTAGGGGTTGCAACGCCAAACCTTTGCGTTAAGGTGCCGTTGACCTGCACGTAACAGGTCAAACCGGGAACAAATGACTAAGAAAAGGCGAAAAGCCTAGAAAGGTGGACCCACCATGTCCTTTTTCACGAAAAAATTTCTCGCGTCCGCAATGGTTGGCTCATTGCTCGCATTTTCGGCCCAAGCGGCCACGCTAAACATCCATAATGGTGGCGACCCCACCTCGCTGGATCCGCAAAAACTCTCCGGCGACTGGGAAAACCGTATTGCCGGCGACATCTTCGAAGGCCTCGTCACCGAAGACGCAAAGGACAACCCGGTTCCGGGTCAGGCCGAAAGCTGGACCATTTCCCCCGACGGCAAGGTCTACACTTTCAAGCTGCGCGACGGCATCAAGTGGTCTGATGGCCAGCCGGTAACCGCAGGCGACTTCGTTTTCGCCTTCCAGCGCCTCGTGGACCCCAAGAATGCGGCCGACTACGCCTATCTGCAATTCACCATCAAGAACGCTGAGAAGATCAACAAGGGCGAAATCACCGACCTGAACGAGCTCGGCGTCAAGGCGATCGACGACAAGACGCTGGAGATCACCCTCGAGAATCCGACCCCCTATTTCATCAACGCCCTGATGCACTACACGGCATATCCGCTGCCGAAGCATGTCGTCGAGGCCAAGGGTCAGGACTGGGTCAAGATTGGCAACATCGTCACCAACGGTCCGTACAAGCCGGTCGAGTGGGTTCCCGGCTCGCACGTCACCACCGTCAAGAACGATCAGTATTACGGCGTCAAGGATCTGAAGATCGACGGCGCGAAGTTTTTCGTGCTTGAAGACCAGGAAGCCGCGCTCAAGCGCTACCGCGCTGGCGAATTCGACATCATGACCGACTTCCCAACCGACCAGTATGAATGGATGAAGAAAAACCTGCCGGGCCAGGCGCACGTGTCTCCGTTTCTTGCCAGCTATTACTATGTCGTAAACGCCCAGAAGCCGCCCTTCAACGACAAGCGCGTGCGCCAGGCTCTTTCGATGGCGGTCAACCGTGAAGTAATCGGGCCGAAAATCCTCGGCACGCAAGAACCACCAGCTTATTCTTGGGTTCCGCCGGGCACGGCAAACTATGGCGAACCAGCGTACGTTTCCTGGAAGGATCTTTCTTACAAGGACAAAGTCGAAGAAGCCAAGAAACTGCTGAAGGAAGCCGGTTTCGGCCCGGACCACCCGCTAAAGGCGCAGCTCCGTTATAACACCAACGATAACCACAAGCGTGTTGCGGTTGCGATCGCCTCTATGTGGAAGCCACTCGGCGTTGAAGTTGAACTCTATAACGCCGAAACTAAAGTGCATTACGACGAAATGCAGCGCGGTCAGGTAGAAATCGGTCGAGCCGGCTGGATCGCCGATTACAACGATCCGGATAACTTCCTGAATCTGCTTACAACTGGCGTATCGATGAATTACGGTCGCTGGAGCAATGCCGATTACGACAAGCTGGTCAAAGAAGGAAACGCCGAAAGAGACATCGGCAAGCGCGCTGAAATTTTGAAGAAAGCCGAACAGTTGGCTCTCGACGATAGCGCTGCCATTCCGCTTTACTACTACGTCTCAAAGAATGTCGTCTCGCCGAAGGTCGAAGGCTTCGTCGACAATATTCAGGACATCCATCGCACGCGCTGGCTGTCCATCAAGGAATAAGGATGAAAGGCTCTTCCCGGCCGGTCCGGGAAGAGCCGCTCCACGACCATGATCAAATACGCCCTCCGTCGATTGCTGTCGACGATCCCCGTCCTGTGGATCGCCGTCACAGCTTGCTTTTTCGTTTTGCGCCTTGCTCCCGGCGGCCCCTTCGATGGCGAAAGGCCATTGCCGCCGGTGATCCTGAAAAACCTCGCGATCCACTACAATCTGGATAAACCGCTCATTCAGCAGTACCTGATCTATGTCGGCGACCTGCT
Source organism: Rhizobium sp. BK529 (assembly GCF_014194105.1). Taxonomy (NCBI): domain Bacteria; kingdom Pseudomonadati; phylum Pseudomonadota; class Alphaproteobacteria; order Hyphomicrobiales; family Rhizobiaceae; genus Rhizobium; species Rhizobium sp. BK529. Next base: position 341,843 of record NZ_JACIAU010000001.1, on the reverse strand, counting down.
GAGAGGCGACCTCGGCCCCTCCTTCGCGAGTGAGGACTTCACCGTCGCTCAGCAGATCGCGATCGGTCTGCCCTACACCTTCACCATCGGTACGGCTGCCTTCCTGATCGCCATCATCGTCGGCGTCGCCGTCGGCTGTCTCGGGGCGCTCTATCAGAACAAGGCGCCGGACTATATTCTGGGCGCTCTCATTCTGGTGGGCGTCGTTCTCCCGAACTTCCTGATCGCACCCATCATGCAACTGATCTTCGGCATCCACCTCGCGTGGTTCCCCGTCGGCGGCTGGGGTGACGGTTCAATCAAATATCTCGTTCTGCCGATCGTCGTTCTGGCCCTGCCGCATGCCGGGCGCATTTCGCGCATCACCCGCGGCTCGATGATCGAAGTGATGAACCAGAACTTCATCCGCACAGCCAAGGCCAAGGGCATCGGCCCGCGCCTGACGGTCATGCGCCACGCGCTGAAGCCCGCGATGATGCCCGTCGTCTCTTATCTGGGACCGGCGGCAAGTTACCTTCTCACCGGCTCGCTGGTTGTCGAGAGCATCTTCGGATTGCCCGGCATCGGCCGCTATTTCGTCAATGCGGCGCTGAACCGCGATTACGGCATGGTTCTCGGCACGGTCATCTTCTACATGGTGCTGATCGTGTTCCTGAACCTTCTGGTCGACATCGCCTATGCCTGGCTGGACCCGAAAGTGAGAAACCGATGATCCTCAATCCCGCGAAAAGAGAGCTGCTCGCAGCCGAGCTGCTGGAAGCGGAGGGCCTTGCGCCGGAAGGCCGCTCGTTGACCAGAGACGCACTGCGCCGGCTCTCGCGCAACAAGGCCGCGGTCATATCGATCGGCGTGCTGGTGCTGCTGATCCTCGCCGCCTTCCTCGGCCCGAACTTCATTCCCTTCAACTACGAAGATCCGGACTGGGCCGCCTTCAAGGATCCGCCCTCTTTCGCCACCGGACATTTTTTCGGCACCGATCCGAACGGTCGTGACCTTCTCGCCCGTGTTCTCTACGGCACGCGCGTCTCGCTTGCCGTGGCGTTGACGGCTACGGTCGTGTCCGTCGTCATCGGTGTGCTCTACGGCGCGATCTCGGGCTATATCGGTGGCCGGCTGGATGCGATCATGATGCGCTTCGTCGACATCATGTATGCGCTTCCCTACATCCTCTTCGTCATCCTGCTGATGGTGATCTTCGGCCGGAACGTCTACCTTCTGTTTGCAGCGATCGGCGCGCTTGAATGGTTGACCATGGCCCGCATCGTCCGCGGCCAGACCCTATCGCTGAAGCACCGCGAATTCGTGGAAGCCGCCCGCGCCTCGGGTCAGAAGCCTTTCAAGATCATCACCAAGCACATTATCCCAAATCTCGTCGGCCCCGTCGTCATTTTCGCAGCGCTGACGGTGCCGGAAATCATCGCCACCGAGAGCTTCCTGTCCTACCTCGGCTTCGGCGTGCAGGAGCCGTTGACCTCGCTCGGCACTCTGATTGCTGAAGGCACCGACGCGATGGAAAGCATGCCCTGGCTGCTGATTTTCCCGGCAAGCTTCCTTGTGGCCCTGCTCCTCAGCCTGCTGTTCATCGGCGACGGGCTGCGCGATGCGTTCGACCCGAAGGATCGATAGATGTCCCAAGAAAAACAAAAAGATACCCTTCTCGAACTGAAGGACTACTCGATCACATTCGAGACCCCCGAAGGTCAGGTGAAGGCCGTCTCGAACATGAACCTGACGGTTCGCCGCGGCGAACGTATCGCCATCGTCGGCGAATCCGGCTCCGGTAAGAGCCAAACCTTTCTCGGTATCATGGGGCTGCTCGCCAAGAACGGCAAAACGAACGGCCAGGCCTTGCTCGAAGGAAAGGACGTGCTGGCGCTGAAACCGCGCGAGCTCGACAACGTCCGCGGCAAGGACATGGCCATGGTCTTCCAAGATCCGATGACGGCGCTCAACCCGTCGCTCCGGATTTCCCGGCAACTGACGGAACAGCTCGAGATCCACCGTGGCTTTACCGCCAAGGCGGCATCGGCCGAAGCACTCGACATGCTGAAACGTGTCGGCATTCCTGACCCGACCCGCCGTTTCAACCTCTATCCGCATGAGCTTTCGGGCGGCATGCGCCAGCGCATCGTGATCGCCATGGCGCTGCTCACCAAGCCGAAGCTGCTGATCGCCGACGAGCCGACCACCGCACTCGACGTGACGATCCAGGCGCAGATCCTTGATCTCTTCAACGATCTGACGGCGGAAATGAACACCGCGCTCATCATGATCACCCACGACCTCGGGGTTGTGGCGGGCCTGGCTGACAAAGTGGCCGTCATGTATGCTGGCCGCATCGTCGAAGAAGCCCCTGTCGACGAACTCTTCGAAAACCCGGCACACCCCTATACGGCAGCGCTGCATGCTTCGATCCCGCGCCCGGATCAGGACGTCGATGATCTCGTCGTCATTCCCGGCCGCCCGCCGAACCTGCAGCACCTGCCGAAGGGCTGCAATTTCTCGCCGCGCTGTTCGCAGGTTCGGGACGATTGCATCGACCACCCGCCGCAGCTCGAACAGCAGGGGGCAAACCACTGTGCCGCCTGCTTCCATCCCTTCCCCCGCCGCGAGGAGTTGCTGAGCCATGGCTGAACGCTCGCTTCTGAGGGTCGAGAACCTGACAACCCAGTTCGAGATCCCTTCGAAATCTCTCTTCAAGCCGCCGGTGATGCTGACGGCCGTCAACAATGTCAGCTTCGATCTTGCCGAAGGCCGCACGCTCGGCATCGTCGGCGAATCCGGCTGCGGCAAGTCCACGCTCGGCCGCTCCATCCTGCGCCTCCTGAAGTCGCAAAAGGGGCGCATCCTCTGGCAGGGCCGCAATCTGCTCGACCTGTCGGATGAAGAAATGCGTGCCGCACGCCGCGACATGCAGATCATCTTCCAGGATCCGATCGCCTCGCTCGATCCACGCATGACGGTCGGCGACATCATAGCCGAGCCGCTTACCGTCTTCGAACCGAAGCTGACTAAGGCCCAACGTCTCGACCGCGTACGTGAGATCATGGCCGCTGTCGGCCTGGTGCCGGAGATGATCAATCGCTATCCGCACGAATTCTCGGGCGGTCAGGCGCAGCGTATCGGTATTGCCCGCGCCGTTGTCACGAGACCGAAGCTTATTATCTGCGACGAACCGGTCTCGGCGCTCGACGTGTCGATCCAGGGCCAGGTCATTACGCTGCTTCGCAAGCTGCGCAAGGAGTTCGGCCTGACGCTGATCTTCATCAGCCACGACCTCTCCGTCGTGCGCCTGATCTCGGATGACGTGCTCGTGCTTTATCTCGGCAAGGTCGTCGAGGCCGGCGATTGCGCCACGGTCTTCGAACATCCGGCCCATCCGTACACCCAGGCGCTCTTTTCGGCCGCTCCGATCCCGGACCCGAAGCTCGCCCGCCTGCGCACCCGAATTCGCCTGCAGGGCGACCCGCCCTCGCCGCTGAATCCGCCGAAAGGCTGCGTCTTCTCGCCGCGCTGCTGGAAGGCGACGGATATCTGCCGCACCGAAATGCCGCCGACGGAACTGGTCCGTCCCGGCCAGACGGCCGCCTGCTATCATATGGACAGGCCCTGAGCCGAATTTCCCCATCGCCCCGGAACTGGGGCGATGGACTTTCAACTCTCCTTGACTTGTCTCCTCTCGCCTCTTCGCGTATCCGCAAGAGCAGAAAAATTCCGGGAGGAAAGCTTGAGCGGACGGTTTCTGTCGATCGGCGAATGCATGGTGGAGCTCTCGCAGGCAGGTGAAGGCCTGCTGCGCAAAGGCTTTGCCGGCGATACTTTCAACACCGCATGGTATGCCCGCGCCTGCCTGCCGCCCGCCTGGTCGGTCGACTATTTCACCGCGCTCGGGGATGATCCGATGTCCGACGAAATGGTTGCCTTCATGGGCAATGCCGGTATCGGCACCGACCTCATCCAGCGCATCAAGGGCAAGACGCCTGGCCTCTATATGATCAATCTGCGAAACGGCGAACGCTCCTTCAGCTACTGGCGCGACAGTTCGGCGGCCCGCAGCCTCGCTGCCGACCCGGACTGCCTGCGCGAGGCGGTGGAAAGTGCCGACGTCGTCTATTTCTCCGGCATCACGCTCGCCATCCTCTCCCATGATGACGCGGATGCGCTGCTGGCAGAGATCCGCCGTGCCAAGGCGGTCGGCAAGTTCGTTGTTTTCGACCCGAATATCCGTCCTCGCCTCTGGTCGAGCTACGACATCATGCACACGACGATCAGCGAAGGCGGGCGTGCCTCTTCGCTCGTCATGCCGAGCTTCGATGATGAGGTCGCCCATTTCGGAGATGCTTCCATCGAAGCCACCATCGCGCGCTATCGCGGGCTCGGGGCGTCGCATGTCGTCGTCAAGAACGGCGCAGAAGGCGCAACGCTGAGCTTTGCTAACGAGCAAATGCATGTGCCGGCGGAAAAGGTCAAAAACGTCGTTGACACCACCAGCGCCGGCGACAGTTTCAACGGCGCCTTCCTGGCTCATTATCTTGAAAATCGGGATGCTCCTGCAGCCGCCCGCTTCGGGGCTAAAATCGCCGCGCGCGTGGTCAGCGAGCATGGCGCACTGGTGCCGAAGGAAAAGCTCGGCCTCTGACATTTTTGTTGAAGCCTGCGCATGTCGCTTGTCGAGCGGACACGCGCAGGCCCGCCCCCGCCTCAGCGGCATTCAAGTCAGATCGCGAGATCAGGAATTGGTTTTCTTGTCTTCTGTGCGTACGGCTTCGTCATGGTACCAGCAGCTGTCGAAGGCAGCATCACACATATCGGCGGCCTCTCGCTCCATGAGGCGCAGGCGCTCGAAACGGTTCGGACCTTGCGCAGCTTTGATGGGGAACTTGTAGATCGTTGCGGATTCACGATGGAAACCGATTGCCATGAGATAGCCTTTCTTCTGCTCGGCCTATCAACATTCACGGTCGCGACAATAGCATAATGCACATAGTTTACGCAAATTGCACAAAATAAGGGCAATGTCGCAATTATGAACCTACGAAGCAGCATTTCCTGATTAAGCGCGTGCCGATGTGTTCAAAACTTCATCGATCCGGCTTAACGCCGGAGTTTTGATCCGGTTCCAGCTTCGAAAATGGCTGCTGCAAATCAGGATAGCCACAACGCCACGCCGCTTCGCCAGCTATCGGTGCCACCCGAAAATCAGCTGCGATCCGGTGATTCGTAAATTTTTTATGTCAGCAGCCCGAACTGGCACGCTACGTGCTTTAGATTAGACATCCCCTGGCGGGAAGGCGCGCGCTTGCGTCTTCTGCCTCAGGATTTGCTCAAGTTCGCAGCAGAGAGAGTCGCGATGACAAAGTATAAGCTCGAGTATATTTGGCTCGATGGGTACACCCCGGTACCGAACCTGCGTGGCAAGACGCAGATCAAGGAATTTGATAGTTTCCCGACGCTCGAACAGCTCCCGCTCTGGGGCTTCGATGGTTCGTCGACGATGCAGGCCGAAGGCCGCAGCTCTGACTGCGTGCTGAAGCCGGTTGCCATCTACCCCGATCCGGCACGCACCAACGGCGTGCTCGTCATGTGCGAAGTCATGATGCCCGATGGCGTGACACCGCACCCGAGCAACTCTCGTGCAACCATTCTCGATGACGAGGATGCCTGGTTCGGCTTCGAACAGGAATATTTCTTCTTCGAAAACGGCCGCCCGCTCGGCTTCCCCGAGTCCGGCTACCCGGCTCCGCAGGGCCCATACTACACCGGCGTCGGCTATTCGAATGTCGGCTCGATTGCCCGCGAAATCGTTGAAGAGCACCTCGATCTCTGCCTCGCAGCCGGCATCAACCACGAAGGCATCAATGCCGAAGTGGCCAAAGGCCAGTGGGAGTTCCAGATTTTCGGCAAGGGCTCCAAGAAGGCCGCCGACCAGATCTGGATGGCACGCTACCTGCTGCAGCGCCTGACTGAAAAGTACGGCATCGATATCGAGTATCACTGCAAGCCGCTCGGAGACACCGACTGGAACGGCTCTGGCATGCACTGCAACTTCTCGACCAAATACATGCGCGAAGTCGGCGGCAAGGCCTATTTCGAGGCGCTGATGGCCCAGTTCGAAAAGAACCTGATGGACCACATCAATGTCTACGGCCCCGACAACGACAAGCGCCTGACCGGCAAGCACGAGACGGCTCCGTGGAACAAGTTCTCCTATGGCGTCGCTGACCGTGGTGCTTCGATCCGCGTTCCGCACTCCTTCATCAAGAACGACTATCGAGGCTACCTCGAAGATCGCCGCCCGAACTCTCAGGGCGACCCCTACAAGATCGCGTCGCAGGTTCTGAAGACGATCTCGGAAGTCCCGACTTCTGGTTTCGCTTCGGCCGCAGCCTAAGTTTCACAGCGGCGCCGGCCTCCCCGCCGGCGCCGTTTCTTTTCAAGACACTCCCGCCTTCCGGCTTTTTCCTGCCGACACAATTCCCGGCCGCAGCGGCCGTAAAGTCCTGTAAATACTCGCACAGGGCTGTAATATTTCCATCATGCACTTCCGCCAAAATAAGAAAGCGGGAATCGCCATTCCGGAACCCCGCCAGGGGTGGTGCGTTGCCAGAACCATGCGACGCTGATGGAAATGGAAGCATGCTGCAACGTCCGTCAAATTCATATAGCGGCGAAAGCTGGGCCAGTGCCGCAGCCGCCGGAGCCGTGCCCGAGCGGCTGGTGATCGTGACCGACGCCTGGCATCCGCAGGTCAACGGCGTCGTCCGCTCGATCGAAAATACCAATCGGGAACTCGCCAAGATGGGCGTCGAAGTTTCGATGGTAACGCCGGAGCGCTTCGCCAGCGTGCCCTGCCCTACTTATCCTGAGATTCGCCTGTCGATCGCCTGGTACAGCCGCGTTGCGCGCGAGATCGAAAAGCATAACCCCTCTTACGTCCACATCGCGACGGAAGGTCCGCTGGGTTTGACGGCGCGCCGCTGGTGCCTCAGGAAGCGCATGCCTTTCTCCACCAGCTACCATACCCGTTTTCCCGAATATGTCTCTGCGCGGCTGCCGATCCCCGAAAGCTGGCTCTATGCCTTCGTGCGTTGGTTCCACAATGGCGGCGCAGGCTGCATGGTGGCAACGCCGAGCCTCGCCCGCGAGCTCTCTGCAAAGGGCATCAAGAATCTCATGCCTTGGAGCCGCGGCATCGATGCCACGCAATTCCATCCGATGCCCCTTGAGGAAAACCCCTTCGGCCTTCCCCGCCCGATCTTCATGACAGTCGGCCGCGTGGCGCTGGAAAAGAACCTGCCGGCTTTCCTCGATCTCGACTTGCCCGGTTCGAAGGTGGTGGTCGGCGACGGCCCGGCACGCGCCGAGCTGGAAGAGCGCTATCCGGACGTGCATTTTACTGGCGTGAAATTCGGTGAGGACCTGGCCAAGACCTATGCGCAGGCCGATGTCTTCGTCTTCCCGTCACTGACGGATACATTCGGCAACACCATTCTGGAAGCGCTTGCGTCAGGCGTTCCGGTCGCAGCCTATCCGGTCACCGGTCCACTGGATATCATCGGCGAGGATAGCCTCGTCGGCGCGCTCGACGACAATTTGCAGGCCGCCTGCCTTGCCGCCCTCTCCTGTTCGCGGGAGAAGGCGCGCGAGCTTGCAATGCAATATTCCTGGGAAGCTGCGACGCTGCAGTTCATCAACAATATCCGCGCCGCCAATGGCGTCATCACGCCGAAATGGAAGAAGGCCTGGCAATACGCCACCAAGTCTCTTCCGAGAAGCAGAAAGCCCGGCGAACGCGCCGGACCGCTTTCGCCCACGGACTGAGCCTTCAGGCGTGAGAGACGGCACGTAGTGGCTCGTTGAGACAGGCGCGCGGTAGCGCTACGAAGTCGCCGCGCGGGGAAACGGACCCGACATTACCCGTTGCGTTAACCCGGCAGGCGACAGAAGCGGATTATGTTCGCTTCTTCTTTCCCTCATAGGGGTTGTCCGGCGACCGGTAGTGGATCCGGATCGGCACGCTCGGCATATCGAAATCCGCACGCAACCCGTTGATCAGGTAGCGGGTGTAGGATTCCGGCAGGGCATCCGAGCGGGTGCAGGACACCATGAAAGCCGGGGGGCGAGCCTTAACCTGCGTCATATATTTGAGCTTGATGCGGCGGCCGGAAACGGCGGGCGGCGGATGCTGCACCTGCTGCTGCTCCAGCCAGCGATTGAGCTTGGCGGTCGAGATGCGCTTGTTCCAGACACGATCCGTATCGATGATCGACTGCATGAGCTTATCAAGGCCCCAGCCGGTCTGTCCGGAAATCGGCACGGCCCGGATGCCGCGCGCCTGCGGCAGCAACCGGTCGGTCTTTTCGCGCAGGTCGGCAAGCACGGCCTGACGATCCTCGATCATGTCCCACTTGTTGAAAGCAAGAACGGCCGCGCGACCTTCGCGCAGCACGAGGTCGACGATATGCAGGTCCTGCTTTTCAAAGGGGATCGTCGCATCGAAGACGATAACGACGGTTTCGGCAAAGCGAATGGCGCGTAACGCATCGGCGACGGAGAGCTTCTCCAGCTTCTCGATCACCTTGGCCTTGCGGCGCATGCCGGCCGTATCGAACATTTTGATCGTGCGGCCGCGCCATTCCCATTCCACCGAGATGGAATCGCGCGTGATCCCGGCTTCCGGCCCCGTCAGCAGCCGGTCTTCGCCGAGGAAGCGGTTGATGAGCGTCGACTTGCCAGCATTCGGGCGGCCGACGATGGCGACACGCAGCGGCTTGCTGTCGTCATAGACCGGCTCTTCGTCTTCCTCTCCCCCTTCGTCCGATGACTGCGGCAGGTCGACATCGGTGACGGCGACATCTTCCTTCGGCGGAAAGGCAATGTCCTCGCCGACTGCAGCTACGATGGCATCGCGCAGATCGAGCATCCCCTGGCCGTGTTCGGCCGAAATCGGCACGGGTTCGCCGAGCCCAAGCGAGAAAGCATCATAGAAACCGCTGTCGGATCCACGCGCCTCGGACTTGTTGGCGACGAGCACGACGGGTTTGCCGCGGCGGCGCAACATCTCGCCGAGAGCGGTATCGACGGGCGTCAGACCGGTCTTGGCATCAACGATGAAGAGCGACAGGTCGGCCTCATCGATCGCCGCCTCCGTCTGCTGGCGCATGCGGCCCGACAGGCTCTCATCCGTCGCCTCTTCCAGGCCCGCGGTATCGACGATCGTGAAGCGCAGGTCCACAAGACGTGCTTCACCTGGCCGGCGGTCGCGGGTCACGCCCGGCGTATCATCGACAAGCGCAAGCTTCTTTCCAACCAACCGATTGAAAAGTGTCGACTTGCCGACATTCGGGCGACCGACGATGGCGACCGTAAAGCTCATTCTTTTCCCTTAACTCAGCCCTGCGCGGCGGGCGCCTTGCCGGATGCGGTGATGAGATCAAGCATCATATGGGCACGATTGGCAACACCCCGCGGGCTCTCCACATCGTCGACGATCGACTGGAACCACTGCCGCGCCTGGGCCGTGTTTCCGGCCTTATAGGCAGCAAGACCGAGAGCCTCGCGTGCCGAATGGCGGAAGGCATTGCCCGGCACCGCCATTTCCTCGACGGCGGCGGAAACCTGCTCATAGGTGCCGTTCTCGATCAGCAGCCAGCCAGCGCGCATCTTGGCGGCATCCTGCACGGCAGCCGGAACGGATTTGTCCTTGGCGATGCTCTGGAAGGAAGCAATCGCGCCAGCATTGTCGCCTTTTTGCGACTGTACGGTCGCTGCACGCATGCGCGCCAGAACCGGGTAAGCGCCGTGGCCTTCCTTCTCCAGCTTGTCGAGCGCGGCCAGCGCCTCATCAGTCTTGTTCTCATCGGCCAGCTTCATTGCCGCCAGAAACTGGTCACCGGCACCGGAGGATGCATTGTTGTCCCAGTAGTCGTAAGCGACCTTGCCGATGGTCCCGAGCACGATGAGAATGGCAACGGCAATGATGTAGCGGCCGAACCGGCGCCAAGCGCCCTTCATCTGGTCGGAACGCAGTTCCTCATTGACTTCACGAATGAAGCTGTCGTCGTTGAATGCCATTCTCGTCTCCGGCCGGGGATTACCCATACACAGTGCAAAACGCACATTGTCGGGCCTTCTACTCCATTTTGCGGCGGTTGTAAGGGGGATATCGCAGAATCGTCACGAAGCGAGCATCGGCAATGGCGCAACGCCGATCAGCCATTCGTGAACGCGCCAGATGATCAGCGCCCAGACAACCGCGCCGATGATGACGGCATAGAGGTCATACCTGGCCGAAACGAATACTGGCAGGGTGATCTCGCCACGCTTCTGGCGCCGCTTGAGCGAAATGCGCATGATGACGCCCCAGGCGAGAAAGGCCGCAAACAGCAAGACCGACGACGTCTCGCCATTGGCGAGAAGATGCGCCAGCGCCCAAATCTTCACCGACAGCACCATCGGATGTTTGGTCTTCGTCGCGATATGTCCCGCCGGCAGCAGCGAAGCGACAAGACAGATCATGGCGATCAGCATCAGCGCGACCGTGATATGCGCCATCCAAACCGGCGGATAATAGAGCATGCCGGTCACCTGCCGTGCCTGCCCGAAACCATAGATCAACAGGATGAGCGTCGCGATACTCGCGATCGAATAGCCGGCTCGCCAGCCCTTCTCGCCGAGGCTTGCGATCATCGAGCGGCGGAAGTCCGGAGCTACGACCCGCACGAGATGCACCCCAAGGAAAAGTACGATGCCGATGATAAGCAATGTCATTGCGGATCCCTTCCGTGCCGTTTGCCATGGCTTACCGGCTGGCGGGAAAAAATGCCAGTAAGACCGCAGCTTCGCCGCATTTCTGTAACAGGAAAACCGCAATGCAAATTGTCGCGGTGCCCATGTTTCGTTCTATTTTTTTCGCCTCCCTTGCCCTCTCGCTGATTTTTCCTATCGCGGCTGACGCCGCCGACAAGCCAGAACAGCTCGTCATCATCTCCTTCGACGGCGCTCACGATAATGCGCTCTGGCAGAAGAGCCGCGAAATGGCGGCAAAGAACGGCGCGCATTTCACCTATTTCCTCTCCTGCACCTTCCTGATGAATCAAGAGGCGAAGAAGGACTATCAGGCCCCGCATCAGAAACGCGGAAGGTCCAATGTCGGCTTTGCACAAAGCGACGATGAAATCCGCGAGCGCCTCGGCAATATCTGGCACGCCCATCTCGAGGGCCACGATATTTCCAGCCATGCCTGCGGCCATTTCGACGGTCGACAGTGGAGCGAGGCCGACTGGTCGGCCGAATACGCGACCTTCAAGTCCACACTGAAGAACGCCTGGAAAAGCGTCGGCCTTCAGGAACCAGCCGGCTGGCAGGATCTCGTAGACCGCGGCATCAAGGGCTTTCGCGCCCCTTACCTATCGACCGGCGGCGGTGCTGACATGATCGCAGCCGAAAGGAAGGCCGGCTTCACTTATGACGCAAGCCTCGTGACCAAGGGGCCGGCCATGCCCGTCGAGGAAGAAGGCGTCCTCCGCTTCGGTCTGCCGCTCATTCCCGAAGGCCCGGGCGAAAAGCCTGTTATCGGCATGGATTACAATCTCTTCGTCCGACACTCCAAGGGCGAAGAAGATGCCGCCGATAGCGCCGCCTTCGAGGAGCGAGCCTATACGGCCTTTAAAGAGGCGTTCGACAAGCAATATGCCGGCAGCCGCATTCCCCTACAGCTCGGCTTCCACTTCGTGGAAATGAACGGTGGCGCCTATTGGCGCGCGCTCGATAGGCTGGTCAGCGACGTCTGCCACAGATCGGATGTTGCCTGCGTCAGCTATTCGGAAGCGATCCCGATGATCAAGGCACGCGGCCAGTTGGAACAGGCATCAGGGTTGTAAGCCCCTGACGCCTCTTAATATTGAATATACAACGTCTGCCTGTACGCACTCGCCCGAACTGACGGTTCTCGACTGAATCTCAAAATAAAAGGGCCACCGCAATGATGGCCCTTATGTTTCGTATCAGCCGTCGGCGTGTACGACACCAACCTCATGCTCCAGATAGTGCCGATCGATATCCGGCAGCGGCTCATTGTCGATCGCCGCCTCGAAGGTCTTCAGGCGCTTGTGGATGGAGAGCAGTTCGATGATCGTCGACCAGGAGTTGACAAGATATTGGAAGGAATTGCTCACCTGGCCGAAAGCAGTCGCGATCTGTTGGAAAATACCGTAGGTGATAGCGCCGGCAACGAGGGTTGGTGCCATAAAGAAATAGACGAATAGATTGTCCGCCTGCAGGTAAAACGAGCGGGCAATATTGAAATACATATAGTGAAAATAAAGCGTGAAATAATTCGCTCTCACCCTTGAGAATAGCTCCCGGACCGTTAGCGGCTGCGCTCGGTCGGCATGATCCTCGCCATAGACCAGTTCCTTACGGTAGGCCGCCTCCACACGCTGATTCTTGAAATTCAGCCCGGGCAATTTGATGCCGGCGACAGCAAGTAGGACTGTGCCGAAGACCGACCAGAAGATCGCCAGCCAGAAGAGAGAGTTCGGCACTTCACCGAGCACCGGAAGCGTCGTCACGTAATGTGATAGCGCCAGCATGATCGGCAGGAAGACGACGAGCGTCATCACCGAATTGATCAGGTTGATGCCGAGACCTTCCAGGGTGCTGGAAAAGCGCATCGTGTCTTCCTGAACACGCTGGGATGCGCCTTCGATATGGCGGAGCTTTTCCCAATTCGCCATATAGAAATTGTTCATCGCCGTCCGCCAGCGGAAGATGTAATGGCTGGTGAAAAAGTCAGTCAGGACCGACACGAACATACTGAGGAAAGCGATTTGCGCGAAGATCAGAAATAGATCGTAGAAGTTCTCGACGGTGATACCCGGCTTCTTCGTTAGCGCATTTTGGAGCAGATCCCCGAAAGGCCGGCGCCAGTTGTTGATGACGACTGTGATCTGCACTCCAAAATAGGTCACAAAAATGATGAGCGCCGAGCCCCAGATGGACCACATCTTCCACGGATGGCTGAGCGCCTTCAAATGCCAGAAACCGCAAAAGATCAGCGTGGCAAAAAAGAAGTAGCCGTAAAACCAGAGATTCTCGGGTAGCAGGAAGAACGAGAGATCAATCGGCTGCTGCTCCTCGGGAACCGGCGTAAAGCCAAGCGAAGCACCGAGATCGGCGGCGAAGAAATACCAGCCGAAAATTGCAGCCAGCGTCCAGACTACGAGCGAAGTAAAGAACGCCTTTGGCTGGGGGAAGAAGGAGTGAAACACGGGGAATTTGCTTTCCTGAACTCGAGTCACGGAAGAGTGGCGAACCACTGATTGCCCGGAAATTAAGGCAGTTCAAAGAAAGCGGCAATGGGCTCCCCCCATTGTTACGCACTTGTAACCACTTAAGGGATTTTCTTCATCACCGGCATGACCAGAAGCGCGCAGAAAACCAGCACAATGGCGGCGATGATGGTCGGCAGCACGAAATTTCCCGTCACCTGCGCAATCCAGCCGGCAACAATGGGGCCGATGATCTGACCGATGCCGAAGGCGGCTGTCATCATCGCCAGAATGCGGCGCGGGCTTTCAGGTGAAAGCCGCCGGCCGATCTGCAATCCATAGGCGGTGATGGCAAGAAAGGTCGCGCCGAACAGCGCACCGCCGATCAATGGCGCCATTGAATGCGGCAGCTCCACCGTTGCGAGCACGCCGATTGCCTCTATGACGAGCGCCGCGACATAGACACCGCCGATCCCGAGCGAGCGCACAAAGGGCCTCCACGTGAACAGCGCGACCGTCGCCGTCAACCCGGCAATGAACCAGCAAAGAAACTCAACGATCGGCCCGGACGCGTTCATGCGTGCGATGGCGACCAGGAAGGTTGCAGTGATAACGTAGCCGAAACCGAAAAGGCCATAAGACAGCGTCAGCAACACCATCGGGCGGTTCCAAGCCAGAGGCGGCTCCTTCGCCTGCCCATTGCGCACCGGCTCTTTCGGCAGCAATGCCCAAACGATGACGAGGCTCACGATGCAGAAGAGCGCGCCGCCGATCCAGTCCGCACGCCAGCCGCCTGCCGCATCGTCGAAGGCATAGCCAAGCGCGAACACCATGACAGAAGAAATCGCGATCCCTGCTCCCGGTCCGCCGAAATGCGCCGCCTGAACGTGGTCATTGCCGGCAGCGGCCCCATGGCTCAGCACGATTGCGGATGCGAAAACCAGCGTGAAGGCGCTCGCCACACCGGCCAGGAAGCGGATAACGGCAAAGAGCATCACCGAGTCCGTCGCCGCCATGGCAGCCAGCAGGATTGCCGTCGCAGCCAAGGAAAGAAGCGCCACCAGCCGCTCGCGCCCCGCCGCCCAACCATAGGCGCCGAGAACCGCACCGACGAGATAACCGACAAAATTGGCGGAGGCGATGAAACCAGCGTCGGCTGCAGAAAGCGGCACGCCGACCATCATGCCTGGCAGGATCGGGGTGAAGGAAAAGCGCCCAAAGCCCATGGCCGCCGCCATGGCGACGGCGCCTGCAAGCGCTGTGGTGAGGAGATTGACCTGGCGGTCGTTACTGGGAGCCAACATGGTCCGTTTATCGCGCTGCAGCATGCTCGCCACAAATGAGTAATTCTGATGCATCCTTCAATTTCGCGAACAGATTTTCCGTCGCCCCTCTTGAACGACATATCTTACGATATATGTTTCACGACATAGTGAGCGATACAACGAAACAAAAGGAGTGTGGCATGAGAGGTTTTCGAGGTGGCTTCGTCGGTGAAGCGATGCGTATGGGAATGGGCCGCAGGTTTTCAGCGGGCGAATTGCAGGTAATCCTTCTGGCACTGCTGGAAGAGCGGCCGCGCCATGGCTACGAGTTGATCAAGACGTTGGAGGAGCGTTCCGGTGGCTTTTACATGCCGAGCCCAGGCGTCATCTATCCGGCCCTGACCTATCTGGAAGAGACCGGACTGGCGGAAGTGGAAAACGAAGGGGCAAAGAAGCTCTACAAGATCACCGAGGCCGGTCGTCAAAAGGTGGACGATAACCGCGCTACGATCGACCAGGCGCTTGCCAAGCTGGAGCGCATTGCCGAAGGCATGGCCTTCGTCAATCGCATGTTCGACCCCGAGCAGGCCCAGGGTGGAGGCGGCGGGCGGCACCGTCGCGACGAGGAAGACGAGGATTTTGGTCGCGATGACGGCAATGTCCGCGCTGCCCGTCAATTGCTGCGCTCGGCGCTGCGGATGCGCTATCCCTGGTCGGCAGTTGAAGCCGCGCGGATTTCCGGAATCCTGGAACGCGCCGCCATGGAAATCCTGCAAGGTGGCAAAGCCGACTCGCAGCGGGACTAAAATTGCCAGAACGACTGGCGACGGGAACCGCCGCCACGTCAATGTCAGGTCTTCAGCAGGCCGGTCGCAAGACCACGGAAAGCCTCGACAACCTTTTTCAGAAGGCTGTGCGGATCATCCGCCGCGGCAATCCAGAGCGCAGCACTGAGCGACGCTCCATTGAGCAGGCGAGCGGCAGCCTCGGCATCGACGGGCTTGACCGTGCCTTCGTCGATCAGCGCCTGAATCGTCTGGGTCGTCGTTTGAAGACAGGCATTCTGGGTGGGCCACTGCGAGGGATCGCCAAGCACCGCCGGCCCGTCGAGCAGCATGATACGCTGGATTTCTGGCTCCAAAGCCATTTCGATATAAGCAGTATATTCCGCCAGAAGGCCGAGCCAGGCCGTCTCGGCCCGGTCACGCGCGATGCGCAACCGCTCCCCCATCTCGGCGTCGATCTCATCGATTACGGCCTGCAGCAAGCCCTTCTTGTCACCGAAATTGTGGTAGAGCGCCCCACGCGTCAACCCGACATCGGCGGTCAGATCATCCATCGACGCAGCTGCATAGCCTTTAATGGCGAAGGCTTTCCGGCCAGCCTGAATAAGCTTCGCCCTCGTCTCCTCCATCATCTGCGCCCGGGTCTTTGCGGCCATCTGCTTCCTCATAATACACATACGCTTCGTATGCGTATTGACATACGCACCGTATGTCTGATTATATCTACATACGGAGGGTATATCAATTGCGACTCCGAATAACGGCTAACTCGTACCCACACCCAGCTACCTCATTCGACGGACGAAGGTTCGGCGACGGGTACCCTTTTGCCTAAACAGGAGAAAACAATGACCAAACGCGATGCGATTTTCCCCGCCGGCCGTCAGGCCCTCTACGAAATCAACCGCTATTCGGCGGCGATCCGCTCCGGCGACCTGCTCTTCGTCTCTGGCCAGGTCGGCAGCCGTGAAGATGGCTCCCCCGAGCCCGATTTCGGAAAGCAGGTCCAGCTCGCCTTCGACAATCTGAAATCCGTACTCCACGCCGCCGGCGCCACTTTCGATGATGTCGTCGACGTCACCACCTTCCACACCGATCCCGAGGCGCAGTGGCCGATAATCTCCGGCATCAGAATGAAGGAAATCGGCGAGGCGCCCTATCCGAACTGGACGGCAGTTGGCGTGAACTGGCTGGCCGGTTTCGATTTTGAAATCAAGGTCATCGCACGCCTGCCACATGCCGCCTGATTTCAAGGTCAACTGAAAGAGCGCCGCGTCTGAAGACGATGTGGCGCTCTACGCGATCTCGATGATTTCAAGCTCCTGCTGACCGACGGTGACGACATCGCCAACGGCCTTACCCACAAGAATCCGGGCAACCGGCGAGACATAGGAGATCGATCCCGCCTTCGGATCGGCCTCATCCTCTCCAACAATACGATAGGTCTGGACCCGTCCATCATCACGGCTGAACGTGACGGTGCTTCCGAAGGCCACGACCTCCGTCGAGGTCGGATCAGGGACGAGCTGGGCAGTGCGGATGCGTTCGACGAAATAGCGCAGGTCGCGCAACGGATTTGCCTGCTGGCGCCGTCTTTCGTTGACATCCTCGATCATGCTTGCGGTGTCATAGGCCTCGCGCGCCTGCTGCACTTGCAGCTCCAATGCCTTCAGCCCGGCTTCCGTCACAAGATTGGGATGAGGCGAAATCGCACGGTCGGGCAGCAGCGTTTCAGCAGCCGTTTCGGCACTTTCTTCCTTGGTGAAGGCAACAGCCATTTAGAGCCTTTCCTGGTTAGATTGCAGGATTCTGCCGGAGCAGGTTTGTGTCAGGGCAAAGGCGATTGGCGAAGGGCATACCCCAAGGTACGTCCGAGCCGAACGCCTTTGATCCTGGTGCAAAGATGCCCGGCCCTAGCTGGTTTGCAAGCAAACCACCGGGGTTGGCTGAAACGGGCCGCCTGATCGACCGGTCGACCATCCGACTCCGTTTGAGCCAACAGAATGCATCAATCTAACCAGGAAAGGCTCTAAACCTCCAGCAGCGAGGGTTTTGACCCTCAAGCCGCCAATGTCAAAATAATCGGCCCGTTGCGGGTTGCAACGACAGTATGTTCATACTGCACCGTCGGGGCCTTGGGATCGGCATAAAGCGTCCAGGCGTCATCGCCGCCTTCCGCCCAAGTGGCGCCAAGAGAGAGGAAGGGCTCGACCGTAAAGACGAGGCCTTCGGTCATCATGCGCCGTTCGGACGGATCAGGCCAGGTGGAAAGCTCGGCCGGCTCCTCATGCAGCGAGCGGCCGACGCCGTGGCTGGCGAGATTGGTGACGAGCGTATAGCGGTTCTTCTGCGCGAAGGCACCGACGGCATTGCCGATCTTGGCCAGCGGCTCGCCCGCCTTGATTTGGTTGAGACCGACCCAGAGCGCTCGCTTGCCATCCCGGCAGAGCTTCTCGATCTTCGATTTCACCGGCGGCATAGCGAAGGAAGCGCCGGTATCGGCAAAGAATCCGTCCTTTTCCGCTGAAACATCGATGTTGACGAGATCGCCGGCGCGAATGACGCGCGGGCCGGGAATGCCGTGGGCGATTTCCTCGTTGACACTGATACAAGTCGCCCCCGGGAACTGGTAACAGAATTCAGGTGCCGAACGTGCACCCGCATCTTCCAGCGCCTTGCGGCCGATCTGGTCGAGCTCCAGCGTCGTCATACCCGGCTCCATCGCCGCTGCCATCACCTGTATGGCGTTGGCGCAGATGCGGCCGATCTCCTTGAGCTTGGAAAGTTCTTCGTCGTTCTCGATAACCATAGACACGTTCCGGCGTTGCCGAGAGCGACAGGCTCTTCGTCAAGCGGTGGCTTTCGCGCCTTCGGCAGCCCCAGTCAATGCCTTTCTCACGATCGGCGCCACTTTTGTACCGTAGAGTTCGATGCCCCGCATGATCTGGTCGTGAGGCATCTGCCCGATCGCCATTTGCAGAAGGAAACGGTCATTGCGGAAAACCTTGTGCGCAGCAATGATCTTCTCGGCCACCAGTTCCGGATCGCCAAGGAAGAGATTGCCGGTCGGACCGCGCGACATGTCGAAATGCGCTCGGCTCGTCGGACCCCAGCCGCGCTCGCGGCCGATGCGGTTCATCACTTCGGCCTGCGGACCGTAGAACTGGTCTGCAGCAGCCTCCGTCGTATCGGCGATGAACCCGTGCACATTGATGCTGGTCTTCAGCTTCGCCGCATCCTGCCCTGCCCGGCGGGCAGCTTCGCGATAGAGGTCGAAGAGTGGCGCAAAGCGCGGATATTCGCCGCCGATGATGGCAAGCGCCACCGGCAGGCCGAGCGCACCGGCACGCGCCACGGACTGCGGCGTGCCGCCGACCGCGATCCACAGCGGCAGCGGATCCTGCAGCGGCCGCGGATAGACGCCGCGTCCTTGGATCGGCGCGCGCAACTCGCCCTTCCAGCTGACGACCTCGTCGTCACAGAGAGCCAAAAGAAGATCGAGCTTTTCCTCGAAGAGCTGGTCGTAGTCTTCGAGATTGTAACCGAAGAGCGGGAAGGATTCGATGAAGGAGCCCCGCCCCGCCATGATCTCGGCCCGGCCGTTGGAAATCAGGTCGAGCGTCGCAAACTGCTGGAACACCCGCACCGGATCGTCGGAGGAGAGGACGGTGACCGCGCTGGTGAGGCGAATGTTCTTCGTCTTTGCAGCAGCGGCAGCAAGCGCAACCGCCGGCGCCGAGGCCACATAATCAGGCCGGTGATGTTCGCCGAGCCCGAAGACATCGAGCCCGACCTGGTCGGCAAGCTCGATCTCTTTGATCAGATGGTTGATCCGCTCGGCCGCTTCCACTCCCCTGCTGCGGGAAGGATTGGGATTGACGTCTGCGAATGTATATAGGCCCAGTTCCATCGTCGGCATCCTGTTGAATTCAGCCCGGAGATAAGGATGCGGTGGGCGAAGAGCAAACGGAAATTCTGGAACGATATCTTCGAGAAAATCGATAGTTTGAAATCTCTTCAGCATGACCGCCTGTCGGCCAGAATACCCATGATGAGCGCGCGCTGATAGTCGCATCGAACAGGTGCCGATAGCTTGAGCTGCAATCAGGTCTTGGCGCTCTGCCGTCCTGCCTCTTCCTGCATCTTGTCGATCTCACGACGGATATGGGCAGCCTCAGCCGCCGAATGGGCAAGCGCGATTGCGCGGTCGAAGGCGATGCGTGCCTGGCCGATCTGGCCGAGCTGCTTCAAGAGATTGCCGCGCAGGCCATGGTAATAGAAATAGCCGTCGAGCTTCTCACCAAGCTGCTCAACCAGGTTGAGCGCCTCCTGCGGACCATTCAACTTGGACACCGCGACGGCGCGGTTGAGCGTCACCACGGGCGAAGGCTGGACACGTTCGAGAGCCCGATAAAGCAGATCGATCTCCACCCAATCGGTATCCGCAGCGCGTTTGGCGCGGGAATGGACCGCGGCAATCGCCGCCTGCAGCTGATAGGGACCCGGCCTGCGGTGGCGCAGCGCCTTGTCGAGCAGCACCACCGCCTCGTTGATGAAAGGCTGGTTCCAGAGAGAGCGGTCCTGATCTTCGAGCAGCACGATCTCGCCTTCGGCGCTGAAACGCGCCTGCCGGCGGGAAATCTGTAAGAGCATCAGGGAAAGCAGCCCCATCAGTTCCGGCTCGGCAGGAAAGATGTGCAGCATCAATCGCGCCAGGCGGATCGCCTCGTCGCTGAAGGCGGCCGTTTCCTGTTCCGGATCGGCCTGGCTGTAGCCCTCGTTGAAGATCAGGTAGATCATCGTGCTGACGATCGCCAGCCGCTCGGCCCTCTCCTGCGGGCTCGGCGTTTCGAACGGCACGCCGGCCTTTGCCACACGCGCCTTGGCCCGCGTAATACGCTGTTCCATGGCGGTTTCCGAGACGAGGAAGGCACGGGCGATCTGCGAGACCGAAAGGCCGGAGACGATGCGTAGCGCCATTGCAATCTGCTGGGTCGCCGGCAGATCCGGATGACAGCAGATGAAGAGCAGCCGCAGGATGTCGTCGCGATAATTGGAATCGTCCAGCCGCTCTGCAATATCGCTTTCGGCATCCTCCTTGTCCGAAATCTGGTCCTCGTCCGGCAGCGCCTGGATCTTCGCCCGCTTGCGCACCGCGTCGATGCCACTGTTGCGGCCGACGAAGATCAGCCAGGCCGTCGGATCACGCGGCGGCCCCTTTTCCGGCCATGTCCGGATCGCCCTCAGGCACGCCTCCTGAAACGCTTCCTCCGCAGTGTCGAGATTGCGGAAATAGCGCAACAGTGCGCCGAGCGCCTTCGGCCGGGCCGAGGCAAGCGCAAGGTCGATCCAGGCAATGTCTGTCATGATGCGATCTCTCCCGGCCTGAAGGTGTAGAACGGCCGTATTTCGTAAGAGGTGGAACCCGGATTGACCGCCGAAAGCTCCTTGGAAAAGGCGATCGCCTCATCCAGCGTTTCGAAATCAACCGTATAGAAGCCGAGAAGCGCCTCTTTCGTTTCCGCAAATGGACCGTCGACGACGAAGGCCTCATCCTTGCCCTTGCGCACGGTCGTGGCGGCCGTCGTCGGCATCAGCCGGCCGGTCGGGCCTAGCTTGCCTGCCGCGGCAAGCGGCTCGATCGCGGCATAGAGCTTTTCCATGACGGTGGCCTCTTCCTCCTTGGTCCAGGCGAAGACGGTTTCCTCATTGGCGTAGCAAAGGATTGCATAAAGCATCGGTCACTCCTCTTTCCGAATGACGAATGAGTAACCGTTTGGCCGACAGGCCGCATCAAAAAATTATGGCTGGAAGGCCGGCATACCTGATTGAAGCATCCCGATTAACTATGCGCACTGGCTCCGCAATCGCCGCCGTTGAGTTGCCCAATTTGATCCGGAGACCTGTCGGCGTTTTCCATCACCATTCCATTCGAGAACCCCATGAACATATCTCAAAGACTTCTCGTCGCACTTGCCGCCCTCGTGCTGCCGATACAGGCTGCCCATGCTGCCTCCGCCCCGGAAAACTTCCTCTATACGAGCTCTGGAAATCTTGCCGCCGCAAAGGCCACGCTCGCCCGGCCGGATATCGGCGGCGTCCAGGTCGTCTATAACTGGAAAAGCCTGGAACCGGCGAAGGGCCAATATGACTTCTCCGCGATCGAGCAGGATTTCGCCATTGCCAAGGGCCTGAACAAGAAGATGTTCATCCAGGTGCAGGATCGCTTCTTCAATCCCAAGGCCCGCAACATTCCCGACTATATGCTGACCGAACCGGAATATGACGGTGGCCTCACGCCGCAGTTCGACAATCCCGGCGAAAACAAGCCTGTCGGCTCCGGCTGGGTCGCCCAGCAGTGGAATCCGGCGGTGCGCGCCCGCTACCAGGCGCTGCTGAAGGCACTCGCTGAAAAGTTCGACGGCCAGGTCTATGGCATCAATCTGCCGGAGACATCGATCGATCTCGATCCCAAGAACGAGCCGAAGGGCTTTTCCTGCGACACCTATTTCTCAGCCGAGATGGAAAACCTCGCCTTCGCCCGCAGGGTCTTCGAAAAGTCACTGGTCGTGCAATATGTGAACTTCTGGCCCTGCGAATGGGAGAACGACCATAATTACATGAGCCGCCTCTTTGATTATGCCGAGAAGAACAATGTTGGCCTCGGCGGTCCCGACATCGTGCCGAACCGCAAGGCGCAGATGAAGAACTCCTATCCCTTCTTCAACAAATACAACGGCAAGCTTTCCTATGTCGGCCTCGCCGTGCAGGAGCCGACGCTGACCTACAGGAACCCTGCAACCAAGAAGCCCTTCACCAGGGAAGAATTCACCGCCTTCGCCCAGGATTATCTCGGTGCCAACGTGATCTTCTGGAGCACGGCGACGCCCTGGCTGAAAAAATAGGGAAATCAGGCAGGCGGCGCCAAAGCCGCCTGTCTCGGAATTTGGCGACTAGGATCTAGCCGACCCAGGCACAGTTACGAATCACGCTACAGAAATTGCCGCGGTGGAAATGCGGCTCCTTGTCGGCCAGCACATCCGCCTTGACATTGCCAAAGGTCGTTTCCGGCTTGTGTTTGATGCCGTCGTAGAAGGTTTGGATGATATCCTCTTTGAAATGCGGCGTGCGCGGATGGGCATGCACCACCGCCTCGCGGTCGGCATCGCCGAATCCGTGATAATCGATCCCGAGCACATCCATCTCGACGCCTGCCGTCACCAGTACCACGACCGGATGCATGTGCTGCGGAATGCCGGGCGTCGTATGCAGCGCGATCGCTGTCCAGACCGTATCGATATCGGCCTGTGAGATGCCATAACTCCTGAGGAAATCCCGGGCGGCATTGGCGCCGTCGACCTCGAAACGCTCATGTTCCGAACTGTGCTGATGCGTCAGCCCCATGTCGTGGAACATGGCGCCGGCATAAAGCAGTTCGGGGTCGAAATTCAGCCCGCGGCGTTTGCCCGAGAGCGCACCGAAGTAATAGACGCGGCTGGAATGGTGAAAGAGCAGAGGCGATTCCATATCCCGAACCAGTTCGGTAATGTCTCGCGCCAGCTTGCTGTCGGGAATGCTGATGCCACCAATCGTCAATGTCATCGTCTTTCTCCTTGATGGTTGATGTCAAGGAGAGTAAAAGCGGCGAAATGTGTCATCAATCGACGGAACCAGGCAATTTCTGCCAAAACCATTCCGTTGCAGACATGAGGCCAGCAGATGAAACCGAAGACCATCGCCATTCTTGCCGTTCCCGGCGTTCAGCTTCTGGATGTCTCCGGTCCGCTCGACGTTTTCGCCGAAGCCAATCTCCAGAGCGGCAGGGAGGCCTATCGCCCCATCGTGATCTCAGTCACGCACGGCCATATCCGCTCCTCCTCCGGTGTCCGGCTGGTCGCCGATTACACGATCGGGAACGAGATGGGACCGCTGGATACGCTGCTCGTGGCCGGTCGTCCGAATGCAGCAGAGACCGCGCCGGACACGAAACTGCTGACATGGCTCAGAAAGACGGCACCTAGTGCCCGACGCTATGGCTCCGTCTGCAGTGGCGCCTTCCTGCTTGCCGCCGCCGGCCTGCTCGACCACAGGCGGGTCACGACCCATTGGGCCGTTGCCGAGAGACTGAGAGGGACCTACCCCTTCGTGACCGTCGAAGAGGACGCCATCCACGTGGCCGACGGCGAGCTACGGACGGCGGCCGGTGTGACGGCCGGACTGGATCTCGCCCTCTCTCTCGTCGAGGAGGATCTCGGCCGCGAGGTGGCGATGCGAACGGCTGCCCAGCTCGTCATGTTCTTCAAGCGCCCCGGTGGTCAGATGCAGTTCAGCCGCAAGGGCGAAGCCGCCCCCGCCGGGCGATCGGCCCTGCAGGAGGTACAGCGCTGGATTGCCGCCAATCCGGCGGCCGATCACAGCGTGGCGGAACTCGCCCGCCGGATGGAGCTCAGCCCCCGCCATTTCGCCCGCCTTTTCCGCGATGAAGTCGGCATGACGCCGGCGGCCTGGGTGGAATCCACCCGCATCGCCGCTGCCCGCCGATTGCTCGAAAGCGGTCACGCGCCGAAACAAGTGGCCAGCGAATGCGGCTTTGCCGACGACGACACCTTACGCCGGGCCTTTGCCCGCCATCTCGGCGTGACGCCTGCAGAATACCGCAAGCAGTACGCCCACATGAGTTCGGCGAGCTAACCGATCAAAGCTCGCTCAACGTCCGCTTCACAGCATTCTTCCAACCGCGCAGCTTCGCGGCGCGGGTTTTCTCGTCCATTGATGGTTCGAAGCGCCGCGCCCGCTTCCACGTCGAAGAGAACTTCTCGCGATCCGGCCACACACCGGCCCTGCTGCCGGCAAGCCAGGCAGCCCCGAGCGCCGTCGTCTCCAGGATCACCGGGCAATCCACAGGCGCTTCCAAGAGGTCGGCAAGCCGCTGCATCGTCCAGTCGGAGGCAACCATGCCGCCATCGACGCGCAGGACTGTATCGTCAGTGCCGTTCTTCCAGTCTTTCTGCATGGCCTCCAGGAGGTCGCGCGTCTGATAGCAGACGGCCTCCAGCGCGGCGCGCGAAAACTCCGCCGGGCCGCTGTTGCGCGTCAAGCCGTAGATCGCCCCGCGCGCCTTGGCATCCCAATGCGGCGCTCCAAGCCCGGTGAAGGCCGGCACGAGATAGACCTCCTGTGTCGGATCCGCTGTCTTTGCCAACTCATTGGTATCGGATGCTTTATCGATGATGCCGAGGCCATCGCGCAGCCACTGAACCGCCGCTCCTGCAATGAAGATCGAGCCCTCAAGCGCATAGGTCGTCTCACCATCAAGGCGATAGGCAATGGTGGTCAGCAGACGGTTCCTCGAGCGGACCATATCACCGCCTGTATTCAGGAGAGCGAAGCAGCCGGTGCCGTAGGTCGATTTCAGCATGCCCGGCTGGAAACAGGCCTGACCGATCGTTGCCGCCTGCTGGTCGCCGGCAACGCCGAGGATTGGGATAGCGGCGCCGAAAAGCTCCGGATCGACAGTGCCGAAATTATCGGCGCAATCCTTGACCTTGGGAAGCATGGCGGTCGGCACGCGCAGGATGTCGAGCAGATCCTCGTCCCATTCATTCGTCGCGATATTGAACATCAGCGTGCGCGACGCATTCGTCGCGTCGGTAACGAAGCTCTTGCCGCCGGTCAGCCTCCAGATAAGGAAGGTGTCGATCGTGCCGAAGCAGAGGTCGCCGCGCGCCGCTCTCGCCCGCGCACCCTTCACGTTGGCAAGCATCCAGGAAAGCTTCGTTCCGGAGAAATAGGGGTCGAGAAGGAGGCCGGTCTTCTTCGTGAAGGTGCGCTCCAGATCCTGCCGCTTGAGATTGTCGCAATAGCTGGCCGTGCGCCGGTCCTGCCAGACGATGGCGTTCTGGATCGGCTTCCCGGTTTCGCGCTCCCAGACGACGACTGTTTCGCGCTGGTTGGTGATGCCGAGTGCTGCAATATCCTTTGCCGTCACCTTGGCCTCGCGCAGCGCCATATTAATTGTTGAAACCACTGAATCCCAGATTTCCTCGGGATCGTGCTCCACCCAGCCGGAGCGCGGATAGAACTGCGTGAATTCCTTCTGGCCCATGCCGGCGATCTTCATGTCGCCGTCGAAGACGATCGCCCGTGTCGAGGTCGTTCCCTGATCGACCGCCAGAATATATCCACCCATGCGATTCCTCCCGCTCACATCCTGTTGTCGCGGCAAATCAATAGGGCAGGTCTGTCCGGCTTGGAAGGGTGTAAGTGTTGGCATTGCCCATCGGCGACTTCCCGATTGTCAGCCTGCCGGCTTTGGGCATAACCTCGCTCCAACGCTGCGACGCAGCATCTCTCGCATCAACGGAGGAAGAAGCATGAGCAGAACAGTCGTCGTCACCGGCTCCACCAGCGGCATCGGACTTGCAATTGCCGCTGCCTTTGCCGCCAGGGGCGACAATGTCGTCATTAACGGCTTCGGAAAGGTTGAGGAAATCAATGATATAATCGAGCGCCTTGAATCATCGTCGAAGGCAAAGGCGATCTACCACCCGGCCGACATGACGAAGCCCGCCGAGATCGCCGACCTGATCGAAACCGCCGGCAAGACCTTCGGGACGATCGATGTTCTCGTCAACAATGCAGGCATCCAGCATGTCGAAAAGATCGAGGATTTCCCGATCGAGAAATGGGACCAGATCATCGCCATCAATCTGTCCAGCTCTTTCCATACGATGCGCGCTGCGATCCCGCTGATGAAAGCCAGGAAGCATGGCCGCATCATCAATATCGCCTCAGCCCACGGCCTGGTCGCCTCGCCCTTCAAATCTGCCTATGTAGCAGCAAAACATGGTATATTAGGCCTGACGAAGACGGCGGCCCTCGAGCTTGCCGGATTCGGCGTGACGGTAAATGCCATCTGCCCCGGCTATGTGCTGACCCCGCTGGTCGAAAAGCAGATCCCGGATACAGCCAAGGCGCGCGGCATGACAGAAGAACAGGTGAAGACCGAAGTCATCCTCAAGGCGCAGCCGACGCATGAATTTGTCAAGGCCGAGGAGATCGGCGCACTCGCCCTCTACCTTGCAAGCGAGGAAGCCCGGCAGGTAACCGGCACGCATATCTCGATTGACGGGGGCTGGACGGCGGCATAACCATTTTGGAAAAACAACCGGGAATATCATGAACGACAGCATCCGCTTCATCCTCAATGGCGAGGACGTTTCTCTTGACAGCGTCCGGCCGACCGAGACTCTCCTCGATTTTCTGCGGTTGAAGCGGCGGCTGACGGGTACGAAGGAAGGCTGCGCCGAGGGTGACTGCGGCGCCTGCACCGTGCTGGTCGGCCGGCTGATCGACGGCAAACTCTTCTATGAAACCGTCAATGCCTGCATCCGTTTCATCGGCTCTCTGCATGCGACCCATGTGGTAACGATCGAGCATCTCGCAGCCCGGGACGGCACGCTGCATCCGGTGCAGCAGGCCATGGTCGATTGCCACGGTTCGCAATGCGGCTTCTGCACTCCGGGCTTCGTCATGTCCCTTTATGGTCTCTGGCTCTCCAACGAGAAGCCGGACCGCGCGGAGATCGAAAAGGCGCTCCAGGGCAATCTCTGTCGCTGCACCGGCTATGAGCCCATCGTCAAGGCTGCCGAGCAGGTGAGCCTGCACCGTCCGAGCACGCTCTTCGATCCGCTTGCAAAGACCCGCGCCGAAATTATCGCCCGCCTCTGGGCCATGCAGGCATCCGAGACGCTGACGATCACGTCCGAGGAGGGCCGGCTGATCGTGCCGCGCTCGGTCGAAGCGCTGGCGAAGATCCTCGCGGCCGAGCCGACGGCGACGATCGTCGCCGGCTCCACCGATGTCGGTCTTTGGGTGACGAAGCAGATGCGGCAGCTGAACCCGGTCGTCTTCATCAATCATCTGACGGAGCTTCAGTCGATCGTTGCAGGCGAAACCGGTATCACCATCGGTGCCGGCGTCACCTACACTCGAGCCTTGGCGACGATCGCCCGGAAAATCCCGGCCGTTGCCCGCCTCATCACTCGCATCGGCGGCGAGCAGGTGCGCAACATGGGCACGATCGGCGGCAATATCGCCAACGGCTCGCCGATCGGCGACAGTCCGCCGCCGTTGATTGCGCTCGGCGCACAACTGACCCTGCGCTCTACCGCAGGCACGCGAACGCTGCCGCTCGAAGATTACTTCATCGCCTATGGAAGGCAGGATCGCAGGCGGGACGAATTCGTCGAAAGCCTCTTCGTGCCCTATCCGGCTGCAGACGCCAAATTCGCCGTCTACAAGATCAGCAAGCGCCGTGACGAGGATATCACCGCTGTTCTCGGCGCCTTCCATCTGGTGCTGGACGAAACCGGGCATGTCACTGACATCCGCATCGCCTACGGCGGTATGGCGGCAACGCCGAAGCGCGCCCGTACTGTCGAAACCGAACTGATCGGCAAGCCCTGGAACGAAGCAACCATCGAGGCCGCCCGCCCCGCATTCGATGCCGATTTCCAGCCGCTGACGGACTGGCGCGCCACTGCCGAATATCGCCAGCTCACCGCAAAAAACCTGCTGACGCGCTTCTATCTCGAAACTGTCGGCGCGCCCGCCGAACTGAAGCGGTTCGAGGAGGTTGTCTGATGAAGATGGTACACGCTGGTGCCGTGTGGCCCCCTCATCCGCCCTTCGGGCACCTTCTCCCCGGGGGGAGAAGGGGAAAACGAGACGGCGCGGCATCCCCTTCTCCCCAGCGGGGAGAAGGTGGCGGCAGCCGGATGAGGGGGCCACACGGCCCCACATCTCATCACGAAGGAGCCATCTGATGGACAAGTCCACCTTCGAGGATCGCAAGCTCATCAACGGCCAGATGCACGCCTCGCTGCGCCATGATTCAGCGCATAAGCATGTCACCGGAAGCGCCGATTATATCGACGATATTCCGGAACCGTCCGACCTGCTGCACGGTGCGCTCGGCCTGTCCGATCGCGCCCATGCAGAGATCGTCGCGATGGATCTCTCCGAGGTCCAGACCTATCCCGGCGTCGTTTGGGTCTTCACCGGCAAGGATATTCCCGGCGTCAACGACATCAGCTCGAACGGCAGTCATGACGAACCGCTGCTTGCCGAAACCAGGGTGGAATTCCACGGCCAGCCGATCTTCGCTGTCATCGCGCAAACCCGCGAGATTGCGCGCCGCGCCGCCCGCAAGGCCAAGATCGAATATCGCGACCTGCCGCACTGGAGCGACATCGACGGCGCGATTGACAATGGCAGCCCGCTCGTCATCACGCCGATGACACTGAAGCGTGGCGAACCGGAAACGGAAATGGCCAATGCCCCGCGCCGGCTGACCGGCCGCATGCGCATCGGCGGCCAGGAGCATTTCTATCTCGAAAGCCACATCGCCATGGCAATCCCTGGCGAGGACGATGAAGTCGCCGTCTGGTCCTCCACCCAGCACCCCAGCGAAGTCCAGCACATCGTCGGCCATGTGCTGCACATTCCCTCGAATGCTGTCACCGTCAATGTGCGCCGCATGGGCGGCGGCTTCGGCGGTAAAGAAACGCAGGGCAACCAGTTTGCGGCCCTCGCTGCGATCGCAGCCAAGAAACTGAAGCGCGCCATCAAGTTCCGTCCGGATCGCGACGAGGACATGAGCGCAACCGGCAAGCGCCACGATTTCCGCGTCGATTATGAACTCGGCTTCGATGACGAAGGCCGCATCCACGCCGTCGACGCCACCTATTCGGCCCGCTGCGGCTTCTCCTCCGATCTCTCAGGCCCGGTCACCGACCGCGCCCTCTTTCATGCCGATTCCAGCTATTTCTACCCGCATGTGCATCTGACCTCGCAGCCCTTGAAGACGCACACCGTCTCCAATACCGCCTTCCGCGGGTTCGGTGGCCCGCAGGGCATGCTCGGTGCCGAGCGCTTCATCGAGGAGATCGCCTATGCCGTCGGCAAGGATCCGCTCGATATCCGCAAACTGAATTTTTACGGCCAGCCTGGCTCCGGGCGCACGACGACGCCCTACCATCAGGAGGTCGAGGATAATATTATCGCCCGCGTGGTCGAGGAGCTCGAGGAAAGCGCCGATTACCGCGCCCGGCGCAACGCCATCGTCGCCTTCAACCGCGACAGCCGCTATATCCGCAAGGGTATCGCGCTGACGCCGGTCAAGTTCGGTATCTCCTTTACCACGACCGCCTTCAACCAGGCCGGCGCGCTCGTCCATATCTATCAGGACGGCTCGATCCACCTGAATCATGGCGGCACCGAAATGGGCCAGGGCCTCTATACCAAGGTGGCGCAGGTTTTGGCCGACAGTTTCCAGGTCGATATCGACAAGGTGAAGATCACGGCCACGACGACCGGCAAGGTGCCGAACACCTCGGCCACCGCCGCCTCCTCCGGTTCGGACCTGAACGGCATGGCCGCCTTCGACGCCGCCCGCCAGATCAAGGAGCGGCTGATCGCCTTTGCGGCGGAGAAATGGGGCGTCCCGGCCGAGGAAATCGTCTTCCTGCCGAACCGCGTTCGGGTCGGCGATCTGGATATCCCCTTCCCTGATTTCATCAAGCAGGCCTATCTGGCCCGCGTCCAGCTTTCGGCCGCAGGCTTCTACAAGACGCCGAAGATCCATTGGGACCGCAAGGCCGGCCGTGGCACACCCTTCTACTATTTCGCCTATGGCGCCGCCTGCTCCGAAGTTTCGATCGATACGCTGACCGGCGAATATCTCGTTGACCGCACCGACATCCTCCACGACGTCGGCCGCTCGCTGAACCCGGCAATCGATATCGGCCAGGTCGAGGGCGCCTTCGTTCAGGGCATGGGCTGGTTGACGACCGAGGAGCTCTGGTGGGATGACAAGGGCCGCCTGCGCACGCATGCGCCCTCCACCTACAAAATTCCGCTCGCCTCCGACCGGCCGAAGATCTTCAACGTGCGCCTGGCCGAGTGGTCTGAAAACGCAGAAGCCACAATCGGCCGTTCCAAGGCCGTTGGCGAACCGCCCTTCATGCTGGCCATATCAGTGCTGGAAGCGCTCTCCATGGCGGTCGCCAGTGTCGCCAACTACCGCGTCTGCCCCCAGCTCGATGCGCCTGCCACGCCCGAACGTGTGCTGATGGCGGTCGAGAGGATGAAGAGGGTGTAACAATGACGCGGCGCGAAATCCTTTCCGGTTTTGTGCTCAGCAGCGACTTCCGCTCCTTCCTTGCCTTGCAACCCGATGCAGTGCTCGTCGAGGTAACGGGTACGCAAGGTTCGACGCCGCGCGAGGCCGGCACCTTCATGCTGGTTTCGGCAAAGCGCGTCTGGGGCACGATCGGCGGCGGCCATTTTGAATTCATCGCCATCGGCAACGCCCGCCAGATGCTCGCTGGCACCGGCGGCACCGATGTCATGGACATTGCCCTTGGCCCCGAGATCGGCCAGTGCTGTGGCGGCCGCACGCAGCTGCGCTTCCGGCGCGTGACGGATGCGGTGAGCGATGAACTCGAGAAGAAACAGGAAGATGAAGCGGAACGTCTGCCCGAGGTCTATGTCTTCGGTGCCGGCCATGTCGGCCGTGCCCTAGCGGCAGCCCTTGCTCCGTTGCCGCTTTCGGTCACCGTCATCGAAACCCGCCGGGATGAGCTTGCCAATCTCCCGGTCTCGACGAAAAGCCTGTTAGTGCCGATGCCCGAGGCTCTGGTGAAGGATATCCCCGCCGGCGCAGCACTTGTCATCCTGACCCATGACCATGCGCTGGATTTCCTCATCGCCAGCGAAGCGCTCGCCCGAACCGATCTTGCCTATGTCGGCATGATCGGTTCGGCGACCAAGCGGGCGACTTTTGCAAACTGGCTTTCCCGTGAGGCAGGTGGCGAGCGTTCCTGGCTTACTCGTCTGACGCTGCCGATCGGCGGATCGGCTGTGAAGGACAAACGGCCCGAAGTGATCGCCGCCATGACCGCTGCCGAAATCCTCGCCGCGCTTGCGGCCTATCGCGAGCCATCTTCCTCATAGCGCGGTTCGCGCCCGTCGAGAAAACCAAGATCACGCTTGATACGATCGGGCGTGACGTCCATATCGAGCCGAGGCATCCGGCTGCCGATCCCACCGATCAACCGTCGGACAACGATGGTGATCAATGCCTCTCTTGCGGAAGAATTGCTCTCTTCGATAGTTTGGCAATTCATGACATCACCTCGATAGTTTGATGAGATGATTGCAGTTTGCCGAGAAAAATGCTGCAATTCCAATCGAACTTCCGTCTGCGCCCATAAAGAGAACTTATCCATGAAACTGTCGAAGCAGTTCCCGCTGAATGCGCTGCGCGTCTTCGAGGCCGTGGCGCGTCTCGGCAGTTTCACGAGAGCAGGTGATGAACTCGGCATGACGCAGACCGCCGTCAGCTATCAGATCAAGCTGCTGGAGGAGAACATCGGCGAACCCCTCTTCCTGCGCCGCCCGCGCCAGATCGAGCTGACGGAAGTGGGCGAACGGCTGGCACCAAAAGTGTCGGATGCTTTCGCCATTCTCGCCGAAGCGATGGCTTCGCTGCGCAAGACGACCGAGGAGACGCTGACGATCCATTCGACCGCGACCTTCGCCCAGCAATGGCTATCGCGCTACATTGGTGCGTTCCAGCTGCAGTTTCCCAATATTGCCGTCAGGCTTGTCACATCTGGCACAATCGTCGACTTCCAGAAGGAGGCTGCCGATGTGGCGATCCGCTGGGGCCGCGGCGATTGGCCGGGCCTGATCAGCCATCGGCTGATGAAACTCGATTACTCCCCTATGCTGAGCCCGAAACTCGCGGCCGAAATCGGCGGCATCCACGAGCCGGCGGATCTGTTGAAACTGTTCCTGATCAGCGCCGGCGATTCCTGGTGGGCCGAATGGTTTGCGGCGGCCGGCGTCAAGGATGCCGATCTCTCGCGCTATCCGAAAAGCGAATTCGGCACCCAGATCCTCGATGCCAGCATCGCGATCGCCGGCGGCGGTGTTGCGATGCTCAATCCCGGCCATTTTCAGGACGATGTCGCTGCGGGTCGGCTTTACCAGCCCTTCGAACTGACGGGTAATGACGGGCGCGACTATTGGCTCGCCTATCCCGAAAATAGACGCAACGTGCCGAAAATCAGAAACTTCCGGAAATGGCTGCTGGAGAAATTCAATGTCGAGCAGGATTGAGCTCGTCGCGCCAGGGCGACAGATCTAGATCTCGCTCAGAAGCCCATATCGGGCGCATAGAAACATCGCGGCGTATCCTCGTTAGGGAACAGGCAGAGGTGGTAATCGCTATCGCCCGAATGCATCGCCTTTGTCATCGGCAGCAAAAAGACATGATCGCGGGTAACAAGCCGGTGATCCCCGGGCTTCAACGTCAGCAGATAGCCATCGGGGGTGATGGCCACGGTCTTGGACGGGATCATCTGGCAATCGCCGTTATGGGCATTTCCGTTGCAACAATAGGGGTCGTAACTCCAACCTGTAGCGGCGTCGTGGGCTGTCGCAAACGACGCATATGCAATCATCACGCATGTCAGAATGCTTCGCATGGGCATCTTCTCCGTCGATGAATGCGCCGCCAGTGTCGTGCGGTTTCCACCTCATCCCGGCGGCCAAGGTTTAAAAACTGTAACCCAAATTTCACATTTCAAGGAATCGCCTGCTCCACGCCGGCGCATTCGCAGTGGATAAAATGTCGCAGAAATCCGCCATTTTTTAAGGCATGCCACTGACAATCCAGCGCCGCAGCGCAGCATTCAGCGCGATTGCGACCGCAAATTGCGTGGATATGAAAGCTCAGAT
Organism: Rhizobium sp. BK529; assembly: GCF_014194105.1. Lineage (NCBI taxonomy): Bacteria > Pseudomonadati > Pseudomonadota > Alphaproteobacteria > Hyphomicrobiales > Rhizobiaceae > Rhizobium > Rhizobium sp. BK529. The sequence goes on along the minus strand of NZ_JACIAU010000001.1, from coordinate 308,714 downwards.
GGAAGAGCCGATATGCCTTTGGCCGGTTCATGCGCGACCTCGGCAGTGGAATGCCGCAGCGGGATGGCCAGCCAGTCCCACTCAGCCAGCGCGCGATCGTTCTGCTCAAGGCGCTGCTCGACGCCAGTGGGCGCCCGTTCGGAGAGGGCGCCGGTAGCGATCGCGCGTCTGCGCAATGCACCCGGACAGCGGCGTCGACCGATGCAGCTGAACACCCTGATCCGTGGCCTAGTGCTTCTTCTGCTGCTGCTCGGCAGCCGCGACGCGGTTCAGCATCGCCACCATCTTTTTCTTGATGGAGCCGTAGGTGCCGAGCTCAAAATTGCAGCTGAAGCAGGTGATGATGTCGCTGTCGATCGGCTGCGGGCGCGGAAACTTCATGCGCGTGTTCCGGCATTTCGGGCAAGGGACTTCGATCTGCATATTTCAGCGGCTCCTTAACAGCGTCTTTGGCGATGCCTTAGCATAAATGCCGAACCCGGCAAGCTCTTCCTGCCCCGCATGCTCTTCCTGCAATGTCCACCGTGGCAAGAAACCCACGATCCCCCCTTTCCTCGCGCCGGAATTTCTCGCAATCTCACGAGTCGGAAAAAGAACAGGGGAACTGAATGTATGAATATGCCATAGCCTGGGAGTGGCTGGCCTTTGCGGCGCGCTGGTTCCATGTCGTCACCGCGATCGCCTGGATCGGGTCGTCCTTCTATTTCATCGCGCTCGACCTTGGTCTGGTGAAGCGCCCGCATCTGCCTGCGGGCGTCCATGGCGAGGAATGGCAGGTCCATGGCGGCGGCTTCTACCACATCCAGAAATATCTGGTGGCGCCGGCCGAGATGCCGGAACATCTGACCTGGTTCAAATATGAGAGCTATTTCACCTGGCTCTCCGGCTTCCTGATGCTCTGCATCGTCTATTATGCCGGGGCCGATCTCTTCCTCATCGACCGCCATGTGCTCGATATTTCGAAGCCGGTCGCCATTCTGATCTCGCTGGCATCGCTTGGCCTCGGCTGGATCATCTACGACCTGCTCTGCAAATCGCCGCTCGGCAAGAACACCTGGGGCCTTATGGCGGTTCTCTATGTCGTGCTGGTCTTCATGGCGTGGGGTTATACGCAGGTTTTCACCGGCCGCGCCGCCTTCCTGCATCTTGGCGCCTTCACCGCAACGATCATGTCGGCCAACGTCTTCATGATCATCATTCCCAACCAGAAGATCGTCGTCGCAGACCTGATCGCCGGCCGCACGCCGGACGCCAAATACGGCTATATGGCCAAGCAGCGTTCCCTCCATAACAACTACCTGACGCTGCCCGTCATCTTCTTCATGCTGTCGAACCACTACCCGCTGGCTTTCGGCACCGCCTTCAACTGGGTGATTGCCGCACTGGTCTTCCTGATGGGCGTCACGATCCGCCACTGGTTCAATACCACGCATTCCCGCAAGGGTCGGCCGACCTGGACCTGGATCGTCACCGTCGTGCTCTTCATCCTCATCATGTGGCTGTCGACCGCGCCGAAGATCCTGACCGGCGAGGATCAGAGTGCATCCGTGGCACCCGCCTTCCAGCAATTTGCCGGCGATCCGCATTTCCCTGATGTCAAGCAACTGATCAGCACGCGCTGTTCCATGTGCCACGCGGCAGAGCCGGCCTATGAAGGTATCGCCCGGGCACCAAAAGGCGTAATCTTGGAGAATGACGCGGAAATTGCCGCTCATGCGCGCGAAATCTATATACAGGCGGGCCGCAGCCATGCCATGCCGCCGGGCAACGTGACCGATATCACGCCCGACGAGCGCAAGCTGCTCGTCGCCTGGTTCGAAAGCGCAGTCGAAAGCAAACAAGAATGACCACAACACTCCTGCGCGGGCGCCTGCTCTCCTTCCGCCGTGCCCCGCTCAGCCTCGCCGATAGCGAAAGTTATTTCTATGAGACGGATGGCGGCCTGTTGATCGAGGACGGGATCATCGCCGCAGCCGGCACCTATGCCGATATCAAGGCGAAGGCACCTGAAGGCGTCAATGAGGTCGATCATCGCCCGCATCTCATCCTGCCGGGCCTGATCGACATGCACCTGCATTTCCCGCAGATGCAGGTGATTGCCTCCTATGCCGCCAATCTCCTTGAATGGCTGAACACCTACACCTTTCCGGAGGAATGTCGCTTCGTCGAAAGCGACCATGCCGAGAGGATCGCCACGCATTTCTACGACGAGCTGATCCGCCACGGCACGACGACGGCCGCCGCCTATTGCTCGGTTCACAAGACCTCAGCCGACGCCTATTTCGCGGAAGCCGTGCGCCGCAACATGCGCATGGTCGGCGGCAAGGTGATGATGGACCGCAACGCACCGCAGGGCCTGCTCGACACGCCGCAGATGGGTTACGACGAGACCCGCCAGGTGATCGCCGATTGGCACGGCAAGGGCCGCAACCATGTCGCCATCACGCCGCGTTTCGCTATCACCTCCACGCCGAAGCAGATGGAGGCGACGGCCGCCCTCGCCCGCGAATTCCCCGACCTGCACATCCAGACGCACCTCTCGGAAAACCACGACGAGATCAAATTCACCTGCGAGCTCTACCCCGAGGCGACCGACTACACCGATATCTATGCCCGCTATGGCCTGCTTGGGCCGAAGAGCCTCTTCGGCCATGCCATTCATCTGTCGGACCGCGAAGCAGACGCCATGAGCGAGAGCGGCGCAATCGCCGTCCATTGCCCGACCTCTAACCTCTTCCTCGGTTCCGGCCTCTTCCCGTTGAAGGCGCTCGCCCGCCGCGACAAGCCGGTCCGTATTGGCGTTGCCACCGATATCGGCGGGGGCTCCAGCTATTCCATGCTGCGCACGATGGACGAGGCCTACAAGATCCAGCAGCTTCTGGGCGAACGCCTGAACCCGCTCGACAGCTATTATTACATGACGCTCGGCAATGCCGAGGCGCTGTCGCTCGCCGATAGGATCGGCACGCTGGAATCGGGCACCGACGCCGACCTCGTCGTTCTCAACGCCGCCGCAACGCCGGCCATGGCGCTGAAGATGGACGTGGTGAAGACGCTTTCCGAAGAGCTGTTCCTGCTGCAAACCATGGGCGACGACCGTGCTGTGGCCGAGACCTACGTGGCTGGCGTGGCGATGAAGGCCAAGCTTTCCGAACCTGCCGCCTAATATAAAAACGGCCCTGAAATCAAATAGCAAAGGGCCGAAAAAGCATGGTACAGGAGAGAACCCTCCAGATATGAAGGTTCTCTTCATGGCCAAGCCGCTGACCATCGACGATCTCAAGAAAATGGCCCAGCGCCGCGTGCCAAAGATGTTCTTCGACTATGCGGACTCCGGCGCTTGGACAGAATCCACCTATGCAGCCAACGAGGCCGACTTCCGCGACATCAAGCTGCGCCAGCGGGTTCTCGTCGATATGACCAATCGCACGCTTGAGACGACGATGATCGGCCAGAAGGTCTCCATGCCAGTGGCCCTCGCTCCGACCGGCATGACGGGAATGCAGCATGCGGACGGAGAAATGCTGGCGGCGCGCGCGGCGGAAGAATTCGGCGTGCCCTTCACGCTGTCGACCATGAGCATCTGCTCGATCGAGGACGTCGCCTCGGTCACGACCAAGCCTTTCTGGTTCCAGCTCTATGTCATGCGCGACAGAGGTTTCGTGGTTGATCTCATCAACCGCGCCAAGGCCGCCAGATGCTCTGCGCTGGTGCTGACCGCCGACCTGCAGATCATCGGCCAACGTCACAAGGATCTGCGCAACGGCCTCTCGGCGCCGCCGAAATTCACGCCGAAACATATCTGGCAGATGGCGACGCGCCCCTTCTGGTGCGTGGAGATGATGAAGACGAAACGGCGCAACTTCGGCAACATCCTCGGCCACGCCAAGGGCCTTGCCGACCTTCCCTCGATCACGACCTTCGCAAACGAACAATTCGACCCGCAGCTGTCGTGGAAAGATGTCGCCTGGATCAAGGAACAGTGGGGTGGGCCGCTGATCATCAAGGGCATTCTCGATGTCGAGGATGCGAGGCAGGCAGCCGAAACCGGCGTCGATGCTATCATCGTCTCCAATCACGGCGGCCGCCAGCTCGATGGCGCCCCGTCTACGATCAGCATGCTGCCGCGGATCGTCGATGCCGTCGGCGACCGTGTCGAAGTGCATATCGATGGCGGTATCCGCTCCGGTCAGGATGTGCTGAAGGCCGTGGCGCTCGGCGCGCGCGGCACCTATATCGGCCGCCCCTTCCTCTATGGCCTCGGCGCCATGGGCAAGGAGGGCGTCACGCTGGCGCTGGAGATCATTCGCAAGGAGATGGACATCACCATGGCGCTCTGCGGCAAGCGCGACATCAAGGACATCGACTCCTCGATTATATTAGGACGCCAGTAGGATCAGGGCATTCGGCCGGTCGCGAGTGCAGCAGCCCATTCCAGGCGTCCATTGGCCTTTGCCAGCGCCGACATGGCCATATTGTCATAGCGGACGTTGCGGAATTGCGCTGTCCAGCCGGCAGCGGATCTTTCCAGCACCGCATAACTCGCCATCGCATGGCCGGTTTCGACCTTGTGCGGATACGGTTTGTCGTCGTCATAGGCTGGGCAGCCGACGCTGCCGGGATTGACGATGAGACGACCACCGGAAAGCGCCACCATGCGCGGAATATGCGTATGGCCGCAAAGGATCAGCGGCGCATCGATACCCTCTGCCAGCGCCTCGATCTCCGCCTGCGGCCGCAGCACGACGCTGCCATCGGCGATGGCCATATCCAGCCAGTAGAGATTATCGTCCGCAGGCGTCGCGTGGCAGAGATAGATTTCGTTCCTGTAAATCTGTTCAGCCGGCAGCGACCGCAGCCAATCAAGATGCTCACCATTGAGCTGTGCATGGGCAGCGGAGTCAGAGAGATGCATATCCTCCGGCCGCTTCTCGATCAGATATCGATCATGGTTGCCACGCACGGTCGGAATGGAAAGCGACAACAGCCGGTCCGCCACTTTGCCTGCCTCCAGCGGACCGCTGAAACAATCACCGAGATTGACGATATCGGTAATTCCGTGTGCCGCAATATCGGCAAGCACCGCTTCCAGCGCCGGATAGTTGCCGTGAATATCGGCGATGGCAGCAAAGCGCATGTCAGCTGCCCCGATAGGTGGAATAGCCATAGGGCGAGATCAGCAGAGGCACATGATAATGCGCCGACGTATCGGCAATGCCGAAGCGGATCGGCACGAGATCGAGGAAGGCCGGATGCGGCAGCGGCGTGCCGTTTGCCCGTAAATAGTCGCCGGCATGAAAGAGCAATTCATAGGTTCCGGCGCGAAAGCTCTCACCAATCAGCATCGGCCCGCCATCGACGCGGCCATCGGCATTGGTCTCGACGGACTTGAGATGGTGGCGAGCCTCACCCTCGATACGGAAGAGATCGATCCTCAGCCCCTGTGCCGGCTTGCCAAGAGCCGTGTCGAGAACATGCGTGGTCAGTCCGGTCATAGCTCTGGCTCTCTGATGATGAAGGGATCTTCGAAGAAAAATTCTTCCAGGTTGTTGCCCGGCCCGTCACGGTCGACAACCAGAAAATCGCTCGGCTCACCGAGAGCCATCAGCGGATGGTGCCAGACATTGCGGCGGTAATTCACGCCCTGATCCCCACGTGCGAGAAAGACCTGCGGACGGCCCGGACGACCACCTTCATCCTCAGAAACAACCACGAGGAAGGGGCGGCCCGATATCGGCGAGAAACTCTGGCTGCCGAAAGGATGTCGCTCCATCATGCCGAGCTCATATGGGAAAGCCCGCGGCTGGCCGCGAAAGAGATTGATGATGACCCGCGCACCCTCGCCCACGGCTTCAGGCGCCGCAAGCGCATGAAAACGCTCGGTATTGCCGCCATTGATATAGCGCATGGTCGTCGGATCGGCTCCGATCACCTCGCCGAACGGTGCGAAGGCGGATTTGGTAAGGGGCTGGATTTCGAGATATTGGGACACGGTGTTATTCGCCCTGAACGCGCCAGTGGCGAACATTTTCAAGTTGGGAAACCAGAGCCGGAAGGTCGGTTCTTACCGTCTGCCAGATGACGGGCAATTCTGCCCGATAATAATCGTGAATGATCAAATTTCGCATGCCCTTGATCCGGGTCCACGGAATTTCCTGATGATCGTGGATAAAGCCGGGGTCGCCTGCCGAAATTCGGGCTGCCGCTTCGCCGACGAGGACTAGCGACATCGTCACCGCCAATTGAGTGCGGATATCATGGAGAAACTGTTCCTGGCTCATGCCCTCTGTCAGGTTGAAGGCCTGTTGCGCGGCCTCCCGCATGCGATCCACATGTTCAAGAAGACGCTCGCGGCTCATATGGCGGAGGCTTCCGACAGGACACGATGTTTGATGCGCTCCGGCAATCCACCCGCAGTAACCAGATCCACCTTGATCCCCAGAATATCCTGCAATTCCTCCAGCAATCCGCCAAGATCGAATAGTGTCGTCCCTGGCAGTGCATCGACAAGAATGTCCAGATCGCTGTCCGGCCGATCCTCACCGCGCGCAACCGAGCCGAAGACACGCGGGTTCGCCGCGTTGAAGCGTTTGGTCGCTTCGCGGATCGCCTGCCTGTTCCTTTCCAATACTTCCGACGGTCTCATTGCGGCATCACTCCTGATGCCGCAAATATAAGGGACGGGGCTGAAAGAGGAAAGAACTCAAGCCTTCACCCCAAAGAGCCGAAGACGCATCGTGCCGCCGTCCGGATGCATAGCGTAACGCACGTGCGTGATCGAGCCGATATCGGCGATCGCATCGCTGCCATATTCGTGGATGTGATCCATCTGCAGCTTGCTGCGCGGCAGGATCGGCTTCCAGTTTTCCGATGCGGCGATATCGGCCTCAGACAAGGTGTCGCCGAGATCGGGCAGATACGCACCGAATAATTCGCAGGTGTCGGGGAAATTGCCCTTGAAGAAGGCGGTATCGACGATCACGCGCTTGATCGTGCCGGCATGGCCGAGGCGGATGATCGCCCAGTCGTGACCGGGGCCGCGGCGCCGCTTGGTTTCCCAGCCGTCGCCCATATTGAGGCCGCGGCCGGGACCGAGCATCTTGTCGGGATGGCCGTAATGCGCATCCGACCAGGCAAGCGATTTTGCACCGTTGAAGATATAGGCAAGATCGACCTCCTCGGTGGGACCGACCTTCGACCAGTCGAAATAGGCAGAGCCGTAGACACGAAGACGCGCCACGCCACCATCCGGATAGATATGCAGGCGCAGATGCGTCCAGATTTTTTGCTTGTCGGCATTTTCGAAGAAATGATGCGCGCTGGAGCCAAGCGGCGACTTCGGCAGAATTTCGATCCATGCCGTCGCATCGGTTGGATCGCCGCTCTCGACGAAGGCAGCTTCGATGGAGCAATGCGGCGGGTAATTGCCGGTAAAAAAGCTGGTATCGACATCGAAGCCGAAGATGCGGCCTGGCATGGCGAGCTTGACAATTGCCCAGTCGTGGCCGGGAACGCGCTTGCGGCGGCTTTCCCAGCCGTCCATGTACTTGCCGTTGTCGTCGTAAAGATCCGGATCGAAGCTTGCCGGCACATCCTGCAGCATGCGCTCTAGCGGCGCGAAGAACTCGTCCGTGGCATAAAGCCCCTTGGCGCCGAGACGGGCCGAGGCGAGGTTGATGGCGCCGTTGGCAAAGGCCGGCAGGCTGGTATCGGTCGTATCGGTCATTCAGGTCTCCGAAAGCATGGATGTCAGGCGCAGCAGCGCGATCTTTTCGACCTCGGCTGCCGCAGTCACGAATTCTTCGTCGCTGGTATTGTCGATCCGTTTTTCGAAAGCGGCGAGGATATCGTCCTTGTTCAGCCCCTTCACCGCGATGATGAAAGGAAAGCCGAATTTCTGCGTATAGGCGGCATTGAGCTCGGTGAAACGGGCGTGCTCTTCAGGGTTCAACCGGTCGAGCCCGGCGCTCGCCTGTTCCTTTTTGCTCTCTTCAGTCAATTCACCCGATATCGCCAGCCTCCCGGCAAGATCGGGATGAGCGCGCAAGACGCCGAGACGCTCCTCCTTGCTTGCCGCACGGAAAATGGCGACGAGCTCCGTGTGCACGCGGTCCACCGTCAGCTTTTCACCGACAAAGCCGTCATCATAGGCTCGCTCTGCGATGAAGGGCGAATGCTCGAAGACGCCGCCGAAGCGGGACACGAATTCACTACGCGAAATCATCAGATCGTCTCCGGCTTATGGTTCGCATGCCAGTGCTGTGCAATCTCGATGCGGCGCGGGATCCAGACCTTGTCGTGCTTCAGCACATATTCCATGAAACGCCTGAGCGACGCCGCACGACCCGGCCGGCCGACGAGACGGCAATGCAGGCCGACGGACATCATTTTCGGGCTGCCTTCCTTGCCCTCTTCATAGAGCGTGTCGAACGCATCCTTGAGATAGGTGAAGAACTGGTCGCCGGAATTGAAGCCTTGCGGCGTGGCGAAGCGCATGTCGTTGGTTTCAAGCGTATAGGGAATGATGAGGAAAGGCTTTTCGTCGATGCCTTTCACCCAATAGGGCAGATCGTCGGCATAAGAGTCCGACGAATAGAGGAAACCGCCCTCCTCCTGCACCAGCCGCAACGTATTATCGGAGGGCTTGCCCTGGTACATGCCGTAGGGCCGCTCGCCCGTCAGCTCCGTATGCAGCCGTACGGCTTCCTGAATGTGCTTGCGCTCCAGTTCCTCAGAGAAATCCTTGTACTCCAGCCAGCGATAGCCGTGGCTGGCGATCTCCCAGCCGGCTTCCTTCATGGCGGCGACCGCTTCCGGGTTGCGCGCCATCGCGAGAGTCACGCCATAGACGGTCGCTTGAACCTTGAGATCGGTGAAGAGACGCCAGAGCCGCCAGAAACCGGCGCGGGAGCCGTATTCGTAGATCGACTCCATGTTGAGATTGCGCTGGTTCGGCCAGGGCTGCGCGCCGACGATCTCCGACAGGAGATTTTCCGAAGCCGAATCGCCGTCAAGGATAGAGCTTTCGCCACCCTCTTCGTAATTGATGACGAACTGCACTGCGACGCGTGCCTCGCCGGGCCATTTCGGATCGGGCGTGGCGCGCCCATAGCCGACGAGATTACGCGGATAGGTCTCGGATACCATCAAATCACCTTCTGAAAAGACAGGTGAAACGGTAGCATCCACGGGCGGAATGTCGAGCCGTAAAACTGCGGTATCGCCTTTCGGCCTTCAGCGCGCGCCTCAGGCGATCTTGCGCGCGCTCACCTTGCCCATCGGGTGCAGCGAGTGCACGCGGAATGGTCCGCCGGTACCTTCCTCGATCATCAGCGCCACATTCGAGACCGTCACCGGTTCGAGCAGCACGGCGTCGAAGACAGAGCGTAGCGCCTGTTCGATGCGCGGCATGTCGACAGCGTTGACCGGTCCCGTAACCGGCATATGGAAGCGGAATTCATCCATCACGTAGGGGTTGCCCCAGCGATGCAGATTGGCGAATTGCGCCGCCGAAAGACCGTCCGGATCGCTGCGTTCGATATCCGCTTCACTTAGCGGCGCGCGGAAACGATCGAACTCCTGAACGATTGCCGAGGCAAGATAGTGAACCTGATCGCAGGGTCGGATCGGAGAGAGGCTATAGAAGGTGCCGAGGCGCGCAACCTCCAGACGCGGAATCTGGAAAGGCGTAAGCGTCCCGCAAAATCGCATCAGATCGCGCAGGAGTTGCGATTCGGAAACCTCTGAAGAGAGGTGGAAAGGAGCCTTCAACACGCCATGGAACCCGTAGCGACGCGGCACTGCCGTATGAAAGGCGATCTCGTGGATACCGAGACCGCGGACTGCCGGGGGCTCGACCATTTCGCCTGAAAATACGTTGCGGCCAAGCCAATTGGCGGCCACATGCGAGAGCGGATCGCTCGCTGATGGCGTGAAGCAAATGGCATAGCGCATGCAATTTCCTCCAACTGATTGAGGTGAGCGCGGATCACATTCCGCGCTTTCGATGCGCAAGCAGATAGGTGATTTGCATGACAGAATAACGAAACGGAGCGGCTTCTAATTCACGTTTAACGTGAAGAGACTGCGATGTGGTTTGAAATCGCAAAGCTTTCCGGCAATAAAAATTCTGCATTTGCATCGCTTGCAATGCATATTGCCGCTTCCGCCAGCCGGTGCGCGAGCCCGAAACTGACTTTGAACCCGCCGGTCAGGGCGATGAGATTCTGACTCTCGGGATGTGCGCCGACCATCGGATCTCGATCGATCGCCTTGGGCCGCAGTCCGGTCCAGCGCTCGACAACTGGCGCGTCGCGCAACGCGGGCACCATCTCGCGCGCGGCTTCAATCAGCGCGTCGAGCTGTTCATCCGTGGAAAAGGGATCGGCAAAGCTGTTCTCGCTGGTGCTGCCGACAGCCACATGTCCACCCTCATGCGCCACTACATAAAGCCCGTCTCGGAAGATGGTCGGCAAGCCAGGGTCGATATCGGCGGCAAGCAGCGCCGCCTGGCCTTTCACAGCCTGGCCGAGAGGACGTTGCAATCCCGTCGTCAGGGTCGCGAGCAAGGGAAAGGAGCGATGCCCGGCAGCAAGGATGCTGCGCCCGAAAGCGATTGTTCCGCCCTCGATCGCCGCAGTCCCCCGCGCCGGATCGAGCTTCGTTATCTCCGTATTCTCGAGCACGCGCACATGCCGTGCCGTCAGCAAGAAGGCCTTGAGGGCAGCAACCAGCCCACGGGGCGCAACACGAGCGGCAAGCGTGTCGTGCACGAAACCGCTTTCGCCGGCGGCCGGGTCGAGCCAGCCTTCACCCGGCGGCCGGTCCAGCACATGCCAATGGAAACGCCGTTCTCCCGCTCTCCAATAAACCTCGGCATCAGCGGAATGGCCAAGCGCGATCTTGCGCAGATGCGGCTTTGGCAGCGGAATAAGCCGGCCGGAGCGCCTATAACCGGCCGAAAGGCCGGTCGCCTCCTCAATGGTGGCAATCTCTGCCTCTAGTGAGACCAGCGCATCGAACTGGAACTGCTTCTTCGCCGACCAGCGATCCGGCATATGAGGCATCAAGGCGCCGAGCAGCCCGCCGCTCGCTCCGCTGCCGAGATGTCCGGCATCGACAAGCAGAGTTTTCATGCCGCGACGCTCGGCGTGGACGGCCGCCCATAGACCCATAATGCCACCACCGACAATCAGAAGGTCGATGGATGATTGACCCGAGACCGGGGCGGGACTATCGGCTTTTTCCATGACAGATATCAATCCCGATCAGATCGGCGCGGGCAAGCCGCAGCCCCTCGAATGGCGCGACGGCGATATGCCCTATTCGACCGCCTTTGGCGACCATTTTTATTGCCAGACCGATGGAAGGCTGGAATGCGGTCACGTCTTCCTCGCCGGCAATGGCCTGCCCGAACGGTGGAATGGTCGCCCGAGTTTTCTCATCGGCGAACTCGGCTTCGGCACCGGACTGAATTTCTCGGAGACCTGGCGCCAATGGAAGCTCCATCGCCAGCCCGGTCAGCATCTGCATTTCATGTCCTTCGAACTCTATCCGATGCGCCGCGAGGAAATCGATCGCGCACTGGCCCACTGGCCCGAGATCGATGCCGAAAGACAGGCGCTGGCAGCCGCTTGGCCTGATATGCCCGAAGGCATTGTCTCTCTCGATTTGGACAGCCAGACGAGGCTCAGTGTTGTCTGCGGCCGTGCACTCGACGGCGTCGCTGCAGCGGCTCCCGGATTTGACGCCTGGTATCTCGACGGCTTCGCTCCCTCCCGCAACAGCGATATGTGGTCGGAAGAACTGATGCGCCTCGTCTGCGAGAAGACCACTGCCGGCGGACGCTTCGCCACCTACGCGGCTGCGGGTTTCGTGCGCCGCAATCTCGCGGCGGCCGGCTTTGTTGTCGAGCGGCGCAAGGGTTTTGCCGGCAAGCGGGAAATGCTCTGCGGAGTAAAGTCTCAGTAACCTGAGCGGCCCGGCTGCATTTGGCCGTAACCAAGCCACTGGCGGATCTTGTCTTCCAGAAGCTCCGGACTGATCGGCTTCGACATATAGTCGTCCATACCGGCATCGAGGCAAAGCTCGCGGTCGCTTTCCAGCGCATGCGCGGTGACGCCGATGATCGGCACGCGATGGCCCTGCCCCTGCTCCTTCTCGCGAATCAACTTGGTCGCCTGATGACCGTTCATGATCGGCATCGAGACGTCCATCATGATGAGCCGCGGCGTATGCCGCTCCCAGGCCTCCACGGCCTCCTCGCCATTATTGACGACGACGAAAGAAAGCCCGGTTCCCTGCAGGATCTGCGTGAAGACGATCTGGTTGACCTCATTGTCTTCGGCCACGAGAACATCGACGAAATCTGCTGCCCGTTGTCGCGGGGCCGGAGCCGGAGCTGCAGGTGGCGGCGGCACCTCCGCCTCCTTCTGCAGCCGCGCGATCTCCGCTTCGGACGCCTGTTTGACGCGGCTTGCACGCACGACCTCGACGACCGTATTGCGCATCACATTGGCGCGCGCCGGCTTCATCAGATACGCATGGCCGTTCAGCGCGGCAAATTCCTTCTCGGTGCCGGAAATATCCATCGACGTCAGGAAAATGATCGGCAGATCCACGAAGCGGCTGTCTGCGCGCAGGCGGCGCGCGACTTCGGCGCCATTCATCTCGGGCATGTGATAATCGAGCACGACGGCATCGACCTTGATGCCAAGATCGGCGGCGGCTTCCAGAATGGCAAAGCCGGTGGAGCCATCTTCTGCAGCAACGCCATCGAAACCCCAGAGGCTCAGCTGTTCGGTCAGGATACGGCGATTGACCTCGTTGTCGTCGATGACGAGGATGCGCGCACCCTGCACATTGATCGGCAGCGGCTTCGGCTCGATACGGGCGGCAGCGACCGCAAAAGGCAGCTGGACGGTAAAGACCGAGCCCTTGCCCCATTCGCTGTCGACATTGATATAGCCGCCGAAGAGATCGACAAGGCCGGCGGTGATCGCAAGGCCGAGACCTGTACCCTCATGCCGTCGGGTCGAGGAAGAATCGACCTGCGAGAACTTGTCGAAGACCGACTCCAGCTTTTCGGGCGGAATGCCGATGCCGGTATCTTCGATGCGCACGTTGACCATGATCTCGCCGCCGGCAGAAGGTTCGAAGCCGACATCCACGAAGACATGGCCGCGTTCGGTGAACTTCACCGCATTGCCGACGAGATTGGTAACGATCTGCCGAAAGCGCCCGGCGTCGCCGATAACGGCGGCAGGCAGATCGGGCGCAGCACGCACCAGAAGCTCGATATCCTTTTCTGCTGCGGGTGAGGACAATAGCGTCGCCACGTCCTCGACGGCCTCGACCGGATCGAAAGCCGCCTTGCGCAGCTTCATCTGTCCGGCATCGATCTTCGAGAAATCCAGGATGTCGTTGATGATCGTCAAGAGCGCATTGCCGGACTTGACGATGATGTCGACAAAGGTCGTCTGGCGGGTATCGAGATTGGTTTTGGCAAGCAGTTCCGCCATGCCGAGCACGCCATTCATCGGAGTGCGGATCTCATGGCTCATATTGGCGAGGAATTCCGATTTGGCGCGATCCGCAGCCTCGGCACGCGACAGAAGCTGCGTCAGCTCCTCCTCACGCTGCTTGAGGTCGGTGACATCGGTAAACAGTGCCACCCAGTGCTGCCGTGTGCTGACGGTGGCTTCCATATTCACCCAGCGCTCGCCCCCGACGTGGAAGACGGTGGAGATCGGCTGACGGGCCGCGATATTGGCGCGCCACTCTTCCAGCGTTTCGACCGCCTTGTCGTGGAAATCGCCGCGATTGGCGCAGAACTGGAAGAGGTCGATCCAGCCTCGGCCCGCTTCGGTGAGCTCGGACGGAATGCGCAGCACGTCGGCGAGCCCGTCATTGGAGAGCCTGATCACGCCGTCCTGGACGATTGCCAGCCCCTGCGACATGGCGTGCGTCGCATCGCGCATCATCTCGCCGAGGCTTTCCAGTGCTACGCGCGCCTCTTGGATTTCCTGCTCGCGCTCGCGCACGGCAGAAATGTCGGAATAGGTCAGCAGGATACGGTTGGAGGAAATGCGCCTGGAGTCGAAGATGACTGACTTGCCGGCAGCCCAATCGAGCTGGATCGGCTCCGGATTTGCAGCCTCGAACAGCCCCTTGCGGAAAGCATAGATCTCTTCGGGCGTCTGCGTGTCGCCGTAGCGGCCGAGCTCGTAATTGCGCTTGACGACGTCGATGAAGGGTCGCCCGTCGAAGCGATCGTCGAGCGGCAGTTCCCAGATGTTGTAGAACTCGTCGTTGACGTAGAGAATCGTGTGATCGTTATCGAGGATCAGCACGCCGACCGGTAGCGAGCGCAGGATGCTCTCGATCTCCTGATGCAGCGCTTCCTCATGCTGGCGCGCCTCGATCAGTTCCTTTTCACGCGCTTTCAGTGACGTGATGTCAGAGAAGGAACCGACGACATACCGCCTGCCGTCAGGCGTGACGACGCGGTTGACGCGGGAGATCACCTGGAAGATCTCGCCGTGGATATTCGGCAGGGTGCTCTCGATCTCGGTCAACACGCCGTTTTCCAGCGCCTGCTGGTTTTCCCGATAGATCGCCTCTCCGGCTTCCTGCCCAAACATGTCATGCTCGGTCATACCGAGCGCCTTGGAACGGGCATGGCCGGTGAAGGTCTCGTAATACTGGTTGGCATAGACCAGCCGGTGATCCTCGTCGCGCACGAAGGCGGCGACCGGAAGATCCTCCATGATGGTGCGCAGCAGGTCGCGCTCCCGCACGCTCTCATGCCAAGCGGTCTCGCCCGCCGGCGCGGGTTTGCTGCCATCTGGCGCATACCTGCTGCCATCGGGCGCATACCTGCTGCCACTGCGATAAGCGGCATTGACGATCAGCGGGCGGCCATCATCGGCAAAGATGCCGATCGGATGATCGAAATTTTCGAGCGTCTCACGGATACGGCCGAGATCGGCCGCCATCGTATCGGCGATTTCGGGAATGGCATGGCGTGGTTCGCGCGCTTCGAAAATCCCGAGCACATAGGCCCGATCCTGCGAGGGCGAGAAGCTCTCGATCAGCACCCGCTCATGGCTGAAGCCGGCCGCATCGAAGGCGATGGCGTTTTCTTCCGTGCCGAAAACCAGCGCACGGCGCTCGCGGTCCTCGCGCTCTTCCTCTTCCGGCCGGTCGAAGAGTTCGCGGCTGCGCCGCCCGATGAAATCAGAGATTTCGCGGCCGAAAAACCGGGCATAGGCCTCGTTGACGGCGACATAGCGCAGTTCGCTGTTCTTGACATAAGCAGGGGTATCCAGATCAGCGATCCGGCGACAGGCCAATTCCAAGAGTTCCCCGCTCGAATTCAAAAAATCTTCACTCCCGCAACGAACGAAATATCCCCTACAACAACTATAACGCCAAGGCTTTTAACAAGCTGTTAACCATAAAATTCCGAGGCGAGAATTCGAAGCCGGCTCATGAGGTTGATGAATCAGAGTGGCAACAAAGGCTTGCACGAAGCTGAAAAGACTCGAAATTCACGGGAGAAACATCGGCAGCCCAATTCGAGAGCGACGATTATGGAGAAAATTTAATTCAGGCGCGGTTTGCGCAACCATCAACGCGCCGCGATCGAGGTGGATTCTGCTCACGGCTTCAACGACGAGCCTAGCAGGAAAGGAATTCGACATGTCCGTTCTTCATAAGACAATGGCGGCGGGCCTGATTGTACTGACATTCACCGGTGCCTCGCTGGCTACCGCCGATACCGCAAATGCCCGACCGCGCGATGCCTTCTGGGGCGGTCTCGCCGGCGGCGTCGTCGGCGGCCTGGTCGGCGGAGCGATCGCCTCTGGTCCGGCATATCCGGCGCCTTACGCTTACTATCCGCGCCCCTACGCTTATTACCCCGCTTATCCCACCTACTACCGTCCGCGCTATTGCCATTTCGAATGGCGCTATGACGATTGGGGCGACCCCTACCGCATCAAAGTCTGCTCCGAATAGAAACCCACATCCGGCGCCGCTTGACCTCCCGGCGGCGCCAGTCCATGCATCGCATGACCCAAGGGAGGACATGCGATGCCCGAACCGCTCAAGAACCTGCTGCATGAAGGGCTGGTCGGCGACATGGCCGATCTCATTGCCGGCAACGCACCGTCCTTCGATAAGGAGCGCTTCGCAAGGCTCGCAACCGACGGCCTCGCAGCTCTGGAACTGATGGAGCGATCGGCGCTGATCCGAGACGCGTTATTTACAATCCTTCCCAAGGATTTTCCTGAAGCCGCCGCCATCCTGAAGGCGAGCCTTCCGACGTCAGGCAGGGCAGGACTCTCGGGCTGGATGCTGCTGCCCGTCAACCAGTTCATCGCCGCGCGCGGCCTTGAGCATTTCGATATCGCACTCGAGCTCCTGAAAGCACTGACGCCGCATTTCACGGCAGAATTCGGCATCCGCCAGTTCATTCATAAGGATCAACAGCGCGCGCTTACAACGATCGCCCGCTGGGTTGAGGATCGGAACCACCACGTCCGCCGGCTGGCGAGCGAGGGCACCCGCCCGCGTCTGCCCTGGGCGATGCGACTGCCGCAGTTGATCAAAGACCCCTCTCCCATCCTGCCGATCCTGACAGCGCTGATGGACGATCCCGAAGATTATGTCCGCCGCTCCGTCGCAAACAGCCTGAATGATATCGCCAAAGATCACCCGGATCTCGTCGCGGCCTTCATCGCCGACCATATCGAAGCTGCATCGGCCGAGCGCCGCTGGCTCCTGAAACACGCCTCGCGCACGCTGCTGAAGAAGGGCCATGCTCAGGCGCTCGCCAATTTCGGCTTCGGCGCGGCATCAGCTCTGAAATGCGAATTGCGGCTGCTCAATCCATCGGTGCTTTTCGGCGAGGGGCTGGATTTCGAAATCCGTGTGCGCAATGCCGGCAGGGCCGCACAATCCCTGATGATCGACTATGCGATCTATCACATGAAGGCTGACGGTACGCTCTCGCCGAAGGTCTTCAAATGGAAAACCGTCACGCTGGCAGCCGGTGAAGACCATGTGGTTCAGCGCCGCCACGCGATGCGGCCGATCACGACGCGGCGCTATTATCCCGGCGAACATCGTGTCGTCATTCTCATCAATGGCGCGGAGACAGCCTCGGGAGCTTTCGTACTTTCAATGCCTTCAGAACCCGCTATTGGCTGATCCCCTTGACTTTCGGTAGGAAATAGACCACATGGCACTCAGCTTTCACCTTCCGGCCGCCGCGTGAGCGTGCCACTGCAACAGATGCTGAAGAAGGATAGAGCGCATTCTGATGATGCCGTGTTCCAAAAGCGGCAAGACGCGCTGGAAAGCTTTTTCCAACTTACAAGTTCCCATTTCACGCGGGGTTCTTGACGCCAGATTGACACCGGACCGCAATGTCGCGAGCCGGCGTTTGTTTTTGGCGCGCCCTAAAAGGTTATGACTTGACCAATTTTGAATCGCTCGGCGTCTCCAAGCCGGTCGTCGCCACTCTGTTCCAGCTCGGCATCGAAACCCCGACGCCCATCCAGGAACAGGCTATTCCTCTCCTCATCCAGGGTCGCGATCTCATCGGTCTCGCCCAGACCGGCACCGGCAAGACCGCAGCCTTCGGCCTGCCGCTCCTCGAGCGCCTGCTCAAGGAAGAAAAGCGCCCCGACAATCGCTCGGTCCGCACGCTGATCCTGGCTCCCACCCGCGAACTGGTGAACCAGATCGCCGACAATCTGCGGAAGTTCATCCGCAAGTCGCCGCTGCGCATCAATGTCGTCGTCGGCGGTGTCTCCATCAACAAGCAGCAGCTTCAGCTCGAGCGTGGCTCCGATATCCTCGTGGCCACACCCGGTCGCCTGCTCGATCTCTGCAACCGCAACGCCATCACGCTGACCGCCGTGCGCTACCTCGTGCTCGACGAAGCCGATCAGATGCTCGACCTCGGCTTCGTGCACGACCTGCGCAAGATCGCCAAGATGGTGCCGAAGCGCCGCCAGACCATGCTCTTCTCGGCGACCATGCCGAAGGCGATTGCCGATCTCGCCGGCGATTACCTGACCGATCCGGTCAAGGTCGAAGTGACGCCTCCGGGCAAGGCTGCCGACAAGGTGGAACAGTACGTGCACTTCGTTCCCGGCAAGAACGACAAGACCGTTCTTCTGAAGAAGTCGCTGACCGAAAATCCTGACGGCCGCGCGATCGTCTTCCTGCGCACCAAGCACGGCGCCGAAAAGCTCGCCAAGCATCTGGAACAGGTCGGTTACTCGGTCGCCTCCATTCACGGCAACAAGAGCCAGGGCCAGCGCGAACGGGCGCTCAAAGGCTTCCGCGACGGCTCCATCAAGACGCTGATTGCGACCGACGTCGCCGCCCGCGGCATTGATATCCCTGCTGTCAGCCACGTCTTTAATTACGATCTTCCGGAAGTGCCGGATGCATACGTCCACCGCATCGGCCGCACGGCGCGTGCCGGCCGCGACGGTATTGCCATTGCTTTCTGCGCCCCAGATGAGGCCCGCCTGCTGCGCGATATCGAAAAGCTGATGGGCATCGAGATCACCGTTGCCAGCGGCGAGCCGCCGGCCGATCTGCGTGCGGCTCCCCGCAGCACCAATCGCGGCCGTGGCCAGGGCCAGCAACGTGGCCAGGGTAGTCGCGGTGAAGGTGGTCGCGGCGAAGGCAGCCAGCGCGGTGGAGAGCGCCGCGAAGGCGGCCGCAGCGAAACCCGCAACGGCAGCGGTCGTCCCGCCGGCCACGGCGACCGTCGTCCCCGCCACGAAGGCGAAGCTTCTGAAGTCCGTGCCGGTGAGGAGCGTCGCAACCGTCCGCAGCGCAACGATCGCCGCAACCAGGATTTCCGCGGCCAGCGTCGCGACGAACGGACACCGGATCTCGGCCCTGACAACGATCTGGCGTCGACCTCTGATTTCCGCCCTTCCCGCAAGCAGCAACAGCGCCCGGCTCAGCCGGCTGAAGCGACCGGCCATCATCGCGGCAACAAGCAGCACGTCCATGGCCGCCCGCCACGCAATCACGGCGACCAGCAGAATGGCGAGCAGCGCCGTGACGGTAGCGGCGGCATGCGCCGCAAGGGCGGCGGCCAGCGCCGCGAACGCGCATAAGCTTGAGACATCATGAGGGCCGGAGCGATCCGGCCCTTTCCTTTTGCCCGTCTACGACCTTCTGCACCGGATAGAGTTTGGTCCATTGGCGGAGCAGGAAATAATCACCTGCTCATCTTTTGTGCGACATGTCAGGTTCGATATGAACTCGCATCCCGCTAAGCCCTGGTAAATGCCCAGTTTTTCAGCCGCTTTTTGCGCTGCAAAAGATTTTATGAATCTTCCATGCGAACTGTGCATGGTTCTTGCATTGCCTTTTGCGTTGTATTCAAATGAACAAAAAAGGGGAGCCACACCTTTGGCATTTGATGAAATGATCACGGGCGACGAAAGTCCCCGAACGCCATATGAAAAATACTTTGAGTGGTACAACAGCCAAGACCGAGCGCATCTGATTGCAAAATCCCGCGATGCGGAAAATATCTTCCGCAAAACCGGCATCACCTTCGCAGTTTACGGCCACGCCGACAGTTCCGAAAAGCTCATCCCCTTCGACATCATCCCCCGCATCATCTCCGGCCGCGAATGGCGCAAGCTCGCCCAGGGTATCGAGCAGCGGGTGATCGCGCTCAACGCCTTTCTGGACGACATCTATCACAAGCAGGAAATCATCCGCGCCGGCCGTATCCCGCGCGAGCTGATCGAAAAGAACGATGCTTTCCTGCCCGAAATGATCGGCTTTCGTCCGCCGGGCGGCGTCTACACCCACATCGTCGGGACCGATATCGTCCGAACGGGCGAAGACCAGTTCTATGTGCTGGAGGATAATGCCCGCACACCCTCGGGCGTCAGTTACATGCTGGAGAACCGGGAAACGATGATGCAGATGTTCCCGGAGCTCTTCCATGAGAACCGTGTGCAGCGCGTCGAGGATTATCCCTATCTTCTGCGCCAGAGCCTTGCTTCGCTCGCCCCTCCCGGCTGCAAGGGCAAGCCGCGTGTCGCGGTGCTGACGCCCGGCATCTATAATTCCGCCTATTACGAACATTCGTTCCTCGCCGACACGATGGGTGTCGAACTCGTCGAAGGCTCGGACCTGCGCGTCATCGACGGCAAGGTGAAGATGCGCACCACGCGCGGCTATGAGGCGATCGACGTACTCTACCGCCGCGTCGATGACGACTTCCTCGACCCCCTCACCTTCCGGCCGGATTCGGCGCTCGGCATTCCCGGCATCATGGATGTCTACCGCTCCGGCAACATCACGATTGCGAACGCGCCCGGCACCGGCATTTCCGACGACAAGGCGATCTATTCCTACATGCCCGAGATCGTCGAGTTCTATACCGGTCGCAAGCCGATCCTCGAGAATGTGCCGACCTGGCGCTGCTCGGAAGCATCGAGCCTGAAATATGTGCTGGAACATCTGGAAGAACTGGTCGTCAAGGAAGTGCATGGTTCCGGCGGCTACGGCATGCTTGTCGGCCCGACCGCATCGAAGAAGGAACGCGCGGATTTCGCCGAGAAGCTGAAGGCCAAGCCGAGCAACTACATTGCCCAGCCGACGCTTTCGCTCTCCACCGTCCCGATCCTCGTCAACAAGGGCATCGCACCCCGCCATGTCGACCTGCGCCCCTATGTGCTGGTCTCCGACAAGGTGCAGATCATTCCGGGCGGGCTCACCCGCGTGGCACTGAAGCAGGGCTCGCTGGTCGTCAATTCCAGCCAGGGCGGCGGCACCAAAGACACCTGGGTATTGGAGGACTGATGCTCGGAAGAACTGCAAACGGGCTCTACTGGATGTTCCGGTATATCGAGCGCGCGGAGAATATCGCACGCCTCGTCGATGCCGGCCTGCGCATGTCGCTGACCCGCAGCGATTCCGGCGACGACAACTGGGACGGTGTCTTGCAAAGTGCCGGCGTGCGTGAACTCTACGACGAGACGCATACGAAACTGACCGGCCCCGACGCGATCGACTACCTGCTGCGTGATCGTTCCAACGCGTCGAGCGTCATGTCCTGCATCGATTTCGGCCGCAACAATGCCCGCATGGTGCGCACCGCGCTGACACGCGAGACCTGGGAAGCGACCAACGAATGCTGGATCGACCTCAAGGAGCTGCTGTCGAAAAAGCTGAAGGCCGCCGAACTGCCCGAAGTCATCGATGTCATCAAGCATCGCGCCGGCCTCATCCGCGGCGCATTCCACGGCTCAATGCTGAGGAACGAGCTCTATAATTTCGCTCGCATCGGCACCTTCATCGAGCGCGCGGACAATACGAGCCGCATCCTCGACGTGAAATATTACGTGCTTCTGCCGTCGATCTCGCAGGTCGGCTCTTCGGTCGACAATGTCCAGTGGGAATCCATCCTGCGCTCGGTCTCTGCCCATCGTTCCTACAGCTGGGCCTATGACGGCGAATACCGCGCCATGAACATCGCCGATTTCCTGATCCTGAACGGCCAGATGCCACGCTCGCTCGCCTATTGCTACGAGAAGATCGTCAGCAATCTCGGCTATATCGCCAAGGACTACGACGAGCGCCTGCCTGCCCACGACACGGCGGATGCGATCCGCGCAGCACTGCAGACCCTGAAGATCAAGGATATCATGGATCAGGGCCTGCATGAGTTCCTCGAGGATTTCGTCTCGCGCAACAACAAGCTCGGCAACGAGATCTCCGATGGCTACCGGTTCTATGCTTAAGCGGGTCAGATCATGAGACTGAAAATCAGCCACCTCACCGAATACCGCTACGACGAGCCGGCGCAGTTTTCCCTGCAGCGCTTGCGCCTGACGCCGCCGACCACGGTGGGCCAGACCGTGATCAACTGGTCGCTGCATGTGGAAGGCGCCAAGTCCGAAGTCGAATATGACGACCAGTACGGCAACCATGTGAACCTCGTCTCGCTGGAAGGCGAGCAGCAGGTAACGCGCATCGTCGCGGAAGGCGAGGTCGAAACCGAGGATCGCAACGGCGTTATCGGGCCTCACACCGGCTTCTGCCCGCTCTGGCTCTTCCTGCGCGAGACGCCGCTGACGAAGAGCGGCAAGCTGGTGAGGGAACTGATCAAGGAGGTAAGCGGCGAGAACGCGCTTGCCCGCATGCATGCGCTGATGGCGGCAATCCACGAGGCGGTGGAATACAAGCCCGGCACCAGCAGCACCGAAACATCAGCCGAACAGGCGCTGGAGAACAAGAGCGGCGTCTGCCAGGATCATGCCCATATCTTTGTCGCTGCGGCGCGTTTACTGGATATTCCGTCGCGCTACGTCTCCGGCTACCTGATGATGGAAGAAAAGGTCGAGCAGGCTGCCACCCATGCCTGGGGCGAGGCTCATATTCCGGGCCTCGGCTGGGTCGGTTTCGACCCCGCCAATAAGATCTGCCCCGATGACCGTTACGTCCGCACGGCCTCCGGCCTCTGCTACCGTGACGCCGCGCCGGTCTCGGGCATGCGCATCGGCACGCCGGGCGAAAAGCTGTCCGTCATCGTGAAGGTCCAGGACGGCGGCCAGATGCAGAGCCAAAGCCAGAGCTGACAAAAGCGCGGCTTCGTCCTGGACGAACTGGTCGGCCGTCAAACCCGGCAGACACGCGATCAAGGGCCGCCGGCCCCGATGTGTCTAGGCTTTTCGAAGGTAAACTCGGATGAAGTGGCCATGGCCTGCGCCGAAGATAGATCATCCGAGACGCCGTAGGCCGACGGTACGTAGACGCGGTTTCCGCGTAGCTTAGGTAGTAGCGCTTGGGAAGCGACCAGATACAAGATGATTGCGAGCATAGTTGTGCCGATCACGAAGAGCGGGAAAATCGGCATCTCGGATACTTCGGACTTCGTTCTCATCGAATTCTCCATTGGTTGTCCGATGAGAAGTTAGCTGCATTGAAGTCACGACGAGTATCATACTCGAAGGTGGGGCCGCCTATACGATAGGCTAGCCGCTTGGACGGAAATCCCCTGGCTTGCACTCTCGTCTTCCGGAAGAACCGGAGTGCATCGCGTCTGGTCGCCGGACCATTTCCATCAGGGCCGTCGGCGAATAGAATGAAGACTGTCGCGTTCGCCTCGGCCACTGTCAGGCAGGTCCGCCATCATCCATTTTCGCGGAGAAACGCTACGCTTATTCAACGGAGGTCGCGATGCGGCTGGAAAATACGAACGTTGCAGGAACGACGGCTGGAACGATTACGGTGGAATTCCGGGGCGAAGGAAACGACTTGATCACTGTTCGAATGTCGGCGGAGCCTGGCATGCAAGACGAAGCGGCGATCGTCCGGGCCAAGGAAATGATGGCAGAACTTGTAGCGGCACCTTCCGATCGCGTTTCGCCGTCGGCTGTTTAGAACCTCTCCTGGTTAACGTCAGGAATCCCCGATGGCTGTCCGAAGCGCAGGGCTCCTTATTTACCGTTCTGTAGATACGGCGGTGGAAGTGCTGCTTGTCCATCCCGGCGGACCGTTCTGGAAGGGAAAGGATGAGGCCGCGTGGTCGATACCAAAGGGTCTTGTCGAAGAGGGCGAAGATGAACTTGCCGCTGCCCGCCGGGAGACTTTCGAAGAACTTGGAGTCAATGTCTCCGGCCCCTTCGAGCGTCTTGGCGAATACAAGCAGCCTGGCGGAAAGCTCGTTATCGTCTGGCTCACGGAAGCCGAAAGTGGCTTCGAGCCCAGAGTCGAACTCAGTTCAACCTTTAAATTGGAATGGCCGCCGCGCTCGGGGAAGACGGAGGTCTTTCCCGAAGTCGACCGTGCAGGTTGGTTTTGCGCCAAGGAAGCGGAGTTTAAGATGCACAAGGGGCAAAGACAGATCCTGCATGATTTCCTGGAGAAAAAGGGGAAATAAGAACGCTCAGATGCGGTAAGTCCCTTACCGTTGGCCGTCCTCCCGCACACTGATCGATGCGGTTTGTCGCAAAACCCGCCAAGATCTCAGTCTCGCGACAAATACTGACTGCACGGCATATAATTGAAAGGCGGAGCTCTCGCCCCGCCTTTCAATGTTCAGTCCGGAATAGGCTGGATCAGTGGCTGTCCTTGCCGACAGCGCTGCCGCGGCATCCCTTGAGAAAGTCGAGGTCGGCGCCGGTATCGGCCCCTTCGACATGCTGCTGATGCAGGAAGGCGTAGCCCGAGGTCGGCAGATCATGGTTCGGCTGCCATTCGGCCAGGCGCAGCGCCAGTTCCTCTTCGGAAATATCGAGATGCAGGCGACGGTTCGGCACGTCGAGCTCGATCATGTCGCCGTTGCGGACAACAGCGAGCGGGCCGCCGACGGCCGCTTCCGGCGAGGTGTGCAGCACGACGGTGCCATAGGCCGTACCGGACATGCGCGCGTCGGAAATGCGCACCATGTCGGTGATGCCCTTCTTGAGCACCTTCGGCGGCAGACCCATGTTGCCGACTTCGGCCATGCCCGGATAGCCCTTCGGACCGCAGTTCTTCATGACCATGACGCAGTTCTCGTCGATATCGAGACTGTCGTCGTTGATCTTGGCCTTGTAGTCGTCGATATCCTCGAAGACGACCGCCCTACCCTTATGCACCATCAGGTGCGGCGAAGCGGCAGACGGCTTCAGCACCGCGCCCTTCGGCGCAAGATTGCCGCGCAGGACGACGATGCCGCCCGAAGAGGTCAGCGCCTTTTCAGCCGGCAGGATGACGTCTTCGTTCCAGTTGACGACGTCCTTGACTTCGTCCCAGACGGTTTCGCCCGACACCGTCAGCGCGTCCTTGTGCAGCAGGCCGGCTTCGCCGAGGCGCTTCAGCACGACCGGCAGGCCGCCAGCATAAAAGAACTCTTCCATCAGGTACTTGCCCGACGGCATCAGGTTGACGATGGTCGGCACGTCGCGGCCGCAACGGTCCCAATCGTCGAGCGAAAGGTCGATGCCGACGCGGCCGGCGATGGCCAGCAGGTGGATGACGGCATTGGTCGATCCGCCGATCGCCGCATTGGTGCGGATGGCGTTTTCGAAGGCCTGCTTCGTCATGATGTCGGAAGGCTTCAAGTCGTCCTTGACCATCTGCACGATGCGGCGGCCGGTGAGCTGCGCCATGACCTTGCGGCGGGAATCCACGCCTGGAATCGCGGCATTGCCGGACAGCGCCATGCCGAGCGCTTCCGCCATGGAAGCCATGGTGGAGGCCGTACCCATCGTGTTGCAGGTACCCGACGAACGGCTCATCGAAGCTTCGGCCTCGAGGAATTCGGCCTGCGTCATCTCGCCGGCCTTCACCATCTCGGAGAACTTCCACAGATGCGTGCCGGAGCCGACGCGCTCGCCGCGGAAATAGCCGTTCAGCATCGGACCGCCGGTGACGACGATCGACGGAAGATCGGTGGAGGCGGCACCCATCAGCAGCGACGGCGTGGTCTTGTCGCAGCCAACGAGCAGCACGCAGCCATCCATCGGCTGACCGCGGATCGCTTCTTCGACCGCCAGAGCCGCAAGGTTGCGGTACATCATCGCCGTCGGGCGGAAGGTGTTTTCGGAAGCCGAAAAGACCGGCACCTCGAGCGGGAAGCCGCCGGCTTCCCAAACGCCTGCCTTCACCTTTTCGGCGAGCTCGCGCAGATGACCGTTGCACGGCGTCATGTCCGACCAGGTGTTGAGGATACCGATGACCGGACGGCCGTCGAACAGGTCGTGCGGATATCCCTGGTTCTTCAGCCAGCCGCGGTGATAGATCACATCGCGGCTCGTGCCGCCGTACCATTCCTGCGACCTCAGCTTACGCGGCCATTCTGCTTTCTTCTTCATAATCTCTGTCCTTCAGGATACCCCCTGACCGCCTCGTACGATCAGGGTTATCGCACTTCGTCTCAAGCCAGGGTGTAGGCCGTCTTGACGGTTGTGTAGAATTCGGCGGCGTACTTGCCCTGCTCGCGCGGGCCGTAGGACGAGCCCTTGCGGCCGCCGAAGGGAACGTGGAAGTCGACGCCGGCGGTCGGCAGGTTCACCATCACCATGCCGGCCTCGGAGTTGCGCTTGAAATGCGTCGCATGCTTCAGGCTCGTCGTGGCAATGCCGGCAGACAGGCCGAACGGCGTGTCGTTGGCGGTCGCCAGCGCCTCTTCGTAATCCTTGACGCGGATGACGGAGACAACGGGCCCGAAGATCTCTTCGCGCGAAATGCGCATCTGATTGGTCGCCTCGATAAAGAGCGTCGGCTGCAGATAGAAGCCGGGCGTTTCGCGCGAGAGCAGTTCGCCGCCGAAGGCAAGCTTGGCGCCTTCCTTCTTGCCGATTTCGATATAATCGGTATCGGTCTTCAGCTGCCGCTCATCGACGACAGGGCCGATATGGGTACCGGGCTTCATGGCGTTGTCGACGACGATGGTCTTCAGCTTCTCGGTCAACGCGGCAACAAACTTGTCGTGGATGCCCTCGGTAACGATCAGCCGCGACGAAGCCGTGCAGCGCTGGCCGGTGGAGAAGAAGCCGGAATTGGCGGCAGCTTCGACGGCGACGGTCAGATCGGCATCGTCGAGCACGACCATCGGGTTCTTGCCGCCCATTTCCAGCTGGAACTTGCGGTTATGCTCGATAGAAGAGGTGGCGACGCGTTTTCCCGTGCCGGTCGAACCAGTGAAGGTGATGCCGGCAATGTCAGGGCTATCGAGCATGGCCTGACCGACGACCGAGCCCTTGCCCATGACGAGGTTCAGCACGCCCTTCGGCAGGCCTGCGCGGTGCAGGATGTCGGTGATCGCCCAGGAACAGCCGGGAACCAGATCGGCCGGCTTGAAGACGACAGTGTTGCCGTAGCAGAGCGCCGGAGCGATCTTCCAGGCGGGAATGGCGATCGGGAAGTTCCAGGGCGTGATGATGCCGATGACGCCGAGCGGCTCACGGGTGATCTCGATACCGATGCCAGGACGCACCGAGGGAACGACCTCGCCTGCCAGGCGCAGCGCTTCACCGGCGAAAAATTCGAAGATCTGCGATGCGCGGATCGTTTCACCGATCGCCTCGGGCAGCGTCTTTCCTTCCTCGCGGGCGAGCAGAGCGCCGAGTTCGTCCTTGCGCGCCATGATCTCGTCGCCAGCCTTCTTCAGGATGACGTGGCGTTCCCAGATGCCGGAACGGGACCAGGCGGGAAAGGCCGCCTTGGCAGCCGCGATCGCCGCCTTGGTGTCTTCGGCACTGCCCGTGGCATAGAGACCGACGACTTCATTCGTGTCCGATGGATTGATATTCTTCGTTGCGTCCGAACCGACCCATTCGCCGGCGATCAGGTTTTGATAAATGGTCATGGGCTTAACGAGCCTCCTCTACCGCTTACAAAAGGCGAGCCGGCCGCGCGCAAGACACGGCCGGACCTCGAATATCAGAGCTGCTTGACGGCGATTTCTTCTTCGGCGGCAATCTTCAGCGGGTTGCGCAGCGGCAGACCGAATTCGGCCACCTCGATTTCGAAGACATCGCCCTCTTCCGTCTTGATGCCATCGGCAAAGGAAAGCGTCGCAGTACCGAACATATGTACATGCACATCGCCGGGTACGCGGAAGATGCCATATTTGAAATGGTGATATTCCAGATTGGCAAAAGTGTGCGACATGTTCGCTTCGCCCGACAGGAACGGCTTTTCGAAAATCACCTTGTCGCCGCGCTTGATGCGCGACGCACCGCGGATATCCTCAGGGGCAACGCCGATGCGGATTTCCGGGCCGAAGCTTGCCGGGCGCAGCTTCGAATGGGCGAGGTAGAGATAGTTGATCCGCTCGGTGACGTGATCGGAAAACTCGTTCGAAAGGGCAAAGCCGATACGAAACGGCGTGCCGTCCTTGGCGATGACGTAGATGCCGGCCATCTCAGGCTCTTCGCCGCCGTCGAGCGCGAAAGAAGGCGAAACGAGCGGGGCACCCGGAGCAGCGGCTCCATAGCCGTTGCCCTTGTAGAACCACTCGGGCTGAACGCCCTTCTGGCCGGCGGCGGGCTTGCCGCCTTCGAGGCCCATCCTGAACATCTTCATCGAGTCGGTCAGAGTTTCCTCTGCCGCCTCGGTCGTCTTCTTGTGCATGGAATCGCGCGTCGCAGCCGATCCCAGATGCGTCAGGCCCGTGCCGGTCAGATGCAGATGCGCGGCATCGGGATGCGTGATCGGCGCCAGGAAGCGGCCTTCCGCATAGGCCTTTTCCAGATCGACGGTATCGCCGTATCCGTGAGCCTCGATGACGGAGGCGAGGGATTTGCCGCTGTTTGCGGCTTCCATCGCCAGGGCGTAGACGCTCTCGGCGCCCTTGACGGCCTTGGCGGCGGCACCCGGTTCGCGCACGGCGACGATGATCTCTCCGCTTGCGCCCTTGATCTGCGAAATAAGCACGGTCTTCATCCTTCTCGTTTGGCGATCGCAAAGCTTCGCTGCTCCGGCTCCATCCGGAGCCGGAATTCAATTTTCATATGACTGCGATGCGTGGGTCGAGCCTGCGCTCAGCCCTTGTTTTTGTTGTAGACGTCGAAGAACACGGCAGCGAGCAGCACCGCACCCTTGACCATCTGCTGGGAGTCAGTGCCAAGACCGTGGATCGACATGCCGTTGTTCATGATGCCCATGATCAGAGCACCGATGACAGCGCCGGTCACCTTGCCGACGCCGCCCTGGGCGGACGCGCCGCCGATGAAGCACGCTGCGATAACGTCAAGTTCAAGACCGAAGCCGCCTTTGGCCGTTGCCGAGTTCAGGCGCAGCGCGACGATGAGGCCAGCCAGGCCGGCAAGCAGACCCATATTTGCAAAGGTCAGGAACGTCAGTCTTTCGGTATTGATACCGGAAAGCTTCGTCGCCTTCTCGTTGCCGCCCATGGCGTAGATACGGCGACCAATCGTCGTGCGGCGCGTGATGAAAGCGTAAGCTGCGATCAGGGCCAGCATGACGACGAGCACGTTCGGGAAGCCGCGATAGATCGACAGCTGATAGCCGAGCGCCAGAATGGCGAAGGTGACGAGCGCATTCTGGGCGAGGAAAAAGCCGAGCGGCTCGACGTCGTTGCCATGCTTCTCGTTCGACAGGCGCTTGCGCCACGCCAGGTAGAAGAGAGCTACGGCGCCGATAACGGTCAGAATGATCGAGGTCGAGTTGATGCCGCCCATATCGAAAAGGTTGGGCAGGAAACCGATACTGATCAGCTGGAAAGCGGGAGGGAAAGGACCGATGCTGGTGCCGGTTCCCGAAGCCGTCATCACGAACAGCGTCAGGCCGCGGAAGACCAGCATGCCGGCAAGCGTAACGATGAAGGACGGGATCTTGTGATAGGCGACGAAATACCCCTGGACGCCGCCGACGAGCGCGCCGAGAGCAAGGCAGACGATACCTGCAAGAACGTAATTGGTGTGCCACTGCACCGTCATCACGCCGGCGATGGCGCCGATGAAGCCGACGACGGATCCGACCGAAAGGTCGATATGGCCGGCGACGATGACCAGCAGCATGCCCAGCGCCATGATGACGATGAACGAGTTCTGCAGAATGATGTTCGTCAGGTTGAGCGGTTTGAAGAGAACACCACCGGTCGAGAACTGGAAGAACACCATGATCGCGATGAGCGCGATGAACATGCCATATTCGCGGATGTTGCCGCGAAGGTAGTCCCCGATGGAGACGACACGCCCTTGCTCGGCGATGGGTTGATTGATCGGCGTCATTGTTTCTTCTCCCCTGAGCGCATGATAGCGCGCATGATGGTTTCCTGGCTTGCTTCTCCCTTCGGCAGTTCAGCGACGATGCGTCCTTCGTTCATCACGTAGATGCGGTCACAAGTGCCAAGCAGTTCGGGCATTTCCGATGAGATCATCAGAACGCCCTTTCCATCGGCGGCAAGCTGGTTGATGATAGTATAGATTTCGTATTTTGCGCCAACATCGATGCCGCGCGTCGGTTCGTCCAGGATCAGGACATCGGGGTCGGAGAACAACCACTTCGACAGCACTACCTTCTGCTGGTTGCCGCCGGAAAGATTGACCGTTTCCTGAAAGATGCTGGAGGAACGGATACGCAGCTTGGACCGATAGTCGGCCGCGACCCGTGATTCCTTGACGCTGTCGATGACAGAGGCATTCGATACCGCCTGCAGATTGGCGAGTGTCGTATTGTGGACGATCGACTCGCCCAGCACGAGGCCGAGATGTTTGCGGTCTTCGGTCACATAGGCGAGACCGGCGTCGATCGCCTTGCGAACGGTCGATGTATCGACCTTCTTGCCGCCGACGAAGACCTCGCCGCTGATCTTGTGGCCATAGGTCTTGCCGAAGACGCTCATGGCGAACTCGGTGCGGCCGGCGCCCATCAGCCCGGCGATGCCGACAACCTCGCCCTTTCGGACATTCAGGTTGATATCGTGCAGGACCTGGCGGTCGCGGTGCTGCTGGTGGAAACCATTCCAGTTCTTGACTTCGAAGATCGTCTCGCCGATCGGCACCGAACGCGGCGGATAGCGGTCTTCGAGGTCGCGGCCCACCATGTTCTTGATGATGATGTCTTCGCTGATCTCGTCCTTGTGACAGTCGAGCGTCTTGACGGTCATGCCGTCGCGCAGGACCGTGATCTGGTCGGCGACCTTGCGGATCTCGTTCAGCTTGTGGGAAATGATGATCGAGGTGATGCCCTGCTTGCGGAACTCCATCAACAGGGTCAGCAGAGCGTCGGAATCGCTTTCGTTGAGCGAGGCCGTCGGCTCGTCGAGGATGAGCAGCTTGACGCTCTTCGACAGCGCCTTGGCGATCTCGACGAGCTGCTGCTTGCCGACGCCGATGTCGGTGACGAGCGTGTTCGGAGATTCCTGCAGGCCAACCTTCTTGAGCAGTTGCTTCGTGCGGTTGAACGTTTCGTCCCAGCTGATGACGCCGTTCTTGGCGTTTTCGTTGCCGAGGAAGATATTTTCCCCGATCGACAACAGGGGCACGAGCGCCAGCTCCTGGTGGATGATGACGATACCGATTTCTTCGGAATCCTTCAGAACCTTGAAGTGGCGGGTCTCGCCTTCATAGACGATATCGCCTTCATAAGTTCCGGTCGGGTAGACGCCCGATAGCACTTTCATCAGGGTCGACTTGCCGGCCCCGTTTTCGCCTACCAATGCGTGAATCTCACCCTTGCGAACCTTGAGGTTCACGTTCTCCAGAGCTTTTACGCCCGGGAACGTCTTGGTGATGCTCCGCATTTCTAGGATGGTGTTGTCCATAGTCAAAGTTCCAGCGCCTGCAGCCAAAAACCGGCTGGGCGATCATAAAATCCAAGGCCGGAACCCGCAAGCGCGGGCTCCGGCCTCCTGTTCAACTTACTTCAGCTTGTCTTCGGTGTAGTAACCGCTGTCGACGAGGATCTGCTTGTAGTTGCTCTTGTCGACGGCAACCGGCTTCAGCAGATAGGACGGAACGACCTTGACGCCGTTGTCGTAGGTCTTCGTGTCGTTGACTTCGGGCTCCTTGCCGGACATGACGGCATCGACCATGGCAACGGTGACCTTGGCGAGTTCGCGGGTGTCCTTGAAGATCGTCGAGTGCTGTTCGCCAGCGATGATCGACTTGACCGACGGGATTTCAGCGTCCTGGCCGGTGACGATCGGCAGCGGCTGAGCCGCAGTGCCGTAACCGACGCCCTTCAGCGACGAGATGATGCCGATCGAGAGGCCATCATAGGGAGACAGAACGGCATCGACCTTGGCGTCGGTGTAGTTGGCCGAGAGCAGGTTGTCCATGCGGGCCTGGGCCGTTGCCGGATCCCAACGCAGCGTGCCGACCTTGTCCATGCCGGTCTGGCCGGACTTCACGACGAGCTTGCCGGAGTCGATGTAGGGCTGCAGGACAGACATCGCGCCGTCGTAGAAGAAGAAGGCGTTGTTGTCGTCAGGCGAACCGCCGAAGAGTTCGATGTTGAACGGGCCCTTGCCATCCTTGAGGCCGAGACCGTCGACGATGGAGTTTGCCTGCAGAACGCCGACCTGGAAGTTGTCGAAGGTGGCGTAGTAGTCGACGTTGGCCGAGTCGCGGATCAGGCGGTCGTAAGCGATGACCTTGATGCCGGCGTCATGGGCCTTCTGCAGAACGTCGGAAAGCGTGGTGCCGTCGATCGAGGCGATGACGAGAACCTTGACGCCCTTCGTGACCATGTTTTCGATCTGCGAAAGCTGGTTCGGAATGTCGTCGTCGCCATACTGCAGGTCGGTGCCGTAACCGGCAGCCTGGAGCTGCTTGACGATGTTGTTGCCGTCGTCGATCCAACGGGCCGAAGCCTTCGTCGGCATTGCGATACCGACGGTGCCCTTGTCCGCTGCCATAGCCGGCGCAACGAACGAAGCGACGCCGAAGGCAGCCGCAGCCATCAATGAGATAATGGATTTCATTTCTCTCTCCCTTGTTAAAGATTGACGGACGAAAAATCGCCCGCCCCGAAACTGTGGCAGGTTCCGTATTGGATAGTTACTTCAGATGGTGAGAAACGAAGTAGGTCTCCTCCACGATCTCACACGTGTTGAGTGCCAACCAGCACACGGCGGCAAACTGGTATGGATTCCTATAACTGTCAAATAGAATAACTGGTAATGTGCATAACAATTTTGGTATATCGTTAAAAAGTATTACTTTTGATGGAGCGCAGCGGGGAGGCTGCAACCATGACGATTATCTCGGAGCCGTTTTCGTTGGAACATGTCGACATAAACAGCGACAATTTTGGCGATGATGGCCTTCTGCGCGCGGGGCTTAAGCTGAATCACCTGCGTATGATTGTCGCAATCGAAGATAGCGGGCAGATTTCCGCCGCCGCCGAGGTGCTGAATATCTCGCAGCCGGCGGCGTCCCGAATGCTGTCCGATATGGAATCGATCGTGAAGACTCCGCTCTATGAGCGGGTGGCGCGCGGGGTGATGCTCACGACCTTCGGCGAGGCACTCGCCAGGCGTGCGCGCAAGATCCTTCTGGAACTTCGCGAGGCGAGCCGCGAGATCGGCGAACTGAAGAGCGGCAAGGGCGGCTCGGTCTTCATCGGTGCGGTCACCGCGCCCGCCATGAGCCTCGTCGTTCCCGCCATCAACATGGTGCGCAAGACCTTCCCAGGCATCGACGTCAGCATCCAGGTCGAGACCAGCAATGTGCTTGCCCGCGAGCTACTGGCCGCCCGCCACGACTTCATCATCAGCCGCATACCCGATGACCTGAACCCACGCCTTTTCGAGGTGCGCGAGATCGGCATCGAGAGGGCCTGCCTGATCGTGCGCAGCGGCCATCCTCTGTTAAAGAAGAAGAAGAAGCCGAGCAGCCTCGAGGAGATCAGGGATTATGACTGGGTGTTCCAGCCGCCCGGCACGCTGCTCCGCCGCACGATCGAGGACATCTTCCTGTCGCGCGCCGTCCAGCTTCCGGAAAACGTCGTCAACACTTCCTCGCTGCTTTTGACCTGCGCCATCATCTGCGCGACGGATGCGATCGCCCCCGTCGCCATCGATGTCGCCCAGTTCCTCGCGTCACAGAGTTCGAATGCATCGGATGTGCGCATCCTGCCGATCGACTTCGAGATCAATGTGAAGCCCTACAGCCTGATCACCGTGCGCGAACGGGCGCTGCCGCCGAGCGCCCGGCTGCTCTACAGTCTCATCCTGGAAGAGAGCACTCGGCAGGCGAAGGGATAAAATCCAGCCCGGCGCCAACTTGGCCTCGTCTAATGCGCCCCTTCGCAAGGGAAGGCGCATGCTGTTCGGACAATCGATATTCCAATCCGTTCTCGAACGGCTGAAAGCGGAAGAAGACGCGACCGGCGAAACGGAAGAGCCGGCTGCCCACCGCGTGTCCGGCTTTTCGACGGGCCTTGCCTTCGATGTGATGGAAGGTGTCTCGGCTGCCTCGCAGCGCGTCGGCGAAGCCTATTTCGACAATCTCGGCCCCGAGTCTGTGATCGAGGCGCCCAAACCGCCCGCGCCTTCGCCCGAGCCGGTCATGCCCGAACACCTGGCCCGCACCGCGCCGGAAGAGGTTGCCGCTGAACTTATGATCTCCGCCGCCGATACGCAGCAGACATTGAATGAGAAGCGCCGCGCCTTCGCCAAGACCAATCATCCCGACGGCGTCGCCCTGCCCTTCCGCGACAATGCCAACAGACGCATGATGATTGCCAATCTCCTGATCGACGAAGCGATGCGCCGGCTGCCGCGCTAAAGCAGGTCGCGAAAGAGCGCGCGGCGATAACGACCTGCGTCAGATAAGGAATTGAAGCGTGGCTCCTACCCAGGCTTTCATTATTCGGCCTTCTTCTCTTCCTTGGTAGCAGGCTCATCAGCGTCCTCCTCGTCCTCATCGATGACGACGGCAGGCGCCGGCTCCGGCGGCTTGGGATCGAAGGTCCAGATCAGCATATAGAAGGCATAGGCGCCGACGGCACCCGCAAGCACGCCCCAGAAGGGATCGCCGCCGATAAATTCGAGACCTGCCCAGCCAAAACAGACTGCGACAATGAGGATGCGAACCCAGAGGTGTCGATAGGCCGGATGGTTGGGGTCGATAAGCTGCATCTCTCACTCGTCGTCGCATTGAAGTCACTTGTCTTTAGGATGGATTTCACAAATGTGAAAGGGCCGCGGGCTTGACGCGGCGACCGGAAAATGGAATGAAAATTCTAAACTTGTATCAATTCGGTTTATTTGTTCCGAATCTAGGGAGGCAGTTATGACAGTGAGATTTGGTCTTCTCGGCGCCGGCCGCATCGGCAAGGTGCATGCGAAAGCCGTCAGCGGCGATGCCAATGCGAAGCTCGTGGCCGTCGCCGACGCCTTCCCCCAGGCGGCCGAAGCGATCGCCTCCGCCTATGGCTGCGACGTGCGCACCATTGAAGCAATTGAAGCCGCCAAGGATATCGATGCGGTCGTCATCTGCACGCCGACCGATACCCATGCGGATCTCATCGAGCGCTTCGCCCGCGCCGGCAAGGCGATCTTCTGCGAAAAGCCCATCGACCTCGACGTTGCGCGCGTGAAAGCCTGCATCAAGGTGGTGGAAGAAACCGGCGCCAAGCTGATGGTCGGCTTCAACCGCCGCTTCGACCCGCATTTCATGGCCGTGCGCAAGGTCATCGACGAGGGCAAGATCGGCGATGTCGAGATGGTGACGATTACCTCGCGCGATCCGGGTGCCCCGCCGGTCGATTACATCAAGCGCTCCGGCGGCATCTTCCGCGACATGACGATCCACGATTTCGACATGGCCCGCTTCCTGCTCGGCGAAGAGCCGGTCTCGGTCGTCGCGACCGCTGCCGTGCTCGTCGACAAGGCAATCGGCGAAGCCGGCGATTACGACAGCGTCTCCGTCATCCTGCAGACTGCTTCCGGCAAGCAGGCGATCATTTCCAACTCGCGCCGCGCCACCTATGGCTATGACCAGCGTATCGAGGCGCACGGTTCCAAGGGCGTCGTCTCGGCGGAAAACCAGCGCCCCGTCTCGATCGAAGTCGCCAACGCCGAAGGCTATACCCGTCCGCCGCTGCACGACTTCTTCATGACCCGCTACACCGAAGCCTATGCCAACGAGATCGCAAGCTTCATCTCGGCGATCGAGAAGGGTTCGAAGATCTCCCCTTCCGGCGCCGACGGCCTTGCAGCGCTGGCGCTCGCCGATGCCGCCGTCCAGTCCGTCAAGGAAGGCAAGCTCGTCAAGATCGGCTGACCGCCCTCTCCCGACGGTCGCCACCATGAGATGGCCGGGCACCCGCCCGGCCATTTCTCGTTTTGATGCGTGTGAGGGCGAACCTTAAAAAGACCCCTGCCCAACCCCTCCCCACAGGGGGGAGGGACTAACCCGGCCGCACCGCCTCGCTTCTTCCGAAACATCGAAAGTTTGGAAAGCGGGTGCGGCAATTTAAGCCCCTCCCCCTTGTGGGGAGGGGTTTGGGGCGGGGTCTTCATTTTTTGGGGAACACACGCCCTCACTCCGTCCCCTGCACACCCGCCACGACAATATCCTCATCGATCACCGCCAGCGCCCGGTTCAGATGGCCCTCGAAGACGAGGTTCTGCTCGTCCGCAACGACCCTGATCTCCGGCATGCCCTCCATGCGCACGACATGCGATTGGCCGAGCCCCTCCTCGATCCCCTGCCGCATCAGGTCGTAGAACCGCGTTCCCGGCCCGGTAATGGCGATCGGCATGCGCTCGGTCAGGCTCAGCATGCGCGACAGCCCATTGCCGAGCGCCAAGCCCGCCTGCCGGAAGGCGAAGCCGGAGATGCGGTGGCCCTGCCGCGCCCTAGCTGCGATCTTGTCGAGCTCCGCAAGCGGCACGAATTTCGCCGGGATCGTATCGAGCGGCACTTCGAAGGCCGTGCGCAGGATCGCGTAGAAGCCGGCGTAAGCCTCGATGCAGCCACGCGTGCCGCAGCGGCAGAGCCCGCCATTGGCCATATGCAGCATATGCCCGAAATTGGGCGCGGAGACTTCACGCCCGCCATGGCTCGTCCGCCTGACGATCCCGAGCCCGATGCTGTGTCCGAGCGAAAGCGCCGCCAGCGACCGGAAATCGGCGCCTTTGACATTTTCCTCCCGCGCGCCGAGCGCGGCGGCAACCAATAGCGTCTCGTTGTCGAGGATGACCTTCGCCTGCCACTCAGGCTTGAGCGCCGATTCGAAATCGATCCGGTCGTTGCCGAAGATCGGCGACCAGATGAGCACCGGCTCGGCCGAATTCACCAGCCCCTTGCTGCTGATCGAGATCAGCAGCACTTTTTCCCGTTCGATGCGCGAGCGCGACAAGATACGTTCAAGCCCATTCCGCACGCCGTTCACGAAGCGGGCGGCTCCCGCCGGATCATGCGACCGCTCCTCGCTGAAACGGTCGATCAGTTTGCCGGCATAATCGACCAGCGAATATTGCACGGCATCGGAGGAGATGATGACGACGATGAGATAGCCGCAGTCGCGCCGCTGGCGCAGAAGCACGCGCGGCCGCCCGCGCCCGCTTGCGGCCTGCTGCTCGGATTTCTCGATAATCTGCGCCTTTTCGAGATCCGCCGTGATGGCAGAAACGGTCGCAGACGAAAGCCGCGTGAAATCGGATATCTCAGTGTGAGCAAGAGCCCTGTGGCGGCGAAGAGTGGCGAGCACGAGCACGCTGTTTCTCTGCCGTACGAGCTCCGTGCTCGATTTGGTCAGCATGTATAGCCGCCCTCTCCATGTTCGTTCCGCCCCTCACTTGCCACAGCATCTCCGGCCCCCTTTCGTCAAAGGAATTAAGCCGGTAGTGCGGTGTTGACAGTTGAAAAAATCTCTGACACTAAATTTCTCGACTGTCGAGAAAAAAATCCGAACCTTTCTGGACAGGCTTTCGCGGTGGCCGGAGGGGCAATTGCCGGGCCGGCCGCATTTCACTCGGGAGGACAATATGAAGTCTATTTTTAAGCTGATGGCCGGCGCGGCTATTCTTGTTTCCGTGCACACGGCTGCCATGGCTGCCGACCTCGTGGTCGGTGTTTCCTGGTCGAACTTCCAGGAAGAGCGTTGGAAGACGGACGAAGCCGCCATCAAGAAGGCTCTCGAAGCCAAGGGCGCAAAGTACATTTCCGCTGACGCCCAGTCTTCGGCCGCAAAGCAGCTCACCGACGTCGAGTCGCTGATCTCGCAGGGCGCAAACGCTCTCATCATTCTCGCCCAGGACTCCGACGCGATCGGTCCGGCCGTTGAAAAGGCCGCCAGCGAAGGTATCCCGGTCGTCGGTTACGACCGCCTGATCGAAAACCCGGCCGCCTTCTACATCACCTTCGACAACAAGGAAGTCGGCCGCCTGCAGGCCGAGGGCGTCTTCAAGGTCAAGCCGGAAGGCAACTACGTCTTCATCAAGGGCTCGTCTTCCGACCCGAACGCCGACTTCCTCTTCGCCGGCCAGATGGAAGTGCTCAAGCCTGCGATCGATGCCGGCAAGATCAAGAATGTCGGCGAAGCCTATACCGACGGCTGGCTGCCGCAGAACGCTCAGCGCAACATGGAGCAGTTCCTGACCGCCAACAACAACAAGGTTGACGCCGTCGTCGCTTCCAACGACGGCACGGCCGGCGGCGCCGTCGCCGCTCTCGACGCCCAGGGCATGGCCGGCTCCGTTCCGGTTTCCGGCCAGGACGCCGACAAGGCTGCACTGAACCGCATCGCTTTGGGCACGCAGACGGTTTCCGTCTGGAAGGACAGCCGTGAGCTCGGCAAGCGCGCTGCCGAAATCGCTCTCGATCTCGCCGGCGGCACGACCATGGACAAGATCGCCGGCGTCCAGACCTTCGAAGGCGGGCCGAAGAAGGTGAAGATGCAGTCCATCTTCCTGAAGCCGCAGGCCATTACCAAGGACAACCTCAACGTCGTCATCGACGCTGGCTGGATCTCCAAGGCTGAAGCCTGCCAGGGCGTCAAGCCCGGCTCCGTCAAGGCTTGCGACTAATCCTCGCCGGCTGATTGGAAATACCGGCGCCGCAGCGGCTCTCCGCTGCGGCGCCGGATGCGGATGAAGCCCGCTTCCTGGTGCTTCTCCATTCTCGCGCGCACCGCGGATGCTTTGATTCCCTGCCAGAATAGTGCCGTTGTCATCGGCTATTTTCGGAAGCGTCCCGGTGGTCACATCAAGAACAGGGCGATCGTCGGCAGCTCCCGCAGGAGCAGGCCGCGCCCAAACAAATGGGGGAAACGGCAAACCCATGGCAGACATCACCCACTCCACGACGTCAGGTCCGCGCTCGGCAGTTGAAGGCCCCTTCACGCGCTTCCTGCGGGCGACGGAAATCGATACCCGCCTTCTCGGCATGATCGCCGCGCTGCTGGTCATCTGGATCGGCTTCCACTTCTATACCGGCGGCCTGTTCCTCACGCCCCGAAACCTCTGGAACCTCTCGGTCCAGACAACCGAAATCGCGGTTCTCGCGACCGGCATGGTGCTGGTCATCGTCACCAGAAACATCGACCTGTCGATCGGCTCGATCCTCGGCTTCGTCGCCATGATCATGGGCGTGGTCCAGGCGAAGTTCCTGCCGCAATATCTCGGCTTCGACAATTCCTTCACCTGGGTGATCACGCTGATCTGCGGCCTCCTCGTCGGCACGGCGATCGGCCTGTTCCAGGGCGTCATCATCGCCTTCATGGGCGTGCCCTCCTTCATCGTCACCCTTGGCGGCTTCCTCGCCTGGCGCGGCCTTGCCTGGTATGTCACGAGCGGCCAGACGGTCGCGCCGCTCGACACCACCTTCCGCATCATGGGCGGCGGTGCCGAAGGCGCGATCGGCGCCACCTGGAGCTGGATCATCGGTGCGGTCGCCTGCGTGCTGATCGTCGTCTCGATCATCGGTTCCCGCCACCAGCGCCGGCGTTTCAACTTCCCGCGCCGTCCGCTCTGGGCCGAATATTTCCTCAGCGTCCTCGGCTGCGCCCTGGTGCTCGGCGCGATCTGGGTCTCGACGATCTATTACTGGCCGCCGGCGATCGCCAAGCGCTATGCCGAGGCCAACAACATCACCGTGCCGGAAGGCGGCCTGATGATCCCCTACGGCATTGCCGTACCGGTGCTGATCGCCATCCTCGTCGGCATCGTCATGACCTTCATCGCCACGCGTCTGCGCTTCGGCCGCTATGTCTTCGCGATCGGCGGCAACCCTGAAGCCGCCGAACTCGCCGGCATCAAGACCCGCTGGGTAACGGTACGCATCTTCGCGCTGATGGGCTTCCTCGCAGCCGTCGCCGCCGCCATCTCCACCGCCCGCCTCAACGCCGCCGCCAACTCGCAGGGCACGACCTACGAGCTCTACACGATCGCGGCAGCCGTCATCGGCGGCACGTCTCTGGCAGGCGGCACCGGCACGATCGCCGGCGCCATGCTCGGCGCGCTCGTCATGCAGTCGCTGCAGTCGGGCATGGGCCTCGCCAATGTCGATACGCCCATCCAGAACGTCGTCGTCGGCGCGGTGCTCGTCATTGCCGTCTGGCTCGACACTGTCTATCGCTCCCGTGCGAAGTAAGAGGAGTCCGAACCATGGCTGAACAACGCACTCCCCTCGTCGAACTGAAGAACATTTCGATCTCCTTCGGCGGTATCCACGCGGTCGACAATGCCTCGGTCGATCTCTATCCCGGCGAAGTCGTGGCTCTTCTCGGCCATAACGGCGCCGGCAAGTCGACGCTGATCAAGATCCTCTCCGGCGCCTATAAGCGCGATGCCGGCGAAATCCTGATCAATGGCGAACCGGCCGACATTCGCAATCCGCGCGATGCCAAGAAGTTCGGCATCGAGACGATCTATCAGACGCTCGCCGTCGCCGATAATGTCGACGCCGCCGCCAATCTCTATCTCGGCCGCGAGCTGAAGACCCGCTGGGGCACGCTCGATGACGTCGCGATGGAGGCCTCAGCCCGCGAGGTGATGGGCCGCCTCAACCCCAACTTCAAGCGCTTCAAGGAGCCGGTGAAGGCGCTCTCCGGCGGTCAGCGCCAGTCAGTGGCAATCGCCCGCGCCATCCTGTTCAACGCCCGCATCCTGATCATGGACGAGCCGACGGCAGCCCTCGGGCCCCAGGAAACGGCGCAGGTGGGCGAGCTCATCAAGCAGCTGAAAAAGGAAGGCATCGGCATCTTCCTCATCAGCCACGACATCCACGACGTCTTCGACCTCGCCGACCGCGTCTCGGTGATGAAGAACGGCCAGGTCGTCGGCCACGCCCGCACCGAGGATGTCACCAAGGACGAAGTGCTCGGCATGATCATCCTCGGCAAGGTGCCGCCAAAAGCCATCCCCGGCCCCGGCGCCATGCAGGTGTGATCGAAAGACAGGCCCGACAGAAAAGCTCCGCCGCCCGATGGGCCGGCGGAGTCTTCATTTCGGCAACAGCCTGCGGCCAATCTCGCCTTAAAAGCCAAGCCGCAGAAATTCCCTGAACTTCGCGATTGAAGCAGAGCCAAAGCTAGGCTAAGAACCACGACATCGGACGACGAGTCACCTCGTCAGGCATGCACCCGTAGCTCAGCTGGATAGAGTGTTGGATTCCGATTCCAAAGGTCACAGGTTCGAATCCTGTCGGGTGCGCCAAATACCGCCGATTGCCGCACAAATAGCCTATTTCTCGTTTGCTATCATATATGAGCGATTCCAATTTTTTGGGGGACTCTTCGTGAATGCCCTATCATTCGGCACAAATGAGCAAAGGTACAACCGCCAGAGCAGGGCTGAATCGCGTATCAACTCGAGTTGATCATGTCCACGTCGTGGGCGCGCGTCGCGTCGTATCCTTCAGTTTCTTGAGGAAAGCGTCGAGCTTTCCATGTTAAGCAGTTCAAAGGCGAGCAGCTTTGCGTCGTTCACAGTTGTAAGGCTTCTTTTCCCGGTCCACGTAGCGCTGAAACACAGGAAGCAATTTGACGTATCAAACGAAACTCTCGCCCTGCGCTAACCAGACTGCAGCAGAGATTGAAACCTATTACCGCAATGAGCCCGAAGGATCTGTTGCAGTGGTTCGGCGCACACACGGCGGCATCTTGATCTATGAGGTCTCGAGGTTCGACCTGAGGAGGTCTAGGAGTGGCCGCATCAATGTTCGAAGCTCCGGCGACTTCTACATGAAGTCGGGGAAGAACTGCTGGGAATCTACAGGACAGACGCGGTTGGTGGTGCCGACAGACGAAGTTCTCACTTGGGCGAAGGAACATCCGCGCGGGGAAATGGGTTACACAATCTATGCAGAAACATGGGAACGGAGGGGGCGGCAACTGGGGAACGCATAGACACCCTCTTCGGCGTATTTCGTGTCGAGCCTGCGAAGGTCGTCGATCGTCCAGATGGTGCGCTTCTCGTCCGCGCTGGTCATTGGAAACCTATACTCTGGCGGCAGCAGGAACCATGTCCACTATGATGTGGCGGACCTTGATTTGGGTTCCATTATCCTGCTGAAGATGTCCGTCATGGATCTCAAGGGCATGCTGATGAGGGGCTGTGGCTACCAAGACCGGGGACGTGCCGTAAGTCTGTTGAAGCCGTTGATTGACAGCGTCAACGATCTCTTCTCCGGGCAGAGAAAGAGCATAACCGAGCATGAAGCCCCAAGCATGACCCGCCGCATATTGTCCATTTATGAATCGGACAACACCCTGCGTGACATAGCGTGTATTGAGCTGACTATAGGCGCTACCAGCTCCCACGCGCTTGCATTCTACGCCAACATAGTCCTCTTCATTGCCAAATTGGCGCAAGAACTTCAGCGTGATGTCAATTCGTCCCGCGATCTCTGCCCCGGCTGAAGACATTTCATCAATTTCCACCTCCCCGGATACTTCCAGGTTCGTGAGCCCCAATTCCCGTTTGATACGCTTCATCGCCTTTCTGACGATAATCGTCATCGGGACTTCGAGAAGGCCAGGCGTCAGGTGCTGGCGAGCCTCATGCGCACCTCTGCAAATGAGATCGACCACGGTATCGATCTCGTCGTCCTCAAGCGAGAACGATGGGACGCCCGCCGGCGTATCAACCGTGAGCCGCATGCGACGCCTTGAGCCAATGGTCGGCGAGAATGATGTCGGCGTCATTGAGGCCGGCAGTACGGGTCCAGTACCTCACCTCGGATGGCTTCACGACGAACAGACTGTCTCCGAGGTAAAGCCGCAGGTTGC
Organism: Rhizobium sp. BK529; assembly: GCF_014194105.1. Taxonomy (NCBI): domain Bacteria; kingdom Pseudomonadati; phylum Pseudomonadota; class Alphaproteobacteria; order Hyphomicrobiales; family Rhizobiaceae; genus Rhizobium; species Rhizobium sp. BK529. Next base: position 266,015 of record NZ_JACIAU010000001.1, on the reverse strand, counting down.
GGCGTTCGTTGAGGTAGGGGGGGATCTCGGTCTTCATCCATCCCTTCAGTTGCGTCGCCAACGCCTGCAATTCGGTATCCTCACCGAGTTCGATTGCCGGCTCGCGAGGCGGAGCACCGGCACCCATCCGAAATCGCACGGCCGTGAGTCCACCAGCGCCGTCCACCCAATTTGCACTAATCAGCGGCTTTGAGAAGACAGCCGCTTCCAGATGCCTTGTACCTCTTGTCCGAAGATAACCGTCAACGACACTCGCGACCGCTGATGCGTAGGCGTGCAACGGCTCGCGATTGGGCGGCTTCACAAACGCCCGACGACGGTTTCGTCCCTCAAAAATCAGCATCCGCGCGCGCTCAATGCTCTCGCGCGCCAAAACCAGCTCGAAACGATCAAACTCGTAGAGTTCTGCAACCGCTTCGTCGAGTGCCTCTAGAGCCTCTGAAGAGGGGGCATTTGCTGCCGTTCGCTCAGCTTCCGCAACACGTTGCAAAATAGGCGCTTCGACCCTTTGCAGATCTGGCACACGCAGCGAGAGCAGATCCTTGGGTTCGACAGTTGAGCGTTCTAGGCCCCAGGCGCCGCCGCCATAGGCGAGCTGAAATGTGGTGACACATGAATTCAGTATGCCGGAAATGATCGGCGCAAGCGTCGAATCGTGGTTGGAAAAAGAGATTCCATAGAAACTCTCCGTAAAAAGCATATCCCCATCTGACAGTGCGGCGCTATATCGCCCAGCCTCGACACCTGCCTTGAAGCTTGCTTTCGGGCAAACCAGCAGCGGACCGCGATAGATGGTTTCGCTGCGGATGCGATGCAACGTCGGCTGGTCGAACAAGGGCAGCGTGTCTAGGTCGACGCTGAATGGTGCATAATCATCTGGTGTAAGCGTCGGAAGATCATAAAAATGCTCCGGCGGTGGATTCAGGTTACCCTCGACTTGGTAGCCTTGACCACGTCCGACCGTCGCCGCGATGCCGATCGCATCGAGGTTCTTTTCCAATGTGGGGAATTCACGCTCAAGCCGTTCAATCAACCAACTGTCGCGGACAGTGCCGAAGGTGGCGGCTTTAAGCATGGCAGGCGTTCGCAGAACACGCTTGAGGGGGATTGTACGCAGTTCGCTCGGACCAACTTGAAAATGACCGTTGCGGACAAAATCCGGTGTCCATGGAATAGACCCGACGAGGAGCTGATCTGCCGCCGGCATCAACGAGCATCTGGCGAACAACAGCAGGGCTGGGCCAGTAGCGTCCGGGAAGAGATATTCCTTACGCAGCGCAGAAAGGTTTACCAGGGCTGCTGGCTTCAGCCGCGTCAAGAGCGCAGCGCGAGCTTCGATGGCATGATCATCTTTGGAGAAAAACGGAGAAGCCTTCATCACCATGCCAAGACGGCCAGTCTCGCCAGCAAGATCCGCAGCCACATCCAAGAATGCCCAATCCGGGCTTCTTCGAGGGCGCAGTGCGCGAACGGAGCCCTTCTTTCTCGGCTTTGCCTTCTTACTCTTGTCGAATGTCCACGGGGGATTTCCGACCACGGCATCGAAAGGCTGCGTAAGCAATGCGCCTGGTAAGTCGCCTCCAACTGTATCGGCTTCAAACAATGTTGTCCCGATTAGCTTGTCGAACCTCAGGTCGCCGATATCGCTTACAGGCTCTTCGTCAAATTCCAGAGCCGCCAGATACAGACTGAAGGCGGCGATCCCCAGCGCAGATGGATTGATGTCGATCCCGAACAGTTGATGGTACAGAATATCGCGAACGATAGCTCGCGATGCCCTTTCATTACCGCAGCGGCGCCATACGAGACGACGGAACGCCTCGACCAAAAATGCACCCGAACCACAAGTTGGATCAATGATTCGAGCGGTCGCCGGCAAGTTCTCGAAAACCGGATCCAAGGTCAGATGCACGAGTTCAACGGGGGTGTAGTGTAATCCCTGTAAACGTGCCTTTTCCTCAGCGCTAGATCGTGCAAACTGCTGATAGATCGAACTGATTAGGTCGACAGGAATAGCATCGAAGCGGAAGCGAAATAGACGACCCTGACCATAATTCTCGGGAACCAGGCTGCGCCCTTCGATAAAGTCCCGCATAAGCGACAGATGCGTGTCACCAAGACGCATACGCTCAGCGCCGGGATCGTCCATCGGGAACAAGTCGCCGTTAAATGTCTCTCGCAGCCAGTCGAAGAGTTCGAAAGCACTATCGGGCGTCGACATAATTGCCAAAAGGTCGGCGGGAAGTGAAGTTGGCAGGAACGGCTGGGCAATACCGCGGTCGAGCAAGTACCATGTAAAAATGCATCGACCGATGAGGCGTTGAGCCAAGCCGCGCGCAGCCGCGATTTCAGCGCTGCCTTCGAGACGGGCGGAGAGGTGCGCCGGCGGCAGCTCGGTCAACCCCTGTTCAAGAGCGTTTATTTCGCTAAGCAGCTCACGATCGACACGGAATTGGCGATCAATCTTCTTGCCGATTGCGCTCGACCAGAATACGCCGGTCTCAGTCGCAAGCCGACCGCACATGGCGTCAAGAGCGCGTAGCCGATCGTCTGCCGCCAGATCGAATCGCTCAAGCGGCGTCGCGGCTGCGCTCCCACCCACTCCGTGTCGCGGCGAAGCGTAGCAGTCGTAGAGGCGGACTTCGGTCGGAGTAATGATCCAGAGAAGTGGTGCGAGTCCGATGTTCCAAGCCGCTTCATGCCAATGCGCGATATCGCTCTCATTCGGGCTACTATCGCCGGCATCCTTGAATATGGCTGTGGCGCTGTTTTGCGCGGTAAACACAGCATCTGCCTCAAGCCCAATCCGCTGATCCTTCATCGCGGCCCGCAAGCGCGCCGCTTCTGGATTGTCAGGCGTCAGTAAGCCGGGAGCAGGCTGACGCTCTGGCCCCAAGTATCCGGTTGCCTGGAGGGCACGTATGAAAGCGGCGGAACTCATGCGCTTCGCCGCTTCGGGGACGACTGTGTCGGAGTCGCTCCTCTCTCGAGCGTGGCCTTTTTTTCGCGACGAACCAGCCGAGCTGGAAACAATTCGAGCTGTCCAGCCGCAGACGCTGGCGTAGACATCGGGAATTCCGCGCTCAGAACTCTAAGATGACTATCCAGGTGAAGGACAATACCGTCGTCTGCATTCAAGCGACTTGCGGCGGCTTCGATAAGCTGCCAACGGTCTGTCCCGTAGATGACAACGCAATTGCCCCAAAGCCGGAGGAATGAGGTGCTGCCGAAGGACTCACGCATTCCGGCGAAAATCTCGCGGTGAGCATGAAGCTCCAGACGGAAGCGGTTCTTGAGAACCGCCGCGATGCGCAGTAAGAGCAACGTCTGCCAGCTATATTGTGCCGGCGACCCGCGACCGCGATGCAGGACGTCAGCCGGGATCAATGCTCGCCTGCTCGTCCACTCACGCAGTTGATTGGTCGATAGACCGGTCAGCCGCGCAGCAGCCCTGGTAGTCAAAAGCCTCACCACATCGCCCCTTCCAGATCCGGTATGATAACCAATTCATAGGGAGAATGGGTATCATACCCGAACTTGTCTAGAAAGGAAAAAGAGAACAAAAACGGGACAAAACGCGCAAGCTAGGTAGTGATTGATCGCGCCGAGTCCAACGGGATACGCGAGCGTCTGAGTGGGGCTCTTGGATGTGCGCTTTGGCCGTGACAGCCTCCGGCGCCAGTTGTGGAAAGTTGCGGCCGATTTCCCGCACGAATTCCTACACCCGCCGCTAGACGGGGCTAGAATAAGCTGGGGACTATCGGGCAAACTTGTCGCGCCGCGGTGCGCTCAATACCCGCAAGACAAAGCATTGGTCGGTCTAAAGCCCTGGCTGCACGCCGGGTTCCTCGAATGCCCAGGCTGATATTGGAAATCGGCGCTGTTTGAGCTTCGGTGTGTCGTGCATGACGAAGCCAGGATGGCTAAGCCGGTAACCAAGGCAGCGATCATAACTGTCCGAACTCTGCTCATCACGCTCACCCCGCAGCAATAGCTCGAAACATAGAATTCATGGCGTAGTCTGCAGTGTCAACGGAGAGCGGGGAGCCGGACGATCAAAAACCGAACGGAAGACGACTGGCTGAGAGCGATTGATGGCAGGCGGACCGCACAGCCGACTTTAGTGGGGTCAGGGCTATTAGGTCCCCCGGCCGCACGGTCCGGCGTTTAACTCCGGATGAAGACTTAGGTTCCAGCGCGAGCGGACAAGATCCGTCACGAATATCAACCGAAGTACAAATGACGTGAAACCTTGCCGGAAGAAGGCATGGGATTGCAGCGGCCGTGACGGGGAAGACGTTGTCGGCCGCGTTCAGATTGACGCCACGACATCGGGCCGAGAGCAAATGTAGCGCTGGATAGCGCCTCGCCTGGCACGCCTCTTGCACAGTTAACAATACGCCATCCCATCGGGAGTATTGTGTCATGGAATGGGACACCCCAATCGAATTCGATCCTGTGATCCTGATGTTTCACGATCCGGATAGGCTCCTGTCCGTGCGAACGGCCATTGGAGCCGCCAATGCGCTCATGAAGGAATTCCCCTCGGATGACGGGGAGGAATTTCTTGCGGCGATCAAGATCTGTCTTGATGTCGTGCAGGGCAATGCTGAGCCCGAGGAATTGAGAGCGGCGATTATTCGCGCTGCAGCCGAGGCTGGGATTACCTTCATCGCCGTGCTTCACTAAGTCATCGCCTTCGCGGAAATGGCGGCCCGATGCCTTTTCGTAATCGCCGCGATTTGTCCCGCAAACTTTGTAAGCGTAATAGCAAGGCATATCAAGTACTTAGCGATAGCGCTTACAATATTACGAAATTACAGCCTGTTTCCAACTCTTGTGAGAATAGCGAAGGTCCCTGGAAGACCCGTTTTCTTCACCTGAGTTTCCCATTGTCTCTGTAAGCTTGTAAGCAGAGCAATAAATAATTGAAAAGACTGGGGAAAGGCGCTTACAAAGTTCGTGTAAGCAATCGTAAGCGCCCTAAGCAATTCTGCAGGTCCGTTCGCAAGGAACACCGGCAGAAGACCGGCGAGGATGTTGCGCGCGCATCCTCTTAGAAGCTCCGGCCCTGCCCGCGCCGGCCGTGCTCGAACGCGATGCGTCCATCAGCCCATCGCGCCCAGGGCCTGCCGCTCACATCCCCGCGAACATAAACCCGCACAGCCTCACGCCCGCGATTGAAAACCGCCGATTGAGGTTCGAACCCTAGCCCGACAAGCGCCCTTTGCAGGTTGGCGCGCCAGCCGGAAGGCAGGCGGCTGGCATCCTCGCTTCCGCCGCTCAGGAGCTTGCGCACGTCCGCGCACGGCACCATCATGTCGCCGTCAGGGATCAGGTCGCGGATGATCTCGTAGGTGGGGCCGAAATCCATCACGCCGTGATGCAGGGCTTCAAGATCGGCCTTTAATGCCGGGTCGTCCAGCCACAGCGTCTCATGCTCGTAGATCGTCATGACTTCGGCCCAAACCTGCGCACGGTCGGCCCTGATAGCCGCGAGATCGATCGCGGTGGGCCTGACCGGCCACCAGCGGCGATTGCCGGTCGTATCCGTCAGGAACTCATCGGCGTTGGTCGTGGCGTAGAACACGAACTGGCGCGGCACGTCGTCGGGCCTCTGCTGATATGCCCCGCGCGCGGTATCGACGCGAACCGTGATGAACTTCCTGATCGTCTCGATCTCCCGGGTCGACCGGCCTGCAAGCTCCGCGAGCTCGACGACCCAACGCCCTCGCGTGGTCTCGATCACTTCGCGCGCGCTTTCGCCCACCGTCAGGCCGTCGGTCACCCATTCCTCGATCGGAACGAGCGCCCGGCCGAACGACGATTTTCCAAGCCCCTGCCTGCCCTGCAGGGTCAGTACGTAGTCGAACTGGCACCCTGGTTCAAAGACGCGTCTGGCAAGCGCTGAGAGCCATTTGCGCGCAAAGGCACGGTTCAGCCGCGTGTCCTCGGCGCCGAGATAGTAAGTCAGGAACGTATCGACACGCCGCGTCCCGTCCCATGCCGGCAGTGACGACAGCCAGTCTTTCACGGGATGGTAGGGATGCCGGCCGGCGACCTTGTCGATGATGGGATTGATGTTGGAAACCTTCGGCGTCAGGCCAAAGCCTTCCAGCCATTCCACCGCTTCGGCGAGATCATTGTTGCCGACGGCACGAGGCTTCCAGTCGCCCTGCCGCAATTCCCACGGCGGCCGGCGCAGCAACATCGTCCGGCCGCTGAATTCATCGAGGGCGAGCATTCCCCGTGTGTCGGGGTGGTGTTCCAGCATCACGGTCCAGTTGCGCGTGAGGCCAGGAAGGGGATTGCCCTTGTCATTCGTCTTGAGCATGGCGAGCCAGTCGCGCGATGGCGCATGTGCAGTCATCTGTGGCATTGGATTATCCGCGCGGGATGGAGTGATGTCCCCTTCTCCCTTGGGGGAGAAGGGGGAGCGGCATCAGTCACACGGTCCGCAATCCACGCCTCGACCTGCCCTTCCACCCATCCGACCGCCCGCTTGCCGATCTTCACCGGCGGCGGAAACCGCCCGTCGGCAATGGCAGCGTAGAGGGTCGAGGTGGGAAGGCCCGTCCTGTTCTGAACCTCCGGGCGACGGAGAATCCTTGATGTCATTGACCGCTTCCTTCTGGAATGTTTCGGACCTCGTCAGACCTAGTTGCAAACGGTTGGCAAATAAAAATCAGACCGGAAAAGAAGGGATCGCGATGGCGTGCAACGATCGATATCAGCCCACCGTTTATCCACGGACGTTTCGGCCCCCACCGCCCTTTGCCCATGCCGGCAAATGGTGGATATATGGCCAGGGAAAAAAGCTCTGTCGCCGCGACAAGGCGAGGAGCGGTTCAGAAGCGGAGCCTGAGGTTGCTTTCATGGTAGATGACGCGAGCGCGGCGCGCCGCCGGAACACCGCCGGTCTGCGACGGTTCCTCGATCTAAAGCAGCAGCGCGACTGGATGCACGGCGAGACGATCCTGCAGGACGCCGATGAGCGCCCGGAATCCCTGGAACTGCGCCTCAAATACGTCGCGAGGTTCGAGAAGCTGCTGCGCCGGCCGCAGGCACAAGCGGTTCTGCAGATTCTCCGGCGCTATGGGAGCGACTGCATCCCGATCCCGCGCCGGACCGAGCGGCACTACTGGTCGGTTTCCTGTCTGCCGTCCACTCCGGGCAAGGCGCTCGTTCGCGTCAATGCAAGCTGGATGGAGCTCTTCTCGCTCTATGCGGATGGTGAGGATATCCGCGCATTGTTCCTGGTGCATCTTTCCGATTTCACCACCGACCACTCGCTCGATGACGGCCAGGTGGACGAGGATTTCCTCGAGCACTGCGTCTTGGCGCCGGAAGACGTCAGCTATGTCTTCCCCCGAGGCGAGGACATTTTCGGCGTCAAGATCCGCGGCTTCTCCTCGATCGGCAAATTTCTCGCCACGCCCCGTGCGTTGCAGGCAATCCGGGCATTCAACCTGACGCACATGAACCGTGGCCGGAACGCCTACCAGGCGAGCCACTGTTACAGGCTTGCGGATCACATGCTGGGTGACGACGGACGCTGAACATCAGACCAGGCATGGCGCATCACTCGGGATAGGATTGGCCCTCCTCCGGCGCCACTTTGTGGAAGAGGATGAATGCCAGGGGGTTGCCGGGCTCGGACATGGCATCGCTGCGCTGGCCCGTAATCTCTCCGGCCACGCCGCTCGTATATTCCGCAACCACCTCGCCGAAACTGTTGCGCTGGATGGCCACCCTCTGTCCGGGCTCGACCTTGTCGTTGAGCTTGACCAGATGCTCGACGATCCCGCCCTGTGTCGCCAGGATCGGAAAGGCACTGTTGCCGACGAAGACATTCACGTCCTTACCCGTTCGGCCCATCGGCCCGGCAACAATGCCGTGATGCTTGAGGACGTTCATCGTCCCTTCCACGAACAGCGAGATCATTTCGAGGTCCAGCACGCGTGCGGCGCCGATCTCCGGCGTGAAGGATGGGATGCCCACGTCCATGAACGCATTGTGCAGGACACCGGGATAGACATGGTTGTCGAAGATCTGGCCGACGGGATAAAGTTCCACCATCGCCTTGACCTCGGGCACGTCCAGGCCGCCAATATTGAATGCGGTGACTTCGAATCCGGTTGTTCCGGTGTGGAAGTCGATCGCGAAGTCGGCATTCGGCCGCAGCAGCCGGTTGAACAAAAGCCCGGCATGCCGGCTGGGCGCAGTCAGTCCGTTTTCGTTCCCGGGCCACTCCCGGTTCATATCGATCAGGTCGATGCCCCTACCCTGATTGGGCCATCTGCGCTGCATGCCCTCAATGGCCGGGCGTGCCACGTCGGTGACCGCCATCACCGTGCCCGACATCTGCGCCGGATCGAGCTGGTTCATCACCGTCTGGACCGTATGGATGCTGCTCATTTCGTCGCCATGCACACCGCTGGTCAGGACGCCGCGCTTGCCTGGCTTTGCTCCCTTGGCGACTGTCACGGACACGTACCAGTACTGTCCGGTCGGCATCTCCACGCCCTGAAAATACAAGAGATGCTTCTTGCCGGGCTCCAAATCATTGACGTCGAGCGCGCTGACGACCTTTTTTCCCTCGATAGTATCGCCGGTATAGACCGTTCCTGATCCTGGATTGGAAGCGGGTGTCGCTGTGTCCTGGGCATCAGCGGCATCAGCGGCGGCGGCAAGACCGGCCGACGCGCCGACCGTTGCAAGTGATGCAATCATGAAATTACGGCGATCGATACCGTTCTTCGATTTGTCCGACATGATGGAGGCCCTTTGTGATTTGAAAAGTTGCGTTAAAACAATGGCATGCGCATCGGTCGCAAAGTCCTGCAAGACCTCAACCTAAGGTATGCTGCCGAAACTAGGGCACGCCGCCGCGTTCGCAAGGTTTGTCGGTTCGGCGATATCCGGAGGCAGCGCGACGCAGGCATGCGCAGGACATCGGCGATCGCCGCCGCAGCGCTGCCGGAACCGTGCCTTCGCTATTCCGTTTACGAGGACGAAACCAACTCGTTCCTGGATGAAAGTTGGCGGCGTAAGCAAGACCTTCGACGCGGCGGCAAGAAGTGCGTAGGCCGGTAACAACCGCCTATCCATCCCGAAAGCGGGTGCAATGGGAAACCAGCGAGGAAGATCCATAGAAATAGGCGGCGTCACGCTCGCCTGCAGCAGCGCCGGCGATCCGCAACGCCCGGCGCTCGTCCTGCTGCACGGATGGCCGTTCTCCAGAAGCATCTATGACGGGGTCATCGAGGACCTCAGTGACGATGCCTTCGTGCTGGCGTTCGATCTGCCTGATATCGGCGGCTCGCGGGGGCCGCCGCCGTCGGCCGAAAAGCATGTTCTCGCAGATCTCATGCTCACCGCCGCGGAATCGCTCGGCGCAAGCTCGATCCTGATTGCGGCATCGATGTCGGCGGGATGATCGCCTTTGCTGCCGCGCGCGACCATGGCGCACGCATCGCCGGCGCCGCGGCCATGAATACGGTCCTTCCCGGCGTCCAGCCGTGGTCGAAACTCATCGCCGATCCCCGCATCTGGCATTTTGCATTTCACGCCGTTCCGGATCTGCCGGAGACGCTGGTCGCTGGCCGGGAACGCGCCTATTTCGAGTTCTTTTTCAACATTCTGGCCGGGAACAAGGCCGCCCTCACCGAAGACATGCGCGCTGCCTTGGTAAAAGCCTATGAGCGTCCCGAAGCGCTCAAGGCCGGCTTCGACTGGTATCGCGCGTTCGAACGGGATGCCCGCCACAACGCGAAGGTGAAACCCATCGATACGCCGCTATTTTACCTGCGCGGCGACGCCGATGGGCGCGAGATCGGACCTTACGTCGAAGGTCTTCGCGCGGTCGGCGCACAGCGGCTGGAGAGCCGCGTCATCCGCAATTGCGGAGAATATGTTCCGCTCGAGGCACCGGCACAGTTTAGTCAGGTGCTGCGCGATCTCCGGGCAAGGCTTGAAACAGAAGCCTGAGACAGTCTTGCGACGGCGACAATGTCATTGAGTCAATTGCGTCGAACAATACTCGCTACAGTTGCCAACACCGATGGTTTAGGGAATATTCGTGCTCTGGTCCTGAAGGCCTGCGCCGTGACCGATAGGGGGATAATGTCATGCCTGTAAAATACCTTTTGGCCGCGGTGGCGATCACGCTTCTGAGCCTTTCAGGGTGCGCAACCAGCGGCACCGGCGGCGACAACACGACCTACGCAACTCCGATGGGGATTGGTGCCGTTCGCGCCAACGGCAATATCGGCGGCTATTGATAGCTGCTGATTTCCATTGAGAGCTGATCCACCCACGGATCAGATGAAGCCCCAATTCCGCGTCAGTTCGAACCGGCATGGAGGGTCCTGGTGCGTCCGCGTCCCTGCCGGCAGGAAGGATTCCGCCAGGGAGCAGCGAAGCCGCAGCGAATGACAGCGTCTCGGGGCCGAGAAACGGAAGCAATCTGGTTCTGCCGTCACCGACGCGTCCCGTCGCGATGGCCGATACGCATACCGACCTCCTCCAGAACCTGGACGAGCCGACCTGCGATATCCGTCTCCACACCTGGCGCACGCCATGCCACGAATCCGTCGGGGCGAATGAGCACCGCGCCGCTTTCCTCCACGCCATAGGCGCCGGGCCAGCGTCCCTCCGGGGCAAGATCGCCCGATATGCCGAGGACATGGCATGCGAGCGGGAGGCCGCCGTCCTTGCGCAGGCGATCTGCCGCGGCGCGCCACTTCGCATCGCCTGCAAGCAGCACGAAATCGCGTCCGAAGAGATCCAGCGTCGAGAGCGTTTCGCCGTCACGCTCGATGACGAGATGCGGTGCCCGGGTGCCGGGTATGCCGGCAAGTTCCGCGACCGGTTCGAACGCCCGTTCGGGAGCGCCATCCTCGGGCACCAATGCACCGCTGTCGTAGCGCTGTCCGAACACGACATCATAGTCATTCACGATGGCAACGGCAGGCGGCAACCGCCCCGCAGGATCCCTGAACCATTGCTGCAGGCGGGCGAGCGCTTGCGCCAGCGTCGCGGCGATCACCGGCCGGCGCTCTGCGTCATAGGTGTCGAGCAGGCGGGCATTCGCCTCGCCGCGGACGACCATGGCGAGCTTCCAGGCCAGATTGTGCGCGTCGTGGATGCCCGAATTGCCGCCGAATGCGCCTGTCGGCGGCATGAGGTGCGCGGCATCGCCGATCAGGAAGCAGCGGCCCGCGCTGAAGCGGTCGGCAAGGAATGCCGCCATCTCCCAGGAGCGCGCATCGACCAGCTCTGCCTTGACGCCGGCTCGGCCGGCTGCCTTTTCGACGAGTTCCCGGCAACGGTTACGGTCGAAGTCCTCCGGTCGCTCACCCTTTTCCGGAAAATATTGCAGCGCCAGCAGCCAGCGTCCTCCGGGACGCGGCGTAATGGTGGCGTTGAGGTCGCTGACGAAGCAGGAGGTAAGCGGCCGGCCGCCGATCTCGGGAGACAGGTCGGTGTCGAAGATGATGCTCATCCAGTGCTGCAACACGCCCGGGCCCTTGCGGTCGATGCCGAGTTTTTCGCGCAGCGTGCCGTTGGCGCCGTCGGCAGCGATCAGATAGTCGGCGACAAGAGTTTCCTCCTTCCCGGTTTCGCGATTGCGGATGACGGCGTAAACAGCGGCGGCATCCTGCTCCAGCGATAAAAACTCGGTGTTGAAGCGGGTGTCGGCGCCAGCCCTCTCCGCGCAACGGCGCAGGATGGGTTCCAGGACATGCTGGTCGCAGGTCGCGGGCTGCGTTGGGCTATAGGGACTGGCATCGGGCCATGCTTGACCGCCCCATTGAACATCCGGATCGGCCAGGTTTCTGGCCCGTGCAATTCCGCCGCCCTGCTGGTCGCCGGTGCGTTTGGCACGGATTTCCGCCTCCAGCCCGAGACTGCGGAATATTTCCATGCTGCGAGGCGAGATGCCGGCGAACTTGTACTGGATGGACGTGTCGGCATGGCGCTCCACCACCATGCAGCCGACACCCTGACGGGCGAGGAGTGCGGCGGCGGTGAGGCCGGTCAGGCCGCCGCCGATGATCAGAACCGGGATATGCGTGCTCATGAGTTTCTCCAGCGTTTGGGGCAAGCGGATCCATTCCCGGCAAAGCCGGGCTGCAAATGGCGATTATTATTATTTTGATTGACAAAAATATTTGATGAATCAAACTATGTCAAGTTAGCGAAGCAGCACGGAACCAAGACATGACGCCCCCCCGGAATGCGCCCGATCCTGCCCAGGAGGCCTGGCGCTTGATGTTCAACTTTCTGATGCGCTCGGCGCCGCAGCGTCTGGCCGCACAGCAAAGGCATGGGCTGACGCCGAACGATTCCCGCGCCCTCTTCTCGCTCGATAAGGACGGTAAACCGATCGGGGCATTGGCGCGCGATTGGGGCTGCGATCCCTCGACGGCAACATGGCTGGTAGACCGGCTGGAGCGATCCGGCCTCGCCGACCGCATTCCCTCACCCGGCGATCGACGTGTGAAGCTCGTGCGGGCAACAGAAAAGGGAACCGCAACGAAGAACGAATTGCTGGCGGCCTATCACGAGCCGCCGGCAGAACTGGCAAGCCTGTCGGCCGGTGATCTGGATGCGCTCGTCAGGATTTTCGGGAAGCTGCGCACCGAAGGCGCCTGATCGCGCCGCCCGGCGCGGTGCACTCAGATCCGCCCGGTGCAGCAATTGGAGAGATCGCGAAAGCGTGGGGCAGCTTCAAGGCCAGCGAAGCCTCGTGCAGACGCTCAATTTCGTCCGCGTCCGATCTGTCGCCTGGCTTGCCGGTCTAACGATTACAGTTTGCAGGCCCCGTCTTGCTGATGGTTTGACACCTGCGTGTACTTGACTCTGACTGCGGTTCACCGGGAGATGCGACGAGCGTCTCGGCGTAGTGGCCATAATTTTCCCGCGTGTTTTGATCGACGATTGCCGCAGGAGCGGAAATGACCAGCCCTGCAGCGGTCCCGACTGCCTGCGCGGCCCCCGTCGTCGCGACCATGATATTATCGCCAAGTCCCAGCCTGCTGTCGCTCAAGGTCTGTCCATCGGACAAACGTCTGCCAATCAGCTGTACGATCTCGGGCGACTCGGCGAACTTGGTGTGATGGAGGCTGTCCCCTTCCTTGAGCTTCGTGAGATCGATGACGGTAATCTTATTCGTTTCCAGTTCTTCCCGATAGGGCGATTGTTCAGGATCGATCGCTCCCAATCTGGGAACGTTGCCCCACACGCGGCGAGAGACGGCAAGCGCGCGGTCGTCGCGGGAAACGAAGAGCGTGAACTGCGGCCGTTGCTTGCCCATGTCGACGATCTGGGAACCGAACACGTCCACATCGACGTCAGGCGCCGCCAGCATGACGTTCTTGAACTTGGCCGGCAGCCCTCCGTTGCGGATTGCCATTTGACGCAAGGATTCCAGCGCCAGCCAATTGCCCATCGAATGGGCCAGGACCGATACTTCCTTCACCTGGGGATCACGCGCCAGATACTGGAACAGGCTTTCTACAGCATTTCTCGTGTAGTTGGTGCTTTCGCGATCGTAGCCATAGGCCAAGAGCTTCCCGCGTGACGGCCAGGTTGCGAGCACCGGCACGCTGTGCGCGCCGGAATCGTGGATGATCTGCGCGAAACGAAAGACCGCATCGTCAAACTGGTTGTTGAACCCGTGTATGAAGACGAGGACGCTGCCGTCCGGGCTCTTGCGCACATGATCGTGCAACCATTTTTCGGCTGCTGCGCGGTCGATTTCCTCAGCCTTCAGCGCTGCAAAATCCCGCGCCGGATTTGGAGGCAAGGTTCGCGGAAAGGCGACTTCGCCCGCTTTGCGGACCTTGTCGGGTGGAATCGATACCGTGATGTCAGCGAAGTTTGGGGTGCGGGAGCGCTCGCCGCTGAACATCTCGCCGGGCGTCTTTGCACGTTCTCGGGTCGTTGCGACCAGCATCTCGACCTGACTTGCAGAAGGATTGGCTGCCACCGGCTCGAGCACGCCCGAGGGGCGACCCGCGCACGCGCAGAGCAGCGTCATGAAGGCAAGCGCGCAGAGAAAGCGAAGCCAGAATCGCACGCTGCCTGCGATGCTTCGGGAAACGTGCCGCCTCAATCCGATCATTCCTGGGGGTCCGCAGCTTCGAGCTAGAAATGAATGACAAGGCCGAGGATGGGCCCCTGTTCGACGACGTCGAACTCGAAACCATCATTCTCGTAATCGACGCCGATGGCCCGGTAGCCGATCACGCTGGAGACGGTTTCGTTGAATTTGTAGCCGATGGTTGCCGCAACGTCCCAGTCCAGGTTGGCGCCGCCACCTCCGACCAGCCCCCACCCGGTGAGGAAGACGTTCGGGGTCAGCGCATAGGTTCCCTTGATCCCGCCGACGGCATCGACCCAGGTGTCGCCATCGCTCCTCGATCTGCCGTCGAGGAGCCCGCCCTCCAGCGAGATCTTCGTGTCGACCGACCAGACCCGTGCACCGCCGACAACGTCGAGGTGGCCGGCCGCATCGTCCAGCACCGAATATCCGACCCCCACAAGTCCGGTGAAAACCTCTGTATCAAGCTTCGCCTCGTCCGCCAGAACGCCGAAAGGCGTCCCCTCGCTGCTGGATATCTTCGTGTAGATGATGTCGCCGAAAACGCTGTACCGGTCGTAGCGAGCCTCGCCGGTGGCCATCGCGCCGAAGTCGAGGTGGTCCCAGATATCGCCGAACGAGGCGTCGACATGCACCGACGGCAGGCCGAACTGCGCAACGTCACCCGACAATCCCGCACCCCAGAAGTAGGGAGCGAAGGTAAAGGTCCAGCCGCTTTCGGTCTCGATTTGTTTGGCTTCAGGCGTGACGGTGCGAGCCATGTCGGCGGCAAATACGGCGCTGTTTGCCGCCAGCGCCGCAGTCAGTGAAATCGTCCAAAGTCTCAGTCCCATAAGTCCCCTCTAAGGCTTAAACGCCAGCGTCGCGATGAATAGGTCCGGTGCCCGTGGGACAGGGCCTAGTAGCACGGCGGATATGGATAGAGGCCACATGCGGGCCGGCCGTAAGCGGCCGCAGCGCCCGCCGCTGCTCCGGCATACCATGCGCCCCGAAAGGCCGTTCTTCGTGCTACACCCGCAAACGACAGGGGCGTCCTCGGCATCCCGATGATGTCGATGAAGATCGATGCCGGACCGTCCGCCTTGGCGAAGCTGCCCTCCAGAACATCCACCTTGAACGTCAGGTTCGGACCTTCGAGCTTCGGCTCCTTCAGAACGACGACGGCGTCCTCGACGCTGGACGCGTCCTTGTTCAGTACCGAAATAGTGGCGTTCGGCGGATCCTTTTCGAAGCTGCCGCCCTGAGCCCACTCTTCCAGCAGGTGCGTGGTCAGCGCATGGCCGGCGGAGCGGACAGGCCGGTCGGCAAACAGGATCGAATTGCTGGAAATGCCCGTCAGCGTGAGCGTGTCGCCCTTCAGGGTCGCGCCGCCGGAATTCATCACGATCAGCGAGGGAACCAGATCCGTCTTCTGCGTGCTCGATGTGCCGATGATCTTTGTCGCGGGGGCGGAAATCGCGTCCTCAGCCAGCGTCGCGCCGGCATAAAGGACAAGCCCTGTCAAAGCTGCCGCGGCATATGCAGTTTTTCTGAAGGTCATGAGCATTTCTCCTTCGATTGACGAGACAGCGATCCAGCCCGTCGTCCGCAAACCGAACGACGGGCTGAGCCGGGTTAGCCCAATTCCTCGACCGGCGGGATCTTCCAGGTGCCGTCGATGATCGAAGGGGCATTCTCGTTCGGCCAATACAGCCGCATCATCAGGTAGAACTTGCCGGCCGGCGCAGGCAGCCAGTTCGATTCCTTGCCGGCGCCGGGAGACTCGTGCTGCACGAAGAGGTCCAATGAGCCGTCGGCATTGTACTTCAGATCCTGCCGAGGACTGATCGAATAGCGGTTGATCGGGTTTGCGACGAAGAAGTAGTTCTCGTCATACATGGTGAGCGACCAGAAGCCCGAAACCGGCGGCGTCTTCCCCTTTTCGAAGTGCATGACGTATTTCTTTCGGCCGTCGTAAGGCCGTCCATGAGCGTCCTTTTGGGACGTCGGATAGACGGCGTCCTGGGGTCTGTTGGCGCCGAGACCGATCGCCGTGACGAGCGCCCGCATCAGGTAGTCAGTTCCGTACAGCCCGGTCTTAGTCGTGAATGCCCAGCCATTGATGTCCTGAACATGACTGTTGATCTTGAACTGCAGCATGATCCGATCGAATCCGATGGCGGGGATCCGCTTCTGGAAGTCCGCCTTCAGCTTGCTGGCGTCGAAGTCCTTGCCCGCGACCAATCCTATCCGCGCAAAGCGCTCCAGGGCCGGCGCATCGGCGTCTGACGGCGGGTTCGTCTTCATCAGATCTGCAAGAAGCGTGAAATATTCGACCGCGCTCAAGCGGTTGACCTGGTCGCGCACGGCCGTCTTCATGTCGATCGACGGATCGGCCTTGCCGGGTGGCGGCGTATAGTCTTTGCCATAGGCGCTGAGCGGGACCAGCTTGAATTCGTCCTGCAGCTTATGGACCTCGGCATAGTCCTCGGGCGTTCCCGTGCAGTAGATGCGGCCGAGCAGCCAGACCAAATTGGTCGGGGACTCGTATTTCGTGATCCCTTCGGGAAGCGTCCCGCTCCAGCCGGGAGCCGTGATGGCGTAGGTCTGCGCGCCGGTGCCCGTCGTCCGCTTGCCCGGCACCTGGAAGACATTCGTCCATCCATCGAGCATCGGCAGCAGGAAATAGCGGTCCTTCATGTCCGGCACGCTCAGCACGTAGGGCTCCTTGCCGACATCGAAGAAGGAGGTCGTATACAGGGTATCGGCATTCGGTGCCGTCACGTCCTTGAAAGAGGCGTCCGGGTACTCCCGCAGCTTGATGATATGTCCCATGGGACCACGGGTACCCTTGACCTCGGGAACGTTGGTCATGACGCGGCGGGTCATCTCCATCGTCACCAGAGGGTAGCCATAGATATATGCGTCGGTTGCGATCCAGAAGTCCTCCAGATCCTCGCCGATCTGCAATCCTCCTTCGCCGAATTCCGCGCGGGCTGGAGAGATTGCGGTTCCGGCGAGTAGGCCGAGGCCGGCGAAAGTCAGGTTACGACGGGTGATATTCATCATGAGCTCCTGCTGCGAAATACCGACAGCACCATGGACAGCCCACCGGGAGTTGTGGAGGTATGTTACAGTTATTAACTGTGCGCGTGGGCGTGGCGGCCAGGCTGAGCCCGAGGTTCTTGAACTGCCGGCGGCGGGAGAACGTGCGATGTCATCCGCAAGCGCTTAGTGCCAACCGCCAGGAACTCGATAGAGAATTGCTGTTGGCCCTGCAGGCGCGCATCGTCTGGGCCGCGCACGAGGACGCTGCCGCAGTCCGAGCGCTCGAGCGAATGGATCAGATGCGATTTCGCGTATTCTGCAGCGCGCCGTCTATTTCCTTTGCCAGGCGGTCGACGAGGTCCTGCCACTCGGCCCGTCTTTCCGAACGTATTGCCGGAGGAAACTGATCCACATTTGCGAGGGCATCTTCAGCGACGGCAAGTTCCTCACATAGATCGAAGAAGGTCTGATCCTTCTCCATCATCCGACGAATATTGAATTCGCGCTCGGGGAACCGGCGAAGGACCGACGACAGAATTGCTTGCCTGGTTTCCTTTAGGGTCGTCATATCGCAATCCAAAATTGCGATTACTATACTCCAAACTCTTGCCGCACCCAGAAATGGCATGTAATTAACATGAAATATAGGGGTAAAGGTCGGAAACGGTCGAGCCCCGCTATGCGAAGCTGGGGGGCGTTCGTCATGGAAGCAGGAACCCGAAACGGCGCAACCGATGCGTCGGGTCTTCCCGTCGACGCCTGCCGCGAACAGCTTGCCCTGATACTTGGCAGCGTTGATTTTGACGCCACCGATCGGGAGCGCCGATTTCTCAGCTATGTCGTGAACGAAACCTTGTGCGGGCGCGGAATGCGTATCAAGGCCTACTCGATCGCCGTGGAGGTATTTGGCCGCGACGCCTCCTTCGATCCGCAGGCCGATCCCATTGTCCGTGTCGAGGCAGGCCATCTCAGGCGCTCGCTCGAACGGTATTATCTGACCGCCGGTCTGGCTGACCCCATCCACATCAGCATACCGAAGGGCGCCTATGTTCCGACGTTTTCCCTGCATCGCTCTCCAAGTCCCGGCGACCAGGAGGCGTCCGCCGCCCCTCCGATGGCGCCGCCGCCGGCAAGGACAGTTCACCGGCTGCCTGTGATGATGGCAGCCGGCATGGCTGCAGCAGCGATAGTGGCCGCTGCCGTTCTCATGCTGTGGTGGCAGGTGATTTCTCCTCGGCCCATCGCGAGCGGTCCGGAAAGACCGCATCTGGCGGTCGAATGGTTCGAGGACCTGTCCGGCAAGGAAGGTTCCGCAGCGTTGGCTCGCGGCCTCACGCAGGAGGTCGTCAGCGGACTGTCCAAATTCAAGGACATCGTCGTCGTTCAATCCCCCGGTCCCGAGACCGAACGCCAGGTTCGATACGTGCTCGGCGGAAGCCTCTATACGTCGGCTGATACCTTCCGGCTGCAGGTCAGCCTCCGCAGCAGTCCGAACGGGACCGTGCTCTGGGCCGCGAGCTATGACGGCGCGACAACCGTTGGCGATCTGCTGAAGTCCCAGGCCGACATTGCCAGCAACGTAGCAACAACCCTGGCGCAGGCCTACGGGGTCATCTTTCAGGCCGATGCGAAGCGTGCCGTTCCGAACCCTCCGGACGACTGGGCCGCCTATGCCTGCACGCTTTCCTACTATTCCTATCGCGCCAGCTTCGATGGAAGAGTTCGCCCGTCGGTCCGCTCGTGTCTCGAGAAGGCCGTAGAACGCTTTCCCGACTACGCGACCGCCTGGGCGCTACTGTCGCTGACGCTCATCGACGAGGCCCGCTTTGGCTACCCTATCGATCCTGTCCGATCGCCGGCATTGATCGATCAGGCCCTTACCGCTGCACGGCGCGCGGTGGAACTGGAACCCTTGAATGTCCGGGGGCTGCAGGCGCAGATGTTCGCGCTCTATCTCCGGAAGGAAGTCGATGCAGCCATGAAAGTGGGCGCCAGGGCGATTTCTATCAATCCAAACGATACCGAGCTCATGGGCGAATACGGCTATCGGCTGGCAATGTCCGGAAACTGGAACGAAGGGTGCGCCCTGGTGGCGAAGGCGTGGGAGCGCAATGCGGGGCCTCCTGCATATTATGAAGCGGCACTCGCCCTTTGCTCATATTTCCATGGGGATTATGAGGAGGCAGCGATGTGGATCAGAAAGGCGGATGTGCCTGCAAACGCTCTCTATCACGTCATTGCGATCGCGATTTTCGCCGAAACGGGTGACGAAGCGCTTGCCGATCGCGAGCGCGCCTGGCTCGTCGAGCATGAGCCGGCCCTGGTGCGGAACCTCCGCGCCGAAGCGGCCCTGCGCTTCACCCGGCCCGAAGACATCGCATCTTTCCTGGGCTCGCTGAAGAAGGCCGGCTTGCAATTTTCGGAGTGATTGCAAGGTATCGCGCGGAGGCGCCAATAAACAATCAAAAGGAAATATTATGCTGAGCGAAGTAGCGACCGCTGAACAGATCTCACGCGTGATCTCGCAGGCGACTGCCCCTGCCTTTCTGTTGGGTGCTGTAGCAGCATTCATCTCGGTCTTGATCACGCGCATGAACCGGATCGTGGATCGCAGTAATGTTTTAAACGCTCTGCCTGACGGCGACCCTGGCCGCAGCCACATGAAAACTGTCCTTCCGCGATTGAAGCGGCGTGCGCGATTGCTCAACAAGGCAATAGAATACGCCGTGATGAGCGGAATCTTCACGACCGTGCTCGTCATATTGGCGTTCGCGAGCTCATTCCTGAATTTCAGGCATGAATACGGCGCAGCTCTCATGTTCTCGATCGCGCTTCTGTTCTTCGCCGCTTCCCTGGTGACCTTGCTGCTCGAGGTAAGGGCCGCACTGCACGACCTCGATTTCTATGTGTGAATATCGGCTGCGCTTTACAGCCATTGCGCGCGGCACTGGCAGATCGCAGATCACATGAAGCCTGGATTTCGCGGCAGATACTGCATCCAGTCGCCGTAGCCGGGCGATGCCATCAATAACATCGGAAAGGTGATCCGCATGCCCTGCCTGATGGCGAGGCTCAAGGCGCTGTCGCATGTGCCCGGCAGGAACGCCGATATCGTTTCGGCAGAGCCATCTGCCGCCAGCGTCAACATGGTCGCAAAGGCATCGCGAAGAACGTCGGTCCGCATGACCGCGAGGGGACCGATATGCCCATTGGAGCTGATGTAGCCATAGCCGACAGGGCCATCGCCGGCATAAAGCAGAACCCCTGTGGTCGCGGGATCACTGAGCAGGTAGCGGTGATGCTTCTCCCGCGAGGCGCCTATGGCACGGAGATCGATCTCGGCAAGATTGTTCATCGTCGCTGCGCTGCTGTCGATCGCGATGGCACGCAATGGCGGTTCCGGCAGCGTCTGCTTCACCCGTTCGCGCGTGGCATTGAAAAAGTAGATCGGCGTCTTGGGAAAGAGGCCGTGCCGCATGTAGAGACCCTGCGACACGCGATTGAAAGTGAAGGTGATCAGCGCCTTGTGGATAGCCCCCGATTTGCGGGCGTGCTCCATGGTTCGCTCCAGGAGTTCGTTTCCGATGCCCTGCCCCTGCCGGGCGGGATCGACGAACAGCTGGGCGAGGAACCAGACATCGCCGCAAACCCAGCTCCAGGCAAAGCCGAGAATTTCCCCATTCTCTTCCGCGACCCATAGGCCATCAGGGTCGTCCTGCAGCGAAAACAGCTGAAAATTGGGAGGGCTTGCTGCAGCCATCCTGCCAAAGCCATGCCGAACGGTAAGATCGTTGATGCTGGCAACCACCAGAACATCGGTCGCGGCCAGATCGTCGGCCCGTGCAGGTCTGTAGACAAGCGACATTGGATGACCCCCGCAAGTGCTTCGCGATAGAGCAAGCCGCAACGTTGGCCTCATCGGCGATCGAATGACCGTCGGGCGACGCGTCGCTTTCGGCACTCTCTATTCTCCGATGAGCGGCAGTCAGTGTGATATCAATCTCACCGTCTTGCAATGGAAGCAAATCGCCGCGGCACCAGCGACGAGGCTGGTGGCAAGCGAGCTGATTGGCCTTCGACTTTGCGATCTCCGCCGCCTGCTCGCAGCAGGCGGTCGCTCACACTGCTCAGCCAGTCAGCGGGCTCAGCCAGTCACCGGTCAAGCGATTGCGTCGACAGTCTCCTGACGGCTGAAGAGACCTCGAGCGCCTTCAACCATGATCCGCAGATGCTCCGGATCGCGCACGCCTTGCCGATAAAGCTCCACCATGATTGCGGCAATCCGCGCCGCCTCTTCAGAGGCTTTGTCGATGCCTGCCTCTTTTACAACAGTATCGAAAACAGGCTGGCAGACGGAAAGATCGTGCGCGTCGAACGGCTGCGGTTTTCGAACATCGATCGTTTTCATGTCCTGCAGATAGGAGCCAGCGCCACCTTATCGCACCGGCTCCTCGCTCCCCCTCCGATTAAGCGACGTTCTTTTCGCCTTCGATCATCTGCATCGGCGCATGGGAGCCCTCGGCGGCGCCGATTGCAATCTTGCGCGGCTTCATCTCTTCAGGGATTTCGCGCTTCAGCGCGATGGTCAGAAGGCCGTTCGTCAGCGAGGCGTTTTCGACGCGGACATGGTCGGCAAGTTCGAAGCGCCGTTCGAAGGAACGGCCGGCAATGCCGCGATGCAGATAGTCGCCCTGCTTTTCCTCGTTCTTCTCGCCTTTCACGACCAGCACGTTGCGTTCCTGAGTGACGTCCAGATCGCTATCGGCAAAACCTGCGACCGCCATCTGGATGCGATAATCGTTATCGCCGGTCTTGACGATGTCGTAGGGCGGCCAGGTGTCGATGGCCTGCAGACGCTGCGGATTGTTCAGAAGGTTGAAAACGCGGTCGAAGCCGATGCTCGAGCGGTAGAAGGGTGCGAAGTCGAATTCGTTTCTCATGACCAAATCCTCCGTAAAGCGAGTTGGAAAGGAGACGCGTCGGAAACTGCGTCTCCGGCTTCCGGCCCCCTGCTGGGCTGCCGGCAAAAATCGATTTGGTTTGGCTGTTTTCGCCTTTCAAGAGGGCCTGCAAAATTTTTTTGAACACGCCGCTCCGGTCCACTTGAACGCCGAAAACACCGAAACAATCTCTTATCCGCCTGGAGATTTTCTTCACCTGTCGAAAGTTTTTAGGAGATCGAACATGACTATCGAAGGCACGGCAGCAGTTGGCTCGGCAAATGTCCTCGATGCCATCTCGGCGTCGCATATCCTGCATCCCCAGCAACATTTTTCCCATCCGGACGAAGTCCTCGCTTCGGACAAGATAACGACCGAAGAGAAGCGCGCGATCCTCGCATCGTGGGCGTCCGACCTTCACGCGGTCGAATCCTGTCCTGAACTGCGTCACCCTCCTGGTGTCGCCTGCTCCATCCGCTACCGGGATATCCTTGCTGCTCTGAAGTCCCTGGACCGGCAGGATTTCGCCATGAGCAGTCGGGAGCAGGCCCGCAAGCCAACCTGGATCTTCGGATAAGGAGAATGGAATGCGACAGAAGGCGTTACAGTCTCCAGCCGCTCCGCAAGGCAACCCGATCACCGACAGGCTTGTTCTCGCATCGAGATATCAGGAATGTCTGCGCCGGCTTTCGCGCGCCGCTGACCGGCTCCATCACGCCGATCTCGGCGAGAAATTGATGGAGATCGCCAGGTGCATGGAGCGGATGAGCGACGAGATCGCGATCAACGAAGCGGGCGTCGAAGTCCTGAGACGCGCGGCACGGCTGATCGGCATCGTGGAAGCATTGGTCGACCGCAAGGCAAAAGCGTCGATCCTGCATTGAACGTTTGGTCGATGTCACTGAATGAAAGCCCGCTTCGGGTGCGAGGCGATCGGCGTCGTCCCTGTCAGGCACCAAGCGGATTTGACATCGGGATTTTCTGCGCCATGCGGACCGACAGAATTGAAGTGAGACCTGCATAGGATGCTGCCCGAAGGGCGGAAGACGGCAGCCTATTCGTGGACGATTGGGAAAATGAGCCGGAGGAACGGCTGATTATGTGCTATTCTCATACCCCATCAATCGGGTGGTGGGACAGCAATGCTGGAAACGGACAAGATATTCGCCGGCTCGATTCCGGAAAACTACGACCGCTATATGGTCCCTTTGATTTTCGAGCCATACGCAGCAGATCTTGCGCGACGAGCAGCATCCCTGTCGCCCGATACCGTCTTGGAAATCGCCGCGGGCACAGGGGCGGTTACCCGCATCTTGGCGCCAAAACTATCCGCTGACGCAACTTATACCGTAACCGACCTCAACCAGCCTATGCTCGATTATGCCGCTTCGCGCCAGCCTCCCGACAGCCGCATCAGATGGCGCCAGGCGGATGCCCTGGCGCTGCCGTTTGAAAACGCAGCCTTTGATCTCGTTTGTTGTCAGTTCGGAGTGATGTTCTTTCCCGACCGCATGTCCGGCTACCGCGAAGCGAGACGGGTACTAAAACCCGGAGGGCATTTCCTGTTCAATGTTTGGGATCGCATCGAGGAGAATATCTTTGCGCATGACGTGACGAATGCTCTTGCGGAAATGTTTCCGGACGATCCGCCACGCTTTCTGGCGCGCACGCCGCACGGCTATCACGATATCGCCCTGATCCGCCGCGATCTGGAGGAGGCGGGTTTCTCGCATATGACGATCGAGACGAGAGCCGAACAAAGCCGGGCGCCCTCGCCGCGTCTTCCTGCCGTCGCCTATTGTCAGGGTACCCTTCTTCGCACGGAAATAGAGGCGAGAGACGCCGAAAAACTCGACGCTGCTATCGAACACGCCGCATCCGCGATTGCAGCCAGACATGGCAGCGGCGAGGTTGCTGCAAAAATTCAGGCACATGTCATCATGGCTGTGGCGTAAACCCGGCCACGCGCCTGACCTCTAATGCGCGGTATAGGCGCCATCCACCAGGTAGTGAGCACCGGTGATGAAGCTGGCCCGTTCGGATAGCAGGAAGCAGACGAGATCGGCGACCTCATCAGGCGTTCCGCGCCGGCCCATGGGCTGAAGAGCTGCCATGCGGCGCGAGTTTGCGGCCTCCAGATGCTCCGACAGGAGTGGAGTATCGATCCAGCCGGGACCGACAGCATTTATCCGGACGCCGAACCGCGCGTATTCTATCGCAGCAGCCTTCGTCAGCCCGACAACCCCGTGCTTGGCAGCCGTATAGGCTGCCGCGGTCGGCAGGGCGACGGAACCGAGGGTGGAAGACATGTTGACGATCGCACCCCCGCCCCGTTTCAGCATCGCGCGGATCTCGCATTTCACACAATAGAAGACGCTGTTCAGATTGACATTCATCAATCTGTGCCAGTCTTCCAGCGGATAGTCCCCAACCGCTGCTCGTACCCCGTCAATGCCGGCATTGTTGACAGCCAGATCGAGACCACCGCATGTCTCGACGGCAAAATCGACAAGTTCCTGCACGGCCCCTGCATCACTCACGTCGACGACAAATGCGTGGGCGCTTTTCCCGCTGGCCTGAATTGCCGCCGCAGTCTCGCGCACTGCATCGGCGTTGATATCTGCGACGACGACCTCAGCCCCCTCATCGGCAAGTTGCCGGGAAACCACAGCCCCGATGCCGGAACCTGCGCCCGTCACAAGTGCGACTTTTCCTTCCAGGCAAAGTTTCATCATGTCCATCCATCTCAGTATGCTAATACTCAGGCGAAACACCGACTTGACGCAAGGAGATTCGCGGGTCAATAAAATTACACACCATTATAAGTTGCGCACTTTGTAATTTGACAAGTGTATGGTTCTGCAAAGCGAATGTCCCGGCCGGAAAACGATGCACTACCGGTCGGAAATCAGGGGCCGTCCGAACTATTTTGGCAGGTGGAAATGGATAGACAAGTTGCTGTTAAGCGCCGGGGCCTGATCTTGGGCAGCCTGGCCGTCATGCTTGGCGGATGTAGTACGACATCGGATGGTCCGCCAATCGGATATCGTGTATTCGGGAGCGATCCGGACGTCGACCCCCGCTATCGGCGCCAGGAAGTTGCCTATACCGGAAGCGAGCCGGCCGGTACCATCGTCGTCGATACCGGGGCACGCTATCTCTACTTCGTCGAAGGCAATGGCATTGCCACGCGCTACGGTGTCGCCGTCGGGGAAGAAGGGCTGAGCTTCAAGGGCGTGGCCACGATCGGCCGCAAGGCCGAGTGGCCGTCCTGGAAGCCCACCGACGACATGATCGCGCGCAAACCGCGTCTGGCGCAATATGCCGACGGCGTACCGGGAGGACCGGACAACCCGCTCGGCGCTGCAGCACTTTACCTCTATCAGGGCGGACAGGACACCCTCTTCCGGCTGCACGGAACGAACGCGCCCTGGTCGATAGGCCACGCCGTTTCGAACGGGTGCATCCGGCTGACGAACGCAAACATCATGGATCTCTACGGCCGCACCCGCGTGGGAACGCGTGTGGTGGTCATTTGATCGCGTTTACCATTTGAAATTGCGGGGTTGGCCACACCGGTAAGTATCTGCTAAAGTAGATTCGTTGCACATTGCATCACTCCCGCACTGTCCAAGGTGCCGATTATCGTCAAACTTTGAGGTGCAGTCTTTCAGGTCTGCGCTAGGATGAGGAGAGGACTTAATGAGCAGAATTTTATTTTTGATCCTCGCAACGCTTGCGGTGGCCAATCTGAGTGCCTGCGGGTCGATTGGTAAAGGCAAGGGGAAAGCTCCGCCGCCTGCGGCAACGGCCGTCTACAAGTAAAATTCGCAACGATACTTCGGAAGGGCTCGACAGGCCCTTCCCCTTCCTTACATCCTAAAAACCAGCCAGGCTTGATCCACCTGCCATTCAGCAAGCGGGAACGGCTCATTATCTGGCGTCAAGCTCGCATTTTGAGGAGCTTGCACATGGAGCGTATTGATGGCGCCTGGAAGAAGCCGCTTGTGCCTGGTCGCTGTTCTGGCGGTCATTGTCTCATCGTGCCAGACTGAAGACAAAGCCCCCCAACCGCATTACACATCCGACGCCAGCGACCTGAAGAAACCTGTTACGGCTGCGGAAAAATCCAACCGGCATTTCATTGAATTCCGCTCGCGTTATGCGCTGACCTACGGTCACACCTACGTCGTCTTCGGGCGCGCAGACAAGAATGGAAGAATGATCAATCCCGAGGTTGCGGGGCTTGCCCCGGCATCGGAAGATGCGGCGCCCTACGTCATCGGCCACTTCATTCCTGTCCCCGCCACGACGGGTGCAACGGACGGCGACCTCGAAGAGCAATACCGCTCGGCAAGCTGGCGCGTGATGCTGACGGATGACCAATATAATGACACGGTCGCCTATATCAGAGGCCTGCAGGCGCGAAGCCGCCTCTGGGAAGCAACCGTCTACAATTGCAACGCCTTCGTGGCCGACATCGCGCGTCATATGGGCTATAAGACGCCGGGTATCTGGCTTCGGCCGCAGCAATTCGTTACAAAACTGCGGGAGATGAACACGGGTTGATAAAAAGCAGGGCGATCCCGAAAACGGGTCGTAGAAAGGTTCTGGTGCCGATTTGAGCTTGTCAGTTCATACCATTGGCGAGATCGTCTGGGTCGTCGGAATTATTGCATGGTACGTCATTCGATACCCATTTGAGCGTCGCGGCAAGCGGGTGCCTGTCGTCAGCAATCGGCGGAGCGCGTCGGAGAAGATAGCGCTTGCGGCGGCTCTCGCAGGTCTCGCGATCGTGCCGGGTTTCTATGTCGCGACGGGCATTCCGAAAGCCGCCGATTATCCTGCACAGTCCTGGGCGGTTCTGGTGGGCGCAATCGTCTTCGTGCTCGCCATGTGGGTCTTTCGAAGGACGCATAAGCAGCTCGGGCGAAACTGGTCCATCACGCTGGAAATCCGCCAGAAGCATGAGCTGATCTGCGCCGGGCCCTACGCGCTCGTGCGCCACCCCATGTACACTTCCTTCATGTTGATGGGGCTTGCACAGGCTTTTCTCCTGTCGAACTGGGTGGCTGGTCTTGCAGGCCTCATCGGTTTTGCGGTGCTGTTCTTCCTGCGAGTGGACAAGGAAGAGCGTATGATGCTCGACGTTTTCGGTCCTGAGTACCGCGCCTATATGGACAAGACGAAGCGGATCATTCCTTATCTCTATTAGAGCAATTCCAGCAAAGGTGTGCAGCGGTTTTGCGCCCGGAATTGCGTGAAAACAAAGAGATGGATCATTTGCGTCTTTCGAAGAAAAATGGAAGCGATCTGCTGCCTGATTCCTTAAACCGGAATCGATTTAACGACAAAATCATGCAGCAGTTTCAAGTGCTACAGCGTCCCTTGCGCGTATGAAAAGACGCGCGGCGCTGTAGGGGGAGGACAAGGATGAGGGGACGAACGATCAGGCTTTCGGCCGCAAGACGGCTCGTCGGAGATCTGATGAGATTTTCGATCGGCATACCACGCGTCACCGTTCAGCGGCAGATGAACATCCGCGCGCTGCTCGATGCCAGGAGCGGCTGCGATCCCCGCCCATCATGGACCGTGCTGTTTCTGAAGGGATATGCGCTCCTGTCAAAGGAGATTCCGGATCTGCGGCGTGCCTACATCAAATTTCCGCGCCATCAACTCTACGAATATCCCGAAAGCGTGGCCTCCATCGCTCATGAGCGTGAACATGAGGGTGAGCGGATCGTTCTCCTGAGCACGATCAAAAGCCCGGAACAGCGCCCTATCCCCGAACTGGAAAAGCTGATCCACGAAGCGCGGTCGCTTCCCATTGCCGAGATCAAGGAGTTTCGCCGCTCGCTCAAGCTTGCCTGCGCACCGGCTTTGCTCAGATGGTCGCTGATGTGGCTCGGGCTCAACCTGGGGCGAAAACGCGCGCGTTATTTCGGCACGTTTCAGCTATCGGTCTATTCGGGCCTCGGCGCGGAATCTCTCAATCCCCTCACCCCTTTGACCACGCTCCTGAACTACGGTCCGATCGACAAGAACGGGACGGTCACCGTTCGCATTCATTATGATCACAGGGTCATGGACGGGGCCAGCATCGCACGGGCGCTGGAACGTTTTGAACGGATTTTGAACGGCGAGGTCGTTGACGAGTTGAAAGGGCTCTCCCACTATCGGGGTCCTACCGGTGCGGCGATTGCAGGAGCCTCTCAATGACATCAAGCGGCGAGCCTCGCTCGGCCGTCGTCGTTCTTGGTGCCTCCCGAGGCATCGGGCGGGCAATTGCCAAGGTTGCTGCGCGGGAGCGCAATGTCATCGTACTCGTGGCCCGCTCCCCCGAGGGGCTGGCGGCGACGGCGGCCGAGGTGGAGGAGGCCGGCGGCAAGGCTTTCACGATCGCCCTCGATCTCGTTGCGTCAGACGCATCGGCTCGCCTCGAGGCTTTTCTGGCTGCCAATGATTTGGCCTGCAACGTTCTTGTCAACAGCGCTGGATATGGACTGCGCGGCGCAGCAACGTCACTTCCCGCGGACGACCAACTCGGCATTATCGATCTCAATATCCGCGCCCTGGCCGACATGACCCTTCGCTTTCTGCCTGGAATGGTGGCTCGCCGGAGTGGCGGCGTGCTCAATCTGGGCTCCATCGCCGGTTTCACTCCCGGGCCCTACATGACCTTCTACTATGCCAGCAAGAGTTTCGTGCGTTCCTTTTCGGCCGCACTTCATGAGGAGGTTCGCCGCTTCGGCGTCACCGTGACATGCGTGGCGCCCGGCCCGGTATCGACGGACTTTCTTGAAAAATCCGGCGCCAATCGCACGGCCCTCTTCAAGGTCTTGCCCAAGCTCGATGCAGATTATGTGGCCGAGCAGGCATGGCGCGGCTTCAAGTCAGGCCGTCGCCTCGTTGTTCCCGGCATCTCTGCCAAGCTGACAGCGTTCATCGCCACGGTTTTGCCGACGGCAGCCGCTCTCCGGCTAATCGGTCGGGTTCAGCGCAGAAGCAGAGATCCGCGTCCTCACGGATCAGGGACGGGGACCGGATAACGTTGTGAAAGCGGCGCAGGCACTGTCGGCATCCCAATACGCCGCCGATTCCGGCGAGCACCATTGATGCTTCTCGCTGCGCACGAAAACCTGCTTCGAACTCTCCGTGTCATCCCCTCCCGATGCGTCCTCTCTGATCCGCAGCCACCAGACCGCAGTGAGGTGCGGCGCCGTCAACTGCCCGTCGTGAGGCGCCGGCTTCAGGACTTCATTGTGCAGGCGGCCGCCTTTTTGCGCGCCGGCATCATCGGCGCAAGCCACGGTCAGGGGAAGAGCGAGAGTAGCGCCGGTTACGAGCGCCCTCCACACATGTCGCCTCACCCTGGCCGTGACGTGCTGGTTTCTCATCAGCCTATTCAGCCAGAATATTAGCGTTTGCGGAAGTACAAAAAGGTGAATGCGCGGCAGTAAACGAAATATACTGCCCGTTCGCGTTCGCAGTCCTCATACACGTAAGGGCAGGCCCGGCAAAAGAAGCATTCATTCGATTGACTGAAAGTTTCATCAGGTTTATATACGAGCCATGACAGACGAAAAAACCCAGCCAAATCGCGCCGAGATCACGCGGGAAAAGCTGTTGTCCGCAGCCCTCGATGTCTTCGGCCGTTATGGCTTCGACGGCACGTCGACGCGGCAGCTGAGCGAGGCTGCGGGCGTCAACCTGCAGGCCATTCCCTATTATTTCGGCAGCAAGGAAGGCCTCTATGTCGCGACATCGGATTATCTGGTCTCACGCATCGAGCGCCATGTCGGCGGCCTGCGGCAGCGGATCGGCGCCCGTCTCATGGAACTTGCTGCTGCCGGGCAGGAGCTGAGCGAAGACGAGGCGCGACTTCTCCTGACGGAGATCGCAACGACCATGGTCAGCCTCTTCGTCAGCAAGGAATCCGAGCCCTGGGCACGGTTCGTCATCCGCGAGCAGATGGAACCGACAGAGGCCTTCGCCCGTGTCTATCAGGGCCTGATGGGCCCGATGATCGGGATTGCGCGCCGGCTGATCGGCACCATCCTGCAGGACGACCCGGCCTCAGAGCACGTGCGGCTGCGCACGCTTGCCTTCGTCGGCAACATCCTGATCTTCCGCGTCGCTCATGCCGCCGTTCTCGCGCAGATGGAATGGCAGTCGGTCGGCCCCGAACAACTTCAGACCCTTTGCACTCTCGTTGCAGAACTTGTCGGCCAGTTGCAGCCGGCGAAAGGAAATACTCGATGAGACGGATTGTCCCCTTCGCCATCATCATTCTGCTTGCCGGGACAGCCGCCGCCTGGTGGTATGGCCTGCCCCAGAAGCTTGGCTGGCTGCCGGAACGATCAAGAGAATTCGCGCTCTATGGCAACGTCGATATCCGCCAGGTTTCCCTCGGCTTCCGCGTCAATGGCCGGATTGCCTCGCTCGCTGTCGATGAAGGCGACACGGTCACAAGCGGCGAGGTGCTCGGCAAGCTCGACGCAGCGCCCTTCGAGGCCGCCGTTGCCTCTGCAGAAGCCAATGTCGCAGCCCTTCAGGCAACACTCGACAAGCTGAAGGCCGGCCCGCGCCAGACGGAAATCGCCCAGGCCCGCGCGCAATACGACGAAAGCCTTGCGGCGCTGAACAATGCCAATCTCGCCTATGACCGCGCCCGCCAGCTCCGCCCCCAGGGCACGATCTCGGAGGCCAGTCTCGATCAGGCAACCGCCAACCGCTCGATGGCTGCAGCCCGTGCCGAATCCGCCAGCGAAGCGCTGAAACTCCTGGAGGAAGGCAGCCGTGCAGAAGACATTGCCGCTGCCGAAGCGCAATTGACAGCCGCGCAGTCATCGCTGGCCTCCGCCCGTATCTCGCTTGCCGATACCGAACTGCGCGCCCCCAATGACGGCGTCATCCTTTCTCGCGTGCGCGAGCCAGGCGCCATCGTTTCACCCGCCGATATCGTCTATGTGCTCTCGCTGACTGAGCCGGTCTGGGTGCGCAGTTATGTGGCGGAAGGCGACCTCGGCCGCCTGCATCCCGGCATGAAGGTTCAGGTGACTTCGGATACGCATCCCGATAAACCCTATGACGGCACGATCGGCTTCATTTCGCCGGTGGCGGAATTCACGCCGAAATCGGTCGAGACGCCGCAACTGCGCACCGACCTCGTCTATCGCCTGCGCATCGTCATCGACAAGCCCGGACCCGATCTGCGCCAGGGCATGCCCGTCACCATTCGTTTTCCCTCTCTGGCCGCGCCATGAGCCCCTCCCCCACCTCGACGGATGAAGCGCTGGTCCGGCTTGCCGACGTCACCAAGCGCTTCGGCGATGGCCCCGCCGCGCTCGATGCCGTCTCCGGCGAGGTCAAGGGCGGCGCAATCACCGGCCTCGTCGGCCCTGACGGCGCCGGCAAGACGACGTTGATCCGACTGATGACCGGCCTCATGCTGCCGGAAAACGGCGCGGTCGAGGTGCTGGGCTTCGATACCCGCAAGAACCCGGCCGCCATCCAGGCATCGATCGGCTATATGCCGCAGCGCTTCGGCCTCTATGAGGACCTCTCCGTTCAGGAAAATCTCGATCTCTATGCCGATCTCCGCGGCCTGCCGAAGGGCGAGCGCGCCGCCTCCTTCGACGAGCTTCTGACTTTCACCGACCTCAAGCGCTTCACCACGCGGCTCGCCGGCAAGCTCTCGGGCGGCATGAAACAGAAGCTCGGCCTTGCCTGCGCTCTGCTGAAGAAGCCGCGTCTGCTGCTGCTCGATGAGCCGGGTGTCGGCGTTGACCCGATCTCGCGCCGCGATCTCTGGAAAATGGTCGAGAACCTGACGCAGGAAGGCATCGGCGTGCTCTGGTCGACGGCCTATCTGGACGAGGCCGAGGCTTGCGATCACGTGCTGCTGCTCAATCAGGGCAAGCTGCTCTTTTCCGGCAAGCCGCATGATCTGACCGGCCGCGTGGAAGACCGGGTCTTCAAGGTCTCGGGCGTGACGGGCCGCAGGCGACAGGTGCTGGCCGAACTCTTGCAGACGAAAGGCGTCATCGACGGCGTCATCCAGGGTGATGCCATCCGTCTCGTGACATCGCGGGATGAGCCCCCTGACATCGGCAGCGCCGGCGCAAAAGCGAAGCTGATACCCACCCCTCCCCGTTTCGAAGATGCCTTCATCGACATGCTCGGCGGCGGCCCCGGCGGACGTTCGAAACTCGCCGAAGCGCAGGCGCCACCGAGCGAGACAGGCGAGCGTCCCGTCATCGAAGCCCACGGCCTGACCAAGCGTTTCGGGGATTTCACCGCCGCCGATAACATCACTTTCGATATAAGCCGCGGCGAGATCTTCGGACTCCTTGGACCCAACGGCGCTGGCAAGTCCACCACCTTCAAGATGCTCTGCGGCCTCCTGAAGCCAACCGGCGGCGAAGGCCGCGTCGCCGGCTTCGACCTGCGCAAGGATGCCGCCGAGGCGCGCAACCAGCTCGGCTATATGGCACAGAAATTCTCGCTCTACGGCGATCTCACCGTCATGCAGAATCTCGAATTCTTCGCCGGCGTCTACGGTCTTTCCGGCGGCCGCCGGCGCAAGCGCATCGAACTGATGACCGAGATCTTCGATTTCGGCCGCTATGCGCGCCATTCGGCAAAAGACCTGCCGCTCGGCCTGAAACAGCGGCTGGCGCTTGCCTGCGCCGTCATGCACGAGCCGCGCGCGCTTTTTCTCGACGAGCCCACGTCAGGCGTCGATCCGATCACCCGGCGCGAATTCTGGACGCATATCAACGCGCTCGTCGAAAAGGGCGTCACTGTGCTGGTGACGACGCATTTCATGGACGAGGCGGAATATTGCGATCGAATCTCGCTGATCTATCGCGGCCGTTCTATCGCCCTTGGCTCGCCCGATGAACTGAAGGCGCGCGTGGCGACGAAAGAGCAGCCGGATCCGACGATGGAGGATGCCTTCGTCGCGCTCATTCAGGAATCGGAAACGGAGAAGGCCGCATGAGCACCTCCTCCAGAGCCCGCCGCTTCGCTGCCCTCGTGCGCAAGGAAAGCTATCAGGCGATCCGCGATCCCAGCACCATCCTCATCGCTTTCGTGCTGCCGCTGATCCTGCTTTTCCTCTTCGGCTACGGTGTATCGCTGGATACGACCCGCACCCGTATCGGTCTCGTGCTCGAACAGGCAACGCCGCTCACGCAGGATCTCGCCGCAAGTTTCCAGGCTTCCCGCTATTTCTCCGTCACGGTCGGGCGCGATCGGCGCATGTTCGAAGAGGATCTCGTGCGCGGCACCGTGCGCGGTATCGTCGTCATTCCCGCCGATTTCACCACCGATTATGCCGCCGGCAACCATCCGCAGATCCAGGTTCTCGTCGATGGCTCTGATCCGAACACCGCCAATTTCGTTCAGAACTACGCGCAGGGCGCCGTCGCCAACTGGGAACGCCAGCGGCGGTCCGAAGCGGTCGCCGCCGGTCCACCGATCTCGATAGAGCAGCGCTTCTGGTTCAATCCGGAACTTACGAGCCGTAACTTTCTCGTTCCCGGCTCCATCGCCATCGTCATGACGCTGGTCGGAACCTTGCTGACCTCGCTCGTCGTCGCCCGCGAATGGGAACGCGGCACGATGGAGGCGATGATGGCGACACCTGTCACATCAGCCGAACTGCTGGCCGGCAAGATCCTACCTTACTTCCTGCTCGGCCTTGCCTCCATGACGCTTTGCGTGCTCCTGGCCGTCTTCCTCTTCCACGTGCCGTTCCGTGGCTCCATTCTCGCGCTCTATGCGCTGTCGGCCGCCTTCCTGATCCCCGCGCTCGGCCAGGGCCTGCTGATCTCAACGGCGACGAAGAACCAGTTCCTCGCCTCGCAGATCGCGCTGATCTCTGCCTTCCTGCCGGCTTTCCTGCTGTCAGGCTTCATCTTCGAGATCAATTCCATGCCCGAGATCATCCAGTGGATCACCGTCATCGTGCCGGCGCGCTATCTCATCCCCAGCCTGCAGACGGTATTCCTGGCCGGCGATATCTGGCCGATGTTCGCTCGCTCCATCGCCGTCATGCTCACGATCGGCGGCGTCATGTTCGTGCTGGCCGCCCGCGCTAACAGGAAGAGGATCGGTTGAGATGTGGTGGACTCGCCTGAAAGCCCTCATGACAAAGGAACTGCTCGCCGTCCTGCGCGATCCCAAAGGGCGTTTCGTGCTCATTGTGCCGCCGGTCATGCAACTGCTCGTCTTTTCCTATGCCGCGACACTCGAGGTGCGCAACGTCGATGTCATGGTGCTGAACCGCGACAGCGGCCATTGGGGGCAGGAGCTGATCCAGCGCATCCAGGGCTCGCCGACATTCCGCCGCATCGAGACCGCCGATAACCAGACCGATATCCGCGAGGCGATCGATGGCCAGTCGGTCATTGCGGCAATCGAGATCGGCCCTGATTTCTCGCGCAATATCGAGGCAGGCATATCCGTCCCTCTGCAGATCATCCTTGACGGCCGCCGCTCCAATGCTTCGCAGATCGTTTCCGGCTATCTCACCCAGATCGGCATGACGCTCTCGGCGGAAACACCTGCC
Source organism: Rhizobium sp. BK529 (assembly GCF_014194105.1). Lineage (NCBI taxonomy): Bacteria > Pseudomonadati > Pseudomonadota > Alphaproteobacteria > Hyphomicrobiales > Rhizobiaceae > Rhizobium > Rhizobium sp. BK529. The sequence goes on along the minus strand of NZ_JACIAU010000001.1, from coordinate 231,361 downwards.
GGCCAACGCGCCATGGCAAAAACGGTGGCGACCGTACCTCGAAACTGGTTCAACGCCAACCTCACCTATCAATGGTTCATGGTGCCGAACCTGATCGCCAGCATAGCCCTCCTGATCGGCCTCATCGTCACCGCGCTCTCCATCGCCCGCGAACGGGAACTCGGCACGTTCGACCAACTGATGGTTTCGCCGCTGCGCGTCCATGAAATCCTGATCGGAAAGCTCATTCCGCCCATGATGATCGGCCTCTTCCACATGACGCTCTATATCTTGGCGGCGGTCTTCATCTTCGGAGTGCCGCTGCGCGGTTCGCTCTTGCTTCTGTACGGCAGTTCGATCTTCTACCTGGGTTCGGTAGCGGGCCTCGGTCTCTTCATCTCGGCGCTGTCGATGACACAGCAGCAGGCGATCCTCGGCGCTTTTCTGTTCATGGTGCCGGCCATGCTGCTTTCCGGTTTCGCGACGCCGATCGAGAACATGCCGGACTGGCTGCAGCCGGTGACGATCATCAATCCGCTGCGTTATTTCCTCATCATCGTCAAAGGCGTGTTCCTCAAGGATATCCCTGCGGACGAGGTATTGAACCAGACCGTCCCGCTGGCGCTGATTGCCTCGGCGACACTTGGCGCTGCCGCCTGGTTGTTCCGCCTAAGGCTGGAATAGCGCGTCACATTATATGAACCGAGCTCCCAAACCGTGACTCCCTAACGCTTCTCCGGCCGGAACATCGACAGGATCGGCTCGTTACTCCTATGCAAATTCCAGCAAGAGCGTGAAGTGACTTTCGCGCCGAAATTTCTGGAAAAACAAGGATATGGAATTAAGGAGAAGCAAAATGTACAAGATCATCCTCGTATCGAGTGCGCTTGCGCTCTCATCCCTGGCTACGAATGCGATGGCTGATGGAGCCGTGACCGGTGCTGCGGGCGGCGCTATCACCGGGGCTATCGTCGGCGGCCCGGTAGGCGCTGCAATTGGCGGCGTGGCCGGCGGTGTAGCCGGTGCGGTGGTCGATCCGCCGCCACGCGAGGTCGTGACCTATGTCGAACAGCAGCCGGCCCCGCCGTCATCAGTGGTGGTGCAGCAGCCGATCGTGGTCGGCAAGCCGCTGCCCGCAGATGTCCAGGTAATTCCGGTGCCGGATAATCCGCGCTATGCCTATACCGTCGTCAACAACCGCCATGTGATCGTCGAGCCGCAGACCCATCGTGTGGTTCAGGTGATCGAATAAAGGCAAGAGGCCCCGCTGCGGCGGGGCCTTTCCTTATGCGCGATTCCGCAAGGCTTCCGCCTGCGCATAAAACTTCTTTTCCCACTCCTTGTGATTATCGAGCCCTTCGCGGATGAACGGCGTGAAAATTGCAAGATTGAGCAGTATCCAGTTGATCAGCCGCGCCGGGAGTTTCAGCGGTTTGACGAAATCGACAAAGAGAACGACGCGTGTCTTGTCGGTATGGTTCCAGGCCTCATGTTCATAGGCGTCATCGAAGATCAGCGCCTTGCCTTCCTGCCAGTGGCAGATCTGGTCCTTGACGCGAATGGCGAGCTTGTCGGCGGGTTCCGGCACGATCATACCGAGATGCAGGCGCAGCACGCCATTATAGGGGCCGCGATGCGCCGGCAGATGTTTGCCGGGTTCGAAGATCGAAAACATTGCCGTCTTCAAACCTGGGATCTTCTGCACTGCCTTCCAGGTTTCCGGGCAGGCCTGGATATTCTGTTCCGACTTCACACCGAAGCCGACGAGGAAGAAGGTTTTCCAGCGGTTATCCTTGGAAATGGTCTGCACGTCGGTGGAGATTTCCTGGAAGCTCGGCAATTCGCTCTGGCGCACCAGCACGCGGTCGAGTTCCGCGCGGATCTGCGGCCAGGCCTTTTCGACATCGCTGGCCCAGGGGAAAACGGAGTTGTCATAGACGGGCGGATTGCCGAGTTTCGCATATTTGAAATTCAGGCCTTCGGCCCAGGCGACGATGCTCATGAAAAAGCGCGTGATCGCGCTCGGCCGATTTAAGGAGGCGATCCCGGCAGTTTCGAACTGCTGCGTCTCAGGAGCGGATGCCGGTTTTTGGGGAAGGGGCGTATTGGCGATACCGTCAGTCATGAGTCTTCCATTGCGGATTAGGGCGATTCCAGCAAAAAGTGCATAGCAGTTTTGCCTCCGGAATTGCGTCAAAACGAAGAAAATAGAGCGCTTCCGTGTTTCGAAGAAAAACGAAAATGCTCTTGGAAACGATACGGCCTTCCGCGCAGGAGCCCCCGCGTAGGCCATTGAATAAATATGGATAGTCCCAATGGCATCTCAAGTGCAGGCTTAGTGATCAAATGCCGCAGGATACCGCCTTGCAACAACACGGCGGCACCTTTTCGAATGGATTAGACCTTCAATTCGCGACGTTCGCGTTCAGTTACCATGGCAAGGTCGAGCACCTTCTGCAGGTTCGCCGCATGGCGGAAATTCGGATCATGCTGCGCGCCATTCGCGACGGCCTCGGCAAAACGCTGATAGTTGGTCGGAACCGGCGGCACCTCGACCGGCCGCCAAGTCGCCGTTTCCACGTCCTCACCGAGGCAGCCATGCAGTTCCGAACCGCTTGGGCGGTGGATGACCTCAAGGCTGCCCTTCTCGCCATAGATGCGCAGCTTCAGCTCGTTCAGGTGCCCGGTCGCCCAGCGGCTGGCATGAATGACGCCGAGCGCACCATTGGCAAAATCGACCGACATCGTGAAGCTGTCATTGGCGTCGAGCATATACTCGCCGATCTGGCCGCCCGGCGCCTTGTTGAAGGTCTTGAGCCGCGCAAAGACATGATCGATATCGGTTGCGGCGCCGTAGGCTGCGAAATCGAGGATATGGATGCCGACATCGCCGAGCACGCCGTTCGACCCGTGACCAGTAGACAAACGCCACAGCCATGTCGACTCCGTGCGCCAGTCGCCCCAGGCGCGCGAAACGAGCCAGCTCTGAAGATAGGAGGCCTCAACGTGCTTGATCGTACCGAGTTCGCCCGCCAGCACCATCTCGCGTGCACGCTGCAGCGGCGCGACATTGCGATAGGTGAGGTTGACCATATTGATGACGCCGGCAGCTTCAGCCGCTTCCGTCATCTCCAGCGCTTTCGGATAGTTTTCCGCGAGCGGCTTCTCACAAAGCACATGCTTGCCGGCCGCGATCAGCGCCATGGTCGTGGGGTGATGGATCCGGTCGGGCGTGATATTGGTCGCCGCATCGAACTCGCCCCAGGTGATCGCCTCCTCCAGCGTCAGAAACCGCTTCTCGATATTGAACTTATCGGCAAAGGCGGCAAGCCGGTCCCTATCCGTGTCGACGGCGCCGACCACGGTCACACCGTCCATATTCGCGAAATGGGCGAGCTGGTTTCTGGCCATCACGCCCGTACCAAGAACGAGTAGTCGCATGGATGCTCCTCAACGGTAACCGGCTTCGCCGGCCTGGTGCAGTCTCGGGCCGCGTTCGACATCGGCTCCAGGTTTTTTTCTATCGGCACATTTGGGGCATCGGTGATATCAGTCAACGCACGCTCGGGGTTATACGTCCAATCCACGCCATCGATCAGCACCTTCTGCAGGTTAGCCGCGTAGGTCGGGTAGGTTTCGTGGCCGGGGCGAAAAGCAGAATGCAAACCACCATGGAAAATGCCAGCGAAGCCGTTTCTCTCCCGTGTTCTACGAAGACATAGACTTTTACCGGCCCTTTGACAAAAGGGATTTTCCAGGCCCTCTTGGCGGGCAAAAATCGCTTTTCACATCAATGGGAAACGGATTTGGAGAACAGGTTGACGACGACCACGCCCGATATGATCAGACCGAGGCCGATGATGGCGGGCGTATCCAGCCGCTGCTTGAAAAACACGAGGCCGACAGAGGAAATCAGCACGATTCCCAAAGCGCTCCAAATCGCATAGGCAATGCCGACGGGAATATGCTTCAGCGTCAGCGACAGGCAATAGAAAGCCGCCGCGTAGCAGGCGACGACGAGCGCCGTCGGCCCGAGACGGGTGAACTGCTGGGAGAGTTGAAGTGCGGTCGTGCCGATAACTTCGAGCACGATGGCTGCAATGAGCAACCCATATACGGCAGCTGGATTCATCGCGGTATTCCTTCTCGAGCAACTCCAGCAAAAGTCTGGTGTGGAATTGCGTAAATTGAACTCCGGCAAAACTGGGAGGTGGTTTTGCATGCGGAGTTCCACGAAACAAAGAGATCGAGCATTCCAGAAAAACGGGGATGCTCCGGGCTTACTTGTGGGTCAGCTCGATGAGGCGGGCGATCAGGTCCCGCCTGAGAGTGCTGCTGATATCATGGCTTTCCAACGTATCCGCGAACCACAGACCGTCGGCGGCAAAACGCACGATCAATGTGTCGAGCGCGGAGTCGGTGCCGATATATTCCTCAGCCCTCGCCGCCACCCATTCGCGCCAGCGGTGGCGCAGCCGGGGTTCGGCCAGCAGAGCGATCGTCACCTGCGTCCAGCTTCTGGAATCGTCGGGACGATCCTTCAGCCCGGACACCGCCTGGAGGTAGGCGCGGGAGAACCGGCCTTGCGGCAGCGGATCGCTGCGCATCAGCTCGTCTATATCGGCGTCGAACTTCTCCAGCAGGCTTTCGAACAAGGCGTCCAGCAGCGCATTCTTCGTGGGGAAGTGATGCAGCAGGCCGCCCTTGCTCACACCTGACGCAGCCGAGACCGCATCGAGCGTGACAGCGCTCATGCCCTGCTCACCGGCAAGACGCGCCGCCACCTCCAGCAACTGCTGGCGCACGAGCACGGGTTGTTTCTTGCGATGATGAGCGTCTGACATGGAGTTATAAAGATACCGTCTGGACGTTTTTGTCAAGGATATTCTGCTGGAGCCCCTGCTCCACAAGGGATTATGCGCGAAATGCCGCGGTGTTTTGATGACAGTTGCGATCCTTTTTGATCGGGTGCATGTAGGAACGGGTATTAAGGGATGGTTTCGTGCCTGAAGAGGTCATTACACTATACGAGGCGATCGGCGGCGATCCGACCGTTCGGGCGCTCACGCATCGTTTCTACGAACTGATGGATACGCTGCCGGAGGCGAGAAACGTGCGCGCCGTGCACCCGCCTAGCCTTGAAGGCAGCGAAGAGAAATTCTACGAATATATGACCGGCTATCTGGGCGGCCCGCCGCTATACACCGACAAGCGCGGCCATCCCCGCTTGCGCAGCCGTCATTTCGTTGCCGAGATCGGCCCCGTCGAGCGCGACGAATGGCTGCTCTGCTTCCGCCAGGCAATGGATGAGACCATCGTCAGCCAGTCGCTGCGCGACCTTATCTGGGCGCCGGTGGAACGGCTCGCCCATCACATGCAGAACAAGGAATAGTCATGAGCCTGAACGCGCGTATCGAGCCCGTGCTCTTCCTTTTTGCTGGTCTTTTCGGTCTTGCGGGCGTTGCCCTCGCCGCGCTTGCCGCCCATGGCGGCGGCGACGCGCATCTCGCCGCCTCGGCATCCGCCATGTGCCTTGCCCACGCCCCTGCCCTTCTGGCATTGGCGTTGAGCTCCGGCAAAATCAAAACCGCCTGGCTGGCCGGTTTGCTGATGATCGTCGGCACTTTGCTCTTTGCGGGCGATCTCGTCACCCTGCGCTTCACCGGCTCCGGCCTCTTCCCGTACGCAGCGCCGACCGGCGGATGGGCGATGATGCTGGGCTGGCTGGTCGTCTCAGCAAGCGCGTTCTGGCGGGCGCGGACTTAAATCTTCCCCTTCTCGCCAGCCGGGAAAATAGCCACTCGGTGAGCCTGATGATCAATCAATACCGCGGCTTGAACCGGCTACATACGTGGATAACCTTAGGGGCCGCTGGCGCAGGGCGGACTTTAGCACTTACATACCATCCACGACATTGAAGCCTTCGAAGACCGGCGGCCCCTTGTACATCTCCCTGCGCTCCCCCGCAGTGCGATGGGCGGCGCGAAAATTCTCAGACTTCGTCCAGTTCTGAAAATCCTCTTCGCTGCGCCAGAGCGTGTGGGAGGAATAAAGCGTATAGCCTTCCTCCGCATTGGCCTTGCCGCGCAGCAGACGGAATTCGACGAATCCCGGAACCTGCGAGAGGCTGGAATCGCGATTGCGCCAGACGGTCTCGAAATCGCCCTCGGCACCGGCGGCAACCTTGAAGCGGTTCATCGCGATATACATGGAAAGTTCCTCACGCCTTTTTCCTGTTCGTCCGTCCCGCATAAAGCGGAAAGTCGACGATATTATTGCCATCGGCAGCATCCTCGCCAATGGGTCTTGCAGCCGCTTCGCCGGGCATGCGCGCCTCCCAGGCTGGAAACAGCACCACATTGGGGTAACTGCGCCGACGCGCCGCATTTTGCAGGAAAACTTCGTAAAGCTCCGGTACAAGGCCATCGCCACTGCGAGCGGCAAGCTTGTGCAGGCCGATCATCGTGAATCCGTCTAGGCGCCCATCATTCATCGGGAATTGTCTCGTTCGTTCATCGTCTGCAGCGCACGTTCAAGACTGGACTTGCTGCCGTTGCGCAGCGGAATGAAGGCCTTGCCGAACTTCTTGCAGCCGGTCTTCACACGCAGGCAGGCATCGTGGCTGATACAGTCGATGGGGCAGAACACGCAGTCGACGGAGGGAAGCACCGTATCGATGCGGGAGACGGCTTCGCGAAGCCCGCCGTCGTGATGGATGAGTTCGGCGCCGAAGCTGCTGGCGATCTGGCGAAGATGCGCCACCTGGCAATCGCGGCCGCCAACATAGAGGAAACTGCGGCCATCCAGCTTGGAGTGCCCCGATACGGTCTCCTGCGCTCCCTGGTCGGCCTGAACGCGGATCTCCCGGTTCGCCCCCTTCTTCCCCTTGCGAGCCATTTACCACCCGTTCGCTCGTTGATCGTCACACGATTCCTGCGTGCGCGGATGGACTCTATTAAACTTGATTTTTAGAGTAAAGTATAAAGTTGATTGTTTTTATCATATTATTCAATCGTGATTGGCAATGCGGTAAAACTCCTTGCGCCTCCGCCGGGAGTAGGACCAAATGGTGCAGCGCGTCTGATGGCATCGACAGCAAGCTGATCGATTTCGGCAACGCCGGATCCGTTGACGACGCGAACAGAAGTCAGCCCGCCGACGCCATTCACCGAAAAGGCAACAACAACGGTACCTTCGACACCACGGGGTTTTCTGATCGCGCGGCGGATGCGGCTACGGACCTTCCCGTCGTAGTTGGCGTAAGCTGCGGTGCCGACCCCATTGTTGTTGCCGGCAGCGTGTGAATTGCGGTCCGATTGAGCTGAGCGATCACCCTCCGCGATACCCCGTTGGGAGTCCTGCTGCCCCTCACCGTTCGCACCCGCGGTCTTCTTCGGCGGAACCTTCTTCTCAACCGGTTTCGGCTTTTCCTGCGTCCTCACCTTTGGCTTCGGCATCCGCGTTACCGCCTTCTGCGGCTGCTCCGGCTCAGGCTGGACTTCGGCCGTTTCGACAGGCTTCACCTCCTGTGGAGTCTCTACGACCTCGGGCTGGGTCTCAGCAGGCCGCACCTCGGTCGGCTGGACCGCAGCCGGCTGTACGTCGGTGGGCGGCACTTCGGAAGGCTGCAGCTCCGACATGACCGTATCGACAGGCGCCGTCTGCTCCGGCACGATCGTCGACATCGGCTGCACGACGGATTCTTCGGCTGGCACCTCGGAAACCAGAATTTCAGGTTCGACAGCCGCAGAAGTCTCCGGCGAAACGCGTGTTATTTCCGCAGCCGGCGCCCGCTGGTCGGGGTCCTGTGTCTCGACCGGCACAGCTTCGGTTGGCTGTACTGTTTCCGGCTGGACTTCCGCCGTCGCCGTTTCTGTCGGCCGGATCGTATCGGGCTCAACGGCCTCTGCTACGATCTCTTCCTGAACGGTCGTTTCCGTTTCGCCGGCCGCCGTCTGATCGACATCGGAGTCGCCATACATCACGACACTGACGGCCTGTCCCGCCTCGTCAATCGCCTCCTCGGGCGCCTTCGGGAAAGCGACAATCAGCACAGTCGCCAATGCCGCATGGAAGATCAGCGAGCAAATGCAGATGACCGTCAGCCGGCGCCGCACCGGCGCCTTCTCGCCTTCCTGTTTCTCCGCCGCCGCATCCATCGGTGGCGGAGCGAGAGAAGAGGCCGGCGCGGCTTCCGGATGATCAGGGAAGGAAGAGATCTGCGCGAAACGCGCATAATGAATAACCTGCTCGCCGGCTGGCTGCCGCTGCGCATTGCGCAGGTCGGACAGCTCGTGCCCGGGATTGTTGTCGTTCAGGCTATCGTCAGCACCCGCCTCCTCGATGAGCACGTGTCTCGATCTGGACTTCGCTGAAATCGCCATTTTGCGCCTCGGACAGCCTGAAACATGCGTGCCGGGTTTCATCCGGCCTGGACCTTAGCCTTCGAAGGGAACAGTTGTCTGCGAACGGGTCACCAGACCCTTCATGCATTCACCGGTGGCCGGCCCGTCGCAGACCGGCGTGTCGTTGATCAGAACGCGCGTGACCGTCTCGCACTTGACACCAGGCATATCGAACTGGCGTACCCGCTTCTTGCCCTGCGGCAGATCGCGAAAATCAAGCACGGTGATGCGGTCGACGGCATTCTTCTCATTGAAGAAGGCGAGCTCGAAGGAGACCTTGTTGATCGGCGTCGCCAGATTGTTCTCGGCAACAAAGGTCATCATGCAGCCCTTCTGCGAGGGCGCCAGCGCATTGAGCTCGACATCGAGCTTGGCTGCCGCATCCTGCGCATAAGCCTGTGCAACGCCCGAAATCGAAAACAGCACACCAACCGCAAACGCAGCAAACCGACCTGTCATTATCGCCTCTCCAAAAGCTAATCGACCACCGCCAAAGCGGCTTCAAAACAGCGCGATCAAAAACTTGACTGTTTCTGTCTTCAATTATTGCGTCTTTAAAAAATTATGAGTATCAGAGTCAAGATAATTGTAGGCAGGCCGGGGCTCTTCCCCCGCATCACGGAATAAGCCAACAGAAATGATGGTTGAAAAGCCAGATACCTTTAAGCTCGCAACACTGCGGAACGAACCTGCGGTGGCCGAAATTCGCGTTCTCGAAAGCGGCGATCTTTTTGCCGGCACAAACGAGATCATGATCCGGCACGACGGCGTGATCTACCGCCTGAAGATCACCCGTCAGGGCAAACTCATTCTCAACAAGTAACCTTCATAGCAGGGTAGAACATGACCGAGCAGACCAGACCGGCACCAGCAGAAATCCGCGCGTTCCGCGCTGAAAACCCGAAGATGCGGGAACGCGACGTTGCCGCGCAGCTGAAGATTTCCGAAGCCGCCCTCGTTGCGGCCGAAGTCGGTATCAGCGCTATCAGGATCGATGCTAGCGCCGTCAAGCTTTTGGAGCGTGTGGCGGATCTCGGGGAAGTCATGGCTCTGTCGCGCAATGAAAACGCCGTGCACGAGAAGATCGGCGTTTACGAGAACATCTCGACCGACATGCACAATGCGATCGTGCTCGGCGAAAACATCGATCTGCGCATCTTTCCGAGCCGCTGGGCGCACGCCTTCGCCGTCACCAAAAAGGACGGCGATACCGAGCGTCTGAGCCTCCAGTATTTCGACAAAACCGGCAGCGCTGTTCACAAGATCCATCTGCGCCCGGCATCCAATGTTGAGGCCTATCACCGCATCGTCGCGGAGCTGAAGCTCGCCGATCAGAGTCAGGAATTCGCTGAAGCCGAAGCCTCCTTCTCCTCCAACGAGGGCGGCAACGTCACGCAGGAAGAACTGCGCGACAACTGGAGCAGGCTCACCGACACGCATGAATTCTTCGGCATGCTGAAGCGCCTGAAGATCGGCCGTCAGGCCGCCGTGCGCTCCGTTGGCGACGACTATGCCTGGAAGCTCGACAACACGGCGACGGCCGAGATGATGCAGGCTTCCGTCAAATCAGGCCTGCCGATCATGTGCTTCGTTGCCAATAGCGGCATCGTGCAGATCCATTCCGGCCCGATCTTCAACATCCAGCCGATCGGTCCGTGGCTCAATATCCTCGACGAGACTTTCCATCTGCATCTGCGGAGAGACCGCGTTGCCGAGACCTGGGCCGTACGCAAGCCGACCAAAGATGGCCATGTCACCTCGCTCGAAGCCTATGATGCTGATGGCAACATGATCATCCAGTTTTTTGGCAAGCGGAAGGAAGGCTCCGACGAGCGGGCTGAATGGCGCGGCATCATGGAAAGCCTGCCGCGGGCAGCAAGTGTGGCCGCATAAGGATCAGAGCGATGAAGATGCTTCAACACCTGCGCCGGATCCACCTCTGGGAACTTGTCTTGACGGCAGCTGTGATGGCGCTGCCGCTGATCCCGACAACACCGGCGGGCGAAACCTATGCTTTCGTCCGTGCCGCCCATGCTGAGGAAATAAAGCTCGACACATCGCGTCTGGTTTCGGTCGGCGGCGACGTCACCGAGATCATCTATGCACTCGGCGAGGAAAACAGGCTGATCGCCCGCGATACGACGAGCATGTATCCGGAGGCGGCATTGAAGCTGCCTGACGTCGGCTATATGCGCGCCCTTTCGCCAGAAGGCATCCTTGCCATGAACCCGACGGCAATCATCGCTGTCGAGGGCTCCGGCCCGCAGGAGGCGCTGAACGTTTTGAAGAATGCCAGCGTGCCCTTCGAGACCGTTCCGAATGCCTATACGCGCGACGGTATCATCGCGAAGATCGATCGCGTCGGCACGCTGCTGAATGTGCCGGAGAAGGCGAAGGCACTTGAGGAAAAGGTCGGCGCCGATCTCGATGCCGCCGTTACCGACGCCGCGAAACGCCCGGAGTCCGAGCGTAAGCGCGTCCTCTTCATCCTCAGCGCCCAGAACGGCCGCATTATGGCTTCGGGCACCGGCACCGCTGCCGACGGCGTCATCAAGCTCGCAGGCGCCATCAATGCGATTGGCGAATTTCCGGGCTACAAGCCGCTGACCGACGAGGCGATCATCAACGCCAAACCTGACGTGATCCTGATGATGGACCGCGGCGATGGCGCAGGCACGAAGAACGAGGATCTGCTTGCTCAGCCCTCGATCGCGCTTACCCCGGCCGGCGAGAAGAAGGCGATCATCCGCATGGATGGGTTGCACCTCCTCGGCTTCGGCCCGCGCACGGCAAGTGCTGTCCGCGAACTCAACGCGGCAATCTACGGGGGCTGATATGGCCGTTCCGGAAGCCATGATGGAAAACAGACGATTCCTTTCGGCGGTCTTCCACCGAAGCCGGCAACCGGGCGACAGAACCGAACTCGCCCTGCTGGCAATTGCCTTGCTCATCGTGGCTTTCGTCTTCGCCCTGCTCTTCTCCATCACCACAGGCGCATCGGACGCTTCCATTCTCGACGTGGTGAGAAACATGGCGGGCAACGAAACGCTCAGCGCCCGTGACCGGATCATCATCTTCGACATCCGCCTGCCGCGCGCCATCCTCGGCTTTCTGATCGGCGGATCGCTTGCCGTCTCCGGCGCCGTCATGCAGGGCCTGTTCCGCAATCCGCTGGCCGACCCCGGCCTCGTCGGCGTCTCCTCCGGCGCCGGCCTCGGCGCTGTCGTGATGATCGTACTCGGGAGCACCGTCGCCGCGCCTCTTTACCTGGCGCTCGGCATCTATGCCCTACCGCTTGCAGCCTTCGGCGGCGGCCTTGCCACGACATTGCTGCTCTACCGGGTCGCCACCAGGAACGGCCAGACCTCCGTCGCCACGATGCTGCTTGCCGGCATCGCCCTCGGCGCTCTTGCCGGCGCGCTGACCGGCGTGCTGATCTATATGGCGAACGACCAGCAGCTGCGCGATCTCACCTTCTGGGGCATGGGCTCGCTTGCCGGCGCTACCTGGATCAAGATATCAGCAGCCGGTCCCATCATCCTCCTATCGTTCATCGCCCTGCCCTTCACGGCGCGCGGCCTGAACGCCATCACACTCGGCGAAGCAGCCGCCTTCCACATGGGTGTGCCTGTCCAGCGGCTGAAGAATATCACCATCGTCACCGTCGCAGCCGCAACCGGAGCCTCGGTTGCCGTCAGCGGGGGCATCGGCTTTGTCGGCATCGTCGTGCCTCACATCCTGCGCATGGTAATCGGCCCCGACCATCGCTTCCTGCTGCCAGCCTCTGCTTTGCTCGGCGGCTCATTGCTGATCTTTGGCGATGTGCTCGCCCGCACCATCGTCGCACCCGCCGAACTGCCGATCGGCATCATCACCGCGGCCGTTGGCGGCCCCTTCTTCCTGTGGATCCTGGTGCGGCAGCGCTCGCGCCTTGCCCTTTGAGTTTCTATCAATGATCGAACTTTCCGGCGTCAGCGTGCGCCTTTCCGGCAAGACCATCGTCCAGGATGTCGCCTTCACCGCAAGGGCGGGTCAGCTGACCGCCATCGTCGGTCCTAATGGCTCCGGAAAGACGACGACGATGAAAGCCGTTTCCGGCGAGCTTGCCTATGACGGTTCGGTGCGGCTGAACGGCGAAGAGGTGCGCAGGCTGAAACCATGGCAGCTTGCCTCCGTCCGTGGCGTCCTGCCCCAGTCAAGCGCCATCTCCTTCCCCTTCACGGTGCGCGAGATCGTTCGCATGGGTCTGACCTCCGGCCTCAACCTTCATCCGGATCAGCCTGACGAGATCGCTGCAAGGGCGCTTGCATCAGTCGATCTCAGCGGCTTCGAGGCGCGCTTTTATCAGGAACTGTCCGGCGGCGAGCAGCAGCGCGTGCAGCTGGCTCGCGTCCTCTGCCAGATCGCCGAACCGGTCGTGGACGGCAAGCCCTGCTGGCTGCTGCTGGACGAGCCGGTTTCCAGCCTCGATATCAGCCATCAACTGACGATCATGAGGCTCGCCCGCGGTTTCTGCGAGCGCGGTGGCGGGGTGATCGCCATCATGCACGACCTCAACCTGACAGCCTATTTTGCCGACAGGATCGTGCTGATGAAATCGGGCCGGTTGGCTGCTTCCGGCAATATCCGCGAAGTGCTGACAGACGAGATCATACAGTCCGTTTTCGCCTGTCCGTTGCGCGTTAACAAGGTGCCACCACACGGCACGCCCTTCGTGCTCGCCCAAAGTGCGCTTGCCGCCGACTGAGGAACCTTTCCGGCGCAAATGCGTTGTCGGCAATGATTTGGGTCAAAGCCGGGCGCTCTCGTTCATGCCATTGACGGTGCTGACCCGGATAAAACCGGGCGGCGCCTATCCGCGCCAAGCTATGGAGACAATCATGGCCTACTCCCTCTTCCCGTCCAGCCGCAGCCGCCGCAACGGCGCTCTCCAAAATCTCGAAGCCAGTATCGAAGACCAGATCGAAACCCTGCGCGAAGAGATCGCGGAACTGACCCATGTTCTCGGCAAGACCTCGCGCCGGCAGGGCGAGAAACTGCGTTCGCAGGCATCCGCAAGCTATGAGGATATCCTTGGCCGGAGCGAAGATCTGTTGAACGAGTTGCAGCAGCGTTACCTGCGCAGCGCCGGCGAAATGCGCAAGACGGTCCGCCGTCATCCGCTGGCAACGATCGGCGCCGCTGCTGCCTTCGGCGTGCTCGTCGCCATGCTCGCCCGCCGCTAGGAGGCTCGATGCTCTTCCAGATCCTGAGCCTGCTCGTAGGCACGAGCGTCCACCGCACGGTAGAACGCACCAAGCGCAATGGCATCTTCATCGCCGTTGCGTTGCTTTTTCTGCTGACTGCCTATGCGCTTGCCGTCACCGCCGGGGCCATCTGGCTCGCCGGCATCTATGGGCCGATCGGTGCTTCGGTTTTCCTGGCAGCGTGTGCGCTGCTGATCGCGATCATCGTCTTCGTTGTCATGGCGATCATCAATGCCCGAGAGGCCCGCCGCGCCCGCGAACGCCGGGCGACACTTGAATCTCTGGCAACCATCGGCGTCGGCCTTGTCCGCGCCCAGCCGCTATTGACCGCAGGCATCGTGGCCGCGCTCGTTGCTGCCAATCTGGTCGGTTCGAAGCGGGAGGACTGACCACCCAAGCGAATGATCGCACTGATGCGGTGACGAGGCTTTCGGAAAGCGATGCCGGAAAACAGCTCCTCGGCACAAAACAGAAAGCCGGCGCCCGTAGGCAGCCGGCTATGTTTCAACTCAAGAAACGAGCTGGTCAGAAGGCAAAGGCCTTCGAGGTCAAGGGCGCCGACGTCGCATCCGGGCCGAAATCCGCCTCGCCGGAAATCTGCAGGAGTTCCTGCAGACGCTGTCGCGCACGGTTCACGCGGCTCTTGATGGTACCGACGGCGCAACCGCAGATTTCCGCCGCTTCCTCGTAAGAGAAGCCCGAAGCGCCGACGAGAATGATCGCTTCGCGTTGATCCGGCGGCAGCTGGTTCAGCGCCTTCTTGAAGTCCTGCAAATCAAGCGCGCCGTATTGGGATGGGTGCGTTGCCATCGATTCGGTAAACAAACCATCGCTGTCCTGCACTTCGCGGCCGCTCTTGCGCATCTGGCTGTAAAGCTCGTTGCGCAGGATCGTGAAGAGCCAGGCCTTCATGTTGGTGCCCATCTCGAAATGGTCCTGCTTGGCCCAGGCCTTCATGATCGTATCCTGAACCAGGTCGTCGGCACGGTCGTGCCGGCCGATCAGCGATATGGCAAAAGCACGAAGGCTCGGCAGGGCCGCCAGGAGTTCGCGCTTGAAGCTCGGTTGCGCTTTTTCCATGCGGATTCCTATTCGGCCATTTTTGCGGAGGCCATCATTTCGGCCTGGTCGAGCTTCTCGAGCAGGTCGAGGAAGCGATCGGGAATAGCTTCCTCCTGCGCGGCAGCATAGAGCGACCGCAACCTGACACCGATTTGATTGTTCGGATCCAGTATGTCGCTCGCCCGCACTTCCAGCTGGCGTTCGTCTGCTGCCTCTGTCTTTTGTGTCGTCATTAATTGATCACTTCTTGCCTGTTGTCTTGGGATGAAAGGCAAAGTCTGCTGTGAAAGCCAAATGGAACGGATATCCGATCGATCAAGCCAATTCTTCCGAACCGTTGATGCCGTAGATTCAATCCGCTCACATAAGTCAAAACGTGACGCCCTTCTTTGTCGGCTAGAATAATGCGACGCGGCAAAAATAGTTCCTCACCTCAGGAACTTTTTTATGAAGATCGCGTTGTCAGGTCATTGTAGCAATTTATCTGCCTGCATACGGGAGTTTTTAATGACCCTTTCCACTCGAATTGCGCCGCACCTTCCTTATCTGCGTCGTTATTCTCGCGCTCTCACCGGTACTCAGACCTCGGGCGATGCCTACGTCGCCGCCGTCCTGGAAGCGATCATCGCCGATCTCACCATTTTCCCGGATACCGCGAACGACCGCGTTGCACTCTACAAACTCTTCACGCAATTGTTTGGTTCCACTGCGGTCGAGATTCCGGAGCCCTCCTCTCCCTATGCGTGGGAACAGCGCGCCACGCTGAACCTTTCGAAGGTCTCGCCGCTCGCCCGGCAGGCGTTCCTGCTTGCTTCGGTCGAGAATTTCCGCATCTCGGAAATCGCCGACATTCTCGAAACAAGCGAGGAAGAAACCGTGCAGCTCCTCGACAAGGCTTCGCACGAGATCTCGCGTCAGGTGGCGACCGATATCATGATCATCGAGGACGAGCCGCTGATCGCCATGGATATCGAGCAGATGGTCGAAAGCCTCGGCCATCGCGTCACCGGCATCGCCCGCACCCACAGCGAAGCGGTCGCGCTCTACAACAAGACGAAACCGAGCATGGTACTGGCCGATATCCAGCTTGCCGACGGCAGCTCAGGCATCGATGCCGTCAACGATATTCTGAAGACCTCGAGTGTTCCGGTGATCTTCATCACCGCTTTTCCGGAGAGATTGCTGACTGGAGAGCGTCCGGAGCCCACCTTCCTCGTGACCAAGCCCTTCAATCCCGACATGGTCAAGGCCCTGATCAGTCAGGCGCTTTTCTTCAATGAAACGACCCGTGTGGCGGCCTGAAGCGTGAATTTTGACCGCTCCGGAACCATTCCGGTAACGATGCGTTCCGGCTCTGCCGGAGCGCATTGGAGGCTTTAACGGTTTTTTGCGGCGCTTGCTTTTAGAATGACCGGCAGTTTTGTCGGGAGGGACAATCCCTCCATATGTCTAAGGGACTGAGGAAAGGCGGCCGAGTGAATACGACTGGACCATTGTCCGGAACGCCTTTCACCACCGAAGGCAAGGCGGTCATTATGGAGCGCGCGCTCGCCAGTGCCGCTATCTCGATCCTGTATCAGGACGCGAGCCTTGCCATAATCTATGCCGAAAACCTCCCTCCCCATTTTGAGAAACGTTTTGTCGCCGGTGGCGATGACGGCTCGCTGTTTGGCGAAACACACGGCAAGTCCCTTGTCGCGATGAAACAGAGAGTGCTTGAGACCGGCGCTTCCAGCAATGCCGAAGTCGATATTACAATCGACGGCGAAGTCAGGACGTTCGAACTGAAAGTTCAACGCACCGGCGATCGCAGCAATTACGGCCTGCTTTCCGTTATCTCGGAAGTCACCGAAAGCCGGCATCGCGAAAAGGTGCTAAAATCGCTGCTGCGCGAACTTTCCCACCGCTCCAAGAATCTGCTTGCCATCATTCAGGGCATTGCCACGCAGACCGCGCGCAATACCATTTCTCTCGATGCTTTCCTGGTGAAATTCCGCGGGCGACTTCAGTCACTATCCAACTCTCAGGATCTGGTCACCGATTCCAGCTGGCGCGGCGCCTTCCTGTTCGAGCTCGCCGAAAAACAGTTCGCGCCCTATTGGCCGGAAACATCGGGCTCCATGCCGATTTTTGGCATCAATGCCCATCTGACACCGAACGCCGCCGTGCATCTTGGCCTAGCTCTGCATGAACTGATCGTCAATTCTGCCTCCTATGGCGCAATTGCCAGCGGGGCGACGTCGGTCACCCTGAACTGCCGCGAGGCAAAGATCACCGGCCGCCGGGCAATCGAGCTCGCCTGGGTGGAAGTCCTTCCAAACAGGGACGATGTGCATGAGTTCAGTGAAAACAGCTTCGGCCGCACAGTGCTGGAGCGTGTGGTGCCCTCCTCCGTCAATGGCAAGGCCGAACTGACACTCGCACCCGGCCGCATTGAATATCACTTGACGGTCCCGGAAACGGAATTCGAAATCCTCAAGCGCTCCTGAGATGTTTGCTTTCCACGCAATTGCGGTCGCAAAACCACTTCGCTGGAATTGCTCCGGCCCAAACGAAAAACAGCCGGTGCGAGGGCGGCGCACCAGCTGTCTTCACTCACCGGGAGGGGACCGTGAGTACGTCCGAATGATGGGTTGGGGGCGCGCATGTTGGGTCGATGCGGTCATCATTCGGATACCGCATTAACTACGGGCGTTAACTTTGGTTCCGCCTGTTCGGAAAAAAATTGGACTTTTGTTATTTTTTTCGCGGCCCGAAACCCCGGTTGCTGCTCCGGTACCCCTAATAGCTGGGCGAGGATTGCTCGAAGAATCATGTAACTAAATAAAATCAATGAGTTAAAAGGCAGGAACGAAAGGAAATTGCGGAAATTTTACCGTTTGATAAATTTTTGAACCTGAGTTACGATTCCCTCACTAGTCGTTACCAATAAAGAGGGAACTTCAATGGAACGTCTGGAAACTGGGATTCGTGCCGGCCGGCTTTCGTCCGCCGAGTACGAGGCTAATTTTTCCGATCTTCATCCGCGCCTCGACAATCACGAAGCGCTGGTCGCAGCTGACCGGTGCTATTTCTGTTATGACGCGCCGTGCATGACGGCCTGTCCCACCTCGATCGACATTCCGCTCTTCATCCGCCAGATATCGACCGGCAATCCCCTGGGTTCGGCGAAGACCATTTTCGACCAGAACATCCTTGGCGGCATGTGCGCCCGCGTCTGTCCCACCGAAGAGCTCTGCGAGCAGGCCTGCGTGCGCAACACGGCCGAGGAACGGCCGGTGGAGATCGGTCGCTTGCAGCGCTACGCGACCGATGCGGCAATGGCTGCTGGCAAGCAGTTCTACCGGCGCGCCGAACCGACCGGCAAGAAGATCGCCGTCGTCGGCGCCGGCCCCGCCGGCCTTGCTGCAGCCCATCGCCTCGCCGTCAAGGGCAATGAGGTCGTCATCTATGATGCCAGGCCGAAATCCGGCGGCCTGAACGAATATGGTATCGCCACCTACAAAACGGTCGACGATTTCGCGCAGAAAGAGGTCGATTACGTCCTTTCCATCGGCGGCATCGAAGTGAAGCACGGTGAGCAGCTCGGCCGCGATTTCTCCCTCGCCGATCTGCAGAGCCGGTATGACGCCGTCTTCCTCGGCCTCGGCCTTGCCGGCGTCAATGCGCTGCGCGTCGACAACGAAAATCTGCCCGGTGTCGTTGATGCCGTCGATTTCATCGCCGCCCTCCGCCAGGCCGGCAACAAGGGCGACATCGCCATCGGCCGCCGCGTCGTCGTCTTGGGTGGCGGCATGACGGCAATCGACGCCGCCGTGCAGGCAAAGCTGCTCGGCGCCGAGGAAGTGACGATCTGCTACCGCCGCGGCAAGGAACATATGAACGCTTCGGAATTCGAGCAGGATCTCGCAACGTCAAAGGGCGTCATCATTCGCCATTGGCTGGCCCCGAAATCGATCATCTCGCAGGATGGTAAGGTGGCCGCGATCGAGGTGGAATATACGGCTCTCGTTGATGGCCGCCTCACTAGCACCGGCGAGACCGGCGTGATTGCCGCCGACCAGATATTCAAGGCGATCGGCCAGACCTTTGAGGCTTCCGGCCTCGGCGCGCTGCGCATGGAATCCGGCCGTATCGCCGTGGATGCCGAAGGCCGCACATCGATCGAAGGTGTGTGGGCCGGCGGCGACTGCGTCTTCGGCGGTGAGGATCTCACCGTATCTGCCGTCGCCCATGGCCGCGATGCGGCCGAATCCATTCACCGCGCCCTCACTGCCGCAGCCGCTCCGGCTGTCGCGGTCGCCTGAAGGGGAGAATGACCAATGGCTGATCTCCGCAATAATTTCGTCGGCATCAAGTCTCCGAACCCCTTCTGGCTCGCCTCCGCACCGCCGACGGACAAGGCTTATAATGTCGAGCGTGCCTTCAAGGCGGGCTGGGGCGGCGTCGTCTGGAAGACGCTGGGCGAAGAAGGCCCGCCGGTCGTCAACGTCAACGGCCCGCGCTACGGGGCGATCTGGGGTGCCGATCGCCGTCTGCTCGGCCTGAACAATATCGAGCTCATCACCGACCGCGACCTGCAGACCAACCTACGGGAAATGAAGCAGGTCAAGATGAACTGGCCGGACCGGGCGCTTGTTGCCTCGATCATGGTTCCCTGCGAGGAACAGGCCTGGAAGGCGATCCTGCCGCTGGTGGAAGAGACCGGCGCCGACGGGATCGAACTGAACTTCGGCTGTCCGCACGGCATGTCCGAGCGCGGCATGGGCTCGGCCGTCGGCCAGGTGCCGGAATATATCGAAATGGTCGTGCGCTGGTGCAAGCAGTACACGCGCATGCCTGTCATCACCAAACTGACTCCCAATATCACCGATATCCGCCGGCCGGCGCGGGCCGCCAAGGCCGGCGGCACGGATGCCGTCTCGCTCATCAATACGATCAATTCGATCGTCTCGGTCGATCTTGACAATTTTGCCCCGAACCCGACCGTCGGCGGCAAGGGCAGCCACGGCGGTTATTGCGGTCCGGCCGTCAAGCCGATCGCGCTGAACATGGTCGCCGAGATTGCCCGCGATCCGGAAACCTACGGCCTGCCGATCTCCGGCATCGGTGGCATCACCACCTGGCGCGATGCGGCCGAATTCCTGGTGCTCGGCGCCGGCAACGTGCAGGTCTGCACCGCCGCCATGACCTATGGCTTCAAGATCGTACAGGAGATGATCACGGGCCTCTCGGACTGGATGGACGAAAAGGGCCACAGGACCCTCGACGACATCACCGGCCGCGCCGTGCAAAACGTCACCGACTGGCAATATCTCAACCTCAACTACATCGCCAAGGCGAAGATCGATCAGGACGCCTGCATCAAATGCGGCCGCTGCTACATTGCCTGCGAGGACACCTCGCACCAGGCGATCACCAATTTCGTCGATGGCGCCCGCCATTTCGAGGTGATGGAAGAGGAATGCGTCGGCTGCAATCTCTGCGTCAGCGTCTGCCCTGTCGAAAACTGCATCACCATGGAGCAGCTTCCCGCTGGCACCCTTGACAAGCGCACCGGCAAGGTCGTCGACCCGAACTACGCCAACTGGACGACGCACCCGAACAATCCGATGGCGCGCCAGGCCGCGGAGTAAGTCCTCCGAAAAGCCTGATGAAAAAGCCACCCATCTACGGCGGCTTTTTCTTTATCCGTCGGCCCTCAAAGCCCGAACGACTTCCTGTAAGCGCTCGGGCTCGTGCCGAGCCGCCGGCGGAAATGGTGGCGCATGGTCGCGAGCGTGCCGAAGCCACTGGCGGCGGCAATATCGTCGAGCGATACGGCAAGCTCCTTCTCCAGAAGGTCGCGCGCATGCCGCAGCCGCTCCTTCAGCAGCCATTCGCCGACACTGTCGCCCGTCGCCGCCTCGAAGCGGCGCTGGAAGGTGCGCATGCTCATCCCGGCCTTGCCGGCGAGCAGGTTGATCGGCTGCTCCTCCGATAGCCGCTCGCGCATCCATTCGATCAGCGGTCCAAGACGAATGCCTTCTCTTTCCTCCGGCACGGGAGCCGCGATGAATTGCGCCTGCCCGCCTTCGCGATGCGGCGGAACGACGAGTCGGCGCGCCACGCTGTTGGCGGCATCGGGGCCGAAATCCCCGCGTACCACATGCAGGCAGAGGTCGATACCGGCGGCACTACCCGCTGCCGTCAGAATGCTGCCCTCATCCATGTAGAGCACATCGGCATCGAGCGCGATGTCTGGGTACCGCGCAGCAATCGAAGCGACATAGCGCCAGTGGGTCGTCGCCCGCCGCCCGGCGAGCAGGCCGGCAGCCGCAAGCACGGCGACACCCGAACAGAGCGACATCACCCGCGCTCCCCGTTCATGCGCAACCCGCAAGGCAGCGATCAAAGGCTTCGGCACCGGTGCATCGATTGCCCGCCAGCCCGGCGCGATAATGAGGTCCGCCTCGCCAAGCAGTTCCAGTCCCTTATCGACGGCAACGGTCAGGCCGCCTGCCGCGCGCAATGGACCGGGTTCGATGCCGGCCACAGAGAAGCGATACCAGTTCGCCCCCATCTCCGGCCGCGACAGGCCGAAGACCTCATAGGCAATGCCGAATTCGAAGGTGCAGAGCCCGTCATAGGCAAGCGCCACCACATGCGGTCCGTGGGTCGGGTCAACATCCGATTTTGGCATGATCTTTACGCTATCCGTCGTGATGGCCAATTTCGTCCATCACTAGCATCGGCAATAATCGGCGGCAACCAAAGGCAAGAAAGGACAAGATCATGCCGAGCCCCGTTTCCGACATCCCCGCAGCAGCCCCTGAAGCCGCCGCCGAACATTTTTCCCGCAAGCTCGCCTTCGAGACGGATTGCTCGGATGTGAACGCCGCCCTTACTTCGGGCAAGGTCGATTTCGTATTGCTCGACGTCCGCTCGCCGGCGCTCTTCGCCCTTTCGCATATCCCCGGCGCCCTCAACCTGCCGCACGGCAAGATGACCGCGCATCGCATGTCGGAATGGCCTTCGGACACGCTGTTTGTTGTCTATTGCGCCGGGCCGCACTGCAACGGCGCGGATAAGGCGGCACTGCGCCTCTCCCGCCTCGGCCTGTCCGTCAAACTGATGATCGGCGGTTTGACCGGCTGGGCGGATGAGGGTCTTGCTTTCGAAGGCGAAGCAAGCGCTGCCGCCTCATCCAGGCTCCCTTCTCATTGAGGGGAAGGGAAACCGCCGCTTAGAACTCAATCACGACCTTCCCGAAGGGGCCGCGATAGAGATGCTCGAGCGCTGCGGGGAATTCCTCGAAAGCACAACGCTTGTCGATGACGGGCTTCAGTCCAGTCTGGTCAACCGCCCGGACGAGACCCTCCAACGCCCGACGATGACCGACGGAAATACCCTGCACCACGGGCGCCTTGAGCAAGAGCTGGGCAGCCGGACCGGACACTTCGAAACCTTCGAGAACGCCGATGACCGAGATGCGGCCATTGACCGCCACGGCTTTCAACGCCTGACCGAGATGCGCACCGCCGACAATCTCCAGGACATGGTCGGCGCCGTAGCCGTCGGTCAGCGAATAGAGCCGCTCCACCCAGTCACCGTCGTTGCGACTGAGCGCATGATCGGCGCCAAGGGCAACGGCGCGTTCCAGTTTTTCCGCGCTGCCTGATGTGATGAAGACCTCCGCCCCATGCGCCTTGGCGATCTGCAGTCCGAAGAGCGCAACGCCGCCCGTGCCCTGTATCAGTACCTTGTCGCCGGCCTTCAAGCCGCCGCGCTCGATCAGCGCGAACCACGCCGTCAGTCCAGCACAGGGCAAAGTACTCGCCTCAGCCGCATCCACCGTGGCAGGTGCGTGCGAATACCATTCCTCGGAGAGCACCGTGTATTGCGAAAGAACGCCGGGATAGAAGCCACCGCGCGTTTTGTAAGGCGGCGTGCGGGCATCGCCCAAGCCGCGTCCGTCGATCCAGTCGGGCGAGAAAGTCGAGATCACGCGATCTCCCGGCTTGAAACGGGTAACATCGGGACCGACGGCTTCCACGACTCCGGCCATGTCGGAAGCCGGCACGAAGGGAAATTGCAGCGGCAATCCCATGCCGGTTTCCATCACCAGCCTGTCGCGAAAATTCAGCGAAACCGCCTCCGTCCGCACGAGAATCCTATTGCTCGAAACCGGCTCCAGTCTCCGCTCGCCGATCGCAAGTTTTCGCTCCGGTCCAACCATGTCGATCTGCCATTGCCGTGTCGTCTGCATTGTCTCGCTCCTTGTCCGATTGCAGGAAGCGAAACATATCGTTGAAGTTTTCTCTCCAGTTGCGATATTAATTCGCCAGACTGGTTCCCATGAGGAAACAATATGGAGCATCTGAAAGGCATTTCGATTTTCGTCGAAGCCGTCGAGGCTGGCGGTTTTTCGGCAGCGGCGGAGCGGCTTCATCTCACGCGCTCAGCCGTCGGCAAGACCATTGCACGCCTGGAGCAACGGCTCGGCGTGCGCCTCTTCAATCGCACGACACGCATGCAAAGCCTGACGGAGGAAGGCCGCTTTTTCTATGAGCGCTGCCTGCGCGCGGTCGAGGAAATCCGCCTTGGCGAGGCAATGCTGGAATCAGGCCGCCGCAGCGTGCGCGGCCGGTTGCGCATCTCGATGCCGGTGCTCTTCGGTCGCCTCTGTATCGCACCTGTTCTGGAGGATCTGCTCGATGAACATCCCGAGCTCGAACTCGACCTTTCCTTCAACGACCGCATCGTCGATCTCATGGAGGATGGATTCGATCTTGTCATCCGCAACGGCCCGCTGAAAGACCATCCCGATCTGATGGCCCGCGCCGTCGCTCGCCAGCGAATGACCGTCTGCGCATCGCCTGCCTATCTGGAAAGACATGGCATACCGCAAACGATTGCCGATATTCCCCGCCATCAAGGCATCGTCTACAGACGTGGCGACTATGAAAGGACCTGGATTTTCCCGACGCCCGATGATCGGTGGCGGGAGGTCCAGCCGAAGACACGGCTGCGGCTCGACGATCTCGCAGCCATCTCGGATGCGGCGGTCGCAGGACGCGGCCTTGCCTGGCTGCCTTGTTGGCTGGTACGCGAAAGCGTGGCCTCCGGTCATCTCGTCCAGGTGCTGAAACACGAAGAGCCTAATATCTTCGATGCACATGCCCTTTGGCTGCGCTCGCCGATTATGCTGCCGAAGGTAAGACTGGCGATCGACACGCTGGCGGCCCGGCTTCCGGCAATGATGGGCTGAGCAGAAACGCTGTAATTGAAAGGATCACGGAGATTCTTCTCCGCGTGCGCTCCGGACAGCCTTTCAATCAGGCCGCAAGCCACCGATGAAAAGTTGCTCCAGAAAACGCGCCGCGTCCTCGAAGCGCCCGTCGCCGGAATGCTCTTCGCCGAGCACGGCGCGAACCTGTACATCGAAATCGGCATAGTGCTGCGTTGTCGACCAGATCGAAAAAATGAGGTGGTAGGGATCGCAGCGGACGATCTTGCCACTTTTGATCCAGGTGCGGATGACGGCCGCCTTTTCATCGACCAGCTCTTTCAGCGGTCCTTTCAGCATATCGAGAACATGCGGCGCGCCCTGCAGCATCTCGTTGGCAAAGAGCCGGCTCTCGCGAGGGAAATCGCGCGCCATCTCGAGCTTGCGCCTGATATAGCTGCGAATCTCCGATTCCGGATTGCCTTCCGCATCGAAAGCCCTCAACGGCTCCAGCCAGTTGAAGAGTACCCGGTCGATCAGCGCCCGGTGCATGGCCTCCTTTGTGCGGAAATAATAAAGCAGGTTCGGCTTCGACATGCCCGCCACCTCGGCGATCTGGTCAATGGTCGAGCCGCGAAAGCCACTGACCGAAAACACGTCCAGCGCCGCTTCCAGGATCTGCTCTTCCTTCTCTTCCTGGATTCGCGTTCGCCGAAGTGTCTTCGCCGCTCTCGGTATGGCCATTCGCTCTTTTCCCCTTGAAATTCAACTCCTTCGCTCAAGATTGGAAGAGCAGCCTCTCCTGCCGCTTTAATAGGCAATTGCCCGCATTTTTGTCTGTATTTTTCGTGATTTTCGTCTTGAGCGCAGCGATGGAAGTTGTAATGTTTACCAATCGGTCAAATTATCTGCCAGATAAAAAACAAAGGCAACTGGCGATTTTCCGACGCTGACAGAACAACAAGCCAGCAGCGGAACTTGACCACGGGAACAGGCAGGCAGGCACATTGCATGACTGCCGCAAAACAGGTGAGGACTTTCAGTATGGTGGCAGCGCCAGGCGAAAACATGCGTGTCAACGGAGACCGTCTCTGGGACAGTCTCATGGACATGGCGAAGATCGGCCCGGGAATTGCCGGCGGCAACAACCGCCAGACGCTGACGGATGCGGACGCTGAAGGCCGCAGCCTTTTCAAGACATGGTGCGAAGAGGCCGGCATGACTCTCGGCGTCGACAAGATGGGCACGATGTTTGCAACGCGTCCCGGTACCGATCCCGATGCCCTTCCCGTCTATGTCGGCTCGCATCTCGACACCCAGCCAACCGGCGGCAAGTATGATGGTGTGCTCGGCGTGCTCGGCGCCCTCGAAGTCGTCAGGACGATGAATGACCTCGGCATCAGGACGAAGCATCCCATCGTCGTCACCAACTGGACCAATGAGGAAGGCGCACGCTTTGCCCCAGCCATGCTGGCATCAGGGGTCTTTGCGGGCGCGCACAGCCTGGACTTCGCCTATAACCGTAGAGATCCTGATGGCAATCTCTTCGGCGACGAGCTGAAGCGCATCGGCTGGGTCGGCGACGAAGAGGTCGGCGCGCGCAAGATGCACGCCTATTTCGAATATCACATCGAGCAGGGGCCGATTCTCGAAGCCGAGAACAAGCAGATCGGCGTCGTCACCCACTGTCAGGGTCTGTGGTGGCTGGAGTTCACGCTGACCGGCAAGGAGGCCCACACGGGCTCGACGCCGATGAACATGCGCGTCAATGCCGGCCTTGCCATGTCGCGTATCCTGGAAATGGTCCAGGGCGTCGCCATGGGCGAACAGCCGGGCGCCGTCGGCGGTGTCGGTCAAGTCTTCTTCTCGCCGAACTCCCGCAACGTGCTGCCGGGCAAGGTCGTCTTCACCGTCGATATCCGCTCGCCCGACAAGGCCAAGCTCGACCGCATGCGGGCAAAGATTGAGGCCGAAGCGCCAAAGATCTGCGATGCATTGGGTGTCGGCTGTTCCATCGAGGCGATCGGCCATTTCGAGCCTGTCACCTTTGACGAAAAGCTCGTCACCTCCGTCCGCTCCGCCGCCGAACGCCTTGGCTACAGCCACATGAACATCATCTCCGGCGCCGGCCACGACGCCTGCTGGGCCGCCAAGGTCGCGCCCGCGACGATGGTGATGTGCCCATGTGTGGGTGGGCTCAGCCACAACGAGGCGGAAGAGATTTCCAAAGAATGGGCGACGGCGGGCGCCGATGTGCTGTTCCATGCGGTGGTCGAGACGGCGGAGATTGTAGTGTGATGTCTACTATCGCGCCCGGAGCCCCCTCATCCGACCCTTTTGGCTCAACGCCAATGGCTATTCCGTCCTACGCTTCTAGAATCAGGAAATCTTGCGCGAACCACGCTCGGTCCTCGAAACAATCCTGGCTGCAATAGAGGGCCGCCTCGAGTTCAGCGCCAAACTGCCGGATTTTTATTCGCCTGCCAAACAACGATAAAGAATAGGGAACGATCATGACCACAGTCATCAAGAACGGCACCATCGTCACGGCCGACCTCACCTATAAGGCGGATGTGAAGATCGACGGCGGCAAGATCGTCGAGATTGGGCCGAACCTCTCCGGCAACGAGGAGCTGGATGCCACAGGCTGTTACATCATCCCAGGCGGCATCGATCCGCATACCCATCTCGAAATGCCCTTCATGGGCACCTATTCCTCCGACGATTTCGAAAGCGGCACACGGGCGGCGCTTGCCGGCGGTACGACCATGGTCGTCGATTTCGCTCTACCCTCTCCGGGCCAGTCGCTGCTCGAAGCGCTGACCATGTGGGACAACAAGTCCACGCGGGCCAATTGTGACTATTCCTTCCACATGGCGATTACCTGGTGGGGCGAACAGGTCTTCAACGAGATGAAGACGATTGTCCAGGATAAGGGCATCAACACCTTCAAGCACTTCATGGCCTACAAGGGCGCGCTGATGGTGAACGATGACGAGATGTTCGCCTCCTTCCAGCGCTGCGCCGAGCTCGGCGCCCTGCCGCTCGTCCATGCGGAAAACGGCGATGTCGTCGCCTCGCTGTCCGCCAAGCTGCTCTCGGAAGGCAATAATGGTCCCGAAGCGCATGCCTATTCGCGCCCGGCCGAAGTCGAGGGCGAGGCGACCAACCGCGCCATCATGATCGCTGACATGGCCGGCTGCCCTGTCTACATTGTCCACACCTCCTGCGAACAGGCCCATGAAGCGATCCGTCGGGCGCGCAGCAAGGGCATCCGCGCCTATGGCGAGCCGCTGATCCAGCACCTGACGCTCGATGAGACCGAATATTTCAACAAGGACTGGGATCACGCCGCCCGCCGTGTCATGTCCCCTCCCTTCCGCAACAAGCAGCATCAGGACAGCCTTTGGGCCGGCCTCGCCTCCGGCTCACTGCAGGTGGTGGCGACCGATCACTGCGCCTTCACGACGGCGCAGAAGCGCTTCGGCGTCGGCGACTTCACCAAGATCCCGAATGGCACCGGCGGTCTGGAAGACCGCATGCCGATGCTCTGGACCTATGGCGTCAATACCGGCCGCCTGACGATGAACGAATTTGTCGCCGTCACCTCCACCAACATCGCCAAGATCCTCAACATCTACCCCAGGAAGGGCGCGATCCTCGTCGGCGCCGATGCCGATATCGTTGTTTGGGATCCGAAGCGCTCCAAGACCATTTCGTCGAAGAGCCAGCAGTCGGCGATCGACTACAACGTCTTCGAAGGCAAGGAAGTCACCGGCCTGCCGCGCTACACGCTGACGCGCGGCGTCGTGGCGATCGAGGAGGACACGGTCAAGACCCGCTCAGGCCATGGCGAATTCGTCAGGCGCGAGCCGGTCACCGCCGTCAGCAAGGCGCTTTCGACCTGGAAGGAGATCACCGCCCCCCGGAAGGTTGAACGTACGGGCATCCCGGCAAGCGGGGTGTGATACAAATGCGCGGCCATCTGCTTCCGATCATCGTCTCCCTGGCCGCGCTCTCCAGTGCGGCCCTCTTTAATATGGCTCAGGCCGACACGCTGCCGATCAAAGGCAGCTACGGTAACAAGGATGGCTGCGCCTACGCCAAGAGCGGCGAAAGCACGGGCTCGGACAATTTCTTTCTGCTGACATCAGAGGGCATCACGACCGCCGTCTCCTATTGCGAAATCAAGAAGGTTCTGAAGACCGAGGGCAAGAACTTCACTGCAACGGTCTCCTGCCACGCAGAAGGCGAAGAGAACAGCGCCGACGATACCGCTCGGATCACCTCAGGACCGAAGGGCTATACGATCGGCCTCACCTCGGATGCTGCAATCAAGTGGGGGCCGCTGCCGCTATGCCGATAGCTTCACGCAGGCACCAGCGCATCCAACTCGGGCAACAGGATGACGCTCTCCTGCTCGTTCGGGTCGGTGCGCGCAATGATCGCCGTGCAGGGTGTGCTGCTGAGGTTCGCCGGAAGGTGCGGCACCCCAGCCGGAATGTAAAAGAGCTCACCCGCTCTCACGATCACGTGGTTTTCCAGCTCGTCGCCATACCAGGTGTGCGCCTCGCCGGAGAGCATGTAGATCGCCGTCTCATGCGCCTCATGCAGATGCGCCTTGGCCCGCACACCAGGCGGAATGGTGAGAAGATGCATGCAGATGCCCTTCGCACCGACAGTCTCGGCGGCAATACCCTGGAAATAGCTAAGCCCCTGCTTGCCGTCATAGGTGTGGTCGGGGCGAACAATATGGCAGGTGGGCTTTGATTTTATGTCCATCCTCATCCTCCAAGGACTATGCTGCCGGAAAGGCCGGCGGCAATAATA
This sequence comes from Rhizobium sp. BK529, assembly GCF_014194105.1. Taxonomy (NCBI): domain Bacteria; kingdom Pseudomonadati; phylum Pseudomonadota; class Alphaproteobacteria; order Hyphomicrobiales; family Rhizobiaceae; genus Rhizobium; species Rhizobium sp. BK529. The sequence goes on along the minus strand of NZ_JACIAU010000001.1, from coordinate 202,631 downwards.
TCATGGAAAACTGCGCCCGCGCGGCGAAAACAAGACTGGTTGATTAATGCAAGCACCCTCCGTCGTATCCGCCAAGGATCTCTGTCTCACCTACCAGACGAATGACGGGCCAGTGCATGCGCTGAGCGATGTTACTCTCGATATCTGCAAGGGCGAATTCGTCTCCTTCATTGGCCCATCCGGCTGCGGAAAGACGACTTTCCTGCGCGTGATTGCCGATCTCGAGCGTACGACGTCGGGCGATATCGCCATCAATGGCATGTCGCCGGAAGAGGCACGCAAGGCACGCGCCTTTGGCTATGTCTTCCAGGCGCCGGCGCTCTATCCCTGGCGCACGATCGAGAGGAACATCGCCCTGCCGCTGGAGATCATGGGCTATTCGAGACCTGATCAGAAAAAGCGTATCGCCGATGCGCTCGATCTCGTCGAACTTTCAGGCTTCAACAAGAAATTCCCCTGGCAGCTCTCCGGCGGCATGCAGCAGCGCGCCTCGATCGCCCGCGCCCTAGCCTTTGATGCCGACCTGCTCTTAATGGACGAACCTTTCGGCGCGCTCGACGAAATCGTCCGCGATCACCTCAATGCCGCGCTCCTGAAACTTTGGGCGCGCACCAATAAGACGATCTGCTTCGTCACCCATTCCATTCCCGAAGCCGTCTACCTCTCCACCAAGATCGTCGTCATGTCGCCTCGCCCCGGTCGCGTGACAGACGTGATCGACTCGACGCTGCCAAACGAGCGCCCGCTCGATATTCGCGAGACTCCGGAGTTCCTGGAAATCGCCCATCGCGTCCGCGAAGGGCTGAGGGCGGGGCATAGCTATGAGCAGTAAGGCTTGGCGTTCAGGTGTTACCCCCTTCTGTCCTGCCGGATATCTCCCCCACGAGGGCGGAGAGGGGGGTAACCTCATCCTCCACACAGGGAGGGAGGCGGCATGAAACCCGACAGCCTCAAAGACAAGATCGTTCCCGTCCTCACCATACTGCTGGTGCTGGTTGCGATATGGTACGTCGCCGCCGTCTTCATGAACGCGCCCTTCCAGCGCGATATGGATACGCGCAACAACGTCACCTCGACGCCTATGGAATTCATCGGCAAGACGCTGTCCCAGCCGAAGCCCTTGCTACCGGCGCCGCATCAGGTGGCGCAGAACGTGTTCGAAAATACCTTTCTGAGAAAGTTCTCGAGCAACCGCAGCCTCGTCTATCACGCCGGCGTCACCCTCTCCTCGACCGTGCTCGGCTTTGCGCTCGGTACGCTGCTCGGCATCATCATTGCCGTCGGCATCGTCCATATCAAGGCGCTCGACCGCAGCCTGATGCCCTGGATCATCGCCTCGCAGACGGTGCCGATCCTGGCAATCGCACCGATGGTCATCGTCGTTCTCGGCTCGATCAACATCACAGGTCTGATCCCGAAGGCGCTGATATCGACCTATCTCTCCTTCTTCCCGGTCGCCGTCGGCATGGTGAAGGGGCTGCGATCGCCGGAGGTCATGCATCTCGACTTGATGCGCACCTATAATGCCACGGCCGCCCAAACCTTCTGGAAACTGCGCGTACCCGCCTCCATTCCCTTCCTTTTCACCTCGATGAAGGTGGCGATCGCCGCAAGCCTTGTCGGCGCAATCGTCGGCGAACTGCCGACCGGTGCTGTCGCCGGTATTGGCTCGAAGCTGCTTGCCGGCTCCTATTACAGCCAGACAATCGATATCTGGGCGGCCCTAGTGGCGGGCTCGGTGCTTGCGGCGATCCTTGTCGCCATCGTCGGCCTTGCCGCCAGGATCGTCGACCGCGCCATGGGCAGGAGGCCGGCATGAAACAGAAACCGGTCGTCATGTCTTGGCAGGGTCTGGTCGCCCTCCTCTTCGTCGCCGGGGCCATGATCATGCTGCCGCTCTTTGCAGCGGGCGGCACCCAGCCTCCATCCTCGGGCACGGTCGCTGTGATCGCTCTTCTAGCCGGCGCCGCAGCACTGATCTCCTTCGCGCCTCTGTCGACAATATCAGTCGCAGCCGCCCTCTTCATCGGCGCCCACGGCTCCACCTGGCTGCTGCTCGGCACGCTCGCGGGCAATGAAGGTTTCGCTGGAACTTCCTTCTTCCTGCTGCTCGCCGCCTGCTGGCTGCTCGCTTGGCGCTGCGTGACAGAGCTTTCGGACCTGAAGCCTCAGACACCATCGGGCCAATGGCTGCTGCGCCTCTTGATCCCAGCAATCTTCGGTGCTTGGATCCTCGTCATCTGGGAAGCGATCACCCGTGGTGCCGGCATTCCCTTCGTGCTGCTGCCGCCACCGAGCGCGATCTGGGCCCGTATCGCAGGTTCGCTGCCGATCCTCGGCGAAGATGTCAGGCAGACAATCTTCAAGGCGGTGCTGATCGGCTATGCGGTCGGCTGCATCAGCGGCTTCATCTTTGCCATCCTCGCGGACCGCTTCGACTTCCTGCGTCGTGGCCTGCTGCCGATCGGCAATCTGGTTTCGGCCTTGCCGATGATCGGCGTTGCTCCGATCATGGTCATGTGGTTCGGCTTCGACTGGCAGTCGAAAGCTGCCGTCGTCATCATCATGACCTTCTTCCCGATGCTGGTGAACACGGTCGCCGGACTTGCCGCCTCTGGCAACATGGAGCGTGACCTGATGCGCACCTATGCATCGAATTACTGGCAGACGCTCCTAAAGCTTCGGCTTCCGGCCGCAATGCCCTTCATTTTCAACGCACTGAAGATCAACTCGACGCTGGCGCTGATTGGTGCCATCGTTGCGGAATTCTTCGGAACGCCGATCGTCGGCATGGGCTTCCGGATCTCCACCGAGATCGGCCGCATGAATGTCGACATGGTCTGGGCCGAGATCGCCGTCGCGGCGCTCGCAGGCTCGATCTTCTATGGTGTCGTCGCCCTTGCCGAAAGGGCGGTGACTTTCTGGCATCCGTCTATCCGTGGTGGTTAGGCGCGCCTTGGCCACGCAAGTGGCCTGGGCATAACTTCAGAGGGAAAAAAGAAAATGAAAAAGTTGATGGTTGCAATGATGGCGAGCGCTATGTCGCTTGCTGCGGCGCACGCGATGGCCGCCGACAAAGTCACGCTGCAGCTGAAATGGGTCACCCAGTCTCAGTTCGCCGGCTATTATGTCGCCAAGGACAAGGGCTATTACGAAGAGGAAGGCCTTGACGTCGATATCAAGCCGGGCGGCCCTGACATCGCTCCCGAGCAGGTGATTGCCGGCGGCGGCGCCGATGTGATCGTCGACTGGATGGGCGGCGCGCTGGTTGCCCGCGAAAAGGGCGTTCCGCTCGTCAACATCGCCCAGCCCTTCCAGAAGTCCGGCATGGAAATGATCTGCCGCAAGGACGGTCCGGTTAAGACCGAAGCCGACTTCAAGGGTCACACGCTCGGCGTCTGGTTCTTCGGCAATGAATATCCCTTCTTCGCCTGGATGAACAAGCTCGGCCTCAAGACCGATGGCGGCGCTAACGGCGTCACCGTGCTGAAGCAGAGCTTTGACGTACAGCCGCTCCTGCAGAAGCAGGCCGACTGCATTTCGGTCATGACCTATAACGAATACTGGCAAGCGATCGATGCAGGCTTCAAGCCGGAAGACCTCACTGTCTTCAACTATACCGCTATGGGCAACGACCTCCTGGAGGATGGCCTCTATGCGATGGAAGACAAGCTGAAGGATCCGGCTTTCAAGGAGAAAATGGTCAAGTTCGTCCGCGCTTCCATGAAGGGCTGGAAATACGCCGTGGAGAATCCGGACGATGCGGCTGAAATCGTTGTCGATGCCGGGGGCCAGGACGAAAACCACCAGAAGCGCATGATGGGCGAGGTTGCCAAGCTGATTGGCGACGGCACCGGCAAGCTCGACACAACGCTCTACGATCGCACGGCAAAGGCCCTGCTCGACCAGAAGATCATCAACAAGGAGCCGTCGGGCGCCTGGACTCACGACATCACCGACGCTGCCGCAAAGTAAGAGCGTCTCGATACTGAAATACAACGCGCGGGGGAGATTTTCCCGCGCGTTGTTATTTTTTTGCACCCAATGAAAAAAACTCCTTGCAACTGTCGCATTTGTCAGGCGTCAAACGTCTATAGAATGTCGCGCAAAACCGGACACCGATATTGCGATAACGACATGCGTAAAACAGAAACTTGAAGCGTGAGAACGGATACGAATGACCGTGACACGCTTTAAGATGTTCAGGCCGATCAATCTTCGTCATGTTCACATAACCCTGAGGTGATTGATGAGCCCCGCAATGGTAATTAATAGTGTCTCACGGGGAATTATTTTCTGCCGGGCTTGCATGTGGAGCAAATCGATACCACGTACTAGCCGAATTTGCTGGATAGGGACGATGAGTTCCGGCAAACGGGATGCGGGTAAATACCTCTGAGATTTGGAAGACGGCATTCGCCCGACCGCGAACCTGTTTGAGGACGCGTGAGTCCGGCCGATCCCGTCAAGAGATTGGACCACGACGCATGGCACTCAAGCCGCACGCATCACTACGCGCCTCCACTTTTCTTGTCGCCGCTTTTGCGGCCTCGACCTTTCTTGCAGCTGCTTTTGCAGTCCCGGCTGCATTCGCACAGGAACCCAAAGCCTCCCAGCCGCAGGCCCAGGCCCCGCAGAACCTTCCGGCGATCGTCGTCACCAAAGCGACCGAGCGCCCGCTGGTCGATCGGGTGATCGGCACCGGAACGGTCCGGCCGATCGAGGAGGTCTATATCCAGCCTCAGGTCGATGGCCTCTCCATCCGCGCGCTGAACGTCGATGTCGGCGATGAAGTTGCTGCCGACAGCACGCTTGCAACCCTGAATGACGATGCCCTGGTGCTGCAGAAGAGCCAGATGATGGCAACCAAGGCTAAGGGTGAAGCGACCCTTGCCCAGCTCCGCGCCCAACTCGTCGAAGCGCAGGCCAATGCCGAGCAGGCACGCCAGCAGCAGGCCCGCGCCCAGGAAATGGGCAAGAAGGGTACCGTCTCCACCGCAACGGTCGAACAGGCCGATGCCGCAGCCACGGCTGCCAATGCCCGCGTCAACTCCGCCGAACAGGCAATCCAGGTTGCCGAGGCCGATCTCAAGGTGGTCGACAGCCAGATCGCCGATGCCGATCTGAAGCTTGCCCGCACGGATGTGAAGACACCCGTTGCCGGTGTGGTTTCCGCCAAGAATGCCAAGATCGGCGCGATCGCTGCTGGGAACGGCGATCCCTTGTTCACCGTCATCAAGGACGGCGCGATCGAACTCGTCGCCGACCTCTCCGAAACCGACATCCAGAAGATCAAGGTCGGCCAGAAGGCGATCGTCACCGTCGCCGGCGGCAACACCAAGATCGAAGGCAAGGTTCGGCTCGTCGCCCCGATCGTCGATCAGACCACGCGCCTCGGCGCGGTTCACATTGCCATCGACGATGATAGTGGCGCCCGGGCCGGCATGTATGGCAGCGCCGAGATTATCATTGCTGAAACCAATGCCCTCGCCCTGCCGCTTTCTGCCGTTAATACCAGCCGCAATGGCTCCTTCACCCGCAAGGTAGAGAATAACGTGGTCAAGCAGGTGGATATCGGAACCGGCATCCAGGATAGCGGCTTTGTGGAGATCACCAGCGGCCTGAAGGACGGTGATGTGGTCGTAGCCAAGGCCGGCGCCTTCGTGCGTGACGGTGACAAGATCGCTCCGGTGGCGGAAGAATCCGCTGCGTCGAACTGACTGAGGTTAGCTCCATGAACTTCTCCGCCTGGTCGATCCGCAATCCGATTGCGCCGCTGCTCGGCTTCGCGTTGCTGCTCTTTGTCGGCATCCAAGCCTTTTACGCACTGCCGATCACCCGTTTCCCGAACATCGACGTTCCCGTCGTCTCCATCACAGTGACACAGAGCGGCGCCTCGCCCTCCGAGCTCGAAATGCAGGTGACGAAGGAAGTCGAAGATGCCGTTGCCTCGATCAGCGGCATCGATGAAATTCAATCGACCGTGACCGACGGCCAATCGCAGACCGTCGTCGTCTTCCGCATCGAGAAGCCGACGGCCGAAGCCGTGCAGGACACCAAAGACGCGATCGACAAGATCCGCTCCGACCTGCCGGCTGGCATCGAAGAGCCGATCGTTTCGAAGGTCGATGTCGAGGGCCAGGCGATTCAGACCTTTGCCGTCTCCTCCCCGAACATGACGCTCGAAGAACTCTCCTGGTTCGTGGATGACACGGTCAAGCGCGCCCTGCAGGGCCAGCCCGGCATCGGCCGTATCGACCGTTACGGCGGCTCGGACCGCGAAATCCGCGTCTCGCTCAATCAGGACAAGCTGAACGCCTACGGCATCAATGCCGCCGACGTGAACCAGCAGCTGCGCGGTACCAACGTTGACCTTGGTTCCGGCCGTGGCCAGGTGGCGGGCAATGAGCAAACCATCCGCACGCTCGGCGACGCCCGCAGCGTCGCGCAGCTGACCGAGACTTCGATCACGCTCCCGAACGGTCGTTTCGTGAAGCTCTCCGAACTTGGCACCATCACCGACACCTATGAAGAACCGAAGTCCTTCTCGCGCTTCAACGGCACGCCGTCGGTCACCTTCGCTGTCTTCCGCGCCAAGGGCGCCAGCGAGGTCTCGGTGGCCGAAACCGTGGCGTCGAGCCTCGACGAGGTGCGCAAAGCAAACCCCAATGTCGCCATCCAGATGGTCGACGATTCCGTCTACTTCACCTACGGCAACTATGAGGCAGCCCTCCACACGCTGATGGAAGGCTCGATCCTCGCCGTTATCGTGGTGTTCCTCTTCCTGCGCAACTGGCGAGCGACGCTGATTGCTGCCGTCGCTTTACCGCTGTCTGCGATCCCGACCTTCTGGATCATGGATCTCATGGGCTTCTCGCTGAACCTCGTGAGCTTCCTGGCGCTGACGCTGGCGACCGGTATTCTGGTCGACGACGCAATCGTCGAGATCGAGAACATCGCCCGTCATATCAAGATGGGCAAAACGCCCTATCGAGCGGCGCTCGAAGCTGCTGACGAAATCGGCCTTGCCGTTATCGCCACCAGCTTCACCATCATCGCCGTCTTTGTGCCGGTTTCCTTCATGCCGGGCATTGCCGGCCAGTATTTCATCCAGTTCGGCCTAACCGTCGCCTTCTCCGTCTTCTTCTCGCTGATGGTAGCGCGTCTCGTCACGCCTTTGATGGCCGCCTATCTGATGCGCGCCGAAGACGGGATGGAAGACCATCAGGATAATGACGGCCTGCTGATGAAGGGCTATACCCGCCTCGTCACCGGTACGACCCGCAAATGGTACTGGCGTTACACGACGCTGCTTGCCGCCATCGGCTTCCTGATCGGCTCGATGATGCTTCTGAGCCAGGTGCCGGGCAGTTTCATGCCGCCGGACGACTCTTCGCGCGTCGTCCTGTCAGTCGAACTGCCGCCGAACGCGACACTCGATGAAACAGCGGCAACGACCGACAAGATCTATGATGCGGTCCGCGGCATCGATGGCGTCGAGAGCGTCTTCGTCCTTGGCGGCGCATCGCCGAAGGGCGATCTCGAGTTGCGTCGCGCCACCATACGCGTCATCCTTGGCAATATCGACCATTCGCTGGTCAAGACCCTCGTGAACAAGGGCCTCGGTTCATTGCCCTTCGTTGGTCAGTACGTCCCGAAGATGGAAGAGCACGGCCGCACGCGTCCGCAGTGGGATGTGGAGAAGGATATCTTCGCCGCGGTGCGTTCCATCCCGGATGCGCGCATCTCCAAGGTCAACGACCGCGCAGAACGGGATCTTACCTTCAATTTCCTTTCGTCCAACGAACAGGATCTGAACGATGCGGTGAGCCTGCTTGAATCCAAGCTGCGCGCTTCGCCGATCCTCGCCAACGTCTCTTCGGAAGGCGCCCTGCCACGACCGGAACTGCAGATCCGTCCGCGCATGGCCGAGGCATCGCGGCTCGGCATCACGCCGCAGCAGATTTCGGAGACGGTTCGTGTTGCCACGATCGGCGATATCGACGCAAACCTTGCCAAGATCTCGCTCGATGACCGGCGGATTCCGATCCGCGTCCAGACCTCGCTCGATGTCCGCCGCGATCTGGCCTCCATTCGGGCGCTGAAGATCAAGACCTCAAGCGGCGCCTCCGTGCCGCTCTACAGCGTCGCCGACATCGATTATTCGGAAGGCCCCAGCTCGATCAAGCGCAACAACCGCAACCGCGTCGTCGCCATCGGCTCCGACGTGCCCTTCGGCACGGCGCTCGATACAGCGTCGGGCGAGTTCAAACGCATTGTCTCGGAGACGAACCTGCCGAAAACGGTGCATCTGGCCGAAAGCGGTGACGCCAAGGTGCAGGCCGAATTGGTCGGCAATTTCGGCAACGCCATGCTGATGGGCCTGCTGCTGGTTCTCGTCGTGCTGATCCTGCTCTTCAAGGACGTGATCCAACCCTTCACCATCCTGTTCTCGCTACCGCTTGCCATCGGCGGCGTGGCCGCGGCGCTGATCGTCACTCAGAACGCACTGTCGATGCCGGTTCTGATCGGTATCCTGATGCTGATGGGCATCGTGACGAAGAACGCCATCCTGCTGGTGGATTTCGCCATCGAAATGAAGCGGCACGGCCTAGAACGCGTTCATGCCATGGTGGAAGCCGGCCGCAAGCGCGCCCGCCCGATCATCATGACCTCGATCGCCATGTCGGCGGGCATGCTGCCGTCTGCGCTCGGCGTCGGCGAAGGCGGCTCCTTCCGCGCGCCGATGGCGATTGCCGTGATCGGCGGCATCATCGTCTCGACGGTGCTCTCGCTCGTTGTCGTCCCCTCCTTCTTCCTGATCATGGACGACCTGTCCCGACTGCTTGGCTGGCTGTTCGGCCGCCTCGTTGGTAAAAAGGAAGAGGAAGAACTGGCCATGTCGCGCGAGGAACTGACACGCGAACTCAAGACCAGCCGGAATACGATCGAAACCCTCGAAGAACGCCTGGACGCCATCGAGAAGCCGGAAAGCAAGCGCAAGACTGCCAACGAAACTAACGTGCTGCGCCTGCCGCCTTTCGCGGCCGAGTAAACCGAATACCACGAGAGAAAAGGCCGGGCATCGACCCGGCCTTTTTGTTTTCCATGTCTAGCGCGAGCGTGGCGGCGCCGTACTGTCCCTTACGACAAGTTCGAGATCGAGCGCCTCATGGTCTTTGGGCAGCGCATTTTCGAGGATTGCCGTTACCGAACGTCGTGCAATCTCGGCAAAGGGCTGCGCGACCGTGGTCAGCCGCGGCAAGGAGGTCGCAGCTTCCGGCACGCCATCGAAGCCGACGATTGAAACGTCCTCGGGTACTTTGAGCCCGCGTTCGGCCAGCCACTGTATGGCATAGAGTGCAACCTTGTCCGACATCGCCAGAATAGCCGTCGGCGGAGTGTCGGACGAGAACAGCGCCGCCATTGCCGTCAGCGTGCTCGGTCTGTCATGCAACGTCCCCTGTATCGGAACCGCCTCGCGGGAGATGCCGTATTCCGCCAACGCCTGCCAGTAGCCATGCATGCGGTCGCGCGGCGTCGCTTCCATTTCAGGGTCCACCCGCTCCGGCGCAATCGGGCCAACGAGGCCATCCACATCGCCGATTGATAGGATCGCAATGTTCCGGTGCCCGAGCTCCAGCAGATGCCGCGCGGCCGCGGCGGCTCCGGAGACATTGTCGATGCCGATTGCCGGGATGGTCGCATCCTCTATGCCGAGCGCGAGCGCGATGAACGGCAGTTGCCGCTGACGGGTGAGCTCGACCAGCCTCTCTCCCCCTTCCACACAGAGCAGGATGAAGCCATCGACGAGCGCGCTGTTGATGTTCCAGGCAAGCCGCTCCTCGTTCATCGCCGATACGACGGCAATGCCGGTGCCGCTGGCATCGCAAACCTCGCCGATCGCCGTCATTAACGACCGCGCCCAGGGATCGTCGAAGAAATAGGTGAGCGGTTCGACAGCCGCGACGCCGATCGCGTTCACCCGCCCTGCCCTCAGCAACCTGCCCTTGATATCAGGACCGCGGTAACCGAGTTCGCGAGCGACATTGAGCACCCGCTCCCGCACTTCTTCCCGGACCACGTCTGGACGGCTGAAAACATTCGACGCCGTGCCCTGCGATACACCCGCCGCCCTGGCGACGTCAGCCAACCTTACATGCCCTTTAGCCAAGACAGCTCCTTGCAGGTATCTATTCCGCACTCTAGCAAACGATTGTATCGATTCAAAAGAAACTTGACATTTCTCAGCGACAGGAGAAAAATTGAATCGGTTCAATAACTCTATTCACATGTTGAATCGATTCAATAAACGGAGAATGAAACAATGATCCCGATCAGTTCGCTATTCAAGGATCTCTATGAGGACCGCTGGGGGAACCCGAGTTACGTCAGGCCCGTTGTGGAGACCGAGCGTGGCAAGCGCCTCTTTGTCTTCCTGCCTTTCGCGCCCCGATTCATTGGCGGCCGCAAACGCCCGGATGCCTGGTCGTTCACCATTCCGACCGACCAGACCCCTCGATAAAGTGCGCACAACTGCAGCGTTTGATCAAAATCAATTCCCCCGCGCTTCGCTTCCCCTATTCTGGCATCAAGAGGGATATCTGCGGCTTTGACCGCCGCCTGAGGCCGGAACATGAACAGGATGCTGATGCCGAGCAACCGCGAGCGCGCGCTGCTTTCCAGAGCCGGAATATTCGCCGAGTTGGATAGCGAGGAAACGGAGGCGCTGCGCGCCTGTTCCACGGTGGTGACGTCTGCTTCCCACGACATTCTCTTCCAGGAAGGCGAACCTGGCATCTATTTCTATAGCGTGCTGGAGGGGTACGTCCGACTCTTTCGTCTGAACGGAGAGGGTCGCGAGGCGGATATGCGTATCTGCGAGCCTGGCGACACTTTCGCAGAATGTCTTATCCAGGCCGGTGGCACCTATCGTTATGGAGCCCAGTCGATGGACAACACGATGCTTGCCCGCTTCCACATCGGCAAGGTACGCGCGCTCCTGGCGGAACACCCCCGGATTGGGACCGCAATCATGCGCAGCCTGTCGCTGCACCTGCTGTCGACGATGGAATGCCTCGCCAACGACCGCATGCAGACGGCGCCGCAGCGCGTGGCGCACTACCTTCTCTCCCATTGCGTAGAGGAAGGACCGGCAACGGCCTCGCTGCGGCTGCCCTTCCCGAAGAACCTGCTAGCCCGCAAACTCGGGCTAGCGCCGGAGGCGCTCTCACGTGCATTCTCGACGCTGAAATCGACTGGCGTGACGGTACGCGGTCGCTTCATCGCCATCAACGATGTCAACGCGTTGAGAAAGATTTGAGCCTTTAGAGCCCGCCCTGCACCCTTAGGAAATCGACGATCGAATTGATCCCGTCGCCACGCTTCATATCGGAGAAGACGAAGGGGCGGGTCGCCCGCATGCGCGTCGCGTCCCGCTCCATGACTTCAAGGTCAGCACCAACATAGGGCGCCAGATCCTTCTTGTTGATGACGAGAAGGTCGGATCGGGTAATCCCCGGCCCGCCCTTGCGCGGAATCTCCTCACCCTGGCAGACGGAGATCACGTAGATGGTGATATCGGCCAGATCCGGCGAGAAGGTCGCGGCCAGATTGTCGCCACCCGATTCGATGAAGACCACATCGAGATCCGGAATACGCTCGTTGAGGTTGGCAATGGCCTGCAGGTTGATCGTCGCATCCTCACGGATCGCCGTATGTGGGCAACCACCAGTCTCGACGCCGACAATGCGCTCGGACGGCAGCGCCTGCATGCGCACCAGCGCCTCTGCATCCTCGGTCGTGTAGATATCATTGGTCACGACCGCGACGGAATAATCGTCGCGCATCGCCTTGCAGAGCTTTTCGGTGAGCGCCGTCTTGCCCGAGCCTACTGGCCCGCCGATGCCAACACGCAAGGGTCCGTTTCTTGATTTCATATGTCTCACTCCAATCGAAGTCAGATGATAACGAAGCGTCAGTTTCGCGCCACCGTCAAATGACGCAGGTGCGCGGATAAGCGTTGCTTACGAACGGAATAGTCTCGTCTGTTGCGTCTCGTGGCGAAGCCCGGCGATATCCGCCTGAACACTCGCCGAACCAAGGTCGTCAAGGCTGGAGCGGGCTGCACGCGCGGCTATATCGATCACATGCTCTTCCAGTCGGGAGAGAATGGCGAGGCCGTCCTTCTGCCCTGCGACTCCGAGTCGGATGCCGGCAGAGACGGACTGGGAGAGATAGGCATGCAGAAACCCGGCGAGAGCCTTCTCCAGCGCTATGCCATGCGCCCCTGTTACCACACCGACAGCAATCGGATAGGCGGCCTTCTTCGGCAGCCGCTCGAACACATCGTCCGGCCAGGCTTGCGCAGCTGTGAGAAAGGCCTCGCCAAGCAGCATCGTTTCTTGATGTCGCTCTCGCGAACCGGCCAGCGCCGCCGCAAGGTCGGCGAGTTCCGCAAGGCGGGTTGCGTCACCATGGCTCCGATGGCTCTCGGCAAAGAGCACTGCATCGTTCCAAACGGAGCCATTACCAATCATCGTCTGCAGCCAGCGCCGCAACATGTCCGCATCCCCGACAAGCCCATCCGCCACCGCCCGCTCCAGGCCGCCGGAATAGGCGAAGGAACCGACAGGAAAAGCCGGCGATAGCCACGCCGTCAGGCGCAGCAGAGCCTGCAGCTCGCCACCCCGATCCATCGGGCGTCAATCGTGCTTGTGGTGATGATGGCCGTGATCATGATGATCGTGCCCATGTTCATGATCACGCCCGTGATCATGGTGATCGTGGTCGTGATCATGATGGTCATGCCCGTGCGAATGCCCGCCATGGGAATGATAGGCGCCGCGGGCCGGCTGGAAGGGCTCGTTGATATCGAGCACCATCGCACCCAGTCCCTGCAGCATGGTGCGGATGACATGATCGCGCAGGATGAGAATGCGATCCTCTTCGATCTGCGCAGCGAGATGGCGGTTGCCGAGATGCCAGGCGAGTTCGATCAGATGCGCGCGGTCGCGGCCGCGAATTTCGAACAGCTTCTCGTCGGCGGCAAGAATCTCGATCAGCTCGCCGTCATCGCGCACCAGCATATCGCCATTGGCAAAAAGCACCGGCTCTTTGAGATCGAGCATGACCATCTCGCCGTTCTCCAGATGCAGGAGCTTGCGACGCAGGTGCCGCAGATCGTGCGGCAGCTTGACCTGTGCAGTCGGATGGGAGGAAGGGGTACCGGCGGGAAGATAAGATGTGACGCGCTGCATGACATATCCGTTAAACTGGGACCTAGACCATGCAAAATAGCCCTTCGCGATGCAAGCACCAATGCACGTTTCGTAAACGGCTGGCCTAGATTCCGGATGCCTGCAACAAGCTCACCTCGTCAGGCCCGACACCCTGTACGCCGAGACCATTTTCGACGAGCCCATGCCAGGCATGGTTCAGCCCTTCCCGCTCATGAACGACACGATTACGGCCGAGCGCCTTGGCGAGATAGAGCGCCTTGTCGGCAGAGGCATAGACCGCCTCCTTGTCGCGTCCCTCATGAAGATCGGCAATACCACCTGAGATCGTGATGGTGACATCATGCCCATCCGCCGGGATCGGTCGCGCGGCAATCTGTGCCCGCACGCCTTCGAGGCGTGCCACACGCTCTTCTGGCGTCCCGCCTTGAACGACGACGCCGAATTCCTCACCGCCGAGCCGCGCGACAACCGACGTGCCGTCAAAGGCTGCGGAAAGCATGGCCGAGACGGCAGTAATGACAGCGTCCCCGCAGCCGTGGCCGAAGCGGTCATTGATCGTCTTGAAACGATCGACGTCGAAAATGGCGAGACAAGCGTCCCCTTCCACCTTATCCAAAGCGTCAGTGAAAGCGCGCCGGTTCAACAGTCCGGACAGTGTATCGGTACGGCTGAGCTTTTCGAACTCGGCACGCGAAATGGTCAGGTCATGGATGGCGAAGCCTGCGACGAGCGACAACACGCCCGACACCATTCCGCCGATAAGCCAGGAGAGGACGATGGCAAAGATCATGGCATGGCCGAGGGTGGTCGGCAGCAATCCCATGAAGTTGAGCGGAGGCAGTATAACCAGGATGATAAAGCCGGACATAATGACCGCCAGAAAACTCATCTTCAGCGCAAAAGCATAAACGGTTCTGCGATGTTCGAAACTACCAAGTTCAGCCTGAAGCGATATCCAGTTTTCCATGAGAATCGACCTTCCTGCCCAGCGTTTCCTGGGCATTGATAGGGTCGCAATTGCTGCGGGGTTCTTAATCCAATCGCTAAAATTCGAGTGATTCCAGGGGATTCGGGCAATCTGTTTTTTCTAGCAGGAGGTGCAGCTTTTCGAGACAGGAATTACCATAATGAGAAACAGAACTAAGCAATTGATTTTAAAACGACTTCATAGAGCGTGTTCAAGGCCTGTTTCAGAATGGTCTATGGCCGAAAAATCATAGTCCATTTTCTGATTTATACAACCCAATGGAGTGCAATGCTCGGATTTCACTTTAAGGACCGCGACGGGGAGCGGCGTTTCAAAAAGACAAGGGTCAAAACGGAAAATAACGCAGCAGTCTCAGCGGCGCCAAATTTACAGGACTACTATTATACTTCAGTTATAAAGCCGAAGCGAAAGTATCAGCGTCTGCGGCAGAGGATTCCAGGAACCTGTCCGTAAGCCGCCTGTCCGCAATGCAGATGCGGTCCACGTGTTGCAGCCAAACAGCGCATTGAAATATCCCTTCGCCTCGAAAAATCTGTCGTAGTCTCCGTATCCCCGGTCCCCGATCGGCAGCACCGTCCCGTTCTCCCGGATGAAACTATCGTCGACGAATCCGAGCAACTGCTCGAACCGCTCACCATCGACAATGAGAACAGTCACCGCGGGGTGGGTTTCGGAGATGTCGCCGGCAACATCGACATGCATCACCGACCGGTCGATCGTCAGAGCGCGAAACACCGGCATTGGCTTCAGATCAGCCCAGGTCGGTGTCTCCAAATAAAAGGACCGGCCGCCCCATCCGAAGATCAGCCAATGCGCGGCTGGATCACTCACCGGAATACCGGCATCTTCCAGGAACGCAAACGACATCCGAAGCCGGTCATCGAGCGGGATCGCAATATCCGTGTGGATCGGCCCTGAAAGCATCAGAATACGTTGCGAGGGCGTCAAACCGGAAGAGGCTTCGGCCGCGACGAACAGCGGCCTCCGAATGAACGTGCCGCCGGCCAAGCAGTGCGAGTGCCCGTATCAGCCACCGCACCGCCAGCTTCATACCGTCCATAGACGAAACGGCCTCTCAGAACAGGAAATAACGCTGCGCCATTGGCAGCACCGTTGCCGGTTCGCAGGTTAACAACTCGCCATTTGCCCGCACTTCATAAGTTTCGGGATCGACCTCGATTTCGGGCGTCAGATCATTGTGAACCATCGATGCCTTGGAGATGCCGCCACGCGTGTTCTTGACAGCAACAAGATCCTTGGCGACGCCGAGGCGCCCCTTGATGCCGGCATCGAGCGAGGCCTGCGAAACGAACGTGACCGAAGAATTCGTTAGGCTCTTGCCGAAGGAGGCAAACATCGGCCGATAATGCACCGGCTGCGGTGTGGGGATCGAGGCATTCGGATCACCCATCGGTGCAGCGGCGATCGAGCCGCCGAGCAGGACCATATCCGGCTTCACGCCGAAAAAGGCCGGGTTCCAGAGGACGAGGTCGGCGCGCTTGCCGACTTCGATGGAGCCGATCTCATGCGACAGGCCGTGCGCGATCGCCGGATTGATCGTGTATTTGGCGACGTAACGGCGAACGCGAAAATTGTCGTTGTCGCCCTTTTCCTCTTTCAGACGACCACGCTGGCGTTTCATCTTGTCGGCCGTCTGCCAGGTGCGGATCAGCACTTCGCCGACACGGCCCATAGCCTGGCTATCCGACGAGATAATCGAGAAAGCGCCGATATCGTGCAGGATGTCTTCGGCTGCGATCGTCTCCTTGCGGATACGGCTCTCGGCGAAGGCGATATCCTCGGGGATCGACGGCGACAGGTGATGGCAGACCATCAGCATGTCCAGATGCTCGGCGATCGTGTTGACTGTATAGGGCCGCGTCGGATTGGTGGACGAGGGAATGACGTTCGGCTGGCCGCAGATCTTGATGATGTCAGGCGCGTGGCCGCCGCCGGCGCCTTCGGTATGGAACGCATGGATGGTACGGCCTTTGATCGCGCCGATCGTGTCTTCCACGAAACCGCTCTCGTTCAGCGTATCCGTATGGATCATCACCTGCACATCATATTCGTCGGCAACCGACAGGCAGCAGTCGATGGCGCCTGGTGTCGTGCCCCAGTCCTCGTGCAGCTTCAGCGAAGTGGCGCCGGCAAGCACCATTTCCTGCAGCGCGCCTGGCAGCGAGGCATTGCCCTTGCCGGCAAAGGCAAGATTCATCGAGAAGGCATCGGCAGCCTCGATCATGCGCGCTATATGCCAGGGGCCGGGCGTGCAGGTGGTCGCAAGCGTGCCATGCGCCGGCCCGGTGCCGCCGCCGAGCATGCAGGTCAGGCCGCTCATCAGCGCTTCCTCGATTTGCTGCGGCGCGATGAAATGGATGTGGCTGTCCATGCCGCCGGCGGTCAGGATCTTGCCCTCGCCGGCAATAGCCTCGGTGCCCGGACCGACGATAATGTTGACTCCTGGCTGCATGTCCGGATTGCCGGCCTTGCCGATCGCCGCAATACGCCCGTCCTTCAGGCCGATATCGGCCTTGTAGATACCCGTATGGTCGATGATGACGGCATTGGTGATGACGGTATCGACCGCCCCGCCAGCCCGCGTCATCTGGCTCTGGCCCATACCGTCGCGAATGACCTTCCCGCCGCCGAACTTCACCTCTTCGCCATAGGTGGTGAAGTCTTTTTCGATCTCGATGATAAGCTCCGTATCGGCAAGGCGGACCTTGTCGCCGGTGGTCGGACCGAACATGCCGGCGTAAGCCGCGCGCGAGATCTTGTAGGGCATCTATCAGGCTCCTTGGGAGGAAGAGACGAGCGGTTTTCCGGCAAGCCGCCTCAGACGGCCGGCTGCAATATAGGAGTCGACGAGCTGCTTCTCGGCGGCGAAGGGATGCCATTCCCAGCCCACATGGCCGAAGCCTGCAAGCGTCACCTCGTCATCGGGAAATCTGTCGAGCACCTCGCCGATCACGATCATACCGCTGCTCGGCACGACGTAGGGCGCTGGTGAGAACGCAGAAAGCGCCCTGTCGACGCCTTCATGAATCTGTTTGTCAACGACCCGATGTAACTTGCCAGTTTGCATGCAGAAGTCGTTGAATTGACTCGTATAGTCATCGCAGAAGTCATCGAGCTCCGGATGCGAGACGGCAAGCGGAGCACGCATAGCCGCGAATTTCTCGGGGTCCCGCACGCTCCAGACTTCCGATGCGTCGACAGTACCTGGATGGGTGCGCCAGCTCTCGGAGCCGATCATCGCTCTGCCCGGCCGGCCGGTATTGCACACGGCGACCACATCGGTACGCGTGCCACCGGCGCCATAGGAGCGGCATTCGTTGAAGCGGATGACGAAGTCGGCAGCATTGATGGTCTCTGCCCCTCCCTCTCCCACTTCGCCGTTGCCAACAATCATGATTGTCCTGCCCACCTTACTGGCCCATCCCGTCCGCGAGTTCCTTGAGCTCCTTGGTCCTGAGGTCGGTCAGGTCAGCAAGGCAGCCTGCAACCAGCATCGGCTCCATCGTGCCGCCACGGGCCTGGAAACCATAATTTTCACATTGGGCGTCGCGATAGGTAATCCAGGCGCGCTGTGCCTTGAGGAGCGCCTGTTCGGCACCCTTCATGTCACCGTCGAGATCCTTGTCGATCGCTACCATAGCGGTGCGCGTAAGCTTGTATTGGGCATTAAGCCCCTTGTCGGCCTTGTCATAACGCGCCTGTGCGCAACTGGTCATGTCTGCCTGCGTCTGCGCATTCTCGCAGTCCGCGTCTTCGGCATGAGCAGCGCTGGCGGCAAGCAGCATCATGGCTGCACCGATGAGTCCCGTCTTCAAGGGCATGTATTTCCTCCGTCATTTTTTCTTGTGTTTAGAGCCGGCCCATGACGAGCTGACGGAAGCCGTAGACCTCGCGTTTGCCGGAGAGCGGTATCAGCGTCACTGACCGGGTCTGGCCGGGCTCGAAGCGCACGGCCGTACCGGCGGGAATATCGAGCCGCATGCCGCGCGCCTTGTCGCGATCGAAGGACAGGCCGGCATTGGTCTCGGCAAAATGATAATGGCTGCCGACCTGCACCGGACGGTCACCCGTATTGGACACCTCGATCGTCAGGGTCGGCGCACCGGCGTTGAGCTCGATCTCGCCATCAGCGGCAATGATTTCGCCAGGGATCATCTATCTCTCCTTAAGCCACCTTGGGCGCGCAGCCCTCGGCCTTCAGAACACGCTTCGTGGAAGCCGGATATTTTTCCAGCTTCGACGCAGGCCGGATCGGCCGCGCCGCAAAATTGCCGCCGCAATTCGGGCACTCCCCCTTGAGCACATCGGCGACACAATCGGCACAGAAGGTGCATTCGAAGGTGCAGATCATCGCCTCCGCGCTGTCAGGCGGCAGGTCCTTGTCGCAGCATTCGCAATTGGGTCGAAGGTCCAGCATGTTGCGCTCCTCAGCGAATCGGTTCGTGCACGGTCACAAGCTTCGTGCCGTCAGGGAATGTCGCCTCGACCTGCACGTCATGGATCATCTCGGCAATGCCTTCCATCACCTGATCCCGGCTGATGACATGGGCACCGGCCTCCATCAGTTCTGCGACCGGGCGGCCGTCACGGGCGCCTTCGACGACGAAATCGGTGATGAGGGCGATCGCTTCCGGATGGTTCAGCTTGACGCCGCGCTCCAGCCGCCGCCGCGCCACCATGGCCGCCATGGAAATCAACAGCTTGTCTTTTTCTCTCGGAGTGAGGTTCATCGTCTACCCGCTTATTGAACTCATAGATTCCAGACTTTCGGCACAGGCGCTCCGTTGCGCAAGGCGGAAATGATCGGGATCAGGATTTTTCTCAGCGCAAAACCATCGGGCGCGGCAAGACGCACGATGAGCTTGTCATTCCAGGCGCTTGCTCCGCCCATATGTCCGTCCATCAGCGGCCGCACCCTGGCGAGATAGGCTTCCGACATCGCCCCCGCATAAAGCACCGTCGCAAAGGCCACCTGCCCGCCAAGCACAGCCTGCTCTGCCGCAAGCAGCGCCACTGCATCGGAAAGGCGCAGTTCCTCGGCATGAACAAGTTGGCCCGAGCGGCGAATGCGCCAGCGATCGCGAAACAGGCCCGTCTCCATCGTCTCGCCCATGGCGGTGCGGCCGAGCAGGATGGCTTCGACCGCGAGGAACTCCGCGCTGTCGTCGAGATCGACATCCAGACGACGAAACAGCGAAGCGCGATCGAAAAGAATGGTCTCCTGCGGCAGCCAGTCGACGCGAGCACCCGGCCCGACCTCGATCTGCGTCGTCACCTCGGCCGTACCGGCCGATGCCTTGTAGATCTTCTCGCAGGCCTGCGTCGTCACATTGATGCGCGTACCCGCTCCAGCCGATATGCTCCAGTTCATCCTGTCACCGCCGGTCAGCCCGCCGGCCGTATTGATGATGACAGCCTCCATCGAGGCATCGAACGTATCCGGCAGGCGGATCTTTGCCGCACCTTCCTGATAAAGCTCCTGAATCCGCGTACGCCCGCCCTGCACCTTGGCAGCAAGATGCCCTCGTCCTTCCGCTCTCTGCGGTCTCGTGATGCCCGCCGCCGCGCCTGTCATGCCACCCCCGTGCAGATGCCATCCTGTCTGGCGTCTCGCGTTGAATGTGTCTGTTGACCGCAACAAAGCAAGTCCCGTGCCGCTTTCCGAAAGTCCATGCCCCACGGGCTGTAGGATGGCGCGGAAGCACATCTGCCACAAAATGCGGCATCTGCCGGCGCGTTGGTCAGAAAGATCATACGGTTAGATGGCGGCGCGCTTCCGGCGTGTCCAGCGTCTCGGCACGACCTTCGTGAACGATCTCGCCGCGATCCATGATGTAGACATAGTCGGCAAGCTCGCGGCAGAAATCGAGATACTGTTCGACCAGCAGGATTGCCATTCCGGTGGAATCGCGCAGGTAACGGATCGCTCGGCCGATATCCTTGATGATAGAAGGCTGGATACCCTCGGTCGGCTCGTCGAGCACAAGGATTTTCGGTCGCGTGACCATCGCCCGGCCAATCGCCAGCTGCTGCTGCTGTCCGCCCGAAAGATCGCCGCCGCGACGCGACAACATCGACTTCAGTACCGGGAAAAGACTGAAGATATCATCCGGGATGTTGCGGTCGCGGCGGCCAAGCGGAGCAAAGCCAGTTTCGAGGTTTTCTTTGACGGTCAGCAGCGGAAAGATTTCACGCCCCTGCGGCACATAGCCGATACCCTGCTTGGCGCGGGCAAAAGGCGGCAAGCCATTGAGCTTCGCATCGTTGAAGGTGATGGTTCCCGCCGATATCGGATGCTGGCCGGTGACTGCGCGCAACAGTGAACTCTTGCCCACACCGTTGCGCCCAAGCACACAGGTGATCTTTCCCATCTCAGCCTTGATCGAGATGCCCCGCAGCGCCTGGGCAGCACCATAGTGAAGATTTGCGTTTTCGACTGTCAGCATCTCAGCGTCCCAGATAGTTCTCGATTACCTTCGGATCGTTACTGACGAAATCAATGGATCCTTCGGCCAGCACTGAACCTTCGGCAAGACAGGTAACCTTCACACCGAGATCGCGAATGAAGCCCATGTCGTGCTCAACGACGACGACAGACCGCGTTTTGGCGATGTCCTTGAGCAGGATCGCCGTTTCCGCCGTCTCGGCATCGGTCATGCCGGCCACCGGTTCGTCGACGAGCAAGAGCTTCGGCTCCTGCGCCAGAAGCATGCCGATCTCCAGCCACTGCTTCTGGCCATGCGACAGATTGGCCGCGAGCTCATCGCGGCGATGCGTCAGCCGCACCGTCTCCAGGATTTCCTCGATACGGTCCTTGTCCTCTCCTGAGAGACGATAGAACAGGGTCGAAAACACCGTGCGCCGACGGTTGAGCGCCAGTTCCAGATTGTCCCAGACCGTATGGCCTTCGAAGACCGTCGGCTTCTGAAACTTCCGGCCGATGCCAAGCTGGGCAATATCGGCCTCGTCCTTCTTGGTGAGATCGATATTGCCGTTGAAGAAGACCTCGCCCTCATCCGGACGGGTCTTGCCGGTGATGATATCCATCATCGTCGTCTTGCCGGCACCGTTTGGTCCGATAATCGCCCGGAGTTCGCCGGGTTCGATGACGATGGAGAGCGAGTTCAGCGCCTTGAACCCGTCGAAGGAGACCGAGACACCGCTGAGATAGAGCACGCTGTTGGGTTTGACGTCGGGGATCATGGTCTACTCCGCAGCCTGGATTTTTGCTTCGACACCCTCTTCGGCGGCGACAGGCGTCACACCGTTTACGACCGGCTTCCGCTTGCCAAGATACCGGGCGATCGTGCCGACGATGCCTTTCGGCAGGAACAGCGTGACGAGCACGAAGAGGCCGCCAAGCGCAAACAGCCAGTAATCGGGGAAGAGGCCGGTGAAGATCGTCTTGCCGCCATTGACGAGGATGGCGCCGATGATCGGCCCGATCAGCGTCGCGCGCCCCCCGACGGCCGTCCAGATGACAACTTCGATGGAGTTGGCTGGTGCGAATTCGCCGGGATTGATGATGCCGACCTGCGGCACGTAGAGTGCGCCTGCAATGCCTGCCATCATCGCCGAGACGACAAAGGTGAAGAGCTTGAAATGCTCGACCCGGTAGCCGAGGAAGCGCGTGCGACTTTCCGCGTCACGCACACCGACCAGCACCTTGCCGAATTTCGAGCGCACGATCGCCGAGGCGATCATCAGCGACAATGCCAGGAGGAGCGCGGTTGCCGCAAAGAGCGTCGCACGCGTGCCATCGGCCTGCACGCTGAAGCCGAGGATATCCTTGAAGTCCGTCATGCCGTTATTGCCGCCGAAACCCATGTCGTTGCGGAAGAAGGCGAGCAGCAGCGCATAGGTCATGGCCTGCGTGATGATCGAGAGGTACACGCCGTTGACGCGAGAGCGGAAGGCGAACCAGCCGAAGACGAAGGCGAGCAGACCGGGCACGACGAGCACCATCAGCGCTGCAAACCAGAACTGGTCGAAGCCGTACCAGAACCATGGCAACTCCTTCCAGTTCAGGAAGACCATGAAGTCGGGCAGGATGGGATCTCCATAGACGCCGCGAGAACCGATCTGACGCATCAGATACATGCCCATCGCATAACCGCCGAGCGCGAAGAAGGCGCCGTGACCGAGCGAGAGAATGCCGCAGAAGCCCCAGACGAGATCAAGCGCCAGCGCCAGCAGCGCATAGGTCAGATACTTGCCGAACAGTGCCATGATATAGGTCGGCACATGCAATGGATTGTCCGCCGACGTCGCCAGATTGAGCACCGGCACCAGAACCGCGACGACCAGCAGGATAGCGATGGCAATGGAGATTCGGCGATCGAGAGACCGGAGAAGGAAGGCCGTAATCATGCTTCCACCGCCCTTCCTTTGAGTGCGAAGAGCCCGCGCGGACGCTTCTGGATGAAGAGAATGATCAGGACGAGCACCAGGATCTTGCCAAGCACGGCGCCGGCGAAGGGCTCGAGGAACTTGTTGACGACACCGAGCGACAGCGCGCCGACCAGAGTGCCCCAGAGATTGCCGACGCCGCCGAAGACGACGACCATGAAACTGTCGATGATGTAGCTCTGACCGAGGTTCGGCGAGACGTTGTCGATCTGCGAGAGCGCCACACCCGCCATGCCGGCAATGCCGGATCCGAGCGCGAAGGTGAAGGCGTCGACCCAGCCGGTGCGGATACCCATGGACGATGCCATGCGTCGGTTCTGCGTGACGGCGCGCATCTGCAGGCCAAAGGCAGAGCGCTTCAGCAGCATCAGCAGCGCCACGAACACCGCCATCGAAAAGACGATGATCCACAAGCGGTTCCAGGTGATCGACAGACCACCGAAATCGAAAGCGCCCGACATCCAGCTTGGATTGCGAACCTCACGGTTAGTGGGGCCGAAGACCGTGCGCACAGCTTGCTGCAGGATCAGCGACACGCCCCAGGTGGCCAGCAGCGTTTCCAACGGCCGGCCGTAGAGATAGCGTATGACGGTTCGTTCGATGATGAGACCGACGAAGCCCGTGAAGATGAAAGCGGCCGGCACCGAGAAGGCCAGCGAGTAATCCGCCATGCCGGGGAAGGCCGAGGCGATGTATTCCTGCACGACATAGGTCGTGTAAGCGCCGATCATCACCATTTCGCCATGTGCCATGTTGATGACGCCCATGACGCCGAATGTGATGGCGAGGCCGATGGCGGCAAGCAGCAGCACCGAGCCGAGTGAGAAGCCGTACCAGACGTTCTGGACGATGTTCCAGAGGGCCAGGCTGCGGTTGATGGTGGAAATATGCGCCTGGATGGCAGGCTTGAGATCGTCAGGCGCGGTTGCCAGCGCCGTGGTCAGAATGGTCAGCGCATCGCGGCCGCCGCGGGCAGCTACCGTATCGATCGCCTGCCGCTTTTTATCGGCGCTCACATTGCTCTTTAGCACCATCACCGCGCGAGCAGTCTCCATCGTGCTCTTGATCTCGGCGTCCTTCTCATCCGCCAAAGCCGAGGTGAGCAGATCGAGGTTGGCAGGATCGGCATCCTTCAAAAGCCCCTGGGCTGCCGCAAGACGGGCGCCGCGATCAGGGCTCAGAAGCGTCATCTGGCTCATCATCGTCCCGATGAGCGTACGCACTGAATTATTGATCTTCACCTTCGACATCGTATCCGGATCGATGTCGGCAACGGCTTCACCGGTCAGCGGATCGGAATAGGTCGGCTCGTCGTCCGTGCCACCCTGCACAAGGACAGGGCCGCCCTCGTCGGCGTTGACGTAGAGAAGGCCGTCGCTCAGTTGCTGCAATATCTGGCTGACATGCGCATCCTTGGAAGCGACAAGTGCCTTGATGGCCGCTTCACGCTCCGGAAAACCGCCGACGCCGAGCGCATCGACAAGAGCGTGAACGTCGTCCTGAGCCTTTAGGGCAGTCGTCAGCCCCATGAATGCTAGGCAGATGGTCAAAAGAAAGATCTTGATGGCGCGATACATCGGCTTTCCCGCCTAAATTGTCGTAGCAGCAACCGCTGGGGACGAAGCTTCCGTCCGGATCTGAAACCCGGACGGAAGTCTTGTGGCTCATGCCGGACGGGCTAACTCAGGAACCCTTGCCGCCGCATTTGCCGGTGGCAACGTTGAAGTTGCCGCAGTTCATCGGCTTGCGCCAATCGGAAATCAGGTCCTTGGAGTCCGGCAGGAAGTCGGACCATTCGTCGCCGACAACCTCGGGGGTCTGCTGGACGATTTCGAACTGGCCGTTGGCCTGGATTTCACCGATCAGCACCGGCTTGGTGATGTGGTGGTTCGGCATGACAGTTGCGGTACCGCCGGAGAGGTTCGGGACGGAGACGCCAATAATGTGGTCGAGAACCGCGTCGGTATCGGTGGTACCGGCGGCCTGGACGGCCTTAACCCAGGCGTTGAAGCCGATATAGGCGGCTTCCATCGGGTCGTTGGTCACGCGCTTGTCGTTCTTGGTGAAGGCGTGCCATTCCTTGATGAACTTCTTGTTGATCGGCGTATCGACCGATTCGAAGTAGTTCCAGGCTGCCAGGTGGCCGACGAGCGGCTTGGTGTCGAGACCGGCAAGCTCTTCTTCGCCGACCGAGAAGGCGACAACAGGAATATCGGTTGCCTTGACGCCCTGGTTGCCGAGTTCCTTGTAGAAAGGAACGTTGGCATCACCGTTGATGGTGGAGACGACAGCGGTCTTCTTGCCGGCCGAACCGAATTCCTTGATCTTGGAAACTTCCGTCTGCCAGTCGGAGAAGCCGAACGGCGTGTAGTTGATCAGGATGTCTTCCTTCGGAATACCCTTGGATTCGAGATAGGCTTCCAAGATCTTGTTGGTCGTGCGCGGATAGACGTAGTCGGTGCCTTCGAGCACGAAGCGCTTCACGCCTTCGGTGTTCATCAGGTAGTCGACGGCCGGGATCGCCTGCTGATTCGGAGCAGCACCCGTGTAGAAGATGTTGCGCGAGGATTCTTCACCCTCATACTGGACCGGGTAGAAGAGCAGCGAGTTCAGCTCTTCGAATACAGGCAGGACGGACTTGCGCGAAGAGGAGGTCCAGCAACCGAAGACGGCCGCAACCTTGTCCTTCTCGATCAGCTCACGCGCCTTTTCGGCAAAGAGCGGCCAGTCGGACGCCGGGTCGACGACGACGGCTTCAAGCTTCTTGCCGAGAAGGCCACCCTTCTTGTTCTGCTCGTCGATGAGCATCAGCATGGCGTCTTTCAGCGTCGTTTCGGAAATCGCCATCGTGCCGGAAAGCGAGTGCAAAACGCCGACTTTGATCGTGTCGTCGGCAGCAACCGCGCCGTGTAAGGCGGCCGATGCGGCCATGACCGCGCCGAGCGCCGCGCCCGTAAGTGTGGATCTGAGATTCATCTGGTTGAACTCCCCTCTTCTTGTTCCGCAACAGGCCGGAAACGGTGATTAACTGTTGCTTAAAGAACTATCGGGTGCTGCATCGCAAAACCGTATACGTCGATTGACGTAGCCGACGGGGCTAAATGTGCAGGTTTGCGCAGCACCGCACTCTTAAGCCCCGGGATGATCCGTGTTACGAAAGCGTCATGAGGGGAACAAAAGGCCTGAAGGAACCGTATGGCAGCGCGCCAACGCATCATTCCAGTGCGACGCGAATATAATCGCTGGGTCGCCAACCAGACGCTTGAAGACTACGCACTGCGTTTCACCGCCAAGAGCGCCCGACGCTTCTCCTCCCAGCGGATCTCGCAGACCGCGATCGGCGCCATCTCCTTTCTGGCGTTGGAGGCGATCGGCGGCGCGATCACATTGTCCTACGGCACGACCAATGCCTTTTTCGCCATCGTCGTCGCCTCCATCGCCATGCTGGCGATTGGTCTGCCGATCAGCCGCTATGCCATCCGTCACGGCGTCGATATCGACCTTCTGACGCGCGGCGCGAGCTTCGGTTATATCGGCTCGACCATCACCTCGCTGATCTATGCGAGCTTCACCTTCATGCTGTTCGCAATCGAGGCCTCGATCATGTCGGGCGCGCTGGAGCTGACGCTCGGCATACCCTTGTGGATCGGCTACATCATCAGTGCCGTCATGGTGATCCCGCTCGTCACCCATGGCGTGCGGTTGATCAGCAAGTTCCAGCTGATGACCCAGCCTTTCTGGATCGTCCTCAACATTCTGCCCTTCATCTTTATCGCGCTGATGGACTGGCAGCAATTCGATGTCTGGCGCGCCTTTGCCGGCATACGCCATGCCTCCGGCCCGCCCGGCACAGTCGCCGATTTCAGCCTCGTGGAATTCGGCGCGGCCTCGGCCGTCATTCTGGCGCTGATGTCGCAGATCGGCGAACAGGCGGACTTCCTGCGCTTCCTGCCGCCTGATCCACAGCGCAAGTGGCGTCACCGCCTTGCCGTCTTCCTCGCCGGCCCCGGCTGGGTCGTCATCGGCGCGCCGAAGCTGCTCGCCGGTTCCTTCCTCGTGGTGCTGACCTTCACCTCGGGCGTGCCTGTCGACCGCGCCGCCGACCCAGCGCAGATGTATCTGACCGCCTTCGGCTACATGATTCCCTGGCACAATGCCGCCCTGCTGCTGATGGCCGCCTTCGTGGTGGTCTCGCAGTTGAAGATCAACGTCATGAATGCCTATGCCGGGTCGCTTGCCTGGTCGAACTTCTTCTCTCGCCTGACCCACAGCCATCCCGGCCGCGTCATCTGGCTTGTCTTCAACGTGGCGATCGCGCTGCTCCTGATGGAGCTCGGCATCTACCGGCTGCTCGAGGAAACGCTCGGCATCTTCTCGATCATCGCCATGGCGTGGCTCTGCACCATCTCGGCCGACCTCTTCATCAACAAGCCGCTCGGCCTAGCTCCTCCCGGCATAGAATTCAAACGCGCCCATCTTTACGATATCAATCCGGTCGGCCTCGGCGCCATGACACTGTCGGCCGGCATTGCGTTGATCGCCCATTTCGGCATCTTCGGCTCGCTCGCCGCCTCACTTGCCCCCTACATCACGCTGGTGATTGCACTGATCGCCTCGCCCGCCATCGCCTTGATAACGAAGGGTAAGTTCTATCTCGCCCGCAAGCCGCGCCATGCCTGGAAGAACCTGACCACCATCACCTGCTCCGTCTGCGAACATCCATTCGAGCCCGAAGACATGGCCTGGTGCCCTGCCTATGCCGCACCGATCTGCTCGCTCTGCTGCTCTCTCGACAGCCGCTGCCACGACATGTGCAAGCCGAATGCCCGCTTCAATGCGCAGGTCGGCGCTGTCGCCAAGACTCTGTTGCCGGAAACTATCGTCCAGAAGCTGACCACCCGCCTCGGCCGTTACGGCATCGCTGTGGCGCTGGCATTGACGGCCGTCGGTGCAATCCTTGCCATGATCGCCCATCAGGTCGGCTCGGCCTCGCCGGAGACGGCCGAAGTCGTCAATCGCACCATCCTGATCGTCTTCTTCGTCTTCTCGGTCATCGCCGGCATTGCCTGCTGGTTTTATGTGCTCGCCCATGACAGCCGTGTCGTCGCCGAGGAGGAATCTTCCCGCCAGAACACGCTGCTCCTCAAGGAAATCGCAGCCCACAAGAAGACCGACGCCGCCCTGCAGACCGCCAAGGAAACCGCCGAAGCCGCCAACCGCGCCAAGAGCCGTTATGTCGTCGGACTGAGCCACGAATTGCGCACGCCTCTCAATGCCGTTCTCGGCTATGCGCAGATCCTTGAGCGCGACGAGACGATCCCCCCGCCGCGTCAGTCCTCCATCAAGGTCATTCGCCGCAGCGCCGAACATCTCTCCGGCCTGATCGACGGCCTGCTCGATATCTCGAAGATCGAAGCCGGCCGCCTGCAGGTCTATTCGAACGAAATCAATATTCAGGATTTCCTCGACCAGATCGTCGATATGTTCCGTCCGCAGGCGCAGGCAAAGGGCCTGTCCTTCATCCACGAACGTTCTCAGGCTCTGCCGCAATTTGTGCGTACCGACGAGAAGCGACTGAGACAAATCCTCGTCAATCTGCTTTCCAATGCGATCAAGTTTACCGACGAAGGCAGCGTCACCTTCGATGTCGGCTACCGCAGCCAGGTTGCAACCTTCACCGTCTCCGACACGGGACGCGGCATTGCGGAGAAAGATCTGACGCGCATCTACGAACCCTTCCAGCGCGGTGAAGCCGAAACCGTGCGGCCGATGCCCGGCCTCGGCCTCGGTCTCACCATCACCCGGCTGCTCACCAACACGCTCGGCGGCGAAATCTCCGTCGCAAGCGAAAAAGACAGGGGGTCAACCTTCCGCATCCGGCTCATGCTGTCGGCGGTGCTTCGCCCTGCAGCTCCGCCGCAGGAGAAAAAGATCATCAGCTATGACGGCCCGCGCCGGACCATTGTCGTCGTTGATGACAATGAGGACCATCGCGAGATGATGCGCGAGATATTAGCGCCTCTCGATTTCATCGTGCTGACAGCAGCAAGCGGACCTGACTGCCTGACGCTGATCGAAGGCATCGAGCCGGATCTCTTCCTCGTCGATATCTCCATGCCCGGCATGAATGGCTGGCAGCTGGTCTCCCGGCTGCGCGAGGCGGGATGCACAGCGCCAATCGTGATGCTGTCAGCCAATATCGGCGACGCCGCCGCCCACAGCGACAGCGACGACAGCCACAACGACGCTATCGGCAAGCCTGTCGATATCAGGCAGCTGCGCGACAAGCTCGCGCTGCAACTTGGATTGAAATGGCTCTATGCCGACGACCAGATCCCGGCGCCGGCAACCGCAGCCATGCCGCTTACAGGCCCCGGAACCGCGCATGTGCAGGAGCTGCTGCGCCTCGGAGAGATCGGCTACATCAGGGGCATAGAAGCCAAACTCGCCGACCTTGCCAAAGTGGAGGCAAATCAGCCATTCACCGAGGAACTCCGATCCTATGTCGCCGCCTTCAATCTCGCCGGCTTCATGGATTTCCTGCACAAATTCGAAGAAAAAGGTGAAACCGTTGGCTGAGCTCCCCCGCGACATCGTTCTCCTGGTCGACGATTCGCCCGAGGCGCTCGGCTTCCTGACAGATGCGCTGGAACAATCCGGCTTTTCCGTGCTGATCGCCACATCGGGCTCGGCCGCGCTCAATATCGTAGAGCGCATCACGCCCGATCTCATCCTGCTCGATGCCGTCATGCCGTCGATGGACGGTTTCGAAACCTGCCGCAGACTGAAGGCCAATGCGGCCGTCGCGCAAGTGCCCGTCATCTTCATGACCGGGCTCACCGAAACCGAACATGTTGTCCACGCGCTGGAATCCGGCGGTGTCGACTATCTGTCGAAGCCGATCAACATCGACGAGTTGCGCGCCCGCATCCGCGTTCACCTGCGCAATGCCCGCTCGGCGCAGAGCGCACGCGTGGCGCTCGATGCCGCCGGCCGGCATCTGCTGGCGGTCAAGGGTAATGGCGCGATCCATTGGTCCACACCGCAGGCAACCCGCCTCGTCAATGCCGCCATGGGCAGCGACGACGGCATGGACGTCATTTCCCGCACGATCGGCAACTGGATGACGGAGCGCGCCGCTGCCGCCCGCGATGCCCTGATTTCGATCGCTCATGCCGGCCAGGCAGCCCTGCAGCTAGCCTTCCTCGGCGCCATTGGCCCGGACGAATATCTATTCCGCCTGACCGCCGCCAACCAGCGCAGCGACGACGAAGTGCTGCGCCAGCATTTCGCGTTGACGCAACGCGAATCCGAGGTGCTGATGTGGATCGCCAAGGGCAAGGCCAACCGCGATATCGGTGAAATTCTCGGCCTTTCCGCTCGCACGGTGAACAAGCACCTGGAGCAGATCTACGTGAAGCTTGGCGTGGAAAACAGGGCATCCGCCGCCGTGAAGGCGGCGCATGTACTACACGAGATGTGACGATAGCGAGCGGCCTTAAACGACTCTGTCCGGAACGTCCCGCCCCTCGAAAAACGCCGTCAGATTGTCCACGACCTTCATTCCCATCGCCGTGCGCGTCTCCTCGGTGGCACTGCCGAGATGCGGCAACAAAATGACATTCTCCATCCGGCGCAACGCTTCGGGCACATGCGGCTCTGCCTCATAGACATCGAGCCCTGCGCCACGGATGGTGCCGTTCGCGAGCGCCGCAATCAGCGCCGCCTCATCGACCACGTCGCCACGCGCCGTATTGATGAGGAAGGCGCCTGACTTCATCGCTGCAAACCGCGCCGCGTTCATCAAGTGCCGATTCTCTGCCCCGCCAGGGCAATGCAGGGAGACGAAATCGGAAGTCTCAAGCACGTCCTCCACCGAAGCAAGCTGACGCGCGCCATAGCGTGCGGATTCCGCCGGATCGACCTGTGAGCGATTGTAGAACACGACATCCATGCCGAAGCCGAAATGGCAGCGTTGCGCAAAAGCCTTGCCGATCCGCCCGAAACCGATGATGCCGACGGTCTTGCCGGTAACCTTCGTGCCGATCATATGAGTCGGGCACCAGCCCTTCCATTCTCCCGCCCGCAGCTGCCGCTCACCCTCCCCACCACGACGCGCAACTGACAGCAGGAGCAACATGGCAATATCGGCGGTGCAATCGGTGAGCACACCCGGCGTATTCGTGACCGTGATGCCTTTCGCTTTGGCGGTCGCGATATCGATATGATTGAAGCCGACCCCGAAATTGCCGAGGATTTTCGTGCGGACATCACCCGCAAAGACCGCAGCCGGCAGCTTGTCGGAAACCGTCGGCAGAACCGCATCGTATTCCGCCAGCGCCTGGCGCAGTTCGTTTTCACCGAGGGGGATATCATCCTTGCTGAGCGTCGCCTCGAAGCGCTCGGTGAGCACAGCTTCGACGGCGGCGGGCCAACGCCGGGTGACGAGAATGCGGGGTCTTGGCATGAATCTGGTTCCTCCGTCCTTTGCCTCTGCTTAGGACATACGAGCCGGGAATGGAATGATCTTTGAATGCCACAAGCGCGAAACGAAAGAAGCCCGGTCGATGACCGGGCTTCCATAAAAGGCATATCTGCCAGAGGCCGAAATTAATCGGCCTTCGGGAAGTAGCTGTACTTGCCGTCTTCGCCCTTCTTCCATTCGTACATGACGTAGCCCGGAAGCTTCGGGTCGCCCTTTTCGTCGAAGGAAATGTTGCCGAGAACGGTCGGGAACGGACCCTTTTCCTTCATCGCAGCGGCGACGGCTTCAGCGTCCGTGGAACCGGCAGCCTTGGCAGCAGCAGCGATTGTCTGCAGAGCAGCGTAGGAATAGAGCGTGTAAGCTTCCGGATTGAAGCCGGCAGCCTTGAACTTCGCGACGAGGTCCTTGTTGGCCGGGTTCAGCGTCGGATCCGGGCCGAAGGTGTTCAGCGTGCCGGCGACGGCGTCACCCGCGATGGAAGCGAGTTCGTTCGAGACGATACCGTCACCCGAAACGAGCGCTGCCTTCAGGCCCTGGTCGGCCGACTGACGGATGATGAGACCGGCTTCGGTGTGCAGGCCACCCCAATAGATGATCGAAACGCCGGCTTCCTTCATCTTTGCGATGAGAGCCGAGAAGTCCTTGTCGCCGACGTTGACGCCTTCGTACATGACTTCGGTGACGCCAGCGGCATTCAGAGCCTTCTTGGTTTCGTCAGCGAGGCCCTGGCCATAGGGGGTCTTGTCGTGAATGACGGCGATCTTGGCGTCCTTGAAGTGATCGGCCAGATATTTGCCGGCGATCGCACCCTGCTGGTCGTCACGGCCGCAAGTGCGGAAGGTGTTCCACAGCCCACGCTCAGTGAAAACCGGGTTCGTAGCAGCCGGGGTGATCTCGAGAATGCCGTTCTCGGCGTAAACTTCGGAAGCCGGGATCGAAACGCCCGAGTTGAAGTGGCCGATAACGAACTTCACGCCGTCAGCAACGAACTTGTTGGCGACGGAGATACCCTGCTTCGGGTCGGAAACGTCGTCGCCGAGCTCGATCTTGATCTTCTCGCCGTTGATGCCGCCAGCAGCGTTGATGTCGGCGGCTGCCTGCTCCGCACCCTTCTGAAGCTGGGCGCCGAATGCAGCGTTTGGACCCGTCAGCGGGCCGCCAACGCCGATCACGATGTCAGCTCGTGCAATGCCGCCGAACGCGACGATCGCCGTCAGTGCCACCGCTGACAAGAGAGACTTCTTCATATTGTTACTCCCAATTTTTGGGCGGGTTTTGTTCCACGACCCGGCGCACTACCCACCATTGACTACGCCGGGAAAGCTGTTCCACTCTGAAGGCAATTCATGCCTAGTTTCAACGGGCTGTCAATGTTTCTCCTTCCACGAAAACGCGGAAGTTTTTTCGTACAGCCAGTAATAGTTGTTGACCATTTGTTGGGTGCGGCGATAGCGGAACCCGGCCGTCGAGAAGATCAGCAAAGTTACGAAATCGATGATGTAGAAGAAGGCGCTGAGCATTGGTCCATTGAACAGCGCATGGTGCAGAAATTGCATCGCCCAGGCGAGCAGGAAAGTGTAGACGACGACCAGCGGGTAGGTGTTCCAACCGTCCGCAACCGCCCTGCCAGCGCGCCACGCCGTCCAGAAACCGATCAGCACCACAAACGCACGGATGACGAGCTTTACGCCGTTATCGCTTTCGAAGAAAAGTCCCTGCATAGTCAAACTCTCCCTTCCGCGGCGCTCAATGCCGTCCGCCTTCGAGATAGGCGGCGCGAACTTCCGGATTGGCAAGCAATTCCTTGCCACTGCCGCTCATCGTCACCTTGCCGTTGACGAGCACATAGGCCCGGTGCGACAGTTTGAGCGCTGCGAATGCATTCTGCTCCACCAAGAAGACGGTTAGCCCCTCCTTCTCGTTCAGCTGTTTGATCGCTTCGAAAATGCCCTTGACGATCAGCGGCGCGAGGCCGAGCGAAGGCTCGTCGAGCAGAAGGAGCTTTGGACGTGCCATCAGCGCGCGACCGATCGACAGCATCTGCTGCTCACCGCCCGAAAGGGTGCCGCCGCGCTGCGACTGGCGCTCCTTGAGGCGCGGGAACATCACGAAGATCTTCTCCACGTCCTCATTGAAATATTTGAGGTTGTCGAGGCCGGCTCCCATCTGGAGGTTTTCCAGCACGGTCATGCGCGGGAAGATGCGGCGACCTTCCGGCGATTGTGCAATACGCAGCCGCGCAATCTCATGCGTCGGCAGCTTGGTAATGTCCTGGCCGTCGAAGATGATCGAGCCGGTGCGGGCCTGCGGGCTGCCACAGATCGTCATCATCAGCGTGGACTTGCCGGCGCCGTTGGCGCCGATGAGGCTGACGATCTCGCCCTTTTTCACTTCGACATCGATCCCGGCAAGGGCGCGGATGTTGCCGTAATAGGTTTCGACGCCCTGAACCCTGAGAAGCTGTTCGCCGGCCGCCATCAGATTGCGCCCCCTTCTACGGTCGCAATGACCTCTTCGACTTCTTCATCCTCGACACCCAGATAGGCCGCAATAACCCTCGGGTCGTTCCTCACATCGTCGGGCGTGCCGTCGGAAATCTTCTGGCCATATTCCAGAACAATGACGTGGTCGGAGATTTCCATGACCACCGACATGTCGTGTTCAATGAGCAGGATAGAGGTACCGGTTTCGGTGCGGATACCCTTCAGCAGCGCGTTGAGCGCTGCCGATTCACGCGGATTGAGGCCTGCCGCTGGCTCGTCGAGGCAAAGCAGCTCCGGACCGGTACACATGGCACGGGCAATTTCCAGGCGGCGTTGAGCGCCATACGGCAGATCGCCGGCCGGATCGTCGGCGCGGTCGATCAGGTCTGCCTTCTCAAGCCAATGGCGCGCAAGCTCGATGGCAGCGGCAGCTTCCCGCTTGTAGGGACCGATCCCAAGCAGACCAAGCACGGTGAAACCCGAAGCCCTCATCAGCTTGTTGTGCTGTGCGACGAGCAGGTTTTCCAGAACAGTGAGGCCCGAAAACAGGCGGATGTTCTGGAAAGTACGTGCGACCTTTGCTTCCTTGGTGATGCGGAAGTCCGGCAGGCGCTCGAGCAGGTATTGCTTACCGCTGTTCTGCGTCAGCGTGATCATACCCATCGTCGGCTTGTAGAAGCCGGTAATGCAGTT
Source organism: Rhizobium sp. BK529 (assembly GCF_014194105.1). Taxonomy (NCBI): domain Bacteria; kingdom Pseudomonadati; phylum Pseudomonadota; class Alphaproteobacteria; order Hyphomicrobiales; family Rhizobiaceae; genus Rhizobium; species Rhizobium sp. BK529. The sequence continues at coordinate 168,311 of NZ_JACIAU010000001.1, read as the reverse complement.
GAAGACAGTCGTTTTGCCTGCGCCGTTCGGACCGATCAGCGCGGTGATTTCGCCACGCTTGGCCTCGAAGGAGAAGTCATTGATGGCCATCAGGCCGCCGAACTTCATCGACAGGTGCTCGACCTTGAGCAAAGTGTCATTCGACATCGTGTTCTCTACAGGGCTCATCAACCATGGCCCTCCTTGGTAAAGCTTCCGGATACGGCCTTGCGCTCTTTGAGGAAGGCAGTCGGTTCACGCGAGCCGACAAAACCGCGCGGCTTGAACAACATGACGACGACCATGGCGAGGCCGAAGAGCAGCATACGGTAGAGTTCAGGCGTGAACTCCGGTCCGAAGACGACCTTGAGGAAGTCCATTTCACGTAGCACTTCCGTACCGCCGACCATGACGACGGCGGCGATCGCTATACCTGTCAGCGAGCCCATGCCGCCGAGAACGACGATGGCGAGAATGACCGCCGATTCCAGGAACACGAAGGACTCCGGCGACACGAAGCCCTGGCGGGCAGCGAAGAAGGAGCCGGCGAAGCCGCCGAACATCGCGCCAGTGGCGAAAGCCGTCAGCTTCGTCGTCACCGTATTGATGCCAAGCGAACGGCAAGCGATTTCATCTTCGCGAAGCGCTTCCCACGCACGGCCGATCGGCATGCGGCGCAGCCGGATCGTCACATAGGCGGTCAGCATGCAGAGCGCCAGAATAACGTAGAACAGGAAGATCTTGTAATAGGCCGATGACGACGGCAGGCCGAAGGCCTTGGTGAAATTGTTCGCCTTGCCGACATCAAAAGTCCAGATGCCGAAGATCGAAGCCTTGGCGATGCCGGAGATGCCGAAGGTGCCCTTGGTTACCTCAGTCCAGTTGACGATGACGAGACGGATGATTTCACCGAAGGCAAGCGTCACGATCGCCAGATAGTCGCCGCGCAGGCGCAGCACCGGAAAGCCGAGGATGACACCCCAGAGAGCTGCGAAGATGCCGGCGAGCGGCAGCAGCACCCAGAAGGACAGGCCGAAATGGGCCGACAACAGCGCGTATGAATAGGCGCCGACCGCATAGAAGGCGACATAGCCGAGGTCGAGCAGGCCGGCGAGACCCACGACGATGTTCAGGCCCCATGCGAGCATGACGTAAATCAGGATCTGGATGCCGAAATTGTCCACCCATTTCAGCGCACCCTGTGGGCCAAGGAAATAGGCCGTCGCAAGCGGATAGACCAGAAGGAATGCGAGGGCGATCTTCAGGAAATGGGTCCGCAAGAAGCCCTTTTCCGTCGAAATCTCGAGTTCGCCGTGACGAGCCTTCGAGAGCTTGCGCTGATCAAGATGCGGCCTGACGAAAACGACCATGATGAATCGGCCGATGGCAGCGATCAGCACGAAAACTGCAAGCAGACCCCAGCGCTGAACGATGATCAGCTCGTTGTTGATGTTCTGCTGCGTGCCGAGGCCGACGTAGAGAACGAACATGCCGAGCGCGATGAGGCCGGTAAAGAAGGCTTCCTTAAGCCCCTTCTGGACAAGCGCGGCGTCGAGCTTGCCAGAGGAAGTGTCGATGTTTGCCATGACTTATACCTTCTCGACTTCCGGTCGCCCGAGAATACCTGTCGGCTTGAAGATCAGCACGAAAGCGAGGATGGCGAAGGTGGCGACATCCTTGTACGCAATAGTGAAATAGGCCGACCAAAGAGATTCGATCAGACCAATCATCAGCCCGCCGAGAACGGCGCCGGGCAATGAACCGATGCCCCCGAGAACGGCCGCGGTAAAAGCCTTGACCCCCGGAATGAAGCCGTCCGTGAAGGAAGCAACACCATAGTACATCAGGTACATGGTCCCGGCGACGGCAGCGAGTGCCGCACCCATGATGAAAGTGATGGAGATCGTCTGGTCGACATTGACGCCGAGCAGAGCCGCCATCTTGCGGTCCTGTTCCGTCGCGCGCTGGGCGCGCCCGAGAGCCGTCTTGTTGACGATGAACCAGAAAGCCGCAAGCAGGACGACGGTGACGACGATGATGATGATCTGCTTCAGCGAGATCGACAGGCCGCCAATATTATAAACCGTGCCGACGAGCGGCGGGATAGGCTTGTTGCGCGGGCCCTGCGTGACCTGGATGAAGTTCGACAGCGTAATAGACATGCCGATCGCGGTAATCAGCGGCGCCAGGCGGAATGAACCGCGCAGCGGGCGGTAGGCGACGCGCTCGATCGTCCAATTCCACAAACTCGTCATCAGCATCGCGATCACAAGCATCGCCAGCAGCAACACCGCTACCGGAAGACCTGCAAAGATGGATGTGAGAACGAGAAAGACGATAAGAGCAGCGAAACCACCAAGCATGAAAATGTCGCCATGGGCGAAGTTGATCATGCCGATAATGCCGTAAACCATCGTATAGCCAATAGCCACAAGACCATAGATGGATCCGAGAGTCAGCCCGTTGAAGAGCTGCTGGACGAAATACTCCATATGTCATTTCCCCTGGATGCGAACCAAATTTAAGTTGCATCTCTTATTGGTTTTATCGCTCATGCTTTCACATGAGCCACTGGCTCGCATTGCATAGCGGTTTCGTCGAAAATGTGAAGACAAAAAGGGGTTACTTCGCCAGAATCTTGGGCAAACAGCTGTAAATGGCGCAATTCAGACCAAAATCCACACAAAAACGGCACTGGCTGGCATTTTTTTAGCCAGAACGAGATTCGGTAATTGATCTTCTAGCCCTCAAATGGGACTGGAACCGTCACTTTGCGCGTAAACTGTTCCACAAGTAAGGAAGATAACGAAATTTCAAACTCGAAGATCTCATTATTTGCGGAACGCCATTTCACAGGCAAATGCTCATAACGTACTTTGTGGACGCGCATAAGATTGATAGTATTTATCCAGCGCGGCAAGGGATGCGGCGGCACTCTTCCAACACTATATCAAATGACGATCACGGGCGAATTCGCAGACGAACGGCAGGAAAATGCTGAAGACATTTGAACGGGCAGCGCTCGAAGCCGGCAAGGCCATCATAAAGGTCTTCTGCAACGGTTGTCCGGTAGAAATGAAGGCTGATGCAAGCCCGGTCACGATCGCTGATCAGGAGGCCGAGCGCATAATACTCGCCTATCTGGAGCGCGACTTCCCTGATATTCCGGTTATTGCCGAGGAATCCGTGGCCGCCGGCAAGATTCCTGATATCGCCGGAAAGTCCTTCTTCCTCGTCGATCCGCTCGACGGCACCCGTGAATTCCTCGACAAGCGCAATGAGTTCACCGTCAATATCGCTTATGTGGAAAACGGTATCCCCATTGCCGGAATCGTCTATGCCCCGGCGCTCTGTACGGCTTTTTCCGGCGAACGCGGAAGCGCGGAGAAACTGATGATCAACGAGAATTTCGCAGTCGTCGAGAGAAAACCGATCAGAGTCCGCAAGCAGCCGACCGAGAGTGTTGCGCTCGCAAGCTTTCGCCACGACAGCCCCGAGACTGGTCTCTTTCTCGCGCGCCATGCGATCTCAAAATGCACCAATATGGGCTCGTCCCTGAAATTCTGCCTGCTGGCCGAAGGCAAGGCGGATGTCTACCCGCGCTTCACCCGAACCATGGAGTGGGATACGGCCGCCGGTGACGCCGTTTTGCGCGCAGCCGGTGGATCGACCGTCACGATGGACGGCCAGCCGCTCATTTACGGCAAAACCGGCGTGGCTGGTGATGTCGACTTCGCAAACCCGAACTTCGTCTCCTGGGGCAGCATCAGGCCTTCACTTGAGCGGGCATAGCCCACGAAGTTCGGCATGCGTCCTTCGGCCGGAGCGATACCGCTGCCGGAAAGTTGTGCCTCTATGGCTGCCAGGGACGGGCGATTCGCCACCTCCATCGTTGTTGATTCGGAGGTGGCAATTGCTCCTCGGCTTTACCCAGTTGAGGACACAATCTAGCCACAATTACCGTCGGTTTCGCCATGTTATTTCGGCAACACGGCAGGAAGACACTTCTATAATTATGGCAGCTTAGCCGCAGCTCAGGCGGTCTCGCCCTGCCCTCTGTCGGCCATTCTCGTTATGGGACAATACAACCTGAATTCGATCGCGACAGGACCGGGATCGCGCTGATCTTGCAGCGGATGGCCCGTTTCGGCACGGTGTAGACCGCAACCACCACAACCCTCCGTTTATCGTCCCGAATCTGCCAAGCTCCTAAAATTCCTAATAAAACGCTGGTTGAAAAATAAAACCCCTGATTTTGCATTAACTTAACGCAGGTGCGAAATTTGTTGCGATGCGAAATTTCTCTGGACTCGGTTAAACAAATGTCGCAAATTTAGGATGTAGTAGGGTTAAACGTCGCCTAACATTGTGGCGCCTTATTCTGGCGCTACCAAGCCATTGAACGACATCACCGAAAGCTTCAAAATACAAAGGGTAGATCCTTGAGCGTCATGGACCTTAACAAAAGTATTTCTGAAGAGAGCTTTCGCGTTGCGCCTGTTCGCCAGGTAAATGCGAGGTTCCCAGTTGCCGCACTCGACACCATCGTTCCGCCACCTGCCTCCGTGCAGTTCGCGCTGAAGCGAGCATTCGATATTTTTGCGTCGATCAGCGCACTCATCGTGCTCGCTCCGCTTCTTTTGGTCGTCGCCGCCCTGATTAAGGTGGACAGCCCCGGCCCGGTGCTTTTCAAGCAGACCCGGTGGGGCAAGAATTGCCGCGCCATCAAGGTCTACAAGTTCCGCTCCATGCGCACGGATATGCAAGACGTCACTGGCGTTGCCCAAACCGTCAAGAACGATCCGCGCGTCACCCGTGTCGGCGCTTTCCTGCGTCGCTCGAACATTGACGAACTGCCACAATTGCTCAACGTTCTGAAGGGTGACATGTCGGTTGTCGGGCCGCGCTGCCATGCAATCGGCATGCGTGCCGGCGGTATGCTGTACGAAGAGCTGGTTCCGCAATACCATCATCGCCACGCCATGCGTCCGGGTATCACCGGTCTGGCGCAGATGCGCGGCCTTCGTGGCCCGACGGACCGCCCCGCCAAGGCGCGCGCCCGTATCGCCAGCGATCTCTACTATGTCGAGAATTTCTCGCTGCTGATGGACATTCGCATCATCTTCGGAACGCTGATTTCCGAGCTGAACGGCGGCAAAGGCTTCTGATCCGATTGGAAAAGAAAGCGTATCGGCTGCTACAGCAGCCGATACCGGAAGGCTCGAGCCACGGCCTGCATGCGGTTGACCGAATCCAGCTTACGCATAGCACTCTTCAGATATCCCACCACAGTATGCGATGAGAGATCGAGAATGATCGCAATCTCGTCGCTGCTTTTGCCAGCAGCCGACCAGCGCAGGCATTCGATTTCCCGCGGGGTGAGACTCTCCGATGGCCGATCTTTCGGCTTCTCGTCGCTCGAGAGCGAGTCCAGAAGTTCCATACAGCCAAAAAGCAGCGCCGTCGCTTCTTCGCGGGAAGGCATGGCGCGCGCGCCCGAAAAAGCGAATATGTATTGTTTCAGGTCAGCATCGTGCAACGCGAATCCGAAGGTATGTTTCAGCCCGTGCATCTGAAACATCGTGTTCAAGCGACGGTTTTCCTGATTTGCTGCATTGCCCCCAAAAGGCCCTTCGTCGCAGAAGACAGGCATGATGGTGCGCTTCATGACAGCGACCAGCTTGCTGCAATGGAAGAGGTCCGCCTCCTCGTAAAAATTGACGAGGCTCTGCGGCCAGTTGCTGATCAGCTTGTTTTCGAGAAAGGCCGTCCGGTCCCCGCGCGGGAACACGGAAAACAGGTAGAATTCGAACCCGGCAGCCTTCGTCAGCTCGTCCAGGCGGCTTGCACCGTTGATGGCCGAAATGCCCGCAGGACGGGCTCCGAAAGGCGAAAATGCAGTATCATCGGCGCAGTCGCGGACGGCGCGTTCACGTCTCTTCATTCTCTTGTTCCTTCACGGACCTGGCTTCGGCTCGGCTCGCAACCGACTGCGGATTAAACGCGCCGGACGATCAGGAAAGACGGCATTTGCCCCGCATCAGAAAGATACGAAGCATTCAAAATGGCAATCTTTATTGATACTACGAGGAGAACGGAGACGAAGTCTTTGCGCTCATGCTTATGTTGCAGCGCTTATAAAAGCGTCCGAGAAAAATATGTAACATTTATTCCGCATGGCTCCCATGCAGCCGCCTCAAATTGACGTAGCGGCAGACGGCCAGCAAATCACCCTGCAACCCAGCGTCTAAAATTATTATCAAAGTCTTACGATGGGTTTAGGCAATTTTTAAATGTGGCAAGTTAGAGTGGCGTCCGTGGTCTTGCGTTGTGTAGAGAGTCCAATGACCGAAATGATACGTCCCCGAGTAAAATATGTCATCGGCCCCGATGGCAGCCCCCTGACGATTGCGGATCTTCCGCCGCCAAATACGCGGCGCTGGGTTATCCGCCGGAAGGCAGAGGTTGTCGCGGCTGTTCGCGGTGGCCTGTTGAGCTTGGAAGAAGCCTGCGAGCGTTACACGCTCACTGTCGAAGAATTCCTTTCCTGGCAGTCCTCCATCAACAGCCATGGCCTCGCCGGCCTGCGTACCACACGCATCCAGCAGTATCGCCACTGATTACGTTCCATTCGAGTTGATTATTTCGGGCCGGGCACATTTCCGTCGAGGGAATGAAGAAGGCCCGAAATCATTGCCGAGGCCGCGTAACACCAGAGACCGGGCTGCGTAAACGCATTCGCAAGCCCCGTCGTCTTCGCAGCCGCAATCACGATCGCAACGAGCAGCACGTCCATCATGGACCACTTGGACAGATGCGGCACGACGTTGCGATAAAACAGGCTGCCGGCGCCGCCGGCAGCCATGGATTCCGCAGCAATCCCGATCATCTTCAGAACCGGCAGCACGATCGAGACGAACGCAACGAGTGCTGCGAGCGCCACATCACCACCACTCCAGAGTGAAGCCACGATTTCCAGCAGCGACGGCGTCTCATCGAAGAACCAGAGCTTCTCGAAGCGGACAAGCGGCAGGACAAGGCCAAGCGCCAGAAGAAACGGTGCTGCAACCAGCAATACGGGCCGGACTACCGAAAGCCTGTTCAATTTTCCGCCCCCCTTTGAACACACTGTTTCCTGCCGCCGGCTTGGCATGCCGAGATCGCCATGTCACGTTCCCGATCACATAATTCATCAGGAGACAGAAATGGATATCAGGATTGAGGAAAACACGTCGGGCGGTCGCTACGTCGCGACTGTGGAAGGTCATGATGCGGAAATGACCTATTCCCGCACATCGCCGAAACTCATAATCATCGATCATACCGGCGTGCCGGACGCTTTGCGCGGCAAGGGTGTCGGCCAGGCACTGGCACTTCATGCGGTCGAGGCAGCCCGAAAGGGTGGCTGGAAGATTATCCCGCTCTGTCCCTTCTTCAAATCACAGGCCCAGCGTCACCCTGAATGGAACGACGTGGTCAGTTGAGAACGCATCTGCCATAGGATAGAAACACCAAAAGCCATGCATGACGGGCGCAGTATCCGTCATGCATGGCTTCTGTGCTTACCCCCCAAGGCGCCGGGACCGGCGCCTGCAATATTCGTCAGGCCCGGGCGCGAACTGCGCCGTCGCGCTCTTCGAGCGCCGTTGCCCTGGCATATTCCGCCTGCATTTCCTCGAGCACCAGTTCCAGTGCCTCCTCCTGAACCTTCAGTTCCTTGATCGAAACCTGAAGATTGTCGGCGCGCTGACGTGCGGCCTTTGCAAAGGTCGGATATGCGAAGTGATTCGGGTCGGAAATACCGGACTTCTTTTCTTCGACGACGATCTGGCTTTCCAGATCCTTCGTCATCCGTTCAAATTCGGACATCATCATCTGCAACTGCTGCAGCTGACGACGTTTTTCGTTCACCTGAAACTCTTTCAGACGAACGAGGCTCTCTCGCGACTTCATACGCATTACTCCCGTGATGCGAGACCCCGGCTCAACTTGAAACCGCCCTTGCGCGCCGCTTTGACACGGTTTGCCGAAAAAATTCCTGCGATATTAACAAAAACCTACCGCTGGTAACCTTTCGTTTACGGGCATCGTTAATGATAGGCCCGATGATTTAAGGCTCGGTAAACACCAGGACAGGAAAGCCGAACCTTTTCATTAGCGAGTCGGATGAATCACTTAGCGCGATTTCTTAATGTCGAAGTTGAGAACTGCGTTATGAGATTTCCATTGGAAAACAGAGAAATGGAAAAATTATTTAATAAATTCGATACTCCTTGCCAGAGTGAATTAGAATTTGTTAACCATTTCGTGGCAGCTTCCAAATCACGTAGCTTATTCGGTATCGCGTAGGGGGCCATGCCACCTTTCGGCGGCGGTAAAGGGGATAATTATGCGGGTACTTCTCATCGAGGATGACAGCGCTACAGCGCAGAGCATCGAACTGATGCTCAAATCTGAGAGTTTCAATGTTTATACGACAGATCTCGGCGAAGAAGGCGTGGATCTGGGCAAGTTGTATGATTATGACATCATCCTTCTCGATCTGAACCTTCCCGACATGTCCGGATATGAAGTGCTTCGCACTCTCCGCCTGTCGAAGGTCAAGACGCCGATCCTGATCCTTTCGGGCATGGCCGGCATCGAAGACAAGGTTCGCGGTCTCGGTTTCGGCGCCGACGATTACATGACCAAGCCGTTCCACAAGGACGAGCTGGTCGCCCGTATCCACGCAATCGTTCGCCGCTCCAAGGGCCATGCCCAGTCGGTCATCGTCACGGGCGAACTCATCGTCAACCTCGACGCCAAGACCGTCGAAGTCGGCGGCCAGCGCGTTCACCTGACGGGTAAGGAATACCAGATGCTGGAGCTTCTTTCGCTCCGCAAGGGCACCACGCTCACCAAGGAAATGTTCCTGAACCACCTCTATGGCGGTATGGACGAGCCGGAACTGAAGATCATCGACGTCTTCATCTGCAAGCTGCGCAAGAAGCTCGCAAATGCTGCAGGCGGCGCCAATTACATCGAAACTGTCTGGGGCCGCGGCTATGTGCTGCGCGAGCCCGATGGTGCCGAATACGCCGAAACCGCCTGATCCGCCGAATCCCTTTATCGAATGAAAATCCCGCCTCATCTGGCGGGATTTTTTATTGGTCATCAATGTCCTGAAATGGAAAAGCCGCACTTTCGGGCGGCTCTTGTTAACGACGTGCGCGCTGATTAAGCCGCGATTGCACGATTTCCGAACACGGCGGTCAGGATCTTGCGGTCAAAAGGCTTGAGCAGGAAATCGGTCGCCCCTGCCCGTTTGCCGGCCATGAGCTTCTTCAGGTCGGCCTCGATGACGCAATAATAGATTTTCACCTCTTTGCCGCCGTCCATGGCGCGAATGCTTGCAATGAGATCGAGCGCGCCTTCCATGCCCGAATCGACGATGAGATATTCGGGAAGCTCGGCTTGGCAGCGCTGCAGCGCCTCTTCGGCATTCGAAGCTTCGCTGACCAGAAAATCGAGTTCGGAAAGGATTCGCTTGCCGACTTTGCGAACGATGTCCGAACTGTCGGTGATCATGAATCTCTGCATGACGGTTCCTTACCCCTCGCGCTGTCTCCGTCGAGGCCTTCCTAACCTTCGAAGATAGGTTCATCAGGCTAACGAATCGTTACCGTACCCGCTTCGACCAGCGATCGATGAACTAGGCTGCAGCGGTCCTGGCGGTAAAGACGATCTCTTCGGCACTGACCGCGTGATCCAGAACCATGCTGCATTCCTCAGCCAACAGCACAGTGTAATAAGGCTGGATCGAATGCGCGTCGATCGCTTCCTCGACGGTGCCCGTGGCGATCTCGACGAATTTCGGCGGCATGCGCATCAGCTTGCCCTTGGCAACGAGCTTGAAGGTGGCGTCGAATTCCGGATTTTCCAGCGTGATCTCCAGATTGCCGCCGCGCGGAATGGAAGAATAGGCGACTAGGAAGAGGTTGAGGAGCAGCTTGACTCTGTTCTTGGCGACAATCGCGCGCGGGCCGTTCCAGCTCACTTCGGTCTTCTTCTCCGCCGCGGCAAAATCCTTGGCTGCGCGCTCTGCCTCACCCGTATCGATCGAAGCGCCGACGGAGCCGGACGCACCGAAGGCAAGGCGTGCGAATTTGAGACGGACTGAAGCATTGAGCGCGCTGGTGCGGATGAGATCCATCGCGTCCGAATCTGCCCCGCCTTCGTCTAAAAGCTCCAGACCGTTGTTGATCGCGCCAACGGGCGAGATCACGTCATGGCATACGCGGCTGCACAGGAGCGCAGCGAGGTCCGGGCCGGACAAAGTGAGATTCGGGTTCTTGGACATCATCGTCTCCTGAGGGCGGCAGTGTCATTCCACCCGGTAGTGTGCTTGATCAAAATTGCGCGAAGTTTGCGACCGTACTCGCCGCCATAATGACACCATATTTGGTAAACCGATTGTTAAGACGATCGGCGCAAAATGCATCAAATGCCACTGTCCCCGACAATGACGAATGGATGACATCATGCGGCTCCAAATTCTCGGAAGATTCATCGGCTTCTGCAGGCTGCTGACGGTGCTTACAGTATCGTCGCTTGTTCTGACAGAGCAGGCTGCGGCTCAGGAGAATGGCCAGTACACGATGCAGGAGATCGTCGATGCCGGCCACTCCTTCTTCGGCTCCACAAGCGGCGGTCTGGCCAAGGTTGTCGAAAATGCCTTCCAGAAATACGGCCTGCCGAACGGCTATATTCTCGGCCAAGAGGGCGGCGGCGCCTTCATCGCCGGTCTCACCTACGGCGAAGGTCAGCTCAATACCAAGAATGCCGGCGAGCATCCGCTTTACTGGCAAGGTCCGTCTCTCGGTCTTGATTACGGTGGCCAGGGCTCCCGCGTCATGATGCTGGTCTACGACCTGCCATCAATCGACTCCATCTACGCGCGCTTCGGTGGCGTCAGCGGCTCGGCCTATGTCATAGCCGGCTTCGGCATGACGCTTCTTAAGAACAACAATGTTCTGGTCGTGCCGATCCGCACCGGCGTCGGCGCCCGCCTCGGTATCAATGTCGGATATTTGAAGGTCACTCCGAACCCGACCTGGAATCCCTTCTGAAAAGCGCAAACCTGCGGTATTGTCATAGGGAATGTGGTCTTGCCGGTGTCTGCAGCCTTGCCGATATGCGCACTGCGTGCTTAATCATCTGAGCTGACCCGTATCAACCTTCGAATCGATGGCCGCGCCGTGATCGAATACGCTCTTTTGTTCGGATTGGGCTTCCTGACCGCGGCCTTTCTCGTCTTTTTGGTCTCGCCTGCCGTCCACCGCCGAATTGTCTGGTATACCGAAAACCGCCTCAAGGCGACGATGCCCCTGAGTCCACAGGAAGTACGGGCGCAGAAGGACATGGTGCGCGCGCTTTACGCTGCCGAAAACGCCCGCACCGCGCAGGATCTGCACCGCGAACGCGAAAAATCGCTTTCTCTCCAACTTCGCCATGATTCACTCGCTGTCGATGCCGGCAGGCTTGCCTCGGAACTCAACGAGGCGCGCGCGCAGATCGGCGAAATGCAGGTGGAAGCCGCCGAACAGCGCTCGCACTTGCGCAAGGACGAGAACTATATCAGCCAGTTGAAGACAAGCCTGCATATTGCCGAACAGGCCAATTCCAACAAGGACAGCGAACTGGAAACGCTGCGCGCCCGACTTTCCAAGCTGCAGGAACAGACTGATAATCTGAAGATCGACCTGGCCGCGCGCGATACCGAAGCCGAGAGCCTCAAGTTCCGCACGAATGCGATGCGAGAAGAACGTGATCGGATGCGCCAGGACTTCACGATCCTGCAGAAGCGCGCCAAAGAGGCCGAGCAGAAGCTCAGCCAACAACAGCACATGGTCATCCGCCTGGAAGACAAGGCTGCCCGTGAGGCCGCCTCTGCCGCAGACAAGGAAGCGCTGCTCGGCCGCCGCCAACAGGAGATCACCAAGCTGAAGGAGCAGTTGAAGGCGGCCAATGCCGAAATCCGCAAGGCCGCCAAAATATTGCGCGATGCCGGCCTTTCCAAAGCAGTTGGCGATCTGCCGGCCGAAGTCGCTGACGGCGAACCCGAGCCTTCTGCACTCGATGTCGCAGCCGTCACCGCGCAAATGGGCGACAACGTGCGCAGGCGCAGCGCAGCACTTGCCGAGCATTTGCAAAAGGCAAGAAACAATACCGGTCGTGACAGCGCCCTTCGCGAGGAAATTACCTCGATTGCCGCGAGTGTGGTGGCGCTCACCGCGCTCAAGGAAGGCCCCTCCTCTCCCATCCTATCCCTGATGCCCGATAAGCCGAAAACGGGATCGAACGACCGCGTAAATCTCGCCGACCGCGCAGCGGCTATTATTGCCGATCCGCAGCGCTGAACTTGCTCAGATTCGGGTCATCGTCGAAGATATCACAAAGAGCGCAATTCCCGTAGCCGTCGCCACGTTGAGACTGTCGAGCCCTTCAGATTGCGGAATGCGCGCACTGCGGAAACGGGAAAGCACCTTCTCTGGCAGGCCCTCCCCCTCCGTGCCGACAACGAGCGCCATGCGATCGGAAGCCGGTATCTGCCGGATATCCGTCTCGCCACGTGGTGAAAGCGTCCAGATCGTAAAACCGCGCTCGGCAAGGCTCAGGAGAAGAGCGAGTGCGTCGCCGCCGCGGTGATACGGCATGCTCAAGACAGAGCCGACGGAAACGCGCAGCGCCTTGCGATAGAGCGGGTCACAGCAGGTCTCGTCGAGGAGGATGGCATCCGCCTTGAACGCCGCGGCATTGCGAAACATCGACCCGGCATTGTCGTGATTGGAAATGCCGCAGCCGACGAGGACCAGCGCCTGCTCGGGCAATGCGTCGAGAAGCGCGGCTTCCGCCACTTGCTCTCTCCGGCCGAGCGCCAGCACGCCGCGATGCATATTGAAGCCGACGATACCATCAAGAACATCTGCGTCGGCCACATAGACGGGCACGTCTTCGGGAAAGCGGCTGAGGATTTCGGTTACGCCGCCCAGCCGATTGCGAAGCAGCAGGATCTTCTGGGCAGAAAATCCCCTGCCCGCTGCATGCGCTTCGGCAAGCATGCGCAATACGACCGTGCCTTCGGCAATAAAGCGGTTTTGCCGGCCCGTCAGATCACGCTCGCGAATATCCCGAAACTCGGCAATCCGTGGATCGTCGGCACGTTCGATCGTCAGGATCTGTCCGGCCATGTCGGCCTCAATTTCCCGACAGCGTGATGTCGGCCACGATACGGCTGGCCTTGATGTCGAGAACCAGCGCCTTGCGCTTGCCGTCCACAGCTGTGCCGTAAAACAGGATTTGCCCGCCCGAAAGCGACGTCTGCTCGATCTTGAAGCCGAGCGGCAGCGATGCCGTCGAGCTCACCGGCGCGTCAGAGGGAACGCCGAAAGAACCAGCTGATGTTGTGGCCTGCGAAGGCTCGGGGCGCGTCACCTTGTAGACAACCGCGCCGAAGACCGCCATAAGGCTCACGAACATGATGGCGCCCGAGACGATCTGCAGGCGGATCATTTTGCGCCGGACATTTTCCATAGCCGGGTCGAGGGGCTTTTCTTCCAGCTCGTCATCGGCCAGCTCGAATTTCGTCATCTATGGCGTTCCATTCTAAAAATACGTCGGAGAAGAAGCGTCTTGAGCGACCCCTTTAAACAAGCAGATGACAATAGAAAAGTCCTGACTGCCGATGAGACGGCTGAAGGTCGCCTTGACGCATGGCTGACCGCGCAGCTCGGCGAGGAGTTTTCCCGCAGCCGCATCAAGGCACTGATCAAGGACGGGCAAGTCCTTTTGAAGGGTGAACCGGTTACCGATCCGCAACGCAAGGTGCGAGCCGGTGATGGCTACGAGATCACTTTGCCTGAGCCGGAAGATCCGGCCCCGAAGGGCGAGAACATTCCGCTCGATATCCTCTACGAGGATGAAGACGTTGTCGTCATCTCCAAGCCTGCCGGCCTCGTCGTGCATCCCGGTCCCGGCAATTGGACAGGTACGCTCGTCAACGCGCTGATCCACCATTGCGGCAACACCCTTTCCGGCATTGGCGGCGTACGCCGCCCCGGCATCGTTCACCGCCTCGACAAGGATACGACAGGCGTCATGGTCGTCGCCAAGAACGATATGGCCCATCGCCACCTTTCGCTGCAGTTCGCCGACCACGGCCGCACCATGCCGCTGGAACGCGCCTACCGAGCAATCGTCTGGGGTCGTCCGCGCGCGCTTTCAGGAACGATCGACGCGCCGCTCGGCCGCGCGACCGGCGACCGCACCCGCCGCGCCGTCAAGCGCGCGGACAGCGAAAGTGCCGACGAAGCGATCACCCATTACGAAGTGCTCGAGCGCTTCCATGAGAGCCCGGACGCGACTGCGCTTGCCTCGCTCGTCGAATGCCATCTGGAAACGGGCCGCACGCACCAGATCCGGGTCCACATGGCCCATATCGGCCATCCGCTGCTGGGTGATGCCGTCTATGGCGCGGGCTTCAAGACAAAGGCCAATCTTCTGCCTGACGAGGCCCGCAGGGTCGTCAAGGCGTTCGACCGCCAGGCACTGCACGCCTTCATGCTGCAATTCGAGCATCCGCGCACGGGCGAGGTGATGCATTTCGAGGTGCCGCTGCCCGATGACATGGTGGAACTCACTGACGCACTGCGCGGATGAGACATGCCGGCTGCTATTTCTTCGAGCCGGCACTCAGAACCCGATGCGTGGCATTGTCGAGAGCGTGGCTCGTGTCGCGCCCGTCCTGCGCCAGTCCCCTTGCGGTATTTCCGCAAGATGAAAGAGCGGCCGAAAGCGTGAGCAGCAGGATGGCGGCAAGGACTGGTCTGATCATCTGGTTCCCCATAAAAGCGCGGCTAGGCAAGAATGCCCACCACTGGAAAAATGCGGCAGCCGCCTATAAAATCAATGGCTCAGGTCGGCTCCGATGGCGGCGGGATAACGCCCTCGTGATAGCCCTGATGACCTTGAATCCCTGTTTCGCCACACTTATCTGTATATGGACTTAGTGCGGGCTTGGAGAGAGCCGCATGTCCCGGTTTGCCTTTAACGCGAGGGCGCGTTCCATCGGGAACCGGAATCCAGATAAGGAGGGTGCATTATGGCCCGAAATACCTTGCCGTCCATAACCGCCGGCGAAGCCGGTCTCAATCGTTACCTCGACGAAATTCGTAAATTCCCGATGCTGGAGCCGCAGGAAGAGTACATGCTCGCCAAGCGTTACTCCGAGCACGGCGACCGCGATGCCGCACACAGGCTCGTCACCAGCCATCTTCGCCTCGTTGCGAAGATCGCAATGGGCTATCGCGGCTACGGCCTGCCGATCGGCGAAGTCGTGTCTGAAGGCAATGTCGGCCTCATGCAGGCTGTCAAGAAGTTCGATCCGGAACGTGGTTTCCGCCTCGCCACCTATGCAATGTGGTGGATCAAGGCCTCGATCCAGGAATACATCCTGCGCTCGTGGTCTCTCGTGAAGATGGGTACGACCGCCAACCAGAAGCGCCTGTTCTTCAACCTGCGTCGCCTGAAGGGCCGCATCCAGGCCATTGATGACGGCGATCTGAAGCCCGAGCATGTGACCGAGATCGCCACCAAGTTAAACGTCTCAGAGGAAGAAGTCGTTTCGATGAACCGCCGCCTCTCTGGCGACGCTTCGCTGAACGCTCCTATCAAGGCTTCCGAGGGCGACAGCGGCCAGTGGCAGGATTGGCTGGTGGACGACCACGACAGCCAGGAAGATGTGCTGATCGAGCAGGACGAGCTCGATACCCGCCGCCGTATGTTGGCCAAGGCCATGAGTGTGCTGAATGATCGCGAACGCCGCATCTTCGAGGCTCGCCGCCTTGCTGAAGATCCGGTAACGCTTGAAGACCTTTCGGCCGAGTTCGACATCAGCCGTGAGCGTGTCCGCCAGATCGAAGTCCGCGCCTTTGAAAAGGTGCAGGATGCGGTCCGCAAGGAGGCGCTGGAGCGTGCCAAGGCCGTGCGCGTGGTCGAAGCGACCGCGTAAGACGGTTATGTCTAGATGATATGAAAAAGGCGGGTTCTTGTGGCCCGCCTTTTTGTTTTATACGTTTCCGGAAGCACCGGCATTACTGGCTGGTCGAAAGGTCCCCGAGCGCAGTCCATTCCTTGATCGCCGTATTGAAGGCATTGCTTCCCGTGGCGCCCTTCTGCAGGGTCAGGAGCGCCCGTCGCCCGTTGCGGTAGGTGATCGGAATGTCGATCCAATCGCGATTGCCAAGCAGGTCCAGATTGGCCTTGCGCGCATCCGGATAATCGTTGAGCGCGATCATGTGGAAATCGTCGGTAATCTTGGCCGGTACCGCAATCAGCGGATCACCGCGATCCTGCTCCGTACGCTTCATCGAGATGCGCTGAACGCTGTCGATGCTGCCGCCCTCGAAATTCGGCGGAACGGAGAAGACGATTTCGACCAGATGGCTTGCCGGCAGCGATGGATCAGAATTGCGCTTGAAGGTCAGGAGAGCCGAAAGATTGCGCTCCGGTACAGTAACGTTACCCTGCACGGTGGCTTCCTGGCGACCGCCCTGTCCGGCCTCATGCTGTACGGTCCAGACGACCGATCCCTCGATTGCCGTTGGCGAGCTTTCGCCGATCCGCTCTTCGTAGAGGAACATCTTTTCCGTGGCGCCGACGGGCGGAACCTGCGCCGGTGCGGCCGCCGGACCGTTCGGCGTCAGATTTTCGGCAGGCGCGGCATCGGACTGGACAGTCGGCGCGCTTGTATCGGCTGCAGCGACATTCTGCTCGGCAACCGACTTGCCTTCCGCCGTGGGCGTGCCCGGCACTGGCGCCGCGCCGTTATCGACTTCTGTCCCATCGGCGAGCAACCGCTGGGTGAACTTGGTATTGGCGGCCGAGCCGTCTAGTGACGCAACCTCCTGGTTGGGTCGCGCCGGCTGCGCTCCAGCATTCTGATTTGCCGGCGGTGTCGTGGCCGGCGTACTGCTCTGCTGCGTCGACGGGGTTGTCGCCGGTGTGACCGCTGTCTCACTGCGCGCAGCCTGTGACGGTGCGGAACTGACGAGGCCGTCGACCATCTCCTTCACCGCCTCGCGGTTCATCCAGCCGGCGTAGGCGCCGCCGGTGATAATGCCCAGCGTGACGAGGATCGCCAGAATCGTGCCGATGCCGAAGCGGCGGCGCTTCGGTTCCATGCGGAAGCTCTTGCCATGCAGCTTGGAAGCGACGATCTGGTCCAGATCCATCGGCGGGTTGCCGTCGTCATCGTCAGCGGTGACGGCATTACGGCGGTCATAGCCGCGCAGCGCACGCGCCTCGCGCCAGCCTTCGCTTGGAGCGGCCGGTGCGGGGGTCGCAGAGCCGGAACCATTGCCGCCGTGCACTTCCGCAAAGATATCGACGTCGTCGAAATGTGCGGAAGCAGGCGTCTTCTTGCCGGTGCCCGCTTCGATCGGCGGCAGGTCATCGAAAGCTGCCGCTTCCCACGAGAAATTCTCCTTGGCAGTCGGCATGACGACCGGCGAAGCGCTGTTTCCGAGTGTCGAGATGACCTCTTCGAATGCGCGCGCCGAAGCATCGGCGGGAACGACTGGCGTAGCCTCGGCGTACGAGTGAAGCTCTTCGCGTGCCCATTCGGTCTCGGCTTCCTGCGGTGCAGGGGCCGGCGTTTCGGTCGCTGGCTCGGACCACATGCGATCGAAGTGCGCCGCCGCATCCGCAGCAAGCGGTTCTTCGCGTGCGTGCTCGACGAATTCTTCGACTTGCGGCTGCGGCGCGAAATCAGCCATCGGCTCCACGAGTCGGTTCGACGCATGCTCCATGCCGCGCGAAACCGGCTGGTGAGCCTCTTCGTGCTGAAGCACTTCTTCCACTTCATGAATGGTTTCGGCTACCGGCTCGGCTGCAACCTCTTCAGGCTGCCGTTCTTCCGGATAATGCTCTTCCAGAGGCTCAGCAAAACGCCCGGGCTCGGCATGAACGTCTGCCTGCTCCGGCGCATGCCACTCCTCTGCAGGCGCCTCTTCCTCATGAGGCGGATGCCACTCGGCATGCTCGGGCACCACCTCTTCGGCTGAAGCGGCCGCATGAGCGACCTCTTCCGGCTCGGCAGGCTCCTCGCGGGCTGGCTGTTCCGTTTCTTGCTGCTCGCGGCTCTCGTAGATGGGAGCCTCTGCGACAGGCGTTGCCTCGGCTATCGGCTCGTGCTCTAGAGGGGCCTCTTGATGGACCTCGGACTCCGGGGCGGCTGCGGCCGACTCCTCGACAACGATGGCCTCGGCATGTTCGCCCTCGACTTCACGGATTGCGGCTTCAAGCTTATCAAGCTGGCGTTGCAGCATAGCTTCCGGCGGACGCGGTTTCATGTTCTCGAGCTGCCGCTGCACAGCGCCTCGCGCACGCTCGTAGACCTTCACCCGCATCTCAGGGGTATTTTCAGACAGGCCGTCGACTGCCCGCCGAATAACTGCAATAAAATCCGCCATCAGTACTTTCTCAAGAAGTCCGGCTCACTCCCGAACACTCACGCTAGGTGACCCGCGACATTAATCCTCAAACGGATCAGTCACAAGTATGGTGTCGTCACGCTCAGGGCTCGTCGAGAGAAGCGCGACAGGCGCGCCGATCAGCTCTTCGACCTGACGAACATATTTAATCGCCTGGGCCGGCAGATCTGCCCAGCTGCGGGCGCCAACCGTCGATTCCTTCCAACCTTCCAGCGTGACGTAGAGCGGCTCGACACGAGCCTGCGCCGCCTGGCTTGCCGGAAGATGGTCGATCTGCTCGCCGTCGAGCATGTAGCCGACGCAGATTTTCAGTTCATCGAGACCGTCGAGCACGTCGAGCTTGGTGAGCGCAATGCCGCTGATGCCATTGGTGGCGACCGACTGGCGCACGAGTGCAGCGTCAAACCAGCCGCAGCGGCGCTTACGGCCCGTGACGGTACCGAATTCGTGTCCCTTTTCACCGAGGAACTGGCCGATCTCATCCGTCAGTTCGGTCGGGAACGGACCTTCGCCGACGCGCGTCGTATAGGCCTTGGTGATGCCGAGAATATAGCCGAGCGAACCCGGACCCATGCCCGAACCCGCGGCGGCCTGACCGGCCACCGTGTTGGAGGAAGTCACGAAGGGATAGGTGCCGTGATCGATATCGAGGAGGCTGCCCTGCGCCCCTTCGAAAAGGATGCGGGCGCCCTTGCGGCGCTGCTTGTCGAGGAAAAGCCACACGGTATCGCGGAAGGGCAGCACGCGGTCAGCGATCGAGGTCAGTTCGTCCATGATCGTCTGATGGCTGACTTCGGCAACGCCGAGACCGCGGCGAAGTGCGTTGTGATGGGTCAGGATACGATCGACCTTGCCCGGCAGGGCTTCGAGGTCTGCGAGGTCCATGACGCGGATGGCGCGGCGGCCGACCTTGTCTTCATAGGCCGGGCCGATGCCGCGCCGCGTCGTGCCGATCTTGGTGCCGCTGTTGGAGGCTGCGTCCTCGCGATAGGCATCGAGCTCGCGGTGCAGGGAGAGGATGAGGGTGGCATTGTCGGCGATGCGCAGGTTCTCAGGTGTGACCTTCACGCCTTGTGCTTCCAGCCGGCCGATCTCGGCGATCAGCGCATGCGGATCGACGACGACACCATTGCCGATGACGGCCATCTTGCCGGGGCGGACCACGCCTGATGGCAGCAGCGAGAGCTTATAGCTCGTACCGTCGATGACGAGCGTATGGCCGGCATTGTGTCCGCCCTGATAGCGCACGACGATATCCGCACGCTCCGAAAGCCAATCGACAATCTTGCCCTTGCCTTCGTCACCCCATTGCGAACCGACCACGACTACGTTCGTCATCAAACTCTTCCTGTTACCGGCGGAGAACCGCACACCTGCTCAAACCCGCGCATCTATAAAGCTTTGTTTTCGGGAAAGCGACCCTGTTGTCACAGCAGATTCGGCTTTTTACGTGACAAATCAGCCGCCGGCAGGCTAAGCCCGACCATAAAGCCTGCCAGAGATGACAAAGACGGGAAGATCGCCCTTGCAAGCCACAGCCTATATCTGCCTTGTCATTGCTACTCTCTGCTGGGGCGGCAATGCCGTCGCGGGCAAGCTTGCGCTTGGCCATGTCAGCCCGATGATGCTGACCTTCCTGCGCTGGTTCCTGGCCATCGTGCTGATCGCCGCCGTCTCGCTGCCGCAACTGAAGAAAGACTGGCCGGTGGCGCGCAAGAACCTGCCCCTTCTCCTCTTCTATGGCGTGATCGGCTACACCACCTTCAACGCCATGCTCTATTCAGCCGTGCAGTACACGACAGCGATCAATGTCGCGATCGAGCAAGCCGGCATCCCCATGCTGATCTTCCTGCTGAATTTCCTCTTTTTCCGAACCGGCGTTTCGCTGGCCCAGGTCGTCGGTTTTGGCATGACGCTTGTCGGTGTTGCACTGACGGCGGCCCATGGCGATCTCGCCACCCTGCTGCAACTGAGCCTCAACCGCGGCGATGCGCTGATGCTGATCGCTGTCGCAGCCTATGCCGTCTATACGATCTTCCTACGTTGGAAGCCCGTCGTCGACTGGCGCACTTTAATGGCGATCCCCGCCCTCGGCGCTGCCCTCACCGCCCTGCCCCTTTTGTTGTGGGAAGCCTCTAGCGGCGCGGCCCGATGGCCTGATCAAGAAGGCTGGCTGATTGCCTTCTACACGGCTATCTTCGCCTCGCTGTTGGCGCAGATACTCTATATCAAAGGCGTCGAAGAAATCGGTGCCAATCGCGCCGGCCTGTTCATCAACCTCGTACCGGTTTTCGGCACGCTGCTTTCCGTCGCACTGCTCGGTGAAAGGCTGCAGCTTTTCCATATGATTGCGCTGGTGCTCGCGCTCGGTGGCATCGCCATCGCAGAAAGGGGACGCCCGAAGACTGCCGCGCTCACCGTGCCGGCGTCACCTGTCGACTAACCAAGCTCCAGCGTCGTCACGCCATAGACGCTCTTCAGCGGGATTTCCGGCGCCGGACCGCGATACATGCGCGCGGTCTCCATGACCGGCTCGAGCCCCACACTTTCTGCCAGCGCAATCGCCTCGGCATTGGCGGCGGGGATATCGATATAGATCGACGCGCCGTGTGCCTGAGGAATGAGGCCAGCCAGAAGGGCGGCAGCGCTGTCCGCGTCCCCAGCGAAAAGCGGGCCGATCTTGTAGCCCTCGTAACAGCGGCGGATCGTGCCGTAACCGCGAATCTTGCCGCTCTTGCGCACGACGACCGAACTGCGCCCCTTGCGGCCGGTACACCAGGCGGCAAGGAAAGCCGCACGGGGCTCTGGGAAAATTCCGCTATCGTATCGGAGCAGGCCTTCGAGACGCGTATCCAGAACCGGCTGCGCGACGAGCGACGATTGCGGCACCGATGTCGGCACACCACCATAACGGATCGTCTTATAAGCCACCTCGAAGCCGGCTTTGCGATAGGCTTCCTGCTGAGCGGCAACACCATCGAGACCGATCGTACGGTCTCCCGCCGACGCGATGCCGGCGTTCCAGATCGCCTTGCCAAAACCCTGGCCACGGAAATCGGGGTGCACGATGTAAAGACCGAGGAACGCAAAGGTGTCGCCATATTTGACGACCGAAATCGAGCCGACCGGCACCTCACCGATGACGCCAACGAAAAATCCGGAAGGATCGGCTTCGTGGAATGCGATCGCATCGTCGAGGCCGGGGTTCCAGCCCTCTTGACGTGCCCATTCCAGTGCAAGCTCCAGTTCACCGGGCCGCATGGAACGAACGGCAAATTCCGAATTCATACAACCTTCCCAGATTGAAATCCGCAAGTCCATTCCGCGATGCGCAAAGCAATCGTCAAGTCGATTGCTCGTGCGCTCAGACCGGTCATGATGAACTCGCGTTCACGGCTTGAACGATGTGTGTCGTCGTTTTGAAATGCAATGCAAAAGAACTTCGACCTCGCACTACCATGAAACAATGTAATTGCAATCTCAAGAAAATTACTGCGCCCGCAAGATGCTTCCGGCGAGCGCAGGTGGAAAGACGGCAGCATAATATCTGGCCGTTAGCGCAGAAACGGACCCAACGCTTCGGCAGTCCCGAAGGTCTGGACAGCTTGGTTGAGAACGCTGCCAAAAACGAACCCGACGGCGATGGTCAGCTGGTGCGAATAGGCCTTCAGCGCATATCCATCGCTTCCGACCTGTGCCGGAGCGCGCAAGGCAAAGGGCACGTTCGGGCGGACGAAGCCGGCGCTCGTCGTCAGCGGCTCCTCGGGCAGATGGCCGATGGCCGACGTGTACATGAGGTCACGGCCAAAGCCGCCCGGACCGAAGGCAAAAGCC
Organism: Rhizobium sp. BK529; assembly: GCF_014194105.1. Lineage (NCBI taxonomy): Bacteria > Pseudomonadati > Pseudomonadota > Alphaproteobacteria > Hyphomicrobiales > Rhizobiaceae > Rhizobium > Rhizobium sp. BK529. Next base: position 145,968 of record NZ_JACIAU010000001.1, on the reverse strand, counting down.
GGCTGGCTTGCAGCCGATACAGTGATTGCGAGCGTGGCGGCGAGAAGAAGTCTGCTCATCCTGAAGTCCCCATTTTCCAGTCGGCCGGCGATTTCTGCCTGGCCGCAGCGCCGGTCGCATCTGTCCATGCCCGGCCGCTTTCATGAGGGCACTCTACACGCCGGTTATTTGCAGGCCTTTTAAGCCGATCCGTACAATTTTATTGAAAGCCGATATTTTAGACTGTCGCTATTCGGGTAGAAAACAATCTTTACCATACGTCTTGACGGTATCTTCGCATCCTTACTTCTAAGGTGCCCCAAAACAAAACAGGGCCAGAAAATAATGCACGAAGTTCCAGTCAAATCCCGGATCATCCAGAACGTTTATTTCAGCCAGGAAGACGGGCGGTTGCGCATCTGCTTCCGCAACGGCGAAGAGCGGCTGTTCGAAGGCGTGCCGGCCGCCGATGTCGAGACCATGGTGACCGCACCTTCACCAGGCCAGTACTATATCGACCGGATAAGAAAACAGTATCGCCGTATCGCGGCTTAAACGCGCCGCGATATCCTCGTCGAAGCGACCCTAAATCGATCATGCCATGCTTCGGCCGAGATCGATTGCCACATCGGTGCGAGCCTTATAAATGATGACTTCTACTGTCGGAGGTCTCGCGAACTGACGATGCAATCGTCCGATCAGAACATGAAACTGGCGCCGCAGCCGCGAAAGGGCCGCGCCGTCATGTGGTTGCTGATCATTCTGTCCTTTTCGATCGTCGCCGCTACAGTGCTGCTGTCGAATGATATGCGCCACCTGAAATCGCTGGCCCATTACTTTGGCGTAGAGCTTTTTCCAGCACCGGCGCCGCCACCGCCGCCACCGCCTAAAATCTTCCGGCGCACCGAGCCCTTGAGTATCAGGATCCCGCCGCGCATGTTCGCGCAGCCGCAACCGGCTCTCGCGAGCGTCTTCTTGCGCACCTGGCGCATTTCCGGCCCAGCCATGTGCGAAGCGCTGCGCTCTGCCGGCGTCGAAATGAGCGAATGGGCAGAAACTGCCTTCAATTCCGACACGTTCGAGTGCTCCTTCGAACATATCTACAAGAAGGAGAAAGAGCATATCGTCAGCTCGCTCTTCCTCGTCGTGCGCGGCAATGGCAGAGGCGCAATTACAAGCATGCGCGTGAAGCTGGTCGATCCTGCGACCGACAGCAACGGGCAGCTTGATCCCAGTGTGTTGCGCATTTTCGAGACCATGCTGACACAACCGGCGTGGCTGGATTTCCATGAAGCGCTCTCGGCAATCCGCAATCTCAAGGACATGAAGGAAGAAGGTTTCGGGGCCCTCATCAATTTCAGCCAGGAATACTCGCGTCGCGGCAGCTTCAACTTCACATTGCTGCTGCAAGAAACGTCTGCCCAGCAGCGTCGCACGAAGGATTATTTTTCGCCAAAGACCTGGCTGCCCGCGCCAGACCCCTCCTGGCAAGTGCCTGAACTCATCTTCTGGCGCCGCGCCTTATGATCTGTCGCCGGCAACGAGTTGAGGCACCTCATCTTCACGATAGGCCCGGCCTAATTTAGCGCGTCAAACTTCAGACGCATTTAACTCAAAATAGCTACGGCCAAGCTCTTTCGATCCTTGACTTGAATCGGCCAGGGATTAGCTTTGACGCTGTCTTGAGCCGCTCGTCGGATCCAGCAGCCACCTCTCTCGCGCGAAACACATCGGGGAGCACCGCATGGAAACTAGACTGCAGTCCAAACTTATCGAGGCGATTGATTACAAGCGCGAGACTCGACACCTCACGCTCTATTTGACCAACGGCCAACGCCGTCATTACGAAGATGTCCCTGAGGGCATCGTCGTCGGATTAACCGCAGCAGCGTCTCCTGGTGACTTCTACATGAGCCAGATTCGGGGCCGCTTCCGCACTGCCTGAAAAATACGGCACGCACCCAAGGCGTGCCGTCTCAGTGCGCCAATGCTAGCCCAAAATAATTACTCATTGGACTGATCGAAATCCCCGCATCGGCTCAACATCAGCCGGCCACACTTCGCGATTTGCCGTGGCCAGTTGATGCAAGAAGGCGTCCAATATCGGCAGCGCTAGAAGGATAGCCAAGCGCAAAGCCCTGCAAACTGTCGCAGCCCAGCCATGTGAGCGTTACGGCGTGGGCTTCGGTCTCCACTCCTTCGGCAATCACTTCCACACCAAGAGCCTTGGCGATCTCAACGATCGATCCGACCACACGTCTCTGCTCTGCCGATTCCACAACATCGGTGACGAGCTGACGGTCGATCTTCAACCGCTTCGGTTTCAGTCGCACGAGACCAATGAGCGAGGCATGACCGGAACCGAAATCATCGATCTCGATATCGATGCCCATCTGCTTGATAAGGTCGATATTGGCGAGGAACTTCTCATCGCAGTCGTCGAGAAAGATCGTTTCCACCAGCTCGAAGACGATGGCTCTCGGCGGAATGGCAAGCCGACGAAGTTTGTCCAGCAAAGCTGGATCGGCAAGACGCGCAGGCGAGATATTAACAGCGATACGCGGCACGCTGCACCCCATCGCCTGCCAGGCGAGGCGATCTTCGAGCGCGCGCTGCAGAACCACGGCATCGATCTCCGCAGAAAGCCCGTACTCGTCGGCAATGCGTAGGAAGACACCCGGCGTAAGTACACCCTTTTCCGGATGGTTCCAGCGTGCCAGCGCTTCCAGTCCCGTAATCTCTCGGGTGCGCGCATCGAGCTGAACCTGATAGTAGGGAACAACCTGACCCTGCTCCAAGGCTTGGGCGAGTTCCTCGGCGAGGCGGCGCTTGCCGCGCAGGTCTTCCTGCAGCTGCCGGCTGAAGAATTCGATGCGGTTACGGCCGAGCTTTTTCGCCTGATAGAGCGCCAAATCGGATTCGGCGAGCAGATTGCGCGCCCGCCTGTCGCTGCTCCAGGATACGCCGATCGACGCACCAGACTGCAGCATCTCCTGTCCGAAACGGATTTTCTTCCGCAATCGACGCTGAACATCCTCGACGATCGCCTGCAGCTCGCCGAGGCCGGCGAAGTTGATCAGCACGATGACGAATTCGTCGCCGCCGACACGCGCAGCCATGCCATTTGCAGGAACGGCGGCAGCAATTCTCAGTGATGCCACGCGCAACACGGCATCACCAGCCGCGTGACCATGGCGGTCATTGATCTGTTTGAACTGGTCGAGATCGAGATGCAGTACAGCAAGCGTGGACACGCTTTTGTCCATTGACAGCTCGACAAGCCGCTTATCCAGCAAACGTCGGTTCGGCATGCCGGTCAGATAGTCATGGTCGGCTACATGCTCGATCCGGGCATTGCTTTCCTCGAGCGCCAGCGCCCGGGCCTCGGCCATCATCTTCTGCTTGCCGAGCTCGGCATTGAGCAGCACATCGGACGTCACGTCCCATTCGGCACCAATGAAGGACGGAGCGCCCTCCTCATTGACATAGAAATGCGCTCGCGACCTTAAATGCCGGATCTCTCCACTCGGCAGGATGATGCGAAACTGGGAATTATAGGCACCGCGGGTGGCGACCGCTCGCTCGAAGTCCTGCTCGGCCCGTTCCCTGTCCTCGGGATGTAAGGCATTCGTCCAGACCCACGTCGGCACAGCTCTGTCTACCAGGCCTGTACAATAGAGGCGGTGCATTTGCGCATCCCAGAGAATAGCATCTTTGTTGATGCTGTGCTCCCACACACCAATTTGCGAAGCATCAAGCGCCAATTCCAGTCGCCGTAGAAGATCCTGGAACTCTCGCTCTGATCGCGTTGGTTTATTCTCGGGCAATTGGTCTCAGCCTTCGAAACCTGCAGAAATTGACAATATAGTCGCAAGCCCTCATTAATGAAGCCTTTTCGTAAGTATCGAACTAGTTACTAGGTGAACTGTTCGTTACGACCGCCTCCTTTTTGACCAGCATCGTTTTAGCCGGAGAATTATTTCAATCAGTGATTGTGTCGTGGCGGATTCTTAGCAATCTGCCGGAAGTCAATCGCGCCCTCAATGACCGCCCCGTCCGAAAGCTGCGTCACCGTATTGCGGTAGATGCGCTGCCACGGCGTCGCATCGGCTGGCACCGGCGGGATTCCGTCGCTCTTGCGCCGGGCGATTTCGGCCTCATCGACCAGCATATCGCAACGACCCTCGTTGAAATCGATGCGAATGATGTCACCGGTCCTGAGCCAGGCCAAGCCACCGCCTGCTGCACTTTCCGGCGAGGCGTTGAGGATCGAGGGACTGTCGGAAGTGCCGGACTGCCGCCCGTCACCGATCGTCGGCAAGCTCTTGATGCCGCGCTTCAGAATATGATCCGGCGGCTGCATGTTGACGACTTCCGCCGAGCCCGGCCAGCCAAGCGGACCGGCGCCGCGGATGGCGAGGATCGTGTTTTCGTCGATACCAAGCTCCGGATCGTTGATGCGCCTATGGTAATCTTCGGAGCCATCGAAGACGACAGCCTTGCCTTCGAACACGCCCTCGCGGCCGGGCTCCTGCAGGTAACGCTTGCGGAAATCTTCAGATACGACGCTCATCTTCATAATGGCGAAATCGAAGAGATTGCCCTTGAGAACGAGGAAGCCGGCGCGTTCCTTCAAAGGCTCGTTATAGGGCTTGATGACATCGCGATCGCGCGCCTCGCGTCCTTTGAGATTCTCGGCCATGCTCTTGCCCGTGACGGTGCGACAGTCACCGTCGAGCTTGCCGGCCTGCAGCAATTCCCACATGACAGCAGGCGTGCCCCCGGCACGATGAAACTTCTCGCCGAGATAGGCACCCGCCGGCTGTACGTTTGCCAGCAGCGGAATGTCGAACCCATGCACCTGCCAGTCTTCAGGATAGAGCTCGACACCCGCATGTTTCGCCATGGCGGCGAGGTGCGGCTGGGCGTTGGTCGATCCGCCGATGGCAGAATTGGTCTTGATGGCATTGAGGAAGGCTTCGCGCGTCAGGATATCAGACGGCTTGAGGTCTTCGAATACGATCTCGACGGCGCGGCGACCTGTCCGATAAGCCATCTGGCCGCGCTCGCGATAGGCAGCCGGGATATTGCCGCAGCCCGTCAGCGACAGACCCAGCGCCTCGGCGAGAGCATTCATGGTCGAGGCCGTACCCATCGTGTTGCAATGGCCGACGGAAGGTGCCGAATCCATCGCCGTCTGTAGGAACTCCTCTTCATCTATCTCGCCAGCCGCCAGCTTGCGGCGCGACTGCCAGATCGCCATGCCGGAGCCGGCGAGCTTGCCCTCGTGCCAGCCGTCGAGCATAGGCCCGCCCGAGAGAACAATCGCGGGAATATCAACCGTCGACGCTGCCATGATCGCCGAAGGCGTGGTCTTGTCGCAGCCCGTCGTCAGCACGACGCCGTCGAGCGGATAGCCGTAGAGGATTTCGACGAGGCCGAGATAGGCAAGATTGCGGTCGAGTGCAGCCGTCGGACGTTTGCAATTTTCGAAGATCGGATGGGTCGGAAATTCGATCGCAATGCCGCCCGCATCGCGGATGCCGTCACGAACACGCTTGGCCAGCTCGAGGTGGACACGGTTGCAGGGCGTCAGGTCGCTGCCGCTCTGGGCGATGCCGATGATCGGCTTACCGGACCGCAACTCCTCCGGCGTCACCCCATAGTTCATGAAGCGCTCCAGATAGAGCGCCGTCATGTCGATATGGTCGGGGTTATCGAACCAGTCCTGCGAACGCAGGCGGCGCTTGGCGGTCTTGCTGTCAGTCATTTCTTTCCTCCCGGTCGGGCATTCCTGTCTTCGAGATGGAGCAGTAAGGCGCTGTGATCCGTCTCGCCATTGCCTTTGGCAACAAATTCCGTGAACTCCGCGTGCACCGCTTCCGTCAGCGGCAGCGTGAGGGACAAAGCCTTCGCCGTCGCCATGACGGCGTCGAGGTCCTTCAGTTGGTTAGCAGAGGAACCACCCGGTGCGAACTGCCGGTCGATCATGCGCTTGCCGTGAATCTCCAGAATGCGGCTATCGGCAAAGCCGCCACGCACGGCATCCCGGAAGGCGGCAGGGGAACCGCCGCCCGCCTCGATCAACATCATCGCTTCGGCGACGGCACCGATCGTCACGGCAACGATCTGCTGGTTGGCGAGCTTGGCAAGCTGCCCCGACCCGCTCGGTCCGACATGGGTAACACGCCCCATAGGCGCGAAGACATCGGCCAGTTCGGCGATAGCGCCAGCGTCCCCGCCTGCCATGATGGCAAGCGTCCCGGCCGAAGCACCGACCACGCCACCGGAAACCGGCGCATCGATATGACGTATGTCGCGCTCAGCCAGTTTCTCGGCATGCTCGCGCGCAAAAGGCGGCGCGATAGAGCTCATGTCTATGACGACAGCGCCCGGTCTCATGGCCTCGACGGTGCCCATGTCGAACAGCACCTGACCTACGGCCTGAGCATTGGTCAGCATGGAGATGACAATGTCGGCTGCAGCAGCGGCTTCGGCGGGCGAAGAAGCGACCTTGGCGCCCTCACCCGAAAGAGCTTCGGCCTTGGTGCGATCACGGTTCCAGACGGTGACGGAAAAGCCTGCGGTAAGCAGACGCCGCACCATCGGCGCTCCCATGAGGCCGGTGCCGAGGAAAGCGATCCTGCGCTTCCCGTTATCTTTTGATGCGTGTGTCACCCAGCCCTCCCGAACTGTGTTGCCTGCCCTTGATACCCCCCTCACCTCAGCATGCAACTATTTTGATGGACGTAACGCAATTTTGTGGCATGCCCAAAACGAAACGGGCGAGAACCGAGGTTCCCGCCCGATTTACCCGACAAAGGAGAGGTTACTCCGCAGCGACCTTCATATGGTCGTCTTCGTCCTGCGGATGATTGTCGTTGTGCTGGATGAGCGGACGATTGCCCGTCATCCGGCGCAGGAGCACGTAGAATACCGGCGTCATGAAGATACCGAAGAAGGTGACGCCAATCATGCCCGAGAACACTGCGACACCCATCGCCGCACGCATTTCCGAACCGGCACCAGTCGAGGTGACGAGCGGCACGACGCCCATGATGAAGGCCATCGACGTCATCAGGATCGGACGCAGACGCAGGCGGCTGGCCTCGATCGCGGCTTCACGCGGCGTCCTGCCTTCGAACTCCAGTTCGCGGGCAAATTCCACGATCAGGATCGCGTTCTTGGCCGATAGACCGACAAGGACGACGAGGCCGATCTGCGTGAAGATGTTATTGTCGCCACCGGTGAGCCAGACGCCGGTCAAGGCGGCCAGAACACCCATTGGCACGATCATGATGATCGCCAGCGGCAACGTCAGACTTTCGTACTGCGCAGCGAGCACCAGGAAGACCAGCAACAGCGCCAGCGGGAAGACGACGACGCTGGAGTTACCGGCAAGGATCTGCTGGTAGGTCAGGTCCGTCCACTCGAAGTCGATACCAGCTGGCAGCGTCTCGTGCAGGATCTTCTCGATCGCAGCCTGAGCCTGGCCGGACGAGAAACCCGGTGCTGGACCGCCGTTGATATCGGCAGCGAGGAAGCCGTTATAACGGTTAGCACGTTCCGGACCGGTGCTGGCATCCACCTTCAGGAGAGCCGCAAGCGGGATCATCTGGCCCGATGCCGAGCGAACCTTCAACTGGCCGATATCTTCCGGCTGGGCACGGAACTTGGCATCGGCTTGCACACGGACGCTGTACGTGCGGCCGAAGGCGTTGAAGTCGTTCACATAAAGCGAACCGAGGTAGATCTGCAGCGTCTGGAAGACGTCGGTGACGGAGACTCCAAGCTGCTCGGCCTTGGCACGGTCGAGGTCGGCATAAAGCTGCGGCACGTTGATCTGGAAGCTGGAGAACAGCCCGGCAAGTTCAGGCGTCTGATAGGCCTTGGCAAGCACCGCCTTGGTGGCTTCGTCGAGCGCCTGGTTACCGAGGCCCGCACGGTCCTCGATCTGCAGCTTGAAACCACCCGTCGTGCCGAGACCATTGACCGGCGGCGGCGGGAACATGGCGATGAAGGCATCCTGAATGGCACCGAACTTCTGGTTCAGGGCCATGGCAATCGCCCCGCCCGAAAGATCAGGCGTCTTGCGCTCCTCGAAATCCTTCAGCGTCACAAAGACGATGCCGGCATTCGACGAGTTGGTGAAGCCGTTGATCGACAGGCCCGGGAAGGCAATCGCGTTGGCAACGCCCGGCTGCTTTAGGGCGATATCGGTCATGCGCTTGATGACGTCTTCCGTACGGTCGAGACTTGCGGCATCCGGCAGCTGGGCGAAGCCGATCAGATACTGCTTGTCCTGCGACGGCACGAAACCGCCGGGAACCGTATTGAAGATGCTGTAGGTCGCACCGACAAGCGCAAGATAGATCACCATGACGATGCTCTTGCGCGAGACGAGACCGCCGACGCCCTTTCCGTAGGCGTTCGAACCGGCACCGAAGGCGCGGTTGAAACCACGGAAGAACCAACCGAAGATCGCATCCATGAACCGCGTCAGCCAGTCCTTCGGAGCGTGATGGCCCTTTAGAAGAAGGGCGGCAAGTGCCGGAGACAGCGTCAGCGAGTTGAAGGCCGAGATGACGGTCGAGATCGCGATCGTCAGCGCGAACTGCCGATAGAACTGACCCGACAGGCCGGAGATGAAGGCGAGCGGCACGAAGACCGCGACAAGCACCAGCGCGATCGCGATGATCGGACCTGACACTTCCTTCATGGCCTTGTAGGTCGCCTGACGCGGATTGAGTCCCGCCTCGATGTTGCGTTCGACGTTTTCGACGACGACGATCGCGTCGTCCACGACGATACCGATCGCCAGCACCAGGCCGAACAGGCTGAGCGCGTTGATCGAGAAGCCGAACATATACATGACCGCGAACGTACCGATGATCGATACCGGAACGGCGATCAGCGGAATGATCGAGGCACGCCATGTCTGCAGGAACAGGATGACGACGAGAACGACGAGAGCGATGGCTTCGAGCAGCGTGTCGATGACCTTCTCGATCGAGGCGCGAACGAACTTCGTCGTATCGTAGACGATCTCGTATTTCACGCCTGTCGGCATGGCCTGCTGCAGCTCGTCCATGGTCGCGCGCACATTGTCGGCAATCTCGATGGCGTTGGAGCCCGGCGCCTGTAGAACGGCGACAGCGACCGCCGGCTTGCCGTCGAGCAGCGAGCGCAGCGTATAGTCGGCCGCACCGAGTTCGATCCGCGCAACGTCGCGCAGACGGGTGATCTCGCCATTGGCGCCCGTCTTGACGATGATGTTGCCGAATTCCTCAGGCGTACGCAGACGGCCCTGGGCGTTCACGTTGAGCTGCAGATCGACGCCCGGTTGGCTTGGCGAGGCACCGATAATGCCGGCCGCCGCCTGAACGTTCTGCGAACTGATCGCGTTGCTGATGTCGCTTGCGGCAAGGTTATGCTCGGCAGCCTTCTGCGGATCGATCCACACGCGCATCGAATAGTCGCCGGCGCCGAAGACCTGCACCTGGCCGACACCGGCAATGCGGGCGAGCCTGTCCTTGACGTTCAGCGTCGCGTAATTGCGCAGATAGGTGATGTCATGGCTGTCTCCGTCGGAGACGAGGTTGACAACCATGATGAAGTCCGGCGAGCTCTTGACCGTGGTAATGCCGAGCGCGCGCACTTCCGCTGGCAGGCGGGGTTCTGCCTGCGACACGCGGTTCTGCACGAGTTGCTGCGCCTTATCCGGGTCGGTTCCGAGCTTGAAAGTGACTGTGACGTTCAAAACGCCGTCCGATGTCGCCTGGCTCGCCATGTAAAGCATGCCTTCGACGCCGTTGATCTGCTCTTCGAGCGGTGTCGCCACCGTCTCGGCAATGACGGACGGGTTTGCGCCGGGATAAGTGGCGCGCACGACGATCGACGGCGGCACGACCTCGGGATATTCCGAAATCGGCAGCGCCCGGAGGCCGATGAGGCCGGCGACCACAATGAGGACCGAAAGAACACCGGCAAACACCGGGCGGTCGACAAAGAATCTGGATATGTTCATTTTAGAGCCCTCTCCGGGGTGAACATGGATGCAAAGTCCCTCTCCGGTGGCTTAAGGGCTCGCCGGCAGGTCATTTCATGTTGGGTTAGCTGCCTCCTCCCCAGAGGAAGGAGGCTGCATATTTACTGAGCGGTCGCGACCTTCTCTTCCATCTGGGGCGCAACGACTGCGCCCGGACGAATGCGCTGCAGCCCATTAACGACGATCTTGTCGCCGGCCACGAGGCCGCCTTCGACCACGCGCTGACCATCGAAAAGCGAGCCGAGCCGGACCTGTCGGTAATTGACCTTGTTCTGATCGTCGACCACAAAGACGAACTTCTTGTCCTGATCGGTGCCAACGGCGCGATCATTGATGACAATCTTGTTCTCGGCCTTCGGCTGGCCCATGCGCACCCGCACGAACTGGCCGGGGATCAGCCTTCCACCGGGATTGTCGAAGACGGCCCGCACCGCAATGGTGCCGCTGGCCGCATCGACCTCGTTGTCGACGAGCTGCAGCTTGCCCTTGATCGGCGTGCCGTCATCGGCAAGCGTACCGATTTCAACCGGGATCTGCTCGACAGCCGGCAGTGCTGCGTCCGTCGCCGGAAGCTCCGACAGCGCCTTTGTGACCATCTCTTCGCTCGCATTGAAGCTTGCATAGATCGGATCGACGGAGACGAGCGTCGTCAGCTCGGGCGAAGCCGAACCAGCCGCGACAATATTGCCGACCGTAACCTCGATCTTGCCGATACGGCCGGAAACCGGAGCGCGCACCTGCGTGTAGTCGAGATCGAGCTGCGCCGACTGGAGGGCTGCCTGCGCCGAACGCAGGCTTGCCTGGGCTTCAGCCAGCGTGCTCTGGCGCTGGTCGAGATCGCTCTGTGAGATCGTTCTATTATCCGAGAGACGGCGACCGCGGTCGAGTTCGGTCTGTGCCAGGCTGACCTTGGCTTCGGCCGAAGCGACCTGACCCTGCGCCTGCGAGACAGCCGCCTGATAGGGAGCCGGATCGATGGTGAACAGCAGGTCGCCCTGCTTCACCAAAGCGCCTTCACGAAAATGCACGGACTGGATGGCGCCCCCGACGCGGGGACGGATCTGCACGCGATCTATGGCTTCGAGACGCCCGGAGAAGTTCTCCCAGTTCGTCACGTCGCGACTGGCGACGACAGCAACCGTCACCGGCACGGCCGGCGGCTGCGCAGGTTCGGAGGCAGCCGTGGCGGTTGCGCTCATCGGCAGTTCGAAAAAGATGGCTGCGGCGGAAACAGACGCAGCAAGACCGAGGCCGGCGCCCACAAGGGCCCAGCGCTTATTTTTGGACGTCATTGGTACTCTCCTTGCGGCCCAAACGGCCGTAAAAATCAGTTCGTCGTCAATGCAATTGTGGCTGAACGCTCACGTCCTGAAGGAAATCTCCGAAATGGCGGCTGACGTTGTCCTGCCAGGTCGAAGTTCCCTCAGATTTTCCGCCATAAATGGAAGGCCAGCCTGTCCCGGCGGGGAGAACATGCTGGCGCACGCCAACGCCTGCCTTCTTCAGGCGCGCGGCGTAACCGAGTGTTTCGTCATGCAGCGGATCGTCCTCCGCCGTAAAAATCAGGGCCGGCGCAACGCCGGATATACGCGAACAGAGGCAAGGCGCCGCATAGGGATGGCAGCCGCCGCCGCTCAGATAATGGCTCCAGCCTTCCGTCCAGCGCTGGCGCATGCCGATCTTGTCCGCCTTGCGGATAGAGGACGTACCCATGAAAGGATCGAGGAGCGGAGAAATCAGGATCTGGCCGTCAAGCGCATCCGGAATCTGATCGCGCGCCTTCAGCGCCACACCGGCAGCGATATTGCCACCCGCCTCTTCACCGGCGACGAAAAGCAGCGACTTGCGGTCACCAAGGCCGGCTTTTTTGAGAGCTAAATAGGACAGGATCGAGAAGGAAACTTCGAGCGCCTTCGGAAAGACATTGCCCGAAAGGGTGCTGTAGTCAGCCGAAACAACGATCGCACCCGCCTTTGCCAGGCTCTCTGCGATCGGGCGATGGCCGTTGGGATCGCTATCAAGAAATGCCCCGCCGTGCAGATAAAGCACGATCGGCGGGCCTTTGCCGAAATCGGCGCCCATATAGACACGCGCGGAAACGGGGCCGGCGGCCACCTTTTCCAGCACCATGTCTTTGATTTCGGGCACCATCATCTCTATCTCTTCGCTGCTTTGCACATGAGGGGACAACGCCCGCCTCTTGCATTTTGCACCAAAAAGATATTGTTATTCAAATCGGGGAATAAGAAGCGATATCGCGATAACACTATTCCAAATCCCGAACAATGTTGCAACGCAAACTGCGGAATTGAACCGATGGATCAGCTCTCGGCAATGCGAGTCTTCATCCGCGTGGTGGAGACGGGCAATTTCACCCGCGCCGCCGACATGCTCGCCATGCCCAAGGCAACGGTGACCAATCTCATTCAGGGGCTGGAAGCGCACCTGCGCACCAAGCTTCTCAACCGCACGACGCGCCGGGTGATGGTGACGACGGACGGCGCCCTTTATTACGAACGTGCGGCACAGATCATTTCAGAACTGGAAGAGCTGGACGGCAGCCTTTCGAATTCCCAGAGCCTGCCAACGGGACGACTGCGCGTCGAGATGGCCGGCGCCTTCGCCGACTCCATCCTCGTGCCGGCGCTCTGCGATTTCTACCAGCGTTATCCCGATATCCGCATAGACCTCGGCGTCGGCGATCGCACCGTCGATTACCTTGCCGAAAATGTCGACTGCGCGCTGCGCGCCGGCACCCCGGCTGATCAGTCGCTGATCGCCAGACGCGTCTCTGAGGTCGAGATGATCACCTGCGCCGCGCCGCTTTATGTGGAAAAATTCGGCCTGCCCCAGCGGCCCGAAGAGCTGGAAACGGAACATTATTCCGTCAACTATTTTCGTGCCCAGAACAATCGCACGGTGCCGTTCGAATTCCGCAAGGGCAATGAGATCATCGAGGTCAATCCGCGCTATATCGTCTCCGTCAACGACAGCCGCACCTATATGACCGCGACGCTGGCTGGCCTCGGCATCGCCCAGATTCCGATCTTCATGGCGCGTGAGCCACTGGCCAGGGGTGAACTGGTGGAGACCTTGACGGAATGGAGGCGCGAGTCACTGCCGCTCTACGTCGTCTATCCGCCGAACCGGCACCTCAGTAACAAGGTCCGCGTCTTCGTCGACTGGCTGGTGAAGCTGCTGGCGGACGCAAAACTCAACGCTCGCTGACAAGCGCCCTTACAAAAGAAAGCGGCCCGTGATGGGAGGGATAACCGTCACGAGCCTTGATCTGATGTCTGAAACTTGAAGGCCTGTCGCACCGCAGGAAAGGCGCGGCAGGCCCTGGAGTGGAGGTCAGGGGCCGGCGGTGTATGCCGTCCGCCCCGTCCATGCTGATATAGGTGCGCTCAGCCGGATGATAAGGGGTCGCACCGAAGAGACCGTTCACAAGTTTGCGACAGGCGGTTATTTCCTGACAACGGGCTTCAGCAGATCCTCGATGCCGATGCGGCGGAAGAGTTCGGCACGGACACGATCGGCAACACCGTTGACGATTTCTGCGCCGTCTTCCGACGGATCAATATGGGTGCGGAACGGCCGTTTGCCGAAAGGCATATTCACCACATCGACGATGGCGGTCGCAACAGTAGCGGCATCCGCATCAGCAGGCTCGAGCGCGGCGAGACCCTTCAGCGCCTGTTCCGGCACGCCCTTGTAGGGACCTTCGTTATATTCGGCGGCGCGGGCTGTGTCGGCAGGCGAACCGGAATGAGCGAAGTGGTTTGTACCCTTGGTGAAGGCGCCGGGAACGATGATTGCCGTTTCGATACCCCAGCGCGTCAGTTCGCTGGCATAGGAGACCGCAACCGAGTCCATCGCGGCTTTGGCGGCGAAATAGGGAGCGAGGAAGGGAGGCGTGCCGCCACGAGTGCTCGAGGAGGAGACCCAGACGACCAAGCCGCTGCCCTGCTTACGCAGATGCGGAAGCACCGCGCGGTTCACGCGCTGGGTTGAAAGCACGTTGATATCGAAAAGCTCGGCATATTGCTCTGGCGTAAAGGCCTCGGCCGGGCCGAAGGACATATGACCGGCATTGTGGACGATCGTGTCGATATGGCCCTCGGCGGCAATCACCTTGGCAATGCCGGCTTCGACGGAGGCATCGGAGGCGACATCCAGTTCGACGGCCTTCAATTCGACGCCGTTTTCTTTGGAGAAGGCTTCGACGGCCTCGACCTGCGGGTGGTTGCGGCCTTCCGTTTCTCGCATCGAGGCATAGACGGTGTGGCCGGCCCTGGCGAGCGCGCGGGCAGTAAGAGCGCCGAAGCCGCTGGAAGCGCCGGTGATGACGATAACTTGCTTGCTCATGATCCTATTCCTTTCAGAGTGAATTGGTTGAAAGAATGCGAAGGAAGAGCGTGACGGCGCGTCACGCCGCCACGAATTTTGTGTCAAACCATGCCGCCATTGGCGCGCAGCACCTGACCGTTGATCCAGGCGCCATCCGGGCCGGCGAGGAAGGCAACGACGCCTGCGATATCTTCGGGCCTGCCGAGGCGTTCGAGCGGATTTGCTTTGGCAAGACGGTCGATCAGCTCATCCGACTTTCCGTTGAGGAATAGGTCGGTGCCTGTCGGGCCGGGGGCGACCGTATTGACGGTGATCTGGCGGCCACGCATTTCCTTGGACAGGATAGCACCCATCGTCTCGACGGCAGCCTTGGTGGCGGCATAGACGCTGTAGGTTTCGGGCTTCAGGCCGACGACCGAGCTCGAGAAGTTGATGACCCGGCCACCGTCGCGCAGACGCTTGGCAGCTTCGCGCAGCGTGTTGAATGTGCCCTTGAGGTTGATGCTGATCTGGCGGTCGAAGGTTGCGTCGTCGACATCGGCAAGACGGGAGAGCAGCATGATGCCGGCATTGTTGACGAGGACGTCGACGCCGCCGAATGCTGCTTCCGCAGCATCGAACATGCGGCGCACGGCGTCAGCATCGGCGACGTCAGCCTGTGCCGTCAGTGCCTTGCCGCCGGCTTTCTCGATTTTCTGCGCCAGTTCTTCGGCAAGAGCGGCATTGCCGGCATAGTTGATAACGACGGTGAAGCCGTCCTTTGCCAGACGTTCAGCGATCGAGGCACCGATGCCGCGGGAAGCGCCGGTAACGAGAGCGACCTTGTTTTGATTGGCAGACATTTTCTTCTCCTTTGGTTCGGCGCCGCAGCGCCCTTTCGATGAGAAGAAGATGCCCCTTTTCACTTTGCGGATAATCGACCATTATTCGGCATCACTATCCGGTAAACACGAACAAATAGAATGGACAGATTTGACGCCATGCGGGTCTTTTCCCGCGTCGTGGAGCGCCGCAGCTTCACACTTGCCGCCGAAGATACCGGCCTGCCGCGCTCGACCGTGACGGACGCGGTCAAACAGCTGGAGGCACGCCTCGGCGTGCGCCTGCTCCAGCGCACGACGCGCCATGTCAGCCCGACGCTCGACGGTGAAGCCTACTACCAGCGCTGCCTGTCGATCCTTGCCGACATCGAAGATGCCGAAGGCGCCTTTGCCGGCGCCAAGCCAAAGGGGCTGCTGCGGGTCGACGTACACGGCACGCTTGCCCGGCATTTCGTGCTGCCGAGCCTGCCATCATTTCTGGAGACCTATCCCGATATCGAATTCTATATGAGCGAGGGCGACCGGCTGGTGGATCTCGTGCGTGAAGGCATCGATTGCGTGTTGCGGGTCGGTGTGCCGCAGGACAGCGACATGGTTGCCCGTCGCGTCGCCATGCTGGACGAAGTCACCCTCGCCTCGCCCTCCTATATCGCCGCTTTCGGCTACCCCGAACATCCTGACAAGCTCGACACGCACCGCATGGTCGGCTTTCGCGCCACCGGCGGCGCCGGTCCGCTGCCGTTGGAATTCATCGTTGATGGCAGCGTCCGCTACATCACCATCCCTGCGACCGTGACCGTTAATGCCGCCGAAAGTTATATTTCCGTTGCTCGCATGGGCCTCGGAATGATCCAGATCCCGCGTTACCACGCCGAACAGGATTTGGTCGCCGGTACTCTCCTGAAGGTGCTCGCCGACTTCCCGCCTACGCAGACGCCGGTCTCGCTGCTCTATCCGCGAAACCGCCAGCTTTCGCCGCGCGTGCGTGTCTTCATCGACTGGCTGGTGAAGGTCTTTGCTCGACAAAATGCCGAAAACGCGGTTCACTCATATTAGCGCTTTCGGAGGAACGGATATGGCACTCAGCGACATCATCGTCTACCAGACCGATGAGGGCTTCGTCGTGGAATTCGGCGGCGAAGGGGAAGACCGGATCGCAGTCATGCTGCGCAAAGCTGCAGACCTCACCCAGGACAATGCCATTGCCAAGGCCAGAGCGCTGCTGGCCACCGCACTAGAGCCCGTTCATGGAGACAGCGCGCGCAATAAGGATGCCGCTCTTCTGGAGGAGGAACTGGACGAAGGTCTCGAAGACTCCTTCCCCGCAAGCGATCCTGTCTCCGTCACCGTGTCCTCCATTCCGATGCGCGACCCGAATGCCGGCCACTAAATCTGCGCTGAAATGATAGTGTCGGTGCTTGCATTCCAAACGCCGGCCGGCAAATCGTTGTTCCGGGTGGCGGATGGGCAAAGAGGATGTTATCGGCACGCACCATGACGACCGATATGATGAGCGGCGCGATCGGCGCCGGCCCGCTTGCCGGGGAAAGCCTGCGCCATTTCTTCGAACGCGATGCAATTGAAGTTGCCCGCGATCTGCTCGGCTGCCATCTCACAGTGAACGGTTCAGGCGGACGGATCACCGAGACGGAAGCCTATTATCCTGACGACGAAGCCTCCCACAGCTTCCGCGGCCCGACAAAACGCAACGGCGCCATGTATGGCCTCCCTGGCAATGTCTATATCTACCGCATCTACGGCATGTACTGGTGCCTGAATTTCGTTTGCACACCGGGTTCGGCGGTGCTGATTCGTGCCTTGGAGCCAGAAATCGGTCTGCTGGGCATGATGGAACGACGCGGCACTGATGCGCTGACGCAGCTCTGCAGCGGCCCCGGCAAGCTCTGCCAGGCGCTCGGCATCGATATCTCCATCAATGACCGGAGGCTCGACCAGCGGCCCTATGCAATCTCGCCGTCTGCGCCCGTACCAATCGTCTCAGGCAAGCGCATAGGCATCACGAAAAATGCCGAAGCACCGTGGCGCTTCGGCATTCAGGGATCGCGATATCTGAGCAAGCCGTTTCGCTAGGGCAATTCCAGAAAAACGGGATGTGCAACCTCACTCCACGACGGCACTGTGGTCCATGGCCGGCGCGACCTTTGGCTTGCGAAGCATCAGAACGAGCGGCATCACGGCAAGCGACATCAGCATCAGCAGTTTGAAGTCGTCCATATAGGCGATGATGGTCGACTGCAGTGTGATGACCTCGTTCAACGCCGCGCGGCCGACCGCCGTCAGCGGGCTGAGACCCTGCGCCGCCGGTGCATTGAAGGCGTGGTTGAACGGCGTCACATAGGCCGCGATCGACTCATGATTGCTCTGGGTGTTCTCGACGATCAGCGCCGAGACGATCGAAATGCCGACCGAAGAGCCGATGTTACGGGACAGGTTGTAAAGGCCGGTCCCGTCACCGCGCATGTGGGCCGGCAGCGTCGCGAAGGCGATCGTCGTCAGCGGCACAAAAAGGAAACCGAGACCTGCCCCTTGGATGAAGCCGACCGAAACGATCGTCCACTGCGAAACGTCAGGCGTCCAGCCGGTCATGTCATACATCGCCCAAGCGGTCAGGCCGAGACCGAGCAGCAGCAGCCAGCGCGTATCCACCTTACCGATCAGCCGACCGACGATGAACATGCAGAGCATGGTTCCGAGACCACGCGGACCCATGACGATACCCGCGGTAATGACCGGATAACCCATCAATGTCTGCAGATACGGTGTCATCAGCGCCAGCGAGGCGAGATAGGTGATGCCGATCACGAAGATGAAGATCATGCTGACTGTGAAATTCTGGTCGAGGAACAGCCGCGGATTGACGAAGGATTTCTCCGCCGTCAGCGTGTGCACCAGAAGCAGATAGAAGGCTGCGGCGCAGACGATTGCTTCGATGACGATTTCGCCGGACGAAAACCAGTCGAGCTGCTCGCCGCGGTCGAGGAAAAGCTGCAGCGAGGCGATGAACAGGCTCATCATCCCGAAGCCGAACCAGTCCAGTTTGGCAAGCGCATCCCGCTTCGTCTCCGAAACGAAGATGACGATGCCGGCAAAGGCGAGCGCGCCGATCGGCACGTTGATATAGAAGACCCAGCGCCAGCTGATATTGTCCGTCAGCCAGCCACCGATAACGGGACCCAGAACCGGCCCGACCATGACCGAGACGCCGAATAGGGCCATGGCCGAGCCGCGCTCCTCAACCGTATAGATGTCGAGGAGAATGCCTTGGGAAAGCGGAACCAGCGAGGCGCCAAAGAGGCCCTGCAGCAGGCGAAAAGCGACGATCTGCGGCAGCGACTGTGCCAGACCGCAGAGCACAGAGGCAACGACGAAGCCGACGATCGCCGTCAAAAGCACCCGCTTGCGGCCAAATTTGGCAGCAAGGAAACCCGATGGCGGCGTCATAATCGCGGCTGCGACGATGTAGGAGGTCAAGACCCAGTTGATCTGGTCGGCGGAAGCCGAAACGCTGCCCTGGATATAGGGCAGCGCCACGTTCGCGATCGTCGTATCCAGTGCCTGCATGATGACGGCCAGAATAACGCAGGCCGTGATCGCGCCGCGATTGGCAACCGGGGTTGCCGGTGATGCAGGAGCATTGCTCATGGCCGTTACTCGTGGCCCTTGGCCTGGCCCAGAAGGTTGTTGACGAAGTCAGGCAGGCCACGCGCATGGCCGGTGTCGATCTCGACAACCGTGCTCATGCCGACGCGAAGCGGCGGCTTGCCTTCGGTCGCATCGATGCTGACGCGCATCGGAATACGCTGCACGACCTTTACCCAGTTGCCGGTGGTGTTCTGTGCCGGCAGCAGCGAGAAGGAAGAACCGGAAGCCGGGCTGATGCTCTCGACCTTGCCCTTCCACATGACGCCCGGATAGGTGTCGACATAGATATCGACCGGCTGGCCGGGCTTCACATAGGTGAGCTCGGTTTCCTTCGGGCTGGCTGCGATCCACAGATGCGAGGTCGAAACCAGCGAGAAGGCCTGTTGTGATGCCTGCAGATAGGAGCCGACCTGCAACGCATTGACGTTGGTGACGATACCGTCGAAGGGCGCCTTGACGACGCTATGGTCGAGCTCGCGTTGAGCATTGTCTACCTGCGACTTGGCCTGCAGGTAGAGTGGGTTTTCTTCGACCGGCTGGTCGGCACTGCCGCCGAGTTGAGCAAGCGTCGTTGCGGCTTCCGCCTTGGCAACGGAAACCTTCTGCCGCGCCGCTTCGAGATTATGCTTGGCTTCGTCATAGGCCGACTGCGTCGCGCTGCCGTTGTTGACGAGATTCTGCTGACGGTCGAACTGGTCCTGATAATAGGGCAGATCGGCTTCGGCCTGCGTGATCTCGGCAAGCGACTGCTGGTAGCTGGCCTTGAGGTTCATGATCTGATTGCGCTGGGCGCCGAGCTGCGCCTTGGCGCCATCCAGCGCGATCTTGAAGGGATCCGACTGCAGGCTGAAAAGCACCTGCCCTGCCTTGACCTGCTCGTTCTCATGCACGTTGATCTTGTCGACGATGCCCGAAACGTCGGTCGTGATGCCCACCATATCGGCCTGAATATAGGCATTGTCGGTCGACATGATCTGACCGCCATTGACGTAATAATAACCGCCGACGACGAGCGCCACGGGTAACAGGGCAAACAGGACAGGACGGGTGAAGCTGCGCCGGCGGCGGACCTTGTTGCCGCCAGGCGCAGCCACCGCGGCAGCCGCAGGCGCTGAATTGGATGAAGGCGCCTCAGCCACCGTTTCCGGTTGTTGGCTAATTTCTTTCTCTTCGACAGGATTTTTGGCATTCGCGTCAGACACGACACGCAGGGAGGATTGATCAGCCATGTTTCGTCTCATTATCGGCGACCGGAGTCCGGCACGCCTGAACCAGGTTCGTCTTCATTATGAATAGGATTTGGAAAAGCTGGTCGCGCTGTTCGGGGGTGACACCATCAAGCGCTTCGCCGCGGGTCACGTCCCCGATCTTGCGCATTTCGGCAAGAATCGGATGGGCTTGCTCGCGCATGTAAAGCAGCCAGATACGCCGGTCGGTCGGATGCTGACGGCGCTCGATCAGGCCACGTTCGGCGAGCTTGTCGAGGATGCGGACGAGCGTGATCGGCTCGATTTCGAGGATTTCGGCAAGACCGCTCTGATGAATGCCCTCGTTATTGGCGAGATAGGCAAGCGTCTGCCACTGAGACCGCGTCAGCCCAAGGTCTTTTGCGCGCTGCTCGAACCGCTTGCGCAGCAGACGGGCAACGTCGTGCAGAAGAAAACCGAGTGTTGGATTGTTGGTCATATACCTTCGCCGGCTAGTAATAAGCATCCTTATGATGTTGATAGATATATTGAGCATCTGCAATGCACAAGGATGCAACCATAAGATTCCGCACTTGCGGCTAAAATGCCGCAGCCCACGGTTAAGCGGAGCTCCAGATGCAGCCCTTTGATAAGTTGAAGCGGCGGATAAAAGCCCTCTCGACAACGTGATAAACCGATATACCGCCGAAAATGCTGGGGGTTGCCGGACTCCAATTCCGCGCACTCAATTGGCATTTGCAATTTTTGGATTCTCCCGTTTATAGTCTGTCTTCAGAGGCTTACGGAGATCGTGGTTTTCCTCCTCCGGTTGATTTCGAGATGCAGGATTGCATCTGTCATCTTCCCGGCAGCCACGCATGAGTAAATTCGGACTTAGGACGAAGGCTCATGCTTTCGTTCCAGCAGGCATGGACAGCTTATCTCAGGCATAGGTTCAGGCGGCTGCGTTCGGCCGCCCGCAAGGGGGACCGGAATGGCTTATTCGCTTCGACAGACACTGGTGCTCGGCTGCTTTGCGGCCTTTTTACCGCTCATCGCCGAGGCGCAGCAGGCGCCTGCTCCCCCGCCCGTTACCGTCGCCAAGCCCGTCGTGCGCGACGTGGTCGATAATGACGAATTCATCGGTCGCTTCGAACCGGTCGACGAAGTCTCCGTCCGATCGCGGGTCGGCGGCTATTTGCAGGAAATCGACTTCACTGACGGTGCTCTGGTGAAGAAAGGAGACCGGCTATTCGTCATCGATCAGCGACCGTTTGTCACCGCGCTCAATCAGGCCAATGCAGCACTCGAAGCGTCGAAATCGACACTAGTCTTTGCCGACGCGCAGTATAAGCGTGCGCAGTCGCTTGCTTCGAGCGGCAGCCAGTCGGCGCAGACACTGGACGACCGCCGCCGCGAATTCGATTCGGCCCAGGCCAATGTCCGCGGTGCGCAAGCTGCCGCCGATCGCGCAGCTCTCGACTTGGAATATACGGAGATCGTTGCGCCGCTGGGCGGCCGCATCGACCGCCGCCTGATCTCCGCCGGTAACCTCGTGCAGACCGATCAGACCGTACTGACAACGATCGTGTCCCTCGACCCCATCGATTTCTATTTCGACGTCGACGAGCGCCGGCTGCTGAATTTCGCCGACACGGCGCGCAAACTCGGCAAGGATCTCCAGCAGGGCGGCGGCGGACTGGATGTCACGGTCACGATCTCGGATCCCAATGCCAAGCCATTCAAGGGAAAACTCGATTTCGCCGAGAACCGGATCGACAATGAGAGCGGCACGATTCGTCTGCGTGCCCGCTTCCCCAACCCCGATCTCGTCCTACAGCCTGGCCTCTTCGGCCGCATTCAAGTCGAGGCTTCCAACACCTATCAGGCCGTTCTCGTCCCCGATGAGGCTATCGGCTCTGACCAGAATGAGCGCGTCGTTTATGTCGTCGCCGCAGACGGCACGGTTTCTACCAAGCCGGTGCGGCCCGGTCCGCGACTCTATGGCTATCGCGTCATTCGCGAGGGGCTCGACGGCACCGAGACTATCATCGTCAACGGCCTGATCCGCGCCCGGCCTGGCGCAAAGGTCACGCCTCAGATGACCGAACTGCCGAAGGAGCGGACGGACGCTCCACCGGAAACCGCCGGTGCGGAGAACAGCCAATGAGGTTTGCTCACTTCTTCGTAGACCGGCCGATCTTTGCGGCCGTCATCTCCATTGTCCTTCTCGTCGTCGGCAGCATCGCCTATACGCAATTGCCGGTCTCCCAGTATCCCGAGATCGCGCCGCCGACCATTGTCGTGCGCACCTCCTATCCGGGCGCCGATCCACAGACGATCGCCGACACGGTTTCGACGCCGCTCGAACAGCAGATCAATGGCGTCGAAGACATGCTTTATATGTCTTCCTATTCCAGCGCCGACGGCGCCATGTCGCTGACGATCACTTTCAAGCTCGGAACCGATCTCGACAAGGTTCAGGTTCTGGTTCAGAACCGCGTCTCCATCGCCCTGCCCCGCCTTCCCGATGAAGTCCAGCGCCTTGGTGTGACGACCGACAAAAGTTCGCCCGACCTGATGATGGTGGTGCATCTGCTGTCGCCGTCGCACCGTTATGATCAGCTCTATGTCTCAAATTACGCCCGCAACCGCATCCGCGACGTTCTCGTGCGTCTCGATGGCGTCGGCGACGTGCAACTGTTCGGCGAGCGCCAGTATTCGATGCGTATCTGGCTCGACCCTGAAAAGCTCTCCGCCTACGGAATGACATCCGATGATGTCGTCGCCGCGTTGAGGGATCAGAACGTTCAGGTGTCAGGCGGCAAGATCGGCGCTCCGCCTGTCACCGGCAAGAATGCCTTCGAATATACGGTGCGAACGGACGGGCGCTTTTCGGACGTGCGGCAGTTTCGCTATGTCATTGTAAAATCGACAGCCACTGGTCGGCTTGTGGCGTTGCAGGATGTCGCCCGTATCGAACTTGGTGCTCAGGACTACGTTACCAACAGCTATCTCAACAACGACCCCGCAGTTGCCCTCGGCATCTTCGCCCGCCCGGGAACCAACGCGCTGGATACTGCCCATCAGATCCAGGGCATCATGAAGGATCTTTCACAGAATTTCCCGCCGGGTCTGGAGTACCGTATCGTTTACGATACGACCGAATTCATCTCGGATTCGATCTATGAGGTCTATAGGACCATCGCTGAAGCTGCGATCCTCGTGGCGATCGTCGTCCTCGTCTTCCTGCAATCCTGGCGCACAGCCCTCATCCCGATCATCGCCATCCCTGTATCGCTGATCGGCACCTTCGCAATTCTGCTCGCCTTCGGCTTCTCGCTCAACATGCTGACCTTGTTCGGCCTTGTGTTGGCGATTGGTATTGTCGTCGACGACGCGATCGTGGTGGTGGAAAATGTCGAACGAAACCTGGCGCAGGGCATGACGCCGAAAGAGGCTGCGCATGTCACGATGGACGAAGTCGGCACCGCCGTCGTCGCCATCTCACTGGTGCTGATCGCAGTATTCGTGCCGACGGCCTTCATTCCAGGCATTTCCGGACAGTTCTACAGACAGTTCGCGGTCACGATTTCGGTCACGACAGCCATTTCGGCTTTGAATTCGCTCACACTGTCACCTGCGCTGGCGGGCATATTGCTGAAAACTCATGATCATGAGAGCAGGCCCAAGAATATCTTCTCCCAGATCGGAAGCGGCCTCGCAAACGGCTTCAACCGCGGATTCGATCGGCTGAGCTCGGGCTATTCCTGGATCGTCCGGCACCTGGTCAGCAGCTGGGTGGGATTGACCTGCTCTTTGATTGCCTTCGCCTGCCTGCTCGGGGCGACCTGGTATATGGGCCAGAGAGTCCCCTCCGGCTTCATCCCGACAATGGATCAGGGGTACGCAATCGTCGTCATCCAGCTTCCTGATGGAGCTTCCCTTGCGCGTACCGACGCTGTCGTCAAACAGGTAGGCGAGATCGCCCGCACGGTGCCCGGTGTCGGCAATGCCGTGCAATTTGCCGGCTTTAGCGGCGCGACCTTCACCAATGCCTCGAATGCCGGCGTCGTTTTTGTCCCGTTCAAATCCTTTGCCGAACGCGAAGAAGGCGGAGAGACTGCAAACAAGATCATCGGTGAGCTTTACGGCAAGCTTCAAAGCATCCAGGAAGCCTTCATCATTGCCATCCCGCCGCCATCCGTGCGCGGCGTCGGCAATTCGGGCGGCTTCAAGATGCAGATTTTGGACCTTGAGAACTCCGACATGACGCGCGTCCTCGGTCTCGCCCGCCAGATGATGGGCGCTGCCGCAACGACCCCGGGGCTGACAGGCGTCTTTACGACATTCTCGGATGCGAGCCCGCAATATTTCCTTGCGATCGACCGCGACAAGGCACGCTTCCTGAACGTGCCAATCCCCAACATCTTCAACGCATTGTCCATCAACCTCGGCGTCGCCTACGTGAACGATTTCAATGCATTCGGACGCGTCTACCAGGTTCGCGCCCAGGCTGACCGGCAATATCGCATGGACAGGGACGACATTCTCGCGCTGAAGGTTCGATCGGCGACGGGCGCGCTGGTTCCGCTTGGCACCCTGATGGATATCCAGGACTCCAGTGGTCCGGCACTCGTCCAGCGCTACAACATGTATGTCTCGGTACCGCTTCAGGGCAATCCGACACCCGGCACATCGACCGGCGATGCCATCAAGAAGATGGAAACGCTGGCGGCTCAGATCCTGCCGCCGGGCACGAGCTTCGAATGGACGGAACTTGCCTATCAGGAAACCCACACGGGCAACACGGCGGTCTATATCTTCGCTCTGTCGGTGATCTTCGTCTTCCTTGCGCTCGCAGCGCAATATGAAAGCTGGATCCTGCCTTTGGCCATCATCCTCATCGTTCCGCTTGCAGTGCTCGCCGCACTGATCGGCGTGTCGCTGAGGGGAATGGACAACAACGTCCTGACGCAGATCGGTCTGATCGTCCTCATCGGCCTTGCGGCCAAGAACGCCATTCTGATCGTCGAATTTGCAAGACAGGCGGAAGAAGAGGGCAAGAGCGCCGTGGATGCCGCAATCGAGGCAAGTCACCTTCGCCTGCGCCCGATCCTGATGACGGCCTTCGCCTTCATCTTCGGCGTTCTGCCGCTTGCCATCGCCACCGGTCCCGGTGCTGAAATGCGCCAGTCGCTCGGCACAGCCGTCTTCTCAGGCATGCTGGGTGTGACATTCTTCGGCCTGTTCCTGACGCCGGTCTTCTACGTCGTGCTGCGCGGCTGGCGCAAAAAGCCGGCGGAGGCGCCAGCTCAAGCAGATGCTGAAGAAAATGCCGCCTGAGGCAAACCCGGCCAAACGGCGTTATAGTTCTGCGTTCGGAATTGGGTGAAAATAAAGAGATAGAGTATTTCGTGTTTCGAAGAAGGCGGAAGTGCTCTGGGCTCAGGTGGAGAAGAGGTGAACCTGCCCCTGCCAGAAACGGGCAACGGAGAGCTTCCCACTGCGGAAGGCGCGGGTATCGAGATTCAGCCGCATCGGCTGCACATCCGGCTGGTCACCCGGTGTGTGTCCGTGCACGACGAGTTTTGGCAACGGCAGCGAGCTCTCCAGGAAACGCTGGCGGATGAAGGCTAGGTCATCATCCGCTTGCTCTTCAAGTGGCACGCGCGGGTCGATGCCCGCATGCACGAAGACGATGTCGGGCGTATCGAGCATGATCGGCATGGCGCGGATGAAATCGATGTGCGTGTGCGGCAGCGACTGGCGGATGAACGCGTCGAGCTGCGCACCGGAGCGGAAGAGTAGCGGCAGATGATCGGGATCGAGACCGTAGGATCTCAAAAGCTCGGCGGCACCCATGGTCATCCAGTCATCATAAGATGCCCAGCCGTCGATATAGTCCAGCATGACGATCTCATGGTTTCCCGCAAGGCAGATGCGCTCGAAGCCCTCCGGCGTCGGGTCCATGAGATGGCTGATGACATGCGCCGATTGCGGGCCGCGGTCGATATAGTCACCGAGCATGACGATCAGCTTCCTACCCGGCAGACGCTCCGCATCGCGCACAATCGCCTCTTCGGCTTTCTGCAGCAGATCGAGGCGCCCATGTACGTCGCCGATGGCATAGGTCGGGATTTCGGCTATATCCATGCTCAGGCGCGGACGCGTTTGACGTCCAGCCTTCGAACCCTCGCGGCTTCGTGCAAGCGAATCGCTCATCATCATTCCTGATCAATTGGGCGTCCCTTAACCATACGTAGAGCATACGGCAAGGCGATCAAGCTGGTAAGAAAATTCAGCCGGTCGGGCTTTTGAGGAAAAACCGGCCTTACATAAGCCGATGCAATCACGCACTTTTTAACATCGGGAAAGAGTGGCAGATGGGCACCGTATCGCAGTTGCACGACAATGTACGCCCTCCGGCGCACCGCATCGAGACCGAAGAAGAAGCGGTTTCCACGGCTCGTGAGCTTGCGGTCGCCTTTCGCCGACAGGCAAGCGAGCGCGATATCAACCGCCTTATGCCCAGCGCCGAACTCGATACGCTGTCGCAATCCGGCCTGACGGGGATCACCGTGCCCGCGGAATATCAGGGGCTCGACATTTCCAACGCCCTGCTCGCCGAGATCGTCGCCATTATCACCGAAAGCGATGCTTCCATCGGCAATGTACTGGCGGCCCATTTCCGCGTCCTGGAGGGACTGCGCAATCAGTCTTCGGAAGAGCTGAAGACCGACCTCTTCACTCGAGCCCTGGATGGCGACCGTTTCGCCGCGACCCGTTTTGCCGATCAGGCAAGCCTCGTTACCGAAGGCTCCGGCTTTCGCCTGACGGGCCGGTCGGAACAAGCCGCAGCCATTCTTTTCTCCGACTGGATCGCCGCAGCGGCGATCGACCCCGGCGGCCGCAGGGTGACGCTCCATCTCCAGCGTGACAGCGACGAACTGCAGACGGTAGATGATTGGGATGCCTTTGGCCTGCGCACCAACGGCACGGCAACATTGATTGCAGGCAAGCTGCATGTGAATGCCGATACCGTCACCACCGCCTTATCCAGCGATCATGCTACGGAAAAATCCCTCGGCCTCCTGTTACAGGCGGCTGTCGGCCTCGGTATCGCCCGCGCCGCCTTTGCCGACCTGCTCATGATGGTGAAAGACCCTGCGGCCCTCTTTGACAAGATCGGCTGGCGCGCCGTCAGCATCGAAACCGCGACCGGAGCGCTGGAACAGGCAGGCCGTAAGCTTGATATCGCCCAGGTAAGCCCCGCCGAAGCAGCCTTGGCGGAAGCGTATTTCTCCACCGCATCCGTCTGCCTTTCGGCAACCGATGTGGCACTGGCCACGGCAAATGCTCTTTTCGAACTGGCACGCGGCGCGACGGGCAGCATAGCGCTCAACCTCGACCGTCACTGGCGCAATGCCCGTATCCACGACATGACGATAGAGCGCGAGCCGCTATTGAAGGCAGCTGGCGCGCATATTCTGAGAATCCGCGAAAGCTGAAGCAATTCCAGCAGAACTGCGCAGTGGCTTGCGTCCGGAATTGGGGAAGCAAAGGGAGTGCGGATCAGCTCGCAACGGAAGCCGGCAGCTTCTCTTCGACCGTTTCGATGCCGCCGCCGGCAACAAACTGTTCGAGCGACATATTGTCGAGAATGGCGGCGATCGCGTCCCGGACTTCGGTCATCGAGCGCCGCACCTGACAGGTCTCGGGATCGGCGCAATCGTCGCAAGCCTCGTAAGCCGTACGGCTGGCACAGCGGATCGGCGCGAGCGGCCCGTCCAGCGTGCGGATAACATGGCCGATACGGATTTCCGATGCAGGCCGCGAGAGCGAATAACCGCCGCCCGGCCCCTTCTTCGATCGCAGGATGCCGACATTGCGCAGTTCGAGCAGGATCGTATCGAGGAACTTCTTCGGGATGTTGTTGCGCGAAGCAATATCGTTGATGAAGGCAGTCTCGCCCGGCGCCAGCCGCGCCAGATCAACCAGCGCCTTCAATCCGTATTTTCCCTTTTTCGTCAACATCTCGGTCGCCCTGCCCTTCGCGGCATTATGCTTCTGTAATAACAGGGAAATAGAGTCAAAACCATGAAGAGACAACAAAATAACTCGTTTTTATAGGTTATTTGGCGATTTATGTTGCCGTTAACCACTCTTTTGAAGTCTCCCTATGTTTTGCAATTTCGGCATGCCGGTCCCACACCGACAGATCGATGCGAGACCGGATACCGCGGCAGCTAAACCGTCTTCAGCATGCCGCCGTCGACGAAATAGGTCGAACCGATGCTGTAGCTCGACCGGTCGGAGCAGAGGAAAACGAAGAAGTTCGCGAGTTCCTCGGGCGTGCCGAAGCGCTTGGAAGAGGCATGCTCATCCGCCACACTTTGCAGGTAACCCTCCCAGTCGCCGCCGGTTTCAGCCGTCAGCTGCTTGGCAGTCTTGATCCAGTCGGGTGTCAGAATGAGGCCGGCATTGACGCAGTTGACGCGAATCTTGTCCTTCACCAGCTCGGTGGAGAGCGCCTTGGAAAACATCATCAGCGCCGCTTTGGTAACGTTGTAGATCGGCTCGTACCAGAGTGGCTGCACCGCGCAAATCGAGGCATTGTGGAGGATGACGCCGCCACCGCGTTTCTTCATCTGTGGCGCGATTCCGCGAGCGAGACGCACGGCCGCCATGACGTGCAGATCCCAATAGGCCTGCCATTTCTCGTCCGGCGCTTCCATGACCGTCTCATTGGAACCGGTGCCGGCATTGTTGATGAGAATATCCGCTCCGCCGCGTTCGGCGGCGGCCGCGATGATCGCCTCCGTACCCTCCACGGTCGCGACATCACTTTCGACCGCAACCGCGCTAACGCCATATTTGCCGGCGATGCGCGCAGCCTCGGCGTCCAACCGCTCGCGTCCGCGTGCCGATAGCACAAGATTAGCGCCCTCCGCCGCCAGCCCTTCGGCGATGGCAAGCCCAATGCCGACGGAACCACCGGTGATGACGGCAGTCTTTCCCTTCAATCCAAGATCCATGAAATCCTCCCAATGCGGCTGGCAGACCCAGCCGATGCGCGACTCTTCCGGCATTGGTTCTGCCCGTCAAGTCGTGACAGAAAATCATCGGCATCGAAACCGATCCCTCTTGCCGCAGGCTGCGTTCTGTCGCATGCCTGCAGGCAGATTGTGGGGAGCTTTACATGCGACTTTATTCAGCTTGCATCGAATGGCTGTTCGCCGAGGAAGGCGACATCTTTGCCGACCGCATCCACCGCGCCCATGCCGCCGGCCTCAAGGCCATCGAATTCTGGCGCTGGACGGATAAGGACCTCGGCGCGATCGAAGCCGCATTGAAGGAAACCGGCCTCAAGGTGACGAGCCTCGTCGCCGAGCCGATGATCGCGCTGACCAACGCCGCCAATTGCGAGACCTGGCTGAAGGGCCTTGCCGATTCCGTCGCCGTTGCGAAAC
Source organism: Rhizobium sp. BK529 (assembly GCF_014194105.1). Lineage (NCBI taxonomy): Bacteria > Pseudomonadati > Pseudomonadota > Alphaproteobacteria > Hyphomicrobiales > Rhizobiaceae > Rhizobium > Rhizobium sp. BK529. The sequence continues at coordinate 116,447 of NZ_JACIAU010000001.1, read as the reverse complement.
GTCTCGGCGCACCGATCCTGATCGCGCAGGCTGGCGACGATCTCGCAGGCTTCACGCGGGATGAACAGCGTAAGGCACTGACTGAAACGCTAGGGGCTGGCGCCGACATCCTCAAAGGTAGCGGAGTGCGCCTTGGCGTCGAACCGCTCAATATCCGCATCGACCATATCGGCTATTTCTTGGATTCCACCCGCGAGGGGTTGGATATCGTCGATGATGTCGCCCGGCCGGAAATTGGCATTGTCTATGATATCTACCATTCTGCCGTCATGGGCGAGCGCACGGAAGATGTTCTGGCCGGCCGCATCAATAGCGTTTTCCACGTCCACGTCGCCGATCATCCGGGCCGCAACGAGCCAGGCACCGGAACGATCGATCTCGCCCACCGCCTGAACTGGATTTTTACCAACGGTTATGCCGGCGCCGTCGGACTGGAATACAGGCCGACCAGACCGGGTGCGGACGCAGTCAAGGCCGCAATAGCGACGATGGCTTGACATCAGCGTAGCCGGTCGCTGATGAGACCGGCTCACTTATCGGGCAGGCACTGTGCCGCGCTGAATGCGCTCCGCCTCGACCTGTCTTGGATCGATCGCCGCAGGCGCTTTGCAGGGGCCTGCCGACCGACGCTCGACAATGCGCGAAGCGATCATCACGCGCCGGGCGGGCATGCCAGGCAGACGCGGATTTTCGATCCGCTCCAGCAGCAGCCGGAGGCCGACGGCCCCGCCCTCCTGCCCTTCCATCTTCACCGTCGTCAGCGGCGGCGAAATCTGCGTAGCTGGCGAGAAGTCGCCGAAGCCGACGACAGATACATCATCGGGAATGCGATAGCCCTGCCCCAGCAATTCAGAAACAACCGTGAGCGCCAGTCCGTCATGGGCGCAGAAGAAGGCCGTCGGATGAATACCCTTTTCCTTCAGCTCCCGAAACGCCTCGCCGAATCCGATCTGCTCGTCGAACCGCAGCACATGCAGCGAGACGTCCTCGCAGCGCTCGGCGATCTCCCGCGCCCCGTAAAAGCGCTCACGCCTGCCACGGAAACCTGGGGTGCCGTTGACATAGCAGATCGACCGGTGGCCGAGCCCGATGAGATATTGAAGCACCGCCTGGCCTGCCTCATGGTCCGTGCCGGTAATCTGATCTGCCTGTTCCAGAGGATCTACCCAGCCGAAACGAACGATAGGCACGCCGGTCGCCGTTGCCGCGACGATCGCCTCCCGGTCATGCGGGCCGACCAACAACAGCCCGGCGCAGGAACGCGCCAGTTCCTCAAGCTGATCGGAACTATGGGTCCAGCGGATACGCAGCGCCATGCCGAGCCTGTGCGCCTCACGCTGCACGCCGTTCTGGATCTGCATGTAGAGCTCACTATTGACGGCGTCGAGATCGTGGAAGACCACGGCGATATCGTTCGTCTGCGATTGGCCGGTGGGACGCGTATAGCCTAACCGCTCGGCCGTCGCGCGGATCAGCGCCCGCGTCTCCTCACTGACGCCGCTCTTGCCTGCCAGCGAGCGTGAAACCGCATATTTCGAGAGTCCGACCTCTCGCGCGATCGTCTGTAAGGTAACTCGCCCCCTGCTTCCCACTCTCCACCTCAATATCTTGTCCGGCATTCGGTGCGCTTCGCTACACCTTTCCGACCGGAACTGCAAATTCTTGCACTAACAAAACATAACGCTTTACCTAACAATATCCAAATGTATTCTCTTCGTTATCCCAGCCTGAAAGCAAAAAAAACGATAAGGGCTTTGGATTTTTGGAGGAGAACCCTATGATCAAGCTGAAACGTCGCGCGTTTCTGGCCGGAACCTCGGCCGTTCTGATCCTGCCGGCTCTGCCGGTTTTCGCCGCCGACTTCAAGGAAGCGGACATCCTGAAAGACAAAGTTTCAAGCGGCGCGCTGCCGGCCCTGAAGGACCGGCTGCCAGAAAACCCGCTCGTCATCAAACCGGTGGAAAGCGTCGGCAAATACGGCGGCGACTGGAATATGGCGCTCGTCGGCGGCGGTTCGCTGTCCATGCTGTTCCGCTACCAGGCCTATGAACCGCTGCTGCGCTATACGCCCGACTGGTCCGGCGTGACTCTGAACGTCGCCGAAGCCTTCGATGGCAATGCGGATTCCACGGAATATACCATCCGCCTGCGCAAGGGCATGAAGTGGTCGGACGGCCACCCCTATACCACAGCTGACGTAAAATTCTGGTACGACACTATCCTGACCGACAAGCGCGTTGCCGTCACCGGCCAGGGCCACTGGAAGACCGCCGGCAAGCCCGCGAAGCTCGAAATCGTCGACGAACAGACGTTTAAAGTTATCTTCTCGAAACCTAACGGTATGTTCCCGTTACAGATCGCCTGGGCCAATAGTGACCACACGACGCGCTGCCCCAAGCATTATCTCGAGCAGTTCCACATCGACTATAATCCGAAGGCCGACGAACTCGCCAAACAACGCGGCTTCGAAAGCTGGATCGCCGCCTTCCAGTCCGCCTCCGGCTTCCAGGACGACAACGCCTTCTTCCTGAATTCCTCGAAGAAGCCTTGCCTGAACGCCTGGATGTTCACGATCGCCCCCGGCGAGAACACCGAACGGGCCATCGCCGAACGTAACCCCTTCTACTGGAAGGTGGATACGGAAGGTAACCAGCTCCCTTATATGGACCGCATCGTCTATCAGATGGTCGCCGACCCGCAGGTGCTGCTCTTGAAGGCCATGCAGGGCGAAATCGACCTGATGGATCAGTATATCGCGACACCGAACAACAAGTCGGTGCTCTATGATGCGCGCGAGCAGGGAAAATATGATTTCTACACGCTGACTTCGACCGAAGCCAACGTGATGAACTTCATCTTCAACCTGAACCACAATGACGAGACCAAGCGAAAGCTCTTCCGCAACAAGGATTTCCGCGCAGCACTCTCCATGGCGCTCGACCGCCAGGCACTGATTGATGCCGTTCTCGTCGGCCAGGGTGCGCCTGCCCAGCCTTCGATCAAGCAGGGCGATCCGCTCTACAATGAGCAGCTCGCGACGCAGTTCACGAACTACGACGTCGACAAGGCAAACGCCATGCTCGACACGCTCGTCCCGAAGCGTGACGACCAGAACTTCCGTCTGGACGAGAAGGGCCGTCGCCTGACGGTGATCTTCGAGATCGACCAGGCGCGCGCCGTCTTCCTCGATCTTTTCCAGCTGGTCATACCGATGTTCCAGGCTGTTGGTATCGATGCGCAGATGCGCACCATGGACCGTTCGCTCTGGGAGACCCGTGTCCGCCAGGGCCGCGATTTCGATGCGACGGCTCACCAGTTCGGTGCCAATGGCGGCGTAGCTGCCATGCTCGACCCACGCTACTATGTGCCGACGGATTCAAACGCCATGTATGCCCCGGCCTGGCAGCTCTGGTATCTCGACCGCAACAATCCCAATGCGGAAGAACCGCCGGAGGAGACGAAGAAGCAGCTCGAGCTTTACGACAAGCTGAAATCGACCTCCGACCCAGCGGGTCAACAGGAGATCATGAAACAAATCCTGCAGGGTGCCGCCGACAACTTCTACGTCTTCGGCATTTCCCTGCCACCGGATGGCTACGGCATCGTCAAGAACAACATGAAGAACATCACCAAGACCATGCCGAATTCCTTCGGCTGGCCGACGCCCGCTCCCACCATGCCGGAGCAGTTCTACAAGGTCTGATGGCCTGAAATAGCTTGATGCATTGCAGGCGCCGGTCCCATCGGCCGGCGCCAAGGCCCCTCTTTTGCCAATGATTGGATGAAGTCGATGCTCGACGCCAGAAGACAGAATACCGACACGTTGCGCACACCGGATTGGTTCAAGACCGCAACGCGCTGGACCCAGCTCACTTTCGTAGAGGACGATCCTGAGAAATACGATCCGGCCTTCTGGGTCGATGTCTTCAAGCGCACCAAATCCAACGCCGTGTGCCTCAGCGCCGGCGGCTACATCGCCTATTATCCAAGCGAAGTGCCCTATCACTATGTGAGCAAATATCTCGGCGACAAGGATATTTTCGGCGCGCTCGTCGATGCCGCCCGTAAGCTCGATATGCATGTCATGGCCCGCGTCGACCCGCATGCTATTCACGATGATGCCGCCAAGGCGCACCCCGAATGGGTGATGATCAATGCCGACGGCACGCCGCGCCGCCATTGGGCCTATCCCGATGTCTGGGTCACCAATGCCTATGGCGATTACAACACCGTCTTCATGCCGGAAGTGGTCAAGGAAATCGTGCGCAAATACGACATCGACGCCATCTTCGCCAATCGCTGGCAGGGCCATGGTGTCGATTACAGCGAAGATAGCGCCCGCCGCTTCAGAGATATGTTCGGCCATGATCTGCCAAAGACGCCGAATGCCGAAGACCCGGCTTGGCAAGCCTGGGTGCAGTGGCGCCGCCGGGTTCTGACCGACATGATCGCCCAGTGGGACGATGCGGTCAAAGCGATCCGGCCGCATGCGAGCTTCATCCCGAATATGGGCGGCGCTTCGCTGATGGAATTCGACCTCTCGGTCATCGCCAGACATTGCCCTTTTCTCGTCGTCGACCATCAGGGCCGCAAGGGCCTCGAGCTCGGCTGGTCGGCCGGCCGCAATGGCAAGCGCATCCGCGCCACCTTCCCCGACCGCCCGGTGGTCCTCATCACCTCGATCGGTCCGGAAGAGGAATATCGCTGGAAGGATGCCGTCACCTCCGGCGAGGAAATGCAGCTCTGGATCAATGATGGCACGGCCCATGGCCTCTACGCCTGGTTCACCAAATTCAACGGTGTCGTGCCGGACAAGCGCTGGGTCGAACCGGTCGCCGACTCCTTCGCCCTGCAGGCCGCCGTCGAACCGATTCTCGAAAGCATGCACCCAACCGCCGAAATCGCCGTCATCGACCCCTCGACGACGCTCCGACATTGGGCGCCGGAAGAGCGCCACGGCGCCGAAAAACATGATCTCGGTTTCTATCATGCCCTCGTCGAAGCCCGCCTCCCCTTCGAGCTTCTTTCGGACCAGGTTCTGACCAAGGAAAATCTCGACCGCTTCAAGCTGATCATCCTCGCCAATGCCTCCTGCTTATCGGATGCACAGAACGAGGCGATCCGCGCCTATGTGGAGCGTGGCGGCAGCGTTGTCGCATCCTACGAAACCTCGCTTCGCGACGAATTCGGCAAGAAGCGCAGCGAATTCGGCCTGTCCGATGTGCTCGGCGCCAGGTTCGTCTCCGGTCCGCGCGGCATCGTCAAGAACACCTACGTCGCGCTCTCGGGCGATCACCCGATCAATCAGGGCTACGAAGGCGCCGAGCGCATCATGGGCGGTACGCGCCTCATCCATGCCGACGCGACCGGCAATGCGACGACGCCATTTCTCTATGTGCCCGATTTCCCGGACCTGCCGATGGAAGAAGTCTATCCGCGCAAGGCACCGGAAGGCGCTGGCGTCATCGCCCGCGAAACCGGCAAGGGCGGCCGTACGGTCTACATTCCCTGGAATATCGGCGAGATCTTCTGGGAAGTCTTTGCCGTCGACCACGGGAGGCTGATCGCCAATGCTGTCCGCTGGGCACTAGGCAAGACCTCACGCGTCACCGTGGAAGGCCCCGGCGTCATCGACATGGCGCTTCGTGAAAATGCCGAAGGCATTGCGGTCAGCCTCTTCAATCTCACCAATCCCATGATGATGAAGGGCCCAATACGCGAAAATTACCCTCTGGCGACCCAGACGGTTTCAGTGGAAATTCCTCGGGGCAAATCGGTGGCAAAGGCATGGCTTGTCGTGACCGACCGCGCCGCAAACTTCAGCGTCAGGGATGGCCGCGCGCAGGTGGAGGTGCCGGGCATCGAGCGGCTGGAGGTGCTGCACCTTACCTGGAAATGAGGTGAGGAGACTAGGAGGAGCGCTTTCGGCCTGGAGGGGCCGAAAGCGGATGGAGATCCGAAGGAAGCGCCTGGCCGGGCGCTCTCAACGGGAGGAGAAACAATCTGATGCTTGGCTATATCTTCAAGCGCGTGCTCTACATGATCCCGACCCTGATCGGCATGTCGCTGATCTCGTTCCTGATCATCCAGCTGCCGCCGGGCGACTATCTAACCTCGATGATCGCGACGATGAGCGATAGCGGCCAGGCCGTCGATCCGGCGCAGATCGAGCGGTTGAAAGAGATCTACGGCTTCGATGATCCCTTCTATATCCAGTATCTCAAATGGATGTGGGGCATCGTCAGCCGTGGCGATTTCGGCTGGTCTTTCGAATGGAACCAGCCCGTCTCCGGCCTCATCTGGGCGCGCATGGGCTCGACGTTAGTCATCTCACTGCTCAGCCTCCTCTTCGTCTGGATCGTCGCCCTGCCGATCGGCATCTATTCGGCCGTGCGCCGCCATTCGGTCGGCGATCACGTCTTCACCTTCTTCGGCTTCATCGGCCTTGCGGTGCCGAACTTCATTCTGGCGCTGACGCTGATGTACATCGCCTATCGCTACCTCGGCCAAAGCGTCGGCGGGCTTAATTCCCCCGAATTTGCAGAGGCACCCTGGAGTCTTGCCAAGGTCGGCGATTTCCTCGCTCATCTCTGGATCCCGATCATCATCATCGGCGCCTCAGGCACGGCTGCCCTTATCCGCATCCTGCGCGCCAATCTGACGGACGAGCTGCACAAGCCCTATGTCATCACCGCGCGTGCAAAGGGCCTGCCCGAATACAAGGTGATCATGAAATATCCGGTACGCATTGCGCTCAACCCCTTCGTCTCTGCAATCGGCTGGGTGCTGCCGCACCTCGTCTCGGGTGTGACGATCACCGCCATCGTCCTGAACCTTCCGACCGCAGGTCCCCTGCTCTTCCGCGCGCTGGTCTCGCAGGACATGTATCTCGCCGGCAGCTTTATCCTGCTGCTCTCGGCGTTGACCCTCGTCGGCATGCTCCTATCGGACCTGCTGCTCGCGCTGCTCGATCCGCGCATCCGGTTCAATTGAGGAGGCGCCGATGACGCACGAAACATTCGGAACCCATAAAGGTCCTTTGAACGTCACCGCCGACGGTCCGTCGATCAGCCCGTTGAAACAGGGCAAAACCGTCTCGACCGCCGCCGTCGGTCCCTGGCGGCTGATTGCCGGTAAGCTGATCCGCCAGAAGGTGGCGATGTTCGCCGGCGTGATCATCCTGCTGCTCTATCTCATCGGCCTCTTTGCCGAATTCCTGGCTCCGTCTCTGCCCGCGACCTCCAAACCGCAATATACCTATGCGCCACCGCAGGGCCTCAGCTTCTTCGTCACCAAGCCGGACGGCGGCTCCCAATTCAATTTCCACGTAAAGGGTTACAAGGTGGAAATCGACAAGGTGGCGCTGCGGCGCACCTTCGTTGTCGATGACACCAAGGTCGTACCGGTCGGCTTCTTCGTCAGAGGTCCGGCCTATTATCTCTGGGGCCTGATCCCGATGACCACGCATTTCTTCGGTCCGATCAATCCCAACGATCCCATGTACCTGCTCGGCGCCGATCGTCTCGGCCGTGATGTGCTTACGCGGCTGATCTATGGCACCCGCATTTCAATGTCGATCGGTCTCGTCGGCGTCGCCATGTCACTGGTGCTCGGGGTTGTCCTCGGCTCCATCTCCGGCTTCTACGGCGGTTGGGTAGATACGCTGATCCAGCGCGTGATCGAGGTCGTGAGCGCCATGCCGACCATCCCGCTTTGGCTCGGCCTTGCAGCAGCGATCCCGCTCACATGGTCGCCGGTCAACGTCTACTTCGTCATCACCGTCATCGTCTCGCTGCTTGGCTGGACTAGCCTTGCCCGCGAGGTGCGAGGCCGCTTTCTGGCGCTGCGCAGTGAGGATTTCGTCACCGCCGCGAAACTCGACGGCTCAAGCGAAGCAAGGCTGATCTTCCGCCATATCCTGCCCTCGCTGACGAGCCATATCCTCGCCGTGGTCACTCTTGCCGTGCCGACGATGATCGTCGCCGAGACCTCGCTATCCTTCCTCGGCATAGGCCTCAAGCCGCCGGTCGTCAGCTGGGGCGTGCTGCTGCAGGACGCCCAGAACATCCGCACGGTCGCAACCGCGCCCTGGCTGCTGATCTGGCCGTCGCTCGCTGTCGTAATTGCCGTCCTGTCCTTCAACTTCTTCGGCGACGGCCTACGCGATGCAGCCGATCCCTATGACAATTGAGGAGGAAGCCATGACCGATCTTCCTGATGACGTTGTTCTCTCGGTTGAAAACCTCTCGATCGATTTCCGGCTGCGCACACATATCCTGCACGCCGTCGAAGATGTCAGCTTCCAGCTAAAGCGCGGCCAGACGCTCTGCCTCGTCGGGGAGAGCGGCTCCGGCAAGAGTGTCACGGCCCGCTCGCTGCTGCAGATCGTCGACAAGCCCGGTACCATCGTCGGCGGCCGCATCCTGTTGCGCAGTGGCAGCGAGATCACCGATATTGCCACACTACAGCCCGGCAGCCGCGCCATGCGGGAGATCCGCGGCCGGCGTATCGGCCTCATTTTTCAGGAGCCGATGAGCTCCCTATCGCCGGTCCATACGATCGGCTCGCAGATCGTCGAGGCAATCCGCCTGCACAGCAATCTCGACAAGAAGGCGGCCCGCGCCCGCATGGTCGAACTGCTGCGCCAGGTGGAAATACCCAATCCCGAGAAGATGGCCAACCGCTATACGTTCGAGTTCTCGGGCGGCATGCGCCAGCGCGCCATGATCGCCATGGCGCTAGCCGGCAATCCCGATATCCTGATCGCCGACGAGCCGACCACCGCGCTCGACGTGACCACGCAGGCCGAAATCCTCGATCTCATCAAGCGCCTGCAGGTCGATCGCGGCATGGCAATGTTGCTCATCACCCACGATATGGGCATTGTGGCCGAAGTGGCGGATGAAGTCGCCGTTATGCGCTTCGGCCATATTGTTGAGCGCGGCCCGGTCGATGCGATCTATCACGCCGCTACCCATCCCTATACGCGCCAACTGCTGGCCTCGACTGTGAAGCTCACCCATCATATCGAAGGCAAGCTTCCAGCCATCGCTCTCTCATCGGAAGCACCGCAACCAATCCTGTCAGTGCGTAATCTCGGCAAGACCTTCGGCTGGCACGGCAATGCCAATATGCTGCGCGCCGTCGATGACGCCAATTTCGACCTCTATCCCGGCGAAAATCTCGGTATCGTCGGCGAAAGCGGTTCCGGCAAGACCACGCTCGGCCGCCTGATCCTGCGCACTGTGGAGCCGACGACCGGCACAGTGCTTTACCGCGGCAAGGATGGCAGCGAGACCGACGTCACCAAGATAGGCAAGAAGGAGTTGCGTAATTTCCATCGCGAAGTCCGCCTCGTCTTCCAGGATCCCTTCGCCTCACTCAATCCGCGCATGACCGTCAAGGAAGTGATCGGCGACCCGCTCATCGTCAACGGGCTTGCCAAGGGCAAGGCTCTTGAGGACCGTGTCGCCGAACTGATGCGCCTTGTCGACCTCGATCCGATGGGCATGGAGCGTTATCCCCATGCCTTCTCGGGCGGTCAGCGTCAGCGCATCGGCATTGCTCGCGCCCTTGCCCTCGATCCACGCATCATCATCGCCGATGAAGCAACCTCGGCGCTCGACGTCTCCATCCGCAGCCAAATCCTCGACCTGCTGCTTGATATCCGTCAGCGGCTGAACCTGAGCTTCATCTTCATTTCCCACGATATCTCCGTGGTACGCTACTTCTGCGACCGCGTGGCCGTCATGCATCGCGGCAAGATCGTTGAACTTGGCGAGGCCGAGCAGATCTGCACCGCGCCGCAGGAAGCCTATACGAAGAGCCTCATTTCAGCCGTTCCCAATCCCGACCCACGCGACAAGCGCATGCTGCACCGGCATCGCTTCATCGCTCCAGCTAATGCCTGAGGATGTTCCAGTGCCGAAATTTTCCGCCAATCTTTCTTTCCTCTATCAGGATCTTTCCTTCCTGGACCGCTTCGCCGCCGCCGCAAAGGACGGTTTTGGCGCGCTCGAATATCTCGGCCCCTATGCCGAACCGAAGGAAAAGGTCGCCGATGCGCTCCAGGCAAACGGCCTGAAACAGGCGCTCTTCAATGTGCCTTCGGGTGATTGGGCCGGTGGCGAGCGCGGCATTGCCTGCCTGCCGAACCGTATAGGGGAATTCCGCAATGGAGTCTCACTGGCGCTCGACTACGCCAAGGCGCTCGCCTGCCCGCAGGTCAACGTCATCTCCGGCCTCGTGCCTGATGGTGCCGATCTCGAAACTCTGGAAAAGATGCTGGTCGAAAATCTGAAGTATGCCGCCGAACGCACGGCCGATGCCGGCGTGAAGCTGCTGATCGAACCGATCAATCTGCGCGATATTCCCGGCTTCTTCCTGTCGAACACCGATCACGCCGAGCGCATTCTCGAAAAGGTCGGCTCCGACAATCTCTACATCCAGTATGATTTCTACCACATGCAGATCATGCAGGGCGACCTGATCCCGACCTTCATCCGGCTGAAGGACAAGATCGCCCATGTGCAGATCGCCGACAATCCCGGCCGCAACGAACCCGGCACGGGCGAGATCAACTACACCTTCATCCTCTCCGAACTCGACCGCCTCGGCTACGACGGTTGGGTCGGCTGCGAATACAAGCCGAAGGCCGGTACCAGCGAAGGGCTCGGCTGGATGAAACCCTATCGGAAGTGAGCGTAACATGAATATCGGTTTTATCGGACTGGGCGTCATGGGCCGCCCGATGGCGGAACACCTGATTGATGCCGGCCACACGCTGCATCTGAGCCGCGTGAAGGAGGCCTCCCAGCATCTCGTCAGCAAGGGCGGCAAGGCCGCTCATAGCGCCAAGGCTGTCGCCGAAGCCTCAGACATCATCATTCTGATGCTGCCGGATACGCCTGATGTCGAAGCGGTTCTCTTCCGCGAAGATGGCGTGGCCTCCGGCCTGTCCGCCGGCAAGCTGATTGTCGACATGAGCTCGATTTCCCCTGTCGCCACTCAGGATTTTGCTAAACGCATCGAAGCGCTCGGCTGCGACTATCTCGATGCGCCCGTCTCCGGCGGCGAGGTCGGCGCCAAGGCCGCCTCGCTGACAATCATGATCGGCGGCAAGGAGCAGGCTTTCGAGCGCGCCCGGCCGCTTTTCGAAAAGATGGGCAGAAACATCACGCTGGTCGGCGGTGTCGGTGACGGCCAGACGGCCAAGGTCGCCAACCAGATCATCGTCGGTCTCACCATTGAGGCCGTCTCAGAAGCCCTGCTCTTTACCAAACGCGCCGGCGCCGATCCCGCCAAGGTGCGCGCTGCCCTGATGGGTGGTTTTGCCGCCTCCCGGATTCTCGAAGTCCATGGCGAGCGCATGGTCAAGGAAACCTTCGACCCCGGCTTCCGCATCCGCTTGCACCGCAAGGATATAACGCTTGCCGTCGATGCCGCCCGCGCGCTCGATCTTTCGCTGCCGAACACGGCCTCCACCCAACAACTCATGAATGCCGCGATCGCTAATGGCGACGGTGAACGCGACCATTCCGCCCTTATCCGCACGCTTGAGCTCCTCGCCGGAGGGCCGCGCTAGATCACGACCACCTAGAACACCCGGACCACATCTTCGATTGCCTCCTGCCGGAGCCTTTTCTCCGGACGGCGAAGCCATGTCCGGACATCGATAGAGAAGGACAGCACAATGCTCAGAAACGATATCCAATTCCCTTTCGGCGCCGTCTATTTCCGCAAATCCAATCCGCCGCGCGACGATTGGGAACGCGACTACACAACCGCCAGCGAAGACGGCCTCAACATCTTCCGCCACTGGTTCATGTGGAGCGCGATCGAAGTGGCCCCCGGCGTCTACGACTGGGAAGAGTATGATCGCCAGCTCGATCTCGCCGCCAGGAACGGTATCAAGACCGTTATCGCCGAACTCATCCATGCCGTGCCGGACTGGGCGGTGCGCAAATATGCCGATGCACTGCAGGTCAATGCCGACGGCACCAAGCTCGGCTCTTATATGGGCGTCTCGGCCGCAACCGGCGGCTTTTCCAATAATGGCGGTGGCGCCGGTGCGCTGACGCTGAATTGCCCGGAGGTGAAGGAAGCAGCCGGCAAGTTCCTCACCGCGCTCGCCACCCGCTATAAGGACCATCCGGCGATCTACGGCTACGACGTCTGGAACGAGGTCAATTATTCCGCCGATGTCGACTACAGCAGCTATGCAAAGGCCGCCTTCCGCAAGTGGCTGGAGAAGAAATACGGCGGCCTGAAAGTTCTCGCCAAAGCCTGGCACCGCTACAGCTATGCCGAATGGGAGGATATCGAGCCGCCGGTCCATATGGCGCCCTACCCTGAATGCATCGACTGGCTGCAGTTCAAGCGCGACAATTTCTATGACCAAATGCAGTGGCGCATTGATACGATCCGCGCGGTCGATCAGAAGAATGTCATCGCCGCTCACGGCATTTCTGGCGCAATCCCGAACATGGCCGCCAATGGCTGCGATGACTGGCTCGCCGCCTCCAAGGTTGAAATCTACGGCTTCACCTGGATCCAGGCCCGCAAAGGCACCGAACCCTGGAAGACCTGGTACGGCGTCGATATCAACCGCGCCGCCGCCCGCGGCAAGCCCTTCTGGCACGCAGAGCGTCAGGGCGGTCCGCTCTGGCTGCAGCCGCAAGTGATTGGCCGCGACAAGGAAGACGGCCGTGTCGCCGAGCCCGAGGATATCCGCATCTGGAGCATGACCTCCTTTGCCGGCGGCGCGCGTGGTGTGCTGAACCTGCGCTGGCGCCCGTTGCTCGATGGCCCGCTCTTCGGTGCCTTTGGCGCCTATGGTATGGACGGCAGCCGCACGCCGCGCTCCGACATGCAGAGCGCCATGGCGAAATGGGCGAACGACCCTGCGCAAAAGGCACTCTGGGACGCGAAGCCGGTGCGAGGCGAGGTCGGCATTCTCGTGGTCCCCGAAACGCAGGAATGGGATTACCTGCTGAACTACGACCGCAAGGAAAAGCCTTATCCGGAAGCCATGTGGGGCGCCTACCGCGCCTTCCTCGGCCAGGGATTGCAACCGGACTGGGTGCATATCGATGATATCGATGCCTACAACTTCCTCTATTTCCCTTACCCGATTATGTTCACCGCCGAGCAGGCGGCGCGCCTGAAAGCCTGGGTAGAAAAGGGCGGCACGCTGATTGCCGAAGCCTGCCCCGGTTACTTCGGTGACCGCGGCCATGTCGGCCAAGTGCAGCCGAATATGGGGCTCGACGAGGTCTTCGGTGCGCGTGAGGAAGAAGTGGAATTCATGCCCGATATCGGCGACCGCATCCACTTCAAGTTCGATGATACGGCTGTTGACGGTGGCGGTCTCCTCCAGTCCTACCGCCTGACCGGCGGCACCGGCCGCGGCACTTTCGATGGCGGCCGTCTAGCCGTCGTCGAAAACCGCTTCGGCAAGGGCCGCACCCTGCTGATCGGCACCAACCCCTCGGTCGCCTTCTACCGCACCGACGGCAAGGCCAATGCCGCCTTCTTCGCCGAATTGGTGAAATGGAGCGGCAGGACCCGTCATGTGACGCTATCCAACGACGCGGTCTTCGCCCGCATCCACAAGGGCGAGAAGGGCAGCTTCCTCTGGCTGGTCAACCCGACGCGCAAGGCGCAGACGACAACAGTCAGCCTTGCCGAAGGAAAACTCTCCGGCAGCAAGCCCGCCTGGCCAGTGGAATACGGCTACGATGTAAATCGTATTGAGGTGCCGGCCCGAGACGTACTGATCCTGCCGCTCGCGTAACTAGCGGGCGGCGAGCTGCTCGACCCAACCGCCTTCCGAAAGCGCGGTTCGGTCGAGTTGGCTCTCGATGCGGCCGGCCTGCATCAGCACGGCACGGTCGCACATATGCGCGACAACGCCGGGATCGTGGCTGACGAGCACGAAGGTCATGCCATGCGAGGCCTTCAGGTCGTTCAGCAGGTTCAGGATCTCAGCCTGAACCGAAACATCGAGCGCCGAGGTCGGCTCATCGAGCAAAAGCAGCTTCGGCTTCAGAAGCAGAGCGCGAGCAATTGCCACGCGCTGCCGCTGCCCGCCGGAGAGCTGATGCGGATAGCGCCCCGCTGCGGCGGCCGGCAGGCCAACCTGATCAAGCGCGATGCGCACTTCTTCCTCGACATGGCGGGTGCCACGCAGCGACAAGGGCTCGCCAAGAATGCGAGAGATCCGATGGCGCGGATGCAACGAAGAATAGGGATCCTGAAACACCATTTGAATGTTGGATCGCAAGGCCCCGGTGATCTTGTGCTCCGGCCGCAATGCCTCATCGAAAACCGTGATGGAGCCCTGCCAATTGGTATTCAGTCCGGCAACGGCACGCAGCACCGTCGTCTTGCCACAGCCGGAGGGACCGATCAGCCCGAATGTCTCTCCAGGCGCAACCGCGAAGCTTACGCTACGCACGGCAGTGAAACCCTTGCTGCTGCCCTGGAAACTCACCGAGAGATCGGAAACGGCAAGTGCGCTCATGCCTCGTCTCCGTAAACCGGCAGGCGTGTTCCGTAGGTCGCGGCAGACGGCCGAGCCACCCAGAGTGCCCGCGTATAATCCGATTTTGCATTGGCAAGATCGACCGATGCCATTTGCTCCTCGATCCTTCCGTGACGCATGACCATGACGCGGTTGGCATAGCGAGAGACCTGCTGCAGGTCATGGCTGATGAGCAATAGTCCCATGCCGAGTTCTTCGGTAAGCGACCGCAGCAGCGTGAGAATCTGGTCCTGCAGGCCGCGATCGAGCGCCGAGGTGGGTTCATCGGCGATGAGTAACTTCGGTTGGTTAATCAGCATGGCCGCGATCATTGCGCGCTGTCCCATGCCGCCGGAAAGGGCAGCTGGATAACTCGAATAAACCCGCTTTGGATCGAGCAGCCCAACCTTATCCAGCATGTCGAGCGCCCGCTCGCGCCGCTCGGCGGCAGAAAGCTCCGTGTGCAGAAGCAACGCCTCTTCCACTTGCCGACCAACCTTATGCGCAGGGTTCAGCGAATATTTCGGATCTTGCAGGATCAAGCCAAGGCCGCTGCCGCGCAGTCTGTTCCAGCCGGAGGCAGAAAGCGTCATCAGCTCCTGCCCATCGAAGACGAGACGTCTTGCGCGCGCTTCCGCCCGGCGCGGCAACAAACCCATGATCGCTCGCCCCGTCATCGACTTGCCAGAGCCGGATTCGCCAACGAGCGCCACGACCTCACGCCCGACCGAAAAGGAGATACCGTCGACGACGCGCACGGGCCCAGTCTCTGATGGAAAGGCGATCGACAGATCCTCGACAGAAAGCAGCGGCTCAGTCATTACGCGGATCCAGAATATCGCGCAGGCCGTCGGCCAGAAGATTGAAGGCGAAGGAGGTAATCAGAATGGCAAAGCCGGGTACAGCCGCCACCCACCACTGATCGAAAATCACCTGCGTTCCCTCAGAGACCATCGAGCCCCATTCCGCCGTGGGTGGACGAACACCAAGCCCCAGGAAACCAAGACCAGCGGCAGCAAGGATGATGCCCGAGAGATCAAGCGCCAGACGGATGATCGCTGAAGGCAGCACCAGCGGCAGGATATGCCCCCAGAGCAGCCGCACGCCGCGAATGCCGACCATCTCGGCAGCCGCAAGATAATCGCTGCGCTGCAGCGCCGCCGTCTCGACGCGCGCCTGCCGGGCATAGGCTGGCCAGCTTGTCAGCGCCAGTGCCAGCGCGCCATTGATCAATCCCGGCCCCATGATGGCGACGAAAGCGAAAGCGAGCAGCAAGCGTGGGAAGGACATGACGATATCGGTGAGCCGCATCAGCAGGCGCTCAGTGATGCCGCCGAAGAACCCCGAGAGGATGCCGACGAGAATGCCGAGCGGCGCCATCAGTAGCATCACGACAAGCACGAGCAGCAGCGTCGGCCGCGCACCGTAGATGATCCGCGACAGAATATCCCGCCCGAAGCCATCCGTGCCGAGCCAGTGCGCAGCACTCGGCGGCATCAGTCGATTGGCAGTTTCCTGCAGGTTCGGATCATAGGGCGCAATCAAGGGTGCCAGCAGGGCAAGCGCCAAAATGACGAGAACCACTGCGCTGCCCGCCGCGGCCGAGGGAGAATGGAGTACGCGCCGCAGGAATGATGGCCCGCCGAGCGGCGCCTGGACGATCACGCTCATCGCTTCTTCCCCGCTTCCAGCCGTGCCACGCCGAGATCAGTCAGCGCGTTGAGAAGCACGAAGGAGGCACCGACGACGAGCGTGGCCCCGAGGATTGCCGGCATGTCGCCGGCAAACATCGCCGTCGTCAGGTAGCGGCCGATGCCCGGCCATGCAAATACCGTCTCAGTCAAGACAGCACCTTCCAACAGGCTGGCATAGGAAAGCGCAATCACGGTAAGCAGCGTGCCGGAGACATTCGGCAGGATATGAACGAAGACGATGCGGCCAAGACTCGCGCCCTTGGCCCGCGCGGTCGTCACATATTCCTGCCCAAGCTCGGTCAGGATCGCAGCGCGCGTCAGCCGCGAAATCGCAGCGAGCGCATGGAAGGCAAGTACGATCGCCGGTAGCGCCAGATGCGCCATCGCATCGCGGAAAGCTCCCGCCTTGCCGGAGATCCACGTATCGATCAGCGCAAAGCCGGTGACGGATTTGACGGTATATTGAAACACGACATCGGCCCTACCCGGTCCCGGTGCCCAATGCAGGTGTGCATAAAACAGGAGCAGCATCAACAGGCCGAGCCAGAAAATCGGCACGGAATAGCCGAAGAGCGAAACGAAACGTGCAAGACCGTCAAGCCATGTCCCCTGCCGCATGGCGGCTGCAATGCCGAGCGCAAGCCCGATGCCCGCGCCAAGGATGATCGCCGCTGTCGCAAGCTCGATGGTTGCTGGAAAGGTGCGGGAAATATCCTTTGCCACAGGCTGGCCGGTCGAGATGGACTGACCGAAATTGCCGGATAGAGCGGTCTCGACATAGCGGAAAAACTGCACCGGCAGCGGCTGATCCAGCCCAAGCTCCAGTCGTGCCTGCTCATAGGTGGACTGGCTGGCATGATCGCCGACGAGCTGCAGTGCCGGATCGATCGGCGAAAGCCGCGTCATCGCAAAGGTGACCAGCGCCAGCCCGAAGAGCGTCAGCACAAATGACCACAGCCATTTCGAAAGCGGCCAGACGAACGACAACTCCCGCCAGCTGTTGCGCTGGCGGGAGTTGCTCATGTCGGCTTTATCGATCGTTGCCGGTTGCGGCACTTATTTTGCTACCTTGTCATAATAGACCTGGTCCGCATTGAGACCTTGGGCATAGTTCTTCACCTTGTCGCTTAGCACGACCTGGTCATTGCCTTGAAGCATGAAAACGAAGGGCGAGCTTGCCTGGATCTTCTTCTGCAGATCCTGATAGAGCGAGGCCCGCTTGGCGGCATCCTGCTCCTTGACGGCTGAAAGCGTCTCGTCTGTCAGTTCAGGGATCACCCAGCCGGCCTGCTTCGCAACGGTGTTGGCCGAGTTGTCCTTGTTGATGGCGAAGGCGCTGGCATTGGAGTGAGCGTCGAAATAATCCGGGATCCAGTAGCGCAGCGTCATTTCGAACTTGCCAGCGCGGCCGCGCGCATAGATGTCGCTCGCCACGCCCGGCTGGATGTCGAGCGTGATGCCGGCCTGGGCGAAGGTAGACTGCAGCGACTGAGCGATCGACAGGAATGGCTGGTCGTTGAAGACGATGAATTCGATCTTGAACGGCGTCTTGATACCGCCATCGGCGAGGATCTTTTTGGCCTTCTCGACATCGAGCTTGAAGGGTGTGTCGCTGAGCGCGCCGGGGAAACCGTTCGGCAGGAAGGCCTGGTGAACGCTGCTCTGGCCACGCAGCAGGTTCTTTGTGATGCCGTCATAATCGACGAGATAACGTGCCGCTTCCCAGAAAGCCGGGTTGCCGAGCGTCGGGTTCGCCTTGCTGTTCAGCAGGATATAGTCCTGCCGGGCCGAGGGAACGGAGAGCACCTTGATACCGCTCTTGTCCTTCAGCGCTTCGATCTGATCGGCAGACAGGCCACGAGCGATATCGGCATCGCCCTGCTCGACGAGCAAGCGGCGGGCGCCGACGTCAGGCACGTTGCGGATGATGACACTTTCGAGGGTTGGCTTGTCGGAGGAATTCGCATTGGCCTGCAGCACCAGCGCTTCATGCGGCGTGTAGGTGGCGATCGTGTAGGCGCCGCTGCCGGCTGAATTGGTCTTCAGCCAGCCATTGCCGAAATCATTGTCCTTGGACTGCGCCGAAACTGTCTCTTCATCGACGATGGAGGCGATCGGCGCCGTCAGGATCGACAGCGCGAAGCCGGAGCCGACGTCGGCCGTCCAGGTGAGCTTGACGTGCTTGTCGTCTACCTTGGTGATGCCAGCATCGACGTTCTCGGCCTTCCAGCCGAGTTCGTTGAGGATGAAAGCCGGCGATTTGTTGAGCTTCACCGCGCGCGTCAGCGAGAAGATCACGTCCTCAGGGCGAACCGGATTGCCGGAGGCGAACTTGGCATCGGCAAGCGTAAAGGTCAGGCTTTTGCCATCGCTGCCGGCCTCCCAGGAAGCTGCAAGTGCCGGCTCGATCTTCGTGCCGTCGTCGCGATTGGACTGCACCAGACGCTGATAAAGGTTGTTGAACGACTGAACGGTGGTCAACTCGAAGCCTTCGGCGGGGTCGAAGCTGACGGCATCGTCGATCGACTGGGCAACGACGAGTACGTTCGGCGGCGTTTCAGCGTGAACGGCCGGCGCGCTGAAAGCCAGCGCCAGGCTGAAAACGGTGCCGAGCAGCTTGGCACGGCTGGTGATGATGGACATGGAAAACTCCCCTCGGGTGATGAAACTTCAGTTAGCGCCTTCGGCAAAAGCCTCAAGCTCGGGATCGAAATCGACCTCGATGACATTATTGAAAACGGCAGTGGCAATCATGATGCCCGCAAAGGCGACGAGATCGACGAGCACCTTGGTGTCGTAGCGCGCCTTCAATTCGGGCCAGAGATCGGCAGGAATGGCATTGGAATCGACGACGATGGCTGTGCCGAAACGTTTAAGCAGAGATTCGGTCTCGCTCAGTTCCAGGGCATCTGGGTTAAAGCCGCTATTGATGAGCGCCCGGCGGAAGAAGGTGATGGCGATATCGGACTTCAACGCCTTGGAGATCGAATGCGAGAAGATCCAGATCTCGCGATCGTTAACGGCGGGGTTGAGTTCAGCCCGCAATGTGAACCATTCGGCGTAGATACGGTGCGCTGCCGGCGAATGCAGCAATGTCCGTTTCATATTGGTCATGCGGCCACGAACACGCATTTCCTCATCGTGCGCAACCCGAATCTCTTCGGAAGCGGTATCGTAATCGATCTGCGGAAGCTGGCTCATGCGGGTTGCTCTTTCTTTGTGCGATAGGAGGCTAGCGAGGTGGCAAGATATTGTGCAGTCCATATTCATCCAGCTTTTCAGCCTTTTGACGAAAAATATTCCGCCTGCCGGGACACCGCACAAACGAACTTTTCCCCACAGATATATCAGCATTTCGTATTCGACATTCTTGACATCAGCGCGCACAAACGACACGATGAAACCGGTTTCAATCGTACATAGGGAGTGATCGTGCGGTTCGACCTTTCGATCCTCTTGCCCCATCTGGGCTTTCTTGGTCAAGGCGCTCTGCTGACGGCGGAAGCCTGCGTGCTGGCATTGATCGGAAGCGTCGTCATGGGCGCCTTCGTCGCCATTGCCCGTACCTCTTCATCTGCCCTTCTGCGCAGGATTTCCTTCGTCTACGTCGATATCTTCCGCAACGTCCCCTTCATCGTGCAGCTGTTCTTCTTCTATTACGGCCTGCCCGAGATTGGCATCTATATCGATGCCTTCACGACGGGTGTCGTGGCATTATCGATTGCCGGCGGCGCCTATGCGTCCGACGTGATCCGTGCCGGCATTCTAGCGATCGATCCGGGCATCATCGAAGCCGCCGAAGTGAGCGGCCTGTCGCGCAGGGTGACCTTCACCAAGATCGTGCTGCCGATCGCGCTCAGAACCTCGGTTCGTCCGCTTGGCTCCGTGCTGATCAACATGATTCTCACATCGTCGATCCTTTCGACCATCACGCTCAACGAGCTGACCGGCTCGGCGCAGATCGTCGTTTCGCAGACCTACCGGCCCTTTGAGGTCTATGTCGTGCTGCTCGTCGTCTATGCTCTTCTGACCTATCTCGTCTCGCTCGGCATCGCCTTCCTCCATCGCCGCCTGAATCGCGACATGATGGAGGCCGTTGCCTGATGCGCTTTTCCGATTTCACGCCTTTCGATATCTGGTTGCTGCTGCAGGGTCTCGGCGTCAGCCTCGGCCTGTTTTTCTCGACGTCGCTGATCGGCCTCTTGATCGGCACATCATGGGCAATCTGCCGCTTCTACCGCGTACCGGTACTGACCTCGATCATCACCTTCTTTGCCGAACTCCTGAAGAACTCGCCCGTGCTGGTGCAGCTCTTCCTCGTCTTCTTCGGCCTGCCCGGCCTCTTCCATATCCGCATCACGCCGACGACGGCCGCGACCATCACGCTCTCGGCCAATACGGCAGCCTTCGTCTATGTCATCGCGGTCTCGGCAATCGAATCCATCGGCCGCGACCAGATCGAGGCAGCCCGTGTCTTCGGCCTCACCCGCTGGCAGGTGCTGCGCCATGTCGTGGCGCCGCAGGCCATGGCCTTCGCCATCGGCCCGATGACGGCACTGCTCGTCAACCAGCTGCAGGTGACCTCGCTGATCTCGGTCATTGGCGTCGTCGATCTCACCAAGATCGGCAACATCTTAAACCTGCGTACGCTAAAACCCTTCATCGTCTGGACGGTAGTCGGCCTGCTCTATTACGTCTGCGCCAAGCTGCTCGCATGGCTCGGCGCCCGCTTCGAAAACCGCCTCAGAGCGCATGCCGCCTGGAGAGGGCTCTGATATGCTCAAAGTAGAAAATGTCAAAAAGGCCTTCGGTCCGGTTACCGTTCTCGACGGCGTCAACCTCACCATCAATCCCGGCGAGGTCGTCTCCATTCTCGGCTCCTCCGGCTCCGGCAAATCGACGCTGATCCGCTGCATCAACGGCTTGGAGAAGTTGAACGGCGGCCACATCACCGTCGATGATTTTGACGTTGGCAAGCCGAAAGAACTGGCCGAAGCCCGCAAACGCTCGGCCACCGTCTTCCAGCTCTTCAATCTCTACCCACATATGACGGTGCTCGGAAACATCACACTGGCGCCGATCGAGGTGCTGAAGAAACCGCGCGCCGAAGCCGAAACCACGGCCCGCGCGCTGCTGAAATCCGTAGGCCTTGGTGACCGTGCGGATGCCTATCCCGCCCAGCTTTCCGGCGGCCAGCGCCAGCGCGTCGGCATCTGCCGCGCGCTCGCCATGCAGCCGCGCTATCTGCTGCTCGATGAAGTGACCAGCGCGCTCGATCCGGAGATGGCGGCCGAAGTGCTGGCGATCCTCGCCAAGCTTGCGGCCGAGGGCACCACCATGCTCTTCGTCACCCACGAGATCGAATTCGCGCGGCAGATTTCCAACCGCATCGTGTTCCTCGACAAGGGCAAGCTGCTCGTCGATCTACCGACTGCGGATTTCTTCGCCGCCGAAGGCGGCATGGCTAACCCGCGTATCGCCCAGTTCCTGTCCAAAATGCGTAAAGATTAGAGGTATTCATGCTGCTCTTGGCCAATAAAGAAGCCTGGCCCGGTTTCCCGACGACGGTGCAGATGCTCCGCGAGGGCGCCATCAGCCTCGACGCCATGGTCGCCGGCATCAGCAAGGTGGAAAGCGAAGTCCAGGTGCGCAGCGTCGGTTACGGCGGCTGGCCGAATATGCTAGGCAACATGGAGCTCGACGCTGCCGTCATGGATGGCAATACCCGTGATGTCGGCACCGTCGGCGCCGTTCCGAACACCCTGCCGGTCGCCCGTCTCGCCCATGAAGTGATGAAGCGGCTGCCGCATGTGATGCTGACCGGCGACGGAGCCCGACGCTTCGCCAGTGAAATCGGGTTCTCCGAAGATGACGTGCTTTTCGAAGACAGCAAGCGCGTGTGGTGGGAAAGGCTGGAAAAGGAACTGTCGCCGGAAGAACTGGCGAAATTTCCCGATATTCCGCTGGCGCCGCTGAGCCGCGCCATCACCGACCCCGAGCGCGTGCGTGATACCACAGTCTTCCTCTCCGCTGACCGGACGCGCGGCATTCACGCAGCAACATCGACGTCGGGCTGGGCGTGGAAATATCCGGGCCGCCTCGGTGACAGCCCCATTCCTGGGGCCGGCTTCTATGCCGATAGCCGTTATGGCGCGGCCGCCTGCACCCATACCGGCGAGATGACCATGCGCTGTTCGACCGCACGCACCGTCGTCCTGGCGCTCAAATTCGGCTATTCGCTCTCCGACGCCGTCAAGCTGGCTGTCGAGGAGCTCAGGGAACTATCCTCCGGTTTCCTGGCTGGCGTGGTCATCCATGCCGTCGATGCCAAGGGGAACCACGAGGTCGTGAATTTCAGATGCGAGGGCGAGATCCGCTACTGGCTCTGGGAGGACTCGATGCCCGAACCGGAACTCCGGGCAGCGAAACAGGCATAATCAAGAGAGGGAAATGGAACCATGAAACGCATTCTCACAGCCATTGCCGCGCTGGCCGTCGTTGCCGGCTCTGCGCTTCCATCCTTTGCCGGCATGATCGACGACATCCGCTCGCGCGGCGTCGTACGCATCGGTGTATCGCTCGGCGGTGAGCCGATCGGTTTCCGCGACGCGCAGAACAATCCGGTCGGTTATGATGTCGATGTTGCCAACCGTCTGGCTGAAAAACTCGGCGTACCGGTCGAGTTCACCGACGTCTCGGGTGACGCCCGCATCTCCATGCTCGTCTCCGGCCAGATCGACGTGGCGATCGCCAATACCTCGGCCACGCTCGAGCGCGCCAAGGTCGTCAACTTCTCGATCCCCTATAACCGCGCCGGCCTGCGCGTCATCGTCCAGAAAGACGCCGGCATCAAGGAATTGAAGGATCTCGCAGGCAAGAAGGTCGTCGTCGGCCGCGGCACAACGGGTGAAACCTTCCTGAAGTCGTCCGTTCCAAATGCACAGCTCGTCTATGTCGACCAGTTTGCCCCCGATGGCGTCTTGCAGCTTCAGCAGAAACGCGTCGATGCCGCGATCGAGGATTCCTCGCTGCTCGACTACCTAGCCACCAAGAACCCGACGCTGGTCACCCTGGCTGGCCTCTATTCGAACGACCCGATCGGCATTGCCGTTGCCAAGGGCGATCCGGAATTCGTTCGCTGGCTCGACATGTTCGTCTCCGACTACATCCAGTCGGGCGCCTACGAAGCCAATTACAAGAAGTGGTGGGGTGCCGAAGCCAACCCGCCGGCTCTGAATCCGCAGTGGTAAGGTGATCTGACAGGCCGCCTCAGGGCGGCCTGTTTGTTATCAGGAGGTCAGGCGGGGAAAAAAGGTCGTCGGCACGATGACCGGCGGTTGGCCGGACCGGAAATCGCTGGGATTGGCGATGAAATCCACCATCTGCTCCACATAGGCGCCCTTGTCGTAGCCGATCGAGGAGATCGGATACGCATCGAAATCGGTGAGCGACAGATTGTCGAAGCCGTAGAGCCGGAAGCGCGTTGGCCGGTTGCCGGGAAAATCGGCCCGGCAGACATCGAGAATGCCCATGGCCATCGCATCCGACGTGCAGAAGATCGCATCCGGGCAATCCGCACCCGTCAGTACTGCCGCGGCCGCATGGCCGCTCTCATAGGAATAGTCGCCTTGCACCGTGCGCACCAGTTCTATGCCGTTCTTCGCGAAGGCCCGCTTGTAGGAGGCGATGCGCGCCTGCTCCATCGGCGAGGACGAACGTCCGGTGACAAGCCCCGCCCGCTTCACGCCCTTTGCCGCCGCATCGGCCACGGCCTCGGCGATGCCGCTGTCTTCATCGGGAATGACGACGGGCGAGAGATCGTCATGAAGACCGTTCAGCATGACGACGAGATCAGAGCGGAACATGCGCCGGACCGTGGGTGCATCCGCAAAATCGGAAAAGACCAGCGCCGCATCGACATGATAGGCGACACCATTGCGCAGGAATTCCTCGACGCGGGCGACCGAACCGATGCGGATCATGATGACCTGCTTGCCGATCGACTGGATCTGATCCAGCAGCCTGTCGAAAAGGTCGAGGTCGGAGAGATCATGGATATGGTTGACCACGACGGCGACGAGGTTGACTGTCTTGGTCGTCAGGCTCTGCGCCAGGAGATTCGGCTTGTAGCCAAGCTGGGCGGCCGCCTCGACTACGCGTTCGCGCTTGTCGGCAGAAACTGGCCGCGGCTCGTTGGACAGCGCCCGGCTGGCAACCGCGCGCGACACCCCGGCCAGCCGTGCAACATCGGCAATTGTCGGAGCGGCATCGCGGCCATTGTTCTGTGTCATATTCGAGCACTTCCCAACCTGTCATGGCGTGATAGCGCAGAGAAGCGCATCTTCGCTATCGGAAACTTGCAATCATCCACTTTCCTGGCACTGAAACCGGTGCCAACGCCACTTTTCGACTCGATGCCAGTTTGAATGGAGGAACCGCATGGCAATCACCCTCTCACCCGTAGCCCTGCCCGATTTCGGACCAATCGCCGCCGAACAACCACAGACCCCAGCACGAACCTATGACGCCCGCGCCGATGCCGCGCTGAAGGCCGCCGGAACCGACTGGCTCGTCGTCTACGCCGACCGCGAGCACTTCGGCAACATCATGTTCCTCTCCGGCTTCGAGCCGCGCTTCGAGGAAGCCTTGCTGTTGCTGGGTCCCAAGGGAAAGCGGGTGATCATTACCGGCAATGAATCCGAGAGCTATACGGTGCTTGCCCGCCTGCCAAGCATAGAGGTGCTGCGCGCCCAGACCTTCAGTCTGATGGGTCAAGACAGAACGCAGAACCCACGCCTTGCCGACCGTCTCAGGGATGCCGGCGTCGGTAAAGGCGACAGCATCGGCCTCGTTGGCTGGAAATATCTGTCGGCGGAAGAGGACGAAGACCACGCAAACTGCTTCTTCGTGCCGGATTTCATCGTCTCCGTCCTGCGGCGCCTCGCCGGTAGCGTCACTGATGCAACGTCTGTCCTGATGCATCCGGAAAACGGATTGCGCTCGGTCGTCGATGTCGATCAACTCGCCGCCTTCGAATGGGCCTCCGTCCGCTGCTCGCGCGCGCTCTGGCGCGTCGTCTCAGGCGTTCGCGAAGGCGACAGTGAATTCGAAGCGCTCGGCCGGCTCGGCTACGAAGGCGATCCACTGAATGTCCACACCATGTTCGCCTCCGTCAGTAAGGGCGAAAGCATCGTTGGCCTGCGCAGCCCGACGGCGCGAAGGATGAAGAAGGGCGACGGCGTCACGACAGCACTCGGTTACTGGGGTGCCCTCTCCTCTCGCGCCGGCCTGCTGACCGATCATGACGAGGTCTTCCTCAAACCCGCCAAGGCCTATTTCGAAGCTTTGATCACATGGTACGAGACGGCCGATATTGGCACGACCGGAGGCGATCTCTTCACCGCGGTCACCGAGAAACTGAAATCCGCCGGCCTGAATTCGGCCCTCAACCCCGGCCATCTCGGCAGCCATGAGGAATGGCTGCATTCGCCTACCCGCCCGGGCTCGACCGAACGCCTGCGCTCCGGCATGCCCTTCCAGGTGGATGTCATTCCGGTGCCGATGCCCGCCGGCTGGGCGCTGAACTGCGAGGATACGATTGCCTTTGCCGATGCCGATCTACGCGATGCCATCCGCACTCGCTATCCGGAAATGCATGCCCGCGTCATCGCCCGCCGCGCCTTTATGGCGAACAAGCTCGGCGTTGCTCTGAAAGACAGCATCCTGCCGCTTTCGGATGCGCCACTCTATCTGCCGCCATTCTGGCTGAGAGCAAACCATGTGCTGATTCGCGAATGATGATAACGGACCGGCAGCCCTTGGCCGCCGGTCTCGCCTTGCTTAGATTGCCCTCAAAGCAGGAGAAGCGGCATGGGCGACGATCACGACCACAAGCACATCGACTGGCGCGAACACGGCGTCAAAGTCATCCCCGGCAATGCGCTCGATCCAAATACGGCCCAGACGCCGGGCATGAACCGCGCGACCGCGATCAACAATGCACGCGCGGGCGCCGAGAAGATCTGGGCCGGCACGGTGACGATCCATGCCAATGCCAAGACCGGCGCTCATCATCACGGCGATCTCGAAAGCATCATCTATGTGGTGAAGGGCAAGGCCCGCATGCGCTGGGGCGAAAAGCTCGAATTCACTGCCGAAGCCGGCCCCGGCGACTTCATCTATGTGCCGCCCTTCGTGCCGCATCAGGAAATCAATGCCAGCCGCGATGAGACGCTGGAATGCGTGCTCGTGCGCTCAGGCCAGGAACCTGTCGTCGTGAATCTCGATATTGAACCGGCCGAGAAGCCAGAAAACGTGCCGTGGATCGACCCGATTCACCGGCATTAAGCGTAGGTTTTCAGGCTGCGGCGAGGATCATCGCCGCGCCCTTCTCGGCCACCATCATCGTCGGCGCATTGATATTGCCTGCCGTGATGTTGGGGAAGACCGAGGCATCGACGATCCTGAGCCCGCTGATGCCGTGCACCTTCAGGGAAGCATCGACGACGGATGTCGTCTCATCCGGCCCCATCGCAGCCGATCCGCAAAGATGATAGATCGAACCGGAATTGCCCCGGAAATAAGTCAGCAATTCCTCGTCGGTCCGAGCCTCTGCCGAAGGCGGCATCTCCATTTTGGTAATGGCCCGGAGCGCCGGCGCTTCCATGATCCGCCGCACAAGCCTGCTGCCCTGGATCACCTCTTCCTCGTCATGGACGGTGCCGAGGTAGTTCGGCCGGATCTGTGGCGCATCCGTAAGTTCGGGAGAGACGATGTTGATCGAACCGCGGCTTGTCGGCCGGCAGGAATTGAAGGCCAGCAGGAAGCCCGAATAGGGCTCCGGCTTCAGCCCTGCCTTCGGATCCGTCGGGATGCGATAGGAAAGCGGGTTGAAATAGAGCTGGATATTCGGCCGCTTTTCCTCCGGGCTCCCACGCAGGAAGGCACCTGCCTGGTTGACACTAAGCGCCAGCGGCCCCCGTCGTGTCAGGATATAACGCAAGGCCTGCCGCGCCTGCCCGAAGATCGTGCCGAGTTCGTCATTCAGCGTCGGTACGGTGGAACGATAATAGAAGCTGGCGCAAAGATGATCCTGCAGGTTTTTGCCGACCGCCGGCAGATGCCGGATGAGCGGAATCCCGAGGGATTGCAGATGCGCACCGTCGCCGATACCCGAAAGCTGCAACAGCTTCGGCGTATCGACCGCACCGGCCGAGAGGATCACTTCATTCCGCGCCGAATAGCTGGTGATGCCGCCCGGTCCGATCACCTCGACACCGGTTGCGCGGGCTTCCGCATCAACGAGAACGCGGCGCACACGGCTATGGCGCAGGATCGCCAGATTGGGGCGCCCAAGTGCCGGGCGCAGATAGGCGAGCGACGAAGAAGAGCGCACACCGTTCCTCGTATTGATGTCGTATATGCCGGCGCCTTCGATGCTCTCGCCGTTGAAATCCCCATTCAGCGGCAGCTGCAACTCGGCGCAGGCCTCCAGAAAGCGGTCGGTGATCGCATGCGACTGGCCACGCATCGGTGTGACGTGGATCGGCCCGGCGCCGCCATGATACTTACTCTCGCCGCCCGCATGGGTCTCCAGCTTGCGGAAGAAGGGCAGTACGTCTTCATAGCCCCAGCCGAGATTCCCGGCCGCCTTCCAGTCGTCGAAATCGTCAGCCGCGCCGCGCACGAAGATCATCGCATTGATGGAACCCGAACCGCCCTGAACCTTGCCGCGCGGCGCATAGATCCGCCGGCCGTTGAGTGCGACCTCCGGTTCGCTCCAGTACATCCAGTTGACCTTTGGATCGTAGTAGGAGCGCGCATAGCCCACCGGGATGCGAAACCACGGCGAATTGTCATTGCCGCCGGCTTCGATCAGCAGCACGTTGTGCCTGCCGCTCTCGCTGAGGCGCGCGGCCAGAATGCAGCCGGCCGAACCGGCGCCGACGATGATATAGTCGTATGTTGTCATCTTCGTTCTCAGCCGCGGGCCGGCGCGAAAGCCTTCACATCGGCGGGCTTGTCATCCATTTGCAGATGCAATCGCTGCCCCGCGTAAGGCGAGTGTTTGACCACGACATCGAGATTGAGCTCCACGCCCAGTCCCGGTTCGTCTGACGGGATCAGGTAGCCATCTTCGAAACGCAGCGGCGTCTTGAGGATTTCGGCATAGAAGCCCGAGAAATCGACGATTGCCTCGTGAATCAGGAAATTCGGTGAGGAAGCGGCCAACTGAATGCTGGCCGCAGCGCCGATAGGACCATTGTAGAGATGGGGCGCGATCTGCGCATAATGAGCCTCTGCCATGCCGGCGATCTTCTTGGATTCCAGAATGCCGCCGGCGCGCGCGACGTTCATCTGCAGAATCGAGGCTGCACCGGTTTCCAGCACGCGTTGGAATTCGTATTTCGTCGTCAGTCTCTCGCCGGTCGAAATCGGGATCGAGGTCTTGCGGGCGACTTCCGCCATCGCCTCTTCCTGGTCGGGCGGCACCGGCTCCTCGAACCAGAGCGGATCATATTTCTCGAGCCGCTGCGCCAGCCGGATCGCTGATGACGGCACCATCTGACCATGCGTGCCAAACAGCAGATCGGCACTGCTTCCGACAGCTTTGCGAATCTTGGCGCAGAATTCCTCGCAGCGGTCCATGACACCGAGTGAAACCTGATGGCCGGAATAAGCCGTATAGGGGCCGGCCGGGTCGAACTTGACGGCGGTAAAGCCCATCTCGACCATCTTCACCGCGCATTCGGCGGCAAGATCCGGATCGTTATAGTCATATTCGCCGGCGGCGTTCTTCGGATAGAGATAGGTATAGGCGCGCAGCTTCTCGTGCACGCGCCCGCCGATCAGCTTGTGCACCGGCTTGCCGGCCGCCTTGCCGATAATATCCCAGCAGGCGATCTCCAGGCCCGAGACGATGCCCATCATCGTTGGGTCCGGGCGCTGGGTGAACCCGCTCGAATAGGCAAGCCGCCAGAAGCGCTCAATATCATGCGGATCATGGCCGAGCAGATAGCGCTGGAAAACATCCTCGATCAGCGGCACGAGCGCCTGCGGATGAAAGGCGGTCGAATAGATCTCCCCGACGCCCTCGATACCGTCGGCCGTCGTCAGCCGCACGAAGATCCAGTACATGCCGCCGATATGCGGTGGCGGAACGGCGACGACATGGGTGGAAAGCGATGCGATCTGCATGGTTGTGATCCTCAATGCTTGAGTATGACGAGGCGCGTCTGGGTGAATTCGAGCATGCCATGTTTGCCATCGTCGCCGCCGAGGCCGGAGCGCTTCCAACCGGCGTGATAGCCCTGATAGGGATCGGCCGGGAAACGGTTGACGTAGAATTCGCCAGCCTCGATTACGTCGGAAAAGCGCATGATCGTGCGGTGATTGTTGGTGAAAAGCACTGAACTCAGACCGAACTGGTGATCGTTGGCGAGCGCCAGCGCCTCCTCCGTCGTTTCGTAGGCAACGACAGGCAGAACTGGCCCGAAAATCTCTTCGGTGATGATTTCCATCTCCTGACGGCAATTGGAAAGCAGCGTCGGCGGATAGAAGAAGCCAGGCCCTTCAGGCAGGATGCCCCCGGCTTCGATGCGCGCACCCTGCTCCACGGCCTTCAGGACGGCCTTGTGCACATTGGTCTGCGCGGACTTGGTAGCGAGCGGCCCGACGCGGGACGCATCCACTGATCGGTCGCCGAAGGTGCGTGCGGCAAAGCCAGCCTTCAGCTTGGCAAGCAGCGCGTCATGGATGGAACGATGCACATAGACACGCTCCGGTGCGGTGCAGAGCTGGCCGCAATGATTGGTCTTGGCGGCGACGAGCTGCGCGGCAACGGCATCGAGATCGGCGTCCGGCTCGATGATGACGGGTGTTTTGCCACCGAGCTCCAACGAGGGCTTGGCAATGTTCGCCTTGCAATAGTCGAGTACGACGCGGCCAGCCTGCAGACTGCCGGTCAGGGTGATCATCCCGATCTTCGGATGGGTGCAGAGTGCCGCCGCAACCTCATGCGACATGGTGAGGATGTTGACCAGCCCGGCGGGCAGACCCGCCTCGACCACGGCTTCGGCGATCTCGAAAGCAGAAGTGGGCGTCGAATTGCTGGGACGCACAACCACGGCATTACCGGCGATCAGTGCCGGCGCGATCTTGCGCACAAGCGTGTAGATCGGAAAGTTGAAGGGAATCAGGCAGGCGATGACGCCGATTGCCTCACGCTTCAGAAGCAGCGTCTCATTGGTATTGTCGCTCGGGATGATTTCGCCCTCGATGCGGCGCGCCCATTCGGCATGATAGCGCATCAGATCGGCGCCATAGATCGCCTCGCCCGTCGCATCGGCAAGGCTCTTACCGGATTCCAGTGCCAGCGCTGCACCGATCTTTTCCGCCCGCTGCTCGATAACCGCAGCGAACTTGCGCAGGGCCTCGCCACGGGCAATGGCTGGCAGCGCCCGCCATTCCTTCTGCGCCTTCGCTGCCGCTTCGACGGCCTCGGCGGCTTCTTCGGTCGTTGCCGACGGTACCTTGGCGAATTGGGTTTCCGTTGCAGGATTGAGCACCGGCACCAGCGTGCCAGAAGACCGGAATTCTCCGGCGATGAAATTGCGATATTCCGTCATGACGGTATCCTCAGTGCAATAGCAAACCACGCGCATGCCGGCCTCTGCCGGCCATGCGTTGAAACGAAACAGGTGCCGTCGCCCGGAAGCGGCGGCTAGAACGTGCTGCGGCCCGGCGCCGCGTCGAGAAGTGTTCTCGTATAGGGATGCGTCGGCGCCTGCAGCACCTGGGCCGCACTGCCGCGCTCGACGATTTCACCCTTCTGCATCACCACGATCTCGTCGCTGATCTGGGCAGCGACGCGCAGGTCGTGGGTAATAAAGACGATGGCGAGCTGCAGCTTCTCCTGCAGTTCGCGAAGCAGTTTCAGAACCTGCGCCTGTACCGACACGTCGAGCGCCGAAACGCTCTCATCCGCGATCAGCACATCCGGCCGCATGGCAAGCGCGCGGGCAATGCCGATGCGCTGACGCTGCCCGCCGGAGAAAGCCGACGGCTTGCGCCAATAGGCGCTCTTCTGCAGGCCGACGAGATCGAGCAGCTCTTCTGCACGGCGGCGCGCTTCGCCAGCCTCGATACCGGCAAGCCGGGCGGAGCGAGCAATCATCGGCCCGACGCGGCGGCGTGGATTGAGCGAACCGAACGGATCCTGGAAAATCATCTGGATCGACCGGCGGCGCGCCCGCAACGGCGCCGGCGAAAGGCCGAGAAGATCAGCACCCGCGACTTCCACCCGACCGCTCTTCGGCTCGATCAGCCGGATCATCGCCTTGGCAAGAGTCGACTTGCCACAACCGGATTCGCCGACGATGGAAACCACACGACCCGGCAACAGGCTGAGTTCCACATGCTTCAAGACCTGCACATTGCCGTAGGAATGCTGGAGATCGTGCACTGCAAGCACCGGCTCCTCGCCGCTCTGCGCCGCCGGACGGCCATGCGGCGTCAGGCTTGGAACGGCGGCGATCAGCTCCTTCGTATAGGGATGGTTCGGCGCCGTCAGCACCTGCTTCGCCTCGCCGATCTCAACGATCTCGCCATGGCGCATGACCGCCACGCGATCGGCAATATCGGCCACCACGCCGAAATCATGGGTGATGAAGACGATGCCGTGACCATGTACGTCGCGCAGTTCACGCACCAGCTTCAGCACCTGCGCCTGCGTCGTCACGTCGAGCGCCGTCGTCGGCTCGTCGGCGATCAGCACGCGTGGGTTCATCGCAAGCGCCATGGCGATGACGACACGCTGGCACTGACCGCCGGAAAGCTCATGCGGATAGGCTTGCAGGATGCGATCGGGGTTCGGCAGATGCATGGATTCGAGCAGCGCACGGGCGCGCCTCCTGCGCTCGGCGGCATCAAAATCCGAATGCAGCTCGAAGACTTCCTCGATCTGCGCCGAAACCGTCATCGCCGGATTGAGCGAAGCGATCGGCTCCTGAAAGATCATCGCGATATCACTGCCTCTGATAGCGCGGAACGCCCGCTCGGAGAGGCGGACGAGGTCGGTATCGCCGAGCACGACCTTGCCGCCGGTAACCTTCAGCCCCTCGGCCACGGCGCCCATGAGTGCGCTCGATAGCACCGACTTGCCCGAACCGGACTCGCCCACGATGCAGAGGATCTCCCGCGGCTTCAGATCGAAGCTCGCGCCCTTCACGGCGAAGGGCCGATCGGCGCCCTTCGGCAGCGCGACGCTCAGATTTTCGACCCGAAGGATCGGCTGGCTTTCGTTGCTGCTCATGCGCGCCTCCCTTGCGCTTCCGAGACTTCCCGCAATCCGTCCGCCAGCAGGCTCAAGCCCAGCATCAGCGACGAGATCGCAAGGCATGGAAAAATCACGAGATGCGGGAAGGCGATCGCCATGGCGCGGCCCTCATTCACCATTGTGCCCCAATCCGGCGTTGGTGGCGGCAGGCCGAGGCCGAGAAAGCCGAGCGTGCCGATGGTGATGGCCGTGTAGCCAAGGCGCAGGCAGAAGTCGACTGCAAGCGGCCCGCTGGCATTGGGCAGAATATCGAAGAGCATGATGCGCCAGGTGCTTTCGCCCTGCGTCACCGCCGCCGCTACATAGTCGCGGCTGGCGACATCGATGGTAATGCCACGCACGATACGGAAGATCGCCGGCGCGCTGCCGAAGGTGACGGCAAGCACGATGTTGAAGGGCGATGAGCCGACTACGACGATGATGACGATATAGAGCACCAGCACCGGAAAGGAGAGCACTACATTGGCGATGTAGGACAGCAGCGCATCGCCCCAACCGCGCCAGTAGCCGGCAATAAGCCCGAGCACCACGCCGACCACATAGGCCGTCATCGTCGCAAGTGTGGAGAACACCACGACCGTGCGCGCGCCGTAGATGAGGCGTGAGAGGATATCGCGGCCGAGCTTGTCTGTGCCAAGCCAGAATACATCACCCGAGGGGGCTACTGTGCCGGGCTTTGCGAGCGGCAGCAGGGTGCGGATCGGATCATAGGGTGCAAGGATAGGTGCGAAAATCGCCACCAGCAGCCACCCGATCGTCAGGAAACCGCCGATCAGGACGACCGGATTGGAAAAATAGGGTATTACAGCTTTCCGCATGGCGCCCTCACTTCCGTCCCTTGGCTGCATCGAGCAGCGAGACGCGCGGATTGAGCCAGCCATAGGCAAGATCGGAAAGGATCTGCGTTGCGACGACGACCACGACGCTCACCATCGCGCAGGCCTCGACGAGACGGATATCGCTGTTGAGCGCAGCGTCGTAGAGAAGCGTGCCGAAGCCCTTATAGGCATAGAAAACCTCCACGACGATGACGCCGGACAAGAGCCATGGAAGCTGCAGCATGATAACTGTGACGGGGGTGATCAGCGCATTGCGCAACGCATGGCGCCAGACAATGCGCGCGGTGCTCGCACCCTTCAGCCGCGCGGTGCGGATATAATGCGTGCCCATGACTTCGAGCATCGAGGCGCGGGTAACACGCGCCAGATAGCCGGTGGAATAGAAACCGAGCACCATCACCGGCAGGATGATCTGCTGCAGCGTAAAGCCAGTTAGCATCGTGCTGGCGCCGGGCAGCCAGTGCAGCCAGAAAACGAAGACGGCCGAGAAGAAGACGGCGGAGGCGAAATCCGGGATCGAGGTTGTGATAATCGCGATGAAGGAGACGACGCGATCAAGCAGCGATCCGGGCCGCATACCGGCAACGATGCCCGCAAAGAGGCCGACGGGGACGATGATGAGCAGTGCACCACCGGCAAGGATACCGGAGGCCGCAAGCCGGTCCGGAACCAGTTGCGCAACCGGTGCACGATAGTAGGTGGACATGCCCCAGTCACCGGTCACGAAGGACCAGAGCCAGCGGCCATAGCGGAGAATGAAAGGATCGTCGTAGCCGTTGGCGGTCAGCCACTGGGCGCGCTGAGCGGGCGTCGAGAACTGGCCAAGGACCTTGACGGCGACGTCGCCGACATTGACCTCCAGCGCCAGATAGACAAGCAGCGACACGGTGAACATCACCGCGAGTGCGCTTGCCAGTTTACGAAGAATGAAAAGAAAAACGGCCACGAACCACCTCTTTGCCGGGTCGGGGCCGCCTTTTCGGCGGCCCCTGCCGAAGATCAAGCCTTGGCGAGCCAGACGCCGTCCATGCGGAAATAATCCGCCGGATGGAGCTGGAAGCCGCGGACGGTGGTGGCTGCGGCGCTGAAGCGGTTCGGCCAGTAGGGCTGAACGATGACGGCGGAATCCTGCAGGATCTGCTGAACATCCTTCATGGCTTCAGGGCGCTTGGCCGGATCGACGACAGCCATCGCCTTGTCGAGCGCGGCGTCGAAGTCCTTGCTGGCAAAATGGCTCTCGTTCCAGGCGCCGCCGGAGCGGTAGGCGAGATCGAGCGTCATGGAGCCGAGTGGGCGGTGCGCCCAGTAGGTAAGGCCGAAAGGAACCTTGTCCCAGATCGGCCAGTATTGTGAGGCCGGCAGCACATTGAGCTTCAGCCGGATGCCGGCTTCGGCCAAATTCTGCTGCAGTACCTGCGCGGTATCTTGTTCCCAGGTGCCCTGTGTGTTGCCGAGCGTCAATTCCAGATCGAGGCCATCCTTGTGGCCGGCTTCGGCAAGCAGCGCCTTGGCCTTCTCGACATCGCGGGGCACGGCCGGCAGCGCGTAGTAATCGGGCTGAACCGGGGAAACGTGATAGTTGGCGCCGACTTCACCCTCGCCGCGATAGGCGACCTCGAGCATCTGCTTGTTGTCGGCGGCAAGTTGCACGGCCTTGCGGATGCGAATGTCGTCGAACGGCTTCTGGTCGGACTGCATACGCATGACCAACGTATGGGCCGCTTTGCCGGTCAGAATCTGGATATTCGGCAGCGACTTCATGAGATCGTATTCGGCGATCGTCGCGCGGTAGATGATATCGATCTGGCCGCTCGAAAGCGCAGCGAGATGGGTGGTGATATCGGTGCCGAGGTCGATGTACTGGATGCCATCGAGATGCGCTGGCTTGCCCCAATAATCGGCGCGCTTGGAAAAGACGGCCTGACGGCCGACTTCATAGCTCTCCAGCTTGAATGGACCGGTGCCGATGGGATTGGCCGGCCAGTTGGCGCCGCCCTTGACGAAATCGCGGTGCAGCATCGGGCAGGTGTAGGAATAGAGCTGTTCCGGCAGCGAGGAAACGGCGCGCGACAGCGTGATGCGGACGGTATGGTCGCCAGTCTTCTCCACCTTCTCGACGGCCGAGAAAGCGGTCTTGTTGGAAGACTGGGAGTCCGGAGCGATCCAGCGCTGGATGTTGAAGATCACGTCTTCAGGCGTGAAGGCATCGCCATTCGACCATTTGGCGCGCTCGTCGAGTTCGAAATCCCAAGTCTTCAGATCGGCAGACGGCGTCCAGCTCTTGGCCAGATAGGGATGCGTGACATTATCGGCATCGACATAGGTCAGGAATTCGAGGCTGTTGCGATAGAGGTTCGAAGCCTCGATCCAGCTCGTCATCATCGGATCGGTCAGTTCCTGGATCTGGCAACCGAAACGCAGCGTACCGCCATCCGTGGGTGTCTCCTGAGCCAGGGTAGGCTTGCTCTCACCAAGGAAGGCGCTGGCGGAGGCCGCCGTCACACCGAGCCAGGCGACGGCACGCAGGAAGCCGCGGCGGTCGATCTTGCCGGCGCGGACCTGTTCGCACAGTTCGGGCACCGAGGGATGCAGCGGATTGCCGCTATTGGTCTTCAATTCAGTCATAATCTGCCTCCTCCTTGAATGGCAGTGAATTCGTTTCAGGCACCCTCTGTGCCAGACACGATGCGCAGGGCGGGCTTTTCCCCTTCGTTCACCATGCGATTGCTGAAGCGGCTGATGATCCAGGATCGAAACCCTGCAATAAGAGGATCCACCAGCCCTTCCGCATCGGTCTTCAGGTAATACCCGAAGCCTTCGTAATAGTGTGCGGTGACCGGCGCAACCAAGCGGCCGCTTTCTATTTCCTCCCGAAACAGCGCCGGATCTGCCAGTACCAGGCCCTGCCCCGACAATGCGTATTGAACCCCAAGACTGGCGCTGTCGAAGGTCACGCCGCGCGCCACCGAAACCCCGCCAAGACCGTTCTGAACAAGGAACCGCTGCCAGGTGAGATAGGGCTCCATATCGACGATCTTGATGTGGATGATCTCGTTTGCGGCGATAAAGGCCGCGATATCCGAAACCCCTCCCCCGACCAGATCGGGATGGCAAAGGATCGTCGGCCGCTCCTCCCAGAGCAGGTCGGTGACCCATTCATCGACGGCCGGTCGCGTATAGACGACCGCCACATCGAATTCGCTATCCGGCACCCCATAGGGCGTCGAAACCTCCAGCAGCACATCCGGAAAGCTGCGCCGGAAATCGGTCAGCAGCGGTACGGTGAGCTTCATGGCAAAGCTCGGCGGGAGGTTGATGCGCAGCTTTCGCTGGCGCTGTTCATCCGGCGCACAGACCTCGCGCATCGCCTGTTCGATACGATCGAAGCCCTTGCCGATGCCCGCAACGAGCGAGCGCCCGGCATCCGTCAGCGTCGTAGCCTTGTGCGCACGTTCGAAAAGCTTGCGCCCGATACTCTCTTCCAGACCGATGACATGCCGCGAAAGCGCGCTCTGCGAAATGTTGAGCGCGGCAGCTGCCGCCGTGAAGCTGCCATGATGCGCCACCGCCTCGAAGGCCCGTAGCGCATTCAGCGGCAGCCGGCGGCGATCGACTGCCGGCTCCTTCTTCGTCTGGGGGGAGCGATCCTCCGTCATTATCCCGCAAGCCCGCCGAACAGGACGTATTTGCTCTCTAGGTATTCATCGAGCCCTTCGCTGGCTCCTTCGCGGCCGAGGCCGGATTGCTTGACGCCGCCGAAGGGTGCCACTTCCGTCGAGATCACGCCCTCGTTGATGCCGACCATACCCGCTTCCAGCGCCTCGGCCACACGCCAGGCGCGGCCGAGATTTTGCGTGAAGAAGTAAGCGGAAAGGCCGGTTTCCGTGTCATTGGCAAGCGCGATCGCCTCTTCCTCGCCCTTGAAGCGGAAAAGGCCGGCAACCGGGCCGAAGGTCTCTTCGGTCGCAAGCGCCATATCGGTCGTCATGCCAGTCAATACCGTCGGCTCGTAGAACAGGCCGCCGCGCTCGTGCGGCTTGCCGCCGGTCAAAACCCTGGCACCCTTTTCGACAGCATCGGTCACATGCCGCTCGACCTTGGTCAGCGCCGGTGCATTGATAAGCGGTCCCTGCGCCGCGCCATCCTCCACGCCAGGCGCAACCTTCATCGCCGCGACAGCTTTGGCAAGCGCCTCGGCATAGCGGTCATAGATGCCATCCTCGACAAGGATGCGGTTAGCGCAGACGCAGGTCTGTCCAGTATTGCGGAATTTGGAGGCGATGGTACCGCGAACGGCCTGATCGATATCGGCGTCGTCGAAGACGATCAGCGGCGCATTGCCGCCCAGTTCGAGGCTGATCCGCTTTACCGTATCGGCGCTCTGGCGCATCAGCAGCTTGCCGGTCGCCGTCGATCCCGTGAACGAGAACTTGCGTACGACAGGGCTTTTCATCCAGACGCCGACGACATCGGCGGGCGACTTCGTCGTCACAACGCTGACGACACCAGCGGGAACACCGGCCTGCTCACCGAGACGGGCAAGCGCCAGCGCCGAAAGCGGTGTGTCCTCGGCCGGTTTGATGATGATGGTGCAGCCGGCAGCCAACGCCGGGCCAACCTTTCGGGTAATCATCGCCAGCGGGAAGTTCCACGGTGTCACTGCCGCGACGACCCCAACCGGCTCTTTCATTACGACGATACGCGCGTCGGCCTTGTGAGACGGCACGACGCCACCATGCGAACGGCGGCCTTCTTCGGCAAACCAGGTCAGAAAGCCCGCTGCATAGGCGACTTCGCCACGCGCTTCAGCAAGTGGCTTACCCTGCTCGGCCGTCAACAGCCGCGCCAGATCTTCCTGATTGGCAATCATTAGCTCGGCCCAGCGGCGCAACACCGCAGAGCGCTCCGAGGCGAGCGTCTTGCGCCAGGTCTTGAAGGCTTTAGCGGCGGCATCGACCGCCCGCTGAGCTTCCGCCGCGCCGCAATCCGGCACGGTCGCAAGCTCGCTGCCGTCCGCGGGGTTCAGCACGGTGAAGCGCTTGCTGTCAGCCGCACTTCCCCAGCCTCCGCCGATCAGCGCATTATCTTCGATGAGTTTCATGTCAGGCGACCTTAGGCGTGAAGAATGGATTGCCGACCGTTGCTACGCCTTCGGCAAGCTCGGCACGTGAGGGCCAACCTTTCATCAGCGCGCGTTTGGCTGCAAGATGCGTCGCAGCCTTGTTATTATGATACACCTCTTCGGCATCATTTGCCGACGGATTGACCCAGACGGCGGCAATCGCGACCCAGTCATCCTCGGCCGCGGCCGGCAGCGAGCCGTCAAGCAGGGCTGCCGTAATGCCGGCAGCAACACCAGCTTGTGCTGGACCCCAGGTCATCAGCTCATGCGACGAGCCGGATTCCATCACCGCCTTGGCGATGAACAGCGTCACGGGCTTGGCCGGCAGATTCGGCTTCAGGACCGCCTGGAACGGCAGATGGCCGGGACCGGGGCTTGCGGCCGCACCGGCAAGCGCGCCGGAAATCGGGCCGTTCTTCGGGCCGAGATAGAGGTTGATATGAGCAGCATTCGGGCCGGAACCCTCGAAGCCTTCACCGATATAAAGCATTAAATTCTCCAGTAACGATGCGGGTCGACCCATTATGCCTTCGAAAGGGCACGCGGACGACGAACCGGGTTATAGTCGTTGATCATGTCGCGCGGGCGGTAGGGGTCCTCAAGGAACGCGCGCTCTTCTGCCGTCAACTCGATCGCCGCAGCCTCGACTGCGGCAACGACATGCTCGGGGCTTTCCGTGCCAACGATCGGAACCGTGCTGTTGCCGGAACCGATGACCCAGGCCTGGGCGATCTGGCTTGCCGTCTTGCCACGCTTGGCGGCGACTTCGTTGACGCGCTTGGCAATTTCCTGGTCGATCTCGTCGCCGAACCAATCGAGATAGAGGTCGTGTGCGATACGCGGCGCCGAACCGCCGCCGGCGAGATAACCGCGGGCGAGCGGCGAGAAGGTCGTCACTGCAATACCCTCTTCCTGGCAGTAAGGCATCATTTCGCGCTCTTCCTCGCGATAGAGCAGCGAATACTGGCACTGCATGTTGACGAACCGCGTCCAGCCGTTTTTGTCGGCGACATGGTTCATCTTGGCGAACTGCCAGGAATACATGGTGGAAGCGCCGATGTAGCGTGCCTTGCCCGACTTCACGATCTCATGCAGCGCGCTCATCGTCTCTTCGACGGGCGTTTCCGGATCGAAGGCGTGGATGATGTAGAGGTCGACATAGTCGGTGCCCATCTGCTTCAGCGACCTGTCGATTGAGGCCATCAGATGCTTGCGCGACAGGCCCTTGTCGTTGGGATCGTCGCTCATCGGATAGAAGGCCTTGGTGGCGAGCACCAGCTTTTCACGATCCGTCAGCGACAGCAACGTGCGGGCGACGACCTGCTCGTTGACGCCGGTTGAATACCAGTCTGCCATGTCGAAGAAATTGATGCCGACGTCGAGCGCCTTTTTGAGGATCGGCACCGACTTCTCCTCATCGAGCACCCAACCCTTCCACTTGGATGAGCCGATACCCATGGTACCGAGGCAAAGCGACGAAACCTTCAGGCCGGTCTGGCCAAAGCGCACATATTCCACAGCAATGTCCTAAAAGTGTTTCTCCCTGTTAGGACTATGCCGTGGCGACACTATTGTGACAAATAGGTTTATTCGATGCGGCTATCTCAAAATGAGATATGGCGTACCTTCCTCCGCACAGACGAGTTTCGCAGCCATTCGTCCAGGAAACCGACCTGCCGCTTTGTATGGCCGAACCGAAACCTAAGTATAGTTTTGCCTGAGCAAGCCTGGATCTATCTTCTCCTCAGCTGGAACCGACCTGACCATTCAAGGTTTCAGCTGGTGGCACCGCCCCTGCCACCTTCAGGGCAGGCGTTCCCCTCCGCCAAAGCCCCGCGGATCCTCCCATCCGCCAGAGACCGTCCCGCCGCCCGGGACGGTCTTTCCTTTCGGATCGTCGGAATTATTTGTCCTGTACTTCCAACACTTTTGTATAGCTTTGCGCCGTCAGACACCGCATTAAGCTACGCCAGAATTAGTCGGCGGAAGTGAAGGCCGGAGCCAGCGAGGGGGCATGCGATCATCGGTATTGTGGAAGCTGATCAACCCGCGAGGAACACTCTCGCATGAAATCACACTTGGCCTGATCGCACTCGTGCTTGGCGCCGCCGTATTTTATGTCGATGCCTTCACCGAGATCCAAAGCGCCATCGCGGTTCTCTATGTCATCGTGCTGCTGCTGGCTGCCGAAATGCTGACGAGGATCGGAACAACGCTGCTCGCGCTCATCTGCACCGCCCTCACACTTTTTGCCTATTTCTACTCCCACGGCCTGGGGGAAGATGTCCCAGCGCAGTTGCGCCTTGCGGTTTCCCTGGCCGCCATCACCATCACCTGCGCTCTCATTCTCCGCAACGAAACCGCGCGAGCCGGTCTCATCGAGGCCAACCTGCACCTCCGCGACAGCGAGACACGTTACCGCTATATTTTCGAACACAGCCGCATCGCGCTCTGGGAGCGCGATTATTCCGCAGTGCGCGCCTTCCTGATGTCCTTGAAGGCAGAAGGCGTGAACGATCTCAAGGAATACTACCGCACCAATCCCGGCATCATCGCCACGTGCACGGGTCTCATCCGCACCATCGCCTCCAATGACGCCGCTCTCGAGCTGCTTGGCCATGTCGCCGGCGGCCTGCCCTCACACACGATGCGCCGCCACATCGCTCCTGACGACGACGCCTTTTTGGACCTGCTGAATGCCATCTTCCGCGGCGAACGGCATTTCGAGGGCAAGGGCGATCTGATCGCCGAAAATGGCGAGACCAGACTTGTCATTATAAGCATGAGCTTTCCTGAGGATCCCGCCGCCTTTAATCGTGTCGTCGTCGGCATGGTGGATATCACTCAGCGGGAAATGATGCAGAAGGCCATTCGCGAGGCTCAGGATGAGCTTGCTCGCGCCTCGCGCGCCGCAACCGTCGGCACACTTTCCGCCTCGCTCGCCCATGAGCTGAACCAGCCGCTCGGCGCCATCGTCGTCAACGCCCAAACGCTGCTCCGTTGGCTGAACCGCGAACCGCCGGATCTTGCCGCCGTACGTCGTTCGGCCGAGCGCATCATCCGCGATAGCCAGCGCGCAAGCGAGATTATTCACAATACGCGCTCGATGCTGACGCAGACCGATCGCGTGCCCGAATATGTCGATCTCGAAGTGCTGATCGAGGAAACGCGCACCTTGATGGAGCACGATTTCCAGCGCGACATGGTGACCTTCGAGGTCGACCTGACCGAAAGGCAGCCCGCAGTGAAGGCGATCCGCATCGAACTGCAGCAAGTACTCATCAACCTTGTCACCAACGCCATACAGGCCATGCGCGAAACGGCAATCGACCAGCGCAAGATTCTGATCTCGCTCGCCAGGAAGGATGATATATTCGTGACGCTCTCCGTCAGGGATTTTGGCCCTGGCATCAGCGAGGAGGCCATGACAAAGCTCTTCACGCCCTTCTTCACGACCAAGGCGGCTGGAATGGGCATGGGGCTTTCCATCTGCCGCAGCACGCTGGAGGCTCGCGGCGGCCAGCTTACGGCCGGCAACCATCCTGAAGGCGGCGCCATCTTCGAAATGATCATACCGATTGAGGACGACCATGACCGACACTAGTGCCGCATCGAAGGCAGCCGCTCAGTCCACAATGCCGATCGTCTATGTTGTCGATGATGACGAATCCATCCGCGAGTCGCTGGTCGACCTCTTCCGGTCGATCCAGATGGAGGCCGCTTCCTTCGCCACCACGACCGCCTTTCTCGACAAAGCCGATCTGCGCCGACCTGGCTGCATCCTCCTCGACGTGCGCCTGCCCGGCCTCAGCGGCCTGGATTTCCAGCTTCATCTGGAACGGATTGGCAGCAGGATGCCTATCGTCTTCATGACAGGCTTCGGCGATATTCCAATGAGCGTGCGCGCCATGAAAGCCGGTGCCGTCGACTTCCTGACCAAGCCCTTCCGCGACCAGGATATTCTCGATGCCGTTGGCGTCGCGATCGAAAAGGACATGACCCGCCGGCGCGAAATGGCGGCAAGCGATGCCGTTGCCTCGCTGGTCGATACGCTGACCCCGCGCGAGCGGGAAGTGATGGCCGCCGTCGTCAAGGGCCTGATGAACAAACAGATCGCCTATGATCTCGGCATCAGCGAAATCACCGTGAAGCTGCATCGCGGCAATGTCATGCGCAAGATGCAGGTCCGCTCGGTGGCCGATCTGGTTCGCAAGGCCGAAATGCTGGAAGGCAGATAGCGGAACCTAGACCCTTGTATGGTACCGCGAGACGGTACGGCCCTCCATAATGAACGCAGCATAATGCAAGAATAAGCAAGGCTACTAATCTCGTGTCACATACATCCACAATCGCGGTCGTCGATGACGACCAGGCCATCCGGGAGGCTCTTGATGATCTGATCCAGTCCTGCGGCTACCAGAGCAGGCTTTTTGCCTCGGCGGAAGAATTTCTGGCCTTTGACGACAGGGCGGCAATCGACTGCATGCTGGTCGATGTCAAGATGCCCGGCCTCAGCGGCATCGAATTGCAGGAAATCCTCAACGGCGAACCTGAGAAGCCGCCGATGATCTTCATGACCTCCTATCGCGACGAGCGAACCCGCACGGCGGCCATGGAAGGCGGTGCGCTGGCCTTTCTGGGCAAGCCAGTCGAATTCGATTCCCTCATCAACTATCTGGAAATCGCTTTGAAGCCGTAAGATCCCACCACGTGGTCTCCGGATATTGCTTACTCAACCGGCGCCGATTACAAGTTCCGCTGCGCGCTTTTGCGCCTGGAGCTGAAAAATCCTGTCTGCGAATACCAGCCCTCAGCCGATGCCGAACGGGCCGTCGAAGCGCTGTGGCAGCTCTCGGCGGCAAGCCGCCGAGACTGAACAAGTCCGGCAAAAGCACGCAGGCTTTGCCGGAATTGCATCAAAATAAGGAAATCAGGTCGGCACTGCGTCGAGTGCATACAAAATGCCGCGCAGTTCGGCGAGGCCGCGAAGACGGCCGATCGCCGGATAGCCGGGCGTGACATTCTTCTGCAGGTCGTCGAGCATGCGGTGTCCGTGGTCCGAGCGGAAGACGATTGACAGATCCGCGCTGCGGCGGCGATCCTCGGCAACCAGCTCCTTCAGCACCGCAACCATGTTCACATCACCTTCCAGATGTGCGCTTTCGTGGAAGGTGCGGCCATCGCCTTCGCGGGTCGTAGCACGCAAATGGGCAAAATAGATGCGCGAGGCAAAGCGACGCGCAATCGCCGGCAGATCATTATCGGCGCGCACGCCGAGGCTGCCGGTGCAGTAGCACATGCCATTGGCGGCCGCCGGTACGGCATCGAAAAGCGCGGCATAATCCTCAGCCGTCGAAGCGATACGCGGCAGGCCGAAAAGCGAACGCGGCGGATCGTCGGGATGCAGCGTCAGCTTCACGCCGCGTGCTTCTGCGACCGGTACAACGGCTTCCAGGAATTCGATGAGATGCTGGCGGAGCTTCTTCGCATCGATACCCTGATAAGCGATGAGCTTTTCACGGAAAGCCGGAATGGTCAGCGGCTCGGTTGTCGAGCCCGGCAGGGCGGAAGTGATAATGCGGGTAATCTCCGCAATCTCTGCTTCCGTCATGCTCTCATAGACGGCCTTGGCCCGCGCCCTGTCTTGCTCCGAATATTCTTCGGTGGCGCCCGGGCGTTGCAGCACGAAGAGCTCGAAGGCCGCGAAACGCTCATGGTCGAAGCGCATCGCGGTTGCGCCGGTCGGCGTCACATAATCAAGGTCGGTGCGGGTCCAGTCGACGACGGGCATGAAGTTGTAACAGACGATCGGGATGCCACAGGCCGCAACAGCTTCCAGGCTGGCAATCCAGGCCTCGATCTCGGCCTTGGCCTGTCCACCCTTGCGCTTGACGGCATCGGGAATCGGAATGCTTTCAACGACGCTCCAGATCAGCGGTGAGCGGCCGGCCGGCGTCGTTTCGATTAGTGACTGACGCTCGCGCACTTCCGCCTCGGTCCAGGCGCGGCCGATCGGCACCTGATGCAGCGACGAAACAATGTTCGTCGCGCCAGTTTGGCGCACCTCGTCCAGCGTCACCGGCGCCTCCGGCCCAAACCATCTCCAACCTTGCCGCATTTCGTCTCTCTCCCTTGATCTCTCGTGTTCTCAGCAGAAATAGTCGGGGAACTGCGAGCGCAGCTCCGCCACATCGGGTATAACGGCCCCCAGGTGATGGATCA
This sequence comes from Rhizobium sp. BK529, assembly GCF_014194105.1. Taxonomy (NCBI): domain Bacteria; kingdom Pseudomonadati; phylum Pseudomonadota; class Alphaproteobacteria; order Hyphomicrobiales; family Rhizobiaceae; genus Rhizobium; species Rhizobium sp. BK529. The sequence continues at coordinate 71,710 of NZ_JACIAU010000001.1, read as the reverse complement.
TGGCTTCGCGCGCCGCTTCGACGTCATGCGCCGCGATAGCGTTGCGGATCACCATGTGCTCGTGCACCACATTGTCCATGCGGCCGAGCACCGGCAGCGTCAGGCGCCGCGCCCGGTCGATCTGCACTTTCACCGTTTTCAAAATAGTCCAGATGCCGGGATAACCGGCAATCTGCGCGATCGCTTCATGAAAGACTTCGTCTTCCTCATGAAAGCTCGAGGCATCGCCGAGGGCCGCATAAGTCTTCTGCCGGGCGATGATCACATCGAGCCGCGCAATATCAGCTTCCGTCGCAATGCCGGCCGCAGTCTCAACCGTCGTCCCTTCGAGCGCCTTGCGCACGACCACCGCCTCCGGAATAGCCGAAACCGGCACCCGCGAAACCACTGTGCCTGATTGCGGATAAATATCGACGAGCCCGCCTTCGGAAAGCCTCAGCAGCGCCTCGCGCACCGGCGTGCGGCTGACCCCGAAATCCTCGGCAATCCGCTTTTCCTGCAGCGCCGTTCCCGGTGGAATCCTCAGCGACACGATATCGGCATGCAGCCGCTCGTGGATAGCCGCCGCCGTCGTCACGCGGCGGATCTTCCCGGCGGCGTCGCGCGGCGCCGGGAAAGCGAGGATTTCAGAGTCGGAAGCGTGCTGCATGCATAGTCTCAGGACGTTGACACTTTCGTGCATACTAGTATATCAATTGAATTCTGTTGCCAAGAGACGCCGCGGAGGAGAACAGCGGCCCGGCATTGCACCCGGAGGAAAAGCTTCCAGCTGCGGGCATTTTGATGTCGCCGAGAAACCGGCGCGTCGAGACTTGAGACGTGCATTTCGATGCAAACGGGCGGGCGCTCGGGGCAAAGGCCGGCACCGCCGCAAAAGAGGAGGATAGAATGAAGATCACACGCAGAACATTTGTCGGCGGAGCTGCCGGCGTCGCCGCGGCCGGAATGCTTCCGCTCCGCGCCTTCGCCCAGGCGAAGGCGCCTGCAAGCCCGGTGACCATCACCATCGTCGATGTCGCCGGCAATCTGGCGCTGACACAGGGCATGTTCGAAAATTATGCCAAGGCCAAGCCGGAATTCGTTTCCAGCTTTTCCTTTACCAAGGCCCCCGCCCCTGAACTGCCGGCCAAGATCCAGGCCCAACAGGCTGCCGGCAAGGTCGATATCGATCTCGTTCTGACCGGCACGGACGCACTGTCCGCTGGTGTCGACCAGGGTCTCTGGATCGACATGTCCAGCAAAAAATCCGCCCTTCCGAACCTCGAAAGCATCCTGCTGCCACAGGCCTTCAAGATGCAGGCGCTCGCCAAGGATCAGGGCGTTGTCATTACCTATTACCCGTCCGGCCCGCTGATCGAATATATGCCGGACAAGGTGGCAACCCCGCCGAAGACCGCGCAGGAACTGCTCGACTGGACGAAGCAGAACAAGAACAAGTTTCTCTATGCCCGTCCCGCAAACTCCGGCCCCGGCCGCACCTTGCTGATGGGTCTGCCCTATCTCCTCGGCGACAGTAACCCGCGCGACCCGGTCAACGGTTGGACTAAGACCTGGGAATATCTGGCAGCCCTCGGCGAAAACATTGAATATTATCCGACCGGCACCGCTGTGGTCTTCAAGGAACTCGGCGAAGGCACACGCGACATCGTCGCCACCACGACGGGTTGGGATATCAATCCGCGCGCGCTCGGGATCGTTCCCGAGGAAGCCAAGGTCGGCAAGCTTGATGGCTTCCACTGGGTTACCGACGCTCACTATGCGGCGATCCCGAAGGGTGTCTCCGACGAGAAGGTCGGCGTTCTGCTCGATGTGCTGAACTTTATCTATCAGCCGCAACAGCAGGCCATCGCCTATGACGCCGGGTACTTCTATCCCGGCCCGGCGGTGAAGGATGTCACGCTCGAAATGGCACCGACAGAAAGCCAGGAAACCATCAAGGAATTCGGCCGGCCGGAATATGCTGACTGGATTGCCGGCAGCCCGTTGGAAGTGCCGCTCGAGCCGAAACAGCTCGTCCAGGCTTTCCGCATCTGGGACGAAAAGATAGGCGCCAAGAAGGGCTGATTGTCGAAACGACCCGGCGCCGGCTTCCGGCGCCGGATTTCTGAAACAGTTCCGGCAAACATGTGCAGCGGTCTTGCATCCGGAATTGCTTGAAAAGAGATGGAGCATCTCCGCCACTCAAAAAGACGGAGAGGCTCTATCGGCTATGACCGCCGATAAATGGAGATTGTATTGACTTTGCCGGTTCAAAACGCAGCAGCGCTGTCATCGCGGAAGAATGCGCGACTTGAGCTTGATGGTATCAGGCGATCCTTTGGCGCCTACAATGCCCTCGACGGCATCGATCTCGCGATCGAACCAGGCGAATTCATCGCGCTTCTCGGCCCCTCGGGCTGCGGCAAGTCAACAGCCCTGAACTGCATCGCCGGCTTGCTTGGCCTGTCCGGCGGCGAAATCCGCCTCGGCGGTAATCGTATCGACCAATTGGAGCCGGAAAAGCGCGGCTTCGGCATGGTCTTCCAGAGCTATGCCCTCTTCCCGCACATGAGCGTGCGCAAAAATGTCGGCTTCGGTCTTGCCATGCAGGGAATTCGCGGCGCAGAAGCCGACAAGCGCATCATCGATGCGCTGGCGCTCGTGCGGCTTGAAAGCCAGGCGGACAAATTGCCCGGCCAGCTCTCCGGTGGTCAGCAGCAGCGCGTGGCCATTGCCCGTGCGATCGTCATCCGCCCGCCGATCGTGCTGATGGACGAACCGCTCTCCAATCTGGACGCCAAGCTGCGCCTGGAGATGCGGGCCGAAATCCGCGGCATCCACGATCAGATCGGCTCGACGACCATCTATGTCACTCACGACCAGGACGAGGCGCTGTCGCTTGCCGACCGTATCGTCGTCATGAGCCAGGGTCATATCCAGCAGATCGGGACGCCTCAGGATCTCTACCAGCGTCCGGTCAATCTGGAGGTCGCTGACTTCATGGGCTTCCGCACCCGCATTCCCGGTCGCGTTATTTCCGTCTCCGGCCACGAAGCCGAAATCGAAGCCGCCGGTGCGCGGCTGAGCGGAACCATGCGCGATACGCTCAAGGTCGGCGATGCCGCCGTTCTCTCGGTACGTCCGGAAGACCTCGTCGCGACCATCGACGGCACCGGGGTCCCGGTGACTGTCGCCAGCACCGAATATCGGGGCCGCGCCTTCTTTGGCATGGCCCGCTCGAAGGATGGATCGGAGCTCTATTTCCGCGCCGATGATGCCCTGCCGCGCGGCTCTTCAGCCACCCTGCAGCCAGCCGCGGGCCGTGCGCTCGTCTTCAAGGGGGCAGCGGCATGAGCGGCCCATCCCTGAAAACCAGGCTCGCCGCGCAGGGCCTCGACGGCACGACGCTGCTCGTGCTGCCGGGCCTGATCTTCATGATTGCCCTGTTCATCTATCCCTTCGTTTATGGGGTGGCGGACTCGCTCATACCGAAGGATGGCGGGCCCTGGTACGAGAATTATGCGAAGTTCTTCTCCGATCAGTTCCAATACGGCACGATCGCCAATACCATGTGGCTCGCCCTACCGGTGACGATCGTCAACCTCGCCTTCGCAATCCCGGTCGCCTTCCGTGTCCGCCTGATGCGCCGCCAGCGGCTGCTGACAACGATCCTCGTGCTGCCGATCACACTTGGTACGGTCTTCGTCGCCGATGGCCTTTTGACCTATCTCGGCCCACGAGGCTGGTTCAATCAGACGCTCATGCTCTTCGGAATTCTGGATTCGCCGATCAAACTCACCAACAACTACTGGGGTGTTTTCGCCTCGTTGCTGATCACCGGCTTCCCCTTCGCCTTCCTGCTGACGCTTTCCTACATCACCGGCATTGATCCCGCGATCGAGCAGGCCGCAGCAACACTTGGCGCCAATGCGCGGCAGCGCTTCACGCGCGTTTTCCTGCCGCTCCTGGTGCCGGGCCTTGCCGTGACTTTCTGCCTATCCTTCGTGCAGGCCTTCGCCGTCTTCCCCTCGGCAGTCCTGCTCGGTGCTCCGGCCGGTCCGACGCGTGTCATCTCGATCGCCGCCTATCAGGCCGCCTTCGAGCAATATGACCATTCCTACGGCACGGCAATCGCCCTCATCATGGGTGGAGTCGAGCTCTTCGTTGTCGTCGCCGTTCTCGGCGCACGTTCATTCTTCTACCGCGGCCCCGCCGGCGGCACGAAAGGTTGAGCCATGATCCGTGACCAAGGCCTTACCTCGAAGATCTGGCGCTTCGCCGTCTGGGCGCTCGCCAGCCTTTTCGTCCTCAATCTGCTTGCCGTCATCGCGGTCGTTATCCTCAATTCCTTCGCAACGCGCTGGCTCGGGACATGGTTGCCGCGCGGATGGACCGACCGCTGGTATTTCAGCGCGTGGAGCGAGTTCCAGCTTTCCAGCGTGCTGATCGTCACTTTCGAGATGGTTTTCATCGTCGTCATCATCTCCGGCATTCTTGGTGTGATGACAGCTTACGCGCTGGCTCGGCGCGATTTTCCCGGCAAGCGCGCCATCATTCTGCTCTTCCTGCTGCCGCTGCTGATCCCGCCGCTCACCTACGGCATTCCGCTCGCAACCGTGCTCTATCAGTTCGGCCTTGGCGGCACCTTTTGGGGCGTGGTACTGATCAACCTCGTGCCGTCCTTCCCCTTCGTGGTGCTCGTCATGATCCCCTTCATCGAGCAGATCGATCCACGGATTGAGGCAGCCGCCCGCGTCTTCGGCGCCGGCACGACGAGCCTTTTCATCCGCATCCTGCTGCCGCTCCTGCTGCCTGGCATGCTGGCCGCCCTGCTGCTGGTGCTCGTGCGCACTCTCGCCATGTTCGAGCTGACCTTCCTGATATCGGGGCCGCAGACCCAGACCCTCGTCGTATCACTCTATTATGCGGTCTTTGCCTCAGGGGTGCGGGCCGGCCAGTCCATCGACGCGATGGCTGTGGTCTATATGGTGACGACACTCTTCTGGCTGATCATCGCGCTGCAATTCGTCAATCCGACGCAGATCGTCGCCCGCGCCAAGCAACAGTCGGCGCATTGAAGTATATGTCGCAAAAGTGCCCAGCGGCGTTGCAATAGGAACATGCGCAAAAGAGAGCGTACGAGCGAGTCTGAAAGACCGCGACGCGTTTCAGTCTAAGCTGCTGCCGGTTTCCGGCAGCAGCCTTTTCAATCAATAGACTTCGGGAACGTACATTTCTGGCGGAACCGGAATGCGGTGATAATCGTCGTGGCGCACGCGTTCGGGCAGGACGATCGCTTCCTTCGGCACATCCTCGTAGGGAACCTGGGTCAGCAGGTGCGCGATGCAGTTTAAACGTGCCCGCTTTTTGTCCACGGCCTGGACGACCCACCACGGCGCTTCCGGAATATGAGTGCGGTCCAGCATCTCTTCCTTGGCCTTTGTATACTCCTCCCAGTGGACTCGGCTTTGCAGGTCCATCGGCGACAGCTTCCACTGCTTCAATGGATCGTGAATACGCATGTTGAAGCGGAATTCCTGTTCCTCGTCAGTGATCGAGAACCAGTACTTGATAAGGATGATGCCGGAACGAACCAGCATGCGCTCGAATTCCGGTACGGAGCGAAAGAACTCCTCCAGCTCGTCCTTCGTGCAGAAACCCATGACACGCTCGACGCCGGCACGGTTGTACCAGCTGCGGTCGAAGAGCACCATTTCGCCTGCCGTCGGCAGATGCGGCGTATAGCGCTGGAAATACCACTGATTCCGCTCGCGTTCGGTCGGCGCCGGAAGCGCCACGACGCGGCAGACGCGCGGATTGAGGCGCTGGGTCACGCGCTTGATCGCGCCGCCCTTGCCAGCGGAGTCGCGACCTTCGAAGAGGACGACAACCTTGAGCTTCTTGTACTGAACCCAATCCTGAAGACGAACCAGTTCATGCTGCAGGCGGAAGAGTTCGCGGAAATAGAGCTTGCGGTCGAGCGTCTGCTCCGCCGGACCGGACATCCCCTCGGCAACGAGCTCGTCAAGCCGGTCCTCCTCCATCTGCATTTCCAGCTCCTCATCGAAGCTGTCGGCAATTTCATTCTTGATACGGTCGAGCTGGGTGTTTTCGATCATGGCGCGCTCCCTATTCCATTTGCTCGATAAAGCACGTTCTCGCCATAGCTATATGACAGAGTTGCGACGATCGAAAATTTGCTTCGGCCAAACCCAAAATCTGGAGGCGTAAGACACCACCTATCAGGCCTTTTATGGCCGTTTCATCGGACCCAAATGGCGGACCTGACAGGCGGCGGCAGCTTGTGCCATGTCAAGTTTTATGTATACATTGATGTTGCTGAGCTATTTCGCGACATCAGCTTTTTCCTCTGGAGGAGAGAGGAAAAACGTTCTGGTCGCGGGCATATCTTCGGGAGAGAGATATGATGCGCAACAATGGGAGGAGTATACATGATTTCGTTTACGAGAAGATTGTTGATAGCCGGCGCGGCACTCGCAACGCTTGCCGGCGTGCCTGCATTTGCGCAGGAAACGGTGAAGATCGGCGTCATCCTGCCGATGACGGGTCCCTTTGCGTCGACCGGACGCCAAGTCGAGGCCGGCGCTCGCGCATACATGGCAATTAATGGCGATACGGTTGCAGGCAAGAAGATCGAGCTTGTCCTGCGCGACGATGCCGGCACAGCCGACCAGACCCGCCGCATCGCCCAGGAACTCGTCGTCAATGACGGCGTCAAGATGCTCGTTGGTTTCGGCCTCACGCCGCTTGCCATGGGCGTCGCCCCGGTTCTCAACCAGGCAAAAATCCCGGCGATCATCACCTCGGCCACGACTTCCGCCATCATGAAGCAATCGCCTTATTTCGTGCGCACTTCGATGGCCGGCCCGCAATCCGCCGTGCCGGTCGCCACCTGGGCCGTCCAGAACAACCTGAAGCGCGTCGTCACGCTGGTGACCGACTACGGTCCGGGCATCGACATCGAAAAGGGCTTCACCGATCAGTTCAAGAAGGAAGGCGGCACGGTTGTCGAAGCGCTCCGCGTCCCCCTGCAGAACCCGGATTTCGCACCCTTCCTTCAGCGTGTGCGCGATGCGAAGCCTGATGCCCTCTTCGTCTTCGTGCCTTCAGGCGTCGGCGCGATCTTCATGAAGCAGTTCGTCGATCGTGGCCTCGCAGATGCCGGCATCAAGCTGATCGCCACCGGCGACGTGACTGATGACGATCTGCTGAACGGCATGGGCCTGGCGGCCAAGGGCGTCATAACAGGTCATTTCTATTCGACCGATCACGACAGCCCGGAAAATAAGGCTTTCGTCGCCGAAGTCCGCAAGGCCAACAAGAACATGCGCCCGAACTTCATGTCGGTTGGCGGTTATGACGCTATGCATGTCGCCTATGCCGCGCTTGAAAAGACCGGTGGCGATACGGACGGAACCAAGCTCGTCGAAGCCATGAAGGGCATGGAGTTCGTCAGCCCGCGCGGCCCGATCACCATCGACCCTGATACCCGCGACATCGTGCAAGATATTTACATGCGCGAGGTCAAGGAGAAGAATGGCGAGCTCTACAATGTCGAGTTCGCGACTTATCCGAAGATCCACGATCCGAATACGGCTTCCAAGTAAGCCTAGGAAGCAGGCGGCGGAAGCAATTCCGCCGCTTGATGCAGTGAGGTCTCATGCTGACAATCCTGTTCGACGGCATCGCCTATGGCATGCTTCTCTTTGTTCTCGCCTGCGGATTGTCGGTCACGCTGGGCCTGATGAATTTCGTCAATCTCGCGCATGGCGCCTTCGCGATGGCCGGCGGCTACATCACCGTTATCATGATGAACCGCTACGGCATCTCCTTCTACTGGTGCCTGCCAGCCGCCTTCATTGTAACAGCACTTGTCGGAGTAGCACTCGAACGGCTGCTCTACCGCCGCCTCTATTCGTCATCGCATCTCGATCAGGTGCTCTTCTCCATCGGTCTCGTCTTCATGTCGATCGCAGCAATCGACTATTTCATGGGGGGCCAGCAGCAGCTCATCAATCTGCCGCCGGAACTCAGCGGCCGCTTTGGCTTTTTGGGCATCGATATCGGCCGCTACCGGCTCTTCATCATTGTTATCTGCGCGGTGCTGACCATCGCGCTGCAACTGGCGCTCACCCGCACCCGTTTCGGCAGCCAGCTGCGCGCTGCCGTCGATGACGGGCGCGTCGCTCGTGGTTTGGGCATCAACGTATCCGTCATTTTCGCGCTGACCTTCGCACTCGGCTCCGGCCTTGCCGGCCTCGGCGGTGCGCTTGGCACTGAACTGCTCGGCCTCGATCCGAACTTTCCGCTGAAATATCTGATCTATTTCATGATCGTCGTCACTGTCGGCGGCACCTCGTCCATCACTGGCCCCTTCATTGCCGCGCTCCTGCTCGGCATCGCCGATGTCGCCGGCAAATATTACGTTCCACAGCTCGGCGCCTTCATCATCTACGCCGTCATGATCCTTGTGCTGATCCTGCGGCCCCATGGCCTCTTCTCCCGGGAGGGCGGCCGATGAGCGGCGAATGCAACAACGCCTCCAAGGAAGCCATGGGGCTCTTGATGCGCGCCGACCGCTGGCAAATCTGGGAATTTGCCCTCTGGCTGGTCGCTATTGCCGCAATCTTCGTCCTGCCGTCGCAAATGCTGATCCTGACGGAGATAGCTATCCTGGCGCTCTTTGCGATCTCACTGGATCTCATCCTCGGTTATGCCGGTATCATTTCACTCGGCCATGCCGCCTTGTTCGGCCTCGGAGCCTATACGGCCGGCCTCTTTGCCATCCATGTCTCCGGCGAGCCGGTTATCGGCCTGCTGGCAGCCGGCCTCGCCAGTGGCCTCTTCGGATTCCTGACGAGCTTCCTCATCCTGCGGGGCTCCGATCTGACGCGCCTCATGACCACCTTTGGCGTCGCAATGCTGCTCGCTGAAGTCGTCAATCAGGCAGCCTGGCTCACCGGCGGCGCCGACGGACTGAGCGGTGTGATGCTGAACCCGATCCTCGGTTATTTCGAATTCGATCTCTGGGGCCGGACCGGCTACATTTACTGCCTGATCGTGCTTGTCATTCTGATCTATGTCGCCCGCCGCATCGTCAATTCGCCCTTTGGCCTGTCGCTGAAGGCGATCAAGCGCAACCAGCGCCGCGCCTCCATGCTCGGCATTTCGCCCACCCGTCGCATCGTCGCGATTTACACGATCTCGGCCGTATATGCCGGCATCGCCGGCGCGCTGCTGACCCAGACAACCAGCTTCGTCTCGCCTGACGTACTCGCCTTCCACCGCTCAGCCGAGGTGCTGCTGGTGCTCGTCATTGGCGGCGTCGGTTATCTCTATGGCGGCGTCTTCGGCGCGGTCGTATTCTCCATTCTGCGCAACTGGCTATCAGTCATCACACCGCAATATTGGATGTTCTGGATCGGCCTCGTGCTCATCATCATGGTTCTGATCGGCCGCGAGCGTCTGACACGCTGGCAAACCCTCCTGCCGGGCTCGGCGCGCAAGCGCGAGGCCCGGGTACAGCACGCCGTCGCGGAGGAAAGCAAATGACGCTCGCCCTCGAAACCCGTCATCTCGTCAAACGTTTCGGCGGCTTCGTCGCCACTAACGATGTCTCGCTGCAGGTTCGCCAGGGCGCTCGCCACGCCCTGATCGGCCCAAATGGCGCCGGCAAGACCACGATCATCAACCTGCTGACCGGCGTTCTGTCGCCGAACAGCGGCCAGATCCTGCTCGGCGGCGACGATATCACCGGCCTGTCTTCCTATCGCCGCGTCGGCAAGGGCCTCTCGCGCACCTTCCAGATCAACCAGCTCTTCGGCGATTTCACGCCGCTCGATTCCGTCATGTTGGCGATCAGCGAGCGCAAAGGCCATGGCCGCTTCGCCTGGCGGTCGCTGTCAGCGGACCGCGAGGTCGCCGATGAAGCAGCCTCCCTTCTGGAGCGCTTTCGCCTCCTTGATGTCATGGGCACTCAGACAACGCTGCTGCCCTACGGCAAGCAGCGCCTGCTGGAGATCGCACTGGCGATTGCCATGCAGCCGAAAGTGTTGCTGCTCGACGAGCCGGCCGCCGGCGTCCCGGAAGAGGAGCGCCACGAGGTTCTCGGCATCGTCCGCGAACTGCCGGCCAATGTCACAGTCGTGCTGATCGAACACGACATGGATCTCGTCTTCTCTTTCGCGGACCGCATCTCGGTGCTCGCCGCCGGCGCGCTTTTTGCCGAGGGAACCGTCGCCGAGATCTCCAGGGATCCGCAGGTGAAAGCCATCTATCTCGGGGAGGATGCCTGATGGCCGAACTGCTGCGGGTCGAGCGTCTCATCGCCGGTTATGGCGAAGCGCATGTGCTGGCCAAGGTGGATTTCACGCTGGAAGAAGGCCATTCGCTGGCATTGCTCGGCCGCAACGGCGCCGGCAAGACCACTCTGCTCAACACCATCATCGGCGTCACCACCCACCACGCCGGCTCCGTTCATCTGCAGCAGCGCGACATCACGCGGCTGCGGGCCGAGCAGCGCGCGCCGCTCGGCATCGGCTGGGTGCCGCAGGAGCGCAACATCTTTCGTTCGCTGACGGTGGAGGAAAATCTGACGGCAAGCGCCCGCCCCGGCGCGTGGAATGTCACCCGCGTCTATCACATGTTCCCACGCCTGCAGGAACGCCGCCGCAATCTTGGCAACCAGCTTTCGGGCGGCGAGCAGCAGATGCTCGCCATTGCTCGCGCATTGATGCTCAATCCAAAAGTCCTGCTGCTCGATGAACCGTTGGAAGGCCTCGCTCCAATCATTGTCGACGAGCTTCTGGCCGCACTTCGCCGCATCGTCACCGGCGAAGGCATGTCGGCGATCATCGTCGAGCAGAAGGCACGCAAAGTACTGCCGCTGACGGATGAGGTTATCGTGCTCGAACGTGGCGCGGTTACCTACCGCAATACGTCCGAAGCGCTTCTGGCCTCACCGGAGACCCTCGACGCGCATCTCAGCGTCTAAAGCATGTCGCGCAAAAGTGTGCAGCGGTTTGCGATAACAACATGCGAAAACAATAGCTTAAAGCGTTGCATGCAACGCTTTAAGAATCAAATCTCGCGCGGCGGCACGCGGGTGATCCGCGCACCAAGCGCATTCAGCCGCTCCTCGATCCGCTCGTAGCCGCGTTCGATCTGCTGGGCATTGTTGATGACGCTGGTGCCTTCGGCGCACATGGCGGCGATCAGCATCGCCATGCCGGCACGAATGTCAGGGCTCTCCACCTGCGCAGCGCGCAACCTGGAAGGACCAGCGACAATCGCGCGATGTGGATCGCAAAGCACGATGCGTGCACCCATGGCGATCAGCTTGTCGACGAAGAACATCCGGCTTTCGAACATTTTCTCGAACATCAGCACGACGCCATCGCATTGCGAGGCAGTCACGATGGCAATCGACATCGTATCGGCCGGAAATGCCGGCCAGGGCTGGTCTTCGATCTTCGGAATATGCCCGCCGAAATCCGGCTGAATCTTCATCTCCTGCCCGGCCGGCACCACGAGATCGTCGCTCTCGATGCGGCAGCGGATGCCGAGACGTTCGAAGGTCATCAGCGTTGAACGCAGATGCTCCACACCTGCCCGACGAATGACGATCTCGGAACCGGTGACGGCAGCAAGGCCGATCAGCGAGCCTACCTCGTTGTGATCAGGACCGATGCGGTGTGACGCACCGGCAAGCGGTTGGCCACCGTGGATAATCATAGTATTGGTGCCGATGCCCTCAATCTTCGCGCCCATGGCAATGAGGAAATGCGCAAGGTCCTGAACATGGGGCTCGGACGCGCAGTTGCGCAGGATCGTCTTACCCTTGGCGGCCACAGCCGCGCACAGCGCGTTTTCCGTCGCCGTAACCGAAGGTTCGTCCAGGAACACGTCGGCGCCGCGAAGGCGCTCAGCCCGGAAGCTGTAGGAACCGTTGACGTTGATTTCGGCGCCGAGCTGCTCGAGCGCCAAGAAGTGCGTGTCGACACGGCGGCGGCCGATGACATCACCGCCCGGCGGCGGCAGCGTGATCTCGCCGCAGCGTGCCAGCATCGGCCCGGCCAGCAGGATGGATGCGCGGATGCGGGCGCAAAGGCCGGGGTCGAGATCGGCAGGCTTGAGATCGCTCGCTTCGATTTCGAGTTCATTGCGGCCGAGCCAGCGTGCCTCCGCGCCGACGGACTGGATCAGCTCGACCAGCGCCTCGACATCGCGGATGCGCGGCACGTTGGTCAGATACACGAGCTTGTCGGTCAGCAACGACGCGGCAATAATCGGAAGCGCGGCGTTCTTGTTGCCGCTCGGTTGGATCTCGCCGGCAAGACGGTGCCCGCCTTCAACGATATACTGAATTCGCTCATGCGGCTGGGCCTGTGCCACTGATGTCATCCTTGTTCGATTCGATTTTTCAGAGGGCATATCTGCGTTGTCATTGTGACATCGAAGTGATCGCCGATCGGGAAAGAGTGGCTGTTTTTAGCGCCGCCATTGACCGGCGGCTACCCTAGGAACGCATAAAAACGGCGCCCTCCCAGGCGCCGTCGTGAACACCGTGGATGGTGGTGTCGAATCTCAGCTCTTCTTGCTACGCCAGCTGTCGGCATAATTCTCGCGAGCTTCACGGGAATAGGGGGTGGGTGAAACACGCACGCGGATTTCCGCCTGCTTGTGTGGCTCGACCGAGGTCTTGCCGGAACCGCCGTCGGGTTCACCCCAGACGAGCGTCAGAACGTCGCCGACCTTGACGTCGGCATCGACGATGCCGAGCGAGAGCATGCAGCGTTCGTTGTAGCTGTAGCCGTTGAACATCGACATGCCGACCATCTTGCCGTCACGCATGATCTTGTCGGCACTGGTCGAAGCATAGTTCGGCTGCGGGAAATCGATCCACTTGAAATGATCCTCCCCCGGACGGAAAGCCGAGGCGATGACGTTGACGACATCTTCGGCATTCCACTCGAAAGTCACCTTCTTGCGGCTTGTCTGCCCCTTCAGCTTCTCCAGCGCGGACTTGCCGATGAAGTCGTCCTTTTTCCAGCCGATATAGAAATCATAGCCGAGTTCGAACGGATTGACGTAGTAGTCCTCGATATTGCTGGAAACGAAGCTGCCGCCGATGGCACCTGTTGCCTCGTAGCTGTCGGCGCCCAGCCAGTCGCGATAGGCCGCCAGCATGCCATCACCGGTATAGATGCCCGGCAGCGGCGACGGGATCCAGCCGGATTCCAGCGTATTGGTCGAATAGGCGCGGCTGCCGCAGCGCACCAGATCGACACCGGCTGCCTTCGCCGATTCCAGGATCACCGAGAGAATATAGGCCTTGTCTTCGTAAGGACCCCAGATTTCCAGGCCCGGCGCGCCGGACATGCCGTGGCGCAGCGCATTCACCGTCTTTGAGCCGACCTTGATCTTATCGACATGGAAGAACTTGATATCCGGGATCGGCCCGCCATTCATCTTCTCGAAAATTTTCGGGGCATCCGGTCCCTGGATCTGATAGCGGTAATGCGTACGCAGCACACGTTCGCCTTCCGGTCGCGAGGGCGAACGTGGATCATATTTCAGCCGGACATTCCATTTGCCGTAAGCGGCGCAGAACATCAGCCAGTTCGATGTCGGCGAGCGGCCGACGAGGATGAACTTGTCCTCACGCTCGCGGAAGATGATCTGATCACCGATGACATGACCGTTTGGTGTGACCGGCACGAAATGTTTGGCGCGGTTTGTATCGAAATTCGAGAAGGAGTTGATGCCGTGATAGGCAAGAAACTTCTCCGCGTCAGGGCCTTCAACGGTGAGTTCGTCCATATGGTGCGACTGGTCGAAGAGGACGGCGGAGTTGCGCCATGCTGCCTGCTCCGAGCGCCAGTTGGAAAACTCGGCCGCAACGACCGGGTAGACATACATCCCGATTTTGGAATTGCGCAGCAGCTCAACTGTATTACCGGCCGACTTCAAAACTTCTGATAGGCTCGATTTCGCCACCTGATATCCTCCCATTGGTATGCGATAATGTATACATGAAATGCCCAATGCAATCAGATTGCAAGTCCATTTTCTGCCGGCCGAGCAGCCATCGATACGACGAAAACGAAAAAGGACGGCCGTAAGCCGCCCCTGCAGATCGCGATTTGCCTGCAATTAGCGATGGATGAGCGCAAGCCCCCTGATCTGTTCGATCAGGGCTGGGTCTTCCGCCAGAATGTATTCAAGATTGCGTCGGGCCGTGCGGGCATGCTCCCTGGCAATCGCCTCCGCGCGGCTGCCTTCGCGCGCCTCGATCGCGCTGACGAGCTCTCTGTGCTGGTCCTGCGCGGACCGGAGCGAACGGCGGAAGGCCGCAATATCCGCCTTGTCGGGCAGGAAAGCCGATGGCGAGGCAAAGGGTAGCGAACTTGCCCGCTCTACCTCACGCCGAATGATCTCGCTGCCGGCGAGCGCGGCGAGCTGATGGTGGAATTTCTCGTTCAGATCGGAATAGGCGTCGAAATCGACATCGTCGAGCTGCTCGCCGAAACAGTCGTCGAGCCTGAGCACGGTCCGCTTGATATCTTCTAGCGCATCGGGCGCAACGCCGCGCTCGGCCGCAAGTCTTGCCGCCATGCCTTCCATCACACCGCGCACTTCGATGGAATCGACCACATCCGCAAAACCGAAACGACGAACCACGAACCCGCCATTCGGCAGACGATCCAGCAGCCCCTCCTCAGTCAGTCGCGACATCGCCTCGCGCACCGGCGTACGCGAAATATCGAGCGCCTCCGCCAACGGAACTTCGAAGAGCCGCGTACCGCCCTGCAATTCGCCGCTCAAAATCTTTTCCCGCAACTCGATAACAGCGCGACGGCCATGCGTTGCGGCTTCACTCTGCTTCATCAGCGCCCTCCCAATCCCCGGCTAAATGTATATAGCAGCGCGAACGCATACAAAACCCCAGCCTAAATCAGCATGCTATCACAGAATTGTATGCATCATAGCAACACCCCCCTGTCAAAACAGTATTTATCGCAACAGAACGCAGCCGTCTCTTGACATGATGTATACATTTATGATGTCTGATTTACGGGAGGAAAAATAATGGCAACGCTCGTGCTCATTCCAGGGCTCGTGTCTGACGGCATTGTCTGGGCACCGCTTGCCGACGCCGTAGCGCATCGGATGCCAGTGCACGCGGCCAATGTTTCCCACACTTCCTCGATATTGGGCATGGCGGAGAGCGTTCTCGCCGACACTGAAGGCAACCTGATCGCCGTCGGCCATTCCATGGGCGGCCGTGTAGCCATGGAAATGGCACGCATCGCGCCGGATCGTATCCGAGGATTGGTGCTCGCCAACACCGGCCACCACCCGAAACGCGAGGGCGAGGAAATCAGGCGTCAGCAGATGATCGATCTCGGCCACCGCAGCATGGAGAGCCTGGCCGACGAGTGGCTGCCGCCCATGGTAAACCCTGCCAGTCTGTTGGATACCGGACTGATGACCAGCCTGCACGCTATGGTGCTGCGAGCCGGTCCTCATGTGCATGAGCGGCAAATCCGCGCGCTGATCGACCGACCGAATGCCGGCACTTATATGGCCGAACTCAGCTGCCCCATCCTGCTCGTCGCCGCGCGCCACGACGGCTGGAGCCCGATTACCCAGCATCAGGAAATCGCCGACGCGGCACCGAATACGGAACTCGTCATCATCGAAGATGCCGGCCACTTCGCCCCGGTGGAGCGGCCCGCCGAAGTTACGGCCGCAATCATCGGCTGGCTGACGCGCAGATTTGGAGGAGTGAATGCTTGAGAAGACCGCGACCATTCCCGATACGCCGCTCTTCGATCGAGCCGGCTCGATCCGTGGCTATCGGCTCAACAAGATGGCGATGGCGCTCAGTCAGCCGGAGAATCGCGAAGCCTTCAAAGCGGACGAAGATAGCTACCTCGCTCGGTTCGGCCTGGGTGACGAAGAGAAGACCGCTGTCAAAAATCGTGACTGGCGCGAAATGGTGCGCCTCGGCGGCAATCTGTTCTTCATCCTCAAGATCGCCGCTGTCGACCCGACGCCGATCACGGAGATCGGTGCCGCACAGGCCGGCATATCGCACGAGGATTTTCTCTACGGAAGATTGGGGAAGAAGAGACATGGCTAAGATCATCGGCGGCCTCGGAACAAGCACGTCCCCTCGATCGCCGCCGCACTCGACAAAGGCCTGCGCGACACGCCCGACTGGAAGCCTTTCTTCGACGGCTACGAGGCCGGCAAGCAGTGGATGCGCGAGGCGCGACCCGATATCGCCGTCGTTGCCTTCAACGATCACGGCAACAGCTTCTTCCTCGACCGTGTGCCGACCTTCGCCGTCGGCGTGGCGGAGACCTATCATCCGGTCGATGAAGGTTGGGGACCGCGGGCCATTCCGAGCTTCGAAGGCGCCGTCGATTTCTCCTGGCATTTCGTCGACAAGCTTGTCGAGCGTCATTTCGATCCGCTGATCTGCCGCGAAATCGAGGTCGATCACGGCCTGCAGGTGCCGATGGAGCTCTTCTTCGGCCGGCCGGAACGCTGGCCCGTCAAGGTCCTGCCGATCTGGGTGAACACAATCCAGTACCCGATCCCGACACCGCAGCGCTGCTGGGAGCTGGGCAAGGTGCTGCGTGAGGCAATTGAAAGCTGGCCGGGCGACGAACGCGTCGTCATCCTCGGTACCGGTGGCCTGTCGCACCAGCTTCAAAGTGCCCGCGCCGGATTCATCAACCAGGCAGCCGACCGCGCCTGGCTGAATGGCATTGCCATCAATCCGGAAACCTACAGCGCCATGAGCCGCGAAGATTACGTCGAGCAATTCGGTTCCGAAGGCGCCGAACTCATCATGTGGCTGGTCATGCGTGCTGCGATGGACGAGCGGGTCAACCTCATCCACAAGCACTATCATGCCCCGGCCTCCATGACCGGCGCCGGCATGGTCGTTCTGGAAAACGCCGCCTGATGCCCGCCTACTTCCTCATGCGCTGCCTGCATCACGCCGGTCAGGATGCGGCCCGCGATCTCCACCGGCCCGCTCATCGCGCCTGGGTGCAATCCGGTGGCGAGGGCCTTACGATCGTGTTGATCGGCTCTGCTCTCCAAGATGAGAACGATACCGCCATTGGCAATTTTGGCATATTGGAAGCGACCGGTATCTCAGAGGCGAAGGCCTTTGCAGAAGGCGACCCCTTCAACAAGGCAGGTATCGTGGCAAAGATCGAACTGACGGCGCTGCCCGCGACATTCCAGGCCGGACGCATCAGCGATCCGATGACGCCACGAGCATAGATCCGGGTTCCGCCAGGAGCGGTAGGGATGCCCCGGAGAGGGGCGATGAGGGGGCCGGCGAAGCAAGAGAGGGAACGGCCGGAACGCGAGGGACGGTCGCTTGCGAGCTACGGCCCCCTCACCCAAGCCGTGACGGACCCTTGCTTGCTCAGCTCTTGTCCGGCTTCAATCGAAGCTCCAGCACGCGTGCGACGGATTCTTCCAATCCTTCGGTCTGATCAACGCCGCAGCCGCCCATGCGCTCCTGCACTTCGGCGATCTCTGCCGCCAACCCGCCGCGAAGCCCGAGTGCATTGAGCGTTGCGGCACTCTCTCGCATTTCAGCCGCTCGCCGCCGGCCATGCCGGGTCGTCCGCTCCATCTGGTATTCGGCAAATTGCGGCCAGCTGAGACCGGGGAAAGAACCGGAGAGCGAGGAGAGGATTTCGTCGTAGCAACCGGATGCCTTTGCCGCGAGCAAAGCCTCGACGGTGATCGCCTCCAGTCCCTTCACGAAAAGCGAACGTACCATCTTGATCGCTGTCGCGGCACCGGGCGCTATGCCTACAATCTCGGCAGCAAAACCGAGGCCCAGAAGTTCAGGCAACAATCTTTCGGCCGGCGCTCCGGCAAGCAGTACCGGCGTCTGGTGCTTTCGCGGATGCACCGGCGCCATGACGGCCATATCGAGATAATCGCCGCCGGTCGCTTCCACAGCGGCGGCCGTTTCCCGCTTTCTGCCGGGAGAGACCGAATTGATATCGATCACCACCTGCCCTTGGCGCAGGTTCGGCAGGAGCGGCTCGATTGCCAGCAGGCTTTGATCGGCTGTGACGGCGCTGAACACCCAGTCAGCCGCCGAAAGCCCGGCAATAGTCTCCGAAATCTCGGCGCCGCGCGTCCGCATCGCGTCCCGCACGGCCTCTCCATTGGAGGCGAGCAGGATATCATAGGCAATGAAGCGCAGGTCAGGCCGGCTGAGTCCCTCGTGAAATGCCCTCGCCGCTTCGCCGTACCCAAGAAATCCGATCCTCATGCCAGCCTCCACCTGCAGGGGTCACGTCGCGCCCGCGTGCTGCGCCTATGCAAAGACATATCCATCAAAAAGCTTGCGAGCGGTGCGCAGCACGGCCGCACCAGTCACCACACCATCCCTGACCGTTGCAATCACGCTCATCTCGCCGGTCGGATGCTCGACCGAGATCAGCTTCTCGCCGCCATCGGGCACGACAGCCAGTTCTGCTGCCGGGCCTTCCGGCAGCAGGCAGGCCGTTGCCACACTGACGGCACCGAGCACGCCGATCGCATCATGGCAACGATGCGGAATGAAGGTGCGCGTCGAGATTGCACCGCCGGCTTTTGCAGGCGAGATCATGGTCATCTTCGGCACCGATTTCTTCGTGACATCACCGAGATTCATCTTCGGTCCGGCCTTTAGCCGGATCGCCTCAAGCTTCGACCGCAGTTCCTTATTGGCTTCGAGCTCGTCAGGCGTTTCCGTACCCGCGATGCCGAGATCGCTGGCCAGCATGACGACACAGGGCATACCGTTGTCGATCAGCGTGCACGCGATACCTTCCATGATATCGACCGCGTGCCCCGTCGGCAGAAGCGCACCGCAGCTCGAACCCGCGGTATCGGCAAAAGTGATCGGCACTGCAGCTGCCGCGCCCGGCACGCCGTCGATACGGGCATCCCCTGCATAGGTCACGCGACGACCCGGCGTTGATATCTTCGCGGTAGCGATCTGGCCGGTATTTTCCATGAAGATGCGCACATCCGTCTGCCCATCCCCAGCCTCGATCAGGCCGCGCTCGATGGCGAAGGGTCCGACACCGGCAAGGATGTTGCCGCAGTTCTGCGCATCGGTGACGATTGGCTCATCGACGAAAACCTGCAGGAAGAGGTAATCAACGTCGACGCCGAACCGCTCCGACCGTTTTATCACGGCCACCTTGGACGTCAGGGGGTCTGCACCTCCCATACCGTCGATCTGCCGTGGATCGGGCGACCCCATGACGCGGAGCAGAAAATCATCGCGGTCCTTCGGCAGGTCTTCTGCCAGAAAATAGCCGCCCTTGGACGTGCCGCCGCGCATCCACATGCAGCGTACACCCTCTGGCGCAATGGGCTTAGACATATTTCAGCCCCTTCTCCGCCAGTCGCTCCCGCATCTTATAGATATCAAGACCGAGTTCGCCGGCGGCAAGCCGCCGCCGCTTGTCTTCTTCTGCCGCAACACGCTGCTCCGCCTTTGCGGCAACCTCGGCCGCCTCTTCCCGCCGCACGACGCAGACCCCGTCGTCATCGGCGACCACAACGTCGCCGGGATTGACCAGCGCGCCGGCGCAGACGACTGGAATATTGACCGAACCCAGCGTCTCCTTGACCGTGCCCTGCGCAAAGATCGCCTTGGACCAGACCGGGAAATTCATCGTCTTGAGATCGGCAACGTCGCGCACACCGGCGTCGACCACGAGCCCGCGGCAGCCTCTTGCCATGGCCGACGTTGCCAAGAGATCGCCGAAATAGCCATCCTCGCAAGGGCTGGTCGGGGCGAGCAGCAGGAGATCTCCTTCCCTGATCTGTTCGATGGCCACATGCAGCATCCAGTTGTCGCCTGCAGGCGCGGAAATGGTAACGGCGCTCGCCGCAATCCTAGCGCCTGGATAAATCGGCCGCATGTAGCTCGCAAGCAGTCCCTTGCGACCCTGCGCCTCATGCACGGTCGCCACCCCGCAGGCAGCGAGGCGATCGATGACGGACTGCTCCGCCCGCTCGATGTTCTGAACGACGACACTCATCAGAGTTCATCCACGGTTCGCGGGAAGACGGACTGGAAGCCTTCAGCATGCGTCGCCTTGCGGCCGCCCGATTGACCGCCGGAATTGCGCATGAAGTGGTTGCCGCGGTTTTCTGCGACGTTCTTGTAATATTGCCAGAGGTGTTCCTGCCCCTCCATGCACTGGATCGCCGCCCACTTCTTCTCCCAGACCGGTGAAATATCGAGGAAGACGTCAGGCTTCCATTCCATCTGCTCGGTCTGGTGCGGCTCGAAGAGATAGAGCTGTGGTGCACCGAGGATCTTCTCGCCGGGATTATGCCCCCAGGCCTGCGCGATCATCCGAGCTTCGAGCGCCACCTGCGTCGCATACATGTGATCGGTATTGTAGGGATCCCACTTGGAATGGCTGAGCATGAATTCCGGCTGCACGGCACGGATCACATCGACCAGCCGGAACTTTGCCTCCTGATCGACGACCAGCGGATAGTCGCCGAGATCGAAGAACTGGATATCGTGCACACCAAGCGCCTTGGCCGCATTTTCGGCCTCGACGCGCCGCCCCGCCTTCACCTTCTCCAGCGTCATCCCGGCATTCTTCCAGAGCTTGGCGCTCTCGCCGCGTTCGCCGTAGGACAGGCAGAGGACGGTGACCTCGTAACCCTTTTCCTGATGCAGCGCGATCGCGCCGCCGCAGCGCCAGACGAAGTCCGCTGAATGGGCGCTGATGACCAAGGCCGTCTTTGCCATGAACTAGTCCTTCCTCGCCACAGGCGGCGTGCCATGCGTATGAAATGTTTCGATCGTCTTCAGGCCCCAGGCCTGACCCTTCTTGCGTTCCGTCTCCGTCCAGGTGACGGTCGGCCAGTCGGGCCTCAGGATCAGCCGCGCGCCGGCGTTGGCGAGCTCGACGCGATTGCCCGCCGGCTCCCAGACATAGAGGAAGAAGGTGCCCTGGATTGCGTGCTTGTGCGGTCCAGTTTCGATATGAACCCCGTTTTCCAGGAAGATATCTGCGGCACGCAGTATGTCCTCGCGCTGATCGACCGCATAGGTGACATGGTGGAAACGACCCCTCGCCCCCGTATGGTCCTCGGAATAGGCGATATCATAGGTCTTGTTGTTGACCGTGAACCAGCAGCCGCCAAGCCGTCCGTTGTCGAGCTGGATCTGCTCCGTCACCCGGCTGCCGAGCGCCCTGGTCATGAAATCACGGATCGCCCTGACATCGCTTGCAAGCAGATTGATATGATCGAGCCGACGCGGGCAGCAGCCACGGCCATGGTAGCGCTGCGCGATATTCTTCAGCGCCGGACGCTCGCCCTCGGGCGCCTCATAGATTTGCGTGTCGTAATAGAGCTCGAAAATATGGCCGTCCGGATCGGTGAAGCGATAGGCACGCCCATGCCCCGCATCGCCCTCCACCCAGCCGATACCGCAGCCCATCTTTTCGATCGCCTTCACCCGCCGTTCCAGGGCTTCCGGCGACCAGGTGCGATAGCCGACATGGCCGACACCGGTCGTATGGTGGCGCACAAGCTTCAACGTGTGGAATTCGTAATCGTCGAAGGCACGCAGATAGGCGACGCCGTCTTCGATCAGGCTGGGGGTGAGCCCGTAGACCCGCGTGAAGAAATCGAGGCTTTGCTCGAAACGGTCGCTATAGAGCTCCACATGCCCGAGATGGGCGACATCAAAGCAGGATTCGGTCATGCGACAAATCCCTGGTAGCCGCCTCGCCGGCCTTCAAAAATCTCATGATGATCCTCCTCGCGGGCGACCGCCTCCACATTCGTTTGCTGTCGAAAACACTAGGAAGGATGTCGGCAACAGACAATTTAGTTCTGCTGACGGGTCATAAGCTGGGGTTACAGATGACCATGGAAGCGGGCGGAAAGGACGGCCGCCAAAACTCTCCTCCGACGACCACCGACCCGGCCAGAAACTGTCGCGGATCAGGCCGCTTTCATGCAATTC
The DNA here is from genome assembly GCF_014194105.1 of Rhizobium sp. BK529. NCBI lineage: Bacteria > Pseudomonadati > Pseudomonadota > Alphaproteobacteria > Hyphomicrobiales > Rhizobiaceae > Rhizobium > Rhizobium sp. BK529. The sequence continues at coordinate 49,665 of NZ_JACIAU010000001.1, read as the reverse complement.
AGTTCCCATTTCCGCGACAGAATGCATACTTATAATGCGATATGCCTGCTGAATTTCGGCAATTAATACGAATATCGACTCATAATGATTGAATTTGACTTTGTAATGTATACATTTTGAAGTGCGGAGGAGCGCTCGAAGGGAGCGAGGAAATGGCCTTACTAAATTTCGCCGGCAAGTCGAGAGGGCACGCTCCGGAACCGGAATTCGCAGACATGCTCGCCGGCTGGTCGATCGAGATCATGCCGCGCACCGCCGCTAAGATCGATGATTTCCGCGCGCTTCTGCCGATCGGGACACGTGTCTATATCGCACACCTCGACGGAACCCCGATCGAGGACATGGTGACGACGGCAAGGCGGCTGAACGCGCAGGGTTTTCCAGTCATGCCGCATATCCCGGCCCGCAGCATTCCCGATCGCAGCACGCTGGCAGAGTGGCTCGCACGCTACCGCAGCGAAGCCAATGTCCGCCAGGCGCTGCTGCTCGGCGGCGGCAGGGTTACGCCCATAGGCGATTTTCACAGCTCGATGCAATTGATCGAGACCGGCCTTTTCGATCATCACGGCTTCACGCATCTGCATTTTGCCGGCCATCCGGAGGGCAGCCGTGATGTCGATCCGGACGGATCGACTGCCCTTGCCGATCAGGCACTCCGCTGGAAGCAGGATTTCGCTTCTCGAACCGATGCGAAACTCGCCCTCACAACCCAGTTCACCTTCGACGCTCAACCTGTCATCGACTGGGCGGAGCGTATTCAGGAGGCCGGTGTCACAATGCCCATTCATATCGGCATCGCCGGCCCGGCAAAACTCCAGACATTGATCAAATACGCGATCTCCTGCGGTATCGGTCCATCCATGAAGGTGCTGCATAAGCGCGCCATGGACATAAGCAAACTGCTGCTTCCCTATGAACCAACCGATCTCGTCGCTGCCCTTGCCGATCATAAGGCGAGAAAGCCGGAAAGCCTCATCAGCCGGCTGCACATCTTCCCTCTAGGCGGCATCCAGGTGGCGGCAGACTGGATGAACAAACACCGTTCCGTCGAAACACCTATCGCGCTACCCTGATGGCGCCCGGCCGCGGGCTTTCAGGAAGATCCATGCCGACGCCGACCCATCCGAACCTCCGCCACATCAGGCTATTCGTCGCTTGCGCCGAGACCGGCTCGCTGACATCGGCGGCAGGTACCCTCGGCATCACCCAGCCGGCAGCCTCACAGGCCTTGCGACGACTGGAGGAGTTTCTGGACGCGCCCCTTATCGCGCGCGACGCCATGGCGCTAACGGCGGAAGGAACGATCGCCCTGCAGCGGTTGCGCCGCCTTTGTGACCTCATCCACCAGGCCTGTACGCTGATAGCAAAAGCGGCGAGCGGTATCATCGAAACGCGTCTGACGTGGTCGCACCTGCACGCCATCACGGGTTTTGCCGAGCACGGCAGTTTCAGCGCCGCTGCCCGCATGCTGGAACTATCAGAACCAGCCGTGCAGCGCGCCGCCCGCGAAGCAGAAGCTACGATCGGCATTCCCCTCTTCGAAAACTCCGGCAGGAATGTCCGCCTGACCTCCAACGGACTTTCCGCCGCTCGCTGGTTCAGCCTGACACTTTCCGAATTCGAAAGCCTGCGTGATGAACTCCTGGAGGCTCGCAACCACTATGCCGGCCGTATTTCGATCGGCACGCTGCCGCTGACCCGCACTTTCCTCGTACCCGACGTAATCGCTCTTCTCGCCAACCGCTATCCGCATGCGCGCTTCGAAATCATGGAAGGCAGTTATGAAGTCCTGATTGACGCCCTCGAGCGTGGCCGTATCGATATCCTCGTCGGCGCGTTGCGAAAGAACCTTGTCTCCAAGACACTGCGTCAGGAGCCACTCTTCGATTTCGAACTCAGCATCGTCGGACGGGCCGACCATCCGCTGAAACAGTGCCGGGAGATCGCTTCGAAGGATCTCGCGGACTATCCCTGGGTCGTCGCCCGCCGTGACACGCCTTCGCGCGAGACCTTCAACGCCATGGCCGCGAGCTTTCCTGCAGACAAGCCTGCACGCCAGAGCATCGAAACCGGGTCGCTCAATGCGATCAGGGGCGTGCTCCTGAAATCCGATCATCTGGCCCTGCTCTCCCGCCATCAGATCCGCTATGAACTGCAGGCGGGCTTCCTCTCCGTGATCAATTATCCGCTGCCGGCTTCCCGCCGCCCTGTCGGCGTCACGTTGCGCTGCCACTGGCTGCCGACAGCCCTTCAGGCAGAATTTCTGACTTTATTGAGGGAGTACTCGCTAGGGCTGGACTAGTCTTTGCGTCCCTCTTCCGGACTTTCGGCAAGCGACACAACGCAATATGTTGCTGCGCCTGACCCTCAGGGAAAGTGCATATGAGGCAAGAAAAATACCGCGTGCTCGTGACCAGCAATGCGCTGGCGAAACCAGCCTGCGAAAGATTGGAACAGGCTGGCATCTCACTCGAATTCACCAATGCGATGCCGGACGAGCGGGCTCTCCTCGAAGCCGTCAGTAAGCGACCGATCCACGCAATCCTGTTGCGCGGCAACCCGCCGATCACGCGCCGGATCATCGAAACGGCAACCTCTCTGAAGATCATCGCCAAGCACGGCGCTGGCGTCGATAGCGTCGATCTGCAAGCCGCCCGCGATGCCGGTGTCGCGGTCACGACGGCCGGGGAAGCCGGCGCCAGTGCGGTTGCCGAACTGGCGCTTTCGATGGTCATGGCTCTGGGCCGAGACTTACCGCGGCTGAGCGATCGCATGCGAAACGGTCATTGGGACCGAGGTGGGTATCAGAGCCGCGAACTTTCAGGCAGAACGCTTGGCATCGTCGGACTCGGCCTTATCGGCGGACGACTGGCGACAATGGCGCATGCGCTGGGCATGAGGGTGATTGCCGCGAGACCGGGTGGCGCACCGCGTACGGAAGGCCTTCCCGTGACCGCGGTTGCCTTCGAGGAGCTATTGGAAACAGCCGATATCATCAGCCTCCATTGCCCTGCAAAGCCGGAAACAGCGGGCCTTATCGGCGCGGCAGCGATCAGCCGGATGAAAGCAGGCGCGCTGCTGATCAACACAGCCCGCGGCGCATTGGTGGATGAGCGAGCCGTTGCCGCAGCGCTGCATTCCGGCAAGCTTGCGGGCGCTGCCTTCGACACTTTTTCGGAAGAGCCGATCAATCCGGAAAATCCGCTGCTGAAAGCGCCGAACGTCATCCTGACGCCGCATATCGCCTCGCAGACGACGGCTGCCGTCGAGCGGACGGGGCTTCAGACCGCAGACAACATCATTGCTGCACTGTGCGGGACGGAGGTCGAACCCGCATTCTGAACATCAATGGTTCCCCGCGTAACGCGAGGAGCCATCCCGTCAGACGGGTGCGCGCGGATCGTGCCGCGCGAGACGGCGCAGCAGATAATCGACCTCGGCGCGCGCCGTGGCACTGAGCGCACTTCCGGGTTTGCGTTGCGCATCCGAGGCGATGACACCCCGGCGCATGAGCACATGCTTGCGCACGGCGAGACCGATGCCGAGCTGCTGTTCATAGCGGATCAACGGCAGATGCGCGTCGAAAAGATCATGCGCGTCGTCACGTTTGCCGGCAGCAAAGAGGCCAACCAGTTCGACCAGCATATCGGGGAAACCGTAGCCGGTCATGGCGCCGTCCGCGCCGCGTTCCGGTTCGAAATCGAGGAACATGCCGCCATTGCCGCAAAGGATCGAGAAAGGCCGCAACTCGCCGGCTTTCTGCATGGCGCGCAGCTTCGAAATCTTCTCCAGCCCCGGCCAGTCCTCATGCTTGAGCATAACGCAGGAGGGGTGATCGGAAATGATCTTCGCAATCACGCTCGCCGACATAACGACCGTCAGCGTTAGCGGGTAATCCTGCAGTACCCAGGGAACGTCAGTACCGATGGCTTCGACCGCCTGCGCAAAATATTGGACGATCTGCTCGTCGGTGCGGAGCGCCGGTGGCGGCGCGATCATGACACCGGCGGCCCCCATGTCCATCGCATCCCGGGCAAGCGAGCGCATCGCCGCAAAACCCGGCGCCGAGACGCCGACGACGACCGGCACCGTCGAGCGACCGACGACCTGGCGGATGATCGCCCGCGATTCAGCGGGCTCCAGCTTCGGCGCTTCGCCCATGATACCGAGGATCGTCATGCCGGTGACGCCACTATCCTGATAGAAGTCGGTCAGCCGATCGATCGACGGCGGGTCGAGGGTGCCGTCCTGCAGGAACGGCGTGGTTGCGATTGCGTAGACGCCCTTTGCGTCGGTCCCGAAGCTCATTGTGCGTCCTTCCATGCCTGATAGCGTGCCTTTGTTTCGGCATTCATGGGATAGAGACCGGGAAGCGGTACGCCCCGGTCGATTTCGGTCATGATCCAGCCTTCCATACGCTCCTGTTCCGGCGCTTCGGCAAGCACGGCATCGAGGAGTCCCACCGGGATCAGCACTGCCCCGTCCTTATCGGCGACGACGACATCGCCAGGAAAGACTGCAACACCACCACAGGCGATCGGCTGTTGCCAGCCGACGAACGTCAATCCGGCAACGGAAGGCGGCGCCGCCATGCCGTCACACCAGACAGGCAATCCGCTGGCGAGCACGCCTTCCAGATCGCGCACCACGCCATCCGTAACGAGAGCCGCAACCTTGCGCTTCATCATCCGGGCACAGAGAATGTCGCCGAAGATGCCGGCATCCTGCACGCCCATCGCATCGACTACGGCGATACAACCTTCCGGCATATCCTCGATTGCCGCTCGCGTGGAGATTGGCGAGGCCCAGCTTTCGGGCGTTGCCAGATCCTCGCGCGCCGGCACGAAACGTAACGTGAAAGCGGGACCGACCACACGTTCCTGGCTAGGCTTCAACGGCTTGGTGCCGCGCATCCAGACATTCCTCAGCCCCTTTTTCAGGAGCACGGTCGTCAGCGTCGCCGTGGAGACGCCTTTCAGGGTCTCGATGGCTGCTGGATCGAGAGACATTTATCGCACCTCATATGCTCTGGATGAGCCCGCCATCGATGCGGATGACGGAGCCGGTAATATACGATGCACGCGGGCTCGCCAGAAAAGCAACCGTGTCCCCATATTCCTCCGGCCGCCCGTAACGCCCAACCGGGATGGAGGCGGTGCTTTCCGCGGTGACCTCTTCCACGGGCCGGTTCTCGCGCTTGGCCTTCTGTTCATCGAGAAAGGTAATGCGGCCGGTCGCGATACGCCCCGGCAACACAATATTGGCGGTGATCCCGTCGCGGCCGATCTCTCGGGCAAGCGTTTTCGACCAGCCGACCAGTGCCAGGCGCAGGCTGTTGGAGATCCCGAGATTGGCGATGGGCGCCACGACGCCCGAGGAGGTGGACGTGATGATACGACCCCAGCCGCGTGCCTTCATGCCGGGCAGCACCGCATCCGTCACGGCAATCACCGAGCGCACCATCATGTCGAAATATTTCGACCAGGTTTCGGCCGCCTGGCCGGCAGCCGGCGTCGGGGGCGGTCCACCCGTATTGTTGACGAGGATATCGACGGGTCCGAAAGCCTCGGAGACCGAAGCCAACCTTGCCTCGATCACGGAGAGATCGGCGATATCCCAGCCGATGGCCAGTGCCTTTCCCCCTGCGGCAACAATGCCTTCCGCCGTCTTTGCGGCAGCGGCCTCATCGATATCGGCAACGGCAACCCGAACGCCTTCGGCAGCCAGCGAGCGAGCGATCGCGCCACCCAATCCACCGCCTGCGCCAAAGACCAGCGCGGTCTTTCCATTCATTTGCATATCCAAGGCAGATACTCCTGTTCCGCTCGCATTATGGCGATCGCAAGAAGAAGAAAAATCTCGCCTTTTCTGATTTCAGAAGATAGAAAATCTATTCTTATGGAGACCCGCTTTCTCGATACTTTTCTTCTGGTTGCCGAACTTGGATCACTGGCGGAGGCCTCCCGCCGCCTTGGCATAACACCTGCCGCCGTTGCCCAGCGCATGCAGGCATTGGAAGACGATGTCGGCGTGCCACTGTTGACCCGCGTCGGCCGCCGCGTCCGGCCCACCGATACAGGTCACGCCATCATCGAAAAAAGCCGCAGGATTCTCGCTGAAGTCCGCGATCTGCGCAGCCTCGCCAATGCCGATCTGCCATCAGGCGAACTTCGCCTCGGCGCCATCACCACCGCGCTGACAGGCTTGCTGCCGTCCGCCTTGCATGAGGTCTTCGCCAGCATGCCGCTTGTCGAGGTCTTCTTGCTGCCCGGCCCCTCCACCGATCTCTATCAGAGGCTGATTGACAGGGATATCGACGCGGCGATCCTCGTGAAGCCGCCCTTCCTGATACCGAAGACATTGGAGTGGGAGCTCTTGCGGGCCGAACGCTTGGTTCTGCTCGCCCCCGCCGGTTGTCAGGGCGAGAACCCGCACGATCTTCTGAAAACCCGCCCCTTCATCCGCTACGATCGCAATAATTGGGGCGGACGCCTCGCCGATGAATATTTGCAGAAACAGGGCCTGAAGCCGGCCGAACGTCTGGAACTCGACTCGCTGGAAGCGATCTCGGTCATGGTTGCCAATGGGCTCGGTATTTCGCTGGTGCCGGATTGGGCGAGGCCCTGGCCGGAAGGCCTCAACATCGCCATCCTCGAACTGCCCGTGCCGTTCCCACCACGCGAGGTCGGTTTGCTGTGGCCGCGCAGTTCGCCATCCCGCCGGCTGACCGGCATCGTGCTCGATGCGCTGAAACGCTCGCAGACTGGTATCCGGCTATAGCCGTTATCCGCCGGAAACCAGGCTCTTCCGCTGATAGACATGAATGTAGTCGACCAGCAGATAGGACGGATTCGGCGTTTCATCGATCGGCCAGCCCGATCCGAGAGCCAAATTGACCAGCGGATAGAAGGGCATCTGGAATTCTGGCGGCGTATCGAAACTCCAGAGCGGCTTGCGGTCCAGATAGAAGGTTGATCTCTGCAGGCCGATATCGACACCGAACGTATGGTAGTCGTTGCTGAGCGAACCTTCGGGCACATTCGTCAAATGGCCGTCCGTCGTGTGCTGGTTGCTTGGGCGCCAGACGTGATAGCCCATGCTGAACTCGCCGGGCGCACGCCCGTAATATTCGATCACGTCGATCTCCGAGGTGAACTTGGAGCGATCGAGCCCAATCAGCCAGAAAGCCGGCCAGACACCCTTGCCAGGCGGCAGCTTCATGCGCGCTTCGAAATAGCCGAACTTCTGCGAGAAGCCCTCGCCCTTCGGATTGGTCGAGGCGAGCAGACCGGAACGCCATTTACCATCCGCCTCTTTCCGCGCCTCGATCCGCAAGATGCCATCATTGACCGTGAAGGGGAAACCATCCATCGGATCGGTAAAACGCGCATCCCCAAAATCACCGTTCCACGGTGTATGAGCAATCCAGCGTGATCCATTCTCGCCCCACGCCGAAACGTCGAGCGTGTTGAAGTCTTCGGCAAAGGTCATCTGGAAATTGTCAAGGTTGAGCGGCTCTTCTGCCTCGCTGGGCCGCGGGCCTGGTGGGCCGAAAAGGCCGATAACGATCAGAAGCGCAAATCGTCCGGCAAATTTCGCGTGATGCATTTTTCTCTCTCCCGGAGAACTCGACTCCGTCGCAGGGTTTTGCGATCCGGTCATGAAACGACAACCCCGTTTCGCCAGGGCGTGAACTTCCTGATGACGATGGCTTCCAGCCCGTCGGGTTGCCCGACGGTCTGCCACAGCAAGAGCGAACAGATCCAGAAGATCGCAAGCGCAGCGCCGGTGCAAAGGCCGACGCCGGCGATAAGCTCAATACCGAGAGGCATCGCAGTCAGGACAGGCTGAACCCAGAGCAGGAAACCGATCATCGGCAAGCTGGCTGCAAGCGGCCGAACGAATGCGTAAAGCTGTGCGCCGATCGAAGCGCCGATCAGCCGCTGTGTGATGAGAAGGCAGACGACATAGGCAACGACGGCGGCGATGACGCGCGCCACCAAGGCCCCGTCAAGCCCGAACATCACCACGCCGAGCACAGTAACCGGCGCCCTAACTGCAAATTCCGCGAACATCCGCAGAGCCACATAGCGGGTCTTGTCGAGAACCATCACGAGCGGCGGCATGATGGTCGTCGGCAGGCCGATCAGGCTGACGATGCAGAACCATTGCAGGATTGGTGCCGCAGAAGCCCATTTTTCGCCGACCACAATGCGCAGGATCGGTTCTGCCAGGAAAATGATGACCAGCAGAATGGGCGACGCCACGACCATGATCGCATTGGTCGCCTTCAGATAGGCGGTAATCTGTTTGCTCCGGTCGCTGACATTGGAAAATGCAGCCATCAACGGACGCATCAGCGGACCGACGAATGTTTGATAGGGAATGCCTGCGAGATTGTCCGCGACGCTGAATGCGCCATAGGTGGAAAGGCTTGTAAAGCGCGGCAGCAGCAGCCGGTCCATCTGCCAGTTGAGCGAGTTCAGAACCTGCGAAACTGTGTTCCAGCCAATCATGTCCTGGAAGTGCTTCCATTCCGAGAGGCTGAGCCTCGGCCGCATGGGCGCGAAGATATAGGAAACGATGGTCGCCGCCGTCGGTCCGGCGACGGCCCCGATCGCCAGTCCCCAGTAGCTGTCGGTCGCAAGCGCAACGCCAACGCCGAAGATCAACGTCGATCCCTTGGTAATAAGATCGAGGGCGAATTCGCGCCGGAAATCGAACCGCTGCATGAAGAGCACCATGCGTGGGCTGATCACGCTCCGCATCGCAGGTGCGATCGAGATCACGGCAACCAGAGAAAAAAGTCGCGGATCGTTGTAGATGAGAGCCATCGGCCAGGCGATGATGATCAGCAGCAGGCTGATCGCCGTGCCTCTGATGAGGCTTAATGTGAAGGCAGTGGCAAACATCCGCTCGGACGGCGCCGCAACGCGCACGAGCGCCTGGGTGAGCGGCAGGTCGAGGACCGCCTCGACGATGACAAGAACCGACGTGGCAATAGCGACGATCCCAAAATCGGCCGGACTCAGGAGCCTCGCGAGAATGAGCAGGCTCACGAAATCGAGCAGTCGTCCCAGGAATTTTCCGCTGATTGTCCAGATGCTTGCTGTCGCGGTCCTATGCGATATGCTCGACACGATCTATTCCTTGGCCATGTGCAACGAACCTCTTATGAGGAGCGCCGGAGTACCCGGCGCTCTGGATTTTGCCGGCCGGCCTCTGGGCCGGAGGTCAGCTCACTTTCTTCCGGACAGCACTTGCGGCCTGATATCCATGCTTGGCGAGCTGTTCATCGATGAGGGCGCCAAGGCGGTCGCGAAAAACCGCAGCGGAGAATCTCAGGGCATGGTTACGGATCGCCGTCGGATCGAGCGTGTCCTCGACCGCTTCGAAGGCCGCCATCGTTTCCATCAATGCTTCCGCAGTCTGCTCCGCAAAGCGGAAGCCGACATGCGGCGCGCAGACGGTTTCGCGTGCGCCACCCGCATCGAAGGCCAAAACCGGCCGGCCGGACGCCATCGCCTCTACTGGCAGTATGCCGAAATCCTCGATGCCCGGAAACAGCAGTGCGCGGCAGCGCGACAGATGATCTCGAAGTGTCGCGAACGGCTGATGACCGAGAAACTGCACCGTCGGTCCGGCGATCGACTTCAGATAGGCTTCCTGCTCCCCCTCACCGATCACGACCAGGTTGCGGCCCATTTCGGTGCAAGCCTTCACGGCAATGTCCGGCCGCTTGTAGGCGGTGAGCTGGCCTGCACAGAGATAGAACTCGCCCTTGCCCTGCCCGATGGCGAAATCATCGGTCGCGACCGGCGGATAGATGACCACGGCATCGCGGTCATAGAACCGACGGATACGACCAGCGACATAGCTGGAATTCGCTACGAAAGTATCGACGCGCGAGGCGGTCGTGACATCCCAGGCGCGCAGCATCGGCGCAGTAAGCGACATCATTGCCTTGCCGATTCGCGAAACGCCGCGCCGGTACACATGGAACTGGTCCCAGATGTAACGCATGGGCGAATGGCAGTAGCAGATATGAAGCGCATCCGCCCGCGTAATGATACCCTTTGCGGGACCGGATTCGCTTGAAATGACAAGATCATAATCCTGCAGGTCGAAGTGCTCGAGCGCAAAGGGCATCAGCGGCAGCATCTTCGTGTAGTAGCGCTTCGAACGCGGGATCTTCTGCAGGAAGGATGTATGGATATTGCGGCTATTCAGAAAATCGCTGATACGATCGGGATCGTAGACTAGCGTGAATATATCTGCCTGCGGGAACATGCGGCAGAGTTCTTCCACCACCTTTTCGCCACCTCGCATCGACACCAGCCAATAGTGGACGATAGCGACGCGAGGCTGTTTTATGTCCGCTCTGCCGCCAGCATCGACCGTCCTGCTTTTTGCCAGGACAGGTGCATCGCCTCGGAAGGCCATTGCTTCGGAGAGAGAGCTTGCTGCTTTGACAGTCACCTGAACGCTCCTTGTACGATCGCCCCGCCCCTCGGCTCGGGCACCACATGTGTGGAAATCAGATTGCGGTATTGCGCGAGAAGGGCATCGCGCCATTCTTCATGCGTCGTTGCCAGATGGGGCGACAGCCGGAAGGCACGTTCGCTCATGAGGCGGACATCCTCTTTCGGCATGTTGCGGAAGACCGTCAGCGTTGCAGCGAAAGCTTCTTCGTCCATTGTGTTGCAGGAAATCGCCATGCCGGCACTTTCCATTTCTTCGGCCAGGAAGGCGCCCTTGGTCATGATGACAGGAAGTCCGCTGCGCGCCGCCTCGATCGCTACAAGGCCGAACGGCTCCGGATAGCGCGACGGCATGACGAGCGCGCTTGCACTGCGGATAATCCGGCCGATCTCGGGATGCGACTGCCAGCCCATGGCCCGGACATGAGCGCCGGCCGCCACGACCTTCGGCATCAGCGGTCCGTCGCCGATCACGCACAGCCTTGCTCGAGCCCTGTGCACCGCGGCAAGCGCGTCTTCGATTCCCTTTTCCTCGTCCAACCGTCCAATGAAGACGAACTCGTCGTTATCCTCGGCCGTGACCCGCTCGGCCGTCAGCGCCGCGATCGGATTGCGGATGGTGACGAGCCGTTCCGGCTGGTAGCCGGATCTCACGAGGAACTCGGCCATTTTTTCATGAAGCAGAATAATCTTGCCGAAGGCAGGGCGGCTTCTGAGCGCACGGAAGAGATTGGCGCCGCGGGCCGTCCGCCAGAGCTTTTGCGCATAGCTGCGCTTGTCGCAGGAAGTCGCAATGCAGCCTGTTCCGAGCGGGCGCCGCTTGCAGATCTGCTGCGCCTGATAATCGAAAAAAGCCCCATTGGGGCAACCAGTGAAGAAATCATGTGCGTGAACGACGCACCGCTCTGCAACAGGTGTAAGCGCGTCGAAGATGGCCGGTGACAGAATCTGATGCCAGCCATGGACATGATAGATCGTCTGGGGCGTATCGTTGGCACGCACCCAGGATGAAATCATGTTGCCTGCTGCAGGGTTGTGAATACCGGTTAGAAAGGCCCTGGCGCGGCTGGAACTCAAAAGATCACGACTGTTCAGCTTGACGATTGAAACGCCGAGAGACGTAAGTTCCTCGTTCGCTCCATCGTCGCCGCAGATATAAGTCACGGCAATGCCGAGCCCGCAAAGGAGCTTCGCCGATAGGACCGCAAGCGCGGTCGCCCCGCCCCTCGCCGTGGAATAATCATCAATGACGACCACGCGGTCGAGCACCGGTCGCGCGGCGACGCCGTCCCTCCATAATTTTGCATAGCGTCCGGACGCCGGCCACCGTAAGGTCGAAGCGGCAGATCCAGTCTCATCAGGACGCAGTTGGCCGATGTCGTTCATAGAAGCTCTCCGACGACAGACACGATGGATGCTTTGACGGCTGGGCCCCTATGCCGTCCATGAGAGGTGGAATGGTGATCGACCGGCTGCAGACGGCAGCCGAATACTGACGAAGTCTATTATTTTGCCGACACTGCACCATCGGCATAGGCTTCCAACGCCTTGCGGTTGAGGATACGGATCCTGCCTTGGCCTCCGTCGATCACCTTGCATTCGCGCAAGCGCCGCAAGCACTGGTTGACTTTCTCACGAGAAGCCGGAAGCGTCGCCGCCAGATCGTTCTGGGAGATGACCAGCACGTCCCGGTTGGCTGGCGTGTCCTTTCCGTAGACCGTAGATAGCCGCAGAAGCATTGCCGCCAGCCGCGATTGCAGGCTCGATCCGGCATTCGAAATGATGCGTCGTTCCAGTTCGGAAACGCGCGCAAGCGTTCTCGAAAAGACCTTCTCCTGGAACTGTGGATCGGTCGTGTACCTTTCGCGCAGCAGGCGCCCTTCGAAGAAGTATAGCTCGCAATCCGAACTTGCTCTATACTCCAGGTTCAGCATTTGCCTGCGCAATACTTCCAGTTCACCGATCAAACCTCCCCTCGGAATGATCTCGACGATGAATTCCCTGCCGTCCGGCAACATCGTACTGGCGCTGACAAGACCGCGTTGCACGCGGGCGAACATGTCCACGAGGATTCCAGCGCCTGCAATAAGTTCGCCGCGACGGAAGTTTCGAGCAGTCGCGCGGGAGAACGGGAAGTCGTCGTCACTTGAGATGCGATTGTTCAAAGATGTATCCGGAACAACGCTAATAGCCGCCTTGCCCACCGCGACCCTATATTCTCGAGTTTGTGTAGCTCCGTCCATGCGCATAACTCTCCAACAAAACAGATTGGTCGTAGCTGATGCTGCACTGCATCATTTATATTGTCTCAACTGGAGAGTCAAATAACAATCGAAGATGACAAGAGCATCTCAAATAATAGTGACGATACCAGCGGTTATAGAAATTATATCTTTTCTAATATCCGTCGAATTCGAGAATTCTATTATAACGAACTGGCCATTTCTGGGCTGATCGAAATCAAAATTGTCCAAAAAACAAGTGCAACGCCCGACTTCATCTGCTGAAGCCGTGCGTCGCGACGACATATAGATTAAACTCTGGAATAAATTAGGAACTAGAAATGCTGTTTCGTCCAATCTGCAGAGAATTCCGTAGCATCAGAGTATTAGCATAAAGAATTTGCTAAGCATTATGACCGTGGTCACAGACAAGCACATTGCAGTGCACCAAACTTCATAAGGTTCTAATTGAAAACTTGTGGAGTCGGTCGATGACTTGGGAAGCACACAGTATTGAGGTTCGTGAGCCCTGGCCGAACGTTGACCAGTCCGGGTCGAATAGTGAGCGCAGCATAGTATCGCGGACTCATGTAGTCGGCCGGGCATCCAAGCGGGCAGTTGACATCGTGATTGCAACCACCGCTCTGGTTCTGCTGTCACCTCTCATGCTGATCGTGGCGCTCATCGTAAAGTTGAGCGACCGGGGACCAGTCTTCTATTCGCATACGCGCATTGGTTATGGAGGCACCCCTTTCGGCTGCCTCAAGTTTCGCACCATGAGGACCGATGCCGCCGCCCAGCTCGCCGAGTTGCTGCGCACCAATCCGTCAGCGCGGGCCGAATGGGAAACAACGCGGAAGCTGAGGAACGATCCGCGCATCACTGCAGTCGGCGAGATCTTGAGAAAGTCCAGTATTGATGAGCTGCCGCAGCTCATCAATATCCTGCGCGGCGAAATGAGCATTGTAGGTCCTCGGCCGGTGACGGCCGAAGAACTCGCCCGCTACGGCGAGCATGTCACGAGCTACATGGCCGCGAGACCAGGTCTGACGGGACAATGGCAGATCAGCGGCCGAAACGATGTCAGCTACGAATATCGAGTTGCACTCGATGTCCAATACGTCCGTGACTGGTCGCTCGCGCGCGATTTCATCATCATCGCGAAAACCGTTCCCGCCCTGTTTTCACAGCGCGGCTGCTACTAATCCAAGAACGACGTGTGGCCTGGCTGGCCATCCGCACCTGCTGGATATCAACGAAAAAAGACCCTCTAGCCCTTGGATCAGAACACGATGAACTCAAATCACGTCTTCAGCAGCGTCTCTCCAATCTCCTTGCCGACCACCGTCAGCGGTAGTTCGTCGCTGACGCTGCGGGACCTGTCCTTTTTCATCAGGATGCGCTGGCCTTGGATCGTGCTTACCACCCTGGTCTTCCTGGCGCTCGCTGCCACCTATCTCTTCGTCGCCAAGCCAACTTATGTGGCCAGCACACAGCTCATGGTTTTCCCGCAGGTGAACGGCTCGGACGCTCAAAGGGCGTTCGCCGAAGACGCCTTCATCGATGCGCAGCTTGAAATAGCAAAGTCCAGCGACGTCCTTGGCGGTGCCGCCAGCGCACTGAATCTCGCCAGCGATCCGGCCTTCTCCGATCAGGCCACTTCCCTGCAGGACAAGGTCAAGGACTGGCTGACAGGCAACCTCACCAGCACTGTGCAGCCCCAGATGGTACCAGGCGACGCGACCTCAGGTAATACTCAGGCCGCCGCGGCAAACCAAGAAGCGACGCGGACGGACCGGGTGATCGCGCGGCTGCGCAATATCGTCGCAATGCGCCGCATCGGCCAGTCGACGATACTCGAGATATCCGCATCTGCCTCCAACCCGCAAAAAGCAGTCGAGATCGCCGATGCGGTGGCACAGCAGTACATCCGCAAGAATGTCCAGATGAAGGCTGCTGCGGCCCAGCAGTACAGCGAATGGCTCGAACAGTTCGTCAATGAACAGCAGCGCGGACTTGCCGATGCCGCGAACGCACTTGCTACGTTCAAGGCAAATCCGCGTGACCAGTTCAAGCTTGCCGAGCTGCAGAGCGCGACCGACGCCCGCCGCACGCTTTTCGAAAACACCCTTACGCAATACACCGAGGCCAAACAGCGCATTTCCTATCCGGTCTCCGACGCCACCATCGTTTCGCAGGCTACCTCACCGCTCTCCAAGGCGCAGCCGAACAATTCGCTGATCCTCGCCTTCGCGCTGGTCGTCGGCGCCGGTTCCGGCCTCGGCCTTGCTATGATCCGCCACGTTAGCGATAGGCGCATCATGCGTACGCAGCAGCTGTCGCAGGCGGCTGGCCTGCCTTTCGTCACACCTCTCGGGCGCGCAAAGAAGATTAGCCGCACGGGGGCCCTGCCTGCTGCCGACGAGGGCGGCACCGTCGCCTACCCGCTGATCCCCGGAATGGCCGAACTTGGTGCGACTGTGACCGGCTTCCGCCGCAGGCGACGAGTGGTGATCGGCATTGTTGCCGTCAACCCTGGCTGTGGCGCATCCACCATCGCCTGCGAACTCGCCGTACTCTCGGCAATATCAGGCTCGCGGACCCTGCTGATCGATGCTGCGGCGACAAAGTCCTCCCTGAGCAAGTCCATCGCGCCGAATAGTTCAGCCGGCCTGATCGATGTGCTCGACAATATAGAGGCGATCCGCACTGCCACTCTGTCGCTGACGCCGACGCTGAAGTTCCTGCCACTTGGCAAGGTCCGCGCCGTAACACCCGCCATCCGCCTGAGCTCGCGCCGCACCCAGCTAAGCTTCAACGACCTGAAGAAGGAGTTCGACGCCATATTCGTCGATATCTCCGCCTTCACCTCGTCGCCGGATGCCAATGCGATCGCTCCGGAGCTGGATGGCGTTCTCGTCGTAACCTCTTACGGCCGCACGTCTATTGACGAGACCGTTCGCGTCGTCGACAGCATGCGTAATGTCGGAGCAGAAATTCTCGGCGCGATCGTCAACAACACACCGTCGAGTGTTCGGATATGACTGCCCCGATCCCACAGTCCCCGAAACTGAAGATCGCCGTCGGCATTGCATCCGCGGGCCGGCCGGCGACGCTTCTGGAGACGGTAACCTATATCGACAGCCTCCAGCCTCAGCCGGAGCGCATCATCGTCTGCGTTCCCAATCTGGATGACGCCGGCGGGCTTGGCGGCCGCGAGAACGTGGAATTGATGGTCGGGCCTCGCGGCCTGACGTGCCAGCGCAACCGTATCATTGAGGCCGCAAGCGCAAACATAGACGTGCTGATCTTCCTCGACGACGACTTCATCCCCGCGCCCGGCTTCATTCCACGCATGACAGCCGTCTTCGCCGACAATCCGGATGTGGTCATCGCCACTGGTGACGTTCTTGCCGACGGCATTCTCGGCGAGGGGCTGACCCAGTCCGAAGCCATACGTATCATCACGACCGCAGGCGAAAGAGGCGCGCAGGTGACCGAAGTCTACAACGCCTACGGATGCAACATGGCGGTTCGGATGGCACCAATCATCAGCGACGGGCTGGCCTTCGACGAGGAATTGCCGCTCTATGGGTGGTTGGAAGACGTCGATTTCAGCCGGTCCATCGCGCGCTACGGACGGTCGGTGCGCATCTCGGGTGCCTGCGGCGTGCATCTCGGCGTCAAGTCCGGTCGCCAGCCAGGCAAGAGGCTCGGCTATTCGCAGGTCGCAAATCCCGCGCATCTGATGCGCAAGGGCACCATGTCCTGGACCCGTGCGCTCGCGCAGATCAGCCGCAATATCCTGGCGAACATCCGTGGTGTCCTGTTCAACGATCGCGCAGTCGACCGTCGTGGCCGGCTGAACGGCAATTTCCTGGCTTTGTCCGATCTCCTGATGGGACGTGCGTCTCCCATGCGCATCCTCGAACTCAGCCAACCCTCAAATCGCGATATGTCTTCGTCATTCATCGCGGTAAAACGGAGGTAACCGACGTTATGCGGCCCATCTCTTTGCTTGACCATCTTCCCTTCATTGGCCTTGCCGTCGTCTTTACCTGCACGATGGGATGGAGCGTTGCTCATGCCGACAGCTATACGCTCGTCCCGGAGGATAAGATAAAGCTGCGGATAGTGGAATGGCGTTCTACCGATTCAAAATATGCAAGCTGGGAAGCGCTCGATGGAGCCTACAGCGTCGATGATGCAGGCAATCTTTCGATCCCTATCGCCGGCCAGATCAGGGCTGCCGGTCAGACGACCGAGCAACTGTCGGATGCCATTTCGGACGCGCTGGCCGAAAAAGCCGACCTTCCCGGAAGGCCTTTCATCGCCGTTGAAATTGACCAGCACGCACCGATCTTCGTCAACGGCAGCATCGAACGGCCCGGACGCTACCCCTTCGAGCCCAATATGACCGTCATAAAAGCCGTCAGCATCGCAGGCGGCTACATGCGGGCGCGGGACGACAGCAGCTACTACGACAGGGACCGCATTCAGGCGGCCGGCGACTATCGTACAGCCGTCCTCAATCGCCGCGATCTCTTGATGCGTGCGGCACGCCTGCGCGCCGAGATTGCCGGTCAGTCCGATTTCGACATTCCCTCGGAGATCGCCGGCGTGCCCGATATCGGCAAGCTCAAGGCAGAGGAACTGAACCTGATGCGCCTGAGAGCTGTCGAGACCAACAGCAAGGTCGAGGCGGCTGATGATCTGAGCCGTCTTTACACACAGGAAATCCAGTCTCTCGAAGCCAAGGTCGTCTCCCAGAAGCGGCAGAT
Source organism: Rhizobium sp. BK529 (assembly GCF_014194105.1). Taxonomy (NCBI): domain Bacteria; kingdom Pseudomonadati; phylum Pseudomonadota; class Alphaproteobacteria; order Hyphomicrobiales; family Rhizobiaceae; genus Rhizobium; species Rhizobium sp. BK529. The sequence goes on along the minus strand of NZ_JACIAU010000001.1, from coordinate 32,181 downwards.
CGATCTCGCACAGCAGGAGCTGAACAACGTCAACAGCCTCGTCAGCAAGGGTTTGACCAGCAATACCCGCCAATTTTCCGTCGATCGGAGCTTGGCAGAAACCCAGAGCGAACTGCTGGATCTGGAGATCGCGCTCACTAAATCCCGTCAGGGCCTGAATGAGAGCCAGCGCGAAAAGGCTGACGTCATCAACAAACGCAATGCCGAAAATCAGCAGGAACTGAATACGATCACCCTCGCGATCAACAAGGCGGGGATCGACATGCAGGTGGCGCAGCTCCTTGGCGATCAGGCCGGCTACAGCGCCGAACTCGCCCGCATGGGCGCGGAATCGACACTCCTTGGCACGACCAAAAAGAAATTCAAGATCGTTCGCCGCAACGAGGACGGCAGCTACAGCAATATCGTAGCAGATGAAAACACGGCCCTACTGCCGCACGACATCGTCGAGATCGGTGTCGAGGCCGCTGTCGATACCTCATCAGCCGCGTCGCCGACACCCCCGTCCCAGCAGCCGGCCGCCCTTGTTCCCAATATCGCCCGGAGCTACGCGCCTCCTCCGAACTGGGTATCGCAGACCGGATCGAACTAGGAGACCGCGGTAGGAATATGCCTGTTAGCGTAAGAATTGAGTTCATGCCCGCATTGAGCGTTTCGTTGCGCCGCACGCATGGTCTGCGCGGTGTGACGGCAACGAACCTTCGATCTATGTTGGAGATTCCGGCATGAGTATCGAACCGATCGGCTTCATCGTTCTTCTGCTCGGCCTGGCGCTTGTTTACTATGGATCCCGCTTCGCCATCACAGCGCTCTGCATTTCCACGCTGCTCGGCGCAGCTGCGGCCTTCCAGCTCCCGGTACTCGGCGGCAGCAGTATTCAGCCAAGCCATCTGCTGCTCCTCTTCGTCACGGTCGGTATATTACTGAGGCCGCGCCAGAAACAGGCGGCGCTGACGAGCCTGGCCTATCCCGGCCCCGGTTTCTGGTTCGCCGCCTATGTTCTGTTTTCCGCCGTGTCAGCCTTTTTCCTGCCGCGCATTTTCGCCGGGGCGACGCTGGTTTATTCGTCCGCCCGCAGCAGTTCAGGTCTGATGTCGATCATGGCGTCGCCGCTTGCGCCGGGCTCTTCCAATCTGACACAGTCCGTCTATCTGCTCGGCGATCTCGTCTGCTTCGCCATCGTCTGTGGTCTTGCACGGCTCGGATATGGTCGATTCATCGCTCACCAGCTCATCGTGACAGCGCTCGTCTGTCTGGGTTTTGCCCTCGCTGATATCGCAACATTCACGATTGGACAGCCTGACGTGCTCGATTTCATCCGCAACGCCAACTACACGATGCACACCGCCGAGGTTATCGGCGGCTTCAAACGCATCGTCGGCTCCTTTCCGGAAGCGAGCGCCTATGGCGCCGCTGCATTGGTGTTCTTCAGCTTCACCCTCATTCTCTGGCTTGAGCGCTTTCCGAGCCGGCTTACCGGTCTCGCGACGATATCGATCGGCCTGACCCTGGTCCTCTGCACCTCGACGACGGCCTATGTCGCCGGTCTCTTCATGATTGGCGTCGCAGTCTTGTTCAGCCTCAAGCGGCTGCTGAGCGGCCAGGCGACACGCCCTTATGCCATCTTCCTTTTGATCACCCTGCTTATGGTGCCCTGTGTCATCATGGCCGTGGCGCTGATCCCGAGTATCTGGAATGCTCTCGGAGATCTGGCAAACGTTACCCTGGCCAATAAGCTGGAGTCGCAGTCCGGCGAGGAGCGCGCTGCATGGAACACGCTGGCGCTGATCTCGTTCGTGGAAACGGCGACGTTTGGAGCAGGCCTTGGCACTGTCCGCACATCAAGCTTCGCTGCGGCACTTTTGTCGAATGTCGGCCTGACCGGCACGGCGCTCTTCCTGCTCTTCCTCTACAGCCTGCTGATGGCCGCTAGCCGCAGCAAGCTGGTGAACCGCGAAAACCGGGCAATCGGAATGGCCGCCGTCTTCGCTTCCGTCGCACAGATTGCTTCGGCGACGATCTCCGGAAGCAGCACAGACCTCGGCCTGCTTTTCAGCATCACGGCCGGTCTCGCAAGCGGCTGCCTGACCGTGCCTCACGCGTCGTCGCAGCGTACGACCCGCCTGCAGAGGACGCCGGCGTCTCTGATGAGTACGCCGGTGTTTTCATCGCGATGATGTACGGGGCAGAAAAGATGTCGGTGATGTCAGCTTTGTCTCTGTTTGCTTGGCACAGGCGCTGGATCGGCGATCGCACTTTCCTTGGCAGGCTTGCGGCTGCGGCGCCAGAGACCGGCCACGAAGACGCCCGTCACGTAGCAGACCTGCATCAGCACGAGGATGCCCAGGCCGTAAAGTGCCGCTTCCAGCAGCGAGGCGCTTTGATTGGCCACGATACCGAAACCAAGAGCTACGACGATCGCGAAAATGGCGAAGGCCCAGGCGCGAATAGCCGTTCCGGCTGCGAGCGAAATCAGAATCACAATGATCGTGCCGTTCAGCATTGCGATGCCTTATCCGTTTCTACCGCCCCACATGCGTCCCATACCAATCTTCACATTACAGGGCTCAATCTACAACACCTAGCTTTTGCTAGTGGAGCGACGGCAGCAGTTAATTTTCTCACAATCCGCCGCGATCAAAGTGCCGATGAGACGCGACTGGCTGCTGATTGGATGAGGAACTGCCCGAATCCAGCAAGTGCAGGACAGCGCTTCGGCAGCAAGAAACCTAGAGCAGTCCCAGCCACTTCCCGACGAAGAATTACGAGAAGGATTGTACCATGAGTAATCAGTGCGTGGCCTATGTTACGGATGTCGAATATTCCTTTCCGACTATTCTTTCGGCGCTTCAGGCCCGGAAATTTGCAAGTTCCGAGACCGATATTTGCGTTCTTATGTCGGAGCACCTCGACAATTTCGAGGAGCTGAAAAGCCTGCTGGCGCTGAGCGGCGTCAAATTGATGGACGCAACCGAAGCTCTGCAGGAATCTCTTGGCAAGCTCGATGGTTCACATTTCATGGGCCGCATCAGCGTCAGCACCATGGCCAAGTTGGTGCTGGCTCAGGTGCTGCCGGAAAACTATACGCAGATCATCTATCTGGATGGCGACACACAGATCGTCAGCAGCCTTGCCGACCTCGAAAATGCGTTTGCGCCTCCTGGAAAGTTCTTCGCAGCACGCGATTACACCTCCATTCACGGCCTGTTGCAGAACGGCAAGGACAGCAGCTATTTCAATGCTGGCGTTCTGAAATTCCACCGCGATGGCTGGATCGGACCGGAAGCGCTACAGCTCTTTGCCACGAACCCGGAAGCCTGCGATGGCAAGCATGATCAGGGCGCGCTGAACTATGTCTGCGGCTCCTCCCTCATTCTGGTCTCGAACCGTTGGAATTTCCCTAAGCAGTTCCTGCACCTGGTGGATATGTCCGCGCTCGCCATTGTCCATTACATGGCTCACCCGAAACCTTGGCACGGCACGTTCTTTCCTTGGAGCGACACCGAGAGCCAGGTCTATACCGATCTGCGCAGAACGCACCCCGCCTATAACGCTCTCTATCGAGGCATCAGCTTCGACCGCAAGGTGATCTATAAATACCGTTCGATCCGCGAGCGCATGCAACATGCCCTGCAGAACAAAGCCCCTAATCCGCATGTTCGGACCTTGCTCGTCGGCGACTATGTCTGCTGACGCGACGCCCGTCCGATCCCTGCAGGCAAAGCCGGAATTTGACGCCGGCACGAGTGTTCAGGAGCAGAAATGAGCGCTTTGACCACCAGTATCTCGCATTACGCCAAGGCCCGGCTGCGACGCTCGCTGAAGGCCGGCCAAGTCGGCTATGGCGGGCTGCGCGACAGCCTGAAACAGGCACGCCATGTCCTGATCTGCGTGATCCGCGACGAAGGACACCGCATGGAGTTCTTCCTGCAATATTATCGCAATCTCGGCGTCGAGCATTTCATCTGCATTGACAACGGCTCGAGTGACGGCACGGCCGAGCTCCTATCCGGCATGGAGGATGTTTCGCTGCTCTCGGCCACCGGCTCCTATAAGGCGGCTCGCTTTGGTAATGACTGGATCAACGCGGTCATGAACCGCCATTGCCAGGAAAAGTGGGTTCTCTATGTCGATGCGGACGAGTTTCTCGTCTATCCGCATTGCGATACGCGCTCGATTAGCCAGCTGACCGCCTATATGGAATCCGTCGACGCCTGCTCGCTACGCTCGGTCATGATCGATATGTACAGCCGCAACCCCGTCAGCGAAAATGTCTGCGAGCCTGGCCGCAACCCACTCGACGTGTGCAGCCTCTTCGACCGTTCAGGCTATGAATCGCATTTCGACAGCAACAGCCGGACCATCTGGATCAAGGGTGGAGTGCGCGGCCGTGTCTACTTCCGCGGCCGCACCTGGGATGGTCCGGCGCTCAATAAGATCCCACTGATCTACGTTTCCGGCGAACGCCTCTATCTCAAATCCTCGCACCAGGTCTGGCCACTCTCCCTTAATCTCGGCGAAATGCGCGGCACCGTCGGCATCACCGGCGCACTCCTCCACTTCAAGTTTCTGTCGAGTTTCCTGCACAAGGTCGCCGACACCGCAAATCGCGCAGAGCACACTGCCGAATATACGATGTATTCCTCCCCCGAAGACGCCCGCAACTTCGTCTACACCGGCACCGGCAGCTACAGTCACTGGAAGGACCTCTCCGACCATGGTCTGCTACAAGGTGAAGGCTGGCAGCATTGGCGCAGCCTTTCCGACGCGGAGATCAGACAAAAAAATCTCCGGGCTGGCGAACCGACCCAGCCGGCGGTTTCTCTGCCCACCGCGGTTCCGGATAAGGTTGCTTCATCCCGTTAAGAATGTCGGCGCTTCGTCGATGCCCTCTCGTTCGTCTGCCGTTTGGCAGTGGCGCCGTTGCCACAATCGAGGCCAGTCAAGCGTCAGATGCGGCAATTCTTGCCGAACGGCACAATATCTGGACCTTGACCGATTTTGTCCCGCGGTATTGCGGTCGCCTGGGAAAAAGGCAACTAATGAAAACGATCGTAAACGCCTGTTCAAAACAGGTATTTACGGTAACGTACTTCCACGCGCACGCGTGAGGCCTATGGTGCCATTCCGGTGAAACCAGGAAACAGTTATGCCGAGACGCATTCTCCTCGCCGGACTTTCGGTACTTGCAGGTTGCGGCCATCCGACCGGGGTGATGACTCCTGTTGCGCTCACAGCCAAGACTCCGAAAACCTCGCAGGTCGAGATGCTGGTGGCTACGACGCGCCAGCCATCCGGCGATCCTGCAACGCTTTTTAATGGTGAGCGCAGTCCCAAGCCCTACCTGACGGACATCGCCATTTCCATTCCGCCGAAGCGTGCGGCCGGCACGGTTCAATGGCCCGAGCGGCTGCCGCCTAACCCAGCGACCGATTTCGCCGTTACGCGTGTCGAGCCACTCGATACGCGAACGGAGGGACGTGCCTGGTTCAAACAGCATCTCGTAGACGGTCATGCTCTCGTCTTCGTGCATGGCTTCAACAATACCTATGAGGATTCAGTCTTCCGGCTGGCCCAAATCGTTCACGACAGCGGTATGAAGGCCACGCCGGTCCTTTTCACCTGGCCATCGCGCGCCCGGCTGACAGCCTATGAATACGACAAGGAAAGCACGAATTATTCGCGCACAGCGCTCGAACAGGCACTGCGGATTCTCGCGCAGGATCCGAGCGTCAAAGATATCACCATCCTTGCCCATTCCATGGGGACCTGGCTTGCGATGGAATCCCTGCGCCAGATGGGCATCCGCGACGGGCATGTGAATCCCAAGATCCGCGACGTCATTCTTGCCTCGCCCGATATCGACATCCAGGTCTTTGCCAAGCAATTCGTGGAGATGGGCACGCCACATCCGAAATTCACGATCTTCGTTTCTCAGGACGATCGGGCTCTGGCGGTCTCCAGCTTGATCACCGGCAAAGTATCCCGGCTCGGTGCCATTGACCCATCGAAGGAGCCCTATCGCAGCAAGCTGGAAGAGGCAGGCATTACCGCGATCGACCTGACCAAGGTCAACACCGGTGATAAGCTCAACCATGGTAAGTTTGCCGAAAGCCCCGAGATCGTACAGTTGATCGGCCAGCGGCTGATGACTGGCCAGCCGCTGACGGATTCCAATATAACCCTCGGCGATGGTGTCGCCGCCGTCGTCGGCGGCACGGTGCAAACGGTGGGCAAGGTCGCAGGCACGGCCGTCGCGGCCCCGCTGGCGATCGTGGAACATCCGCCGGTCGCCGCAAAGCCGGTGAAGGTTGAAGATACGCTGCACTCCGACCCGGAATCCGAGCCACTGACACAGTAACGCCACCTGCTCGTCGAAGGTCTGCCAGGTCTTGCGAAGACGCGGGCAATCAAGAGCCTGGCCAAAAAAACTCGATTCAGAACTGTCGCGCGTGCGAAGGCGGCAAGGGCGAATTCAAGTTTCAGCAAGGACCGATTTTCGCCAATCTCATCCCGCCGACGAGATCAACCGCGCGCCCGCCAAAGTGCAATCGGCCCTGCTCGAGGCGATGGAGGAACGACAGGTCACCGTCGGCGGCAAAAGCTATCCGCTGCCTGCCTCTTCATGGTCATGGCGACGCAAAACCGATAGAGCAGGAGGGCACCTATCCGCTGCTCGAAGCGCAGCTCGACCGTTTCCTCATGCATGTCGAGGTCTGCTATCCCGACGAACAATCGGAAGCCGCAATCATGCGGCTCAACCGGGACGAAGTCTTCGTACCCGACTTCTTCACCGCGCCTCCGCCCTTCAGTCTTGGGCCTGCGAGCTCGGATATCGAACCATCGCCGATTGGTTGGCGAGGCATGCTGATCGACGAGAAAAAACGATTGGTACTGCCGCCGCTCCATCCGACCGCGCCTGACAGAAGAGAGCTTGCCTGACAGCAGCGCTATGCCCATCCCTATTTGGGAAACAGGAACGTCATGCCGACGCGGAACGCCCAGCCTTCGGCCCCGTTATCGGACGCGTCGGCCCAATAGCGAACACCGGCGGTAAGGCTGACCGGCTGCTGGCCAAATTTCAAAAGCTTCGAAGCCTGCAGGTTGATTGGCACGGACCACTGGTTGGCTTCCCAGTCATAGGTGCTCTCCGTGTTGAGCGTGAAGGTCCATGCATTTTTCGTTGTGTAGGAGAGGAAAGGCTGCAGGAAGGTCGAACTTACGTCCGCCCTGTCGCTCTGGCCTGCAAAGGACCAGATGTGATTGGCAAGGATGCCATAGGTCCAGGGACCGTCCTGTTTCAGCAGCACTGCGGTCGGCCCCGCACCCCATTTGCCGCTCCCCAGCAATTCGTCCGTGGCTGTCGGAATAAGAAAGACCGGGCCGATGCCCCAGATCAGCCCGCTAGGTCCGGGCTGCTTGGGAGAGAAGAAGAAGCTCTGTGTGATATCGCCGATGCCGAACTGGTGGCCGGAGGAGCCCGCAATATCGTTCTGCCAGATCACCGGCAGAATGGTTCTCGATATGACGTTCCAGTCCTCGTTGATGGAAAACGGTATCACGGGCTGGATGTTGAGCGTCTCGCGGTTGCCATCCTCAGGGCCGAAGCCACGATCGTAGTTGAATTGGAAGGGAACGCTGATCAGCGAAGCGACTGGATTGCTGAGTTTCTTGGCAAGATCGCTGTCGGCCTCCTGCGCGCCGGCAGTGCCGATCATGCCAGAAAGGCCAAACGATAGCGCCAGCAAGCAAGGCGTGAACCTTATACGGCCCATCATGTCCCTCCGATATCCATGAGGCATCAAGACACAGGCACGATCCGGCAAACAAGTACGTTACCGTAAATTTACGCTGCCCATCTCATACAAGCGCATTTACGGTAACGTACTTCCGTCTTCTGTGCCGACGCGCGAAGCTTCCAGCTCACACCCCGGAGGTGACGATGGCATGGCTGGCATTTGGCGACGCACAGCTTCGAACGCGGCACCCGAAGGCATGATTTGGATTCCCAGACGAACCGTCACGATCGGATCGAACGATCACCTCCGAAGGAGGCGCCCGCCCACCCGTGAAGGTCGATGGTTTCTGGATCGACAAGATTCCGGTCACGAACCGGAGGATCACTCGCTGTCGTTCCGTAGCATGGAATCTGGGATCGGACAGAATTCGTGTTCGAGTTCCGCCCTGGCCTCCGCCGACGATACTTCGCACGCTGTGCAGTTTCCGTACCGTTCCGCCTGATGTCTTCTTCCGTAGCCATTGGAGATCCGGGCTCCTGTTCGTCCCGTCGATTGTAAAATGGCAGGGGCAAGATGGAAGTACGTTGCCGTAAATCCGCTGCCATTTACGCTTCTCCTCGACTTTACGCCGGAGTTTACAGTAACGTACTCCCATAAACGTATCGGCTGTGCTCATCCTTCCTCCATGAAATGGAGACATAGCGAATGATCAGGCTGGCGGTATTTCTTCTGGCTCTTCTCGTCATGACCTCGGCGACAGCGCAAACCGCACCATCACCACCCCAGCAGAAGATCGACCAGCTGATAGGCTTGCTGCAGGATCCCGAGATCCAGACCTGGCTGGAAAGCCGGAAAAAAGAGCAGGACGCAACGGCTGCAGCCGCTGCAGAACCGTCGGAATTTGCTGCGTGGGAAACGAAGGCACGGGCGCGTATCGACGGCATTCTGGCCGCGATTCCACGCATTCCCTCCGAAGTCTCCCAAGGCGCCGCACGTGCCCGCCAGGATGCCATTTCGCACGGCTATGCGCCCATCTTCCTGATTTTTTCGGGACTGATCGCCCTCGGCGCTGCTGCCGAATGGCTCTATAGACGCGCCCGGTCTCCATCGATTGGTCCGGTCGCCCGCCTTCTTCCAGTCGGGATTTTTGCGGTCGTCGTTGCGATCATCTTCTTTGCCGTTGAATGGCCGCCACTTGCCCGGCTTGTGCTCCTCGCCTATCTCGTCGCCTTCATCGTCTACCGTCTCGGCGCGGTGCTGATCGGCCTCGTGGAAAGCAATCGTCCCGCGCTCGCCGTGCGTGCCCGTATTTTTCTCGGCATCGCATTGTTTGCGGGAGCGACCGCATCGTTGGGAGCACCGCTTGGCATCGATCCTGCGGTCACCGAGGCCATCTCCTACTGCTTCTCGGTTCTGCTGCTGGCACTCGCGATCGAAGCGGTCTGGTCAGCATTGGCCCACTCGTTCGTTGTTAAGACTGGCCTCACTGTCTTTCTTGGTCTCCTCTGGCTTCTCTGGTGCCTGGGCCTGAAGGGCGCCTTTTGGATCGGCATTTATGCGCTCGTCGTGCCCGATCTCTTGCGTGCCGTCGGCAAGGCTGCAGCAACGCTCACATCGACGCCGCCCGAAAGCCCCAAAAGCATTTTGCTTGTGCGCGGCAGCCGGGCAATCGTCATCGCGCTCGCTGCTGGCTGGTTGGCTCTGGTTTGGCGCTTCAACCCAAGTTCGCTTGCAAATCAGAACACGACGATATCGGCCATCCTCAATGGGCTCCTGAAAGGCGTCATCGTGCTCTTGATTGCCGATCTTCTCTGGCAGCTAGCAAAAGGCTGGATCGACCGCACTATCAAGACGTCTGGGGACGCGACCGGTCTTGCTCCGGCCGAAGCCGCGAAGCGTGCGAGATTCCGGACGTTATTGCCGATCTTCCGAAATGCGCTTGCGGTCATGGTCGCCGTTATGGCCGCCCTTATCGTGCTCTCTCAGCTCGGCGTGGAGATCGGCCCGCTGATTGCTGGCGCCGGCATTTTCGGCGTAGCCATCGGCTTCGGCTCGCAGACTCTCGTTAAGGACATCATCAGCGGCGTTTTCTACATGTTCGACGATGCCTTCCGCGTCGGCGAATATATTCAGGCGAAGAACTACAAGGGAACGGTGGAAGGCTTCAGCTTACGCTCGGTACGCCTGCGCCACCATCGCGGCCCCGTCTTCACTGTGCCCTTCGGAGAACTCGGCGCGGTGGAAAACATGAGCCGCGATTGGGTGATCGACAAATTCCGCATCTCTGTCGCCTACAACACCGATATCAACAAGGCGCGCAAAATCACCAAGGCCATCGGCACGGAATTGAAGGAAGATGAAGAGGTCGGCCCGCTTTTCATCGAACCGCTCAAGATGAAGGGTGTCGAGGAATTCGGCGATTACGGCATCGTCCTGAGCTTCGCCATGACGACGGTGCCTGGCATGCAAACCTATATCCGTCGCAAAGCCTACGCCAAGATTCGTGAAGCCTTCCAGAATAACGGCATCGAATTTGCTCAGCCGATGGTGCAAGTCGGCGGCGACGACAAGAATGGCGCCGCAGCTGCAGCAACCACGTTGCGCACCGCCCAGCAGGCGAAGGCCGCCGGCGCGGCCGAAGGCTGAGACGCCTCGGCTTCCTCGTTTGCGGCAGCATCTCTTGCTAATCGGCTTCGACGAGATATCGCGTCAGCTCGGCGCTCGACATTTCGCGAGCAAGGCTTGCGGCCTGACCAGCCCACATATTGCTGAAATCCGACCTTCCTTCCTTTTCAGTTACCGCCCTCAGCGGCGCAAGCGCACCGCCGGCGGTCGGGAACGCCGGTGCGGTCTGCGACAGCGGGCCGATCTCCCGCATGATACGGTTGACGATGCCGCGTGCCGGACGACCTGTGAAAATGTTGGTCAAGGCGGTATTGTCGTCCCGCGCCGATTTCAACGCCTCGCGATGGAAGGCGGTGATCCTCGCTTCCGGCGTGAGCAGATAGGCCGTACCCACCTGAACGGCGGACGCGCCGAGTGCGAAGGCAGCGCGGACACCCCGTCGGTCGCTGATGCCGCCAGCCGCGATGACCGGCACAGAGACGGCATCGACGATCTGCGGCACGAGCGCCATCGTACCAACCTGCGTTATCATGTCGTGATCAAGGAAATTGCCCCGGTGTCCGCCGGCTTCCAGCCCCATGGCGATGACCGCATCGACACCACGCTCCACCAGCCAGCGCGCCTCCGCAACGGTCGTTGCCGAAGCGATGATCTTCGCGCCGGTGCGCCGCACGCGCTCCAGCAGATCCGGCGCCGGCAATCCGAAATGGAAGCTGACAATTTCGGGACGGTAGCTTTCCACGAGCACACAATAATCATTATCGAACGGCGCCCGTCCCGCCGCTGGAAGCGGTGCGGCAGGATCGAGCCCCAGTTCGACATAATAAGGTGTAAGCACGGTGCGCCACCGCATTTGGGCAACGGGATCGGCTGCCGGATTGGCGTGCACAAAGAAATTCACATTGATCGGCTTGGATGTCGCCGAGCGTATCCGGTCGAGAGCCGCTTTCGTCTGCTCGATCGTCAGCAATGCAGCAGGAAGTGACCCGAGGCCGCCGGCTTCGCTCACCGCGATAACCATCTCAGCCGTGGTCGCACCCGCCATCGGTGCCTGAATGATGGGACGCTCGATACCGAAAAGCTCGATGATACGATTGTCCTGCCAGTTACCCATGACACGATGCCTCTGCATTTCATTGCCCGCAAAGCGAATGGCGGCCTTGCGGGGCCGCCACTACACTATTTCTATTTCGCAGCCTTTTGCGCAAGCTGCTTGCGATATTCTGGCACAGGCAGGCCGCCCACACCCCAGCTCTCCATCTCGATTTCATCGATGACGACGAAGGTACTGTCATGCGGCTTGCCCATGATGTCGAAGAGCAGATCGCTGACGCCCTTGATGAGGGCTGCTTTCTGCTCCAGCGTGGTGCTGCTTGCGCCGGGAGCCGTGCCTTCACGCGTCACCTTGATATTCACATAAGGCATTGTCGTTCTCCTTGAAGGACGGTCGCTGTAGAGCGCTCCGCCCATTGCCTCCCTTGCTTACCAACGGCCGGCGTGCTGGCCGCCATCGACATTCAGCGTCTCGCCTGTTACGAAGCCGGCATGCTCGAGATAGAGCACGGCGTCGACGATTTCGCTGACCTCACCCATCCGGCCGACCGGATGCAACGCGCTCAGGAAATCATGCGTTTCCGGAGCGTGCATCGGCGTACGGATGATGCCGGGTGCGACTGCATTCACGCGGATACCACTCTTGGCATATTCGATAGCAAGCCCGCGGGTGACGGCATCAAGCCCGCCCTTGGTCAGCGTCGCAAGACCTGAGGGAACATTAGCGAGCGGTTGGTCCACAAGGGCAGTGGTGACCTGAACGATGTGCCCGTGGCCCTGCTTCGCCATCTGCGCAAGGGCGAACTGCGTGATATGGAAGAAGCCGCCGACGTTCACATTGATCACGTTGTTGAAGTCTTCGACCGTATAGTCGGTAAACGGCTTGCCGACGAAAATACCGGCATTGTTGACCAGTGTATCGACGCGACCGAAACGCTCGACAGCGGTCTTGACGACCTTCTCCGCTACCGCGCGATCGCCGATATTGCCGGGTACCGCGACGATGCCTTCATCTGACGAGGGCTGAATGTTACGGGAGTTGGCGACGACCGCATAGCCTTCGTTGCGATAGGCTTGGACAATGCCGGCGCCGATACCCTGCGAAGCACCGGTAATGATTGCAACTTTCTGTTCATTGCTCATGATATGTCTCCTTGGAAGATAGGCGCTTTGCGCCACGTATGAGATGCTCAAGCCGTCACGTCGACAGTGAGCGGTTTGCCTTTTTCGAAGAGCCTCAGGCGGTCCTCGAGATTGAAGACGGAAAAGCTGTATGCGAGCTGGTCCTGATTTTCGCGGAAGTGCACCCAGCCTTCGTTGTGCGCGGGCACAAGCAGCGCGTTCGGGAAGGCATGCGCCGCCTCCAGCGCGTCCTCGCTGCCCATAGTCATGTGGAAGCGGCCACGGGGCTCGGCTGCGCCCGTAAACAGCAGCACGACTTTGGGAGAAAAGAGCCGCGCGACCTCGGCCGTGCCCTCGTACCAGACCGTGTCGCCGGTCACGTAGAGAAGGTCACCCGGCTTTTCGCGGCCGAGCGCGAAACCGACGACATCACCCGAAATCGGCTCGATACCGACAGGGCCGTGGCGGGCCGGCGTTGCCGTGATCAGCAACCGCTCACCATCGGCGCCTTCCAGCGTGACGGTTTCGAACGGATCAAGTCCGAGCGCATTGCCGCCCAACCGCCCTGCTCCGGCCTTGGTTGTATAGGTGGTACCCACGGTCGGCAGCATTGCCCGGCCGGCACTGTCGAGATTGTCGAGGTGCTGATCGTGGCTAAGGAGGACTGCGTCCAGCGGGCCAAGTTCCTTGGCCGACAGGGCCGGACCAGACGTCTTTTCGAAACGCACAGGCTTTTCCCTGTAGAGGCCCGGCGGGTCGAACGTTGGATCGGTGAGAAGCCTGAACGCGCCATATTCGATCAGCACGGTCGGCCCGCCGATGAGCGTGAGCTTGAGACTGGAAGATGTCATGTAGGCAACCTTTCTGTTCTGAGGTCGCCATCTATCTAGTCCCGTTCCTTTCTGCGGAAAATTTGCTATTCTTTGCCAATGGCTGATAAAAAACGCACAGAGCCGGATTGGCAGGACATCCGGGTTTTTCTCGCCCTTGGACGGCACGGCAGCCTGTCGGCAGCCGCCCGAACCCTGCGTGTCAACCACGCGACGATCGCCCGAAGGCTTCATTCACTGGAGGAAACGCTCGGTGAAAAACTCGTCGAGCGCCGCCCGGACGGCTATGTTCTGACGCCTGCGGGAACGCGCGCGCTGACAGCTGCAAGCGATATGGAAGCCTCCGTGCAAACACTTGGGCGCGGCTGGAAGGATGACACGCCGAAGGGCCTTGTGCGCATCAATGCCTCACCTGCACTTTCGCAAGGTTTTCTGATCACCCGTCTGGCGAAGATCACGATGCAATTTCCAGGACTCGATATCGACCTTGCGACAGATTTGCGCACCATCAGCCTCGAACGCCACGAGGCCGACATCGCCATCCGCCTGGGAAAACCACAGGACGGCGATCTGATCGCCAAGCAGCTCGCGACGATCGGTTACGGCTATTATGGAACGCAGGAGATCTGCAGACAGATCGAGGATGGCGCAGAGCCGGTCTTCATCGGATTTGACGAAGTGAATGCCTATGTGCCTGAGGCGGTCTGGCTGGCCCGCCATTTTTCGCATGCACGCCTGTCCTTCCGTGCCAACAATCAGCTATCCCAGGCAATGGCTGCCAAGGCGGGCGCCGGTCTGGCGCTCCTGCCCCATTATCTTGGCCGCACGGAAACAGATCTTTGTTTTTGCCCGCTCGAACCTGTCCCGCCGCCGCGGGAAGTTTGGCTTCTTACCCGCCGCCAGCATCGCAAGGATCTGCCGATCCGGACCGTTGCCGAATACATCACCAAAATATTCGCGACGGAACGTGCCTTGTTTGAGGAATAAGACTGCGAGTTTCTATCCCGCAGCCGCATCTTATCAGAAGGACAGATCGAGCACGCGGCCTTCGAAAAGGCGATCCCTCGAACCCTCGAGATGGGCGCGCATCAGGTCGCGGGCGTCCTCTGCCCGGCCCTCGGCGATCGCTTTGTAGATCTCGTTGTGCTCCTGATACACCTGCTCCAGACCCGGCCGCGGACCGAGCAGCGAAAGCCCATGCAGATGCATGCCGACAGCAATATGCGCTTTCAGCGCATCCATGGAGGCCGTGTAATAGTGATTGTTGGCGGCCTCAGTGACTGCGCGATGGAAGACGAAATCGGCATCCACCCGATGCAGCTGATGGCTCGTCGCTTCCCGCAGATCTGCAAGTGCTGCGGCGATCTTCTGGATCGCGGCATCGTCACGGCGCTTGGCGGCGAAATAGGCGGCCGCCGGCTCTATCGTCAGACGGAACTCGTAGCAACGCTGGATATCGGCAATCGTCTTGACCGGCGAATAGGCAAGCTGCGCCGCCGGTGAGCCATGCGCGCTGACGAAGGTGCCGGCCCCCTGCCTTGCGTAGACGATCCCCTGCTCGCGCAGGCGTGCCAGCGCATCGCGCACGATGGGGCGCGAGACACCGAGCAGCGAGGCCAATTCGTGCTCACCCGGAAGGCGGGAATCCGGCGGGTAATTGCCGGCGCGGATGCGTTCCATCAGCTGGTCGAAGACACGATCGACCAGCTTCACAGCCCTGCCGCGCTCCGGCCGCGCCTGAGGCGCAGCTTCCGGATTTACCGATCCGCCATTCGCTTCATCCACTCTCATTCTCCCCGCTGGCATCCGTTACGCCGCCTGATTCCGAACGATCAGTCTTAGCAAACTATCGGAATTGCCAAAGCCCCCCGACTTGACGGCGCATCGAAATTGCCGCCCGTTGACATCCCTTACGTCGAACCAGGGAACGCCGGCCTCGATTTCCCCCTTCGGCAACAAGACTGTAACGCCCAGTTCGCGAAAAACGGCGAGCGCAGTATCACCGCCCCCCACCATGATCATATCCGGCCTCGTGTCATCTATGACCGATTTCACGCCCTGCGCAAAGCGAGCGGCAACGAGGGCTGCATTGCCCTGCATCTCCCCCGTGCAACGCAGGAGCGCCGGCAGCGCCAGCCCCTCGCCGCTTTCGACTATACCCATGGGCGCATCGACGACGATACGCAGCGCCTGCGAAGCTACGAGACGGTCCATCTGCACAGCCGTAATCGGATCGCGTGAACCGAAGGCAAAGAGTGTCTTCCGCGTGGTCGGAAATTCCGGCGCGACCCGTGCCGCCTCCCCGAGCCGGCGCGCGAGCGCAGAGCCCAAGCCGCGGGCACCGACAGCAAGCGTCGAAAGCCAGTCGTTTTCGGAAACGATCATATCGAGATCGGCGTCATCCTCGGCATCCGCGATATTGACGTTGCGGCCATATCCGGAAAACAGATCGGCGATCGGCAAGGGATGCTCGACGCCGCGCCCGACCACGCAACCGCGATAGGTGATGCGCTCCTGATCGGGAATGGCCGGTGCCATCAGGATATTCTTGAGGCCAAGCATGTCAGCCAGCGCAATGCTTTCGGCCGCGACATTGCCTTTCAGCCGGGAGTCGATCTTCTTCATGAAAATGGCCGACCCCGCAGAACTCAGAGCTTCGGCTGTCGCCCGCACGCGCGCGACAGCTTCTTCCTCTGAAAGGCCACGCGAAGCCGTATTGACGACGACGACTTCAGCACCGGTTTCAAGTGCCTTGCCGACCGCCTCGACATCGATCGCGACAGCCACTGACAGCCCGGCCTCCATAAAGGGGGTTCCCGTATCGAGCGAGCCGGTAAGGTCGTCGGCAATGATGGCGACTTTCAGCGTCATGAGGCCTGCCCCGGATTGACGGCATGACAGGCAACGAGATGGCCGGGCTTCGCTTCCTTCCATTCCGGAATGATTTTGCTGCAAACCTCCATCGCGATCGGGCAGCGCGTATGGAAACGGCAGCCTGTCGGCGGGTTCAGCGGGCTCGGCACATCGCCCTGCAGAATCTGGCGTTTGCGGCTGCGCTCCAGCTCCGGATCGGTTTCCGGCACGGCCGAAAGCAGTGCCTTCGTATAGGGATGCAGCGGATTGTCGAAAAGCTCTTCGCGTGTCGCAAGCTCGGTCAGGCGGCCGAGATACATGACGCCAACACGGGTGCTGATATGGCGCACGACGGCGAGGTCATGGGCGATGAAAAGATAAGTCAGGCCATATTTTTCCTGGAGATCGAGCAGCAGGTTGATGATCTGCGCCTGGATCGACACATCGAGTGCGGAGATCGCCTCGTCGCAGACGATGAACTTCGGCTGGCAGGCAAGCGCTCGCGCAATGACGACGCGCTGGCGCTGGCCGCCGGAAAGCTCATGCGGATAACGCTGGGCAAAGCGCGTCGGCAGGCCGACATCGGTGAGCAGTGCGGCAACCTTGTCCTTAAGCTCCGCCTTGGTAGCAAGCTTGTGGAAGAGGATTGGTTCACCAATCGCCTCGCCGACTGTCATGCGCGGGTTCAGCGTCGAATAGGGATCCTGGAAGACGATCTGCAGGTCGCGGCGGAAGGGCCGCATCTGCTTTTCATCCAACGTCGCAAGGTCCTGGCCCTTGTAGACCACCTTGCCGCTCGTCGCCTTGTAAAGATTGAGGATAGTGAAGCCGGTCGTCGATTTGCCGCAGCCCGATTCACCGACAAGGCTCAGCGTCTCGCCTTCCATGATCTCGAGATTGACATTGTCGAGGGCATAGACGGTTGCGGAGCGCTCGCCGAAAGCACCGAGCTTGACGTGGAAATGCTTGACGAGATTTTCGACCTTCAGGAGCGGTTGGGCACCCATCACGCAGCCTCCTGCATTCTCTGGACGACAAAACAGGCGGCGCGATGTGCGCTGTTGCCGGAAACCGGCTCAAGCCGCGGCACACGCTCATGACAGACCGCTTCGGCTAGCGGGCAGCGCGGCGCAAAAGGACAGCCCTTGGGGCGGCGACCGGGCTCCGGCGGCGTACCACCGATTGAGGAGAGACGGCTTGCCGGCGCGTCCGAGAGCTTCGGAATCGAGGACAACAGGCCGCGCGTATAGGGATGGCTGGGACGAGCATAGAGCTCGTCCACCGGCGCATCTTCCACGACCGTACCGGCATAGAGCACGGCGACGCGATCGACGAGGCCGGCGATCAGCGCGAGATCGTGGGTAATCCAGACGACGGACATGCCGAGCTTTGCGCGCAGATCCTTCACCAGATCGACGATCTGGGCTTGGATCGTCACGTCGAGCGCGGTCGTCGGCTCGTCGGCGATCAGAAGCTTCGGATTACAGGCAAGGCCGATCGCGATCATCACGCGCTGACGCATACCGCCGGAAAGCTCATGCGGATAGGCCATCAGCCGCTCTTCGGGGCCGGGAATCCCGACGAGGCGCAAAAGCTCGACGGCGCGCGCCCGCGCGTCCGCCTTCGACATCTTGCGATGATAGATGAGCGGTTCGCAGATCTGGTCGCCGATGCGCATGACCGGATTGAGCGAGGTCATCGGATCCTGGAAGACGAAGCCGACGTCGCCGCCACGCACCTTGCGCAGGTCGCGGTTCGACATCTTCTGCAGGTCACATCCGTCGAACGTCGCAGAGCCTTTCGCCACCTTGATCTTGTTCGGCAGGAGCCGCATCAGGCTGAGCATCGTCAGGCTCTTGCCGCAGCCGGATTCACCAACGATGCCGAGCGTCTCGCCCTTGTTGACGTAGAGATCGATACCATCGACGACGACAGCGGGGCCGCGGCGCGTATCGATCTCGATGGTGAGATCCTTCACATCCAGCAGGCGTTCATTGGTCGTTGCGTTCATCATTTGCCGCCCCGCGGATTGAGTGCGTCGTTGAGGCCGTCGCCGAGGAAGCTGAAGGCTACCGAGGCAAGACCGAGCACGGCCGCCGGAGCGGCGAGGAGATGCGGATAATGCTGCCAGACGCGCAGGCCGTCCGAGATCATGTTGCCCCAGCTTGGCGTGGGCGGATTGACACCGACTCCGAGGAAGCTGAAGGCGCTTTCCAGCACCATGGCGGTACCGAGACCGGCGCTGACGGAAACGATCAGCGGACCAAGCGCATTCGGCACGATATAGCGCAGGATGATCAGCGAGTTGGAAAGGCCGAGCGCTTGTGCCGCCATGATATAGGGACGATTGCGGATCGATAGAACCTGAGCGCGGACGAGGCGCGCATAGGGCGGCCAGGAGATTAGCGCCATCGAGCCGAAGACCAGGATGAAATCCACCCAGACCGTCTGGCGATAGAAGGGATTGAGGGTCGCAAGATACTGCGCCTCCATCCATCTGGTGATGGGCGTCTTCAGCGATGCATTGATGACGACGACGAGAAGCAGGTTCGGCACAGACATCGTCACATCCGTCAGCCACATGATAACCCGGTCGAAGGGATTGCCAAAAAAGCCGGCGATGGCGCCAAGCAAAAGCCCGATCAGCACCGCGATGAACGTGACGATGACGGCAACGAGGAAGGCCGTGCGCGTGCCGAAGACGATACGGCTGAAGACGTCGCGCCCGAGGTCGTCAGTGCCGAAGAAATGCGCCAGTGACGGCGGTGCGTTGCGCGAAGCAAGATCCTGGCTGAGATAGTCATAAGGCGTCAGCGCGGGGCCGAAGATTGCCGTGAAGGCGAGGATCACGATCACGATCAGGCCGAAGATCGCAAGCTTGTTGCGCTTCAGGCGATGCCAGGCATCGCGCCACAGGTTGACCGACGGCTCCTCGGCCGTGTCGATCGTCGAAAGAGGAATAGCGGACATGATCAGCGGCTCCTTCTGGAATCATTGGCGCGCGGGTCGAGCAGCGGATAGAGCACATCGACCAGCAGGTTCGACACCATGACCAGGAAGGATCCGATCAGGGTAATCGCCAGAATGACAGGATAGTCGGAATTGGTGAGCGCCTGCACGGTCAACCGCCCAAGGCCCGGCAGACCAAAAACGAGCTCCACGAAAATGGCGCCATTGACGATTGTGATCATGATGAGGCCGAGCTGCGTGACCACGGGTGTCAGCACCGGCCGCAGGATATGCCTCAGCGCAACCACGATTTCCGGCACGCCCTTGGCCCGGGCCGTCCGCACGAAGTCCTCCGAAAGCACCTCGATGACGGCGGCGCGCGTCTGACGCACGATGAGCGCGATCGGCTGGAAGGAAAGCACGATGAGCGGCAGAATGATACGCACGTCGAAGATACCGCCCCAGCCATAGGGCACTCTGATCATCGGCAGCAGCACGATGAGGCCGACCATCAACAGCGGACCGGCGACATAGGCGGGGATCGCCCAGAGGAAAAGCGCGGTACCGGTGATCGTGTAGTCGACGCGGTTGTTCTGGTTCAGGGCGGCGAGCATGCCGAGCGGGATCGCAACGACAGTGGTCAAGATAATGGAACAGAGCGCCAGCTTGAAGGAAACAGGTGCGGCGGCCGAAACCATTGCCCAGACTGAGCGGCCTGACGTCAGCGAGTTGCCGAACTGACCATGCAGCAGGTTCCAGATGTAATAGCCGAACTGCTCGACGAAGGGATTGTTGAGGCCAGCACTTTCTCGGATCGCCTCGATACGCTCCGGATTATAAGCGACATCGCCCGGCGCACGAAGAAAGATCAGCTTGATCGGATCGCCCGCACCGTAGAAAGCCATCGCGTAGACTGCCATCATTACGACCAGGACGGACGGAATCCAGATGGCAAATCGCGTTAGTATATAACGAAGCAAGACCACCTCCCACCTTTTATCAGGAGCGTTTTCCCGCAAGCTGTGCGGATCGCGCGTACCCTTCTTTAACTTGCGCGAAGACCTTTCGGCCTTCGCGCGGTTGCTTGAGCTATTGAGAATTGACTAGCGGTCTCAATCAGCCGATCGATACGTCCCACGGAGCGACGACCTGCCAGTCGAGATTCTTTTCCATGGCCTTGACCTCCTTGCTCGCCCAGCGGGACATCGCCTGAGAATACCACGGAATGAACACCCAATCGTCGCGGAACGCCTTCTGGGCTTCTTGCGCGAGTTTCACGCGATCCGGATCGTCGGCAGCCTTGGTTGCAGCTTCTGCAAGCAGACTGTCTACCTTATCGTTCTTGTAGTTGCCGAGTTTGTTCTGGGCGTGGGACGAGGTGGAGGCGATGCAGCCGGTGAGATAGGAGACGGCATCGGGAACGCGTGTGCCGACGTCGTCTCGCAAGATCTGCACCGCATTCTGGTTCGGTCCGCCATCCTGCTGCGGCTTCATGTCGACGGACGTTATCCCGAGGTTCTGTCGCCACTGTTCGGCGATGAACTGCGCAGCAGCCTGGATGGCCGGACCCGAAATCCCGACAAACATAAGCTTAGGAAGACGATCGGGTCCGCCATAGCTCGATTCAGCAAGCAGCTTCTTGGCCGCTGCCGGATCATACGGATAGGGCTCGAAGCCGGAATTGTCCGCACCGGGAACCGAATTCAGGATCTGGTCGGCCTTCTTGTGTGGCCCATCCGGATAAGACGCCTTGAACAGGCCGTCACGATCGACCGCCATGATCAAGGCTTGGCGAACCTTGGGATCGTCCATCGGCGCGCGCGAAGTATTGAACCAGAAGTGCTGGCTGGTCGGGATGAGCGGGCCGGCAGAAAATTCCGGGCCGAGATCCTGAATGATCGTCGAAGTGACGAGTTCGGTATGAGCATTATATTCGCCGGACTTGATCAGCGAGGTCGCGGTGACATTGTCTTCGATCGAGCTGATCTCGATGCGGGCGAGCTTCGGCTTCGGCCCGAAAAAATTCTCGTTCGGCTCGAAGGCCACCGTGCCGGCGTCGATATCGAGCTCGGTCAGTTTGAAGGGGCCTGAATAGACGGCGCCACTGTCAGGCTTGTACCAGTCGGCCACTTCCTCGCCATCGCTGCCGTGCGATTGGGAGGCTTTTGTGATCGGCACGATATGGTTGGCAAGGCGCATGAAGAAGATAGGGTCGGCTTCCGAAAGCCTGCAGACGACAGTCGATTCATCAGGCGTGGAAACGCCGGTCAACTCGTTTGCGGAGCCGGCGGAAACTTCCTTATAGCCGGCAACCTTGCTCAACACCTGATCGACGCGCTGGTTCTTGGTGCCGGGCATGGCGGCAACCTCCCATGAGCCTTTGACATCGGCCGAGGTGATCTTGCTGCCATCGGAAAAAACTGCCTTTGGGTTGATCTTGAACGTCCACACCTTCCTGTCCGGCGAGTTCCAGCTCGTGAAGACGTAGGGCTGGATTTTGCCGTCGGCGTCGAAATACATCGGCGAGGCCCACCAGAACGAGTTCCAACGGAAGGTTCTGCCGCCGCCGCGCAACGGCGACCAATCCTGGTCGAAGGCTGGATTGATAGCCTTCAGGACCTGCCCGTCTTGCGCCATGACGATGCGAGCGCTCGCACCGAAGAGCGAGAAACCGACGCCGGCCGCAAGCCCGAGCTTGAGCGCGTTACGGCGGGAAATCTGCGAAAAGTCTTGTTCATTACCAAATGTCATTTGCTCCTCCTGGCAAATAGCGCGCCCTTTCGAAAGACCTCCCCGAAGCTGCGCGGCAGAGACCAGACAATCACTTCATAATGTAAACATGTCAATGAAAAATCTCAGATAAAGCCATCGCATCGGCCGAGAAAAATTTTTCTCTTTTAAATTCAATATGTTGAATAACAACAAGAATAAAAGTAAAATTTGTTAGATTGACAACAAGGCGGCACTAAGATGAAAACCGGGGCGGGGAACATGCCGCGAAGGCATAGTTCGACGAGGAGTATCTCTTGAACAATCACAAGATTACAGGCGTCTATAGCGCCGCAACCACCCCTCTTAACGCCGACGGCAGCCCCGATCTCGGACTCTTCACTGAACATTGCCAGCGGCTGATCGAAGAAGGATGCCACGGAGTGGCACTGCTCGGAACAACGGGGGAAGCCAACTCCTTCTCTTCTGCTGAGCGCCGTGTAATCCTGGAAGCCGCGCTGACGGCTGGCCTTCCCTCCGACAAGCTCTTGCCAGGCACCGGCGTCGTCGCCATTCCCGAGACAGTCGAACTAACGAAGCACGCGCTTTCGCTCGGCGTTACCAAGGTGGTCATGCTCCCGCCCTTCTACTACAAGGGCGTCTCCGACGAAGGCCTTTTCGCCGCATATGCGCAGATTCTGGAGAAGATCGGCGATAGCAGGCTTCAGGTGATCCTCTATCATATTCCGCAGGTTTCGGGCGTTCCACTTTCCATCCCGCTTATCAGCCGGCTGGTTGAAGCATTTCCGCAAACAGTCGTCGGCATTAAGGAATCTGCGGGCGATTTCAATAATATGCAGGCGATCGTAGCAGCCTGCCCCGGCTTCTCTGTACTCTGCGGCGCCGACCCGCTGCTGCTGCCGCTGCTGAAGGCGGGCGGCACCGGTTGCATTACCGCCACCTCGAACCTGGTCGCAAATTCGCTACGCACCGTTTACGATCGCGTTCATGATGAGACGAGGAGCGCAGAAGTTGAGACCGCGCAGGCACGTATCAATGCCTTTCGCACCCTATCGAACTCCTATGTCCAGATCCCGACGATCAAGGCCATGGTTGGCCTGAAAACCGGCAATGCCGGTTGGCGGCGCACACGCCCGCCGCTCGTACCGCTCAATGATCGTGAATATGCGGAGCTCGCCGAAGGTTACGCAAAACTGCCTTAAGGAGGATTACATGCAATCGACAGGCTTAAAACCGGAAGAAGTTCCGTCGCTGATGGACGGTATCCTCAGGGCAAATACCGCGCAGGCCGGCCGCTTTGATGCTTATCTGCCCTCCCCCTGCGTCCAGAACCACGCCGCCAATCTCGCTTTTCTGGCGGATGGAACCCTGACGTGCGTCTGGTTCGGCGGTACAATGGAAGGTATGGGCGACATATCGATTTACATGTCGCGACTGGCACCCGGCGCCGAGCAATGGACCGAACCGGTGAAAATGTCTGACGATCCGGCAAAGTCCGAGCAGAATCCCTTGATTTTCAATGCGCCGGATGGTCGTGTTTGGTTGCTCTATACCTCCCAGACATCTGGCGATCAGGATGGCGCAGTTGTCAAATGCCGGATCTCGGAGGATGGCGGCAGGAGTTTTGCTCCTCCCTCTGTACTCTGCGATCTGCCCGGTACGTTCGTGCGCCAGCAGATTGTTGTCAACGGCAGGGGCGAATGGCTACTCCCGATCTTCCGCTGCGGCAGCCTGCCCGGTCGGCGCTGGAGCGGTGACGCGGACACGGCAGGCGTTATGATCTCAGGTGATGGAGGAAAAACCTGGAAGATCAAAGAGATAGATAACAGCCTGGGCGCGGTGCACATGAATATCGTACCGCTTCAAGACGATAGAATGACCGCCTTTTTCCGTGATCGTTATGCGGAGAATGTCCACTCATCTTTGTCTTCAAATCAGGGCCAAACCTGGAGCACGCCAAAGCCGATCGATTTGCCCAATAACAATTCGTCGATCCAGGCAATAAATCTCCGAGACCGAAGGATCGCGATGGTTTACAACCACAGCAACGCTGCTTCCCATGACGCGCGGCGCCAATCGCTTTATGACGAGGTGGAAGGTACCGGAGCGCCTGTTTCGGAGACTTCCGTTGCAACCGCCAGAAAGGCAGTATGGGGCGTTCCGCGTGCCCCGCTAAGCCTTGCAGTGTCCAGTGATGACGGTGCGCACTTCGAGCGTAAGCTCGACCTGGACACCGGCGACGGATACTGTTTGAGCAACAACTCGAAAGACCTGCTGAACCGCGAATTCTCCTATCCCTCGATCGCCCAGGGGCCGGACGGCACGCTTCACGTCGCCTACACCTATTACCGGCGCGCCATCAAATATGTCCGTCTTCCGTTGGGCTCAATCGCCTAGAGGTTAGCAGAATGGGGAGAAGCGTGGCGAGCGCCGATGCGAAAGCGATCAGCGCTTTAGAGCGAACCTCGGACGAACTCTTCGCATGGTGGGTTGAAAAGCTCGCTGAGCAGTTTGCGAAAGACCGGTACGTTGCGACAGACCTGTTCGCTAAGCAGGAAACACCAAAACTTATTCTCGCCGTCAACAGGCGGCGTAACCAATTTGCATCATCGACGGCCTAGTCCGTCGCGCATCGGGGAGGACCGCATATGGTCAGTTTGGATTCACCTATTACCGTTATCCGGCCGCACCTGATCGAATTCGGTCTCGAAATCGCTGGGAAGCTGGGCGGCTGGGCAGCAAACAAGGGCTATTCCCGAACGCTGGTCATCTCGGACGCGTTCAATGCAACGCGCGTCGATCTCCTGCAGTTGAAGGGCGAGGTTTCGGTCTTCTCGGACGTGACGCCTGAGCCGGATATCGCCAATCTCGACAAAGTACTCGCAGCTGCGGAAGCCGCACACGCCGACCTCATCGTCGGCTTCGGCGGCGGCAGCGCCATGGACCTTGCAAAGCTCGCTGCCGTACTGGCTGGCTCCTCGCAGAGCTTGCGCGATGTCGTCGGTCCGAACAAGGTGCAGGGACCGCGAAAGGTCGCGCTCGCACAAGTGCCAACAACCTCGGGCACGGGCAGCGAAGCCGGCATTCGTGCGCTGGTTACCGACCCGCAGACACAGGCGAAACTTGCGGTCGAGAGCCTTCATATGCTCGCCGATATCGCCGTCATTGACCCGTCGCTCACCTTCTCCGTGCCGGCCCGTACAACGGCAGCAACGGGTGTGGATGCCATGGCGCATTGCGTCGAGGCCTTTACCAACCGCAAGGCACACCCGATGATCGATATCTACGCGATCGAGGGGACGCGGCTCGTCGGCAAATATCTCGCTCGTGCGGTACGCGACGGTTCGGATGCCGAAGCCCGTGCCGGTCTTTCGCTCGCTTCGCTCTATGGCGGCTTCTGCCTCGGGCCGGTCAATACGGCAGGCGGCCATGCTCTCGCCTACCCGCTCGGCACCCGCTGGCATGTTGCCCATGGTGCGGCCAACGCGCTAATCTTCCCACATGTTCTTGCCTTCAACACCCCGGCCGTACCCGAGAAAACGAGAGCGGTCATGGCCGCACTCGGCTATGAAACCTCCGATACCGTAAAATCGGTTTTCGATGCCGCCTATGCCTTCTGCGCCGAGCTTGGCATTGAGATGACCCTTTCGGGTCTCGGCGTGCCGCAAAACGATCTCGACGCCATGGCCGACGATGCTTTCGCCATCCGCAGGCTTCTGGATAACAACCCGCGCGAGCTGACGCGCACTGACATACGCTCGATCTACGAAGCAGCCTATTGAGGCGGGGCTTTCAAGAGGAATTTGACTGATGGACAGGAATGCAAAAGTCGCAGTAACCCTCGGCGATCCCGCCGGTGTCGGCCCTGAAGTGATCGTCAAGGCGCTGGCCGCACTGCCCGCAGATGAACGCCGCGACTTTGTCATTGTCGGCAATACCGAAGCGCTGGAACGGGCCGCACGCGCGACCGACATCAGCCTCAAATTCGGCGCCACCGCTTCTGAAAATGGCACCACGATCGCCGTAGACGAAGTTGCGCTCGACGCCCCCCTCCCCGAGATCGGCAAGGTCAGTCCAGTCGCCGGTGATGCATCTGTTCGTTACATCGCCCGTGCCGTCGATCTCGCCATGTCGAAGGAAGCCGACGTCATCGTCACGGCGCCGATCAACAAAGAAGCCATGAACCTTGCCGGCCACCATTACGACGGCCATACGGGTCTCCTGGCGCATCTGACCGGCTCGAAGAGCTCCTTCATGCTGCTCGCCTCCGAGCGACTGAATACCATTCACGTTTCGACTCATGTTTCGCTAAGGGGCGCAATCGAACGTGCCAAGACCGAGCGTGTGCTGGCAACGATCGAAGCCGGTCACAACCACTTCATGCGCCTCGGCAAAAAGGCACGCATCGCGGTCGCCGGTCTCAACCCGCATTGCGGTGAGAACGGCCTCTTCGGAACCGAGGATACGGAATTCCTCGCGCCTGCCGTCGAGCTGGCGCAGGCCAAGGGCATCGACGTTGTCGGCCCGATTTCCGCCGACACAGTCTTCGCGCGCGCCTATAACGGCGCTTTCGATCTGGTCATCGCCCAATATCACGATCAGGGCCATATCCCGATCAAGCTGGTCGCCTTCGAGACCGCCGTTAACGTCTCCCTCGGCCTTCCGATCGACCGCGTCTCCGTCGACCACGGCACCGCCTTCGACATCGCCGGAACCGGCCGCGCCAACCATGTCAACATGCTCTCGGCCATCGCCTATGCAAGGCTGATGGCAAAGTCGCCGCGCGGGGCAGCGCTGGTTTCCTGAGCAACTGCATTCCAAATCTCAGCCCTTGGCCAAGCCCCCTTGAGAGCGGGCTTTTCCGTCGGCTGCCATCCCATTTAGGGTACGCGCGCGGATTGGCGGCCACTTTTTCTACCAGACAGGATACAAACTCCTATCGTGACCACCGCGCTATCAGTTGGTCGGTATTCGCCAGCACCTTGCGGACAGCGTTACGCGCCATGTTCGGTCGCTGCAATCGGATGTTTTTCTCAATATTTTCATGAAGTTTCAGCACATATCGCAAGTCGTCTTCTTCTCGCGTGACATGAGTGAAGAGGTGGTTCAGGGCCGATTCGATCAATACGCCGAGCGGCACCAGCAGATCGTTTCCGGAGGCGCGCAAGATCGCGATATGAAATCGCGTATCGGATTCTGTTCGCTGCTGGAGTGATGTCGCCTGACCCATGTCATGCAGGGCTTGACTGATGGCCTTCATTTGCTCCTCAGTTCGACGCTCCGCAGCAAGCGCTGTTGCTTCCGGCTCGATCATATGCCTGAGTTCTTGCACAGTTCTTAGGAAGGCTTCCCGATCGGGAGACGCGGCATACCAGCCCAATACATCTCGATCCAGCAGGTTCCATCGCTCCCTGGGCTCGACCCAACTGCCGATTTTCGGACGGGAGGAAAGCAGGCCCTTGGCCATCAGCATCTTGATCGCTTCGCGCACCGCTGAGCGGCTGACTTCATAGACTTCTGACCATTTGGCTTCGTTAGGCAGGATCGTGCCCGGCGGGTAGTCGCCGCGCACGATTCGGAGGCCGATTTCGCCCGCCAATGACACATGAACACTCGCTCCAGCCATGCGGGGAGCATTTGGGCGCCTTGTGGTGGCCAAGTGGTCAACCGTCACCACCCCGACCGAAGCCGTCGCCTTTCCCGATTTCCTGTCAGGCATTTACGTCTACTGCCTCAGCATTCTTTCGACTGTCTGCACGTACTATCAAAACAATCGTAATAACGAGGAAGTCGCCTGCGATTGACTCTGACAAAAGGGCGCGGAATTCAGGGCGCGTCAAGCCCTCCGGATCCTTCGATCCGTCTCGTCAGACAGTCGGCGCACCCTGGGTGCGCCAAACCGTGAGCCTACTTTTGAATGCAGGTATCCACTGTATCCTTCGTGCACTCGTCGAGCCCGGTGAATACCGGATCATCAACCGTCTTGCCGGCGATAAGATCCATCATCACCGAGGGAGCCTTGTAGCCCATCTCGAAGGGCCGTTGGCCGACGAGCGCAGTCACCAGGCCTTCCTTCGCAATAGCAACCTCGTCGCCGATCGTGTCGGCGGCACCAATGACGAAATCGTTGCTGCCGATCTTGGCCGCCATCGGCTTGAACAGGTCGCGATAGGGTTGCGGCGCGCCAAACAATGGCCAGCCACCCATGATACCGAATGCGTCCAGGTCAGGATTGGCCGCGAGAATATCGGTCATTGCCTGAACCCCCTTGGCGCCGTCGTCATTGGTGAACACCGGACAGCCGGCAACTTCCGTCCAGCCGCCCTCGCCTTTCAGCGCGGTGAGGCCTTTCTGGCCGGTGAGTGTATCGCGCATACCTTGCGCGCGGCGTAGAATATTGTCTGCTCCAGGATTGCCTTCAATTGTGCAGATCTTACCGCCGTTCGGCTTTGCCTTCTTGATGTACTCGCCGATCCGTGCGCCCATGAGGTAGTTGTCCGTGCCGAGATAGGTCTTGCGTAACGCTGAATCCTCGGCTGCAAGATCGGCATCGAGTGTCATCACCGGAACCGTCGGATTGGCGGTCTTCAGGGTCTGGGCGATGAGCTTTGCATTTGACGGCGAAATTGCGATTGCAGCCGTGTCGGCCTTGCCCAACACATCTTGAACGATCTGCGCCTCGCCAGCTTCATCAGATGTCGATGCCGGACCGGTGTAGAAGCATTCGTATTCGGCCGTAGGGTTCTCCTTGTTCCACTTCTGGCATCCTTGATTGATTGCTTCGAAGAACGGATTGTCGAGGCCTTTGACGACGATGACGAGTTGCTTCTTAGCCAGGGCCTGCCCAGCGGTCAGCGCTAAAACTGCGGCAGTAAGTAGTAATGCCTTCCTCATGGTTTCCTCCCTTGAAACAGACGGGCACTGCGTGCCCGCCATCCGATATCAACCCGGATACCAGACGACGCGAGGCTCCACCTTCGAACGCTCGTATTGCCACGCCGAGTCGATAAGCTTTTCGAGATCATAGTGTGGCCGCCAATTCAGCAGGTATTTCGCCTTGCTGTTGTCCATCCAGTTGGAATGAAAGCGGCTTGGTATCTCGACAGAGCCGAGATTTCGCGTGCGCGACAGGTAGGCGGCCACTTCAGCATAGTCGACAGGCCGATCCATGCAGATATTGAAGAGCTGCCGCTCCGCCCGAGGATTGTCGATCGCTGCCAATATTGCAGACACGAGGTCATCGACATGCACGAAGTTGCGTTTTAGGGGACGACCGTCAGCATCGAGCAGCAATGGCACCGTACCCATGGCTGCGTAGCGCCGCGCGGCTTCTTCGGGAACGAGCGTCTTCCAGTCCGGGCCGCCAAAGACGTCGTCTCCGAAAGACAGCGAATATTTGAAGTCGTCTTTTTCCATGATCCAGGGCGCACGCAGACAACAGCCATTAAGGCCGTACTGAATGCCGAA
This sequence comes from Rhizobium sp. BK529, assembly GCF_014194105.1. Taxonomy (NCBI): domain Bacteria; kingdom Pseudomonadati; phylum Pseudomonadota; class Alphaproteobacteria; order Hyphomicrobiales; family Rhizobiaceae; genus Rhizobium; species Rhizobium sp. BK529. Next base: position 2,813 of record NZ_JACIAU010000001.1, on the reverse strand, counting down.
CTGCTCTAGCATCACCTCTTCCAGCACCTTGGAAAGCGCATAACTTCCTGGATAGGCACAATGGCGGACGCTCTCGGTAATTGGGCCGTCATGGCGATAATAGAAATGCCCTATGCCTGCATCCCCGCCGATCAGGATGACCTGGCGTGCAGTGACGCTCGTGCGAAACTCCTCGAGCAGCCAAAAGAGGCCCTTGACCGCAACATCCATGATGTCTTCAGGGGTTTCCTTGCAGGTGGCAAGATGGACGACATGGCTAGCGCCACGCACCGCAGCAGCCGCTACGTTGCGATCGGCGATCGAGCCGCGAATGACTTCGACACGGTCGGTCGCCTCGCACAAACGGTTATGACAAAGCGCGCGAATACGGGCTTTGGAAAATCTCGGATCGTCAAGCAGCCCAGCAATAAAGCGCTGCCCGACCTTGCCCGTCGCACCGGTAACAAGGATCAGCATGCTCTCTCTCCCAGCAATAGCTAATATTCGAGCACGACTTCCGTCAATTGATATTTGTCTGACAAAACAGATTTTTGCTACAATAGGCCCAGCACCCAGGACAATGAGTTGACGCTCTCGTCCGGTTTTGCGTAAATGCTAATAATCGCCTTTCCTGGGAGGATATTGGAACGGCGAATTCGCTTCAGCCTTGGGCCGAAATAAATTCGGGTTTGGAGCGGCGGAATAGCTGCAAGTTTTGGGAGGCCGGGAGGCTGGTGGCAGTTCTTGAACTCACCAATATTTCCAAACATTTCGGTGCCATCCAGGCTGTCAACGATGTTTCGTTTTCGCTTGAAGCGGGGCAGGTGGTCGGCCTTATGGGTGATAACGGAGCCGGTAAATCCACGTTGGTTAAGATGATTGCCGGCAATTTTCGGCCGAGCCACGGAACCATGCGTCTCGATGGCACCGAGATCGTGCTTCATCGGCCGAAAGAGGCTCGCAAGCACGGCATAGAGATCGTTCATCAGGATCTGGCGCTCTGTAACAATCTTACCGCGGCGGCGAACGTGTTTCTCGGACGAGAGCTGCGCCACGGCGTATGGCCTCTTCGCATCCTCGACTACAAAACCATGTACAAGCGCGCCGGGGAGATCTTTCGCGAGCTCAAATCGGAGACGCGGCCACGCGATCTCGTCAAGCAAATGTCAGGTGGCCAGCGGCAGGCTGTCGCCATCGCTCGCACGATGCTGTCGGAAGCGAAAATCGTGTTGATGGACGAACCGACAGCGGCGATCTCCGTGCGCCAGGTGGCCGAGGTTCTGAACTTGATCCGCCAATTGCGTGACCGGGGCATTGCCGTTGTTCTGATCAGCCACCGCATGCCCGACGTCTTTTCGGTCGCGGACCGCGTGATCGTGATGCGACGAGGCAGAAAAGTAGCCGACAAGCCAATTGCGGCAAGTTCGCCCGAGGAAGTGACGGGACTGATTACCGGCGCCATCGAACAGGTGTGATTGATGCGACCCGTTGCGGCAGGAAAGAAGAAGGTCGACGATGGCGATTACGCTTGATCAGACGATCGGACAGAAGCAGCGAAGCTGGCTTGGAGCCGTTCTGAGCGGTCAGACATTCTGGGTTCTCATCGCGGTCATTTTCGCTTGCATTTTTCTGTCGATGGCGACGGACTCCTTTGCAACGGCGAAGAATATCTACAACATCACCCGCAACGTCACGTTCGTCGCCATTATCGCCCTGGGCATGACACTGGTCATCATTACCGGAGGTATCGACTTGTCCGTCGGCTCCGTGCTGTGCCTGTGCAGCATGGTGCTGGCAGTCGTCATGCATGCAGGATATAGCATTGAAATCGGCATTGCCGCCTCGGTCGGGACTGCCCTTGTGGTGGGTGCGTTCAACGGCCTGTTAATTGCCTATCTCGGTTTTCCACCATTCGTCGTCACGCTCGGCATGCTTTCGATTGCGCGCAGCCTGGCGATGGTTGCATCCAACAACACTGTGGTTTTCCAGTTTGGGCCCGATCACGATAAACTGCTGGCGCTGGGTGGCGGCGCCTGGCTTTTCGGCATTGCCAATCCAGTGCTTTACATGGTTGTGCTGGCACTCGTGACCGGTTTTGTGCTGCGCTGGACGAAGTTCGGCCGCTACGTTTTTGCCATCGGCGGCAATGAGCATGCCGCGACACTGACGGGCGTTCCTGTGCAAAGGATTAAGGTCATCGTCTATATGATTTCCGCCCTCTCGGCGGGGATTGCCGGCATCATCCAAACCGGCTGGCTCGGCGCTGTCACCACGAATATCGGCGCCGGGATGGAACTTCAGGTCATTGCCGCCGCGGTTATCGGCGGCGCCAATCTCGCCGGCGGCGTCGGCACCGCCTTTGGGGCGCTGATCGGCGCAGCACTCATCGAGGTTATCCGCAACAGTCTTGGCCTTCTCGGCATCAACGCATTCTGGCAAGGTAGCTTTATTGGCGGGGCAATTGTGCTTGCCGTTCTCTTCGACCGAATCCGTAACCTGCGGCGGGACGAGTAAGCATACCGCAGACAACCGAAAGCCCTCCGAGATGGAGGGCTTTTTCGTCTTGGCCTCTAGGCCCGCTTGGTGCGAGCTTATATGTAAAGAGGGAAGCTCGGATTTGTTTTGCGGCTTTTCGGCTTGGGCCTTCGGGTTATGGTGTGCAGGAGGAGGAGCTAGCATTGGAGCGAAGATGATGCTTTGCGCCGGCGATAACAGATGATCTGTGTCTGGATTGGGCAGGGTTTGGTTGCGGGGGCAGGATTTGAACCTGCGGCCTTCAGGTTATGAGCCTGACGAGCTACCGGGCTGCTCCACCCCGCGTTATCCAGGCGACG